>NZ_JAIGNM010000001.1 GCF_019711495.1 Qipengyuania xiamenensis
TGGTGACCCGTACGGGAATCGAACCCGTGTTTCAGCCGTGAAAGGGCCGCGTCCTAACCGCTAGACGAACGGGCCACGGGCCCTTGGGGGCTCGGTGGCGTGGCGGCGCAATTAGGCGTGGTCGCCGAAAGCGTCAACCCTCAATTCGGCAAGTTTGCGATCAATCTGCAAAAGCAGCGTCTTCAAGGTGCAGTTCGGCCTGCGGACGGCTGCCCCAATCGTCGATCTTCACACGCCCTGCCAGCCACAGCCTGCGCCCGCGCGATCCATGGAGCAACGCCTGCCCCATGTCGCTGTCGGCAGCGCGGAAAGCGATTCCCTTGAAGCTCTTGCCATCGTCCCCGCTGGCAATCAGCCGGACGTGGTCGGTGCCGACGATATCGCACTTTACCAGCCTGACGGGACCGACTGCAACGCGCGGTCCCGGCCAGCCCATGCCATAGGGGCCGCCCTTTTCGAGCGCGTCGACCAGCGCAGGGGTAAGCCCGCCGGGCGCTACTGCTAGGTCTAGCAGCATCTCGCGATTGGCATCGGCACGGGACACCGCAGCTTCGAGATGCGCATCCAGCCAGTCGGCAAATTCCTCGAGACGCGATTCCTCGACCGTCAGGCCTGCCGCCATCGCGTGACCGCCCCCTTTGACGAGCAGGCCTTCCTCGCGAGCGCGGATGATGGCAGCACCCAGGTCGACACCTGCAATCGAGCGGCCCGAGCCTTTTCCTTCACCAGTCTCATCTAGCGCGATGACGAGCGAGGGCTTGCCGGTCTTCTCCTTGATCCGTCCTGCGACGATGCCGATCACGCCCGGATGCCATCCGCGCGCCGCCACGACATGGACTGCGCGGTTGTGCTGGGCGGCCAGCTGCTCTTCTGCCGCTTGCTGCACCTCGGCCTCGATGGCGCGGCGTTCCTCGTTGAGGGCAGACAATTGCGCTGCGATCTCGCGTGCTTCCTCTGCATCTTCGGTGGTCAGCAGGCGGACACCCAGGGTCGATTCGCCAACGCGGCCCCCGGCATTGATCCGCGGGCCAAGTGCAAAGCCGAGATCCGAGCAGATCGGCGCGCGCTTCAGGCGGCTCGCATCGATCAGGGCGGACATGCCGATATTGTCGCGCCGACCCATGACCTTGAGCCCCTGCGCCACGAACGCGCGATTGAGACCATGCAGGGCGGCGACATCCGCCACAGTGCCCAAGGCAACGATGTCCAGTAGGGCAAACAGGTCGGGCTCCTTGCGATCCTCGAAGAAGCCGCGCGCACGTAATTTGCGGACAAGTGCAATCGCGAGGAGGAAAGCGACGCCTACAGCCGCAAGGTGACCGTGCGCCGCAGCAAGGTCGTTCTCGTCGAGGCGGTTGGGATTGACCAGTGCCGCCGCCCTCGGAAGCTCCGGAGAGCACTTGTGGTGATCGACTACGATTACGTCTATCCCGGCATCGCTCGCCATCGCCAGCGCCTCGTGCGCCATCGCGCCGCAATCCACGGTGACGATCAGGCTCGATCCGCTCTCGCCCAGCTTTACGAGTGCCTCTCCCGACGGCCCGTAACCCTCGAGCAGGCGGTCGGGAATGTAGTAGTCGGCATCCACGCCCAGATCACGCAAAAGGCGGATCAGGAGAGCAGAACTGGTGGCTCCATCCACGTCGTAGTCGCCGTAGATCGTGATCTTTTCGCGGCTCAGGATAGCCTGCGCGATGCGATCTGCCGCGGTTTCCATGTCGTTGAACTCGGACGGGTCGGGCAAGAACTCGCGCAAGGTCGGGGTAAGGTGGCGCGGCACATCCTCGGCAGCGACTCCGCGCGCCAACAGCAACTGGCGTACGATGGCCTCATCGTCACCCATGTGACCCTGTCCAAGGTCCATGTTGCCGCCCCGCCAGCGCCATGCGCGTCCGGTAAGCGACTGCGATACGCCATTGACGTGGGGAAGTGCAGTTGTGGCCATGCATTCCGTCTACAGCGCCCAAGGGTGGTGCGACAAGCGCGGCGGCGTTGACAATCGACAGGCGCTTGCGATGAGTGTCGGGTGATGACCGAGAGCCCACTCCTGATTGCCTGGCACAGCCGCACCGGAACGAGCGAGGCGCTCGCCAAGGCCGCTCTGGAGGGAGCGGGTGACCTCGCGGAGATGATCGAGGCAAGCGAGGTCCGGGAGGAGCACGTACTTGCTGCTCGTGGCTATCTGTTCGTCTGCCCCGAAAACCTCGCCACTATGAGCGGGATGATGAAAGAGATGTTCGACCGGCTCTATTACCCCGTGCTTGGGAAGATCGAGGGCAGGGCCTATGCGACGATCATCGCAGCCGGTTCGGACGGGGAGGGGGCTCAGCGCCAGCTCGATCGGATTGCAACCGGATGGCGACTGAAACGTGTGGCTGACCCGGTGATCGTGAACACCGATGCGCAAACGCCGGAGGAAATCCTCGCGCCGAAGACCGTGTCCGACCGCGAACTGCAGCTCGCAAGGGAGATGGGAGAGGGCCTTGCACAAGGGCTTTATGCCGGAATTTTCTAGGTTTTTTGGTCCGAAACGGTTCAATAGCCGTGAAGCAGACTCGACGAACTGGTCGCAACTCGTCAAGCATGGCCGGGAAGGGGACGGCTTGGATGGGTAGGGACGTACCGTCTGATTTTGCAGAAGGGCGCGCTTCGCAGGATTTGCCTCCGGGCATCTTCCTGCTCTTCGCGTCGGACAAACGGCCCAAGCGGCTCGATGTCATGAACGCCATTGAGGATTCTCAATCGGCGTCGATTTCGCACGACCCCTCGATGATTCCTCTCGACCGTGAAGCCGAGGGAGGTCGCGGCGCGACTGCGCATGCGGGAGACTGGGTCGAAATCCTGCAGTGGGGCATGACGTTCGACCTGCTCGGCATCGCCCCCGGACCGGGCGTCAGGTTGCCCGATATAGGGTATCGTTTCGGCTGCGCGGTGAATGTCCCCGATAGTCACACGGGCGCAATGGCGCTCGTGCCCGGGCCGCATCTTATCGACGGGGCCAACAGTCTGCCGATCGTTCGGGCCATGCTCGACCTGGCGTCGCACCTCGCCCAGACATTGCCGCAGGTAGAGGCGGTTTGCTGGTCGCCTGCCCGCAGTGCCATCGGGGCACCGCTGTTTTCCCGCACCGTGGCCGCTTGGCTATCGGGCGGACCGTTTCCTGCGCTCGGCCTCGCCGGCTTCGCGCAGCAGCAAGGTGGCAGGCTGGTCAGCGAAGGCCTGTCCTATTTTGTCGGGCAGGAATTGTCCCTGACACCCGAGCTCGCCGCCAATCCGGTCGCCGCGACGCAATTAGGCGCGCGGCTGGTTCATGAAATCGTGGGCACCGGACGGGTTGAGGAGGCGCGAAGTTTCATCACCGATACCGGCATCTCGCTCATGCTCAGTCCGCTGGACGACGGCGTAACCGTGGAGGTCTCGCCGATGTAGGCGGACACTGGGTTGGACGGGCGCACATGTAACGGATACGGCCGGACGAGGCTGGATTTTCGCGTGGTCAATCGCCGCGGCGCGCCCGGTCATGTTCCGGGCCTCCAACGCCACCATCTTTTGCCGCGCCAGCTGCTCGCCCAGCGCTGCTTCGGGAAGATGTTCGAGGCGATCGGGCGAGCTCACGTCGGCTTCGACGACTTTCGCGCCAACGGCATGCTGCTCCCCGCACAGGAAGAGACCGCCTTGCGTATGGCCTTGCCGATGCACCGCGGGCCGCACCGCGACTATAACGGCATGGTCATAGAACGCGTCGGGCACATCGAATGCTGCTGGTCGCGCAAGCGCATCAGCGATCCGGAAACGGCGAAGGAAGATGCCCTGATGCGGCTCGGCCTATTGCAGGCTGCCCTGCGCAAGCGGTTGCTCGACGGGGCGAGGCCCTTCCTGCTCAATCGGCGCGATCCGAGCGCGAGCAAGCCCGATTTCACCGAGCTAGACGCGCTTGCAGAACAGTTATGGCATGCGACCTAGGCGGTAGCCTTCGCCAGCGCTTCCTTGGCGGCGATGTATTCGCTTTCGAGACGCGCGACCATGTCCGCGACCGGGCCGACGCTCTTGACCGTGCCGATGCCCTGGCCCGAACCCCAGATGTCCTTCCACGCCTTGGCCTTGGTGTTGCCGCCGCTGCCGAAGTTCATCTTGCTCGGATCGCTTTCCGGCAGGTTTTCCGGGTCGAGGCCGGCGTTCTCGATGCTTGAGCGCAGGTAGTTGCCGTGCACGCCGGTGAAGAGGTTCGAATAGACGATGCCGTCGGCACTGCCCTCGACGATACCCTGCTTGTAGCCTTCGACCGCATTGGCCTCCTCGGTCGCGATCCACGGCGATCCGATATAGGCGAAGTCCGCACCAAGCGCCTGTGCAGCGAGGATCGAGCGGCCATGCGCAATCGAACCTGATAGCGCGACCAGCCCGTCGAACCATTCGCGGATTTCCTGCATAAGCGCGAAGGGGCTGAGAGTACCGGCATGGCCGCCGGCGCCCGCAGCAACGGGGATGAGACCGTCGGCACCCTTTTCGATCGCCTTGTGCGCAAAGCGGTTGTTGATCACGTCATGCATGGTGATGCCGCCCCAGCCGCGTACCGCGTTGAAGATCTCCTCACGTGCGCCGAGCGAGGTGATCACCAGCGGAACCTGCCATTTCGCGCAGGTCGCCATGTCGGCTTCGATCCGGTCGTTCGAACGGTGGACGATCTGGTTGACCGCGAAGGGCGCAGCCGGATTGTCGGGATTGTCGCGATTGTGCGCTGCCAGTTCCTCGGTGATCCGGTGGAGCCATTCGTCCAGCTCACTTTGCGGACGAGCGTTGAGGGCAGGGAAACTGCCGACGATGCCGGCCTTGCACTGCGCGATGACCAGTTCCGGTCCCGAAACGATGAAAAGGGGCGATCCGATAACCGGAATGCGCAGCTTGTCGAAGGGGGCGGGCAGGGTCATGGGCAGGCGGCTCCTCTCAATTGTTGGCGGGTGCGTATGGCGCGCAAGCGGTATTGTCGAGAGTGACGTTACGTAAACGTCAGCCGGCGGGGAGCACGTGTTCAATACCGTAGACCCGCGCCGCGGTGCCGGCGAAGAGGGCGTGCTTCTCGTCTGTCGAATGGCTCTGCGCCAAGCGCTTGAAGGCGTTCCAGAGGACTTCGTAGCTCGCGCCCCAGCGGTCGACCGGGTAATTCGATTCGAACATCGCGCGATCCGCACCGAAGCTTTCGATGCAGGTTTCGATATAGGGGCGCCAGAGGCCAGCCAGATGTTCCGAGGAATGGCCCGTCATCGGACCGTCTTCGGGCAGGCCGCAGAATGCCATCGCCAATCCGCCCAGCTTCACGTGCACGTTATCGCACTCTGCCAGCGCATGGATGGAGCGGCGCCAGCGATCGAAGTTCTCATGCAGCTTGCCGCGATAACAGGCGATATTCAGGGGCGTTCCGCAGTGATCGAGCACGATAGTCTGGTCGGGAAAGGCACGGGCGAGGTCGAGCACGTCGCCAAGCTGCGGCTCGAGCAGCCATGCATCGAACGTCAGGCCATGCTTGGCATAGGCGGCAAAGCCTTCGCGGAATGCATCGGAAAGGTACAGGCCTTCGGGCGCATGGAACGGAGGGCCGAGCACTTCGGGATCGGCGTCCCACGCGGCGGCGTGGCGGATACCGCGAAAACGGCCGTTACCTGCGGCAACCAGCGCCTCGATCACCGGATTGACCTTGTCGCCCAGCGTGAGGTCCGCATGGCCCACGATTCCTGCGCAGGGACGATAGTCTCCGTAGAGCCCGCTCGCCCCCTGTGCTGCGACACCGTTCACGAATTCGACTTCGCCCACGCTCTTCATCTCGTCGCCGCGGCTGGCGTCGTAGAAGGCGCCGCATTCCATGAAGACCGTGCCCACGATGTTGTGGCCGCCCTCCAGTCCGCCGCGCGTATCCTGTTGCAGCTCGTCGAAGGTGTAATAGGCCGCGCCCGCGATCGCTTCGATGAAGTCGTGACGCGGCTCGGGGAAGGCAGGGACCAGCGGACGCAAGTCCCACAGGTGGTGATGCGGATCGATGATCGGCAGGTCGGGCTCGAGTATCGTTTCGCTCATCTTCTCGTCTCCCCTCTATCGGCGCAGCTCGCGGTTGGGGCCGCCCCTGCAATCTCCATACAGCTTGGAACACATGGAACACGGTCCATGCAAGGAAAACGCGTTGTCCTCTGGGTGCCGCAAGAACGGGAAAGGGCGATCGGGAATGCTTGCGCGGTCATGGCTTGGCATTACTGTGCCGCCGGGGAGGTAGGAAATGGGATTGAGGGGTAAGCTCGGGATTGCCGCCGCAGGTCTTGCGGGATTCTTGATGGTTGCGGGTCACACGCAAGCGTTGCGCGCGACCGAATATGCGACAGGTATCGAAGCTTTCGTCGGCGAACGGGTCACGACCGAACAGCGCCGGACTGCGGCTGTCCGGATCATGTCGGAACTGGCCGAAGCCGGGATCGATGCCAAGCTTCAGCCCTATGATACCGGCAATACGAACTGGGCGCTCGATCTCGTCTTGCCGCCTGTTTCCGGGGCCAATGTCGCGGTCGAAATTCCTTCGACCGAGCCGAGCGAGCAGACCATCGTCATCGGTGCCCATTACGACAGCGTCAAAGGCAGTCCGGGGGCCGACGACAACGCGAGCGGCACCTATGCCGTGATCGAGCTGGCAAAGCGCGTGTCAGAGCTGCCCGTGAGGCGCATGAACGTGGTCTTCGTCTGGTTCGATCAGGAAGAAGTGGGACTGGTCGGCAGCAAGATCTTCGCTGCAAACTGGAAGGCGAGCGGGCTGCCGCTGCACTCGATGCACAATATCGACATGATTGGCTTCGACGGGAATGGCGACGGTCGCTTCGACCTCGACGTGCCCGATGGTGAGCTTGCCGAGATATATCTCCGGGAAGCAGAGGCTCTCGGCATTCCGATCGCCCGCGATACCTTCAACAGCTCGGACCATGCGAGCTTCCGCAAGGTCGGGTTTCGCGCCGTGTGCCTGTCGGAAGATTTCTCCAACAAGGACATCAATCCGACTTACCATCGCGGCGGCGACAAGACGATCGACCGTGAATACATGCAAAGCGGCATCGACCTTGTCGCTGCAGTCACGAGGCGCCTTCTCGAAAAGTGAAGGCCGCGTGGGGAATTCTTGCCCTCAGCCTGCTGCTGTGGGTGCGGCGCGCGGCCGAATTCGCTCTTCTCGACCGGTTCGCCCCGGCTGCTTTCCTGGCTGTCGGCATGGCGTTGATGGGATGGGGCGTGGTCAGGAGGGGCAACACGTGGCGCAGGGCGATGAGGCTCTGGGGCCTCCTCATCGGATTGATCGGTCTCGCAGGGTTCGCGCTCGCGATCGCCCTCCATTGGGGTCCGCCGGTCTCGCAGCACGGTATCGAATCGCTCACGCTTCCGTACTTCGCTGCGAGTGCATTCTACTTGCTGGGCGGTGTGTGGCTGATGATCCGGCCGCCCGTGCTGGCCGATCCGGCGGACGCTGCGTCAGTCGTCTGACGAGCTCTTGCCGCCACCTGCGCTGAGGATTTTCTCGATCCGTTCGAGCGGGATTTCCAGCCCCTCCGTATTGACCGACAGGAAGATGCGCCCGCGAGCAATCTCACGTTCGTAGAGCGTTGCCGAAACGCCATCCACGTCGGCATCCGTCAGCATCTTTGCGATCGCGCCGCCGGTTGCGCCGATTACGCTGCTGACCGCGGCGACCGAGGGAATTGCCTGCGCAGCCATGGCTCCCGCTACGGCGACGGGTCCGATACCGGGAATGGCGAGGATGGCGACACCCAGCACCGCGCCGGCAAGACCTGCCCCGGCAACTGCGCCGGCAATATCGCCGGCCCCGTGGCCTTCGATCGGTTCGTATTTCTCGGCGAGGTATTCGCTGGCGCGCCAGACCATCGAGATCGCCTCTTCGGGCACGCCCTCGATGGTCAGCCTTCCGACAGCCTTGCGAGCGGTTTCCTGCTTCTCGAACACGGCCGTTGCGACATGTTCGCGCGAACGGTTCATCTCGTCTACGGCTTGCTGGAATGTCTGCGCAAAGCGGGAGCGTTCACGTTCGCTGCGGAAGGTGGCGCGAAGACCGGCAGAGCGGTGGAGCTTCTTTACGCTTGGCGTCTTGACCGGCCCGAACAGCGTCCTCAGCAGCATTTCTACCGTGGTGCGCCGAAGCGCCTGGTCGGTCCCGCGATTTATCCATTCGAGCGAAGTCGGGCGCGGATGGGCGTCGTCGAGGTAGTAAAGAGCCGGAAGCTCTTCTGCCTTGACGACGTAGCCGTGCGTAATTTCCCCTGCTTCGCCCATTGCGTAAGGTTACCGCAAAAGCAACTAATTGACAAAAACTGATTAGTTCACTTCCCTTGTCGCTACGGAAAGGCCCTGTTTCTGGCGTTTCTTTAAAGTTGGTCGGCACTGCGGCACGAATAGCGCCTCTCCAAACTTGTACTCAGGCGACAGCCGAATTTGCTGCGCTCAGCACGGCGCGGACGCTGGCCGTGGCAACGTCCTCGTCGATTCCCACGCCCCAGATGGTCTTTCCGTCAGGTGTCCGGCACTCGAGATAGGCGGCTGCCCGGCTATCTCGGCCGGTGGTCAGCGCGTGTTCGGTGTAGTCGACGATTTCCAGCGCGAGGCCGAAGCTTTCCTCGATCGTGGACAGCACGCTCGAGATAAGGCCGTTGCCGCGTCCCGAGACGCTCTGCTCCTGGCCCTTGACGGCAATCGTGCCGCTAAACAGGCGTGTACCGTCGGTAGCGCGGCGTTCCTCGTAATCGACCAGCTGGAAGTGCTTCTGCTCGGTCTGGACATGGTAGGCTGACTTGAACGCGTCCCAGATGTCCGCAGCGCCCAGTTCGCGGCCGAGCTCGTCCGCCATCCGCTGCACATGCGGGCTGAAGTCGGCCTGCATCTTCTTGGGCAGCTTGAGGCCTTGATCCTGTTCGAGCACCCATGCGAAGCCGCCCTTGCCGGACTGCGAATTGACGCGGATGACCGCCTCGTAGCTGCGACCGAGATCGGCGGGATCGATCGGCAGATAGGGGACGCGCCAGTGCGGATCGTTCTGAACCTCGTGCGCAGCAAAGCCCTTCTTGATTGCGTCCTGATGGCTGCCCGAAAACGCCGTGTAGACCAGTTCGCCGCCATAGGGGTGACGCTGGTGGACGGGCAGCTCGTTGCAATATTCGACAGTCTCGATGACGCGGTCGATGTCGGAGAAGTCCAGCTTCGGATCGACGCCTTGCGTGTACATGTTCAAGGCCAAGGTCACGAGGCAGCAATTGCCCGTGCGCTCTCCATTGCCGAACAGGCAGCCTTCCACACGGTCCGCGCCCGCCATCAGCGCCAGTTCCGCCGCCGCAACGCCCGTGCCGCGGTCGTTATGGGTGTGAAGGCTGATCACCGCGCTCTCGCGGTTTGGCAGGTTGCGGATGAAATATTCGACCTGGTCGGCGTAGATATTGGGCGTCGCCGCCTCGACCGTCGCCGGCAGGTTGAAGATGATCGGGTGTTCGGGCGTTGGAGCCAGCACCTCCATCACTGCCTCGCAGACCTCGAGGCTGAAATCGAGCTCGGCGGTGGAGAAGGTCTCGGGCGAATATTCGAAATGCCAGTCGGTATCGGGCTGTTTGGCCGCTTCATCCCGCATGACCTTGGCGCCGTGGACCGCGATGTCGCGCACTTGGTCCTTCGTCATGCCGAACACGACCTCGCGCCATGCAGGGCTGACTGCGTTGTAGAGATGGACGATGGCCGCGCGTGCACCGGTCAGGCTCTTGAAGCTTGTGCGGATCAGGTCCTCGCGGCTCTGCGTGAGGACCTGAACCATCACGTCATCGGGTATGCGGCCCGACTGTACGAGGCCCGAGATGAAGTCGAATTCGGTCGCACCCGCGCTGGGGAAGCCGACCTCGATCTCCTTCACGCCGACCTCGACGAGCAGGTCGAAGAAGCGGTTCTTCTTGTGCGCGTCCATCGGGTCGACGATCGCCTGGTTGCCGTCGCGCAGGTCGGTGGAGAGCCAGCGGGGCGGGGCGGTTATCGTGCGCGAAGGCCATTGCCGGTCGGTCAGCGGGACCTGCGGGAAGGGCGAATATTTGGAGCTCGGGTTGGTGAGCATGGGCATTTCGGGAGTACTCGTATCGGTGGCTGCTCTCAGGTCGGTCGGCCCTTGGGTGCGCGGCGCACCTTATTGGCACGCCAAGGTCACGCCCAAGGGCGGGTAAGTCGCAGAATTAGTCCGATGCGGGTCATGCCATGCTGCATTGCGCAATATTGCCGCCAGTTCAAGCGCGAGTTTGCATAATTACCGAAAGCGCAGCCGCTCGCGGTTCAATTGTTGCACGTTGGAGACGCCCATCAGGCGCATTGCCCGCTCGATCTCTTCCTTGAGGATGGTTAGTGCACGCTCGACCCCTTCCTGCCCTGCAGCGGCCAGTGCGTAGAGATAGAGCCGTCCGCCCGAAGCTGCCGTTGCGCCCATGGCGAGACTTTTCATCACATGCGTCCCGCGCCGCACACCGCCGTCGAGTATGATCTCGATCTCTCCGCCGACCTCGTCGACGATCTCCCTAAGCTGGTCGAAGGGCGCGCGGCTGCCGTCCAGCTGCCTGCCGCCATGGTTCGAAATCCAGATGGCATCGGCACCGATATCGACGGCCCGCCGCGCGTCGGCGACGCTCATCACGCCCTTGAGGGCGAATGTGCCGCCCCAGTCCTGCCGGATCCGGGCCGCGGTATCCCAGTCCATGCCGGTGTCGAGCATGGTGTTGAAATACTCCTGGATGCTCACCGCCTTGCCCGAGCCTTCGGCCACGTAGCTGTCGAGATTGGGCAGGCGGAACTTCGGTCCGAAGACATAGTCCAGCGTCCAGCGCGGCCGGGTTGCGTAGCTCCACAGCGAACTGGCTGAGAAACGCGGCGGAGTGGTGAAGCCCGATCGCAGGCATCGCTCGCGCTTGCCCGAAACGATGGTATCTACGGTCAGCGCCAGCGCATCGAAATCGGCCGCCTTGCAGCGTTCGATCATGCTGGCATTCAGCCCCTTGTCCTTGTGGACATAGAGCTGGAACAGCTTGGGCGCGCTCGTCAGCGCTGCGATTTCCTCGATCGAATGGGTGGCGAGGCTCGAGATACCGAACCAGACACCGAATTTCTCGGCCGCCTTCGCCACGGCACGCTCCCCGTCGCGATGGAAGGCGCGCTGGAGGGCGGTGGGGCTGAGCATCAGAGGCAATTCACTGCGGCAACCCATGATCGTGCAGCTCGTGTCGATGGTTTCGACGCCTGCCAGCACGTCGGGCACGAGGTCGACATCGTCGAAGGCCGAGGTGTTGCGCGCCTTGGTCAGTTCGTCATCGGCCGCGCCGTCGATATAGTCGAACACCGGCCACGGCAGCCGCGCCTTCGCGAGGCGGCGGAAATCATCGATATTATGGCAGTCCGATAGTTTCATGGGCCCGTAGTACCGAATATCGCATTGAGCTCATCCATCGAATATCTTCGCGCGATATTGCTGCGCGCACCCGTCTGCTGCTTGAACTGCGTATAGCGGGGGTCGACTTCGAGACAGCCTTCGCCGCACAGCATCTCGGTTGCCTCCTTCTCCCACTGGTTATGCCATATCCGACCGCCCGGCGTGCCGACGAAACCGTCGATACGCGCATCGATGTCGGTCGCAAGATCGACGCTGGACGGGATTTCCGACGCATATTGCGTGTCGAATCCGCCATGCGAGTGGAAGCTGGCGACGACATGAAACCCCAGCGGCACGCCCCAGTCGAAAGCACACTCCGCGCGCTCACCGGGATAGATGGTGGAGGTCTGGAGATTGCCTTCCTCGTCCTCGAAGATAACGCCGCAATACTCCTGGCTGTTGGCCAGTGACTGGCCCTGGATGTCCGACAGGGTCTGTTTCGCGTAAGCTGTCAGCTCGGTCATGCTCGCCACGCGCTCGCGGGCGGGGGCTCGACCCTGCGTGAGCAGGTTGAACATCACCACCAGGAATGCGGCGCCGCACAGGACGTACAGCAGCTTGCTCCGATCCATTTCCCCCGTCATGCGCGAAGACATGCAGCGCGATTGCAGGCTTGTCGACAGCCTTTTCGTTTCATCTGGTGATGCTTTCGCGTTCCTGCGGAGAGAGCCTGCGCGGCGGGCTGATCGGCTCGAGAGTTTCGCTATCGAACAGCGGATTGCGCCTCCGGTCGCCGGAGAAGTAATCCTTCACCATGCGCTTGAAGAAACGCCGCATGAGCCTGCCCATCGAAAGCGGCTCCAGGCCTGACGTTTCGCCCGTCGCATCACCGAGGAAAAGGTGGCCGAGCGGCTTGCCAAGATGCTCGCGGCCGGGAGCTTCGCAATTGGCGAGAAGCGTCGTCACGTAGGGGATGCGCCCGCTCGCATAGGTGTTGAACATCGGGGTGTCACAGCACGATGCGTACCAGCGCAAGGTCGGTTTCTCGGTCAGGTGGAGGCCCGCGAGATTTTCCTTACCTTCCCGGATTTCCAGTCGCGCGCATCGCGACTGGTAGAGCGCGGTTCCGCCATGTTCATCGAGGATCCGGTCCGTCGCCCCGAGGAAAGCAGGAAGCGCCTGGCAATCGCTGCAGTGGCAGAAAACGAAATCGCCTTCGTCGGGCGTCGCGCGATCCACGACACCGCGCACCGAACCGCATTTGCACTGGAATTTCAGTTGGTCGGGTGCGCCCATGGTCTCTCCTCCATGAGCGCGACCCTAGCTCAGTTCTTGTCCTTGTCGACCAGCTTGTTGGCGCCGATCCAGGGCATCATGGCGCGAAGTTGAGCGCCGGTCTTCTCGATCGGGTGCGCAGCGGCGGCCTTGCGGCTGGCCTTGAGTTCGGGCTGGCCGGCCTGGTTGTCGAGCACGAAGTCCTTCACGAAGCGGCCCGACTGGATGTCCTTGAGGACGCGGCCCATTTCGGCTTTCGTCTCTTCGGTGATGATGCGCGGGCCAGTCTTGATGTCGCCGTACTCGGCGGTGTTCGAGATCGAGTAGCGCATGTTGGCGATGCCGCCTTCATAGAGCAGGTCGACGATGAGCTTGGTTTCGTGGAGGCACTCGAAATAGGCCATCTCGGGCGCGTATCCGGCCTCGACCAGCGTCTCGAATCCGGCCTGGATGAGATGGGTGATACCGCCGCACAACACGGCCTGTTCGCCGAAGAGGTCGGTTTCGCACTCTTCCTTGAAATCGGTTTCTATGATGCCCGAGCGGCCGCCGCCGACCGCGCTGGCATAGGAAAGTGCGAGCTGCTTGGCGAAGCCGTTGCCACCCGACTGGTTGCTCTCCTGATGGACCGCGATGAGGCAGGGCACGCCGCCGCCCTTGATATATTCCCCGCGCACCGTGTGGCCGGGACCCTTGGGTGCAATCATGATGACATCGACATCGGCGGGCGGGTCGATCAGGCCGAAGTGGATGTTGAGGCCATGCGCGAAGGCGAGGGCGGTGCCAGGGCGCATCTTGCCCGCGACTTCATTGGCGTAGATAGCTGCCTGATGCTCGTCGGGCGCGAGGATCATCAGCACGTCTGCCCACTCGGCGGCTTCCGAGACGGTTTTCACGGTGAAGCCCGCACCTTCGGCCTTCTTCGCCGTGGCCGAGCCTTCGCGCAGAGCGATAACGACCTCGCCCACCCCGCTGTCGCGCAGGTTCTGGGCATGGGCATGGCCCTGGCTGCCGTAGCCGACGATGGCGACCTTCTTGTCCTTGATCAGCTGCTGGTCGCAATCGGCATCGTAATAGACTTGCATTGAATTCCTCACTTACTCCGCGGAAGGCCCGCGCATCATACCCACGATCCCCGAGCGGCCGACCTCGACGAGGCCGAGTTCGCGCATCAGGGCGATGAAACTGTCCACCTTGTCGGGCGAGCCGGTCAGCTCGAACACGAAGCTTTCGGTGGTGGTATCGACGACATTGGCGCGGAAGAGTTCTGCGATGCGCAGCGCCTCGACGCGCGCGTCTCCCTTTCCAGCGACCTTCACCAGCGCCAGCTCGCGCTCGACATGCGCGCCGCTTTCGGTGAGGTCGATCACGCGGTGTACTGGCACCAACCGTTCGAGCTGGGCGCGGATCTGGTCGATCACCGGCTCCGGACCCTTGGTCACGATCGTGATGCGGCTGATCGCGTGGTCTTCGGAAATGTCGGCCACGGTCAGGCTGTCGATATTGTAGCCGCGCGCGGTGAAGAGGCCGGATATCTTCGCAAGGATACCCGCCTCGTTGTCGACGATCACGTTGAGGACGTGTCGCTCGCTGGATTGCTGGGCGATCTTCACTAGCCGCGATCCTGCCACACTGGCGCGAACATGCGCCCGTTGCCGTCATATTCGTCGACGAACTGGCGGCCGCGACGCACGGCTTCGAAATTCTCCGTCTGGCGATGGAGGTCGAGACCTTCGTCGATCAGGATCCACGTGCCGTCGGCCTGTTTCTGGGCGACGTCCACGCCAAGGAAGCGCTGGCCGCTTTCCTCGATCCAGTCGAGCACGCGGTCGGCGTCGCTGCGCCGGTACCAGCTGCGACGCTCTGCCTTGGCGGCGAGATCTGCGGGAAGTTCTTTCGAGATGACCATCAAACCAGTGCCTTTGCTTCGTCGTCCATCGTGCCGCCGACCTGGTCGCCGTAGAGCAGCATGTCGGTATGCGCCGCGCCGCTGGGGATCATCGGGAAGCAGTTGGCTTCCTTCGCCACCTGACAATCGACCATCACCGGGCCGTCGTGCGCGAGCATCGCTTCGATGCCAGCGTCGAGCTGGCTTTCGTCCTTGATGCGGATGCCCTTCCAGCCGTATGCTTCGGCCAGTTTCACGAAGTCGGGCAGGCTGTCCGAATAGGAGTTCGAATAGCGGCTTTCATAGGTCAGCTCCTGCCACTGGCGGACCATGCCCATGTATTCGTTGTTGAGGATGAAGACCTTCACCGGCAGGCGGAACTGGCTCGCCGTGCCGAGCTCCTGGATGTTCATCTGGATGCTGGCTTCGCCCGCAATGTCGATGACGAGGCTGTCCGGATTGCCCAGCTGCGCGCCGATCGCTGCGGGCAGGCCGTAGCCCATCGTGCCGAGACCGCCACTCGTGAGCCACTTGTTCGGCCCCATGAAGCCGAAATACTGCGCCGCCCACATCTGGTGCTGGCCGACCTCGGTGGTGATGATCGGATCGCGGTCCTTGGTGAGTGCGAAGAGGCGTTCGATGCTCTTCTGCGGCATGATCAGGTCGCTGCGTTCGGGATAGGCGAGGCAATCGCGCGCCTTCCAGCCGAGGATGCGGGCTTTCCATTCGGAGAGGTCGCGACCCTTGCGGTTGCCCCAGCCATCGAGAAGCTGTTCGAGCACGTGGCCGCAATCGCCCACGATGCCGAGATCGACGGGCACGATCTTGTTGATCTGCGCGCGGTCGATATCGATGTGGATCTTCTTGGCTTCCGGCGCAAAGGCGTCGAGGCGGCCGGTCACGCGGTCATCGAAGCGCGCGCCGATGGCGACGATCAAATCGGCGCGGTTCATCGCCATATTTGCTTCGTAGGTGCCGTGCATGCCCAGCATACCAAGCCAGTCGGGATGGTCGGCAGGAAAGGCGCCGAGGCCCATCAGCGTGCTGGTCACCGGGGCGCCAGTCGCATGCTGGAGCTTGCGCAGGAGTTCGCTTGCGTGCGGCCCTGCATTGATCACGCCGCCGCCGGTGTAGAAGACGGGGCGCTCTGCTTCAGCGAGCATCTGGACCGCTTCGGCAATCTCGTCCGCCGCGCCGACCATGCGCGGCTGGTAGCGGTGCGAGGGGAGGGGCGCTTCATCCTGCTCGCTCCATTCGGCGAGAGCGATCTGCACGTCCTTGGGAATGTCGACGACCACAGGGCCGGGGCGACCGGTCGTGGCGATGCGGAAGGCTTCCTCGATCGTGGCGCGCAGCCGCTCGGGGTCCTTCACAAGATAGTTGTGCTTCGAGCAGTGGCGGGTGAGGCCGACCGTATCGGCTTCCTGAAAGGCGTCTGTACCGATCAGGCCCGTGGGAACCTGCCCGGTGATTACCACCATGGGGATCGAGTCCATGTAGGCGTCGGCGATGCCGGTCACCGCATTGGTCGCACCGGGTCCGCTGGTAACAAGCACCACGCCGGGCTTTCCGGTCGAGCGGGCATAGCCTTCCGCCGCATGCGCAGCGCCTGCTTCGTGGCGCACGAGGATGTGGCGGATATCGTCGTCTGCAAAGAGTTCGTCATAGATCGGCAGCACCGCGCCGCCGGGATAGCCGAAGACGAATTCGACTCCCTGCCGCTTGAGGCATTCGATCAATATGGCAGCTCCGCTGCGCTCTTCCGACACTGTTTCCTCCATCCATAGGCACAAATCGGCCCGGCGCTGGGGTCGTAGCGCCGGGCCGACTGGACCTTCCGTATGAGAAACGAAATGTGTCCTGTCAACCAGCTTTGCGCAATAAAGAAACAAAAATATCGTATTCATCGATAGTTTTGTTATCGTCACGCGGCCACGAACCCGGCGGCTGGTGCCTGAACCAGGTGTATTGCCGCTTGGCGTAGCGCCGTGTGGCCGTCTGGCCAGCGACGATGGCTTGATCACGCGATAGTTCGCCTTGGAGGAGGGCGGATATCTCCGGAACACCGATGGCGCGCATGACCGGCAGGCTGGGGTCGAGATTGCGGGCGAGGAGAGCCTCGACTTCCTCGATCGCGCCGCCTTCCAGCATCATCACGAAACGACGGTCGCACCGCTCGTAGAGCCATTCTCGCTCGGGCAGCAGCACCAGCGGATGGAGCGATACCGCATCGCCGATGCCGCCTGTCTTGTGCGCCTGCCACTCTTTCAGCGTCCGCCCCGTCGAGCGCACGACCTCCAATGCGCGCGACGTACGCGACGTGTCGGCAGGGGCGAGGCGGCTGGCAGCTTCCCGATCCTCTGCTTCCAGCGCAGCGCGGGCTTCGCCCTGCGACAGTGCGCGCACTTCTTCGCGGACCGCCGGATCGATTTGCGGTACCGGCGCAATCCCCTCGAGCAGCGTGCGCATATAGAGGCCGGTCCCGCCGCACAGGATCGGAACCGCGCCATCCTCATGCAACTGCGCGATCTCGCGCTTCGCCGCTGCGGCCCAGTCAGCCGCAGAGCATGCGGTCGCGCCGTCCCAGTCCCCGAAGAGGCGGTGTTCGATGCCGCCCATTTCTTCCTCGCTCGGGCGTGCGGACAGCATCCGCAGGTCGGCATAGACCTGCGCGCTGTCGGCATTGATCACGACCGCCCGCCTGCCCTGTTCCTCGAGGCGTTGTGCCAGCCGCACCGCGAGATCGCTCTTGCCGCTCGCGGTCGGCCCTGCAATGAGCGCCAGTGGTGGCAATTCAGGGGAATTATCAATGCTCATCGCCCGGCTGATAGCAGAGGCGACCGGTCTGGAAACCCGCCTCGATGCGGCCAGCAAGGCGCTCGATGCGGCAGGCATGCCGGTTGCATCGGCAACGATGCTCGATTTTTGTGGCGACGTGCTGCAGATATCGATGCCGCATGGCGATCGCAAACAGGCCGCGGCGATCCTGGCCGGGCACTTCGGCGATATCGACATGCTTGTGGCCGATCACGACATAGAAATCCCGCGCCTCTTTGTGTCCGACATGGACTCCACCATGATCGGGCAGGAATGCATCGACGAACTCGCCGATTTCGCCGGTCTAAAGGAAAAGGTGGCCGAGATCACCGAACGCGCGATGCGCGGCGAACTGGAATTCGAAAGCGCCCTTCGCGAACGCGTCGGGCTGCTCGAGGGGCTCGGCGAACGGGCCATCGACAATTGTCTGGCCGAACGCATCGCTCCGGTCCCCGGTGCGCGTACGCTTGTGCAGACGCTGAAGACGAAGGGCTGTCGCACCGTCCTCGTAACCGGGGGCTTCCATCATTTCGCCGACCGTGTTGCCGAGCAGCTCGGTTTCGAGCGCGTAGTCGGCAATCGCCTGGCGGTGGCCAACGGGCAATTGACGGGCCAGCTTGCAGGCCCTGTCAGCGATGCATCAACAAAGCTCGCGACGCTGGTCGAGGAGCGAGACAATCTGGGCGAGGGAGCCCGTGTGCTCGCCACGGGTGATGGCGCGAACGACATCCCGATGATCGAAGCAGCGGACTATGGCATCGCCTATCGCGCCAAGCCCAAGGCGCGTGATGCGGCCAGCGGTCGCATCGCCAGCGAGGACCTGACCGTCATCCTGTCACTCCTCGGAATTCCGCGTAGCGACTGGGTCGAGGGTTAGTCCCTAATTGCCCGCTTTTTGACGGCTGCTTACAATCGGTTTCGATTAGAAATGCGTAGTCTGTGTTTAACAAAAGGCACAGACGACGATGCAGGGCAATTCGATCAGGATCGAGGATGGCGTGGAATGCGCCCGCGACGGAACACTGTTTCGCGACCCCGCTCGTCCCCAGCCCAAGCGCAGTGTCCGCCGCGCGCTTCGGCACTTCCGCGAACTGATCAAGGACAAGGAAGATACCGAACAGGTCTTCCATATCTACGACGCGCTTCCATCGAAAAGCTTCATCCCGCGCGCCCGCTCGCTGACTTTGAGCGAACGCGGTGAACGCCTCCGCATGGACGAGGGCTATCTGCCCGACCTGCTCGACGATCATGATACGCTGCGCAAGACTCCTAAGGGTTCGGTCGCACATGCCTATTGCGACTTCATGGAGAGTGAGGGACTCACGGCGGCCGGTCTGGTTGCCGAGGCGGACAAGATGGGGCGCCCGAAATATGGCGACTTGATCGAATGGTTCGGTTTCCGCCAGCGCGACACGCATGACCTGATGCATGTCCTGACCGGCTACGGCCGCGATGCGCTGGGCGAGCAATGCGTGCTCCTGTTCACGCACGGCCAGAGCCCGAGCCACGGGCACCTGCTGCTCGGCTATGCCGGCGCGGTCAACATGAAGAAGCAGGTCAGGAGCAAGGCGCCTGTCATGCGGGCAGTGCGTGAAGCGCAGATCCTCGGTCGCAATTGCCCGCCGCTGGTGCAGCTGTCGATCCGCGAACTGCTGGAACTCAATCTAGAGGATGCACGCGAAGCCCTGGGTATCGCGCGGCCGCGCTTCTACGAGCGCTGCCACAGCATCTGGCGGACCGAGGGCATCGACCCTTACGACCTCTTGGCACCAAGGTCCTAGGTCACAGCCAGCTGGAAATCTTTTCCAGCGGTTTCTTCTCGAGAGCGTGGACCGGCACTGTCGCATCTTCGGCAGGATGGCCGACCACGACCACCATAAGCGGCTTTTCGTATTCGGGCCTGCCGCAAAGTTCGCGCAGGAATCCCATCGGTGAGGGCGTATGCGTCAGCGTCGCGAGACGGGCCTCGTGCAAGGTCGAGATCAACATGCCGCAGGCGATGCCGACGCTTTCGTTGACGTAATAGTTCTGCGTCTTGCCGTCTTCCTCGATGCCGCCCTTGCGCTGGGCGAACACGACGATCAGCCACGGCGCGGTCTCAAGGAAGGGCTTCTCGTCATCGGTGCCGAGCGGAGCGAGGGCTTCGAGCCATTCGTCGCTCGCCTTGCCCGCGTAGAAGTTGCGTTCTTCGGCTTCGGCTGCCTCGCGGATCGCCTTCTTCTTGTCCGGTGAAGATACGACGGCGAAGTGCCACGGCTGATGGTTCGCACCGTTGGGCGCGGTTCCGGCCGCCTCGATCGCGGCTTCGATTACTTCGCGCGGGACGGGCTCGTCGGAGAAATAGCGGCAGGTGCGGCGCTCTTTCAGGCGGTCCCGCATCGACTGTGCGCGCTTGATGGATTCGCCGTCTGGCAGGCGTTCAAGGCTATAGGGAACTGTGTCGTGCTCTCTCATGGTTCGACCTCCTAGACTGCGGGAGCGGAACCGCAAGATGGACAGGCAATTTACATTTATGTAAGTTGCGATGAACTACGGAGCTACGTCATGTCCCAAACCGATCTCCCGCTCGTGCATCCCGCCCGCAAGACCAGCCGCATGCGTCCGATCAAGGCGTGGAAACATTTCCGCAAGCTGGTCGCCGACAAGGAGGACACCGCACAGGTCTTTCACATCATAGAATCGATGAAGGGCAAGCGCAGCCACCAGCAGGCGTGGGAGTTCATCCGCTCGGAGCAGGGGCAGGCATTCCTGGCGGACGGCACCGATATCCCGGCCATGCTCGACGATCATAATCGCTGGGCTGATTGCGGCCCCGAAACTGTCGCGGCAACCTACATGTCCTTCATGAAGCGCGAAGGTCTGTCGGCTGCGGGACTGGTCGCGGAAAGCTACAAGTTCCTTCCGCTCGAGAAGCGCCACGAAGACCTGACCGAGTGGTACTTCAACCGCCTGCGCGACACGCACGACCTGTTCCACATCCTGACCGGCTATGGCCGCGATGCGCTGGGCGAGGCTTCACTACTGGGCTTCAGCTACGAGCAAAACAGCAATCCCGGTATCCTCTTTATCGCCTATGCTGGCGCGCGCCAGATCAAGAAGGAAACCGGCACGTCTGCGCCGATCTTTGCCGCGATCAACGAAGGGCGCAGGCTGGGCAAGGCAGCGAAGAAGCTGGCTCACATGGATGTCGAGAAAGTCATGCGCGAAGACTTGACAGCGGCACGCGAACGCTTGGGCGTGGGTCGCCCGACGACTTACTTCCAGTGCCTCGAAATCATGAAGAGCGAAGGCCTTTCCGAGGACGACTTCATGCCGCCCGAAGCGCAGGCCGCCTGACGCTTCAGCGCAGTTCCTTGCGGATCACCAGCTTGAGGCCCGACCAGGTCTCGTCCACCGCGCATACCTTGGTATCGACCAGCCCCATGGGCAGCGCGACTTGGCGGATCGTATCCTCGGTGATTTCGCTCGGCATGCCCGAAGCCTTCTTGGGCCAGCTCACCCAGACGTGACCGTCCTTCGCCATCGTGCCGCGTAGCGCAGCCAGCTTCTCTTCGAGCGGCGCGCGTTCGGTCACGAAAATGTGGCTCGCATCGGGATTGTCTTCCGGCCCGCCGACGAAGGTCAGCTCCAGCGCATATTCGTCGATCTCGTCGATCACGTCTTCGGGCATACCGTCGAACCACACCCGCTGCCCGTCGCGAAGGTTCAATTTCTTGGCGAGCGGTGTGCCCGAGTAGCCTGTGCTCATGATCTCAAATCCAGCCCTGCATCATGCAATCGCCCCAATCGACAGCGAGATGCCATAGCGCACCAAGCCCGAAGGCGCGAACCCACCAGCGCGGGACGAGCAGCATGGCGGCGTATGCGAGCGCCGCAATCCAGTCGTGGAGCGGGTGAAACCCGATGCTGCAGCGGTTGGGGTCGAAGACAGGATCGGCCAAGAGGTGGTCGAGATCGATCAGGTTCGCGGTCAACATCACGAGACTGGCGCGAAGCCAGTTCTCCGCCCACAGCAGCCGCGCGACGAGGAAGGGGGCGAGCCAGTGCGCGCCATAGTGCAGCGCGAACTGGAGCATCGCCATCAGTTATGCCTCAGCTCTCCATCCACTCGTCGAAGAAGCTGCGGTGTGCGTTGCGCATCTCGTTGATCGACTTGCCGAACAGCGTATTGCCGCCGGTCTTGCCGATGCGGCGGAAGCCGATCGAGGCGGTCTCGTCGTTTTCGGTGCCCTTGGCGAGCGCTTCGTTGAGCGCCTGCGTGTCGGGGACGGTCACGACATAGCGGCCCTGGTCCTCACCGAACCACCATGCTGCCTTGGAATATTCCTCGTTCCACTCGACATCGGCGCCGATGCCGCCGGCCATGGCCATTTCGGCAAGGGCAATGGCGAGGCCGCCGTCCGATACGTCATGGACCGCGCTGACGAGACCGTCTGCGATCAGCTGGAGGATGATCTTGCCCGCGTTCTTCTCGACCGTGAGGTCGGTCGGCGGGGTGCGGCCTTCGTCGCGGCCGTGGATTTCCGAGAGCCACAGCGACTTGCCGAGATGCGAACGCTCCGGATCGGCGGTCGCCCATTCCTCGGCATGGATGAGGTAGATCGCCTCGCCCTCGGCCTTGAACGGCATCGTCATCATGTGATCGTAATCGTCGATCAAGCCGACGCCGCCGATGGCAGGGGTGGGCAGGATGGCAGAGCCACCGCCAGTCGCCTTGCTTTCGTTATAGAGGCTGACGTTGCCGCTCACGATCGGGAAGTCGAGCACGCGGCAGGCGCGGCCCATGCCTTCGAGCGCATGGACGAACTGGCTCATGATTTCGGGACGCTGCGGGTTGGCGAAGTTGAGGCAGTTGGTCACCGCCAGCGGACGCGCGCCTACTGCGCACAGGTTGCGATAGGCTTCCGCAATCGCCTGCTTGCCGCCTTCATAGGGATCGGCATGGACATAGCGTGGGGTGCAGTCGGTGCTGATCGCCAGCGCCTTCTTGGTGCCGTGCACGCGTACCACGCCGGCATCGCCGCCGGTCTGGAGCGTGTCCGCGCCGACCTGGCTATCGTACTGCTCGCTAATCCACTTGCGCGAGGACAGGTTGGGCGAGGCAAGCAGCTTCATCAAATCGCCGCCGACATCGTCGGTGTCAGGGCGATTGGTCATCGGCTTGATGCCGGCCCAGGCCGTGTAATCTTCCTTCGAGAGGTAGGGGCGGTCGTATTCCGGCGCATCCGCCGCAAGCGGGCCGAGCGGAATGTCGCACACGACTTCGCCGCCGAATTCGAGCACCATGTGCTGCGTATCGGTGACTTCGCCAATGACTGCGAAATCGAGCTCCCACTTCTCGAAAATGGCCGCAGCCATCTCTTCCTTGCCGGGCTTCAGAACCATGAGCATGCGCTCCTGGCTTTCACTCAGCATCATTTCGTAGGGCGTCATGCCTTCTTCGCGGCACGGAACCTTGTCCATGTCGAGGCGGATGCCGGCCTTGCCGTTGGTCGCCATTTCGACGCTGGAAGAGGTGAGGCCGGCTGCGCCCATGTCCTGGATCGCGACGATCGCGTCGGTTGCCATCAGTTCGAGGCAGGCTTCGATGAGCAGCTTTTCGGTGAAGGGGTCGCCGACCTGCACCGTGGGGCGCTTCGCATCCGCATCTTCCTCGAAATCTGCCGAGGCCATGGTCGCGCCGTGGATTCCGTCGCGGCCGGTCTTCGAGCCGACATAGACGATGGGGTTCCCGACGCCGGTCGCGGCCGAATAGAAGATCTTGTCGGCATCGGCGACGCCCACCGTCATCGCGTTGACGAGGATGTTGCCGTCATAGGCCGGGTTGAAATTGGTCTCGCCGCACACCGTCGGCACCCCGACGCAGTTGCCGTATCCGCCGATGCCAGCGACCACGCCCTGCACGAGGTGCTTCATTTTCGGATGCTCGGGACGGCCGAACCGCAGCGCATTGGCATTCGCCACCGGGCGCGCCCCCATGGTGAAGACGTCGCGCAGGATGCCGCCGACGCCGGTCGCCGCACCCTGGTAGGGTTCGATGTAGCTGGGGTGGTTGTGGCTCTCCATCTTGAAGATGGCGGCCTGACCGTCACCGATATCGATGACGCCCGCGTTCTCGCCCGGACCGCAAATCACCCACGGCGCTTCGGTCGGCAGCTTCTTCAGGTGAAGGCGGCTCGACTTGTACGAGCAGTGCTCGCTCCACATGACCGAGAAAATGCCCAGCTCCACGAGGTTGGGCTCGCGACCGAGTGCGTGCAGTACGCGGTCGTATTCTTCTTCGGAGAGGCCGTGCTGGGCGACGATGTCGGGAGTGATTTCGCTCATGGCCCGCGCCCTTATCGGCAGGCGCGCGCGGGCGCAATATCTAGAGCGGCGGGCTGGCCACTCCTAAACCGATTTCATTGCGGTGCCAGCGAGTGCGTCCGACCCAGAAAGCGATGGCAGTGAGGACACCGAAAGCGAACAGGCCTAGCAGGAGGAACGGCGCGCCCACATCCTTCGGCTCGGGGCCGAGCCAGTTGATAGCCTGGCATGCGAGCATCACGGTGACGAGGATGGCGATCGGGCCGACAGGTCCCTTCGTCCGCCTCAGGTACCACCACACGGCAAGTCCGACGAGAGCGAGTTCTACCGCGATTGCGGCGAGCGGATAGTTCCACAGGCCGAGGCCTATCTTGTGCTCCCCGCCGGCAATGGTGAGGTCGGGGCGATGCGATATCCAGTCGAGCACCCAGTGCGATGCGACGACCAGCGCGGCCCAGACGACCGCGACCGCATTGCGCGTAATCATCGCGACAAGGATTCCGAAGCCCACGGCAAAGGCCGCGGTGCCGACCAGGCTGTGGGTTATCGGGTAGTCGTAGAAATCGAGCGGGTTCATCGCGGTGATGCCGGGCACGAGCCGAAGGTTCTCGATACCGACCAGCGCGAAGGCGAAGAACGCCCAGTCCACCAGCTGTGCCGCGACGAAAAGCAAGCCGAGCTTGGGTGCTTCCTGCGTTACGGCGCCCGCAGCAAAGGCTGGCGCGAAGTGCCCGATAAACATGTCAGTAGCTCCCCGTCAGGCGAGTTTGCTGGCAGCGAAGGTCGCGACAGTGGCGGCAACCGCCGTTGCGAAAGCACCCCAGCAGATGTCCGTGACGGTCACTGTGGTGGACCATTGCTTGAGCGTCGCCTGGTTGGTCAGGTCGTATGTGGCATAACAGATGGCCCCGAGGAGCGCGCCGTTGAGCGCGGCAGCACCAAGCCCGCCGGCAAGGCCCGGGCGAACCGCGAACCAGACGATCGCGGCGATATAAGCCGCGTAGAAAACGAGGGCGGGACCCATGCGGAAGCTGTCGGCGAGCATGTCACCAAGGCGAGGGCGGTAGAAATTCTCTCCGGCCCAACCGAGCCACATCGCATCGAGCAGGCCGAAGGCCAGAGCAGCCGCGATAAAGGCGACAATCCACGTCATATCAGCTCCCCACTGTTTTGACCTTCTTGACCGCGCGCCCGCGCCCCGTCAATGCTCGGAGCCATGGCAGAGGGTCAAGACAAACCGATCGCGGACATGAGCTTCGAAGAGGCGCTGCGGGCGCTCGAAGGCGTGGTCCGCAGTCTGGAAAGCGGCGACGTGCCGCTCGACGACAGCATTTCGCTTTACGAACGCGGCGAGGAGCTGCGCAAGGCGTGCCAGGCGCGTCTCGATGCGGCGCAGGCCAAGATCGAGAAGATCGTGTCGGGCGCCGACGGCAAGCCGCAGGGCACCGAGCCTTTCGATGCGCAGGGCTGAGGCGTGAACGCGATGACCGGCATGCCCGATTTGCTCTCCGACGCTTTCGAGCAGGTCCAACGCGACGTCGATGCTGCTTTCGACGCCTATCTTCCCGTTCCGCAAGATACGCGCGCCCGGCTGGTCGAGGCGATGCGCTATGCGGCCATCGGCGGCGGCAAGCGCGTGCGACCGTTGCTGGTCTGCGCGACCGCGAAGCTCTTCGGGGTGGACCGCGATGCGGCCGTTGCCGCTGGTTGCGCGGTCGAGGCTATCCATGCCTATTCGCTGATCCATGATGACCTGCCCTGCATGGACGACGACGACCTGCGCCACGGCAAGCCGACGCTCCACAAGGCGTATGACGAGGCGACTGCCGTGCTCGCGGGAGACTGCCTCCACGCGCTCGCCTTCGATATCCTGACGATGCCCGGCACCAGCAGCGATCCCTTCGTGCGCGCCGAACTCGTGGCGACGCTTGCCAAGGCCAGCGGTCACGAAGGCATGGCTGGCGGCCAGATGATGGACATCGTTTCGGACGAAGAAGAATACGACCTGCGGCAGGTGACACGCCTCCAGCAGCTCAAGACCGGCGCGCTTCTGGCCGCCAGTGTCGAAATGGGTGCGGTTCTGGGCAAGGTCCCGCCCGAAGGTCGCACCCACCTGCGCGCCTATGCCCGCGACATCGGCCTCGCCTTCCAGATCGCCGACGACCTGCTCGACGTGGAAGGCGACGAGGCAAAGGCAGGCAAGGCGCTGCGCAAGGACGAAGGGCAGGGAAAGCAGACCTTCGTCACGCTGATGGGCCGCGACAAGGCCCGTGCGCAGGCAAAGATGCTGGTCGACCAGGCCGGAGAACACCTTGCCAGCTACGGGAATGACGCACAGGTTCTGGTCGAACTGGCGCATTTCGTGGTGAAGAGGGATCATTGATGGCTGAACGCATCGGAATTTACCCCGGGACATTCGATCCCATCACGCTGGGCCATGCCGATATCATCCGGCGAGGCAGCAAGCTGGTCGACAAGCTGATTATCGGCGTGACCACCAATCCATCGAAGAACCCCATGTTCTCGACCGAAGAGCGTTTTGCCATGGTCGAGCGCGAGATTGCGGCCATTGGGCTCGAAAATGTCGAGGTGGTCGGCTTCAATGCCCTGCTGGTGAAGTTCGCGCAGAAGATGGGTGCTTCGGTGCTGATCCGCGGCCTGCGCGCCGTGGCCGACTTCGAATACGAGTACCAGATGGCGGGCATGAACCAGCAGCTCGACGATGATATCGAAACGGTGTTCCTCATGGCCGATGTCTCGCTCCAGCCGATCGCGTCGCGTCTGGTGAAGGAAATCGCCCTGTTCGGCGGCGATATCTCGCCATTCGTCAGCAAGGAAGTCTGCGAGGAAGTGATTGCGCGGGTCGAAGATAAGGGTCGCCTCGGCGACTACTAACCGTCGACTAAATCGAACCATTCATTGAACCGACAGCGCCGCCTCGCTAGGGCGTGGCTGATACAGGACAATTCGACGGAAATATGATGCTCAAGTCTTCGCTTGCCCTTGCTGCCGCGGCCCTCATCGCGATTGCCCCGATTGCTGCCAGCGCGCAGGATGCAGAGGCTCCTGCAGAGCCGCGCCGCACCTTCGTGCCGATCAATTACGATGCGAACGAAGATCCCGAGAACATCCTCGTCCTCGACCTGTCGAACGGTGAACGCGTTTCGATCCGCATGATGCCCGAATGGGCGCCGGATCACGTGGAGCGTGTGAAGACGCTGACCCGCCAGGGCTTTTACGATGGTGTCATTTTCCACCGCGTGATCGACGGCTTCATGGCGCAGACCGGTGACCCGACGGGTACCGGGCAGGGCGGCTCTCCGCTTCCCGACCTCGAGGAAGAGTTCAACCCGATGCCCCACGTTCGCGGCACTGTGTCGATGGCCCGCGCGCAGAGCGAGGACAGCGCGAACAGCCAGTTCTTCATCGTGTTCTACCCGCGTTTCAGCCTCGACAAGCGCTACACCAACTTCGGTCGCGTCATTTCGAACATGGCTGCCGTCGATGCGATCAATCGCGGCGAACCGCCCGCGAACCCGACGCGTATCCTGCAGGCATCGATCGCCGCGGATAACAAGCCGGTTCCCGCAGCGCCGCGCATCGAAGCAGAGCCTGTCATCGGCCTCGACGAGCTGAGCGCCCCGATCGAAAACTAGGATTTCCACGCGGCGTCGCTGCGTCTAAAGGCGCCGCCATGCGTGTAGACCTTTTCGATTTCGAGCTTCCCAACGAGCGTATCGCCCTGCGTCCGGCGCGCCCGCGCGATGCTGCGCGCATGCTGCTCGTACGCGGGCAGGACGAACTCGCCGACAAGACCGTGCTGGACCTGCCCGACCTGCTCGAGCCGGGCGATGTGCTGGTCTTCAACGATACGCGGGTCATCCCGGCCCAGCTGGAGGGCAGGCGCGGCGAGGCCAAGATCGGCGCGACACTGCACAAGCGCGTCGACCTGCGCCGCTGGCAGGCCTTCATCCGCAACGCCAAGCGCCTGCGCGTCGGCGATGTCGCGACCTTCGGTGGCGGCGTTACCGCGATCGCCGAAGAGCGGCTCGAAGACGGCAGCTTCGTCCTGTTCTTTGAGGGCGACGAACCGGTTGAGGTGCTACTCGACCGTGCGGGCACGATGCCGCTTCCGCCATATATCGCGGGCAAGCGCGCGACCGACGAACAGGACCGCGAAGACTACCAGACCATGTTCGCGAGGGAGGACGGCGCTGTCGCCGCTCCCACGGCCGCGCTCCACTTTACCGACCGGCTGATGGCGAAAATTGCCGAGCGTGGGATCGCGACGGAAACGCTCACGCTGCATGTCGGAGCCGGCACCTTCCTTCCCGTGAAGGCCGAGGACACTGAGAACCACAAGATGCACTCCGAATGGGGGCGCATCGAACAGGACGTTGCCGACCGCCTCAACGAGGCCCGCGCTCGCGGCAATCGCGTCATCTCCGTTGGCACAACGAGCCTGCGCTTGCTCGAAAGCGCAACGGGCGAGGACAAGGTGATCCGGCCCTTCGCGGGCGATACGGACATCTTCATCACCCCCGGCTATTCCTTCCGCGCGATCGACGGGTTGATGACCAATTTCCACCTGCCCAAGTCGACGCTCTTCATGCTGGTGAGCGCGCTGATGGGGCGCGAGCGGATGCAGGAAGCCTACGCGCATGCCATCGCGAATGAGTACCGCTTCTATTCCTATGGTGACTCCTCGCTGCTCCTGCCTTAGGCCGGTGAAATGAGCGAAACCATCCTCGAGCTTGACGGCCTGACCAAGGTCTATCCCGGCGGGCTCAAGGCGCTCGACAATGTCGACCTGAAGATCCGAAAGGGCGAGATTTTCGCGCTTCTGGGGCCGAACGGGGCAGGCAAGACCACGCTGATCGGTGCGGTATGCGGTCTCGTGCGGCCCAGCAGCGGCACGATCACTGCCTTCGGGCACGATCTTGCGACCGATTGGCGCAAGGCACGGGCGCGGATCGGGCTGGTGCCGCAGGAGCTTTCCACCGACATGTTCGAGCCGGTGCACCGCGGGGTATCCTATTCGCGCGGCCTGTTCGGGCTGGCTCCCGACCCCAAGCGGATCGAGGAAATCCTGCGCTCGCTCAGCCTGTGGGACAAGCGAGACGAGCGTATCATGGCGCTTTCGGGCGGCATGAAACGGCGCGTGCTGATCGCCAAGGCGCTGGCGCACGAACCAGACCTGCTGTTCCTGGACGAGCCGACGGCGGGCGTCGACGTCGAACTGCGCAAGGGCATGTGGTCGATCGTCGACGAAATGCGGGCTCGCGGCGTGACGATCATCCTCACGACCCACTACATCGAAGAGGCCGAGCTGATGGCTGACCGCGTCGGCATCATAAATGGCGGTAAGCTGCTGATGGTCGACGAGAAAGAGGCGATGATGGCGCGGCTGGGCCGGACTGAGGCGCATATCGCACTCGCAAACCCGATCTCCGAGCTGCCCGTGTCCATTGCGCGCTTCCCGGTCGAGATCGAGGAAGGCGGGACATCGCTTTGCTACCGCGGCGGCGACGGCACCGGGCGCGGCAAGGAAGAGGTCGCGGAGATCACCAAGGCGCTGCTGGCATCGGGTATCGACTACACCGGGATCGACGTGCGCGAGAGCAGCCTCGAAGACATCTTCGTGTCGCTTCTCGGAGAGGAGCAGGCGGCATGATCGGCTGGCGTTCCACATGGTCGATCTACACGCGCGAGCTGATGCGTTTTCTGCGCACGGCCTTCCAATCGGTGCTCGCGCCCGTGCTGACGACCTCGCTTTATTTCATCGTCTTCGGAGCAGCGATCGGCGGGCGCATGCCCGACCTTGGCGGCGTCGACTACGGTGCCTTCATCATTCCCGGCCTGCTGATGCTCACGCTTCTGGGCGAGACCACCAGCAATTCGAGTTTCGGCATCTACATGCCGCGCTTCACGGGCACGATATACGAATTGCTGAGCGCGCCGGTGGGCGTGGCCGAGACGCTGATCGGCTTCGTCGGCGCGGCGATGACCAAGAGCCTCATCCTTGCCGCGATCATCCTGCTGACCGCCCGACTGTTCGTCGATTACACCATCGCGCATCCGCTGCTTGCGGTGCTCTACATCATGCTGGTGGCGGCGGCTTTCAGCCTGTTCGGTTTCATCCTCGGCATCTGGGCGGACAATTTCGAGAAACTCGGGATCATCCCGATGCTGTTCCTCACTCCGCTGACCTTCCTTGGCGGGACCTTCTATTCGATCGACATGCTGCCCGCGCCCTGGGACACGATCGCGCTGGCCAATCCCATCGTCTACCTAGTCAGCGGATTGCGCTGGACCTTCTACGGTTCGAGCGATGTGAACATCTGGATCAGCTTCGGAATCACGCTCGCATTCCTCGCGGCTTGTGTCGGCGTGATCGCCTACATCTTCAAGACAGGGTGGCGACTGCGCGCATGACACGCTAGGCGGCGCGTCATGACTATTCGCCCCATCCGTTTGCTCGTCCCCGCGCTGGCGTTAACTTGCGCCGTGCCTGCAGCTGCAGAGCTGCCCGAAGGCATACAGGACATGATCGATGCCGCCATCGCCACGGGCGATCCGACGAAGGTCGCCACGGTGCTCGAACTCGCGCGCGCGACCAATCCCGACGAGGTCGAAACGCTAGACGCCATCGAGGCTGAGTGGACTGCCGCCCAGACCGCCGCCGCTGCCGAAGCCGCTGCCGCGAAAGAACAGACCATTCGCGAGGCGGGTATCTTCGAATTGTGGAGCGGCGAGGGCGAGATCGGCGCCTTCCAGTCCTCCGGCAACACCGATTCCGTCGGTGTCGCGGCGGGCATCAAGCTGAAGCGTGAAGGCATCGACTGGACCCACCTCATCCGCGGACGTGTCGATTACCAGCGCCAGAACGGCGAGACGAGCCGTGAGCAGTTCCTCGCCGCCTACGAGCCGCGCTGGCAGTTCGACGAGAACCTCTTCGTCTACGGCCTTGCCCAGTTCGAGCGCGACGAATTGCAGGGCTTCGATGCGCGGTATTCGGTTTCCGGCGGTCTCGGCTACAAGGTCTTCGACCGAGAAGGCCTCAAGCTGTCCGTGAAGGCCGGTCCGGCCTACCGGATCACCGAATTCGCCGACGGAACCAGCGCCAGCCGCGTCGCCGGGCTGTTCGGCGCCGATTTCGACTGGGAGATCTTCGACGGGCTGACCTTTACGCAAGATGCCAATGCGCTGGCCGAAACAGGTGGCGAGGTGCAGATCATCGTCGATGGCTCCAATACCAGCCTCAACCTCGTCAGCGGTCTAGATTTCGCGATCTCCGAAAAGCTGAAGTCGCGCCTCTCCTATGCTGTCGAATATGACAGCAACCCGCCTGCTGGAGCAGTATCGACCGATACGCTCACCCGCTTCACCGTGATTTACGGCTTCTAATACACATGACGACACGTTTCGCTTTCGACATTCATGCCCGCGACGGAGCTGCGCGCACCGGCACCATTTCGATGATGCGCGGGGACATCCGCACGCCGGCTTTCATGCCGGTCGGCACTGCTGCCACGGTCAAGGCAATGAAGCCGGAAACCGTGCGCAAGACAGGCGCGGACATCATCCTCGGCAATACCTACCACCTGATGCTGCGCCCGGGTGCGGAGCGTGTGGCGAAGCTGGGCGGGCTGCACAAGTTCATGAACTGGCATCGCCCGATCCTGACCGACAGCGGCGGATACCAGGTGATGAGCCTGTCCGACCTCAGGAAGCTGACCGAAAAAGGCGTCGAGTTCCGCAGCCATATCGACGGCTCGAAGCACATGCTCACGCCCGAGCGCAGCATGGAGATCCAGCGCCTCCTCGGCAGCGATATCGTGATGGCCTTCGACGAATGCCCGCGCGCCGACCGTCCCCGTGACGAGATCGCCGCGAGCATGGAAATGTCGATGCGCTGGGCCAAGCGCAGCCGCGACGGTTTCGATGCCGGCGGCGAGCACGCTGAGCGGTCCGCGCTGTTCGGTATCCAGCAGGGTGCCCTCGACGAGGAACTGCGCAAGATCAGCGCCGATAAGCTCACCGACATCGGTTTCGACGGTTATGCTATCGGCGGGCTGGCCGTGGGTGAGGGACAGGAGGCGATGTTCGCCACCCTCGATTTCGCGCCGGGACAATTGCCCGAGGATCGCCCGCGCTACTTGATGGGCGTCGGCAAGCCGGACGATCTCGTCGGCGCGGTCGAACGCGGGGTCGACATGTTCGACTGCGTCCTGCCGAGCCGGTCGGGTCGCAACGGGCAGGCCTTTACCTGGAATGGTCCGATCAACCTGCGCAATGCGCGCTTTGCCGAAGATCAGGAGCCGCTCGACAGCCGGTGCAAATGCGACACCTGCGGCACCTACAGCCGTGCCTATCTGCACCATCTCGTGAAGTCGCAGGAAATCCTCGGCGCCATGCTGATGACCGAGCACAATATCGCCTTCTACCAGCAGCTCATGCAGGCAATGCGCGATGCGATCGGCGAGGGCCGTTTCGCCGCTTTCGCCGCCGACTTCCGGCGCGATTACCTCGGGCAGGGCGACTGATGGGCTGGCGGCGAGCGGTCGTTGTCGGTGCCTCCGGAGGTATCGGTGCCACGCTTGCCGACCTGCTCGAACAGGGCGGCGCGGAGGTCCACCGCCTCTCGCGCAGTGTCTTGGGTGAGGCGCATCTCGATCTCGAAGACGAGCAAAGCATTGCTGACGCTGCGACAAGGATCGGGGCGGCCGGTGATGTCGACCTCGTCCTCGTTGCGACCGGTTTTCTGCACGAAGGCAAATCCGGTCCGGAGAAGGACTGGCGTCAGATCGATCCCGCAATGCTGGCCCGCAACTTCGCGATCAACGCCACCGGGCCCGCACTTGTCGCCAAGCATTTCCTGCCGCTCCTTCCGGACGAGGGAAGGGCGGGCTTTGCCGCACTTGCCGCGCGGGTGGGCAGCATCGGCGATAATCGCCTTGGTGGCTGGTATTCCTACCGCGCGAGCAAGGCCGCGCTGGTTATGCTGATCCGGACATTGTCGGTCGAATTGGCTCGCAAGAAGCCCGACGCCTTTTGTGCGGCGCTTCATCCCGGCACCGTCGATACGGCGCTCAGCAAGCCCTTCCAGCGCAATGTCCCTGAAGGCAAACTGTTCACCCCCGAGTATTCTGCCGAGCGCCTCTTGGCAGTTCTGGAAAATCTCGGCCCCGAACAAAGTGGCAGGCAATTCGCGTGGGATGGTGAAGAGATCCTTCCCTGAGTGCACAGACTGTCCTTGCTACTCTTTATCAATACTCTAGACTTGGGTTCTTGGATTTTGAGGGGTTGCTCAAATGCGTATTCTGACTTCGCTCGCCGCCATGTGCGCGGCGCTTTCTCCCGTTGCGCTCTCTGCAGAGGAACTGGCTGAAACCGCCGCCCGCTTCGGCGCGCTGGAATCGGTCGAGATTTCGGCGCTTTCGCCTTCGGGCACGAAGCTTCTTTATGTGTCGCCGGGCGACGGCGCGGACCAGACCATCTACGTGGTCGACCTTTCGGGCGGCGCTGCTCCAGAGCCGATCACCACCTCGAACGAGGCGATGGCGCGCATCACCGACTGCCAGTGGGCCAATGAAGAGCGCATCGTGTGCGACATCTTCGGCATGCAGAAGGTAGGCACCTACATCCTGCCCTTCAGCCGCGTGATCGGCATGAAGTCGGACGGCACCGATGTGACCCGTCTGTCTGCCGATACCCATAATGCACGGGGATTGATGCAGGACGGCGGCACGGTGCTCGCGCTCGATATCGAGGGTGAAGACGGCCGCATCCTGATGACCCGCGACTATGTGAAGGAAGACAAGGCCAACACCCGCCTTGCCAACAACAAGGAAGGCCTGGGGGTCGACCTGGTCGATGTCGCAAGCGGTCGAAGCCGTGCGGTCGAAAAGCCGAACAAGATGGCGGACCGCTACATTGCCGACGAACACGGCCGGGTGCGCGTCATGTCGGTCAGCGACCGCAGCGGCGGGTTCGAGGGTTCGGATATCCGATATCTTTACCGTCCGCAGGGATCGGACGAATGGCAGCCGCTGTCGGAAGTCGAAGTGGAAGGCAGCCGCCTTGGCGGTTTCGTTCCGACCGCTGTCGATAGCGCAAAGAACGTGGTTTACGGCTTCGAGCGCCAGAACGGCTTTTACAACCTCTATTCGATGCCGCTCGACGGTTCGGGCAGCAAGACGCTGCTCAAGAAGGTCGATGGCGTGGACGTCAGCGGCCTCATCCGTATCGGGCGCAGCAACCGCGTGATCGGTGTCAGCTACGTGACCGACGCGCGCTATGCCGAATACTTCGATCCCGAGATCGATCGCCTCGCGAAGGGCCTGAACAAGGCACTGCCCGGCTCGCCGCAAATCCGCATCGTCGATGCCAGTGACGATGAAAGCGTGCTGCTGATCCAAGCGTCGAGCGACGACAATCCGGGCATGCTCTACCTCTATGAGAAGGCGAGCGGCCAGCTTTCCGAACTGCTCCCGATCCGTGACCAGCTCGAAGGATACCAGCTCGCCGAGATGAAGGCGGTGACCTACTCGGCGGCTGACGGAACGCAGATCCCCGGCTACCTGACTCTTCCGGTCGGGAGCGACGGCAAGAACCTGCCCACGATCGTCATGCCGCACGGCGGCCCCGCTGCGCGCGACGAATGGGGTTTCGACTGGCTCGCACAGTTCTTCGCTGCCCGCGGCTATGCCGTGCTTCAGCCGAACTTCCGTGGTTCGGCAGGCTATGGTGACCAGTGGTTCGGCCGCAATGGCTACCAGCAATGGGACGTTGCCGTGGGCGATGTGAACGACGCAGGTCGCTGGCTCGTCAGTGAAGGAATTGCCGACCCGTCGAAGATGGGCATCGTCGGCTGGTCCTACGGTGGTTATGCGGCCCTGCTTTCGCAGGTCGTCGATCCCGAACTCTTCGGCGCAGTCGTGGCGATCGCGCCGGTGACGGACCTCAACCTGCTGCTCGAGGATTCGCGTGGTTACACGGGATACGAAGCGCGTCGCCGCCAGATCGGCGAGGGGCCTCACGTGGCTGCCGGTTCGCCCGCACGTCACGCGGACCAGTTCAAGGCGCCTGTATTGCTGGTGCATGGATCGCGCGACGTGAACGTGAGCGAAGCGCATTCCAAGCTGATGCGCGACCGGCTCCAGGGTGCGGGTAAATCGGTCGACCTTCTGGAATTCGACGGTCTCGACCACTACCTCGACCACAGCCAGGCTCGCCGGATCATGCTCAAGCGTATCGGCGAGTTCCTCGATACCGAGCTGGCGAAGTAACTGCCGGAGCACGTAAGGGAGCATCAGTGGGCTGGAAGGACAATACCCGCGCATGGCGTAACCGGCCCGCTTCTCCCAGCAGGCAAGCTGACAATCGCGAGATCACGCTGCTCGTCCTGCTCGGCGTGATCTCGATCCTGCTGTGGCATTCGCCCTATGGCGGATACGTGCTCTATCCTTTCAGCATCCTCGCCACCTGGTTCCACGAGATGGGACACGGGCTGGCAGCGATCGCCTTCGGGCACGATTTCGAACGGCTGGTGATCTTCCCCAACGGGTCCGGCTACGCGCTGCATGTCTCGGAAGGGCAGCCTTCACGCGTGTCGCGTGCGGTCATTGCCGGTGCCGGCCTGCTCGGCCCGACCATTGCCGGCTGCACTCTCATCCTTGCCTCGCGCACCCACCGGGCAACCAAGACTGCACTGATCCTGCTCGGCATTGCGCTTGTCGGCTCCACTCTGATCTGGGTCCGGTCGACGACAGGCTGGGCGGTGCTGCCCGCACTCGGCGCTGCGAGCCTCGCCATCGCCTATTATGGCCGCGAAGCTCACCGGCGGTTCGCGGTCCAGTTCCTAGGCGTGCAGGGCTGCATCTCGATCTATAGCGACTTCGGCTACCTGTTTAGCGAAGGCGGCTACATGGACGGCCAGATGCAGGTATCCGATACCGGCCATATCGAGCAGGCCCTGCTGCTGCCCTACTGGTTCTGGGGCGGCCTCATCACCGCGATAATCCTGGCAATGGTCTTCTATTCGCTGAAGATCGCGCACCGGCGCTGACAGCGCGCGTAGCTGGAGTACAAAAGAAAAGGGCGGCCCCGAAGGACCGCCCCGTTTCTGTTTTCCGAGTAACCGGAACTCTTAGCGCGAGTAGAACTCGACCACGAGGTTCGGTTCCATGGTGACCGGGTAGGGCACTTCGTCGAGCTTCGGCACGCGGGTGAAGGTGATCTTGTCGTTGCCATCGGGCGCGACGTAATCGGGGATTTCACGCTCGGGCAGGCTCTGCGCTTCGATGACGAGAGCCATTTCCTTGGCCTTGCTGCCGAGGCTGACGACGTCGCCGACCTTGACGCGGGCCGATGCGATGTTGGTCTTCACGCCGTTGAGGTAGATGTGGCCGTGGCTCACGATCTGACGGGCGGCGAAGATGGTCGGTGCGAACTTGGCGCGGTACACGACCATGTCGAGACGCTGCTCGAGCAGGCCGATCAGGTTCTGACCGGTGTCGCCCTTCATGGCCGACGCTTCCTTGTAGGTGCGCTTGAACTGCTTCTCGGTCACGTCGCCGTAGTAACCCTTGAGCTTCTGCTTGGCGCGGAGCTGCAGGCCGAAGTCGGACATCTTGCCCTTGCGGCGCTGACCGTGCTGGCCGGGGCCATACGAACGCTTGTTGACCGGGGAATTCGGACGACCCCAGATGTTTTCACCCATCCGGCGGTCGAGTTTGTACTTGGCGCTCTTGCGCTTCGACATAAGTCTTTCCTTCAATTTGCTGAGCTACCCCATCGGCAGCCATCCAACCCGGCATCGCACCGCAGAAATCCGAGGATTTCTACGCGGCCACCGCTTCACCGGGGTGCGGGGCCAATTAGCGAAGCGCGCGAATAGCAGGATATTGCCATGCGTCAAGCGGAGTCGGCGCAAGGGGTCGGCGGGCGCAGAAGTTTCCTTTCCACCTCGTATAACAAATGACATGCTCAAAGCGAAATAAGTGGCGCAATGGCAACAGGTTAGTTCAACCGGTTCACCTGTCGTTACTATTGCTTGAACCAATCAGTGCGGGCGGCAATAGGCCGCGCCCCCCGCCAATGCGGGATCATAAAACCAAAAAAGGGAATACTGACCATGCGTAAGTTCGCACTCCTCGCCGCAGTGGCCGCAGCCGCTGTTGCCACCCCGGCAGCAGCCGAAGACGAAAGCGGCGAATTCCGCGCCGAAGTTCGCGGCGGCGTGATCTGGGTCGAAGACTTCAGCGAAGCCACCCTCGGCGCTGCTGTCGGCTACGATTTCGACCTCGGCGAGACCGCTTTCGCAGGCGTCGAACTGTCGGGCGACAAGATCCTCGTCGAAGGCGCGGAAGTCCTCGTCGGCACGACCGCCCGCCTCGGCCTCAAGGTCGGTGACGAAGGCAAGCTGTTCGCAACCGGCGGCTACGACTTCACGCTGACCGACGACGGCGGCGACGCATGGCACCTGGGCGCAGGCTACCACCACAAGCTTGGTGACAGCCTCTACCTCGGCGCTGAATACCGTCACTACTTCGACGATTTCGTCGATGCAGACGCAGTCAACGCAGTTGTCGGCCTGACCTTCTAAGGTCTGCCGCAAGATGATTGCGAGGGGCGGGCCGCAGATGCGGTTCCGCCCCTTTTTCTTTGCGTGTCAGGCTTTGCGTACGGCCGAACAGAAGGCCGCTATTGCATCGGCGTCCTTGGCGCCGGGGGCCGTTTCGACGCCCGAGGAGGTATCGACCATCGGTGCGCCGGTCTGCGCAATCGCATCGGCGACGTTCGAGGCCGAAAGACCTCCGGCCAGCCCCCAGGGAAGCCCGCTTCTCTCCTGCTTCAGCAGCGACCAATCGAAGCGCAGGCCCATCCCGCCCGGAAGGGCTGCGTCCTTGGGTGTCTTCGCATCGTAGAGGATGAATTCCGCTGCGCCGCGATAGTCTCCACCCCGCGCGATGTCCGCGGCGGAAGAGACCGGGATGACCTTCCAGACGGGCTTGCCGAAACGCGCGCCCAGTTCGCTGGCCCTCTTCGGCGTTTCCTCTCCGTGAAGCTGGATGACATCGAGCCTGCCCGCTTCAACGGCGGCGCCGATCAGGGCATCATCGGCATCGACGAATACGCCGACCTTCGAGATCCGGTCGCTCGCGCGCGAGGCAAGAGCTGCCACCTGGTCGAACGAGACATGACGCGGGCTGGGCGGGAAGAAGTTGAAGCCAACATATTCGGCGCGCGCGGCAAGAACCGCGTCGAGAGTTTCGGGTGTCGATATCCCGCAGATCTTGATCCGGCTTGCCATCGTGATGCTTTCTAGGAAGCGCCGAGCGGCTTTTCCAGCACGACGAATTCGAGCGGCGGATCGCGCAGGACGGGGAAGGGGCGTCTTTCGCCAGTTCGCAGGTATCCGCGGCGCTCGTACCAGGCGATCAGCGTGTCGCGCTGCGAGATGACGGTCATCTCCATCGCGCCAAGGCCCGTTTCTCGCGCCTGGTGCTCCGCCGCAGCGAGCAGCTGGCCGCCCATTCCGCCGGATTGCAGGGTGGGCGACACACACAGCATGCCGAGGTAACCGAGCCGCTCGTCGCGCCGTGTCACCGCGACGCAGCCGATGATCTCGCCCGCATCATTGCGAGCGGCCAGCATGGCGACATCGGGATCGGCAAGTATCCGCTCGATCTCTTCGAGCGACACGCGTTCGTCGCCGAGCAGGTCGGCCTCGTGATTCCAGCCCTGGCGTGCGCTGTCGCCGCGATAGGCGCTTTCGAGCAGCTGCTTGAGCTCTCTGGCGTCGTCCTGCGACGCCGCCCGGATTGCCGTCAAAGCGTCGCCTCGATCGTGCGGGCGGCCTCTGCCGGATCTTCGGCGCGGCTGATCGGACGCCCGATCACGAGGACGCTGGCACCGTCGTCGCGCGCCTGACGCGGAGTAACCACGCGCTTCTGGTCGCCAACGGCGCTTCCCGCCGGACGCAGGCCGGGGACGACGAAATAGCCATCTTTCCAGCGATCGTGGACCGACTTCACCTCGTGGCCCGAACACACGATGCCATCGAGGCCGCTTTCCTGCGCAAGGTCGGCAAGACGCATGACCTGGTCATGGGCATTGCCCTTGATCCCGGTCCGCTCGAGGTCGCGGTCATCCATGCTGGTGAGCATGGTCACGCCCACAACCTTGGTATTCTCGCCTGCAGCTGCCTTGGCGTCCTCCATCATTGCGCGTCCGCCGCTTGCGTGGATGGTAATGATCGCAGGTTCGAGATTGTGGATCGCATGCATTGCGCCTGCGACCGTATTGGGAATGTCGTAAAGCTTCAGGTCGAGGAAGATCGGCAGACCCAACTGCGCGATCATGTGCACGCCATGGGCGCCGTGAGCGCAGAAGAATTCCAGCCCCAGCTTGATCCCGCCCACATGCGCCTTGACCTGCTCGGCAAGCGCGACCGCATCGCGCAGGCGCGGTACGTCGAGGGCAAGGTAGACGGGGTTGCTCATGAATTCTCGCTGGGTTCCGGATCGACGGGATTGGCGGGTTCGGGCGGCACGTCCTTCTTGGGGGGATAGGGACGTGCAGGTTCGATATTGGCGTCTGGCTTGGGTGAAGCCATCTTCTGGGTCGCGGTTTCGAGCGCGGTAATCCGGCGCCCCTGACGCCAGCGCACGCCGCGGTGATAGATCCACATCGGCAGCAGACCGAGCAGGAACGACACGATAACCAATGCCGGAACACGCGTGTCCCAGACGATGCCGGGCCAGATGCGCACGTCGATCTGGCGATCCCAGTTGCCGAAGGAAAAGGCGATCACGCCCACCAGCAGCAGGATCCACAGGATCGTCCTTACGATTTGCATTGTGCGTGCCTCCCCGGTTGTCTTGTAGCGCGATGCTAGGCCGACAAGCTGCGCGCGTCTAGCCGAAGACCCGGTCGAAGATCGTGTCCACCTGTTTGAAGTGGTAGTCGAGGTCGAAGCGTTCCTCGAGCTGCTCTTCGGTCAGCGCAGCGGTCACTTCCTCGTCGGCCTTGAGCAGGTCGAGGAGCATCAGCTTGCCGTCGGATTCCCACACCTTCATCGCGTTGCGCTGGACGAGGCGATAGGCATCTTCGCGGCTCACGCCGTTCTGGGTGAGGGCGAGCAGGACACGCTGCGAGTGGATGAGTCCGCCCATCCGATCCATGTTCGCCTGCATGCGCTCGGGGTAGACGAGCAGCTTGTCGACCACGCCGGTGAGGCGGGCGAGGGCGAAATCGAGCGTGATGGTCGCGTCAGGGCCGATGAAACGCTCGACCGAGGAGTGCGAGATATCGCGCTCGTGCCACAGCGCCACGTTTTCGAGCGCGGGCAGGGCGTAGGCGCGGATCATGCGCGCCTGGCCGGTGAGGTTTTCGGTCAGGATCGGGTTGCGCTTGTGCGGCATCGCGCTCGAGCCCTTCTGGCCTTTGGAGAAGAACTCTTCCGCTTCCAGCACTTCGGTGCGCTGGAGGTGGCGGACTTCGACGGCAAGGCGCTCGATGCTGCCCGCGATCACGGCCAGCGTCGCGAAATACATGGCGTGGCGGTCGCGCGGAATGACCTGCGTGGAGACAGGCTCGACCGTGAGGCCCATCTTCTCGGCGACATAGGCTTCCACGCTCGGATCGATATTGGCGAAGGTGCCGACCGCGCCGGAGATCGCGCAGGTGGCGATTTCCTCGCGCGCGGCGATCAGGCGCTTCTTGCAGCGGTCGAATTCGGCATAGGCCTGCGCGAGCTTGAGGCCAAAGGTGACCGGCTCTGCATGGATGCCGTGGCTGCGGCCGATGGTCGGCGTGTACTTGTGCTCTTCCGCGCGGCGCTTGATGGCAGCGAGCAGGTCATCGAGGTCTTCGAGCAGCAGGTCGGTCGAGCGCGCCAGCTGCACGGCCAGCGTCGTGTCGAGCACGTCGGAGCTGGTCATGCCCTGGTGCATGAAACGCGCTTCCTCGCCGACATTCTCCGCCACCCAGGTGAGGAAGGCGATGACGTCGTGCTTGGTGACCGCCTCGATCGCATCGATAGCGGGTACGTCGATGACCGGGTCGGTGGCCCACCAGTCCCACAGTGCCTTGGCGGCGCTCTTGGGGACCACGCCCAGCTCGCCCAGCTTCTCGGTCGCATGCGCCTCGATTTCGAACCAGATGCGGTAGCGTGCCTCCGGCTCCCAGATGGCAGTCATTGCGGGGCGGGCGTAGCGGGGGACCATGGGAGACTCCGGGATGGGAAGAGAGCTGGGATTTGCCTGCGCGGCTAGAGCGGGAAGGCCGGAAATTCAAGCCCGCAAACCGGTGCAATTGAGCCAATTCACAGCCCTATTCGCGTACCACTTCAAGACTGGGGCGCATCGAATTGCTATTCCGGATCGAGTGGCGCGATAGCCGACGCAATCATGGCTCGTGCGCGACCGATGTTTTTCATCGCAATGTTGCTTATCAAACAGGCTATGCGCGAATACCCGATCTTGAAATATGCCATTTTTGCTTTGCAGACCGGCAAAAGATGACAAGAATTATTCAAGATGCACTCCCGCAATTTGGCGATAAAGGCGAACATCGAGCACTCGGGCGTGCATAACGACTGAAACGGTTCGTCGCTTTTCATCGGATTGCCGTTGATCCTGTTCCAGTCTGCGGTAGACTGTGCTTCATGATCGATAAATTGAGCGCTTCGAAACTCCGCCTTGCTGCCCTGGCCAGCAGTGTCTGTCTTTATGCCATTGCCGCGCCAGCCTTTGCTGGTGAGGAGGTCCTCTACGGAGAGGCATCGGAATGGGTCGAACCCGCTTCGCTTGAGGCAGAGGCCGCGTCGGAAGGTCCGGCTGCGCTCATCATGGATTGGCAACATCGCCTCGAAGACGGCATCGTCACCAGCTACAGCGATACCGCGACCCGGATCGACAATCCGCAGGCGCTGATGGAGCACGGCACTATCTCGCTCAGCTGGCTGCCGGACAAGGGCGACTTGACCATCCACCGCGTGGAAATCCAGCGTGCCGGTGAAAGCATCGACGTGATCGGGCAGGGCGCCGAATTCGATGTCATCCGGCGCGAGCAGGGCCTCGAGCAGCGCTTGCTCGACGGGCAGCTCACCGCAACGCTCGCGGTGCCGGGCCTTCAGGTTGGCGATATCCTGCGCGTAACGCATTCGGTCACGATCGATGACCAGGCGCTGGGCGATGAGATGCAGGTTCTCCAATATCTGTGGACCGAGCCGTGGCAGGTCGGTTTCGCCCGCACGATCGTCAGCTGGCCCGAGGACGAGCAGATCTACTGGCGCGCCGAGGATCACGCAGAATTGGGCGATCCGATTTCGAAGGACGGCCAGAAGCGGATCGAGGTCACTCTTCCGCTCGCTGAAATGCCGGAGATGCCCTACGATGCGCCGTCGCGTTTCAAGCGCGCTCCGGTCCTGCGGGTCGGCACCTATGCCGATTGGCAGGAACTCTCGCGCACCATGGAGCCGCACTTCACCAAGGCCGCGCAGGTCGAACCCGGCAGCGAAATCGCTGCGCAGGCCCGCGCCATCATGGCCAAAACCGAAGATTCGCTTCATCGCGCCGCGCTGGCTACCCAGCTGGTCCAGGACGAGGTCAGCTACCTTCTCAACGGCCTCGATGGCGGGAACTACCTGCCGCAGGACGCCGATCTGACGTGGGAAAAGCGGTATGGTGACTGCAAGGCAAAGTCGGTCCTGCTCCATGCGCTGCTCAGCGAAATGGGCATCCAGTCGCAGACCGTGCTGGTGAAAACACGCGGCGGTGACGCGATCCCCGAACTGCTGCCGGTGCCGGGAAATTTCGACCACATGATCGTGCGCGCGACGATCGACGGCAAGGACTACTGGCTGGACGGCACGAGCGCAGCGACCCGCCTTTCGAACATGGCTGCTGTTCCGCCTTTCTATTACGCGCTGCCGCTGACCGCCGAAGGCAACGATCTGGTGGAGATGACGCAGCGCGACCAGCCTTCTCCGACCATGGTGATGTCGGTCGTGTCGGATTATTCGGCGGGCATCGACCTGCCGGCGCTCTTTACGCTCGAAATGCAGTTCTACGGCGCGCAAGGCGCGGGCTTCCGCAAGATGGCGGACGAAGCCGACGAGGACTCGCTGCGTCAGGTCGGGAAGAGCTTTGCAAACAGCAACGGCGGCGGTGCGGTGAGTTCCGTTGCGCTTGAATATGATGACGAGCAGGCGGTCGGTACGCTGACCGTCACCGGTATCGCGAATTCCGAATTCCAGTGGAAGCAGGGCCGCCTTGTCGTCGAATCCGATATGGCACCCAACGCTGCCTTCAATGCGAACCGTGCCAAGCCGGAATGGCGGGAGATTCCCGTCGCGACGAACGGGCCGATGCGCAATCGCATCATCGGCGAACTGATCCTGCCGGATGACATGACCGGCTTCGTTTACGAAGGCACCGAGAAGCTTGAGGCGAACTACGCCAATACGCGAATTTCCGGGCTTTCTGGCCTCCAGGGTAACCGTTTCTCTGGCGAGGTGGAGATCATCCAGAACCTCGGCGAGATTGCGCCGGATCAGCTTCCCGAAGTGAAGCGGGCAGTGCGGCGCTATGCCAGCGAGGAAAGCCGCCTGGTCGCACCCGAAGATGTCGTGTGGCGCTGGGAACTCGACCGCAGGGAACTCGACAAGCGTGTCGCGCCGATCATAGCCGAATACGGCAAGGCGATCGAGTTCGCCGAAGAGGACGATTACACCCCGCTCACTGCGCGGGCAGGCTTCTTCAACGATATCTACCGGTTCGAGGACGCGCTGGCCGATGTCGACGTGCTGGTGGAGAAGAACACCTCCGCAAACGTGCTGCAGTGGCGCGCGGGCATCCTCTATTCGCTGGGCCGCGCAGAAGACGCGATTGCCGATCTCCAGAGCGCCTATGACATCGAACCGGAAAACTGGACCGCGATGCAGCTCGCCGAGATGATGGCTTACGAAGGCCGCTACGATGACGCGCTCGAACTGCTCGAAAGCCTGCCGATCTCCGATGACGACAGTTCCGGATATGCCGGCACCTATGCGACCGTCATGGGCCTGAAGGGCGATAAGGCCGCCGCGCTCGCCGCGCTGGCAGAGGAAACCGCCGACAAGCCCCAGAATGCAGACGGTCTCAATGCCGACTGCTGGTTCCGCGGGCTCTTCAATACCGGGCTCGAAGGCGCACTCGACGTCTGCACCCGCGCGATCGAGCGGGCGAACAACAGCGCACCGATGCTCGATAGCCGGGCGATGGTCCACTATCGCATGGGCAATTACGATGCCGCGCTGGCCGATCTCGACAGCGCGCTGGAACTCAGCCCGGGCCTGTCGGCATCGCATTACCTTCGCGGAGCGGTTCGCCTTGCGATGGGCGACAAGGGTGGCCGCGAAGATATCGAAATCGCCCTGCGTATTTCGCCCGAACTCAAGGCGCGGTACGACCTGCACCAGATCAAGGTCGACTAGACCTGCCTTGGATTAGATCAGGCCCTTGGCCCTGAGCGATACATGGGTGCCGCGCCCTACGATCACGTGATCGTGGACGGTGATACCCAGCAGGCGTCCGGCCTCTGCGATGCGGCTGGTGATCTTGATGTCCGCTCGGCTCGGTTCGGGATCGCCGCTGGGGTGGTTGTGGACAAGGATCAGCGCGCTAGCGCCCTTGTCAAACGCGCGGCGGATCACCTCGCGCGGATGGATGGCCGCCTCGTCAATTGATCCTTCGGCGGCGAGATGGTCGTCGATCAGGCGGTTGCGGGTATCGAGATAGAGGACGCGCACGCGTTCGTGCTTCAGGTCGCCCATGTCGATTGCGAGATAGTCGAGCAGCGCCTGCCAGCTGCCGAGCACCGGCTTCTGCTCGACCGTTCCGCGCGCCTTGCGCCGCGCGGCAAGGGAAACGGCATGCAGGGCGGCGGCGCTGGCGGTTCCCATGCCCTTGACCTGCGCGAGTGCGCCCGGGTCGGCATCGAGCACGCTCGCAAAACTTCCGAACCGTTCGATGAGGCGCTTCGCCAGAGGCTTGGTGTCGCCTTGGCGAATGGCCGAGAACAGGAGGAATTCCAGCAGCTCGTAATCGGCCAATGCGTCGGCGCCGCCCTTCAAAAGGCGTTGCCGCAAACGCTCGCGATGGCCGGTGCCGGCATGTGCCGACGCGTTATTCGCCGCTTCCGGCAACCTTTTTCTCCCCCCAAGCGTTTCAATGCCTTGCATTGCCTTCCTGCCGCGATGCGCGCAAGTGTGGGGTTGAATGGACGGGTCCGAAGATCTTGATTTGAAAACAGGAAGGCCGCGCTGGCGCAAGAAGCGCTGGGCCATTCCCGGCCTGTCGATTCTCGTCCTGATAGCCGTCGCACTGGTGGCCTGGGCGAGCCGTGAGCGGATCGTTAATGATCTCATCCGCGACCAGCTGGCAGCCAACAATATTCCGGCAACTTACGATATCGCGCGTGTCGGAGGCCGGACCCAGATCATCTCCAATCTTGTGCTGGGCGATCCCGACCAGCCGGATTTCACGGCCGAACGTGTCGTCATAAGGCTCCAGCACAAAATCGGCCTGCCCGAAATCGGCGAAGTAAGGCTGTTCAACCCGCGGCTCTACGGACGCTATGTCGACGGCGAATTGAGTTTCGGTTCGCTCGATCCGCTTATCTTCGGGGACAGCGAAGCGCCGCCGGGCCTGCCTCAGATAGACCTGAAGATCGTCGACGGGCGCGGGTTGATCGAGACCGATTACGGTCCGGTCGGGCTGAAGCTGGAAGGCAATGGCGGGCTATACAACGGGTTTGCAGGCATCTTCGCGGCCACGGCACCCGAACTGGCATTCGAGGGATGCGAAGCGGAAGGCACGACGATTTACGGACAGCTCGAAACTTCCGCCGGCGAGCCTTCCTTCTCGGGACCGCTGCGGTCGTCGGGCGCGAGTTGTCCGGGGATGGAGCTCGCCCTTGCCGACATGGTTGCCGATATCGAAGTGGGGATGAATTCCGAACTCAGCGATCCTTCGCTTACGGCGCGGATCGAGGCGGGCGATGCGCGCTATGCCGATTTCTCAGCACAATCGCTGACAGGCACCATCCGCGCCCAGCTGCGCGGTGAGGACGCCAATGCGCGATATACGCTTGCGCTACGCGGTGCGGAAAGCCCGCAGGTGCTCGCAGCCGTCGTCACTGCCGAGGGCGTCATGCGTGTGCGAGAGAACTTCGCCCGCATGGAAATCGAAAGCGATATCGAGGGCAACGGCCTCAGGCTCGGAAACGATGCAGCGTCCGCAATCCAGACCCTTGCGTCTTCGGGTGAGGGGACGCTGCTCGAGCCGATAGCGCGGCGTATCGGCGCCGCGTTGCAGGCCGAAGCCCGGGGAAGCTCGCTCTCGGGTCAGGTGACATACCGTTCCGACGCGGACGATACGCTTCTCCTGATTCCGCGGGTCGATATGACCGGCGGCAGCGGGGCCCGAATTCTGTCCCTGTCGCGCTTCGAAATGAGCGCGGCTGGTGACGAGGCTGCACGCTTCTCCGGAAATATCGCCACAGGCGGTCCGGGCATTCCCCGCATCATTGGCCGGATGGAGCGTACAGGTGCAGACGACGCGGTTTTCCGCCTGTCGATGGCCCCGTACGAGGCCGGACCGTCGCGCATTGCAATTCCCGGCATAACCATTGCACAATCTTCGAGCGGGGCACTCGGCTTTGCAGGCAATGTCGAGGCGAGCGGACCGCTGCCCGGCGGCGCGGTGGAAGGGCTTTCGCTTCCCGTGAAGGGACGGTGGGAGCCGAATGGAACGCTCGCCATGTGGCGCGAGTGTACCCGCGTATCGTTCGACCGCCTGGCCCTTGCCGATCTCGCGATCGAAGGCCCGGGTCTCACACTGTGCCCGCCTACTGGCGGAGCCATTGTGACCAATGGTGCGGGCGGGCTGACGTTTGCCGCCGGAGCGCCGTCGCTCGAACTCGCCGGAAGCCTCGGCGATACGCCGATCCGCATCGCGAGCGGGCCGGTCGGATTCGCCTATCCCGGCACGGTCCGCGCGCGTGGTCTCGATATCTCTCTGGGCCCTGCGGAAAGCGCCAGCCGTTTCGTGATTTCCGATCTGGACGCCGAGATCGGTGAAAACATCTCGGGTACTTTTGCAGATGCAGAAATCGCGCTTGCCGCGGTACCGATGACCCTCGTCAACACGGCAGGTAATTGGGATTATACCGATGGCAGGCTGGCGATCGCGGATGCCAGCTTCCGTCTGATTGACCGCAGTGAAGAGGAGAGGTTCGAGCCACTGGTCGCGAGGGGCGCGTCGCTTACGCTGTTCGACAATATCATCAATGCCGAAGCGACCCTCCGCAATCCCGGCTCAGACCGGGTCGTTACCGATGTCGATATCCGCCACAACCTCGCAACCAGCAGCGGATATGCCGAACTCGACATCGACGGCCTGCGGTTCGACGATCAGTTGCAGCCCGAAGACCTGAGCCAACTTGCATTGGGCGTCATCGCCAATGCGGAAGGCGTGATTACGGGGGAGGGCCGGATTTACTGGGCTTCCGATGGCGAGGTGACCAGCACCGGGTCCTTCTCGTCCGACAATCTCGATTTCGCCGCGGCTTTCGGACCGGTGAAGGGAGCCAGCGGCACGGTTGAGTTTACCGACCTGCTCAATCTCACGACTGCGCCAGACCAGAAGATCCGCGTCGGCTCGGTCAATCCGGGTATCGAGGTTTTCGACGGAGAGGTGGAGTTCCGCCTCGAAAATGGCGAATTGCTGGCCGTGAGCGGCGGCAGCTGGCCCTTCATGGGCGGCCAGTTGATCCTGCGCGAGGTCGACCTCAATCTTGGTGTCAGCGAGGAGCGGGCCTATATCTTTGAGATCGTCGGGCTGGATGCGGCGCAATTCGTCGCCCAGATGGAGCTCGAGAATATCTCGGCGACCGGCATTTTCGACGGCACTGTCCCGATCATCTTCGACACCGACGGCAATGGCCGGATCGAGGACAGCATCCTTATCTCGCGGCCGCCCGGGGGCAATATCTCCTATGTCGGCGAGCTGACTTACGAAGACTTGTCCACCATCGCCAACTTCGCCTTCGATGCGCTGCGCAGCCTCGATTATTCGCAGATGCGCGTGATCATGAACGGACCGCTCACCGGCGAGATCGTGACGCAGGTGCGTTTCGACGGCGTGCGGCAGGGCGAAGATGCCGAAACCAATTTCATAACCCGCCAGATTGCGGACCTGCCGATCCAGTTCCGCATCAATATCCGTGCGCAGTTCTACCAGCTGCTTACGTCCATCAAGTCGATGTACGACCCCGCCTCCGTGCGCGATCCGCGCGAGCTGGGCCTGCTCAGCGACGATGGCAAGCGGCTGCTGCGCCGATCGATCACCGGCGAGGAAGTGGAACCCGATATCGATCCGGAAGACGTGATTCCGGATGAACCCACCATTCAGGACGAGGAAAGCGAGCAAGGCCTATGACAAGCGATGAATTGACGGACCGCGGAGGCCTTGCGACAACCGGCATAATGCAGGGAAAACAGGGCATGCGCGGAATAAAGAAGATGGCGGTGGCCGCATTGGCCTCGCTCACGCTGGCGGGCTGCATCACGGTGGAAGCACCGGACAAGCCGATCGTGATCGAGCTGAATGTGAACATTCGCCAGGAAGTGATCTACCGGCTCGCGGAAGATGCGGGCAATACGATCGAGGAAAATGCGGATATTTTCTGATGGGTGATTTTATGACCAAGCGAGTTACCAAGGCTATCCTGACAGGCGCCGCGATTGCGACGGCGCTCGGCGGTATCGCCGCACCGGCTTACGCCCAGCGCGACCCTGCCTATGCCGCTGCACGCGCAGCGGGCGAAGTTGGCGAGAAGATGGACGGCTACCTCGGCATCGTGGTGGCGGAAACGCCGGAACTGCGTCGGATAGTAAACGACATCAACATCAAGCGACGGGCCGTTTATTCGGAAAAGGCGCAGGAATCGAACGCTACGCTCGAGGAATACGCGCTGACCGCCGGATGCATCGCGATTGCAAAGACCGTACCGGGCGAGAAATACCAGGCCCCCGACGGCAGCTGGCAGACCCGCACCGACGCTCCGCCGATGCGCGATTCGCGCTGTCCCTGACGCGGTCCGGACCGACCGAATTAGGAGCCTCTCCCCTGCTTCGAGCCGGGGGGAGGCTTTTTTGCAACGGGAGAGGGGTATTTGGGCGGCTCTCCATGTTGACTCCCCAATGCCCCCCTTCTAAGGGGGCGGCGCCCTTGGCGGGCAAGTCCCTGCGCGTGCCGCGCAACCCCCTTTAAGGAGTAAGGCATGAGCGACGACGAACCCGCACGGAAACCCATCGAGGAGGATGCGCGGATTGACGCGCTGGAGAAGCGGCTCAGTGCCGCCCAGCAGCGCGAAGATCAACGCAACCGCAAGACCGGTTCCGGGGCCGATGCGAACTATCGCAGCGGCAACCGTGTTCTGGCTGACCTGCTCGGGGGGCTTCTTGGTGGTACGGTCATCGGTTACGCCATCGGCTACTTTACCGATACCAACCCATGGGGTCTGCTGGTCGGTCTGTTCCTCGGAATAGTCGTGGCCTTCAGGAACATTATCCGCGCGGCAAATCAGAAGCCCGGCGAGTGACCCCCTAGGGGGCATTGCAGGGCTTTCGTTACAGGATTTAGGGAATTCCAGACGTGGCAGCCGAACAGGCCAAAGTCGATCCGATGTACCAGTTCACCATCCAGGCCCTTGGCGGCTCGGATAATTGGGAACTGGCCGGATACAATATCGCCTTCACCAATTCCGCGATGTGGATGCTGATCACCACCGTGGTGCTCTTCCTCTTCGTGCTTGGTGGCATGAAGCGTGAGCTGGTGCCCGGTCGCTGGCAGATGATGGTGGAGACCTTCACCGGCTTCATCGACAACATGCTGGAAGCGAACATCGGCAAGGCCGGGCGCAAGTATGTGCCCTATGTCTTCAGCCTCTTCATGTTCATCCTGTTCGCGAACCTCCTCGGCCTGCTGCCGCTGGGTATCGCCGGGATTCACCCGTTCACCTTCACCAGCCACTTCACCGTGACCGGTGTGCTCGCGATCATCAGCTTCTCGATCGTCCTGATCGTCGGCTTCTGGCGCCACGGCCTGCACTTCTTCAGCCTCTTCGTGCCGCACGGCACGCCGCTGCCGATGGTGCCCGTGATCGCGCCGATCGAATTCATCTCCTTCATGGTGCGCCCCTTCAGCCTCGGCCTGCGACTGTTCGTGGCCATGATGGCCGGGCACGTGCTGCTGGAAGTCCTGTCGAGCTTCGTGATCGACGGTACGAATGCTGGCGCCGGTTTCGGCCTCCTGGTCGGTCTGCCCAGCTTCATCCTGATGATCGGCATCTGCGCTCTCGAGCTGCTGGTGGCCGGCATCCAGGCCTACGTTTTCGCTCTTCTGACGTCGCTGTACATCAACGACGCCGAGAACCTTCACTAAGTCTTCAATTCAAAAGTTTTTCCAAAGGAGTTTGTCATGGAAATGGAAGCTGCAAAGCTCATCGGCGCTGGTCTCGCTGCAATCGGTGCCGGTATGGCTGCGATCGGCGTTGGTAACGTCTTCGGTTCGTTCCTCGAAAGCGCTCTGCGCAACCCGGGTGCCGCTGACGGCCAGCAGGGTCGCCTGTTCATCGGCTTCGCCGCTGCCGAACTTCTCGGCCTGCTGGCGTTCGTCGTTGCCATGATCCTGATCTTCGTCGCCTAATCGACGAAATCATGTTCCGGAGCCGGTCGGGTTCGCCTGACCGGCCCGCAATTTTTCTGCCACCCGCTTTTCGAGAGCTGCAATGCCCCAGATAGCACAGCTTGCCGATACATGGTCCAGCCAGGTCTTCTGGCTGCTGGTCTTCTTCGGCATTACCTTCTTCGTCATCGGCAAGGGCATGGTGCCCAAGGTGATGGAAACCGTTGCCCAGCGTGACGGCCAGATCGCTGCCGACCTCGCCGCTGCCAAGGCTGCGCGCGACGCTGCCGACGATCAGGAAGAAGCCTGGCGGGTCCGTGAGAACGAAAACCGCGCTGCTGCGCAGGCGATCGTTACCAAGGCCAAGGACGAGGCTGCTGCCAAGTCCGAAAAGAAGCTCAAGGCCGCGCAGACGCGCATCGACAAGAAGCTTGCCGATGCCGAAGCACGCATCGAGGAAGCCCGTATGGCTGCACTTGCCGAAGTGGAAAGCGTTGCGGTCGAAGCGGCGCAGGACATCGTCAAGACGCTGGCTGGCGTGAAGGTGACGAAGCCTGTGGCGACCAAGGCAGTGAAGGAGCAGATGGCTCATGGCTAATCAGACCACTTCCGACCTGCCCGAAGTGATCGCAACCGATGCGGCCGAGGTGAATACCGAAGTCGGTCACGGCGGCGCTCCGACGCATAACGAGCCCGAACTGTTCGGCCTCGCGCCGTTCCAGATCGTTTCGATCTCGATGCTGGTCCTGCTGGTGTTCGCTTTCTTCGGCGCCAAGGTCCACAAGACCATCGCCGGCGGCCTCGACAGCAAGATCGCTGCGATCAAGGAACAGCTCGAAGAAGCCAAGCAGCTTCGCGCTGAAGCCGAAGTGCTGCGCAAGGAATATGCCGACAAGATTGCCGGCGCCGAAAAGGACGCCGAAGCGATGCTCGAAAACGCTCAGCACGAAGCTGACGCGATCCTCGAGAAGGCAGAAGCCGACAGCAAGGCAATGGTCGAGCGCCGCAAGCGCATGGCCGAAGACAAGATCGCTGCTGCAGAGCGCGAAGCCGTCGAAGACGTGCGCAACCGCGCGGTCGCCGCTGCCACCGGCGCAAGCCGCAAGCTGATCGCCGAGAAGCACGATGCCGAAGCCGACAAGGCACTGGCCGACAAGCTGATCGCCGGGATCTGATTTCCGGACACAAGCGAATTTGAAAGGGCGGCCTTCGGGTCGCCCTTTTTCGTTGCGCCTTCCAGTTCAGGGCGTGAGCACGATCTTCCCGATGATCTCGCCCCGGTCCATCGCCTCGAAAGCCTCGCGCCAGTCGGCAAGGGGCAGGGTACGGTCGATGTGAGGGGTAATCTTCCCCTCGCAGGCGAGCTTGTCCAATGCAGCGGAAATACGCCTCCCACGGTCGGGGAATCGCCTCGCATATTCGCCAGCGCGTACGCCGACGACAGAGAAACCCTTGATGAGCGGGATGTTGACCGCGATCTCGGGAATTCTTCCAGCCACAAAGCCCACCACGAGCAGCTTTCCGCCGAAGGTCACGCAGCGCGTGCTCTCGTCGAAGACGTCGCCGCCGACTGGATCGAAGACGAGACCGCACAGCCGGCCATGGGTCAGGTCGGAAACCTCCTCTCGGAAACGACCGGTGTTGAGGATTGCGGCACTGGGCCGGGCAATATCCCGCAAATGATCGAGTTTGTCCTCGCGGTGCGTCGCGGCAATGACTGTGGCACCGAGAGCCTTGGCGAGATCGCAGGCGGCGAGCCCCACGCCGCCACTCGCGCCATGGACGAGGACGGTCTGACCCGGCACCAAGCCTCCCAGTTCCACCAGTGCGACATAGGCCGTGTGATAGGCCGCGCCCATTGCGGCCGCCTGCGCAAAGCCCAGGTCCTCGGGAATCGCGCGAAGCGACTTGGCGGGTAGCGCGACCTGCTCGGCAAAAGCGCCCGTCTTGGCTCCACCCATCACGCGGTCGCCTTCGGCAAATCCGCTGTCGGGATCGGCGGCAATCACTTCGCCTGCCATTTCCAGTCCGGAAATGAAGGGGAGCTCCGGTTTAAACTGGTAGTCCCCGCGCGTCATCAGCAAGTCGGGATAGTTGAGCGAGGCGGCGCGCACGCGGACCAAGACCTCGCCAGTACACCTTGCAGGGCAGGGGATGTCGACCAGTCCGGTACCCGACAAATCTGGGCTAAGGCTCCGAACCTGAAGCGCCTTCATCGTCAGAAATTGTCCTTTGCAGCTCTTAGCGCTGCGAAGGTTTCTGCCGGATTGGTGCCGCCCCAGCGATCCCGCAAATCGGCATTGTCGGCGCGCAGGAACGGGTTCGTCTCGAGCTCGCGGGAGAGCAGGGTGGGGACGGTCGGCTGCCCCTTGGCCCGCTTTTCCTCGACCCGTGCCGCATAAAGCTGGAGCGCAGCATTGTCGGGATCGGCGTGCAGCGCGAATTTGGCGTTGGCCTCCGTATATTCGTGCGCGCAGTAGAGCTGCGTGTTCTCGGGCATTTGCCGGATACGCTCGAGGCTGTGCCAGAATTGCTCCGGTTCGCCTTCGAACATCCGGCCGCAACCCAGTGCGAAGACACTGTCGCCCACGAATGCCGTGTCGGCCTCTGAGATGTGGTAGGCGATGTGGCCGTTGGTGTGGCCCGACACGTCGATCACGCGCGCGGTCCAGTCGCCAAGTTCGACCTTGTCGCCATTGCCGACGACGCGGTCGATCGGGCTGATCTTTTCCACCTCGTGCGGGGCAATGACCTTGGCCCCCGTCGCCTCGACAATGGCCTTATTCCCGCCCGCATGGTCAGGATGCCAGTGCGTGTTCCAGATTTGCGTGATCGTCCAGCCCTTGGCCTCCGCCTGGCGGAGGTATTCCGCGCCGTCGGGCGTATCGATCGCGGCAGTCTCTCCGCTGTCGGGATCGTGGAGGAGAAATCCGTAATTGTCGGACAGGCAGGGGAACTGGTGAACTTCTAGCATGGGTTTTAGTCTGTCCTACCGCTTCGCTACTTGAGGACGGCAAGGCTAGTCCTGCCAGCGCCAAAGGGAAAGGCCCGCCTGCTCCTGTGAGCAAGCGGGCCTTCCTGATTACCCTTGAGAAGGGTGGAAGAGCTTAGTCTTCCTTCTTCTTCAGCGCTTCGCCGAGGATGTCGCCGAGCGATGCACCCGAGTCCGACGAACCGAACTGTGCAACTGCTTCCTTCTCTTCGGCGATCTGACGCGCCTTGATCGAGAAGGTGGGCTTCTTCGAACGGTCGAAACCGGTGACCATGGCGTCGACCTTGGCACCCGGCTGGAAACGATCCGAGCGCTGCTCGTCACGGTCACGGCCGAGGTCCGAACGCTTGATGAAGCCGGTTGCGCCATCTTCGCCAACCTGAACTTCGAGGCCGCCATCGCGGACTTCGAGGACGGTGACGGTGACAACCTGGTTCTTGCGCAGGTCGCTCTGTGCGCCGGCTTCGGTCGGAGCACCCTTTTCGAGCTGCTTCATGCCGAGGCTGATGCGCTCCTTGTCGGTATCGACGTCGAGAACGACGGCTTCGACCTGCTCGCCCTTGCGGTGCAGTGCGAGGGCGTCTTCACCCGAGATGCCCCATGCGATGTCCGACATGTGGACCATGCCGTCGACGTCGCCATCGAGGCCGATGAAGAGGCCGAATTCGGTGGCGTTCTTGACTTCGCCTTCGACCTTGGTGCCCACCGGATGCTTCTCGGCGAACTCTTCCCACGGATTGCGCTGGGCCTGCTTGAGGCCGAGCGAAATGCGGCGCTTCTCGCTGTCCACTTCGAGGACCATGACTTCGACTTCCTGCGAGGTCGAGACGATCTTGCCCGGGTGGACGTTCTTCTTGGTCCAGCTCATTTCCGAAACGTGGACCAGGCCTTCGATGCCCGGCTCGATTTCGACGAATGCGCCGTATTCGGTGATGTTGGTGACGGTGCCCGTCAGCTTCATGCCGACCGGGTACTTGGCCGAAACGCCATCCCACGGATCCGATTCCAGCTGCTTCATGCCGAGGCTGATGCGCTGGGTGTCTTCGTTGATGCGGATGATCTGGACGGTCACGGTCTGGCCGATCTCGATCATTTCGCTGGGGTGGTTGACGCGCTTGTAGCTCATGTCGGTGACGTGGAGCAGGCCGTCGATACCGCCGAGGTCGACGAATGCGCCGTAGTCGGTGATGTTCTTGACGACGCCGTCGATCACCTGGCCTTCGGCCAGCTTGTCGATCAGTTCGCTGCGCTGTTCTGCACGGGTCTCTTCGAGGACCGCGCGACGCGAAACGACGATGTTACCGCGGCGGCGGTCCATCTTCAGGATCTGGAAGGGCTGCGGCATGTCCATCAGCGGGGTGACGTCGCGCACGGGGCGGATGTCGACCTGCGAGCCGGGGAGGAAGGCCACTGCGCCGTCGAGGTCGACGGTGAAGCCGCCCTTGACGCGGCCGAAGATGCGACCGTCGACGCGCTTGCCTTCGCCGAATTCGCTTTCGAGCTTGTCCCATGCAGCTTCGCGGCGTGCGCGGTCACGCGACAGCATTGCTTCGCCGTCTGCGTTTTCGATGCGGTCGACGAATACTTCGACTTCCGAGCCGACTTCGAGGCCGTGCTCGTCTTCGCCGCGCATGAATTCCTTGAGGTCGACGCGGCCTTCGCTCTTAAGGCCGACATCGATGTGGGCCATGCCGTTTTCGATGGAGGTGACGGTGCCCTTTACAACGCGGCCTTCGAAGCCGCCGTCATCGGCGCCGCCGAGCTGCTCGTCGAGCATTGCGGCGAAATCGTCGCGGGTGGGATTGGCTGAGGTTGCCATAGGTTGTGTAGTCCTGACTAACGTTTGCTACCGGCCACCGGTTTTACCGGGGTCTTTCTCCGTCTGCCTGCGCACCATTGCACGGGCCGTACGGGGCAAGAGGGCCGTGATCTCCGCGAGGCCGGATGCCGCCGCGAAGGTCCATCGAATCCGTAGATTTGGTGAACGGGCGCGCGCCTAGTGCAAACCCCGCGGGAAAGCAAGGGATTTGGTGCAGTGCGAGCGCCCGTTCAGCCGAATGGCGGCCGCCCTACCAGGCGTCGTAGCCGCTACGCGAAGTGTCTACCGAGCACTTGTCGAACCGGGCCTGCAGTTTCGCCTCGGTCGAATTGGGGTCGGACATGGCATTGCGCCACGCGTCCCAGGCCGCACCGAAGGTCGCTGCATCCTTGGTCTTGCCGATCCACCAGAAGGTTTCGAGATCGCGGTCCTGGATCGGGGTTAGGATCGTCGCCTTGTACCCGTGGGCTTTGCCCCATTCGTTGAAGTCTTTCACGATGGCCATGTAGGTGCCCATCGTGCAGCCGTCCTTGAGCTTCGAGCCGATGACGTCCCAGTGTTCGGCCTGCGCCGGCGTGGCGGCCAGACCGACCAAGGCGGCAAGGATAAGGGTCTTCTTCATTGCTTCTCTCCTCTGTCTCGACAGAGAAGCGCAGCCTGCGCTGTCGCATCGTGCGTTTCGCTGTCATGCAGCGACCCGAGTGCGACCTATTGGCGACCAAGCTGGAAACGGCAGTCTTCTGCGCCCTTGCGGCGAAATTGGCAAGTCCGACCGGATCGGAGCGTTAAAGCGCCTGCTTCACGGCCTCGATGGCGGCCTCGATCGCCTCTTCCTTGTTCAGCGCGCTGGTATCGATGACCATGGCGTCCGCTGCGGGGACAAGGGGTGCGACCTCGCGATTGCGGTCGCGTTCGTCACGGCGGCGCAGGTCGTCCTGGATTTCCAGGAGCGTCACCTTGACGCCTCGCCCGCGCATTTCGAGGAAGCGGCGCTGCGCCCGCGCTTCGACGCTGGCCGTGATGAAGAGCTTGGCATCGGCCTCGGGCGCGATGACCGTCCCGATGTCCCGTCCGTCCAGGACCGCGCCGCCTTCCTGCGTGGCAAAGGCGCGTTGGCGTTCGAAGAGAGCCTGCCGCACGGCAGGATGGACCGACACCTGGCTCGCCAGCCCGCCGACCTCCTCGGTGCGCAGTTCCGGATTGTCGAGCAAGCTGTCGTCGAAGGCGCAGGCCGCAAGCGCATCGGCGAGCGAGCTGGGCTCGCCGTTGTTCCGGGCGCACTGATAGCCGACCGCGCGATAGAGGAGCCCCGTATCGAGGTGCGGCAGCCCGAAATGCTCGGCCAGAGCTTTTGCAATGGTGCCTTTTCCGGAGGCAGTCGGTCCGTCGACGGCGATGATCATGTGCGCTCCCTGCGGCTTTTCAGTGCCTTCGCCAAGCCCCAGATCGCGATCGCCGCCCAGAAGCCTTCGAGGACGAGGCTCGGCCAGTTGGTGTGGACCAGCAAAGAGACGGTCAGCAATGCGGCGCCGGTGAGGTTGGTGCCGTGCAGGATGAAGGGGTTCGGCTCGTCCTTGTAGGTCAGGTAGGCGTAGGCCCCGATGATGCAGGCTGTCCCGACGAAGCCGACCATGCTCGCCCAGTCGAGACCAGTCACGAGGCGGCCTCTGCAAGCAAGGCCGTGAAGTTCGGGAAGCTGGTAGCGATCGGTTCGGTGCTGTCGACTTCCACGCCCGCCTCGCTGGCAAGGCCGGCGACGGCCATGCTCATCGCGATACGGTGATCGAGGTGGGTGGTGACAGGGCCGCCACCGGGCAGGGCCTTGCCTCCGCTGCCGCGAATGACGAGGCCATCGTCACGTTCTTCGATATCGGCACCAGCCAGTTTGAGCGCAGCTGCCATCGCGGCGAGACGGTCGCTTTCCTTCACGCGCAATTCCTCGAGGCCGGTCGTGACGGTTGCACCTTCCGCAAGCGCGCCTGCTACGAAGAGTACGGGAAACTCGTCGATCATGCTCGGCGCGATAGCCGGGTCGACCTCGATGCCCTTGAGCTGGGCATAGCGCACGCGAAGGTCTGCCACCGGTTCACCGCCGACTTCGCGTTCGTCGAGATAGTCTATGCTGGCGCCCATTTGCCTGAGCACGCGGAAAATGCCGTCGCGCGTCGGGTTGAGGCCGACATTCTCGATCACGAGGTCGCTGTCCGGCACAATGCTCGCGGCAACGGCGAAGAACGCTGCTGAGGACGGATCGCCCGGCACGGTGATGTCACAGGGCTGCAGGTCGCAGGGGCCGGTAAGCTTGATGATCCGCTCGCCGTCCTGCTCTTCGACCTGCACATCGACACCGAAGCCGCGCAGCATGCGCTCGGTATGGTCGCGCGTGGGCACCGGCTCGATGACGGTAGTGGTGCCCGGCGTATTGAGACCGGCGAGCAGCACCGCGCTCTTCACTTGCGCCGATGCCACAGGCAGGCGGTAGCTGATCGGGACGGCGGGCTGGAGGCCTTGCATCACCAGCGGGAGCGTGCCGCCGGGGGAGGGGGTGAAGCTCGCACCCATCGTCGAAAGGGGATCGATGACGCGTCCCATGGGGCGCTTGGACAGGCTGGCATCGCCCGTGAAAGTCGCGGTGATGCCGTGGCTCGCGACAAGGCCCATGAGCAGGCGGGTCGATGTGCCCGAATTGCCCATGTCGAGCGCCTGTTGCGGCTGGAGCAGCGTGCCGACACCCACTCCGTCGACCACCCAGTCGTCCCCGTCCTTCTCGATCTTCGCGCCCATGGCCCGCAGTGCGGCGGCTGTCGCGAGCACGTCTTCGCCTTCGAGGAGGCCCGAGATGCGGCTGCGTCCTACAGCCAGGGCGCCGAACATGAGCGATCTATGGCTGATCGACTTGTCGCCCGGCACGCGGATGCGTCCGGTCAGCGGGCCACGGGAAGAAAATCGGTGCGATGTCACGAAAGCGTATCCATATATGGCCTGCGCTTTGACAGCGCCCATGCACTCTGGCAAGGCGCGCGCGCTATCGATTCCTCCCCCTTTACTTTAGGGCGATGGAGTCCATCTTTATTCGAGAATTCCAGCCTCGCCCGTCCGGCGGGGCCAGCATCCAAGGATTACACATGGTCAAACCTGAATGGGGCACCAAGCGCACCTGCCCGAACTGCGGCACCCGCTTCTACGATCTGAACAAGGAAGATCCCGTCACCTGCATCGAATGCGGTGAAGAGTGGACGCCCGAACCCGTGCTCAAGTCCAAGCAGCCGATCCTCGCCGAGGACGAAGCCAAGAAGAAGAAGGACGCCGAGGCGGATAGCGATCTGGGCGGCGACGATGATGACGATCTGGATATCGACATCGACGAAGACGATGATTCGCCCGACAATGAAGTCGATCTTGGCGGCGACGACGACCTCGGTGTCGAGACGAAGTCCAAGGGCGACGACGACAACGCGGACGAAAGCTAATTTAGCTGTTGCATTGCGGCGAGGCCCCTTATATTGGGCGCCTCCCGCAAGGGCAGCGCACCATCCCAGGATGCGCTGTATCGAAAATGGCACGGGGCCTTAGCTCAGCTGGGAGAGCGCTACAATGGCATTGTAGAGGTCAGCGGTTCGATCCCGCTAGGCTCCACCATTTTCCCGGATTTGATGGTAGCAGGCCGTGGCGACGGCTGCGGTCTGCTTCCACCACACCCGGGATAAAACTTGGGTTTCCATAGGGGTACGCCCCACGCTGGCCGACGAGTTCTCGTCCGCCGGCGTTTTTCGCGTTTATTCGGACCTGATCGGGTTCGGAAGGAGTAGAACAGACATGTTCGACAATCTGTCCGACCGGCTCGGAAACGTCTTTGACAAGCTCAAGGGCCGTGGCGCGCTGTCCGAGAACGACGTGCGCGAGGCCATGCGCGAAGTGCGCATCGCGCTCCTCGAAGCCGATGTCGCGCTTCCCGTCGTGCGCCGCTTTATCGATGCGGTCACCGAAAAGGCGATCGGTTCGGAAGTCCTCAAGTCGGTCACGCCCGGCCAGCAGGTCGTCAAGATCGTCAATGACGAGCTCGTCGAAATGCTCGGCGGCACCGGCGAAGATGCCGAACCGCGCGAACTGAACCTCAACGCCAAGCCGCCGGTCGTCATCATGATGGTCGGCCTGCAGGGCTCGGGTAAGACGACCACCACCGCCAAGCTGGGCAAGCTTCTCAAGGAGAAGCACGGCAAGAAGTCGATGATGGCCTCGCTCGACGTCAATCGTCCGGCCGCTCAGGAACAGCTCAAGGTGCTGGGCGAGCAGGTCGATGTCGCGACCCTGCCGATCGTACCCGGCCAGCAGCCGGTCGACATTGCGCGCCGCGCGATGGAAGCCGCCAAGCTGCAGGCTGCAGACGTGCTGCTGCTCGACACCGCAGGCCGCCTGCATGTCGATGAAGCGCTGATGGCCGAGATGAAGGCGATCAACGCCGTCTCCGCGCCCACCGAGGTGCTGCTGGTCGTCGATAGCCTGACCGGCCAGGACGCGGTCAACGTCGCGCAGAGCTTTACCGGTGAAGTGCCGCTGACCGGCGTGGTCCTCACCCGGATGGACGGCGATGCGCGCGGCGGTGCGGCGCTCTCGATGCGCTATGTCACCGGCAAGCCGGTCAAGTTTGCAGGTACGGGCGAAAAGCTTGACGCGATCGAGGCATTCGATCCTTCGCGCGTCGCCGGCCGCATCCTCGGCATGGGCGATGTCGTATCGCTGGTCGAAAAGGCCGCCGCGACGATCAAGGAAGAAGAGGCCGAAGCTCTCGCCAAGAAGATGGCGAAGGGCGAGTTCGACCTCGACGACCTGCGCATGCAGCTCAAGCAGATGCAGAACATGGGTGGCCTCGGCGCGCTTGCGGGCATGATGCCGGGCATGAAGAAGGCCAAGGCCGCGATGCAGGCCTCGGGCATGGACGACAAGGTCCTGCTCCACATGGACGCGATCATCGGCTCGATGACACCCAAGGAACGCAAGCTGCCCAAGCTGATGAATGCCAAGCGCAAGAAGCGCGTGGCGGCAGGTTCGGGCACTCAGGTGCAGGACGTGAACAAGGTGCTCAAGATGCACCAGGAAATGGCCAAGGCCATGAAGCAGATCAAGAAGATGGGCGGCCTCAAGGGTCTCGGCGCGCTGTTCGGCAAGGGCGGCATGGGCGCCGCGATGCCCGGACTTGGCGGACCGGGCGGCGGCATGGGCGGCCTGCCGGGTCTCGGCGGCGGAGGGAAGGGGCCTTCGGTCGATCCCGACACGCTGCCCGCTGACCTGCGTGACATGTTGAACAAGAAATAATCTAAATTACCGATATTTACATTCGAAAGGTGAAGTAAAATGGCAGTTGCAATTCGTCTGTCGCGCGGTGGCGCGAAGAAGCGTCCCTACTACCGCATCGTCGTGTCGGACTCGCGTAGCCCGCGTGACGGCAAGTATCTCGAGCAGATCGGCACCTACAACCCGATGCTGCCGAAGGATTCGGGCGAGCGCGTGAAGCTCGACGAAGACCGCGCACGTCACTGGCTTTCGGTCGGCGCGACCCCGTCGGACCGCGTCCTGCGTTTCCTCGACGCCGCCGGCATCCTCGAGCGTGCACCGCGCAACAACCCGAAGAAGGGTGAGCCGGGCGAAGCCGCCAAGGAACGCGCTGAAGAAAAGGCTGCAAAGGCTGCTGAAGCCGAAGAAGCTGCCAAGGCTGCTGAAGAAGAAGCCAAGGCCGCTGCCGAAGCTCCGGCTGAAGAAGCAGCCGCTGAAGAAGCTCCGGCCGAAGAAGCTGCAGCTGAAGAAGCACCGGCTGAAGAAGCCGCTGCTGAAGAAGCTACCGAAGACAAGGGCGAGTAATCTCTCCCATGCAGGACAAGCCCGTCACGCTGGCCGCCGTCACCGGTGCACATGGCGTGGCGGGCGAAGTCCGTCTGAAGCTGTTCGGCGAGGGTTTCGAAGCCCTGAAGCCGCACAAGAGCTTCAACGAGGGTAAGCTTACCCTCACCAAGGTCCGCAGCGACAACAAGGGCGGCGCCATCGCGCGTTTTGCCGAAGTCGCGGGCCGCAACGAAGCCGAGGCCCTGCGCGGCACCGTGCTGACCGTCGCCCGCAGCGCGCTTCCGTCGCTGGACGAGGGCGAATTCTACTATTCCGACCTGCTCGACCTTCCTGTCGTGACCGACAAGGGAGACGAGGTCGGCCGCGTGTGCGCGGTCGAGAATTTCGGCGCGACCGAGATCGTCGAGATCGAAAAGCCCGATGGAAAGAAGTTCATGGTTCCGCTGACCGAGCAGGCGGTCCCCGGCTGGGATAGCGAAAGGCTGACCGTCAACGCCGACTTCGTCGACTGATCAGCGCCTAAGCGGCTTCTTCTCTGCCAAGCGGTTGCGGATCGCTGTCGAAGCGACGCCGGCCTGGCCCATGGCATGGCTGATCTGGTCCAGCCCCACCACGACATCGCCTGCAGCAAACAGCCCATCCACGCTGGTTTCCAGATGGTCGTCTACCTCGATACAGCCTTCCTCGCTGACCTTGGCCCCGCATTTCTGCGCGAGGCCGGAACGGATGACGCTGCCGAGCGCGGGGTACATGGAATCGAAGCGCATGCGCCCCTCGGCGGTATCGAACGCGATGCGTCCTTCCTCGATCGCAAAATCGCCGCACGGCCCCACGACACGCTTGATACCTGCCCCGTCGAGTGCCTTGCTGCAGGCTTCCGAAAGGTCGTGGTCGCCCTCGGGCGAGACCAGCGTGATGTCATCGGTGAATGTGCGGATGAACTGGGCTTCGGCGGTGCCGTGGTCACCCGTACCGATCACCGCCACCTTCTTGTCGGTGACCTCGAAACCGTCGCAGACCGGGCAATAGCGGATCAGGCCGCGTGACAGGGCCTCGTCATGGAGCTGCTCGTCGATGCCCTCGGGGCGGTTGTTGACCACGCCTGTTGCGAGCAGGACGGTTCGCGCGCGGTATTCCTCGCCATCGCAGGTGATGGTGAAGCACTCGTCCGGCTTGGCAAGCTTCGTGACGCGCTTCGGTTCTCGCATCGCGCCGTATTTCGCGGCCTGCTCGCGCATCCGGTCGAGCAGTTCTTCGCCGTTGATTCCCTCGGGAAAGCCCGCGTGGTTGTGGCTTTTCGGGATCCAGCTTGCCCGGCTCGTTCCGCAATCGAACAGGCGGATGTCGAGATGGTAGCGAGCGAGATAGATTGCCGCTGTCAGGCCCGCGGGGCCCGCGCCCACGATGATGCAGTCATCAGGTTTCATTGCCTAGATACGCGCAAGGGAAGGGAAGGGTGCCAAAGTCGCTTGCAGATCGCTGTATTACGCATATAGAACGCCTCTTGCCCGGTCCGGCCATGTCGGTCACGCTCCGGGCGGAATTCGAAGAAGACTGCAAGGGACCACATGATGATCGACACCGCCGCATTCGTAATCGGGTCCTATGCCGCCATGAGCGCCAGCATGAGCGCTTTCGTGGCAAAGGTCTCGCCGACCATCGGTCCGCGCCTGCGCCACCTGTTCGCCGGCGCCTCGCCGCTCGCAGTGCTGCTTGCCGTGCGCCTCGAAGGCGGGCCGAGCACGACGCTTGACGGCATGGACCTGTTGTCAGCTGGCGGGCTCGTGGCGCTGGGCGTCGTGACATCGAGCGTGGTCGGCAAGTTCGTTCCGACCGCCACCTCGGACAGGAAGAAACTGACCTCGCGCTGAGTGGCGATCTGCAACGCGGGATAGCCAAGCCTTGCCGCCCGCGCTAACCGCGTCGACATGACGACGCTCAAGGTAGCCATCGCGCAGGCCGCACCCGTTCCTCTTGCAATCGGCGACGGGATCGAAAAGGCCGTGCGCCTTGCCCGCGAGGCGATAGATGGCGGGGCGCAGCTGGTAGCTTTCGGAGAAACCTTCCTCGGCGGATATCCATTGTGGTTGGACGAGGCGCCCGGCGCGGCGTTGTGGGACCATCCCGGCACCAAGGCGCTGCACCGCATCATGCTGGAACAGGCGGTGGTGGCGCAGGACGAGCGGCTGCTGCCCTTGCAGGAGCTATGCGACGAGAGCGGCGCGGTCATCAGCATCGGCGCGCATGAGCGGGTGCGGCAGAGCCTCTACAACAACCAGATGACCTTCCGGCCCGGCCTGCCGGTGCTCGACCACCGCAAGCTCGTCCCTACGCATGGCGAGCGCCTTATCTGGATGCGCGGTGATGGCTCGACCCTGGGCGTGCACCAGGCGGAGTGGGGCAAGGTCGGCTCGCTGATCTGCTGGGAGCACTGGATGCCCCTCGCGCGCGCCGCGATGCACAACCTCGGCGAAAGCGTGCACGTCGCGGCATGGCCCACCGTGCGCGAGGAATACGCGCTCGCCTCGCGGCACTACGCGATGGAGGGCCGCTGCTTCGTTTTGGCAGCAGGACTTGTGCAGGCGAAGGAGGACCTGTTCGATGGACTGGAGCGCGCTGGCGGCGATGATGCGGCGAAGGAACTGATCGAGGCGATCGAGGGCGACGCGCTCAATCGCGGCGGATCGATGATTATCGCACCCGATGCGCGGATCGTGGCGCAGGCGGGGGAGGGAGAAGAGACGCTATTTGCTGACCTTGACCTAGGCGAAATCGGGCAAGGGCTGGCGAGCCTCGATACCGATGGGCATTATTCTCGGCCCGATGTTTTCGAGCTCACCGTAGATACGCGGCCAAAGGGAGGGGTGAAATGGTCGTCTTAGAAAGCATTCTCTTGCCTGCGGCAGTTGTCGCCGCTGTTGTAAGTGCATTTTCCATTATTTTTGCAGTATGTTGCTGGGGGATAGTACGCAGCGCGTGGCCAAATTCTGAGTCCAGGAGGACGCTACTTTTGGCCACCGGACTGATTCCCATTGCCTTAGCGATGCTCTCAATTTTTGTGACTGCGCATATGTTCAGCGAAGCGGCCCGGGACTCTGATCGACTTGGCTTCGCGACGATTGTCACCGTAGCGTCGCTTTCCATCGTAGTTTCATGGCCTGTAGCCTACCAAGCAGCGAAGCGGATTACCGGGGTTGGCAAAGAACAATGACCTTCGAAGCCGCCATCTTGACCCTTTATCCCGAGATGTTTCCCGGGCCGCTGGGCGTGTCGCTTGCGGGCAAGGCGTTGGAGCGGGGGGACTGGTCGTGCGAGACCGTCCAGATTCGCGATTTCGCCACCGACAAGCATCGCACGGTCGATGATACGCCGGCTGGTGGCGGGGCGGGCATGGTGCTCAAGGCGGATGTGCTTGGGCGTGCGCTCGCAAGTATCCTCCCCGGTACGGGGAGGGGGACCGTCGAAGACGGTGGAGGGGACTCTGCGGCAATCGCAGGCGCTGAGGGCAAATCCCCTCCGTCAGATGCTGCGCATCTGCCACCTCCCCGAACCGGGGAGCCGTTACCAATCCTCGCCATGACGCCGCGGGGCAAGCCCATTACGCAGGCGCGCATTCGCGAGATTGCCGCCGGGCCCGGTGTGGCCATCCTGTGCGGTCGGTTCGAGGGCTTCGACGAGCGGATTTTCGAGGCTTTCCCGCAGATCGAACAGGTCAGCCTCGCCGATATCGTCCTGTCGGGCGGAGAGACTGCCGCGCTGGCCATACTCGACGCTTGCATTCGGCTGCTTCCCGGAGTAATGGGCGCGCCCGATAGCGGAGTCGAGGAGTCCTACGAGAACGGGCTCATCGAATATCCGCAATACACCCGACCTCAGGAATGGGAAGGGCGCACGATCCCTGAAGTGCTGCGATCGGGGGATCATGCGAAAATCGCTGCTTGGCGCAAGGCAAGGAGCGAGGAAGACACACGGTTACGCAGGCCGGACCTTTGGGATCGCTACAGTGGCGATCGGGACCAGTCTGCCTCTGATGCGCGGCAAAAGAAGTAGGAAGACCAGGCAAATGAACCTGATCCAGCAGCTCGAAGCCGAAGCTATTGAAAACCTCGGCAAGGACATTCCCGAATTCCGCGCAGGCGACACCGTCCGCGTCGGCGTGAAGGTTGTCGAAGGCACCCGCGAGCGTGTCCAGAATTTCGAAGGCGTTGTCATTGCCCGCTCGAACCGCGGCATGGGCAGCAACTTCACCGTCCGCAAGCTTTCGTTCGGTGAAGGCGTGGAACGTGTGTTCCCGCTGTATTCGCCGATCGTCGACAGCATCACCGTGGTCCGCCGCGGTATCGTGCGTCGTGCGAAGCTTTACTACCTGCGCGGCCGCACCGGCAAGCGCGCGCGTATCGCGGAACGCCGCGACAACGCGCCCAAGGCGTAAGCTTCTCGCAAGAGACAAGGGAAGGGCGGTCCTCACGGGCCGCCCTTTTTCGTTGTGCTGTGCGGAAACGTAAAAAGGGCAGTGCGCCTGAACGCACTGCCCCAAACCCCGCAAAAGTAAAAAGGGCGGTGCGCCTGAACGCACTGCCCCAAACCCCGCAAACGTAAAAAGGGCAGTGCGCCTGAACGCACTGCCCTTGTCACGTGGGGATCATGATGAGCCGAAATTGGCTCGGTCTTGATGCCTCCGGGAAACCTGTGAGCCGGAAAAGGGCCTCCCGTTGACAAGACAGGTTCTGGCAGCAGGTTCTTAAGGGGGTTTAAGGAAGCGCACTTAACCCGAAATTAGGCATAAAAACTTCTACGGCCACGCTCCGCCTTGCAATCGGGGCGAGGCATTGCGAGGACGCGGCGACAAGATTTTCGGGAGAGAACATGAAGTCGCTTCGCCTCGCCGCAGCCCTCGCGCTCGGCACCAGCCTCGTCTCGCCGGCCATGGCAGACAATCAAGCCAATTCGCAGGAGACTGCCGCCATGGACCTTACCTTCGAGCGCGTCTTCGCCTCGCCCGACCTCGACGGGCCGAGCCCGCGGCAGGCCAAGCTTTCGCCCGATGGCCGCTATCTCACCGTGCTGCGCAACCGCGAGGATGACCTGGCGCGCTACGACCTCTGGGCCTTCGACCGCGAGACCGAGGAATGGTCGATGCTCATCGACAGCGAAGCATTGGGTTCTGGCCGCGAATTGTCGGAAGACGAGAAAATGCAGCGCGAACGTGCGCGTGTCGGCAGCCTCAAGGGCATCATCTCCTACGAGTGGACCTCCGACGGTACCGGTGTCCTCGTCCCGCTCGACGGCGATCTCTACCTTGCGCAGATCGGCGGCGATGTGCTGCGGCTCACCGATACTGAGGAAAGCGAACTCAACCCCTCGCTCTCAAAGAAGGGCGCCTATGTCTCCTTCGTGCGCGACCGCCAGCTGTGGGTCGGCGAGGTCGGCGGCGAGGCCGCTCCGATCACACCGAAGGAAGGCGACGCAATTCGCTGGGGCGAGGCCGAGTTCGTTGCTCAGGAAGAAATGGCCCGCATGGACGGTTACTGGTGGGCTCCCGACGATAGCCGCATCGCGGTCGAGCGCTTCGACGAAAGTGGCGTCGGCATCGTGACGCGTGCAGCGATCGGCGCGACGGGGACCAAGGTTTTCGACCAGCGCTATCCCGTGGCCGGCAGCGACAATGCCGTGGTCGAACTCTATGTTATGGACCCCGACGGCCAAAACCGCGTGAAGGTTGATCTGGGCGATGATCCCGACATCTATCTCGCCCGCGTCGATTGGGCCGGAAACGATCTCTACGTGACCCGCCAGAACCGCGAGCAGACGGTCATGGACATCCTGCGGGTCGATCCGGCGACTGGCGAGAGCCAGGTCCTCTTCACCGAGAACGCGGCCGTCGAGGACTACTGGATTAACCTCGGCAGTGACTACAAGTGGCTTGAGAACGGCAAACTCGTCTGGTGGTCCGAACGCGACGGCTTTGGCCACCTCTACCTGCTCGATGAAGCGGGAAAGACGGGCTGGACGCAGCTCACCAGCGGCGAGTGGGTCGTCACCAAGCTTGTCGGTGTGGACCAGCAGGCGGGCCGCGTGTTCTTCACCGGCACCAAGGACGATGTGCTGGAACAGCACGTCTACTCCGTGGACCTCGCCAATCCGGGCGAAATCACCCGCCTGACAGAGCTGGGCTATACCCACTCCGCCAGCATGGACGGGAAGGGCCAGACGCTGCTCATTTCGCGCTCCAACGACGATAATCCGCCGCAGAGCTACATTGCCGATGCCACGGGCAAGCGCCTTGCCTGGATCGAGGAAAATGCGCTCGACGGCGACCATCCCTATGCGCCTTTCCTCGCCAGCCACAGGCCGACGAAATACGGTACGATCCCCGCAGAAGACGGCACGCCGCTCTACTGGGAAATGGTCACACCCGAGATGGAGCCGGGCAAGAAGTACCCAGTCTATTTCTACCACTATGGCGGGCCGGGTCCGCAGGTCGTCAACAAGGGCTGGAACGGCGGCCTCAGGCAGGCGATCGTCGACAAGGGCTACATCTGGTTCGCGCTCGACAATCGCGGCAGTGCCAATCGCGGCGTAGCATTCGAACAGCCTATCTACCGCGCTATGGGCGGCGTCGAGGTGCGCGACCAGAAGGCGGGCGCTGAATACCTCAAGACGCTCGATTTCGTCGATCCGGACAAGATCGCCATCGATGGCTGGTCCTATGGCGGCTACATGACATTGAAGCAGCTGCAGGCCGATCCAGGGCTCTACGCTGCCGGCATCTCCGGCGCGCCAGTGACCAAGTGGGAGCTTTACGATACCCACTATACCGAACGCTATATGGGTACGCCGCAGGATGATGCCGAGGCTTATGAAGCCGCTTCCGCCATTCCCGATGCCACCAAGATCGTCGATCCGCTGCTGCTGATCCACGGGATGGCCGACGACAATGTCGTGTTCGAGAATGCGACCGAGATCATTTCGTTGATGCAGGAAGCCAATGTGCCGTTCGAGATGATGCTCTATCCCGGCTACACGCACCGCGTGTCGGGCGAACAGATTTCGCCGCATCGCTACAACACCGTGTTCCGGTTCCTTGAAAGCCACGGAGTGACCCCGCCGGAATGAACAAGTCGGGCGACGACAAGGGCGAGCTCGGTCTCCCCGCCGTTTGGGCCATCGCCGTTGGCGGGATGGTGGGCGGCGGGATTTTCTCCACGCTTGGCGTCGTCATTTCCAACGCCGGACACTGGGCTGCGCTGAGCTTCATCCTCGGTGGGCTGGTGGCATATGCCACCGGGCACAGCCTCGCCGCGCTGACGATCGCCAAGGACGAAGCTGGTGGCATCTACAGTTTCCTGCGCGATCTCGGCTTCCTGCGCCTCGCAAAATGGAGCGCATGGGTCCTGCTGGCGGGCTATGTCCTTACCTGCGCAGTCTATGCCTACACTTTCGGTGCTTACCTCGGGAATGCCATTGGCGGACCCGGCTGGTTGCCGCCCGCAATGGCCGCGCTCGCGATCCTGTCGATGACGGCGATCAATCTGCGCGGTGCAGGGCAGGCAGCCGGTGTCGAAATCGCCATCGTCGTAATCAAGCTGGCGATCCTTGCGGCGCTTGCGGCGTTCGGCCTGTCGCAGTTCGATGTGGCCAAGCTGGAGATACCCTCCCAACCGGGGTTGATCGGAGTGATCATCGGCGCTGCAAGCGTCTTCATGGCCTATGAAGGCTTCGAACTTGTCGCCTACGATTACGACGAAATGAAGGATCGCAAGCGGGTCATGGCGCGCATCATGCCCCTCGCGATCGGAAGCGCGGCATTGATTTACGTCCTTGTGGCCCTTGCCGTACCCATGCTGACGGGGACGAAGGCGGTGATCGAGGATGGCGAGGTGGCGCTCAGCCAGGCTGGCCAGGCGGCGCTTGGTACTCCGGGCCTGATTGCCGTGACGATCGCCGCAGCACTATCGACCGCCAGCGCGATCAACGCGACGCTGTTTTCGTCGGCGCGCCTAGCCCGAGAAGTGGCGGAAGACGGCGCGCTTCCGGAACGGCTGGGAAAGCGCAATGCAGCAGGATCGCCGCAATGGGCGGTTCTATCGCTGGCCGCATTGGCCCTGGCACTCGCCGTGCTCGGAGGTCTGGACGGGCTGGTGAGCGGCGCAAGCGTGGTTTTCCTGCTGGTCTTCGGTACGCTCAACGGCCTCGCGCTGAAGGAGAATGTCGGCAAGCGCTGGATCACTTTGCCCGGAACCGTCATGGCCTTTGCAGCCTTGGCAATATTGCTCGCTCATTTCGCAGGGCTTGTCTGAGCTTTAGCGCCCGCAATCGAATGTGCGCTTGCGGGCGCGGCGGCAATCGCTATCTCGGCGGCGAATACTGATTGGAGAAATGCAGTGGGTTATCGTGTTGCCGTGGTCGGCGCGACCGGGAATGTCGGACGCGAAATGATGCAGGTCCTTGCCGAGCGCGAGTTTCCCTGTGACGAAGTTGCGGCCGTAGCCAGCAGCCGTTCGCACGGCACCGAGGTCGAATTCGGCGACACCGGCAAGATGCTCAAGTGCAAGAATATCGAGCATTTCGACTGGTCCGGCTGGGACATCGCCCTGTTCGCGGCTGGTAGCGGTCCGGCAAAGGAATATGCGCCCAAGGCTGCCGCTGCCGGCTGCGTGGTGATCGACAACAGCTCGCTCTACCGCATGGACCCCGACGTGCCGCTGATCGTACCCGAGGTGAACCCGGATGCGATCCACGACTACAAGAAGCGCAACATCATCGCGAATCCCAACTGCTCGACTGCGCAGCTGGTGGTTGCGTTGAAGCCGCTGCACGATGCCGCAACGATCAAGCGCGTGGTCGTCTCGACCTACCAGTCGGTTTCCGGCGCAGGCAAGGCGGGCATGGACGAGCTCTTCCAGCAGAGCCGTGCGATTTTCGTCGGCGACCCGATCGAGCCGGTGAAGTTCACCAAGCAGATCGCCTTCAACGTCATTCCGCACATCGATGTCTTCATGGATGACGGCTCGACCAAGGAAGAGTGGAAGATGGTGGTCGAGACCAAGAAGATCCTCGATCCGAAGATCAAGCTCAACGCCACCTGCGTGCGCGTGCCGGTCTTCGTGGGTCATTCGGAGAGCGTGAACATCGAGTTCGAGAACGAACTCTCGGCGGAACAGGCACAGGAAATCCTGCGCGAGGCGCCCGGCATCATGCTGATCGATAAGCGTGAGGACGAAGGTTACGTTACCCCGGTCGAAAGCGCCGGTGACAGCGCCACCTACATCAGCCGCGTGCGCGACGACCCGACGGTCGACAACGGCATCGCGCTGTGGTGCGTGTCGGATAACCTTCGCAAGGGTGCGGCTCTTAATGCCGTGCAGATTGCGGAACTCCTCGGGCGCGAATGCCTTAAGAAGGGATGATCAAGAAGACACTCCTCCTCGCTCTGCCCTTTGCTCTGTCTGCTTGTGGTTCGCCGCAAGAGAGCGACGAACCTGCGGCAGATGCCAACGCAGATACCAACGAAGTCTGGGATTCCGCGACTTTGGTGGTGGGCGAAAACGGTATGCAGAAGCGTTTCGGCGATGCCGTGGGGCACGCGAATTTCGGAGATTCGAGAGAATCTGCCGACAAACTCCTTGAGGTCGCCTTCGAGACGGCACCCGAGCAAAGCTCGAACGAGGAGTGCGGCGCTGGCCCGATGGACTTCAGTGGCGTCGGTCCGCTTCAGGTCGCGTATCAGGACGACAGGTTCGTGGGCTGGTTCCTGCGCGCATCCGACGATGTCATGACCATCGACGGTGTGCAGCCCGGTGTCACGAAGCTGTCTGAACTTAAACAGCAATTCCAAGTTCGTGAAATCGACTCCACACTTCCCGGAGAGTTCGAATTCACGACCAGCCAGTACGGCACCATCCGGGGGTTCAGCGAGGCTGACGAGATCACCGCGCTCCAGGCGGGAATGAGCTGCTTCTTCCGTTAAGCCGCGTCGGATGTATAACCGCGGTCCATGACCTTGACCGCAGAGCTCTATTTCAGCTTCCGCTCGCCCTACAGCTATCTGTCTGTCGGCCGTTATCGCGCCATGACGGAGGAGTATGACCTCAATATCGCGTTGAGACCGGTCTACCCGCTTGCGATACGCCAACCCGATTTCTTCGAGCGCAATCATCCCAACTGGATTGGCTACACCATGCGCGACATGATCCGCGTGGCGCAGTTCCATCAAATTCCCTTCGGCGCGCCGAAGCCCGATCCGATCATCCAGGACATGGCGACGCGCAAGATCGCGGAAGACCAGCCCTATATCCGGCGCGTCACCCGCATGGGGCAGGCGGCTGCCCGACGCGGTGCCGGCCTTGTTTTCGCGGCAGAGGCAGGCCGGATGATCTGGGGTGGGCAGGAAGACTGGCACGAGGGCGGCCATCTGGATCGCGCTCTCGAAGCGGCAGGTCTCGGTGTCGAGGAGATCATCGCCGAAGTGCAGAGCGAGGCCGAGGCGCTCGACGCGGAAATCGCGGCCAATCAGGATGCGCTGGAAAAGGCGGGGCACTGGGGCGTGCCAACGCTCGTATTCGACGGCGAGCCCTTTTTCGGGCAGGACCGCATCGAAATGGCCAAATGGCGGATGGAGCAACAGGGGCTCACGAAGCGATGAAAGACAGGACCACGCAGGAGGGTGGCTGCCAGTGCGGCCGCGTGCGCTATGAGGCGACCTACGATCCCGAGAATGCCTATTTGTGCCACTGTCGCATGTGCCAGCGCGCGACCGGCGGGGTTTCGATCGCCTTCCTGAGCCTTGCCAAGGGCAACCTCACGTGGAAGTCCGAGCCCGAATGGTACGCCAGCTCGAGCTTCGCAAAGCGCCCGTTCTGCAAGGAATGCGGCACGCCGCTGGGCTTCCAGTTCGATGAAGGCCGCAACATGGACCTCGCCATTGGCACGCTCGACGACCCTTACGGGATCGAACCGCAATGGCACTTCGGCGTCGAGCGGATGCACGAGGCCTGGCTCGACACCACCCATCTTCCCCGCAAGCGCGCCGACGAGGATGAGACCCTTGTCGCCAAGTGGCGGGAATCCACCGGCGAGATGCCCGAATGAGAACCGAAATTTTCGAAAGCTTCGACGGCACGAAGCTTGCCTTGCATCGTGTGGGCGAGGGGCGTCCGCTCGTCCTGCTGCACGGCCTCTTTTCCAGCGCCGAGATGAACTGGGTGAAGTGGGGCCATGACCAGCGCATCGCGCAGGAAGGCTTCGAGGTCCTGATGCTCGACTTCCGCGTGCACGGCCAGAGCGAGGCGCCGCGCGAGCCGGAGGCCTATCCGCAGAATGTGCTGGTGCGCGATGTCGCGGCGCTGGTCGATCATCTGGCGCTCGGAGACTACGACCTCGGCGGCTTCTCGCTAGGAGCGCGGACCTCGCTTCATGCCGTGGCGCATGGCGTATTGGAGCCTAAGAACCTCGTGATCGGCGGGATGGGCACGGCGGGCCTTGGCGAATGGGCCAAGCGTTCGGCCTATTTCAAGCGCGTTATCGACGAATTCGAGAACATCCCGCGCGGCGACCCGGCGTATTTCTCGATGCAGTTCCTGAAGTCGCAGGGTGTCGATCGCGTTGCGGCGCGCCTGCTGCTGGACACGATGCCCGACCTCGATCTCGCCAAGCTTTCCAACATTACCATGCCGACGCTGGTCGTGTGCGGCGACGAGGATCGCGACAACGGCTCGGCAGAGGAACTCGCCGCGCTGATAGCGAACTCGGACTTCGTCGAAGTGCCCGGCACGCATATGGGCAGCGTGACCAAGCCGGACCTCGGAATCGCCATTGCCGAGTGGCTGGCGGCGCACAAGTGAGCCTGCGCCGGGCATTCCTCTGGACCTGGGTCGGGGGCCTCGTGCTCTTCGCCATCGTCATCGCGCTCGGAATGCCGCTGGTCCTGACCGAGGTTCCGGGAGGCATTCTCGATCACCAGGCGGCTGGGACTGCGGCAGAGGTGGACCGTATCCAGTCTGCGTGGCGGGCCGCAGGGCTTTGGAACCAGGCCACGCTGGCGATGATGGGCGATCTCCTGTTTATCGGTGTCTATGGCATCGGGTGCGTCCTCGGTGGCCTTTACTTCCGGCGGTCGGCGCAAGGATGGATGACGGTCGCGGGTAGCATCGCGCTGGCCAGCGGCGCGGTATTCCTGCTCACCGATTATGCCGAAACGATCAGCCAGATCGTGCAGTTGTGGCGCTTCGAAGGTGATGACGGGCTTGCGGGCCTCGCCGCGACGGTGCGTCCGTGGAAGATTGGCAGCTGGATTCTGGCGACTCTGACGATCATCGCCTGTCTGTTGGGCGGGTGGAAGGCGCGTCGCAGCGCTTGATTCCACGCCCCAGCAAGTGCAATCCGTCCGCATTGACGGACAACCCTGTACGGGAAGAGGAATCACAATGAAATTTGCCCCAGTCGCACTGTCTGCGCTCGCCATCTCGCTTGCCGCATGCTCGCCTGCCAATTCGCAGACCGTAGCCAGCACTCCTGTTGCTCCTGCTGCAGCGGAAGATCCCTATCCGATGACGCCGCAGGGTGCCGCCGACTGGGTCGCGATGGTCGAGAAGGACCTGTTCGATTTCTCGGTCGAATACGGCCGCGTGCTGTGGCTGAATTCCACTTACATCGTCCACGACAGCAACATGCTGGCTGCGAAATACGGCGCGGTTTCGACCGAGAAGTCGGTCGCCTATGCCAACAAGGCTGCCGAATACGCCCGCGTCGACGGGCTCGATCCCGAAGTCGCTCGCAAGCTCGACATGCTGCGCAACGGCATCGTGATGCCCGCTCCCGTCCGCGATGGCGCAGCGGCAGAGCTTGCACGCATCTCGACCGAGCTTGGCTCGCAGTACGGGCAGGGTCGCGGCACGCTGAACGGCGAGGAAATCAACGGCTCGGATATCGAGGCCGCGATGGGCGACCTCGACCTCACGCCTGCGCAGAAAGCGGAAATGTGGGAGAGCTGGCACAACAATGTCGGCGCCCCGATGCGCACCGATTACCAGCGCATGATCTCGATCGCCAACGAAGGCGCGCAGGAGCTCGGCTTCGATGACCTCGGTGCGATGTGGCGTTCGAATTACGACATGGACCCCGACCAGTTCGCCGCCGAGACCGAGCGCATGTGGCAGGAAGTGAAGCCGCTCTACATGGCGCTGCACACCTATGTCCGCGGCAAGCTCAACGAGAAGTACGGCGACGAAGTGCAGCCGGCGACCGGCCCGATCCGTGCCGACTTGCTCGGCAATATGTGGGCGCAGGAATGGGGCAATATCTATCCGCTCGTCGCGCCCGAAGGGGCTGGCGACATCGGCTATGACCTCACCGAGCTGATCGAGCAGAAGGGCTACGACGAAAAGCAGATGGTTCGCGTGGGCGAAGACTTCTTCTCCTCGCTGGGCTTTGCACCGCTGCCCGACACCTTCTGGGACCGCAGCCAGTTCACCAAGCCCGCCGATCGCGAAGTGGTCTGCCACGCCAGTGCATGGGACGTGGACAATGTCGACGACCTGCGCATCAAGATGTGCATCAAGCGCAACGCGGATGACTTCATCACCATCCACCACGAGCTCGGCCACAACTACTACCAGCGCGCCTACAACCAGCAGGACTACCTGCATTTGAACGGCGCGAACGACGGTTTCCACGAAGCCATCGGCGACATGATCGCGCTGTCGATCACGCCCGAATACCTCGTCCAGATCGACATGCTCGACGAGAGCGACGTGCCGAGCGCGGACAAGGACATCGGCCTGCTGCTGCGCCAGGCGATGGACAAGATCGCCTTCCTGCCCTTCGGCCTGATGGTCGACCGTTATCGCTGGGGCCTGTTCGACGGCTCGATCCCGGCTGACGGTCTCAATCAGGGCTGGAACGACCTGCGCCTCGAATACCAGGGCATCACCCCGCCGGTGGCCCGTGATGAGAGCCAGTTCGATGCTGGCGCGAAGTATCACATCCCGGGCAACGTGCCGTACACGCGCTACTTCCTTGCGCGGATCCTGCAGTTCCAGTTCTACAAGGCCGCCTGCGACCAGGCGGGCTGGGAAGGGCCGCTGCACCGCTGCTCGTTCTATGGCAATGAGGAAGTCGGCAAGAACCTCAATGCCATGCTCGAAATGGGCGCCAGCAAGCCGTGGCCCGACGCGCTCGAAGCCTTCACCGGCGAGCGCCAGATGAGTGGCAAGGCGATGGCCGAGTACTTCGCGCCGCTGAAGGAATGGCTCGACGAACAGAACGAAGGCATGGAGCAGGGCTGGTGATGCCATTGCGCGCAGGCTGGCTGGCGCTACCGCTGCTGGCGGCCTGCGCACCCGTGTCCGAGGACACATCTGTGCAGCCGACACCGGACAAGGTGTCGGGTGCGCTCTTCGTGGCGGGCAAGTTCGGCAACACGCTCGCCAAGGTCGACCTGTCGACCGGCGAGGAAGTGCTGCGGGTGGACAGTTGCGCCAATCCGCACGAGCTGGCGACCTCGCCCGATGACAAGCATGTCGCGCTGGCCTGTTATGGCGGGACCAGCGTCGACATTTTCCGCACCGACACGCTGGCGAAGATCAAGAGCATCGAGCTGGGCGAGAATGCGCGCCCGCATGGCATCGTCTGGCATCCGAACGGTAACCTCTATTCCACCGCGGAAGGCCGCCAGTCGGTCTTCGTGATCCGCGATCCCCTCGGCGAGACCGAGACCTTCGAATATTCGACCGGCAAGCGCGGTAGCCACATGATCGCCGTCTCGCCCGATACGCAGCATGCCTGGACGACCGACCTTGGCGACAAGACAGTCACGCGGATCGATCTCGTGACCCGCCGCGCACCGCTGTCGGCGACGATCGGCGAGGAGCCGGAGGGCATCGCCCTGACGCCCGACGGAGAGACCCTGTGGGTTTCGGCACGCGGGTCGGACATGGCCTATGCGCTCGACCCGCAGAGCCTGAAACGCATCAAGGACGTGCCCGTCGGCGATTTCCCGCTGCGGATCGTGCTCCGCCCGCAGGGCGACTACGCGGTGACCTCAGACCTCGCCGATGGCGGCCTTTCGGTGATCGACACGGCGACGGGCGCCAAGGTCCGCTCGATCGCGGTTTCGAGCCGCGATGAAGCGGAGGCCAAGACGCAGGTCACGATCCTGTTCTCGCCCGATGGCGAGCGCATCTATGTCGCCGAAACCATGGCCAACACCATCGCCGAAGTCGATTTCGAGACCGGTGAAGTGCTGCGCCGCCTGCCGGGCGAGGGCGGGGGCGACGGGATCGCGATCATCGAATGAGCAAGGAACCGAAAGTCCTGCCCGCCGTCGGCTGGCGCGAACTCGTGCACCTGCCGGAACTCGGCCTGCACGCCATCCCCGCAAAGATCGACACCGGTGCGCGCACCTCGTCGCTGCATGGCGAGGTAATCGAGGAATTCGAGCGCGACGGGCAGAAATACGTCCGTTTCGCGGTCGATTTCGAACAGCAGCATGTCCGCCAGGTGTGCGAGGCCGTGCATGTCGACGTGCGCGGTATCACCAGTTCGAATGGCGAGACGCAGTACCGCTATGTCATCAAGACGCCGCTCAAGATCGGCGACGTCGAATTTCGCGCCGAGATCAGCCTCGCGAACCGCCGCGATATGAAATTTCCCATGCTGATCGGCCGCTCATCGCTGCGTCGCCGGTTTGTCGTGGATTCGGGATATTCCTGGCTGCAAACGCCGGAAATGAAGGTCAAGAAAGGCCATAAACCATGAAAATCGCCATGCTTGCCCGCAACCCTAATCTCTATTCGCACAAGCGTCTGGTAGAGGCTGCGGAAGAGCGCGGGCATACGCTCGATATCCTCAACACCACGCGTTGCACCGTGCACATCGCGAGCCACCGGCCCGAAGTCTATTACAATGGCGAGCCCTGCGTCGGTTATGACGCGGTAATTCCGCGTATCGGTGCTTCGATTACCAATTACGGCCTCGCCATCCTGCGCCAGTTCGAGATGCGCGGCTGCTGGCCCTTGAACGAGAGCGTCGCCATCGGGCGCAGCCGCGACAAGTTGCGCAGCATGCAGATCCTCGCCAAGCATGGTCTCGGCCTGCCGCTGACGGCCTATGCCAACGATCCCAAGCAGGCCGAAGAGATCATCAAGGCGGTCAAGGGGCCGCCGGTGGTCATCAAGCTGCTCGAGGGCACGCAGGGCATCGGCGTCGTGCTTGCCGAGACCATGTCTTCGGCAAAGTCGGTGATCGAGGCCTTCCGCGGCGCCAATGTGAACATCCTCGTGCAGGAATTCATCAAGGAAGCGGGCGGCACCGACATCCGCGCCCTCGTCGTCGGCGGCAAGGTCGTCGCGGCGATGAAGCGGACCGGCGCGGCAGATGATTTTCGCAGCAACCTCCACCGCGGCGGCAGCGCGCAGCTGATCAAGATTACGCCGGAGGAACGCTCCACTGCGGTTCGAGCTGCCAAGCACATGGGCCTGAACGTATGCGGCGTCGACATGTTGCGCAGCAATCACGGCCCGGTCATCATGGAGGTGAACTCATCGCCCGGCCTTGAGGGAATCGAGAAAGCGACCGGCAAGGACATCGCCGGAATGATCATCGATTACATGGCCTCCAATGCGAAGGTCGGAAAGACGAAGACGAAGGGGAAGGGGTAATCCCTTCCTCAAGCATTCCGCGCCATCAGCCCGCCATCGACCGGGATTACAGCACCCGTAATGTAGCTCGCCGCCGGTAGCACCAGCGAGAGCGCAACCTGCGCCACTTCCTCAGGCTCGCCATAACGCCTCAGGGCTGTGCGACGCTTGGCGAAGATAGTCTTGTGCTCCTCGGGCACGGCATCGGTCATCGCGGTGCGGATCGGGCCGGGGCAGATGCAGTTCACCGTGATGCCCTCGGGCCCGAGATCCACAGCGAGACCGCGCGTAAGGCCGGTAACACCGGTTTTTGCCGCGACATAGGGCGTATCGCCGGGGGTCGCGCCGAGGCCTTCGGTAGAGGCGAAGTTGAGGATGCGGGGCGCATCGCTCTGGCGCAGGTGAGGGAGGGCAGCGCGCACCATACGCTGGTGCGAGGTCAGCATCACGGCGAGCGCACGGTGCCAGATTACCTCGTATTCCTCGTCCGCATCGAGCGCGCAGAACGCCGAGATGCCAGCATTGTTCACGAGGATATCGACGCCGCCGAAATCCTCTGCGATCCGCCCGACGACCGCTTGGATCGCATCCTTGTCCGACACATCGAGCGCATAGGCGCGGGCATCACCGCCGCACTCCTCCGCAACCGCCTCGTAGGCAGCAAGGTCGAGATCGGTGACCGCCACCTTTGCCCCCTCAGAGGCAAAAAGCCGCGCCATCGCGCGTCCCATTCCGCTCGCGGCCCCGGTAATGATGGCGACGCGGCCCTCGATCGAACGCGAGCGGTTGGGTAATTCGGCCATGGTTCTCTCCCTTGTGGGAGAAAGTTCTTACCTGAACGGCGGCTCGTTGAAAGCGCGCAACTTGCGGCTGTGAAGCTTGGGGCCTTCCTGGCGCAGCAGATCGCAGGCGGTGACGCCGATCTGCAAGTGGGCAGCGATGGCTTCCTCGTAGAACTTGTTGGCCTGGCCCGGCAGCTTGATTTCGCCGTGGAGCGGCTTGTCCGAAACGCACAGAAGCGTGCCGTAGGGGACGCGGAAGCGGTAGCCCTGTGCGGCGATCGTGGCGCTTTCCATGTCGATGCCGACAGCGCGGCTTAGCGAGAGGCGGCGGGCAGAGCTGGTGTAGCGAAGCTCCCAGTTGCGATCGTCCGTGGTCACGACCGTTCCCGTGCGCATGCGCTTCTTGAGGTCGCTGCCGTGTTCGCCCGAAACTGCTTCGGCTGCCCCGGCAAGAGCCTGCTGGACCTCCGCGATGGCGGGAAGGGGGATCTCGGGCGGAAGGACCGGGTCGAGCACGTGATCGTCACGCAGGTAAGCGTGCGCGAGCACATAGTCGCCGATCTTCTGGCTCGGGCGCAGGCCGCCGCAGTGGCCGATCATCAGCCAAGCCTCGGGACGCAGTACCGCAAGGTGGTCGCAGATGGTCTTCGCGTTGGACGGGCCGACGCCGATGTTCACCAGCGTGATGCCGCCGCGGTTTTCACCGACGAGGTGATAGGCGGGCATCTGGTGGCGGCGCCATGCCGTGTCGGAGAGCTGGCCGCGCGCGTTTTCGGTCGGCTCGGTCAGCATCATGCCGCCGGCACCGGCAAGTGCCGTGAAGCCGTTCTTGCCGAGCTGGGCACCCGCCCAGTCCACGAATTCGTCGACATAGCGGTGGTAGTTCGTGAACAGGATAAAGCGCTGGAAGTGCTGGACGTCGGTGCCGGTATAGTGGGCGAGGCGCGCAAGGCTGAAATCGGTGCGCAGGCCGTCGAACAGCGACAGCGGGATCGGATCGTCCGGGTTGTCCAGTTCGATACCGTCGGCCAGTTCGTCACCGATATCGGCGAGGTCGGTCGAAGGGAAATGGCGTGCAATCTCGTTGGGGTCGATCCCGGCCAGCTCGGCGCCGGCCTGTCCGTCGAGGACATAGGGGAACGGGATTTCCTGGCGCGAGGAACCGACCTCGACCTCGACCTCGTAATTGCTTTCGATCAGCTCGATCTGTTCGCGGATATAGTCGCGGAACAGGCTCGGCTTCGTAACGGTCGTCGAATAGAGGCCCGGCGTGTTCAGTCGGCCGAATGCCCGGCTCGCGCCTTCGGGCATTTCCCCGCCGCGAAACAGGATGCGCAATTCGGGATAGGCATAGCTACCATCCTTGCGGCGTTCGGCGGGGGGAAGGGTGCGGTCGCGCCCGAAGGCGATGACATCGTCACGCAGCCGCGCGGTCGCGGCATCATAGACGGTCTGAAGCTTGTCGAGAATCTGTTCGATTGTATCCATATGGGCCTTTTTCTCCTGGCTCTTTTCGTTTTCGTGACCCCCTCTGCCACAGGAGGGCGCCTGTTACAAAAAGGGCGCGGGGACCGAAGTCGCCGCGCCCTTGATGTCTGGTGTGCGAAAAGCCTCAGGCTTCGTCGCCTTCCGGCTTGGTCGCTTCGATGAGGGCTTCCGTTTCGGTGGTGCCTTCTTCGGTGCTGACGCCGTCTTCGAGCATGTCGGCGGGGATTTCACCCGGCTCGAGGGTCGGATCGACGGCATTGGCAGCAGCCATTTCCTCGATCTCGGCCTGCTCTTCTTCGAACATCTGGGCAAGAACGTCGACGCCCTGCGTCTGCAGTTCTGCTTCGTCGTCCGAACGGGCAACGTTTGCCTTCACGGTGACCGAAACCTCGGGGTGGAGGTCGATGCGCACGTCATGCATGCCGATCGTCTTGATCGGGTTACCCATGATGACCTGCTTCTTGTCGATCTCGTGACCCTTGTCGGCGAGGCCGTTGACGATGTCACGAACGTTGACCGAACCGTAAAGCTGGCCGGTGTTCGATGCTGCGCGGATCAGGATGACTTCGACGCCATCGACCTTTTCGCCGTTCTTTTCGGCTTCGGCGCGACGTTCGGCGTTTTCCTTCTCGAGGCGCTCGCGGTTGGCTTCGAAGACCTTCTTGTTGGCTTCGTTGGCGCGCAGGGCCTTCTTCTGCGGAAGAAGGAAGTTGCGAGCGTAGCCGTCCTTCACGGTGACGACGTCACCGATCGTGCCGAGCTTTTCGATACGCTGGAGGAGAATGATATCCATGATGTCTTCCCCTTACTTCACGATGTACGGCAGCAGGCCGATGTGGCGAGCGCGCTTGATGGCCTTGGCCAGTTCACGCTGCTTCTTCGCACTTACGGCGGTGATGCGGCTGGGGACGATCTTGCCACGCTCGGACATGAAGCCCTGGAGCAGACGAACGTCTTTGTAGTCGATAGCCGGCGCGTTCTTCGCGGAGAACGGGCAGGTCTTGCGGCGGCGGAAAAACGGACGTGCCATCAGTTACGCTCCTCGCGATCCTTGCGCTTCTTCGAATCGCGCTCGTTCTTGCGCATCATCACCGAGGGACCTTCTTCGTGCTCTTCGACACGGATGGTCATGTAGCGGATGACGTCTTCGTTGATACGCGTCTGGCGCTCGAGCTCGGAAACAACGGAGCCGGGGCCCTCGATGTTGAGCATGACGAAGTGCGCCTTGCGGTTACGGTCGATCTTGTAGGCGAGGTTCTTGAGACCCCAGGTCTCGGTCTTGGTGACCTTGCCGTCGTTGTTTTCGACGATTTCGGTCGCCGTGGCAGCGAGCTGGTCGACCTGAGCCTGGCTCAGGTCCTGTCGCGCCAAGAAAACATGCTCGTAGAGAGCCATGCTCTTGTCCTTTCACATGTGGCCGATCGCTGGCTTGTCCGCGGGATTGCGGGGCCCCTCCGGCTTTCTTCATACCCCACGCCGAAGCGAGGGATGCGCGCACATAGCCTGATTTGGCGAGAATGCAAGCGATCATCCGGCTTGCCGCGGCGGAACGGGCGGGGCAGGGGGTCGTTGGCCTTCAAAACAGGAGATAATGCGTGCCCGGCGGACTTGTAGCCCTTCTCGACGACGTTTCGGTGATTGCGCGGACTGCCGCTGCGTCGGTCGATGACATCACCGTTGCTGCCAGCAGGGCCGGAAGCAAGACCGCCGGCGTCGTGATCGACGATGCTGCCGTGACGCCGAGCTATGTCACCGGGCTCGATCCCAGCCGCGAACTGCCGATCATCGGCAAGATCACGGTCGGAAGCCTGAAGAACAAGTTCCTGATCCTGCTGCCGGGCGCATTGCTGCTGAGCTGGTTCCTGCCGCAGGCGATCATCTTCATCCTGATGATGGGCGGCGCCTACCTCTCCTACGAAGGCGCGGAAAAGGTGATGGAGAAGCTTGGCGGCAAGAAGCACGGCAAGACGCTGGAGGACCAGATCGTCGATCCGGTCAAATTCGAAGAGCAGCGCGTGAATGGCGCGATCCGCACCGACCTGATCCTTTCGGCCGAAATCATGGCGATCATCCTCAGCGAAGTCGCTGACGAGAGTTTTATCGTGCGTGCAGGCGTGCTCGCGATCGTCGGCCTTGCGGTCACGCTGTTCGTCTACGGAGCGGTCGCGGTCATCGTGAAGCTCGACGATATCGGCTACCACATGGTCGAAAAGAATTCGGCATTCGCGGAATCGATCGGTCGCTTCCTGCTCAAGTCGGTCCCTCTCTTGCTTGTGGCCTTGTCGTTCATCGGCACGATCGCGATGCTCTGGGTCGGCGGCGGGATCATCGTTCACGGGACGCATGAGCTGGGCTTCGACCTGTTCTACGATATCGCGCATGGCGCCGAATATGCGGTGAAATCTGCGACCGGCGCGCTGTCCGGCTTCCTCGGCTGGGTCACTTATGCGGCCATTTCGGCAATCATCGGCCTCGTGCTGGGCGCGATCCTCGCCGTTGTGATCCACAAATTCATGCCCGAGGATCGCGAAGCCCACTAGGTTCCGCACTTTCAGGATCTCGTCCCGAAACGGGACCACTGCCCCCTGCGCGCTGGTTTGCCATCTCGCTTGCGCGGATAAGCCGTTGAAGCAATAGCAATGGCTGTCACCAGGGGGAGACGTGGGCCGAAGAGCGTTCGCATGGCTGTGGGGCATGCTGGCTGTCGTGTTGTGCGGCATCGCCACTCCCGCGTCTGCGCGCGATTACCATCTCGAAGACCTGCTGTGTGTCGGCGGCGCGGTGAGCGCCAGCGAGGCATTCGACCTGCCCGCCCATGCTCTCGACTGCAGCAATACGAGATTTGCCAACCGAAGTCCGTTCCTGCGGACCCATGCAGATGTCGTCGGACTGATCCCATCGGGGGAAGGCGCACTGTTCTGGCAGACCGACCCCTCGAGTTTCGATAGCATGCTGCTGCTCTTCACATACGACAATGGCGAGCAGCGGCTGGTCGACGTCGATCCGCAGATGGCTGCACGAAACTGGTTCGTACGCACCCGTTTCAGTGTGCCGGTGCCCGAAGTGGGCGCCGAACTGATCGCCATCGATGCTGTCATCGAGCGACCGCGGACCTATGCAACCGCTCGCGACGTCAGGCTTGTCGCGGTGAGCGAGGCGGTCGACCAGCAATATTCGAGGTCGCTTGTCTACGCGCTGATCTGCGGACTGCTGATCGCTCCGCTGGTGTTCGACCTGCTGTTCCTGCGCATGCTGCGATCGCGCTTCATCCTGTGGCACATGGGTCTTACCTTCGGTCTGCTTGGCTTCGTCTATTCCAATTCGGGACTGGTGTTCGCGTCCTTCCCCGATTTCCCGCTCGATGCGCGCTACCAGCTCAATACGCTGACGCTTGCCTTCGCGACCGCCTGTGCGGTGATGTTCGCGCTCGATATTATCGAGGAAGGCTTTGTGGCGGCCCGCATCCGCAAGGCCCTCATGGCGCTGGTCACCTTCATGCTGGTGATCCGCTTTGCCATGATGCTGGATCTCGAGATCTGGCGCATGAACGACCACAATCTCTATCTGTTCAGTATCCTGCCCGTTTCGCTCGCGCTCCTGGCGGCGATTTTCTGCGCGTTCAGGCGGGGAAGCCGCGTCGCGATCTACCTGCTGGCGGCATTTTTCCCGATCCTGGTCGGCGGAGTAATACGCCTGCTCATGGAGTTCACGGTCGTCTCCAAGGAATTCCCGATCGACGATCTGCTCTTCCTGGCAATGGTGCTGCTGGTCCTCGGAACTTCCGCGGCAGTGGGCGACCGTTTCATGGTGCTGCGTGTCGAACGGGACCGTGCACGCATCAATGCCCTCAAGATGCAGCGCATGGCGCATAGCGACGCGCTGACCGGCGTAGCCAACCGGCGCGCTTTCGACGCACTCGAACGGATCGAAGACGGCCAGGCACTCATCATGGCCGACATCGATCACTTCAAGGCGATCAACGATGCGATGGGCCATACGGTGGGCGATGCGGTCCTTGCCGATACGGCCGGGACATTCCGGCGGGCCTTCAGCAATGACAAGTCGGCGCGGATATACCGCCTCGGCGGCGAGGAATTCGCGATCGTGTTCGATTGCTGGGACCAGCAGACCCTGCGCGATACGGCAGAAGCGGTTCGCCGCAAGGTCGGTGGCGTCAAGAGGCGCCGCGAAGGCGACCTCCCGAATGTCACGATCAGCATCGGTGGCACGCTGGGGCGCGGCCGTTCGCTGGCGCGTGTTTACGAGGAAGCCGACAAGGCTCTCTACCGCGCCAAGCAGGCGGGCAGGAACCGCGTGGTCATCTCAGGCTAGGCGCGCAAATAGCCTGCGCGCGAATTCGGACAGCGTATCGTCGCGCGCACCCATGATGACGATCCTGTCGCCGGGGCGTGCGAGATTGACGAGCCGGTCCTCGATCGACTTGCGTTCCGGAATGTACTCCGCGACCTGACCGGCATCCTCGATCAGGCGCACGATCCGTTCGCTGCCTTCGCTGCGATCGACCGTGCCCCCGAAATAGACCGGGTCGCACATCAGCACGATGTCGTCTTCGGCGAGTTCGCGGGCGAAGACCTCGGCCAGTTCCGCGCCCATCTGGCGCAGCGGACCGTAGCCATGAGGCTGGAAGAAGGCGATGACGCGGCCGGGGTGAGCGCGCAGTGTGCGCAGGGTCGCGCCGCATTTCTCCGGATTGTGCCCGAAGTCGTCGATTACGGTGATGGCGGCGTGATTGGTGCCGACGATATCGAAGCGTCGTGCGAGCCCCTCGAACGATGCCAGCGCTTCCACCGAAGCCGATACCGGCACACCCGCCGCAGCCGCACCGGCAATCGCGGCGAGGGCATTCGACAGATTGTGCCGCCCGGGCATGTTCAGGCGCAGGGCGTGCTGGCTTCCGTCATGCCGGTCTACGACCATTGCAGCCTGGCGCACCGGCCCTTCCGCGATACTGCCGGGGACGATGCCGATCTGCGCCTTTTCCTGCTCGACGCCGAAGGTAATCGTTTCCTTCGCATGGGGCAGGAGGGCAAGCGCTTCGGCGTCGTCGGCATTGATGACCGAGATTCGGCTGCGCGAAAGATAGTCGCCGAACAGCTGGCGCAGCTCTTCCATGCTCTTGTGGTCGAGGCTGACGTTGAGCAGAACGCCGACCGCAGGCCGGTAGAGCGCAATGGAACCGTCGCTTTCGTCGACTTCGCTGACGTAGAGGCTTTGCCCGCCGACCACGGCGCTGGCGAAAGGGCGTTCCGGTGAGACGAAGTTCTTCATCACCGCGCCGTTCATGATGGTCGGTGCGCGCCCGGTGGCCTCCATGATCCAGCCGAGCATTCCGGTCACGGTCGACTTGCCACTGGTCCCTGCCACCGCGATCCCTGCGCCGCTGGTGTTGAACAGGATGGAGTTAAGTTCTGCACGCGTGAGGCGCAGGCAGCCGAGGTCGTTCGCCTTGCCGATTTCCGGCACGGTGTCCTCGATGGCAGCCGAGGCGACGACGATCTGGTCGCCTGAAATGATCCCGCTGCCATCCTGCGGATGAAGTTCGAAGCCCTGCTTTTCCAGCGCTGCGAATTTCTCTGGCGTGCGTCCCTGGTCGAAGCTGCGATCCGAACCCGCGACGGTTGCTCCGCGACCTTTCAGGATCTGCGCGAGCGGCAGCATTCCGGATCCGCCGATACCGACGAAGAAGAACGGACGGGTGAAAAGTTCATCGGGGCTGGGGAAGTCGGTCATTGCGGTCTCGCTATGCAGTTGTAAGCGCGATGACAAGCGGGCATGGTCCCATGCGTGCACCGACCCATCCGAAAAGTAGCCGTTTGCGCACCTGCCACGCCGCTCAAGCGCGAATATGCAGAGGCCGTCACAACTCTTGCTGCGACAGAATTTCCCGAAATCGATTTGCATTTCCACGAACAATGCTTCGTGGAGGAGGGGCACTTTGCCGGGTCGGACGAGGTCCGCCTCGAGGCCTTGCTCGAATGCGCGAATTCGCCGGATTTCGAAGCCGTGTGGTTTGCCAAGGGTGGGTATGGCTCGAACCGGATCGCGCCCGAATTTCTTGGCAAGGCGTCGTCCGAGGCGGGGCATAAAACCTACCTTGGCTATTCCGACTGCGGCACGCTGCTCGGCGGCCTCTACCGCGCCCGCATTGGTCGTCCCGTGCATGCGCCGATGCCGGTCGACATCAAGCGCGAGGGCGGTGACGAGGCGATCCGCCGCGTGCTGGGCTGGATGGGCGGCGACACCGAAGGGCTGGAGCAGGGGCTGACGGGCAGGCCGGCCGCCGCATTCAATCTCTATACGCTCGCCATGCTGGTCGGCACGCGGCTCATGCCTGCACTCGACGGGCACGAGCTCCTGATCGAGGAAGTCGGCGAATATGAATATGCCATCGACCGGCTCATGTTTCACCTCGTGGAGCACTTGCACGACGTCGCCGGCATCCGGCTTGGCGAGGTGACCGCCGTACCCGAAAACGACCGCCCCTTCGGCGCCGATGCCGAACAGATCGTGCAGTATTGGTGCGAGAAGAGCGGCATTCCTTACCTCGGCCGCGCCGCCATCGGCCATAGCTCTGCCAACAGGATCGTGCCCTTCGGTCTTGAGGCTTGAGCCGCTCGCGCCTAAGCGCGCTGCCGACAAGGAGAGTTACATGACTGCATTCATCTTCCCCGGACAGGGCAGCCAGAAAGTCGGCATGGGCGTCGATCTCGCCGAAGCCAGCGTCCATGCACGTGAGGTCTTCGAGGAAGTCGACGAGGCGCTGAAGCAGAAGCTGTCGTCGGTGATGAAGGACGGCCCCGAAAGCGAACTCACGCTGACCTCCAATGCCCAGCCGGCGATCATGGCGAATTCGATTGCCACCCTCCGCGTGCTGGAGAAGGAATTCGGGATCGCGCTGGCCGACAAGGCCGATTGCGTCGCGGGCCACTCGCTGGGCGAATACAGCGCGCTGTGCGCTGCCGGTGCCTTCGGCCTTGCGGAAACCGCCAAGCTGCTGCGCCTGCGCGGTATCGCCATGCAGGATGCCGTTCCCATCGGCGTCGGCGCCATGGCTGCGCTGCTCGGTGCGGATATCGAAAAGGCAACGGCGCTCGCAGAAGCTGCCGCCGAGGGCCAGGTTTGCGAAGTGGCGAACGACAACGACCCGACGCAGGTGGTCATCTCGGGTCATGCCGAAGCCATCGACCGCGCTATCGAGCTTGCCAAGGAACACGGCATCAAGCGCGGCATCAAACTGCCCGTTTCCGCTCCCTTCCACTGCTCGCTCATGGAACCAGCGGCGAAGCGCATGAAGATCGCTCTCGATGAAACCTCGCCGAGCGCATTCACCGTACCGCTGTTCGCCAATGTGACCGCAGCGCGAGTGACCGATCCGGCAGAAGAGCAGGCATTGCTCGTCGACCAGGTCACCGGCCGTGTGCGATGGCGCGAAAGCGTCCTCGCCATGCGTGAAGCGGGCGTGGAGCGCTTCGTCGAACTCGGCGGCAAGGTTCTCGGACCGATGGTCGGCCGGATCGACAAGGAAGCGACCACGGTCAGCCTCGTGACCATGGAAGACCTTGAGAATTTTGCGAAGGAAAACGGATAATGTTCAGCCTCGAAGGTAAAACCGCTCTCGTAACCGGCGCCAGTGGCGGTATCGGCAGTTCGATCGCCTATGCTCTCGCCCGCCAGGGTGCACGGCTGGCGCTTTCGGGCTCCAATGGCGACAAGCTGCGTGCCTTCCGCGAACAGCTGAACGCGGACACCGGCGGCGACCACGTCGAGATCACCTGCAACCTGTCCGACACGACGCAGGTCGAGGAACTCATCCCGGCAACCGTCGACACGCTCGGCAGCATGAATATCCTCGTCAACAATGCGGGCATCACGCGCGACAATCTCGCGATGCGCATGAAGGACGAGGAATGGGACGATGTGATCCGCATCAACCTCGAGGCGAGCTTCCGCCTGATGCGCGCCAGTGCGCGTCCGATGATGAAGGCCAAGGGCGGCCGCATCATCTCGATCACCAGCGTCGTCGGCCACACCGGCAACCCCGGCCAGATGAACTACGTCGCGGCCAAGGCGGGCCTCACCGGCATGTCGAAGAGCCTCGCGCAGGAACTGGCCAGCCGCAATATCACCGTGAACTGCGTGGCTCCGGGCTTCATCCGTACCGCGATGACAGATGCGCTCAATGACGACCAGAAGGCCGCGATCAACAGCCGCATTCCGATGGGCCGGATGGGCGAGGGTGACGAGATCGGCGCTGCAGTGGCCTATCTCGCCAGCGACGAAGCTGCATACGTCACGGGGCAGACGCTCCACGTGAACGGCGGCATGGCGATGCACGGCTAAGCCCAGGTCATGGGTCGCAAAATCCTAGCGTTGATGGCGCCGTTGATGGCGCTGGCAGTGCCCGCACAAGCGCAAGACGTGCCGATCGCGGATATCTGCATCGAGACCCCCGAAGCGGCAGAAGCTGGCGAGAGACTGCTGGATGCGTTTCTCGCTCGGATGGGGAAGGGCACTGAGGAAGTTGATCCAAGCGTTCTCTTTTCGGAGCACTACTCGCAGTGCTCGGCTGGTCTGGAATTGAGCGAAGATCAGGATACGCACTACCGCGAGCTGGTGCTTCACTCGCTCATAGCCCGCTCCAGCCGGCTGAGGCTGAAGACCAAGGGCGTGAGCGATGAGTTCGTCGAAGGTGTCCTCGATCTGGAACGGTCCGGGGTCGAAGGTGAAGCTCACACCGAGGCGCTCATGGAACTTTACCTGAGCGAAACCCGGCAGGGTAAGCTCAGCGCGGAAGCCGAAGAAGTCGCTGCCGAACTGCTCGCAATCCATTCCTCCGCGGTCATGGCCGTCGAGCGGCTTCGATCCGAGCCCTGAAGTTTTGCGAAAGTGATGGTTATCCCCAAGGGAAATCCGCGCTTTGGCGGGTGAACCTTGCCCGTCATGACAGCATGGCTAAGGTCGTTATCCGTATTCCGGCGCTTGTGGGGCGATTCCGGCCTTCACAACGCCCAAAAGGGACGAAAGAAGGACCATGAAGGCCACAATCGAACGCGCGACGCTGCTGCGCTGTCTCTCTCATGTTCAGTCGGTGGTCGAACGCCGCAACACCATCCCCATTCTCTCGAACGTGCTGATCGAGGCCGAGGGTGACGGGCTGCGCGTGATGGCGACCGACCTCGACCTGCAGGTCGTCGAGCACATGGATGCCGCCAGCGTCGAGAGCGAGGGATCGATCACCGTTTCCGCGCACCTGTTGTTCGATATTGCCCGCAAGCTGCCCGAAGGCAGCCAGGTCAGCCTCGAAACCGCCGAAAACCGCATGGACGTGAAGGCCGGCCGCAGCCGCTTCAAGCTGCCGACGCTGCCGCGCGACGATTTCCCGGTGATCGTGGAAGGCGACCTTCCGACCAGCTTTTCGCTTCCGGCAAAAACGCTCGCCGAGATGATCGACCGTACGCGTTTCGCGATCTCGACCGAGGAAACCCGTTATTACCTCAACGGCATCTTCCTGCACGTATCGGATGAAGACCAGCCGGTGCTGAAGGCCGCCGCGACCGACGGACATCGCCTCGCACGTTTCACGCTGGCGCGCCCCGAGGGTGCAGAGGGCATGCCCGACGTGATCGTCCCGCGCAAAGCCGTTGCCGAGCTGCGCAAGCTGCTCGACGAGAAGATGGACGGCGACGTCCAGATCGACCTGTCGGCCAGCAAGATCCGCTTCACGCTCGGCGGTGAAGGTGGCGTGGTCCTGACCAGCAAGCTGATCGACGGCACCTTCCCCGATTACTCGCGCGTCATTCCCACCGGTAACGACAAGCTGCTGAAGATCGACCCGAAGAGCTTCTTCGCCGGTGTCGACCGCGTGGCGACCATCGCCACCGAGAAGACCCGCGCGGTCAAGATGGGCCTCGACAAAGACAAGGTCACGCTGACCGTGACCTCGCCCGACAACGGCACGGCATCGGAAGAACTGGCTGCCGAATACGGCTCGGACGGGTTCGAGATCGGCTTCAATGCCGGCTACCTCAAGGACATCCTCAGCCAGATCGACAGCGACCAGGTGGAAATCCATCTCGCCGACGCCGGTGCTCCGACGCTGATCCGCAAGAATGACGACAGCCCGGCACTCTACGTGCTGATGCCGATGCGCGTCTGATCGCGATGAAAAATGCAATAATCGCGGCTGCGACCGGCCTCATGCTGGCGGCCACTCCGATGCAGGCGCAGGAAACCGCGCCTGCTCCTGCCGGGCCGACGATGCAGGACGATCTCGATTGCGCGATCTTCCTCGCTTACGTCCTCGGCACCATGGAACAGGCGCAAGCTACCGAAGAGGAAAAGACCGGCGTGATGGTCGGCATGATCTTCTTCATCGGCCGCTACGAGGGTGCCGGAGGCGATGATATCGAGGGCGCCATGGTGGAACGCTTCAAAGAATTCCAGCCAAGCGATCTCGACCGCCTGAGGATGCCATGCGCGGCGCGGATGGAAAGCATGGGCTCGCGCCTAATCAGCGCCGGGGATGCCATTACCCAGATCGAGAAGCGCCGGGCCAAGACCGGCCAGTAAGCGCGAATTTGGGCCTCGCTTTCGCTGGCCTGCGCACCTAGTGTCCCTTGCAAGAGGAGAGACGCTATGCAGCAGGTTCATGTCGAAAAATCACAGCTGACCAATGCCGAACTGGTCGACGTTGACGAGGGTAAACTCGCCGACGGCGCAGTGCGTCTCGCCATCGAGAGCTTTTCGGTCACGGCCAACAATGTGACCTATGCGGTCGTCGGTGACGGCTTCGGCTACTGGAATTTCTTCCCTGCACCTGAGGGCAAGGGGATCGTCCCCATGTGGGGCCATGCGAAGGTGGTCGAAAGCAACCACCCCGAATTGGCGGTGGGCGAGCGCGTCTACGGGTACCTCCCCATGGCGACGCATCTCGACGTGATGCCGGGCAAGGTGACCAAGGGCGGTTTCGTCGACATGGCCGAGCATCGCCAACCGATGAGCCCGATCTACAACCAGTATTCGCGCCTTGCCGCCGATCCCGAGCATGATCCTTCGCGCGAGGGCGAGCGGATGATCTTCGGCCCGCTTTTCAAGACGGGTTTCCTGATCGAGTACTTCATGCGCAGCGAGGACTGGTTCGGGGCAGGGCAGGTAATCCTCACCAGCGCCTCGTCCAAAACCGCCATGGGTCTCGCCAGCGTCGCAAAGCGCCGCTCGCCGCAGGTCAAGCGCATCGGCCTGACCTCGGCCGGCAATATCCAGTTCGTGAAGGACAGCGGCCTCTATAACGAGGTGCTCGCCTATGACGCTGTGGGCGACATCGCGGGCGAACCGAGCGTCACGGTCGATTTCGCGGGAAATGCGAAGCTGCTCGGTCAGCTGCATCACCACCTCGGCGACAACCTGAAATATTCCTGCCTTGTCGGCGCGACCCATATCGAAGAGCGCGGTTCGGGCATGGGTGGAGGCGGCGACCTGCCCGGACCGACGCCGACGTTGTTCTTTGCCCCGGACCACGCGGTTGCGCTGTTCAAGGAGCACGGGCCGGAGAAGGCAGGCGCAATGGTGGCCGAGAGCTGGCACGGCTTCCTCGAAGATGCAGGTGGCTCGATCGATATCGAGCGTCACACCGGACTCGAAGCGGCTCGCAGCGTCTTTGTCGAAATGCTCGGAGGCAAGATCGATCCCGCCAAGGGGATCGTGATCGAGCCTTAAATTTCGATCGCTATCTTTCCGAAGTGTCCGCCGCTTTCCTGATGGCGGAAGGCATCGGCGAGGTTTTCGAGCGCGAAGGTGTCACTGATTTCCGGGCGGATGCCGTTCGCCTCGATCGCCGCGATCATGTCCTGCTGCATCTTGCGGCTTCCGACCGTAAGGCCCTGGACCGTAAGGTTTTTCGAGAACAGCAGCGCGGTCTGCACCGGCCCTGCAAAGCCCGCAAGCACGCCGATTAGCGCCACATGGCCGCCGACACGGGTCGCCAGCATCGACTGGTCGAGCGTTCCCGCGCCGCCGATTTCGACCACGCAGTCGACTCCGCGGCCGCCGGTGATTTCCAGCGCCTTGGGTCCCCAGGCTTCGACTTGCTTGTAGTTGATGAGGTGGTCGGCCCCGAGCGCTTTCACACGCTCCAGCTTTTCGTCCGAAGAACTTGTGGCGATCACCGTTGCACCCGCTGCCTTGGCGAATTGCAGCGCGAAGATCGAAACGCCGCCTGTGCCTTGTACCAGCACCGTGTCTCCGGGCTTGAGCGTGTAATCCACGAAGAGGGCGCGCCATGCCGTCAGCCCTGCACAGGTCAGCGTCGCCGCCTCGGCATGGCTGAAACCGGCAGGCGCGCGGGTGAACCAGTGCGTCGGCGCGGTGATTGCCTCGCGCGCGTAACCGTCGATCCCGTCGCCCGGCACGCGGGTAAATGCGGTTTGCGGCGGTTCGCCGTCAAGCCAGTCGGGGAAGAAGGTGCTGACGACATGGTCGCCGACAGCGAACTCGGTCACCCCATCGCCGACGGCGGTCACCACGCCCGCGCCGTCGGACATCGGAATGCGCCCTTCGGTGGTAGGAATCATACCTTTCACGACCGCGTAGTCGTGATAATTCAGTGAGCTGGCCTTGATATCTACCGTGATTTCTCCCGCTCCGGGAGCGGCGGCATCGTCGATATCGACATAGGCAAGGGCATCGAGAGTGGAGGGCGTTGCGCCGGTGCGGATCGCCTTCATTCGGCAGCCTCCGCCAGCTCGGCACGCTGCGGCCCGCGGATCAGCCCGCCCGGGGTCTCGCCCGTCCATTCGCCCTCGCGGAAGGTGACTGCGCCGTTCTTGATCGTTGCGACATAGCCCTCCGCCTTCTGCAGCAGGCGTTTGCCGCCCGCCGGAAGATCGAAGGCGAGCCATGGCTTGCCGAGCTTGAGGCGTTCCATATCGATGATGTTGATGTCGGCAAGGTAGCCCGGTGCGAGCACGCCGCGATCCTCGAGGCCGTAGAGCCGCGCGGTATCGGCGCACTGGCGCTTGATCGCATTCTCGAGGCTGATGGTACCGCGCGAGCGGTCACGCACCCAGTGCTGCAGCATGAAGGTGGGCGAAGCCGCATCGCAGATCGTGCCGCAATGCGCGCCGCCATCAGACAGCGAGTTCACCGTATCGTCCGACTGCTGGAGATCCTTGAGAAAATCGAGATTGCCGTCTGCGTAATTGAGGATCGGAAGGTAGATGAAACCCTTGCCATCATCGCTGCACAGCAGGTCGTAGGCGTATTCATCGCCCGAAACGCCTGCTGCCTTGGCGCGTTCGAGAATGCTCTCGGCCGCGGTCGGTTCGTAGTTGAAGTCCGGGTCCATCTCGAACTGCATGTTCCAGCCGCCACACACGACCATGATTAGGCCGATGATGTCCTGGTTCACCTCGGAAAAGTCGTGCTGTTCGGCGAGCATCTTGGCCTTGAATTCGGGATCGAACAGCTTCGCTTTCTGCTCTTCCCACGGCAGGTCCTCGATCTCCTTCCAGCTCGGCTTGAGGCGGAAGGGATGCACGGTGCCCTGCCACGCCATGACGATGCCGTTTCCGCGCAGGGCGATCTGGGCGACGATGTTCGCGCCGTTGTCGTTCTCCGCACGCATGGAGGAAATCTGCTCGTCGAGCGGCATTTCCTTGGCGATCGACTGGAGTGCGGCGAAAGTGACGGGTAGGCCGGTTTCGCGGCTCATCTTGCCCATCCATCCGAATTCGTCCCATTCGCGCATCATGTCGCTGGCCATCTCGAAAACGCCGTGACCTGCGCGGCCCATGGCGCGCCCGATGGCGACCAGTTCCTCCGCAGTCGCAGTCGTGCCGGGCACGACCTCGCCATCGACATCGCGGTGGAGGACCGTGCGCGAGGTCGAGAAACCCAGCGCGCCTGCGCGCACGCCTTCCTCGACGATTGCGGACATCTGTTCGATATCTTCGTCGGTCGGGACCGCGCCGGGGCGCTCACGGTCGCCGAGCACATAGGCGCGCACCGAGCCATGCGGAACGTGGGTGCCGACATCGACGGTACGCGGCAGCTTTTCGAGGGCGTCGAGATATTCGGGGAAGGTCTCCCAGTCCCAGCTCATGCCCTCGGCAAGCGCGGTGCCGGGAATATCTTCGACCCCTTCCATCAGGCCGATCAGCCATTCGTGCTTGTCGGGCTTGGCAGGCGCGAAGCCCACACCGCAATTGCCCATCACGACCGTGGTCACGCCGTGCCAGCTGCTCGGGGCCATTTCCTGGTCCCAGGTCGCCTGCCCGTCGTAATGCGTATGGATGTCGACGAAGCCGGGCGTCACCAGCAGCCCGCTCGCATCGATCTCCTCAGCCGCATCGCCCGAAACGTTGCCGACCTGTGCGACAAGTCCGTCTTTCACTGCGATGTCTCCGGTGAAGCGCGGCTCACCGGTTCCGTCGACGATGGTACCGCCACGGATGATTAGATCGAATGCTGGCATGATGTGGCTCCTCTCTCGAAAGAGAAGGTTCCACATTGCAACCTATGAGTCCAGTACGGACTAGGCGGAGCGTTGCGGCATCCGGACAGTCAGCAGGAATCCCAAACCGATGAAGAAGAGCAGGTTGATCGAAAGCATGCCGATGCGCTGGCTATCCGACCACAAGGTGAAATACTCTACCAACAGCGGCCCCATCCAGACAGTGATTGTGCCCGCGATGGCATAAAGGCCGAAGAATTCCCCGCTGCGGCCCGGCGGTGCGAGGGCGACGAGCATTGTCCTGCCGGATGAAATGCTGGCCGTAATCGTCATGGCGCCGATGCTCACCGAGGCGAGATAGACGAGGTCCGACAGCGTTTCGAAGATCAGGCTATCCCAGATCACCCGGTTTTCGACGAGGCCGAGGAAGAGGCTCTGCTGGGTGATTGACAATTGGAAGAGACCAACGAGAACGATGGCTACTATCTCGAGTGCAAGCGCACGCTTCACGCCGATTTTGCTTTCCAGCCAACCACCGATGATACCGCCCAGAAACGCGAAGACACTTGCGAAGATCGCGTAGCAAAGCATCTCGAGGAAATTCCACTCGAGAAACAGCGCGACATATACCGCTCCAAGCGCGAGCGCGGCTGCCATGCCATCGGCATAGAACATCCGCGCGAGGAGGAATTTCATCAGCTCGCGATACTTGGCCGCCTCGCGCAGGGTTTGCATGACGCTTCGTGCGCCATCCCGGAAGGCGAGGGGCCAACTGGCTCCTGGCGTCCCGGGGTCCTTCGCGTTGAGGAAAAATACGATCGAGAAGCCGGCGAGCCAGACGGCGCAAATCGGCCCGGCGAGCCTCGCGTGCTCGAACTTTGCGAGGTCCACCCCGAACTGGGGTTCGGCAAATGGCCAGCCAATCAGTCCCGGCAGGACGAACAGCACGGCAAGACCGATAAAGATCAGCGAAGAAGCGAGATTGCCAAGCGCCAGGCCGAGGCCAGAGATCATGGCCAGTCGACCGGGTGAGCCAGCCACGCTCAGCATCGAATTATGCGTCACTTCAGAATAGGTGAAGGTTACATAGGCGGCCACGAGCAGCGCCATGATGACCGGCACCGAGAGGCCCCGTCCGCCCGGCTCGGCGAACCACAGCATGGCCGAACACAGGGTTATGGTGCCAAGGAAAATGGCGAGGATCGGTTTGAGCCTGCCTCCGCGATCCAGAGCGGCACCGAGGAAGGGCGCCGTGAGCGCGGCGATCAATCCTGCCCATTTGGTGACCGAGGCGATTGTGGCCTGTCCCTGCGCATTGGCAGAGGCCTTTGCCGCATTAGGCGCCAGGTGATCGAGCTCTCCACTCGCGAGGAGGTCGGCACCGATGATGTCGCGCGCGAAATAGGGCGCGAAGATGTAGATGACGATGAGGATGTAATAGGGATTGCGGGCCCATTCGAAGACCGCCCAGGCAAATCCCGTTTTTCCCAGCGCGCCGCCATCGCCGTGAGCCGGTCTCGCCGCCAGCGGACGGACGAGAGGGTCGGGCGCGGCGCTTTCCATCAGCCGCTTATGCCGTGATCAGGCTGCTGCACGGTCCTCGCCATCCGGTGCATCGAGGAATTCGCGAAGCGCTGCGACGCTTTCATCCGCGTGGGTCAGCAGGAACAGGTGGCCGCCGCCCTCGATCACCTCGAGGCGCGAATTACGGATGGCGGTGTTGAGGATCTTGCCATTGATCAGCGGAACGATCTGGTCGTCATCGCCCATCATGATCAGAACTTCCTTGCTCATGAAGGGCAGGGCGGGAAGGCTGGTCCAGCCGAGCATGGCGATGAGCTGGTAGAAATAGCCACGCGGGGAGGGCGGCTTGAGACGGCCGATATGGCTGTCCTTCTGGTGTGCCGCCCCGTCCTTGTCGACCCCGCCATAGAGCGTCTGGAAGTGCTCGTTCATGAACTTGGGGTCGATGTAACGGCGCGGGTTCGCCATTTTGGTGAGCGCAGCCGGATTGCCCGGCACCATCAGCATGCCTGCGGTGGTTGCGACGAGCACGAGGCGCCGGGTGCGGCCCGGATACTGGAGCGCATAGTGCTGCGCCATCGCGCCGCCCCAGCTGACACCCATCACGTCTACTTCTTCGAGGCCGAGACGATCGAGGATCTGCGTCGCCGTCCAGCTCATAGTGAAGGGATTGTAGGGGATGGTCGGATCGGGGCTTTCACCCGTGCCCGGCATGTCGAACATGACGAACGCTCGCTCGGTAAGCATTTCGGCAAGCGGTGCGACCGCTTCGATATTCGCGCCGATGCCGTTGAAGAACAACAGGGGAGGGTGGTCGCTCGGCATGTCGAGCCGCCAATGGGCCACCCGCAATGTACGGCCGCCAACGTCCATCATTTCGACCGTGGCGGTCATGTCGTTCTTCGTTTTTGCATTCACGCGATTTGTCCCGAATGGCCCTTAGCAGGCTTCCATAACGTACAGGCCCGGGGCGGGGTCCAGAGGCGGATATGCCTTGTTCCCCGTTTTTGCCGGTGCCTTCTTCTTGTCGCCCGAGCGTTCCTGCACCCAGTTCATCCAGTAGGGCCACCAGGAGCCCGCGACCTCTTCCGTGCCCTCGAGCCATTGGTCGGCGGTCTCGGGCAGCTTCTTCTTCGGGTCCTTCTGGATGTAATACTTTGCCTTGGGGTTACCCGGAGGGTTCAAAATCGCCTGCATGTGCCCGGAATGCGACAGGACGTAGGTGATGTCCTTCGATCCAAAGAGGCGGGTGGAGCGATAGGTCGCCTTCCACGGGGTGATGTGGTCGGTCACGCCGCCGAGTATGAAGAGGTCGCTCGTCACCTTCGACAGGTCGATCTTGTGGTCGACCATCTCGACCTCGCCCTGCTTGGTGAAGGCGAGTGTTTCGAAAACGGTCAGGAAGTCGCCCATAAGCGCGCCCGACAGATTGGTCGCATCGGCATTCCAGAACAGCACGTCGAAGGCCGGCGGGTCCTGCCCAAGCAGGTAGTTGTTGATCACGTAGTTCCAGATGAGGTCATTGGGGCGCAGCCACGCGAAGCCGCGGGCAAGATCGTCGCCCTTGATGACGCCTTTCTTGGAGGCGCGGCGGCGGGCCAGTTCGAGACCGTTCTCGCTCACCAGCGAGCCTGCCTCGATGTCGTTCTGTTTCGGGTGCAGCACGCAGACCATCAGAGTGAGCGTGCCGAGCAGGTCGTCGCCGTCGGCGGCCATCTTGCTGGCCAGCATCGAGGCGGTCTGGCCGCCCGAGCAACCGGCAGAGACATTGACCTTCTTGCTGCCAGTGATCTTGCTGACCGCCTCCATTGCCTCGCGGCAGGAGCGGACATAATCGGCCATGTCCCAGCTGCCCTGTTCCTTGGTCGGGTTCTTCCAGCTGATGACGAAGGTCTGGATGCCGTTGTCGAGCTGGTACTTCACGACCGACTTCTCCGGCGAGAGGTCGTTGATGTACATCTTGTTGATCTGCGGCGGGATGGTCAGCTGCGGGATCTCGTAGACCTCGTCGGTCGTGGGTGCGTAATGCACCAGTTCCATCATCTCGGTGCGCAGGACGACATCGCCTTTCGAGGTCGCGATATTCTCGCCCAGCTTGAAGGGCTTCTTGTCGACCTGGCTGACCATGCCCTTGTTGTTGACCATGTCGTCATAGGCATTCTTCAGGCCCTTCACGAGGGAGAGGCCGCCGCTGGTGATGGCCATTTTCTGCGCGCTGGGGTTGCCGACCAGCGTATTCGTCGGGGCAAGGCTGTCGATGATGATGTTCGAGATGAACCGCGCGCGGTCCTTTTCCAGCTCGTCCAGTTCGAGATCTTCAAGCCAGCGCGAGGCGCCTTTCTGCACCGCGAGGTAATACTGCATGCCGGCACGCATGAAGGGATTGTACTGCCAGGTCGGGTCCTGGAAGCGGCGATCCTTCGGGTCGGGCGCAAGATCGCTCTTGCCGGTCATGATCTTGATCATGTCCTCGCCCATTGCCTGGCTGTGCTTCATGAGGCGCTGCGGATCGGATGCGGTTTCGCGGAGCATGACGGCGACTGCGCCGAAGATATCCTCCCGGGTCAGACCGATGAGGGGTCCGAGGGCGCTGGTGTGCTGGGCGGCTTCATCTTCGAGCTTGGGCATCTGCGGGGAATTTCCTCTCAACTACTATTCTTTGCCTATCGAACGAGCGGCGCGGGGCGGCCGTTCCGCCTCAGCCACGTGCGGCAATCATGCTTTCGATATCGACGAATTTCTCTCTTGGCGAGCCATCGCGTGCAGCGGCGGCTTCGGCCTCCTCGATCTTCTGCCAGTCGCGGAAGGTCACGATGTCGAGCCCGCGCTGCTCTGCCAGTTCATCGAAACCGTCGCGGCCGCGCTTTCGCGAGCCGTTGCCGATGTCTTCAGCAACGAGATCGATCACTGCATACCCATCGGGCCGGTTGGTGCCGATCGTGCCCGTCGGTCCGCGCTTTGCCCAGCCGACGCAATAGAGGCCAGGCAGGATGCGCCCCTCGTCGTTGGCGAAGCGTCCCGCGCGTTCGTCGAAGGGCACGCCCTCGATCGGCGACGAGCGGTAACCGATACAGGTGATTACGATATCGGCGGGAATTTGATAGGTCTCGCCGGTGCCGACGGCGCGCCCCTTCTCGATGGTCGTCCGCTCGACCTCGACTGCCTTTACCTTGCCGTCATCGCCGAGGAAGGCGTTGGGGTTGGCGAAGAAGTCGAACCCGATGGTGATCGGCGTTTCGCCGTGGATACTCTCGGGAATGGCCGCGAAATCGCGCAGCAGGGTGACCGATTTGCGCAGGCCCGGTTCGAGGATAGCGTCATCCCCCTCGGGTGGCAGGTCGTCCTTTTCGACCTGCGGACTGGCACGTTCGAGATGCATGAGCTCGCCCAGCTCCTTCGGCGTCATCATGATCTGGTGCGGGCCGCGTCGGCCGAGGATGGTGATGGTCTCGAGATTGGAGCCCTTCAGCGCATCGAGCGCATGGCTCACGATGTCCGACCCTGCGAACTCGGCCTCCGTCTTGGAGAGGATGCGCGCGACGTCCAATGCGACATTGCCCATGCCAACGACCACGGCGTGCCTGCCGGATAGGTCGGGCGCGAGCGAGGCAAACTGCGGATGGCCGTTGTACCAGCCGACAAAGGCTGCGCTGCCGATGACGTTGCCGAGGTCTTCGCCCTCCAGCCCGAGCTGGCGGTCATGCGGTGCGCCGGTCGCGAAGATCACGGCGTCGTAGAGTTCCTGCAGGTCACCGACCGAAACGTCCTTGCCGACTTCGACATTGCCGACAAATCGCACGTTGTCGGTCAGGGCGGTCTTTTCATACCGCATCGAGACCTTCTTGATCGACTGGTGATCGGGCGCGACGCCGGTGCGGATCAATCCGTAGGGGACGGGCAGGGTATCGAACACATCGACCCTCACATCATCGCCCCACAGCTTTGCCGCAGCCTCGGCCGTGTAGTATCCGGCCGGCCCCGATCCGACGATGGCGATATGGCGCATGAAAGGCGTCTCCCCCGCAATTTCCAGCACAATGCAGCGACCGGTTGCGCGAGGCAAGCTTAGAGACTCCCGCATACGCTGGATTGATATGGTTATGCGTTTGGTAAGGGTTTCCACGTATGCGCTCTCCCAGTGCCAAAAGGCACATGAATTCGGGTCGCGAAATCAGGGGCGCTAGGGTCGAGGAATATGGGAGCCATGGGCGGATTCTTTAACAGGAGTGCGCGCTCTTCACGTGACGGTGACGGGCAGCGCGAGGCTCCGCTGGTTCCGATCCTGCCGACCGATCACGAACGCCGTGTCGAACTTCTCGACAGTTTCGAGAATGCGGGTCTCGGCTGGTTCTGGGCGACCGATGCTCATGGGCGCCTGATCTATCTTTCGCAAAACGCCATCGACAAGCTCGGTCTGGACGAGGGCGAGACGCTGGGCAAGCCGCTGACGGACCTCTTCGTGCCATGCCGCATTACCCGCGACGAGAAGGCGGAACAGCAGGACAGGCCGCTCACCTTCTATCTCGCAGCGCGCAATTCGATCTCTCAGCTCCAGGTCCGTCTCGCGCTCCCCGATCACGAGGTCTGGTGGGAGATCGCCGGGAAGCCCCAGTTCGACGAGCGCAATGAGTTCACCGGCTATCGCGGCAGCGCGAAGGACGTCACTGTCACCCGGGAATCGCAGAAGGACGCCGAAAGGCTGTCGCAATATGACTCGCTGACCGGTCTTTCGAACCGCCACCGCATGAAGAAAGAGCTGACCGCAAAGCTCAAGGCTTACCGCAGCTCGAAACGCGTTTGCGCGCTCCTGATGCTCGATCTGGACCGCTTCAAGCAGGTCAACGATACGCTCGGCCATCCGGCTGGGGATGAATTGCTCAAGCAGGTGGCTGCCCGGCTCAATGCCATTCTTGAAACTCGCGGTGAAATCGGCCGTCTGGGCGGTGACGAATTCCAGGTGATCCTGCCGGACATCGATGATCGCGGAGAGCTCGGCGATATCGCCGCCCGCGTGATCCAGATGCTGGCGCAGCCCTATTCGATCAACGGTTCGCGCGCGATTATCGGCGTTTCGCTGGGCATTGCGATCGCACCATACGACGGGCTTGAGACGGACGATCTCGTCAAGGCAGCCGACCTTGCGCTCTATGCAGCAAAGGGCGGGGGACGCGGTCAGTACCGCTTCTATTCAAGTGACCTCGAGGAAGGCGCGAAATTGCGCCGCCTGCTCGAGGAAGACTTGCGCGACGCGCTGGATCGCGACGAGTTGACGATGCACTACCAGCCGATCGTCAAATCGGACACGTACAACGTTGCCGCTTTCGAATCCCTGATCCGCTGGGAGCACCCGGAACGTGGCTTCGTTTCGCCCGAGGAATTCATCGCGGTTGCCGAAGATCTCGGCATCATCAACCAGATCGGTGAATGGGCTCTGCGCAAGGCCTGCATGCAGGCCGTCGAATGGCCGGTCGATCTTCGGGTCGCCATCAATGTTTCTGCCACGCAGTTCGTGCAGGAGGGCTTTGTCGATCAGGTAAAGAGCGCGCTGCAGGCCTCGAAGCTCAAACCCGAACGGTTGGAGCTCGAGATTACCGAAAGCGTCTTCATCGGCGATGCCGCGCAGACCCAGAAGACCTTCCTCGAATTGAAAGAGCTCGGCGTTCGACTGGCACTGGACGATTTCGGGACCGGCTATTCTTCGCTCAGCTATCTGCAGCACGCGCCGTTCGACAAGATCAAAATCGACCAGAGCTTCGTGCGCGGCGCTACCGATCCGGACAACAACAACGCCGCTATCATGAGCGCCATCGTTGGTCTTGCCGATGCGCTGAACATGGAAACCGTTTGCGAAGGCGTCGAGACGAAGGACGAGCTCAAGCTCGTGACTGCTCGCGGCGCGACGCATATCCAGGGATACCTTTTCTCGCGCCCGATCCCGCACGAGGAGGCGATCGAAAGCCTCTCCAAAGGAGACCTCAAATACGAACCGCGCGGACCGGAACGTTCGCGTTCGGAACGCAAGACGGTTTTCCGTACGATCGGCGCCATTCACGACGATCACCGCTATCAGGTGGTGCTGCGCAATATCTCCAAGACGGGTGCCCGGATCGAGGGGCTGCTCGACGTACCTGTCGGAACGAATTTCGTGCTCGACTTCGGTGCCGGTCAACTGGCCGTGGCGGTAGTGCGCCGTTCGTCCAAGCAAACGCAAGGGGTCGAGTTCGAGACCCCGCTCATCAGCGACGGTGCCGATGGCTTCTGCACGCGCCACCGCGTCTCGCCCTACGCGATCGAGGCTGCCGGAAGGCCGCTCTCTGCACTGCCGCAGGACGCTTATGGCATGCTTACGGGGGAAAGTGGCGGCCGCTCCATTCCGGCATTTGCCGAAGCGAAGGTCGTGAAGCCCTGATCACCTCTTCGGCATGCTTCCGAAAGCGCCCGGCGTTAGTCTAAAAATAACCATTTCTCGCTAGGCCAGATGAACCAAACTGGCTTTGACGAGGTCTAGCGAACATGGGGGCCATGCCCTTCACCGAATTCTTCAAAGGCCGCAAAACGTCCGATTCCTCGCATGGACCGGACGCGATAATGCCTCTCGCACCCGAGTTTTCGGGTGAAGAGAAGCTGGCCATTGTCGAACAGCTCGAAAGCTCGGGTGTTGCCTGTTTCTGGGCGACCGATGCCAAGGGCATGCTTACCTACCTCAGCCCGGCCATTTTCGAAGCGATGGGCCGCCAGGCCGCCAATGCCTTCGAGATTCCCTTTCAACACGTCTTCGCCCCCGTGGCGGGTGATGGCGATGCGCGTTCGCTGGGTCTGAAGCTCGGTACGCGAAAGAGCTTTTCCGGCCTTACGGTCGAAACCGGTGACGATACATCGGACCTCGTGGTGCGCCTTTCGGGTCGCCCGATGTACGACAAGGCTGGGGACTTCCTCGGCTTCCGCGGAACCGCCAGCGACATCACCGACGAATTCCGTGCCGAGGAGGAGGCAAGCCGCCTCGCCAAGTTCGATTCCCTGACCGGCCTCGCCAACCGTCACCGGATGGAACAGCGCATCGATTCCACGCTGCAGACCTTCCGTAGCGCCAAGCGTGCAGCTGCGCTGATGATGCTCGACCTCGACCGGTTCAAGCAGGTCAACGACACTCTCGGTCATGCAGCTGGCGACCAGCTTCTCCAGCAGGTTGCCGAACGGCTGAATTCGGTCGTCGCGGGTCGCGGCGAAATCGGCCGACTTGGTGGTGACGAATTCCAGATCCTCATCCCCGACATGGACGACCGCGGCGAACTGGGCGAGCTCGCGAAGAAGATCATCCAGATGCTCTCGCAGCCCTATTCTGTCGAAGAAGGGCGCTGCTCCATCGGATGTTCGGTTGGCGTTGCGATCGCGCCTTACGACGGCCTCGAACGCGAAGACCTTACGCGTGCCGCCGACCTCGCGCTTTACGCCTCGAAGAACGGCGGCCGTGGCCAGTTCCGCTTCTATGCTGCCGACCTCGAACACGAGGCAAACCTGCGCAAACGCATGGAAGAAGACCTCGCCCAGGCCATCGAGGCGGGCGACTTCAAGCTTGAATACCAACCGTGCGTCGCGCTCGATTCCAACAAGGTCGTCGCACTCGAAGCACAGTTCTGCTGGGAAGACGAGGACCGGGGTCGTGTGCAGCCGGAAACCTTCGTCCCGGTGGCAGAGGGCAGCCGCCTCATCATTCCCATCGGCGAATGGGCCCTGCGCAAGGCCTGCGAGCAGGCCAAGGACTGGCCCGAAAGCCTGCGCCTCTCGATGAATATCTCTCCCGTCCAGTTCGAGGCCAACGGCTTCGTCGAGATGGTCGAGAGCGTGCTAGAGGAAACCGGGATGGATCCGGCGCGCCTCGACCTGGAGCTCAACGAATCCGTCCTTCTCGGCGATGCCAGCAAGGTCGACGCCGCCCTTGGCGCCCTTTTCAAGCTTGGCGTGCGCCTGACGCTCGACCAGTACGGTACGGGCCTTTCTTCGCTCAGCTACCTGCGCCGCGCACCGTTCAATTCGCTCAAGATCGGGGCGAACTTCTTCGAGCCCGTCATGGGCAACGATCTCGGGGACATGGAGCTGGTCCGCGCAGTGGTCGCACTTGCCGGCGCCATGGGCATGGAAACGGTCGCCAACGGCGTCCACGCGATGGACCTGATGGCCGAGCTGAAGAAGATCGGCGTGAGCCATGTGCAGGGCTTCGTTTTTTCCGAAGCGATCAGCCACGAGGCGGTCCTCGAAGACATCGCGAACGGCGACTGGACGCTGGAGCCGACCGATCAGGGCAGCCAGCGCGCAAGCCGCCGCACGGTCTTCCGCAAGATCGGCCTGATCCACGAAGATCACTATTACGACGTGACCCTGCGCAACCTCTCGCGTTCGGGTGCCATGATCCAGGGCCTCGAGGACGTGCCTGTCGGGACGCAGTTCGTGCTCGACTTCGGTCAAGGCCAGCTGGCTGTCTGCACCGTGCGCCGCACGATGGATGACACGCAGGGCGTTGAATTCGAACAGGAACTGGTCGACGACGGGGCAGGGGGACTGTGCACCCGCCACCGTGTCAGCCCGTATGAACTGGCCGCCGCCGGCGCTCCGCTCACAGCACTTCCGCCGGGCAAGTACAGCCAGGCACCCGAGGCTGCGCCGGGCAGCTATGCGCAGTTCAAACTCTCGTCGAATGCACCCAAGCAGGGCACCGGTCCGCAAGAAGGATAGGCGCACGCGCTTTGCTGCTGACAGGGCGCAAACGCGCGGCTAAAGGGCGGTCGCAATGACCGACCTTTCCAAGATCCGTAACTTTTCGATTATCGCCCATATCGACCACGGCAAGTCCACGCTTGCCGACCGGTTGATCCAGCATTGCGGCGGCCTGACCGAGCGCGAGATGTCCGAGCAGGTGCTCGACAACATGGACATCGAGAAGGAGCGCGGCATCACCATCAAGGCGCAGACCGTGCGCCTTAACTACACCGCGCGCGACGGCGAGACCTATGAGCTGAACCTCATGGACACGCCCGGCCACGTCGACTTCGCCTATGAGGTCTCCCGCAGCCTCGCCGCCTGCGAAGGCGCGCTGCTGGTGGTCGACGCCGCGCAGGGCGTGGAAGCCCAGACGCTCGCCAACGTCTACCAGTCGATCGAGCATGACCACGAGATCGTGCCCGTCATCAACAAGATCGACCTGCCCGCCGCAGAGCCCGACAAGGTCAAGGCGGAGATCGAAGACATCATCGGCCTCGACGCATCGGATGCCGTCCTCACCAGCGCCAAGTCCGGCATCGGCATCGAGGACACTCTCGAAGCCCTCGTTGCCCGCATTCCCGCCCCCAAGGGCGACCGCGATGCACCGCTCAAGGCCATGCTCGTCGACAGCTGGTACGACCCCTACCTCGGCGTCGTCATCCTCGTGCGCGTGATCGACGGGGTCATCAAGAAGGGCCTCCAGGTCAAGTTCATGCAGGGCGGCACGCAGCACCTGATCGACCGTGTGGGCGCCTTCACCCCCAAGCGCGTCGACCTGCCCGAAATCGGCCCCGGCGAGATCGGCTTCATCACCGCGCAGATCAAGGAAGTCGAACAGGCCCGCGTCGGTGACACGATCACCACGGTGAAGGGCGGGGCGGAAAAGGCGCTGGCAGGCTACAAGGAAGTCCAGCCCGTGGTCTTCTGCGGCCTCTTCCCGGTCGACGCCGCCGATTTCGAGAAACTGCGCGAAAGCATCGGCAAGCTGCGCCTCAACGATGCCAGCTTCAGCTACGAGATGGAAAGCTCCGCCGCGCTGGGCTTCGGCTTCCGCGCCGGCTTCCTCGGCCTGCTGCACCTCGAGATCATCCAGGAACGCCTCAGCCGCGAATACGACCTCGACCTCATCACCACGGCCCCGTCCGTAGTCTACCGCGTCCACCTCGCCCACACGAAGAACGAGGACGCCGCCGTCGTCGACATCCACAACCCCGCCGACTGGCCGGACGTAAACCGGATCGACGCGGTGGAGGAACCTTGGATCAAGGCGGTGATCTACACGCCCGACGAATACCTCGGCGCGATCCTCAAGCTGTGCCAGGACCGCCGCGGCATCCAGACCGACCTCACCTATGTCGGCGGCCGCGCGCAGGTGACCTACGAGCTGCCGCTGAACGAGGTGGTGTTCGACTTCTACGACCGGTTGAAGAGCATCAGCCGCGGCTATGCCAGCTTCGATTACGAGCAGATCGGCCTGCGCGAAGGCGACCTCGTGAAGATGAACATCCTCGTCAACAATGAGCCGGTCGACGCGCTATCGCTGATCGTCCACCGCTCGGTCGCCGAAGAGCGCGGCCGCGGCATGTGCGAGCGCCTGAAAGACCTCATCCCGCGCCACCTGTTCAAGATCCCGATCCAGGCCGCGATCGGCGGCAAGATCATCGCCCGCGAAACCATCGCCGCCCTGCGCAAGGACGTCACCGCCAAATGCTATGGCGGCGACATCTCGCGCAAGAAAAAGCTGTTGGAAAAGCAGAAGAAGGGCAAGGCAAGGATGCGCGAGTATGGCAATGTGAGCATTCCGCAGGAGGCGTTTATTGCTGCGCTGCGGATGGGGGAGGAGTAGAGACTACTTCACCGGCTGCGCTACGAACTCCCCTGTTTGCTCATCAAGGCGGGTCAAGCGCATCACAACGTCCGGATCAGGTTCGCGCTGCTTGATCGCACGTGGAATGGCTTTTGTGTCGACCGCAGTCAGGCGCACTACCCGAAACTCCCCATCGCAATGATCGCGTGCGTGGATCAGGTCCTTGATGCGGAAGCGATTGCCGATCTGGGTCTTCCAACGATCGACCTTGGGGTGGCCGAAAAAGTCGACTGACCCATCGGCAGCGATCTCATCGCCCCAGAGAGTAACGACTACTGTCTTGCCATCTTTGCTGACCGCTGACCAAGACCATCGCGGGTTTCGGATCTCTGCTCCGAAAAAGGCATATGAATCCGTGAGGGTTGAAGTTTTCGGCATTGCGCAATGATCCCGGTCAGATTTGGCTCTTTGCCTACCTGCGCGCGACTCGGCTGCGATTGCAAGTGTGAGGGCTTCGCACGTTTCCTTCAGAGACCTCACCGGCTACGCCCTCGGTCCGGGCAATCGATTCCACCCCAAGAACCGCGCAATCTCGCGCCTTCGGCCCCCAAATCGAAGAGCAAAACTTTTCCGCCCTAGACCGTGTTCCATCCGTTCCACCCTGTAGGACGGCGGCATGGTTGAAGCGGCGGACCCGGCCTAGGCTGCGATGTCGCGGAGGAAGTTGGCGACGGCTTTGTCGAGGTCGATGAGGTGCTCGTTGACGTTGCCGAAGGCCTTGTCGACGAGGCTCGCCTGTTCGTCCACGGCCTCGGCATTGCTCTTAATGACGTTGACCGTGTCGGCCATCGCGCGGGCGGTCATGGCGGTTTCGTCGATCATGCTGGCGATCGTGGTGACCTGGCCCGTCTGTTCCTGCATAGTGCGCTCGAAGGCGTCGCTCGAGGAGCTGACGGCGCCGATGTGATCGGTGATCGAGCGGTTGGCCTTGATCGTGCGGTCGCCCGAGGCCTGGATCTCGGCAATGCGGCGGACGATGTCGTCGGTCGCGCTTTCGGTCTGGCGGGCGAGGGCTTTGACTTCCTCTGCCACCACGGCGAACCCGCGGCCGGCATCGCCTGCGTGAGCGGCCTCGATGGTGGCGTTGAGGGCGAGCATGCGGGTGAGGTCGGCGACTTCGCGGATGACGTCGACCACATGGGCGACTTCGCGTGTGTCCTTGCCGAGTGCGTCGATGACTTCGCTGGCATGCTGGGCCTGTCCGGCGGCATCTCGGCTTGCGCGGCTGATCTCGCCGACGGAACCGCGCACGTTCTCGATGCTCTGGACGAGGTCGCCGCTTTCGCGCGCGGCATTGCCCATGACCTGCGCCGACTGTTCGGCGGCGGCGGCGATCTCGACCGCGTTGTCGACGAGGCCCTTCGTGGCGCTCTTGGCGCGGCTTGCGAGCTTGCCGATGGCGGCGGAGCGGCGGGTGGTCTGCGCGACGAGTTCGGCGATGGAAGACTGGAACTGCGCAGCGATCTCTGCGCGGCGCGATTCCTCGATACGCCGGGTGATGCGATTGAGGCGGGCTACCATGAGCTCGGCCGTCATCCGGTCGATCGCGCCGAGGACGAGCATGCGGGCTTCGCGGTCTTCCTTGTCGGCTGCGTGGGCGCTCGCAAGCTGCGATGCGCGGGAGAACACGTGGTGCAGCACGGCAACCACGCGATAGGGCACGGCGCCGTTCTCATGCGTCCAGTTACCGACGGTGGCAGCGGCTTTCATCCACATTTCGTCGACCGGCTGCGTGAGGCGGTTGACCATCCACTCGCGGAAGATCGCACAGGTGCCGTCGATGTCGCAGCTGGCGGAAAGGTGATCGCTGTCGCGCATGTTCAGCAGGGCAGGCTTGAGCGGCTCGAGGATCCAGTCGACCTCGCCAACGATCTCTTCGCCGATCCGCGCGAGCAGCTGCTTCTCGTCCGGACCGATCCCGAAAGCGTCGAGACGACCGTTCACTTCGATACGGTTCTTGCCAGTATTCGCAGCCATGCGGCCAGAGCCCCCAAATTCGTTCATTCGGGGGCTCTAGCGCGAGGGATTTACCTTATGGTTAACGAGATTTTGCGCTCACTTACGGGCGCGTCTGACCATTACCGTGCACAAGGTATTTGAAGCTGCACAGCTGTTCGAGTCCGACAGGACCGCGGGCGTGCATCTTGCCGGTCGCGATGCCGATTTCCGCGCCCATGCCGAATTCGCCGCCGTCGGCAAACTGCGTGCTGGCGTTGCGCATGACGATCGCGCTGTCGATCGAGGTCATGAACCGGCGTGCGGCCTCGTCGTCCTCGGTCATGATCGCGTCGGTGTGATGCGAAGAGTGCGTGTCGACCCAGTTGATGGCTTCGTCGAGGCCATCCACGACCTTCACGCTGGCGATCGGATCGAGATACTCGGTGTTCCAGTCGGCATCGGTGGCGGGCCTGATGCTGCCATCGATAGCTACTGCTTCCTCGTCACCGCGCAGTTCACAGTCGCTGCCCATGATCGAGGTGAGGCGCGGAATGAATTCCTTCGCCACGGCCCGGTCGACCACGATGCTTTCGGTGGCGCCGCAGACGCCGGTGCGGCGCAGTTTTGCGTTGCGGATGACTTCGGCGGCCTTGTCGAGATCGGCTGCTTCGTGGACGTAGCTATGGCAGTTGCCGTCGAGGTGGAGGAGCGTGGGGACGCTTGCCTGGTCCCGCACCAGTTCCACCAGTCCGCGGCCACCGCGCGGGATCACGAGATCGACGAACTCATCCGCCTTGAGGAGGGCTGCCACGGCTGCACGGTCGGTCGTTCCGACCGTCTGCACGGCGTTTTCCGGCAGACCTGCAGCCTTGAGGCCTGCACGCATGCAATCGACAATCACGCGGGTCGAATGGCGGCTTTCGCTGCCACCGCGCAGGATCACGGCGTTACCGCTCTTGAGGCACAGCGCACTGGCGTCCGCGCCGACATTGGGGCGGCTCTCGTAGATCATGCCGATGACGCCGATCGGAACGGCGACGCGCTGGATGGTGAGACCGTTGGGCCGCTCGAACGTGGCGAGCTCGCGTCCGACAGGATCGGGCAGCTCGGCGATTTCCTCAAGCGCGCCGGCCATGCCTTCAATGCGGTCTTTGGTCAGGCGCAGGCGGTCGATGAAGCTTTCGGGTTTCTTGCCCTCGACGCTCTTCACGTCTTCGGCATTGGCTTCGAGCAATTCGGCAGTCGCGTCACGCAGGGCCTTGGCAGCTTCGCGCAGGGCAGCGTTCTTGGCGTCCGTGCTGGCGGACAGGAGGCCGCGTGCGGCGTCGCGCGCATTGCGGCCCAGCGTTGCTACGTGGATCTGCGGATCAAGTGTCTGGTCGTTCATAAAATCTCTCTGATGTTTCTTGGGGACGGGAGGCGCGACAGTCGTCAGCGCAGCTCTACCGCCCGGTCATAGGCAGCCTGCAATGTAGCATGCAGGCGGGTGGAAAGGCCATCGTCGCCGTTGAGGGCATTGAGACCGGCGGCGGTGGTGCCGCCCTTGCTGGTCACGGAGTTGCGCAATTCCTCAAGATCGGGAGCGCTCGGTTCGCTGGCCATGGCGATGGCGCCGCCGATGGTTCCGAGGACCATGTCGCGTGCCTCTTCCTCGTCGAAGCCCTGCGCGATTGCGGCTTCGGCATAGGCTCGTGCGATCTCGAATACGTAGCCGGGGCCCGAGCCGGCTACCGCAGTCACACGATCGAGTTTCTCCTCGCTGTCGACGGTGATCGTCGATCCGGCGCGGCGCATGAAGGCCTCGGCATGGGTCATGTGACCGGCAGCGGCATGGGGGCCGGGGCAAATGCCGCTGACGCCGCGACCGATTGCCGCTGGCAGGTTGGGCATGGTGCGAACGACGGGGGCATCGCCCATCAGTTTCGACAGGCGTGTCGCGGAATAACCCGCCGCGATCGACAGGACATATCCGCCGGATGCGAGGTTTGCCGCGTATTCGGGCATGATATCGTCGATCATCTGCGGCTTTACGGCAGCCACAATGCAGTCGAAGCGTTGATCCGAGACCTGGCTGCGGTCGCTGACGAGCGTGACGCCTTCCGGCAGATCGCTGGCCATTGGATCGACGACAGTGATGGATTCGCTTCCGCTGATCCACTGGGAAAGTAATGCGGAGCCCATCTTTCCGCATCCGACAATAAGAATAGAATTTACGATCTTAGAATTCCGTTTCCGCGCTCTTGGCGCTATGTGTAATTCTTCAATTAGGTCTAAATCGAAATAAGCGAATTTCTATTTATAGATTATACTTGATATAATACTTAGAAAGACTTGCGCATTCGATATTTTAAAAAAGGCGGTTGTGCAGTGCACCATCTCTATCTACATTGTATGACAGAAATTTCAAGGTAGACAGATTTTCATTATATGACCAAGAAACGTAATATTGTTGTCAAAATCGGTTCGGCGCTCCTCGCCAATCAGGAATTGCTGACTCCGCGTTACGGTTTCCTCCAGCGCCTCCTCGAAGATGTCGCCCAGCTGCGGTCGGAGGGTAACGACGTGATCCTTTGTTCGTCCGGATCGGTCGCTCTCGGGCTACGTATCATCGGTGAAACGCCCGAAAGCGCGGGAATATCCGACAAGCAGGCCGCCGCCGCTTGCGGAATGCCGCTATTGCTCAATGCCTATAAGCAGGTCGGACACGAATTCGGTTTCGAGATCGCGCAGGTGCTGTTGACGCTCGGCGACTTCGAAGACCATCGCCGCTTCCTCAACACGCGCAACACAGTCGCGCGCCTGCTCGAAGCAGGGGTGATGCCCATCGTGAACGAGAACGACACGATCACGACCGAGGAAATCCGTGTCGGGGATAACGACCGTCTCGCGGCAAAGGTTGCCCAGATGGTTGGCGCTACCGATTTCATCATCCTGACGGGTGTGGACGGTCTTTACGATCGCAACCCTGACGATCCGGATGCCGTTTTCATTCCGGAAGTGACCGACGTCGGTCCCTATATGGATGCGACCAAGGGCAAGAGCACACTGGGTACCGGAGGCATGGAAACCAAGCTTCAGGCAGCCAACATGGCGCAGGAAGCCGGCGTCACGACCTGGATCGCACAGGGCGAAGTCGACCGTCCGCTGTCCACCGTCCTCAACGGTAGCCGCCGTGCGACCAAGGTCATCCCGAACCCCAACCCGCTGTCCGGCTGGGATAGCTGGATTGCCAACCGGCTGCAGATGGCCGGAAGTCTCGTCATCAGCGAAGACACCGCCAATGCGATCGCCAATGACAACAGGCCGATCCGGCGTGACGACATCGTGTCGATGGATGGCGATTTCTCGCGCGGCGACGTCCTCCATATCTATGACAGCAAGGGCATCGAGCGGGCGAGGGGACTGAGCGACTTCACCTCGGAGGAGCTGCGGGTTTTGACCAACAATCCCGATACCGATGCTGAGCAATTGCTCGGGTACAAGACGCGCGGCGAGATCATTCGCGGAAACAATCTCGTCATGCTCGAGACGCGCCACCTGCTGTGGGATGCACCTCCTGCCATTACCGAGGCGTGATCGCACACGGGGAAATCGCGCAGAACTTCACTTGGCGTTCAGCAGGGTGCTGGCTATAGGCTCCCCCCTATGACGACCACTTCGCGCTTTCGCCGCCTGCCCGCCTTCGGCACCCTTGTCGCCGCAACCGTCCTGACTGCGGCCTGTGCCGGTACCGGCAGCGCGCCGAAGGACACCGCCTATGTGGCGCGCGATGTGGAGACGCTCTACGCAGAAGCGAAGGACCGGCTGGATCGCGGCAACGCCCCGCTCGCCGCCGCCCTGTTTGACGAAGTGGAGCGTCAGCACCCCTATTCGCCCTGGGCCCGCCGCGCCCAGCTGATGAGTTCCTTCAGCTATTACGTCGCGCGCGATTACAACAAGTCGATCCAGGCGGCGCAGCGCTTCCTGTCGATCCATCCGGGTAACAATGACGCGCCCTACGCCTATTATCTGATCGCTCTCAACTACTACGAGCAGATCAGCGACGTGCAGCGCGACCAGAAGATCACCGAACAGGCGCTGCTCGCCCTGCGCGAAGTGGTGCGCCGTTTCCCGCAGACCGAATATGCGGCCGATGCGCGCCTCAAGATCGACCTCGTGCAGGATCACCTTGCAGGCAAGGAAATGGAAATTGGTCGCTATTACCAGCGCTCGGGCAAGTGGATCGCCGCCCAGATCCGTTTCCAGAACGTGGTCGACGACTACCAGACCACCAGCCATGCTCCCGAGGCGCTCTATCGCTTGACGGAAAGCAGCCTTGCGCTCGGCATCCCACAGGAAGCGGTGAAGTATGCTGCCGTTCTTGGTGCGAACTATCCGGGCAACGAATGGTACGAGAAGGCCTACGAGCTTATCGAAGACCACGCGGCAGGCGTTTCCGCCAGCTGATTTGCCGCGGCGGGCCAGCCGGCCCGGAAAAATTTTCTTCGAATCCTTGAAACCGGATCGATCCTGTCGCATTTAGTCAATGCGGACCGGGCCCCTCTGGCGTGCGCTTTCCAGCCCACGTGATGTCGGACCGCATCGGACAACCGATGCGTGCTGGCGGGCCCTCTTCCCCATCCCCCTCCCAGCCTGACGGCCCATCGGTTGTTCGATCCTTTTCGTTTCGAACAAGGAGACCGAGATGACGGCCCGAACTTTCAGACTGACCCAGATTCACCAGCGGATCGACGAGCGGCTGCGCATGGAGATGCGCAAGCGATCACCCGACACGCTGGAAATATCCCGCCTCAAGAAGATGAAACTGCGCGCCAAGGACGCGCTGCATCGTATGCTCCGCCGCCCTGCCGGCGCCTGAGCGAGCGCAACGTCGCGGCATGGCCGAAACGTCGGCGTGCCGCGACGCTCATCTAACGTAAGACTTGAGGGAAAATTCCATGGTCAGAGCAATCGCTCCCATGCTGCGCGACTTCCTGCAGAAGGAATCGGCGGGCGGCATCGTCCTTATTTTCGCAGCAGCGCTGGCGCTGGCTGTGGCGAACTCGCCGCTGGCGTCCGCCTACACCGGCCTGCTCGACATTCCCGTCGTCGCCGCAATCGGAAGCTTCGTAATCGACAAGCCTTTGCTGCTGTGGATCAACGACGGCCTGATGGCGGTGTTCTTCTTCCTCGTCGGCCTCGAGGTGAAGCGCGAGGTCCTCGAAGGCCAGCTCTCCAGCTGGAACAAGGCCTCTCTGCCCCTGATCGCCGCAATCGGCGGCATGGCGATTCCCGCCCTCGTGTTCATCGGCCTCAACCTCGATAGCCCCGAGAATATCCGGGGCTGGGCTATCCCTGCTGCGACCGACATCGCTTTTGCGCTTGGTATCCTGTCGCTGCTGGGCCCGCGCGTACCGGTAGCGCTCAAGGCATTGCTGCTTGCTATTGCCGTGATCGACGACATCGGAGCGATCGCGATCATCGCGCTGTTCTATTCGGGTGAGCTCGACACCGGCATGCTGGGCGCGGCCGCCGTTGTTTTCGTGCTGATGCTCGCGGTGGGGCGTGCGAAGGTCCAGTCGACAATTCCCTACATCCTGCTGGCGATCCTGATGTGGGCATTCGTGCTCAAGTCGGGTGTCCACGCGACGCTGGCCGGTGTGGCAGCGGCGATGACCATCCCGCTCGACAAGGACAGCGACCACGGCCCGCTGGAGCGGATGGAGCACGCGCTGCATCCATGGGTTGCCTTCCTCGTCATCCCGATCTTCGGCTTCGCCAACGCGGGCGTGACCCTCGTCGGCATCGAGCCTTCGGCCCTGTTCGACCCGCTGCCTCTCGGCATCGCGCTCGGCCTGCTGGTTGGCAAACAGCTCGGGATCTTCGGCTTTGCCTGGCTGGCAGTGAAAACCGGTCTCGCGAAGCTGCCCGACGAGGTGAACTGGCGCCAGATCCACGCCCTCTCGCTCCTCGCCGCGATCGGTTTCACGATGAGCCTGTTCATCGGCAACCTCGCCTTTGCGACGCCCGAGCAGATCGACGCCGTCAAGCTGGGCGTGCTGTCCGGATCAACGATGGCGGCTCTGGCTGGATACTTTCTCCTCAAGATCGCGCTGCCGCAAACGGCTGCGCCCATTGAAAGCTACAAAGAATGATGGAGCTTCTCACACAGGACTGGCTCGGAACCCCCGTATGGTTCTGGGCCGCCTTCATGGTGATCGTGATCGCGCTGACCGCATTCGATCTCGGCATACTGCACAAGGAGGACCGCGAGCTCGGGATTTCGGAAAGCCTCAAGCTCAGCGCCTTCTACATCGGTGTGGCGATGCTGTTCGGCGTATGGGTCTGGTTCGCGCGCGGCGAGCAGTCGGGCATGGAATATTTCACCGGCTTCTTCATCGAGAAGGCGCTGTCGATCGACAACGTCTTCGTGATCAGCCTGATCTTCACCTACTTCGCGATCCCGCCCAAGTACCAGTACCGCGCGCTCCTTTGGGGCATCATGGCGGTGATCGTCCTGCGCGGCCTGATGATTGCGGGCGGTGCGGCCTTGCTCGCGCAGGCTTACTGGGTGCTGTACATCTTTGCAGCATTCCTGATCGTGACCGGCATCAAGATGTTCTTCGCCGGGGACGAGCCGATGGACGTCGGAAAGAACCCGGTGATCCGCTGGATCAGCACGCATATGCGTGTGACGAAGGAACTCCACGACCAGCACTTCTTCGTGAAGGTGGAGGACGAAAAGACCGGCAGACTGGTTCGTGCGGCAACCCCGCTGTTCCTCGCGCTGGTGGTTATCAACCTTGCCGACCTCGTGTTCGCGCTCGACAGCGTGCCTGCGATCTTCGCGATTACGACCGATACCTTCATCGTCTACACATCGAACATCTTCGCGATCCTCGGCCTGCGCGCGCTCTACTTCGCGCTCGCTGCGATGGTGCACCGTTTCCACTATCTGAAGTACGCGCTGGCCGCCGTGCTGGTGTTCATCGGCAGCAAGATCTTCGTCACCGATTTCCTGCTCGATGGCGGCAAGCTGCCCGCATGGATCAGCCTCGGCGTGACCTTCGGCCTGATCCTTGCGGGTATCCTCTACTCGCTATGGAAGACGAAGGGACAGGAAGAGGCGGACTGGCCCGCACAGCCTGAGGAGAGTACGGCGCGCCCGCCTGTTTGAAACTGCACGCGAGAGGATGACGGGCGGGCGCGGCTGGGCTAGGAAAAGCCTGAAATGCTGACCCGCCTGTCCATCCGCAACATCGTGCTGATCGAGGCGCTCGACCTCGATTTCGGGCGCGGTCTGGGCGTGCTCACCGGCGAGACCGGGGCGGGCAAGTCGATCCTGCTCGATTCGCTCGGTCTCGTACTGGGCAACCGCGCCGATAGCGGGCTCGTCCGCGGCGGGGAGGAAAAGGCCAGCGTCTCCGCCAGTTTCGAGTTCGCCCAGCTTCCCAAGGCAGTCGCCGAGGCGCTCGACGATGCCGATATCGAGATCGAAAAGGGCGAGCCGCTGATCATCCGCCGCCAGCTCAAGGCGGACGGGGGCAGCAAGGCCTTCATCAACGACCAGGGCGTGGGCGTGGCTCTGCTGCGCGAGGTCGCGGGCGCATTGGTCGAACTCCACGGCCAGCATGACGATCGCGGTCTGGTAAACCCACGCGGCCATCGCGCGCTGCTGGATCGCTTTGCAGGTGCCGACACGGCCCGTGTCGAACAGGCGCATGCCAAGTGGCGCGAAGCCGAAGCACGACTGGGCGAAGCGCGTGATGCGCTCGAACAGGCGAAGCTCGACCAGGACCTTTTGCTGGCACATCTGGCCGAACTGACCACGCTCGAACCGCAAGCGGGCGAAGAGGCACGGCTCGCCGAAGCGCGCGCCGACATGCAGAAGGGCGAGCGGCTTTCTGGCGATCTTGAGGAACTGCGCCACCTTTGGGAGGGTTCGGATTCCCCGCTGGCCTCTCTTCGCGCAGCGGCCCGCAAGCTCGACAGGATCGCTCCCGAACATGCGCTTCTCACCGAGGCGCTTGCAGCCCTCGACCGCGCGGTGATCGAAGCGGGCGAGGCCGAGGAAAAGCTGGAGGCTGCCGCAGAGGCGCTGGTCCACGATCCTGCTGCGTTGGAGCAGGCAGAAACGCGCCTGTTCGAACTACGCGCTCTCGCCCGCAAGCACCGCTGCGAGGTGGACGAGCTGCCCGAGGTCATGCGTACAATGCGCAGCCAGCTCGATTCCATCGAGGGTGGAGAAGCCGAACTGGATGCGCTGGAAGCAGCAGCGACGGATGCCGGCAATCGCTACCGCGCAGCGGCTGAGGCACTGCATGCCAATCGCGTGGCAGCTGCGATGCGGCTAGACGAAGCGGTTGCGCGCGAACTGGCGCCGCTGAAGCTCGATGCAGCGCGCTTCCACACGGCCGTTGCCGAACTGCCGGAGGAACGCTGGGGACCTCACGGCATGGACAGCGTCGAATTTCTCATAGCCACCAATCCGGGCGCGGACTTCGCACCGCTGAACAAGATCGCCAGCGGGGGCGAACTCTCGCGTTTCATCCTCGCGCTTAAGGTTGCTTTGGCCGAGCAGGGCGGAGCGGCAACTGTGATCTTCGACGAGATCGACCGCGGCGTGGGCGGGGCGGTGGCCAGCGCCATCGGCGAACGCCTCGCACGGCTGGCATCGGACGGACAATTGCTCGCCGTCACGCATAGCCCGCAGGTCGCCGCGCGCGGGCGCACGCATTACATGATCGCCAAGAGCTCTGACGGCACGGTAACGCGTACCAGCGTGGCCCTGCTGGATCAGGCAGGCCGTCAGGAAGAGATCGCGCGGATGCTGTCGGGTGCGGAAGTCACGCCCGAAGCGCGTGCGCAGGCCGATCGATTGCTCGAAGGCGTCTAGAACCTAGTCGGCCGCTTCAGGCTGGCAAAGATAGATCAGCACGAAGAACCCGAAAGCGGCGAAGGTAAAGGCATCGGCCATCGAGCCGTGCCCGATCTGCGTCTGCCACATGTTGTATGCCGCCCCGCCGAACACGTTGAACAGCCCGAACCATGTGAAAATTACGAGGCCGCAGCCGAGCTTCGCGATAGTCATTGCCTTGGAATAGGCAGCGCTATCGCTCCGCCCGGTCCACAATTTCACTCCGCCCCAAAGGCTGGCCACACCAGCGGCGATCTCGCTCGCGAATATCACGATCAGCACGATCCACGCGACGCCCGGACCCATCACGGGCATGATGTTGGACGGATAGATTTCGTGATCCTTCTGCGAAAGCACATAGCCGATATTCTCGTGTGCTATCGCGAGGTTGATCAGGTTGTGGCCGACATAGAACAGGGCCATCAGGCCCAGCAGCACCATGAAAAGGGCTTTGAGATTACGGTCGATCATAGTTTCCCCCACCTGTGAAACCGCGACCCCGTTACGGCACTTTTCCCCGTGCCTTAGCTCATGCATAGCGAGTGAAAGGGGAATCAACCAAATGCCCGCGAGCAAGCCTGTGGACATAAGCGAAGCCGACGCCGCCAACGAGCTGATGCGCCTCGCGCGCGAAATCGCGAAGCACAACAAGCTCTATCATGCCAAGGATGCGCCGGAGATCACCGATCCGGAATTCGACGCATTGGTTCGGCGTAATGCGGAGCTGGAAGCGGCATTCCCGCACTTGGTGCGCGAGGATTCGCCCTCCAAGGTAGTCGGCCACGAAATCGCGGCTTCGCCCCTGTCAAAGGTTACGCACGAGGTTCGCATGATGAGCCTCGACAACGCCTTCTCGGCCGAAGAGGTCGAGGAGTGGGTCGCGCGCGTACGGCGGTTCCTGTCGCTGGACGAAGACGAGCCGGTCGCTATCACGGCGGAAGACAAGATCGACGGGCTGTCGTGCTCGCTGCGTTACGAGAATGGCAAGCTGGTCCGAGCCGCTACGCGCGGGGACGGGCAGGTGGGCGAGGATGTCACGCCCAATGTCGCGCATATTGCGGACATTCCGCAGATGCTTTCCGGCGACGTGCCCGAAGTCTTCGAAATCCGCGGCGAGGTCTACATGTCCAAGGCGGACTTCCACGCGCTGAACGCGGCGCAGGAAGAAGCCGGCGGCAAGCTCTTCGCCAATCCGCGCAATGCGGCTGCGGGTTCGCTCCGCCAGAAGGATGCCAGCGTGACGGCGAAGCGTCCGCTCAGGTTCTGGGCGCACGGATGGGGCGCGGCCTCGGACGTTCCCGGCAAGACGCAGGAAGAGGTCGTCCGCAAGATCGAGGCGTGGGGTGTTCCTGTCTCACCGCTCTTTACGCGCGTGCATGACGTCGAGGGAATGCTCGCGCATTATGACAAGATCGGACGGGAAAGAGCTGATCTGCCTTATGAAATCGATGGTGTAGTCTACAAGGTCGACCGGCTCGATTACCAGCAGCGGCTTGGCTTCGTCGCCAAGGCGCCGCGCTGGGCCCTGGCGCATAAATTCCCGGCCGAGCAGGCGGAAACAACGCTCGAGGCGATCGACATCCAGGTCGGTCGTACTGGCAAGCTGACACCGGTTGGCCGCCTTGCGCCCGTTCTCGTCGGCGGTGTCACCGTCACCAATGTCACGCTGCACAACCGTGACGAGATTGCGCGCCTCGGTGTCAGGCCTGGCGACCGCGTGGTCGTCCAGCGCGCGGGCGACGTTATTCCACAGCTTGTGGATAACCTGACGCGCGAAGTCGAACGAGAGCCCTTCATCTTCCCCGATCACTGCCCCGAATGCGACAGCGAAGCCGTGGCGGAGGAGGGCGAAGTCGATGTGCGCTGCACAGGCGGCCTCATTTGTCCCGCCCAACGTACTGAAAGGCTGAAGCATTTCGTCAGCCGCGGCGCGCTCGACATCGACGGGCTGGGTGAGAAGACAATCGACCAATTCTTCGCGCTGGGCTGGCTGGAAAGCCCGGCTGACATCTTCCGCCTGCGCGAGCGCCGTGACGCCATCCTGGCGCTCGAAGGCTGGCAGGAGCGGTCTGTGGATAAACTTGTGGACAGCATCGAGGCGCGACGCGAGCCGGATGCGGCGAGACTGCTGTTCGGTCTCGGCATTCGCCACGTCGGCGCCGTGACGGCACGCGACCTGATGAAATATTTCCACGAATTGCCCGCCTTGCGCGAGGTTGCCGAGGCTGCGCATGCCGGAGACGAGGAGGCCGCCCAGGCGCTGACCTCGATCGACGGTATCGGCGGCGCGGTGGTCGAGGCGTTGGGAGATTTCTTCCACGAGGATCACAACAAGGCCGTGTGGGACGACCTCCTCTCCGAAGTTTCGCCCCCGCGTTACGAGGTCGAGACCAAGGAAAGCCCCGTAAGCGGCAAGACGGTTGTTTTCACCGGCAAGCTCGAAACCATGAGCCGCGATGAAGCGAAGGCGCAGGCGGAACGCCTTGGCGCCAAGGCCAGCGGCTCGGTCAGCGCAAAGACCGACCTGCTGGTTGCCGGACCAGGAGCAGGCAGCAAGCTCAAGAAAGCTGCCGACCTCGGGATCGAGGTGATCGACGAGGCAGGCTGGGCAGCCATCGTGGCAGCAGCGGAGTAGCGCAGATGAACGCACGAGGCATTTCGCTCGGGCTCGTCTTCGGCGTGCTTTTCGGGATCATTTTCAAGAACGTCGGCATCGGCCTGGCGCTGGGCGTCGCATTCGCAGCCGCCTTCAGCGCCTCGTATGGCAAGTCCGAAGACGAGGATGACGACGAACCGAATGGCGTGTGAAAACTTCGGGAAACCATTGTCTTATCTGCCGTTAGGTTGATGTGAACCGTTCCCCGATCCTGATCCTCACCGTGCTGATTGTCGGCGCTTTCCTCGTTCTTGCGACTGCCGTCAGTACGCCTGCCGAAACGCCGCAGGATTTCGAAAAGCGCGTGATGCCGCAAGTGGTGGAAGATCCGCCCGAGCCGCCGCGGCTGACCGATGCCCAGCTCGCATTGCAGGAAGAACTTAAGGGCATAGGTGAGGGCTTCGAGGGAGCTGCCGGTATCTCCGTGACCAAGGCAAGCGATCTCGCCACCATCTCCTATCAGGGCGAAACGCCATTCCCGCAGCAAAGCGTGAGCAAGCTGTGGGTTGCGATGACCGCGCTCGACCTTGCCGACGAGGACGCTCTTTCGCTCGATGAGATGGTAACGATCCGCCAGCGTGACCTGACCGTGTTCCACCAGCCGATCCGCGATATCGTGAAGCGTCGCGGGGCATTCACCAGCGACTATCGTGACCTGCTGGACCGCGCCATCACAAAGAGCGACAATACCGCGAATGACCGTCTGTTGCGCCGTATCGGCGGTCCGCAGGCGGTCGAAGGATTCCTCAGGCGTAATCGCATCGAGGGTGTGCAGTTCGGCACTGACGAGCGCAACAAGCAGAGCGCAATTGCGGGCCTCGAATGGCGGCAGGCCTATTCGACCGGCAACGCGTTTTACGAGGCGCGCGACAGGGTGCCGGAAAACGAGCGGCGGCAGGCCTTCGAGGACTACCTCTCCGACCCGATCGACGGCGCAACGGCAGAGGGTATCTCAATGGCACTGGCGAGGCTGGCGCGCGGAGACCTTTTGTCTCCCAATTCGACCAAGCTCCTGCTCGCGACACTGGAAGAGACCAAGAGCGGGCCGAAGCGCCTCAAGGGCGGCGTTCCCGCAGGCTGGAGCTTCGGGCACAAGACCGGGACCGGCCAGTATTTCGATGGGGTGCAATCGGGCTACAACGATGTAGGCATACTCACCGCGCCTGACGGCACGACGTACACGATCGCGGTGCTCATCGGGCGCACGACCACATCCTATGCAGCGCGGTTCGAGATGATGCAGTCGGTCACCCGCGCAGTAGTCAGCTATCACGAGGGGCTGGACGGCGACGTCGCCTAGTCGGCAGTCGGATCGTCCACCCATTTCATCACGCCGCCTGCCAGCGGCGTCCAGTATCCCATGCGTACTCCTGACCGCGCGAGCACATCTCCGACCCATTGGTTGCAGGTGTTCGAGAGCGTATAACGGCCGCGCGCATCGTAATTGCGTGCACCCACTTCGAAGCTCTCGTAACTGAACCGTTCTTCGTTCTCGGGCAAAGGGGGAAGGGCAGCCTCGATCTCGCTGACGAGCCTGCGATACTCTTCCGGGCGCAGGGTCAGGTAGCGGTGATATTCGGAGGGGCGCGGGTTCACGTAGTGGCCGACGCGCATCAGCCCGTCACCGCCCATGAAAGCGATGCGCAACGCAGTGCTGGCCTTGAGGTCACCCCAAGTGGGTGTGTTGAGAAAGACCTCTTTTTCGCCCCAGCCAATCGCGACATGGGTCGGCAACCAGCCATCACGCTCGCGCGGCATTCCTGCGGAGGGGAAGGTCTCGCGCCAATCCTTCTCGGAGCTGACGATCGGCATGACGATCCCGGTGTGGATGCCGTTGCTTTCCACCATAATGCGGATGCCGTCCTCCGGCTCCGACCAGTCGGCATTTCGCGGGATGGAGCTGCCGACCCATGCTGCAAGCAGGAACAGGCCGAGGGCGATCACGGGCAGGGCGATGATGCCACCAACCCATGCAAGCACCCGCCTGCGGGTCACCGCGTATGGCTCCGGCGGAGCCACAGGATCGACCAGTCACCGTTCGTGACGCGCCGGGCCAGGCGAAAGCCCTGCCTCAGGTAAGCGGTGCGCACTTCGGCCTCCTGCGTTCGGAGCAGACCGGCCAGCAGAAGGCTGCCGCCGCGTTTCGTCACTTCGGCAAAGTCGGGTGCCAGTCCGACAAGTGGCCCTGCAAGGATGTTGGCAATCAGCAGGTCATAGGGCGCGCGCGCCTGTATCAGCGCGTCGTCGGTCCCCGGTGCAATGACCATTGTCAGTTCGCCCGAACCAGCGCCCATTGTGATGCCGTTGAGGTTGCAATTGTCCTCGACCACGCCGGCGCAGACGTGGTCGATGTCGGAGGCAGTAGCCTTGGCGTCTGGCCAGAGATGCATGGCCGCAAAGGCGAGCAGGCCCGTTCCGGTCCCGATATCGGCGTGATTGCGAACCACCAGCCCTTCGCGCTTCATCTGGTCGAGCATGGCGAGACAGGCCGCGGTGGTCTCATGTTGGCCCGTGCCGAAGGCCTGGCTGGCGGGTATCACGAAGTCGACGAGATCCGGATCGGCGGGATGTTCCGGCGTTCGAACATGGAAGCGGCCCGCACGGATAGGGTCGACGCCCAGCTGGCTCAGCGTGACCCAATCCTGTTCGGGAAGTTTCTCGGCTGAGAAGTCTGGCGCTTTCCCGACGAAGAGCGATGCGACCGCACGCTTGTCCGCTGCCGTGGGCTTGTGGTCCAGCCACACCTCCAGGATCCAGTCGTCGGGCTTGTCCTCAGCAATTTCGCGGCCGGAGACGACAAGTTCATCGGGGAAGTCCCACGCATCCTCATGTGCAAGCAGCGCCGCCTGGACGGTCTTTTTGTCGGCCTCACCCGAAAGTTTCCACGCGCTCACTCGGCCGCCTCCTTGGCCAGTCGCGCATCGAGCCGCTGGCTCAGGGCGTCGGCATAGCGCTGGCATTCTCCCGGTTTGCCGTAGGTGCCCTCGCGCCAACGCTCGATCATGTTGCTTGATGACGGGTGCGGCGTGGTCAGGATATCGCACGGCAGGAAACGCACCTTGTCGATACTTGTGCGGAAGGCGCGGACCATCTCGGGGTGATCGGTAAAGCGGTACTCGTCCGCGGAGACAGCGGAGAGACTGTCGGCATAGACGATCCGGCTACAGACCGGCGGTTGATCGGGCGGGGTGCAGGACCACCAGCTCCAGCTCAACGCACCCGGCGTGTGCCCCGGAGTTTCGTGCGCGGTGATGCTGAGATTGCCCAGCTCAACGGTCTCGCCCTCGGACACGACCTTGCCGACCTCGACCGGCGTCATGTCCGGATGCCCGGAAGCGGCTTGCGGATCGTCGGCTGCGACCTTGCCGCTTTCCAGCACGGGGGCGGCTCGCTCGGATGCCACGATCTGCGCGCCGGTTGCCTTCTGCAATTCGGCATGACCGCCCACGTGATCGAAATGTTCGTGGCTCATCAGGATGTAGCGGATATCGGCCGGATCGAAACCGAGCGACCTGATGCTGGCAAGCACATGCGGAGCAGCCGCGTCCACACCGCTGTCGATGAGGATGTGCCCGTCTTCGCCGGTCACCAGAATCGCAGATATCCCGCAGGTTCCGACATACCAGCTATTGCCCATGAGCCGGAACGGCTGCGCCGGCTTGGCCCATTCGTCCCATTTCTCGCAGGCATCCACAAACCGTTCCGACGGGACCTCCGGATGCGGGGCTGTGGTGCCAGCCAGCTCGTCCTGAGCAGGCGCATCGACCTGTGCACTGGCGCAAGCAGTCAGCGCAAAGGAGAGGGGGAGCAGGTATCTAGCGTACATAGCTCGCCCCGTTCGCATCCAGCGTCGCTCCCGTCATGCTGGGCGGGGCGTCCAATGCACAGAATTCGATGATCTTCGCGATTTCTTCGGGCTCGGCGACCCTGCCTAGCGGGATGTCCGCGAGCAAGCCGTCACCGCCACGGCTTTCCAGATAGTCACCTGCCATAGATGTATCGGTGAAGCCCGGTGTGATCGCGAAGCTGTAGATCCCTTCGTGAGCGTATGCTCGCGCAATGCTCTTGTGCATCGCCAGCATTCCGCCCTTGCTTGCGGCATAGTGCCAATGCGCTGGCGAATCGCCGCGATGCCCTGCACGGCTGGCGACATGGACGATCCGGCCTTCACAGCCGCGCGCACGCCAGTGCTTGATGGCAAAGCGGCTGAGCTGGGCCGAAGCGGTCAGGTTGATGCGCATGGTGTCTTCCCACGCATCGAGCCATTCGATGTCGGAGCGGTCGATCGGGTTAGGGGCGAACAGGCCGGCATTGTTGACGAGGACGTCGATCTTGCCGCCGGCGCGGGCGAGGGCGGCTTGCCACAATTCCTGCGGCGCGAAGGGCTCGCAGAAGTCAGCAGGAACGGTGTCGGTGGTGTCGCTGGAGGTCGCCTGGCCGATCACGGTAGCGCCGCGGGCTTCGAGCGATGTCTTCGCCGCTGCGCCAATCCCGCGCGACGAGCCGGTGAGTAGAATGCGTGTCATGCATCACGCTATTCGAAACTTTGCGTCAAATGTCGAGGCCGCGCGCCTTGCGTGGGACGCCAGCTTCGCTAAGTAGGCGCCAGAAATTCATGGCAACGGACGTAAACGCATGGCAAACCGCCCGCTTTCACCGCATCTGCAAATCTGGAAATGGGGCCCGCACATGCTGGTCTCGATCCTCCACCGCGTCACCGGGGACGGAATGGCCATCGTTGGCCTCGGCGTCCTGCTCTGGTGGCTGGGTGCGATGGCTGGCGGTGCCGGCACTTATGCGACCTTTGCCGAGTTCATGGGCTCGCCCATCGGGATGATCGTGCTGGTCGGTCTCAGCTGGGCGTTCTTCACGCACATGATGAGTGGCCTGCGGCACTTCGTGCTGGATATCGGCGCGGGTTACGAGCTCGATCTCAACAAGACCTGGTCGATCCTGTCGCCCATCATCGCAATCCTTCTGACGGCGGGCTTCTGGGCCCTCGTCCTGCTTCGCTAAGGGGCCGCAATCATGGCACACGACACCCCCATCAAACGCGTGCGCGGGCTGGGCTCGGCGCATGAAGGCGCACACCACTGGCTGGTCCAGCGCTTCACCGCCATCGGCAATCTGGTGCTGATGCTGTTCCTCGTGACCAGCCTCGCCCTGCTGCCGGGCTACGACTATGCGACGATGTCCGGCTGGGCTTCGCAGACGCTGCCCGCTACCGCGCTGGCACTGCTGATCGTCAGCGTTTTCTGGCACGCACGTCTCGGCCTTCAGGTGCTGATCGAGGACTATGTCCACGATGCCGGCACGAAGTTCGCCACGCTTACCCTTCTCAACCTTGCAACCATCGGCGGCGGCGCATTCGGCCTTGTCTCGATCGCCCGTATCGCCCTTGGAGGAGCTGCCTGATGGCACACAGCGACACTTTCGAAATCGGCGGTCGCAGCTACCCCATCGTCGACCACACCTATGACACCGTCGTCGTCGGCGCCGGTGGTTCGGGCCTGCGCGCCACCATGGGCAGCGCGGAAGCCGGCCTCAAGACGGCCTGCATCACCAAGGTCTTCCCGACCCGTTCGCACACCGTTGCGGCGCAGGGCGGTATTGCAGCCAGCCTCGGCAACAACACGCCCGACCACTGGTCGTGGCACATGTACGATACCGTGAAGGGCTCCGACTGGCTTGGCGACCAGGACGCCATCGAATACATGGTCCGCGAAGCCCCGCAGGCGGTCTACGAGCTGGAGCACGCAGGCGTGCCCTTTAGCCGCAACAAGGACGGCACGATCTACCAGCGCCCGTTCGGCGGCCACATGCAGAACATGGGCGAAGGCCCGCCGGTGCAGCGCACCTGTGCCGCTGCCGACCGTACCGGCCACGCGATGCTCCACGCGCTCTACCAGCAGAGCCTGAAGTATGACGCGGACTTCTTCATCGAGTATTTCGCGCTCGACCTGATCATGGAAGACGGCCCCGACGGCAAGGTTTGCCGCGGCGTCATCGCCATGTGCCTCGACGACGGCACGATCCACCGTTTCCGCAGCCAGGCCGTGGTCCTTGCGACCGGCGGTTATGGCCGCTGCTACTTCACCGCGACCAGCGCCCACACCTGCACCGGCGACGGTGGCGGCATGGTGCTGCGTGCAGGCCTGCCGCTGCAGGACATGGAATTCGTCCAGTTCCATCCGACCGGTATTTACGGCGCGGGCGTGCTCATCACCGAAGGCGCGCGCGGCGAGGGCGGTTACCTCACCAACTCCGAAGGCGAGCGTTTCATGGAACGCTACGCCCCGTCGGCCAAGGACCTCGCATCGCGCGACGTCGTGTCGCGTTCGATGGCTTTGGAAATGCGCGAAGGCCGCGGCGTCGGTCCCGATGGCGACCACATCTACCTGCACCTCGATCACATCGATCCCAAGGTGCTGGGCGAGCGCCTGCCGGGCATCACCGAAAGCGGAAAGATCTTCGCAGGCGTCGACCTGACCAAGCAGCCGCTGCCGGTCACCCCGACGGTTCACTACAATATGGGCGGCATCCCCTGTAACTATCACGGTGAAGTGATGGCAGGCGATCCGAAGGACCCGGAAAAGATCGTCCCCGGCCTGTTCGCTGTCGGCGAAGCGGCCTGCGTCTCGGTCCACGGTGCAAACCGCCTCGGCTCGAACTCGCTGATCGACCTCGTGGTCTTCGGCCGCGCGACCGGCCATCGCCTCAAGGAAATCGTCAAGCCGGGCGTCAGCCATGACGAGCTTCCCAAGGATAGCGCGGACCTCGCGCTTTCGCGTCTCGACCACTTCCGTTATGCCGATGGCTCCACGCCGACCGCGGCGCTGCGGGCCGACATGCAGAAGGGCATGCAGAAGCACGCTGCCGTCTTCCGCGACAGCAAGCTGCTCGCCGAAGGCGTCGAGGTCCTCAAGGACGTCAACAAGCGCATGGCCGATGTTAAGGTCCACGACCGCTCGCTGATCTGGAACAGCGACCTCATCGAAACGCTCGAGCTGGACAACCTCATGGCGCAGGCCAATGTCACCATGGCATCGGCCGAAAACCGCAAGGAAAGCCGTGGCGCCCATGCGCATGAGGACTTCCCCGATCGCGACGACAAGAACTGGATGAAGCACACCATCGCCTGGTTCGATGGCTGGGGCGGCAACGGCGGCGGCGTGAAGATCGACTACCGCCCGGTCCACGAATACACGCTCACCGACGATGTGAAGTACATCGAGCCGAAAAAGCGCGTTTACTGATGCAATGGCGGCGAGGCCTCGTTCTCGCCGCCATTTCGCTTTCGGCCTGTACGACACTTCCCGGCGCGCCTCCCACAGGGCTGGGCGCCGAAGCGTTTTATGCGAAGCACCTAGACGCAAGCGGCATTCCTATCCTGTCGTCCGGACAAGTGCCGGACGAAGCACTGGTTGCAGCGCGCGACATGACGCGCGGTATGTTCTCCCACCGGCCTGACCTCGCCGAATGGCTCGCCGCCAACGACTACCGCATCGCCATCATCGCCGAGGACGAGGCGTTGCTGGACCTTCCGGACAAGGCGAGCTGGACTAAACCCGCTCGTGACGATCCACGGCTGACGCGGTGCGAGCTCAAGCATTACGATGCGCGCGTCGGTGCCAAGACCGACCGCCAGTATTGGGACGAACGCGCCCGCGCCATCGGCGGCAAAAGGATGGCAGATGGGGCGGAAGATGTGCTGGGACTGCCGTCGAGCCGCTATTACGGCGAGACCATCTATGTCCACGAGTTGGCGCATCTCGTGCTCGATGCGATCCAGGCGACCGATCCGAAGCTTTATGCCGAAGTCGAGGGTGCCTACGCCAATGCGCTGGCCACCGGCCTGTGGTTCGAGGAATACAACACCACTACGATCCAGGAATACTGGGCGGAAGGCACGCAGTTCTGGTTCAATTCGAACCGTATCCAGTCCTTCGACGGTCGGCGCATCCTGAACCATTCCGATCTGAAAGCGTACGACCCGCAACTCTTCGCGGCCCTCGCCAAGGCCTATGGCGACAGCCACCGCCTCAAGTCCGATCCCTTCTGGATGAGCCCCGCGCGCGTGCCGCCCGGACCCATTCCTGAAAATACCGCCGAGGTTTGCTGAAAAACCCGCGGCAACGATAAGTTTACGTCCCCGGTCTATTCGGCGCTTTCAAGTATTTGAAAGACGGGGGCAATCATGGGTTTCGGACGCAAGGGTCTCGCACCTGGTGAGATAGCAACAGGCCCAGCGGGAATGCAGCAGGGTTTCGGGCAAACGCCTCGGCATAGCCTTGCCGCCGCCCCGCCGGCAGCGAGCGCGCGCCAATTCGATGTGACGCCCAATCCGCTGCTCATGCTTTTCTGCCTGCTCTTTTTCGGAGCGGTCGCTGCGTTCCTCGCTTATGAAGTGACCGATCCGCGCGGCTTGATCCTCAACGGCATCATCGAGCTTGGCCCGCTCGGAGCGGACATCTTTTTTGGCGTGCTGGCCCTTTCGGCTGGAGGCTGGGCGCTCGTCGGCGGTGCGGGTTTCATTGCAAGCCTAAGCGGGAAGAGCTACCTGACGCTGGACGCGAACGCGGTCGAAGGCACTTCGGGTGTCTTGTTGCGCACCCCGACACGCATCCAGTATGCGCTCATCAAGGACATCGAGCTGGACGAATATCAGGGGAAGTTCAGCGTCGAGATCGTCGGCCGCGGCGGTGAAAAGATTCGCGCTGCATCACAGAACTTCAGGTCGCATGACGAGTTCGAAGAGTTTCTCGAACTGCTGAACGAGCGGATGGCAGCTGCGGGCCGCTAGTCGGTTTCGACAGGCTCCACGCGCCGAACGTCGACAATCGTCACCGGTTCGGCAAGCATCTGGCCCTTCATCCAGCCTTCGCCCGCCTCCGGATCGCGCGGGCTGTCATGGATCGCGTGGACCACGTCCATGCCGTCGACAACGTAGCCGAAGACGGCGTAACCGGCCTTCAGGTTCGGATCGTCGCTGTCGGGCTGGGCGTCGAGACCCTTCTGGTCCTTGATCATGATCGAGAAATCGCCCGTCGCCGTACCCGGATCTAGCCGCGCCATGGAGAGCGCGCCATCGGTGTGGCTGAGGCCTGTTTCGTTGGTGGGTTCGTGGGCAATGCCGTCGAGAATGCGGTCCGGATTGTTCTGCGTGCCGCCCTGCAGCAAGCCGTTCGGCGGTTCGCCCCAGTTGAGGTGCATCGCGCGGTAGAAGATCGTTCCGTCGAAACGGTCTTCCTCAGCATAGCGCAGGAAGTTGCCCGCAGTGATGGGCGCGCGTTCGGTCTCCAGGGCCACGGTGATATCGCCCATGGTGGTCTCGAGCACGACAAGGACGGTCTCGAATTCTTCCATCGCTTCGGGCGGTGGCGCAGCCTCCTCCTGGGCCGATAGCGGGGCTGCAAGCAGGACGAGGGGAGCAAGGAAGCGTGCAATCATGAGGTCGAGGATAACGGCCTGCTGCCTGTCGTCCATCGAATTCTGACGCTTCCGCGCAGATCGCACCTTGCACAGCACAGGCACCGAGCGCTTCCTGAACAAGCGTTCATCGACGCTTCATGTTTACATTCGTAATCGTTATGTCTACAGGCGTAATCGAACGTGTTTCTGGTGGGAGTGATTCTTGATGGCTAAGCGCAAGCAGGGAGCGGGAGACCGCATCAGTGAAGCCGAGCACGCGGTCATGGAAGCGCTGTGGGACAAGAGCCCGCTTTCCGCTGCCGAGGTCTGCGAACGCGTTTGCGCTGCCAACGACTGGTCCATCCCCACGGTGAAGACGCTTCTCAGCCGCCTTGTGGCCAAGAACGCGGTCGGCACCGAGCCTCAGGGCCGCAAGTTCCTCTACCATCCGCTGGTCGAACGCTCCGACTATGTCGGTGGCGAAAGCCGGCGCCTTGTCGATCGCCTGTTCGGCGGACGGGCGGCACCGCTCTTCGCCCATCTGGCGGAGAACGAAGCTCTGACCGATGCCGACCTCGAAGAAATCGAGGCGCTGCTGAAGGAGATGCGGAAATGACCGATCTCCTGAGGGAATACTGGGACTGGTTCCTGTTCGACACCTTGCTGTGGACCGGTGCGTTGATCGCACTCGTCATGCTGCTGCGCCGCCCCGTCGCCCGGCATTTCGGTGCAGGCGCTGCCTATGCGCTGTGGTTCCTGCCGCTGGCTCGCCTGTTCGTGCCGCCGTTCACGCTTCCTGCGTGGATGCGCCCGCTGGCCGAGACTGTGCGCGAGGCCGAGACGAATTTCACGATGACCACCGAAACGATCGTCATGCCGATTGCAGAGCCCGGTGCCGCGGCGCCCACGGTCGTGGCGGCCGCGGCCGAACCGGTCGACTTCCTCACCCCGCTGCTCCTGCTTTGGCTGGGTGGCGCCGTCGTGATGCTGGTCCGCCGCTTCTGGCAGTATTTTGCGCTGCGCCGCGAATTGCTAGCCGAAGCGCGTGCTGTGGGTGAGGTCGGTTCGATCCGCCTGATCGAGACCCCGGCCATTTCCGGCCCGATGGCTTTCGGCGTGATCGATCGCGTCATCGCGCTGCCCGAAGGCTTCATGACAAGCCGCGCCCGCCAGGCCCGCGATCTCGCCATCGCTCACGAGCTTGCACACCATCGCGGAGGCGACCTGATCGTCAACATGGCGGTGCAGCCGTTGTTCGCGATCCACTGGTTTAATCCGCTTGGCTATCTTGGCTGGAATGCGCTGCGGCGCGACCAGGAAGCCTTCTGCGACACCCGCGTCGTGGCGGCCCGTTCTCGCGAGGAACGTGCCACCTACGCAAGTGTCATCGCCGATTTCGCGCGCCTTCCGGCAATCGCGCCGCGCCCTGCGCTGGCCGCGCCGATGGCCTGTCCGGTTCTGGGGGACAAGTCGATAATCCATCGTTTGAGGAGCTTATCCATGTCCGATATTTCACCGCGTCGCCGCCTTACCGGGCGCGCCGCAATCGCCGGGGCTTTCCTGGCCGTGCCGCTCACCGCATCGGTTTGCTACGCGGATAGCGTCGCACCGTCGCTGATCGCATCCGTGTCTGCCGCAGAAGTGGCGGAAGAATGGCAGGAGCGCGAGGAAGTCACCGAGGAAATGGTGGAGATCGAGCGCGAACTCGATGAGGCCGAGCGCGAACTCGCCGAAGCCGAAGTCGAGATGGAAGAAGCTCGGCGCGAAATCATCGAGATCGAGCGCGAGATGGAAGAGGACGGCAAGGAACGCCGCATCGAAAAGCGCCGCATCGTCGTCAACGGCAAGGAATGGGACGAAATGAGCGATGCCGACAAGGCAGAGCTCCGCGCCGAGATGGCCAAGCTGCGCGAACAGTTTGCCGAAGGCGGCGAATTCCGTGTCGAGATGGACAAGGTCCGCGAACAGTTTGGCGAGAAGGGCGAGCTTCGCCGCGAAATCCGCCTCGCCGTTGCCGAGGCCCAGGAAGCCGGCAAGATGGCTCCGGAAGTCGTTGTGAGCTGCAAGGACGAGAACTCGCCGGTCACGTCGAAAACCGACGCCAAAGGCAAGACGACGCTGTTCGTTTGCGAAACGGCTGCCGACAAGCTCGCACTGAGCGCAATGAAATCGGCCCGTGCCGCGATTGCCGCAGAAAAATCCCTGAGCGCTGAAGAGCGCGCCGAGGCGCTGCGGTCGCTCGATGCGGAAATCGCAGAGCTCAACAAGAAGAAATAACTGGCGCAGGGACTGCGGGTCCTGCGTACCCCGACGGCCGGTGCAACGATGCGCCGGCCGTTTCCGTTCATCTGCGCGCAATTCAATGGGCATTCAGTTCGTCGCTCACAAAGCACGTTTCATCGCACTAACGATGGAGGTGAGCGATGCAAGAAAGGTCCCCCGGTTTCAAACTTCTCCTGACCGGACTGGTCGGGTTCGTCCTGATGATACCCCTGCTGATGGTCTACGGCCTGGTGTCCGACAGGCAGCACCAGGCGCGAGTAGCTCAGGATGCAATCACTGCAGGATCGGGCGGGGCGCAGGTCGTTTCCGGGCCGGTCCTCGTCATTCCCTATGAAGAGCAGCGCGTGACCAACGAGACGGTCAACGGCATTGCTGCCACCCGCACGCAGACGATCCGCAAGCAGCTGTTCCTGTCGCCGGACAGGCACTCGATCGAGACGGAGCTCCAGCCCGAGCGCAAGAAGAAGGCGCTCTACGAGACGGTCATCTACCTCGCGAAGATGGATGGTGAGGCGCGTTTCGTCATGCCCTCGGATCTCTCGCGCTTCGGCGTGACCCGTGACCAGCTGCTGCTGGACGAGACGCAGATCCGCTTCGGCACCTCCGATCCCCGGGGGCTGCGCGCCGTGGCGGATGTGCGCGTCGGCGGAAAGCGCATCGAGCTCGAGCCGGGTGAAGGCGTACGCTCCAGCGGAGGCGCCGGTTTCAGTGGTACGATCGACTGGTCGGACGGTCGTCCGCTACCGGTCGAATATGCCTATACGATCCGTGGCAGCCGCTCGCTCACGCTCGTCCCGCGCGGCGGGCAGACCGACTGGAAAGTATCGTCCACGTGGCAGCATCCCGGCTTCGGCGGCAGCTTCCTGCCCGACAGCAGCGACATCTCTTCCGAAGGTTTTGCCGCGAGTTGGTCGATCGGTAATCTCGCCCTCGGCCAATCCATGGTCACGCAGGAGGACCTGCCTCCGGTGCGCGATATCGGTACCGTCGGCGATGCCAGCTACGACCGTATGGAAGACAGCCAGGCAGGCACCAGCAAGTCTGCCACGATAAGTATGGTCGAACCTGCCGATATCTATGCGCAGGTGGATCGCAGCGTGAAATACGGCTTCCTGTTCATCGGCTTCACCTTCCTTGCATTCCTGCTGTTCGACGTGGTCGGCGGTGCGCGGGTTGCGGCGGCGGAATATTTGCTGACCGGTGCAGGGCTGGTGCTGTTTTTCGTGCTGCTGCTCGCCTTTGCCGAGGTAGTCGGTTTCGCTCTCGCCTATGTCGTTGCCAGCGCCGCGATCATCGGATTGCTGACGGCCTACAGCGCGGCGGTGCTTGGCGGATGGAAGCGCGCAGGCTTTATCGGCGTGCTGCTCTCTATCCTCTATGCCGGGCTCTATGTCCTGCTTAGCCTCGAAGCGGCTTCGCTGATCGTCGGGTCGGTGACGATGTTCTTCGCGCTGGCAGGAGTGATGTACGCCACGCGCAATGTCGAATGGTCGCGGGTCGGCCAGAACGAGGCAGCTCCGGAAGCCTGATTTCCCGGACGTCAAAAGGAAGGGGCGCGGCCATCGCTGGTCGCGCCCCTTTTTTCGTTTCTGCGGTGGGTCTAGCGAACCACGGTGATCTCGTCGCAGGCCTTGTCGTTACCCTGCAGGCCGAGGCGCAGTGCCTGGCTGCGCTGGGCGCTGGTGCCGTGGGTGAAATTCTCGGACGATACGCGCCCGCCCGTAAGCCGGTCATCGCCGATGGCGGCGGCTGCCTGCATGCCTTCCTCGATATCGCCGGGCTCGATCAAATTGCGGTTCCGGCCCGCCCAGACACCGGCATAGCAATCGGCCTGCAGTTCCATGCGGACCTGGAGCTGGTTCGCCTGCGTCCTGCTGGCGCTCTGCTGGGCGCTGCGGATCTGGCCCGAAATACCGGTAATCGTCTGGATATGATGACCGTATTCATGCGCGAGGACGTAATAGCGCGCGAAGTCCCCGCGATTGCCGGCCATGCGAGCGAGCTGGTCGTAGAAGCTGGTGTCGATGTAAATCGTCTGGTCGGCAGGGCAGTAGAACGGCCCCGAGGCCGAGGTCGCGCTGCCGCAGCCGTTGGTCGTTACGCGGCCATTGCGGAAGAGATCGAGTGTGGGCTGCTTGAAGCGGTCGCCAAGGCCCTCTTCCTGGAAAACGCGCGCCCATGTCTGGTTGAGCGACTGCAGGCCGTTGCAGGCCTCGAGCGCATATTCGCTCGAATTGCAGATTTCCTGCTCGTTGGTGCTTGCCGGGGCGGATTGTTGGCCGGTCTGCTGTACACTCTCGACGGTCGAGATCGTCTGCATGGGGTCGAGGCCGAAAGCGAAATATCCGATGGCAGCGAGGACAATGGTGCCGCAGCCAATCCCGCCGGCCTTACCGACGCCGCCCCCGCCACCGCTCGAACGGACCTTGATGTTATCGCTATTGAACGGATTGAGACGCATCGTATTCCCCCATCATTGGCCGCTTTACAGAACCGCGCATGTGCGCGATGGCCGTGGTCGATTGTATCCCTAACGCTCGGAGAGCCAAATGTTTCTCGAAGGAAAGCGCGCACTTGTTACCGGATCGACCAGCGGCATTGGTCTAGCCATCGCAAGGTCGCTTGTCGGAGAAGGCGCGAAGGTCGTCCTCAACGGCTTCGGAGACGAGGCTGAAATCGCTGCGCTGTGCGAGGAACTGGGCGCGACGCATTCGGGTGCGGACCTTACCGACGTGGGCCAGGTCGAGCAGATGATGGCCGAGGCGGGCGACATCGACATTCTGGTCAACAATGCCGGCATGCAGCATGTTTCGCCGGTCGAGGATTTCCCGCTCGATAAATGGGACAAGATCGTCGCGCTGAACCTCTCGGCAGTGTTTCATTGCACGCGGCTCGTCGTGCCCGGCATGAAAGCGCGGGGCTGGGGCCGCATCATCAATACCGCCAGCGCGCACTCGAAGGTCGCTTCGCCCTTCAAGAGCGCCTACAATGCGACCAAGCACGGGGTGGACGGTTTCACCAAGACCATCGCGCTCGAACTCGCCGAATTCGGCGTGACCGCGAACTGCATCAGCCCCGGCTACGTCTGGACCCCGCTGATCGAGGGCCAGATCCCCGACACGATGAAAGCCCGCGGCATGACGCGCGAGGAAGTCATCAACGACGTACTGCTCGTGAAACAAGCGACCAAGAAGTTCGTCCAGCCCGAGGAAATCGGCGCATTGGCCGCATTCCTGTGCCGCGACGAGGCGCAAAATGTGAACGGCGCCAACTGGAGCGTCGATGGCGGGTGGACTGCGGAGTAGGCTGGATTCGGCGGAATTCCGAGAGGCACTAGCTAGTTTCACAAACCGTCGTTACATGGGCCGCCACATTTCACCCCGGCAGGCGATTCTCCACGTGGCACATCTCGACATTCCCCTCGGTCTTACTTTCGACGACGTTCTCCTGCGTCCGGCCGAGAGCGATATCCTTCCCTCGATGGCGAACACCGCCACGCGGCTGACGCGCGAGATCGAGCTCAACATTCCCGTCATCTCGTCTGCAATGGACACGGTGACCGAGGCCGACATGGCGATCGCCATGGCGCAGCTGGGCGGTATCGGTGTCCTTCACCGCAACTTTGAGGTGGACGAGCAGGCTGCTGCGGTTCGCGCTGTGAAACGCTATGAAAGCGGCATGGTGGTGAACCCGATTACAATCCATCCCGATGCGACGCTGGGCGATGCGCAGCAGATCATGACCGCCAATCGCATCAGCGGCATTCCCGTCACCGACCGCAGCGGCAAGCTGGCTGGCATCCTCACCAACCGCGACGTGCGCTTTGCCGAGAATCCGAACCAGCCCGTCAGCGAATTGATGACGACCGAGAACCTTGCCACCGTGCCGCTCGGCACCGGCCAGGAAGAAGCGCGTCGCCTCCTGCACCAGCGCCGGATCGAGAAGCTGCTGGTGGTCGACGATGGCGGTCGCTGCGTCGGCCTCATTACCGTCAAGGACATCGAGAAGGCCGTCGCCTATCCGCACGCCACCAAGGACGAGCAGGGCCGCCTGCGTGTTGCTGCGGCAACGACCGTAGGGGACAAGGGCTTCGAGCGTACCGAGGCGCTGATCGATGCGGGCGTGGACGTCGTCGTCATCGACACGGCACACGGCCACAACAAGGAAGTCTCCAAGGCTGTCGAGCGGGTCAAGAAGCTCTCGAACTCGGTGCAGGTCATCGCGGGCAACGTCGCGACCGGCGAAGCGACCAAGGCACTGTGCGGCGCAGGTGCGGACGCAGTGAAGGTCGGCATCGGTCCGGGCTCGATCTGCACCACGCGCGTCGTCGCAGGTGTCGGTGTGCCGCAGCTTACCGCGATCATGGACAGCGTCGAAGCTGCCGAGAAGCATGGCGTGCCGGTCATCGGCGATGGCGGCCTTCGTACCAGCGGCGATGCTGCCAAGGCGCTGGCGGCAGGTGCTTCCAGCATCATGGTCGGCTCCATGCTTGCCGGTACCGAGGAAGCTCCGGGCGACACCTTCATCTATCAGGGCCGCAGCTACAAGAGCTACCGCGGCATGGGCAGCGTGGGCGCGATGGCGCGCGGCAGTGCCGACCGCTATTTCCAGGCCGACGTGTCACAGCAGAAGCTCGTGCCGGAAGGCATCGAAGGCCAGGTGCCCTACAAGGGCCCTGCAGCAGCGGTCGTTCACCAGCTCGTCGGCGGTATCAAGGCGGCCATGGGCTATACCGGCAGCGCCACGATCGAAGACCTGCGCAAGCGCGCGCAGTTCGTTCGCATCACCAACGCAGGCCTCACCGAGAGCCACGTCCACGATGTGTCGATCACCCGCGAGGCGCCGAACTATCCGACGCGCTGACCGGAGCCGGGGCCGATGACACCCGCTGCACGTGTCCAGACCTCGATCGAGCTGCTCGATGCGATCATCGAGGCGGCGAAGTCGAAAGGCGCACCTGCCGACCGGATCCTCGCCGACTGGTTTCGCAACAACCGCTTCGCCGGCTCCAAGGATCGCCGCGCAATCCGCGAGCTGGTGTTCTCTGCAATCCGTGCCTGCGGGCCGGTCCCACCGAGCGGCCGCGCCGCCATGCTGAGGCTCGCGGAAACCGACGAGAGCATTGCGCCACTCTTCGATGGTTCGAACTATGGTCCCCAGACGATTGGGCAAGGCGAAGCGCCTGCCGACGGCGGTGTAGCGCCCGTCTGGCTGAGTGACCGGCTCGCCAAATCCGATATTGCTGGCCCCGAGGCCGACGCACTGCTGGGCCGTGCACCGCTCGACCTGCGCGTAAACACCCTCAAGGCCGAACGCGGAACGCTGGTCCTGCCGGTCGAAGCGGCGAACACCGATGCCCCTAACGGTCTCAGGCTGGAGCCTGGCACTCAGGTGGAGCAATGGCCCGAATGGCGTGAAGGCAAGTTCGAGGTTCAGGACACCGGTTCGCAGCTCGCCTGCCTTGCCGTCGGTGCTCAGCCGGGTGAAACCGTGATCGACCTGTGTGCCGGGGGAGGGGGCAAGACGCTCGCACTGGCTGCTGCAATGGACAATCTTGGCAAGCTGGTCGCTTCCGATACCGACCGCAACCGGCTCTCGCGCCTCGCACCGCGTGCCGAACGCGCCGGTGCGACCAATATCGAGACCCGCCTGCTCGACCCGAAGCGCGAGTTCGAGGCACTTTCCGATCTCGAAGGGCTGGCCGATGCGGTCATGATCGATGCGCCCTGTTCGGGCACCGGCACCTGGCGTCGCAACCCGGAGGCCCGCTGGCGGCTTGATGAGGGTGAACTTTCAAGATTAACCGCACTCCAAGCCGAAATTCTCGACTTGGCAGCGCGTCTGGTGAAACCCGGCGGACGCCTCATCTATGTGACTTGCTCGCTTCTGGACGAAGAGGGCGCAGCTCAGTTCGATGCATTTCTCGAGCGGCATCAGGACTTTACTGCGCAGCAATTCGAACTTCCGGTCGGTTCGCCGCGCGGGAACGGGACTCGTCTGACACCGTACCATGACGGCACGGACGGATTTTTCATCGCCCGTGCAGGTAGATCGTGATAGCTTTTTGCTTATGGCTAAAGATCAGCCTTCCGCGAAGAGATCGCTACCGGAGACGATAATGCGTTTTGCACCTGCCGCCGCTGCCCTTTCACTGGCTCTTGCCATGACCGCTAGCGTAAGTGTCGGACAGGAACGCGATCCGGCACCGCGCGCAGCCATGCTGATCGCCGAAGGCAAGACCGCTCTCGCATCCGGAGACACGCAGGGCGCAATCGACGCGTTCGAAGCTGCACTGACGGTCGATCCGGGCTACACGCCGATCTTCCTCCATCTCGCCGACGCTGCCCGCGAAGACGAACTGCAGGGCAAGGCGATCCGTTATTACCGCGAGGCTCTGGCCCGCGATCCCGACAACCTCGCGGCCATTGCGGGCGAGGGCGAAGCGCTGGCCGAAAAGGGCGCTCTTGAAAAAGCTCGCCTGAGCCTTGCCAAGGTCCAGTCGCTGTGTGGCGAAAGCTGCCCCGAAACGCGCGGTCTCGCCAACGCTATTGCGGTTGGCGAGCGCGCCGAAATCGTGACTGCCGAGGCAAATGTGCCGGACGCAGCCGCTCCGCAGTCGAACTAAGGCCGGTCAGACCAGTTCGCGGAACTCTTCGAGGACCGCGCGGTACACCCGTTTCTTGAACGGCACGATGAGTTCGGGCAGCTGCTCGGCGTCGACCCATTTCCAGTCGCAGAACTCGGGCGGATCGTGCGCTTCGAGGTCGATATCCGCGTCCGCGCCTGAAAAGCGGGCGAGGAACCAGATCTGCTCCTGCCCGCGGTATTTCCCGCCCCAGAGCTTGCCCATCAGTTCCTCGGGCAGGTCGTAGCGGATCGGTTCGCGGGTCTGGCCGACCAGCGAGACATGATCGGCCTTTGCGCCCGTTTCCTCTGCGAGTTCGCGCATCGCGGCTTCCTTGAGGTCTTCGCCCTCGTCGACGCCGCCCTGGGGCATCTGCCACCAGTCGCCTTCGCGATTGTCGATCCGGCGACCGACGAAGACACGGCCCTCGTTGTTGACCAGCATCACGCCGACACAGGGCCGGTATCCGAGTTCATTCACTTATAGCGCTCCACCATCAATTCGACTGCATCGAGGAAGGCGTCGAGATCCTTCTGCCCGCTGGGCATAGCCTTCCTAAGCGTCGTAAAGCCATGAATGATACCGGGAAATTCGAGATAAACCACCTCGGTGCCCTGCTGGATGAGGTGCGCGGCATATTCGCGCCCGGAATCGCGCAGGGGATCGAGCCCGGCCGTGCACACGACGGTCGGCGGAGTATTCGAGCAATCGCCGACCATCGGCGTGTGGCGTGGATCGCTCGCATCACCGCCATATTGGTCGGTGAACCACGCCATGCTGGCTGCAGTCAGCAGGAATCCTTCGGCGAAATGCTTGAGGCTGGAATGCTGGCTCACATCGCTCGCGACCGGATAGATCGGTGCCTGCACGATGACGGGGACATCGGCAGGATCGTTGACCAGCTGGTTGGTGGTGACGATCGTGAGATTGCCGCCCGCGCTATCGCCTGTGATGACGAGCCCGCTGATTTCGCGGCCCAGTTCCTTGGGGGAAGAGGCAATCCAGCGCGCGGCAGCCTCGCAATCGTCGGGTGCGGCGGGGAAGGGGTGTTCGGGCGCGAGGCGGTATTCGACCGAGACGACCGGCAAGTCGAGCCGGTAGGCGATTTCGGTGCACAACGAGTTGTAGACCTCGACATCGCCGATGACGAAGCCGCCGCCATGGATGAAAACCACGCACGGCCCTGCCTCGCGGGTTTCTTTCGCATCGTAGAAGCGCAGCGGGATTTCGCCTGCGGGACCGGGGCAGGTGAGGTCTTTCACCACGGCGAGATCGCGGGCCGGTGCTTCGGCAAGCGCGCCCAGAGTCTTCATCTGGGTGCGGCCTTCCTCGGCGCCGACTTCCTCTACGCCCTGGCCGCCCATGGCCTCCAGCATGTCGAGAAAGGCGCGTACATCGTCGCGTACGAAGTGTTCGGTATCGGCCATGGTCTCTCTCCCTTTCGTTGCAAAAAGGGACTAACCGGCTCGCGCCCGCTTTTCCACTGCGCTTTTTACCGCTAGCAGAGAAACTTCATTGCGAGAGAGAGGGGCGGGTCCTAGGTGGCGCTCCCCGAGAGACAGCGCCGCATTGGCGCGCGACAAGGAATTGACCGGATGGCAACAGCCGCCAGCCTGCCGCAAGACGGCCTCCCCGCATCCCCCGAAGCGATCGTCGTGCGATTTGCCGGCGACTCGGGTGACGGCATGCAGCTCACAGGGGGGCAGTTCACCCTCTCCACCGCCTTGGCGGGCAACGATCTTGCGACCTTCCCGGATTTCCCCGCCGAAATCCGTGCGCCGCAAGGCACGCTGTTCGGTGTCTCCGCATTCCAGATCAATTTCGGCAGCCGCGAGATCAACACCGCTGGCGACGCGCCCGACGTGCTCGTGGCTATGAACCCGGCGGCGCTCAAGGTGAACCTCGCCGCGCTGAAGCCCGGCGGCCTGATCATCGCCGACACCGGCGCCTTCACGAAGCGTAACCTCGACAAGGCTCATTACGAAGCCAATCCGCTGGAAGACGGCAGCCTCGCCAAGTTCGACGTGCTTGCCTTCGATATCAGCGAAAAGACCATCGAAGCGGTGAAGCCCTTCGGTCTCGGCAACAAGGATGCGTTGCGTTCTAAGAACATGTGGACGCTGGGCCTTGCGCTGTGGATGTTCGACCGTCCGCGCGAACCGATCCACGACTGGCTGAAGCAGAAGTTCAAGTCCAAGCCCGAGATCGCTGACGCGAATATCGCGGCGCTCGATGCCGGTCATGCCTATGGAGAGACTGCCGAGCTGGCAGGGCCGCTCAAGCAGGTCCATGTCGACCCCGTTCCCAGCGCGCCGGGCCTTTACCGCACCGTAACGGGCGCAGAGGCGGTCAGCCTCGGCCTCGTCGCCGGTGCGCAGCTTGCCGAACTGCCCATGTTCTTCGGTGGCTATCCGATCACGCCGGCCTCGGCGATCCTCCACCACCTCGCGCGCTTGAAAGAATTCGGCGTCACGACCTTCCAGGCGGAAGACGAGATCGCCGCGATCTGCGCAGCGATCGGTGCGAGCTATGCGGGCCAGCTGGGCGTTACCAGCTCGTCGGGTCCCGGTATAGCGCTCAAGACCGAAGCTATCGGCCTCGGTATCATGACCGAGCTTCCACTTGTGATCGTCAACTCGCAGCGCGGCGGGCCGTCGACCGGCCTGCCGACCAAGACCGAGCAGAGCGACCTCTACCAGGCGGTCTATGGCCGCAATGGCGATGCACCCATGCCGGTGATCGCTGCGCGCAGCCCTTCGGATGCATTCGAGGTGGCCATCGAAGCCTGCCGCATCGCGGTCGAATACATGACCCCGGTGATGCTGCTGACCGACGGCTATATCGCCAATGCCGCCGAACCTTGGAAGGTGCCCAACCCGGCCGATTACGAGCCTTTCCCGGCGCAGTTCCTCACCGAACCACGCAGCGAGCAGCTTCTTCCTTACAAGCGCAACGAAAAGGGTGCGCGTCCGTGGATCAAGCCCGGCACGCCCGGCATGATGCACCGCATCGGCGGCATCGAGAAGCACGAGCTGACGGGGAATATCGACTACTCTCCCGACAACCACCAGCGCATGACCGACCTGCGCAAGTCGAAGGTCGACAATATCGTCGTGCCTGATCAGGAGGTCTGCCTCGGCGAGACTTCGGGCAAGCTGGCCGTGGTTGGCTGGGGCTCGACCTTCGGTCCGATCCACCGCGCAGTCGACAATTGCCGCGCCAAGGGCATGGATGTTAGCCACATCCACGTGCGCCACATCTGGCCGATGCCGAAGAACATGGGCGAATTGCTCAAGAGCTTCGATCACGTGCTCGTGCCGGAAATGAATACCGGCCAGTTCAAGACTGTCCTTCGCGACCAGTTCCTCGTCGATGCACAGCCGCTGACCAAGACCAGCGGCCAGCCGTTCCAGATCGCCGAACTCGAAGCGGAGATTGGCAAGTTCTTCGACGACATCCCGGGTAACGAAGGCGGGCAGGTACCCGCCAACGACCAGCAGCTTCCCAGCACGGAAGGAGGCGCGAAATGAACGCTCCCGCCAAGATCGAAACCACTCTGAAGGACTGGGAAACCGACCAGGAAGTCCGCTGGTGCCCGGGTTGCGGGGACTATGCGATCCTCAAGGCCGTGCAGCGCACGTTGCCGCAGCTGGGTGCAGACCCTGCAAACACGGTATTCATCAGCGGCATCGGCTGCTCGAGCCGCTTCCCCTATTACATCGAGAGCTACGGCTTCCACACGATCCACGGCCGCGCGCCTGCTTTCGCCACCGGCGCAAAGCTCGCCAATCCGGACCTCGACGTGTGGCTGGTGACGGGTGACGGCGATGGCCTTTCCATCGGTGGCAACCACCTGATGCATGTCCTGCGCCGCAACGTGAACATGCAGATCATGCTGTTCAACAACGAGATTTATGGTCTCACCAAGGGCCAGGCCTCGCCGACCAGCCGCGAGGGTACCAAGTCGCCCTCGACCCCGATCGGCAGCTACGACCATCCCGCCCGCCCGGCAGCATTCGCGCTGGGCAGCGGTGCGCGCTTCATCGGCCGCGGCTTCGACGTGTCGAAGAACCTGCCCGATGTTCTCAAGGCGGCCCACGCGCACAAGGGCGCGGCCTTCATCGAGATCTTCCAGAACTGCATCGTCTACAACAAGGATGTCTTCAACGACTTCGCCGCGCCGAAGGGCGCCGAGGATCGCCAGCTATGGCTGGAAGAAGGCAAGCCAATGCTGTTCGCCAATGATACCAAGGGCATCGCATTGAACCGCGAAACGCTCAGCCTCGAAGTCGTCGATGTGACCGATGGCGACTGGGAAGCGGCCGGCGTGATCGTCCACGACGTCACCAACCGCTCGGTCGCCCACATGCTGATCGAAATGCCCTTCGGCCCGTTCCCGATGGCACTCGGTGTGCTCTACGACGATCCGCGTCCGACCTTCGAGGATGCGGTCATCGCCGAACGCAAGAAAGCTAGCGAGGGCAAGGAGGCCAATCTCGCCAAGCTGCTCGGCAAGGGCCAGACCTGGACCGTCAGCGGCACGGCGCAAGATCCGGTCTGATGCGGTTATTCCCCGTTCTCGCCGCAGCGATGTTTGCTGCCAGCGCGACCGGGGCGACCGACACCGAAGAAAGCGACGAGCCCGAAGTATTCGCGGCGGTCTTCGAATTGCATGACGACCCTGCGGATTACGACGGATATTACTGTCCGCCTGATCCGGACGAAAATTCCATTTGCCTGGGCGCGAGCATCCTCATCCAGAAGGGCGAGATTGTTCGCTATCTGGGCGCCGAGCCTCCACGCAATCACGCACTGCTGCGTAAGGCTCGTGGTGGGGACGTTTACGGCGATTATCTGCGCTTCCGCATGATTGCCGGACATTCGGTATCTCGTGTGCTTCCGGGGCGCTTCGTGGCGGTCCTCGAGCCGACCGCTAACGGGTATGTTTTCGTCCAGTGGAAGGAAGACATGACCCATGGGCGTCCATGCCTGCCCAGCTTTGTCGTCGCGCACTACGGAGATCGTCTCGATCTTTCTTCCGGGTCCGAGAAGGCCGATGGTTCGGTCTGTTTCTAGATCAGTCCGGGTTCTCGACCGGCTGTTCCATCTTGCGATCTTCCTGCAGCCGGGTTGCGATCAGGCCCATTGCTAGCGCCCAGGTCGCACCGACCGTCCAGCCGCCGAGGACGTCGGTCGGGTAGTGAACGCCAAGATAAAGCCGCGTGAAGCCGATCGTCAGCACCAGCAGCGCAGCGACGCCGATGACGAAAATCCGCGACCTGCGGTCTTCGAAAGTGCGTGACAGCATGACGGCCAGCGTCAGGTAGACGATGGCGCTGTTCATCGAGTCGCCGCTCGGGAAGCTGAGCGAGTGGACTTCCACCAGATGTGGCACGACCTCGGGCCGCTCGCGCGCGAAGAGGCTCTTGAGAATCTTGCCGAAGATCGCACCACCTCCGGTCGCCAGCGCAGTGTAGAACGCCTGCCGGATGCGCCCGCGGGTCAGCAGGAAGGCGACGGCGAGTACGGCAACGAGCGTCAGTACCGTCACGCCGCCCAGCGCCGTCAGGTCGCGCATGGTGGACAGGAGCCAGCTAGGTCCCAGTGGCGAAGCCAGATCGCCATCCACGCGCAGTGCCTTGAGGAATGCCACGTCGAAAGCTTGTGTCTCGCCCTCCGTCATCTCGCCGGCAAGCTTGATGAAGCCAGAGGCAAGCGCAGCACCGATCACGAGGCCGATAAGCAGTCTTTGTTCGCGGTGGATATATGTCTTTAGGCTGGCGAGTGGCACGAAAATTCCTCTAGAAGGGTTCGAACGCAACGCACGGGGATGCGGATATTTCCTCGAAGGAGAGGTCGCCTGGACAATCTAACCCATTCGCTTGTCGGCGCATTGATCGGGCAGGCGGGGCTCAAGAAGAAGACCGGGCTGGCGATGCCCGCGCTCATCATCGGGGCGAACCTGCCCGATGTGGATGCGGCTTGCCTCTTCTGGCTCGAAGGCGTGGAACACCTCGGCTTTCGGCGCGGGATCACACATGGTCCGCCTGCACTTGTATTGCTGCCGCTGATACTTGCCGGTTTGCTCTATGGCTTAGACCGATGGCAGGCGAGCCGCGGCAAGCGGCCCGAAGGCCGTCTGCCGGTCAGCTTCAAATGGCTTTTCCTGCTGAGCTTCATCGGATGCCTGACGCATCCGGCGCTCGACTGGCTCAACGTCTACGGCATCCGCCTGCTCGAACCGTTCAGCAGCCAGTGGTTTTACGGTGATACGCTGTTCATCATCGATCTCTGGCTGTGGGCCCTGATGGGGATCGCCACGTGGTTCTCGCTGCGGCGCGAGAAGCGGGGCGGGGAGTGGAAGCGGCCTGCTCGCGTGGCCTTGACCGTTTCCGCGCTCTACATCGCATTCCAAGGTGTTCTGACCGGCATGGCAGAACGGGCAGTGACCGATAGTCCCACCGGCACCGAAATCGTGATCGCCAGCCCTCCGCCGCTGTGGTCGTGGGAGCGCGATCTCATCACGGGTGGCAACGGCCTCTACACGATGAACGGCGAGACCACCTTCCCGGGTGTCCCGCTCGACCGTTGCGATCTGGCTTCGGCACGTGCGGCCGACAGCGAAATCGACGCGTTTCTCTTCTGGGCGCGAACGCCCTACATCGTCCCCAAGAAAGACGGGTCGCTCTGGCTGCAGGATGCGCGGTTCTCCGACCCGCGGGCAACCGGCCAGTTCGAGGTCGAACTGCCCCAGGACGTCTGCGAAGGGATCAAGACGGAACCGAGCGAGTAGCGCAGCGGTTAGGTGCGCATGAGTTCTCCCCAAATCGTCTGGTTGCGACGTGATCTTCGCTTGGCCGACCAGCCCGCACTTCATGCAGCGGCCAAGGCCGGTCCCGTCATTCCCGTATTCATCCTCGACCAGGATCGCGCAGGCGATCACGCCTATGGCGGTGCCTCGCTGGTATGGTTGCACTATTCGCTTGAAAGCTTCGGCAAGAGCCTTGGCGCTCGCCGTTCGAAAGTCGTCCTTCGCAAAGGGGATTCACCGCAGATCCTCGCCGCCATTGCCGACGAGGTCGGTGCGACCTGCATCCACGCGATGCGCCACTATGAACCATGGTGGAAGGAAGCCGAAGACGAGCTGAAGGACGCGCTCGGGGAAGACCGCAAGCTGTGCCTCTATGACGGCAACTACCTGCTTCCGCCCGGTTCGGTGACCACCGGGTCCGGCGATCCATACAAGATCTACACGCCTTTCTCGAAAGCGATGCTCGAGGTGATGCCGCCGCGCGATGTGCTGGGAGAGCCGGAGACGTTCTCTTCCCCCGACGAGTGGCCGGAAAGCGATGATCTGGAGGATTGGGAACTGCTCCCGAGCAAGCCCGACTGGGCCGGAGGTATCCGCGACTTCTGGGAATTCGGCGAGGCAGCTGCGCATGACCGGCTCGAATGGTGGACCGATCGCGTGGCCGAGTATGACGAGGGCAGGAACCTGCCGTCCGAAGACCTCACATCGCAGCTGTCGCCGCACCTCCACTGGGGTGAGATCAGCCCTGCACAGGTCTGGCACAAGCTCAAGGACAAGCGCTCCGACGGGTGGAAAACCTATGCCAAGGAGATCATCTGGCGCGACTATGCCCAGAACGTCATCGACCAGTTCCCGGATTATCCGCGCGAGAGCTATCGCGACTATGACGAGCGGACGCTCTGGCGGAACCCCAATGCCGGGCATCTGATCGAGCAAGATCTCAAGTGCTGGCAGAAGGGAATGACCGGCTACCCGATCGTCGATGCCGGCATGCGTCAGCTGTGGCAGACGGGCTGGATGCACAACCGCGTGCGTATGATCGCGGCGAGCTTCCTCGTGAAGCACCTGTTGATCGACTGGCGCTTCGGAGAGCAGTGGTACTGGGACTGCCTTGTCGATGCCGATTACGGCAATAACGGGGTGAACTGGCAGTGGATCTCCGGCACCGGGGTCGACAGCAACATGTTCAGCCGCATCATGGCGCCGCTCACCCAGAGCGAGAAGTTCGATGCTGCCGACTACATTCGCGAGTATGTGCCCGAACTCGCCGATCTGTCGGACGACTGCATCCACGATCCGCCCGATGACAAACGCGGCGACTATCCGGTGAAGATAATCGGCCACAAGGAAGCACGCGAACGGGCTCTGGAAGCATATCGGGCAAGCAAGACGTAGCGGACTTGTCGCGCTCACTCGTGCGCGGCATAGGCAGTCGCATGGACATGCAGACCAGCCAGCGCGGACGCGATCTTGTCGAAGGTTCGAAACCCTTTGCGCGCAAGCCGGGCCTGCTTGCCCGATTGTTCGCGCCGAGCGTCGAGAAGATGCTTGCCCGCATCGACGATGCGCTGGTCACCGGCACGATCCATGGCGTCCTTCCGGACGGCACCCCGCGCATTCTAGGCGGGCGGGCTCCAGGCTTCGAATGCGTTTTCGAACTGCACAGCTACAAGGCGCTGGTCCGCATCGCGACGAACGGATCGGTCGGCCTCTATCAGGGGTGGGAAGCGGGTGAATGGTCGAGCCCCGATCCCGTGCCGCTCTTCGCCCTGTTCATGCAGCACGCAGAGCGTCTCGGCAACACGGCGCGTGCCAAGGGACCATTCCGCCGCACGCTGAAGCTGGCGCACCTGTTCAACCGCAATACGCACAAGGGCGCGCAGAAGAACATCTCCGCGCATTACGACCTAGGCAACGATTTCTACCAGGCATGGCTCGATCCCACGATGAGCTATTCCTCGGCTCTCGAAGTTGGTGAAGATCCGCTTGAAGCTGCACAGCGCCGGAAGTGGGAAGCGCTTGGCGAGCGGATCGGCGATCCCGACAACATTCTGGAGATCGGCTGCGGTTGGGGAGCGCTTGCCGGCTATCTTGCCGGTCGGGGCAGCCACGTGACCGCCATCAGCCTGTCCGACGAGCAGCTTGCTTGGGCAAGGGCGCACCAGTCAGGCGATATCGATTTCCGCAAGCAGGACTATCGCGACACCGCAGGACGTTACGATGCCATTGCCAGCGTGGAAATGGTCGAGGCGCTGGGTCGCGAGTACTGGCCCACGTTCATGGACTGCATCGCGCGCAACCTGCGCGCAGGCGGCCGCGCTGCCATCCAGTACATCTCGATGCGCGACGAGCTGTTCGACGAATATGCGAAAAGCGCCGATTTTATCCAAGCCTACATCTTTCCGGGTGGGTTACTGATCCGCACCAGCGAGTTTCGCAAACTGGCAGAAGAACGCGGCCTGTCATGGGAGGAGCAGAAGGACTTCGGTCTCGACTATGCGGAAACCCTGCGCATCTGGCGTGAGAGGTTCGATGCGGCGGAGAAGGGTGGTCGCCTGCCGCCCGGCTTCGATGCGCGGTTCTGCGATCTGTGGCGCTACTATCTGATGTATTGCGAAGGCGGTTTCCGAGGTGGCGGGATCGATGTCCACCAGGTAACACTGGTGAAAGAGGGAGAATGAGGGTGCGCGCAATTTTGGTCTCTACGCTGGCGATTGCGCTGGCCGGTTGCGCAGGCAGCTATGCAGAAGGCTCGTCGCTCCCAGCTCCGGCAGTGACCCAGAGCATGCCGGAGACGCCGGCGAGCCTCGAACCTTCCGATAATGTCTTGTTCTGGACCGACGATCGCCGCTCGGCCGCATTCCGCGACATGGAGTCGCTCTTTCCGGGACTTGAAGTCGCCCCTGCAAACCATACGCGTTCGCTGGACGAGGGCACTTCTCTCGATGCAGCTAGCGCCGCACAGGCACGCGAGTTCATGGCGGACACGGCAGTCTCGGGCCTGATGGTCCTCAAGGACGGCAATGTCGTTTTCGAGGAATACGGTCTCGGTTTCGATGCCGACCATCGCTGGACGAGCTTCTCCGTCGCCAAGAGCTTTACATCGACGCTTCTCGGTGCGGCGATTGACGATGGGTACATCGCGAGCGTCGACCAGCCCGTGACCGAGATCATTCCCGCGCTCGCGGGGACTGCCTACGACGGGGTCAGCGTCGGGCAAATCGCTTCCATGACTTCCGGCGTCGCCTGGAACGAGGACTACACCGATCCAGGCAGCGACGTCGCCAAGATGCTCGCCATCACCCCGGTCGCCGGGGAATCGCAGGCAGTCACCTATGCCCGAACCTTGAAGCGCGAGGCGCCTGCCGGCGAAAAGTGGGTCTACAAGACCCTCGAAACGAACCTTCTCGGCCTGATCGTGGAAGAGGCGACGGGCAAGTCGCTGGCCGCCTATGCGGCAGAGAAAATTGTCGAGCCCGCAGGTTTCGAAGGCGGCATGTTCTGGATGCAGGACCTCACGGGGCGCAACATCGGCGGTTGCTGCATTTCATTGCGCCTGTCCGACTACGCGCGATTCGGGCAATTCGTCCTCGAGGGCGGTGACGGGGTGGTCACCGACGGGTGGTTTTCCACCGCAGGCTCGCCGATCGTGGAGTTCGGTTCCAGGGCACCGGGCTACGGCTACGGGTATCAGTGGTGGACCTACCCGGGCGGTATTTACGGCGCGCAGGGAATTTTCGGCCAGGCGATTACCATCGTCCCGAGCCAGAATCTCGTGGTCGCTGCCGTGAGCAACTGGCCCACCGCGACCAGCTCTGACAACCGCGCGGCATTTCAGGCGCTGGTGCGCCAGATCGCGATGAACGCCAAATAGTCAGGTCCGGATACGAGTGGTGGCGGAGGCCGCGAGGGCGCACCGCCACCGACGACGAGCCATCCGGACAAGGTTCAGGCCAGGCCCATCAGGCCGCCGCCAAGACTGTCGGTGTCGCCGCCTTAACTCGCGGGTTCAGTAGGGGCGGTAAGCGCCTTCGCCGCTGTAGCGGGCGAGAATGTTGTCGTGCACGATCGGCGAGAGAAGTTCGCTGAATGCGCAGCCGACGAGGCAGTTTTCCCACCACACGACCTGTGCCTGCAGCGATTCGAGACCGGGCAGGGTCAGCCAGCACATCTGGCCTTCATGCATGCGGTTGATGGCTGCTGCGGAGAAACCCGAGATCGAAAGATCGTGGACTACGGTCTGGAAAGCGCGTCCGCCACTGGCGCGCAGCTGTCCGGGAATGGTGAGCTTGGTCCGCGGCGCGCAACGGTCTTCCTGCGCTGCCGTCAGATAGCGATCCTGCGTCTGGTAGTTCATATTTCGAGACCTCTGCCCTGATCCGATCCATCAGATCACGCACCATAGGGACGGGCGCGCGATATCGGGTGAATGTCGCGGTTCGGGATTAAGAATTGGTCACGATGTAGGGTTAACTTACCCTTCGACCCGCTCTCGGTGGCGGGTGGGGAAATCGTTAACGAGCAGCTCGACGATGCGGGCTGCGACATCTTCCGGCGGCTTGACCGTCTGCGGGTCTTCGCCGGGATAGGCCTTTGCACGCATCGCGGTTCGCGTGGCGCCGGGATCGATATTGGCAACGCGAACGTTGCCGATCTTTTCGACTTCCTGCGCATAGGAATCGAGCAAATTGTCGAACGCAGCCTTGGTAGCGCCATAGGCCGACCAATACGCCCTCGGTTCATTACCTACGCTGCTGGTAAGGCCGATGACACGGCCAGCCTCGGCTCGCTTCAGGAGCGGATCGAAATTCGCCAGGAGCGCCTGCGTGGCGAGCAGGTTGGTGGTAACCGCCTGGCTGAACTGCTTGCCATCGATCTGGGTCACGGGGCTCAGCGTCGGCAGGTATGCTGCCGAAATCACGAGGTAATCGAGCTTGTCCCAACGTCCGGCGATTGCGGATGCGAGACGGGCGATCCCGTCGCTTTCACCGAGATCGACAGGGGCGATGGTGGAGGCACCGCCGACTTCGTGGATCGCGTCCTCGACCTTTTCGAGCGAACGCACGTCACGTCCGGTCAGCACGACATGCGCACCGGCCTCTGCCAGTGCCTTGGCAGTGGCGGCGCCGATGCCCTTGCTCGCGCCCGTCACCAGGGCGAGTTTACCGTCGAGAGGTTTGGTCATGTCAGGCTACCTTGTCGACCGGCAGCGCAAGTTGCTTCTGCTTGTCCTCGCGCCGCGAAAGATCGGTCAGGGAAGTGGGGTAGTCGCCCGTGAAACAGGCGTCGCAGAATTGCGGGCATGATGCCTTGCGAGGCTTTTCACCGACTGCGCGGTAGAGGCCGTCGATCGAGACGAAGGCAAGGCTGTCGGCCTTGATGAATTCGCGCATCGGCTCGACGTCCATCCGCGCTGCAAGCAGCTTGCTGCGTTCGGGCGTGTCGACACCGTAGAAGCAGCTGTGTGCGGTCGGCGGGCTGGCGACGCGGAAGTGCACTTCCTTGGCACCGGCATCGCGCATCATTTCCACGATCTGGAGCGAGGTGGTGCCGCGCACGATCGAGTCGTCGATCAGGACGATACGCTTGCCTTCGACAAGACTGCGGTTGGCGTTGTGCTTGCGCTTCACTCCGGCGTGGCGGGCACCGTCGGAAGGCTGGATGAAAGTGCGCCCGACATAGTGCGAGCGGATGATGCCGAGTTCGAAGGGGATACCCGCTTCCTGCGCGTAGCCGATGGCGGCAGGTACGCCGCTGTCGGGGACCGGCACCACGAGGTCGGCCTCGATAGGATTTTCGCGCGCGAGTTCGACACCGATCGCCTTGCGCGCTTCGTAAACGCTGCGGCCTGCGAAAAAGCTGTCCGGACGGCTGAAATAGACGTGCTCGAAGATGCAGGGGCGGGGCGAGTGGTTGCCGAAGGGATGGAGCGAATCGACATTGCCGTCGAAATCGACGCGGATCAGTTCGCCCGGTTCGACTTCGCGGACCATTTCCGCACCGACTACGTCGAAAGCTACGCTTTCGCTGGCGAAGAGAGTCGCATCGCCGAACTTGCCCATAACCAGCGGGCGGATGCCGAGCGGGTCGCGGCAAGCGATCATGCCCTCGGGCGTCATCACGATCAGCGCATAAGCACCTTCGAGGAGGCGCAGGGCATCGATGAGGCGGTCCATGATGGTCGGGTACCGGCTCGTCGCAACGAGGTGGATGATGACCTCCGTATCCGAGGTCGACTGGAAAATCGCACCGCGCTGGACAAGCTCCTGGCGCAGCGTGCCCGCGTTCGAGATGTTGCCGTTGTGCGCGACCGCGAAACCGCCGCTCGCAAGGTCGGCATAGAGCGGCTGCACGTTGCGCAAGCCGGCACCGCCGGTGGTCGAATAGCGGACGTGGCCCGCAGCCATGTGCCCGGGCAGCTCGGCGATCGCCTCCGAAGACGAGAAGTTTTCCGCTACATGGCCGAGACCACGGCGGGCGCGGAATTCGGCGCCGTCCCAGGCGATAATCCCGGCGGCTTCCTGTCCGCGATGCTGGAGGGCGTGTAGACCCAATGCCGTGGCGGCCGCCGCATCGGTTGCGTTGATCGCACCGAAGACGCCGCACTCTTCGCGCAGCTTGTCGCCATCTTCATCGAGGAAGGGGTGGGTGCAATTCCCGAGGTCGCTATTCACAGTGGTGGTGTCCGCGCTGCCAACCGAATGGCGCCCCAATGGCGATATTACGGTCCGATTACAAGGCTTGTGCGGTGCGCCGTGGGGGAGATTTCTCAGCCATTCATTGCGCCGCCAGAATTCCGTGCCTAAACGCTTGGCCCAACGGACACTCTCACCCAAGGGTCGCCTTGCTGCTTTCACCTTTCGAACGGACCATCGCGAAACGCTACCTGCTTCCGGGCAGGAGCGAGGCATTTATCGCGCTGGTTGCCGGCATTTCCATCACCGTCGTCATGCTCTCGGTCGCCATGCTGGTCATCGTGATGAGCGTGATGAACGGCTTCCGCGCCGAATTGCTCGACAAGATCGTGGGCCTGAACGGCCACGCGATCGTGCAGGCTTACGGTGGCCGTATGGATGACTGGGAAAACGTCCTTCAGGAGGTCAAGCAGACACCCGGTGTCACCGAGGCTTCTCCACTGATCGAACAGCCGCTGCTCACCACTTTCAACGGCCGCGTTGAGGCGATCCTGCTGCGCGGCAACACCCAGCAGGATATTCGCGAGCTGGGCGAGAAGGTGAAGAGCGGCAATATGGACGCCCTGCAACCGGGCGCGAGCAAGGTCGCTATCGGCATTCGCCTCGCCGAGAATATCGGTGCAAGGGTCGGTGACACGATCACGATCATCAATCCTCAAGGTCGGACGACACCTTTCGGCACCGTGCCGCGACAGGTCGGTTACGAAGTGGCCGCAATCTTCGAGGTCGGCGTCTACGATTACGACGGCGCTTTCGTTGTCATGCCCATGCAGGACGCGCAGACCCTGCTGCTGACTGGCGACACCATCGGCATGATCGAAGTCCAGGTGACCGATCCCGACAAGGTCGGCGAGATCCTTGCCCCCGTCCAGCAAAAGCTGGCTGGAAGGGCGGTGGTCCGCGACTGGAAGACCATCAATTCGACCTTGTTCGAAGCTCTCGAGGTCGAGCGCGCGGCAATGGCTTTTGCTTTGAGTTTCATGGTTCTGGTTGCTGCGTTTAATATTCTTTCGAGCCTTGTAATGCTGGTGCGCGCAAAGACGCGGGATATCGCGATCATGCGGACGATGGGCGCGACGAGGCGCAGCCTCACAAAGATCTTTGTGACGACCGGCTTCACCGTTGGAGCGCTAGGAACGATCGCGGGGCTGATACTCGGTGCGCTGGTGCTCGCTTTCCGCGAGCAGATCGTGAAGTTCATCGGTTGGCTAACCGGTGCCGAGCTGTGGGACCCGCAGGTGCGTTTCCTGAGCACCATTCCCGCCAAGGCCGATCCCGTCGAAATCGCCATGATCGTTGGCCTCGCGCTCGTGATGAGCTTCCTTGCCACGCTCTATCCTGCGCTCAAGGCGGCGAGCACCGATCCGGTACAGGTGCTGCGCTATGAGTAATGCACATCTCAACCCCGTCGTCGAACTGCGCGGTCTGACCCGCAGCTTCGAACAGGGCGGCGTGCGGATCGACGTCCTGCGCGGCGTCGATCTCGACATCATGCCGGGAGAAATCGTCGCTCTGCTCGGCCCCTCCGGTTCGGGCAAGTCCACGCTTTTGCAGGCGGTGGGTTTGCTTGAAGGCGGCTTTGGCGGCGAAATCGTTATTGCGGGGCATTCGGCGGAAAAGAGCGACGCGAATGCGCGCACAACGCTGCGACGAGATCACCTTGGCTTCGTATACCAGTTCCACCATCTGCTGCCCGACTTCGACGCGCGCGAAAATGTCGTTCTTCCGCAGTTGGTTGCGGGTAAACCGCGCAAGGAAGCGGAAGAGCGGGCAGAAGAATTGCTTACCGCCCTGGGGCTGGGGCACAGGCTCGATCATCGCCCAAGCCAGCTATCCGGCGGCGAGCAGCAGCGCGTTGCCGTGGCCCGCGGCCTTGCCAACCGTCCCGATCTTGTCCTCGCCGACGAGCCCACCGGCAATCTCGACGAAGCGACCTCGGATCGCGTTCTGGAACAGTTCCTCGCGCTTGTCCGGGGCGAAGGCAGTGCCGCACTGATCGCAACCCATAACGAGCGACTGGCAGCGCGTATGGACCGCGTCGTGCGATTGCACGATGGTGTGCTCGAATAGCGGACCCGGACGGGGTTTCGACCGTTGGTCAGGCAAAAGGAGGATTTTGCATGACCGACCATCCGAGCACATACAAGGGCGAGGGCTGCAACCGCCCGGGAATTCAGTGGGACGATCGGGCCTCGCTCCATCACGTTGGTGACGGCGACGGGGTGCTAGACGGCGCCAAGGGGCTGCGCAGCGGCACCTTCGCCGAACTCATCAGCCACATGATGCTGATGCCCGAGGCAGAGCGGAAGGATTATTACATCGAAAAAGCCGGCGACCGTGAATACCGGGTCGGCGAAATTGAAGAACTTTCGAAAAGGGACGATTTCCCGCGCTCGTAGCCTGCTGTCTGCTGCCCGCAGAATGACATTGGCGATCCTCCCGTGGCCGGTTTAGGCAGGCTGCGGGAGGATTTTTCATGTCGTTAGCATCGATCGCACTTCTCATAGCGCAAACTGCCGCTGCCGACGCACCGGCCACGCCGCCAGCGCCGCCGCCCTCATGCGAGGGGGCGCACTACGAGGCCTTCGATTTCTGGGTCGGAGAGTGGGACGTCTATCCCAATGCTCAAGACACCCCCGACAAGGTGGCCGACAGCCGGATCGAGAAAGTCAGCGCCGGCTGCGCGATCCGCGAGACGTGGATGCCTCTCACAGGGCGCAGCGGGACGAGCCTGTCTGCCTATGATCCCGAAACCGAGGGATGGCACCAGTTATGGGTCGGCGGACAACCGGGCCGAGTCTTCTTCGACGGCGGCGCAGTCGAGGGCAAGATGATCCTCACCGGCTATTGGGGCAAGGCGCAGGATGGAACGCCTTTGCTCGTGCGAATGACATATAGCTTGCGCGAAGACGGCAGCGTGCGCCAACACGGACAGGCCAGCAAAAATCAGGGCCTGACCTGGGCCGACTATTTCGACCTCATCTACCGCCGCAAGGACGCCGCCGAATGACAACCATCGCTGATTTCACCGTTGCCACGAACAAGGGCGACGAACTCGACCTGAAAGAGAAACTCGGCAAGGTCCTGCTGGTCGTGAACACTGCCAGCAAATGCGGTTTCACGCCGCAGTATGATGGTCTCGAAAAGCTGTTTCAGGACTACAAGGACCAGGGCTTCGAGGTCATGGCATTCCCCTGCAACCAGTTCGGCGGGCAGGAACCTGGCGATGCGGGCGAGATCGAGCAGTTCTGCAAGGTCAATTTCGGCCTGACCTTTCCGCTGATGCAGAAGGTCGAAGTCAATGGCGATGGCGCGAGCCCGCTGTTCGACTGGATGAAATCCGAAGCTCCCGGATTGATGGGATCGAAATCGATCAAGTGGAACTTCACGAAATTCCTGATCGACCGCGAAGGCAATGTCGTGAAGCGTTACGGTCCGGCCGATGCGCCGGCGGCGATCGCCAAGGATATCGAGAAGCTGCTGTAACCTTCCGCGCTCAGCTAACGAAAGATCGGGCATGCTTGCCGAATTCAATCACTGGTTTCTCTCGCTCGGCGCCGAATATGGCGTGAACCCTTACATTTTCGGGGGCATCTACATCGGTGCCATCCCGTTTTTCCTCGCGTCCATCGCATGGCTGGTGAAGCGGGCGAGGGCGGGGCAGTCGACCGTGCTGCCGACCATGCTGGCGGGTTTCTTCTTCGTGTCGGCCTACATCTATCTCGCGATCGCGGGTGAGAACATTCCCGTCTGGGTCTGGGTCTTCCTTGGTGCGCTCATCGTCTATGGCGCATGGTCGACCATCCGTGACACCCGCCGGAAGATTGCGGCGCCTGCCGAGGAGTGAATTTTCTCCACAAGCGGTGGAGAATAACCTCGTGTCGGCGCTTTGAGTTTGGCGCGCGAAATCCTACCTTGCGGGGATGCCTTACAAGCCCTTCGTCCCACTGCGCGTGCTGTCTGCCTATTCGATGCTCGAAGGGGCGATCGATCCCAAGGCGATGGCCAAGCTGGCGAAGGAGCGAGGTTTCCCCGCCATCGCAATGGCCGACCGCAACGGGCTCTATGGCGCGGTCATGTTCGCCAATGCCTGCAAGGCGGAGGGCATCCAGCCGATAACCGGCACGCTGCTGGGGGTGGCGCGCGACGAGGAAGGCCGCACGGTCGACTACCTCCCGCTCTACGCGCAGGACGAGGCGGGATATGACAATCTTTGCCATCTCGTTTCGAAAGCGCATCTCGATCGTCCGCTCGAGTTCGAACCGCATATCCGCATGGAAGACCTCGAAGGTCGCACCGACGGCCTGATCGCGCTCACGGGCGCGAGTGAGGGCGGGGTGACGCGACTGCTGGCAGAGGGCCAGACGAGCCACGCCACGGCCATGCTCGACAAGCTTGAAGCGTTGTTTCCCGGGCGGCTCTATGTGGAACTCGCTCGGCGCGGCAATCCGGTGGAAGAGGCAGCGGAAGCCGCGCTGATCGACCTCGCCTACGAGCGCGACCTGCCGCTTGTTGCGACAAACCCCGCCAACTTCGCCGAACCGCATATGTACAAGGCGCATGACGCCATGCTGTGCATTGCAAATTCGACCCATGTCGACGCCGACGAACGCCCGAAGTCCAATCCGGAAAGCTACGTCAAGACCGCCCACATGATGGAAGAGGCGTTCGACGATCTACCGGAGGCGACCGCCAACACGCTCGTGATCGCGCAGCGCTGCGCCTTTGCGCCGCCCTATCGCGACCCGATCCTGCCCAGCCTTGCCGGCGACCTCGAGGGAGAGGCGCGCATGCTCGAGGAGGATGCTCGCAAGGGTCTCGCCAAACGGCTCGAACCCTATGGCGAGATGTCGGACGAGCAGCTCAAGGTCTATGTCGACCGGCTCGATTACGAAGTCGGCATCATCAACCAGATGGGCTTTCCCGGTTACTTCCTGATCGTTGCCGACTTCATCAAATGGGCGAAGGATCACGACATTCCCGTGGGGCCGGGCCGTGGCTCGGGTGCGGGCAGCCTCGTCGCATGGGCGCTGACGATTACCGATCTCGATCCGATCCAGCTGGGCCTGCTTTTCGAACGCTTCCTCAACCCGGAACGCGTCTCGATGCCCGACTTCGACATCGACTTCTGCGAAACCCGCCGCGGCGAGGTGATCCGCTACGTCCAGCAGAAATACGGTCACGACCACGTCGCGCAGATCATCACATTCGGTAAGCTGAAGGCGCGCGCGGTGCTGCGCGACACGGGCCGCATCCTCCAGATGAGCTACGGCCATGTCGACCGGATCTGCAAGATGGTGCCGAACCATCCGACCGATCCCTGGACGCTCCCGCGTGCGCTCAATGGGGCCGCCGATTTCAAGGCAGAATACGACAACGACAACGAGGTCAAACGTCTGATCGACCTCGCGATGCAGTTGGAGGGTTTCCCGCGTAACAGCTCGACACACGCCGCCGGCGTTGTGATCGGCGACCGTCCTCTGGCGCAGTTGGTCCCGCTCTATCGCGACCCGCGTTCGGACATGCCCGTGACGCAGTACGACATGAAGAATGTCGAGAGCAGCGGCCTCGTCAAATTCGACTTCCTCGGATTGAAGACACTGTCGGTGCTCAAGAAGGCGACCGACCTCCTGAAGAAGCGCGACATCACGATCGATTTGTCGCAGCTCGAGCTGGACGATCCGGCGGTCTACGAGCTGATGAAGGCGGGTAACACCGTCGGCGTGTTCCAGCTGGAATCGGAAGGCATGCGCCGCACGCTGACCGCGGTGAAACCGACCAATTTCGGCGACATCATCGCGCTCGTTTCGCTCTATCGTCCGGGTCCGATGGACAACATCCCGCTGTTCGGCAAGCGCAAGGCGGGCGAGGTGCCGATCGAGTATCCGCACGAGAAGCTCGAAGGCATCCTTGCCGAGACGTACGGCATCTTCGTCTACCAGGAACAGGTCATGCAGGCCGCGCAGATCCTCGCCGGCTACTCGCTCGGCGATGCAGACTTGCTGCGCCGCGCGATGGGCAAGAAGGTCCAGGCGGAAATGGACATCCAGCGCGAACGTTTCGTGATCGGGTGCAAGGAAGTCAGCGGCATCGAGAAAGCCAAGGCGAACGAGCTGTTCGACTTGATCGACAAGTTCGCAGGCTACGGTTTCAACAAATCGCACGCCGCCGCCTACGCCTTGCTCGCGTACCAGACTGCGTGGCTGAAGGCCCATTATCCAGAAGAGTTCTTCGCTGCCTCGATGTGCTTCGACATGCACCAATCGGAAAAGCTGACGATCTTCGTCGACGACGCGCGGCGGCAGGGCATTGCGGTCGAACCGCCTTGCATCAACAAGTCCGAGGCCGAGTTCACTGTCGAGCAGACCGACGATGGCTATGCGGTTCGCTATGCGCTCGCAGGCATTCGCAATGTCGGCGAGAAGGCAATGGAAGCCATCGTTGCCGAGCGCGAGGTTTCGGGACAGTTCGACAGCCTTCAGGACCTGTTCGAGCGCATCCCCAAGGGCTCGATGAACTCTCGCCAGCTCGAGGCACTTGCGTGTGCAGGCGGGCTCGACGCGCTCGAGCCCAACCGCGCCAAGGTCTTCGAGAATGCCGAGATGCTGCTGGCCGTGGCCGATGCGGCGGACCGCGAGCGTACCAGCGGGCAGGCGAGCATGTTCGGCGGAGACGACGCGCCTGGCGAAACGCTGCGACTGCGCGAGGTCGAGGATTGGCCGCGCGCCGAGCGCATGGCGCGGGAGCGCGAGAACTTCGGTTTCTATTTCTCCGCCCATCCGGTCGCCGCGTGGAAAGACATCGCTTCGGCCAATGGCGCGCGGACCTACGCCTCGCTGATGGCGGGCGGTGCACCTGCGGGTGGCCGGTCCAACGCGGTGATGGCCGCCATGGTCGAGAAGGTGAACAAGGGCACGACGCGCCGCGGCAAGCCTTTCATCCGTGCGGACTTTTCCGATGCGACCGGCCAGTTCAGCGCCGCCTGCTTCGAGGAAGGCATGGTCGAGCGCTTCATGAAATGGGCCGAGGAGCAGACCTGTGTCCTCCTGCAGGTCGAACTCGATTCGCCGAGCCCCGACGAACCACCCCGCATCACCGTGCGCGGCGGTACTCCGCTCGCGGACGTGAAGGGCTCGACGCCCATGATCCTCACGGTCGACATCCTCGATGTCGCAGCAGTCGAGGCATTGAGCCGTGAATTGTCCGAAGCCGGAAACGGCAAGGACGAGGTCATGGTGACGCTACGGATCGGCGGCGACCACGAGCCTGTGATGCGCTTGGGCCGCGGGTTTGCGCTCGATGGCGAGCTCGCAGAACGCTTGGCAAGCGTGCCCGGCCTTGCCAAGGTGCAGCTCGACAAGCGGCGCGGCGGCTCGCACCTACGCCTCGTCGCCTGACCGACAAGCGCCGGGAGAGGCGCAAGAGGCAAGGAGAGAGGCTGAATGCTCGGAGCGATGCAGGACTGGACCATGCGTGTGACGCATGTGATCGACCACGCGGCACGTGAGGCACCGACCCGCGAAATCGTCACCCGCTGGGCGGATGGAACCGAAACCCGTACGAACTGGGCTGGCATCCGCCGCGATGCGCTGAAGATGGCGCAGGCGCTGCAAAAGCTCGGCCTCAAACCGGGAGACAAGGTCGCCAGCATCGCGATGAACCATTCCCGCCACCTCGTCAGCTGGTATGGCGTGGCGGGCATGGGCGGCGTGCTCCACACGGTGAACCCGCGCCTGTTCGAGGACCAGCTCGAATATATCGTCAATCACGCCGACGACCGCGTGGTGATCTACGACGCGGCCTTCCAGCCGATCGTCGACAAGATGCGTGACCGCTGGCCGAACGTCGAACATTACATCTGCTTCGACAGCGGAGAGCACACGACCTCGTTCGAAGACTGGATCGGCGCGGAAGACGGCGATTTCGAATGGGTCGAGGGCGACGAGCGCGACCCCTGCATGATCTGCTACACCAGCGGCACCACCGGCAATCCGAAAGGCGTCCAGTACGAGCATCGCAGCACTGTCCTGCATGCGATCTCGGGGCTGCAGCCATCGACTTTCAACTTCAGCGCATCCTCGGTGATGCTGCCGGTCGTCCCGATGTTCCACGCGGCAAGCTGGGGGCTTCCCTATGCTGGGGCCATGGCGGGCATCAAGTTCGTCTTCAGCGCGGTGAACGATCCGGCGGTGCTGCACGAGATGATGCTCAAGGAAGGTGTGACCGACAGCGCGGGCGTGCCGACCGTCTGGCTCGCTCACTTCCAGTATTGCGACGCCGAGGGTATCGACCTGCCTCCGCTCAAGGCCGCAACCATCGGCGGCTCGGCTGCGCCCAGGTTCATGATCGAGCGCCTGATGAAGAACGGCACCCGCGTCCAGCACGCTTGGGGCATGACCGAAACGTCGCCCATCGGCACGGTCGGCGGTCCGACGCATGACTGGGATCAGCTCAGCTTCGAAGAAAAGGTCACCAAGACCATGAAGCAGGGTCGCCCGATCTTCGGTGTGGAACTGCGCACTATCGACCTCGATGATCCGACCAAGGTCCTGCCGCGCGACGGCGAATCCTCCGGTGCACTGCAAATCCGCGGGCCATGGGTTGTGAAGCGTTATTTCAAGGCCGAGAAGGACGCGGTCACCGAGGATGGCTGGTTCGACACCGGGGACGTCGGCATGCTTCATCCTGACGGCACGCTGCAACTGACGGACCGCACCAAGGACGTGATCAAGTCGGGCGGGGAGTGGATTTCCTCGGTCGAACTCGAAAACGCAGCCGTTGGCCACCCGGCGGTTGCCGAAGCTGCCTGTATCGGCATGTTCCACCCCAAGTGGGACGAGCGCCCGGTGCTTTTCGTGGTCAAGAAGGCTGGGCAGGACGTCAGTGCCGAGGAAGTGACCAACTTCCTGTCCGACAAGGTCGCCAAGTGGTGGCTGCCCGATGCGGTGGAATTCGTCGACGACATCCCGCACACCGCTACGGGCAAGATCAGCAAGAAGGACCTGCGCGACCGGTTCGCCGACTACAAGCTTGAGGCGTGAGCCGGCTGATCCTGCTCAACAAGCCCTTCGGTGTGCTTTCGCAGTTCACCGGGGGCAAGGAAGGGGTGGAAGACACCTTGGCGCATCTCATCGATGTGCCGGGTGTCTATCCCGCTGGCAGACTCGACAAGGATAGCGAAGGGCTGCTCCTGCTGACCGACGATGGCCGGTTGCAGTCGCGCATTGCCGAGCCTCGTTACAAGATGGCGAAGACCTACCTCGTGCAGGTCGAGGGTGAGGCGAGTGACGAGGCTCTGGAAAAACTGGCGCGCGGCGTCGAGCTCAAGGATGGGATGACCCGTCCTGCCCGCGCGAAACGCGTCGATCCGCCACCAGTCTGGGACCGCGATCCGCCGGTCCGCTATCGCAAGAGTGTGCCCGACAGCTGGATTGCGCTCGAGATCACTGAAGGACGCAATCGCCAGGTCCGCCGCATGACCGCCGCCGCGGGCCTGCCGACGCTGCGCCTGATCCGCTGGCGCATTGGCGACTGGAGCGTGGACGGCATAGCGCCCGGCACCTACCGTGAAATCCGAGTTTGAGGAGAGAGCCGTGACCGAAACCTATATCGACCCGAGCCGCGCCAATTTCGAGGCGTTCAAGGACCTCCCACGCGACGAGCCGATCCACATGCTCAACCTCGTCGAATACCGCGAAGAGGCTCAGTACCCCGATGGCCACGAGCATACGGGCAAGGGCTGGAGCGGCCGCCGCGCCTACGAGGAATACGGCAAGACCAGCGGCCCCATCTTCCGCCGCGTCGGCGGCGAGATCGTCTGGCGTGGGGCTTTCCAGACCGTGGTTACGGGACCGGAAGCGATGCGCTGGCACGACGGCTTCGTGGCGCAATACCCGAACTCGGGCGCGTTCTTCGAGATGATCAAGGACCCGGACTACCAGAAGGCGGTGGTCAACCGCACGGCGGCGCTGGCCGACAGCAGGCTGGTGCGGTTCAAACCGGGAGCCGCGGGAGAAGGGTTTGGCTAGGTCCGTTAACGACCCCATTGCGGAGGTTTAGCGCTAGCTAATCCAACGAGTGTCTTCTCCCACCAGCAGCCATTCTCCATCATCTGTCTTGGAATAGACTGCCAGAAGCCCAACCACGGCGAGGCCTCCCATTCCCTTGCTGGAGAAGATTACAGCGTGCCTTCCGTTTTTGGTGAAAATGGGCATCGCAATCGAGAGTACGTGCGCCTCCCAATCGTCACCAGTGGTCAGGGTGCCGATCCTCGCGTCGTCGGAAATGACGGCTTGTTGGGATAGCGAAGACCCAAGGTCGACACATGCCTCAAGAACACTTTGCTCGGGAAGCTTTGTGATCTTGCGCCAATCGGCGGCGTCAGTGATGGCGTCCGGCAATGCGGCCTCGACCGGGCCGTCTTTAGTGATGATAGCGCGCAATTGGTACGGTTCCGTTCGTACTGCGATATATTGTGGAGCATCAGCATTTTGCGTCCTGAAGCGCTCCGCCTCGCCCACAAACCGCTCAACATAATCCGTCACGATTTCACACGCGTCGTGCCGGGGCGGTGTTTGCGCTTCGCTAGCGCTGCATGCAGCAAGCAAGCCGGCAAATATCGCCACGCTGAGAAAATGACTTCGCATTGGTTGGAGCTACTGATTTCAGTGAGAGGACACAATGTCGGCTTCCCACCCACTTTGGGACGTTCAAAGCAACCTTAGCTGCCCGCCAACCGCTGGCGGTCTGAATTGCGTACAATCCAGTTCGAACTTCGCCTTCCCCAGCCCCGCGCGCTTGCAAGCAAGGCGAAACCTTGCACGGAAGAGATCGGCCCAGACGCCGGTAGGTTTGAGGCGCGAGAAGAAGTTGGGGTCGTTGTCCTTGCCGTTGCGGATCGACTGGACGATGCTCATCACCTTGTCGCCGCGCTCGGGGTAGTGGACCGAGAGCCATTCGCGGAACAGCGGCGCGACTTCGTGGGGCAGGCGCAACGGGATCCAGCCCACGCTGTCGACACCGATCGCGGCGGCACGCTGGACGATCTCTTCCATGAACTCGTCGGTGATCGCAGGGATGACCGGCGCGACCGAGCAATGGCTTGGAACGCCTGCCTCGACCAGTTTCTCCAATGCCGCGAGTCGCTTGGCGGGTGAAGCTGCGCGGGGTTCGAGCTTGCCCGACAGCTTCGGATCGAGGCTCGTCACCGAAATCGCCACTGCCACCAGCCGCCGCTCCGCCATATCTGCGAGCAGGTCGAGATCGTCGAGAACGCGGTCCGACTTGGTTGTGATCGTCACCGGATGCCTTGCATCCAGGCACACTTCCAGCACGGCCCTCGTGATGCGGTAGTCGCGCTCGATCGGTTGGTAGGGATCGGTGTTGGTCCCCATGGCAATCGGCTTGGGGCGATACTTCGGTTTCGCCAGCGTCGCGCGCAGCAGTTCGGCGGCATTCGGCTTGGCGAACAGCTGGGTCTCGAAGTCGAGGCCGGGCGAGAGGTCGTGATAGGCGTGGGTAGGGCGGGCAAAGCAGTAAACGCAGCCATGCTCGCACCCGCGATAGGCGTTGATCGAGCGGTCGAAAATAATGTCCGGCGACTGGTTGAAACTGAGGATGGTCTTCGGGTTCTCCTCGGTGACATGGGTGCGCAGCTTCACCGGTGGGCCGTCAAGCGTCTCCATATCATCGCGCCAGTCGCCATCGGCCTCGCGCGTGGCAAGGCCGAAGCGTGTCGGGACCGCGCGCGATTGCGCACCCCGTCCGGTGACAGGCGACTCACTGCTTTTCTCCATGCATGAGAACATACACGGAACATACGGGAGGGAACAGAGGGTTTATCGCTCGCGCAAGCGCGGCATCAATTCCACGAAATTGCAGGGCTTGTGGCGGCTGTCGAGCTGGAGCGCGAGGATCTTGTCCCAGCCGTCCTTCACTGCGCCGTTCGAGCCGGGCAGGGCGAAGATATAGGTCCCGCGCGCGATTACTGCGCAAGCGCGGCTCTGGATCGTGCTGGTGCCGATGGACTCGAAACTCAGCCAGCGGAAGAGTTCGCCGAAGCCGGGGATGTCCTTGTCCTTCACGCGGTCGAGCGCTTCGGGTGTCACGTCGCGCCCGGTCAGGCCTGTGCCGCCCGTGGTGATGACCGCATCGATCTGCTCGTCGTCGATCCACCGATGGAGGTGCGCGGCGATCTCGTTCTTGTCGTCGCGGCTGATCTCACGAGCCACCAACGTGTGCCCGGCATCCGCGATCCTTTGAGCCAGAATATCTCCCGAGGTATCCTCGCTCGCCTTGCGGGTATCGGAGATCGTGAGCAGCGCGATGTTGACCGGTTTGAAGGTCAGGCTCTCGTCGATAGCCATCGGTTTCCTCTCAGCGGGTACGGGGGAATTGCGGCCAATCGTTCTCGGCCAGATCGGTGCGGCTAGGCGCTTCGGCACCGGCCTGGCGCAGATACATCCAGTAATTGCGCATCACGATGGCGACATAACCGCGCGTTTCCCAATAGGGGATCGATTCCATCCAGAGCAGCGGATCGCCCTGGTCGTTGATCTCGCCGTTCCAGCGGGCGACAGGGGTGGGCCCCGCATTATACGCAGCCATGACTTTGGGCAGGTGACCGCGCGTGTAACCGGCCTGTGCAAGGGCCTCGAGCGTGCGCTGCCCGAAAGCGAGGTTCGTGCGCGGGTCCTTGAGGTCGGCACTCGCGCTCATATTGATCGACGCGGCATATTCGCGCGCCGCGATCGGGCGGATCTGCATCAGGCCGATGGCATTGGCGGGGCTGACCACGCGTTCGCGGAAATTCGATTCCTGCAGCGCATGCGCAAAGGCGAGCGCAGGATCGACCCGCCATCCGCCATGCGGCGTGTGATAGGCCACGGGCCAGCGCAGGTTGGCGGGCGAACGCTCTCCGCGCGGTGCGTTGTAGGCCATGAAGGTCTGAGCACCGGCAAGACCGAGCGCGCGGGCAAGCCTGGTGAGTGCGGCAAAATCGCGTGAGTTGCCGTAGCGCACCTGCCAGCGCAGGACCTCGTCGGCGATATCGCGGCGGCCGACTTCGGCCAGCATGACCGCTTCGCGCACGGCAGTTTCCCCGGAGAGTTTGCGCCAATCCTCTGCCGTCAGGTCGGGCGCGGTATGGTTGCTCGGTAGATCGCGACCGAGCTGTTCGTTTGCCAGCATGCCATAGAGCGTTTCGTCATAGCGCGCGGCGCTGCGCAGGTGGGCATCCGCTGTCTGGGGCTGGCGGCACCGGATCAGGCTACGGGCGGCCCAGTAGTGCGCGGCGGTCCGCAATTCGACATTGTCCGCTTCGGAGGCGCTCGCGGCGAAATACTGCGCTGCACGTTCGCAATCGCCGAGACGCCATGCCGACAGGCCGGCGACCCAATGGCCCTCGGCTACCCAAGGGCCGCTTCCCTGGCCGACGAGTTGCGCCATGCCGTAGGCCTCGGCATCGCGGTTTTCGATGTAATAGCTCCACGCGACGCGCTGACGCCATTCTGCCCGGGCCTGGCCGGACAACGAGGCATCCACTCCGTCCAGCAGCAGGCGTGCGCCGTCGGGATCGTCATTGGTGATCCGCTCGAGGATTGCCTCGCGAACGCTGTCGGGCAAAGTGCCGTCGCGTACCGTGGCGGGTCGCACGCGCCTGGTGATGCCTTGCTGGCGTGTCAGAGAATTTTCGCGCGGCAGGTCCGGACGCCAGGAAAGACCGCGGGTCTCGCCGAGCCGGACGATGTCCTCGACCCTCGAACTGTCAGGATAGCGCCTTAGCCAATCCTCGATACGGCCGAGTTCGATCCGCGGGCTGTTCGGGTCGAGATAATAGGTTGCGAGCGCAGCGCCATGCAGGGGGCCCTCGCTGCGTTGTGAAAGCATGACCTCTACGCGGTCCCAGTTCTGCGCATCGATCGCGTCGAACAAGGATGCGTAATAGCCGCGATCTTCTGTCGAAAGCAGCGTGGGCAGCGCGGAGGAATGCGAAGCGGTGAAGTAGGCGACGCTGTCGGACTGGGCGAGCGCGGGTGTCGCGCAAAGAGCGGTCCCGGCCGCGGCAATCCAGAACAGGGGTTTCTTCATGCAGTCCATTCCAGCCAGCGGTTCCAGAAATTGCGGCGTCTCGGCGCGGATCGGGCGAGCTCCGCCAATTGCGGTGCGAGCATGAGGGGAAGGGTGTTTTCACCTGCCTTAACGACCGCCGGTTCGCGCGCCATGTCCGGCGAGATATCGAACAGGGGAGCGAGCGCGCGGCCAAATACGAGCACCCGGTGGGGTGCTGCCACCGCGATATGGTGCCGGGTCACTTCCGACATACCCTGTCGGGCGATGGCCGCCCAGTCGGGCAGCGATACAGGCGCGGGCAATGCGCTGGCCAGATAAAGTTCGTGCGGTTGCAATCCCATGGAGCCGGTGACGGCTTCTAGGAAGCGACCCGGAGCACCGGAAAGCAGTGCATCGGTGTCGCCATCCATCGGCTCGGGCACGATCACCATAAGTTTGGCGCCTGCTACACCGCGTGGCGGCAGGCGGTTTTGCACACCGGCCTGGGAGAGTGATGCTTCCGCCATCCACCATTCGCGAAATTTTTCCAGCGTGTCCGGAAAGCTCCCGGGCGCGCCGCCGATTTGCGCGGTTTCCGCAGTGCCTTCGAAAGCGCGCTCGAGTGGCGTCTGCTTCGGTTCTTCGGGCAGCTTTCGCGGCTTTGGCGACGCTACGGCCTGCTCTTCTTCAGGCTCGGCCAGCCAGCTTGTAGCCTCGTCGCGGTAATCGTCTTCGACCCCGGCCTCGCGCCACCAATCGAGCGCTGCTTCGAGAGCGTCTGCAGGCGATAATTCGCGGGTTTCCGGTGTGTCTGCGATCATTTTCCGTCCGTCCTAGGTCTTGACCTCAAACCGCCCAGCAATCAAGGCAATCCCAACGCTTAAGCGACGAAAAGAGAGAGATATGAGCGAACGCGAATCGATGCCCTGCGACGTCGTCATCATCGGCGGCGGCCCGGCCGGCCTTTCGGCGGCTATCCGGTTGAAGCAAATCAACGAGGACCTCGAGGTCGTCGTGCTGGAAAAGGGCAGCGAAATCGGCGCGCACATCCTGTCGGGCGCAGTGGTCGACCCGAAGGCGATGAACGAGCTCTTCCCAGACTGGCGCAACATGGATTGCCCGCTCGCCGAAACGCCTGTGACCGAGAACCACCACTGGGTGCTGTCGGAAGGCGGCAAGTCGGACCTTCCCGAATTCCTCCTGCCGCCCTTCATGAGCAATGACGGCAATTACACCGCCTCGCTCGGCAACACCTGCCGCTGGCTGGCCGAACAGGCCGAAGGGCTTGGCGTGATGGTCTTCCCCGGCTTCCCCGCCGCCGAAGTTCTCTTCGACGACAAGGGCGCGGTCTCCGGCGTGGTTACGCAGGACATGGGCATTGCCGAAGATGGCAGCCACAAGGGCGATTACCAGCCCGGCATGGAAATCCACGCGAAATACACGCTCTTCGCAGAGGGCGCGCGCGGCAACCTCACCAAGAAAATGAAGGCCAAGTTCGACCTCGAGGCCGATTGCGAGCCGCAGGTCTATGGCCTTGGCATCAAGGAACTGTGGGACGTCGATCCCGAAGTCTACGAACAGGGCAAGGTCATCCATACGCAAGGCTGGCCGCTGAGCGAGACCGGCACCTGGGGCGGCGGCTTCATCTATCACCAAGCGAACGGGCAGGTGGCGCTCGGCTTCGTGACAGCGCTCGATTACAAGAACCCCTACGTTTCGCCCTACCAGGAATTCCAGCGCTGGAAGCACCATCCCGAGGTGGCTGCCATCCTCAAGGGCGGCAAGCGCGTGGCCTATGGCGCGCGCGTCATCAACGAAGGTGGCTGGCAGTCCGTGCCCAAACTCGCCTTCCCGGGCGGTGCACTCATCGGTTGCTCGGCAGGCTTCGTGAACGTTCCGCGCATCAAGGGCACGCACACTGCCATGAAGAGCGGCATGCTCGCCGCCGAGAGCATCGCTGCCGCCATCGCGGCGGGCCACGAGCATAGCGAGCTGATGGATTACGACGCCGCCGTGCGCGACAGCTGGATTGCGACCGAGCTCAAGAAGGTGAAGAACGCGCAGCCCGCCGTCGCCAAATATGGCGAGGACCTCGGCACCGTGCTCGCGGGCATCGACATGTGGATGCGTACGCTGAAAATCGGCCTGCCCATCACCATGAAGCATCACCGCGACCACGAAATGCTCGAACGCGCGGACCTTTATGCGCCGATCAAATATCCCAAGCCCGACGGCACGCTCAGCTTCGACCGCCTTACCAATGTCAGCTTCAGCTATACCAACCACGCCGAAGACCAGCCGGTCCACCTCAAGGTCTGCGACCGCGAGTTGCAGCGCGAAAGCGAACTGGAAGTCTATGGCGGTCCCTCGACCCGCTATTGCCCGGCAGGCGTCTACGAGTGGATTATCGAGGAGGGCGCGGAGCCCAAGTTCCAGATCAACTCGCAAAACTGTGTCCACTGCAAGACCTGCGACATCAAGGACCCGAACCAGAACATCGAATGGACCACGCCCGAAGGCGGCGGCGGTCCGAACTACCCGAATATGTAACCGCCGGGTGGCGATTACCGAGACAGCCTACGCCAAGATCAACCTCGCGCTGCATGTCCGCAAGCGGCGCGAGGACGGCTATCATGAACTCGAGACGCTCTTCGCCTTCGTCGATGCGGGCGATATCCTGACGGCGCGTACTGCCGAGCAAGACACGCTCCAGGCCGTGGGCGAGTTTTCCGGGGCACTCGACGATCCGTTCGACAACCTTGTGATGCGGGCGCTTGGAAAGTTACCCCGCGCAGACGGTCTGGCGCTGACGCTGGAAAAGAACCTTCCAGTCGCCGCAGGACTGGGCGGCGGATCCGCCGATGCAGGGGCCGTATTCCGCATTGTGCGGGAAGCCTACGGACTGCCAGACGACTGGCACGAGCGGGCCGGCAAGCTAGGGGCGGATGTGCCGGCCTGCGTAGAGAGCCGTACCTGCGTCGGCCGGGGCACGGGTACCGAACTCGAGCGGGCCGACGACAGCCTGGAGGGCATGGCGGTCCTGCTCGTGAATCCGCGCGTGCCGCTTTCGACCGGTCCGGTGTTCAAGGCATGGGACGGTGAGGATCGCGGGGCTCTTCCGCAGGGAAATTCGCGAACGATCGCCCTTGAAGGTCGCAACGATTTGGAAGCACCTGCAATCTCGCTTTGTCCGCAGATTGCCGATGTTCTGGCCGTATTGCGCGGAACCCAGCCGTTTCTCGCCCGTATGTCCGGTTCTGGGGCAACTTGTTTTGCGCTTTATGAATCACAATCCGCGCGTGACGATGCAGCTGCGCGCATTGCTGCCGGTCATTCCGACTGGTGGCAGTTGAAAGGTAAAATTCGATGATGATCGACAACCTGCCTTACCGACAGGTCGCCGTAGATGATGTCCGTCCCGGAGGCCTGCTTTGCGTGGCCGATCATGCATCCAATTACGTGCCCGACGGGATCGATCTCGGGATCGATCGATCACTGCTGAACGAGCATATTGCAGTCGATATCGGGGTGGAGGGCATCGCCGACCGGCTGGCCCGCCGTCACGGTATCCCCGCACATATTGCCTGCGTCAGCCGGCTGGTCTGCGATTTCCATCGCAACGAGGATGATCCGGCAGTTGTGCCCACCGAAAGCGACGGACGCCTCGTGCCCGGCAACATCGGTGCGGATGTGGAGGCGCGGCTCAACCTGTTCCATCGTCCCTATCACTACGAGCTTGGCAAGCTGATCAAGCGGCTGAAGCCGCGTATGCTGATCGCGCTGCACAGCTTCACGCCGAGCCTCGAGACGAGCGACGAAGAGCGTCCTTGGGAAGTCGCGCTGCTCTACAACAATGACGACCGCGCCGCCCGTCACGCGATCCGCCTGTTCGGCGAGCAGGGGCTGACCGTCGGCGACAACGAGCCCTATTCGGGCAAGCAGCTCAATGCGACGATGGACCGCCACGCTGAAGCGCACGGCATCCCTTATTGCACCGTCGAGATCCGGCAGGACCAGATCGACACCAAGGCAGGGCAGGCGCGCTGGGCCGTGATGCTGGCCGACGTGCTGGGCCGGGTGGCGCTCGAGGTCTAAAGCCCGCCTTGGCAGGCCCTTCAACAATCTTACGTTAGCACCGACGTTTCTCTCTGCTAGGCACGAGGCCCGCAAAGAGAGACTGTCGATGCCGCAATACCGTTCACGTACAACCACTCACGGCCGCAACATGGCGGGCGCGCGAGGCCTGTGGCGCGCCACAGGGATGAAAGACGAGGATTTCGGCAAGCCGATCATCGCGGTGGTGAACAGCTTCACCCAGTTCGTGCCGGGCCATGTCCACCTGAAGGATCTCGGACAGCTGGTTGCGCGCCAAATCGAGGCGGCGGGCGGGGTTGCCAAGGAATTCAACACGATCGCGGTCGATGACGGCATCGCCATGGGCCATGACGGCATGCTCTATTCGCTGCCCAGCCGCGACCTCATTGCCGATAGCGTCGAATACATGGTCAACGCCCATTGCGCCGATGCGATGGTCTGCATCTCCAATTGCGACAAGATCACGCCGGGCATGCTGATGGCATCGATGCGTATCAATATTCCGACCGTCTTCGTAAGTGGCGGCCCGATGGAAGCGGGCAAGGTGGTAGTGAAGGGCAAGGAAGTCGCGCTCGACCTCGTCGATGCGATGGTGGCCGCTGCCGACGAGAGCTACACCGACGAGGAAGTGGCCGAGATCGAGCGCTCAGCTTGCCCGACCTGCGGCAGCTGCTCGGGCATGTTCACCGCGAACTCGATGAACTGTCTGACCGAAGCACTGGGTCTTTCCCTGCCCGGGAATGGGTCGACACTGGCAACGCATGCCGACCGTCAGGGCTTGTTCGAGCGCGCAGGGCGCCTCGCGGTGACGCTGGCGCGCCGCTACTACGAAGAAGACGAAGAAGGAGTGCTGCCGCGTTCCATCGCCACTTTCGAAGCCTTCGAGAACGCGATGAGCCTCGATATCGCCATGGGCGGATCGACCAACACCGTGCTCCACCTGCTCGCCGCTGCGCATGAGGCGGGCGTCGACTTCACCATGGCCGATATCGACCGCCTCAGTCGCAAGGTGCCCTGCCTGTCGAAGGTCGCCCCGGCGAAAAGCGACGTCCATATGGAAGACGTCCATCGCGCCGGCGGGATCATGTCGATCCTTGGCGAACTGGAGAAAGCCGGGTTGCTTCATACCGCGCTTCCGACCGTGCACAGCCCGACAATGGGCGATGCGCTGGACGATTGGGATATCGGCCGCACGCAGAACAACAAGGTGCACGAATTCTACTCGGCAGCGCCCGGCGGTGTGCCCACGCAGACCGCCTTCAGCCAGTCGGCCCGGTGGGAATCGCTCGACCTCGATAGAGTGGGCGGGGTGATCCGCAGCGCCGAGCACGCCTTCAGCCAGGATGGCGGCCTCGCAGTCCTCTACGGCAATATCGCCCGCGACGGGTGCATCGTGAAGACCGCTGGTGTCGACGAGAGCATCCTGACCTTCTCCGGGCCGGCCAAGGTCTACGAGAGCCAGGACGATGCCGTCACCGCGATCCTCACCGAGCAGGTGAAGGAAGGCGATGTCGTCGTCATCCGCTACGAAGGACCGCGTGGCGGCCCGGGCATGCAGGAAATGCTCTACCCGACCAGCTACCTCAAATCGAAGGGGTTGGGTGCGGCCTGCGCCCTGCTGACCGACGGGCGCTTTTCCGGAGGCACTTCGGGCCTATCGATCGGCCATGTTTCTCCCGAAGCTGCGGAAGGCGGCGAGATCGGCCTTGTCGAGGATGGTGACATGATCGAGATTTCGATCCCAGAGCGCACGATCAATCTTGCGGTCAGCGACGAAGAGCTTGCCCGCCGCCGCGCTGCGATGGACGCCAAGGGTGAAAATGCTTGGTCCCCGTCGGCTCCGCGCCCGCGAAAGGTCAGCCAGGCGCTGGAAGCCTATGCGGCGATGACTACCTCTGCGGCACGCGGCGCAATTCGCGATGTTTCCCAGATCAAGCGTCGGTAGCCCTTGCTAGGGAGCGCGCGGCGTGGCAGCCGCTTCCTATGGCCCCAAGTTCGAAATCTCGCAGCGCCGGTGCGGTCCTGACCGTCGAACAGATGGCTGCGGCAGAGCGCGCCGCCATGGATGCCGGTGTTTCCGAATGGGAGCTGATGCAGCGAGCGGGCGAAGGCGCGGCTCGATGGGTTGCGCGCATGTCCGGCGGCCGGACTGTCGGCGTGCTGTGCGGCCCCGGAAACAATGGGGGCGACGGATATGTCATCGCCGATTACCTACAGCGATCGGGCATTTCGGTCTCGGTGGTGGCCCCAAAGCCTCCCGCGACCGATACGGCGAAAAGAGCGCAGGACAATTGCTCCGCTGCAATTTCGAGCGACGGGTTTCCAGCAGCAGAGGTTTATGTCGATTGCCTCTTCGGATATGGATTGTCGCGGCAGGTCGAGGGCGCATTCGCCGCCTTGCTGGAGGATTTGCGGCACGCGAGTGGCTACAAGATCGCGATCGACATCCCGAGCAGCATAGCGAGTGACAGTGGCGCACGGCTCGGCCCCTCGGTCGAATATGATCTCACCATTGCCCTCGGCGCGTGGAAGCAGGCGCATTTCATCATGCCGGCAATGGCAGCGATGGGAGAAAAGCGCCTCGTCGATATCGGCCTCGATATCGACAACGACGCGACGTGCCTTAGCGCAGCGCCGCAGATTTCATCGCCCGCTCCTGACGCGCACAAGTATCGTCGCGGTTTGCTCGCAGTGGTGGCGGGCGAGATGCCCGGAGCGCCACTCCTTGCTGCAGAGGCCGCAATGCGAAGCGGGGCCGGCTACGTTAAATTGCTGAGCGACCATTCCCACCCCGACGCTCCCGCCGAGCTCGTTGTCGAGGGCGGTGGTCTTACGAAAAGGCTTTCGGACGGGCGCATTTCCGCGATCCTCATTGGACCGGGCCTTGGTCGAGAGACGACCGGGAAAGAAAAACTCTCGATTGCTCTCGCTACTGGCAGGCCAATGGTGCTCGACGCCGATGCCTTGCACCTCCTGACACCGACCACACTCGAAGGCTGCAATGCGGCGCATATCGCCGTGACACCGCACGAGGGTGAGTTGCATCAGCTTTGCGCGGCATTCGCGATTGACGCGGAGACCAAGATCGACCGCGCCTGCGGCCTGCATGAGAAAACAGGCATGACGGTCCTTGCCAAGGGGCCGGATAGTATCCTTGTCGGCAAAGAAGGCGTCCGGTTCTTCAACCGCGGGCCAAGCTGGCTGTCCGCAGCGGGGACAGGCGATGTCTTGGCCGGGATTGCGGCGTCGCGCCTTGTCGTGAATGGCGATCTGCAGCTCGCGCTGGAAGAAGCGGTCTGGATCCATCATGAAGCTGCGCGTATCGCGGGTGCGGCCTTCACCGCCGGCGAACTCGCACAGCACGTCAACCTGGCACTGGAAAGCTTCCTATGAGCGAAGAAACGATCCTTCGCATCGCGGCGAAGGGCGATGGCGTTACCGAGAGCGGTCGCCACGTCGCGGGTGCGGTCACGGGTGATACCGTCAAATCGGACGGTTCCATCGTCCCGGGTGAGCACCATGTGGAGCCTCCCTGCCGCCATTTCGGCACATGCGGCGGCTGCCAATTGCAGCAGGCGGACGAAGCCGCGCTCCGCCAGTTCGTGACCGAGAGAGTGGCCTTCGCCGCGCAGTCGCAGGAAATCCCAGTGGGCGAATTGCTGCCCACCCATCTTTCGCCTCCAAGGACGCGGCGGCGCGCGACCCTGCATGGCCTGAAGGCGGGGAAGGGCGCGGTTCTGGGTTTCCGCGAGGCACGCAGCAACCGTGTGGTCGATATGCGGGAATGTCACATACTAGAGCCGGCGCTCTTCGCCCTGGTCGATCCCTTGCGTTCGCTGCTGGCTGCTCATGCAGGCAAGGGTCCGATCGACATCTCTCTCACGCTTGCCGACCAGGGCGCGGACTGTTCCTTGAAGGGATTCAGTGCAGACGGGCTCGCGGCAACGGAGGCGCTGCTCGACTTTGCGCGCGATCACGGTCTGGCGCGGCTGTCGCTTGATCAGGGTTTCGGAGCGGAAACGGTGTGGGAGCCGGATCCTGTAACCGTAACGCTGGGGCAGGTTCCGGTCGGGCTGCCGCAGAATTCCTTCCTCCAACCCACCCGGGACGGCGAGGCTGTTCTTGTAGATGATGCAAAGGCCTTTGCAGAAGGCGCCACAACGATTGCCGACCTGTTCGCCGGGCTCGGTACTTTTGCCTTTTCGCTCGCAGGACCTGCCAAGACGCTGGCGGTGGAGGCCGCGCGCGATGCGCACCTGTCCTGCAAGAGCGCTGCAAACAGCAGGGGCGTACCGGTCCATACGCTTCATCGTGACCTGTTTCGTAATCCTCTCACGGCTGAGGAATGCGGCCGCTTCGGTGCAATCGTCCTCGATCCGCCTCGTGCCGGAGCGCGCGAGCAAATTGCCCAGATCGCGCAGAGCACTGCCACGCGGGTCATCTATATCAGCTGCAATCCGTCAAGCTGGGCGCGCGATGCCAAGGCACTGGTCGACGCTGGTTTCAAGCTGGAGAAATTGCGGCCTGTGGGGCAGTTCCGCTGGTCATCGCATGTGGAGCTGACGAGCTACTTCACGCGGTAAAAAAGCTAGGCGCCAATGCACTTCGCTTCGGTAAATGCCAGCAGTCCGCCGTAGGTCTCCAGCATCTCCCCATCGACATCTTCGTCCTCGATGATGATGTCGAGCCGGTCTTCCATCTCGGTGAACAGCGTTGCGACGGCCATGGAGTCCAGTTCGGGCAGGTGACCGAAGAGGCCGGTTTCGGCGTCGAACTCTTCCACGCGCTCGGCCTCCAGCGACAGCACGTCGCTGAGGATTGCGCGCAGCTTCTCGTCGATCGCCATCCGGCTGAGGCCGAGTGCGTTCTCCGGTTCGTCCTGGCCGGTGGTTTCAGTCTGGCCGTTCATGCGAGAATGGTTTCCCCTGCTGACAAAGCGGCTTGCCCTTAGCGGCGCCTCTGGCGGGGCGCAAGGCAGCTAGCGGCCTTGCACTGGGGCCACCAAGGCACGATAGCGATGATCATGACCAGCGCGCCCAGTGTACCCGATCCAGATCCCCGTCCCTTGGACTGGGTGATCGAGAGGGGGGAAGCCGAAGCTCCTGCACTCACCCTGCGGGACAAGGTACTGACTTTCCAAGAGGCGAGGAACCGTGTCGGCGCCCTGGCAGCTTGGCTATCCCGGAACCTGTCCAAGGGCGATCGTGTCGCGAGCTGGGTCGCAAAGACCGAACTCGCCTGCCTTATGCCGCTGGCCGCCGCGCGGGCAGGGGTGGTCCATGTTCCGGTAAACCCCCTCCTGAAGCGAGCGCAGGTAGCGCATATCCTTGCCGACTGCGGTGCCCGGATGCTGATCGGCACGAAGGCGCGGATGGCTTCGCTGGAAGACGGCGATACGCCGACAGATTGCGTGCTGCTTACCGAGGAAGCAGCCTGGTCGTCGGTTGAAGAATTGGGCGAGAACCTCGGTCCGTCCTCCCACGACCCCGCGGATCTGGTCGCAATCCTCTACACAAGTGGTTCAACCGGTAGCCCCAAGGGGGTCATGCTCAGCCATGCCAATCTCTGGTTGGGAGCAGTATCGGTCGTCCACTATCTCGGCCTTGCGGCAGATGATGTGACCCTGGGTGTGCTGCCCTTCAGCTTCGACTACGGCCAGAACCAGCTTTTGAGCACATGGTATGCGGGAGGGTCGGTCGTCCCTCTCGACTACCTGTTCGCCCGCGATGTCGCCAAGGCTTGCGCAAAGCACGGTGTGACGACGCTTGCCGCTGTGCCGCCGCTCTGGGTGCAATTGCTCGAGGTCGAATGGCCGGCAGAAGCGGTGGCGTCAATGCGCCGATTGACCAATTCGGGTGGCGCCCTGACCGTCGAAATCGTATCCGGTTTGCAGGATAAGTTACCGCAATCGGATATTTTTCCAATGTATGGCCTTACCGAGGCATTCCGCTCGACTTACCTCGATCCGGAACTGGTGGACGAGTTTCCAACCTCGATGGGCCGCGCCATTCCATTCGCCGAAATTCTCGTGATCGATGACAAGGGCGGAGTTTGCGGACAGCAAGAGGAGGGGGAACTGGTCCACTGCGGACCGCTGGTCGCGCAAGGGTATTGGAACGACCCGAAACGCACGGCCGAACGATTCAAACCGGCGCCCAAAGCCTCGCATTACGGAGGCACCGCGGTCTGGTCGGGCGATCGCGTGATGCGCGCTGAGAACGGCCTGCTCTATTTCGTTGGGCGCCGCGATGCGATGATCAAGTCTTCGGGTAACCGCATCAGCCCGCAAGAGATCGAAAGCGCTGCCTTGGCGACGGGCCTGGTGGCGGAAGCCGTCGCGCTGGGTGTTGCCGATGAAAGGCTGGGCCACGCTATCCATCTTGTCGTCCGCGCTTCCGCAGGCTCCGAGGAGGTCGAGAAAGACTTGCAAAAAGCCCTCGCACGAGATTTGCCGAATTTCATGCAGCCCCACGTGATTCATTGGCGCGATGCCATGCCGCTCAATCCCAATGGAAAGATCGATCGCACCGCGCTCGCCAGGGAGATCGCAGCATGAAGCCCCTCGGCCCCATTCCCGAAGGTTTCGAGACCATCGATGGCGAACTGGCGATCGGGGGCAGGAGGAGCAGCGAACTGGTGGAAATGGCTGGTCGCACGCCGCTTTTCGTCTATTCGAAAGACAGGATCGCAAGTCGCATCGCCTCGCTGCGCAGTGCCATGCCCGATCGCATCAAGATCAATTATGCGATCAAGGCCAATCCCTATCCCGCGCTGCTGGATTTCATCGCGCCCTTGGTCGACGGGCTGGACATTGCCTCGGGCGGCGAACTCGACCTCATCCGGAATGCCGGCATCGACGGATCGCGGGTAAGCTTTGCGGGACCGGGAAAACGGGACGAAGAGCTCGAGGCCGCCATCAAGGCTGGCGTCACGCTAAATCTCGAAAGCGAGAACGAGGCACGCCGCGCACTGGAAATCGCCGACCGGCTTGGCGTGCAGCCTCGCCTTGCGATCCGCGTGAACCCCGATTTCGAGCTCAAGGGCTCGGGTATGAAAATGGGGGGAGGAGCTAAACCCTTCGGTGTCGATGCGGATCGCGTACCCGAACTGGCGCGGACCATCATCGACGCGGGCTGTGAATGGCGCGGATTGCACATTTTTACCGGTAGCCAAGCCCTGTCCGCCGAAGCGGTGATCGAAACACAGGCAAATGTCCTCGAGCTTGCGCTGCGCCTGGCGAACGAGGCGGGAGTGGGACTGCCCAAGCTCAATATGGGCGGCGGTTTCGGCATTCCCTATTTCAACGGCGACGAGCCTCTGGACATCGCATCGGTCGGCGACGCTCTTGGAAACCTTTTCAATAAGCGCGAGCAAGATGTTGCAGAAACTGAACTATTCATCGAACTCGGGCGTTATCTTGTCGGCGAGGCCGGTGTCTACCTCACGCGGATCGTCGACCGCAAGGAAAGCCACGGCGAAACCTATCTCGTGACCGATGGCGGCCTGCACCACCAGCTGGCTGCCTCGGGAAATTTCGGCACGGTGGTGCGGCGCAATTATCCGCTCGCGATCGCCACACATTTCGATGCCGAACCCGTCGAAACGGCAAATGTGGTCGGCTGCCTGTGTACGCCTCTCGACCGGCTTGCCGACAAGGCGCATCTGCCGCACGCAGAAGTCGATGATATCGTGGCTGTTTTCTGCGCCGGAGCCTATGGCGCCAGCGCGTCACCGAGCGCCTTTCTCGGGCAGGGACCGGCTGCCGAGATGCTGGTATGAGAAACTCATCAACGTTTTAACCATAATTAGGGCGTAAACACGCGTACACGACAGGCGACACACAGGACCGACAGGACCGGGACCATGTACGAGCAATTTTACGGTTTCTCAGAGCGGCCATTCCAGCTGACGCCCGATCCGGCGTTCTTTTTCGAGAGCGTGACGCACAAGAAGGCGCTGAGCTATCTCGGCTACGGCCTGAACCAGGGCGAAGGCTTCATCGTCATCACCGGCGAGGTGGGGGCAGGCAAGTCCACGCTGGTGGGGCACCTGCGCAACAAGCTCGATCCCGAGCGCGTCACCATCGGTGAGGTCGTGACCAGCGGTCTCGACGGCGATGCCATGATCACCATGGCCGCGCACAGCTTCGGCTTCTCCGCTCCGTCCGGTGACAAGGCGGCAGCGCTTACCGCTATCGAGAGCTTCCTTCACGAGGAGGCGCGGGCGGGCCGCAAGGTCATGCTGATCGTCGACGAGGCGCAGAACCTGTCTGTCGGCGCGCTCGAAGAACTGCGCATGCTCTCCAACTTCCACCTCGGTTCTCAGCCGCTTCTCCAGATGCTGCTGCTGGGACAGCCCGAATTCCGCCAGTTGCTGGAGGAATGGGACGAGCTGGAGCAGATCCGCCAGCGCGTTATCGCCGCTCACCATCTTGAGGCGATGCAGCCCGAGGAAGTCGAGCAATACGTCAAGCATCGACTAGCCCATGTGGGATGGACCGATAATCCTGCGTTCGACCCTGCCATATGGGCGCGCATCCACGAGGAAAGTCGCGGAATTCCGCGCCTCGTCAATCGCCTGATGTCACGCCTGCTGATGCGGGCTGCCGCCCAGTCGCGCAGCCGTATCGATGTCGATCTGTTCGATGCGGTCGTGGCCGAAATGCACGGGCGCAGCGTTGACCGGCAGCGCAAGTCTCCGACCCACATGGTCGAGCCGACAAGCTTCGCAGAGGATCAACCGGCGCCGCAGGGCCATGAGGAGGCAGAACCGATGACCGACGACCGGAATGGCGGTGGCGGCCTGCTCGAAGCGCAGATCGAAGCCATCGAAAGTGCCTTTGGCGAACGCGACAAGGCCATTGCCGCCCTGCGCCGCGAAATTGCCGATCTGGGCGAAGCACGGCAGTCAGGCGTATCCGACGGCGATGTCGATGCCCGTCTTGAGAAAATCGAGGCACGCCTAGACGAGCAGGAGCGTTCGCTCCGCCACGTGCTCAGCATGATGATCGATTATTTCGAAAGCAGCGCTACGCGCGACGCCGCCTAGGCTGACAGGCCGTGTCCGCGGGCCATGTAGTCCGCGCTCTGCATTTCTTTCAGGCGGCTGACCGTCCGTTCGAATTCGAACGCGCCGTCACCTGAGCGGTAGAGGTCTTCCGGTTCTGCGGCAGCGGTCGCAAAAAGCTTCACGCTGTTTTCGTAAAGCGCGTCGATCAGCTTGGTGAAGCGGATCGCCTCGTTGCGGTTTTCCGGCGAAAGCTGCGGGATGCCGACGACGATCACCGAGTGATAGGCATGGGCGATGGCAAGATAGTCCGCCGCACCGCGATTTTCGCCGCACAGCCGCTTGAAGCTGAATACGCCGACGCCCTTGAAGCTCTTGGGCACATGGAGTGTGCGGCCGCCGCCAAGGTCCAGCTCGCCGCTGGGGACATTGTCGGCATCTTCGGGCTTGTAGTCCGTCAGGCGGAAGAAGGCCTCGCGCACCTGAGCGGTCGCTTCGTCGCCCAGCGGCGTGTGCCAGGTCTCGATATCGCCCAGCCGGTCGAGACGGTAGTCGGTGGGGCCATTGAGCGGCATCACGTCCAGTTCCGCCTGCACCAGATCGATGAAAGGCAGGAAGAGCGATCGGTTGAGCCCGTCCTTGTAGAGGTCGCTGGGCGGCCGGTTGCTGGTTGTGACGATGGTCACGCCTTCATCGCAGATCAGCGCAGTGAACAACCGTGCCATGATCGCGGCGTCGGCGGTGTTGTTCACCACCATCTCGTCGAAGGCGAGGCAGCGGATGTCTGCCGCGAGCCGGGCCGCGACCGGGGCAATCGGGTCGCCGGCCTCCTTCTTGCGTTCGTCGCGGATCAGGCGATCGACCTCGAGCATGAATTCGTGGAAGTGGACGCGGCGTTTCTCTGCGATGCCGAGCGTCTCGATGAAGAGGTCCATCAACATCGACTTCCCGCGCCCGACACCGCCCCACATATAGACGCCTTGCGGACGGGTCTTCTTGGGGCGGAACAGCTGGCTCAGAAGCCCGCCCGAACTCTCGGCCTCGAGGTCTTTCTGGAGGCGGTCCAGCCGCTCGACGGCACGGCGCTGGTCGCTATCGCTGCGCAGTTCCCCCGCAGAGACGAGCTTTTCGTACCTCGCCTGCATGCCCGTCATTTCGGGCGCATTTTCTTCACGATGCCGGAGAAGGACGCTACGATGTGGTCGCCCTGTTCGACCTGGCCGCGCACGAAAACCATGCTGCCGGTTTCGCGCACGATCTCGGTGACCGCATCGAGCGGCTGATCGGGCTTACCTCCGCCGACGAATTGCGTCGAAAGCTCGAGCGTGACCGAGGGGCCAGCGTTGCCGCTGCCGATCGTGTGCATGGTGGTGAACAGTGAGATGTCGATCAGCGACAGCGTGACGGCACCGTGGATGATGCCCTGCAGGTTCTCGTGCTTGCGCTCGGGGAACATGCGCAGGCGGGCATGGCGGCCGTCGTCAGCGACGCGCGTGATGAGCTTGCCCATCACGGCGCCGTTGAACAGCGTATCGTCTTTCAGGTTCCAGTGGCGCCAGCCCGGATTGTCCGGATCGGGGCCGTGTTCGAATACGTCGTCGGGAAGTGCCACGGATCAGATGGCGCGTTCGGCCATCATCTTCTTGGTTTCGGCGATCGCCTTGGCCGGGCTGAGACCCTTCGGGCAGACATTCGCGCAATTCATGATCGTGTGGCAGCGATACAGGCGGAACGGATCTTCAAGATCGTCGAGGCGCTCGCCGGTCATCTCGTCACGGCTGTCTGCCAGCCAGCGATAAGCCTGGAGGAGGATTGCCGGGCCGAGGAACTTGTCGCCATTCCACCAATAGCTCGGGCAGGAGGTGGAGCAGCAGGCGCACAGGATGCACTCGTAAAGGCCGTCCAGCTTCTCGCGCTGTTCGGGCGACTGGAGGCGTTCCTTGCCACTGGGCGTGGGCGAAACGGTCTGCAGCCACGGACGGATGCTGGCGTACTGCGCATAGAAGTGGGTGAAGTCGGGGACGAGGTCCTTGATGACTTCCATGTGCGGCAGCGGGGTGATGCGGATCTCGCCCTTGAGGTCGTCGATCGCGGTGGTGCAGGCGAGACCGTTCTTGCCGTTGAGGTTCATCGAGCACGAACCGCAGATACCTTCGCGGCAGGAACGGCGGAAGGTCAGCGTCGGGTCGATCTCGTTCTTGATCTTGAAAAGTGCGTCCAGAACCATCGGGCCGCATTCGTCGAGGTCGATCTCGAAGGTGTCGTAGCGCGGGTTCTCGCCCGTGTCGGGATCGTAGCGATAGATCTTGAATTTCTTCACGCGCGCACCGCCGTTGGCGCTGTGCGTACGTCCCTTGCCGTTGATCTTGGAATTCTTCGGAAGAGTGAAGGTTGCCATCGGTTCTATCGATCCTGTCTGCTTTCACGGGCCTATCTAGAGAAAGGTACGCATGAAGCAAGGGGGCGGATGCACTGTCAGCCGGTTCTTGAACCGTTGGCGCGCGCCTGCCACTGGTCGCGCGATGAAAGTGGCGATTTACGATCTCGACAAGACCTTGGTGCGAAGGGCGACCTTTACGCCCTTCCTTGTTTTTGCAGCGCGCAGGCTGGCGCCGGTCCGGCTGACCTTCACGCCCGTCTGGGTCCTGATGATGATCGGCTACAAGCTTGGGCTCTACAGCCGCACGCGCCTGAAGATCATGGGCATGCGCCTGATGCTGGGTAGGCAGGACCTCGCCGACCTGCGCGAGACAGGCAGGCAATTCGCGGATGCACACATCGAGCGCGCCGGTTGGCTTGATGGCGTGACCTCGATGCTGCGCGAAGACCAGTCGGCAGGAGCCAAGGTCGCCATCGCCACCGCAGCCTTCGAATTCTATGCGCAAGCCTTCGCGGAGAGGCTCGGCGTAGACACGTTGATCGCGACCCGTTGGGATGGGGCGAACATCCCTGGCGGCAATTGCTATGGCGATGCCAAGCGATGCCGGGTCGAGGAATGGTTGGGATCGCCCGCAAGCGATACCGAGATGCGCTTCGTCAGCGACAGCTTCGCTGACGAGCCACTGCTCGACCTTGCTGCAGATCCGGTCTTTGTAACCACCAGCGCTGCAAAGCGTGACCGGGCCCAAGCGAAGGGCTGGAAGGTCATCGACGGCGAAGGCTAAAGCGCGCGGAGCCTTTCCACGCAGCGCGCGCCGATTTCGTCGAAGCGTTCCTTGGAAAATCGCTCCCGAACGCGGTCGCGAACGGCGATGCCCATTGCGTGCAGTCGGTCGGGGCGCGAGAGCAAATCCGCGAGCGCGTCCGCGAGACCAGTGGCGTCTCTCACAGGGAAGGTGCGCCCATAGGCGGCATTGTCGACCGTGTATGGCATTTCCCCGGTGCGCGAGACGATGACCGGCAGGCACGCTTGCATCGCCTCGTGCGCGGCGATGCAGAAGCCTTCGCGGCGTGATGGCTGGAGATAGAGATGCAGCCCGGCGAGGAATTGTGCCGGATCATCAGCGAATCCGGTGAATTCGAGATTCTCGATGCCGAGATCCGTCGCCTTGCGCTTCAACGCCTCTTCGTCTTCTCCGCTACCGGCGATCTCGATCCGATATGGCACAGGGGGCTCGAACTCGCGCGCCTTCAGGATAGCGAGGGCATCGATCAGGATGTCATAGCCCTTTGCCGGGTGGAGGCGGCCGAGACTGCCCAACCGCAAGACCTCGCCCCTTTCCCACGCCGATGATTGCGGCGCCTGCGGGTCGGCGGCGAAGATCGGCCATGTCACGAGATTCTCCGCAGCAACGCCGAGACGCTCGCGCGTGAGTTCTGCGACCTGAGCGCTGTCCGCCACCCAGAAAACCGAATTGCCGGCACGCCACTTCAACAGCCGCTCGTTCCATGGCTTGAGAAAGGCGTTATGTTGCCAGCTCACGACGGGAATGCCGAGTTGGGCGCCCGCAATCTGGCCGAGCAACGTGGCCCGCGTTAGCGATGTCCAGATCGCGTCAGCCTTCCACTCACGCGCCTGTTCCTTCATCCAGCCCAGAGCAGCAAGGTGATCTGCTTCTCCGCCGTCGCGGACGACAGGTTCGACGCCCTGCGCTACCAGGCGCGGGATTGCCTTCCCGTTGCGGCGAGTGAGCGCGAATACCTGCACCTCGGCGCCAGCCTTTTGCAAGGCATTGACGATGATGGGGAGGGGAGACTGGGCCCCTCCGCCTTCAACCGAATTGATGAAGTAGGCGATCCGCATCGCTCAGCCGTTCTTCGAGCGGATGGCCGAGGCGATGGCCTGTGCCGCACGCGTGGATGCAGGAGTCTCCGACAGGGCAAAAGTCTGGGCGATCAGATCTTCCTGAGAGGATTTGTAGCTGGCCGCGGTTTCGGTCCAGCTGGGCAATTCCGTCGCGAGCGCCTCTACCGATCGGACAGTCGGCCCCATGCCAAGGAAGGGGAGGGTCTCATGACCCTGCTCGGCCAGCGCTGCATTGGGGTCGAGCAGGAACACTGCCCGCGGCCGGACGAGAAACTCGTACAGCTGGCTCGACGCGTCACCGATATAGGCATCCGCGCCCAGCATGTAGCTCATGTCGAACAGGCGCGGTCCATCGACGTCCACCAGCACGTTCGGCGCGGCAAGCGCGGCTTCCGGAACATCCGGTCGGCGCTTGGCGAGCTTGTATTCGGGAGAGACGTGCATGGACTTGCGGAACAGCATGACATGCGGCGCGAAAATCAGATTGTAGGCCTGGCCTTCTTCGCTTGCGAACCATTCGAGAAGTTGCGGCCCTGCCTCGTACCAGCTCGACAGATGAGGGTCGAAATGCGGGTTGTAGACGAAGGTGGGGCGATCATTGTCGAAGAAGCGCGGGCGTGCAGCTAGGTCGATCCGTTCGAACTTGGAATAGCCGGTAACCTCGATACGCGCGGGATCGACACCGTTGGCCGCAAGCTGCGCGGCCATTTTGGGCCCGGCAACGAGGCTCAGGTCGAACTTGCGATGATCCGGGTGGAAGGTGACGCTTCGATCGCCGGTTCCATGCGGCACACGTACGAAGAGCGGAGAGCGCGAAGGGCCGAGCCGCTCTTTCACCCTGAGACAGGTCCGCTCCGTCGAAATGACCGCGTCACTTTCTTCGAACAGCTTTTCGTGCACGCGCAGCCTCGCGAGCCGCGATGCCGGAAAGATCCGGTCCAAAACCCGGGTCGCGGCGCCCAGCACGGGGGGAAGGTCCAACTCGGTCCAGGTGATCTTGGCAGCATCGGCAGCATCGATCAGTCCGAGAATTCTCTGCCTGATCGCATCTCCTGCGAACGCCACGACAGTCTCGATGTCTGCGTGCTCGCGCGCCATCGCGGCGGCAACCGGCGCCAGATGGGCAACCTGGTGAGCGGCATCGTGGTTGAAGAGGAACAGGGCGCGCTGCATCGCGGAGCCACCGGATAGGCATTGCTACGCGGCATGCAAGGGCTTTCGCGCGCGAAGCTATTTGCCATTTCCGCACTATCGACTAGGGGTCCGGCCAAGCAGTACGCCGGAGGCCAGCCCCCGGACCATTCGAAGCAACATTTGCGAGGACCCTTAGCCATGGAGACGGACAAGACGATCCGCCCCCGGCGTAGCGGCTTGGCAAACATCCTGAAAAACGTTGCATGGCTGCTGGGCGGTAAGGGCTTCGGTGCAGTCTGTTCGATTGCCTATCTCGCGATCCTGTCACGTTCGCTCGGCCTCAAGGATTTCGGCCACTTCTCGCTGATCTTCGCGACAGCGCTGGCGCTCGTTGCTTTGGCCAGCTTCCAGACATGGCAGACCGTGGTGAAATTCGGTGCCGAGCCGGTCCAGCAAAAGGACTGGACGCGCTTCGGGCGATTGATCTGGCTGTGCGGCGGGATCGACGTTGCCGGAGCTATCGTCGGCTGCCTCGTCGCAGCGGCGGTGTTCTACGGTTTTGGCGGCATGCTGGAGCTCAACCCGCGCTATATCGATGTAGCGTTCTGGTTCGCCTGCGCGCTGCTGTGGTCGCGAATGACGACTCCGAACGGGATCGTGCGCGTGCTCGACCGTTTCGATCTGGGAATTTACGTCGAAGCGGTCGTCCCTGCCGGGCGCCTGCTCGCCTCATTAGTCATCGTGATCGTTGGCCCCACGGTGGAGCGTTTCCTGTTCGCATGGGCATTCTTCGACCTGCTGGTGGGACTGCTGTACTGGATCGTCGCGTGGCGGCTCGTCCCCGAGGCGATGCAGCGCCGTCATTTCGGGTTTGCCAGAGACACGTTGAAGACGAACAAGGGACTGCCGCAGTTCTTCACGGTCACCTATTTCTCGTCGACGCTGGATGCGCTTTACAAGCAGGGCCCTCTTCTCGCGGTCGGCTATTTCCTCGGGACGAGCGCTGCAGGTCTCTACCGTCTCGCAGACCAGCTGGCGCAGGGCATCGGAAAGCTCTCCGGCCTGCTGGCGCGGGCAATCTTCCCGGAATTCGCCGTGGCACGGACGACCCACTCTGCAGACTTGTTCCGCAGGCTCGTACGCCAGACCACACTTATCGCCGCAGGGGGTGGCGCCGTCGTAACCCTGCTCGCGGTATTCCTCGGCGAACCCCTGTTGCTGCTAATTGGCGGCGAGGATTATGTGCGCGGTGCGGCGATCCTCATCCCGCTGGCAATCGGTGCCTCGTTCGAACTGGCATCGGTTACCTATGAGCCGCTGCTCTATTCGACCGGTCATGCGATCTATCCGCTGATGATCCGGGCGCTGGCACTGGTTGTCCTGACGGTCGGCATCGTGTCGCTTGTGCATCTCGGCCCGATCGGCGTCGGCATAGCGGTGGCTTGCGGGCTTGCCGTCCTGTGGATCGTTATGAGTATCACGGTTCGCCGGGTGATGAAGAACTTCGTCCGCAGGGAATCGGCTCAGTGAGCTCGCACAGGACGCTGGAAGCGGCGGCACTGGTTCTTGCTGGCACGCGTCCCGCGGGAGATCCCTTCGCCACTGCCCAAGGCGTGGCGCACAAGTCGCTGATCGAGATCGAAGGCTTCACTTTGTTGGAGCGGGTCGTGCGCGCTTTGCAGGAGGCCCGTGTTTCCCGCATCGGCGTAAGCTGCGACGAAGGGCCGGTCGCGGATCTGGCACGCGGACTGGGCGCAGAGGTGATCCCGACCGGCAGGGGGCCCAGCGCCAGTGTCGCAGCGGGGTTCGAGGCGCTTGGGGCGCCGCTCATCGTCACCACCAGCGACCATGCGCTGCTGCAACCGGACTGGGTTCGCGAGCTGGTCGAAGACACTCCGAAAGATGCCGACCTGTCGGTCATGCTCGCCGAGCGCGAAGCTGTGCAGAGAGCCATGCCCGAGAGCAAACGCACATATCTTCGCTTTGCCGACGGACACTGGTCGGGCTGCAACCTCTTCTACCTGCAAACACGCGAAGCGCACCGTGCGATCGAAACCTGGTCGATGGTCGAAGCCGACCGCAAGCGTCCTTGGCGCATCGCCGCGCGGCTTGGTGTGGGTACTTTGTTCTCGATGCTTGTTGGACGACTGACCCTTGCAGAGGGACTTGCACGCCTCGGCGACAAGATCAGTGTCCGGGCTGCGCTCGTCTCGGCAAACGACGGACTTGCAGCGGTGGATGTCGACAAGCAGGCGGATCTCGATGCCGTCAGGGCATTGATTGCACGCAGGAATTAAGGGTCTTCCGCAAATCCGGTTTGACGCTAAGCTGCCTTTCCGGGTCGCAGCCGGAGAGCACGATGGGAATCAAGCGATTCTACGATGCGCATGTCATGCCGCGACTGATTACCTTCGCGTGCGGCCAGAAGGGCATCGAGAAGAGGCGGCGCGCCGTGGTGCCGTTGGCGCAAGGCAAGGTCTTCGAACTCGGCTGCGGCGGTGGGCTCAATCAGCCGCTATATGACGGCGAGAAGGTAACTTCCTTCGCCGGAATCGATCCACACGAGAAACTGCTCAGCGGCGCCCGGGAGCGTGCGGAGGCACGTGGATGGGAACATGATATCCGGCAGGGATACGGCGAGGATATCCCCTTTCCCGACAGCAGCTTCGACACTGCTGTGTGCACCTATACGCTGTGTTCGGTCGAAGATCCCGCCAAGGTCCTGGAAGAGCTCCGCCGCGTGTTGAAGCCGCGCGGCAGGTTGCTGTTTCTCGAGCACGGAAAATCGCCCGAAGCATCGGTTGCCCGATGGCAGGAGCGGATCGAACCTGTCTGGAAACCGATGGCGGGTGGTTGCCACCTGACCCGACCGATCGGCTCGTCGCTACGAGCGGCCGGGTTCGAGGTCGAACCGATGGGGCAAGCCTATCTCGACAAGACGCCGAAGGTCATGGGCTGGATGGAGTGGGGTGTGGCCCGGAGGGCGGGCGCCTGAGGTTACCGCTCCCCGCTCGCCAGTGGCAGAGCGGGGAGGGTGCTTTTCCTGATTACTCGCCGAAGGTGCGCTGCCACCAGCCGCGCTTGGGCTTGCCGTCGGCGTCATCCTCTGAGGTCTCGGCTTTCGCAGTCTGAGCTGCGTTATCGGGACCGGCGACGACTGCCATGTCGTCCTTCACCTGCTCGGCGACATCTGCACTGGCGGCTGCCGGGGCCTTCTTCTTGCGGGTCCGCTTGGGCTTGGGCGCTTCTTCGGCAGCTTCGGCTTCGGCCGGTTCGGCGTCTGCCTTCTTCTTGCGAGTGCGTTTCGGCTTGGGAGCTTCCTCGGCTGCCTCTTCAGGCGCCGCCTCGGTATCTGCCTTCTTCTTGCGCGTCCGCTTCGGCTTGGGAGCCTCTTCGGCTTCGTCGGTCGCCTTTTCGTCGGCGGGAGCCTCGTCAGCCTTTTTCTTGCGACGCGGAGCGCGCTTCTTGGGCTTTTCCTCCGCTGCGGCGTCGGCGGTTTCGGGTGAGTCCTCCGGACCGGCAACGACAGCCATGTCTTCACCGACCTGTTCCGAAACTTCCTCGAGCTTTTCGGCGTCTTCCGCCGTCACCTCATCGGAATTGCCACGCCCGCGACCGCGACCGCCGCGACGGCGACCACCACGGCGGCGGCGCTTCTTGGGCTTGTCTTCACCGTCGTCGTCTTCGTAGGAGGCTTCCTCGTCGGCATCGTCGTCGGACGCATCGTCCTGGTCTTCGCCACCTTCGCGCTTCTTGTTGCGGCCACGGCCGCCGCGGCGACGGCGACGCTTCTTGCGCGGACGATCATCGTCCTCATCCTCGTCCGAGGTGTCGATGTCTTCGTCTTCTTCCTCGTCGTCATCGCTATCGTCGACGAGAGTTTCGAACTTGGGCGCATCCTTGGGCTTGGGGCCATGGCTCGACACGGCCATCTTTGCGCCTTCGTCTTCGCCTTCCGGCACCACTTCGACCGAGACACCGTAAAGGCTCTCGATTTCCATGAGTTCCTGGCGCTTCTCGTTGAGGAGATAGACAGCAGCTTCGGTGCTGGCTGCGAGGCGGATGCGCGTTCCCTTGCCCTTGGCTGCTTCCTCTTCGATGAGGCGGAGCGCCGAGAGACCCGCCGAGCTGGCGGTGCGGACAAGGCCCGTTCCGTCGCAATGCGGACATTCGCGGGTGGTTGCTTCGAGCACGCCGGTGCGCAGGCGCTGGCGGCTCATTTCCATCAGGCCGAAGCTCGAGATGCGGCCCACCTGGATACGCGCGCGGTCGGTCTTCAGAGCGTCCTTCATGGCGCGCTCGACCTTGCGGGTGTTCGAGTGATGCTCCTGGTCGATGAAGTCGATGACCACGAGGCCGGCCATGTCGCGCAGGCGCAGCTGACGGGCGATTTCCTTGGCCGCTTCCAGGTTCGTGTGGAGCGCGGTCTGCTCGATATTGTGCTCCTTGGTGGAGCGGCCCGAGTTGATGTCGATCGAGACCAGCGCCTCGGTCGGGTTGATCACGAGGTAGCCGCCCGACTTTAGCTGGACCACCGGATCATACATCGCCTTTAGCTGGTCTTCGGCGCCATAGCGCTGGAACAGCGGCACGGGGTCGGCATACTGCTTCACCCGGCGCGCGTGGCTGGGCATGAGCATCTTCATGAAGGCCTTGGCCGACTTGTAGCCTTCTTCGCCTTCGACGACGACTTCCTCGATATCGCGATTGTAGATGTCGCGGATGGCGCGCTTGATCAGGTCGCTGTCCGAATGGATCAGCGCAGGTGCCGCAGAACCCAGCGTCTTCTCGCGGATCTCGTCCCACAGGCGGGCAAGATAGTCGAAGTCACGCTTGATCTCGGTCTTGGTGCGGCTGAGACCTGCGGTACGGACGATCAGGCCCATGGTCTTGGGCAGGCTGAGATCGCCAACGATCTGCTTCAGGCGCTTGCGGTCGCTCGCCGAGTTGATCTTGCGGCTGATGCCACCGCCGTGACTGCTGTTCGGCATGAGAACCGTGTAGCGGCCCGCAAGGCTGAGATAAGTAGTGAGGGCAGCGCCCTTGTTGCCGCGCTCTTCCTTCACGACCTGGACGAGCAGGACCTGGCGGCGCTGGATAACGTCCTGGATCTTGTACTTGCGACGCAGCGCCATGCGCTTGGCGCGCGCTTCGTCGACTTCCTTGGCGCGCGTGCGGCCCTTGCCCTGACGGCGACCGCGACCATGGCGACCGCGACCCTTGGGCTTGGAATCGGTATCGTCCTCTTCCTCGGAATCGTCGCTGTCTTCGTCTTCCTCGTCTTCGTCGCCGTCGAGCTGGCCTTCCTCGATGGTTGCGACCTTGTCCTTGTCGGAGGTGTCGACTTCCTCAAGGCCGTCTTCGGCGAGGTCTTCGGCAAGCGCTTCGGCGCTTTCTTCCTCGGCGTCGTATTCGTCGCCGGGCATTTCGCCGCGCTCTTCCTCTTCGGCGCGCAGGCGTTGCTCTTCTTCGGCAACTTCGGCTTCGGCCGCCAGCAGGGCTTCGCGGTCTTCCTTGGGGATCTGGTAATAATCGGGGTGGATTTCGCTGAAGGCGAGGAAGCCGTGACGGTTACCGCCGAAATCGACGAAGGCCGCCTGAAGCGAAGGTTCTACCCTGGTTACCTTGGCGAGGTAGATATTGCCCTTGATCTGCCGCTTGTCGGCAGATTCGAAATCGAATTCCTCAATCCGGTTTCCCTTGAGGACCGCCACCCGGGTTTCTTCCTGGTGGCGCGCGTCGATTAGCATGCGCGTTGCCATTGATAATTCTCCATGCGCAGCGGGGCGGGGCATGCCCGCCGTTCCTGCCGCGCTTCATTGTGGGAAATCCGCTTGCCCGATAAGGGTTTGCGGCATTCAGAGGCCGGCTCTCTTCCTCTGCGAAGGGCCGGGAGTTCGTGTCTGCGAGGATTTCCCGGCGCAACACATGCGCGAACCGACCGGCAAATGCAGCATGGCGTAGTGGCGCCTGCTGCGATTCGATCCGGAGGGAAAGGGAAGTTTCCTGCATCAACCTGTTCATTCGGTGCCGAGACCGGGATGGTTTCGGCAGGCCGGGAGAGTGACCCTCTTCGTCGCGAATTCAACGCGCCGATCGGAGGCACCGCTTGCCCGGCTGAATATTCGCTAGCACCGTGGGTATCGCTCGGCAACTATATTGCGCCGGGCAGAGAAAAGCCCCTAACGAATTGGGCAATGTCACGAAGCACGCAGATCCTTGCCCTTGTGCTGCTGCCGGCCGCGATTGTCGCCGGGCTGGTGATGCTGGCGCATGCCACCGGCCTCGTCGGCAAGGGACCGGGTTTCGTGCTGAGGGTCGAATTGCCCACCGAGAATTCGCCGCTCGACCTTCCGGAAATCGAGGGTGAGGAAGGTTTGCCGCTGATCGTGATCGACCCGGGCCATGGTGGTCATGATCCGGGTGCGACCTCGCAAGGTTACGTCGAGAAACGTCTCGTACTGGATCTCGCGCTGGCGCTTCGTGACCGGCTTCGCGAGCGGGGTATCGCGCGGGTGGCGCTGACACGTGACGACGATCGCTACCTGCTCCATGCAGAGCGTTACGAGATTGCGCGCAGGCTGGAGGCCGACCTCTTCCTGTCGATCCATGCGGACAGCGCCGGCGATATCGGGGAGGTCGCGGGTGCCAGCATCTACACCTTGTCCGAACGGGCATCGAGCCAGGCAGCGGCAATTTTTGCTGCCCGCGAGAATGCTTCCGACACGCTCAACGGCATCATTCTTGCGAGCGAGAGCGAAAGCGTCGGGGATATCCTGATCGAGCTTTCACAGCGCCGTACGCAGGAACAGTCGACCGAGTTCGCGGAGCTTATCGAGCGGGTCGGGGAAGGGCGGCTCGATTTTCATCCCCAGGCACGGCGCTCCGCGGCCCTTCGCGTCCTACGTGCGCCCGACACCCCATCGGTCCTGTTCGAGAGCGGGTTCATTTCGAACGAAGACGATGCACGCAGGCTTGCTTCTGAAGAAGGGCGGGCGGCGTTTGCGGAGGTGATGGCGAACGCAATACGTCTCTATTTCGCGCGGGAAACCGCCGGGTAATCACACACTGCGATTCTTGTTCTGGCGCTTGCAAGAATGAGCGTGCTAGAGGCCGTCGCCGATTATGGTTGCAATTCCCAGCCTCGACTATGTTCGCCAGCGCCTGACGGGCGATCCTGCGCGGTTTTTCGCGTGGATGCGCGATAATTGGCACGAAAGCCGCCGCCTGCGGGTCCTGACCTATCTGATCGGGATTGGCCTCGTCCTGCTGGTGCTGGCCTGGGCCTCGCTCGCCCGCAACCTGCCCGAAGCCGATTCGCTGCTCGATTACGAAACGCCGCTGCCGACCGTGGTGCGCGGCGTCGACGGGGAAATCGTCCATAGCTACGCCCGCGAACGGCGCGTGCAGCTGCAATATGTCGATTTCCCGCAGCAGATGATCGAGGCTTACCTTTCGGCCGAGGACAAGACCTTTTTCAGCCACAGCGGCGTCGACCTGACCGGTACGCTGAATGCCGTAATCGACTATGCGACCAAGTATGGTTCGGGCGAACGTGCCGTCGGCGGTTCGACCATCACTCAGCAGGTCGCCAAGAACCTGCTGCTCGGCGACGAATATTCTGTCACCCGCAAGCTCAAGGAAATGATCCTCGCCCAGCGCATCGAACAGGTGCTGACGAAGGAAGAAATTCTCGAGCTCTATCTCAACGAGATCCCGCTCGGTCGCCGCAGCTTCGGTGTGCAGGCCGCAGCCCGCGCCTATTTCGACAAGGACGTGGGCGAGCTCGACCTTCACGAGACGGCCTTCCTCGCCATTCTGCCCAAGGCGCCCGAGCGTTACGGGCGCGCGCGCTATGAAGATCTGGCGATCACCCGCCGCAATTTCGTGCTCGACCAGATGGTCGCCAACGACTTCGTTTCCGAGGCAGAAGCTGCGGAAGCGAAGCGCCAGCCCCTGGGGCTGGTCCAGCAGCGCAGCGAACGCTCGGCTGATGCAGGATATTTCCTCGAGGAAGTACGACGCCAGCTGATCGAGAAGTTCGGCGAAACGGCGGAAGACACCGGTGAGAGCGGCGAAACCGGCAAAAGCGTCTATGCAGGCGGCCTGTGGGTGCGGACCTCGCTCGATGTCGAGCTCCAGGATGCCGCGCGCGATGCCCTGCGTGCGCAACTGCTCAGCTATCACGGCAACCGTGGCTACACGGGAGCGATCGCTACGCTGAACCCGGATAATGGCGACCTGCATTCGCAGCTTCGCTCTTCCAACCTGTCCATCAACTACGAGAACTGGCGCATCGGTGTCATAACCTCGGGCGGGAGCGACGCGCAGGTCGGACTGACCGATGGCGCGAATTACGCGCTTTCGGGCGCACCATCGTCGATCAAGGTCGGCGACGTGGTCGCGGTCGAGAAATCGGGTTCGGGTTACCGCCTGCGCGCAGTCCCCGAAGTTTCCGGCGCTTTCCTCGCAGCATCGCCGCGCACGGGCCGCGTGCTCGCCATGCAGGGCGGTTTCGACAGCCGCCTCGGCAGCTTCAACCGTGCGACGCAGGCGCTTCGCCAGCCCGGCTCGACGATCAAGCCTTTCGTCTATGCAGCGGCGCTCGATCAGGGGATGACGCCTGCTTCGATGGTGCCCGACCAGACGTTCTGCGTGTGGCAGGGTGCGGGGCTCGGGGAAAAATGCTTCCGCAACTTCGGTGGTGGCGGTGGCGGTGAGCACACCATGCGCTGGGGTCTCGAGCAGAGCCGCAACCTCATGACCGTTCACATTGCCGATGACACCGGCATGGAAAACGTCACCGAAACGATCAGCCGCGTCGGCATCGGTGATTATGAGCCTTATTACTCCTTCGCCCTCGGTGCCGGCGACACGACCGTCGCCAAGATGGTCAACGCTTATGCGGCGCTCGCCAACTGGGGCCGCCAGCACGAAGGCAGCGTGATCGATTACGTGCAGGACCGCCGCGGCAAGGTCATTTACCGTAGCGACAAGCGCGACTGCACCGGCTGCAATATGGACGAATGGGACGGCCAGCCCATGCCCCGCTTCGAGCCGGGCGGACGGCAGGTTCTCGATCCCCGTACGGCGTTCCAGACGGTTCACATGTTGCAGGGCGTGGTGACGCGCGGGACCGCAGTCCGCCTGCGGAGCCTCGGCCTGCCGCTGTTCGGCAAGACCGGGACGACCAATGGCCCGACCAATGCATGGTTCGTCGGCGGTACGCCCGACATCATCGCCGGTATGTATGTGGGTTTCGACAAGCCGCGTAACCTTGGCGGATGGGTGCAGGGTGGCAATACCGCCGCACCGATCATGAAGCGCTTTATCGAGGCCACTCGCGACCGCTGGACTTCGGACGATTTTATCGCGCCGCCGGGTATCCGCATGGTCAAGATCGACCGTCGCACCGGCAAGCGCGTTTTCGACGGGGAGCCGTCGGATGATCCCAAGGCAGCGGTGATCTGGGAGGCCTTCAAGCCGGATACCGAGCCTTCACGCTCGACCAGGTCCGACCAGCTTGCCGCCGAACGCAGCGAAATCCTCGAACTGATCCGCCGCGCCCGTCAGGGCATCACCGGTAACCGGACCGAGGGCAGGGACGACCAACCCACGGACTTCGTCGAGGATCAGGGCGGGATCTACTGATCCACTCTCCTTTACAATCGCCACCTGCGCGCTAGGTGGACCTGCAAACCAATTGAGGACTTTGAGTTATGCGTGCCGAGGGGCAGGCCCATATCGACCGTATCGAAGCAGCGCTCGCGTTGGTGCGCCAATCGCTGGATTGGGAACGCGCCCTGCGCCAGCTGGACGAGCTGGATGCCCGCGTCCAGGATCCGACCCTGTGGGACGATCCCAAGCAGGCGCAGGCGATCACGCAGGAACAGAAGCGTCTCGAAACCGCGATCAACACTGTTCGCGAGATCGAGAGCGAAATGGCCGATGCCATCGAGTTCGTCGAAATGGGCGAAGCTGAAGGTGACGCCGATATCGAGCGCGAAGGTCTCGATACGCTGGAAAAGCTTGCCGACCGGGCCGATCGCGACAAGGTGCAGGCTCTCCTGTCGGGCGAAGCCGACGGCAACGACACCTATATCGAAATCCATGCTGGAGCAGGCGGCACGGAAAGTCAGGACTGGGCGGAAATGCTTTTCCGCATGTATTCGCGCTGGGCAGAGCGCCGCGGCTTCAAGGTCGAAACCGTGGAATACCAGGCTGGCGAACAGGCCGGGATCAAGGGCGCGACGCTGCTGGTGAAGGGTGAAAATGCCTACGGCTATGCCAAGACGGAGAGCGGTGTGCACCGCCTCGTCCGCATCAGCCCCTACGACAGCTCGGCGCGGCGCCACACGAGCTTCAGCTCGGTCTGGGTCTATCCGGTGATCGACGACGATATCGACATCGAGATCAATCCGTCGGACCTCAAGATCGATACGTACCGTGCTTCGGGCGCGGGTGGTCAGCACGTCAACACGACCGACAGTGCCGTTCGCATCACCCACCAGCCAACCGGCATCGTGGTCGCGAGCCAGAACGATCGCAGCCAGCACAAGAACAAGGCCACCGCGATGAACATGCTCAAGGCGCGCCTGTTCGAACGCGAGATGGCAGAGCGCGAGGCAGCGGCCTCGGGCGAGTACCAGGAGAAGAGCGACATCGGGTGGGGGCACCAGATCCGCAGCTATGTCCTGCAGCCCTACCAGATGGTCAAGGACCTGCGGACCGGCGTGCAGTCGCCGACACCCGACGACGTGCTCGACGGTGCGCTCGACCCGTTTATCTCGGCTGCGCTTGCGCAGCGCGTGACCGGCGAAACGGTCGAGGTGGACGACGCCGAATGATGTCGCGCCCGTTCCTCCTCGCAACCTTGCCGCTGGCGCTTGCCGCTTGCGACGGGTTCGGTGGTGCGGGCGAGGGCAGCCAGCGTTTTCCGGAACCTGACCGCCCGGTTTCCGAAGCCTCGTCGAGTCAGTTTTCGACCGAAGACCAGCGCGACAGCGTTGGCGAAGCCCAGAAGGTCATGGACCTGGCCGAGATTGAGCCGGGAATGACGGTGGCCGATATCGGCGCGGGCAACGGCTATTACACGGTTCGCCTAGCAGAGCGGGTAGGTGCGAATGGCCGCGTGCTTGCTCAGGATATCGACCAGCAGGCGCTCGACCGCCTCGCGCGCCGGGTGGAGCGGTATCGCCTCGACAATGTCTCGATCCAGCGAGGGGAATTCGCCGATCCCCGGCTTCCCGCAGACAGCTTCGATCGGATTTTCATGGTTCACATGTACCACGAGATCGAACAGCCCTACGAGTTCCTCTGGCGGATGTGGCCGGCGCTGAAAGAGGACGGCCAGATCGTGATCGTCGACCGGGACCGGCCCACCGACCAGCACGGCATCGATCCGCTGCTGCTGTCATGCGAGCTGGAACGCGTCGGCTACGAACTGGTGGCCTTCAAGGATGCGCCCGAATTGTCGGGGTACTATGCACAGTTCAAGGCAGCGGCTAACAGGCCCGAGCCTGGAGAGATCAAACCCTGCCGCAGCGACAATGTGACGCAGGGCTGACCGCCGTAAGACCGGCGAGCGAAAAGAGAGAGAATTCATGAGTTTCAAGGGTCTGAGCCCAATCAATTACGGCGGCCGCGAGGTTTGGCCGCTTATCGAAGGCGGCAAGGGTGTGTCCGCCACGAATCATATGAGTTCGGGTGCATGGGCCGCTGCGGGCGGTATCGGCACGGTCAGCGCGGTGAATGCCGACAGCTATGACGAGGACGGCAATCCGATCCCCCAGGTCTATCCGCAGGCGACCCGCAAGGAGCGTTTCGACCAGCTGGTGCGCTATGCCATCGACGGTGCGACCGAGCAGGTGAACCGTGCCTATGAAATCGCAGACGGCAAGGGCGCCATCAACATCAATGTCTTGTGGGAACAGGGCGGTGCACAGCAGGTGCTGGAAGGCGTGCTGGACAATTGCGCCGACAAGATCACCGGCGTCACCTGCGGCGCAGGTATGCCGTACAAGCTGGCCGAAATCGCCCAGCGCTATAACGTCTATTACCTGCCCATCGTGTCATCGGCCCGTGCTTTCCGCGCCTTGTGGAAGCGTAGCTATTCCAAGGTTCCCGACCTCTTGGCTGCAGTTGTCTATGAAGACCCGTGGCTGGCCGGGGGACACAATGGTCTTTCCAACGCGGAAGACCCGACCAAGCCGGAAGATCCCTATCCGCGCGTGAAGGCTCTGCGCGAAACCATGCGTGCCGAAGGCGTGAGCGAGGAAACGGCCATCGTCATGGCCGGCGGTGTGTGGTTCCTGCGCGAATGGAACGACTGGATCGACAATCCCGAACTCGGCAAGATCGCATTCCAGTTCGGCACCCGCCCGCTTCTCACGCACGAAAGCCCGATCCCGCAGGTCTGGAAGGACATGTTGCGCACGGTCGAGCCGGGTGACGTCCTGCTCCACAAGTTCAGCCCCACGGGCTTTTACTCGAGTGCGGTGAAGACGCCGTTCCTCTATGATCTCATGCACCGCTCCGAGCGCCAGATCCCGATCTTCAAGCGCGACGAGGAAGAGGGCACGATCCCGCTGATGGATCATGGCAAGGCGAAGTACTTCTTCGTCCACCCCGGGGACCAGCGCAAGGCACAGGCCTGGATGCACGAGGGCTTCACCGAAGCGCTCAAGACGCCCGACGATACGGTCGTCTTCGTGACGCCTGAAAGTGCCGAGCAGATCCGCGCCGACCAACAGGGCTGCATGGGCTGCCTGTCGCACTGCCAGTTCTCGAGCTGGAAGGATCACGACAACCACACCACCGGCCGCCTCGCCGACCCGCGCAGCTTCTGCATCCAGAAGACGCTTCAGGACATTGCCCATGGCGGCGATCCGGACGAGAACCTCGCCTTCGCTGGCCACGCGGCCTACCGCTTCAAGCAGGATCCGTTCTACTCGAACAACTTCACCCCGACGGTGAAGGAACTCGTGGACCGTATTCTCACGGGCGACTGATCAGATGCGTGGGGGCGGCAGCGACGACAGCAAGGCGCCCCCTCTCATCCGCTGGCTTGCGGAACCGCTGGCCTTACCGAAAATTGCCGTTGCTCCCTTCCGGAAGCCGGAGCCTTCGGAGCCTATCGGAAACGGACGTCCGGCATTGGTCTTGCCGGGAATGGCATCGGGTGACGGCTCGACAGCGCTCCTCCGCAATTCCCTGTCCGAGGCCGGCTTCCATACCTACCGAGCATCGCTCGGTCGCAACCTGACCATTTCTCCGGCCAAGTTCGCGTCGCTCGAATCCATGCTCGATCAAATGGTTCAGGCGGACGGCAAGAAAGCGGTCCTTGTCGGATGGAGCCTCGGCGGTTTCTATGCGCGCGTGTTGGCGCAGCGCCATCCTTCGAAAGTGGAACTGGTGGCGACGCTCGGCACGCCGTTTTCAGGCGATCGGAGGGCAAATAACGCGTGGCGCATCTACGAGATGATCGCCGATCATGCCGTGGATTCCCCGCCACTGCCGGATGACCCCGCGGTCAAGCCGGACGCCTATACAATCGCCTTCTGGTCTCCGGTCGACGGCATTGTCGCCCCGGCGAGCGCACGAGGCAAGGAAGCGGAACGTGACGAGGCGGTGGAACTACCGTTCCGGCACTTCGAACTGGGCTGTTCGAGGAGGTCGGTCAGGAAAGTCGTCGAGACCTTGGGCGACCGCCTGTCCGCAATCGATAGCGCCTAGCGCCAGAGCTGCATCGAGCGGATTGCTTCGGGCATCTTGTCGTCGGCGTCGGGGCGCGAGATCGTGCGTTCGACCATGCGCCACTTCCGCCTGACCTTGCCCTTCTGCCAGAGATCCATGAGCCACGTGTCTCCCGACCATTCATGATCGCCCATGGTGGCATCGAGGGTCATGCGCGTAGCGAATACGGCGACATTTCCGTGGCGGCGGACGTAAACCTCGTCGAAGCGATAACCATTGCACCGGAAGCGCGTGGTCGATGCTTCGAGCCAGCTTGCGCGGTCGAGGATGGCGGGACTTTTCGAACCCAGCAGGAAGATGAAATCGCGGGTTGCGAGCGCCTTCATCTGGTTGCGGTCCCGCTGGACCCAGCTGCGCATCCACAGGTGCTCGAGCGCTTCGATCTTGGAAGTGAATTCATCCATGGTGGGCATCGCTTACAGCATGCGCCGCGACGGGCAAGGGCTGTCAGTCCAGCCCGCTCAAAACCTGGTCCGGCGGGCGATGACCGTCGGCCCACATGCGGATGTTGGCGATGACCTTCATGCCCGATTCCTCTCGGCCTTCGCGCGTCGCGCTGCCGATATGGGGCAGGGTCATGACGTTCGGATGGCCGATCAGGCGGCGGTCGACATTGGGTTCGTCCGGATAGACGTCGAGGCCTGCCCCGGCGAGGTGGCCGCTTTCGAGCGCTGCAATCAATGCTTCCTGGTCGATCAGGTCGCCGCGCGCCGTGTTGATGATGCTCGAGCCCTCTTTCATCAATTCGATACGACGCTGGTCGATGATCTTGCGCGTATCCGGGCTCGAGGGGCAGTGCAGCGTCAATATATCAGCCTTGGCCACCAGGTCGTCGAGATTGTCGACATAGGTTGCCCCGAACATGCGCTCGATCGCCACCGGAAGGGGCTTGCGGTTGTGATAGAGGATTTCGAGCCCGAAAGCGCGAGCACGGTGTGCCACTGCCTGGCCGATCCGGCCCATCCCGACGATGCCGAGGACCTTCCCGCCGAGCTTGCGGCCAAGCATCGCCGTCGGTGCCCAGCCGGTCCATTCGCCGCTTCGTATAAGCTCCACGCCCTCGCGCACGCGGCGGGGCACGCCGATGATGCCTGCCATGGTGATGTCGGCCGTATCGTCGGTGAAGACGCCCGGCGTATTGGTGACGATGATCTTTCGATTAGCCGCGGCCTTGAGGTCGATATGCTCGGTACCGGCTCCGAAGTTGGCGATCAGGCCCAGATTCTTGCCTGCCGCGTCGATCAGATCGGCATCGATAGTGTCGGTCACGGTCGGCACCAGAACGTCGCAATCCTGGATCGCTTCCACCAGCTGGTCGCGCGTGAGCGGCATATCGCTCGCGTTCAGGGTCACATCGTATAATTCCCCCATCCGATCCTCGACTGCGGGGCCAAGGCGGCGGGTGACCACGACGCGGGGTTTGCGATCGAGGCGCTTGTTGGGAACTGCGGAGGGATTGCTTGTCGTTTCCATGCAATCACTGGCGCTACGCTTTTCGCATTGGACGGGTCAAGCGATGCTTGATGGGGAATCGCGACGACACTAGAGTGGGGGAATAATGTTGGTTCGTTTCGGTCTCGTATTTTCGGCGCTTGTCGCTGCCTCCGTTCCTGCACAAGCGCAGGACCGGGAGGTGCCCTATTGGGCGACGATCCGGTACGACGAGACGAATATGCGCGTCGGACCGAGCCAGGAATACAAGATCGACTGGGTCTACCGCCGCAAGGGCCTTCCGGTGAAGGTCATCCGCGTGATGGAAGGCTGGCGGCTCATCCAGGATCCCGATGGAACCCAAGGCTGGGTGGCGCAGCGCCAGCTCAATCCCGCCCGTGGTGCGATCGTTATCGGTGACGGCGAAACTGCCTTGCGCGCAGAACCGGAAGCTGCAGCCGCGATCAAATGGCGGCTCGAGCCGGGTGTAGTCGGCCAGCTTGGCGATTGCGATTCGACCTGGTGCGAATTCAGCGTGGGCAATCGCGGTGGCTGGGTCCTGCAAAACCGCTTGTGGGGCGCAGGCGAACCCTGACGAAAAAAGGGCGACCTTCCGGCCGCCCTTCTTCCGATTTCGAACTGAAAACTGATCAGTCTTCGATCTTGCGGACCGTTGTCGTCACGCTGCCATCGGTGGTCGAGGCAGAGAAGGTGCCATCGGGGCTCCGTACGCCGCCGGTCCAGCAGGTCTCGCCTTCCGCGCCTTCGGGATCGTAGCAAAGCTCTTCACCGTTTTGGCGCCAGGTGCCACGTTCGGTTTCATTGCCTTCGAGATCGGTGTCGACATAGGTGCCGTCGGCATTGACCTGCTGACGCGTGACCGAGCCGTCTTCCATCGTGACCTCGTAGGTGCCGGCCATCTGGTCGGCAGAGGCCGTATCCGTCACGGCTACGTCGGTTTCGATCGTTTCCGGTGCCTCGTCGGCATCGTTCGACCCGCAGGCAGCGAGCGCGCCGCAAGCGGCAAGGATCAGGAATTTCTTCATTTTTATCTCCCTTCGCCGCACCAACGCAACGGGAGCGGCGAAGGGTCCAGAGAAATTTACACGAGTTCGACAGCGACCGCCGTTGCTTCGCCGCCGCCGATGCATAGCGATGCCACGCCGCGCTTCTTGCCCTGCGACTTGAGCGCATTGAGCAGCGTGACGATGATACGCGTACCGCTGGCACCGATCGGGTGGCCAAGTGCAGTGCCGCCACCGTTGACGTTGATCTTCTCGTGCGGAATGCCGATGTCGCGCATCGCGAACATGGCGACGCAGGCGAAGGCTTCGTTCACTTCCCACAGGTCGACGTCGTCAGCCGACCAGCCGGCCTTATCGAGAACCTTGTTGATCGCGCCGACCGGAGCGACGGTGAATTCGCTCGGCTCCTGTGCGTGCGCGGCCATGGCGACGATCTTGGCGACCGGCTCCTGACCGTTTTCCTTGGCGACACTCTCGCGGGTCAGGACGACTGCAGCCGCACCGTCCGAGATCGACGAGGAGGTTGCCGCGGTGATCGTACCGTCCTTGGCGAAGGCAGGGCGCAGCTGCGGGATCTTGTCCGGGTTGCCGCGGCCGGGTGCCTCGTCGGTGTCGACGGTGACATCGCCCTTGCGGGTCGCGAAGGTCACACCGACCACTTCGTCGGCGAAGGCACCGCTTTCGATCGCGGCATTGGCGCGGCGCAGCGATTCGATGGAGTAATCGTCCATCTGCTCGCGCGTGAGCTGGTATTCGTTCGCCGTGTCCTGCGCGAAGGTGCCCATGGCGCGGCCTTCCTCATAGGCATCTTCGAGGCCGTCGAGGAACATGTGGTCGTAAGCCGTGTCGTGGCCGATGCGCGCGCCGCTGCGGTGCTTCTTGAGCAGGTAGGGAGCGTTGGTCATGCTCTCCATACCGCCGGCAACGACATAGTCGATCGTGCCGCTGGCAAGCGCTTCTGCGCCCATGATGACCGTCTGCATGCCGCTGCCGCAGACCTTGTTCACCGTGGTCGCCTGTACCGACTTGGGCAGGCCTGCCTTGATCGATGCCTGGCGGGCAGGGGCTTGGCCGAGGCCGGCCGGAAGGACGCAGCCCATGTAGGTGCGGTCGAACTTGTCGACCGGCACGCCCGAACGCTCGACCGCTGCCTTGACGGCCGTCGCGCCAAGGTCCGTCGCGGAAACATCGGCGAGGGCACCTTGCATGCTGCCCATCGGTGTGCGTGCGTAGGACAGGATTACGACGGGGTCGGTTGCGCTGAACTGAGACATGCTTGTGCTGGTCCTTGTTGTCTGGAATATCTGCCGCCCAGATAGGCCCTGCACTGCTGCAGCGCAACAAAGACGAATTGGAGAGTGGGCAATGGCAGATAACAAGACCATCGAAATGCAGGATGTGCTCCGCAAGCAGCGTTCCGCTCACACCCAGATGCGCCCCGAACCGATGGATTTGCGCAAGGATCGTATCAAGCGCGCCATGCGCCTGCTGACCGAACACAGCAAAGACCTGTGCAAGGTGATGAGCGCCGACTTCGGCAACCGGTCGCCGCACCAGTCCATGATTACCGATATCGCCGGAACGGTGAATTTCGGGAAATACTGCCTGAAGAAGATGGATGGCTGGTCCAAGCCGAGCAAACGCAGCGTCCAGTTCCCGCTCGGCCTGCTCGGGGCCAAGGCAGAGGTGCGTTACGAGCCCAAGGGCGTGGTCGGCATTCTCAGCCCGTGGAATTTCCCCGTGAACCTCACTTTCGGACCGCTCATGCAGATCTTCGCGGCCGGTAACCGCGCGATGATCAAGCCGAGCGAATTCACCGAGAAAACCAGTCTCCTGATGAGGGAACTGGTGGAGGAATATTTCACCCCCGACGAATGTGCCGTCTTCACCGGCGGTCCTGAAGTTGCCGCGGCCTTCTCCGAACTGCCTTTCGACCATCTCGTCTTCACCGGATCCACGGCGACCGGCCGCAAGGTGATGGAAGCCGCATCGAAGAACCTTGTGCCGGTGACGCTCGAGCTCGGCGGCAAGAGCCCCGTGTTCATGGGTGAGAGTGCAGACTTCGCCAAGGCTGGCGAGCGGGTCGCACTCGGCAAGATGATGAATGCCGGGCAGATCTGCCTTGCGCCCGATTATCTCTACGTGCCCGAGAGCAAGCAGGACGAGGCGATCCATGGTGTCTGGCAGGGCACTGCCAATATGTATCCGACCATGCTCGAGAACGAGGATTACGCCAGCCTCGTCAGCGATCGCCACTTCGACCGGCTCCAGGACATGGTTGCCGATGCGCGCGACAAGGGCGCCGAGGTGATCGAGGTCAATCCCGGTAACGAAGACTTCGGCTCCAGCAACGCTCGCAAGATGCCGCTCACGATCCTCAAGGGCGTGACCGACGACATGAAGGCGATGCAGGAAGAGATTTTCGGGCCCGTCCTACCGGTGAAGACCTACAGCCGGATCGAAGAGGCAATCGACTATGTGAACGAGAACGATCGTCCGCTCGGCCTCTACTACTTCGGCGAGGATAGCGACGAGCGTCAGCAGGTGCTGACCAAGACCATCAGCGGCGGCGTCACGGTCAATGACGTGATCTTCCACGTATCGATGGAAGACCTGCCGTTCGGCGGTGTCGGCCCGAGCGGTATGGGCAGCTATCACGGTGTCGAAGGTTTCCGCGAATTCAGCCACGCTCGTAGCGTCTACACACAGCCCAAGATCGACGTGGCCAAGCTGGGAGGCTTCAAGCCCCCCTATGGCGCCGCGACCGAGAAAGCCGTCAAGACGATGATGAAGTGATGCGGGCATCGCTCGCGGCGCTTGCGCTCTCGCTCGTCGCGAGCGGCTGCGCCGTGGACGGTGGCGAAATCGCATCCGTTTCAGTTCCGGCACAGCCAGCAGCGGACTGGCGACCCGTCGATGCCGAGACCGGCATGATCGCCGATGTCGCGGGCCTGACGGCTTTGTCCGAGGCCTTCCCGGATAGCAGCAGCGTGAAACTGCGCCTGCTCAACGCCCAATTGCAGGCGGGCGAGGGAGCCGCGATGCTCGACACGCTACGCTGGCTCAACGAGCGCGGATATGTGTTCAGCGAAGTTGCGCGGGGGCAGATTCCCAAACTGATCGGCGAGAAATTGGCACAGGATGCGACGGCGTTGCTTCTCGCTCCGCCCGATCCCGTCGAGAAAAGTGAAGTGGTGTGGACCGTGCCCGCCGAGGCCGGGCTGGTGGAAAGCGTGCTGGTCGATGTCGAGGAAGGACGGTTGGCCGTCACCTCGATCGCCACGCGTTCGCTCTGGGGAACCACACCCGATGGTTCGTGGCGACAGGTCGAACTCGCTGGCGCGGATAATCTGACGGGTATCGTCTACGATCGGGCGACAGGCGATATCTGGGTCTCTTCCGGAAATGTCGACCAGTCAGAAGACAACGACGAGCATTTCTCGGGCCTGATGTCAGGGTTGAAAGGTCCGGGCGGGCCACGGGTCGAGGCACCGGACGATGTCGTCCTGTCCGATCTTCATCGCGCGGAAGATGGAACCTTGTATGCGAGCGATCCGCTCAACGGCGGAGTCTATTTCCTTGGTCCCGAACGCGAGGCCATCGGGGCGTTGCTTGAGCCGGGGACACTTCGTTCTCCGCAGGGGCTGGCGACCAGCGAAGACGGCAAGCGGCTCTATGTCAGCGATTATCGCTACGGGATCGCGATCATCGATCTCGCAACCCGCGAGGTTTCACGCCTGCGCTCCGATATTCCCGTGATCCTAGACGGCACCGATGCGCTTTTCCGCCGCGGAAACTCGTTGATCGCCATTCAGAACGGCACCAGCCCGATGCGGATCACGCAATTCGATCTGTCGGATGACGGGACGAGGGTTGTTGGCCATCGCATCCTCGAGATGGCGCATGGCGAATGGACCGAGCCACTCGGCGGCTATCTCGGTCAGAACGCACTCTACTATGTCGGCAATGGCCAGTGGGACAAATATGTCGCCGGTGTCCTCGGTGAGGGGAAGGAGCCTGCTCCCACGCAGATCAGGCGGCTTCCCCTCACTGATTAGAGAGGCTTACTCGGGGTCCTTGCTGAACGCGAAATCGCCGAACGCGACCATGATCGTGTCCCAGTAAGCGAGGTTGTCGAGGAACAGTTCGCGCGACATGCCGCCGGCTTCGAGGTCGAGATCCATCTCGATGATCGGATCTCCTTCATCGTCGAGATAGACACGGCCGAAGCGGTTTTCGGCAGCGTAGGTATTCATCTCTTCCAGCGTCGGCTTGTTCGTCGGCACGAAGGCGACGTAGAACTGGATCGACTTGCAGTTCTTGCCTGCATCGTCGCAGCCGAAGGGCAGGATGATGTAGTTGTATCCTGACATCGCGCTTTCGATCCAGCGCTGGCCGTCGCCTTCGTCGATCTTGGCCTTGTATCCTTCGTTCTGCAGGACATCGGCGATCTGGTCGAGGTCGGCGGTAATGTTCTTTGCAGCTGCGGGTGCTGCGGCAAGAATGGCAGCAGCGCCAACGAAGCCCATGATGGCATTCTTCAGCATGGTATTGATAATCCCCCTGGAACGATTTCCGAAGGCTCTTGCTGGCAAGGTGTTAAAGCAAGTTCAACCCGTATTGAAAAATTCGCGGGAAATCGGCGTGCCCTTGCCCTTGCACCTGCCACGCTACGGGCCTAGAGGCGGGCCGCGAACCTTACCCAGACGGAATCATACGTGGTCGACCTCGAACAATATCTTCCGATCCTGATCTTCCTGTTCATCGCTGCAGGTCTTTCGGCGCTCTTCGTGTTCCTGCCGATGGGCGTATCGCGACTGACTGGTGCCCACGCGCCCGATGCAGAGAAGCTCAGCGAGTACGAATGCGGCTTCCCCGCATTCGACGATTCCCGCAGCCAGTTCGACGTGCGTTTCTACCTCGTCGCGATTTCGTTTCTCCTTTTCGACCTCGAAGCCTCCTTCCTCTTCCCGTGGGCGGTCAGTCTCGATGTGACCGGATGGGCCGGATGGATATCCATGGTGATCTTCCTCGGCATCCTGGCCATCGGCCTTGCCTACGAATGGAAGATGGGCGCGCTGGAGTGGGACTGACATGAGCAATTCGACCATCATCACACCGCCTCAAGCGATGCCTACCGCGCAGGGTGGCGACGTGCGTCAACCCGACGCAGACTATTTCAATGCGCTCCAGACGGAAGTGAACGACAAGGGCTTCCTCGTCACCTCGACCGAGGACCTGTTCCAGTGGGCGCGCACGGGCTCGCTTTGGTGGATGACCTTCGGCCTCGCTTGCTGCGCGGTCGAGATGATCCACGTGAACATGCCGCGCTACGATATGGAGCGTTTCGGCGTCGCCCCGCGCGCGTCTCCGCGCCAGTCCGACGTGATGATCGTTGCCGGTACGCTGTGCAACAAGATGGCCCCGGCGCTGCGCAAGGTCTACGACCAGATGTCGGAGCCCAAGTACGTCATCTCGATGGGCAGCTGCGCCAATGGCGGCGGCTACTACCACTACAGCTACAGCGTCGTTCGCGGCTGCGACCGCATCGTGCCGGTCGACATCTATGTTCCGGGCTGCCCGCCGACAGCAGAAGCGCTCCTCTACGGCGTGATGCAGCTGCAGCGTAAGATCCGTCGTTCGGGGACGATCGAGCGATGAGCGAACTGGTTTCCGTTCCTGCCCGCAAGCTGGGGGGCTTTGCCCTCGGCGCGATGGCGACCGGGGCCCTGGCCGTTGGCGCGATTGCGATCGGTCGCCTCGTGCTCGGGCGTGTGTCGGTCGGTTCGGCACGGATCAAGCGGCTCGAAATCGACGAACTGGTCGTTGGCAAAATCACGAAGAAGGGTGAACTCGTCTGATGAGTGTGCTCCATTCCGCACCCCGCTTCACGCTGATCGAAGGCCTCAAGGGCAGCGTTTCGTCCGCCCTCGGCGATCACCTCGTCGAAGCGCACGAGGAGCATGGCGAACTGCTGTTCACCGTGCACCGTGCCAGCGTCGAGGATGCGCTGCGCATCCTGCGTGACGATTTCGACTACCAGCAGCTCATGGAGATCGCAGGGGTCGACTACCCGAGCCGCGCAGAGCGTTTCGAAGTCGTCTACATGCTTCTGTCGGTCACCAAGAACAGCCGCATCATGGTGAAGTGCACCGCGTCCGAAGACACGCCGGTGCCGACCGTCACCACGCTGTGGCCGAACGCTGGCTGGCTCGAGCGCGAAGTGTTCGACATGTACGGCGTGCTGTTCGACGGCAATCCGGACCTGCGCCGCATCCTCACCGACTATGGCTTCGAAGGGCATCCTTTCCGCAAGGACTTCCCGCTGACCGGCTATGTCGAGCTGCGCTATTCGGAAGACCAGAAGCGCGTCGTCTACGAACCGGTCGAGCTCGCGCAGGACCTGCGCCAGTTCGACTTCATGAGCCCGTGGGAAGGCGCCGACTACGTGCTCCCGGGTGACGAGAAGGCGGATATGCCGCCGGTCGACGAACCCAAGACCACCGAGAAGCCCTCGGATACCGGTGCCGGCGCCAAGACCGACAAGCATGCAGCCGAAAAGGTGAGCAAGGCGGCTCCGGCCGAAAAGGACGCGGATGTCGATGCACCCGCTCCCGAGCCGACCGAAGACCAGCCCAAGCGCGCCAAGCGCAAGGGCAAGACCACCGATACGGCCAAGGCGACCGAACCCAAGAAGGGTGACGAATGATCCGCGCCGCCGTCCTCTCTTTTTCCCTGATCGCGCTTGCCGCGTGTTCGGGAGAGCCTGCGCAGCAGGAAAGCGCTGACGATTTCGCCAACCGCATCGGCGGGCAGGGTGGTCAGGCAGCTCCGGGCACGCTCGATCCGGCCCAGCCCGATCCGAACGCGCCGAGCGTCGCCGTCGCCGTGCCGCCCCAGAATGCCGACCTGACCCAGCTCCAGAAGCTTGGCGATATCGGCGGTGTGAACCTCGGACCGCGCGAAGGCAGCTGCACATTCATGGCAGACGGTACCGAACTGATCATGGCTGCGGGCATGAAAGAGCCTACTATCCCCGGCAAGGCCGTGGTTCGCCTGGGCGGTAGCCTGGTGACGGCCGATGCAGGGCCGGGCGGGCTCGCATCGATCAAATCGGGCACGACCTTCACCGGTGAAGGCTTCACCGTTCAGGTCGCCCCCGCAGCAGGCGAGGCCCAGAGCCGCGCCGCCAATGTCGTCGTCAGTCAGGCGGGCGGCAATTCGCAAAACTATTCCGGCAATTGGATCTGCGCATGAGTAGTGCAATGCAAATCGAAGAGTCGCCGACCACCGGCGACGAGACGATCACCAATTACACGATCAACTTCGGGCCCCAGCACCCCGCGGCGCACGGCGTGCTGCGCATGGTGATGGAGCTCGACGGCGAGATCATCGAACGCATCGACCCGCATGTCGGCCTGCTGCATCGCGGCACCGAAAAGCTGATCGAGCACAAGACCTACCTGCAGGCGCTGCCGTATTTCGACCGGCTCGACTACTGCTCGCCGCTGGCGCAGGAATACAGCTACGTCCTCGCGATCGAGAAGCTGCTGAACGTCGAAGTGCCCGAGCGCGCGCAATATATCCGCGTGCTGTTTGCCGAGCTGACCCGCATCTGCAACCACATGCTCAACATCGGCGCGCACGTCATGGACGTCGGCGCGATGACGCCGAACCTGTGGGTGTTCGAATTGCGCGAAGACTGCATGAACTTCTTCGAGCGTATGAGCGGTGCGCGTATGCACCACGCATATCTGCGCCCGGGCGGTGTCCATCAGGACGTGCCCGAGAAGCTGCTGGTCGACATCGGCGAGTGGATCGACACGCGCCTGCCCGAACTGTTCGGCGACGCGATGAGCCTCGTGCTCGACAACCGCATCTTCAAGCAGCGCAACGTCGATATCGCAGTCGTTTCCAAGGAAGATGCGCTGGCATGGGGCTTCTCCGGCCCGATGATCCGCGCTGCCGGTATCCCCTGGGACCTGCGCAAGTCGCAACCCTACGATGTCTACGAGCGGATGGAATTCGACATTCCCGTAGGCACCAATTCGGACTGCTACGACCGCTTCGTGGTGCGCGTGAAGGAAGTTTACGAGAGCGCGAAGATCATCAAGCAGTGCCTGCGTGACATGCCGACTGGGCCGGTCGCCAGCAGCGACCGCAAGGTCTCGCCGCCCAAGCGCGCCGAGATGAAGCAGTCGATGGAAGCGCTGATCCACCACTTCAAGCTCTACACCGAGGGCTTCCACGTGCCCGCGGGCGAAGTCTATGTCGCCACCGAAAGCCCCAAGGGCGAATTCGGCGTCTACCTCGTCAGCGACGGCTCGAACAAACCCTACCGCTGCAAGATCCGCCCGACGGCCTTCAGCCACCTGCAAGCAATGGATTTCATGAGCAAAGGCCACATGCTGCCCGATGCCACCGCCATCCTCGGCGCAATCGACGTCGTGTTCGGGGAGTGTGACCGCTAATGGCTGACCGTAATCCCGCACCCGATACTCCCGAGCTGCGCGAGCGCTGGGGTGCTTTCGAGTTCAACGAGAGTTACCGCGCCAAGGCGGACAAGGCGATCGCACGCTATCCCGAGGGGCGCCAGCGCTCGGCGGTGATGCCGCTGCTCGACCTTGCCCAGCGCCAGGTCGGCGAGGAAACCGATACGCAAGGCTGGCTGCCGCTGCCGGTGATCGAATATGTTGCCGACTATCTCGACATGCCGGTGATCCGCGTGCTCGAAGTCGCCAGCTTCTACTTCATGTACAACATGGTGCCGGTGGGTAAGTACCATGTGCAGGTCTGCGGCACGACGCCCTGCATGCTGCGCGGTTCGGACGGCCTGTTCGAAACCTGCAAGAAGCGCGGCATGAAGAAGGGCCACGTCTCCGAAGACGGTCTGTGGACGCTCACCGAAGTCGAATGCATGGGCAATTGCGCCACTGCGCCGATGGTGCAGATCAACGACGACAATTACGAAGACCTCACGCCCGAGCGTCTCGATGAAATCCTCGACGAACTGGCCGCGGGCAAACAGCCCAAGACCGGTACGCAGATCGAAGGCAAGAAGACCAGCGAGCCTGAGGGCGGTCCGACGACGTTGAAGGAAATGGTCGGTGGCAACCATGATTACCGGGGTGACTGGTAATGGATAGCTCGATCATCACCATCATCCTCGCGCTGATCGCAGTCATGATCGCGTGGAAGGTCTTCAAGGGGATCGTCAAGACCATCGCACTTGTCGTGATCCTGATTGGAGCCGCTGCCTTCGTATTCGGAGGTCTGGGCTGATGGATATCGTCAAACAACGCAAGCTCGCGCGCACCCTCATGGCAGTCGGCAGCGTAGCTGCGATTTCCGGCGCCGGGATTATGGTGCATGGCGAATTGAAATTCGGAGATGCCGTTCTCGTGACCGGTATGCTTTTGCTTATTGTCGGGACTATCCTTCTCGCCCGAACGCCGACGGGAGAAAACGGTGACTAATACCCTTGCCGACAAGGATCGGATTTTCACCAACCTTTACGGCTTCCAGGACTGGGGCCTTAAGGCAGCGCAGCAGCGCGGCGACTGGGACGATACCAAGTCGCTGATCGCACGCGGCCACGACAATATCATCGAAGAAGTGAAGGCCTCGGGTCTTCGCGGGCGTGGTGGTGCAGGCTTCCCGACCGGTCTCAAATGGTCTTTCATGCCGAAGGAATCGAAGGACGGTCGTCCCAGCTTCCTCGTGATCAATGCCGACGAATCCGAGCCCGGCTCGTGCAAGGACCGCGAAATCATCCGCCACGATCCGCACAAGCTGATCGAAGGCGCGCTGGTTGCCGGCTACGCCATGCGGGCGAGGGCGGCCTACATCTACATTCGCGGCGAATACATCCGCGAGGCCGAGACGCTGCAGGCTGCCATCGACGAGGCCTATGATGCAGGCCTGATCGGCAAGAACGCATCGAAGTCGGGCTACGACTTCGACGTCTTCCTGCATCGCGGTGCGGGCGCCTACATCTGCGGCGAAGAAACCGCGATGATCGAAAGCCTCGAAGGCAAGAAGGGCCAGCCGCGCCTCAAGCCGCCGTTCCCGGCCGGTGCAGGCCTCTATGGCTGCCCGACCACGGTCAACAACGTGGAATCGATCGCCGTCGTCCCGACCATCCTGCGCCGCGGTGCAAGCTGGTTCGCGAGCTTCGGACGCGAGAACAACAAGGGCACCAAGCTCTTCCAGATCAGCGGCCATGTGAACAAGCCCTGCGTGGTCGAGGAAGCGCTCAGCATTCCGTTCAGCGAGCTGATCGAGAAGCATTGCGGCGGCATCATCGGCGGCAAGGACAACCTCCTCGCCGTGATCCCGGGCGGTTCGTCGGTTCCGCTGGTTCCGGCAGAGCAGATCTGGGACGCGCCGATGGACTTTGATGGTCTCAAGGACCTCGGTTCGGGCCTCGGCACCGCAGGGGTCATCGTGATGGACAAGTCGACAGATATCGTCCGCGCGATTTCCCGCCTCAGCTATTTCTACAAGCACGAGAGCTGCGGCCAGTGCACCCCCTGCCGCGAAGGCACGGGCTGGATGTGGCGCATGATGGAACGCCTGCGTACCGGCGATGCTGCGATCGAGGAAATCGACATGCTGCAGCAGGTCACCAAGCAGGTCGAAGGCCACACGATCTGCGCGCTGGGCGATGCGGCCGCATGGCCGATCCAGGGCCTTATCCGTCACTTCCGCCCCGAGCTCGAGCGCCGGATCGAAGAGCACAACGCCAAGTTCGCCGAGGCCGCCGAATGAAGCGCCTCGTAGCCTCGATTGCGTTGGCGGCAGTTGCAGCGACGTCTGCGACTGCACAGACGCGCTCGCGCGAGAACGAGACCAATGTCTCGAAACAGCGCGCCGCAGTCGAAGCGTGGACGGCCTGCATCGCCGACGAGCGTACGGACGAGGTTCGCAAGGTTCTCGCTCTCGACTTCCGTTCGGATGAATATCGCGACACGATGAAGACGCTTGCGAAGGCCCGCGTGTCTTCGGAGTGCTTCAATGCAATGCCGCGCTCCTATCGCAAAATCGAACTCGGCGGCCTTCCGTTTGCGGGCGGTCTGGCGGAACAGGTCATCGAAATGGATGACGAGCCGCTGCTCCAGCGTCTGTCGATGGCTGCCCTCGTGCAGGACGTCCCGACCTTCTCGCGCACCGACGCGATTGCCCAGTGCATGGTGCGCGGCGCTCCGCATCTCGTCGCGATCCTGTTCGATACCGAGATCAACTCGGGCGACGAGATCGAGGCGCTGGCCGAGCTGCAGCCGGTCTCCGCTGCCTGCACCCGTGGTGCGGCACTGGAAGCCTCGCCGCTCGGTATGCGTTCGATGCTGGCCACGGCCAGCTACCGCCTTCTCAACGCGCAGCCGCAGGTGGAGGGGGCAGAATGAAGCGCCTCGCCATCATTCTCGCGACTGCAGCTATGGTCGCCACTCCGGTTGTCGCGCAGGACAATTCCAATCCGGATACTCGCAACGACAACATCCAGACCGGCTCGCGGTTCAAGCGCCAGAGCGAGGCTGCGAATGTGACGGAAGCACGCGTGATGCAGAAGGCCGTGGCCCGCTGCGTCGTGTATCGCAACAAGCAGCTGTCGCGGGAATTGCTGGCGAACAGCGACACCGTGAGCATCGATTTCTACAAGCTCGACGACGTTGACGCCGATGGTCTGTTCGATGAGCTCGACGTGGCCGATTGCCTCGGTCGGGCCGCGAAATACGGCACGCTGTCGATCCGGATGAACATCCAGTTCCGCACCCTGCGGAACCTGATGGCGGAAGAAGTCTACCTCATGGATCAGGACGATCCGTTGGTGCTTCCCGCCAATGCTCCGGAATATCTGGAGAACCGCAACTACGCGACGGGTCGCCACCCGGCCGCAGTCGCGACTGCCAAGCTTTCCGATTGCCTCACGCTCAACGATGTCGCGAACAGCGACGCGCTTCTTCGCAGCCGTCCAGGTTCCGACGAGGAAGATGAAGCGCTCGAAGCAATCTTTCCCTCTCTCGAGACCTGCGCTGGCGAAGGGATCGCCGATGCGGAAATCGAAACATCCATGGTGCGCACCGTCATCGCCGACGGGATGTGGGCGCGCATGCATTACGGCCCGACCGCGCCGGTCGCGGTAGCCGAAGAAGAAACGAAGGACGACGATGCCTAAGGTCACAGTAGACGGCCAGGAACTCGAAGTACCTGAGGGCGCAACCGTCCTTCAGGCCTGCGAGCTCGCGGGTAAGGAAATCCCGCGCTTCTGTTATCACGAGCGGCTGTCGATTGCCGGCAACTGCCGCATGTGCCTCGTCGAGGTGAAGCCCGGGCCGCCCAAGCCGCAGGCAAGCTGCGCGCTGCCCGCCACCGAAGGCCAGGAAATCCGCACCGACAGCGAGATGGTGAAGACCGCGCGCGAAGGCGTGATGGAATTCCTGCTGATCAACCACCCGCTCGACTGCCCGATCTGCGATCAGGGCGGCGAATGCGACCTGCAGGACCAGTCGGTCGCCTACGGCCGCGGTGCGACGCGCTACGAGGAAAACAAGCGCGCGGTCACAGAGAAATACATGGGCCCGCTGATCAAGACGGTCATGACCCGCTGCATCCACTGCACCCGCTGCGTGCGCTTCAGCGAGGAAATCGCCGGCGTGGACGAAATCGGTGCGGTCGGCCGCGGCGAGGACATGCAGATCACGACCTATCTCGAGCAGGCTGCCGAGCATGAACTTTCGGCCAATGTGATCGACCTGTGTCCGGTCGGCGCGCTCACCTCGCGCCCCTATGCCTTCGAAGCGCGTCCGTGGGAGCTCAAGAAGACGCTCAGCATCGACGTGTCCGACGCCGTCGGCGCTAACATCCGCCTCGACAGTCGCGGCCGCGAAGTCATGCGCGCTCTCCCGCGCGTCAATGACGCGGTCAACGAGGAATGGCTGTCGGACAAGGGCCGCTACATGGTCGACGGCCTGTCCAAGCGCCGTCTCGACAAGGTATTCATGCGCAAGCGCGGCAAGTTGCAGGCTGCCAGCTGGGACGAGGCTTTCAAGGCGATTGCCAAGGCCAAGCCGGGCAAGTCGGTCGCTGCCATCGCCGGTGACATGGTCGATTGTGAAACCATGTTCGCAGCCAAGGCGCTGCTCAAGGCATGCGGTTCGAACCTGATCGAAGGCCGCCAGACCGGCATGGACTACGACGTTTCGAACCTCGCGGCAGTGAACTTCAACTCGACTTTCGAAGGCCTGGAGCAGGCTGTCGCGATCCTGATCGTTGGCAGCCACATCCGCTGGGAAGCGCCGCTGGTGAACGTGCGCATCCGCAAGGCAGTCAAGCGCGGCGCGAAGGTCTTCGTGGTCGGCCCGCAGTGGGACACGACCTATCCCGCCACCTTCCTCGGCAATGACCTGTCTGTTCTCAATGACTTGCCGGGTGAAGTTGCCGAGGCGTTCAAGGGTGCCGAACGCGGCGCCGTGATCGTGGGTGGTGGCGCGCTCAAGGGCGCACATGCCAAGGCGCTGGCTCTTGCAAGCGAGTGGGGTGCGGACTTCAACGTGCTGCACTTCTCGGCAGCGCGCATGGGCGGCCTGATGCTCGGTTTCGCGCAGAAGGGCGGCATGGCGGATATCGTCGCTGCCAAGCCCAAGGTCGTCTTCAGCCTCGGCGCGGACGAAATGGATTTCGAACCCTTTGCCGACGCGCTGAAGGTTTACATCGGCCATCACGGCGATCGCGGTGCGCATGCGGCAGACATCATCCTGCCGGCAGCCAGCTATGCCGAGAAGGACGGGACCTACGTCAACACTGAGGGCCGCGTGCAATTTGCCGAGAAGGCCGTCTTCGCCCCGGGCGACGCCCGCGAAGACTGGACCATCCTTCGCGCTCTTGCCGATGCGCTGAAGGTCGAAGTCGGTTTCGACAGCTTTGCGCAGCTACAGTCGGCCATGATTGCGGAAGTCCCGGCGCTGGGCGAAGAAGGTCTCGCCGACTATGGCGCGCTGCCCAAACCCGATGCCAATGCAAAGGCCGAAGGCACGATGAGCGCCTATCCGATAAAGGATTTCTACCTGACCAATCCGATCGCTCGCGCGAGCGAGGTGATGCAGCGTTGCTCGAGCGAACTGCTCCACGGTGGTGAACTGGCGGAGGCCGCGGAATGACCGAATTCTTCCAATCCCTCGGCATGAGCTACGAATGGGCCTGGGCCGTCGCCACGCTGGCGGGCATCCTGCTCATCGCACTGCCGCTGATGCTGGCCGTGGCCATGATCATCTACGTCGACCGCAAGGTCTGGGCGGCGATCAACCTTCGCCGTGGTCCGAACGTGGTTGGTCCCTTCGGCCTGCTGCAGTCCTTCGCTGACGGTCTGAAGGTCTTCCTTCAGGAAACGATCATTCCGAGCGCTGCCAACAAGGGCATCTTCATCCTCGCGCCGATCGTGACGTTCACCGTCGCACTGGCTGCCTGGGCGGTGATCCCCTTCGATGCAGGTGTCGTGCTGGCGGACATCAATGTCGGCCTGCTCTACATCCTCGCGATCAGTTCACTGTCGGTCTACGGCGTGATCATGGCGGGCTGGGCTTCGAACTCCAAGTATCCCTTCTTCTCCGCCATGCGCGCATCGGCACAGATGATCAGCTATGAAGTCTCGATCGGCTTCATCCTCGTCTGCGTGGTGCTCTATGCCGGCACCTTCAATCTCAGCGACATCGTGATGGCGCAGAAGGGCCACGGCCTCGGCATCGTCAACGGCTATGTCTTCAACCTGCTGCTCTTCCCGATGTGGGTGATGTTCTTCATCTCCTGCCTCGCCGAAACGCAGCGCGTTCCCTTCGACCTTACCGAAGCGGAAAGCGAGCTCGTCGCCGGTTACCAGACCGAATACAGCTCGATGAGCTTCGCACTCTTCTGGCTCGGTGAGTATGCCAACATCCTGCTGATGTGCATGCTCAACGCGATCCTGTTCTTCGGTGGCTGGCTGCCCCCGCTCGACTGGGCCCCGCTGTACTACGTGCCGGGTATCATCTGGCTGCTGCTGAAGACGTTCTTCTTCTTCTTCATGTTCAGCTGGGTCATGGCCACCGTTCCGCGCTATCGCTACGACCAGCTGATGCGCCTGGGCTGGAAGGTCTTCCTTCCGATCAGCCTGCTCTTCGTTGTCCTCATTTCCGGTTACCTCATGGCAACCGGCCACTACGGAGCCGCCGCATGAGCGTCGCTCACTACATCAAGTCGTTCACCCTGTGGGAGTTCGTGAAGGCGCATGCCCTCACGCTAAAGTACTTCTTCAAGCCCAAGGTGACGATCAACTACCCGTTCGAAAAGAACCCGCTCAGCCCGCGCTTCCGCGGCGAGCATGCGCTGCGCCGTTATCCCAACGGTGAAGAGCGCTGCATCGCCTGCAAGCTGTGCGAGGCCGTCTGCCCCGCGCAGGCGATCACGATCGAGAGCGAACCGCGCGAAGACGGCAGCCGCCGGACCACGCGTTACGACATCGACATGACGAAGTGCATCTACTGCGGCTTCTGCCAGGAAGCATGCCCGGTGGACGCTATCGTCGAGGGTCCGAACTTCGAATACGCAACCGAAACCCGCGAGGAGCTGCTTTACGACAAGGCCAAGCTGCTCGCGAATGGTGACAAGTGGGAGCGGGCAATCGCCGCGAACCTTGAAGCCGACGCACCCTATCGCTAACCGCGCCGCAACCGAATCCGGGGCATTATGATCCAGACCTTCGTCTTCTATCTCTTCGCGGTGCTCATGATTGCATCGGCCGTGATGGTGATCACGGCGCGCAATCCCGTGCACTCGGTGCTGTGGCTCATTCTCGCGTTCTTCAACGCGGCAGGACTGATGGTGCTCGTTGGCGCCGAGTTCATCGCGATGCTTCTCGTCATCGTCTACGTCGGGGCAGTTGCCGTGCTGTTCCTGTTCGTGGTGATGATGCTCGACATCGACGTTGCCGCCATGCGCGCCGGCTTCATGAAGAACTTCCCGCTTGGCATTGCGATCGCACTGATCCTGCTGGCTGAACTGGTGCTTGGCATCGGCGCCTACCGCGTCGGCGCCATCGAACTCGGCACGCCGATGGCCAGCGAGGCTCCGGCCATGGTCGAGAGCAACACCGCTGCAATCGGCGCGATGCTCTATTCGAAATACGTTTTCCTGTTCGAAATCGCAGGCATCATCCTGCTGGTCGCCATGATCGGCGCGATCGTCCTCACCCACCGTCCTTCCAAGTCGAAGCGCGGTCAGCAGGACATCGGCAAGCAGGTCCGCCGCAATCCGGACGAGGCCACGCAAATGAAACAGCCCGAAGTGGGCAAGGGGGTCGAGCTGTGATCGGCATCGAACACTATATCGTCGTGAGTACGGTTCTCTTCGTGCTCGGCGTTCTCGGCATCTTCCTGAACCGCAAGAACATCATCATCATCCTGATGGCGATCGAGCTCATCCTGCTCGCGGTGAACATCAACATGGTTGCCTTCAGCGCCTTCCTCGGCGATCTCGTGGGCCAGGTCTTTGCGATGTTCATCCTGACCGTTGCGGCGGCAGAGGCGGCCATCGGGCTCGCCATTCTCATGATCTACTTCCGTGGCCGCGGCACCATCGCGGTCGACGATGCCAACCAGATGAAGGGATAAGCACCAGTGCAGACCTCCATCCTCGCCATCGTCTTCCTGCCGCTGGTCGCCAGCATCGTTGCAGGCCTCGTCAACAAAAGCGCACCCAGCGTCTTTGCGAAGTCGATCACGACCGGCGCATTGTTCGTCAGCGCGATCCTCAGCTGGCCTATCTTCCTCGGCTTCGTGACCGGCAGCGCGGAAGCGACCGTCGTTCCGGTTCTCACCTGGGTGCAGTCGGGCGATCTCGCTTTCGACTGGGCGCTGCGCGTCGATACTCTCACCGCAGTCATGCTGGTGGTGATCAACACCGTTTCGGCGCTCGTCCATCTCTATAGCTGGGGCTATATGGAGGAAGACCCGGACCAGCCGCGCTTCTTCGCATATCTCTCGCTCTTCACCTTCGCCATGCTCATGCTGGTGACGGCCGATAACCTCGTCCAGATGTTCTTCGGTTGGGAAGGGGTGGGCCTCGCCAGCTACCTGCTGATCGGTTTCTGGTTCAAGAAGCCGAGCGCGAACGCCGCTGCGATCAAGGCCTTCGTGGTCAACCGCGTAGGCGATCTCGGCTTCATGCTCGGTATCTTCGGCACGTTCCTGGTGTTCGGCACGGTCTCGATCCCCGAGATCCTCGAAGCGGCTCCGGGGATGAGCGGTGCGACCATCGGCTTCCTCGGCATGCGCGTGCACACGATGGATGTGCTCTGCATCCTGCTGTTCATCGGCGCGATGGGTAAGTCGGCCCAGCTCGGCCTGCACACCTGGCTCCCGGACGCGATGGAAGGCCCGACCCCTGTTTCGGCACTGATCCACGCCGCGACCATGGTAACCGCGGGCGTGTTCATGGTCTGCCGCCTGTCGCCGATGTTCGAGACGGCTCCCGTCGCCCTCGGCCTCGTGACCTTCATTGGCGCTGCCACCTGTATCTTCGCCGCGACCGTCGGCACGACGCAGTGGGACATCAAGCGCGTCATCGCTTATTCGACCTGTTCGCAGCTGGGCTACATGTTCTTCGCTGCCGGCGTTGGCGCCTATGGCGCAGCCATGTTCCACCTGTTCACGCACGCCTTCTTCAAAGCGCTGCTGTTCCTTGGTGCGGGCTCGGTCATCCACGCGATGCACCACGAACAGGACATGCGCTATTACGGCGGCCTGCGTAAGGAAATCCCGCTCACCTTCTGGGCGATGATGGCCGGTACGCTGGCGATCACCGGCGTAGGTATCTACCACCTCGGTGCAGGTTTCGCGGGCTTCTGGTCGAAGGATGCGATCCTCGAAGTGGCTTATGGCCGCGGTACCGAGCTCGGCAATTTCGCCTTCTGGATGGGTACACTCGCAGCGCTGCTGACCAGCTTCTACAGCTGGCGCCTGATGTTCCTCACCTTCTGGGGCAAACCGCGCTGGATCGAGAGCGAGCATATCCAGCACTCGGTTCACAAGACGCCCGAAGAGGCAGGTGAAGACACCACCGGCGGCTATCATCCGCACGAGAGCCCGCTGACCATGCTTATCCCGCTTGGCGTGCTGTCGCTCGGTGCAGTGCTGGCAGGCCAGCTGTTTGCGCCGACCTTCCTCGATAGCGAGAGCTTCTGGAACGGGGCGATCTTCTACAACGAGCCGCTGATCCATGCGATGCACAACGTCCCGTACCTCGTGAAGTACGCCGCGTTCATCGTGATGCTCATCGGCCTGTTCGTGGCGTGGCTTGCCTACATCAAGGACACTACGATCCCCGGCAAGGCCGCCGAACAGCTCGGCCCGATCTACCGCTTCTTCTACAACAAGTGGTATTTCGACGAGCTCTACCATTATCTCTTCGTGGTCCCCGCCTTCTGGCTGGGCCGCCAGTTCTGGAAACTGGGTGACATCGGCACGATCGACCGCTTCGGCCCCAATGGCGTGGCCTGGCTCGTCGACAAGGGTGCCGTGGGTGCCAAGAAGTTCCAGACCGGATATCTCTATAGCTATGCGTTGGTGATGCTCCTCGGACTTGTCGCCGCCATCACCTGGGTGCTGTTCTGATGGAGTTCCCCATCCTCTCGCTCATGCTCGCCGTGCCGCTCATCGCGGCCATCGCCTGCCTGTTCCTCGGCGCTTCGGCTGCCCGGATGACGGCGTTGTTCGCAACGCTGATCAACCTCGCGCTCGGCGTGCTGCTGTGGATCAATTACGACATCGGCGGTGCCCAGTGGCAGTTCACCGAACGGGCCGAACTGTTCGCAGGCTTCAGCTATGCGCTCGGTATCGACGGCATCGCATTGATGCTGATTATGCTCAGCGTCTTCCTGATGCCGATCTGCATTCTCGCCAGCTGGGATGCAATCACGAAGCGCGTTGGCGAATACATGAGCGCCTTCCTGCTCATGGAAGTGCTGATGATCGGCGTGTTCGCCGCGCAGGACCTGTTCCTGTTCTACATCTTCTTCGAAGCGGGCCTCATTCCGATGTACCTGATCATCGGTGTCTGGGGCGGCGATAACCGCATCTACGCCTCATATAAGTTCTTCCTCTACACGCTGCTCGGCTCGGTCCTGATGCTGATCGCGATGCTGTGGATGGTGAACGAGGCGGGGACGACCGACATTCCGACGCTGATGCAGTACGACTTCCCGGTCGATGCCCAGCTGTGGCTCTGGCTCGCCTTCTTCGCCAGTTTCGCAGTGAAGATGCCGATGTGGCCGGTCCACACCTGGCTTCCCGATGCCCACGTGCAGGCGCCTACCGCCGGTTCGGTCATCCTTGCGGGCGTCCTGTTGAAGCTCGGCGGCTACGGTTTCATCCGTTTCAGCCTGCCCATGTTCCCCGAAGCCAGCGCCGACCTCGCGTGGCTGGTGTTCGGCCTTTCGATGGTGGCGGTGATCTACACCTCGCTCGTCGCGCTGGTGCAGGAAGACATGAAGAAGCTGATCGCCTACTCCTCGGTCGCCCATATGGCGATCGTGACCGTCGGCCTGTTCGCTTTCAATGTGCAGGGCCTCGAAGGCGCGATGATGGTCATGCTCGGCCACGGCCTCGTATCGGGTGCGCTCTTCTTGTGCGTCGGCGTGATCTACGACCGCCTGCACACCCGTGAGATCGCTCGCTATGGCGGCCTCAGCATCAACATGCCGAAGTACGCGCTGTTCTTCCTGCTGTTCACCATGGCCTCGATCGGCCTCCCGGGGACCAGCAACTTCATCGGTGAATTCCTTGCGCTGGCCGGCATCTACGAGGTTTCGACCTTCGTGACGCTGGTCTGCACCACGGGCATCATCCTTGGTGCGGCCTACATGCTCTACCTCTATCGCCGCGTGGCCTTCGGTGAGCAGAAGAACGCCGATGCTGCTGCGATGCCCGATCTCAATGCCCGCGAATGGGCCATGCTTGCCCCGATCGCGGCCGCCGTGCTGTGGATGGGCGTCTATCCGGAAAGTTTCCTCGCACCCATGCGCCAAGATATTGCCGCTCTCGAGGCACGCCTCGCCAGTGTCGCTCCGCATTACGATAGCGAACTTGCCGTAGGAACGCCGCGCGAACACGCAGCGAACCATGTCGAAGGAAGCCACGAAGGGGAGGGAGCCCACTAATGGACTACGCAACTTCCCTTCACCTGACGGCGACCGAAGTCGGTCTTTCGGCAATCGCGCTCGTCCTGCTGCTGGTAACGGCGTGGACCGGGGCCAAAGCGGCTCGCGGTATCACGATCGCGGCAGTCGCGGCACTGTTCGGCGCGCTGATCTTCACGGTATCGCTTCCCAATGGCGGCGTTCCGGCCGAAGCATTCGGTGGCCTCATCCGTGCTGACAGCTTCGCGATGTTCGCAAAGTCGCTGATCTACCTTGCCACGATTGCCTGCCTTATCGTTGCACCGCGCTACTTCGAGAGCCGCGGCGGGTTCCGCGGTGAATATGCGGTCCTGATGGTCTTCAACGCAGTCGGCATGGGCATCATGGTGTCCGCTGTCGACCTGATGGCGCTCTACGTTGGCCTCGAGCTGTCGAGCCTGTCGAGCTACGTGCTTGCCAGCTTTGCGCGCAAGGACGAGAAGTCCAGCGAAGCAGGCCTGAAGTACTTCATCCTGGGCGGTCTGGCCTCGGGGATCATCCTCTACGGCATGAGCCTCGTGTACGGCTTCTCGGGCACCACCAGTTACGACGGCATCCGTGCTGCATTCACGGCCGACTTCTCGACCGGGGCCATGTTCGGCGTCGTGTTCGTGCTGGCCGGCCTTGCGTTCAAGATCGCAGCCGTCCCGTTCCATATGTGGACCCCGGACGTCTACGAAGGCGCCCCTACGCCGGTCACCGCATTCTTCGCGAGTGCGCCCAAGGTGGCTGCAGTGGCAATGCTCGTCCGCATGGCGACCGGTCCTTTCGGCGGTCAGGTCGAAGCCTGGCAGCAGATCGTCATCTTCGCCGCTCTCGCCTCGATCGTGGTCGGTGCGCTGGGCGCAATCGGCCAGAACAACTTGAAGCGACTGCTCGCGTACTCGTCGATCAACAATGTGGGCTTCATCCTGATCGGCCTCGCTGCCGCCACGGCAGAGGGCGTGTCGGGTGTGATGGTCTACCTGTTCATCTACGTCTTCATGACGATCGGCAGCTTCGTTGCGCTGCTCATGCTGCGCGACGAGAACGGCAATGCCCTGTCGACCTTCGACGATATCTCGGGCCTCTCGACCACCAGCCCCCTACTGGCATGGTGCCTGCTCGCGCTGATGTTCAGCCTTGCCGGTATCCCACCTCTGTTCGGTTTCTGGGGCAAGTTCGTGGTCTTCCAGGCCGCAGTGCAGGCCGACATGATCGCCCTTGCGGCAATCGGTATCGCAGCCAGCGTGATCGGCGCGTTCTACTACATCAAGTTCATCAAGGTGATGTTCTTCGATGAGCCGAAGGGCGCCGCACCTGCCAAGGCACCGGTTTCGCACTGGGCCGTTCTCGGCCTGTGTGTCCTCGTCGTATCGCCGCTCGGCTACCTTCTCGGACCGATGCTCGGCGACGCCGCAGATGCAGCTGCGCAAGCGCTGTTCTACGCGGCTTGATCGATACGGTCCCAGAAACCGGGAGCACCAATACCGACCTGACCGCCCGCCTGCGCGATGGAGAAGCGCTGGCCGAGGGGTACTGGCTGGTTGCCGACCGCCAGACTTCCGGTCGCGGTCGGCACGGGCGGACGTGGTTCGACGGTTTCGGCAATTTCATGGGCTCGACCATCGTGCGCCCGCACGAGCGCGATCCTGCGCCATCCAGCCTTGCCTTGGTTGCTGGTCTGGCCGTCTACGAAGCGGTCTTGCCGCTCATTTCGGCACCGACCGATCTGTCGCTGAAATGGCCCAACGACCTCATGCTCGGCGGAGCGAAACTCGCAGGCATCCTGCTTGAACGGGAGAAGGATGCGATTGTCGTCGGGATCGGAGTGAACCTCGCAGATGCCCCCGATCTGCCCGATCGGAGGACGGTAGCCCTGTCGGCCTATGGGCCTGCTCCCGATCGCGATACCTTCGCCCAGTCGCTCGCGTCGATTTTCGATCGCGAGTTGGAGCGCTGGCGCAGCTTCGGGCTTGAACCATTGGTCCGGCGCTGGGAAAGCATTGCGCATCGCCACGGAACGCCGCTCCATGTTCATCCGCCGGGTGAGGAACCGATCGAAGGTGCGTTCGCTGGCTTGACGAAGGATGGAGCCTTGCGGCTGCGCTTGGCGGGCGGAGAAGAGCGTGTCATCCATGCGGGCGATGTAATGCTCGCGAACGAGGAGGGTTGAGCGATGTTGCTTGCTGCCGATGTCGGAAACACCAACGTGGTTTTCGCCCTTTTCGAGGGGCGCGAGATCAAGGCTCGCTGGCGGATCGCCACAGACGCGCGGCGCACCGGCGACGAATACGCTGTCTGGCTTCTCCAGCTACTGGATATCGAAGGCTACAAACGTGAGGATATCGACCAGATCATCATCGGGTCGGTGGTACCGCGTTCGATCCACAATCTCAGCGTACTCTCGCGGAAATATTTCGATGTGGAGCCCATGATTGCCGGTGCAGGGGAGGCCGACTGGGGCATCGAGGTCGACGTGGACGAGCCCCGTTCGCTGGGCGCGGACCGTGCGCTCAACGCGATTGCTGCCCATGCGAAATACGAGGGCGATCTTGTCGTGATCGACTTCGGGACGGCAACCACGATCGATGCGGTCGACTTCAACGGTGCCTACAAGGGTGGCATTATCGCCCCCGGGATCAACCTTTCTCTCGATGCTTTGGTGGGTAACACGGCAAAACTCCCGCGTATCGCGATAGAGAAGCCTTCGAGCACAAGCGTCATCGGTCGCAATACCGAAGACCAGATGTTGATCGGCGTGTTCTGGGGCTATGTGGCCTTGATCGAGGGCCTCGTCGCCCGGATGAAGGCTGAGATCGGCCGACCTGCAACGGTGGTCGCCACTGGCGGTCTGGCCCTTCTGTTCGACGAAATTACCGACCTATTCGACGAGGTGGACAGCGACCTGACGCTCGACGGCCTCGCCATGCTTGCGGAGCGCGCATCCTCTTGAAGAAGAACTTTACCCCCGAAGACGAACTGCTTTTCCTCGCGCTGGGCGGGTCCGGCGAGATCGGTATGAACGTCAATCTCTATGGTTGCCAGGGCCGCTGGCTGATGGTCGACCTGGGCATGACCTTCTCGGGCGGGCAATATCCCGGTGTCGATCTCGTTTTCGCCGACCTCGAGTTCATCGAGGACCGCACAAAGGATCTCGAGGCCATCGTTCTCACTCATGCGCATGAGGACCATATCGGCGCTGTTCCTTACTTCGCAGCCGATCTGGGCGTGCCGATCTACGCGACACCGTTCACTGCCGAACTGGTGCGCAGGAAGCTCGAAGAGGCAGATCTCGAAGGCGAGGTCGAACTCAACATTATCGAGGAAGACCACGGCAGCTTCCAGGTCGGTCCTTTCGAGGTCACCTACATCCCGCTCGCCCATTCGATCGCCGAGGGCAATGCCCTGCTGATCGATACGCCGCACGGGCGCATCTTTCATACCGGTGACTGGAAGCTCGATGAGGATCCGATCATCGGCGAACCAACGACCGAGGAGGAACTTACCGAGATTGGTGACGAGGGCATCCTTGCGCTAGTTTGCGACAGCACGAACGTTTTCAACCCGTCGCCGAGCGGCTCCGAGGGCGCCGTGTTCAAGGGCCTGCTGGAGGAAGTGCAACGCCATGTTGGCAAGCGCGTCCTCGTGACGACTTTCGCGAGCAATGTGGCCCGGCTTCACACCCTGGGTGAAGTTGCTCGGGAGACCGGAAGGCAATTGTGCGTTGCTGGGCGTTCTCTCGACCGCATAATCGATGTCGCCCGGCAGAACGGGTATCTCGAGGACTTTCCCGATACGATCGATTTCGACACGGCTATGGCGCTGCCCCGCGGTGAGGTGCTGATCATTGCGACCGGCGGGCAGGGCGAGCCTAGGGCAGCGCTGTCCCGGGTATCGGAAGACAATCACCCGATCGAACTGGTTTCAGGAGACGTCGTCCTGTTCTCCAGCCGCCAGATCCCCGGCAACGAACTGGCGATCGGAGCCGTCCAGAATCGCCTCGCCGCAAAAGGCGTCACCATGGTGACCGACCGCCAGAGCATGATCCACGTCAGCGGCCATCCCGGCCGCCCCGAACTGGAAGCACTCTATGGATGGCTGCGACCGGAAATCCTTGTCCCTGTCCATGGCGAAGTTCGCCATATGCAGGAACAGGCAAGGCTCGGGATCGCGAATGGCATCCCAGACGCAGTCTTCCAGCAGAACGGAGACATCGTTCGCCTTGCGCCCGGCGCACCGGGCAAGATTGCCGAGGTAAGGGCGGGGCGTCTCGTTCTCGATGGTGACATCATCGCGCCGGCAGACGGTGACAGTATCGTGATGCGGCGCCGGATCATGCACGAGGGTGTCGTCATCGTTGCCCTTGACGACCAGCTCAATCCCCTGATCGACAGCCTTGGGCTGCCGCTGGACGAGGATTACGAAGATTTCGTGGCAGAGGCCCGGCAGGATATCGTGACAGCTATCAAGCGGCTGAAGGGCAAGGACGGAAGGTCTGCCGGTGCGGTGCATGAAGCTGCTCGACTGGCCGCCCGCAGGGCTGCGCAGCGTTGGTCCGGCAAGCGGCCGCAGGTTCGCGTCATGCTTCCCACGAGACTTGGATAGGTTTCATGTCATTGCCAATGGAATGGACTTCGATCGTCGCGATTTACGCGCTTTTCTGGGTCGTCAGCGCGTTCGTGCTGCTTCCCTTCGGGGTGCGTACACCTGACGAGGAAGGCATCGCGAAGGTGCCGGGGCAGGCCGAAAGCGCCCCGGTGAATTTCCGCCCGGGCCTGCTGGCAAAGAGGGCGACGATCCTCGCCGCCGTGCTCTGTGCGCTTTACGTCCTGAACTATGCCTATGGCTGGATCACGGCCGACGACCTGATCCTGTGGGGACCGGGCGCCGAGTGATCGCTTACTGGCGCAGGCGTTCCAGGGCCTGAGCCAGTACGACGTACAGCTTGCCCATATCGCTCGACAGCAGAGTTACGCTGACCGCATTGCCATCGCGGGTCGAAAGCAGCGTACGCAGCATCGCCTCGAAATCGTGGATGTAGCGGTTCACATGTTCCCGGAAATCGCTGTCTGCATCGTAGAGTTCGGCGATTTCCCTCGCTTCGCTGTTGTCGATCAGGCGCACCGCGCGGCGCGTAAAGATACCGCGGTCGCCGCGCAGATAGCTTGCCCAAGCCGTGTCGGTGACCTCGCTGGAAAGCGCCTTCGCGATGTCGATCGCGTTGGAGTTGAGGCTTTCCGTAATCAGCGCAACGCGGCGGGCGAAATCGCCATCCACCGTATCGCTGGCCTTCTCGCGCGCGTGGGCGATGCGCGATTCCAGATTGGTGGTCAGTTCGTTGAGCCTGCCCAGCTGATCGCGCAGTTGCTGCGTCATGGCGCGGGCCGCTTCGTCTGACCGTTCGCGAGCCGCTTCGAGGTCTGCCAGCGTCGACTGGGTTTTGTCGGCCAAGGCCTTGTCGATCGCTTCCACGCTCTGCTGGCCGACCTTGGTCGAGATCTGGCCGATGCGATGTGCCTGTTCCTCCTCGATCGAGGCGAGCGCAGCGCGGGCGCGGTTCTCGAGCGTGGCAATTGCTTCTCGGAGTTCGCCCTGCACATGGGCGGCCAGCTCGTTGCTTTCGTTCGAAAGAGCAGCAAGTCCGGCGCGCAGGCGCTCGACGCTGTCGATCTGCGCTGTCGCCGTCTCGCCGAAATTCGCCTGGAAGGCGTCGAAACCGTCCATAGCCTCGCGTGTGCGTTTTTCGATTGCCGACATGCTCTCGGTCAGGGTGTCGCCAGTAGCGCGCGCCTGCCCGAGGAGGTTCTGGACTTCGCCGGCCCTGCGTTCGATCTCGGCCAGACGGTTCTCGGAAGCTTCCATGGCAACGGGAAGCTCGTCGCTGCTGTGCTTGGCGCTTGCCTGGATAAGTTCGAGCAGGCGGACGCTGGCATCGGTCAGGCGGGCGATATCGCGATCGGTCCCTTCAAGGGCCTCACGGCTGTCACGCAATTGCGCATTGAGAGCGTCTATACCGCCTGCGACCGCTTCGCGCGCTTCGTGTCCGTGCGCAGCGATATTGGAGAAGGTCTCTCCCAGCGCCGCGACACGCTGGGTCAGTGCCTCGCCTTCTTCGGTAAGGGCGGCGATCTGCGCGAGCTGCGCCTCACGGCGCTCCGCAATCGCAGCGTCGAGCAGAGTGAACTTCTCTTCGAGCTGTCCGGCGATCTCGTCCTGAGCGGCGGCGAGGGACTGCGTGCGTTCGCGGGTTTCGATTTCGAAAGCCTTGTTGCGTTCGGCGATCCGCTGATCGACCCGCGCGGCCTCTTCGGAAAGCGCGCGCAGCTTCGCATTTGCGGCCTCGATTGCCGCCTCGTCGATTTCCTTGATCTCGGTCACCGCTTCGGTGAGGCGGGCGCGCATGTTCTCGATCTGGTTCGACCAGGCTCCCATTGCCGCATCTTCACCTTCGCGAACCGAGCGGGCGATAGCCATCGCCTCGTCACGCAGCGAGCCGATACGCTCACGCATGGTCGAAAGGGCGAGTTCCTCGTCTGCACTGGCTTGTTTGTGCACCTCTGCAATTTCACTGCGTAGCGAGATCGAGCGTGCATTCAGCGCAGCAAGCGCCTCGATTTCATGGCCGTTCAGCTCATTGCGGAATTCTTCGCTTTCCGCGCGCAGGGCAGCGAAACGCTGTTCGGCAATGGCCTCGAGTTCCTTGGCCTGCTCGCCAAATGCAGTCATCGCGTCGTCGACGCTTGTCCGCACTTCTGCGATGCGGCGCTCGCTTTGGCTGCCATGCTCCTCAAGGGTTGCGAAGCCTTCAACCAATGTATCGAGCTGCTCCTGCGCGGTGCGGCCTACAGCGCCGATGCGGTTGGTAACGTCCTTTGCGGAACTGGCGATCACGGGCAGGTCGTCACGCAGTCTGCCCATATTCTCGAGCGCTGTCGCACTGACGCTCGCGATTGCATCGACCTGCTCGCCATTGTCGCGGATCAGACCCTGCAAACGATCGGCATTTTCGGAAATGCGCTCGGTGGCGCTGCGACCCAGATATTCGAGGTCGCGGGTCTGGCTGCCCAGAAATTCCCGGGCCAGGCTAAGCTCCCGATTGACTACTACGAGGCGCTCTTCAAGCCTCCGGGATTCCTCGGACAGGCTGTAAGCAATCTCCCCGAACCGCTTGGCTTCGTGAGCGGAATTGCGCGTGGCCAGCATCCAGAGGCCCACGATCAGAAGCACCGGTATCGCCCAGGAAGTGGTCCAGGCAATTCCCTGTTGGGCAGTGGCTCCGGCGAGCATGTCGGCACGATTGGTCCAGACGAAAAATCCGGTCCATCCGGCAATCGCCAGCAGTGCGAGAGTGGGCACAATCCATCTGCGCTTGGGGAGGACAGCTTCCTCCTCCAACCATTCCGCGTCTTCGTATTCGACTTCTTCGATGTGCTCCGGTGCCAGCGTTTCTGCGGCTTCGGGAGCTTCCGGCGAGGTTTCCTCACCTTCGACGACGGTAATGTGCGAGCGTTTTGCCATTTGCGCGATTTACCACAATCGAGACGGGCATAAACCCCTGTTTAACCATAAACAGATGGCGCCGGAGTGGAGGCAGGCTCCCAGAATGTCGTGATTATGGGCAATTTGCACGGTGAGATGGCTTGGCAGCGGGTGGTCTGCATCCCTATGACCGGACAGGAAAACCACGGGAGTTCGTCGATTGCGCATCGCATTGCTGTCTACGCTCGAGAGAAATCCCGAGCCCGGACTGCTGCGTCCGGCATTCCGGAGCTATGCCGGTGCGATGGTGGTCGAGCGGCAGCTGGACCTTGCCTTGCAGATGGGTTGCGAACTGGTCGCCTGCTTCGTCGACAGGATCGAGCGCGAAGTTATCGAACTGCAGCGCAGGGCAGAAGAGGCGGGCCTCAAATTCGTGCCCGTGCGCGAGACGGCGAGACTTTTCTCTCTCGTGGGTGAAGACGACGAGATATTCGCTATCGCTTCGGGTGTGCTGCCCGAGGCCGATGCCGTTGCAAAGTCCCTGAACCATCACGGCGTTTTGGCACTCCCGGCCGACCTTGCCGTGCCGCTGGGCTTCGAACGGATAGACCTCGAGCTGGCCTGGGCCGGGATCATGCTGGTTCCGGGCAAACTGATAAAAACGCTGGGAAATCTTCCCGAAGATGTCGATGCACCTTCGGCCCTCATGCGGATTGCCTTGCAAAGCGGGACACGCATCGTCCAGCTCGATCGCAAGTTGATCGACGAGCAGGAATGGCACATCGATCCCGATCCGAAGGCTCTGGCCCAAAGGGAACGCAAGTGGATCGATGCCCAGCGCGAGCCGATCGCATTCACAGCACCTGGTCTTGCAGTGGCGGAACGCGCCGGCGCAAGACTGGCCCGGGACGTTGTCGGAAGAGGTGCGGAGCGGAGTGCCACAGTCGCATCGGCTGTGTTTGCAATCGCCGCCTTGGGTCTTGGAAGTTACTTCGGTGCGTGGCTGGGGTTGGGTCTCGCCGCAACCTCTGCACTCTTTGCGAGAATGGGCCGTGTGGTCGAACGGGTCGCCCAATTGGGCAAGCCCGAGGCGAAGCCAAGCTTGCTGCACCGCGCGCTTGAATGGGCTCTCGACCCGATAATCGTATTCCTGCTTTATCTCGGCTCGCCAGAAGAGTTCGGATACCTTCGATGGTTCGTGCCGGTCATGCTAATCGGCCTCCTTCGCTTGGCAGAGCGTTTCGCCAGCGAGCCATGGCGATCCACCTATGCAGATCGTATCCTGCTTGCCGGTATCCTTTCGTTGGCGGCTTTCTTCGGGTTTTCGAGCGAAGTTGCGGCAGTTCTCGCCTTGCTTATCCTCGTAAGCCGCTTTTTCCAGCCGGTCAGCGAGGGATAACGGCGGCTTAACCATGCCTGTGCTAGGGGCATCCAATGGACGGGATTTCTCCCATGGATGATGCCGAGAACAAGCGCGGCAGCAGCCTTCGCGACGCATTGGCGCGAGGGGATGCGGCGCTTGCTGGCATCCAGCCCATCCTGTCCCATCTCCTGTCGGCGCCAGACCATTCGCTTTTCAGCGACGAGATCGTGGCGCGCATAAGGGGAATGATCGGTGACCTCGCCAACCAGATTCTTCGCGCCCAGGCCGAAAGCACCGGTGAGGGCGGGCGGGATGCCTTCGCTGTCCGTCACGCAGAAGCGCTGAGTGAACATCTGCAAGCGTCTGCCGAGCTTCTTTCCCATTGCCACGCGCTGGCCGTCGAATGGCAGGTTACCGAACGCCTCGAGGCGGAATTCGGGCTGGATCCGGTCCTGTCACCTCTCATGCAACGCATGATTGCCGACAGCGACGGATGGATTTCATCCGGAGCCATGGCGGCACTCGCGGCTCAGGCACGTTTCGTCCAGGCGCAGCGCCGGATGGAACTGCCGATCAGGGAATTGCCCGGGGACCTGTTCCACCGCACCCTCCTGAATTGGCGGGAATACTGCGGCGAGGGACAATCGGAAGCCGTGACCCGGGCAGAAACGAAATTGCGGGCAGGCTTCGATGAAGGGGCGGGAAGGCTCGCCTTGCTGTCACGTCTGGTGTCGGCGCTTGGAGAACGAGCGCAAAGTGCACTCGTTATCGAGGATGCCGGTTCGGGGCTGTTCTTCACTGCCCTTGCCAATCTCTCGTCTCAGCCGCGTGGACTGGCGGTCCTTTCGAGCCATGCCCGGCAGGCAGTCCGTTTCGCGCTTGGCCTGCGCGCAGCGGGTATGGAAGCCGCCCAGATCGACGAAGTCCTCCTGATGCTCCATCCCAGCGGTGCCCCGGTTGCCGGACTAGCCGACATCGGTGAACGCGAAGCGCGGACGTTGCTTGCCAGCTCCAGCGAGGGATTTGCTACACGATGAGCGAGACGATCCAGACATTGACGCGGGCCCGGACGGATGGGGAGGACTGCCTGATCGAGGCCGGAGAGCAGCTGGCCGATCTCAATCGCGCATGCGGCGGCGAGATTGGAAAGACGCTCGCGATTCCGGAGCTGCTTTCGCTGGTCGTGAAGGCTCGCCAGTACGGCTTGAAGCTCGCCCGCCAGTTCAAGGCTATCGATGGTGACAAACAGGTCACTGCCTGGGCCGAGATCACTCCTTCGTTCGGAGGCGACAGCGGTTGTGAAATCTCCATTGCCAATTGGCATGTCGACGACGCTCCGCAGGACAGCGCGGAGGAAGAAATTCGTCGTCGCACAGAGATCAACCGCCACCTTGCGGAATGCTCGGCGCGCCTCGATCCACAGCAACGGGTCCTGTCCATCGAAACCGATGCCGATGACCTCGAACAGTTCGCCGAAAGGGTGCGAAACGCAGTCGGCAAACCCTGGACAGATTTCGTCGAATTTCCCGGCAATGCCCACGCGCAGCCGATGCATTGGCGTATGCTCGACGGGGCAGACTGCCGGATCGAAGGCTCGCGCCGCAGCTGGTCGGCACATCTCGAGCCTCTCGGGAAGGTCGATCCGGGCAGTGCGGGCTTCGTTCTGTATCTCAGCGCTTCACAGCCGCTCGCAGCCGTGAATGCGTCCGCTGGAAGCAGGACGCCGTCTCTCGGACGTGAACTGACGCCGGTCCTTCGCCAGCCCATCAACCGGATTATCGCAAATGCCGAAACGATCCGGACCAAGCTGGCCGGCCCTCTAGCCGAGGAATACAGCGACTATGCAGGCGACATTGCCAGCGCCGGGCAGCATCTCCTCGCTTTGATCGACGACTTGTCCGATCTCGAAGTGGTCGAAGCCGATGATTTCTCTACTGCGCCTGACCTGATCGATCTCGCCGATGTGGCACGCCGGGCATGCGGAATTCTCGGTGTCCGGGCCAGCGAAAGGCAGATCCGGCTTGATCCTCCGGCCGAGGGTGAGATGCAGATGGCCACCGCCGAATTCCGGCGTGTGCTCCAGGTGCTCCTCAATCTCATCGGCAACGCTATTCGCTACGCACCGGAAGAGAGCAGGGTCTGGGTCAGGCTCGATCGAGTGGGAGAACGGGCGATGGTGACCGTGGCCGATCAGGGGCATGGTCTCGACGAAGAGCAGCAGGCCAAGGTGTTCGAGAAGTTCGAGCGGCTCGGCAAGCAGGGTGACGGAGGCTCTGGCCTCGGTCTCTACATCTCCCGCCGGATTGCTCGTGCGATGGGCGGCGATCTTACCGTCGAAAGCGCGAAGGGGCAGGGTGCTCGCTTCACCCTGTCGGTTCCGGTCGCCGAGGCCGACGTTCCGGACGCATAGAAAAAGGGGCGCCGAAGCGCCCCTGATCCTTCAAATTTGTATGGCCGCTTAGCGCTGGCCGATCGGCACGTAGTCGCGCTGCGTCGGGCCCGTATAGAGCTGGCGCGGGCGACCGATGACCTGGCCGGGATCGGAGATCATCTCGTTCCACTGTGCGACCCAGCCCACGGTACGGGCGAGGGCGAAGAGCGCGGTGAACATCGTGGTCGGGAAACCGATCGAGTTCAGGATGATGCCCGAGTAGAAGTCGACGTTCGGGAAAAGCTTCTTTTCCTTGAAGTAATCGTCGTTGAGCGCGAGTTCTTCTAGCTGGAGAGCGGTCTCGAAAACCGGATCGTTCACGTTCAGCGCTTCGAAGACTTCACGCAGCGTCTGCTGCATCACGGTCGCACGCGGGTCGTAGTTCTTGTAGACGCGGTGACCGAAGCCCATCAGGCGGAACGGGTCGTTCTTGTCCTTGGCACGCTCGATGTAATGCGGGATGCGATCGGGCGAACCGATTTCCTGCAGCATGTTGAGCGCCGCTTCGTTGGCGCCGCCGTGAGCCGGGCCCCACAGGCAGGCAATGCCCGCTGCGATACAGGCGAAGGGGTTCGCACCCGACGAACCGGCCAGGCGGACGGTCGAGGTCGATGCGTTCTGCTCGTGGTCGGCGTGAAGGATGAAGATGCGGTCCATCGCCTTTTCGATGGCGGGATGCACTTCATATTCCTCGGCCGGAACGCCGAAGGTCATGCGCAGGAAGTTGCCGGTGTAGCTGAGGTCGTTCTTTGGCTGCAGGAAGGGCTGGCCCACTGCATACTTGTACGCCATCGCAGCGATGGTCGGCATCTTGGCGATCAGGCGGTGGCTCGAGATCTTGCGATGCTCGGGGTCCGAAATGTCGGTGCTGTCGTGATAGAAGGCCGAAAGCGCGCCGACGACACCGCACATGATCGCCATGGGGTGCGCGTCGCGGCGGAAGCCCTGGTAGAACTGGCGCAGCTGGTCGTGGACCATGGTGTGACGCGTGATTGTGTCATCGAAGGTCGCGAGTTCATCGACGCTCGGAAGTTCGCCGTTGAGCAGCAGGTAGGCGACTTCCATGAAGCTGGAATGTTCGGCCAGCTGGCCAATCGGGTAACCGCGGTGGAGCAGGACGCCCTCTTCGCCGTCGATGTAGGTCAGTGCGCTTTCGCAGCTGGCCGTCGACTTGTAGCCCGGATCGTAGGTGAACTTGCCGGTCGTGCCGTACAGCTTGCGAATGTCGATAACGTCGGGTCCGACGCTTCCCTCGAGCACGGGGAAGTCCTGGGCCTGATCGCCGATGTTGAGAGTTGCCTGCTTGTCGGCCACGCGTGTCTCCTTGGTCCGTCTTATTCCTTGCCTGCGGGCAGAGCCTGCGCGTCGATACGCGCGAGTGACTCTTCCTTGCCCAGCAGGACCAGTACGTCGAAAATTCCGGGCGATGTGGTGGTGCCCGTCAGCGCGGCCCGCATGGGCTGCGCCAGCTTGCCGAGGCCCAGTTCGAGCTGTTCGGCATACGATTTCGTAGTGGCTTCGAGAGCCTCGATTGTCCAGTCATTTTGCGCGTGCAGGCGCTCTGAAAGGCCGCAAAGCCGCGACTTTGCCTCGTCGTCGAGCAATCCTGCGGCTTTTTCCGTCATTTCAAGAGGCCGGCTCTTGAACAGGAATGCCGCACCCTCTGCGAGTTCGTCCATGCTGCGCGCGCGGGTCTTCAGGACCGGCATGGCTTCTGCCAGCAGCTTCTCGTCCGCTTCGGGGCCGATCTTGGCTGCGACCAGGCCTGCCAGGCGCGCGTCGTCAGCTTCGCGGATATAGTGGCCATTGAGGTTCTGGAGCTTCTTGATGTCGAAGCGCGAAGGGCTTTTGCCGACGCCATCGAGATCGAACAGTTCGATGGCCTCTTCGCGAGTGATTTCCTCGCGGTCGCCGTGGCCCCATCCAAGACGCAGCAGGTAGTTGAAGAGAGCTTCGGGAAGCACGCCTTCCTCGTCGCGATAGGCTTCGACACCGACCGCGCCGTGCCGTTTCGATAGCTTGGCACCGTCGGCACCGTGGATCAGCGGGACATGTGCGTAGACAGGATCCGGCCAACCGCCCTCGATCGCGTCCATCGCCCGAATGATCGGGAGCTGGCGGAAGGCATTGTTCAGATGGTCGTCGCCGCGGATGATGTGCGTCACACCCATGTCGTGATCGTCTACGACAACGGCGAGCATGTAGGTCGGGGTGCCGTCCGCGCGGAGAAGGACGTAATCGTCGATCTCGGCATTCTTGACCGTGACCTTGCCCTGCACCTCGTCATTGATGACGGTCTCGCCTTCAGTGGGGACCTTCAGGCGAATGACATAAGGGGCACCCTCGGGCGCTTCGCTCTCATCGCGATCACGCCAGCGCCGGTCGTAACGCATCGGCTGCTTGTTTGCGCGCTGCTCGGCACGCATTTCCTCGAGCTCTTCAGGGGTGGCGAAGCATTTGTAGGCGTGGCCCGCCTCGAGCAGCTTCATCGCGACTTCGGCGTGGCGAGCGGCGCGGTCGGACTGGAACACGGGCGGCTCGTCGAAATCGAGTCCCAGCCAGTCGAGGCCTTCGATGATCTTGTCGATCGCGTCCTGCGTGCTGCGCTTGCGGTCGGTATCCTCGATCCGCAGCAGCGCGCGGCCGCCGTGATGGCGTGCGTAGAGCCAGTTGAACAGCGCCGTACGTGCTCCGCCGATATGGAGAAAGCCCGTAGGCGAGGGGGCGAACCGTGTGACAACCTGTTTGCCGGTTTCGCTTGCCATTCCCTCTTCAATCCTTTCAACTACTTGCATGGCGACGCAGGGGGCATCGCGGGTTCCGTTCGGCGATGCGGATGATACCGCCGATGTTGCAGTGCAGCGCCCTTGGAGCATGCGTGCGCTCTTGTCCAGATTTGGGGACGGAATCGAGGCTTTTCTCGGCAATTCCGGCTTCGATCGCGGCCCATGGCTGGTCGTGGCGCTCGCTGCCGGTATCGGAAGCTGGTTCGTCATGGGCGAACGCTGGCAGTGGATGGGCGCGATTGGTCTCGGACTCCTGGTCGCGATTGCATCGCAGTCATTCTGGGCGGTGCGAGATGACAGGGCAGGCCTCAGGTTGGCAGGGTCGGTCCTCGGAATTGCTTTTGCGCTCGGGATAGCGCTGATCTGGGTGCGTTCCGAGATGGTTGGTGCCGAGCCGATCGCGCGGCCGTCCCTGATGCACTTGGACGCCCGTATCCTCGAGCGCGATGAGCAGCCTGCCGAGGGTCGGGTGCGGCTCGTTCTGGCGGTTCGCGATGCGGAAAATGCCATGCCGCTCAAATTGCGAGTCAACGTACCCGAGACCAAGGACAATGCGAGCTTTCGGGAAGGTGCCCGCGTCAGATTGCGGGCCCGACTGATGCCGCCTTCGCCTCCTGTGCTTCCGGGCGCTTATGATTTCGCTCGCGCCGCATGGTTCAAGGGATACGCCGCTACCGGATCCCTCGTGGGGGACATCCGGTTGGTCGAGGCTGCTCCTCCTGCCACCGGTTTGATCGGGGGTATCCAGCGGAGACTTTCCGGACATGTGCGCGAGGAACTGGGTGGACCATCGGGCACAATTGCCGCTGCCTTTGCCAGCGGTGACAGGGGATCGATATCCGAGGCCGATGAAGTCGCCATGCGCGATGCAGGTCTGACGCACCTTTTGTCGATCAGCGGCCTGCACGTGAGTGCGGTGATCGCTGCGGCCTATTTGCTCGCTTCCAAGCTCATTGCACTATCGCCTTGGCTAGCCTTGAGGTTGCGTATCCCGCTTGTCGCAGCAGCAATCGCTGCACTGGCGGGGATTGCCTATACCTTGCTTACCGGAGCGCAGGTGCCGACGGTGAGAAGCTGTGTCGGTGCGATGCTTGTCCTGATCGCGCTGGCCCTGGGGCGCGAGCCCCTCTCGATGCGGATGGTCGCGGTCGCGGCAGCTGTAGTCCTTTTCCTTTGGCCGGAATCTCTTGTCGGTCCGAGCTTCCAGATGAGCTTTGCTGCGGTAATCGCGATCGTGGCGCTGCATAATTCGCGACCGGTGAAGGACTTTCTCGCTCCGCGCGAAGAGGGCAGGGGACGCTGGATGGGACGTCGCGTCCTGATGCTTTTCGCGACCGGCATGGTGATCGAGATCGCGCTAATGCCGATCGTTCTGTTCCACTTCCACCGGGCAGGCCTCTACGGCGCCTTCGCCAATGTGATCGCAATCCCGCTGGTCACGTTCGTTTCCATGCCGCTGATTGCGGTCGCGCTGGTCCTTGACCTGATCGGAGCGGGCGCGCCCTTCTGGTGGCTCGCGGGGGTATCGCTCGATCTCCTGCTAGAGATTGCGCGTGTAACGGCCGCTCAGCCAGGGGCGGTCAAAATGGTGGCACATATCGGCTTGGCGACTTTGCTCATGTTTTTGGCGGGCGCTCTCTGGATAGCCTTGTGGCGGGGGAGGTCTCGGCTCTGGGGCTTTGTGCCAGTCTTCATCGGAGCCGGCATGCTCGTATCTACTCCGACACCGGATATTCTGGTGACGCGTGACGGCCGCGACATCGGCGTGGTCGATGAAGGCGGGTTGGTGCATGTCCTGCGCGAAAGTGAAGGGTCCTATGCGCGCGACAATATCGTGGAGCTGGCTGGCACCGAGGCCAGTCCGATGCTTCTCTCTGAATGGGAAGGCGCGCGTTGCAGCGCAGATTTCTGCAGTTTGCCTGTCAAGAGGGACGAGCGCACCTGGCATGTGCTCGTGGCGAAAACCCGCAACCGCATCGATGAGAGGCAATTGGCCGCGGCTTGCGAAAGGGCTGACATCGTCATCGCCGACAGGTGGCTGCCCCGCAGCTGTAGGCCGAAGTGGATGAAAGCGGATGGCCGCTTCCTAGAGAATAGCGGCGGTCTGGCCATCCATCTTTCGGACGAACGCTTCGATGCAGTCGTCGATAGCCAAGGGGCCCACGGATGGTGGCGACCGCTTGCGGATCGTTAGCTCCATACAATTGGGGCGCCCGACCAATCGCCAGACGCCCCAACAGATTTACCGCCTGACCCCAGGCGATCAATGGTAGCGGCGTAGCAATCCCGCCAGCTTGCCTTGGACCTTCACACGGCCGGCCTCGTAGACCTGAGGTTCGTACGCGCCGTTTGCGGGGTCGAGCCGGACCATCGGACCGTCCTTGCGCAGGTACTTGAGCGTCGCTTCCTCATTATCGACGAGTGCGACCACGATCTCGCCGTCGCGGGCGGTTTCGGCGCGCTTCACAAGGGCGAAGTCACCATCGAAAATGCCCGCCTCGATCATCGAGTCGCCGGAAACCTCGAGCGCATAATGATCGCCGGGGCCAAGCAGAGCAGCCGGAACGGGCATGCTCGACTGGCCTTCGATCGCTTCGATCGGAGCGCCTGCTGCGATACGGCCATGCAGCGGAACATCGATGATGTCATTGGCAGGTTCGGGGGCTGTCGGCTTCGCAGCATGGGCCGCGACGACCGTATCGTTTGCGGCGGGTGCCGGCTTCGAGGCGCTTGAGACCGAATCTTCGGGAAGCTTGATGATTTCCAGCGCGCGTGCCCGGTTGGGAAGGCGGCGGATGAAACCGCGTTCTTCGAGCGCGGAGATGAGGCGATGCACCCCCGACTTGCTCTTCAGGTCGAGCGCTTCCTTCATCTCTTCGAAGGAAGGCGAGATCCCGGTTTCCTCGAGCTTTTCCTGGATAAAGCGGATCAGTTCGTGCTGCTTGGCAGTCAGCATCTGGTCACTCCCATGTTCCTGTTCACAAGGTTGTGAACGAATGTGGAACAATTAGGCAACCAATTTTCGCAAGTCAAGCAATCCCGCCATTTTCGAGGCAATTCCGGAGAACAGGTGTTCCCGTTTCAGTCCGCCGATCGCCAGGCGCCGGACTTGCCTCCGGTCTTCTCAAGGAGGCGAATGGCCTCGATGCTCATCCCTTTGTCGAGCGACTTGCCCATGTCGTAAAGCGTGAGCAGTGCCACGCTCACAGCGGTCATAGCTTCCATTTCGACACCGGTCTTGCCGGTCAAGGTTGCTTCGCTACGCACCCTGATCCCGCCCGATTCGGTAGTGAAATCGACGGTAACGCTTTCAAGGGCGAGGGGGTGACAGAGGGGTATGAGTTCGCCTGTCTTTTTCGCGGCCATGATCCCGGCAATGCGGGCTGCGGCGATGGCGTCGCCTTTCGGGTGGTTGCCGTTGGAAAGAGCCTCCAGTGCAGCGGCATTCATGCGAATGAGACCTTCTGCCACCGCTGTGCGTGCAGTTACTTCTTTCGACCCAACGTCCACCATGCGGGCGGCGCCTTTGTCGTCGAGATGAGTGAGCTTAGCCATGCAACAACCTGTGCGTTGCCGCTGCGACGTCAGCCTGGCGCATAAGGCTTTCACCCACCAAGAATGTGCGAACGCCCGATTTGCTCAGCCGGAGGCAGTCGGCATGGGTGAAGATACCGCTCTCTCCGACCAGCAAGGCATCTTCGGGTGCGTGCTGAGCAAGCTCCTCCGTCGTGGCAAGATCGGTTTCGAACGTCTTGAGATTACGGTTGTTTACCCCGATCAGACGTGAGGTCAGGGCGTGGGCCCTTTCGAGCTCGACGCGATCGTGCACTTCGACCAGGACGTCCATCCCGTACTCAAGCGCCGCCGCCTCGATTTCCCGCATCTGCACATCTTCGAGCGCCGCGACGATAATGAGGATAGCGTCCGCCCCGATCGCCCGTGCTTCGGCGACCTGCCATGGATCGACCATGAAGTCTTTCCGGAGGACGGGGAGGGCACAGGCTGCGCGCGCCTCCACCAGGTAATCCTCGTGGCCCTGGAAATAGGGCGCGTCGGTCAGGACTGAGAGGCACGTGGCGCCGCCGGCCTCATACGCGCGGGCGTGATCGGCGGGGTGGAAGTCCTCGCGGATCAAGCCCTTCGAGGGTGAAGCCTTCTTGATCTCGGCGATGAGGCCGAAGCCACCTGACTGAGCTTTCGCCAAAGCGTTCTGGAAACCGCGAGATTTTCCGCGCCCGGAAGCCAGTGCCTCGAGATCGGCAAGCGAGCGGACGGCCTTTCGTGACGCCACTTCATCACGCTTCGTTGCGCATATTTGTTCGAGCTTGTTCATTTGGCCAACGCAATCCAGTCAGCAAGCAGTTGCTTCGCCTTGCCGGAGTCGATGGCTTCGGCTGCCATTTCGGCACCCAAAGCCCAATCGTCGGTTTTGCCGGCTACGATCAGGGTAGCTGCCGCATTGAACTGCACTGCCTCACGATAGGGGCCGGGTGTCCCCGAAAGCAGGGCTTCGAGGGCCTTGGCGTTATGCGCCGGATCTCCGCCCCGGATCGCTTCGACGGGAGAATGCGGAAGGTTCGCCTGGACCGCGTTGACGCGGCGCATCTCGAAATCGTTGCCGGTCACATCGGCAAGCTCGTTCCCGCCGGCAAGGCTCAGCTCGTCCAACCCCTCGTCACCCGAAGCGATGAACGTCCGTTCGGTCCCGAGCTTGGCTTTCGCTGCAGCATAAATGGGGACGTAAGCCGGACGCGCGATCCCGATCAGTTGCCGCTGCACGCCCGCGGGATTGGACAGCGGCCCCATCAGGTTGAAAATGGTGCGAACGCCGAGCTTCTGGCGAATGGGCTGGATCCGGCCCATCGCCGGGTGGTGGTTCTTGGCGAACAGGAAGCAAATTCCCAGTTCTGCCAAGGTCTTTTCGGCGGTTTTTCCCGCAGCTTCCATATCGAGCCCGAGCACCTCTAGCGTGTCGGCTGCACCCGATTTGCTGCTCGCGGCTCGATTGCCGTGCTTTGCCACGGGTACACCGCAGGCAGCGACCACCAGACTGACTGCCGTCGAGACGTTGAGCGTATGATGTCCATCGCCGCCCGTACCGCAGCAATCGACGGTTCCCTCGGGTGCCTCGATCGGGATCAGGCGCTCACGAAGGGCGCGTGCGGCACCGGCGATTTCCTCTGAAGTCTCGCTGCGCGCAGACATTTCGACGAGGAAACGGCCGATTTCCTCGTCGCTGGTTTCTCCATCTAGGATCCAGCCGAAGACTTCATGCGCGTCACTCTCGGAAAGATGGGTGTCGGCAGAGGGTAATGTCTTCACGCAGGCTCCTTGGCTTCGATGCCGCAGATTTTCAGGAAGTTGGCGAGCAGGGCGTGACCGTGTTCGGTCGCGATGCTCTCGGGATGGAATTGCACACCGTGGATTGGAAGTTCTGCGTGGCGGAAACCCATGACGCTGGCCCCGTCCAGCCCCGGCGTTTCGCTGGTAGCGTTTACGACAAGGCAGTCCGGGATATTCTCTACAACGAGCGAATGATACCGCGTGGCTTCGTAAGGGGAGGGCAGGCCGGTAAACACACCTGTGCCGTCATGTGCGAGGGCGCTGGTCTTGCCATGCATCAGTCCGCCCCGGACCACGCGGCCACCGAAATGCTGGCCGATCGCCTGATGTCCAAGGCACACACCGAGGAGCGGTTTGTTCGCCTCGGCACAGGCGGCGACCAGATCGAGGCTGACCCCGGCCTCGTTAGGTGTGCAGGGGCCGGGTGAAATCAGGTAGCCCGCTACATCCCGGTCGATCGCCTCGCTCGCCGTAATGGCGTCATTGCGCACGACCTCCACCTCAGCCCCCAGCTCCATCAGGTAATGGACGAGATTGAAGGTAAAGCTGTCGTAATTGTCGATTACGAGGATGGATCGGCTGTCGGTCATTCGAGCGGGTGTGTGGCGTCAGTATCGGCAGTGTTCAAGCAAGGATTGCTGCCAGTCGGATCACGCCTGCTTGCCGGCCAGCTTGTCGGTCGCCCGGACCAGGCCGTCGATTATGCCCGGCTCACCTGCCGAATGGCCCGCATCGTGGACGATCCAGAGTTCAGCTTCCGGCCATGCCTTCTTCAGCTCCCAAGCCGAGGTCGGCGGAGTGCAGATGTCATGTCGGCCCTGAACGATAATGCCCGGGATGTGCTTGATGCGATCGACGTTCTTGAGCAGCTGGGCTTCTTCGAGGAAGAAGTCTTCAAGGAAGAATTTGGCACATATACGGGCGAAAGGGACAGCCTTCGACGGATCTGCGAAGCTGTCCAGCAGGTCCTCGTCGGGCAGCAAGGTGGCGACGTTGCCTTCCCACAGCGACCATTCCCTGGCTGCCGCGAGCCGGATCTGCTCATCGCCACTCGTGAGCCTCTCGTAATAGGCTTTCACGAGGTTGCCGCGCTCGTCTTCGGGGATGAGGCCCGAGAAGTCGTCCCATTGCTCGGCCATGATCTCGCTCGCGCCATAGGTGTAGAGCCAGTCCTTTTCCTTCTGGCGGGCGAGAAAGACGCCGCGGAGCACGATTTCGGAAACGCGGTCGGGATGCGCCTGCGCATAGGCGAGAGCGAGTGTCGCGCCCCAGCTGCCGCCGAAGGCCTGCCACTTCTCATGGCCGCACATTTCGCGCAGTTTTTCAACGTCCTCGACGATGCGCCAGGTATCGTTGTGCTCGATTTCCGCGAAGGGAAGCGACTTCCCGCAGCCACGCTGGTCGAACAGCAGGACATCGTAGAGTTCAGGATCCCACTGGCGGCGATGATCGGGAGACATGCCGCCCCCGGGGCCGCCATGCATGAAGACTGCGGGCTTGGCGCCGGGAGTGCCGACGCGCTCGTAATAGAGCGAATGTCCTTCGCCCACGTCGAGCATGCCCGTTTCGTAGGGCTCGATCTCGGGGTACAAAGTGCGCTCGTAATTAATCATCGGGCGTGTCCTTTTTCCTGACCACCAGGATGGGGCCGATGGGTGCGCCGGTATCGAGGCGTTCGGTAGCGGGGTTCCACAGGGCCGATACGTTTCCGTCGAGGTAGAGTGCGTTCTTCACCTCAAGCTCGTCGCGGAAGAACCGGGCAAGTTTTCCGAAGCTGATGGGTCCGTTCGAAATCACGAAATGCGCTCGGCCGCGATCATCGACGCCGACACCATTGCGGATCAGCCTGGATTCGCCATCCTGCGAAATTTCGGGATGCAGCTTTCCGTCGATGACCAGCATCGGACCCGACTGGGTTCCGAATTCCGGGCGCTCCGTCACATTGGCGAGGAAGTCCGACGTAGTGCGTACCTCCCACTTGCCGTCCGAACCGTAGAAGACACCGTTCGGGTCCATGTGGAAATTACCCGAACCCTCGTTCGTGTTGAGGGTCTGGAGGCGCTGCGAATTCTCGACAAAATATCCGATCGGGTTTCCGTCGTCGTCATACATGCCTGCATTCATCGCAAAGGCGATGGTTTCGCCATCTTCGCTGCGCGAGAAGGCGGACAGGCTGCGGTATGGCGATCCGTCGGAAGGGGACAGATCGGTCGCGATCGTATGCCGAGAGGGCACGGCCAAACAGTGCGTAAGCGGCGTGTCCTCGAAGATGATCGATCGACAGGCGCTTTCGACCTGCATCGTCCCGCCCTGCGTCTCTTCAGGCGAGGGGGTGGCTGTCGGGGTAGGGTCCGCTTTGCCGTCGATGCGGGTCCGGGTTACCGGCTCGCCTTCGGGAGCGGGTTCGCATGCCGTAAGTGCAAGAAGTGGCAATGCCAGAAAAGCGTATTTCATTGTCCGTAACCGGGTTCCCTTGCGAGGCGGACGGCCTCGCGTGCTGCGGCGAATAGCGCGCCGGCTTTGGCTTCGCATTCTCTTTGTTCATAGGCGGGATCGCTGTCGGCGACGATCCCCGCGCCGGCCTGTACGTGCATGGTCCCATCCTTCACGACAGCGGTTCGCAGGACGATGCAGCTATCGAGCGAACCGTCCGGTGCGAAATAGCCGACGCCGCCGGCGTATGGGCCTCGCGTGGCAGGCTCCAGCTCCGCGACGATTTCGCAGGCCCGCACCTTGGGAGCACCACTCACCGTGCCGGCAGGAAAGCCAGCGAACAGCGCGTCGAGCGCGTCGCGAGATGGATCGAGTTCGCCAACCACATTGCTCACGATGTGCATGACATGGCTGTATCTCTCGACGGTGAAACTGTCCGTAACGGTGACAGTGCCGCTCTTCGCAACACGGCCGACGTCGTTACGTCCGAGATCGAGCAGCATGAGGTGCTCGGCCCGCTCTTTAGGATCTGCGAGAAGCGAGGCTTCCGCAGCCCGGTCCTCTTCGGGTGTGGCGCCGCGAGGACGCGTACCGGCGATGGGACGCACGGTCACTTCACCATCGCGAACGCGAACGAGGATTTCCGGGCTCGAACCGACCACGGCAAATCCGGGCAGGTCGAGGAAATAGAGGAAAGGCGAGGGGTTCACGCGGCGAAGCGCACGATACAGTTCGATCGGGGGTAGGGCGAAAGGAGCGGTAAAGCGCTGAGACAGGACCACCTGGAAGATGTCGCCTGCAGCGATGTATTCCTTCGCCCGCAAGACCATCGCGGCATAGTCTTCGGAGGCCATGACCGGCTGAGGATCCGGATCGCCATAGGTTTCGTTCTGCGCGGTGAGTCCGGCTTGATGGGAGGTCAGGCGCGCCAGCGTGCTGTCGATCCTCTCCTCGGCAAGGGTCAACTGACCTTCCATGTCATCACTGCCGGCCCAGAGAGGGGCGATGCAATACAGCTCGTCGCTCAGGCTATCGAAGACGAGAAGAACGGTAGGGCGTGCGAAAAGCATGTCGGGCACGTCGAGCGCTTGCTTCCCGGCACGCGGCAGTTTTTCCACCAGCCCGATCGTTTCGTAGCCGAAATATCCCACCAGGCAGGCAAGTGCAGGGGGGAGACCCTCCGGCACATCGATCCGGCAGTCGGCAAGCAAAGAGCGCAGGGCGGATAGGGTGGGCTGGTCCTGCGCTTCGAATGCCTCGCGATCATATTGCCACTGGCGATTGATTTCCGCCGCATTGCCTTGTGCGCGAAAGACTAGGTCCGGATCGAGGCCGAGCAGGCTGTAGCGCCCGCGCACTTCCCCTCCCTCGACGGATTCGAGCAGGAAATCACCGCGCCCTTCTTCGATCAGCTGCACAGCAGCGCCGACCGGGGTCACCATGTCTGCAACCAGCCGCCGCCAAACGAGGGCGGGGCGCCCGCTAGCGAGTGCCTCCTGCGCTCTTGCGCGGCCTTCGAGTTGGCCAGCCAAGCGCGGTCTCAGTTGGTTTCGCCGAGGAGCTGGCGACGAACGGCTGCAATCGCATCGGGATTGCGCTCGACACCGATCGATTCGCGCATCGCCCGACGAAGCTGGGCGGCATATTCACCGCTCCAGTTCTGGGCGACCTGCGTTTTCGCCACGTCGATCAGAGGATCGTTCTCCTCAAGCTCGTCGAAACTGATCGATTCAAGGTCGACTACGTACCAGCCCTGATCATTGGTGCCGTCCAGCTTCTTGGTCGTGCCTTCGGCCATACCGAAGAGCAAAGCGACGGGCGTGGGCACATTACGACCCTGCAGGCGGGCGAGCTGTTCACGCGTGTATTCCACCTGATCCGGTGCAGGGATTGCAGCTTCTTCGGCCGCCACGGCTTGTGCGAGACTACGTCCTTCTTCGACGCGCTTCACGATGCGGGCTGCGGCAGCTTCGGCCAATTCGTTGCCGCGGACACGGCGCCATTCCGCCGTCACCTCGTCACGGATTTCGGAAAGCGGAGCTGCTGCCGAGGGGGCGATATCGGCGACCTCATACAGGATGAAGGTTTCGCCATCGGGCAGTGCGCCGATTTCGGGCTGACCCTCGCCGATCTGAAACGCGAGTGTCAGGGCAGGCGCAAGGACCGGATCGACGCGTTCCGGGGTGCCGTAAACTTCGCCGCGCGCCGTAATAGGAGCGGTGGTCTTGAGATCCAGCCCGAATTCTTCGGCGATCGACTGGAGCGATGCACCGTCCACAAGACGGTCCTCGGTCGAAACGGCAAGTTCGGCGATGCCGCGTTCGCGCTTTTGCTGACCAAGGATTTCGGCAATTTCGTCGCGAGCTTGTGCCAGGTTGCGCGCCGGGATCTGGGTGACACCGTCGACGCGGGCAATATGCCAACCGAGCGAGCTGCGAGCGGGCGAAGTCAACGACCCTTGGGCCGCGCCGAAATAGGCTTCGACGACATTGCCCGAACCGGCGACCTGTTCGCGAAGCTCCTCGCGGGTCGCGCCTTCGATTTGCGTGGTGGCGAAGCCGGCGCTGGAGGCGGCCTGCGCGATGGTCTCACCAGCATTCACGCGCGCTGCAATCGCTTCAGCGCCCTGCCGGGTTGCGACGATCAGCTGGGTGAATGTGCGGGTTTCACTTGCCGCGAACTGTTCCGAATTGTCTTCGTAATATGCGGCGATTTCTTCGTCGGTGGGAATAATGCTGTCACCGAGCGCTTCACTGCCAAAGGTGGCGTAGCGCAGGACACGGCGTTCAGGCCGCACGAATCGCGACTGCTCTTCGTTGTAGAATTCTTCGAGCACCTCATCGCTCGGTGCCTCTGCCGGGACAAACAGACGCGCAGGAATGGTCGCGATCGCTCCGCTGCGACGCTCCTTGAAAGTCCGGGCGTAGGCGAGGGCAAGCTTCTCGGGGAGCTTCGCGGCAGCAACCGTGGCGCCCACTGACTGCTGCTCGAACAGGCTGGTGCGGATCTGGCTGCGAACCTCTGCGTCGGTCAGCTGGGCCTGCTGGAGCAGGGCTGCATAAGCTTCCTGGTCGAACTCACCTTCGGGCCCGCGCACACCGGGGAGGTCGCGAATAAGATAGTTCACGAGGTTGTCGCCTGCGCGAAAGCCATTTTCCTCGCCCCAGGCAATCAGCGTGTAGCGATCGATGAGGTCATCGAGGATCCGGTCGATGCCGCCGTTTGCAAGGAGCTGCTCCATCGTGACATCGGGATTCTCCCGGCGCGCTTCTGCAAGTGCGTCATTCACTGCCTGCTGGAACTCGGCCGTGCCGATTTTCCTGTCGCCGACGACAGCCACGCTGTCACCGCCCGCTACACCGCCGAACGCGCCCGTATTGGAAACGTCCATGCTGGCAAAAGCGAATCCGATCAGGCCCAGAAAAGCCAAGGTAATGGCGAGGCCGATCTTCGATTTGAAGAAATTGCGGAAGAATGTGAGCATGGCTTGCGGTGAGGCCTTTTCGGTGCTTAGGGGCGCACGACTTTCCGGATGGAAGGCTGCACGTTTGCGATTGAGCAGCGCGCTTTATCCGCCCTGCGACCTCCCCGCAACAGGTGCCGTCCGGTTTTGGTGCAGAAACAAACACGACTGGCGGTCGCGCGCTTAGCCCCTATATAGCGCCCTCCGCTGAATTGAGATTCACGAACAGGAAGCTTTATGTCCGACCGGCCCTACATCGTAGGCAATTGGAAAATGCACGGAACGCGGGCAATGCTGTCCGAAGCACGCGCGATCGACCGCGCGGCCCAGCGTTACATGAAGGCGGAAGTTGCCGTAGCGCCGCCCTATACGCTTATCCACGCTGTGCACCGCGAAGCCGAGCAGATCGGCGTTGGCGCGCAGGACTGCCATCCGGGCGTAGACGGCCCGCACACCGGCGATATTTCGGCAACGATGCTGGCGGACGCCGGCGCGAAGTTCGTGATCCTCGGCCATAGCGAGCGTCGCGGCGACCACCGCGAAACCAACAAGCTCATCAACGAGAAGATCGAAAGCGCGCTGGAAGCCGGCCTGCGCATCATCCTGTGCTGCGGCGAAAGCCTCGAGACGCGCGATGCAGGCGAGGCCGAGGCATTCGTTCTCAAGCAGCTCAAGGCGAGCCTGCCCAAGATCGACGATGCCGCCGAGCGCCTTACCGTTGCTTACGAGCCGATCTGGGCGATCGGAACGGGCCGCACCGCGACAGCCAAGGATATCGCGGCGATGCACAAGGCCATCCGTGGGCTGCTCGACGAGACCTATGGTGAAGAAACCTCTGCCCAGGTGCGCATCCTTTACGGCGGTTCGGTCAATCCCGACAACGCTCGTGAAATCCTCTCGACCGAAGAAGTCGGCGGTGCCCTTGTTGGCGGCGCCAGCCTCAGCGCGGAAAGCTTCCTCGGCATCGTGGTCGCAGCTTCGGAAACCGAAGAGGCCTGAACCTTGCCGTTTTGACGCATCGCGCCTAGATGCGCGGTGCACACAGTAACACGATTGAGTTTGCACCCATGTTCCTCTTTTTCACCGTCCTCCAGGCGATCGTCGCTGCCGCACTCGTGGCGGTAATCCTGATGCAGCGTAGCGAAGGCGGTGGCCTTGGCATCGGTGGCAGCCCCAGCGGCATGATGAGCGCGCGTGGTGCGGCCGACTTCCTCACCCGTTCGACCAAGTGGTTGGCAGTCCTTTTCGTCGTGCTCTCGATTGTACTGGCTGCAATGGCTGTCGAGGGTGCTGGCGGAACGGTGGACACCACGCTCGGCGGTGACGCGGATACAGCTCCTGCTGCGGATTACGATCCGCTTGGCGGCGCGCCCGCTGCACCTGCCGGCGGTGCAGAACCGGCAACTCCGTCGGACGATCCGCTGGCCGAATAGGCCTCCCGGACAAACAAATTCGCAAGCGCCTTGTGGATGGCGTGCTTTTTTGCGCGCCTTTTCCCTTGCGCCGACTCAACCCCCACGCTTAAGGCCCGACTCCCATGGCGCGGTATATTTTCATCACCGGCGGCGTGGTCTCCTCGCTTGGCAAAGGTCTCATGGCAGCATCGCTTGCTGCCCTCCTCCAGGCGCGTGGCTACAAGGTCCGCATTCGTAAGTTCGATCCCTACCTCAATGTCGATCCGGGTACGATGTCCCCGTATCAGCATGGTGAGGTCTATGTGACTGATGACGGGGCGGAAACCGACCTCGACCTCGGCCACTACGAGCGCTTCACCGGCGTCTCGGCGCACCAGGGCGACAACATCACCAGCGGCCGGGTCTACCAGCAGATCATCGCCAAGGAACGCCGCGGCGATTACCTCGGCGCGACTGTGCAGGTCGTTCCGCACGTCACCGACGCGATCAAGGAATTCGCGCTCGCCGGACAGGACGACCACGATTTCATCCTGTGCGAGATCGGTGGCACGGTCGGCGACATCGAGAGCTTGCCCTTCATGGAGGCCATCCGCCAGCTGAGGAACGAACTCGAGCCAATGCAGTCGCTCAGCGTCCACGTGACGCTGGTGCCCTACATTGCGGCCGCAGGTGAGCTCAAAACCAAGCCGACACAGCACTCTGTGCGCGAACTGGCGAGCCTCGGTATCAAGCCCGACGTGCTCCTATGCCGCGCCGAGCATCCCATTCCCGATGGCGAGCGCCAGAAGATCGCCAACTTCTGCAACGTGCGCAAGGAAGCCGTCATCCCGGCGCTCGATGCGCCTTCGATCTATTCGGTCCCGCTGCAATATCACGCGGAAGGCCTCGATACCGAGGTCCTGCGCGGCTTCGGCATCACCGATGCGCCCGAACCGGACCTGTCGCGCTGGTACGATGTCGTTGATCGTCACTCCAATCCGGAAGGCGAAGTGACCATCGGCGTAGTCGGCAAATATGTCGGCCTGCAGGATGCCTACAAGTCGCTCAACGAGGCGCTTGTCCACGGCGGTATGGCCCACCGTGTGAAGGTCAACATCAAGTGGATCGACGCCGAAGTTTTCGAGCAGGACGATAGCGATATCGCCGCCCAGCTCGAACCGATGCACGGTATTCTCGTGCCCGGCGGTTTTGGCGAGCGCGGAAGCGAAGGCAAGATTGCCAGCGTCCGCTTCGCCCGTGAACGCAAGGTCCCGTTCCTCGGTATCTGTCTCGGTATGCAGATGGCCTGCATCGAGGGTGCCCGGAATGCCGGTTTCGACAAGGCAAGCTCGACCGAGTTCGGAGCGACCAGCGAGCCGGTTGTCGGCATCATCACCGAATGGATGACCGAAGAAGGTCTCCAGAAGCGCGAAGCGGGCGGTGACCTTGGTGGTACGATGCGCCTTGGTGCTTATGACGCGAAGCTGGCTGCCAACAGCCATGTATCGTCGATATATGGCGGCGTGACCGAAATCGAGGAACGCCACCGCCACCGCTACGAGGTGAACGGCAAGTACATCGAACCGCTCGAAAAGCAGGGCCTGATCTTTTCTGGCATGTCGCCGGACGGCTTACTGCCCGAAATCGTCGAGCGATCGGATCATCCCTGGTTCGTCGGCGTCCAGTTCCACCCGGAACTGAAGTCGAAACCCTTTGATCCGCACCCGCTTTTTGCCGGATTCATCGGTGCTGCACTCGAGCAGGCGCGTCTCGTCTAAAAAAATTTCGGCAAAGCGCCGGACCGTAAACGATTGTAATTGTTACATCGGCTTTTCGCACCTTGTAATGATGCGACAGGACCGGCGCGCACCCACCCGCGCCGTCCCTTTATCTTTTGATATATCTGTTGCAGAACGCAACTGGCTCGGGGGCGCCGAAGTCCTTGAGTCGCGTAATATTTTTCGCTGCGCACGCCAGCGGTGGGGCTTGTCTCGAACCCGGTTGTCTTCTGCGACCCGGACGACCGAATTCGAGGCTTGGCGGCGCTAGTCGTCGCGAGGGCGGATCTCCTTGGAGGTCCGCCCTCTTTACGTTGTCAGATTGTCGGAAATGTGCAGGCCTAGGCGACGGCGCTGTCACTATCCTTCTTGTCGCCCTCGATTACTTCGAGCGGCTTCTGGTCGCCGATCATGATCTTCTTGGGCTTCATGGCATCGGGAACCTCGCGGACGAGGTCGATCACCAGCATGCCATCGCGCAGGTCTGCATTCTCGACGCGGACATAATCCGCAAGGTCGAAGCGGCGCTCGAACCCGCGATTGGCAATACCGACATGCAGCATCTCGCCATCGGGCTGGTCGTCGCGCTTGCGTCCCTGGATCGTCAGCAGGTTCTGCTGCGCGGTGATATCGAGGTCTTCAGCACGGAAACCGGCGACCGCAAGCGTGATGCGGTACTGGTCTTCGTCACGACGCTCGATGTTGAAAGGGGGGTAGTTGTCGCCGCCGGCGTTGCGCGCCTGGCGTTCCATCAGGTCGAAAAGGCGATCGAACCCGACGGTGGAACGACGATAGGGGGTAGTGTCAAAACGGTTCATCGAAACAAATCCTCCTGTGAGCAATTTGAGTATGTAATGGGAGCCCGTAAGCGGCGCTCCCGCATCACCGCACCATGCGGCGACAGGACCAAGATAGGCGCTTGCCAACGGCATTCAAGCGCTCCAGACACGGCCGAGACCAGAGGAAATTTCATGAGCCAACCGCATATCGATATCTACACCAAGTTCGGCTGCGGATTTTGCTATCGCGCCAAGGCGCTGCTCGACCAGAAGGGCGCGCTTTACGAGGAACATGACATCACCATGGGCGGCCCCAGGCGTGATGAAATGCTCGAACGAGCGCCCAATGCCCGCACCGTTCCGCAGATCTTCATCGGCGACACCTATGTGGGTGGTTCCGACGAGCTCGCCGCACTTGAGCGCGAGGGCAAGCTCGACCCGCTCCTTGAGGGCTGAATGACACGCATCGCCGTTCTGCAAATGACATCGGGCATCGATCCCGAGCGGAACTTTGCCACCATTAAAGATGCCGCCAGCAAGGCGAGCGAGGGCGGGGCTGAAATGCTCTTCACGCCCGAAATGTCGCTGCTCCTCGACCGCGATCGAAAGCGCGCTGCCCCTTCGATCGAACGTGCCGAAGGCGAATTTGCCGGCCGTCTTGCCCAGCTCGCGGTCGACACCGGATTGCATCTGGCCATCGGTTCAATGGCTGTAGCCCTGCCGGATGGGAAATGGGCCAACCGCTCGTTCGTTTTCCCGCCGGAGGAGGGGACAGAGCCGACGACATACGACAAGATCCACATGTTCGATGTCGATCTGGATACCGGCGAAAGCTGGCGGGAATCCAATGCTTACCAAGCAGGCACCGAAGTCGTGACGCTGGAAGATACTCCGGTCGGAAGGCTGGGGCTCGCGATTTGCTATGACATGCGTTTCCCGGCCCTGTTCGAGGAACTGGGCGCGAGGCGCTGCGATACGATCGCCATCCCGGCAGCCTTCACCGTGCCGACCGGCAAAGCGCATTGGCACACCCTGCTACGTGCCCGTGCAATCGAGGCGAGCGCTTTCGTAGTCGCGGCAGCGCAAGTGGGCGACCATGAGGATGGTCGTCAGACCTATGGGCATAGCCTGGTGATCGACCCCTGGGGCGAGGTTCTTCTCGATATGGGCGGAGATGAGCCGGGATTGGGTTTCGTCGACATCGACCTGTCCCGAATTTCGGAAGTGCGAAGCCAGGTCCCGAGCCTTGCGAACCGCCGGAAAATCGCCAAATAGCCCAGCATGATCGTGTTCGACCTCCACTGCGACAATGGCCATCGATTCGAAGGTTGGTTCGGCTCGTCCGCCGACTATGAGAGCCAGCGCGAACGCGGGCTGGTCGATTGTCCGGAATGCGGCAGCAAGACCATCGGCAAGGCACCGATGGCGCCTGCAGTGGGAGCGAAAGGCAATACGAAGGATACGCCCAAGGCCAGTAAGGAAGCCCAGCTTTCCAATGCCCCTATGCCCCCGCAGGTCGAAGAGGCATTGAAGCAGCTGGCCAAGGCGCAGGCCAAGGCGCTCGAGAGCAGCACATGGGTGGGCGAGAAGTTCGCCGATGAAGCCCGCTCGCAGCACTATGGCGAGAAGGAAGAGGCTCCGATCCACGGCAAGGCTACCAAGAAGGAAGCCGAGGAACTGGCTTCCGAGGGGATTTCGGTGGCGCCGATCCTTTTCCCGATCGCAGAACCCGATAAACTCAACTGATTGTTTCTGCGGCGCGAGCCGCTATAGCGTGCGACCGGGGCGCCCGTAGCTCAGTCGGATAGAGCACCAGATTCCTAATCTGGGGGCCACAGGTTCGAATCCTGTCGGGCGCACCATTTTCCCTATCTGCCGAGCCCTGTCCCCAGCCAGCAAAGGCTGGAAAGGACTGTCGTGGACATCACGAGCAGGGCACAAACGCCGGCCCAACCGGCCATGTCGTAAACCGCAGTGCCGAGGAAGCTCCCGATGCCCCCGCCGATAAACATGATTACGACATAGGCCGTGGTCAGGCGGGTCCTGAGATCAGGGGCCAGCGAGAGGAACGTCATCCTGCCGGTAACATCGACGCCCGGCCCAACGAGATTGACGAGAACGAGCGGAACCACGAGCCCCCAGACCGACCCACCGAGCGGGTAGAACAACGAAATGCCTGCCAGCTGAACCAGGGCGAGGATGAAGCGTGCCTTTCGCGGCCCGACCTTGTCGGCCCAGCGTCCCAATCGTGGTGTCGAAAGGATACTGACCGCGGCAAGGGCGGCGAGATAGCCGACAACGTCCGTCCCGTAATTCATGGGTGGCGCCGTCAGATAGAGGGCGAGTGCAAGCCACAGCGCGATGAACTGGGCGAAGTTTAGCGCCTGGATTGCTCCGGAAAGGAGCACTTCCGGGTGCTTCCTCGCGATGCCGAAGACGGAAATGACCAGCGGCCAATAAGGTACGCGCGCGGATTCGCGTTCACCGCCTTCCATCAGGCGAGGCAGTGCCACGGTGACTGCGATCATGAGGCTGGTGGCAATCCAGTAAACGGTTCTCCACCCGTAATGCTCGGCCACCCAACCTGCTCCGACACGTGCGACGAGGATGCCGAGGATCACACCGGCCGTGAGCAGCGCAGTTACCTGACCAAGCCTCTCGGGAGCGACCCGCTTCGATGCGTAGGCAGGCAGCAGGTAGGGCGCGATGGTGAAGAAGCCGAGAAGGGTCGACCCTGCGGTAAACCCTGAAAAGCCCGGAGCGACCGTCATCAGGGCCAGCGACGCTGTCTGCCCGGTCGCGAAAATTATGGTCAGGCGCTTGTTGGAATAGCGATCCCCCAAGGGAAGGAGCAGCAGGATACCGACCGCGAGGGCCAGCTGGTTCAAGGCTGGGACGATGCCGATCCGGGTGTCGGTGACGCCGAAATGGTCGGCGACATCCCCAATGATCGGATGGATGTAATACGCGTTCGCAGTGACGACCGCGGCCGCAACAGCAAGAAGATATTCCTGTGTGCGGCTCAGCCGTCCATGTTCGTTCACTTCAGGTGACCAGCCTTGCGCGCCATGTCGATCACGCCCTGCGAAAGCGCCTCGGCCTGGTCTTCCTGACAGAAGTGTCCGCAAGGGCTGAGCGTTCGGTGATCAAGGTCGGCAGCCCCGGCTATCCGCTCGATCAGGAATTTCTCGCTTCCCTTGGTGATCGGGTCTTCGTCGCCGAACAGGGTCAGGAACGGCTTGTCAAAGGCGGCGAGGGCAGGCCACGCCGCCTTGTTGTCCTCGACGCCGGGCATTCCGTCCTCCACCGGAACGAGGGCCGGAAAGGCCCTTGCGGCTGCCTTTGAAGGTTCGTCGGGGAAGGGGGCGTCGTAAGCGGCAATTTCCGCCTCGGTCAGGGGTGTCTGGGTTGCTCGGTCGAGCAGCGGACCGATCTTGAAGTCGGGAGATGTCTTCGCAAATTCCCGCCATGCGAGGAATGCGGGCGAGGGCGTTCCACCTGCCGGGAGGAAGGTGTTGCTCGCCACCACGCAGGTGAAAAGGTCCGGATCGTGGGCAACGATGCGCAGGCCGAGCAATCCGCCCCAGTCTTGGCAGAACAAGGCTGCCGGACGCGGTTCAACTGCGGCGCGCCATTGTTTCAGCCAGGCGACGTGGCGGGCGTAGGTGAAGAATTCGATGTCGTCGGGCTTGTCGCTCTTCCCGAAACCGATCAGGTCCGGGGCGAGAACGCGGAAACCGGCATCGGCAAGGATCGGGATCATCTTGCGGTAGAGAAAAGACCAGCTCGGTTCGCCATGGAAGAGGAGCACCGGCGGCGCAGATTTGTCGCCCTCGTCGACGTAGTGCTGCCGTGCGGTCTGCCCGTTGCCGAGATCGATCTCGATCCAATTTTCGGCAAAGGGATAGTCCGGAATATCCTTGAAGCGTTCCGGCGGTGTCTGCAGAATTTCCATGCCTTCTCTCCCTCGGCGCAAATCGGGCGGTGCAGGGGAACGCCCCCGTACCTCCGTTTCTGTTTGCAACCTTTAGGGCGTCGGCTTGCTGCTGTCACCTAGGGTGCTGACCGGGACAGTTTCCTTGAAGGTATGGGTGACGTAGGGGAACGGGATCTCGATGCCCGCCTCATCAAGGGCAGCCTTGATCGCACGCACGACCTTGTCGCGGGTTTCCCACTTGGAGCGCGGGGTCGAACCCGCCCACCAGCGGACCATGAAATCGACCGAGCTGGAATTGAATTCCTGCGCGAAGATATCGATGCCCTTGGTGGCCAGAACGCCATCGCAATTCTCGACTGCGCGACGGATGACGTCGGCAGCATGATCGAGATTGGTATCGTAGGAAACGCCTATCACCACGTCGTGACGACGCTGGTCCTGATCTGTCAGGATTTCGACGGGATTCTTGAACAGGATCGAATTCGGGACAACCGTCAGTTCGCCGGAAAGCTTGCGGACGTGGGTTTCGCGCAGGGTAATATGCTCCACCTTTCCGGTGATCCCCTCGCATTCGATGATGTCCCCGATCCGCATTTTCTCGCGCAGCATGATGAGGATGCCGGCGAAGAAATTCTCGAAGATGTCCTGAAAGGCGAAACCGATCGCGACTGCACCGATACCGAGGCCGGCAAGGAGGCTTGCGAGCGTGAGGTCGGGCATGACGACGATGGCAGCGACGAACAGGCCGATGATCCAGATCGTCAGACGCACAAGCGTGTCGACAAGGTTCTTCAGGCTCGTCCGGATTTCGGTACGACCGACGATCATATCCGAAATGCGGACGGCAAAGCGCGCCACGATCCAGGTAATCAGGACGATGAACAGCGCAATGGCGAGGCTGGGCAGGGTCGCGATGAACCCTTCGCCCATTTCCTGCAGCTGGCCGCGCAGTGTATCGATGTAATTCACGCAAAACTCCCTTTGCGTGGCAACGTTGTGCACCGCAGCAGGTTCCTTAAGCGCTGAAAAACACGCCTAGCGCGAATTAACCGAGACCATGTTCCTTGCGGGCAAGCTCGTGCAGCCAGTCGGCGTGGCGCGGGGCCTTCTTCGTCTCGCTCCATTCATCGAGCATCACCGGAGCTACGCGTTTCAGTTCTGCATACTGTTCGTCAGTACCGATGTCGGCTGCGAGCTCGACGCGGTGGCCGTTCGGATCGAAGAAATAGATCGATTTGAAGATGCCGTGGTGCGTCGGGCCGAGTACGTCGATGCCGAGGCTTTCGATATGCTCCTTGGCTGCGACCAGTTCCTCTTCGCTGCCGACCTTGAAGGCGAGGTGCTGGACCCAGGCAGGCGTATTCTCGTCGCGGCCCATGTCCTTCTGGTTGGGCAGCTCGAAGAAAGCCAGGATGTTTCCGTTACCCGCGTCGAGAAAGACGTGCATGTAGGGATCGTATTCCCCGGTCGACGGCACGTGGTCTTCTGCAAAGGCGGTGGTGTATTCCATGCCGAGGACCTTGCCGTACCATTCGACGGTTTCCTTGGCGTCCTTGCAGCGGTAGGCGGCGTGATGGACGCCGCCCAGCTTCACGGGATGATCGGCAACATTGCTCATTCGGCAGGTTCCTTCTCGGCTACTTCGAGCACGCCGCGCTTGATCTGGTCGCGTTCCATGCTTTCGAACAGGGCCTTGAAATTGCCTTCGCCGAAGCCTTCATCGCCCTTGCGCTGGATGAACTCGAAGAAGACCGGGCCGACCTGCGCTTCTGCGAAGATCTGCAGCAGCAGGCGCGGCTGGCCGCCTTCGGTGGTGCCGTCGAGCAGGATGCCGCGCATCTTTAGTTCGTCGACCGGCTCGCCGTGGTCGGGCAGACGTTCGGCGAGCATCTCGTAATAGGTTTCGGGCGGGGCGGTCATGAACGGCACGCCCAGATCCTTGAGGTTGTCCCAGCACTTGACGAGATCGTCGCAGATCAGCGCAATGTGCTGGATACCTTCACCGTTGAATTCGCGGAGGAACTCCTCGATCTGGCCCTTGCCGCCGTCGCCTTCCTCGTTGAGGGGGATGCGGATCTTGCCGTCCGGCGCGGTCAGCGCCTTGGAGGTCAGGCCGGTATATTCGCCCTTGATGTCGAAGAAGCGGATTTCGCGGAAGTTGAAGAGCGTCTCGTAGTAATCCGCCCAGTACTTCATGCGGCCGTTATAAACGTTGTGGGTGAGGTGATCGATTACGTTGAAGCCGGCACCCTTCGGCCACTTTTCGACGCCGTCGAGATACTCGAAATCGATATCGTAGATCGATAGGTTGTCCTCGCCCTTCTCGGCATAACGGTCGATCAGGTAGACAATTGCTCCGCCAATGCCACGGATGGCCGGAATGCGCAGTTCCATCGGGCCGGTTTCCACCGTGACGGGCTCCGCGCCACGCTTGAGAAGTTCTTCGTAAGCCTGTTTCGCGTCACGGACACGGAAGCCCATGCCGCAGGCCGAGGGGCCGTGTTCGCGAGCGAAGAACCATGCGGCGCTGCGTGGTTCGTAGTTGAGGATGAGATTGATGCCACCCTGGCGCCAGAGGTGCACGTCCTTCGAGCGATGCGTCGCTACATGCGTAAAGCCCATGGCTTCGAACACCGGCTCGATCTTCCCCTTTTCGGGCGCACAAAATTCGACGAATTCAAAGCCGTCGAGACCGATGGGGTTTTCGAAGAGATCAGGCATTGGGTTCCTCTGAGTTCAATATAGTTTCAATGGAAACCAAATATGGGAAAGGCCACCGAGTGTCAAGGTTGCAACGGGCGGGCAGGGCAAGCGGTCCCACACACGCGACAGGCAGAAGTTTTCCCCTTGCACGCGGGGGTTAACTGTGATTCTGTATTGTTTATGGCGCGGAAGGGCAGACTCGATCTCGGACGGAAGGCGAAGACGACGCAGAATGCGGCGCTCGTTGTGCTGCTCGTTCTTGGCGGTCTCGGGATAGCCGGCCCCTCCGGATTACTCGCCTGGAGCGAGAACTTGCGCCTGCTCGACCAGCGTGAGGCGCAGCTCGAAGCACTGCAGAAAGAAAAGGCGGCCTTGGAAAACAAGGTGGCGCTTCTGCATCCGGACCATGCCGATCCGGACATGGTCGGCGAACTGCTGCGCAGCCAGCTCAACGTCGTCCACCCCGACGAAGTCGTCATCAAGCTCGACGACTGATCGGGCGCAACCCCGCTTTTCCGTAAGGTTTTCGTATGCAAGAGGCGCGCCCCGTTGCGCTGCCAGCTAGCCTGTGCCTATAGGCGCGGGCAGAGAGAATTCCCCGTAAGGAAAAGGGACAAGAAATCTTGGCCAAGGCCCCGAAAAAGAGCGCTGCTCGCAGCCCCGCAGAAAACCCCGAATTCGCGCTTCACTCGCTCCAGGAAGAGTTCGAGAAGAACAAGCGCTTCGATGCGTCGACCGAACAGATGCAGTCGTTCTACGAACAGATGCTGCTTATCCGCCGTTTCGAGGAACGCGCTGGCCAGCTTTATGGCCTCGGCCTGATCGGCGGTTTCTGTCACCTCTATATTGGACAGGAAGCGGTCGCTGTCGGCCTGCAGTCTGCCTTGAGCGAAGGCCTCGACAGTGTGATCACCGGTTATCGCGACCATGGTCACATGCTCGCCTACGGTATCGATCCCAAGGTCATCATGGCCGAGCTCACCGGCCGCGAAGCCGGCATTTCGAAGGGCAAGGGCGGGTCGATGCACATGTTCTCGACCGAGCATAAGTTCTACGGCGGCCACGGCATCGTCGGCGCGCAAGTCGCGCTTGGCGGCGGTCTGGCGCTTGCACACCAGTACAATGAGGACGGCGGCCTGTGCCTGGCCTATTTCGGTGACGGTGCAGCCAACCAGGGTCAGGTCTACGAGACCTTCAACATGGCAGCGCTCTGGAAGCTCCCGATCGTCTTCGTGATCGAGAACAACCAGTACGCCATGGGCACTGCGGTCAGCCGCTCCTCTGCCGAAACCGAATTCTACCGCCGCGGCACCGCGTTCCGGATCCCGGGCATGAAGGTCAACGGCATGGATGTGCTCGAAGTGCGCCAGGCTGCCGAAATCGCCTTCAAGCACGTTCGTGAGGGCAGGGGCCCCGTCCTCATGGAGTGCGAGACCTATCGCTATCGCGGACACTCGATGTCCGACCCGGCCAAGTATCGTACCCGCGAGGAAGTGCAGGATATGCGCGAACATCGCGATCCGATCGAAGGACTGAAGAAGACCCTGATCGAACAGGGCAGCAGCGAGGACGACTTGAAAGCCATCGACAAGGACATCCGCAAGGTTGTGAGCGAAGCGGCGGACTTCGCCGAAAACTCGCCCGAGCCGGATCCGAGCGAACTCTACACCGATGTTCTGGTGGAGGAGTACTGAGCCATGGCTATCGAACTCAAGATGCCCGCGCTGTCGCCCACCATGGAGGAGGGCACGCTCGCCAAGTGGCTCAAGCAGGAAGGTGACGAGATCGTCGCCGGTGACATCATTGCCGAGATCGAAACCGACAAGGCGACGATGGAATTCGAAGCCGTAGACGAAGGCACGCTCGGCAAGATCCTGGTGGCCGAAGGCACCGAGAACGTGGCTGTCGGCACCGTGATCGCCATGCTTGCGGGCGAGGTAGAGGACATCTCCGAAGCCGCCTCGGCAGCCCCCAAGGACGATGTTCCGGGCGAGGGCAAGGATGTCGGACGTCCCGAAAGCTCGGGCGGCGGCAGCGAAGCTGAAATCGCGAAGCCGGCGAAGAAGACCGGCGTCAAGGATCCGGAAATCCCGCACGGCACCAACATAGCTACCGTCACCGTCCGCGAAGCTCTTCGCGATGGCATGGCCGAGGAAATGCGCCGCGACGAGCGTGTCTTCGTGATGGGCGAGGAAGTCGCCCAGTACCAGGGCGCCTACAAGGTCACGCAGGGCCTGCTCGACGAATTCGGTCCCAAGCGCGTGATCGATACGCCGATCACCGAATACGGCTTTGCCGGCATCGGTACGGGCGCGGCGATGGGCGGCCTACGCCCGATCGTCGAATTCATGACTTTCAACTTCGCCATGCAGGCGATCGACCACATCATCAACTCGGCCGCAAAGACGAATTACATGTCGGGCGGCCAGATGCGTTGTCCGGTCGTGTTCCGCGGGCCGAACGCCGCGGCAAGCCGCGTCGGTGCACAGCACAGCCAGAACTATGGACCATGGTACGCCAGCGTCCCCGGCCTGATCGTGATCGCTCCCTACGACGCATCGGATGCGAAGGGCCTGATGAAAGCGGCAATCCGCTGCGAGGACCCGGTGGTCTTCCTCGAGAACGAGCTCGTCTACGGCCGCAGCTTCGAACTGCCCGAACTCGACGATCACGTCCTGCCGATCGGCAAGGCCCGCACTATGCGCGAAGGCTCGGACGTGACCATCGTTGCCTACTCGATCGCTGTCGGCCTTGCTCTCGAAGCGGCAAAGCAGCTGGCGGAAGAAGGCATCGATGCGGAGGTTATCGACCTTCGCACACTGCGCCCGCTCGATAAGGAAGCAGTGCTCGAGAGCCTCAAGAAGACCAACCGCATGGTTATCGCCGAAGAAGGCTGGCCGACCTGCTCGATCGCGTCGGAAATCGTCGCGATCTGCATGGAGGAAGGCTTCGACCACCTCGACGCTCCGGTCACGCGTGTCTGCGACGAGGACGTGCCGCTGCCCTATGCAGCCAACCTCGAAAAGCTCGCGCTGATCGACACGCCCAAAATCGTGAAGGCGGTCAAGAAGGTGTGCTACCGCGACTGAGACGCGGAAAAGCGATAAGAAAAGGGCCGGAGCTGCAATCGCAGTCCCGGCCCTTTTTCTGTTCGTGCTTGCCGATTCTATTCGTCGATAACGAAGATCGGCCGCGAGAAGGTGAGTTCCTTGCTGGCGAAATCCACCAGCGGGAGGATGTCGGGCGGCGTGTAGGTGATCGTGATCGTCTTCTCGAACGTTCCGTGCACGCGGGGCGTTGCGACTGGGACGACGGTCACCTGGACGGTATCCTGCAGACTGTACGGCGCCGATTTGGCGATATCGAGAGCCTTGGTCTTGATCGCGTCATCGGTGACGGTGCGTTCGTTCATGTACTCGACGACCGCATAGCGCGCAGTATCCGAAGCGACGCCTCGCATCGAATTGTAGGCCTGCATGCTGATGCCGACCTGGATTACGCCGATGAACATGCCGATGATGACGGGTGCGAGCAGGGCAAACTCGATGATCGTCGAGCCTTGATCGTCACGGCGGAGCTGTTTCAACAGAGCGCTCACGAGATCTGAACCCTTCGACGAATATCGTAGGAAACCGTGTCTCCGATGCCGAAATCCTTCCAGATCGGATCGTAAGTGTCCCAGATATTGATATGAATAAATTCGGAAATAACGGCGCCGGTCGGGCACAGCGTGATATCGGTCACGAGCGAAGCGTCGGAATTGCAGCGGTAGCGAATTTCCAGTCGCACCTGACCTGCAGGCAGGCCGGTCGAGGTTTCGATTACCTGCTCGACGGTATTGATTTCACTTTGCTCGTCGGGCGTGTTCGCAAGCACGATTGCTGCGGCTTCTGCCACGGCGACCTGCAATTCGTTGTGTCGCGAGACGATACGGCTCGCCTCGAAGCTGCCGAACGCCATGACCGCGAGCACGGGTACCACGATCGCGGTCTCGATGACCACGGAGCCAGCCTCGTCCTTGCCGAACGATCCGAATTTGCGAAGGAGGCCGCTCACAGGACGAGCCTCACACGGGTACGGCCTTCACCTACGACGATGTCATGGGTCTTGCCGGCAGGGCACAGCGTGGTGAGATCGGCGCTACCGCTGATCTGTAGCGTCTTCGATGCGACCATGAGGCATTCTGCGGTAGCACTCATCGTACCAGCCATCGTCAAATCGCTGTTCGGCATGTAGACGACGCCGTTGAGGTCGAAGTTGGCGTTGCCGGTGATCTTGCTGCCCGTAGAGCCCGGAGAATTGGGATCTTCGAAGATCAGCATGTTCTCCATTTTGTCGGCATCATCAGCCGACACGCCAACGGCGATCAGCTCGGTCTTGGTCATCGGGGTCAGGTAAACACCACCACCGCCGTTGATATCGACCGAAGCTCCGTTCTTCAGCACAAACATGACACCGGTGCCGGTGATGTTCACGCCGCCGTTGATCTTCAGCGTACCGCCATCGATCACATAGACGCCACCGGCCAGGTTGACGTCACAAGCGATGTCGAAGTTGGTGTATGTTCCCGGCTGCAGGTCGTTGTTCGCCGAAAGCTGGACCTTGTTGCTGTAGCTGAAACGAGACGTCGTGATGCGCTCGATATAGATCTTGTCAGGGCCACTACCTGCAATCTGGGTTAGATTGTCCTTCACCGGTGATTGCGTGTAATCCACCGGCTCTGCGGTGAAGAGGGCACCTGCATTGATTGCGAATTCGATATCGAATGGCGTCTGCGCCCCCGCGCCGTTGTACGCGATTTCGCCTGTAGCTTTGGCTTCGGTCCTGTTTTGCCCGCGATAGTACTTGAAGGTGATGGCGTCGACCTGCCGCTCATCGGCTTGCCAGTTTGCCGTGGCATCACCGCAGTTCACAGTCCGCGGCGTGGGATTGTCAGGTGGGGTCAGTCCTTCCCAAGGATCGATCATATCCTCGTAGTTTTCGACCATGAGAGCGTTGTCGAAAGCGCCCATGCCGTCGTTGATGCCGCCACCTGCGACGACCCAATTGATGTTCTGGGCACCGCTGCTGCCGTTTGTGACGATCGCTTCGTCATGGTTGGATCGGGCCCCGACGCCGCATGCAGCGTCGACCGTTGGACCACCGTTGAACCACATCGTGCGATACGAGGTCGGATCGAGGGAATAGAGGCAGGCGGTGAACTGCTGGGTCGTTTCCCAGGTCGCCTGCGCTTCGACCGCGATGGTCATTCCCTCGTCGATGACGATCTTGGTGAAGGGAAGCTGGGCCGATACGGTCGCTTCCATATATACGCTGTTGTTGCTCGTGCCGTCCCATTCCTCAAGCTCAACGTTGTGGGTCAGGAGGTAGTTCTTGGTGGCAGACAGGTTGATGTAGAATTCCTGGCGGGCGCGCGTCTTATATGCGGAGCCAGTGTCACCATTGCCGCGTGCCCATGCGCCGGCAAGGGCGCCCTGGTCGACCGCGTACTGCGCTTCACGCTTCCACAGGTAATACTGCGCCATATCGACACCAAGCCCTGCCGATCCGAACAGGACAGGCGTGCCCAATGCGACCAGCAGCATTGCGTTGCCGCTGGTATCGGCCTTGAGCCGACGCATCATCTTGGAAAACTGCTTCAGTGCCATGTTGCCCCCGAGGTAAACTCAGTCGTATCGTCCGCAATTAATACGGAGAACCTTCAACAACATGGCGGTGAAGAGTTAACTTCGGGTTTCCACCCACCCTTAAAGCGTCCAACGCTTAAGGAACGGCAAGGCCAGCATTGAACAGGGATACAATGGATAACGGAAAGCAGGACAGGCTGGCCGAATGGCAGGATCTGGCGCTCAGCCATGCCGACGAGAAATTGCGGGCTCCGTTGCGCGACGCGCTGTTGCTGGACCGGCGGCTATCGAGAATCGTCCTGACCGCGAGCGAACCTGCACTGGGCCAGCTCAAATTGGCGTGGTGGCGCGAAGAGTTGAGGAAGGTTTCCGGCGGCCAGCAAAACAATCCGCCGGACCCGCTCCTGGCGGCTCTCGGTAAGTCATGGGGTGGGGATGGCGACGCGCTCTATCTCCTGATCGACGGGTGGGAAGCACAATTGCCGGGGGACGAGGGGGCGCCAGGTGATCCCGGCGCTCTGGCCTCTGGCCGCGGCGAGCTGTTCTCGAAATTGGCATCGCTCGCAGGCCACGCAAAAGCCAGGATGTCAGCTAAAATGCACGGTGCGGCATGGGCCTATGCAGATCTCGCACAAATGCCAGATGGGCAAGGCCGGCGAGCGCTCGATCAAGGGCTGGAGACAGCTTCTTCGCTTCCGTCCCTGCCACGCGATTTGCGCGCTCTCGCCGTTGTCGGTGGGCTGTCCCGAAGGGCCTTGCAGAGGGGCGGAAAGCCGCTGTTCGGCGATCGCTTCAGCCCATTCGCTGCACTAAGGCTAGGAATTATAGGAAGTTAGTTCTACCCATTGCGTCCAGCAAGAAGGGGAACTTGCCGATGAGCCGTATCGTTCTGGGCGCCGTAATAGCGCTCCTTTTTGCCGGAGTTGGCATGTTCTGGTGGCAGGAGCCGGCCGAGGTCGAGGCGGCAGCTACGCCTCCGGCGGCCCTCGCTCTTGCCGCAGACGCACCCGATCCCACATCGCTGCCGATTACAGATCCCGGCGATATGGAAGGTCCCGCACCGCCCGAAGCGAGCGAACTTACGAAAGAGCAGCGCCGCTTCTTCCGCTACGATCGCAACCGCGACTGGCGCATCAGGCGCAGCGAAATGCTGTCGACCCGGAGCGAGGCTTTCCGCAAACTCGACAAGGATGGCAATAATCTGCTGACCTTCGAGGAGTGCGCGGTCGCCACCGTGGAGAAGTTCGAAGGTGCCGATGCGAACGGCGACCGGGAGCTTTCTCCCGGCGAGTTCGCCACCACCAAGCCGAAGCCATCCAATTCTCGGCGCTGCGCCTGTTGATCAGGCAGGAACCGGTTCGAGCCGCTCGAGCCAATCGCCGAATTCCTGCTTGGCGCGCGAAGTATAGGCTTCCTTGCGCTGCTTCTTCTTCACTTCGTGAAGCGGCGGGAACAGGCCGAAATTGACGTTCATGGGCTGGAACGTGTCGGCTTCTGCATCTCCCGTGATGTGGGAGAGGAGGGCGCCAAAAGCGGTGGTACGGGGCGGGGGTGTCCAATCCCGACCCGCCAATTCGCTGGCAGCCATCATGCCTGCCATCAGGCCGACTGCCGAACTTTCCACATAGCCTTCGCATCCGGTAATCTGGCCGGCGAAGCGGATATGCTCGCCGCCGCGCAGACGCAGCTGGCGATCGAGGACGAGCGGCGAGTTGATGAAAGTGTTGCGGTGCAAGCCGCCGAGCCGGGCGAATTCGGCGTTCTCAAGACCCGGGATGGTGCGGAAAAGTTCGATCTGCGCGCCGTATTTGAGCTTCGTCTGGAACCCGACCATGTTCCACAACGTGCCGAGCTTGTTGTCCTGCCGCAGCTGGACGACCGCATAGGGCCAGCGGCCCTGCGGATGCTCCTCGGTTTTGTCGTAGGGATTGTCGAGTCCGACGCCCTTCATCGGGCCGTATCGAAGCGTTTCGACACCGCGCGACGCCATCACCTCGATCGGCATGCACCCGTCGAAATAAGGGGTATCGGCTTCCCACTCGCGGAATTCGGTCTTCTCGCCGTCCATCAATCCCTGGTGGAAGGCGAGGTACTGCTCCTTGGTCATGGGACAATTGATATAGTCGCCGTCTTCGTTCGAAGCCTCGGTACGCTTGTTCCAGCGACTCTGGATCCAGCATTTCGACATGTCGATGCTGTCGCGGTGCACGATCGGGGCGATCGCGTCGAAAAAAGCGAGGCGGTCCTGACCGGTCGCGCTAACGATGCTCTCGGCGAGCGACTGGGCAGTCAGCGGACCGGTGGCGACGATGGTCGGTCCGGAAGAAGGGAGGGCCTCGACCTTCTCACGAACGACCGTAACGTTCGGATGCTCCTCGAGCGTTCGCTGGACTTCGGCCGAGAAGACATCTCGGTCGACGGCCATTGCGCTACCCGCCGGAACGCGCGCTTTCTCGCCTGCCTTCATGACAAGGCTATCGAGCCGCCGCATTTCGTGGTGAAGCAGGCCCACGGCGTTCTTGTCGCTGTCGTCGGAGCGGAAGCTGTTCGAACAGACGAGTTCGGCCAGGCCGTCCGTCTGGTGAGCAGGGGTGGTTTCGCCGCTGCCGCGCATTTCGGACAGGCGAACCTTGAAGCCGCGTTGCGCCAGCTGCCAAGCGGCCTCGCTTCCGGCAAGGCCGCCACCGATGATCTGGATGTCATGTGTCATTACGGGCGCCATCTAGTCCCGAGGCAGGCCGCTTGCAACGCTGGCGCAATTGCGCGATGCGAGCGGGATCAGGAGGGAAACCCGAAATGCCCAAGCGCGCTCTTGTCGAGCATCGACCATATCTGCTGCTGAGCCTGCTGTTCGCGGTGACCTATTTCTTCGCGATGGACGGAAAGGTTGGCGGCGCCTGGTTGTCGATCTGGAAGGGAGCAGGGGTCGGATTTCTCGCGATTTATGCTGCCCACCGTGCGAGCGGCCGCGACGGACTGTTGATCGCTGTCTTCCTGTTCCTTTGTTCGCTGGCCGATGTCATTCTGGAATTCAGCTTCATGGGAGGTGGTGCCCTGTTTGCCGTTGCGCATCTGGTGGCCATCGCGCTCTACCTCGGCAATCGCCGGGAGAGGACAACGGGAAGCCAGAAGGCCGCGGGTCTCGCCCTGTTGGTGGGAACACCCCTGATTGCTGCGATGCTGACCTATCCGCTGGACAACTGGCATCTGGTGGCAATCTACGCACTTGTCGTCGGCTCGATGGGGGCATCGGCCTGGACCAGCAGTTTTCCCAGGTATCGTGTCGGGATCGGGGCGATCCTTTTCGTGGTCAGCGACCTCGTGATCTTCGCCCGGGAGGCCGGACACCTGTCGCGCGACATTGCCGAATGGCTCGTCTGGCCAATGTACTACGGCGGACAGTTCCTGATCGCCACGGGGGTCGTCCAGACAATCCGACACCGGTCACATTTGCCGAATACTGCTGCCTAGTGTAAATACGCTGCCACCAGTCATCCTTCGGGCCGCGTTCTTTGAACACACGAAGGAGATGATCATGAAAAAGGCAGCAATCGTATTGGCCGGTGCAGTAGTGCTGGCGGCTTCCCCGCTCTCGGCAGGCGAAGTCGGCGGTAACGGCAGCTATGTGCCGGGCGGTGCCAACGGAGCATCGGAATGCTCCTACTCCGGGCTGAACGAAGATTACAGCGACGGCCTTGGTTTCACCCAGACCTTCGCTGCGGTATTCCGCTTGTTCGGCTTGCATCCGAGGTGGTTCAACCCCGGCGAATTCTGCCGGGGCTAACCGTTCCAGGCGGCGATCGTGGTCCTGTGCAATTCGCGCCGGTAGCCCTCGTAGCCACCGGTCGCTTTGTGCAGGACCGCACGATTGTCCCACATGACGAGCATGCCGTCCTCCCATTGGTGGCGGTAGACGAATTCATCGCGTGACTGCCATTGGGCGAGTTCCGCGAGGAGGGCAATCGCCTCGGCCTGCTCCATTCCCTCGATCCCGATGATGTAGCCGAGGGTCGAGAAGAATCCTTCGATCCCTGTTTCGGGATGCTTCCTGATCAAGGGGTGGGTGCGGCAGTCTCGTGCAGCTTCGCTCGGGCGGATCGCCATGGAGCGTCCTGCGTCCTTTTCGCCATAGGTGCCCTCGGGAGCATAGGCGAGTTGTGCGCTATGTATGGCCGTGAGTTTGCGTAGCTCGTCCTTGCGATCATCGGGAAGGGCAGCAAAGGCCGATTGCTGGTCGGCAAACAGCGTGTCTCCGCCGCGCGGGGGGATGTCGAAAGCCATCAGGCAGGTGCCCGCAGGCGGACGCTCGAGGAAGCTCCAGTCACTGTGCCAGTTTTCCGCGAAAAGCGGGCTGGTTTCCTCCGCTTCCCGCTGGATCGCAGCGATGTGCTCGCGACCGCTGATTGGCTCGAAGAACGGATCCTCCCCGAACCCGCCCATGGCAAGAGTGAAACGCTCGAGCGCATCATCGTCCAAGTGCTGGTCGGGAAAAGCCAGAACCTTGTGCTCCAGCCAGACCTCGCGGATTTCAGCCGCCAGCTCTGCCGGGATCGGTTTAGAAAGGTCGAGCCCGCTCACGCGTGCACCGCACGCCTGATCGCTAGGCTCGACCCTCAGCGTCATCCGCCGGGCTCGCCGTCGATGTTCTTGTCCGAATGAGCCGTGGTATGCGGAGTGGTCTGGTTGAGACCGCCACGAGCTGCGATTTCGTCCTGAACCAGCTCTTCGGCTTCGTTTTCTGGTTCTTCGGTTTCGTCGATCAGTGCAGCGCCGACGATCTGTTCGCCCGTCGCCACATTGAAGATGCGAACACCGGAAGAACCACGACCGGAGATCGAGTAACCCTCGTGGTTTTCGAACCCACCTTCGACCATGTGGCGGAAGTGGATCGGCAAGCGAATGAGCTTCGCCTGGTCGGTAACGAGCATGAGCTGCGAACCGTGCTTCACAGGGAAGCTGGCGACCACCGGGCCGTTACGATCGGGGTTACTCGAGGGTTCACCGATGTTGGTAAGACCCATGCCGCCGCGACCGATGGTCCGGTATTCGTAGGCCGACGAGATCTTGCCGTACCCGTTCGCGGTAAGGGTCAGGATGAACTCCTCGCCCTCGTCCATCTCCGTGACCTTCTCGGCATCGAGAGTGTGCTCGTTCTCGTTGTTCTTCCAGTCTGCCGCACGCAGGTATGCGTCACGGATTTCGGTATCGCGCTCGCCCGCGTCGAGGACCGCCATCGAAACGACTTTCTGGCCGTCCTTCAGCTTCATGCCGCGAACACCGATGCCGGTGCGGCTCTTGGTTTCACGAGCATCGGTCGCCGAGAAGCGGATGGCCTTGCCGGAATCCGACGCGAGGAAGATTTCCTGCTGTTCGTTCAGCAGTTCGACGCCGATGAGGCGGTCGCCACTGCCTTCGACAAAGCCCATGGCGTATTTGCCGTTCGAAGGGACATTGGTGAATGCGTCCATCGAGTTGCGGCGGACCATGCCCTGTTCGGTGGCGAAAACGATGTTGAGGTTCGCCCATTCGTTCTCGTCCTCGGGGAGGGCGAGGACGTTGGTGACCCGCTCATCGTCGCCAAGCGGCAGAAGGTTGACCATCGGCCGGCCCTTGGTCTGCGGACCGCCTTCGGGCAACTTCCAGACCTTCATGCGATAGACGCGGCCCGTATTGGTGAAGAACAACACAGGGTTATGCGTCGAAGTTACGAACATTTCGACGACGGCATCTTCGTCCTTCGTCGCCATGCCGCTGCGCCCCTTGCCGCCGCGGGCCTGTGCACGGAACGTGTCGAGCGGAGTACGCTTGATGTAACCGCCATGGGTGACGGTGACGACCATCTCCTCGCGCACGATCAGGTCTTCGTCTTCGATACCGTCCCAGGCGGGCGCGATCTCGGAAACACGTGGAGTGGCATAGGCCGCCCGGATTTCCTCCAGCTCGCCGCGCATTACGCCGTAAAGCTTTACGCGGTCGGCGAGGATCGAGAGATATTCCTCGATCGAAAGCGACAGTTCCTTGAGTTCGTCCCCGATCTCGTCGCGGCCCAGTGCCGTCAGGCGGTGCAGGCGCAGGTCGAGGATGGCCTTCACCTGGCGTTCGGACAGGCGGTAGGTGCCGCCTTCCTGCTCGGAAGAGGGTTCGATCGCCTCCACCAGCGCGATATATTTCGCGATGTCGCCGATCGGCCATTCCTTGGCGAGCAGGCGAGCGCGTGCTTCTGCAGGCGTGGGAGCGCCTCGGATCATGGCGACTACTTCATCTAGGTTCGAAACCGCCACGACGAGGCCGAGCAAGATGTGCGCGCGGTCGCGGGCCTTGTTGAGCTCGAACTTAGTCCGGCGGGTGATCACTTCCTCGCGGAAGGAGATGAACGCCTGGATGAACTCGCGCAGCGTCAGGACTTCGGGACGACCGCCGCTGATTGCCAGCATGTTGGCCGGGAAGCTCGACTGGGCCGGGGTGTACCGCCAGATCTGGTTGAGCACGACCTCGGGCGAGGCATCGCGCTTGAGGTCGACGACGACACGCACGCCTTGGCGGCTGGATTCGTCGCGAATGTCCGAGATACCCTCGATCCGCTTGTCCTTGGCGGCTTCGGCGATTTTCTCGACAAGGCCGCTCTTGCCGACCTGAAAGGGGATAGAGGTCAGGACGATCGACTTGCGATCACCGCGCCTTTCCTCGATTTCGTGGCGGGCACGCATCAGGATCGAGCCGCGACCCGTGGTGTAGGCCGAGCGGGCGCCCGATTTGCCGAGGATCAGCGGTGCTGTCGGGAAATCCGGTCCAGGGATAATCTCGAACAGCTCTTCGCTCGTGATCGCCGGGTTATCCATATAGGCGAAGCAGCCGTCGATCACCTCGCCGAGATTGTGCGGCGGAATGTTCGTGGCCATGCCGACCGCGATACCGCCGGCGCCGTTGACCAGCAGGTTGGGAAAGCGTGCGGGCAGGACAGTGGGTTCGCGACGCGAACCGTCATAGTTGTCCGCAAAGTCGACTGTATCCTTGTCGAGATCGTCGAGCAGCGAGTTCGCCACGCGAGCCAAACGAGCTTCGGTGTAACGCATCGATGCGGGCGGATCGGGGTCCATCGAGCCGAAGTTACCCTGACCGTCGATCAGCGGAACCCGGAGCGACCAGTTCTGGGTCATGCGGGCAAGCGCATCGTAGATCGCCGCGTCGCCGTGCGGATGGTAGTTACCCATCACGTCGCCGACGATCTTGGCGCTCTTGCGGAACGGGCGACCGGCTACAAAGCCGCCTTCGTTGCTGGCGAAAAGGATACGGCGGTGGACCGGCTTCAGGCCGTCACGCACATCGGGCAGCGCGCGGCTCACGATCACGCTCATCGCGTAATCGAGATAGCTCGTTTTCATCTCGTCGACGATGTCGATGCGAGTATATTCGTCGCCGCCAGGGGGAGGGGTGTCGATCAGGTCGGTTTCGTCAGCCAAAACGCGGTATTTCCGTCTGTTGGTGTTTTATGGACTTCAAGGCATCCACCGTAGGCGAAAGCCCTGTGTCGCGCCACTCGAAGCGGGAACCACACACCCCTTTCATGCGCTTTTTCCACATGTCGATGGCCCTTTTGGGGCTGCCAAGCCTGAACGGCGGGACAGACCCGCATTCAATCGCCATTCAGCGGCTTTCGGCTACAAGAATTTGCAATGAGAACGCAGACACGGCAATGGCGCCGTTTATGCCGTTTTCGAACGTCTCATGCGTTTTTTACCCCATCCACTCTTGGGAGCTTCATAAATGATCTTCACCCGCCTCAATCGGGCCTCGCGCCCCACATCCGCCCTCGCAATGGCCATCGCGCTTGCTGCAGGTGGCATGCTGACCGCGACCGCAATCGAAGCGCCTGCCTACGCGCAGCGCGACAAGAAAAAGAAGAAGGAAAAGGAAGAGCAGGCCGAGTACTCGAAGGAGTTCCTCGCTGCGTACCAGCCGATTGCCGACATCCAGAAGGAAGACGCCCCGGATTACGCCAAGGCAAAGTCGCTCATTCCGGCCATGCTTGCGACCGTTAAGTCGGACGACGAGAAGAATGCTGCTGGCGGCATGATTTTCAACCTCGCCAACGACATGGGCGATGATGAACTGCAGCTTCAGGGCATTGCGATGATGATCGAAAGCGGCAAGCTCGATGCGGCAACGCAGGGCCAGCTGTCCTTCGCTGCTTACCAGACCTATCGCGACATGAACGATGTCGCTAACGCGCGCGCCTCGCTCGAGAACGCGATCGCTGCGAACTACAGCTTCAACGCGACCATGACCGACGGCAGCACCCAGCAGTTCGGCCCGGACCGCATGCGCTGGCTGATTTCGGACCTGTACTTCGACCAGGGCAACTATGCCGAAGGTCTCAATTACCTTTCGGGCCTGATCGAAGCCCGCAAGGCTGAAGGTGGCGTGGTTCCCGAAACCTGGGTGCGTCAGGGACTGGCACAGGCTTACGAAAATAACCTGACAAGGGACGCCATCAAGTACGCGGCTTACCTCGTTGAGTCGTATCCGAGCGATGTCGCCTGGGGCGATGCCGTGATCATCACGCTCAACGGCAACAACTACGAAAACCCGGAAGTTCTCGACCTCCTGCGCCTGTCGCGCCGCACCGGTGTCTACAACGACCAGCGCGTGCTTTCGGAATATGTCGAAGTCCTCGACCCGCGCCGTTACCCGGGTGAAGTCGTTGCCGTCATCGACGAAGGTTTCGCCAGTGGCATTGCCGACAAGACCGATCCCTATCTGATCGAGACGCGCAGCGAAGCCGCTGGCCGTATCGCCGGTGACAAGGCCGACCTGCCCAACCTCGCAAGCGAAGCCCGTTCGCCGAGCGCGGACGTCAAAACCCTCGTGGTCGCTGGCGACACCTTCCTCAGCTACGACCAGCCGGCCGAAGCGGAAGAGTTCTATGCCAAGGCGCTGACGATGGCAGGTGTCGAAACTCCGATGGTCCTGACCCGTCTTGGCATCGCCCAGTACGATCAGGGCAAGTACGCCGAAGCTATCGAAACTTTCGGCAAGGTCGAAGGCGCACGTCGTGACCTCGCCAACCTGTGGGCGATCCATGCGGCTCAGAAGGGCGCGATGTAAGCTCTAGGAGCACCAAAGAAAAAGGCGGCGCGGTTCCCCCGGGATCCGCGCCGTTCTTGTATTCAGCGGAGGCGTTTGACGTAGAGCGTGTTGTCGCGGCGCTCGACCTTGAACTGGTCCATGGCCTGGAAGAGGTCCGACAGGCGCTTGTACCCGTAGTTGCGGACATCGAAGCTCGACCGGTTGCCGGCGAGGCTCCCGACTTCACCCAACTGGGCGTAGCCGTCTTCGTCACGGTTAGCCGCCTTCCAGGCCGTCCCCAGCAATTCGACGAGATCTTCATCGATTTTGCCGCTGTCCTTGGACTTCTTGTCCTTCGAGGGTGCGGCATCATCGGATGCACCGGCGATCAACGCGTCGATATCGATGAAGCGCGTGCACGCACTCTTGAATGCCTCGGGGGTCTTGTTCTTGCTCCCGAAACCGTAAACGATCAGTCCGTCCTGCCTCAGGCGCGTGGCCAGCGGGGTGAAATCGCTATCGGAGCTCATGATCCCGAAGCCGTCGACTTTGCCCTGATAGAGCAGATCGATCGCGTCGATCGTCATCGCCATGTCGGTAGCGTTCTTGCCCGTCGTCATGTCGAATTGCTGATAGGGCAGGATACCGAACTTGTGTGAATACTTGTCCCAACCGGACAGGTTCTTCTTGGTAAAATTGCCGTAGGCCCGTTTGATATTGACCTGACCCAGCTCGGCCATGACGGTGAGCACGGGGTCGATGCCGCGCGGAGTGGTGTTGTCCGCGTCGATCAGCAGGGCGATGTTTTTCAGTTCTTTTTCTGACATGCGCGCTCACATGGGCCGGGCAGGCCGCGAGCGCAAGTCAGTCCGCCGGTTCGAACTCCCCGGTATCTTCGTTTCGCACGTGAAGCACGCCATCCGAGATCGCGAAAAAGGCGCCACGCAGCTTGAGTTCGCCGCTTGCTTCCTTTTCACGAACGCACGGAAAGGTCCGCAAATTCTCGATGCTCACACCGACCGCAGCCATTTCCATGGCACGTTCAGCCTCGCGGCTTTCGGTACCGTATTTCTCCGCGATCGGTTCGCGCGCCTCGTCGAGAAGGTGGACCCAATTTGCGACGAAGCCCCCTTCGCCGAGCGGATTGCCATGCAGGTCCTGGGTTAGTGCGGCCTTGCACCCCCCGCACATTCCGTGCCCCATGACGACAATCTGGCGGACCTTTAGAAACTGGACCGCAAACTCAAGCGCGGCAGACACGCCATGCTGCCCCGGAGATGTCTCGAACGGGGGCACCAGTGCGGCCACGTTGCGGACCACGAAAATTTCTCCCGGATCGACATCGAAGATCTGTGCGGGATCGACCCGGCTATCGGAACAGCCGATAATCATGAGCTTCGGGCTCTGGCCCTCGCTGACGAGGTCGTCGTAGCGGGCTTTCTGGCGTGGGTAACCTTCCTTGCGAAAGCGGCGATAGCCATGCAGCAACTCGGCAAACTCGGGCATCAGAAACGCTCTCCACGGATGACTTCGACGTCCCACATAGTAAGCAGCAGTCCGTGTGATGTCAGGATAGGAGCGAGCGCCTGGGCCAGCGCTTGCGAATTTTCCTGCGAAGCGATAGTCACCACGAGGTTCTTGTCGGTTCCCATGACGCGTTCTTCGCGCCAACGTCCCTCGCGACCGCGACCGGATGAAACGGGGAGTACAGTCCAGCCCGTGATGCCGACCTCGTCGATAATGGACGTCACGCGCTTCACCTGCGCCTGATCGGCAAGGATTTCGATACGCTTGCGGATAACTGTTTCGATCATGGGGTCACGGCTCCTGCGCCGGTCAGCGTCGCAGCAAGGGCCCCGATCAGGCCAATGTTCAGCAACACGTTGAAGGGGAAAGTGATGCTCAGCGACATCGTCAGATAAATGCCCGGATCAGCTTCGGGAAGGGCGAGGCGCATGGCCGCCGGTACTGCGATATAACTTGCGCTTGCACACAGCACGCCGAGCGCCGCTGCGGAGCCGGTATCGAGGCCGATCGAGACACCGAGGACGGTGCCGATCGCGCCGTTTACCAGCGGCAGCACGATGGCGATGGCGACCAGTCGCCAAGTGAGCGAGCGCGCATCGAGAATGCGGCGCGCCGCGATGAGACCCATATCCAGCAGGAACAGGCAGAGGATGCCCTTGAAGAGGCCGTCAAAGAACGGTTTGACATCGGCAAAGCCCTCGGGGCCCGCGATCATGCCGATGATGAAGGCGCCGAGCAGCAACACGACCGAGGGGTTGAGAAGCACCTCATGCGCCAGTTCCTTTCGGCTCTGTCCCCCTTCCGAACCCAGGCCGCGTGCCAGCAGCAGGCCCGCAAGGATCGCGGGGCTTTCCATGGAAGCCATAACGGCGACCATGTACCCTTGGGGCGGAGTGCCCTGGATAGTGTAGATTTCCACAGCGGTGACGAACGTTACCACGCTGATCGAACCATAGTGCGCAGCAACCGCGCCGGCATTGATTCGGCTGAGGCGTCCAAATCCCTTGAGCACCCAGTAGGCATAGATCGGCATTACGAAACCGGCGCCGATGCCCGCTGCAAGTGCGGCAAGCACTGTGCCGTCGAGGCCGGATTCGGCCACCTCGATGCCACCTTTGAGGCCGATCGCCGCCATCAGGTAAAGGGACATGCCCTTCGCAATGGCTTCAGGGATTGCAAGATCGGACCTTGCGAATGCCGCCAAGAGTCCAAGAACGAAAAACAAGATGACCGGAGAGGTCAGCGCTTGGATGCCCATCGTTTCCATAGCGCGCCGCGTAATCGCAGCTTCGCGAAAGAGCAAGCTGCACCATTGCAGACATACTCGCCTTTCCCTAGATGGGCCGCGCAATGAACGACCTTTCCTCCCCTCCGAAGCCCGAAGGCGAACAGCCCAAGCGGCAGCGCAAGCCCGACTGGATTCGCGTCAAGGCGCCGGTCAGCAAGGGCTATCACGAGACGCGCAAGCTGATGCGCGATCTCTCGCTCAACACGGTGTGCGAGGAAGCGGCCTGTCCGAACATCGGCGAATGCTGGGACAAGAAGCACGCCACGGTCATGATCCTCGGCGACGTTTGCACCCGCGCCTGTGCCTTCTGCAACGTGAAGACGGGCATGCCGCGCATGGTCGATCCGATGGAGCCTGAAAACGTTGCGATCGCTGCGGGACAGATGGGTCTCAACCACATCGTCATTACCAGCGTCGACCGTGACGATCTGCCCGATGGCGGTGCCGACCAGTTCGTGAAGGTCATCAAGGCTCTGCGCCGGGAGACGCCCGACACGACCATCGAAATCCTCACGCCTGATTTCCGTGGAAAGATGCGCGCTGCAGTCGAAAAGATCTGCGAGGCGGGACCCGACGTCTACAATCACAACCTCGAGACCGTACCGCGTCTCTATCCTACGATCCGTCCAGGAGCGCGCTACTACGCTTCGCTGCGCCTGCTCGAGGAAGTGAAGGCCCACGATCCGCTGATCTTCACCAAGTCGGGCATCATGCTCGGCCTCGGCGAGCAGCGCCTCGAAGTGCACCAGGTCATGGACGACATGCGCAGCGCCGATGTCGATTTTATCACCATGGGCCAGTACCTCCAGCCGACGCCGAAGCACGCCAAGGTCGAGGATTTCGTGACGCCGAAGGCATTCGCTGCATACGGTTCGATCGCGCGGGCGAAGGGCTTCCTGCAGGTTGCCTCCAGCCCGCTCACCCGTTCAAGCTATCACGCCGGTGACGATTTCGCGGTGATGAAAGCGGCTCGCGAAGAAAAGCTGGCGAAGGAGCAGGCGAGGCAAAACGCCTGATGCCCGGCATCCGCGAAACACGGCGGCTGCCCTACAGCTGCGAGCAGATGTTCGACCTCGTCGCGGACGTGGACAGCTATCCCAAGTTCCTTCCGTGGGTCGTCGCAACCCGCGTCCGCAGCGACAGCGAGACTGAAATGACCGCGGATATGCTGGTCGGTTTCAAGGCGATCCGCGAAAAGTTCACCTCGAAGGTCATCAAGCGCCGGCCCGAGCACATCGAGGTCTTCTACGTCGACGGACCGCTCAAGGACCTGGACAACAACTGGAAGTTCACCTGCCTTCCCGACGGTGGGTGCGAGATCGATTTTTGCGTGGAATTCAGTTTCCGCAACGCTGTCTTCGAAGCGCTTGCCGGCCAGTATTTCGACCGCGCATTCAGGAAAATGGTCGAAGCTTTCGAGAAGCGCGCCGACGAACTCTACGGCCGCGAAAACGCCGCCGCCAATCTTTAGGGTAGCAACAGCTCAAGCGCGCATACCGTGGCTTCACGCCTGATATCTGCGCGTGAGGTCGGCTCGAACTTCTTCAGCTCGCCTTCCGGCTCGCCTTCTTCGCCGCGTACGACACGCGCAAACACGACGGTACCAACCGGTTTGAGCTTGGTGCCGCCATCTGGTCCCGCCACACCACTGATAGCCACCGCCACATCGGCCTTGCTCTTCGCGAGCGCACCTTTTGCCATGGCCCATGCGCAGGCAATCGAAACCGCACCGAAGGTCTCGATGATATCGAGCGGCACGTCCAGGGCCTCCATCTTGGCCTCGTTCGAATAGGTCACGTAACCCCGGTCGAACACGGCAGACGAGCCGGGAATTTCTGTAAGCGCAGCCGAGACGAGGCCGCCAGTGCAGCTTTCTGCCACGGCAACCTTGCGGCCCGCAGCCTTGTTCTCGTCGATCACCCGCTGGGCGAGGTCATCGATATCCTTCGGGAGAAGCGTCTGGAGCGTCATGCTCACCTCGGTAGCGTCAATTTCTAATCACGGTTGCGACCGCCTGGGCCGCAATGCCTTCGCCGCGGCCAGTAAAGCCGAGCCGTTCGGTGGTGGTCGCCTTCACCGATATGGCTCCGGTGTCAACGCCCAGAAGGTTCGCGATGCGGTCTCGCATGGCATCGCGGTGGGGGCCGATCTTAGGAGCTTCGCAGATAATGGTGAGGTCGACATTACCGGTGCGATACCCGGCTTCGTCCACCAGTTTCGCCGCGTGGGAGAGGAACTTGTCACTGCTGGCTCCCTTCCATTGCGGATCCGATGGCGGGAAGTGACTGCCGATGTCTCCATTACCGATTGCACCCAGCAGCGCGTCGACGATCGCATGCAGCGCCACGTCGGCATCGCTGTGGCCAGCAAGCCCCTTGTCATGCTCGATCCTGATGCCGCCGAGCCACAGCTCTTCTCCAGAGACCAGCTTGTGTACGTCATAGCCGGACCCGATCCGGACAGGGGGCAATTCCGACACGAAATCCTCCGCATAAGTCAGTTTCTTGAGGCGCTCGTCACCCTCGACAAGGGCGATACTGCCGCCCGCTGCGGCGAGCACCTGCGCATCATCGCCTGCGAGGAGATCGCCCTGCCACGCGCGATGTGCGGCCGTGATTTCTCCAAAGCGAAATGCCTGGGGAGTCTGGACGCGGCGGAGCGCATCTCGCTGGGCGCTTCCTGCCATTACCCCTGCATTGTCGACAGCAAGGCTATCGACGACCGGGAGAACCGGTATCGCCCCGGGGCGATCTTCCAGTGCATTCAGGAGACGGGATATTACCGCACGCGGCAATACGGGCCGCGCTGCGTCGTGGATCAGCACACGATCGCAATTGCCGACCGCCGCCAGGCCGTTGGCTACAGACTGCTGGCGCGTCTCGCCGCCAGTGACGCAGGTCCAGCCATCGAGACCGGATAGTGCGGCGGCAGTGGCTTCTTCGCCGTTGTCGGGAATGACTATCACAAGCGGTGCCGCACCGGCATCCAGCAACGCCTCCACCGAATGGCGAAGCACGGGTTTACCGCGCCACTTGGCAAACTGTTTGGGCAGCGGCTGGCCTGCCCGCATACCCTTGCCGGCAGCGACGACGACCGCTGAAAACGGGGGGAGGGGGGAGGTGTCCTGCATAGCTATGCCGCGCGCTAGCCGCTTGCTGTTTGCGCTGCAACGCACTATGTGCCTGCCCAATATTTAGGCACATCTCCAGTCATGACCGAGCAACCAACTCCTCCGGCGCCTCCGAAGCCGATCCAGATCGGCAATGTCGCCATCGATACGCCAGTTATCCTGGCGCCCATGACGGGCGTCACGGACCTGCCGTTTCGCAAGCTGGTGCGCAAATACGGCTCGGGCCTCAACGTCACCGAGATGATCGCCAGCGAAGCGGCCATCCGCGAAACGCGTCAGTCGGTCCAGAAGGCGGCGTGGGACCCGATCGAAGAGCCGGTTTCCATGCAGCTGGTGGGTTGCGACCCTGCAAGCATGGCGGAAGCTGCCAAGCTGCAGCAGGGGAATGGCGCCGACATCATCGATATCAATTTCGGTTGTCCGGTTCGCAAGGTCGTCGGCCAGCTCGCTGGTTCGGCCCTGATGCGCGAAGTAGGCCTCGCCACCAAGCTCATGAAAGCGACCGTCAAGGCAGTGGATGTGCCGGTAACCGTGAAGATGCGGATGGGCTGGGATCATGCTGATCTCAACGCCCCCGAACTGGCCCGGATTGCCGAGGACCTTGGCGTCAAGATGGTCACGGTCCACGGCCGCACGCGTAACCAGATGTACAAGGGCAGCGCGGACTGGGAATTCATCCGCAAGGTGAAGGACGCGGTCTCCATTCCCGTCATCGTCAATGGCGATATCTGCACGATCGAAGATGCCGGAAAGGCGCTCGAGCAATCGGGTGCAGACGGTTTGATGATCGGACGCGGTGCCTACGGCAAGCCATGGCTGCTCGCGCAGGTCATGCACTGGTGGCGTACTGGCGAAAAGCTCGAGAGCCCGAGCTTCGATGAACAGTACGAGGTGGTCGTCGAACATTACCGCGACATGCTCGAACTTTATGGCGAGCAGGTCGGTGTAAAGATCGCTCGCAAGCACCTTGGCTGGTACACCAAGGGAATGCACGGGTCGGCTGAATTCCGGAACCGGGTTAACTTCGTCGACAATGCTCCTGAAGTTCTTGAAGAACTTGAGCGTTTCTACGAACCCTTCCTCCATCGGCGTGCGGCGTGAATGAACCCTCTGCCGCGCCTGATGCGGCGGCCCAGATATCCGGGCTGATTTTTGCCGTGCTCCTGCTGGACCAGCAGGACCGGATCGTCGAGGCCAATGCCGCTGCGGAGGAATTGCTTGGGCGCAGTGCCCACAGATTGCTCGGCAAAGCGCTGGGTGAAATCATCGACTTCGACAATGATCGGCTGCGCGACAGCATCCAGCAGTGCGAAGTCCAGGTGATCGCGCGGGGTATTGCCGTCGATACGGGCCAGGGCGTGAGACGGGTGAACATCACCAGTTCTCCGATGCACAGCCACCCGGGATGGCGCGTAGTCACCCTTTCCGAGGTCGGACAGGACGACAATCAATCTGATGACGAGGAGCGTGTCGAACTGCGCGCGCCCGCAGTACTCGCCCATGAAATCAAGAACCCCCTGTCCGCTATCCGGGGGGCGAGCCAGCTTCTTGCCCGCCGTGCGTCGGAAAAGGATCGCCCGCTTGCGACCATGATCGAAGGCGAGGTCGACCGTATCGCGCAATTGATCGACCGGATGCAGCAACTCGGCAGCCGGAAGGAAGTCGTCACCGGGCCCTGCAACCTGCACGAGGCCATTCGCAATGCCATGGCGACAGTTCGCGCTGGCCGCGAGGATGGCTGCGAACTCGCCGAGGAATTCGATCCCTCGCTCCCGCCGGTGGAGGCGGATCAAGGCGCGCTCGAACAGGTGCTCATCAACCTGCTCGCCAATGCTTGTGATGCCTGTAGCGGGCAGGAAGACGCAAAAGTCGTCGTTCGGACCCGATTTGTGAGCGGCCTCAGTTTTACGGCAATCAGGCTGGGCAAGGCCACACGTCTCCCGATCGAAATCAGTGTAATCGACCCGGGGCCCGGCCTGCCTCCCGAACTGAGCGACCACGTTTTCGAACCCTTCGTTTCAGGCAAGCCGCACGGTCAGGGCCTCGGCCTTGCGCTGGTCCGCAAGCTGCTGCGCGACATGGGCGGGCGTATCGCACACGAACGCAACCACGCAGCAGGGCTGACCCATTTCCGCATCAACCTTCCCGTCGCACAAGGGACGAACTGAGCCATGACCCATTCGATCCTGCTGGTTGAAGACGATCGCGGTATTGCGACGGTCATAACCGAGGCTCTGCGCGAAGAAGGCTATGAGGTCACCGCCTGCAGCAGGGTGAGCGAGCGCGACCGGCTGCTTGCAGAGCGCAGCTTTGACGTCATGCTGACCGACGTCATGCTCGAAGACGGCGACGGCCTCGACGCGATAGGGACCGTTCGTGCGGCCGCGCCGGACATGCCGATCATTGTCCTTTCGGCACAGAACACGCTTGATACCGCAGTGCGCGCAAGCGACAGCGAAGCCTTCGAATATTTCCCCAAGCCCTTCGATCTGGACGAGCTTTCGCAAGCCGTCCGGCAGGCGGCCGAGCGATCGCCGCGCAAGGCCGAAACGGAAGATGCGGGCGAGGGGGGACAACTCCCCCTCATCGGGCGCAGCCGGGCGATGCAGGACGTCTACCGCATGATCACGCGGGTCCTGCGCAATGACCTGACGGTGCTGGTAACCGGCGAAAGCGGAACGGGTAAGGAACTGGTCGCAGAGGCAATCCACCAGCTGGGTTCACGGCGGACCGGACCTTTCGTCGCAGTCAACATGGCGGCAATCCCTCACGACCTCTTGGAGAGCGAGCTCTTCGGTCACGAACGCGGAGCTTTCACCGGCGCTCACGCCCAGCAGATCGGCAAGTTCGAACAGGCAAACGGGGGCACACTCTTCCTCGACGAAATCGGCGATATGCCCGCAGAGGCACAGACGAGGCTTCTGCGTGCGCTACAGTCCGGCCGGATCCGGCGCGTTGGAGGCCGGCAGGAAATCGCAGTCGATGTCCGGATCGTTGCTGCAACCAATCGCAATCTCGAGCCGATGATTGCCGACGGCAGGTTCCGAGAGGACCTTTTTTACCGTCTGAACGTCGTGCCCATCCACCTCCCGCCGTTGCGCGAACGCAGTCAGGATATCGGCGACCTTGCGAGGCACTTCCTCACACAGGCGGTGGACGAGGGCCTCCCGCGACACACTCTCAGCGACGAGGCTGTCCAAGCGCTCGAAAGCCATGTCTGGCGCGGAAACGTGCGCGAGTTGCGCAATGTGGTATTCCGCTTGGCGCTGCTTGCCCGCGACAGCCAGATCGATGCGCAAACGGTGGCGGACGTGCTTCCTTCGAATCCCGCCGGTTCGAAAGAGGAGGGTCCGGATGGCTTCGAAGCCGCTCTGACCGGCTGGCTTGACGAACAACGTCCTTCCGCCGGCACGCTTTACCATGGTGCACTCGCCGCTTTTGAAAAGCCTCTATTCGAACACGCCTTGCGCGAAACCGACGGTAATCAGCTGCGCGCAGCACAGCTACTCGGGATCAACCGGAACACCCTGCGGAAGCGTTTGTGCGACCTCGAAATCGAGCCGGAACGGTTTGCCCGGCGTCGTTAGCAGGCGGCTCGTCGATTTTATGCTTGCAAAAATGCAACAGTAACGATGTAAGGCTGCCACGATGGCGACGCAGGCAGCTCCCCAGGCACGACGCACACCACGTTGGTGGCGCAAGTTCGTTGTCGCCTCGCGTAGGGCGAATTTCTTCACCGTCGTCGAGATCATGGCTGCGGTCGCCTTCCTCACGATGGTAGGCGCTACCTGGGCTGCATTCACGACCGCACCACCTACCGGACAATTGCTGCCGAGCAGGCAGGTTGCGGTCCTGCTGATCGGCACGCTTATCCCGGCCATGGCGCTGCTCGTCCTTGCAGGTCGTCGCCTGGCGCTACGAAGGGCAGCTGGCAGCACTGCGCGTCTGCATGTCCGACTGGTTTTCTTCTTTTCGATGATTGCAGCCGTACCGACGCTGCTCGTCTCGGCTTTTGCAGCGGTGCTCTTCCAGTCCGGGGTGGATTTCTGGTTCTCCGACAACTCGCGTGGGCTGATGGAGAACGCAAACCAGCTTGCGGAAAGGTATTATGAGGAAAACCAGCTGGACCTCGCCCAAGAGACCATCTCGATGGCAATGGACATGCGGCTACTGCTGCAGCAGGTGTCGGTAACCGATCCAGACTTTCCCTTGGTCTACGAGTACCAGGCGCAGCCGAGAGACGTTTTCGAGAGTGCGATAATTCAGGTGCTTCCAGATGGCAGCGCCCGCACTGCAGTCGTTTACGGGATTACCGAAGAAAGCGATCCGGTCGGGTTCACCGAGGAAAGCCTCAATGGCCTCCGCCGCGGCGAGCAGGTTGCCGTGCGTGGCAGCCCCGAACGAATTGAGGCCCTTGCGCCGATCGACCGGACGGCCGGAATCTATCTGTATACGGCTCGCAATGCGGAGGCGGTCAGTTTCCGAAGCTGGGAAAGTGCGCGTTCGATCTCGACTGCCTATGACGAGCTCACCAAGCGCGCGCGGGCACTGCAACTGCGCTTCAACCTCGCCTTGTTCTTTGTCAGCCTCGCGTTGGTCGGAATAGCCGTTTGGTTCGCCTTGCGTTTCGCTGACAGGCAGGTGGAACCGCTTACCGATCTGGTTGCGGCGGCCCGCAAGGTGGGTGCAGGCAACTTTGCGCTTCGTGTTGAAGGTCGCACCGGCGCCGATGAGATCGGCCTTCTCAACCGCGCATTTAACCGCATGACGGCCCAGATCGAAAAGCAGACCGATGCTCTTGTCTCTGCCAATAGCGAGCTGGAAGACCGCCGCAGCTTTATCGAAGCCGTTCTGGAATCGGTCAGTGCCGGTGTGATCACCATCGACGGGCAGCGCCGCGTCCTACTTATGAATGCGCCGGCGCAGTCCACTCTTCTCGAAGGAGGGGAGGGGGCAGAACACCCCGAGACACTCGACGAAATGGCGCCCCAGATCGCCGTAATGGTCGAGGCCGGTCTCGAGCGCGGGGTGGTCAGCCATTCGCGCCGTGGAGAATTGATGACCCTCGCCGTGAAGCTGGTTCCCGAAGGCGACGGGTATGTGATCACTTTCGAGGACATCACCCGCCAGTTGCTCGATCAGCGGCAGGCTGCTTGGTCGGACGTTGCGCGGCGTATCGCGCACGAAATCAAGAACCCGCTGACGCCGATCCAGCTTGCGACCGAAAGGCTCAAGCGGCGCTATCGCAAGCAGATCGAAAAAGATGGCGAGTTGTTCGACGAGCTGACCAGCACCATCGTGCGACAGGTCGGCGATCTCAGGAAGATGGTCGATGAATTCTCCAGCTTCGCCAGACTGCCCAAGCCCGTCTTCCGCCCGGAAGATGCGCTCGACCTGATCCGTCAGTCGCTCTTCCTGCAGGAAGTCGCCAACCCCGATATCAACTACGGCCTGACCACCGAGATCGAAGGTCCGCTCAAGATCCAGGCGGACCGTCACCAGCTGGGTCAGGCGGTCACGAACATTCTCAAGAACGCCGCCGAAGCCATCGAAGCGCGCGCCGCGCAGGCGGAGGCCGATTACCGCGGGCGGATCGCTGTCGAGGTAACGGAAGACGACCACGCGATAATGGTCGCCGTCACGGACAACGGCATTGGCCTGCCGCAGGATCGCGAGCGGATCATGGAGCCTTATGTTACGACGCGCGAGAAGGGCACCGGCCTCGGCCTCGCAATCGTGAACAAGATCGTTGAAGAACATGGCGGGGAAATGAGCTTTTCCGCCGTCGAAGGTGGCGGAACCCGGGTGATCCTGCGCTTTGCCAGGGACCCTCATGGCAAGCCGCCTGAAAATACCGAACAGAACGCCGCAGAAAGAACGGGAAGCTGAATATGGCTCTGGATATCCTCATCGTCGACGACGAACGCGACATTCGCGAACTGGTTGCAGGGGTCTTGAGCGATGAAGGCTACGAATGCCGGACGGCGGCCGACAGTGTCTCCGCGCTCGATGCGGTAGACGAGAAGCGGCCGAGTCTCGTACTACTTGACGTCTGGCTGCACGGAAGTCCGATGGACGGGCTCGAAGTTCTCGACGCGATCAAATTGCGCGAGCCGGAACTGCCCGTCATCATTTTCTCGGGCCACGGCAATATCGATACGGCTGTGTCGGCCGTCAGCCGCGGCGCGATGGATTTCATCGAGAAGCCGTTCGAAGCAGAACGCCTGCTGCACCTGGTCGAACGCGCAACCGAAACGGAAAGCCTGCGCCGCGAGAACTCGCGCCTGCGCGAAAGAACCAATGAGAGCGGCGAGTTCACCGGTAATTCGGCCGCCATCAACAACGTCCGAGCGACGCTGAAGCGCGTGGCATCTACGGGTAGCCGCGTCTTGATCTCCGGCCCTGCGGGTTCCGGAAAGGAGGTTGCCGCCCGCCTGCTGCACAGCTGGTCGACACGCGGCGACAAGCCCTTCGTCACCGTCAATTCGGCCCGGATCACCCCTGAACGGTTCGAAGAAGAACTCTTCGGCGAAGAGGCGGATGGCAAGCTGGTCCGGCCGGGCCTTCTGGAAACCGCCGACGGCGGCACGCTCTATCTCGACGAAGTAGCCGACATGCCGATGTCGACACAGGCTCGTATCTTGCGTGTCCTGACCGAACAAAGCTTCGTCCGGGTAGGGGGCAACCGACAGGTCGGCGTCGATGTCCGCGTGATCTCCTCCACTGCCCGCGATCTAGCGAAGGAGATGGAAGAGAAGAATTTCCGCGAGGACTTGTTCTACCGTCTCAACGTCGTGCCGGTCGAAATCCCGTCGCTTGCCGAGCGGCGTGACGATATTCCCGCCCTGGCCGAGTATTTCTTCGCTCGCTACGCAACCGAGCAGGGCTTGCGACCGCCGAAGATCAGTGAGGAAGCCATGGCTGCACTTCAGGCCTATGACTGGCCCGGAAATGTGCGCCAGCTGAGGAACGTGGTTGAACGGACCATCATCCTCACCCCCCGTGACCAGCTGGAAACGGTCGAGGCCGAAATGCTCTCCGAGGAAGTCACCGGAGGCAAAGTGTCCGGTACCGGGGGCATGGCTGCGTTGATGGGGGCGCCATTGCGAGAAGCGCGTGAGAGCTTCGAACGCGAATACCTGGCGATCCAGATCCGCCGTTTCTCCGGCAATATCTCCAAGACGGCGAGCTTCATCGGAATGGAACGGTCGGCTCTGCACCGGAAGCTCAAACTGCTCGGAATGGCCGAGCGAAAAGGCAGCGAGCGCAAGTAACGCGACAAGCATAGGCCGCAGGCCTGTCACATTTATTTTATTGCTAACAAGTGTCTTACACGGCACATTGCGTTTCAAATCCGGATGGAAATCTGGTGCCCGGACGCGGTGGTGGCGTCCAGATCGTCGTCCGGAACCGGGGCGGCCAACAACAGGAGACACAACGATGTCTGGCGAACGCACTCTCTCGGCACGCCCGCGTCCAGCGAAAGAAACAGCCCCCAAGGGCAAGGCGCCCAGCCTGCAGGACGCATTCCTCAACTTGCTGCGTAAGGAAAAGGCACCGGTAACGGTGTTCCTCGTGAAGGGCGTGAAGCTCCAGGGCATCGTCACCTGGTTCGACAATTTTTCCATCTTGCTGCGCCGCGATGGCCAGTCGCAGCTGGTCTACAAACATGCCGTGAGCACCATCATGCCCGGCCAACCGATCGATGCCGGCCAATTCGAGAGCCAGGGCTCGAACGCGAAGCAGCGCTTGTTGCAAGACGTGTTCCTGGGCCGGGTCCGGCAGGCAGAGGCACAGGTAACAATGTTCCTGGTCAATGGCGTCATGCTGCAAGGCAAGATTGCTGCCTATGATCTTTTCTGCATGCTGCTCGAGCGCGACGGTTATGTGCAGCTGGCTTACAAGCACGCTGTATCGACGATCCAGCCTGCAACGCCGGTCGACCTGAGCGAAGACTGGGACGAGGACGACAACTGATTTTCGACGACGACCTTCTGGGCGAAGTCTCGCGCGGTGCGCGGGCCCTCGTCATTTGCCCCGACATTCGCGGGCAAACCTATGATCTCGACGCAGACAGCCGTCTGAGCGAGGCCGAGGGGCTTGCGCTCGCCATCGGCATCGAGATCGAGGACAGCTTCGTCCTTCCGGTTCGGGAAGTGCGGCCGAACCTGCTGTTCGGTGCAGGTCAGGTCGATAATATCCGTATCGCCTGCGAACAACATGAGGCCGAACTCGTTGTCGTCGACGGCGCGCTAAGCCCGATCCAGCAGCGTAACCTCGAAGAAAAGCTTTCACGCAAGGTCATCGACCGGACGGGCCTGATCCTGGAAATTTTCGGGGAACGTGCGGCGACTGCAGAAGGTCGCCTGCAGGTCGAACTCGCACACCTGGATTACCAGCAGAGCCGGCTCGTCCGCAGCTGGACCCACCTTGAACGCCAGCGCGGCGGCTTCGGCTTCCTTGGCGGACCCGGTGAGACCCAGATCGAGGCCGACCGCCGGATGATCCGCCAGCGCATGGGCAGGCTGCGCAAGGAACTCGAACAAGTCCGCAAGACGCGCGGGCTGCATCGTGAACGGCGCGAGAGGGCACCCTGGCCGGTCGTTGCGTTGGTAGGCTATACCAATGCCGGCAAGTCGACACTGTTCAACAGGCTGACCGGCGCCGAAGTCATGGCCGAAGACCTGCTGTTCGCTACTCTCGATCCGACGATGCGGGCCATTTCGCTGCCCGGTGTCGAGAAAGCCATCCTGTCGGATACGGTCGGCTTCATCTCGGATTTGCCGACGCAGCTCGTCGCCGCCTTCCGCGCGACGCTTGAAGAGGTGACTGCTGCCGACGTCATTTGCCACGTCAGGGATATCTCCAATCCCTCGGCCGAGGCGCAGAAGGCCCAGGTCCTTCGGGTCCTGAAAGACCTCGAGGTCATCGACGGCGAAGATGGGGCGTCCAGCATTCCGATCCTCGAGGTCTGGAACAAGTGGGACTTGCTTGACGAAGAACGAGCGGCAGATCTGAAACCTCAGGTCGAAATGAGCGAAGATATCGTTCTCACCTCTGCACTGAGCGGCGAGGGTGTTCCCGAACTTCTCGAACGCCTCGGCGATATGTTGACCGCCAAGGCGTCGGTTCATGAATTCGAACTGCCGGTGAGCGATGGGCGGCGAATTGCCTGGCTGCACGCACACGGCGAAATTCTGTCCGAGGAAGATGCAGGCGAGGGCGAGGATGGCCCGATGCGCAAGTTCGTGGTGAGGCTCAACCCCAAGGAACTCGGCCAGTTCGAGACCCTATGACGAAGGCGCAGCCTTCTCACGGCGCTTGACCTCCTGCCACAGCGCCTCCTGCTCGGCCAGGTTGCGATCGGCGAAGTCTCCACCCGCAATTTCTTCCATCGTCCGAAAGCGTCTTTCGAACTTCCGGTTTGCCGCACGCAATGCATCTTCTGCGTCGATGCCATAAGCGCGGACGAGATTGACTGCTGCGAAAAGAAAGTCGCCAGCCTCTTCCTCGATTTCAGATTCAGTGGCTGATCTAAGTTCCTCGATTTCTTCAAGAACCTTATCGCGGGGGCCTTCCGTGTCGGGCCAATCGAAGCCGTGGCGCGCAGCGCGTTTCTGGAGTTTCTGAGCCCGCATCAAAGCCGGTAACGCTATCGCGACACCCTCAAGCGCGCTGGTGGCGCCGGCCGCGGTGCGTTCGGCTGCCTTGATGTCTTCCCAGCGCTTATCTTCCATCACGCCGTCTTCGTCGCCGAAGATATGTGGATGCCTGGCTTCCATCTTGTCTGCGATGGACTTCGCGACGTCTGCGAAAGCGAAATGTCCTGCTTCTTCAGCCATCCGGGCGTGGAAGACGACCTGGAACAGCAAGTCGCCAAGTTCGCCGCGTAGATCCGCCATATCGGATCGTTCGATAGCGTCGGCGACCTCGTAGGCTTCTTCGATTGTATAGGGAGCGATCGTTTCAAAGCTTTGAGCCGTGTCCCATTCGCAACCGGAAACCGGGTCACGCAAGCGTGCCATGATGTTGAGCAAGCGGTCGAGCTGTTCGGACATGCGTGTTGGCCAATTTCATCTGTGCGGGGAGTAGGGAGCCTCCTCCGCTAAACCCAAATACTGGAATGATAATATATATTATGTTAAGGCCGGGCCATTTCATCCTTGTAGCAATTCCTTCAATCTAGTCCGTTCTCCAAGTCAAGTTTAGCTCACTTTGCCAGACGATCGCCGCGTTCAGCGCAATCCATGCGGCTAATCCTAAAACCGGTCCTCGAAATCCTCAAAAATCCTCCAAACAGGAAAAATACGCGCGCTTCGATCTTTGAAATCGAACGATTGCCTGAAAGATCCAGCAATATATTTCCGGATGCCATTCATCTGACCCGCACCACCATTCGCCGCATTTCAATCAATCAAAGGTCCTGAAAGATCCTGATCGCAGGAAAATATCGTATTTCTAGCTAGTTGAGGTCCTTATCTCGCATTGATTCCCGAATTTTGCCCGGCGATAAACGCTACAGGATTCGGGAACTGAACATTGAAGCAGATACGTTTGAACTCGCCACTGGTCCCACCCTCACTTCGCGGGACAGTCGGATGCGATGATAGGCATATCCCTCATTTCTGGCTGACCAGATGGACCCAGTTGTGCCTATTCGCTCATGCGCGGTCTACTCGGGAGACTGCGACCAGAGCACTGCTCCAGCTTTACGCCACTGCCTACGAAGTCAACGGGACAAGTCTCGACATCACGATGATGTCGCTGGATTTCCCAAAGATCAGAATCTGCCTCAACAGTCATCTACAGAAGCTCAATAACGATGCAACTCGGCGAAAGGTCGACCTGACGAAACGCTGGGCTTGGTGCATCACGTTTCTCGAGTACGTCTTGGAGGACCTTGGAAAGATAGAGGACGACCGCTGGCTTGAGATTAAGAGGCAAGTCAGATTGCTTCAAACTGCTTACAGTAATTTCTCTTTTGATGGTCGAGATAAACAGCCTGCGCCCCTCAGATCTTTGCCATCCATAGTCGTATCGGACCTCTATGAAATTTTTAATCCTGGCTCGGCACGAAATCCATTTCGGTGCGGACGAACCCGGTCTCGTAACTACCTCATTTTCCTGACGCTGCTGCAAACGGGAATTCGTCGCAGTGAGATGCTTCTTCTTTACGTGAATTCCATCAACGCCGAGTTCGACGATAGCGCTGGACGGCTAATTTCGTGGATGGTGCTCAGCGACCTCGATGATGACGAAAACCCCAAGTCGCTCATTGATCCACGGTCTCCGCCACTCAGTCTCAAGAACCCCATCGCTCGTCGCATTCTACCTATAAGCGAAGAGCTATTGGAAGCTTACGAAGAATATCTCGAGGCCCGACCGGTTAGTAATTGGCCTTTCCTCTTTCTTTCGCAACGCGGTCGTCCGCTCTCTGTGCGTCAAGTGAACGAGATATTCCAGATGGCGAGCGGCGAGCTCAGGGCAGATGCGGTTCGAGCCTTACATCGGCAAGGTAAAGCAAACGTCCAGCCACATGACCTGCGCCACACCTGCGCTGTGCGGCGGCTTGTTGGTTACTGCCCGAACGGAAACCTCGATGCCAAAGCTATAGAAAGGCTCAGAGTTTTCTTTGGCTGGAATGAAAAATCTGTGATGCCCATGCGGTATGCTCGGGCGTACTTCGAGACTGAATCCGACACCGTCAGGCAGGACAACTATGACAACTACGTCGCCGCTATCCGCACCTTGGAGCACCTGGCGTGAGTTCCCTCCCTGCCAAATTTGCCAAAGCCTCGTTTCCCGAAGGCAGAAGCGAGCCTCCCCTGCCCCCACTACCCCGCGCAGTGAAATATTGGGATGATTTTGAAGAGAAGGACCGAATTCTTAGATTCGATAGCGCGTCAAAAGAAGTTATCCTTCACGACGATGGGAGGATTTTTAAATATGACCTTGCGCCTTTGTCCGAATTTCAAAGTGGGGTCATAGTATTAATTACTGCCCATCTGCTACAATCCGGTGATCCGTCCAGCGCGAAAATCTGGCTCAACCATATTTTCGCACTCGTGGAAAAAGCCACACCGAAAATTGTAAACTTCTTGGCCCATCAAACGCCGCAAAAGGTTCTAGATGTTTGGTCAACAGCTTTGCTGCCAGAATTCACGCATCCGTATGAGGCAAGCTGCCTAAAAAAGGTCCTTCACTGCTTTTGTCGAGAAAGTGTGGGTAGCTGGGCGCCTCCCTACCATTCCATGGTTTCGAACCTGCCTTCGCCTCGTCAAGATCCCTTTGCAATCGTCCGATCAGGTGAGTGCTTCATCCCCGTCGCGGACCAAAAGGCAATCTATAGTTTCATTGATGAGACCGCGAAATCGCTGTCGAGCAATGATAGCGTAGACCTCCGCAGGTTGATCGATGCGACCGCGATAATTCTTGCCGATCAACACGCATTTCGATGTGGAACAATTGCTCGTATCAAGGTGGCAGATGTCCGAGTGCACAAAGGTGGCGTGGTCCACATCACAGCCGCTGTGATCAAGAAGCAACGAAACTCCCAGCGCATCCATATCACACGTAAAGTAAGGCAAGATTGGGCTCAAATAGTTCGATCGCTTCTTGATCTCAGAGACATGGAAGATACGTCCGCAGATCCGAACCGAAAGCTTCTTGGTCTTACCCCCGATGAAGTTACCAGGTGCATCGCAAATCGAACTGAATCTCTTACCGGGACGCGTTGGACCGCTACTGACTTTCGTCACACAAGTGCACAGCGCCAAGTTGATATGGGCGCTTCAGCGGACGAACTAGCTGACTTCATGCAGCACAATAGCGTTTTAGTCGGGAACGTCTATTTCGATCAAAGTCCGCACCAAGCCAAACTTGTCAATGACGCCTTGGCAATCTCGCCGGTTTACTCGGTTCTACCAGAGATTCATCGAACAAGAATAATCGACAAAAGAGCTTTGATGGGCATTCCCGAAGAGCGTCAGATAGGAGGAATGCCTCATGGCTCACCGATCGCCGGGATCGGAGCGTGCGACTCACCGCAATCGCTATGCCAAAAAAATCCGGTCCTTAGCTGCTATGGGTGCCGCAAGTTTCTAGCGGTCAGTGACGTTAAAATCCATCAGCATGTTGTCGATACGCTTCGCACGGTAGTGATGGATTTCTTCAAGGCTGGTCTCGGTGATGAGAGGTCGCCCGCTTACTTACAACTTAAGCGAACGATATCCATCGCCCAGGCATTCGTTGATCAATGCAAAGAGCAGCGGTCATGAACCAATTCTACGCTAATTGGTTAAAGCTTGCGCGATCCACAGCTATCGCGAGGGACCTCATTTGGAATCCCGAGTTTGACAATGTGACTGGCAAGGTTGCCAAAACTCAACGCTGGGGTCTGAATTCGGCGGTCGGCTTGCCTCCAGACAGAGAAATTTGGATGTCCAATTTTGGGCATCTACTGCGAGATATTGAGTTGCTTCGCAAGGTATCAAAATGTTCGGATAGTAACTGTAGACCATCCGAATTAATGTCGAAGGATTGGCGCGAGTTTTTGCAGGCCAGCATTTCACATGAACTATTTATCAAGGAGAACAAAGTTTCGAACGCTTCTGCGCATGCGCGAGCGATAAGAACGATCTCCCTTTGCGCAGGTCAAACTCCACCATGGGAATTGCGACCTGCTGAACTTCAGCAGGCCTATAACATTGCGTTGCAGTCGGGAACCTCGGGTAAACTCGCGATGAACTTGTCGATGGTCGCTAAAGTCCTCTTCGATGCGAACCACTTGAGTAAATACTGTCCTCTGGTGACCTATGCAAAACCATATGAGAGCGTCAGCGCTCTAGAGGGTGAAGAGAGAGTCTCTCGTCAAAAATTGCGCGAAGGAAACAACCACAATGTGCACGCCAAGCGGGAGCTGCATGAACGCAAGTCTGCTGAAAAGCTTCCTGAGACAGCCGCTTTCTGGGAACTGGTCAGGATAGTTTTCACGGAGAGGCCACGGACGTTTACTGATCGCGTCCGCTTCGCCGTTATCAAGCTTCAGATTTTGACAGGTCTTCGCATTGGTGAAGTCGTTATGATCCCGGAGAACTGCTTACGGTGGAAGGACTACTACGCGGTCGACGGTCGTTCAGCAGGAGAACTGGGCGGATTTTCAAAGGCGCTGTCACTACGCTATTTTGCACTTAAGCAAGGTGGCCAGACAGGGGCGCAGTCTCGTCTTGTGGAGAGGTATCAGGAAATCCCTCCTCACTTTGCTGATATCATCGAGGACCTTGTAGGTGAGATAGGCAAGGCAACCGCTCCATTGAGGGCGCGCTTGAAGCTTCAGTCAACTACCGGCCGGCTGATTCCGGAATATTCGCCAACCGCGTTGGTCAGTGCGGATGAGATGTACACCCGGATTGCGGGATCTGTTCAAATCTCGAACCGACCGATTAGCCCGGACTTTAAAGATTCGTACCTCCAAAAACACAATAGCGAACTCTTAAATCCGATCAGGGCGGAGCAAGTTGCCCATTATAGTTCCACATCATGCAAGCCAGTACGACAGTATTGGAAAAGCCAGAAAGGCGGCCCCCCGATCAGAGACCAGAAAGGCAAGATAATTTCTGGCCCGATCGATACGCGTTGCTATTTTTTGGTGAGCGAAGTTGAAGAATTTGTGAAGAGGGAAATGCCCACCAAACTGTCTGATATCAGTCCATTTATCGCGACAGACGGCAAGCCATTCTATCCTCACCAACTCCTGTTTCTTCAGCCTTCGCGTGCGCTCATCGAGGATCGGAATGGCGGAATTGTTGATGTCACAAAATACTTTTCTGTCGGGCGATTAGCGGCCGACGACATCATCTTGCAACTTTCCGGCAAAAAAAGCGGTCTGTTTGACCGCTATGGCGAGACGGAAGACGACAAAAAGCTTTCCCTGAATACCCATAGCCTTCGGCACCTCCAGAACACCGAGCTGTTCCGACTAGGCATAACCGATGCCATGATCACAAAGCGATATGGCAGGCAGAGCACGGCCCAAAGCGGCGCTTATGATCATAGGAGCTTGCGCGAACAAATCATTGAGCTTGAACTTCCCCCGGAAGCAGCCGCGCTTCCAGAGAGACTTCACGACACCGCTAAACTGATGCTGGCTAGAAGGATGCGAGGCCCCATCGTAGAAGAATTTCTCGAGATTCAGCGTGAGTCAGGTGACGAACAGGCCTTTCGATACCTTGCCGCAGAGGCGGATGGTTTCCACGCTACTCCGTATGGATTTTGCCTTTCGAGTTTCACGGTCGATCCTTGTCCGAAGCACCTCGAATGCTTCAACGGTTGCAGAAATCTCACCAGAACCGAAAATCCTGTAGAAGAGCAGAATCTTAATCAGCTGCTCGATCGGATGGAGCAGCACCTCTACGAGGCCCAGCGCCGGCCCGGTGACAGTCCGGGCATCAGGAATCAGATATCTCATGCATCTACGGTCATTGAGAATCTAAAACTGGCAATTGCCGCGAAGCCCGGCAGTCAAGTGTTCCCGAATGGCCATGATCTCGCCAGGCCGATAGACCGCTCAGCAACGGTGATAGATACTGCGATCCGATCTCAACAGTAAGAATTGCACGTGTCATTATCGGATCAGGATCTGGAAAAGCTCGGAGCGGTGCTGGAGAAAATGCTCCTCGAGGACGAGAACATAACGACCCGGAACATCATCGCCCGCTTGCCCAAATTGTTTCGTCATCCCACGGATATCGCGAGACCCCCTGCCATCCGTGAACTATATCTAGCGGCTAAAGAACGCCAAGAAAACATACGACTTGCTGCAGCAAAATTAAAAGATTCCAAGAACACGCTGGCTGCAAAGATTGAAACACAGGCACAGAAGATTGCCTCCTTGGAAGCGGACCTGCAACTCTTAGTGGCTTCGCACAAAGCAATGTACGCGGCGGTCGGCGAAATGGGCGCACTGAAGGCCTGGCTCGCTTTCTTCGAGCGGCATCAGGACTCCCTTGATGCACTCACTAGATTGCAAGCGGTTCCGACAAGGACCTCTCCTAAGAAAACCAAACCTTAGCATTGGCTCACTCGGTCAGATGGAGTGGCCCTGCCCTCCCCTTCCTGGCGAACCAGCATTGGAACAAGATAATGCCCCAAACTCACGATAACGTTCTTTATCGTGATATCTCCAATATTGGGCTATTAGCGCGAATTTGAGCGCGCTCCGATTTAGGTCGATGTCGCGGATCGATAGGGGGATAGATCGTTCGGTTTGTAGGCCATTTTTGGCCAAATTTGACGCTGATCCTTACACACTATTGTTTGGTATCAACGGGTTGGTCAAATGGCACGAAATGGGACGAGAACGACCAATTTTTGCCCATTTTTGCTCATATCAGGAAGATTCTGGAAGGCTCTTGCATCGCCGCAAATGTTCTGCGACGCATCGGACATCGCTGGTGAGTCCCAGCGGTGGGGCGTCGTAACCCCAGAGTTCTCGGCCGGTCACATATCAGTGGCCGGGTGGCCGTCGCGCATGTCCAAGGCTCCGCCTAAAGGCGGCGGCGCCTTGGCGAGAGCTCAGGTTACGAACACCCGGCTCTGCCGGTCCGCCCCTATCAGATGGAGGACTGGCATGTATTTTTCTTTCAATGGCTTTTTCGCTGTCGACGAATTGGAAAAACTCTCTCTCGCATTGAGCGATCTTCTGCAGGCAGAGGGTCTCGACACGCTTAGCGATGTTTCTGTCTCCTTCCTTGGATGGAGAGGCAAAGAGCGTTGCCAAATTGTCGACCCAGACGGGTTCGTCACAACAATCTCTACGGACTGGGAAGAGGTGGGAAGAACCCGCGGGAGTTCCAAGGTTCAACTCCATCTGCCTGCCGGAATAACTATTCGTGACCGACCTCAGGATCTTGAATGGAGCCCCTTAGCGGTATTGGCGCGACGTGATGATTGAATTCCTGAGCGCACAATGCCGGAGGCCACTTCTATTACCTCTCCGTAAACCTTGATCGAGACAGTAGTCTCGGAAAGACTGCTCCTGCGGCTCTTAATTGGAGCATGCCATGCAAAATGAATGAGCTGAATCTGGCGGTACTTCTTGAAAGTGGCCGCACATCAGAAGCGCGAAAGATGCTTCAGAACGGAGTACAGGTCGTCGGGGGCATCGGCGCCCGCTCAACTCAAGCAGCTATCGAAGCCGCCACTCGTCTATATGCCGGCGACCTGATCTCCACGCTTCTATTCATGAACAAGTCCCATCCCTGGCTGGATGGCCAAACACCTATCGAACGTGCGGAGCAGTCGGACGAAGGTCTTGAGTTCGTGATCGATATGATCGGTGCAATCGAGTCCGGGGTTTACATCTGATGGGCACGCCCTCGGTCGGATCGGAAAGTACGAAAAGAGATAGCGCTTGCCTTCATGCCTTCGGTAATATCGCAGCGCATTGGGACATGACCGCTTCAGAGCAATGCCACCTCCTCGGGGTCGGCGACGAAAAGGTCCTGCAGGACTGGATGGAGCGTCTTCGAGCCGGCGATAACGTGTCGCTAACCAAGGATGTACTGGAAGGCATCGGCTGTGTCCTCTCAATCTACGCATCGCTGGTGATCCTGCTCAACCATGATCGATCGAAAGGCTGGGTGCGCGCGCCCAATCGAGCTCCGCTATTTGGAGGCAGGTGCGCGATGTCTCTGATGACGAGCGGAAAGCGCAAGGACCTGGAAGATGTCGCTCGGTACTTGCTGAGCGAACGCTACAGATGATTGGGCCATTTACATGCTCGCCGCCTACCACCCTCGTCCTGTGGCGTGAGCGTGTGCAATGAAGACTTCACTTGCCAATACGCCAGCAACATCAGGACAAGGGTACGATGCCGTCTTGCATGATTGGATCATTTTACCGCTGCCCGACTATCCCGGCACGCACCTTCTAGTCGGGATCGTATCCAGCGACCGCAAGAACCGCTTTGCCGATGGAAGATGCATTCACACATCCGCGTTCGTCACTCCGCTCGACGAAATCGTCGAAGGTGCGGTCGCCGAAACCCTCAACACCCGATACCTGCTCGGAGAAGAACGCGAACGTAACTGAATGAGTGCCAGACAACGCGCGGTGAGACGGTCCCGGGATCGCGGAAATCGCTAGAAGGGTTCTATTCATGGCGGTAGAATCGCACGAGAGGTTTGCGATCCATCCTGGGCCATGGCTGCGCGAACAGGTGATCAAAACCTACGGGATGACGGTAACCAGTGCTGCTGGTCAGTTACAGGTTGCTAGGTCCGCTCTGACCCGAGTGTTCGACGGTAATGCTCGCCTCACTCCTCTCATGGCAATGCGCTTCGAAAAGGCATTTGGGATTTCGGCAGCAACGTTGCTTCGGATGCAGTTGTCGCACGCTTTAGCGAAGGCGAAGCTTGAGGCATCGTCGATCATCATCAGTCGAGTTCCACCTCCAGTGACGTAGCACCAAACCCTGACTCCGGCTGTCGTTTGATCAGGGCCAGTTGCCTAGGCCTGGCAATTTGGCGCCTGCCTATCTCATGACTTCCGCTTTGCGCCCTCATTCCGGACGTTCAGGCTTTCCCTGCAAATGCCTGAAAGCAGACCGGCAGCTTTGCTCCGTTAATGAGCACCGCCAATGTCCGATTATGGGTGGTTAGCGGACGCTGTTGAATTCACGTGTTTTGTTATCGTCGCCAACAAAACTCACCCCACACTTAGAGCAACTGGTCCGTAGAGGCAGGTGCACACCTGAATATTCCTTGCCCCAGAACCTAGTCCAGAAACGGTCATCGTTCCTCAAGCGCTCATTGGCTTGATGATCAGCGAATGCAGGGAAGCCACAGGCGTAGCATTTGATGTTGAACAGCAGAACCGCTGGAACGAAAAAGGCTAGACCAACTGCTGATGGCCAGAAGGCATCGAGGGGCCAGCCTATCAGGCAACTCAAGAAGAAAAGTGCTGAGGCAACAGCAGCCGGCCATTGCCAACGACGGGCGATCTGAAACCTCTTGGGTATTGAAGGCTTTTGCTCTGACATGCGGCACAATTTAGCAAGATCGCCCAAGGTCCGCTATCGGGTCGTTAGCGGCCCGTCCGCTGCTGGCACATCGCCAGCTCGGCGAAGCGGTCAGGAAATGGGTGGTAAGCGGACAGTCATAGCTCTTCTGTTCAATCAAAAAAGCGGACGATCTCGTTCCTGAACTTTGAAACAACTGAAATGAAATACCGGTCGTTGCGGCATCCAACAGAAACATGGGCGGCCCATTCAATCACTCGTTCTCCCGTCACGGTGGCGGGCAGTGCAGAGATTGAATGGAGACCCACAAATGACCAATACCATGACCAAGCCCGCTCGCGTCGCCATGAACGGCGTCGACGTTCCGACCTTCATCGCCACGCTCGGTGCGGTCGACAACCAGCGCGAAATCGCGCGCTTCACCTTCCGCGCCAATGGCCAGTGGCTTGCCGGTACGCATAGCCGCGTCGAGTTCAAGGACTTCTACGGCGCTTGTTCCGAGAACGAGCACAACCAGACCTACGCAATTGAAGGCGACCACCCCGAAGTGCTGTGCGGGACCGACAATGCCCCGACCCCGGCTGAATTGCTGCTCGGCGCACTTTCGGCCTGCCTGACTGCCGGCATCGGCAACATCGCCTCGATGCGTCAGGTCGAACTCGAATCGGTCGCATGCACGGTCGAGGGCGATATCGATCTCAACGGCATCCTCGGTCTCGACCCGCAGGTTCGCAACGGCTTCCAGGGCGTTCGCGTTACTGTCGCCATCAAGGGCAATGCCGATGACGAAACGCTTGAAAAGATCGTGCGCCAGTCGGTTGCCCGTTCGGCCGTGTTCGACGTGATGACCAACGGCGTCCCCGTCTCGGTTGCCGCCAAGGTCGGCTGACCCAAGCCCCCGAAAGTATGGCGGCGCTCTTCGCGACCCGAGTTGCCGCAACACTGGCCCGTCGGCCTTCAGGACCGGCGGGCCTTCCTTTTGCCACCAGAGCTCGCTGTCGCTGCTGAAACCTTTGAAACAAAAAACCGCATTTGGCGGCACAAGAGCGATACGTTGGCAGGCGAAAAGGGACGGACCAATCCAACGGAGTTCGTCCCATGACACAGTTCATCGACTGCCTGATTATCGGTGGAGGCCAGGCCGGTCTCGCGATGAGCCGCAGCCTGCTCGACGCAGGAATCGAAAACGTCGTGCTCGAACGTGGCAGCATTGCCAATCGCTGGAGCACGGCGCGCTGGCCTTCGCTGCGGCTGCTGACTCCAGGCTGGATGACCCGCCTGCCCGGCCAGCAGTTGGCAGGGCGCGAGGAAGGTTTCCTCGGTGCTGGCGACCTTGCCGCCCGGCTGCAGGACTATGCAGCGGGCCAGGGCCTTCCCGTTATCGAGAATATCGACGTGCTCGCGCTCGAGAAGCTGGGCGACCGCTTTCGTGCCGTTACTTCGCGCGGCAGCTGGATCGCACGCAGCGTTGTCGTTGCGACCGGTGCCTGCGACCGACCGCGTATTCCGTCTTGGGGCCGTGACCTTTCGCCAAGCCTCTACCAGATTGCCTCGACCCAATATCGCGGCGCCGAGCAGCTTCCCCAGGGCGGCGTTCTTGTCGTCGGGGCTTCGGCAACTGGCGTCCAGCTCGGGAGCGAGATTGCGGCGTCGGGCCGCAAGACCATCCTCGCGGCAGGCAGCCACGTGCGTTCGCCGCGCCGTTATCGCGGCCGTGACCTGTTCGACTGGCTTGATGCCAGCGGCTTTCTTGCTCAGCCGACCGCGACAGGCCGCTCGCCCGCCCAGCTCATGGCCCAGCCTTCGATGCAGCTGATCGGCAGCGACGATAATCGCGAAATCGATCTCTACAGCCTCGCGCGCCATGGTGTGATCATTGCCGGCCATGCCTCTGGCGCGTCAGGCAACGTCGTAGGCTTTGCCGATGATCTTGCGCGAAGCCTCGGCCTTGGCGAGCGCCGCCGCCAGCGGATGCTCAGCCAGATCGATGCCTTCATCGGCTCAGCAGGCATCGATGCTCCCGAGGACCCCGCCGCCCGCCAGAACACCGGCCTCCTCATGCCAATGAACGGCGCCATCGACCTTGCCGGACACGGGATTTCCACCGTGCTGTGGGCGACCGGTTACCGGCGCGACTACTCCTGGATCCATTTCGATGCCTGCGATGCAGACGGCGAACTGAGGCAGGAGGGCGGCCTGTGCGACACGCCAGGCCTCTACGTGCTGGGCCTGCCCTTCATGCGCCACCGCGCATCCAGTTTCATCGACGGTGTCGGCCGCGACGCCGAAGCCCTCGCCCCCGTCATTGCCGCCCGGCTCGGAGCTTCCGACGCCCTGCAAGCAGCCTGAGGAGAATAAACGTGACCGACAATATCCGTCCCACACATCTTTACGATGCCGTCGTTGTTGGAGCACGCTGCGCAGGCGCGGCCACTGCGATGCTGATGGCGCGCCACGGTGCGCGCGTGCTGATGATCGACCGAGCCGCAGAAGGAAGCGACACACTTTCGACCCATGCGCTGATGCGCGGGGCGGTCATGCAGCTTCACAATTGGGGAGTCCTGCACTCCATAACTGCGGAAAACACGCCGCCGATCCATCGAACCTCCTTCATCTACGGCGATGCCGACCCGATCGATATCGACCTGTCCGACAGCTTCGGCACGCGCGCGCTTTATGCGCCGCGCCGAACGGTGCTCGACCGCCAGCTGGTCCGAGCGGCGCGCGAAGCCGGGGTCGACACGCTTTTCGGCGTTTCCATGACCGGCGTTGTCAAGGAAGGCGCAGGGCGCATTAAAGGCGTCACTATCAAGGGCCGCCAGGGCACGCACACAATTGCCTGCGACCTGGTGATTGGCGCCGATGGTCGCAATTCCTCGCTCGCCAGGCATGTCGGCGCGGGACTGATCAAGCGCGGCACCAACATGTCTCAGGTTGCATTCGGCTATTTCATGGGCCTCGGCCAGCGCGGCTATCGCTGGTACTGGGGCGATGATTGCGGCGGCGGCGTGATCCCCACCAATGACGGCGAGGCTTGCGTATTCCTGTCGGCTGCGCACGACGGGCCCTATGGCCTGCGCGGCATGCGCGGCGCCGATGCTTTTGCCTACGCGGCCAGTAAGATGATGCCGCAGATGGCGGATGAATTGCGGGGAGCGTGCCTTTCCGGCAAGATCCGCAGCTTTGGCGGCCAGCCGGGACACATGCGCGAGGCTTGCGGAAACGGTTGGGCGCTGGTTGGCGATGCAGGCTACTTCAAGGACCCGATTACTGCGCATGGTATCACCGATGCGCTGCGCGATGCGCAACTGCTGGCCGACAGCTGGGCGCGCGGCAGGCTCGACGATTATCCTGCCGTCCGCGATGCCTTGTCGCACGACATCTTTCGCTTATCCGACGAGATCGCCGGTTACAACATGGGCCTTGAGGGACTGGCTGCCCTGCACAAGTCGCTCAACACGGCAATGCAGGCGAACCAGCTCTGGATCGCCGAGAACCTATACGCCACTCGGGCGGCGGCTTGATTTTGCTCTGTCATCAGAGCAGCATGCCGCTTTGCGGTGGGGAGGCTATCATGGCTCAACAGCAATCGATGTTCGACAAATACGGTGGTTTTTCGGTGGTCAGCAAGATCGTGCTGGACCTCTACGAACGACTGCTGGACGACGATGATCTCGGCCCATTCTTCGACGATGTCGAATTTGCGCGGATCGTCGATCACCAGACAAAGTTCGTGTCTTCGGTCATGGGCGGTCCGGCTTCCTACACCGACGTGCAGATCCAGAAGCTCCACAGCCACCTCCCGATTTCCGATGCGCATTTCGACAAGCTCGCCGTCATGCTGACCCAGGTTCTCCAGGACCATGGGGTCGAGGATGAGGACGCACAGGAAGTCGTCGGCGCCTTTGCGCAGCGTCGCGGCCTCGTGGTGAACGACTGAGCATGTCGATCGAAGCCATCAACGAGCAGTTGCTCCGCGCCATCGGTGTGGGCGTTGCCCTTCTCGACACATCGGAGCTCAAGTTCCGCTTCTTCAACGACACCTTCAAGGAATGGTTTGCCGAGATCGAGACCGGGCAGCAACTGCGCGACGTCTTTCCTGATATCGATACTGCGGAGGTGATTAGGGCGCTTCAGGAAACCGGCCAGTTCACGAGCGAGGCAAGCTTTCGCATTCGCCGTCGCACGATGACGATCGCGATGACGATCAATCCCGCGCTCGAGGGCAACCAGAAGGTCGCCGTTCTGGTGTGCCAGAACATCAGCCGGATCAAGGAACTGGAATCGATGATCGATTCCTATTCGATGATGGTCGAACGCAACACGCGAGAGATCAAGCGCGAGAAGGAGCAGGTCGAAAAGCTGCTCCTCAACATGATGCCGCGCTCGGTCTACGAGGAATACAAGACTTTCGGCGTGGTCACGCCGCGCACCTACGAGAACGTAGCGGTTCTGTGCCTCGATTTCTCCGGTTTTTCGGCCACGGTCGAGCAACAGGACGCCGGCGTGATCGTCAGCGAACTGAATGATATCTACACCGCATTCGATCGTATCGGCGACCAGTTCGGCTGCGAGCGGATCAAGACCGTTGGCGATCTCTACATCACCGTTGCCGGTATGCCCGATCCATCGGACCGGTCCATCCAGTCGGTGTCGGACGCAGCGGTTCGCTTCGTGCGCTATCTCGAAAATCGCAACAAGAGCCACCCAGTCGACTGGAATTGCCGGATCGGCCTGGCCGCCGGTTCGGTGATCGGATCGGTGGTGGGTGTGCAGAAGTACATCTACGACGTTTTCGGACCGGCCGTGGCGGATGCCATGCGCCTGCGCGAAGCGGCGGGAGCGATGGAGATCGTCGCGGCGGCTGATTTTGCCGAGCGGTTCGGCGAAGCGCATGAGACCGAGGCTGCCGGTTCCGGCGCACTGGCTGACGGAACAGCGGTGGAACTCGTCCGGGTGCTGTCCGGGAACGGCAGCTTGAGCCATTGAGGTGAGCACTCCAGCCACCTCTAAACCCGCCATCGGGGAGCAGGGACAGTCGCCGGTTTTCCGCGAATTGCTCGATCATTTCTGGCTGGGGGTCGCGCTGTTCGATGACGAAGCGCGGTTGTTCTACAGCAATCACGCTATGGCGCAGATCAATCCGGCGCTCGAAGATCTCTTCGCGCCCGGCCTCGAATGGGATCAGCTGCTGATCGAGTGGGTTGCGCGCGGTGTTATCGATAGGACGGTGCAGGAGCGCTTACGCCGGCTCGAGAGTGGCCTGACAGCCGGCAATATGGAGAGCGAAAAAGCGGTCGTCGAGATGCGCGGCATGGGCCTCCACGAATTGGTGCTGGTCGCAACCTCGAACGGCGGGTTCGCACTGTCGCAGCGCGACGTGACGCGCCGAGAAATGGCGAGCGAGCACGATCAGGAAGCCGATGCGATCCTGCGGCAAGTGATGGAGGCGTGTCCTGCAAATCTTGTTATGTCGCGAATGGATGACGGTCAGATCATCTACCGCTCGCCCGCGGCACGCGAAGTCCTCGGCCCAGGCAAGAAAGTTGCCGAACATTTCGTCAAGCGCTCGGACCTAGCTGATTTCGTTACCGAAATCCTGCCGCAGGGACGTGTCGACGACGTCTCGGTGCAGCTCAAGAATACCGATGGTGAGACTTTTCCCGCGCTCGTGTCGTCGCGACTGATCGAATACCGCGGCGAGGATGTCGCTGTGTCATCGCTGGTGGACATCACCAAGGAGATCGAGATGCGCACGATGCTCGCCGCCCAGCGCGAGCGCATTTTCGAGACCGAGAAACTTTCAGCGCTCGGGGAGCTGCTGGCGGGTGTCGCGCACGAACTCAACAACCCGCTTTCGGTTGTCGTCGGGCACGCGCTGATGCTGCGCGAAGAAACGCAGGACACCGAAATTCTGCGGCGGGTCGAGCAGATCGAGAACGCCGCGGAACGCTGCGCCAAGATCGTCAAAAGCTTTCTCGCCATGGCGCGCGAACAGCAGGTTTCAAAGGAAACGCTGGGTCTCGCCGAACTGGTAGAGGACGCGGTTCGCAGCCTGCGCGAAGGTGATATGGAATTCACCGCCGAGGTTAATTGCGATCTGAAGAAGGATCTGCCGCCGCTTTCCGGCGATCCCGCCCAGCTCGAACAGGTGGTGACCAACCTGCTCGTCAATGCGCAGCAGGCCATCGCCAAATCGGGCGAAGGCGGCAAGATCGAGATTACAGCGCGCCCTGACCGCAGCCGCAACCTCATGGTAATCGACTTCTGCGATGATGGACCGGGCATTCCCGCCCATGTCGGCAAGCGCGTGTTCGAGCCGCTCTTCACCACCAAGGAAGTGGGCCAGGGGACGGGCATCGGTCTTGCCTTCTGCCACCGCGTGCTGACCGCGCATGGCGGGTCGATCGAATTGATGCCTTCTGAAGGTGGCGCCCATTTCCGCATCCACCTGCCGCTCGGCGAGGATGCGCACATGGAGCAGGCTACTCCCGCCCTGCAGCAAGCGGGGGAACCCTCGGGCAAGGTGCTAGTGATCGACGATGAACACGACGTCGCTGCATTGATCGCGGAAATCCTGCGGCGCGACAGCTACGAGGTCGACATGGTCCATTCGAGCGAGGACGGGCTCGAAGCCTGCGCTGCGACCGAATACGACGCGATTCTCGTCGACATCAAAATGCCCGGCATCGGCGGGCAGGGTTTCCTCGAGCGGATCAGGGGTGAACGTCCCGAACTGGTCGAACGGATCGCTTTCGTCACGGGCAGCACGATGAGCCCCGAAACACGCGGCTTCCTCGATAATTGTGGCTGCCGTTTTCTCGAAAAGCCGGTCGCACCAAAGGACATCCGCGCGCTTGCCGCAAGGATCGTCGGACGGAGTAGCTGACATGGAAGATGCGACCCTCATCTGCATCTGCGACGATGAAGAGCCGCTGCGGGCGATGCTGGCAGAATATCTCGAAAAGAACGGCTTCCGCACCGTGCAGGCGCATGATGCGGCGAATTTGCGGGAAACGCTGGGAAGCTGCGAACCGGCACTGCTTCTGCTCGACATCAACATGCCGGGCGAAGACGGGCTTTCGGTTCTGCGCAGTCTGCAGGGCGAGGAACGGGCTCCGCGTATCATCATGCTGACCGCAGCGGGAGAAACGGTCGACCGGATTGTCGGGTTGGAAATGGGCGCCGACGATTACCTCGCCAAGCCCGTGGACCTGCGCGAACTGGTGGCGCGGGTGCGCGCCGTGCTGCGCCGTTCTTCCGCAAAGGAAGTTGAAGACCCGCAGGCAGCCGAAGGACGCCTGCCCTTCGGCAAGACCTGGCTCGATCTCGAAGCGGCCAAGCTATACGACAGGGATGGCAAGCCGATCCCGCTGACCGCGATGGAATTCAACCTGCTCAAGCTCTTCGCGAAGAACCGCGGGCGGGTGCTCAATCGCGACCAGATACTCGAAGGCGCGCACGACCGCGAATGGGACCCCTTCGACCGCAGCATCGACATCCGCATTTCGCGCATTCGCAAGAAGATCGAGCACAATCCGTCGAAGCCCGCGGTCATCCGCACGGTGCGCGGGCTGGGGTATATCTACGACCCCGAATAGGGGCGTGCGGCCACTGCAGCGATACAATTGAAACATTAAGGACGCCGGCGCGATATCCGGCTGAAACGCCGGCCGCGCATAGTCATGGGCATCGAAACACAGCCTAGGACCCGCGCCATGAACGCTCCTTTCCCCCGTCCCCTATCCCGTCCCCAAGGAAGCGAAAGGCGCGGGTCCGTCCTCGAACTCGTCGGCGACACCCCCGTGGTGCTGGCCGAGAAGCTCTCCCCTCCAGGCCGCGAAGTGTGGCTCAAGCTCGAAAGCGCCAACCCCATGGGTTCGGTCAAGGACCGGCTCGCGCTGGGCCTGATCGAAGCCGCCGAGAAGGACGGATCGCTCAAGCCCGGACAGACAGTGGTCGAGGCGACCAGCGGCAACACCGGCATCGGTCTTGCACTGGTTTGCGCGCGCAAGGGCTATCCGCTGGTCATCGTCATGGCCGAAAGTTTCAGCGTCGAGCGCCGCAAGATCTTGCGTTACCTCGGCGCGAAGGTCGTGCTCACTCCGGCGTCGCTCAAGGGTACTGGCATGGTCGACAAGGCCCGCGAACTGGCCGAGGAGCACGGCTGGTTCCTGCCCTGCCAGTTCGAGAACGAGAATAACGAGAAGGTCCACGAAGCGACCACCGGCATGGAAATCGTCCGAGCATTCGCCGACGCACCGCTCGACGCATTCGTCAGTGGTCTCGGCACCGGCGGTACTATCGCCGGCGTAGGGCGTGCGCTCAAGGCACATATGCCTTCGGCGCGAATTGTCGCCTGCGAACCCGACAATTCGCCGGTCCTCGCCTCGGGTGTTCCTCAGCAATATGCCGAGGACGGCTCGCCCGCTGCGAGCCACCCCCGCTTCCGCCCGCACCCGATGCAGGGCTGGGCCCCCGATTTCATTCCCGCGGTCACGGGGCGTGCCATTACCGACGGCGTGATCGATGAGATCGTCCCGGTCGCGGGCGCCGATGCGCTTGCCTGGTCGCGCCGCCTGGCCCGCGAGGAAGGCGTGTTCTGCGGCATCACTTCGGGCGCAACTTTCGCCGCCGCACGCCAGCTTGCAAGCGAGCTCCCTGAAGGGTCGCGCGTGCTGGCGATGATCCCCGACACGGGCGAGCGTTACATGACCACGCCGCTGTTCGGTGACATCGAGGAGGACATGAACGAGGCGGAGATGGAAATCTCGCGATCGACCCCCGGTGCCCGCTTCGATGCCACGCCTGCTGCCGCTCCCGCAGCAGCTGCGCCAGAGGCCGATAAGCGCGCACTCGCCCATGTCGATGCCATTATCGCCGACGAAACGCAGTCGCTGGTGTTTTTCGCGCTCGAATGGTGCGAATTCTGCTGGTCTGCTCAAAAGCTGCTCGACCTGATGGAAGTCGATTATCGCATCGTCCATCTCGACGGAGCCGATTATGCCGATCCGGCATGGGGCGGCGACGTACGCGCCGCACTTGCCCAGCGCAGCGGCGGAGCACCGACGATCCCCCAAATCTTCGTCGGTACGAAGCACCTCGGCGGGGCGACCGACCTGTTCGATGCTTTCAACGACGGTCGGCTCTCCGGCATTTTCGAAGACGCCGGTATCGCCCACAAGCAGCCCGGCGTCGAAAACGCCTATTCCCTCCTTCCGAAGTGGTTGCAGAAAAGATGAGTTCCTTGCCCGACAAGAAAATTGCTCAGCGCCTGCTCGAAAAGGCAGCGCAACTGGCGACACGGGGTCGCTACAGCGACCAAGCGCTTGATCCCCACCAGGCTCCGCTCGCAGCACGGGACAGTTTCGACATCGCACTTCCTCGCAGGGGTCGCGACCCACTCGAAGTGATCGAATCGCTCGATAGTGCTGCGCGTCCCGGCCTCTCCGGCATGACCGATGCCGGCTTCATGAGCTGGGTTATCGGCGGCTCGCATCCTGCAGGCGTGGCCGCCGATTGGATGGCCGCGGCCTGGGGCCAGAATGCCTGCCTCTACGAAGCTTCGCCTGCGTCTGCCCAGGCCGAGGCGGCAAGCGCGAAATACCTCCTCGACGTGCTAGACCTGCCGCCCGAAAGTTCGGTCGGCTTCGCCACCGGTGCGACCATGGCAGCCTTCACTTCGCTCGCCGCTGCGCGCCTGTGCGTGCTCGAGCGCGCTGGCCATGATTTCGAGCGCAAGGGCCTTTACGGCTGTCCCGAAGTGGCGATCTACATTGCCGACGATGCCCATGTGACCAATTACTCTGCGCTGCGGTACCTCGGTTTCGGCAGCGACCAATTGCACCGGATCCCCTCGCTGGACGACGGAACCTATGATTGCGACGCGCTCGAGGCAGCCATGGCCGAAGACGATGCGCCCGCGCGGATCGTGCTGGCACAGGCGGGCCACATCATGTCGGGCGCCTTTGACGACTTCACGCGCCTCGCCGCGCTGTGCAAACGCCACGGCGCATGGTTGCATGTCGATGGTGCCTTCGGCCTATGGGTGCGTGCCAGCCGAAGGTTGCGGCGCATTGCCGAAGGCGTGGAGCTGGCCGATTCCTGGTCAGTCGACGGACACAAGTGGCTGCAAATTCCCTATGACTGCGGCTTCGCAATCGTGAAGCATGAGGAGTACCACCGCCGCGCCATGTCGATGCAGGCGGGATACCTCCCCGAAGGCGAACCGCTGCGCAACAATTCGGACTATGTCCCAGAACTCTCGCGCCGTGCGCGCGGCTTCTCGGTCTGGGCGGTGATGCAGAGCCTCGGGCGCAAGGGCATCGAGGACATGATCGAAAGCCATTGCCACGCGGCGCACTTGCTCGCCCAGGCGCTTAGGCGGCTGGACGGCGTGGAGGTGATCAACCGTCAGTGCCTCAACCAGCTCGCTGTGGCGTTCCACAGCCCGCATTGCGACGGGGCTGAAGCGGTGGCGCAGGCGCTCAACTCCAGCGGGCGCTATTTCGTACGCACCGCTCAATGGCAGGGCCGCAAGCTGCTGCGCTTCTCGATCATCAACGGCGAAACTGGTCCCGACCACGTTGCACCGATGGTCGATGAGATTGCCGCTGCATGGCAAGCGATCTCGCGCGCCGCCGCCTGAGAAACCGAAACAATCGAAACGAGAAAACCGGCCATGCGATATCAGGGTGATACACGGCCAAGCCATATTCTCCGTGTTGCCGACGAACCGGCGATGCCAAACATTGGAGAATGAAAATGTACGTAAAGACCGAAAACCCGATTCAACAGAAAATGAAGCTGGCTCTCGCCGCCACGATCTGCGCGATGACTACTATCAGCAGCGCCGTCGCCATGGTGGTGACACAGGCAAATGTGGCGTGATCGATCCCTTCTATCGAACGATCACAGAACTTGAAGCGAAGGGCAATCAACTCGCAGGTCCAGACTTCTGCGCTCAGTATGGTTGCTCTTCGCCATTCCGCCAGTCCCATGTCGTTCTAGCATCTCATGGACTCAATCCGGGTCTCGCAGTTCCATAAGAATTGCATGCGATTTGTGCTTTTAAAGACCCGCCAGTGTTTAAAACCGAAGAATCTCGATGCGTAAGCGGAGTGTCTGCTTTAGGCGCTTCGCAGCCTGAAAGCAGACCGTCCGCAATCGGGTCGTTAGCCGACAGACAGCTTTTCGACGCGAGGGGTCAATAGCGGACGGTTCGCTGTCGGCACCAAATTGGCCAGTCAGTTGACATCTTGGTCACCAACATCGGCTTTCAGGCTCGGTCGGAACGACCTTGCATCGCCGAAGAACTTGATTAGTCCGACATATTCTTCTAACCGACCACGTCAGCCAATCCCGGCGTGTTTCTGAAAATGGAAAGGAGCAAATCATGCGAGCTGTGATCGTTCGTCTCACAACCGATTTCCCGATCCATAATATTCAGGAACATATTGCATGGGCAATTTCCTGTCGGGCGGACAAGCACGCCTGATCTTCATTCGCAGCGGATTGAACGTTGCGCATTTCACAAATCCAGGCCTTTTGCATGCGCAGTGCAAGGTGACCTCCATTGCTATGGAGGGCCGCCATGCGTTCTGACATGTTCAAAGTCATCGTCGAGCGACCGCGCTGGGGCGCAAGCCATGCGGCGTCGCCAAAATTAAAGAGGACCAAAGATCGCACGCTGAAGCACATCGGGCACAAGCGCCACGCCTTCGAAAGCGCGCCCTACACAAAATCGCTCAATGAGAACCTTGCTCCATTGGTTCGCTTTCTGCGCAGCCGGAGGGGGAAACCGTGGGACAACGTTTTCAGCGAGATTTGTGAGCGCCTCGATACGGGGAGCACGGTCAAGATGCACGTTCGCGAGCACCTGGAGGATTTCGTTCTCACCCGGATCTCAATCGGACGGCACGGCGAGTGGATGTTCGAAGGGGAGGTTCTCGGCGCCCACGGCATTTGGTTCAGGCGACGCGAATTCTTCGTCGATCCGGAGGATGGCATACTCAAGGATTATGCCTTGCTAGCCAAGCGATTGCCTGTGGCAAATGGCGAGATTGCAGGAGGGCGGGCATGAACGAGGAAAGTTCGCTTAAGCTTGTCGCGCGCGATCCCGCTCGCTTCGATCCCTTGGCTCTTGATCAACTCGAAGCCACTTCCCGCCTCGAAGGCATGGGCCGTGTTGTCGGCTTGCCCGATCTCCACGCGGGCAACGGGATCGCCGTGGGCGCAGCTTTCTGGTCTCAGAAGCGCATCTGGCCGCATCTTGTCGGGAGCGATATCGGCTGTGGCATGGCATTATGGGAGACCAGCCTGGCTGTGCGAAAGTTCCGGGTCGGCAAGATCGAGCGCAAGCTGCACGGTCTTGATGCGCCATGGGATGGACCCGCAGCACATGCACTGGCCGACGCGGGATTGCCGCCTGAACTTGTCAGCCCAGCTCTCGGCACCATTGGTGGCGGAAACCACTTTGTTGAGTTCCAGGCCATCGAGGAGGTCGTCGCGCCCGATCGATTTGCCGAGCTTGGCCTAAAGGATGATTGCGTTCTGATGATGGTTCACAGCGGTTCGCGTGGGCTGGGACACGCTATCCTGCAAGAGCAAATGGCGAGGCATGGAACGGTCGGTCTCCATGATGGGACTCCGGACGCTGACGCCTATTTGCAGCGGCACAATCAGGCCGTGGCATGGGCGATCGTGAACCGGAAAGTTATCGCTGGCCGGTTTCTTGATGCCCTCGGCATGTCTGGCAAATGCATGCTCGACATCGTGCATAATAGCGTCACACGGCATCGCGAAGGCTGGTTGCACCGAAAGGGGGCTGCACCAGCGGATTGCGGTCTAGTCGTGATACCAGGGTCACGGGGGGATTTCAGCTACCTGGTTGAGCCTGTGCCCGACCGTGCGGAAGATGCCTTATGCTCGCTTGCGCACGGCGCGGGCCGCAAATGGAGCCGTAAGGATGCCCATGCGCGCCTCTCTCGCCGATATCGCGTCGCTGACTTGCAACGCACGAAATTGTCCAGCCATGTGATTTGCGAGGACCGCCGCCTGATCTTTGAAGAAGCTCCGGAAGCCTACAAGGATATTGCCAGTGTCATTGCCGATCTGGAGGCCACGGGCCTGATCCGGGTGATCGCCCGCCTTCGCCCTCTCCTCAGCTACAAAACGAGGGCGTCATGAAAGAAGCGATACTGCATCTGACCTCCGGTAAAGGCCCAGATGAATGCCGTTGGGTCGTTGCGCAGCTGGCCAAGGCTTTTGCCGACGAAGCCGCAAGGATCGGTGTGACGTGCGAAGTGCTCGATGCTCAGGACGAGCTACCGGCCTCTCTTTTGATGCGCGTCTCAGGAGATGGGGCGCTCGCCTTTGTAAGGGAGCGGACGGGAACGATCCTCTGGATCGGCGAAAGTCCTTTTCGCCCCAGGCACAAGCGCCGCAACTGGTTTGTTGGCGTCGCGCTCGCGCCTGTACCAGAGGACGTGCCAGACTTGCGCGACAGTGACATTGACTTCCAGGCGATGCGAGCAAGCGGTCCTGGAGGACAGCACGTCAACAACACTGATAGCGCTGTACGCGCGATACACCGGCCAACTGGCTTGGTTGCAACCGCACAGGAACAGCGATCACAGCACGCAAACCGCAAATTGGCGAAACTGAAATTGGCAATGGTGTTGGAAGAGCGTCGCTCAAGCGCGACCGAGCAAGTGAGACAAGAGCAGTGGTCAATTCACCAGCAATTGGAGCGCGGAAACCCAGTGCGCACTTACGCCGGTCCCAAGTTCAAACCGAGGCGAAGCCGCTAAGTGAATGACCGGAAATCGGTCTTCTTGGCCAGAAACGGACAGTCTCCTTTCGGCCCAATAGCTGCCGATCGAAGTCCTTCAGCGTGAATGACTGAAATGGGGCCGTAATCGGACTGTCCGCTATTGGACCTTTTTGTCGAAAAGCTGCCTGTCAGCTAACGACCCGATTGCGGACGTCTGATTTATGTATGGCCATCGAGCGATGTAACCCGTAAGCAGCTCTTACAGGGTCGATCGCATGCAGGGAGAATGCCATGCTTCGTCGGCTTTTGATGTTCGCCGTTTCACTTTCGGCGCTGTTCGTTCCCATTCAGTCCAATGCCCAAGCCGAGAGCGGCGACTTGTTGTTTGTCTGGGTGGGCGACCGAGCCAAAGCAGACAACAATTTCATCATTGTTATTGATGCTGATCCGGACTCTCCCAATTACGGCAAGCTGGTTTCCAGCGGGGTGACTGACATCAAGACCGTGGGCGCCCATCACACCGAATACGAAATGTCTGCCAACGGGATTTTGTTCGCCAATGATCACGGTGGCAATCGCACGGCAGTGATTGATCTCAATGATCCACTGCAGCCCCGCCAGATCGGCGCTTTCTCCAGCCTTGGCGGTTTCAGCATGCTGCACAGCTTTGCGCGATTGCCCAACGGTAATGTTCTCGCGACTTTCCAATACGCCGATCATGATGGCCATATGGCAATGGATTCGACCAGCGGGGGCTTGGTAGAGATCGACAATGCGGGCAAATTGGTGCGTTCGGTGAGCAATGCTGACCCATTGTTCGCGGACGAAGGCTTGCTGCCGTACAGTTTGGCCGTGATCGAGGATATTGATCGGGTGGTTGTGAGCAATTCGCCAATGCGCGACGACTTCTTGCTGACCAGTAATACTTATCAATTGTTCCGTTTGTCCGATCTCGAGCTAATTGGAACATACCGCCTCGATCCCGGACCGCGGCTCAATGGCCATATTTCGCCTCAGGAGCCGAGGATCGGGCCTGACGGTGCCGTTTACATTTTCACATTGTCGTGCGGCGTTCAAAGGGTGACCGACATCGACACCGCGTCACCCAAGGTGCAACTGGTTCACCAATATCCGGGCAGCTGGTGCGGTGTCCCCGTCATCATGGGGAATTACATGGTGCAGGCAGTTCCGGACATCCATTCATTCATAGTTCTGGACATTTCAGACGGAGAGAATCCAGTCGAAGTCTCGCGTCTTGATATGGGCGAGGATTATGCGGTGCACTGGACCGCAATGGATCCCGGCTCGGGCAGGCTGGTCGTTACAACATCGCGGTCAGGCCAGCGCTTGCATGTCCTCAAACTCGACGAAGACAGCGGAGAACTGACCATTGACGAAGATTTCCGGGGTCAAGACGGCGAACCGGGCTTCAGCTTTGCCGAACAGACATGGCCGCACGGCTGGACAGGAGAAGGCGCACCACATGGAGCGGTATTTTCTCGCTGAGCGTTTCACATCAGCTTTTCCGCGTTAATACGACAAGCGTGTATTTTGTCGACGTCCGCTTTCCACCCATCTTACGACGCTTTCACCGAGCTAACGATGTGCCAGGACCGGACGGGCAGCTGACGACCCGATTGCTGACGCGATAAGATGGCTTATGCTGGGGCTATACTTCCGAAATTTCGAGATAACTGGATGAAAGGTTTTAAGGCGTTTTGGCCCACAATGATCACTGCATTCGCTCTGCTGGCTGGCTGCACTTCGACACCAGCTCCAGCAGAACATCCAGATTGGGTTCAGCAAATGGCTGGGCTCTGGCGAGTTCAAACTGGGGATGTTGTGGAGATGGATTGCGCGAGCGGGCAGAAATTCGAGCCGCATGACGATCAACGCTCCATTAGCCTAAATGAGCTCGGCACTGATTTCACTACCACTTATCGCGTCTTGACCAACGATCGGCGCGGGTTACAACTTCAAATACTAGGTGAAAAAAGACAAACCGAAGACGGAGACCCCGTGAAATGGTGGGTTGAGTTCGACGGGCCGAATGAGTTCCGATGGCGACGGGATGATTGGAGCGCGAATTCCGCGACCGCTGCTCGTTGGATACGGTGTAATTGAGGCCCGACAGTATTGGCAGGCCTCAGTGCCAATGGCAGCTAGCCACCCACTTCATGACTGATTTGTCGAGCTAGCAATGTGCCAGAAGCGGACCGGCTGGCAACGACCCGATTGCGGACGCGTGCTCTGCAACCAGATTTGATGATCTCATGAACGGTAGTGTTGTCTTATTGTGACCACGATCGGGACCTTCAATGTGGCTTAATGGCGCATCATCGACGCTGCTCGATCACCTCGTGTCTGTATCCTGATATTCTGCATCATCCCCTCATCGCCGTGCGATGCAAAATGGCAGTGCATCACGAAGTCCCCGACATAGCGCCTGTACCGGGTGCGCATGGTTATCCGGTAGTTTCTTTTGACCAGAACCGTATCACGCCAGCCTCCAAGCATCCCAGCATAGTCAGGATCGTATGCCTCCGTCCCTTCGACGGTAACATCACGCCCTTGGTCATCGACAATCCCGACAATCTGGAACGGATTAACGTGGATGTGGAATGGGTGGGAGCCGAGAATGGAGGTGATCACCCACTCTTCCACGTCCCCCAAAGTCAATGTTCTGTCGACTCGCTCATGCTTATAGGGGGACCCATCGATGCTTAAAGTTGCACCACCGCCTTCGTGCTCGACAATGCTGAAGGTCGCTTCTTGCTTGCCGGTCAGTTCTTCATCGCGGACTGGTTTGCGCCATGCAAAGGCATAGAGCGAAAAATCATCCTTGAGATCAGCGACAATCATGTCCCGAACGCTTTCGTCGTCGATCTTTCGCGCGGCCGCTGCAATCAAGGTTTCGGACAGCAGGTCGGACACGCTGTCGACCGGCGCAGCTTCACCGCTCACTTCGAAAATGGAAAGGATGCGCCGCTGCTCTTCATTCCCTCCCCAAACGCTATTGTTGATAGCGCAATACGAACCCGGCTCCTCGAAATAGGCCAAGGCATCATACCGCGAGCCGGCGGTAAGGCGGGACCTGTTGACTTGCCGCATGGAATATCGCGTAAGCCCATCGTCAGCGAAATGAAACTGCTCGACCGGCTCACCGGTGCAATAATCGTTGATCCACTGGATGTGATCGCTGCCGGGAACGTCCCTCAGATCAGGCGCATCATCCGCCAATTTGCGAATGCTCATGTCCACAGTGCGGCGCAAGCCAGCATGGATCATTCGCAGCCGATGAAAACGCCCCGTTTCGAAACCGGAAATGGTGGGTTGGACTTTGCCGTTGACCCCGGTCAGGCGACCTGATGTCATTTCCGGGAACGGATTGAACAATCTGAAACTGTCGACAGTGCCGACTTCATCGTCCTCGCATTCCCATGGTGGCATATCCCATGGCAGAATGTCCCTGTTGAAACGCGGTCTTTCTTCGCCCGCTTCAAAACAGCCATACTGGATCTGGGAAAAGACCATGATCTGTTCGCCGAACGGTTTGCCCGCCGCATCACGAAACAGGATATCTATGTCACCAGGGGAGGTTTTTGTAGGAACACGGTCGCCATCGACAATCAGTGCGCCAGCCATGCCGGAGCCAAGCTGAATGCTCGTCGCACCATGCATGTGCGGATGATACCAGAATGTGCCGGCAGGATGGTCGGGCGGGATTACAAACTCATATTCGAACCGTTCGCCCGGATCGATGGACAGCATCACGTTATCGCTGTTTCCGCTGGGCGAAATCCACAGGCCATGCGTGTGGATATTGGTCGAGTTATAGCATTTGGATTCTGCGATCTGGACCGCTGAACACGGTTCAAGTTTATTGTTAACTTTCAAGCTGAGAACCTGGCCAGGCGAAACGCGCATGACGGGAGCCACCAATCCCTCGCCGCCTTCGCCTTGGAATGCGCGTACCTCCACCGTGTCCAGCTTTTGGGTCCAAGGGTTGTAAACCTCACTGTTGATCCGCTCGACAGACAATTCATAGCGCGGTGAGGAGGATTGTGCGTAGACTACCGCCGACAATGCCAATGGCGCGGCAGCGCAACATGCAACCAGTGCGGAAACAGCAAATTTCATAAGGATCGCCCCCAGCAATTCCAGGCGACCTGACCAAAAGATAACAAACGGAAGTGACTAAGTCTTGTAAAAAGGGGCGCGTGCGGACAGCCCTCCAATCCTAGATCGACAACATCCTTAAATTTCCATGAGAAGTTGTCCCAGAAAGTACAATTTTCATAGATTCCAAGTTTATCGTTGATGTCCGCTAACCACCCACTTTGTGACCGATTTGCCGAGCTAGCGGTGTGCCAGGATCTGACGGGCCGCTAACGACCCGTTTGCGGACATTGAACTGGCCTGTCAGATGCCCCCTGATGACTGATACACACGCAGCCGAAAATCTTTTCAATTTGCTAGACCGTTGGTCAAGCGACGAGGATCTGCGCGAAAGTGGGAAAGTGCGCTTGCTATGCCACCAGCCACAAAACGGCGATCTTGCTTACTTGCACCGCCTATATCCTGGTCTAGGCTCAGCACAGATGGAAGACCTAGAAGCGGTCATTGATCATCAAATTCCACGTCGGTTACGCGACTTCTATGGACTCACGAATGGATTGAGGCTCTTCGAGGGCCAGGTAAGCGTCAATGGGTTGGTGAAGGACTTTAGTCGCGACCCCTACAGACCGATTCCCATATGTATTGAGCAAGGCAACCGCCTCTTCGCGGCAGTGCGACCGCAGTGGCATCAACAGGGTTTCTTCCGGATAGGAGGTGTCTCATTTATTCGTCAGGACGAATTGATTTGCGGGCCTGACGACTGCGTTATTGTCCTCAATGCAGAAAGCGGCGAGCCGTTGCGCAACTATTCGGACATTTTTGATTTCTTAGTGAGCTTCACGAAGGAGATGGCCCAATTCTGGGCCAGCGACGGCAAATTTATTGGCGATTGGGAGGTAATCGACCAATTGCTGTTGGGAGTCGCCGGGAAAGCATAGCGTCGGCTTTCCACCCAGTTCGTGACTGATTTGCGGGGCATAACGCGAGCCAACAGCTGACGGTCAGATAACGACCCGATTGCGGACAGTAGAGAATGGGGGCACAGGTGAGCCATGTCCCGCCCATTGCCGCTGCTGAGCTTAATTCTCTGTACTATCGTTTCGGGCTGTTCGCAGAATGCCAACTGTCGGAATTTGACACCTGCGCAATCAGTTTCCCTTGCGATTGAGCAAAAAGGTCAGATGCTTGAGCGATCAACACAGGCATACCGTAGGAATTTCGCATCTGATGTGGCGCGGTTAGCAGGCGATAGCACCGGTTGGGTCGCGAAAGTTTACTTCGAAGGCAAAGACGGTCGAACGCTTATCGCGATGATCGACACTGATTGCTATGTCAGTTGGTCAGAGCGTTGACCGCTTCCCACCCCATCTTACGACGCTTTCACCGAGCTAACGATGTGCCAAGACCGGACGGGCAGCTAACGACCCGATTGCGGACATCCGGCATCGCTCGATCATGAATCTAGACTGCTCGCCTAAGATGGTTAGGATGCGTTCTTAGGGATGGGGTGACAATTTGACGAAGATAGCCAGTCTTATTGAACCTGCTGGCGCATCTGATCGCTTCACGGAGATCGACGCGCTTAGAGGTTTCGCACTCTTTGGTATTCTGCTTGCCAATCTGCCAGTTTGGATTGGGATACCGTTCGCTGGTGAACGCGTGCCAGAATTGATGGGAGCGGTCACCCAGCAGCAGTTCGCGGCCGTTTTTAACGGCGTCCTGGACGGCAAGTTTTATACGATTTTCTCCGCGCTGTTTGGACTTGGCTTCTCGCTTCAAATTGAGCGTCTTAACGCGCGTGGTGCCGATGGCCGACGCATCTTTATAAGGCGAATGGCCGTGCTCCTGGTTTTCGGACTGATCCATATCTGTCTAATCTGGCCGGGCGACATATTGATGCTCTATGCGCTGCTCGGATTCACGCTTCCCCTTTTCCGACCTCTAACCGATCGCGTTCTGCTCGCGGCGTCGGCAGTATTGATCTTCGTTCTTCCATCTCTCCTGGTTTTTTTCGTCAATAGCCAGAATCCTGAATGGGCGACGCCCATGCGGGATTGGGCTATGAATATCTATGTCGCAGCGGGCGGGACTGCGATAACGAATAGCGAATACTTCAACGACCTCGCCAATGGAGGACTTGCTGAATTAATGCCTCGCGCAGCGTCTGAATGGGCCTTTGGAATTGTTGGTCGTATCGAGGATTGGCGGTTCCTTAAGGTCCTTGGAACAATGCTCTTGGGAATGTGGGCCGGGCGGCAACTCGTGCGTGGAAATCTGATCGGAAAACGCCGGCTGTTGTGGTGCGTTCTGCTGATCGGCCTTGCCATAGGTGTGCCTTGCGGCATCGTATATGCAGAACAGATGCCGCACCAACAGTCGCACTGGTCGTCGCTATTGGGCACTGCGCCACTCGGTTTCGCTTATGCGGCCGCGTTTCTCTTGATTATTCCTTATACACCTCGGATCCGGCGCCTTCTTGCAGATGCGGGACGCATGGCGCTCACCAACTATATCGGGACAAGCGTGGTGATGGGTTTCATTTTCTACGGAATTGGACTTGGGATGATGGGGACGCTCAAGGTTCCAGAGACCTATGCCATTGGGCTGCTTTTTTTCGCCTTGATGCTAGTCTGGAGCCGGCTCTGGCTTTCCCGCTACAAGCAGGGGCCCCTCGAATGGCTGTGGCGACGCCTTACCTATCCGCCGAGGCCGGTAGCAAAAGTGACGATGGCCTAAATTTTCAGCCACGTCGGCTTTCCACCCACTTCGTGACAGCTTCACCGAGCAGGCGCTGTGTCAAAAGCGGACCTGCTGGTAACGACCCGATTGCGGAAACTGGCAAATATCCCATGTGACCAATATACTAGGCCGGCATGAGCAAAGACGCCGATCATAACCGGTCGGGTCATCACGATCAGGCCAGTTGCCAGGGCGGTCACCTTGGCGGGTATCGAGAGCCTGCTCGCGGTGGTAAGTACGACCTTGTTCCTTCGGACTACGAGGGGGCGGTATTCACCTGCCCGATGCACCCCCAGGTGCGTCAGACCCACTCCGGTCCATGTCCGATTTGCGGGATGGCGCTCGAACTCGAATCTGCGGCGCAAGCGGAAGAGGGTCCTAACCCGGAACTGGGTGATTTCACCCGTCGTTTGTGGATCGGAGCAATCCTTACCTTGCCTGTCTTGCTCATCGCCATGGGACCGATGATCGGCCTTGGAGCGATCCGTGAGGCAATCGGCCAAGGGCGTGCGCAATGGGCGGAACTGGTTTTTGCCACGCCGGTGGTGTTGTGGTGCGGCTGGCCTTTCCTTGAACGGGGCTGGAAGTCTTTTGCCTCGTGGAACCTCAATATGTTCTCGCTGATCTCCATGGGCGTAGTGTCCGCATGGCTGTTCAGCGTTGCGGCAGTCTTCGCGCCCGAAGTTTTCCCGGCAGGCTTCCGAGACATGCATGGCCATGTGCCGGTCTATTTCGAAGCCGCTGCGGTAATCATCGTATTGGTCCTGCTTGGGCAGGTAATGGAACTCAGGGCCCGCGAGGGAACGGGTAAGGCGATCCGGGCGCTGCTCGATCTTGCATCCAAGACAGCGCGCATCATTCACGATGATGGCAGCGAGGAAGAAGTTTCGCTCGAAGAAATTCAGGTCGGCAACTACCTTCGCGTGCGGCCGGGAGAAAAGGTGCCGGTCGACGGACGGGTCATCGAGGGTCACTCAGCCGTCGATGAGAGTATGATCACAGGCGAACCCGTTCCAGTCGAGAAGGCGAAAGGCGATCCGGTCACCGGTGCGACCATCAATGGCACGGGCAGCCTTATCATCGAAGCCCAGCGGATCGGCGCGGACACGGTGCTGAGCCAGATTGTCGAGATGGTCGCAAAGGCGCAGCGATCGCGCGCCCCGATTCAGAAATATGCTGACAAGGTCGCCGGTTGGTTCGTGCCGTCAGTGATCGGCGTCGCTTTCATCGCCTTTATTGCCTGGGCAATTCTCGGTCCTGAGCCTGCTCTCTCTTATGCGCTGATCGCGGCTGTTTCGGTTCTTATCATTGCATGCCCCTGTGCACTTGGGCTGGCGACACCCATGTCGATCATGACTGCGACGGGTCGCGGCGCGCAGTCAGGGATACTCATCAAGAATGCCGAGGCCCTGGAACGTTTCGAGACGATCGAAACTCTGATCGTCGACAAGACGGGCACTCTTACCGAAGGAAAACCGCGCCTCATCGCGGTCATCTCGGAAGGAGGCAGCGCCGAGGATGAGTTGCTACGTGTCGCAGCGACGCTGGAGCGCGGCTCCGAACACCCGCTTGCCGAGGCAATCGTGAGCGGCGCGCACGATCGTGGCTTGCAGCTTTCGAATACCGAGATGTTCGAGGCCATAACCGGCAAAGGGGTCAAAGGAGTCGTCGACGGGAAGTCGGTCGCGCTCGGGAATGCGGCGCTGATGCAGGACCTGGGGCTCGAGCCAGCGAGACTTGCAGAAGCGGCCGGTGCGCGCCGGGACGAAGGTGAGACGGTCATGTTCGTTGCCATCGAGCGCGCGCTTGCTGGCATGATCAGCGTGGCAGACCCGGTGAAAGAGACCACCCCCGCTGCCCTGTCCGCTTTGCACCAGTTGGGCTTCCGCATAATCATGGCCACAGGGGACAATGAGCGCACTGCTGTCGCCATCGCCAAGCGTCTGGGAATTGATGACGTGCGCGCGGATGTGCTGCCGGAAGACAAGGCGCGCATTGTTCGCGATCTGCAGCAGCAGGGCTACAAGGTCGCAATGGCGGGCGATGGCGTGAATGACGCTCCTGCTCTTGCTCAAGCCGATGTTGGCATTGCCATGGGAACAGGCGCGGATGTCGCGATCGAAAGCGCCGGGATTACTCTTGTGAAAGGCAATCTCGATGGCATTGTTCGTGCACGAAGACTCACGCTGGCGACGATGCGCAACATTCGCCAGAATTTGTTCTTCGCCCTCTTCTACAATGCGCTGGGTGTGCCTGTCGCTGCTGGAATTCTCTACCCTGTGATGGGTATCCTGATCAGTCCGATGATTGCCGCCTTTGCAATGAGCGCTTCTTCAATTTCGGTTGTGGCCAATTCTCTTCGGCTGAGGAGCATAAACATCTAGCTGACCGGCGTGTCCGCTTTCCACCCCAGCTTCTGACCGATCTGCCGAGTGGTGCGCTGACCTAAAGCGGACCAGCCGCTAACGACCCGATTGCAGCCGACCACAAAAATGGAAACTTGTCCGAAGGTTTACCGGCCGATCAGCTGAGCTAAATTGACTTTGTCCCTAACCCTTTCCATTCTCCAGAAGCACTCCGGGGGGGACACTTGCTGGAAAATGGAAAACCGCCAAGAGTGATAGGGCTCGGTGGAGCTGTACTCCTCAACCTTAACGGTGTGATCGGCGCTGGTATATTTGCGCTGCCCGCAATTTTATACGCGAGCGCAGGTACATTCGCACCGGTCGCCATTTTGGTATTCGCCGTATTCTACTCCTGTTTGGCAGCCATCGCAGCTAAACTGTCGACCGTATTTCGTCAGTCAGGCGGCCCACAACTCTACGCCCAGCACGCATTCGGGCCCATGGCTGGTTTCATGGTTGGTTGGTTCATTCTGTGCACCAACATGGCAGGTCGAGCCGCAAATTTTCATGTGCTTGTTTCTTACTTGGCTGCAATCTTCCCGATTTTCGATGGGCCAATTATGAGACCGGCAACAATCTTATTGCTCGTTGCCACCTTCATGATGATCGGCATCGTTGGAACCAAGAGGTCCATTTTTGCGATGTGGGCTGGCACTACGATCAAACTCGCACCGCTCATTCTACTTTGCGTCGCAGGCTTCGGAGTCAACGGATTGCCATCCGAGATTATCTTGCCGCAGTTTTCTGAGATCGAAACTGTAGCAATCTTGCTGGCGTATGCTTTTTCGGGTGCTGGCGCAGCAACAGTGGTGGCTGGAGAATCGAAAGAGCCACGGCGCACCATTATGCGTTCGATCTACTTGAATATAGCCATTGTCGCGATTCTTTATGCAACAATCCAACTTGCTTACATCGTGATCAGTCCGGACCCTGCACAGACGGAAAGTCCACTCGCTGCAGCAGGATATTCCCTGCTTGGTCCAGTCGGAGCTCTCATCATTAGCTTAGCGGCCATCTTTTCGATCGCGACAAACCAGCTTTCGAATTTTGTTGCGATGCCACGGATCGCCTACGGGATGGGGCGTAGGGGGCTGCTTCCCAACATCTTCACTTATGTCTCTCCTAGGTTTGAGACACCGGCAGCAGCAATCGCAATTTATTCGGGAATCGTCGCCGTTTTAGCCATGTCAGGAACATTCGAAATCTTGATTACTCTTGGCGTTGCGGTTGAACAGCTCATCCTCTTCATAATGGTTGGCTCGTTACTGATAATGTGGAAGCGAAATGATGGCGGCATAGCTGATGAAATGGGACTAAGATGGGCGCTGATCATTCCAGTAGCGGTAAGTCTCATCGTGTGGCTAACAATGCAGGTGCCTGCTAGCGCTGTTCTTTCTACGTCAATCCTTATCGTATTCGGCTTGCTGCTATATGGTCTTTCGAAGCGCAGGGCCGTTCAACATGAGCCAGTATTGCTTCCCGAAAAACGAGGCAGCTAATTAAGGAAAGTCCGTTCCCGACCCGATTGCGGACGTCCAATGGCGCCAAATATATTTTCCCGTCGAGCGCGGGATGAACTCTTCTTCCAAATTCTGTAAGACAGAGTGGTCGAACGTGACTCCAAGAGACGAGGGCGCGATGAAAATTACCGGACGATGTTTCTGCGACAGCTTAGAATATGAAGCTGAGATGGACCCAGGTCACGTCGGGATTTGTCATTGCCGAGACTGCCAGATCTTTAGTGGCTCCGCATTTCGAACGGTTGGTGCCGTTGCTCCAGCCAATTTCCGATTTACCAAAGGTCATCCGGTCTATTTCGACAAGGTAGGCGACCTCGGCGGGACGCGACGTATGGCTTTTTGCGGTGAATGCGGCACACACATCTGCGCTTTGCCAGCTGACAATTCTGCGTTTCCATTCATAAGCTTGCGAACGTCAACCGCAGACCAATTCGAACAGTTGGTCCCGGTTGTTGAGGGCTTTTGCGCTTCGAAAGTATCTTGGCTTCCAGCGCTAGAGGGAATGCAGCAGTATCAGAAGCAGGTTGAGAATTGATCCGCCGGCCCTGGGAAATGAAAATAGCGTCCGCTTTCCACCCACTTCGTGACAGCTTCACCGAGCAGGCGCTGTGTCAAAAGCGGACCGGCTGGTAACGACCCGATTGCGGACATACTTGCATCAGCCGATGATTTTTCTAGTCTGTGTGGATGGATGAAGAAAAGCGCGCGCTCCGTCATAAGCTTAAGAACACTGAGCAGGAAAAGATCGTGCTCAGGAAAATGGTCAAGCGCGCCGCCGAAGAGATCGATCAACTGGCGGAGGCCGAATGTTCAGAGGACGCTGTCGATAATGCCAAGTTGCAAGCTGAACGATTGAGGAAAGCCAGCGAGGCAGGGTCCGCCTAGGTTCCGCTTTCCCACCCAATTCGAGACTGATTTACCGAGCTAGCGAAGTATTAGGAGCGGACGGACGGCTCACGACCCGATTGCCGAGGTTCAGCCGATCGCAGATGCTACGGCGGCCAAGAATGCCACTAGTGCTTCAAACAACACCCAAATCGCGGCAATTACACCGTAGGTGGCACCCAAGGCCCACTTGGTAGTCGCTGCGGCGTAACCAGCACCCACGGCGGCACCTATTGCGCAAAGCCAAATGATCGCGGTCCCAGCGCCCCACACTACGCCTAGAAGAACATAGGTCATAGCAAACGCGGCAACCGACGCCACGGCACCTGCGATTGCTCTCGTTTTGGGCGTAGGAGTGTCGGCTAGACTAGTAACCTTTGCATATCGCTTACTGAGACGACCCATCACTGCTTTTAAGCAGTTGTCATTTAAGTTCGCAATGTCCGCTTTCCACCCATCTGATGCCGCTTTCACCGCGCTAAGGATGCGCCAGGAGCGGACCAGACGCTAACGACCCGCAAGCCGACCTAACCGAAGTTTGCGAAAACGCGGCATCGGATTGTAGAACCCCTCTCGCAGTCCGGGAGGTTTGTCTTGCCATTTACTCTAGTGTCCAGATGTATCGCCGCTAGCGTCCTTGTGGCCTCGACCCTTGGACATTGCGTGGTTGCGCGCGAGGCAAGAGCCTCAGAGATTGAAGCTGCTAAATCCGACGTAAGGTCAATCGAAGAACTCGAAAACCGGATCGCTCGATGGGCCGCATCGGATGAGATCGTCGGTGCGGAATTATTGATATTCGAGGGTGACCAAATGATCGCCAGCCGGGCATTTGGCTGGCAAAATCGGGAAGTTGGCGCGAAATTGGAAGTCGGCGCGATATATCGGGTCAATGCGATGACCAAGCCCGTCATCGGTACCGCGGTACTACTGCTTTCAGATGATGGATCGCTGCACTTGGACGATCCGGTGTCGTCCTATTTGAAATCTTTTGACACTGAGGCGCTTCGTTCGATCACGATCAGGCAACTGCTATCAAATAGGTCCGGCCTTGGCGGCTCAACGGGCAGCGACTCCAGATTGCCAAAAGGGTTCAATGCTTATCCAGACCTTGCGACTTTGGTCGAGGCAATTGCGGCAATTCCTAGAGACTCTCTCGACCATCGATTTCAATACAGCAACAACAATACTGCCGTGTTGGGCCACCTGGTCGCGCAAGTGTCGGGTATTTCGCTCGAGCAGTTCATCGCGCACCGAATCTTCGAGCCTCTCGGCATGATAGACAGCCATACCCGCTTCAGTCCGCAAGCACCGTGGGCAGACAAAGTGGTTTCAACCTACGCATTGCAGCCTGAGAGCTGTAAGCACGAACGCGTCTGGTCGCCTGCGGATGTGCAATCCGCGCCCTATTTCCGCCCTTCAGGTGGCCTCTATACCACTGCGCATGACTATTCTCGCTTTCTTTCGATGTGGCTCAATGAGGGCCGTTTCGATGGCCAGCAATTTCTGAAAGAGGCCACGGTCAAGGAGGCTCTTCAACCCATTGGGGATCGTTTGATCTACAATGAAGGGAGTGCGTTCGGCCTTCATTGGACGATCTACGACCCCAATTCGGCTCAAGGGATGCCGAGCATTTTTGGGCAGGGTGGATCGAATGGTACCCTAGCCATCGCATTCCCACGTACTGGCAAGCTTGTTCTCTACTTCAGTCAATCGCGGAATATCTATAACCGGGCGCGCTTTTATCAGGAGCTCGGCGAGACAGAAGGTTTCCATGAGATAAGGTCGATCTGGGCTGGCGAGATTAGGGATGCTTGGCGCGAAGCTATCGAAGCGGGCCGTGTTCCTGACGAAAAACTGGCAATGGAGTTGGTTGGCAATTACTCCATGGGACAGCACTCTTCGCTCAGGCTAGAATGGCGTGACGATACACTGACATTTGTCACACATAGGGGAGATAAAGGTCGCTTCTTCACGAGCCCCGAAGGCGATCTTCTCACTGGCAATTGCGAAGCCTCCATTCGCAGGCTTTCGATTGAGCGAAGCGATGACGGGAAGATCTTCGCACTTAATGGGAAGATGGAGAACGGAGCCTCGTTTCGCCTCCTTCGCAGCGACTGATTGTGAAAGTGTCTTTGCGTTGGGCAGCTCGAGAAGAAGCAATTTTTTGGAGCAATCCGCGAATTTTCTGTGTGTCGGCTAACCACCCACAATCAGACAATCGTGGCGCTCATTACCGGTGCAAAGCTGCCGGTCTGCTTTTGGGTATTCTGTGGGAGAACCTGAACGTCCGGAATGGGGGCGCAAAGCGGCCGCTGCCTCTTTGCCACGATCGACTTTCTCATCAGCTGAGGCTTATTCCGCCTGCGGCGGTTGCGCTCAACCCTCTTTGAAGAAACTTCAAAGAGGGTTGAGCACTCAATGGGACCATACCTGGACGGGGACGAAAACCGACCTATGTTGCTACAAACTGAGAATTCGGTTGTGCAACACCGGAAGGGGTAGCTGCGGCGTCAAGAGTCTCCTAAACCTTTGTTTTAATAGGGTAACTTTGGCGAAATTATGTGCTACAGCTAGCGAAACCGCTCAGACTGTTAAATATATCATGTGGGAATCCGTCAGTTCATTCCCGTCAAAGCCCTCACCAGCAGGAAACCACCACCGATAATCAGGACCCAAATCAATGCGATCTTGAGCATTCGGTTACCGGAAAGACTCGGATCCCGCCGCATGCCCATCAGGTAAGCGACAACCAGCGCACTTGCCATAGCTGCCCAGGCGATCGTTCCGCCGTCCATATTCATACCTTCACCTCCAACCCGTCGAACCCGACGCTTACACCAGCTGGCACCTTCGCGCTGAGCGCCTTGTAGTCCATCGACTTATCCAGGTGCGTCAATACCGTCCGCTTGGCCTTGATCTTGCGCGCAAGATCCAGCGACATTTCGAGGTGCGCATGGGTGGGATGCGGGCGCTCTCTCAGACAGTCGACTACAAGGAGGTCGCAGCCCTTGAAGCACTTGACCATCGCAGGCGTAATTTCACTGAAATCAGTCGCATAGACAAGGCACTTGCCGTCGGCTTCGAACCGGAATCCCGTGCTCTTGGCCGGTCCATGAGGCATTCTCACGTGATCGAATGAGAAGCCCGCCACAAGATGCGCTTGCTCGAGATCCTTGAGTTCGACGATCGTCGGGTACCCGAACTGGCCTTCGAAGACATAGTCGAACCTGCGCCTCAACCGTTCACAGGTCACGCGGCCGGCGTATCCGGGCAGCGGATTGCTTCGGTCGTATCGCATCACGCGCAAATCATCGATGCCATGGCAATGGTCGGCATGGTCGTGTGTCCAGAAGACCGCATCGACCTTCTCGATCCCGTTGGCGAGGAGTTGCGCGCGCAAATCCGTGGACGTGTCGACCAGAATGCGCTGCCCGGCGTCGTTCTCGACGATGATCGATACCCGCGTGCGCCGGTTCTTCGGTTCGTTCGGATCGCAGCTGCCCCAGTCATTGCCCACGCGCGGGACGCCCGTGGACGTACCCGAACCGAGCATGATCAGCTTCACGAAGCCGCCTTGCTGAACAGACTGTAGAAATTGCGCGTGGTATACTCGGCAAGTTCCTCAAGGGTTTCGCCGCGCAGGTCGGCAATGAAGGCGGCCGTGTCGCGGACATATCCCGGTTCGCAGATCTTACCGCGGTGGGGAACCGGAGCGAGGAAAGGACTGTCGGTTTCCACCAGCAGCCGATCCTGTGGAACCGTCTTCGCCACTTCCTGCAGTTCCTTCGCGTTCTTGAACGTGACAATCCCGGAAAGGGAGATCGAAAGGCCGAGATCGAGCACCGCACGGCCGAATTCCTCCGACGCAGTGAAGCAGTGGATCAGCGCGGGAAACGCGCCCTTGTCCATCTCCTCGGCAAGGATGGCCAGAGTATCATCCTCCGCATCACGCGTGTGGATGATCACCGGCAGACCGGTCTCGCGCGCGACGTCGATATGGATACGGAAGAGCCGCTGCTGTTCGGCACGGTCCGAGTGGTCGTAATAATAGTCGAGACCCGTCTCTCCGATACCGATCACACGGGGATCACGCGTGGCGTCGAGCAGTTCTTCACGGGTAAGGTCGGGATGATCGTCGGCATTGTGCGGATGGATTCCGACGCTGGCCCAGACATCGGGCTTGGCATTGGCCGTGCCGACGACCTGATCCCACTCCGCCCGCTTGGTCGAGATATTGAGGAAGGCCCCCACCCCTGCCCCGCGTGCGCGGTCGAGCACGTCGGACTGGCTTTCGACCAGTCCTTCGTATTCGAGATGGCAGTGGCTATCGACCAGCATCAGGCGCCCTCTTCTTCCGGCATTTCGAGGCGCGGGAAGGCGGGCGTGGGTTTGTCGACGATATGGCCGGCGGCTACCAGCTCGTTGAACCAGCCTTCGTCGGACAGATCGGCATAGGTTCGCCGATCAGGCCTGACGCCAAGCTGGTCGAGGACCGCGGCGGCCTTGGTCGGAACCACGGGCTGGATCGCGATGGCAAGGTCGCGGATCGCGAGGAACAGCGTCTGGAGGACAGCCTTCATGCGTTCCGGATCGGTCTTCTTGAGACCCCAGGGCGCCTGTTCGTCGACATAGGCGTTGCAGGCGAACACGGCCTTGAGCCAGGCTTCGATACCGACGCTGAAATTCAGCGCCTCGAACTCCTTCGGCAGGGTGACATTGCAAGCTTCGCGGACCGTAGCGAGCAGGGTCTTGTCTTCCCCGCTGGTCTCGAATGCCTCGAGCTTGCCGTCCATGTTCTTGTGGATCATCGAAAGGGTCCGCTGCGCAAGGTTGCCAAAGCTGTTTGCCAGTTCGGCATTTACCTTGTTTACAAGCGCTTCGGCAGAATAGCTGCCATCCTTTCCGAAGACGACTTCTGCCATCAGGAAATATCGCAGCGAGTCCACTCCGAACAGGTCGACCAGCTCGTTCGGGTCGGTGACATTGCCTGCTGATTTCGACTCCTTGACGCCACGATTGAGCAGGAAGCCGTGGCCGAACACCCGTTTCGGCACTGGAATATCGGCGCTCATCAGGAAGGCCGGCCAGTAGATCGTATGGAAACGGACGATGTCCTTGCCGATGAGGTGAAGGCTGGCGGGCCAGTACTTGTCCCACATTTCGCCACCATCGGGATAGCCGACACCGGTGATGTAATTGGTCAGTGCATCGACCCAGACATACATGACGTGGTTTTCATGCCCCGGGACTTTTACGCCCCAGTCGAAGCTGGTGCGGCTGACCGACAAATCTTTGAGACCACCTTCGACGAAGGCGATCATCTCGTTGCGGCGGCTTGCAGGCTCGAGGAAGCCCGGCTTGTTCAGCAATTCGAGCAGCGGCTCGGCATATTTGGAGAGCCGGAAGAACAAGGTTTCCTCCTCGGTCCATTCCACCGGGGTATCCTGGGGCGAGAGCTTCTCGCCGTTCGGTCCCTCTTTCAGCTCCTTCTCGTCGTAATAGGCCTCGTCGCGAACCGAATACCAACCTTCATAGCGGTCGAGATAAAGGTCGCCCTTGGCTTCCATCGCTTCCCAGATCGCACGGCTCGCCTTGTGGTGATCCTCGTCGGTCGTGCGAATGAAACGATCATAGGTGATGTCGAGACGGTCGAAGAGGTCCTTGAACGCGCCAGACATCTCGTCGGCAAGCTCACGCGGGGTCTTGCCCAGATCGCGGGCCTTTTGCGCCATCTTCAAGCCATGCTCGTCAGTGCCGGTCTGGAAGCGCACATCGCGCCCCATCAGACGCTGGAAGCGCGCGATGACGTCGGCAGCGATCGTCTCATAGGCATGGCCAATATGCGGCTTGCCGTTGGGATAGTGGATCGCGGTCGTAATATAGAAAGGATCAGCCATTGCCGCGCTCGCTAGCCGCGCCTGCCTGCGCGAGCAAGGTTCCGATTTCCATTCCGAGCAATCCCGGGTCGAAATTGTAGGTCGGCTGTTCGCCGGTCAGCCGGACAAGCTGGGCATGGGTGCCGACGAGCTGGCGGGGATCCGGGCCTGCCTCGTCGATCCGTTCGGCAAGGATTGCGCGCGCAAGATCGAGAACCGCCTGAAGGCGCGGAATGTCCTGTTTGGCACCGATGGCGCCTGCAAGCTGTCCGCGCAGCGAGAAATCGCGATCGCCATCCTCTACTATCCGGCGCATCAATTGAGCGACCTTGCCGAGATCGAGGTTCACAAAGGAAAGAGCAGCGCCCGGTGATCCTGCAGCGGCGGCAATGGCCGCATCCCGGGTCGCGATATCGGCCTCCGGTGCGAGATCGCGCAGGAGCTCGTCCATCCGATTCCTGTCCACGGCAGGAAAGCGTAAGGTCCGGCAGCGCGATCGGATCGTTGGAAGCAGCCGAGCCGGGCTGTGAGCCACAAGCATGAAGAAAGTCCCGACAGGAGGCTCCTCCAGGCTCTTGAGTAGCGCATTCGAGGCGGACACTTCCATGTCGTCGGCAGGATCGATGATGACCACGCGATGGGCGCCCATCGTCGGGCGCGTGTTCAAGCGGCGTTGTATCTCGCGAACCTGTTCGACCTTGATGCCGCGTGCGAGTTCGAAAGGCTTTCCGTCATCTCGCTTCTTGGCTTCATCCTTGTTCTTTGGGCCATAGGTCAGCGTGATGATGTCGGGATGGGAGCTATCTTCGGAACTCACGCCGAGGAATTCGCGCGCAGCAGCCTGTGCAAAGCTGGCCTTGCCCACACCCTTCTTGCCGGCAAGCAACCATGCGTGATGCATCCGTTCGCCGGAAAGTGCTGAGCGCCATGCAGCCCATGCCTCGTCATGTCCGACGAGGTTCATTCGGTCAGTCCCGCGATGAGGGGTTCGATCGCTGACATGACGCGTGAATGTACCTCTTCGACCGTTCCGCTGCCGTCGATTACGGCAAAGCGATCAGGTTCCTCTTTTGCGAAGTCGAGGAAGGCCTGGTTGACCGCAGCATGATAGTCGTCGCTCCTGCCCCCGATCGCATCGGAAGTCTCTCCGTCACGTTCGCGAAGCCGCTGCCCTACCTCTTCCGGTCGCGCATCGATCACGAGGGTGAGGTCGGGCAGGAGGCCGCCGCTACCAACCGCGTGAAGCTGGCGGATCTGATCATCACCCAGTTCGCCCGCTGCGCCCTGATAGGCCCTGCTCGAGTCCAGGAAACGATCGCACACGACCCATGCTCCGCGCTCGATTGCAGGAACGATGAGCCGTGCGACATGGTCGGATCGTGCGGCCGCGAATAGCAGGGCTTCGGCTTGTGCGCCCCAGCCCTCGCCCGGCGGATTGAGCAAAAGCGAACGGATAGCTTCGGCGCCGGGAGTTCCGCCCGGTTCGCGGGTCAACTCGACCTTGAGGCCCCTCGCTCGGAGAGCTTCGGTTAAGAGACGACCCTGGGTCGACTTGCCCATACCCTCGCCGCCTTCCAGGGCGATGAATTTGCCCTTTGTCACGACACCCAGCTCCTCAGGCCGTTTATCGCGCGCTCGAAGGCGTTCGCGGTATCGACGTCCTCTTCGGCGAACAAAGGCACCTCGTAATCCGGCATGCCCTCGATCGACACGAGGAACCGCGCGACCAACTCACCCTTCGTAATCGGAGCCCTCAGAGGGCCTTCATATTGCAGGCGGACTTCGACTTGACGCGCCTCGCCCCTGGGCAAGTCGATGAAGACACCATCGGGTGCGACCAGGCCCACGGAGCCTTGCGAGCCGCCTTGGACATCTGCTTCGGCAACACGCGCGCCTGCTCCGAACAAGGCCGTTTGCTCGAATGCCGCGAAACCCCATTCCAGCAAGTCCCGAGCAGCCTGATCGCGTACACGCGCACGCGGGCTGCCCGCGACGACCAGCACAAGACGTCGGCCATCGCGCGAAGCCGACCCGAGGAACCCGTAACCGGCCTGGTTTGTAAAACCGGTCTTGATCCCGTCAGCCCCGCGAACCACGCCGCTGATCGGATCATGATTGGGCTGATTGATGCCATTGTAACTGAACGAAGGTTTGCCGACGAAATGTCGGTACTTTACCGGATGGCGCCGCAGCATCGCGGTGGCGAGCGACCCGAGATCCCTCGCCGTTACGAAGGTGCGGCCCTCGTCCATCCAGCCATTCGGTGTCCCGAAATGACTGTCGCGCATGCCGATCTCGGCAGCCTTGGCGTTCATGGCCGCGACCCAGTCCTCGACCGACCCGGCAGAACCATGGGCGAGCAAGGCAGCACCGTCATTCGCGGACACCGTCGTCACACCATGGATGAGCTCGTCGACCGTCACCGGCTCGTTTGCCGCGAGAAACATGGTCGAGCCGACGTTCTTCCATTCACGCCAGAGATCGTTGGGCGGCGTGAAGCTTTGTTGCGGAGCGATCTTGCCTTCCTCTAGCCATTCGAAAGCGAGGAAAGTGGTCATGACCTTGGTGATCGAGGCCGGCAGGAAACGCCGACCCGCTTCACGTTCGAACAGGACCTGTCCGCTAGTCACGTCATATAGATAGGCGATTGGGGCAGCATCCGCCGCCGGAGGAGCCGGATCGCCGGACTGCTCCTTCAGCGGAGTTGCGCCCATCACGGCAAAGGCAGCGGTGGAAGCAAGGGCAGTTCGGAAAAGTCTTCGCAAGCCGGTCAATGCGCCGGATGTTTCCGGCGTCTCCCTAAATGGAAATGATTGGGCCAAGCTATAACCGCCCGCCGCAGCATTGGCGAGCGCCACCCTGCCCTTTCCACCGAAGGATTAGCGGGCGATCTCGTCAGCCAGCAGTCCCACGCTCATCGCGTAATAATTCGAGCAGTTATACTCGAGGATGACGCGATAATTGCTGGTGAGGAGGTACGCAGACGTGCCCGGGCCATCGGGCTGGAACAAAGTTACGAGCGTGTCTTGCGCAAGCGGGATTTGCGGTTGGATTCCGAGCGCCCTCCACTCGGCGACCGTCTTGTAGACACTGTGACGTTCGTGAACCCGCGAGCAGGTCGGTGCGACGATCTTGGTACGGTATTCATCGACGTCGAAACCGCCCGGGACATAGGCGCGAACACCCCAAGACAATCCCTCACGCCAACCGGCGTCTCGGAAATAGTTCGCAATCGAAGCGAGCGCGTCCACCGGCGAATTCATGATGTCTGCACGGCCATCGCCGTTACCATCGGCTGCAAGGCGCAGGTAGACGCTGGGCAGGAACTGCGGGTTGCCGAAGGCCCCGGCCCAGCTGCCCTTCAATTCGCTGCGGCTGTAGCCCTTGTCCGCCACCTGCATCAGCGCGACGAACTCGGAGGAGAACAGCTCGCGCCTGCGTCCTTCCCATGCAAGGGTTGCCAGCGACTGCGACAGATCGAAACCGCCCTTCACCCTGCCATAGGCCGTTTCATGACCCCAGATGGCAACGACGATTTCCGCGGGCACACCGTATTCACGCTCGATCCGTGCGAGCGCGCTGCGGTAGTTCGCGAATTCCCTCTGACCACCGCTGATCCTCGCACGATCGACGTGCCGTGCGATATAGGGGGCTAGCGGGGGGTAGCCCGAAGTTGTCGGCGTGCCTGGCTGGTCGCGGTCCAGTTCGATGACACGCATGTTCGGCGAGAGATCGGCGGTCATGCGCTGCAAGGTCGCCTCGCTCACACCTTCCGCGCGTGCCCGGGCGATCAAGAGCTGGAGATAGGCATCGAACGACATGTCCTGCGCTGCCGCCGGCGCAGCCGGCATGGCCATGAGGAGAGCTGCGGCGGTGGCTGCGATGCGAGTAAACTTCATGCGGTTACACTCGCACGAGAAAGCTGAACGGTAAATGGCATGTTTGCCATACGCGCCGGATTCGAAAGCGTTTCCCTGGACGTCGATAAGAGTTTGCGGCGTGACAATCCGGCGAGAGCGCGCTAGCGGGCCAATTGCTCGCGGACAGGTGGCAGAGCGGTTGAATGCACCGGTCTTGAAAACCGGCAAGGGTGCAAGCCCTTCGTGGGTTCGAATCCCACCCTGTCCGCCAGCTCTTTCAGATCATTTCAGGATTGCTGGGACGGGTTCACCAGCGAAGTGGCGCGCCGATAGGACGCCGGATAGTCATCCGGCTGCACGCTCGACTGGTTCTTCAGCGCGATATGGTCTTCGACGATTCCGCCGTCGCGGGCTGCTTCGTCGTCCTCATCGAGACCCTGCGGGTCGTCATCGATTTCATATTCCATTTGTCGCTCCTCACCTAACCAACGTCGTTGGGAGCGAAAAGCGTCGGCAGTTGCGGCAAGACGCCTTGAAACTGCGCCGGAATGTCAGGACATTATGCGATAGCGGGCCAGTTCTTCGTAATCGTCGCCGCATGCGTCGGCAGTCTCGCGATATTCGCCGTCGAGCACCGGCATCTCTTCGGAAGGCTTGCCGAAGCCGGTCGAGCTGTTGACCTTGTCATACCAATGCTCGCCCCAGATGCCGTCTTCGGGGTGCGGGCCTTTCTTCCAGTGCAACATGCCAGCATCCCATTCGATGCCGAGCGCCGCACACAACTTGCCGAGAACTCCTGCGGGATCGGCGAGGATGTCATCCGAATCCACCACGGGCGGGACGGTCCCCGTTCTCTCTGCCTCGAACTCGAAATAGCGCCTCATCTGCGCGAAGCCGAGCATCTCGGGCCGGCGCAGCTCGTTCTTTTTGCGATAGCTTGCCACAACCCGATCGGGATCACGGATGAGGAATGCGTGCCGATGGCTCGTGAATGCAGCCAGGGCGACCGGCCCAGTCATGTGGTGCGGCATGTGCTTCTGATACCAGATCGGTTCGCCACCCGGCGCCTCGCCCGACAGGCTTTCGAGCACGGAATGCCAATTGCAATCCATGCTCTCGATCGTTTCCCGGGCCATCGGGTGCGGTTCTCCGCTCGCCTTGAGGAATGCGCCGTAGAAAGGCTCGTCGGACACCGCGCAGTCCGCACGCGCGCCGAAGCTACGCATCATCGCGGTCGATATGTTACGCGGACCGGACCACATCGCGATCCTGATCGTCACGAATGGCCTCCGCCACCCGTGTCGAGGGCCAGACGGTCGAGATAGAGCCCCTGCAGGCGCTCGACCATCGGCCCCCTGCTCTCGCCGAGTATCCTGCCATCGACCGAGCCCACCGGAGCAACGCCCGCAAAGGTCCCGGTGGTAAAGGCCTCGTCCGCACCATAAACGTGAGTAAGTGAGAAGTTGCGCTCGCGGACGGTGATGCCTGCCTCTCGGGCTACCTCGATCACGATGCCCCGCGTGATACCGTCGAGGCAGTAGTCTCCGCTCGACGTCCAAATCTCGCCATCCTTCGCGATGAAGAAATGGGTCGAATTGCAGGTCGCCACAAAGCCGTGGGGATCGAGCATCAGGCCCTCGTCCGCGCCGGCCTGCGCAGCTTGTATGCAAGCGGTGATGCAGTTGAGCTTGCTGTGCGAATTGAGCATCGGGTCCTGTACGTCGGGGTAACCCCGCCGGACATGGACCGTGGCCAGCTTGAGCATTCGGGTCGCCGTTTCCGGAGCAGGCTCCTTCCACTCCGGTATGATCACAATGGTCGCAGGCGTCACGACTACGCGCGGATCCTGATAGGGCGTGGAGCGAATGCCGCGCGTCACCATCAGGCGGATATGTACCCCGTCGCCATCCATCCCGTTGGCTTGGAGGACCGCGTAAAGCCGCCGCACCATCTCCTCGCGCGAAATGCCCAAGTCCATGTGGATTGCCTTGGCACCGCGCCACAACCTGTCGAGATGACGGTCGAGGAAGGCCAGCTTGCCGGCATGCAGGCGGATGCCTTCCCAGACACCGTCGCCGAGCATGAAACCGCTGTCGAAAACACTGATCGTGGCATCGGGACGCGCAAAATGTTCGCCATTGATGTCGATCAGGACATTCTCGTTGCGCTCGTCGGCAACGTAGTGGTGAGTTCCCTGCGTCATGATCCTCTCTTCAGGATTTCGTCCATCTGTTCGCGGAGGACCGGATCCCATTCTGCGCGGAGCTCCTTCACGCGCTTCATCAGCGGTTCGTTCTCGTGATAGGGAATGTCGAGCCGATAGAGGCTGGCGACTTCGGGCATGAACTTGCGGTCCATTTCCTCCCACGCATCCATCGCCGCCGTTGCCTGCTGGCGATCCATTCCCAGCGCCTCGTAAGCCGAGCGGCCCATGCGCAGGGAGCTGTCGTAGGTCTCGCGGATGATATCGCGGCAGCCATAGGCCCACAGCTCGTAGACATGGTTGCGATCGATTGCCCGCGCGATGATGTGGACATCGGGATAATGCTGCGTGACGTGTTTCACGAGGCGGTCGATCTGCTCGCGTTCGTCCATGGCGACGACCAGCAGCTTGGCCTTTTCGATGCCCGCCGAATGGAGGAGATCGGGCCGCGTGGCATCACCAAAATACGTACGGAAGCCGAACTTGCGCACGATCTCCAGCTGCTTGCTGTCATAGTCGATCACGGTGGTGGAATAGCCCGCCGCCTGGATCATGCGATCGACGATGCCGCCGACCCTGCCTCGCCCGGCGATGATGACCTCGTTCTCTTCCTCGATCGCATCCGCCTCGCGCGCTTCGCCGTCGGTGCAGTAGGCATGCGCGATGACCTTGTCGTAGAGGATGAACAACAGCGGCGTGACGAGCATGGTAAGCGCAACGATCAGGAGCAGCAGGTCCGCCAGCGCTTCGGGCAATACCGCATTGGCGACCGCAAATGCGATCAGGACGAAGGCGAACTCACCTGCCTGCGGAAGGCTGAGGCAGAACAGCCAGAGCGCCTGTTTGCGAAGGCCGTAGAGCCAACCCACCACCAGCAGCACGAGAAACTTGGCAGCGATCGTGACGGCGGCCCAGAAGACCACGTCTTGCCACATCTCGCTTGCGAGGACGAAGTCGATGCCGGCGCCGACGGTGATGAAGAACAGGCCGAGCAACAGTCCCTTGAACGGATTGATGTCGCTTTCCAGCTCGTGCCGGTATTCGCTGGTTGCCAGCACCACACCCGCGACAAATGCGCCAAGTGCGGGTGATAGACCGACAAGTGACATCAGCAGCGCTATGCCGATCACAACTCCCAGCGCGGCTGCGGTGAAGAGTTCGCGCAAATTGGCGGCCGCGATGTAACGGAACAGGGGCCGGATCGCGAAAATGCCGATGGCAATGACGCCAGCGACCGCAGCGACGCGCGATAACGCTGCAAGCCAGACCGGCATGTTGGCCGTAAGGTCGATACCACCGTGACCGTGTCCGCCGCCTTCACCACCTGCGCCGGCATAGAGCTCGGGCATTGCGAGTATCGGCAGAAGTGCGAGAATGGGGATTACCGCCACGTCCTGCACGAGGAGGACCGAGAAGCTGGCCTCCCCGCCCTCGCTCTTCATCAGGTTCTTTTCGGTCAGGGTCTGGACGATGATCGCGGTCGATGAGAGCGCGAGGACCATACCCATCGCCAGTGCCGTCTGCCACGGATTGGCATCGAGCAGCGCGATCCCGGTGATCGCCAGCGTAGTAAGGAGCACTTGCCCTCCCCCGAGGCCCAGCAGCTTGCCGCGCATGGCCCAGAGGCGTTTGGGTTCCATCTCAAGGCCGATGATGAAGAGCATCATTACCACGCCGAATTCGGCGAAGACCTGCAGGGCTTCGACATCGACGTTGAGGCCCGCGAGAACCGGACTGATCGCCATGCCGGCGAGCAGGTAGCCGAGGACCGAGCCGAGCCCGAAGCGGCTTGCCAGCGGGACAGCGACGATCCCGGCCACGAGGATGAGGAAAGCGAGGATCAGGAAACTGGTCACTGTATTCTCGCCCTCCCCCTATCGAGCATCAGATATGCAGCGCCCTGCCGTAGCTCGCAAGCACGCTTTCATGCATGCTCTCGCTGATCGTCGGGTGCGGGAAGACGGTGTTCATCAGTTCGGCTTCCGTAGTCTCCAGCGTCTTGCCGACGACGAAGCCCTGGATCATCTCGGTGACCTCTGCGCCAACCATGTGCGCGCCGAGCAGTTCGCCGGTCTTGGCATCGAACACGGTCTTCACGAAGCCTTCCGCCTCGCCCAGCGCAATGGCCTTGCCGTTGCCGATGAAGGGGAAGGTGCCTGCCTTGACGGTGTAGCCCGCTTCCTTGGCCTTCGCCTCGGTCAGGCCGACGCTGGCGATTTGCGGATGGCAATAGGTGCAGCCCGGGATGTTGCCGCGGTCGAGCGGGTGCGGATGGACGTCCTTGTTGCCCAGTTCCTTGGCAATTGCCTCGGCAGTGGTGACGCCCTCGTGACTCGCCTTGTGCGCAAGCCACGGGCCGGGGGTGCAGTCGCCGATGGCCCAGAGCCCCTTGGACTTGGTGCGGCCATAGTCGTCGATCTGAATGAAGCCGCGGTCCATCTCGACCAGCTTTTCCAGCCCGACGTTCTCCGTGTTCGGCACGATGCCGATGGCGGTGATGCAGTGGGTGAACTCGGTCTCCGAAACCTTGCCGTCCTTGGCCTTGACCTTGGCCTTCACGCCCTTGTCCGACACCTCGAGCGCTTCCACACCCGCGCCGGTCATGATGGTCATGCCCTGCTTGGTCAGGCTCTTTTCGAGGAAGGCGGAGACGTCCTTGTCTTCCACCGGCACGATCCGGTCGAGCATTTCGACCACGGTCACGTCGCAGCCCATGTCGTTGTAGAAGCTGGCGAACTCAATGCCGATCGCGCCCGAACCGATCACGAGCAACTTCTTCGGCATCTCGGGCGGGGTCATTGCGTGGCGATAGGTCCACACGCGCTTGCCGTCGGCAGGGGCGAACGGCAGGTCACGGGCGCGCGCGCCGGTGGCGACGATAATGTGCTTGGCGGTGAGGTTTTCCTCGCCCTTCTCGCCCTTCAGGGTGAGGCTGGTCGGGCCGGTCAGCGTGCCGGTCCCCATGTGCACCGTTATCTTGTTCTTCTTCATCAGGTGCGTAACGCCTTGGTTGAGCTGCTTGGCTACGCCGCGGCTGCGCTTCACCACCGCTTCGAGGTCGGCTTCGATCTTGCCCGCGATCTTGAGGCCATAGTCGCTCGCGTGCTGGGCATAGTGCAGGATCTCCGCCGAGCGCAGCAGCGCCTTGGTCGGGATGCAGCCCCAGTTCAAACAGATGCCGCCGAGCAGTTCGCGTTCGACGATGGCGGTCTTCAGGCCCAGCTGCGCGCAGCGGATCGCCGCGACATAGCCGCCGGGTCCGGAGCCGAGAACGATGACGTCGTATTGGGTAGCCATTTTGATTTAGCCTTCGGTTGGTCCGACAGGATGAAACGGATGGAACACGGTCCTGGCGCTAAAAAGCGCGGGAAGGTCGCGAGGGGAAACGGAATAGGTATTCGGGTGCGGGATGACGGCGCCGATCATGCGGGCACCATGCCATGCAGCCGCGTGTCTAGGACAGCGCTCATGCCCAGCGCTCCGCAACCGCGCGGGGACGGTTGTTCTCGTCGAGCAGCACGAATTTGAACGTGCCCTGCGCCACTTTGGTCTCGGCCTCGCCATTACGCTCGCGGGCGATGGCTTCGGCGGTGATGGTGAGCGAGGTGTTTCCGGTCGCCGCGATCTCGCAGTAAACCGACAGTTCGTCGCCCACCTGCATCGCGCCGGGGAAGGCGAAATCGGTGGCCGAGACGACCACCGCCTTGCCCTTCCCCTCGCGGCTCGCGAGCGAACCTGCGCCAAGTGCCATCTGGCTCATCAGCCACCCGCCGAACACCCCGCCATAGGGGTTGGTGTCGGCAGGCATGGCCGTGACGCGGATGAGGGGCTGGCGGTCAGTCATCGCTAGTAACCTTTGGCGGTAGAATTGCTTGCAATTCTTCGGGTACTTTCACGTCGAACCGCTCAGCAACGAATGCCAAATGCAGGCCATAGCCAGACCGCAAGCGCCCTAGAGCATCTTGGAAATCCATGCTCCCGCCCATTCCGTCCAAATGCCACCCGTCTAGAGGACGATCGTCTTTCAAATCTAAGCGGTTCATGAACTCACGCGCCCCAGCGCGCATTGCTCTGATGTGCTTACGGAGAACGGAATTCTGACCTAACTTCGATGCTAATTCAAAGAGGCACGAGCGAATGTCGATAATCGATTCAACGCAATGGCGAGGGTCCTCTGCGTAATATGGATTGTAAAGAACCCTTCGATCCTCGAGATACAGCATCAACTTGTTGGCAATGTCCCGTTCCGACTCCGTGGCAGTCCATTGCGCGCCAAAAATAGGCGTAGAGAACCCGGTCAATCGGGAAGCGAACTGTTTCAGACGCGGTGCCGTCAAACCAGCAGCCCCATCGGGTTTTCGACCAGCTGCTGGAAGGCCTGCATGAATTGTGCACCGTCCGCGCCGTCGATGGCGCGGTGGTCGAAGCTGCCGGTGGCGCTCATCACGGTGGCGACGCCCAGTGCGCCGTCGATGACGTAAGGACGCTGCTCGCCTGCGCCGACCGCGAGGATCATCGCCTGCGGCGGGTTGATCACCGCGTCGAACTGCTTGGTGCCGAACATGCCGAGGTTGGAGAGCGAGGCGGTGCCGCCCTGGAATTCATGCGGCTGCAGCTTGCCGTCGCGTGCCTTGCCCGCAAGCTCCTTCATCTCGGTGCTGATCTGCGCGAGGCCCTTGCGGCCCGCATCGCGGATGATCGGGGTGATGAGGCCCGAAGGCGCGGCCACGGCGACCGAGATATCCTCGCGCGTGTACTGGTAGAGCTCGTCGCCCTGGAAGCTGACATTGCACAGCGGCACACGCTGCAGCGCGCGGGCCTGCGCCTTGATCAGCAGGTCGTTGACCGACAGCTTGATGCCGTCCGCTTCGAGGCTCTTGTTGAGTTCGCTGCGCAGCTTGAGCAGCGCGTCGAGGCGCACGTCCACGGTGAGGTAGATGTGCGGGATGGTCTGCTTCGCCTCGGTCAGGCGGCGCGCGATGACCTTGCGGACATTGTTGAGCTTCTGCGCTTCGTAAGGCGCATCGAGATCGCCGCCCATGGTGGCGGGCTTGGCCGGAGCGGGCGAGGATGCGGCAGCAGCTTCCTTGGCAGGCGCAGCGCCGGGCTTCGCATCCTCGACATCCGCCTTCACGATGCGGCCGTTCGGACCCGAACCGGTGATTGTCGAAAGATCGAGACCCTTCTGCTCCGCGATACGGCGAGCGAGAGGGCTGGCCTTGATGCGGTTGCCATCATCGCTCTTCGGTGCAGCGGGAGCAGGTGATGCGGCAGGAGCGGGAGCAGGCGCAGGTGCAGCCTCTTCCTTCGCTTCGGCAGGCTTCTCAGCAGGAGCAGGAGCCGCATCGCCCGACGGTGCCGCAGCAGCAGCCTCGTCCAGATCCTCGCCTTCCTCGGCGAGCATGGCGATGACCGTGCCGACCTTGACGCCCTCGGTGCCTTCCTCGACCGCAATCGAGGCGATCGTGCCTTCATCGACGGCTTCGAATTCCATCGTTGCCTTGTCGGTTTCGATCTCGGCCATGATGTCACCGGCGGAAACGGTATCACCCGGCTTCACCAGCCACTTGGCGAGCGTGCCCTCTTCCATGGTGGGCGACAGGGCGGGCATCTTGATCGGCGTGGGCATGGTTTGACGTTACGTCCTCGCTGGGAATGTGTTGCGCCGGTCTCTGGCCAATTTGGCGCGGAGCCGCAAGGTCCTTGCGCAGAATACGAATTAGCTTGTAGTCGGTGCCCCTCGGAGGGAGCCGGACTTATGCGAATATACCTCGTCGTGATGGACGAAACGGAAGAGGCCAAGCAGGCCCTGCGCTTCGCCTCGCTGCGCGCGATGAAGACCGGCGGATCGGTGCACATCCTCGCCCTCGTGCCGCAACAGACATTCAACGCATTCGGCGGGGTGCAGGCAACCATCGAACAGGAAGCGCGCGAACGCGCCGAGGTAATGGCCAATAACGCAGCGGGCAACATCTTCGGCGAGATGGGCAAGATGCCGGTGATCACCGTGCGTCCGGGATCACCGGCCGAAGTTATCCGCAGCTATATCGAGGAACACGGTTCGATCGCCGCGCTCGTGCTCGGCACGGCGACTGACGGCGGCAAGGACCCGCTCGTCACCCACTTCGCCGCTCATGCGAATAGCCTGCCCTGCCCGCTCTATATCGTGCCGGGCAAGCTCAGCCGCGAGGAACTAGACGAGCTGGCCTGATCGCTCAGGTCAGCGTGCCGCGCGTTGGGTAATCATTCTCCAGCGTGAAGGTCAGGCCGCTCAGCAAATCATCGAGATCGGGACGCGTAAAGGGCGCGTTCTGCACCACTGCGAAATGCAAGGTGCCATCGGGCTTCACGAGGAACAGGCCCGGCTCGCTGAACGTGTCGGGTTCCTCGCTGCCTTCGCGCTTTTCCGAAATGTAGAGGCCCCATTCGCGGGCCTTCTGCTCGGTCATCGAATGGGCGAGCGGGACGTCGCCAGTGTCCCATTCCTCGTGCGAGACAGCAGCACGCTCGGGACTGTCCATCGACACTGCGAAGACGTTGATCCCCTTATCGGTGAAGCCGGACAGCTTGCTGCCCAGTTCGGTCAGATATTTCTTGCAGATCGGGCAATGCTTGCCGCGATAGAAGACCAGCATGGTGAAGGCATCGGGCGACTGCTTCGACAGTTCGAAGCGCGCATCGATAGTCAGCGGCAGGTCGAGGTCGGGGACTTTCTGTCCGGGAATGAGCATGGATCATTTCTCCTTTGCCCATTCAATGGAGAGGCCACCGCCTGCGTTCCGCCTACTTCTTCTTCCGACCCTGGTGACGGATATTGCCCGGCCTTCCGCGCTGGCCCTGCTGGTGCTTTTGCCGCGGAGCGCCCTGCCCCTTCTTGAAATGTTTCTTCTTCGGCGGCGGACGGTTGCCGCGCTTTTCGATGGGCGCGCCCTCGCCATCCGGCAGTTCGAATTTGAGCGCACCCGTCAGGGCGTTGGACTCAGCCAGCCTCAACTTCAGCCTGTCCCCCACGGCATAGGTCGTGCCCGTGTTCTCGCCAACGAGTTCGCGCGCGCCTTCGTCGTAGCGGAAGTATTCGCGGCCCAGCGTCGTGACCGGGACCAGCCCGTCACCACCGAGCTTCTCGATCGTGGCGAAGAAACCGAAGCCCTGCACACCGGTGATGCGCGTGTCGAAGACCTCGCCCACGCGGCCCGAGAGCCATGCCGCGACATAGCGGTCGATCGTGTCACGCTCTGCCTCCATCGCGCGACGTTCGGTCTGGCTGATCGCATCGGTGATCTGGTTCAGCGCGGTACGATCACGGTCCGAAAGCCCCGAGCCGTCGGGTATCTTGCCCTTGGGTGCAGGCTGTTCGAGCTTGTAGGAATCGACCAGCGCGCGATGGACCAGCAGGTCGGCATAGCGCCGGATTGGCGAAGTGAAGTGGGCATAGCTGCCCAGCGCCAAGCCGAAGTGACCCGAGTTCGCAGGGCCGTAATAGGCCTGCGTCTGGCTGCGCAGGACGGCCTCCATGATCAGCGCCTTTTCCGCCGGATCGGAGATATCCTTGAGCATGCGGTTGAAGAGGCCCGGCGTGATGACCTGCCCCATGGCGAAACTGCGGCCTTGGCTGGCGAGGTATTCCTTGAACGCCATCAGCTTTTCGCGGCTCGGCGTCTCGTGGATGCGATAGACCACCGGTGCGGCCTTCTCTTCGAGCGCCTTGGCCGCTGCGACATTGGCCGCGATCATGAAATCTTCGACCACGCGGTGCGCGTCGAGGCGTTCGCGCACGGCGATTTCCTCGATCTTGCCTTCGTCGTTCAGGCGAACCTGCCGTTCGGGCAGTTCCAGATCGAGCGGATCACGAGCCTCGCGCGCCTTGTGGAGCAGCTTCCACGCGCCCCACAGGTTCTTGAGCACCTCATCGGCGCTGTCATCGTCGATGGCCTTCTGCGCATCTTCATAGGCGATGTTTGCAGCAAGCCGCACGATGGCGCGGGTGAAGCGCCACTTGGTGACCTTACCCTCAGGCGAAATGCGGATGTGGCAGGCCATCGCCGCCCGGTCCTCGTTCTCGACCAGCGAGCAGACGTCTGCCGAAAGGATTTCGGGCAACATGGGCACGACGCGGTCGGGGAAATAGACCGAGTTGCCCCGCTTGCGGGCTTCCTTGTCCAGCGCGCCGCCCGGCCGGACGTAGAACGACACGTCCGCAATCGCGACGATAGCCTTGTAGCCACCCTCGCCATCGGGCTCGGCCCAGATCGCGTCATCGTGGTCACGCGCGTCGGCGGGATCGATGGCCACGATGGGCACATCGCGCAGATCTTCGCGCTTCTCCTCGCTTAGCGGGAGTTCGGCCACGCGCTGCGCTTCTTCCAGCGCCTCTTCGGGGAAAATGTGCGGGATGCCGTGCTTGGCGATGGCAATGAGGCTGAAGCTCTTGGGGGCGAGCGGATCGCCAATCACTTCGACGACCTTCACCTTGGCGCGCGGCGATTTGCCCATGGGCTCGGCAAGCACGAGCTCGCCTTCCTTGGCTTCTCCGAGATCGCCGATGGGTGAGGAATTGCGGACGCGCTTGTCCACCGGGGCGAGCCAGGGCTTGCCGCTGCCGTCCATCTCGACGACGCCCATCAGGCCCTCGGTCCGCGCAGGCAGCTTTTTCATCGGGTGGGCAATCCAGCCCTTCCCGCGCTCCTCGGTCCGGCCGAGGAAACGGTCGCCTCGCTTGAGGGCGGCAACTTTCTTGCTTTCCTTGACGACGACCCGAGGCGGCTTGTCGGGGGCATCCGGAGACCATGCCTCAGGCACGGCAATCGGCTCGCCATCCTCGATCTCGACGACCTTGAGCACGGTTACCTTGGGCAATCCGCCCATCTTGTGAAATGCGGTCTTCCTGCCGTCGATAAGGCCTTCTTCGGCCATCTCCTTGAGGCGTTTCTTGAGCGCGATCTTTTCCTGCCCCTTGATGCCGAAGGCCTTGGCGATTTCGCGCTTGCCTGCGGGACGATCGGAGCTCTGGATGAATTCGAGTATCTGTGTTTTCGACGGAAGACCCTGCGGCCTTCCGGTCCTGTTCTGTTTTTTCATGCGCGTCATATGGGGACGCGCTTACTCGCTGTCATCCTCTTCCACCGGAATAGGCGCGAATTGCCCGGCGGGCACCGCGCTGGAGACAGGGCTGCGGGAACCGTCGGGAGCGGTGGCGCTAACGCCGAAAATCCAGTCGTCTCCACGAACGCCCTCGAGCCGCGCATTGGTGGCGACTACGTTCTCGATAATCGGCTCCTCGCGCCAATAAGCCTCGTCGGTTCGGCGCTGCCAGACCGTGTAACCGATCGCTCCGGGCACTTCTTCCCATGCAATATCGGTGAACGTCTGCACGGCTGCACGGGCCGTGGAGGCCGGCGGCGCAGGAGTACTTGCCAGCCTGTCGAGCGCTCGGATGTTGAATTGGGTCACCTTGGCGAGATAGGCGAAATCCATCTCGTCAGCTGTATCGCCATAGGTCACGCCGTCCTCTACCCGCAGGTCTTGGTGCTGGTGTTCGTAATCCTCGACCGCGACCGCGATGCGGATCGCCGGATAGCCCTTTTCCATGAAGGGGATCTGGTCGCCGCCTCGACCCATGCGGTCGACCCGCCAGATCTGGCGCACGTCGAGCCCGCCCTCGGTTTCGTCGGCGAGATCGTCGAGCCAGCGCGAAAGATTGCGGCTCGGGCTGTCGTTCTCTCCACCCTCCCGGCGCTGTGCCGAACGGATCGCATCGGTGAGGTCGGCGCGCGGGCCTTCGGAGAAGACGCGGACGTGATCGGGATCGCAATAGCCGTCGCTGCCGCAGCTGTTGCCCACGACATCGTTGTTTAGGACAGCTTTTACCTGCCAGCCCTGCTCTGCTGCGTAGTCCGCCATCAAGCGTCCTCCGTAGAGGCCCTGCTCTTCGCCCGAAAGCAATGCGTAGACAATCGTAACCGGATAGCTACGCTGGCTCAGTGCCCGGGCCGCCTCAAGAACGAGGACTGTGCCCGAACCATCGTCATTCGCGCCGGGCGCATCGCTTTCCCAGTCCATCGCATCGGTCACGCGGCTGTCGATGTGGGCCTGCACGATGACGACTTCATTGGGCCGCTCGGTCCCGCTCTGGATGGCAACGGCATTGCGAATACGCGTGGGACGCGGAAGGCGCCTCCCCTCCTCGATCCGCTCGGGAGCGACGATTTCGAGGCAACCCTCGCAAGTTTCTGAAATACGACCGAACTCGGCGAGGCCCCAGTCGACTGCAGCGCCGATTCCTCGGGTCGGATTGTCCTGTTCGGAAAGCGTGTGGCGGGTCCCGAAACCAACCAGCGTATCGATATCGGCGCGCAAGCGCTCTTCGGAGACGTCCGCAGCCGGATCGGCCTCCTGCGCGACGAGCGGTGTTGCAAGGAGGGCGGCGAACAGGGCGAGTTTCTTCATACCCACCTGTCTGTTGCAGAACCGCCCTCAGATCAAGTCAGTAGGCTTTCGCCAGCAGGACCCGTTCGACCGCCTTCTCGCCTGTGAAGATGCAGTCGCCATCGACCGGCGCGGCATCCATGGGCACGTTGCGGATGGTGAGCTTGTGCTCCTTCAACCGCTCGACGGCCTTTTCGAGTGCGTCGCCGGTAGGCTTGGACCACTGCACCTCTACCCAGCCCGGATAGCGCGAGGAGGAGAAGAAAGTCTCGACTTCCTCGAAGCTCGACACCCCGCGCGTGATATTGGCTTCGCGACGCTCGGCAGCCTCAGTCAAAAGCGAGGCCTGCATGTCGGCGAGGATATCGGGCACGGTCTGGCCTGCGACTTCGCGCGTCGGGGTCTGGAAGGCCGGCTTGCCGGTTTCCGTGTCCCAAAGACGGTCACGGCGCAGCAGACTGACTACGCCATTGTCCATGTCGCGTCCGCCGACTTCGATTATGATCGGCGCACCTTTCCGGACATAATCCCAACGCTTGGCGGCAGCCTTGCCCGGACGTGTGTCGAGCAGGACGCGCAGCGGTTCGCCGAGCACGTGCTGGCTGGCGAGCGTAGCGCGCAGCGCCTCGCAATATTCGATCAGCGGTTCGTCTTCGGGCTTGTCGCGCAGCATCGGCAGGATCACGACCTGCTGCGGCGCGATCTTGGGCGGCAGGCGTAGGCCGTCGTCATCGCCATGGGTCATGATGACACCGCCGACCATGCGGGTCGATACGCCCCAACTGGTCGTATGGCAAAGGCTCTCACCGCCATCCTTGTTCTGGTACTTGATCCCGGAAGCCTTGGAGAAATTGGTACCGAGATAGTGGCTGGTGCCCGCCTGCAGCGCCTTGCCATCCTGCATCATGGCTTCGATCGACCAGGTCTCTACTGCACCAGGGAAGCGCTCGTTTTCGGGCTTTTCGCCAGGGACGACGGCCAGCGCGAGGTCTTCGTCCGCAAAGGCGCGATAGACTTCGAGCATGGTCAGCGTGTGGTCCTTAGCCTCCGCCTCGTCAGCGTGGGCGGTATGGCCTTCCTGCCAGAGGAATTCGCTGGTGCGCAGGAACATGCGGGTACGCATTTCCCAGCGCACGACATTCGCCCACTGGTTGAGCTTCAGCGGCAGGTCACGCCAGCTCTGCACCCAGCGCGCCATGGCATCGCCAATGATCGTTTCCGAAGTCGGGCGCACGACCAGCGGCTCTTCCAGCTTGGCTTCGGGATCCGGGATCAGACCGCCATCGGGGCCAGCGATCAGGCGGTGGTGCGTGACGACTGCCATTTCCTTGGCAAAGCCTTCGACGTGCTCCGCCTCGCGCTCGAAATTGGAGAGCGGGATGAAGATCGGGAAATAGGCGTTCGAATGGCCGGTCGCCTTGATCCGGTCGTCGAGGAGACGCTGCATGCGCTCCCAGATGCCGTAGCCCCACGGACGGATGACCATACAGCCGCGAACGCCCGATTCCTCGGCCATTTCGGCAGCTGAGATGACTTCCTGGTACCATGCCGCGAAATCATCGGCACGGCGGGCATTCAAGGCATGGCGGATGTTGGCCACAGTTCGATTCTCACGTTGTGATTGGTCTCGCGCCCGCCCCTAGCGTCTCGCAAGCGACTGGTCGACTACTTGCTCAGCTCGTCCAGCTTCTTCTGCATCGCAGCCATCTGTTCGCGCATCTGGGCGAGCTCGTCGTCGGCTTCTTTCTTGGCCGCATCCGCACCCTTGCGGGTCACCGGGATGAAAGCCTCCGCGGCATTCTGCATCATCTTGATGTTGGCTTCCGCCATTTTTGCAAGCGGGTTGCCCTCGATCCCCTTCGCAAAGGCCGACTGCAGCTGTTCGCGGTTCTTGCGGAAGTTCGCCATGCTCGCTTCGAGATAGCTCGGCATCATCGACTGCATCGAATTGCCATACATGCTGATCAGGTCGCGCAGGAAGCTGACCGGCAGCATTTGCGTGCCGTGGCTCTCTTCCTCGACGATGATCTGGGTAAGGATGGTGTGGGTAATGTCGTCGCCCGACTTCGCGTCGAGGACCTGGAAGTCGACATTTTCGCGGACCATCTTCGCCAGATCGTCGAGCGTGATGTAGCTCGAGGTATCGGTGTTATAGAGACGCCGGTTGGCGTACTTCTTGATGATGATCGGTTCGCCCTCGGCGGTCCGCTTTGCCATGTCGCTACTTCTCCCCACTTCTGCCCCGTTGTGCAATGCGGGGGTGCTTAGCACTTGCACAATGTGCAGTGCAACACGGCAGGTTCAGCGATCGAACCGGTGTCCCAAAACGGTAAGCAATTCGTATTGCGACAGAGCGGTTTGCCGCGCAGCATGGGGGAGCGAATAGGGCAGAGAAACCCAGTCTCCCTCGACCAGTTCGGGCGCCTCGTCGAGGTCGATCACGATCATGTCCATCGAGACCTTGCCGAGTATCGGGAGGCTGCGTCCTTCATGCTCGAACGCCGCCCCGCCCCAGCTTCGCAGGATCCCGTCGGCATAGCCGAGCGAGAGCACGCCGGCGCGCATGTCGCTCTTGGCAGTGAAGGTCGCGTTGTATCCGACGGTCTCGCCCGCACGCAGGTTGCGTGTCTGGATGATCGCGGCCTCGGGATAGGCGACCTGGCGAATTTCCGGTGCCAACTCACCCCGCGGCACTCCACCGTAGAGGGACAGGCCCGGTCGTGTGAGATCGAAGTGATAGTCGCGTCCGAGAGCGATGCCCGCGCTGTTCGCAAGGCTTTCAACCTTGTGATCGATCAACGGCAGGATCGCGCGGAAATCCTCCACTTGCCGCATGTTCATGGCGCTATCTTCGTCCGCGCAGGCGAGGTGGCTCATCAGCACTTCGACTTCGAGCGACTGCACCAGCGGGTCGGAAACCTCTTCCGGTCGGATGCCAAGGCGGTTGATCCCGCTATCGACCATTAGGTGGCATGGCCCCCCGCCACTCTCGGTCCAGAGCTTGGCCTGTCGCACACTATCGATAACGGGCCGCACGCCGGTTGCACGCGCATAGGCGGCTTCCGCATTGTCCAGCGGCCCGTGGAGGACGGCGACCTGTTCCGGCGGGGCGTGCTCGAGAACGGGTGCAACTTCGCTCCAGTGCGCGACGAAGAAATCGCGCGCACCGGCTTCGACCAGGGTCGGCAAGCAATTCACGACACCCAGTCCGTAGCAATCGGCCTTTACTGCGGCACCCGCCCTTGCATTGCCCGACATGCGGTCGAGCGCAGACCAATTCGAGGCGAGCGCCTCGTGGTCGATCCTCAGGCGAAGGGTTGGCGGCGGAACGTCGCTCACGGGGTAACGGGCGATGCGGGCGGTGCGTCGCCCGAATCCTCGAAATCAGCCGGCGGGCCGCTGGGCAGGCCCCACCATGCGACGACGACACCGAAGGCGACGACGACCCAGGTGTACCACAGGCCGGAATAGATATTCCCCGTGCTCGCCACGATGACGCCTGCGATCAGCGGCAGGAAGCCACCGAGATAGCCCGCGCCGATGTGGTAGGGGATCGACATCGAACTGTAGCGGATTTTGGCCGGGAACATCTCGGACAAGAGAGCCGCGACAGAACCGTAGGTCAGCGCCGAAAGCATGCCGAGACCGAGCAACACCGCCACGATCCCGAGGATGTTCGCAAACGCCGGCTGCTGCTTGCTGAAATCGAAGCCATACTCGCCAAGCGCCGCACGGATGCCGTCACGCCGGGCTGCACCATCCTCGAACCATACCGGATCGATGGCGATCTGTTCGCCACCTGCCGAAAGCTGGAGGTCACTTCCCGGTGTGAGGTCATAGGGAACGCCCGCAGCGGTCAGGACCTCGAGCACCTTCCCGCAATCGCTCTGTTCGCGGTCGAACAGGTCGGCGAAGGGGTCGGTCGAACATTCGGGTCCCGAAACGGTGATCGGGGTCCTTTCCGCTGCTTCCGCGATGCCCGGATTGGCGAGATTGCCCAAGGTCCAGAAGGCCGGAAACAGCAGCGCGAGAGTTGCCACGGCGCCGATGATGATCGGCTTCTTGCGACCAACCTTGTCAGACCACTTGCCGATAAAGACGTAGAAAGTCATCGCAATGAGGCCGGACACGAACAGGATCAGTTCGACCGTGAGGTCGTCGACATGCATCGGTCCCCGCAGGAAGCTCATGCCGCTGAAGAAAGCGGTGTACCAGATGGTGGTCAGGATGCCCGTGACACCGAACAGCGCCACGAAGATGCGCTTCTTGTTTCCGGGATATGTGAAGCTCTCGACGAACGGATTTTCGGCCGTTTCACCGGCTTCCTTCATCGCCTGGAATACCGGGCTTTCGGACAGCTTCAGGCGCATCCACAGCGAGATGCCGAGCAGGATGATGGACAGCAGGAACGGCACTCGCCAACCCCATGCCTGGAAGTCATCCTCGGGGATCAAGAAGCGGCAAGCGAGCACCACGGCGATCGACAGGACGAAACCGCCCGCGACGCTCGCCTGGATGAAGCTGGTGTAGAAACCGCGCTTTTCGGGCGGTGCATGCTCGGCGACGTAAATGGCTGCGCCGCCATATTCGCCCCCGAGCGCAAGGCCCTGGAGCACGCGTAGCAGTATGACGATGATAGGGGCCGCAATCCCGATAGTCGCGACCGTCGGGATCAGGCCGACTCCCGCCGTTGCGATGCCCATGAGCGTGACCGTGACGAGGAAGGTGTATTTCCTACCCAACCGGTCGCCCAGGAAGCCGAACAGGATCGCGCCGATCGGGCGGAAGGCAAAGCCGACAGCAAAGGTCGACCACACCAGGAGCAGGCCGAGCGTCTCGTTATCGACGTCGTAGAAGGCGTCTTTGAGGATGTAGGCGAGCGTGCCGTAGATGAAGAAGTCGTACCATTCGAAGATGGTGCCGGCGCTGCTTGCCCCGATGACGAGCTTGATCTCGTTCTCGCTCGGCTCGCGCTGTGTCACTGTGCTGCCGCTGGCCATTCTCTCCGATCCCCTCTGGCTTTTGTCAGGGCCGTCTAGCGGTCCGCTGCGCCCTTGGAAAGCGCATCGAGCGCGGCCTTCCACGGCAAGAGTATCGCCCCGTGTCGCGCCGGATAGTCCCTTGCCGCTTCCAGCATCGCGATGTCGGGCCAGTCAGGTTGCGGGCCTTCCGCGGATAACCATGCTTCAATGGCAGCGGTAACTTCCGCGATTTCGGCAGGGTCGCGTCCTGCTGCGTGACGGGCAAAGATCGCTGCAGACGCCTGCCCGACAGCGCAGGCAGTCACCCTCAATCCGAGATCACTGAAACCAGGCTCGAACGACACGGCAAGCGTGCTGCCACAACTGCGCGAGTGCGCTTCGCCAAACAACGATGCGTCCTTGTTGAAAGGATACTCGGCAAGTTCAACCGCCAGCCCGAGCAAAGCGGGCGAATAGAGCGCGCCGCCGGGTCGCGAAGTCACTCTTCGGGTTCTTCGGCTTCTGCTTCCTCGCCGCGAAGTTCGGCACGCCGCTGCGCGAGGATTTCGACCAATGTCCGCGAACCGCCGTCGATCAGCTCATAGCTGTTTGCCGTAGTGATCCAGACGGGGCGACCGCGATAGTCCCACACGCGGTCATAACCGAGCACGAGAAGCGAGAAGCCGATCACGACGATGATCATGCCCTTGAGGGTCCCGAAACCGAAGCCGAGAACGCGGTCGATCGGGCCGAGCACCGAACTACGCGAAGCCTCGCCCACATTGTTCGCAATGACCTTCATCGCCGCGTAGGGAATGAGGAGGAGCAACACGAAAGCCATGACCGATGTGGCGACGCTGGGGCCGATATAGTCCTGCATCACCAGCGTCAGCGGCGTGTGGAGATAGCGAATCGCGAAAGCCGCAAGGATCCACGACCCGAGCGAGAGCACTTCCTGCAAAAAACCGCGCATGAAGCCACCGATGGCGGCCACGCCAACGATAAGCAGCACGATAAGATCGAAACCCGTCATAAAACCCCATTAATCCCTAGGGCTTTGCGGTTTATTAACTGCTCATCACACGGTCAACGAGGTTTGCCAGTTGTCCCAAGCCCGAATAATCAAGGTCGGGCGAGGCGTTCTTCGGGTCGGACGGACCGAAGCCGCGCTTGAATCCGAGCTTTGCAGCCTCGCGCATTCTTATCCCTCCATGGGCAACGGGTCGAACTTCGCCGGCAAGACTGACCTCGCCGAGCCAGACACTTCGGTCGGGTAGCGGCTTGTCTGCCAATGCACTGACCAGTGCAGCGGCCACGGCGAGATCGGCAGCGGGATCGGACAGGCGGTAACCACCTGCGACATTGAGATAGACCTCCGCCGAACTGAAAGAGAGACCGCAGCGCGATTCCAGCACCGCGAGCAGCATGGCAAGCCTCCCGTTGTCCCATCCAACGACCGCTCTGCGCGGTGTTGCGCCGGATTGAAGCCTAACGATCAGCGCCTGGATTTCCACGAGCACCGGTCGCGTGCCTTCCATCGCCGGGAATACCGAGCTTCCCGCCATCGGCTGGTCGCGTCCCGACAGGAACAGCATGGATGGGTTCTCGACTTCCTCGAGCCCGTCACCCGCCATGGCGAAGACGCCGATTTCATCGACCGCGCCGAAGCGGTTCTTCAGCGCACGAAGGATACGATACTGATGGCTGCGTTCGCCTTCGAAGCTCATTACCACGTCGACCATGTGTTCCAGCACGCGAGGGCCAGCGATATTGCCGTCCTTGGTCACGTGCCCGACCAGCACCAGCGCGACGCCGTTTTCCTTGGCATAGCGGATCAGCTCGAAAGCGCATCCGCGTACCTGGCTCACCGTTCCCGGCGCGCCTTCGATGGTGTCGGAATGCATCGTCTGGATGGAGTCGATGACGAGAAACTTGGGCGTTTCCATCGAACCGAGGGTTGTCAGGATATCGCGGACACCGGTTGCCGCAGCCAGCTTCACCGGCGCATCGGACAGTCCGAGACGGGCTGCGCGCATGCGGACCTGCCCTGAAGCTTCCTCGCCGCTGACGTAGACGACACCGTGCCCTTCCCGTGCGACCTTGGCCGCTGCCTGCAAGAGCAGCGTCGACTTTCCGATACCCGGATCGCCGCCCATCAGGATCGCGCTGCCAGGGACGAGGCCGCCGCCCAGCGCTCGGTCGAATTCCGCCAAACCCGTCTTCTGGCGGATCGGCAATTCGCCGGGCTTGTTCAGGTCGACGAACTCGACCGCCCTGCCCCCGCTCGACAAATCATGCTTCATGGAAAACACGGTTGCCGGCGCGTCTTCCACCAGCGTGTTCCACTCAGCGCAATCAGCGCATTGACCCTGCCATCGGTGGGACACCGACCCGCAGGCCTGACAGACATAGCGTTTCTTGGGCTTGGCCATGGCGATTGACTAACAGAACATTTGCAGAACGCAATTGCCTTTGTCCGCGTGTCTGTGCACAAGCAAGGGGATGCGGCAAAAGGAACTGAGGATCGCACTTGTCTGCTACGGCGGGGTCAGCCTGGCAGTCTATATGCACGGGGTGACAAGGGAGCTGTGGCAGCTTGCCCGTGCGAGCCGCGATTTCCATTCCGGCGCCGGACAACGCGGCGGTGTTCACGACGTGTATCGCGACCTGCTCGAGCATATCGAAACAGAACAGGGCCTGCGCCTGCGCGTACTTCCCGACATTGCCAGCGGTGCAAGTGCGGGCGGCATCAACGCCGTGTTCCTCGCACAGGCGATCTACTCGGGACAGAGCCTCGAACCGCTGACCGAACTGTGGCTCGAAGTCGCCGATGTCGACGAACTCACCGACCCGGATGCCAAGCTTCGCTGGTCGGGCGGCAAGATCTGGGCCCAACCGCTGGCGAGCTGGCTTTTGAGCCGCCCGGGGAACGAACTATCCGAACAGGTTGCCCCCGAAACCCGCGACGAGGTCCGCCGCAAGGTTTCCCACCTCATTCGCGGACGCTGGTTCGAACCACCCTTCTCCGGGCTGGGTTTTTCCAAGCTCCTGCACCGGGCATTTTTGGCGATGGCCGAAACCACTCCGGAGGCTCCGCTCCTGCCGCCGCGCCATCCGCTCGACCTGTATGTTACCGCTACCGACTTCCACGGCTATCTCGAACTGCTGCATCTTCACAGTCCTCCGGTGGTCGAGGACAGCGAACATCGCCTGCCCATCGCGATCCGGCGCAAGACGCCCGAGACAGGCGGACAGAACCTTTCCGACCCGATGGAACTCGTCTTCGCCGCCCGCGCCACGGCCAGTTTCCCCGGCGCCTTTCCCCCGCTCAAGGTCGAGGAGATCGACCGCCTCGCGGAAGAAACCGGACAGGGCTGGGCCTCGCGGGACGAATTCCTCGACCGGATCATGCCGGTCCACGTCATGCGCGACTGTGTCGACAGCGTCTCGCTCATCGACGGGTCGGTATTGGTCAACAAGCCCTTCTCGGGTGCGATGGCGGCGCTGCGCGGGAGGCCCGCACAGCGCGAGGTCGACCGGCGCTTCGTCTATGTCGATCCCCGCCCCGACCGCTTCGGTGAATGGGAGGCGCGTGGCAGACGCGACGTGGGCTTCTTCACGGCAATCTTCGGGTCGCTTTCGGCGATCCCGCGCGAGCAGCCCATCCGCGACAACCTCGAGCAACTCGAAGAGCAGAGCCGCGAGGCTGAGCGGCTTTCGCGGATCGTCGCCGCGCTCCGGCCAGAGGTGGAACGTGCGGTCGAAAAGCTCTTCGGCTTCACCCTCTTCCTCGACAGCCCGACGCCGAAGCGGCTCAAGGTCTGGCGGCAGAAGGCGCAGCAGGCGGCCGCGGAACAGGCAGGATACGCATTCCACTCCTACGCCCAAGCAAAGCTGAGCGGGATCGTCGCGCGCATTGCGAAGCTCGCCTGGGATGCCGCGCCGTCGCTCCACCTCGCCTCGCCGGCCCCCATCGAAGAGGTCCTGCGGGAAGAGCTCCGCCGACGCGGGATCGATCCGATCAGCCACGAGACCGCCGGGGCGACGCCCGATGCGATCCGGTTCTTCAGGGAACACGATATCGGTTTCCGGATCCGCCGGTTGCGCCTGCTCGCCCGGAGGCTGGCCCGCGATTGGGAAGCAGACCCTGAAATTTCCGACGATGCGCTCGAAACGGGGCGTGACGCGGTCTACAAGATCCTTGCACTGTATTTCGAGAAGGAAAGCCTGGCCTCCTTGGGTGATGACTTCGCCGAGAAGGCCGAAAATGTCCTTGCCGATCCCGGAAGCTTGCTCGACCATATCGAAGCCAAGCGGCTGCTGCCCGATGCCGACGATCGCACGGAAGAAATGCTCGCCGAGTTGCTGGCCGAAATGCCCGCCAACCTGAAGCGGCGCATGCTCTTCGCTTATCTCGGCTTCCCCTTCTACGACGTCGCCACACTGCCGCTGCTTCGCAACGAAGGCCTGACAGAGTTCGATCCGGTAAAGGTCGACCGGATCAGTCCGGACGACGCGCGCAGCATTCGCGAAGGCGGCTCGCAGGCCACTTTGCGCGGGGTCGAATTCTACAATTTCGGGGCCTTCTTCAGCCGATCCTATCGCGAGAACGATTACCTCTGGGGTCGCCTGCACGGCGCAGAGCGCATGATCGACCTCGTGTGCTCGACCATCGAGGAGCCACTGGGCGATGAGACCTGTCGTAACTTCAAACGCACCGCTTTCCTCGCCATCCTCGACGAGGAAGTCGAGGCGGGGCGCTGCGACGAGGGCCTGATCGAAGGTATCCGGAGCGAAGTGCTCGACCGGATGCGGTGAGGGTCAGCCCCCCAGCGCATCCTTGATCTTGTCGAAGAAGCTACGGCTTTCGGGACACTCGTCACCGGTTTCGGTGTCGCGGAACTGCTCGAGCAGGGCACGCTGTTCCTTGCTCAGCTTGGTCGGCGTCTCGACCGAAATCTCGATCACCATGTCTCCGCGGCCGCGGCCCTGCAGCACGGGCATACCCGCACCGCGCTGTCGCAACTGCTTGCCCGACTGGATACCGGCCGGAATTTCGAGCGTAAGTTCCTCGCCGTCGAGCCCCGGGATCTCGATCGATCCGCCCAGCGCTGCCTTGGTGAAGCTGATCGGGACGCGGGTCGCGAGCGTGGTGCCCTCGCGCTGGAAAATCGGGTGCGGCTTAACATGGACGAATATGTAGAGGTCGCCCGCAGGTGCGCCGCGAGGTCCCGCTTCGCCCTTGCCCGACAGGCGGATACGCGTGCCGGTATCGACACCGGGCGGGATATCGACTTCGAGCTTCTGTGGGACGTCCACCCGCCCTTCCCCGCGGCAGTCGCGGCAGGGGCTGGTAATGATCTCGCCGGCGCCGTGGCAGTTGGGGCACGGGCGTTCCACCACGAAAAAGCCCTGCTTGGCGCGGACATTGCCCTGTCCGCCGCACAGATTGCAGGTGCGTGCATGGGTGCCGGGCGTGGCGCCCGAACCATGGCAGGTATCGCAGGCCTTGCTGACCTCGATCTCGATATCGGTCGACTTGCCGTGGAAGGCATCCTCGAGGCCGATTTCCATGTCATAGCGCAGGTCCGCCCCACGGCGCGGCCGTGCTCGCCCGCCGCCGCCGAAGGCCGAACCGAAAATGGTCTCGAAGATATCGCCGATATCGCCGAAATCGGCGTTACCGTGCGATCCGCCGGCACCGTTCTGGAATGCCGCATGACCATACTGGTCGTAGGCCGCCCGCTTCTGCGGGTCCTTCAGGCAGTCATAGGCGACACTGATCGCCTTGAACTTGGCCTCGCTCTCGGTGCAGCCCGGGTTCTTGTCCGGATGATGCTTCATCGCGAGCTTGCGATAGGCACTCTTAATGGTCTTGCCATCGGCATCGCGGCTCACGCCAAGCAGTTCGTAAAAATCGACTTCGGTAGCTGACATGCTGTCCCCCGCCCAAAACCTAACCCCCACCGGCGCAAATTTGCACCGGTGGGGGCATGGTTTTCATCAGGCGTCTCAGTTCTTCGCGTCTTCGTCGACTTCGGAGAATTCGGCGTCGACCACCTCTTCATCCGACGAGCTGTCCGAACCGGCGTCACCACCTTCCGGAGCGTCCGAAGCGGCATTCGCCTGCTCCTGCTCGTAAATCGACTGACCCATCTTCATCGCGCTCTGCGACAGGTCCTGGGCCTTGGCGTTGATGTCTGCAGCGTCGTCACCTTCAAGCGCAGTCTTGAGCGCTGCGACCTTCTCTTCGACTTCGCTCTTCAGCGAAGCGTCGATCTTGTCGCCATGCTCTTCGAGCTGCTTTTCGGTCGCGTGGACGAGGCTGTCGGCCTGGTTGCGAGCCTCGGCACCTTCGCGGCGCTTCTTGTCCTCGTCGGCGAACTTCTCTGCGTCCTGCACCATCTGGTCGATGTCGGCGTCCGACAGGCCACCCGATGCCTGGATGCGGATCTGCTGCTCCTTGCCGGTGCCCTTGTCCTTGGCCGACACGTTGACGATGCCGTTGGCGTCGATGTCGAAAGTGACTTCGATCTGCGGCACGCCGCGCGGTGCGGGCGGGATACCGACCAGGTCGAACTGGCCGAGCAGCTTGTTGTCCTGAGCCATCTCGCGCTCGCCCTGGAACACGCGGATCGTAACCGCCTGCTGGTTGTCCTCGGCAGTCGAGTAGGTCTGGCTCTTCTTGGTCGGGATCGTCGTGTTGCGATCGATCATCTTGGTCATGATGCCGCCGAGCGTTTCGATACCCAGCGAAAGCGGGGTCACGTCGAGCAGCAGCACGTCCTTGACGTCGCCCTGGAGGACGCCGGCCTGAATGGCAGCACCCATGGCCACGACTTCATCGGGGTTCACGCCGGTGTGCGGCTTCGAACCGAAGAAGGCTTCGACCGTTTCGCGGACCTTGGGCATGCGGGTCATGCCGCCGACCATGATCACTTCGTCGATCTCGTCCTTCGAAACGCCTGCATCGGCCAGCGCCTTCTTGCAGGGCTCGAGCGTACGCTTGATCAGGTCGCCGACCATCTTTTCGAGGTCTGCACGGCTGATCGTCTCGACGAGGTGCAGCGGCGTGGACGAACCACCTTCCATGCGAGCCGTGATGAAGGGCAGGTTCACTTCCGTGGTCTGCGCGGAGCTCAATTCGATCTTGGCCTTTTCGGCAGCTTCCTTGAGGCGCTGCAGAGCGAGCTTGTCGCTCTTCAGGTCCATGTTTTCCTTCTTCTGGAACTGCGCAGCGAGCCATTCGACGATTGCGCTGTCGAAGTCTTCACCACCCAGGAAGGTATCGCCATTGGTCGACTTCACTTCGAAGACGCCATCGCCGATTTCCAGGATCGAGATATCGAAGGTACCGCCACCAAGGTCGTAAACGGCGATGGTCTTGCCGTCTTCCTTATCGAGGCCATAGGCGAGCGCCGCAGCCGTCGGCTCGTTGATGATACGCAGGACTTCGAGACCGGCGATCTGGCCGGCGTCCTTGGTTGCCTGACGCTGGGCGTCGTTGAAGTAGGCCGGAACGGTGATGACCGCCTGCTTCACGTCTTCACCGAGATAACTCTCTGCAGTTTCCTTCATCTTCTGGAGGATGAAGGCCGAGATCTGCGACGGGCTGTATTCTTCGCCACCAGCTTCGACCCATGCGTCGCCGTTCTTGCCCTTGACGATGTCATAGGGGACGAGATCCATGTCCTTCTTGGTCATGGGATCGTCGAAGCGGCGGCCGATGAGGCGCTTGATCGCGAACAGCGTGTTGTCGGGATTGGTGACCGCCTGGCGCTTGGCCGGCTGGCCGATAAGGCGCTCGTTATCCTTGGTGAAGGCAACGATCGAGGGCGTCGTGCGCGCGCCTTCGGAATTTTCGATGACCTTGGGCTTGCCCCCGTCCATCACGGCGACACAGCTGTTGGTGGTGCCGAGGTCGATACCGATTACTTTGCTCATGGTTTCCCCATCTGTTTCAAATCGTTGGACGCCGCACAGTTGATTTCCCATCCAAGGCGAAACCGGTCGGCAGCTCGAAAAAAACGGTGTATTACCCCGGCGATATAGGTGCGGTTTTCCTTGGCACAAGGGATGCACGTCGCTAGTTTTTGCACCCTGACACACGAGGGGGAATTTCTAGATGAAGAAGCCGTTTTACGCCGCGATCCTGCTTGCCGGAGCATCGCTCGGGCTGGCATCCTGCGGCGGCCAGCAGGAAGAAGCAGCGCCGGTCGAGCAGGCCGACGTGATCGAAGGGATCGAGGTTACCGACGCGCGCCTCGTGCTTCCGCCTGTCGCTGGTAATCCGGCAGCGATCTACTTCACGCTGAATAACAACGGCGACCGCAACATCGCTTTCCGCAATGCCGAGGTGGAGAAGGCCGGCAACGCCGAAATCCATGACATGATGGAATGGGACTTCGAAATGGTCATGGGCGAAGCGCCGCCGGTGATGGTCGAAAGGGGCAGCACGGTCGCCTTCGAACCGGGCGGCAAGCACGTGATGGCATTCGATCTCGAAGAAGGCTTCGGTGAAGGCGACACCACGACCGTCACCCTGATCGCGGCAGGAAGCCGCCGCCACTCCTTCGAAGCGACGGCGCAGGCCGCCGGGGACGATCGCTGATCGAACAACGCGATACACTCGGGGTCGAGAGCCATGACGAACCTGTCCCGCCGGCTTGTCCGGTGGGCGGGCAAAGGCCCCTGACCCCGGGTGAAATTGCTCTAGCCCGGACCGTATTCGGAGACGCAATCGACTATAGCCTGGTCACGATCAGGCGTCGCAAATGGTTTCCGTTCCAACCGACCCGGGTAACGATGGCCCCGCGCGGTCACCTGCACTTTCATCCGAAATCGGCCAACTACTGCGAGGACTTCTCGAAAGAGAGCGTCATCCGTCAGGGCCTGTTGATTCACGAGCTCGTCCACGTCTGGCAGACCCAGACGCGTGGCAGCTGGTATCTGGTGACCCATCGCATGCCATGGGCGCGGTACGACTACAGTCTCAAGCCCGGTTGGCCGCTGGAACGCTATGGGATCGAGCAACAGGCCGAGATCGTGAAACATGCTTTCTGGCTGCGGAACGGGGTCAAGCTCGCTGGCGCTGCAGATGTTGCCGCCTACGATCTGCTCGTGAACTTTGCTGGAGCGCGAAGCTGAGCCTCACGATCCGTCATTTCCAGGACGGCGATGCCGCCTCCTTCGCGCAGCTCAACCTGCGCTGGATCGAAGAATATTTCGGCGTCGAAGAAAGCGACCGCAAGCAACTTGATGACCCGCATGGCACCATCCTGGCACCGGGCGGGACGATCGCCATTGCCGAGCTCGACGGAGACGTCGTCGGTTGCGGCGCCCTCGTTCCGCCGCATCACTTGCCGGAAGACGGGCTGGCGTGGCTCGAACTGGTCAAGATGGCGACCGCCCCCGAGGCGCAAGGCGCTGGCGTAGGCGGCAAGGTTCTCGATTTCCTGATCGAGGAAGCGCGGAAGCAGGGCTGCGACGCCATCTGGCTCGAAACGAACGAAACGCTGACTGCAGCGACGAGACTATATGAACGTAAGGGCTTCCGTCGGCTGTCCTGTGAAGAACTCTGGCCGACGCCCTATGCCCGCTGCAACCTCCAGATGGTTCTTACCCTTTGAGCCAAGCGCTGGCTCAGTCGTAAGTCACACCCGGAAGTCCTTCGCCGCCCTCCGCAATAAAGCGGTCGATCCGCGCTTCGAGCGCCGGAAGCGGCACGGAACCTAGCGACAGGACGACATCGTGGAACTTGCGAATGTCGAAGTCTTCGCCAAGCGCGTTTTCCGCCTTCTCGCGCACCGCCCGAATCCGCATCTCGCCGAGTTTGTAGGCAAGCGCCTGACCGGGCCAGCTGATGTAGCGGTCGATCTCCGTCTCGACCTCGCGGTCCGACAAGGCCGTATGGCTCGAAAGATAGTCGATCGCCTGCTCACGGCTCCAGCCATAATGATGGAGGCCGGTATCGATCACGAGCCGCGCGGCTCGCCACATCTCGTAGGACAGCTGGCCGAAGCGTTCGTAGGGGGTGCGATAGATGCCCATCTCGTTGCCGAGATACTCGGTGTAGAGCCCCCAACCCTCGCCGAAGCCCGAGAAATAGGTCTGGCGGCGGAAGCGCGGCGCATCCTCGCGTTCGAGTGCAATCGCAGCCTGGAATGAATGGCCCGGCGCGCATTCGTGCATGGTGAGCGCAGGGATGTTGTAGACCGGACGCGAAGGCAGGTCGTGAGTGTTGATCTGGCAGAACTCCAGACCGCCCCTGCCCGCAGTGTAAAACGGCGCAATCGCCGGATCGACGGGGCGCAGGCCGTGACGATAGCGTGGGAGGAAGCCGAAATATTCGCCCAGCTTGTCGTCGACACGCTTGGCCGTATAGGCGGCAACGCCCATCAGTTCGTCCGGCGTATCCGCAACGAATTGCGGATCGGTGCGCAGGAAGGTGATGAATTCCTGCAGCGTGCCTTCGAAGCCGGCATCGGCCTTGGCGACCTCCATCGCCGCGGTGATGCGGGCAACTTCCGACAGGCCGATTTGATGGATTTCCTCGGCACTCAGGTCGAGTGTCGTGTATTCTTGAATCTGCTGCTCGTAATAGGCCGCGCCATCGGGAAACTCGCTCGCGCCGAGGCTGGTGCGGGTGTTCGCGAGATATTCGTCGCGGAAGAAGTTCAGCCAGTCGGCATAGGCCGGGGTCACGCTATCGCGGATAGCCGCACGACCTGCAGCCAGCAGCCGCTCGCGATCCTGATCGGAGAAGCTAGAAGGTATTGCTTCAAAAGGCCGCCAGAAGGGGCTGTCTTCCGGATCGTCGACCACATAGGCAGCAATCGAAACGTCGCGTCCTTCGAGCGAAACACGCGGGACCGAGAACCCGCGTTCCAGCCCTGCGCGCGCATTTGCAGTGTGTTCGGAGAAATATCGGGGAACATCGTTCAGGCGGCCGATATAGGCTTCGTAATCCTCGACCGAGCCGAATGCCCCACCGGGCGCCAGATAGGACCAGAAATTGCTGTCGCTGTTGAACGGCATTTCCCATTCGGAGAACTGCGCGTCGCCGATTTCGGTTTCGAGCAAGGTGCGCAGGACAAGCGCATCGGTCTTCGCATCACTGCTGAAGCCTTCGCCTTCCAGCGCGTCGAGGCGCGAGAGGAACTGCCGATACTGCGCTGCGCGGGCACGCCAGGCTTCTGGTGTCACCGACCACAACGCATCGCCCTGCCGCGTGGCTCCGCTTTCGGTTTCCACGTAACCGAAGCTGGCGAGGCGGTAATCCTGGTATTCGTCGGCGAGCGCCGCGAGCCGCTCGTCTGCGGTCTCCTGCGCAGCCAGCGGCACCGCAAACCCTGCAGCGACGAGGGCCGCCGCTCCGAAAAACGCAGTCCTCATCACTTCTCTCCCAAAGCGTGGATCAATCGGGCTTCTTCGCGACCCCGACCATGGCCGGGCGCAGCAGGCGATCCTTGATCATGTAGCCGGCCTGCATTTCCTGCACGATGGTACCCGGCTCGACCTCGTCGGTGGGCACTTCCATCATGGCCTGGTGCTGGTTGGGATCGAGCGGCATGCCCTTCGCGGCAATCCGGGTGATGCCGTTCTGGTTGAAGACCTTCTCCAGCTCGCGCTGGGTCGCTTCGATACCGGCGATGAAGCCCTTGAGCTTGTCGTCGTCGCGCTGCTCTGCGGGAATGGCATCGAGTGCGCGGCCAAGATTGTCGGCCACGCTCAGGATATCGCGGGCAAAGCCGGTAGCGGCGTAATTGCGCGCGTCCTGCACGTCCTTTTCCATGCGGCGACGCACGTTCTGCGTTTCCGCGCGGGCATAGAGCACTTCCTGCTTCGCATTCTCGAGATCGCCGCGCAGGCTGGCCAGAGCTTCGTCCAGCGCCTCGTCCGCGGCTTCGGCGTCTTCGCCGCCATCGTCACGCAAATGCTCGGGCACGCCTTCCATCTCGCGCGCTACTTCTTCGTCGACCGCCTTATCCTGCGGTTCGTTCGTGTTTTCGTTGTTCACCTGGAAACCCTGTCAGCCAATTCGTTTGCCCAATGATCGGGCCGTGAAATCCACCATGGGGACGACACGGGCGTAATTCAACCGAGTCGGGCCGATCACACCCAGTACTCCGACCACTTTTCCGTCGCGATCCCGGTAAGGTGATGCAATCACCGACGAACCGGAAAGCGAGAACAGCCGGTTCTCGCTACCGATGAAGATCCGCATGGCTTCGGCCTCGCGTGCGGACTCGAGAAGGCTCGAGACCGACTGCCGGTTTTCCAGATCATCGAGGAGCGAGCGGACGCGTTCGATATCGGAAAGCGCGCTTTCGTCGAGCAGGTTCGCCTGCCCGCGTACGATCAGGACGGGACGGTTCGATGCATCTTCGGTCCATGTCGCAATGCCGCGTGCGACGAGATCCCTGCTCGCTTCGTCTAGGGCGCTCCGTCCGCTGGCGATCTCCTGTTCGACCAGCTTTGCGGCCTCCGCCAAAGTACGTCCCTGCGCCTTGGCGGTGAGGAAATTGCTGGCCTGTTCGAGCGAGGTACCCAACGCCTCTGCAGGAAGCGCGAGTATGCGGTTCTCTACGTTTCCGTCCTCGCCCACCAGCACCGCTAGCACCCTGTTCGCGTCGAGCGCGGTTAGGGAAACCTGCGACAGGCGCGGCTCGCGGCGCGGCACCATGACCATGCCAGCGGCGCCCGAGAGGTCGGACAGCAGCGCGCTCGTCTGCTCCAGCGCCCGCTCGATCGGTCCCGGCTGCGCGATGCGTTGTTCAATGGCTGCCCGTTCTTCGGCCGTAGGCTCGGCCACCTGCATCATGGCATCTACGAACAGGCGCAAGCCGCTGTCGGTCGGCATTCGTCCGGCGCTGGTATGCGGCGCTGCGAGAAGCCCGCGCTGCTCGAGCTCGGCAAGGACCGAGCGGATCGAGGCCGGCGAGAGGTTCACACCGCCCTCACCCGCCAAGGCTTTCGAACCGACGGGTGAGCCGCTTTCCAGATAGCCTTCGACCACGAGACGGAAAATCTCGCGGGCGCGGTCGGACAAATCGGTGAGCGGTGGTGCGTTCATGTGTCCTATCTAGCCGCTCCCCTTGCGGCCTCAAGGGGCTTGCTCCAAAGCCCGCACCAGAGATTCGACTGCATTGGAGATACAGATGCGACCTTCAGGACGCGCGCCCGACGAAATGCGCGCCATCACGATCGAGACCGGATACACCAAGCACGCCGAAGGCAGCTGCCTCATCAGCTTCGGCGAAACCCGCGTGCTGTGCACGGCATCGGTCGAAGAACGCATCCCGCCGTGGCTTCGCGGCAAAGGCGAAGGCTGGGTCACCGGCGAGTATTCGATGCTCCCGCGCGCCACGCACACCCGTGGCCAGCGCGAGGCTGCCAAGGGCAAGCAGAGCGGACGGACGCAGGAAATCCAGCGCCTTATTGGCCGCAGCTTGCGCGCCGTGGTGGATATGAAGAAGCTTGGCGAGCGCCAGATCACTCTCGATTGCGACGTCATTCAGGCAGACGGCGGCACGCGCACGGCATCGATTTCCGGTGCATGGGTTGCCCTGCGACTGGCGGTGAACGAGCTGATGAAATCGGGCGACATCGTCGAAGATCCGATCACTGCCAAGGTCGCCGCAATTTCCTGTGGGATCTACAACGGCACGCCGGTACTCGACCTCGATTATCCCGAGGACAGCAACGCAGATGCCGATGCCAACTTCGTCCTGATCGAAGGCGGCAAGATCGCAGAAGCTCAGGCGACCGCGGAAGGCGCGCCCTATGACGAAGAAGCGTTCCTGCGCCTTCTTCGCCTTGCCCAGATGGGCTGTGCCGACATCTTCCGCGCACAGGACGAGGCGACCCGCAAATGACACGCCGCATCGGTTCGGGCAGCCTCGTGATTGCCACGCATAACGAGGGCAAGCTCAAGGAAATCTCGGCGCTTCTCGCCCCGCACGGGGTGAAGTGCATTTCCGCAGGCTCCTTGGGCCTGCCCGAACCGGCGGAAACTGGGACGACCTTCGTCCAGAACGCACTGCTGAAGGCCCGCGCGGCAGCCGAAGCCTCGGGCCTCCCTGCCCTTGCGGATGACAGCGGCCTTTCGGTCGATGCACTCGATGGACGCCCCGGCGTCTACACGGCTGACTGGGCCGAACGCCAGTGGTTCGAAGGTGAACCAGGCCGCGACTGGTACATGGCGATGGGCAAGGTCGAGGGACTGCTCCAGCAGAAGGGCCCCGACGTAGACCGCTCCTGCGCCTTCCACTGCGTCCTCGCGCTCGCATGGCCAGACGGGGAGCAGGCCGTCTACGAAGGCACTGCGCCCGGCACGCTGACCTGGCCGCCTCGCGGCGAGATGGGCTTCGGCTACGACCCGGTCTTCGTGCCCAAGGGCGCGGACAAAACTTTCGCCGAGATCGCTCCTGAAGAAAAGCACGCGATCAGTCACCGCGCCGATGCGTTTGCAAAGCTCGTAGCGGAGCAATTCGGGTCCTGATTGCGGCGCGCACCGGCTCGCCGCTATAGAGGCCTTGTCCTCACCGTTGACCTGAAGGCAATTCTTGGCGCGCTCGCTCTACATCCACTGGCCATTCTGCCTCGCAAAGTGTCCCTATTGCGACTTCAACAGCCATGTCCGCGAACGGACCGATATGGCGGCATGGGAAGCGACTCTGCTGGCAGACATGCGCCACGAGCATTCCGTGAAGGCAGGTGAAGAACCGCTCGTAAGTATCTTTTTTGGTGGAGGAACTCCTTCACTGATGCCCCCTGCCCTCGTGGCGTCATTGCTGGACGAGGCGGAAAAGCTCTGGGGTTTCGACGATAACATCGAGATCACGTTGGAGGGCAATCCGTCCTCGATCGAAGCGGCCAAATTCGCAGACCTGGCAAGCGCCGGCGTGAACCGTGTTTCGCTTGGAGTGCAGAGCCTGCGCGACGATGTCCTGCAATTTCTCGGCAGGCTCCACGGGGCGCAGGAAGCCCTCGATGCGCTGCAGATCGCTCAGAAGCACTTCGAGCGGGTATCAATCGACCTGATCTACGCCCGCCCCGGCCAGACGCCCGAGGAATGGGAAGCTGAGCTGTCGCAAGCGCTAAGGCTCGGCACATCCCACTTATCGCTCTACCAGCTCACCATCGAACCCACGACCCGCTTCGCCACCGACGTCCGGCGAGGCATTTTCTCGCCGCTCGATGACGACCCGGCGGCCGATCTGTTCGCACTGACACGGGAAATGACGGCAGCGGCCGGGTTGCCGGCCTACGAGATCAGCAATCACGCGCGCCCGGGCGAAGAAAGCCGCCATAACTTCACATATTGGCGGTACCAGGATTACCACGGCGTCGGCCCCGGAGCGCATGGCCGCCGCGGCGGTGTCGCCACGACGCGGCACAAGAAGCCCGAGAACTTCTTGGCAGCTGTCTACCGGCAGCAGCATGGTATTGCCGAAGCGCGCTCGCTGGGTCAGCGCGAGCAGGCCTCCGAAGCCATCCTCATGGGGTTGCGGCTCACCGAAGGTGTCGATCTGGCCACGCTGTCCGGCAGGTTCGGCGTGCCGGAGACGGCCTTGGTCGATCAGGGCAAGCTCGAACTCTACTCGGGGCTTGGCCTTGTGGTCCGCGAGGGCGACCATCTTGGCGTCACCGATGCGGGAATGCCGCTGCTCGATGCACTTCTGGGCGAGCTGGTTCCGGCAGAGCTGGTGAACAGTTGAGCCGGCAGGAAGTCCTCGAGGCATGGCATGACCATCTCGCGCTGGGACTGCGCCGCTCTCCACATACGGTCCGCGCCTATCACAAGGCGGCCGAGCGCTTGCTGACCCGCAACGATTTTTCGAGCTTCGAACAGGTGGCTGGGCTCACTGCGGGCAAATTGCGCACCCATCTGGCCGCACGACGCGCCGAGGGACTGTCCAACTCGTCTGCCGCGCGCGAACTTTCGGCGCTGAAGAGCTTCGTCTCCTTCTCACGCGCACAAGCCGGGATGGACGTCACCGATGCCCCGCGCCTTCGCGGGCCAAGGCTGAAAAAGGGACTGCCCCGCCCCGTCTCGCCCGATGACGCCATGGGACTGGCCGAAACGGTCGAGGCCCTGTCCGCCGAAGGCTGGACGGGGGCGCGTGACCGTGCCGTCCTCCTGCTGCTCTACGGGGCAGGGATGCGCATTTCCGAAGCGTTGTCGCTGACTGGCGACGTCCTGCCGATGGGCGATACGATCACCGTCACCGGCAAGGGCAACAAGCAGAGGGTCGTCCCCATCGTTCCGCTGATCCGCGAGGCGATCGACGACTATGTGCGCAAGTCGCCATGGCCCTTCGGCAAGGGTGATCCGCTGTTTCGCGGGGTGAAGGGCGGCGTCCTTTCGCAGGGTGTGGTGCAAAAGGCGGTCGCCCGGGCTAGGCGTGCCCTCGGCCTACCCGACACCGCGACGCCGCACGCCTTGCGGCACAGCTTTGCTACCCACCTGCTCGGCGCGGGTGTGGATTTGCGTAGTCTGCAGGAATTGCTGGGCCACGCGAGCCTCGGTTCCACCCAGATTTACACAAAGGTCGACGCCGCGACGTTGCTCGACACTTATCGCAGCGCGCATCCCCGCGAACGGGACGACTGATTACATCGCCGCGTGACGGCGCTCGATCGCGTCCCAGATCAAACCCGGGGTGTCGGTGCCGTTGAACTTGTCGATCGCGACGATACCGGTGGGCGACGTCACGTTGATCTCTGTCAGCCACTTGCCGCCGATGACATCGATACCGACGAAGACAAGCCCCCTCCGCTTGAGCTCCGGCCCCATTGCATCGCAGATCTCCTGCTCGCGCTCGGAAAGGCCCGTTGCTTCGGCATGACCGCCTTGCGCGAGATTCGAACGAAACTCACCTTCGCCCGGGAAACGGTTGATTGCGCCTGCAAATTCACCGTCCACGAGGACGATCCGCTTGTCGCCTTCCGACACTTCGGGAAGGAAGGGCTGGATCATGTGAGGTTCGGGCCAGGTGAGGTCGAAGACTTCGCTTAATGCCGAGAGGTTCGTCCCACTCTCGTCCAGCCTGAAGATCGCCTTGCCGCCATTGCCGTGGAGCGGCTTGATCACCACTGAACCGTGCTTTTTCTGGAAAGCCTTCAGGTCATCGAGATGCCGCGCGATCATTGTCGGCGGCATGAAACGCGCATAGTCGAGCACGAACATCTTCTCGGGCGCGTTCACGACCTCACGCGGGTCGTTGATGACGAGCGTGGTGCCCTTCAACCGGTCGAGCAGCAGCGCGGAGCTGATGTATCCGAGGTGGAACGGCGGGTCCTGCCGCATAAGGACCACGTCGATATCCTTCGCAAGGTCGATCCGGCGTCGTTCGCCGGCAGAGAAGTAATCGCCTGCCACGCGCTGCACGGTTACCGGAGCGGCATGGGCAGTGATCTTCCCCATCGGGGTTCCGTCACTCTCCCACGCGAGGCTTTCGACATCATAGTGCCAGACTTCGTGGCCCCGCGCCTGTGCGGACAGCATCAGCGCGAAGCTGCTGTCGCCCGCAATATTGATGCTTTCGAGCGGGTCCATCTGTACGGCGACGCGGAGCGACATGCGAATTCCTTATGGCTGCCAGGCGTTGGCGATGTGGCGAGGGAACGCGCCGGGCGCAAGAAGGATCACGTCGACCCGGAAATCTTCGCCCCCTGCGGCATAGCGATGCGCCACCGCTTCGGCTGCAGCGGCGACCCGCGAAAGCCGGTGCAGGTCGATCGCATGATCGAGCTCTTCCTTGCGCTTGCGCCACTTCACTTCGACGAAGGCGACCAGCGAACCGCGCTTGGCCACGAGATCGATCTCTCCGGCGGGTGTCTTCACGCGATTGTCGAGGATCTGCCATCCCTTGGCGCGCAGCCACAAGGCAGCGCGTTTCTCGCCGTCACGGCCGCTTTGTTCGGCGATCTGCCGCTTCATCCAGCCCGGATTTCCATGGCGCGCGCATAGAGCGTCTTGCGGTCGAGACCGGTAGCTTTGGCGACATGCCCCGCCGCCTGGCTGGCCTTCATCGTCTCGAGCGCTTCGCGAAGCATCGCATCGGCATCGGCGTCGCTCGGCACTTCCTCATCCGGCGGTCCGACGAGCAGTACGATCTCTCCCTTGGGCGGATTGGCGTCGTAATAAGCCATCAGCCCGTCGGCGAGGCCGCGGCGGCATTCCTCGTGCAGCTTGGTCAACTCGCGAGCGACGGCGATTTCCCGCTCGGGCATGACATCCTTCAGCGCGGCCAGCGATTTCAGCAGGCGTGGACCGGTTTCGTAGAATACGAGCGTTGAATCGATGGTCGCCAGTTCCTGAAGCGTGTCCTTGCGCGCCTTTTCCTTGGAAGGAAGAAACCCGGCAAACAGGAAACGGTCGTTCGGCAGGCCCGAAAGCGTCAGCCCGACAATTGCGGCGCAGGCTCCCGGCAGGCTGGTCACGGGGATGCCCTCGCGGCGACAATCGTTCACGAGCCGGTATCCCGGGTCCGAAATCATCGGAGTGCCGGCATCGGTCACGAGCGCAACCGCCCGATCGCGCATCGATTCCACGAGCCTTTCGCGGTCGCGGTGTTCGCTATGGTCGTCATACCGCCACAACGGCTTTGATATGCCGAGGTGCTTCATCAGCTTGCCCGTCACCCGCGTATCCTCGCAGGCGACACCATCGCAGCGCTTCAGGATATCGACAGCTCGAAGCGTTATATCCCCGAGATTGCCGATAGGGGTGGCAACCAGATAAAGACCGGGTGTAAGGCGCTCGGAAACGGAAGGTGTGTTGTCGCTCACCTTTCCTCCATGAACTACCAATGAGGGACGCGGCAAGATGAAGCGCGCATTTGTAAACCGGCGTAATCTGATGGTGGCGGCAGGGGCCGTTCTCCTGTCGGGCTGTTCTATCATTCCGAAGACCGCCGAAACGCCGGGTGCAGGCAGGCCGACGCCCGAACCGAGCGCAACCACCCTCCCCGACGACGAACAGCGCCATCGCATCGCTTTGCTCGTCCCGCTTTCCGGCTCGAACGGCGAAGTCGGCCAGTCGATCGCCAATGCTACGACCATGGCGATCCTCGATACCAATGCCGATAATCTCCGCATCACCACCTACGACACTTCGGGTGGCGCACGCGCAGCTGCTCGCGAAGCGCTCGCCGACGGCAATCGCCTGATCCTTGGCCCCCTCCTCGGTAGCAATGTCGCCTCGGTCCGCGCCGAAACCGAGGGCACTGCTGTACCCATCATCAGCTTTTCCAACGATACGAGTATCGCCGGACCCGGCGTGTTCGTCATGGGTCACATCCCCGAACAGTCGATCGCTCGCAGCGTCGAATATGCCCGTTCCAGGGGCGCGCGCGACTTCGCAATTCTCGCTCCCGACGGCGACTACGGAAACCGGGCAGAGGCTGCCTTGCGCAACGCCTTGACCGAATACGGCGGCCGCTATGTCACTGGCGAACGCTATGCCCGCACCAACACCTCGGTCGTGAGTGCGGCCGGACGCCTCAAGCAGCGCGGCGGATTCGATTCCATCCTGATCGCCGATGGCGGCAGCAACTCGATCCGCGGCGCGAGTGCGGTCAAGACCGATGGCTTGCAGATCATCGGTACCGAGCGCTGGAGCGGCGACAGCGACGTGCTTCGCTCTTCGGCCTTGCGCGGTGCGATTTTCTCCGCCGTGATCGACAGCCGCTATGGCGGTTTCGTCACCAGCTACGAGGAACGCTTCGGGGCGCAACCCTATCGCGTGGCAACGCTCGGCTATGACGCGGTATTGCTGACCCTCCGGGCTGCGCGTGACTGGCGGGTCGGCCGGGAATTCCCGGTGAACGTGCTCTATCAGGCTGGCGGCTTCGACGGGATGGACGGTCCCTTCCGCTTCCAGCGCAATGGCGTGGTGGAGCGGGCCATGGAAGTCCGCGAGGTAGCCAATGGCGATGTGACCATCGCTTCCCCGGCTCCCACCGGCTTCTGACAGGCGGATAACCTTGGCTGCCTTCTTGCAGCCTTCAGGGCGGGCGATATAGCCTGAACCCATGTCCGACGATCTGTTCGAAAACACGCCGACTTCATCCGGCGATTACGATGCTTCTTCCATCGAGGTCCTCGAGGGTCTCGAACCGGTGCGTCGTCGCCCCGGCATGTATATCGGCGGCACCGATGACCGCGCGCTGCACCATCTCGTCGCCGAAGTCCTCGACAACTCGATGGACGAGGCTGTTGCCGGCCATGCGAGCCGGATCGAAGTGAAGCTGGAAGAAGGCAACCGGATCACCATCGCCGACAACGGTCGCGGCATGCCGGTAGCCGAGCATCCGAAATATCCGGGCAAGTCGACGCTCGAGGTGATCCTCACCACGCTGCACTCGGGCGGCAAGTTTTCCGGCAAGGCCTATGCCACCAGCGGCGGCTTGCACGGGGTCGGTGTCAGCGTGGTCAATGCGCTGTCGGACTATACGCGGGTCGAGGTGGCGCGCGACAAGACGCTGTACGCACAGGAATTTTCCAAGGGCACTCCCAAAGGCAAGATCGAGGAAATCGGCGCAGCTCCGAACCGCCGCGGCACGACGGTTACCTTCATCCCCGACACCGAGATTTTCGGCGATCGCAAGTTCAATCCCAAGCGGTTGTTCAAGCTCGCTCGCTCGAAAGCGTACCTCTTCGCAGGCGTCGAAATCCGCTGGAAATGCGACGAGAGCCTTGTTTCGGAGGAAGTCCCTGCGGAGGCGGTTTTCAAGTTCCCGGGAGGCCTTGCCGATCATCTGGCCGAACAGCTGGGCGGTCGCGAATGCGTTACCGCGCAACCCTTCTCCGGCAAGCAGGAGTTTCCCGCTAACGACGCCGGGCAGGAAATGGGCAGTGTCGAATGGGCGATCGCCTGGCCGCTCTACTCCGATGGTTCCACCAGTTGGTATTGTAACACCGTGCCCACTCCCGATGGCGGCACGCACGAACAGGGCCTTCGCGCCGCACTCACCAAGGGTCTGCGCGCCTTCGGCGAACTGACAGGAGCGAAGAAAGCCAAGGATCTCACCGCTGACGACATCATGGTCGGCGGCGACGTCATGCTCAGCGTCTTCATCCGAGACCCGCAGTTCCAGAGCCAGACCAAGGACCGCCTGACCTCGCCCGAGGCCGCGCGACTGGTCGAGAACGCAGTGCGCGATCACTTCGACCACTTCCTTTCCGACAATATGGACCGCGGCAAGGCGCTCTTGGGCCAGGTCATGGAGCGGATGGACGAGCGCCTGCGTCGCAAGCAGGAACGCGAAATCAAGCGCAAGACCGCGACCAATGCCAAGAAACTGCGCCTGCCCGGCAAGCTGACCGACTGTTCTGGCGATGGCGAAGGCGAAACCGAACTCTTCATCGTGGAAGGGGATTCGGCAGGCGGCAGCGCCAAGCAGGCACGCAACCGCAAGACCCAGGCGATCCTGCCGATCCGCGGCAAGATCCTCAACGTCGCCAGCGCTACTGCCGACAAGATCCGCGCCAACAGCGAAATCGCCGACCTGTCGCTCGCCATGGGCTGCGGGACCCGCAAGGAATGCGACCCGGAAAACCTGCGCTACGACCGCATCATCATCATGACCGACGCTGACGTCGACGGCGCGCATATCGCCACGCTGCTGATGACGTTCTTCTTCCAGGAGATGCCCGAAATCGTACGCGGCGGGCATCTCTACCTCGCCCAGCCCCCGCTCTACCGCCTGACTGCAGGCAAGGAGAGCCGGTATGCCCGTGACGACGAGCATCGCAAGGAGCTGGAAGAGACGGTCTTCAAGGGCAAGAAGGTCGACGTGGGCCGGTTCAAGGGCCTCGGCGAAATGAACCCGGCGCAGCTGCGCGAAACCACGATGGATCCGGAAACCCGCAGCCTCGTGCGCATCACCCTGCCGCAGGAGTTCGAACAGCGCGCGATGGTGAAAGAGCTGGTCGATCAGCTCATGGGCCGCAACCCGGAACACCGCTTCAACTTCATCCAGAACAATGCGGGCGATATGGACCGCGACATGATCGATGCCTGACGAGCGCGACCTGCCCGAAGACGCCGAAGGCAGACCCGAAGACGAGGGTGAAGTCATGGCCGGCGACCGCCGGATCGCACGTAGCGATACGGCCCTGCCCGACTGGTATGTTTCGGACACGCACTATCGCCCGATCCCGATCGTCTGGTTCGCTGGCGCCCTGCTGATGCAGGTCATCGCGCAGCCGGTACTCGTCGGACTGACCTTCGGCGTCCTGGGCCTGCCGCAACTGGTGGTGGTTGCGATCTGCCTCGCCGCGAGCGGGCTGATCTGGCACTTTACCTATGAGCGCGGGATGGCCGAGGCTTCCGCAGGCTGGCGCTGGGGTACGGGCCTCATGCTGGCATTCTCCTTTGGAATTACGGCACTGAGCCTGCTGAACTAGGCGTCTGTAGTAGCCCTTGACGTGTGCACGTGGAGCTCGCCCTCCAGAGTACGATGCACCGGGCACTTGTCCGCAATCTCGATGAGCCGAGCACGCTGATCCTCGTCGAGGTCGTCACCGCGGATCGTGATCACCCGCTTGAGCGCCTGCATCTGCTTGCCCTCTTCCATGGCCTCGACATGGTCGCACTCGTCCTTGTGGTCGCGCTCATGCGTAACCTCGACGCTTACACCCTCGAGCGGCCACTTCTTGCGGTCGGCATACATCTTCATGGTCATCGCCGTGCAGGTGCCGAGCGCTGCATTGAGCAGGTCGTAGGGAGTCGGACCCGTATCATCGCCGCCATAGCTCTTGGGCTCGTCGGCCACGAAACGATGGCTCTTGGTATGGACTTCGGTTCCGAATTTGCCGTGCCCGGTGCACGCGACGATGCCCTCTTCCGGCATCGGCCAGTCCTCACGCAGAGGCAGGTAGCGATGTGCCCATCCAGCGATCACACTGGCAACGAATTGCGCGTCTTCCTCACGTAACAGCAGATGGTCGGCACCTTCGAGGCTCACGAAACTCTTTGGATGTTTCGCAGCTTGGAAAAGTGCACTCGCGTGCTCGATCCCGACGATCTGGTCGATCGGCGAGTGGAGGAACATAAGCGGTTTCCGGATACGCCCGACTTCGGCGAGCAGGTCGGTGTTCTCGACCTTCTCGATGAATTCACGGCCAAGCGTGAACTCGCGCCCGCCGATCCGCACTTCGCCCTCACCCTGTTGGCGGATGGTCTCGATATCGCCGTCGATATTCTGGAGCACGTGAGGCACGTCCGAAGGCGCACCGATGGTCGCAATGGCAGCGATCCTGTCGAAGCCAAGGTCATCGGCAGCCGCCAGAACGGCTGCGCCGCCCAAGCTATGTCCGATCAGCAGGATCGGCTGGGCGAAGCGTTCGATCAGGTCTTCGGCGGCAGCAACCAGGTCCGACACATCGGCCGCAAAGCCCGCACGCCCGAAATCTCCGCCGCTTCCGCCAAGCCCGGTAAAGTCGAACCGCATGGTCGCAATGCCCTCGGCCGCAAGCGCTCGCGACACGGCGATGGCCGCCTTGCTGTTCTTCGTACATGTAAAGCAATGCGCGAACAGCGCAGCGCCCCGCACTAGTCCGGTTGGCAGTTCGAGCGATCCGGTCAACTCGTGTCCCGCGTCGGTGCTGATGGTGATGTTCTCGGTCGGCATGGTCCCTCATTCGATACGGCGGCTGTCAGAGTTACAACGCCCCCTTGCCCTTCGCGTGCCCGCCCCCTAACGCTTGCGTCAAGTTGCAAGGGAAAACCGATGTCCGACACTACTGCCGAACAGACCCGTTTCGAAGGCACCCAATCCTATATCGCCACCGAGGACCTGAAGGTCGCGGTGAACGCTGCGGTGCTCCTGCGCCGCCCGCTGCTCGTGAAGGGCGAGCCCGGCACCGGCAAGACCGTGCTGGCCCACGAGATTTCGAAGGCACTTGATGCCCCACTGATCGAATGGAACGTCAAGTCGACGACCAAGGCGCAGCAGGGCCTTTACGAGTATGACGCGGTCGCCCGCCTGCGTGACGGCCAGCTCGGCGACGAGCGCGTCCATGACATCTCGAACTACATCAAGAAGGGCAAGCTGTGGGAAGCCTTCACTTCCGAGCAGCTCCCGGTCCTCCTGATCGACGAAATAGACAAGGCCGATATCGAGTTTCCGAACGACCTCTTGCAGGAACTCGATCGCATGAGCTTCGACGTCTACGAGACGCACACTCGCATCGAGGCGAAGGAACGCCCGATCGTCGTGATCACCTCGAACAATGAAAAGGAACTGCCCGACGCATTCCTGCGCCGCTGTTTCTTCCATTACATCAAGTTCCCCGATCGCGACACGATGCGCGAAATCATCGACGTGCATTACCCGGGCATCCAGAAGACCCTCGTCACCAAGGCGATGGAAATCTTCTACGAGTTGCGCGATGTCCCCGGCCTCAAGAAGAAGCCCAGCACCAGCGAACTGCTCGACTGGCTCAAGCTGCTGCTCAACGAGGACATGCCGCTGGAAGTCCTGCAGGACAGCAACCCGAACAGCGCGATCCCGCCGCTGCACGGCGCATTGCTCAAGAACGAGCAGGACGTGATGATGTTCGAGCGCCTCGCCTTCATGGCGCGCCGCCAGACCTGATCGGGCGAACAGCGATAAGAAAAGGGCCGGAAAGCGATGTGTGCTTTCCGGCCCTTTTGCTTGGGGAAACCTGTGATCAGCCGAAGCTGTAAGCGAGTTCGAAATCGCCCCAGCGGCGGCCCCTGATCGTGACCGGCACATAGACGTTGCGGACCACGCGGTAGGTTCGACCGTCGTTTTCCTGGCGGTACACGGCCATCATGTAGGGAGCCTGGCTCTCCTTGGCGCGCTGGTCGATCGTGTCGAGGATCATGCGGCCGTTACGAACGAACTTGGTGTCGTGGTCGATATCGCCGGTCGGCTTCTGCGAACACTTGCTCAAGTGCGTCGGCAGGTAACCCTTCATGTCGGTACAGGCTGCGGCCATTACACGGGGATCACTGTCCGCAGCGCCGTCGAGCACCGCGCGCCAGTTGTCATGCGCCCAGTCCATCAGGCCGGTGCGATAGCGCTTCGGATTGCTTCCCTGGATTTCGACGTAGTTCTGGTCGAACAGCTGGTCGAGCGTGAGCCTGCCGTCGGCGATTGCCTGTTCGGCAAGTTCCTCGACCTCGCGCGCACGCTGCTGTGCCGCTTCGACCATGGCGCTGTCCTGCGGCGAGAGGCCGGCCTGGACGATGCGGTCGAACATTTCGCTGGCGGTGAGTTCGAGTTCCTCGATCCGCTCGTGTGCGGTTTCGAGGCGCTGTTCGTTCTCGTTCGCGGCGCGGTCGTAGCTCTCGAGGACCATCGATACGCGGTCCACGTGCTCGGTCATCATGCCGGTCGCTCGGGTGATCTGGTCGTTCTGCTGATCGACTTCCTCGACCAACTGGCTGACGCCGGCGATCGTGGCATCGATGCTCGCAACCGAGGTCTTGGCCTCGTTCGAGGCCTTCGCGCCCGCTTCGATCCGTTCGATCACGGTCGATGCTTCAGTACCCAGCGTTTCGATAACGTCGGAGATTTCGTCCGTCGCCTTGCGGGTTTCCCCGGCGAGCGTCTTCACCTCGTTTGCCACGACCGCAAAGGTCCGGCCGGCCTCGCCTGCACGCATCGCTTCTATGGTTGCGTTGAGGGCGAGGATGTTGGTGGTTTCTGCGATCTGCTCGATGTCCTGCGAACAGCGCTTCACCTGGTCCATCGCGGCGGCAAAGCCGGTAACGTGGGTGGCAAGCGTTTCGACGAGGTCGAGCAGGTCGGTGATCTGCTGGAGAGAGGACTGGATCTGGCTGGTGCCCTGCCCCAAGCGCTCGATGGCCCGGGCAGAAAGGATGCGTGCTTCATCGCTAGCTTCGGCGACCTTGCGCTGGTCCGCCTCCAGTTCCTTCACGGTGCCCTGTAGTTCGATATGCTCGGCGCGCAGAACGCCCGAGCTGTCGATCACGGCCTGTACGATGCCCGCAACATCCGAGCAGCCGACGGTTACTTTACCGCAAGCCTCGGGAATTTTGTCCAAGGCCGATGCTCCCCGTGCATCGATCGCATTCAGTTCCATATTCGCGGACCCCTCTTTGGTCTTTTGCAGCGTGGTCACTACGGAATAATGGTTACCGACCGCTTAAGACTGTCGGAAATTTACAGTTGCCAACCTTGCTGCGCAGCGAGTTGCAGATTGCCACTGGCCTCTCGGCCTCCGATTGCTTAGTGAGAGTTCATGTTTTTCAACTTCGTCGATGAACTGCGCGCCGCGGGCATCCCCGCCAGCTTCAAGGAGCACCTCACCCTGCTGGAGGCGCTCGACAAGGAAGTGATCGGCCAGTCGCCCGAGAGTTTCTACTACCTCTCACGCGCGACCTTCGTGAAAGACGAGGGCTTGCTGGACCGTTTCGACCAGGTTTTCTCCAAGGTCTTCAAGGGCATCATGACCGATTATGGCCAGAACCCGGTCGACATACCGGAAGACTGGCTGAAGGCGGTGGCCGAGAAATTCCTCTCCGAGGAAGAGATGGAAAAGATCAAGAGCCTGGGCGACTGGGACGAGATCATGGAGACCCTCAAGAAGCGGCTCGAGGAACAGGAAAAGCGCCACCAGGGCGGCAACAAGTGGGTCGGTACGGGCGGAACTTCGCCCTTCGGCAACTCGGGCTACAATCCCGAAGGCGTGCGCATTGGCGGCGAAAGCAGGCACAAGCGCGCGATAAAGGTCTGGGACAAGCGCGAGTTCAAGAACCTCGACAACACCAAGGAACTGGGCACGCGCAACATCAAGATGGCGCTCCGCCGCCTGCGCCGTTTCGCGCGCGAAGGTGCTGCCGACCAGCTCGATCTCGACGCGACCATCGACGGCACGGCCAAGCAGGGCTGGCTCGATATTCACATGCGCCCTGAACGGCGCAATGCGGTGAAATTGCTGCTTTTCCTCGATGTTGGCGGATCCATGGACCCCTTCATCAAGATCACAGAAGAGCTGTTCAGCGCAGCCACCAGCGAGTTCAAGAACCTCGAGTTCTTCTACTTCCACAATTGCCTCTACGAAGGTGTGTGGAAGGACAATCGGCGCCGCTGGCAGGAGCGTACCAAGACCTGGGATATCCTCCACAAATACGGTCACGACTACAAGGTGGTCTTCGTGGGCGATGCTGCGATGAGCCCCTACGAGATCACCCATCCCGGCGGCAGTGTCGAGCATATGAACGAAGAAGCCGGCGCAACCTGGATGCAGCGGGTCGCCAATACATATCCCGCGACGGTGTGGCTAAACCCCGTCCCTGAGAAGCAGTGGGGCTATTCGCAGTCGACCAAGGTGATGAAGCAGCTGGTCAACGACCGGATGTACCCGCTGACGCTCGACGGGCTCGACGATGCAATGCGAGAGCTGAGCCGCAAGCAGGGGTAATCGCCCGACAGGGCTGCGGACGTTCTAGGGAAAGCCTTCAGCCGTAGAGAAGGTGCGGCGCGATCGTCTCGCGCCATTCCTGTTCGTCCGCGCTGGCTATCGCTTCAAGATCGCCAGGTTCGGCTTCGCTGTCGTCGACCCAATCACGCAGAGACGAACCGCCGTTGATCACGTCGATTGCGAGCCGGTCAAACTCGTACTCGTACGGGAAATCGCGCCAGATTTCGTAATCGGGATAGAGCTTGCGGATCGCCTTGAAGGCCAGCGCCTGCAGACGCCACGGCTTGAATTCGTGATGATCGTAGAACGGACCTTCTGCGTGGATCATCAGACCGTTACACAACGTTCCTGCGTGTTTGTGGAAAGTCGGCTCGAACCAGCATTCGCGCAAGTGACAGCCACGCAGCCAGACAGGTGACATGGCTTTCATCTCTGCCAGCACGGCGGCTGCATCGATATCGGGAGCACCGAACAGCACCTCGAGCGGACGGGTCGTTCCCCTTCCCTCGCTCAGCGTCGTGCCTTCGAGCATGACGGTACCAGCATAGGCCCGCGCCATGTTGAGGCTTGCCGCATTGGGGCTCGGATTTATCCAGACGCGATCTTCCGGCCATCCGTAACCGGGCGCCTTGCCCGGCTTCCAGCCTTCCATCTCGATGACACGGTAATCCACGTCGAGCTTGAAATGGTCGACGAACCAGTGCCCCATCTCGCCCATCGTCATGCCGTGGCGCATGGTCATCGGCGCCGCGCCGACAAAACTTTCCTGCCCGGGCAGTAGTAGCGTGCCCTCAACCGGGCCGCCTGCAGGATTGGGGCGATCGAGCACCCAGACCGATTTGCCCGCCTTCTCCGCTTCCTGGAGCAGATAGAGGAGCGTCGTGACGAAGGTGTAGATCCGGCAGCCGAGGTCCTGCAGGTCATAGAGGAATACGTCCGCCGTCGACATCGACTGGCCGGTCGGCCGGCGCACTTCGCCGTAAAGGCTGAATACCGGTATGTCGTAACGCGGATCGATCTCGTCCGTCGTCTCGACCATATTGTCCTGCTTGTCGCCCTTCAGGCCGTGCTGCGGTCCGAAAGCCGATGAGACGTTCACGCCCTTCGCAATCAGCGCGTCGAGCGAATGATCGAGCTGGGCGGTGACGGATGCCGGATGGGCGACAAGAGATACACGTTTACCCTCCAGTGGGGCGCGCAGATCGTCTTGGGTGAGAAGGCGGTCGATACCGAATTTCATGCAGCGCTCGGTGCCGCAAGCTGGACAGTGAAGCAAGCCGGATCGTGGAAATTGGGTTGGTCCTGTGGATGACACAGCGCCCAGAAGCTCTTGATACCGCCATCTTCTTCCAGAACACACGTCAGGCCGGCCTCGCACTCCTCCACCGGCAAGGCCCCCGCAGGAATTGCAGCGTCGAAAATTGCGAAGCTGCTGCCCTTGCGCATGGTGCAGTCCGGTTCGCGCGGCGACGGTCGGTTTTCCATTCCGTCGCGATAGGAAGAGAAATCGTAGGCCGCCCAGCGCTCCGAAGGAGAGAGATTGAACTCGCTATAGGCCTCACCCCCACGCGGCATCAGGAAGAGTTCGAAGCAGGTCGTGCGCCAGAGCTCGTCCGCCCTTCCCTTGCCGGCAAACGCCGGAACGACGAGCTTTGCCGCACCATCGATACGCCAGCGCAGGCGTAGCCAGTTGGCGTCGCGCGAAATGATGCTCGCATGGACCTTCGACACTTCCAAAGGCGGATAGGCGGGATGCACTACCAGTTCATGCGTTTCCAATTGCGAATCCCCATGCTAGCGGGCCCTCCATCATGAGCACCTACAAATCCGAACTCCTGCGTCTGCTCGAACAGCGCGGCTATATCCACCAGATTACCGATGCGGAAGGACTAGACGCCCTTGCCGCGCGGCAGGTCGTGCCGGGCTATATCGGCTTCGATGCCACCGCGCCCAGCCTCCACGTCGGGAGTCTAGTGCAGATCATGATGCTGCGCCGCCTGCAGCAGGCTGGTCACAAGCCGATCGTGGTGATGGGCGGCGGAACGACCAAGGTCGGCGATCCTTCCGGCAAGGACGAAAGCCGCAAGATGCTCACCGATGACGATATCGATGCGAATATCGCCGGTATCCGCAAGGTATTCGAACGTTTGCTTACCTTCGGCGACGGTCCGACCGATGCCGTCATGGTCAACAATGACGAGTGGCTCAGCCAGCTCGGCTACATCGAGCTCCTGCGCGATGTCGGACCGCACTTCACGGTCAACCGCATGCTGACCTTCGATTCGGTCAAGCTGCGGCTCGATCGCGAACAGCCGCTGACCTTCCTCGAATTCAATTACATGATCCTCCAGGCCTACGACTTCCGCGAGCTGGCGCAGCGCTATGACTGCCGCCTGCAGATGGGCGGTAGCGACCAGTGGGGCAACATCGTCAACGGGATGGAACTTGCCCGCCGGATGGACGGCCGCGAGCTATTCGGCCTGACGACGCCGCTTTTGACCACCGCTGACGGTTCCAAGATGGGCAAGACCGCTGCAGGCGCTGTGTGGCTGAACGATGCGCAACTGCCGAGCTACGATTTTTGGCAGTACTGGCGCAATGTCGACGACCGCGACGTGGGCCGCTTCCTGCGTCTCTTCACGGACCTGCCGCTCGAAGAGATCGCTCGTCTCGAAGCGCTCGAAGGCGCGGACATCAACCAGGCCAAGACGGTCCTCGCGAACGAAGTCACCGCGCTGGTTCGTGGCCGGGAGGCTGCGGAGACCGCCGAGAAAACTGCTGCCGAAACCTTCGCCGGCGGCGGTGCGGGCGAAGACCTTCCCTCGATCGAGTTGGGCGCAGACGGCATGCGTATCGGCGCGGTGCTGACCGGGCTGGGTTTCTGCTCGTCCGGCAAGGAAGCCAAACGCAAGCTGGCTGAAAATGCGGTGAAGCTCGACGGCGAAACCGTGACAGATCCCGGCTATCTGGTCGAGGTGCCGGAAGGCGATGAAATCAAGCTTTCCCTCGGCAAGAAGAAGCACGCGATTATCCGGCGCTAACAGGGGTTTGGTGAACCCTTATTTGGAATTCTGACCGAGCGGTTTACCAATTATCAGCCTTTGTGCGGCATTACAGTGCGGGTCACGAGAACATCAAAAGGGTTCACACCGCATGAGCGCCGGAGCACAACTCAGCGTAACCGACCAGCGCCGGATGGCGCGCCACCCGGTCGACCACCCCGTCATTGCCGAGCATTTCGGCAAGGGCGACATGCGCATGCACATCGCGAATATCTCTGCCAACGGTTTCATGATCGACGATGCACAGTCGATCAATCGTGGCGAGCGTATCGTGGTTCGACTGCCGGTCATCGGCCGCATCGAGGCATATTGCATCTGGTGCCGCGACAATCGCGCAGGTTTCCAGTTCGAACGCATCATCCGCGTCGACGATTTCCTGTCGCTGATCGACACGATCCAGCCCAATCCGCGCCTGCGGAAGATGCGCTGACAGCCAACATTCGTTTTCGAACGAAATAGCAGGCGTCTCTTCACAACCGAAGGGGCGCCTGTCATGCGTCTGGCGTGAATTCCGCAGCCGAACCTTCGCCCGACACATCGCCCCTGCGCATAGCGAACTTCCGCGCCTACTGGATCGCGCGACTCACCATGACGCTGGCCCAGTACGCGATGATGCTGATTATCGGCTGGCAAACCTACAATATCGCGCGCGACAGCGGTATGGGTGTGGCCGAGGCATCGGGCCAGCTGGCCCTGATCGGCTTGCTCCAGTTCGTACCGCTTTTCCTGCTGACGCCGTTTTCAGGCTGGGCCGCTGACCATTTCGACAGGCGTAACCTGGGCCGCCTGACGGTCATGCTGCAGATGGTCTGTGCGGGCTTGCTGGCATGGCTCACTTGGACCGACCAGGTGGCGCTGACGTGGATCTTCGGCATCGCCATCCTGCTGGGTATCGCAAGGGCCTTTGCCGGACCTGCGCTGTCGGCCCTCGCCCCCAACCTCGTCCCCAAATCCATCCTGCCCAATGCAATCGCCCTGTCGAGCATCTCGTGGCAGGTGGGGATGATCGTCGGTCCCGCACTGGGCGGTTATCTCTACGCCATCGTTCCGGCGCTTCCCTATATCGCTGCAATCGCCTTGTTTGTCGTGTCCGTCACCTCGCTCTCGTTCATCGGCAAGGTGCCTCAACCGCCGCGTCCGCAGAACCAGCGTCCCATTCACGCAATGGTCGAGGGGCTGCGCTACGTGGTGAAGAACAAGATGGTGCTAGGCGCAATCACGCTGGACCTCTTCGCGGTCTTCCTTGCGGGGGCCACTGCGCTCTTCCCCGTTTACGCGCGCGACATCCTCGAGGTTGGCGAAACCGGCCTCGCGCAGCTGGCGATGGCACCTGCCGTCGGTGCTGCGCTCACCGCGCTCTATTTCTCGTTCAAACCGCTCAAGACCAACGTCGGCCCGAAGATGCTTTGGGCTGTCGCAATATTCGGCCTCGCGACCATCGTGTTCGGCTTTTCGACTTCGATGCCGCTCAGCCTCGCGATGCTCTTCATCGTCGGCGCAGCGGACATGTTCAGCGTCTATATCCGCCAGTCGCTGATCCAGCTTCACACACCCGACGACAAGCGCGGCCGCGTGTCCTCGGTCAGCCTGCTGACGATCAGCGCTTCCAACGAATTCGGCGACTTCTTTTCGGGAAGCCTCGCTTATGCGATAGGTCCTGTTGCAGCCGTCGTCAGCGGCGGTGCGGGCGCGATCGCGACGGTCGCCTTGTGGAGCCGGGTTTTCCCCGTGCTGCGCACGACGCGGACCTTCGATCCGCCTGATGAATTGCTAGAAGAGACACCAGAAAAGAAACTGCAGGAGCAGATCCCATGAAAGCCCAGTCCGTCCTCGAAACCATCGGCGGCACCCCGCATATCCGCCTCTCGCGCCTGTTCCCGGATCACGAAGTCTGGGTGAAGAGCGAGCGCGCCAATCCGGGCGGCTCGATTAAGGACCGTATCGGCCTCGCCATGGTCGAAGACGCGGAGAAGTCGGGCAAGCTCAAGGCTGGCGGCACCATCATCGAGCCAACTAGCGGCAACACCGGTATCGGCCTTGCCATGGCCGCCGCGGTCAAGGGCTACAAACTAGTTCTGGTCATGCCCGAAAGCATGAGCCTCGAACGCCGCCGCCTGATGCTGGCCTATGGCGCGACCTTCGACCTCACGCCCAAGGAAAAGGGCATGAAGGGCGCGATCGAACGTGCGCAGGAGCTGGTCGAGCAGACCGAGGGTGCATGGATGCCGAGCCAGTTCGACAATCCGTCGAACTACGAAGTTCACAAGCGCACCACGGCCAAGGAAATCCTCGCCGACTTCGCCGATAGCCCGATCGATGTGATGATCACCGGCGTCGGCACCGGCGGTCACCTCACCGGCTGCGCCGAAGTGCTCAAGGAAACGTGGAGCGGCATGAAAGCCTATGCCGTCGAGCCCACGCTCTCCCCCGTCATCAGCGGCGGCCAACCCGGTCCGCACCCGATCCAGGGCATCGGTGCCGGCTTCCTGCCTGCAAACCTCCACACGCAGGCGATCGACGGCGCGATCCAGGTCGAGCCTGAAGACGCCAAGGAATGGGCCCGCCGTTGCGCGGCAGAAGAAGGGCTCCTGATCGGCATCTCGAGCGGCGCGACGCTGGCAGCCATCGCCAAGAAGCTGCCCGAACTTCCCGCGGGCTCGCGGATCATGGGCTTCAATTACGATACGGGTGAGCGTTACCTGTCGGTGCCGGATTTCCTCCCTACCGAATAGAGACGTTTTCTACGAACGGTCCTCACCCGACCACCAAGGTATTGGCAGTCCTTCCTTTCTCTCGCTAACCCTTTGAAGGTTAGGGAACTGGGAGGGACTGCCCCATGAAGAATTTCGTCAGCCTCGCGGCGCTTGCCGCGGCAACCGTCGCAACCCCGCTCGCCGCGCAGACGGCCTACGATACGCCGCCTGCCGCAATTGCCGACATCGTCACCCGCGCACCCTCGCCCGGCGTGATGATCTCGCCCGATGGCAAGACGATGCTGCTGATGGAGCGCGAGGCGCTTCCTCCCGTGTCGGAACTCGCCAAGCCGATGGAGCGCCTGGCTGGCCTCCGGCTCGATGCCGCGATCAACGATCGGCACAATCCGCGCAATGTCGTCGGCCTGTCGCTGCAGGATATCGAGACCGGCGAAGTCCGCCGCGTGGCGCTTCCTGCCAATGCCGACATTTCTGACATGAACTGGTCGCCCGACGGGTCGAAAATCGTGTTCACCAACACGCTGGCCGATGGAATGGCGTTGATGGTGCTCGACATCGCGAGCGGCCAGGCGAAGACAGTCATGCGCAACGGCGTGAATGCGATTTTTGCAGAACCGCGCTGGACGCCCGATGGCGAGCTTCTCGTCCTGACCATTCCCGAAGGACGCGGTGCAAAGCCGGTTGAAAGCCTCACCCCGGTCGGCCCTGCCATCCAGGATGCGACCGGCGGCGAAGAGGCTCAGACGCGCACCTACCAGGACCTGCTGAAGGACGCGCATGACGAAGCGACCTTCGAATGGCTCGTCACCAGCCAGCCCAAGCTGATCGATCCGGCAAGCGGCGAGGCACGCAACGTGCTGCCCGCGCGGATCTATACGGAAATCGCGCCCTCGCCCGACGGAAAATACCTCCTCGCCAGCTGGCTGGAGAAGCCGTTCTCCTATCAGGTCCCCTATTACCGTTTCCCGACGACGACTGCCGTCTTCACCGCCGATGGCGATCTGGTGCAGACGATTGCCGAACAACCGCTGGCCGACAACCTTCCGGTCCAGGGTGTTCCCACAGGACGGCGGTCGGTGGGTTGGCATCCGAACGAGGGGTCGCTTCTTCTCTGGGCCGATGCGCAGGACGGCGGCGATCCGCGCGTCGAAACCGATGTGCGCGACGCTGTCTTCACGCTTTCCGCACCGTTCGACGGGACGCCGCGCGAGATTGCCAAGCTCGAAGACCGCTATTCCGGCTGGTTCGGGATGGAGAACACCGACGACATCATCCTGATCGATTACGACCGCGACACCCGCGAAGTTCGCCAGACATTGACGGATGTGACCGGCAACGATGCACCGCGTGTGCTCAACCTGCGCAATGTGCAGGACGCCTATGCCGATCCCGGCAATCCGATCTTCGTTCGCAATGAAGCGGGCTACGGCGTGGCCAAGGTCGAGGAAGGAACCATGCTGCTGTCCGGCATGGGAGCAAGCCCTGACGGCTATCGCCCCTTCCTCCGCCGTTTCGACATCGCGACCACCGAGACGACCGAGTTGTGGCGCAACGAAGGCGAAAGCTTCGAATATGTGATCGACCTCGCCGGCGACAGCGCGGATCGTTTCATCACCTATTACGAAAGCCCGACCAACCCGGGTAATTTCCGTCTCCGCGAAGGCGATGCTGCCCGCTTCGTGACCGATTTCCCCGATCCGCACCCAGAGCTGAGCGGGATCGAGCGCGAGCTGATCACCTACAAGCGTGACGACGGTGTCGACCTCACTGCGACACTCTACCTGCCGCCGAACTACAAGGAAGGCGACAAGCTGCCAGTTGTCGTCTGGGCTTACCCGCGCGAGTTCAACAATGCTGCGACGGCTGGACAGGTCCGCGATTCCAACTACCGCTTCACGCGTGTCGGGGGCTATTCGCACCTCTTCTTCCTGATGCAGGGCTATGCCGTGCTCGACCGTGCTGCGATGCCGGTGATCGGCGACGATCCCGAAACGGTGAACGACACCTTCATCGAGCAGATCGTCGCCTCGGCACAGGCAGCCGTCGATGAAACCGTGCGTCGCGGGTTCGGCGACGGCAAACGTGTCGGTGTCGGCGGGCATAGCTACGGCGCATTCATGACCGCACACCTGCTCGCGCAAAGCGACATCTTCCGTGCCGGCATCGCGCGTTCCGGCGCTTACAATCGCACGCTGACACCCTTCGGCTTCCAATCCGAGCGCCGCATTTTCTGGGATACGCCGGAGACCTATTACAAGCTGTCGCCGTTTATGGCCGCCAACAAGATCAACGAGCCGATGCTTCTGATCCACGGCGAGAAGGACAACAATTCGGGTACCTTCCCGCAGCAGTCCGAGCGCATGTTTGCAGCAATCAAGGGAACGGGCGGAACGGCTCGCCTGGTCATGCTTCCGCATGAGAGTCATGGATATCGGGGCCGCGAAAGCGTGCTCCACACCTTGGCCGAGATGATCGACTGGTTCGACACCTATGTGAAGCCGGAAGAAGTGGCAGAGCCCGATGTAGCTGCCGAGTAGAGGGCCGGACAAAAGAAAAGGGCGCCTCCGTCACCGGGGGCGCCCTTTCTTGTTGCTGTAGGCCTGTGCTTAGGCGGCAGTCGCGAACGCGTCCTCACCCAGCGCCATCAGGCTGTCGCTGCCAGCTTCGAGCTTGCGGCGCAGGGCGCCTGCGTCGGGCAGGTAGCGATCCATGTAGTAGCGCGCGGTGGCGAGCTTCTGTTCGTAGAACGCTTTCTCGTCGCCGGCACTGCCGACCTTGGCGGCGGCAACCTTGGCCATCTTCAGCCACATCAGGCCGAGCGTCACAATGCCCATGATGTGCATGTAGTGGTGAGCGCCAGCGCCGAGGTGGTTCGGGTTCTGCATCGCATTGTTCATGAACCACATGGTCGCGGCCTGCTGCTGGCCGAGAGCCTTTTCGAGCTGCTCAGCCATGTCTTTCAGTTCGTCGACTTCCTTCGCAGCGGCGATCTCGTCACCGACATGCTTGAAGAAGGCCTGCACTGCCGCGCCGCCCTTCTGGGCGAGCTTGCGGCCGCAAAGGTCCATGGCCTGAACGCCGTTGGTGCCTTCATAGATCTGGGCAATACGGGCATCGCGGACGAACTGGCTCATGCCCCATTCCTCGATGTAGCCGTGGCCGCCGAAGACCTGCTGCATGTTGGTTGCGACTTCATAGCCCTTGTCGGTGCCGTAGCCCTTGATGACCGGGGTCATCAGGCCGAGCAGGAGGTCTGCCTGCTCACGCTCTTCCTCGGTCTGCGCCTTGTGCGTCAGGTCGACCAGCAGGCCGCCCCACAGGGCGAGCGCGCGCATGGATTCGGTGAATGCCTTGGCGTCCATCAGCATGCGGCGAACGTCAGGGTGGACGAAGATCGGATCGGCCTGTGCCTCGGGCTCCGCCGGACCGGTCAGCGCGCGGCCCTGACGGCGGTCGAGCGCATAGGCGACGGCGTTCTGGTAGGCGACTTCGGCCTGGCTGAGGCCCTGGATGCCGACGCCGAGGCGCGCGGCGTTCATCATGATGAACATGGCGGCGAGACCCTTGTTCTCCTCGCCGACCATCCAGCCCTTGGCGCCGTCATAGTTGAGCACGCATGTCGAGTTGCCGTGGATGCCCATCTTGTGTTCGATCGAGCCGCACATCACGCCATTGCGCTCACCAGGAGTGCCATCCTCGTTCACGATGAACTTCGGCACGACGAAGAGCGAGATGCCCTTCGTGCTGTCGGGCGCACCCGGCGTCTTGGCGAGGACGAGGTGAATGATGTTCTCGCTCATGTCGTGTTCGCCGGCCGAGATGAAAATCTTCGTACCGGTGATCGCGTAGCTGCCGTCAGACTGCGGCTCGGCCTTGGTGCGGATCATGCCAAGATCGGTGCCGCAATGCGGCTCGGTCAGGTTCATGGTGCCGGTCCATTCGCCCGAGACCATCTTCGGCAGGTACATGGCCTTCTGTTCGTCCGAACCCTTGGCGACCAGCGCGGAGATCGCGCCATTGGTGAGACCGGGATACATGCCGAAAGCCTGGTTCGCGCTGGAGATGAATTCTTCCATCACGAAGCCGAGAACGTGCGGCATGCCCTGTCCGCCGAACTCTTCCGAATGGGCCAACGTGCCCCAGCCCGCTTCACGGAACTGGTCGAAAGCTTCCTTGAATCCCGGAGGCGTCGTCACCGAGCCATCGTCATTGCGTACGCAGCCATGCTCGTCGCCAACGCGATTGAGCGGTGCGAGAACCTCGGCGCAGAACTTGCCGCCTTCGTTGATGACCGCATCGGTCACATCGTCGGTCGCCATTTCGAAACCGGGAAGGTTGCTGTAATTCGCGAGCTCAAGGACTTCATTGATGATGAAGCGCGTGTCACGGGTGGGAGCGGTATAGGTGGGCATTACATGTCCTTGGAGAGAGTGTCGTTAAGGCGGCAACTCGCCGGGGAGGGTTTTGGTTCAGTCGAGCTGGTCTTCGACGAGCGAGATGAACTCCGACAGTTCCTTGATCGAACTGTCGATGTCCGCACGCTGCGCCTTGAGCTTGGCGACGTGTTTCCTGCATTTCTCGAGGGTAACGCGGCGCTGTTCGGCCCGGCCGTCGTCGAGATCGTAGAGATCAATCATCTCACGGATTTCGGTAAGCGAGAAGCCGACATTCTTGGCGCGCATGATCCATGCAAGACGCGCACGATCGCGCTTGGAATAGATACGCGTCAAACCCACACGCGACGGGGCAATCAGCCCTTCGTCTTCGTAGAAGCGCAGCGCACGCGCCGTGCAACCGAACTCGCTGGTCAGGTCCGAGATCGAAAACTGTTCGCGTTCAAGCTTGTCGGGCCGGTCGAGATGCGCGCCGGCGTGGCGGCGATCCTTATCGGCGTTTGGAAGCGGCTGATTCATACCGCTTCCATAGTGCAACGTTTACGTAAGCGTCAAGACTTGACGGGTTGGAGAATGCCGTCTTCCAGCCTGCGATAGAAACAGCTGGTCGCGCCCGTATGACAGGTGGGACCGGCAGGCCGGCAGCGCAGAACGATCGCATCCTGGTCGCAGTCTACGAGCATTTCTTCCACCTTCAGGACGTTCCCCGAGCTCTCACCCTTCTTCCACAGTTTCCCGCGCGACCGCGAATGGAAGTGCGCCTCACCCGTCTGCTGCGTCGCGGAGAGCGCCTCCTGGTCCATGAAGGCCACCATCAGGACAGCACCGGTTTCGGCATCGGTGACGACGGCACTCAGCAGGCCCTTGTCGTCGAACTTCGGCATGAACTGCGTGCCGGTTTCGCGATCGGATTGCGTCTCGGACAATGTTGGCTCCGGTTTTTGTATATTTACGACATCTTGTTGCAGGATAACCACAAGCGGGTCTCGAAATCGAACATAGGGCCACAAGGCTGTTGGAGGAATGCCCGATTTGGGAGAGAACGCTCTCACAGGTCATGTGAGGCCTGTCCACCGGAACATGTGGTGCCGAAGAGTGCCAGGTTCAGGGGGTCCCGGGTCCGCAGCCGCATGGGGGTTTAAGTGCGGCGCACCCGGTAACGATGAGGGATAGGGCCTGGTGCTAGCTGGGGGGCAAGCACCAACGTCGCAAGACAGGTCCGGTGAATTTCGTCACGTGGCGCCCGGGGTCTTCGGACTCCGGGCGTTTCGTTTATGCGGCGTGGTCCAGAGCTTCGTCAAGGACTCTCGCAAAGCACGCGATCACGACTGACTTGGCCCCTGCTCTCTTGAGCGCCTTCACACATGCCGTGCTTGTTGCACCGCTCGTCAGCACGTCATCGACCAAGAGGATGTGCCTCCCTTTGACAACCGGTCTGGCAACTTCGATTGCACCTGCAAGGACCTTGGCCCGCGCCTTCGCTCCCATTCCGCCGAGGCTCGGAGTCCGTTTCGTCCGCTTCAGTCCATCGACGAGAAGTTCGCCACAGCCGATCTTTTCCAGCTCACGCGCGAGCAATGCCGCCTGGTTGAAACCTCTCTGCCACTGACGCCAGCGGTGCAATGGCACCAGAATGATCAATCGCTCTTCGTCACTTTCAGGAAGGCGCGCGCTGATCATGCGAGCCAGCAAGGGCGCCAGCGCAATCCTCTTGCCATGCTTGAATGCGAGCACAAGCTTGCGTGACGTGTCGGTATACAGCGTGCCCGCCGCGATACCGTCGTGCGCCGGCGGGGACCCAAGACATGGAGCGCAGATCGCATCCCCTTGGGGACCGCTTTCCCCGAACGGACGCTGGCAGCTTGAACAACTCGGATCACCGGGAATAGCGAGGCCCGACCAGCACACCGCGCAAAGCCCTCCATGTTCGCCCACTCCGTCGCCGCAGGCTGGGCACCTTGGTGGGTAAACGAGATCGATGAGCGGGGCGATTCCCTCCCCGATGGTCCGGCGCAGTTTGGTTACTCTCCCCACAAGGTCTTGCTGCACCGCTTGCAAGGTCGATGCAAGCACGGCAGGTCCCGCCGCATGGATTCGCAGGCCCCTCCCCGCATCTTCAGTCGCAACCGTCGCCGTGCTGGACTACGCCGCGCGCTGGTTCGCCAGTCACAGCGCGATGCGGCGCGTTACGTCCTTCAGGACATGGTCGACGATGTGCTCGACCGGCTCGAATTCATGCGCTTCGAACCGGCTCGCGTTCTCGTGATCGGGGACTGGACAGATACGCTCGCGCTATCACTGCGCGGACGCGGGTCCGATGTTGTCGAGGGAAGCGTGAGCACGATCGATGAGGAATTGCCGCTCGACGGCGCTCCCTTCGATTTGATCGTAAGCCTTGCCTCGCTGGACCGCGTCAATGACCTTCCGGGTGCACTGCTCCACATGCGGAGCGCGCTGGCGGACGATGGCATCATGATCGCCAGCATTATCGGTGCCGGAAGCCTTGCGAACCTGCGCCGCGCGATGATCGCGGCGGAGCCCGACAGGCCTGCGGCGCGCATGCATCCGCTGGTCGACAATTCGGCCGCTTCGGCCCTGATGCAGCGCGCCCTGTTCAAGCGGCAGGTGGTCGACAGTCACAGCCTCGAGGTTTCCTTCGGCTCGCTCGACAGGCTGGTGTCCGACCTGCGGGATCAGGGGCTTGGATCGAGCCTTTCCAATCCCGCTCCGCCGTTGGGCAAAGCCGCTTTGGAACGGGCCAGAAGTGCTTTCCTGACGGCCGCCAATGCGCAGGATCGAGTGATCGAAACCTTCGAGGTTCTTACACTAACCGGCTGGAAGAACTAGCGAAGGCTGGCCTGCGCAGCTGCAAGCCGGGCGATCGGCACGCGGTAGGGCGAAGCGCTGACGTAATCGAGCCCGGTCTTTTCGCAGAAGGCGATACTTGCCGGATCGCCGCCATGCTCTCCGCAAATGCCGAGCTTGATGCCGTCGCGCGTCTTGCGTCCGCGTTCGGCAGCCAGTTCGACCAGCTGACCTACCCCATCGACATCGAGACTGACGAAGGGATCGCGGGCGAAGATGCCCTTGTCGACATAGTCAGTCAGGAAGCGGCCCGCATCGTCGCGACTGACGCCAAGCGTCGTCTGCGTGAGGTCATTCGTACCGAAGCTGAAGAACTCGCCCACTTCGGCAATTTCGCCGGCCATCAGCGCAGCGCGCGGTAGCTCGATCATCGTGCCGACGAGGTATTCGACCTTGCAGCCCGACGCATCGAAAACTTCGCCAGCGACACGGTCGACGACCGCCTTGAGCAGTTCGAGTTCCTTGCGCGTCGCCACCAGCGGAATCATCACTTCGGGCACCGGAGCTTCGCCACTGCTCTTGGCGACCTCGCAAGCCGCTTCGAAGATCGCGCGGGCCTGCATTTCGTAAATCTCGGGATAGGTGATGCCGAGACGGCAACCTCGATGGCCGAGCATCGGGTTGAATTCGTGCAACTCGCCAGCGCGGCGCTTCAATTGCTCGATGCTCTTGCCCGTCGCCGTAGCCAGTTCCTCGAACTCGGCATCGCCATGCGGCAGGAACTCGTGGAGCGGCGGGTCGAGCAGTCGGATCGTGCACGGAAGGCCCGTCATCACCTCGAAGATCTTCACGAAATCGGCGCGCTGCTCGGGCAGCAGTTTGGCGAGCGCCTCGCGGCGCCCAGCTTCGTTATCGGCCAGGATCATCTGGCGCACGGCGCTGATGCGGTCGGCATCGAAGAACATGTGCTCGGTTCGGCAGAGGCCGATGCCCTCGGCACCGAACTGGCGCGCCATGCGGCAGTCGTTTTCGGTCTCCGCATTGGTGCGAACGCGCATGCGGCGATGCTTATCGGCCCATTCCATCAGTGTACCGAAGTCGCCCGCGAGTTCGGGTTCGATCGTCGCAACTTCGCCAGCCATGACTTGGCCGTTCGCGCCGTCGATGGTGATCGTGTCGCCTTCCTTCAGCTCGCGATTGCCAATGGTGAGCGTGCGGCCCTCGCGCGCGATCGAGACCTGTGAAGCGCCCGAAACGCAGGGACGCCCCATCCCGCGCGCAACCACTGCTGCGTGGCTGGTCATGCCACCACGCGCGGTAAGGATGCCGGTCGCTGCGTGCATGCCGTGAATGTCTTCGGGGCTGGTTTCGACGCGGACGAGGATGACCTTCTCGCCGCGGTTCGCCCACAGTTCCGCCGTGTCGGCATCGAGTACGATCTTGCCGCTGGCCGCACCGGGCGATGCAGGCAGGCCGGTTGTCATGACATCGCGCGGCGCCTCGGGATCGAGCGTCGGGTGGAGCAGCTGGTCCAAGGCCATGGGATCGACACGCAGGATCGCGGTCCGCTCGTCGATCAAGCCCTCTCCTACCATGTCGACCGCCAGCTTGAGCGCGGCCTTGGCCGTGCGCTTGCCGCTGCGCGTCTGCAGGAGCCAGAGCTTGCCCTGCTGCACGGTGAACTCGATGTCCTGCATATCGGTGTAATGCTTTTCGAGCAGGTCGAAGAGGTGGGCCAGCTCCGCAAATGCCTCAGGCATGGCTTCCTCCATGCTCGGCTTGTCGGCGCCGGCGGCCTCGCGCGCAGCCTTCGTCAGGTACTGCGGCGTGCGGATGCCCGCGACCACGTCCTCGCCCTGCGCATTGACCAGCCATTCGCCGTAATAGGCCTTCTCGCCGGTAGAGGGATCGCGGGTGAAGGCCACGCCGGTCGCGCTGGTGTCGCCCATATTGCCGAAGACCATCGCTTGCACGTTGACGGCAGTACCCATGTCGTGCGGAATGTCGTTGAGGCGGCGATAGACCTTGGCGCGCTCGGTATCCCAGCTATCGAAGACCGCGCTGATCGCGCCCCAGAGCTGTTCGACCGGGTCCTGCGGGAACGGCTTGCCCAGCTCCTGCTCGACGATGGACTTGTACTCGGCGACGAGCGTCTTCCACTCTTCGGCGCTCAGCTCGGTGTCGGCGTAATAGCCGTTGTCTTCCTTGGCGATTTCGAGCGCTTCCTCGAACAGCCCGTGATCCACGCCGAGCACGACATCGCCATACATCTGGATGAAGCGGCGGTAGCTGTCCCAGGCGAAACGCTCGTCGCCGCTGGTCTTCGCAAGTCCTTCGACCGTTTCGTCATTGAGGCCGAGGTTGAGGACGGTGTCCATCATGCCCGGCATCGAGATCGCCGCGCCCGAACGCACCGAGACGAGCAGCGGGTCCGACGCATCGCCGAAGTCCTTGCCGACGGTCTTCTCGACGTGCTTCAGCGCCTCGGCGACATCGCTGCGCAGCTTGTCGCTGAAGTCGCTGCCGCCAGCGAGGTACTTGAGGCATTCCTCCGTCGCGATGGTGAAACCCGGAGGAACCGGAAGGCCGATGCTTGCCATCTCGGCAAGGTTCGCGCCCTTGCCGCCGGTGACGGTCTTGTCCTTCTGCCGTGCATTCGAATGCGGAGCATCGCCGCCGAAGGTGAAGACCGTGTCGTTACTCATCAACGCAATTCCTACAGCTTGGAACGCTTGGAACAGTGTCCAGGCGAAGTAATTTGGTCAGCCCTCGATCCGGCTGAAATCGGCGACTTTGTGCACTGCAGCACGAAAAGCTGCAAGCAGGTCGAGGCGATGTGCCCGCTTGTTTTCTTCTTCTGCATTTACCGTCACTTCATCGAAGAAACGGTCGATCGGTGCCCGAAGTGCGGCAAGCGCGGCCATAGCGCCGGAGAAGTCTTCCGCTTCAATGGCTTGCGAGGCTGCCGGTTCCGATTTTGCCAGAGCATCCATCAGCGCTTTTTCGGCAGGCTCTGCTTCGTAGGAAAGCTCTTTCGCGTGGCGCTCGGCCATCTTGGCTTCGACCACGGCGCGCATGTCGGGATCGTCGACCTGGCTCAGCGGGTCTTCCTCGCCGGTGCGGGCGATTTCGCCTTCGGCTCCGTGCCAGTCTTCCTTCTTGAGGATGTTGGCCGCGCGCTTGTAGCCTGCGAGCAGATTGGCGCCGTCTTCGGTGTCCATGAAGGACTGGAGCGCCTTCACGCGGGCGAGCAGGCGAACGAGATCATCTTCGCCCCCAAGCGCGAAGACTGCATCGATGAGATCGTGGCGAACGCCCGCCTCGCGCTGTTGCACCTTGAGGCGGTCGGCAAAGAAATCGAGGAGACCCAAATCTCCGGCCATTTTTTGTTCGGCATCGGCCATGATCGGACCCATACCTTTATCAAGTGCCTGTTCTTCCAGATCGAAAGTGGCATCATCTTCCAAATCGACGCCTACTCTTTCTAAGGCTTCATAAGCATCTTTGTTCACAGCCCGTACTTGAGCAAACATCATGCTCGTGATCGCGCCAGTCTTCGCCGCGCCCAAAACGTCGGAAAGATTGGTTCTAATGCTGTTGTTCAGAACCAACCGCAAAACACCCAATGCAGCTCTGCGGAGGGCAAAAGGATCCTTTGATCCTGTCGGCTTCTCATCGATCGCAAAGAATGCGGCCAGCGTATCCAGCTTGTCCGCCAAACTCACCGCCACCGTTAGCGGAGCAGTCGGTACTTGATCGCCCTGCCCGACCGGCTTGTAATGGTCGCGAATTGCATCGGCCACTGGATCGGGCAGTCCTTCGGCGCGGGCGTAGTAGCCACCCATAAGGCCCTGCAGTTCGGGAAACTCGCCAACCATTTCGGTGACGAGGTCGGCCTTGCAAAGTTCTGCGGCTTGTCGTGCAAGCTTCGGATCGCAGTTCGGGACGATACCCTCACTAGCTAACCATTCCGCCAACTTGGCCACACGCTCGACCTTGTCCGCGACGGTGCCCAGCTTCTCGTGGAAGGTAATCCGCTCCAGCCCCTTGGCGTGCTCGGCGAGCGTCTTCTTGCGGTCGACCTCCCAGAAGAAGCGTGCGTCGGACAGGCGCGCGGCGAGGACTTTGCGGTTTCCGTCGACCACGCGCGCGCCACCGTCTTCCGCCTCGATATTGGCGGTGCAGATGAAGGCGTTGGCGAGTTCGCCCGCCTCGTCTTCGCAGACAAAATACTTCTGGTTCACGCGCGCGGTGAGCTGGATCGTCTCGGGCGGCACTTCGAGAAAGTCTTCCTCGAACCGTCCGAGCAGCGGCACCGGCCATTCGGTGAGGCCGGCATTCTCGATGACCAGTCCTTCGTCCTCGACCAGCTTGAGTCCGGCTTCGGACGCGACCTTGGCGGCGCCCGAGCGGATCAGGTCCTGACGCTCTTCATGATCGACGATGACATGGCCTGCGCGAAGCTTCATCGCGTAGTCGTCGGCATTGCCGATGGTGATGTCGCCCGAATGGTGGAACCGGTGGCCGAGCGTGACCGAGCCGGAGGTGACGCCATGCACTTCGCATTCGACCACATCGTCGCCCAGCAGCGCGACGATGCCCGACAGCGGGCGAACCCAGCGCAGGCTCTCGGTGCTGATCGAGGCCGCGCCCCAGCGCATGGACTTGGGCCAGCTGAAATCCCGAATGATCGCAGGGATCGCTTCCGCGAGCAGGTCCTTGGTCGCACGACCGGGGACGTTCTTCACAGCGAAGTAGGTCGCCCTGCCCTTCACGTCGCGCGTTTCGAGTGCGCCCTTGTCGACGCCGGCCTTGCGGCAGAAACCTTCGATGGCCTGGTCGGGCGCTCCGACCGGAGGACCCTTCAGTTCTTCGCTGACAGCCTCGGTCGCTTCGGGAAGGCCGCGAGCGATCAGCGCAAGACGGCGCGGAGTAGACCAGACGGTGATCTCGCCCGCCGTGACACCGGCGGCATCCATCTCGCGTCGGAAAAGCTTTTCGAGTTCGGCGCGCGCACCCGCCTGCATGCGGGCGGGTATTTCTTCGCTGCGCAGTTCGAGGAGAAAGTCGCTCATTTCGACCACTCCGGATATTTCTCGGCCCACACGGGCGCTTCCTTTTCCATATGCGCTTCACAGCTTCCGCGGGCGAGGTCGCGGACGCGGCCCATGTAGCTGGCGCGTTCCTGCACGCTGATCACGCCGCGCGCTTGCAGCAGGTTGAAGATGTGGCTGGCCTCCACTGCCTGCTCGTAAGCGGCGATGGGGACGTTGTGCTCGAGCGCGTTCCTGCACTCAGCCTCGGCCTTGTTGAACAGGTCGAACAGCGCATCCGTCTCGGCGACCTCGAAGTTCCACTTCGACATCTGCTTCTCGTTCTCGAGGAAGACATCGCCATAGGTGACGCCCTGCCCGTTGAAGTCGAGGTCGTAGACGTTGTCGACGCCCTGGATGTACATGGCGAGGCGTTCGAGGCCATAGGTCAGCTCGCCTGCGACCGGCTTGCAGTCGAAGCCGCCCATCTGCTGGAAATAGGTGAACTGGGTGACTTCCATCCCGTCGCACCAGACTTCCCAGCCAAGGCCCCACGCGCCCAGCGTCGGGCTTTCCCAGTCGTCTTCCACGAAGCGGATATCGTGCTTCAACGGATCGATGCCGATAACGCGCAGGCTTTCCAGATACAGGTCCTGGATGTTCGCCGGGCTCGGCTTCAGGATCACCTGGTACTGGTAGTAGTGCTGCAGGCGGTTCGGGTTCTCGCCATAGCGGCCGTCGGTCGGGCGGCGGCAGGGCTGCACGAAGGCAGCATTCCACGGCTCCGGCCCCAGCGCGCGCAGCGTGGTGGCGGTGTGGAAGGTGCCCGCGCCCATACGCATGTCGTAGGGCTGCAGGATGAGGCACCCGTTCGCGCTCCAGAAATCGTGGAGCGCAAGGATCATGTCCTGAAAGGATTTTTGCGGATTACGGTCCATGGAGCGGCGCAATGGCGCAAGGGCGAAAACGGGTCAATGCCGCAATGCAGCGACAATTGCGCTTACCGGTCAGCGTGCTTATGGTCGGCGTAAGTATTTGAAGGGGTCCAATGAAGAATTCACCGTTCGTGGTAGCGCTGTCGGCAATGTTGCTTGCGCCGATGCCAAGCCATGCCTGGGCGCAGGACAATAACTTTGTCGAAGCGCCGCAGAAAAAGAAGTCGATCCGCAATGCCGGGATCGAAACTCCCTACACAGCCCGCAGACCCGACCCCGTCGTTCAGGATTACGAACCTGCGCCGGCAATCTGGCTGCTGGAAGACGCAGACACCAAGATCTATATGTTCGGCACGATCCACGTGCTTCCCGAAGGCTTTGAATGGCGCAACGGGGTGTTCGACCGGATTGTTGGCGAAGTCGACGAACTGGTGGTGGAAACCAGCGACGCCGATTCCGATGCGGGCATGCAGACATTCTTCGCCGAGTTGATGGCCGATGCCGACACGAGGACGCCCACGTCACAGCGGCTCACGCCGGAATCCGGCGAGAAATGGCTCAAGCTGGGCCGGCTCGCCGGCATCCCGCATGACCAGTTCGACCTGACACCTCCCCTCCTCGCCATGTTCGGTGCTGGCCTCGAGATGATGGAGGCGCAGGGGTCGGAACATGAATACGGCGTCGAGACCGTGCTGGAGGCGGAATTTGCCGAGGCCGGAAAGCCGATCGGGTCGATCGAGGATTCGCTCGAAGTCCTGCGTTCGCTCCTCGCAATCGACGAAGACCTGCTCCTGAAGGAACTCGAAGAAGACCTCGCCGCATGGGATGGCGAAACGATCGACACGCTCGGCGTGGAAGAAGAGGAAAGCGACGAGCCTGCCGAAACCATCGATCCTTTCCAGGGCGAGCACGACTGGGCGCAGGGCGAAACTTCGGAGCTCGCCGAGCTCGGCTTTGGCGACACAGAATTCGGGCTCGAACTCGAACGGGTGTTGCTGGAAAACCGCAATGCGAAATGGACCGTGTGGCTTGAAGACCGGCTCGACCGCCCAGGCTCCATCCTTCTGGCCGTGGGCGCCGCGCATCTTGCAGGCGATGTTTCCGTCCAGTCGATGCTCAGCGAGCGCGGTTTCGAGGTGAAACGAATCCAGTAATTCGAACACCCTGACACTGCCCGGATCCAAATCTCGTAAAACCTTCCGGTACGCGCGTTACAGGTCTACCTTTCGAAAGGACTCAAGATGAAAGCCAAGCATTTTCTCCGCGCGACTGCCGCCGGTCTCACCCTCTTCGCACTGCAGGCATGTTCCTCGCTGCCCGACGAAGGTGCGGTGGCCTCTGTCGCCGAAGAAGCGGCTGCCGAACTTGCGGCAGAGAAAGGCCCTGCGCTCTGGAAGGTCGCGGACGAAGATACGACGATCTATATCTTCGGCACCGTCCACGCCCTGCCTGCAGACGTGGACTGGTACAGCGGCCCGGTCAAAACTGCGCTCGACAGCAGCGGCTCGCTCGTCACCGAGGTCGACATGACCCCCGAGGTCATTGCGGCAATGGGCCAGACGATCGCCGCCAAGGGGATGTTCAGCGATGGCCAGACGCTGCGCGGAGTAATGACCGACGAGCAGAAGGCAAAGTTCGAGGCCGGCATCGCCAAGCTGGGCATTCCCGCCGAAGCCCTCGATCCGCTCGAACCGTGGTTCGCAGCCATCAACATCGCCCAGATCCTGCTGCAATCGGCGGGCTATGACGGCCAGAACGGCGTCGAAAAGGTATTGGAGGCAACCATACCCGAAGGCACCGAGCGCGTGGCTCTGGAAACAGTCGAGTTCCAGCTGTCGATCTTCGACGAACTGCCGATGGAAAACCAGATCGCCTTCCTCTTGCAGACGGTCGAGGACCCGCAGGCCGGCATCGCAATGCTTGACCGTATCATCGCCGAGTGGGCCGAGGGTGATACCGAGGAACTGGGCAAGATGCTGCAGGAAGCCAATGCGTCCGATCCGCTCGTCACCGCCCGATTGTTCCACCAGCGCAATGCCAATTGGGCAGGTTGGATCGACGAGCGTCTCGACACGCCGGGTACCGCTTTCATGGCAGTGGGGGCAGGACACCTCGCCGGCGAGAACAGCGTGCAGGATTATCTCGGCGAACGCGGCATAAGCGTGAGCCGCGTCCAGTAGCACTTGCATTGCCGCGGTGGCTTGGCAGAGAGGAAGCGTGACCGCACGCTTCCTCTTCCTGTTTCTGGCCCCTTTCCTGATCGCCTCGTGCGACAGTCCCGAGGAGCCCTCAGCAGTATCGCTCGCACAGGGCTATCCTGCTCTCTGGCAGGTCGAGAACGAGGATGGAGAGACCGAAGGCTGGCTCTACGGGACCATCCACGCCCTTCCCGCCGATGTTTCCTGGCGCTCTGCAGAGTTCGAGAAGGTCGCCGGACAGGCAGACTTCCTCGTGGTCGAGGCGGCCGACCTCAACGACACCGCCGGACTGGCAGCCCTCTTCGAAAGTATCTCGGCCGACGAGCCGCCGCAGCAAGGACTGGTCGCCCGCCTCGACCCCGCCCTGCGCGAACCCTTTGTGGAATTCGCCGACGAGAAGGACCTTTCCATCGCGGCACTCGACCGGCTGGAAAGCTGGGCCGCTGCGCTGGCGATTGCGCAGGCAGCAAGTACCGGAGACACGCAAAACGGTGTCGATCGGCTCCTGATCGACGAGTTCGCCGACGAGCCCATCGGTGAGCTGGAAGGAGCCGAAAAGCAGCTCGGCATCTTCGATGATCTGCCGGAATCCGAACAGCGTGACCTGCTCAACGCCGTGGTGGAAGAGGCAACGCTTGGCGACGAGGGCAATCAGGCGTTGGCGATTGCATGGAAGAGCGGCGATCTCGACACGCTCGAAGCGCGCAGCCGCCAAGGGATGCTGGGCGATCCCAAACTGCGCGAGGCGCTGCTCGTCGCGCGCAACCGCTACTGGGCCGCGCAGCTCGACCTGCTGCTGGCGCAAGAGAAGCGCCCACTGATCGCGGTGGGCGCCGCGCATCTCGTCGGGCCGGACGGCCTTCCGGCATTCCTCGAAGCTCGCGGCTACACGGTACGCCGCATCCAGTAGGCGTCCGCGCAACGGGGCGCTTGCTTTTCACCACGGTCACGCTATAGGCGCGCGCTTCGGCGTCATGGTCATCCCTGGAGGCGTGGCGGACCGAGTATATCAAACGCATTCGAAAGGTAAGCGACATGAGCGACGCTCTGACACTTCCGGCCGAGACGCGCGAACGGGCTGGCAAGGGAGCCTCCCGTGCACTGCGTCGCGAAGGCCGTGTCCCCGCCGTGATCTATGGCGGCAAGGAAGAACCCATCACGATCCACGTGGAAGCCAAGGAACTGGTTCGCCAGCTCGGCACCGGCCACTTCATGAACTCGATCGTCACGATCGAACTGGGTGGCAAGAAGATCAAGACTCTCCCCAAGGACGTGTCGCTTCACCCCGTCTCCGACCGCCCCGAGCATGTCGACTTCTTCCGCCTCGCAAAGGGCGGCAAGATCGAAGTCCATGTTCCGGTCGTCTTCATCAACGAAGAAGCCTCGCCGGGCCTCAAGAAGGGCGGCGTGCTGAACGTTGTCCGTCACGAACTCGACCTCGTTTGCGAAAACGACAAGATCCCGGGCGAAATCGAAATCGACGTGACCGGCAAGGAAGTCGGCGATTCGATCCACATCAGCGAAGTCACGCTGCCGGAAGGTGCCGAAAGCGCCATCACCGACCGCGACTTCACCATCGCGACCCTCGTTGCTCCGTCGGCGCTCAAGAAGAGCGAAGGCGCTGAAGGCGAAGGCGAAGAAGAAGTACCGGCAGACGGTGTCGCTGCGACCGAACAGGGTCCGGACGCTGACGCTGCTGAAGAGCAGGAAGAAAAGAGCGAAGACTAATTCGCACTTTCCGCTCGGAAATCACCAAGGCGCCGGTCTCGCAAGAGGCCGGCGTTCTTGTTTGTGCCCCGACCTCCGTCGGGACATCCTCGCTAGGCGTGCAGCAAGCTGCACCCGCTGCGGGCGGTCGCCCTTGCCGGGCCTCCGCCGGCCCGGTTCTTGGTCACGGCAGTCAAAGCGCGACCGCGCGCCGCCGCTTATGCGGCGAAGCCAAGCGACGCAGGCGCGTCGCGCCCGGCGCTTGAGGGGCACGCGCAGCGTGCTAAGGGACAAAAATGCAGATCTGGACAGGCCTTGGAAATCCCGGACCGCAATATGCGATGCACCGGCACAATATCGGCTTCATCGTGTGCGATACGATTGCCGAGATGCACGGCTTCGGCCCGGTGCAGAAGAAGTTCTCCGGCTGGGTGCAGGAAGGCCGGATCGGTAACGAGAAGATCGTCCTGCTGAAGCCGGCGACTTTCATGAACGAAAGCGGCCGCGCCGTCGGTGAAGCGATGCGCTTCTACAAGCTCGACATCGAGGATCTTACCGTCTTCCATGACGAGCTCGATCTCGCACCGTTCAAGGTGAAGGTCCGGCGTGGTGGCGGACTTGCGGGACATAATGGCCTGCGCTCCATCAATCAGCACCTCGGCCCCGACTTTCGCCGCGTGCGGATCGGCATCGGCCATCCCGGTAGCAAGGACCGTGTCACCGGCCATGTCCTCGGCAACTACGCCAAGAGCGAGATGGATGATCTTGCCGGTATGCTCGGAGCAATCGGCGCAGAGGCTGAATGGCTAGCCAAGGGAGACGACGCGCGCTTCATGAACGATGTCGCGCTGCGCATGCAGGAATGATGTGCTAGGGCCTCCTGCAAAGAGGAGACCCACATGCCCCAGATCAATCGCCGCAGCCTGCTCGCCGGAGCCGCTGCCACCGGAGTTGTCGCGGTCGCAGCCCGCGCCGCGCAGGACGACATGATGACGCCGCCTGCCGATATGTCCGGCAAGAGCGTGCTGATCACGGGGTGTTCTTCCGGCTTCGGCAGGTTGATGGCAGAGGACTTCGCGCGCAAGGGTGCAAAGGTTTTCGCCACGATGCGGAACCTCCCCCGCCCCCAGGCCGACGAACTGCGCAAGCTAGCAGAAGCTGAATCGCTCGATCTTCACGTCATCGAGATCGACGTCACCAGCGACGAACAGGTCGCCGCAGGTGTCGCCGGGGCTGAACGGATTGCGGGCGGCGCGATCGATGTGCTGGTCAACAATGCGGGCATCTCGACCGCAGGTCCGATCGAGGTTCAGGACATGGAAGCGACCAAGCTCCTGTTCGATACCAATGTCTACGGCCCGCACCGACTCGCGCGCGCCGTATTGCCCGGCATGCGTGCGGCAAAGTCGGGCCAGATTGTTAATGTTACATCCCAGCTCGGGCGCGTCATGGTGCCGGGTTTCGGCCAATACTCGCCCACGAAGTTCGCACTCGAGGCCATGAGCGAGCAAATGGCTTACGAGCTGGTACCTCACAATATCGACGTCACGATCATCGAGCCGGGCGGTTACCCGACCAAGATCTGGGACAATGCCAACCGGCTTACCATGGGACTCCTCGAACGCGCCGATGAAAGGCATCTTGCAGGCTATCCCGCGATGATAGACCAACTGCGCCAGCGCGGCGCAGGCGGCGGAGATACCGATCCGATGGATGTGCCCAATGCCATCGCGGCGATCATCGCGATGCCTCCGGGCACACGGCCGTTGCGCAAGCCAGTCCACCCCGGCCCCAAGCCACAGGTCCCGATCAACGAGGTCAGCGCCAAGGTGCAGGTCGGCTGGCTTGGCGAATCTCCCTATGGCCCCCTGATCAAGGCGGTCCACAACGTCTGATCCTCTGGCAATCTTGCGCGCGCATCGCTAAGGGCGCGGCCAAGCACATTATTTCCGGAGTAATCGATGGGTTTCCGTTGCGGGATCGTCGGCCTGCCGAATGTCGGCAAGTCCACCCTTTTCAATGCATTGACCGAAACGCAGGCTGCACAGGCCGCGAACTATCCGTTCTGCACGATCGAACCGAACGTGGGCCAGGTTTCCGTACCTGACGAACGTCTCGACAAGATTGCCGCGATCGCGGGGTCGGCCAAGATCATCCCGACGCAGCTCGCCTTCGTCGACATCGCGGGCCTCGTTAAGGGCGCAAGCCAGGGCGAAGGCCTCGGCAACCAGTTCCTCGGCAACATCCGCGAGGTGGATGCAATCGTCCACGTGCTGCGCTGCTTCGAGGACGACGACATCCAGCACGTCGCCAACAAGGTCGATCCGATCACCGATGCCGAAGTGGTCGAAACCGAGCTGATGCTGTCGGACCTCGAAAGCCTCGAAAAGCGCGTTCCCGCAGCGGAGAAACGCGCGACGGCGGGTGACAAGGAATCCAAGATCATCGCCAGTGTCCTCGGACAGGCACTTCAGCTGCTGCGTGACGGCAAGCCCGCCCGCCTCACCGAACCGAATGACGAGGAAGAAGCTCGCGTCCTGCGACAGGCACAGCTGCTCACCGCCAAGCCGGTCCTCTACGTCTGCAACGTCGGCGAAGAAGACGCTGCCAAGGGCAATGCATTCTCGGAGCTCGTCTTCAAGAAGGCCGAAGCCGAAGGCGCACAGGCAGTCGTCGTTTCGGCGGCCATCGAAAGCGAGCTGGTCGCGATGGATGCCGAAGATCGCGCGGAATATCTCGCCGAACTGGGTCTGGAAGAAAGCGGCCTCAGCCGTGTGATCAAGGCGGGCTACAAGCTGCTCGGCCTCAACACCTTCTTCACCGCCGGCCCCAAGGAAGCCCGCGCATGGACCTTCCCCGAAGGTGCGAAAGCTCCGCAGGCGGCAGGCGAGATTCACACCGATTTCGAACGCGGCTTCATCCGTGCCGAGACCATCGCATACGACGACTTCGTTGCCTTGGGCGGCGAAAGCGGCGCGCGCGAAGCGGGCAAGCTGCGCCAGGAAGGCAAGGAATACCTTGTGCAGGACGGCGACGTGATGCTGTTCAAGTTCAACGTCTGATCCCGGCAGGAAGGCCAGCAATGAAAAAACTCGTCACCGCGCTCGCCCTAGCAGCGGCAGTTACGCTTCCGGCATGTGCACCGCAGGTCGAAAGTGCCTCGGCCACCATGCAGGCGGAAGAACGCGAACCGGTGACGATCCTCGTGTCGATCGACGGGTTCCATCCCACATATCTCGATCGCGGTATCACGCCGGCGCTTTCGGAAATCGCGGATGACGGCGTGCGCGCAGCGATGCGGCCGTCCTTCCCGACCAAGACTTTCCCCAACCACTGGACGCTGGTGACGGGCCTCGTCCCCGACCACCACGGCATCACTGCCAACCGGATGGAAGACAAGGGCAAGCCCGCAGAGCCGTTCACCATGGCGACGGTCGATCCCTACTGGTGGAACGAGGCCAAGCCCGTCTGGGTCGAAGCCGAAGAAGCCGGCATTCGCAGCGCCGCCATGTTCTGGCCCGGCTCTGCCGTTCCCTGGGGTGGCACCGCTGTGCGTTATGGGCCGGTGACGGACGGAATCCTGCCGAGCGACTGGCAGCAATTCTCGATGCAGGTGTCCAATACGCAGCGCGTGAACTCGGTGCTCGACTGGCTGCGCCGTCCGGCGGAAATCCGCCCCGAATTCCTGACGCTCTATTTCGATACGGTCGACAGCGCCGGTCACGATGGCGGCCCTGCGGGTGAAGAAATCGACGCAGCGCTGCGCGATGTCGACAGCCATATCGCCATGCTGGTCGATGGGCTTGAGGCGCTGGGCCAGCCCGCCAATCTCGTCATCGTGTCGGATCACGGCATGGCCCCGACCAGTTCGGAGCGCGTCATCGCTCTCGACGAACTGTTCGACAGCTCGCTTTACCGGCTGGTCGAAGCTGGTGCCTACGCGACCTTCGAACCGGCCGAAGGTATGGAAGACGTATTCCGCGATGCTATCCTTGCAGATCATGACAACATGACTTGCTGGGCGAAGGAAAACATCCCGGCGCGCTACAACTACGGAACGCACGAGCGCATTCCGCCCTACTTCTGCCTCCCGGAAACCGGCTGGACGATCACGCGATCTGCATCGAATGCGAGCTGGACCGGCGGCAACCACGGCTACGACAAATTCGCGCCGGAGATGGAAGCCATCTTCATCGCGAACGGCCCGGCTTTCCGGCAGGGAACGAGTGTTCCGATTTTCGATAACACCGACGTCGCACCGCTCCTGCGCCACCTCGTGGGCCTGCCCCAGGCCGAGAGGGCCGACGGCTCCATCGATGCGCTCGTTCCGGCCCTTTCTTCAAGCGATTGATAGGTAAGGCGGAACGCTTACCCCTCCCCTGCCGTTAGGCTTGCAAACAAGGGGAGTATTCCGGTGGTAGACAAGTCCGAAAAGTTCAATTGGCTGGTGCGCGTAGGCTATTTCAGCCGCGCGATCCTGTATTTCGTCCTCGGTCTGATCGCGCTGACCAGCGCCGACAAGATCGCGGAAGGAACGAACGGGATTTTCCGGGCCATCAAGGACTATCCTGCCGGCACGGCGATCCTCTGGATCATGGTGATCGGTCTGGTCGCCTATGCCCTCTTCCGCTTCTGTTCCCCCCTGTTCGATATCGAAAACAATGGTTCGGATACCAAGGGCTGGGGCAAGCGTATCGGCCATGCCGGTAGCGGGATTGCTCATATCGTTCTCGCTTACTCCGCGTACAAGTTCGCCACGAGCGGCTCGGGTTCTTCGGGCGGCTCGGGCGGTGGCGGAGCGCAGGAGGCTGCTTCCGGCGTCCTTTCGATGGACTTTGGCGGCATCGTGCTGGGCATCCTCGGCATCGCCTTCTTCCTCGCGGCCGTCTTCCAGGCGAAGAAGGGTATCACCGGCGAGTTCATGAACCGTATCAGCGCCCAGGCCCCGTCCTCGACGCGCTGGCTCGGCGTCGCAGGCTATCTGGCCCGCGCAGTGGTCTACACGGTGATCGGCTGGTCGCTGTTCAAGGCAGGCTTCATGTCGAGTGGTGCTAGCGAAGTGAAGACGCTCGGCGATGCCGTAGCGAGCCTCGCTGGCGAAGGCTTCATCTTCACGCTGACCGCGATCGGCCTCATGCTGTTCGGGCTCTTCAGCCTCGTTCTCGCGCGCTACAGGATCATCCCCGATCTCGACGAAAGCGCGGGCGTGCCCTCTTTCCGGGCTTGATCTTGAATTATACCCTAGGGGGGTATATTTCGGCGCGATGACAAAGACAGCACAGCTTTACCGCATGGTGATGGACAAGCACGTCTGTCCTTACGGCATCAAATCGAAGTGGTTGCTCAAGCGCGAAGGCTTCAAGGTGGAAGACAACCACCTCACCACGCGCGAGATGACCGATGCCTTCAAGGAAGGTCACGGTGTGCAAACCACGCCGCAGACCTTCATCGACGGCGAACGGATCGGCGGGTACACCGATCTGCGCAAGCACTTCGGTTATGACAAGAGCAAGCAGGGCGGCAAGAGCTACACGCCCGTGCTTGCCGTCTTCGCGGTCGGTGCTGCACTTGCCATAGCTCTCAGCTTTTTCGTCTACGACGTGCCCTTCACCATCCGCACGGGCGAATGGTTCGTGGCGTTTTCGATGGCGATGCTCGCCATGCTGAAGCTGCAGGATGTCGAACAATTCTCGAGCATGTTCGTGGGATACGACCTACTCGGCAGGCGCTGGGTTCCATACGCTTATGCCTATCCATTCCTGGAGGCGACGGCAGCGGTGCTCATGGCGGGACGCATCCTGCCATGGCTATCGATACCGATTGCCCTCTTCATCGGGACGGTTGGCGCTATCAGCGTATTCTACGCGGTCTACATCCAGAAGCGCGACATCAAGTGTGCTTGCGTGGGAGGCAGCGGGAATGTCCCGCTCGGCTTCGTCTCGCTGACAGAAAACCTCGCCATGGTCGGCATGGGCATTTGGATGTTGCTTCGCCCTGCCCTGTGAGCCATCAGACGGGCTATGAAGTTCTACGAAGACATCGAAGTCGGAACCAAAAACGCTTTCGGCCGGTACGAGGTCACTCGCGAAGAGGTGATCGATTTCGCCTCCAAGTATGACCCCCAACCTTTCCATCTCGATGACGAGGCTGCCGCACAGACGCATTTTGGAAGGCTCTCGGCCAGCGGCTGGCATACGTGTTCGATGACCATGGCGATGATGGTCGAGAACATGAAGGACGAGAAATCGGCCGGTCTCGGATCGCCCGGAGTGGACAACCTGCGCTGGAAGAAGCCCGTCTATCCGGGCGATACGCTGCGCTGCGAGACCGAGATCATCGAAAAGCGCCGCAGCGCCTCGCGACCTGAAATGGGCATCTTCAAGAGCCTGATCCGCACATTCAACCAGAATGGCGACATGGTCCTTGAAATGGTCTCGAACGGGCTGATCCGCACGCGCGAACCGGGCGGCTCGGACTAGGTCAGGCGCCGCACTGGACGAGGCCATCAGCCTCGTAGACCATGCGGTCGCCTGCATCCCTCACGACAAGCGAACCGCGGTAATCGGTGGTCTCCATGCCGCTCTGCTCGCCGCCTGCCTCGTCGAGGTCGAGGATGAAGCTGTACTCCAGCCCGGTATATTTGCTGCGCGCCAGATAGGGCAGTTCGCGGCTTCCAGCATCGGCGGCAAAGCGCAGAAGGTCGCCGTCGCGAATGATGTAGCCCTCGTCCGCCATGGCGATCGCCACCGCGCCGAGTCCGCCGCCATCAGGGGCAAAACTGCAACCGGCGCCGAACAAGCCGTACTTCTCGATTTCCCGGTAGCGAATGGGTTCCGGCTCGAACTGTTCTACCGGCGGTTGCTGGTTAGCCTCGACTTCAGCCACGGCATCCTCGCGCTCCGCCTCGGAAAGGGGATCGGTGCAGCCCACAACAAGCAGAGAGAGGGCAACTGCAATCGCGCGCATCAGTGTCTCCCGAAAAGCTTTTCGACGTCTTCCATCGAGAGTTTAACCCACGTGGGCCGTCCATGGTTGCACTGGCCCGAGCGCGGAGTGCGTTCCATCTCGCGAAGCAGCGCATTCATTTCGTCGACGCGCAGCACGCGCCCTGCCCTGACCGAGCCGTGGCAGGCCATGGTGGCGAGGACCAGGTCGAGCTTCTCGCCTAGGTGTAGCGCTTCGCCGTTGAGCGCGAGATCGTCGTCGATATCGCGCAGGAGCTTTTCCGGATCGGTCCGCGCGATGGCATGCGGCAGGCTGCGAACCAGCATGGCCGAGGGGCCAAAGCGCTCGATGGCGAGACCGTGCTTCGCCAGTGTGTCGGCAGCTTCCTCGAGCCTATCGCAGCTGGTCTCGTCCAGTTCGACGACCTCCGGAATCAGCAAGGCCTGGCTGCGCGCCACGGCTTCTTCGGCACCGGCGGCCTTCAGTCGTTCAAGGACAAGTCGCTCATGCGCTGCATGCTGGTCGACAAGGACCAGACCGTCCTTCGCTTCGGCCACGATATAGGTGTTGGCAACCTGGCCGCGGGCCACGCCGAGGGGGAAGTCCTGCGTTTCTTCGGCGACCGGCGCAGCTTCCTCTGCGCGTCCCTGGGGAGCGGCCATGACCCCGCCTTCCGCACCGCGCCACTGCTGAACCGGCTCGGACACGCGCGTTTGCGGGGCGGACCAGTCGCGGCCCTCAAAGATCGATCGAAGCGCTGGCGCAGGTTCGTCGCGCACGGGCTCCTGCTGCCAGCGCGACATGGCGCTCGCGTCGGGAGATTGTGCGCTCCTGCGGTCTCCTGTCGCCAAGGCCTGCCTGAGGCCGGACACGATGAAACCGCGCACGCCCTGCGCATCGCGAAACCGCACCTCGGTCTTCGCCGGATGGACGTTCACATCCACGTCCTCTGGCGGAATCTCGAGGAAGAGTGCGAGGACGGCGTGGCGGTCGCGCGCCAGCATATCGGCATAAGCACCGCGCACCGCGCCGGTCAGCAGGCGATCCTTCACAGGGCGCCCGTTGACGAAGAGGTACTGGTGATCGGCGATGCCGCGATTGTAGGTCGGCAGGCCGGCAATGCCTGTCAGGCGCATAGCCCCACGATCAAGGTCGATCGCGACCCCATTTTCCTTGAGCTCGCGCGCAACGACCTGCGCAACGCGGTTCGCCAGTCCCTCCCCGCCTTGCAGGCCGAGAATACGCCTGTCTCCGTGATCCAGCGTGATCGCAACATCGGGCCGCGCCATTGCGAGGCGCTTCACTACATCGACGCAGGCCGCATACTCGCTGCGCGGTGTACGCAGGAACTTTCGGCGCGCGGGTATCTTGCCGAAAAGATTCTCCACCCTCACCCGTGTTCCGGGCGGCAGGGCAGCCGGTCCTTCGGAAACCAGCTCGCCATGATCGACGACGCGCTTCCAGCCATCGTCCGCACCGCATGGACGGCTCTCAAGGGTGAACCGCGCGACGCTGGCAATGCTGGGCAGCGCCTCGCCACGAAAGCCGAGAGTGGCGACCTGTTCGATAGCTTCGTCGGGCAGTTTCGAAGTGGCGTGGCGTTCGAGCGCGAGTGCCATTTCTTCGGGTGTCATCCCGCAGCCGTCATCGGTCACTTCGAGACTCGTGAGTCCGCCTTCGACCAGCTTGATCGCGATCCGCGTTGCCCCCGCGTCGATCGCGTTTTCGACCAGCTCCTTGAGTGCCGAAGAGGGACGCTCAACCACCTCGCCGGCAGCGATGCGATTGACGAGATTATCGGGCAGTCGACGAATTTGTGGCATGGATTTTCCGGTATAGCGGCGAAGTGCCGGAAATCCGAGACAATGCGTGTCGCTTTCCCCCGCAGCTTTTACGGAAATTTTTGGCTTTCGGAGCGTAATATAGCTAAAGCACCGCCACCGCTTCCCCCCGGGCGCGCGCACGCGGCGTGATTCACCCTTTGCGCAACCCCTGCAGTACACGGAAAATCGAACTAAAATGGGCTTCTGGAACAACCTCTTCAAATTCGGCGTGCAGAACATGGCGATCGACCTCGGTACCGCCAACACGCTGGTCTATGTGCAGGATCAGGGCATCGTGCTGAACGAGCCGAGCGTGGTCGCGCTTGAGACCATCAACGGCATGAAGCGCGTGAAGGCCGTGGGTGACGATGCGAAGATGATGATGGGCAAGACGCCCGATTCCATCGAAGCCATCCGTCCGCTGCGTGACGGCGTGATCGCCGACCTCGACGTTGCCGAAGAGATGATCAAGAGCTTCATCAAGAAGGTCACCGGCCGCAAGAGCCTGATGCGCTATCCCGAGATCACGATCTGTGTCCCCTCGGGTTCGACCTCGGTCGAGCGCCGCGCAATCCGTGACGCCGCATCGAACGCCGGCGCTTCGCAAGTGTACCTGATCCTCGAACCCATGGCAGCCGCCATCGGCGCAGACATGCCCGTCACCGAGCCGGTCGGCTCGATGGTCGTCGACATCGGCGGCGGCACAACCGAAGTTGCGGTTCTCTCGCTTCGCGGCCTTGCCTATACCACCTCGGTCCGCACCGGCGGTGACAAGATGGACGAGGCAATCGTCAGCTATGTCCGACGACACCACAACCTGCTGATCGGCGACAGTACTGCCGAGCGCATCAAGAAGGATTACGGCGTTGCCCGCCCGCCCGAAGACGGCGTCGGCGAAAGCATCACGCTCAAGGGCCGCGATCTCGTGAACGGCGTGCCCAAGGAAATCACCATCAACCAGGGTCACATCGCCGAAGCACTGAGCGAACCGATCGGGGCGATCGTCGAAGGCGTGCGTATCGCGCTCGAAAACACGGCCCCCGAACTGGCAGCCGACATCGTCGACCAGGGCATCGTCCTGACCGGCGGCGGCGCGCTTATCGGCGGTCTCGACGAGTATCTTCGCGACGAAACCGGACTTCCGGTCACCATCGCGGAAGATCCGCTGTCCTGTGTCGCAATCGGCACCGGTCGGGCCATGGAAGATCCGATCTATCGCGGCGTGTTGATGACCGCATAAGGCAAGGGGGCAGGCAATGGCGCCGAGTGGCCAGCGGCGCTCCAGCTATTCCAAGCGGGCGCAGTACAATCTGTTCACCGGCTATATTTTTGCCGGGATCGGCGCCCTGCTGGGCGCCATCCTGCTTGGATTGTCCTTTTTCCAGCCAACGCTGTTCGGAGGTCCGCGAGGTATGGCGCAGGACGCGGCCTCTCCGGCGACCGAAACCGTGGCGGCTGCGCGCACCGGTTCGAAGGGCCTGTGGGATGCGATCAGCGGCTACTATCGCGCCGGCTCCAAGAACGCGGATCTCCGCCGCGAGATGGAGCTGGCGCGCATTCGCCTGAAAGAAGCCGAGGCTGTTCGACAGGAAAATGTCCGACTGAAAGGCTTGCTCGACCTGCAGGACAAAGATCGCACGCCGGTGACGGTTGCCCGCCTTATCGGTTCCTCTTCATCGAGCACGCGCCGGTTTGCATACCTCGGAGCCGGCTCGGATGACGGCGTTGCGGTCGGCATGCCCGTACGCAGTCCCCGCGGCGTTGTGGGCCGTATCCTGGAAACCGGCGGCAGCTCCTCGCGAGTTCTCTTGCTCACAGACCGCGAAAGCGTGCTCCCTGTCCGCAGGGCCGGCGACGAAGTCGTGGCCTTTGCCGAAGGGCGCGGCGATAGCCTGCTCAGGATCAAGCTCATCAATCTCGGTATAAACCCGCTCCAGCCCGGCGACATGTTCGTGACCAGCGGCGCCGGCGGTTACTATCCGCCCGGCATCGCCGTGGCGATCGTGACGGAGATCACCGATGACGGCGGTCTCGCCCGGATCGTCAGCGATCCGGCCGCGACCGATTTCGTCGCCATCGAGCCGATCTTCGAACCTGACGCAGCCCAAGGGGCGACCACGCCGATCGAAGAAGAGCTGGGCGACTGATGGAGCGCAACGATCCGCGCGCGCGCAGCGACGCATACGGCAGCAGGATCAATCGCTCGCACTCGCCGTTCCTCGCCAACGTCATTCCCTGGGCCAGCATCATGCTGGCATCGCTCCTGCCGATCTTCGCGATCGCTGCGGCCCTGCCCATGGTCCCTCCCCTCGGCTTCCTCATGCTGGTCGGATGGCGGCTCGTGCGCCCGGGACTACTGCCGATCTGGGCCGGCTTCCCCCTCGGCCTGTTCGACGATCTCTACAGCGGCCAGCCCTTCGGTTTCGCGATCCTGCTATGGTCGGTGACGATGCTGGTGATCGAGGCAATCGAACTGCGCCTTCCGTGGCGCGCATTCTGGCAAGACTGGTTCACGGCCGGTATATTGACCGTGAGCTATCTGCTGCTGGGCTGGATATTGTCCGGCGCGTCGCCCTCTATTCCATCTCTCGTCGCTCTCGTGCCCCAGCTTATCCTTTCGATCCTGCTGTTTCCCATCCTCGCTCGCATCGTGGCGCGGCTCGACGAGTTGCGCCTGAAGCGCTGGAAGCGCGTCTGATGGGTATCTTCGGTCGTCGCAAGATCGGCGCAAAGCCGCGCGAACTGGTCAGCCAGACCACGCTCGAAAACGCCTTCAACCGTCGCACCTTCGTGATCGGCGGGGCGATGGGCGGGATCGGCACAATCCTCGCCGCCCGCATGGCCTATATCGCCATTGCCGAGAACGAGCGCTGGGTGCTCGAGTCCGAGAGCAACCGGGTCAACCTCTCGCTCATCCCCCCTCGCCGCGGCTGGATACTCGACCGCAATGGCGCCCCACTCGCCTCCAACCGAGCGGACTTCCGCGTCGACGTCATCCCCGACCGGATGAATGATCCGGAGCAGACACTCTCTGCTCTCGCAGACATTCTCGACCTGCCCGACACGACCGTGGCCGACATCACCAAGCGCGTCGATGACGCGCGTGGCTTCCAGCCTGTCGAAGTCGCGGTCGGCCTGAACTACGACCAGTTCGCCGCGATCAGCGTGCGCCTGCCCGACCTGCCCGGCGTGGTACCGCAAAGAGGCTTCTCGCGCTTCTATCCGACCGGGCCGAGCGTCGGGCACCTGCTCGGTTATGTCGGTCCGGCGTCGGCGGAAGAGTATGAGGAACGCCCCGACCCGATCTTGATCACGCCCGGCTACAAGATTGGCAAGGACGCGCTCGAACAGCAGTTCGAGCAGGATCTACAGGGCAAGCCCGGAGCACGGCGTGTCGAGGTGACCGCCTCGGGCCGCATCGTCCGCGATCTCGAAACCCGCGAGGACGTCCAGGGCGACCCTGTCCGCCTGACGATCGACGGCCCCCTGCAGGACTATGCAGCGCGCCGCATCGGTCTCGAAAGCGGATCATGCGTGGTGCTCGATTGCGAAACGGGCGACGTGCTGTGCATGTCTTCCATGCCCAGCTTCGACCCGAACAGCTTTTCTCAGGGCATCGGCCGCGTCGAATATGCGATGCTTCGCGACGATGAACGTGTGCCGCTTCGCAACAAGGTTCTGAAGGGGCTCTATCCGCCCGGTTCGACGGTGAAGCCGATGCACTGCATGGCGTTCCTCGATGCGGGCGTGAAGCCTGAAGAAGCGATCATGTGCAATGGCGGCCGCCGCATTGGCAACCGCTTCTTCAATTGCTGGAGCAACCACGGCCGCGTGGACATGGCCAAGGCCATTTACCAGAGCTGCGACAGCTATTTCTACCATTTCGCCCAGCAGGTCGGCTTCGAAAAGGTCGCCGAGTGGGCCCACAAGATGGGACTGGGTGAGGAATTCGACCTGCCCGTCACCAGCCAGTTCTATGGCACGGTCCCCTCGCCCGAATGGAAGCTGCGGAGGCGCGAAAGCGAGTGGCAGCCTTATGACACGGTCAACTCCTCGATCGGTCAGGGCTACTACCTCGTCAATCCGCTCCAGCTGGCTGTCATGAGTGCAAGGCTCGCGACCGGCGACAGGGTCGTGCCCCGACTGAGGCTGACCGAGGACAAGCCTAAATTCGAACATTTCGCGTTCAGCGACGAGGAGATCGGATACGTTCGCCAGGCCATGAGCGATGTGGTCAACGGCCCGGGCACCGCAGGCCGTGCGCGCCTGCCTTTCGATGACATCAAAATGGCTGGCAAGACCGGTACCGCACAGGTGGTCTCGCTCAGTATCTCGGACGGCAAGTCCGGTCCATGGAAGTATCGCGATCACGGGCTGTTCGTGTTCTTCGCTCCATTCGACAAGCCGAAATACGCAGGCGCGGTCGTTATCGAACACGGCGGCGGGTCGGGCTCCGCCTATCCGATTGCGCGCGACGTGATGACCTATCTCTTCGATCCGGCGAAGGGGATGGAAGCCCTGCGCGCTCTCGAAGAACAATGGGGCGGCACCGCTCAGCAACGCCTCGATTCCAAATATCGCGCTTATGCGGCTGCGGCCGGGGCTTCGGTCCCACCGGTCCCGACACGCGACGAGGACATCTTCGACCAGGTCGAGGCGGAAGCCCGCCTTGCAGCGCGCCCCGACAAGGAACTGGCCGAAGGCGCCAACCGGCGCCGCGAGGATGACGAGGCGAGCAGCCAGATCAGCCGCGCCCCGCCCTCTGCCCAAACGCCGGATCGCCAGGCGGAAGCCGCTGCTGCCGCAGAGACACCTCAGGATGGCAGCCAATGAGCGGGATCGTACCCGAGCCGATTGCGCGGCAGCCATGGCAGATGCTGTTCCCGCTGTTCGGCCTGATCGGCTTTGGCGCGCTCGTGCTGACTTCTGCAGCGGCCGGTGATTTCGATATTTATGCGAAGTCCCACCTGATCCGATTCGTTGTGCTCTTCGCAATGGCAGTGGTCATCTCGCGCCTGTCGAAGCCGTTGGTCAGCTTTTTCACCTATCCCGCCTATCTCGTGATCCTGCTGCTGCTGATGGCCGTCGAGATCGTTGGTCAGGTCGGCGGCGGAAGCCAGCGCTGGCTCGAGGTCGGCCCGATCCGTATCCAGCCATCCGAATTGATGAAACCGGCTGTCGTGGTGGCGCTTGCCCATTACTACGGTTCGCTGCCTGTCGGCATGATCCCCAACTGGCGCGCCATACTACCGGCGGGCGGCATTATCCTTGCCCCGATGGCATTCGTTCTCTTGCAGCCCGACCTCGGCACGTCCCTGGCAATCGCCTTCGGCGGCGGGGTCGTGATGTTCCTTGCAGGACTGCCAATCAGGTGGTTCATTTTTGCCGGGATCGCCGGAATTGCGGCCATCCCTCTGGCCTTCTTCTTCGCCCTGCAGCCTTATCAGCAGGACCGTGTGACGACTTTCCTCGATCCCGAAAGCGATCCGCTCGGCGAAGGCTACCAGATTACCCAATCCAAGATCGCGATCGGGTCCGGAGGTATCTTCGGCAAAGGTTTCAACGAGGGTTCGCAGAGCCATCTCAATTACTTGCCCGAGCCGCATACCGACTTCGTATTCGCCACCATGGCGGAGGAATGGGGGTTCGTGGGCGGCCTCTTCGTCCTGGGCGCCTTCGCAGTCATCCTGGGTTGGGGCCTGTCGGTCGCCCGTGCGGCCAGCGACCGGTTCTCGAAACTGCTCGCGGCCGGGATGACCGCGACGATCTTTTTCTACGTCGCGATCAACCTGTTGATGGTGATGGGTTTTGCCCCCGTGGTCGGCATTCCGCTGCCCTTTATCAGCCACGGCGGCAGTTCGATGATGACCAACATGATCTGCATCGGCGTATTGATGATGGTGCACCGCTGGAACCGCAATGCACCGCGGACAGGACTGATCACCTGAGCGGCTAGAAGTGGATGAGGCCGAGCCTTAGTCCCTTCACCGTTGCGGCGACCTTGTCTCCGACGTCGAGCTTCTCGTAAAGCCGCTTCACATATGTCTTCACCGTGTCGGGCGATATGGAAAGGATCGCCGCGATATTGGCGGCACTCTTGCCCATCGACATCCAGTGCAGGACCTCGAGTTCGCGCTCGGACAGATCGACGGCTTCCTCGCTTTGCGCCGTGATCTGGCTAATCTTGACGTGGGCTGCCTGCAGGACGCCGTGAAGAAGTGTTATCAGTCCCTCTGGCATCTCCTTGGGCGGTCGCTCGAAAACTATCGCCGCGTATCCATCGCGCGACTGCGGTCCATAGAGCGAAAAGCTGACCCCGTTCAGCTCCCCGAACTCCCGCATTCGCTCGAAATAGCGAACCGCAACCGGATCATCTGCAGTCATCGCGGCAGCCCTGTTCCAGCTCAGGACGGGCGGATTTGCGAACACCAGCGCAGGAACCGGGTCGATCTTCATCAACCCCTCCTCGACGAATGCCTCGAGCACACCTTCCGAGAACCCCACCCCGTGAACGAACGTTCGCTCGGAATTCGGCGACTCAAATCGCGGGAAATAATGGTAGCTTAGGGCCGTCGCGCCGCGTTCCGCAGCGAATGCGTATACGTATGCGAGAATCTTCTCGCAGTCGTCGATTTTCTCGAAATCTGCTGCAAATTCCTGCATTTAACCTACGACCTTGGGCGACGTCACCCACCAAGGGGACTTTATTCGCCCGGCAAGCGATATATCTGCCTCGAACTATCCAATCAAGCGAAGGGGGAGCGCGTTGTGATTCGCAAAGGGAATTACCGTGCCCGATCGAAATCGCGCTCTGACGGAGCGCCCGATCAACATTGATGACCTGGACTGTGCTGCAATCGCCGATCTTGCAGGCGATGGCGCATGCCGGGCAGTGCTCGAAAGCGTGTGCGAACGCACCCGGACCGGTCAGGAAAGCACCGTCTGGGAAATCCACCAGGTAACGGGCCTGCCGCTTCACGAAGCGTTTGCCGCCCTGCGCACGCTCGAGTACGGCAAAGTCATCGACATCGTCGACAATCCCAGCGATCCCTTCGGCGCGAAAATCCGCCTTCTGCTCGAGGGTTTCGAGGCCATGAAACGCCGCAATGTGGCCTGATCGCATTTTGCCCCTTTTATTCGTCGAGACAGCCGCTATATGAGCGCCTCCCCCGAGTCGGGGGCCGCCCGTAACACCGGGCGAAACGCGGAAATGACCGTGAGTGTGGACGCATAGCTCAGTTGGTAGAGCAGCTGACTCTTAATCAGCGGGTCCTAGGTTCGAGCCCTAGTGCGTCCACCATTTTTTCAATGACTTAGCGCTCAAGCGAGCAACTCATCGTTACCCTAGGTAGCGAATAGGTAGCTTGGTGAAGGGTAACACCTTTCTGCGCGTCATTAGGTCGGCTCCCTAACCAACCATCCCTCAAATGCACCGCCGGATTTTTTCCTAAATTTGCGCGCTCAAGACTAATCGACAAGGTTGCGCAGCCGTCGGAACTCACCAGTCTGTCTGACCGCAGGATCAATCTCACCCAAAATTTCGAGTGACTCGGCCAGGCCATAAGGGACGCTTACCCTGTCATCTCCTGTTATCGCATCAAGCAAGAGTATGGCTTCATGCGGATGTTTCTTAATATGGCTATCTTCCCCCCTCGTGTCTTTCGAAAGACGGTACGTAAAAGTATCCGCATGAGCGACAGGCTTCAGAAACCGCTTCACGGTTTTGACAAGGTCGGGAAAGTGTTCTCCCGCCTTGTCAGCCAAATGAATAAACCCGCGTGTGCTTTGCTCACTGCGAAAACGTTTCTCCAGGGGCCAAGCCTTTTCGAGGAATGGCTTGATGAACGTTTGCCACTGCGCAGGTTCTCGCCAAAGGTTTCCTAGCTCCCACAGAGCATGTCCGCGTTCTTCCTCCCCCACTGTCTTGAGGACGCGTCGCACGTCACTGAAAGAGAGGATCGCACCGGTGGTGGACCAATTCGGATTGGATAGCGCAACAGCCATGCTGATCAGACTCTTGCGACCCTCTTTTCCCATATTCCAGGGGGATTCCGATCGAAGGATTGCAAGAAGATCATCCCTTATTTGCTCCCACACGCTATTCGGTAGCTGATTCCGTCCCAATACGAAACCGTGCCACGCGGCTTCGCTCTTCGGAGACCGGAGGTCTAACATCGGCAGAATAAATTGGTTCGCCCACTGGGGATATTTGAATATGATCCAATCCAGCCGGATCAATAACGAAGCTACAGCGTGATGCCCACCGTCGCCGGGGACCCGACAGAGCGCTTCAAGTCTCTCCCGAATATCGGAGGACAGCTCTGTTGGCGCTTCGGAATTTTTCGGAGTCAAAGACCATATCGCCTCCGTCAAGTGACCGACCGGACTATTAATTACTTTCATTCGGGAGGCCGCCGACTCCTGCTGCTTCTCCCCATCGACGCTTGCACTGCTCACACTACTTTTCGTAAACTCAGGCGAGGCGCTTTCAAATGCCTGTATGACGCCATCGCAGATCGACAAGCCGTGCTTAGGGCGGACGCGATAGAGGACCGGTAGATTTTTCTGGAGCCATGCAGTTGAGGAGTACCTCAAATGCAAAATTTGCTCGTTGGACAGATTCGCCAGAGTAAGTCCAAGCAACAAACGCAGGCGAAGCGGCGTCCGTTTCGGCCAGCTGTTCAGAAGATCATCCCAATACCTCGGATTAAAGTCTCCGTCTTTTAGGCGTCGCCTCAGAGCGCTGAGAGCAAGGAAGGGTTCGGTTTCGACCAGCCCTTTGAAGGGTCGGTAGTGCTTCAATTCACCAAAGTTCTCCCCAGTCCGCTTTTCAGCTTCTTCAATGATCTTCGATACCGGGAAAACTTCGAGTCCTTGCGTGTCGGTGTCCTCGGCGATCAAACCTCCTCGTGGACCGAGACTTTCGTCAGCAGTCTCAGCCCATTGATCGGTGAATCTCTTGTCCACATTCTTGAGCCGACGTAGCGCATTCGCTCCAGGTTTTGACAAAACACACCCGTTCAGTTCGAGCCAACGTAGCCGCGTTGCGGCGTGGCTAGCTTTGCGTCGGGGATAGTCCTCATCTTCCAGATAAGGCCAGTGTGGTGGCCCATCCTCGAGACGACGCTCCAATGCACGTCTCTGCTTGATTGTGAAGGACGGCCACCTTTGCTTCAAAAGCAGCAATACGTCCCGTTGGTTATCGGAAGTCCAGAAGTCCTCGGCAGAGAGGTTTTGAAGTAGTCTGAATACGGACGCGTTATCAGCGACACCATCGATCGACGCGGCCCACAATCCGACCTTCGTAAAAACTCGATGTCCAAATTTCGGCCACTCATTCCACTCAGCCTGCGCAGATGCCAAGTCTGTTGACGCCAGACTTTCGAAGAGTTGGCTGAACCAAATTACCAACTGCTCTTTGCGGCCATGATACCTCTCGCCCGGTTTTTGTGACGGATGAAGGTTAGGCGGTCTCCAAAATCTATCTTCAACCTCGTCAAGCAACGCACTCATCTTGAGCAGGGCGTTGCGCAGCAATTTTAAGACGGACGAGAGTTGCTCGTCAGGGATGGGAAGCTTGGTATTGTGCCGATCCAACACCTTGACGCTAAGGGACGCCACTTCCGAGAATGACAATTTGTCCCAATCACCATCCGGAGGGATCGGCGATCCCATGGAAGGCCGCGAAAAAATCACCGTAGGGCTTAAACACCGCTCCAAATACCGGAGCGAATGTCCGGTCCAGCCAAGCGTCTTCAAAAGTCCTTCAAATTCGAACCAGCGGTACTCGTGCTCGTCGAATGCAAAGCTGTCCAGATGCTCGAGATAGTAGCTCCAAAAGTCAGCTGCAGCTTCGGGCAGTTTTCCTCCATGTCGATCACGCAGTCGCCTCGCAACAAACCAGATCAGGTGCTGGCTAATTCTGCTCCAACCCGCCGACCACCAGATTGCCGCTGGTTCGCCACATACTTTACCGAACCAGCTAGCGAGATGATGCAGCCGCGCGGGAAGACGGCGATGAAAGATCTGGAACGTTCCTTGAAGGGTCGGCTGGTCAAAGCCTTCTCCATCCTGCTCATTCCACTGAAGAGGATTTTTCGCATAAGAGCGATATAATCGATTCTCTGATTTTGGTGGCCTCGGAGGGTCCGAGTCCAATCCATAAACCGATTGAGGGTCTAGCTCAGGCGCATCGTCTTCCCAGCTAACCTTGCGCGGCGCGGCATATCTTGCATTTGGGTCGAATACACAGAGCCATTCAGACGTAGGGGTTGGCTCGGCCTTGGCAAAGGCTGCCGCACCTCTCTTGTTGCTAACCAGTTCGACGACTTGGCCGCGCTCATGTGGTTCTATTGCCCGTGGACCGGCTTGTGCGAGTGAAAGCACCTTCGCCGTCCAGGCATCAGGATTGGTCGCAGCTTCGGACCAAGCGTGAATTGTTTCCCAAAGTTTTGCATGTCGGTCGGTAGGATCGTAAATAATCGGCGTGACGCCCCTGTCGATCCAGACTTCGTTGTCTGCTCTAGGATCGTCCGCAGCAAACGCGTAAATTGGGTTCGCATAGTTCACCCCCTCACGGTCGTGCATGCCCTCCAGCAGATAACGCATGGGAGGATCGTCGGCGCTATAGCCTAGGAAGACCAAGGTGAAGGTTTCCCTTAGTTCACGGACGAATTTCGCGGCCCAGCCTTCTGCTAGATATGCGCGACCGAAATCTGCGCTGCTTATGACGTACCGAGGGTCTGCCTTATCTGTGTCTACCAGACGTCCATGCAAATAGACGATGCCCTCAAGCGTTCTGTTAAGCTCTAAGTTCGGAAGGTTCGGAGGTATAATTTTAGCGGACTTGCAACCGGCCCGCTCAAACAGGAGATCAAAGTTCGTCGTAACAAGCTGAGTGGCACCGGCGGCGTTTTTGGCGAGATGCAATATAGCCCGGTGATGGGCGAGCGTCTTGGCTCGCTTTGTACCCAAAGCTAGGAAAATTTGACGGTCGACTTCCTCCCTACCGTAGCGCTTAACCAGCAGATTGAAGATGCGATCAAAGTCAGCATCTTCATTAAGTGCCTCGCGACCTTCCTCAGAATCCAGAGCAGTTACGATCCGGTCTGTGAGCTGCCAAAAACTATCGAGACCGGCTGGGATCGAGACACCGGCACCGCAGAAGAAAACTACGTTTCCTTGTGCTTGTTGCCCCAGCAAATGTGAAGGGATGTCGGGGCCATCGGAAAAAAAACGCATAAGGCAGTTAGTCTAGTGAAACCTCAACATGTAAAGGGGTTTGCACGTTTCATCCCCAGTACAAAGACGAGGGTCACAGGCATTTATCCGCCCCGATTCAGCGGCCGATTTACCCTGAACCTCTCGCGTTCTTTTTGTTGGGCTCGCTACTATCCAACAAATCCGGCTTCCAAAGCCCTCACCTCCTCATCGAGAAAAGCTGCTCGGCTCATCATTCGGTCTCGCAATGGGATTGCTGCGTGTCTCGCTTCGAAACGAATGCAATCCGAAAGGTAGCGATAAACGTTGGCCAATCGCTCCGCTTTCTCTGATGGAGTTTCCTTGATCGGCTTTATACGATCAACTGCGCCACCTTCTTTGTCCGCCATGCAACGTACAATCAGGCGACCGCACCTATCCTGCTGTACAGTCCAAACTCCTCCCGCCTTTTTCACACTCATGAGGTAGTTCGCACTGTTGCGAGCGGCGCGAATTTCGCTTTCGCTGGGGTCTTCTGCAAGAACGATGTACTCACCAGCTTTCATCGCCTCCCACCGCCACAGCTTCTTGTTCTTGCCAAATTCTGTCCGCGTAACCTCGATGCGCCCGTCAATTATTTCGGCCACAAATGACAGTTGCTTCTGTCGCCACGTCGAGAAACGTTTTTTGTAACGCTTGAACGCCTGGTATATATCCTCACCAGACCTTGCATCCACAAGCATGCTCTCGCCTATTTCAAGTTGCAAAATTGAATTAAAGGGTTCGCGCGATGCCATCGTCAGTCTTTTCCTGCTGCAGGTTGGGTTCTAGGCGATATGATTTCTTACTTTTTTCTCTTTTTTTGAATTCCAAGCCAAATGAATGAAAAAGAGAAAAAAGTCAGAAATCGAATATGCTTTACGTCGAAGGGGTGGGGGCGGTTGGGCTACTCTCTAAGCCCGTCCCACCCACAAAGAGCCATCTTCTTCATTGATCAGTTGAAACTGGCCGGTGCCATTTCGGCGAAAATAGCCAACGCGAAAGTCCGCCAATTCTTGTTCTTTTTCGCATTGGACCGGAGAGAGCATCATTTTCTTTCCGGCTGGTAGCTCTTTCCAATCGGCCAGCTTGAATCTTGGGCCTTGCCAGAGGCACAAAGCGCGCACGAAATAGCCCACCACTTTGATGTGCAGAGGAAGTCCAGAAATCCTCGAGTGAGGACCTCCCCTCTTGAAAAGTAGTGAGCTGGCCCAGCTGTTGCCATCAGAGGACCACAACTCACCGGTGCCATCCCGAATGGGGAAGTGGGTCCAGATTGTCTCTCCAGGCTTCAGGGATCTCATCTGGGAATCGACGGTCCAGAGATCGGTTTTGTCGATATCCAAAAAAGAGTTTGGCAATTCCATGAAATCGTCTTGGGGAGCACTCATGACTGAACCTCCCCAGCGCCAACAAACGCGGCAAGCTCGTCCATCGAATAGCGGACCGCACTACCCAGCTTAATGTATTTTGGTCCCTTCCCTGCCCAACGCCAGCGGGCCAAGGTTTTCGGAGAGAGGGCAAGAAAGCGAGCAGCTTCCACGGGATTCAAGAGAGAGGTCGTTTGCATTCTGGTCTCCATCGTTAGGGTTCGATGGGAGACGTATCCGGGAGTTCTAGTGCGCCGCCAGGCATTTCGGGTCCACCACAGTGGTGCACTCATCTTAGTCCAGCATTGTCACCGCTGGTCCCAGTTTAACCCCGAACAGCGATAGTTGAGATCGCATTTCTAGTGTCGCCGTACTGTCGACGCGCCTGAAGTATGAAGACATTTTTTAGCCCACAACTCGCATAATCTCATTGCCGATCTCGTTCGCAGCTACGCGTACCGGATCTTGCGCAAGGTGGGCGTAGCGGCTGGTAGTCGCAACTTGCGTATGGCCTAGGAGCCTCCCAAGCAGCGGAAGGCTGAGACCGATACCAGCTCCCACGCTTGCATAAGTGTGGCGCAGGTCATGCAATCTAACGTCATCGAGTTGCGCCAATCCGCGTATTTTTCGCCAAGGCTTCTGTAGATTTACCAAAGCAGCGCCTTTCCGTTGGCCGGAGATTACAAAAGGATTGATCTCTACATTTTGACCATCACTCACGCTTCGACCACTTGCACTTGCCCTCAGTTCACTCAAAATTTCGATAGCTCCATCCGACAATGATACGAGCAACGCACCGTTCTTTGTATCTGGCAAACGCATCGTACCCGTGTCCAAATCGATCCACTCCCATCTGAGCGAAAGGATTTCTGAAAGTCGACGGCCAGTCAGAATGAGCAGCTTAATTGCAGCGATCGCGCTTGCTGAAACCACAGCTTCGGCGTCTTCAGATTGGAGGACCCCCCAAAGTCTTTGCAGCTCAACGTTCGAGAGATACCTCTCGCGCTTCACTTCTTTATAGCGGTCGATATTCTTGGCCGGATTAGAATTATCAGGCCGGACCCCCCATCTTTCTGCCAATCCAAACATTTTTCCCAGAAGGGCTAGCGCACGATTGGCTTCGTATGGCGTCGCTCTCAACGAGTGATGTAGTGCCGCGACATCACATCGCGCGATAGATGCAGCCTTCTTGCTGCCGAACATTGGCTTGATATGAGATTCTATGAGTCTCCGGTCGTTCCGAATTGAGCTGGCCTTCTTCCGCGTCTCCGCATGCTCGGCCATATACCGATCGCAAAGATCAGAGACACTCACAGCTAGACGGTCCTGCTGGCGCGACTTCGAAGGGTCTCCCCCACCTGCCACATCGGCAAGCCAGCGCTTGGCGATCTCGCGCGCGGCTTCGGGTTTAATTGCCCCAAATCGACCGATTGCGGGCTTGCGCTGTTGCCCATCTTTGTTGCGATAGTAGAGCAGAAAGCTCTTTCGTCCTGTCGGTGTAACCTTGCATCCGAACCCTGGCACTTCGGTATCCCAGACAACATAATCGGCTGGCCGTGCCTTCAGGGCTTGGATCGAACGAACAGTAAGTTTGGCCTTCATCGCTACCTCATTTCAAGTAGCAACTAGGTAGCAGAATCGAGCGAATCCCATCAACCATTATCAACGCAAATCGGTGAGATAATTCACAATGATTCAGATAGTTGCGATCTCTAGCGCACCCAAGAGATACATAGCTCAGACAAGGACTCGAGACTCTTAATCAGCGGGTCCTAGGTTCGAGCCCTAGTGCGTCCACCATTTTCCTCCCTTTCAGATGTTTCGATACGGCGCTCTTTCGCGCGCCCACGCACCTTTGGTCACATTCGATGTGTAGTCACGTTGCGCATCACATTTTAGTGTGATAGGCGCGGCAGCCATGAACACGATCGAAAAGGTCCGCACCATTGTCGGCAACGGTCTCATGACCCGTGCCGGCCTCGCCCGCGCCGCCGGGCTCCACGCCAATACGCTGCGCGATTGCGCCGAGGAGGGCTGGAACCCGACCGCAGAAACGCTTGGAAAGCTCGAGGCATTCCTCGAAGCCAATGACGAGACACCGGTCATCGTCGGCGCGGAAGAGATTATCGACGAAGCCCGCAATGGCCGCATGTTCATCTTGGTCGATGACGAGGACCGCGAGAACGAGGGTGACCTCGTGATCCCCGCGCAGATGGCGACGCCCAATGCCATCAACTTCATGGCGACGCATGGCCGCGGGCTGATCTGCCTGTCGCTCGACTCGAAGCGAGTGAAAGCGCTCGGCCTCGAGCCGATGAGCCGCGACAATCGCGAAAGCATGCAGACCGCTTTCACGACTTCGATCGAAGCCAAGACGGGTGTGACCACCGGTATCAGCGCTGCCGATCGCTCGCGCACCGTTTCGGTTGCCATCGACCCCACCAAGGGCCCTGACGACATTGTCACGCCGGGCCATGTCTTCCCCCTCACCGCTCGTGACGGCGGTGTCCTGGTCCGCGCCGGTCATACCGAGGCAGCAGTCGACATCTCCCGCCTTGCCGGCCTCAATCCTTCGGGCGTGATCTGCGAGATCATGAAGGACGACGGGACCATGGCGCGTCTCGACGATCTCGTCGCCTTCGCGCGCAAGCACGACATGAAGATCGGTACGATCCGCGACCTCATCGAATACCGCATGCGCTACGACCACCTCGTCGAGCGCATTGCCGAAGACACTTTCGATTCCGATTACGGCGGCGCATGGCGCATGCTGACGTATCGCAACACGGTCGACGGCAGCGAAAGCTACGTTCTGCAGAAAGGCGAAGTGAAGGAAGGCGCCCCCACCCTCACCCGCGTGCATCCGATCTCGATCTTCGACGACGTCCTCGGCAAGCCCGGACCCCGCAAGCGCACCCTGCAGCGCGCGATGCAGGCCGTCGGCGAACATGGCTCGGGCGTGATCGTGATCATCACCGGACGTCCCGCGGCAGGCTATGGCGAAAGCGAGGCCGAGCGTAACGTCGGTATCGGTTCGCAGATCCTTGCCGACCTCGGTGTCGAGGACATGATCCTCCTCAGCAATTCGCAACCCAACGTCGTCGCGATCGAAGGCTATGGCCTCAATATCGTCGACCACATGCCCATTCCGGAGTGAACCCCATGGCCAATTTCCTGATCGTCGAAGCACGGTTTTACGACCATCTGAACGACATGCTGGTTTCCGGCGCGAAGGCCGAGCTCGAGGCAGCCGGACACAGCGTGGAGGTCCTCACCGTTCCCGGCGCACTCGAGATTCCCGGTGCGATCGCGATGGCAGCCGAAACCGGTCGCTATGACGGCTTCGTCGCCATCGGCGTGGTCATCCGCGGCGAGACCTATCATTTCGAGATCGTGGCAGGCGAGAGCGCACGCGGCATCATGGCGCTGACCATGGACGGCATTGCCATAGGCAACGGCATCATCACGGTCGAAAACGAAGAGCAGGCTATCGTACGCGCAGATCCGTCCAAGAAGGACAAGGGCGGTGAAGCGGCCAAGGCTGCGCTCGCATTGCTCGATCTTCAGGGCCGCTTCGCGGCCTAGGACGCCCCGTCGACCATGCCCGTGAGCCCAAGCGGGGCGAACGGGCCGATGATCAACTGTTCGAAAACACCGATTCCCCCGCTGCCGTCATTGCCGGACACCCTGACGAGCGTCTGCACATGCAGGTTCTCTGGCGCGAGCGGGTCCAGGGTCTCGAGGGCGATGTCCTCGCGCTGGACCTCCAAGCGGCCATGATGCAAGCCATGGCTCCACTCGGGATGGGTGTATCCAAGCCCGCGCATCTGGAAGCGTCCGAGCGGTTCAAAGGTGACCTGTTCGGGTGCGCCCATGACGGCAAGCGAAAGCGTCCCGCCTGACGGCCAGCGCGTATCAGCCTGAAGCCGAGTGCGCATGCTGCCGTGGCCTTCCGCGATGTCCCGGGCATCTGCCCCGTCGGGCGCCCAGGCCGCGCGCGTGTTCCACGCCTCGCCTTGAGTGTCGTTATTGACGTGGAAGAACAGGCTCCCCTTCGGGAAACTGATCGGGGTCCATTGCCAGAAGAAGCTCGGCAGCGGTGCTCCCGGCATGGGCTGCGTGTCGCGCGCACCAACGGGCCTTACGCCCCAGCTGCGGTCTCTCGTTCCCGCTGTTCCTTCCGCCATTTCGTGACGCTCACCATCCAGCGAGATCCAGCCCTCGTAGTGGCCGTTCTGCGTCATGCGCGTGTAGTCCATAAAGGCGCGCGGACCGATGCGGTGGGTGAAGCGTGGCTCCTCGATCGGGAAAGCGCGGCCGGTGAAGGTGAACTCCCCGGCAATACCGTCAGTCTCGTCGATCGTGACCTTGAGGGCGTGGAGCGGCTCGATCACCTCGATCGAAATCGGGCCGACCCGCATCGACATTCGCTCCATCCCCATTTCCGCGCTGGCGTGGAGGCAATATTGCGTGTCACCACGAATGAAGCTGAAATGGGCATCGGCGACGTCGAGATGCGGATAGACGCCGAATGCCAGCGCGAAAAAACCGCTACCGTCTGGCGCATAGCCGTTGAAGAAATAGCGATCGTAGAAATTCCGATCCGTCCCCGCGTAGGCGACCGGCTCGGCCGTCTGGTGGATCGGGAATTCATCCCCTTTGGAAAGCGCCATGATCAGGTCTCCTCAAGCACCGACAGGCTATCGTGGCGAAGCGCCAGAGAACAGGCTCCGCGCGCCATGGACAGGAAGTTTTCATCACCGCGAGGCGTCCGTTCGACGAAGGCAGCGCTGAACACGGCGGTCGAAACCCCGTGCAATATGCCGAGACAATATTCGCGCTTCATCCGGCCCGGGTCCATTTCGACCCCGCGCTTCGCCATTTCGGCGTAGTAGAGATCGAGCAGTTCGGCTTCATGATCGAGGCCGAGCTGGCCGATCCCGCAGCCTAGGAAATAGCCGACATCGTTCATGGGGCTGCCGACCGTCGTCGTCTGCCAGTCGAGGACGGCGATGGGCTCCGTACCGCCCCGCACGTCGAAGAGCATGTTGTCGAGCCGGAAATCGCCATGAACGAGGCACTTTGGCTCGGCATCGCGCTGGAAATACTTCTCGGCGCGGTCTGCTAGCCCGTCGCACAACTCCATCAGGTCAGGCTCCAACGAGGTTCCGTAACGCTCGCGAAAGATGGCTTGGGCTTGGGGATACATCGCGCTGACCGTAGCGCCGAGATTTTCGGGTGGCTGGACCCACTCGGCCTGCAGGATGTCGGCCCTGCCCCAGCTAGGCGCGTGGATGGCGGCGGCTTGCCGCATCGCCTGTCGTGCATCCTCGATCTCGCAACCCGCGATCTGGTCGCCCTGCCGTGCCGGCGCGAGATCTTCGAAAAGTAGGCAGAATTCCGCGCCGTCCTGCGTAACCCCGGCGAAATGAACAGCCGGCGCGCGGACGTCGATCAGGGGTGCCGCCTGTCGGTAGAATTCCACTTCCTTGCGGTAGAGACCGAACTGGACTGCGGTTCCGCGACTGGCCGCATCGGCAGCCGGAAACTTGCCGGCCAATGTTGCGGGCACGCCCTTGCCTTCCAGGTGGAATCGGACACTGTCGCCGACCTGACCCGTACCGATCGGCTCCCAGCGAACCGATGAAACATGCGCGTCCAGACTGGCTCCGAGCCAGTCGGGCGTCACCTCGTCAGGATGAACCGGAAATTGTGCCAAGCCCCTCTCCCACAAAGAGCATTTCCGGAACGCTAGCTTGCGGCAAGCGTCGTGGCAAACATGGGAAAGAGGAAATCATGAACGGACCACTGGAGTGGATTGCCTCGATCGGCACCGTCCTCGCCGCATCGATGATCGCATTCGATCTCGGCCGCCGGGCGACAGCTTGGGGATTTGTCCTGTTCTGCCTCGTGTCGACCTTGTGGATATACATCGGGCTGACCGAGGACGCATTGCCCCTTGCCGCGATGAACGGCCTGCTACTGCTCATCAACGGCTGGGGTGTCTATCAGTACTGGCTGCACCCGAAGAACCGGGCCGACAGCTAGGCTTTCAGCAGACGATCTTTCCGAGGCAGTCACGACCTGCGTAGAGCGCGCTGTCGCCCAGTTCTTCCTCGATGCGGATGAGCTGGTTGTACTTGGCGAGCCGGTCGCTGCGCGCGAGGCTGCCGGTCTTGATCTGGCCGCAGTTCGTGGCGACCGCGAGATCGGCGATGGTGGCGTCCTCGGTCTCGCCGGAGCGGTGCGACATGACTGCCGTGTAGCCCGCGCGGTTCGCGATGTTCACCGCGTCTAGCGTCTCGGTCAGCGTGCCGATCTGGTTGACCTTCACCAACAGCGAGTTGGCGAGACCCTGGTCGATACCTTCGCGAAGGCGCTGCGGGTTGGTGACGAAGAGATCGTCGCCGACAAGCTGGACATCCGCGCCGATGCGATCGGTCAGGGCCTTCCAGCCCTCGAAATCGTCTTCGGCCATGCCGTCCTCGATCGACCGGATCGGATAGTCGGCGCACAGCTTGTCGAGATATTCGGCCATTTCCACGCCGGTCAGCGACAGGTTCTCGCCCGAGATTTCGTACTTGCCGTCCTTGAAGAACTCAGTCGATGCGCAATCCAGTGCGAGGAGGATGTCATCGCCCGGCTTGAACCCGGCCTGTTCGATCGAAGCCATGATGAAGTCGAGCGCATCGCGCGTACCGGCAAGGTTAGGGGCGAACCCGCCTTCGTCGCCGACCGAGGTGGCGAGACCCTTCTCGTGCAGCTTCTTCTTGAGCGTGTGGAACACTTCGGCACCCCAGCGCACGGCTTCCGACAGGCTATCGGCGCCCACCGGCATGACCATGAATTCCTGGATGTCGATCGGGTTGTCGGCGTGTTCACCGCCGTTGATGATGTTCATCATCGGGACCGGCAGGACATGCGCCGAAACGCCGCCGATGTAGCTGTAGAGCGGCAGGCCGCGCGCGTTTGCCGCGGCCTTCGCCGTGGCCATGCTGACGCCGAGAATGCCGTTCGCACCGAGGCGGCCCTTGTTGGGCGTGTCGTCGAGAGCGATCATCGAGTGGTCGATATCGCGCTGGTCCTCGGCATCGAAGTTACCGATCAGCAGGTCACGGATCTCGGTGTTGACGGCGTCGACCGCCTTGGTGACGCCCTTGCCAAGGTAACGCGCCTTGTCGCCGTCGCGCAGCTCGACCGCCTCATGCGCGCCGGTCGAGGCGCCGGATGGCACTGCCGCACGGCCGAAGCTTCCGTCTTCGAGCAATACGTCGACTTCGACCGTGGGATTGCCCCGGCTGTCGAGGATTTCACGGGCGTGGATGTCGATGATTGCGGTCATTGGAAGCGAGACTCCGGAGACAGGTGTTGTAATTCACTAGAACACCCCCAGATCGAGGGTTGGAAAGCGCTCTATTCGCCGGAACAACGGCGCGCAAGTTGCGTTGCACCATAGAAGACCCGGTTTGTTACAAACGCCGGGAAATGAATACGAATTGAGGGCAAGGACGAGAGCAATGGCAGAAACCACCGCATCAGGCGCTCCGAAGAAGCGCAAGACTTCCACCGCAAAGAAAACAGGCACTGCGAAAAAGCCGCGCAAGACCGTGGCCAAGACCAGCACTGCCAAGGAGATGACCCCAGTGACCAACACCGCAACCACCGACACCACCCCCGCCAACCCGCATCGCGCAGAAGCCAAGAGCCGCTTCAACGCTGCGCTCGAAGAAGCCAAGGCAGGTGCAGCCGCTCTCAAGGCCGAAGGCCAGGAACGCGCTGCAGCCTATCGCGGCCAGGCCAAGGGCAAGAGCGAAGACTGGGTCGCCGATGCCAAGGCTTATGGCGCCGATGCCAAGGTCAAGGGCAAGGAACTCGCGACTGAGGGCAAGGTGAAGACCAGCGAAGGCCTGCGTTCGCTGAGCAAGACCATCACCGAAAACGCTCATCAGGTCGACGAGAAGCTGGGCGCGAAGTACGGCGACTATGCCCGCAGCGCCTCGACCGCGCTCGACGATTACGCGAGCAAGCTCGACCAGAAGAGCGTCGATGATCTCGTCGAAGATGGCCGCGAATTCGTCCGCAAGAGCCCGGGCACCGCAATCGGCATCGCCGCTGTTGCAGGTTTCCTGATCTCGCGCCTATTCCGTCGCTGATAGCAATCAGCAGCCGGGGGCTCGATGATAGATAGCGAAACTCAGGAACGGCCGGACTATGAAGGTCCGCTCGACCTGCCCGACGATTACGAACCGGAAGAGGAAGACGAGGGACATCACGGTCCCTCGCTTGCCGACGACCTGTTCGCCCTCCTCGAAGACGGGAAGACTTACGCCGAAGCGGAAGTCGCCTACCAGAAGAGCCGCGCCGGTTTCACGGCCAATCGCCTCAAGGGCGCCATTGCTTTCGGGCTTGGCGCTTTTGGCGTTTTCCACCTCGCCCTGATCGCCTTCACCGTCGGTGCCGTCATTGCACTCATGCCGATGCTCGGCCCCTGGGGCGCTACGGCAGTCGTGACGATTGCCCTGATCGTGGCCGGAGTGATCCTGCTCAGGCTGCTCAAGGGACGCATCGAAGACATCCGCGACGCTTTTTCGGACGGCGACAATGAGTGATCGCAAGGCACGCATGATCGAAGACAAATACCTGCGCGATTCCGCACGGGCACTGGTCGAAGCCGATATCGAGCACATCAAGGCCGATTTCGCCCACAAGGGCCTCGGCGAACGTGCGATGGACCGGGTGACCGAAGGCGCGATGGATCTCTACGAAGAAGCCATCGACGTGGCGGAAGACAACAAGGGCGCCCTTGCCGCGTTGCTGGCTGCTATCGTCGTCTGGTTTGCGAGAAACCCGCTTTTCGAAATGCTGGGCTTCTCGAACGACGAAGAGGACGAGGATTGGGACGAAACCGCAACTGGGCCGGAACGCTGACCCCTCGCGAACCGTTATACCTACGAACACGAATTCAAGAGGTTTACCCATGTCCGACACAGCAGAAAGCAACGTCACCCCGATCAGCGCAGACAGCAAGCTGACCGATGAGGAGAAGCGCCAGCAGCTGCGCGCCCGCATCGAAGCAGGTGAACGCCGCAACGAAGAACGCTCGTTTGCCGACCAGGCGAAGGACGTAGCCGACAGCGCGATCGAATTTGCCAAGAAGCATCCGGTTGCCACCGTCGCGGGCGCAGTCGTCGTCGGTCTCGCGATCGGTGCCATGACCCGCCGCGGTCGCGAGCTCGGTCGTCGCGGTGGTTCGCTCGCATCCTATGCGACCGATGCCGCCATCGCATACGGCCTTTCGATGATCGAAGGTGCCGGTGACAAGTTCGAAGATTTCAGCGACGCAGCCGGCACGCAGGCCCGCCGCATCAAGCGCGACGCCGGTTATCGCCTCGATTCGATGGGCGACACCGTCCGCTCGAGCAGCCGCCGCGCAAGCCGCAAATCTTCGCGTGCCTATCGCGACCTTCGCGCGCGCCTGACCAACTAAACCGAATCTAAACCAAAACCACGTAGCGGCGTGACGGGCTTGCCTGTCGCGCCGCTTTCGTTATTGGCGTGGCCGAATTTCCTCCCCAAGCGAAAGAACCGATCATGGAAGAAAAAGAGAGCAAGCAGACGCTTTACCTGGTGATGGGCGGACGCGTGACCGATCCGCGCAGCGTCACCTTCTCGGATCCCGAGAGCATCCACGTCGCCGGCGTATATTCCACCTATGAAAATGCAGAGAGCGCATGGCGCGGCAACGCGCAGCGCACGGTCGACGATGCCGAAATGAAATACGTCATCGTCCACCTCCACAAGCTGCTCGATCCCGAGGCCTGAGGACAAACACGATGGGTTATTCGATCCGCTCATTCGAGGAAGGCGATGCGGAAGCGCTCGCCGAACTTGGCCGTGCAGCGATCGGAGCCATCGGACCGGATGCCTACAGCGAAGAACAGGTAGAAGCGTGGCTGGCGAATTTCGCCGGCCCGGAGGTTTACCAGGCGCAGGCCGACGCAGGGACGCAGATCTTCATCGCCACCGATGAGGACGACGAACCGGTCGCCTATGCGATGCTGGAGCAGACCGGTCATCTCGACCATCTCTACTGCCATCCCGATCACACGAAGGAAGGACTGGCCACCAGTCTTCTCGAGACGGCAGCGTTATACGCCAAATATCACGGGATCACCCATCTCTTCACCGAGGCCAGCCACATCGCGAAGCCTGCGTTCGAAAGCGCCGGCTACACGGCAATGAAGAAGCGCACATTCGAAATCGATGGCGTGGAGATCACGAACTGGGCGATGGTGAAAACCATCGAACCGGCACGAGGCATCCGCACCGCCTGAACAAAAAACCCAGCACGTGGCGGGGTTTTTCATATTCAGTCGCGCGACGAAGATCAGATGAATTCGATCTTTTCGATCAGGTAGAACTTGTCGCCGCTCGGCACGGTGACTTCCACTTCGTCTTCCAGCTGCTTGCCGATCAGCGCTCGTGCGATCGGCGAGGTGTAGCTGATGCGACCCTTGCTCGCATCGGCTTCGGTCTGGCCCACGATCTGGTACTTCACCGGCTTGTCGTCTTCATCGAGCAGGGTCACGGTCGCGCCGAAGATGACCTTGTCGCCGGACAGCGTGGTCGGATCGATAATCTGCGCACGGCTGATCTTGTCCTCGAGATCGCCGATCATCGCCTCTACCTGGCCCTGGCGTTCCTTGGCGGCATGGTATTCGGCGTTTTCCGAGAGGTCGCCGTGTGCACGCGCTTCCTCGATCGCATCGACGATACGGGGCCGTTCTGCACGCAGCACCTTGAGGTCTGCGGTCAGCTTCTCATAGCCCTCTGCCAGCATGGGCACTTTTTCCATGGGGCTTCAATCCTTCCTGCTTTGCGGCCCCTCCCCGGACAATTCGAACCCGGTCCGCGAATTTGCGGAGCCTTGGGCGGTCGAATGTGAGGAAGGGGTACGCGTGTGTTCTTGTCAGCTATAATAGTCTTGCAAGGAACGCACTTCAAGCTGCTCGGTCGAAACCTCTGCAATCGCCCGTGCCGCGGCCAGGCTTCCGGCCGCAGTGGTGTAATAGGGAAGCTTCTTTTCCAGCGCCGCTTCACGGATGGATTTGCTGTCCAGAAGCGACTGCCAGCCCTCGGTGGAGTTGAAGATCAGCGCCACTTCGCCGTCGATAATCGCATCGACGATGTGCGGACGTCCTTCGGCGACCTTGTTGACCCGCTCCACGTCGAGCCCCTGCTCCGAGAGGAAACGCTGGGTTCCGCCGGTCGCAATGACCTTGAAGCCCTGTTCGAGTATGGTCCTGACCGCCGGAAGGATGACTTCCTTGTCGCTGTCCTTGACCGAGACGAACACCGTGCCTTCAGTCGGCAGGCGCATACCCGCCCCCAGCTGCGATTTGTAGAACGCCGCAGGAAAACCGCGGTCGATGCCCATCACCTCGCCGGTGGATTTCATCTCGGGCGAAAGCACGGGGTCCGCACCGGGGAAGCGGGCGAAGGGGAAGACGGCTTCCTTCACCGCCATGTGATCGGGCCGCAGGTTGAAGGGCTCGAAATCCGAAAGCGGTTCGCCCGCCATGACGCGTGCCGCAACCTTGGCGACCGGCTGGCCGATGGCCTTGGCGACGAAAGGCACCGTGCGGCTGGCGCGCGGGTTGACCTCGATCAGGTAGACCTCGCCATCCTTGACCGCGAACTGCACGTTCATGAGGCCGCGAACGTCGAGCGCTTCGGCAAGTGCCGTGGCCTGGCGCTCCATTTCCTCGACGATATCATCGGAGAGGCTGTAGGGCGGCAGGGTGCAGGCGCTGTCGCCCGAGTGGACGCCTGCTTCCTCGATATGCTGCATGACGCCAGCGATGCGGACTTCGCTGCCATCCGCAATTACGTCGACGTCGCATTCGATCGCGTCGCGCAGGTACTGGTCGACGAGCACTGGACTGTCGCCAGACACGTTTACGGCAGTGTTGATGTAGTCATCGAGCTGCGGTTCGCTGTCGACGATTTCCATCGCGCGGCCGCCGAGCACGTAGCTCGGGCGGAGGAGCACCGGATAACCGATGCGCGCAGCGGCTGCGGCAGCCTCGTCGCGGCTTTTGGCGATGCCGTTGAGCGGCTGCTTGAGGTTGAGCTTGTTGACCAGCCTGGCGAACCGCTCGCGGTCTTCGGCAAGGTCGATCGCGTCGGGCGAGGTACCGAGGATCGGAATGCCTTCACGTTCGAGCGCGGCGGCGAGCTTCAAAGGCGTCTGGCCGCCGAACTGGACGATCGTGCCGACCACTTCGCCCTTCGACATCTCTACGCGCATGATCTCGAGCACGTCCTCTTCGGTCAGCGGCTCGAAATAGAGGCGGTCCGAAGTGTCGTAATCGGTCGAAACCGTTTCCGGATTGCAGTTGACCATGATGGTCTCGAACCCGGCCTCTGCCAAAGCGAAACAGGCGTGGACGCAGCAATAGTCGAATTCGATACCCTGTCCGATGCGGTTCGGGCCGCCGCCGAGGATGACAATCTTCTTACGATCGGACGGATCGGCCTCGTCCTCGGCCTCACCGAAGCTCGGGGCTTCGTAGGTCGAGTACATATACGGCGTGATTGCCTCGAATTCGGCGGCGCAGCTGTCGATGCGCTTGTAGACCGGATAGACGCCCAGCTTGTGACGCAGCTTGCGCACTTCCTGCTCGCTCGTCGCGCCAGCCATCGCGCGCAGCGCGTCGTGGAGCAGGCCCGAGCGGCGGGCCTGTGTCTCGGCCATGCCGCCAGCGACACCGACCGAGCGGACCGCCAGCGTGGCGAGGCGCTTGTCCGAAAAGCCCATCGCCTTCAGGCGGCGCATTTCCGTCGCATCGCGCGGCAGGCCGTTGTGGCCCAGCATGTTCTCTTCGTAGATGATCGCTTCGATCTGGCGCAGGAACCACGGGTCGAAACCGGTGATCTGCGCGATTTCCTCAACGGTGAATTCTTCGCGGAATGCCTGCGCGATCTTGAGGATGCGATCGGGGGTACGCTGGCTGAGCGATGCGGTGATCTTTTCCTTCGAGACGCCCTCGAGTTCGGGGACGCGGTTGAAGCCGTCGAGGCCGGTTTCCAAACCGCGAAGCGCCTTCTGCATCGATTCCGCGAAACAGCGACCGATAGCCATGACCTCGCCGACCGACTTCATCGCGGTCGAGAGCTCGTTCTTCGAACCCTTGAACTTCTCGAAAGCGAAGCGCGGGATCTTGGTTACGACATAGTCGATGGTCGGTTCGAAGCTTGCCGGCGTCGCGCCGGTGATCTCGTTCTGGATTTCGTCGAGCGTGTAGCCGACAGCGAGCTTCGCCGCGACGCGCGCGATGGGGAAGCCGGTCGCCTTCGATGCGAGCGCCGAAGACCGCGAGACACGCGGGTTCATCTCGATGACGATGAGGCGGCCATCCTTAGGATTGACTGCGAACTGTACGTTCGAACCGCCTGTTTCCACGCCGATTTCACGCAGCACCTCGATCGAGGCGGTGCGCATGATCTGATATTCCTTGTCGGTCAGCGTCAGCGCCGGTGCAACCGTGATGGAGTCGCCGGTATGCACGCCCATCGGATCGACGTTCTCGATCGAACAAATGATGATGCAATTGTCTTTGCGGTCGCGCACCACCTCCATCTCGTATTCCTTCCAGCCGAGGAGCGATTCCTCGATCAGGACCTCGGTGGTGGGCGATGCGTCGAGGCCTTCGCGAACGATACGCTCGAACTCGGCCTTGTTGTAGGCGATGCCGCCGCCGGTTCCACCAAGCGTGAAGCTGGGGCGGATGATGGCAGGCAGGCCCGTGCGCTCGAGCACGGCATAGGCTTCCTCGACCGTGTTCGCGACACCACTGCGCGCGCTTTCCAGGCCGATAGCATCCATAGCCTCGCGGAAACGCTGGCGGTTTTCGGCCTTGTCGATGGCATCGGCATCTGCGCCGATCATCTGCACGCCGAACTTCTCGAGCGTGCCGTCATTGAACAGCGACAGGGCGCAGTTCAGCGCCGTCTGCCCGCCCATCGTCGGCAGGACCGCGTCGGGCCGTTCCTTTTCGATAATCTTGGCGACGATCTCGGGTGTGATCGGCTCGACATAGGTCGCGTCGGCCATTTCCGGATCGGTCATGATCGTGGCGGGGTTCGAGTTCACCAGGATGACCCGATACCCCTCTTCCTTCAGCGCCTTGATCGCCTGCGTGCCGGAATAGTCGAATTCGCACGCCTGGCCGATAATGATCGGGCCGGCGCCGATTACGAGGATCGAGGAAATGTCTGTGCGTTTGGGCATGGGAGCTTTCGTCTATGATCCGCTGATCGCTGCGCGCTGGCTGTCGGTGGAGAAATACTTGCCGTCGAATCCGGCGGTGATGTTGGTCCGGACCTCGTCCGGGATGCGGCACTTGGCCGCCACTTTTCCGACGACGCTATCGATCCGGTCGCGCACGGTCATGATCTGGCCGCTCTCGTCATCGATAGGCGTGAAGCTTTCCTCGGCCATCTCGTTCCCCTCGCCGTTCATGCAGGGAAACACCGAGGCGCGCACCGTAGCGCGCGGGCCATTCGAGCCCGGTGCAAGCGAGTAAGCGAGTGTCAGCTGGTTCAGCTGGCGCTTCAGCTGGAAGGCGCCGTTATCGTCGGTGCCGACAGTCCAGCCGGTATCGACCTGAGGGACTGCTGCAGGACCTGCCTCGCCATTTGCTGCCTGCGATGCAGTATCGGAACTACCGCAGGCTACGAGCGACAAAGCCAGTACCGCCGCCACGACCGCTGAATGCGTGTGCTTGAAAGTGGTCATCAGAGCATCCCCACGAATTTTTCGAACAGGTAGAAACTGTCCTGCGGCCCGGGGCTTGCCTCGGGGTGGTATTGAACTCCGAACGCCTTCTTGCCCCTGATCGTGATCCCGCAATTGGTGCCGTCGAAGAGTGAAACGTGGGTCTGTTCGACCGTTTCGGGCAGCGTTTCGACATCGATGGCGAATCCGTGGTTCATGCTGGTGATCTCGACGAGGCCGGTGCTCTCGCCCCACCCTTCCCCGACGCGCTGGACGGGGTGGTTGGCGCCGCGATGACCTTGGAACATCTTGGCGGTCTTCGCGCCAGCCGCGAGGCCGAGCATCTGGTGGCCGAGGCAGATGCCGAACAGCGGGATATCGCGTTCGAGCAGGCCCTGGATGACCGGGACGGCGTATTCGCCAGTGGCAGCCGGATCGCCGGGACCGTTCGACAGGAAAACCCCGTCGGGCTGCAGCGCGAGGATATCCTCGAGACTGGTACGCGCTGGCACGACCGTGACCTTCGCGCCGGCCCTCACGAGGTTGCGGAAGATGTTGTCCTTGGCGCCATAGTCGATTGCCACGACATGGGGCTTGGCATTGTCGGCCTCTGCATAGCCGGTACCCAGCTGCCAGTAGCCGCCCTTCCAGTCCTCGCGGTCGTCGCGGGTGACGCCGGGCACGAGGTCGAGGCCTTCGAGCCCGCTCCACTCCGCCGCCTGCTTCTTCAGCGCCTTCAGGTCGAACTGGCCGCGCGGATTGTGCGCGATCACGGCATTGGGAGCGCCCTGCGCCCTGATACGGCGGGTAAGCGCACGGGTATCGACCCCCGAAAGGCCGATCTTGCCATGCTTCGCACACCATTCGACGAACTCGTCGCGGGCGCGGAAATTCGAATGACGGGTCACGTCCTGCCGCACGATCAGGCCGACAGCGCCCAGGCCGCGGCTCTCCACGTCTTCCTCGTTCGCGCCGACATTGCCGATATGCGGGAAGGTGAAGGTGACGATCTGGCTGTCATATGAGGGATCGGTCATCACCTCCTGGTAGCCGGTCATGGCGGTATTGAAGCAGACCTCGCCCACCGCGGAACCGGTGGCGCCGAAGCCTTTGCCCCAGATGCAGGTGCCATCTGCGAGGACGATGACTCCCGTCGCGTCTTTGGGTTGCGCGTGCGAGAATGCGGACAGGGCCATGGGCGCTCCGGGTCAGGGGGTTTCCAGCGATGTGTGCTAAGTCCCAGCCGCTAGGGCGCGCAGCGATTCCCGTCAAGCCGCGTTTGGGCGGAACACTTGGCTTTATGCCAGCTTGTTCTAAATGAGACGCGAACCATCCACAGTTTAACGAAAAAGAGAACCGATGCTCCGCGATAAGATCCAGTCCGAAACCGTCACCGCCATGAAAGCGAAAGACAAGGAGCGCACGGCCGCGCTTCGCCTGATCGGCGCCAAGATCAAGGATCGCGACATCGAACTGCGCACCGCCGACAAGAAGCCCGAGGACGACGAGCTCGTCACCGACGTGCTGATGAAGATGGCCAAGCAGCGCAAGGAATCGATCGCCATGTATGAAGATGGCGGACGTCAGGAGCTCGCCGACAAGGAAAAGGCCGAACTCGCCGTCATCGAGGAATTCCTGCCCCAGCAGATGAGCGAGGAAGAAACCCGCGCCGCCATCGCGCAGATCAAGGCCGACACGGGTGCCGAGGGCATGAAGGACATGGGCAAGGTCATGGGCGAACTGAAAGCCCGCCATGGCGCCACGCTCGACATGACCAAGGCCAGCGGCCTCGTGAAGGAAGCTCTTTCGTGAGGAAGCTGCTGCTGATCGCGCCGCTTGCGCTCGCCGCGTGTTCGCAGGGCGAGCCGGAACCGAAGCCTACGCCGACACCCACGGTGGCCCAGCCGCGTACGCTGGCTGCAGCCGATCTCGACATGGAAGCGCTCGGGGCGAAAATCGTCGGCCCTCAAGGCCCCGAAGTCGAGACCGTGCTGAGCGCCGGCAACCGGGAAATCGGCAAGATGGTGAGCTTTGTCGCCTGCCCTGCCGACGTGACCGAGTGCAAACCTGGCGAGATGCCGGAAGGCACCATCTACACCTATGTGCACCAGGTCACGCTCGCGGATGATTTCGTACAGGCCGAGCAGCCCACCGATGGTCCCGAGGTTGTCGAAAGCCCGCCGACCCTTTTCCGCATGACGGAGCAGGCGCACGGCTTCACCCGTGCGGTCGGCTATTCGACCGAGCAGGCGGTGGAAGCTCTCGGCGGTGAAGATGCGATCTCGATCACCAGCGACGACGGCAGGATCATCTGGCGCGTCGTCGAAGGCGATGGCTGGAAGCCGGGCACGACGATCAGCTTCTGGTGGCAGTCCACCCTTCCCCCGGCAGGTCCGGCGGACGCCTACCTGCTGGAAATCGAAGGCAATCAGGCTGTCGCGCGAGGCCCCTTTCCCGCCGAGGAAAATCCGGTAGCGGAGACGCCCGCAAGCTAGCGGTTTGGCGCGGCTCGCGGTAGGGACGCGACATGGCCCTTTCACCCCAATGGCTGGACGAATTGCGCATGCGGACCACGCTGTCCGCAGTGATCGGCCGTACCGTGCGCCTCACCAAGGCGGGGCGTGAGTTCAAGGCTTGTTGCCCCTTCCACAACGAAAAGACGCCCAGTTTCTACGTCAATGACGAGAAGGGCTTCTACCATTGTTTCGGTTGCGAGGCCCATGGTGACGCGATCCGCTGGCTGACCGACCAGCGCGGGATGCCGTTCATGGATGCGGTGAAGGAACTGGCGGCGGAGGCCGGGATGGAAGTCCCTGCCCCCGATCCGCGCGCTGCCGAACGTGCGGAAAAACGCGCCAGCCTCCACGACGTCACGGCAGCGGCGCAGCAATGGTACGTGGACGAACTCGGCTCCGCTGAAGGTGCGGAAGCGCGAGCATACCTGAAGCGGCGCGGGTTTTCGGCAGGCGTCGTCAGGGAGTTCGGTTTCGGGTTCGCTCCGTCCGATCGCCAGGCGCTCAAGCGGGCCCTGTCGAAATTCGACGAATCCATGCTCATCGAGGCCGGGATGCGGATCGATGTCGAGGACAAGGATCCTTACGACAGGTTCCGCGGGCGCCTGATGCTGCCCATCCAGGATACGCGCGGGCGGGTCATCGCCTTTGGCGGTCGTATCCTTGATGATGACGCCTACGGGCCGAAATATCTCAACAGCCCCGATACGCCGCTCTTCGACAAGGGCCGCACGCTCTACAACCTGCACCGCGCCGCACCAGCTGCGCGCCAGAGCGGGCGGATCATCGTCGTCGAAGGCTATATGGATGCCATCGCACTTGCCAATGCAGGCATCGCGGAAGCGGTCGCTCCCCTTGGAACCGCCCTTACCGAAAACCAGATCGAGCTGCTCTGGCGACAGGTCGAGCGTCCCATCCTGTGCTTCGACGGGGACAATGCCGGCCAGCGTGCAGCCATGCGCGCGATCGGCCGTGTCCTGCCGATGCTGCGCCCCGGGCACTCCCTGTCGATTGTTCGGATGCCCGCCGGAATGGATCCCGATGACCTGATCCGCGACAAGGGTGTCGGGGCGATGGAGGAATTGCTTTCAAACCCTGCCAGCCTGCTCGACACGCTCTGGGCATTCGAGCGCGACGCCCTTCCCCTCAATTCGCCCGAAGAGAAAGCGGGCCTCAAGGAGCGCTTGCTGGCCCATGTCGATACGATCCAGCACCCCGACATTCGGGCGCTCTACAAGAAGGAACTGCTCGAACGGTTCTCCGCCTACGCATTTCCGCCTCGCGAGTTCAAACCGCGGGGCGAATGGAAGAAGGGCGGCTTCAACGCCGCGCCCCCTCGCCTCTCGCCCGAAACCGCTGCCCGCTTGAAGCACGCCATGTCCGGCGGTTCTCGCGATGCTCTTGCCGTGGCCGTCATCCATGGATTGCTACGGTTTCCGCACGAGATCGTGCGCCACGAGGAAGCCCTGTCCCGCTTCGCGGCGCGTGACCCGAAAGTCGGCCCTGCGATAGATTCGTTGATTGCCGCTGCGGAAACGCTTGATTCGCGCGCCGAATCGCCCATATCCCTCCCAGAAGGCCTACCCGCCCCACCGGCAACCACCTATTTCGCCTTTCTCGATAAAGGCACAGACCCGGTTGATGCGCGCGAGGATCTGGCTGAAGCCGTGTCGTTGCTGGTCGAAAGGCCGGCGCTTGAAGCCGCGCTTGCAGAAGCGACCGCGCGTTTCGAAACCGACCCCGAAGGAGCTTTCGCCGATCAACAGCGTTTGTTGAAGCGGAAGCTGGAATTCGAGGCGCGACTCGGCCAGATGGCAAGCCGAAAGGCCGCTTCGCCGGCCAATAGAGAATCAGATACCGCGCGGAGCGAAGTCTCCGACAGCGCAGAGAATATGGACTGACCCCAGTTTATGGCCACCAAATCCAAGTCGGGCGACAAAGACGACGCTCCCCTGATCGATCTCAACGAAGCTTCGATCAAGAAGCTCATCACCAAGGCGAAGAAAAAGGGCTACGTCACCTATGACGAGCTCAACGACGCTTTGCCTCAAGGCGAGATGAGCAGCGACCAGATCGAGGATATCCAGTCGGCTCTTTCGGAAATGGGCGTCCAGATCGTCGAGAACGACGAGGAAGCCGAAGCAGAGGACGAAGTCGAGGAAATCGCGCCCGCTCCTTCCGCCAAGGAAAAAGACGCGGTCAAGAAGCCTGCCGCCAAGAAGACCGGCACCGGCGAACGCACCGACGACCCGGTTCGCATGTACCTGCGCGAAATGGGCGCGGTGGAACTGCTCAGCCGCGAAGGCGAAATTGCCATCGCCAAGCGTATCGAGGCCGGCCGCGACATGATGATCATGGGCCTGTGCCAGAGCCCGATCACCTTCCACGCGATCATCCAGTGGTCCGAAGCGCTCAACAACGAAGAGATGCAGCTGCGCGAGATCCTCGATCTCGATGCCATGCTCTCCAAAGAGCCGCCGGCGGACAAGATGGCCGACGACGCCGAAGACGACGATGACGACGGCGAGATCTCCGAAGAAACCGCCGGCCCGTCGATCCGCGACGATGACGACGACGATGACGACGAGGATTCGGACGGCGAAGAAGGCGAAGAAGGTTCTTCCAAGGACGACGAGGAAGAAGAAGACAACACCATGTCGCTGGCGCAGATGGAAGCTGCGCTAAAGCCTGACGCCATCGAACGCTTCGCCCGCATCAAGGACCTGTTCGGCAAGTTCGAGAAGCTCCAGAAGGAGCGCGTCGAGGTCCTCGGCCGCGGCGAAGCCTTCCCGGCAGCCAAGGAAAAGAAGTACGAGGCTCTTTCCGACCAGCTCACTGCCGAAGTCGAAAGCGTCCAGTTCCACGCGACCAAGATCGAATTCCTGGTCGACAACCTCTACGCCTTCAATCGCCGCCTGACCGCGCTCGGCGGCCAGATGCTGCGCCTCGCGGAGCGGCACAAGGTCAAGCGCGTCGACTTCCTCGAAGCCTATATCGGCAACGAGCTCGACGATGCGTGGATGGATGACCGCGTCAAGAAGGACAAGAAATGGGCCGCCTTCGCGGAGAAGGAAGCCGACGCGATCGACCGTATCCGTACGGAAATCAGCGACATCGCCAGCGCCACCGGCATGGCGCTCGAAGAGTTCCGCCGCATCGTGAACATGGTCCAGAAGGGCGAGCGTGAAGCGCGTATCGCCAAGAAGGAAATGGTCGAGGCGAACCTTCGCCTCGTGATCTCGATCGCGAAGAAATACACCAACCGCGGCCTGCAGTTCCTCGACCTGATCCAGGAAGGCAACATCGGCCTGATGAAGGCGGTCGACAAGTTCGAATACCGCCGCGGCTACAAGTTCTCGACCTACGCGACCTGGTGGATTCGCCAGGCGATCACTCGCTCGATCGCCGATCAGGCGCGCACGATCCGAATCCCGGTCCACATGATCGAGACGATCAACAAGCTGGTCCGCTGTTCGCGCCAGTTCCTGCACGACCAGGGCCGCGAACCGACACCCGAAGAGATGGCGGAGAAGCTCTCCATGCCGCTCGAGAAGGTGCGCAAGGTGATGAAGATCGCCAAGGAACCGATCAGCCTCGAAACGCCCATCGGCGACGAGGAAGATTCGCACCTTGGCGATTTCATCGAGGACAAGAACGCGATCATTCCGGTCGACGCAGCGATCCAGGCGAACCTCAAGGAAACGGTCACCCGCGTCCTTGCCTCGCTCACCCCGCGCGAAGAACGCGTACTGCGCATGCGCTTCGGCATCGGCATGAACACTGATCACACGCTGGAGGAAGTCGGCCAGCAGTTCTCGGTGACTCGCGAACGTATCCGTCAGATCGAGGCCAAGGCGCTGCGCAAGCTCAAGCACCCGAGCCGCAGCCGCAAGATGCGCTCGTTCCTCGACCAGTAACGATGAATTGGGGCCGGTTGGGACACTTCCTGGCCGGCCTCCTTTCCTCGACTCAGATCGCTGGGTCCGCCAGCTTTCCTGTCACGACCTGATAGCCTTGCACTCCGCCAATGGGCGGCATGGCGATCTTCATTTCGAAACTATCGCTGCGGTACCAACCTGAAACGGTCTGCGAGTGTGCCGGAAACGGTGCCACTGCCCCCTGATCGAGATGGCCCGAAATTTCGCCGTCCTCGAAAGTGACGTTCGCTGCCTTTGCTCCGTGATAGAACTCGGAGAAAAAGACGGCTTTTGGAGATGCCGATGCGAGATCCTGCGGGATCGTGACGGTATCGGTCATTTCCCCTGCCCGAACACCCGGAGTATCTCCTTCGAGCCACGCCTGGAGTTCCCAATCTCCCGGCTGGAAGGAATGCGGATCACTCCCGCAGGCAGAAAGCATGGCAATCGCTCCAAGAAGGGCGGCGGCGGATTGGAACCGTTTCACCTTCACATCTCCGATAACAAGGCGACTTCTCAGCCCTTTTTCAGATATTTGGCTGCTTCCTCGACCGGCATGGGCTTCGCGTAGAAGAAGCCCTGACCGTATTCGACACCCAACCGGCGCAGGACCTCGGCCTCTTCCTCGTATTCGATGCCCTCGGCGATCAGTTTCGAGCCGATTGCCTCGGCGAACTTCACCATCGCACCCACGAGAGCGCAGCGCGCCACGTCCTTGTGGATGTCGCGCGTCAGCGTCATGTCGAGCTTCAGAAGGTCGGGTGCGAGATCCACAAGATGGCGCATGCCCGCATAGCCCGAGCCGACGTCGTCGATGGCAATCTTTGCTCGTTTGCGGATCGGTTCGAGAGCGGCCTTGAGGGCCGCAAAGTCCTCGACCTGTTGATGCTCGGTGAGTTCGATGACGAGATTAGTCTCGCCCGCCTTGTCGAGGATCGCTCCCAAAGCGCCCGACATCACGGCCTCCGGCGACACGTTGACCGACAGATAGGAATCCTGGGGCACCTTCCGCATGCTCTCGAGCGCGCATTCGACGGCCAGCAATTCCAGCTCCACTCCGCGGCCGATCTCGGCGGCTTCGTCAAACCACTTGTCCGGCCCGCGCATCATCGCATCGGGGAAGCGAGCGAGGCACTCCGCACCAACCGGCTTGCCCGTCTTGATCTCGTGAATCGGCTGCTGGACGATTTGCATGGCCTTGTCTTCAACCAGCTTCGTGATGCGGGCATCGATCCGGGAATGGCGATAATCGCTGTCGAGATTTGATTCGATCTGCTCGACCGCCAGCGCGGCAAAGGCCTTGAGCACGCCGAGATCACGCTCCGTCATTGTGCGATCGGCCGTGCGGCTGAGGCAGCAGAAACTGCCGTACAGCGTGCCGTCCGACAGGCGGAGCGGCGTGTTCAGATGACAGCCGACTGGCAGGAAATGGGTAATTGCAATGTCCTGCGTGAAGGGAAAATCGGCCGGATCCTGAATCAGTTCTGGCAGGCGCCCCTCGGCAATATGCCAGCAATAGCTGTTTTCGCGCGGGTCGCGGAAACCTGGCCCCATCGGCAGTTCGATATCTGCATCGATATGGGTGAGTTCCTTCTCGCCGTCCTCGACATAGCGTGAAGCAAAGGCGATTTCGGTACCCAGATGGGTACGCACCGCATGCAGGATGCGGTCGATCGAGCCTCCACGCATGGGTTCACGGGCGACTCCCGGGGCAATCGCAGGGGCAAGCGATGGTTGCGCAGACATATCCATAGCCCCGCGTTAACCTCGAAACGTTTAAAAATTGGACACCATAGGCAGCACTGGCCGGAATTCGTGTGCACGAGGGGGCAAACGGGGTGGAGAGAATCGCCCCGACGCCCTATGTGCGCGGCATGCGTATTGCCCTTGCTTCCGACCATGCCGCCATCGAGCTGAAAGCAGTTCTGCGCGACTGGCTTATCGAACAGGGTCACGAGGTCGCCGACCTCGGGCCGGAGACCACCGACAGCGTCGATTATCCCGACTTCGGCTACAAGCTGGCCGGCGTCGTCGCAGATGGCACGGCCGAACGCGGTATCGCGCTGTGTGGCAGCGGCATCGGCATTTCGATGAGCGTGAACCGCAATCCCGCGGTGCGCTGCGCCCTGGTTTCCGAACCGCTTTCGGCAAGCCTGTGCCGCGAACACAATGATGCGAACTGCATCGCGATGGGCGCGCGCCTGATCGGCGTGGACATGGCCAAGGCCTGCGTCACCGCCTTCCTCGAAACCGAATTCGCCGGCGGTCGCCACCAGCGCCGCGTCGACAAGCTCTCCAACCCGGAATTCTGATCATGGCTACCCAGGCAAAAGACACCGCTCGCACCCCGATGGACCGCTTCTGGCACGATAGCCTCGCCGAAGCCGATCCCGAGATCTACGAAGCCGTCCGCAAGGAACTGGGTCGTCAGCAGGACAAGATCGAGCTGATCGCGAGCGAGAACATCGCATCGACCGCAGTGCTCGAAGCCACCGGCAGCGTGTTCACCAACAAGTACGCCGAAGGCTATCCGGGCAAGCGCTACTACGGCGGGTGCGACTATGCCGACGTGGTGGAAACCCTCGCCATCGAGCGCGCCAAGGAACTGTTCGGCTGCAATTTCGCCAACGTCCAGCCTAACTCAGGTTCGCAGATGAACCAGGCTGTCTTCCTCGCGCTGCTGCAGCCGGGCGACACTTTCATGGGCCTCGACCTCAATTCGGGCGGTCACCTCACCCATGGCTCGCCGGTCAACATGAGCGGCAAGTGGTTCAACCCTGTCAGCTACGGCGTTCGCAAGGATGACGAACTTATCGACATGGACGAAGTTCGCGCCACCGCGCTCGAACACAAGCCCAAGCTGATCATCGCCGGCGGCACGGCCTATTCGCGCGTCTGGGACTGGGAAGCCTTCCGCAAGATCGCCGATGAAGTCGGTGCCTACCTCATGGTCGACATGAGTCACATCTCCGGCCTTGTCGCCGGCGGTGCGCACCCCTCGCCCTTCCCGCACGCCCATGTCGTCACCTCGACCACCCACAAGAGCCTGCGCGGTCCGCGATCGGGCATCATCCTGTGGAACGACGAGGAATTCACCAAGCCGATCAACATGGCGGTCTTCCCGGGCATGCAGGGCGGCCCCCTGATGCACGTCATCGCCGCCAAGGCAGTTGCCTTCCGCGAAGCGCTGCGCCCCGATTTCAAGGACTATGCGGCAAATGTCGTCGCCAATGCGCGCGCGCTTGCCCGCGGTATCGAGGCGAACGGCCTGCGCGTCGTTTCGGGCGGGACGGACAACCACTCCATGCTGGTCGACCTCACGCCCAAGGACGTGACTGGCAAGGCAGCCGAAGCCGGTCTCGACCGTGCATGGCTGACCTGCAACAAGAACGGCATTCCCTACGATACGCGCAGCCCCTTCGTGACCAGCGGCATCCGCCTTGGTTCGCCTGCAGGCACGACTCGCGGCTTCGGCGAGGCCGAGTTCGAAACCATCGGCAAGCTTATCTGCGAAGTGGTCGACGGCATGTCGCGCAACGGCCCCGAGGGCGATGGACAGGTCGAGCAGAGCGTGCGTGACCGCGTCGCCGAACTGTGCAAGGCTTTCCCGGTCTATCCCGGACGCTGAGGAGAGCAATCATGGGTAACATTCCAGACGACCGCGAACCGACCGGCTATCGTCCGTCCGACGACGACCGCCCGACCGGTCGCGACGACGATTTCAACCGCAGCCGCGATGATGAACCGTCGAAGCCTGCATATGGCGATCACGACCTCGTCCCGGACGCGACTGCCGAGATCAAGGCGATGGCGAAGGAAGGGCTCAATCATCCCTCGACCAAGCCGGTGCTCACCGGTGCAGCCGTTGGCGCGATCGCGGGCGGCGTCCTGCCCGTCGTGACCTGGCCCATCGGCCTTATCGCCGGTGCGGGCTTCATGCTCTACAAGCGCCTGCGCCCCTGATTTACGGATAACCGATGCGTTGCCCATTCTGTGCCCATGACGACAGTCAGGTAAAAGACTCTCGTCCGACCGAGGATTCCACCTCGATCCGCCGCCGCCGCCAGTGTTCGAAATGCGGCGCACGTTTCACCACTTTCGAGCGTGTGCAGTTGCGCGAAGTCACCGTCGTGAAATCTGGTGCGAACGGCAAGGAGGCGCGGCGCGAGGCGTTCGATCGCTCCAAGCTCGAACAGTCGATCTCGCTCGCCTGCCGCAAGCGCGATGTTGCACAGGAACAGATCGACCAGCTCGTCAGCGGCATCCAGCGTCAGGTCGAAACTGCCGGAGAGGCAGAAATCCCCTCCAAGCGCATCGGCGAACTGGTGATGGACGGCCTGCGCCAGCTCGACAGCGTCGCCTATATCCGTTTCGCCAGCGTCTATCGCGACTTCAGCGAAGCCCGCGACTTCGAGGAATTCGCGAGCACCGTGCAGGAAGCCGCCAATGAGCAAGGCTGACAGCCGCAAACCCGTCGTCGTGCTGGTTCGCCCGCAGCTGGGCGAGAACATCGGCAAGGCCGCGCGGGCCATGCTCAATTTCGGCCTGACCGAGCTGCGCATGGTCTCGCCGCGTGATGGATGGCCCAATCCCGATGCAGGGCCCGCCGCAGCCGGTGCCGATATCGTGCTCGAAAAGGCGCAGGTTTTCGAAACCACGGCAGAGGCAGTCGCCGATTGCGCGCATGTCTACGCAACCACGGTGCGTAAGCGCGGCGTGACCAAGCCGGTATACACACCCGAAGAAGCAAGCCGCGAGATGGCAGGCGCGGAAGGTCGCAGCGCGATCCTGTTCGGTCCCGAGCGCTCGGGTCTGGAGACCGAGGATGTCGCGCTTGCCCGCGCAATCCTGACCGTGCCGATCAATCCCGAGTTCGGATCGCTCAATCTCGCCCAGGCCGTGATCCTGTGCGCCTATGAATGGTCCAAGCACGAGGAACTGGTCCAGCCGACGCAGGAAGACCTCCTCCCCCCTGCCCCACAGGACGAGCTGGAGGGCCTGATCGCGCATCTGGAAGGGATGCTCGAACCCAAGGGCTATTTCCTTCCCGAGGCTCGCGCCGATGCGACACGCCGCACGCTGCGAGGCGTCTTGACCAAGCCGGGCTGGAATCACCTCGAGGTGCGCACCCTGCGCGGGGTGCTTTCTTCGCTTCAGCGTGGTCCCAAACGCAGTTAGTCGATTAATCATCGACCGTTCATCGAACGCCCGTTAGCAGGCGGGCGAACGATTTTCCCAGACAAAACGAGGATTTACGATGCGTTTCGCTTTGCCCGCACTTGCCCTTGCCACCCTTTCGATGCCCGCACTCGCAAACGAGCCGGAAGAAAAGAAGGACGAGAAGAAGACCGAAGCGCAGAAGCCTGCCGAAGCGAAGGACGAAAAAATTTGCCGCTACATCCGCATGGACATGAGCAGCCGCCGCAAGGAAAAGGTTTGCCTGACCAAGGAAGGCTGGACCGACTTCAACCAGGGCAACTGATCGCCCTCACACCCGGTCAGCTACGAATGCGGTCCCACTCGACCAGTTCGTAAGCGATCGAGGTTTCGACCAGAAGGTCCCAGATTTGCGCGATTTTCCCATGCGGAAGGTCGCGCTTTTCTGCATCTACGACAGCGTTTTCGATCACTTCCGCCTTGCGCGCTTCATCACGAACAACGTTGCGGTCCTGCTTGATACGAGCGGCGGCGCGCATGTAGCCGAAGCGGCGGTCCAGCAGCTCCATCAGCTCGCGATCGGTAGTGTCGACGCCTACGCGCACCTCGCGCATGTCGGTGCAGTCTTCGGGCAGCTTGAAATCGTCACTCATGGCGAGGCCGAATGGCGGTTTGAATCTGGCTTGTCGAGGACAAACGAAAGCCTCACTCGACTTGTCCGCATGCGCACGGCAATAGGGCCACATGGCAAGCAATCCCAATACTTACCGTAACCAGCCTGACGAGCGCGGTCATTTCGGCGATTACGGCGGCCGCTATGTCGCCGAAACGCTGATGCCGCTGGTCCTCGACCTCGAGCGGGAATACCGCGCGGCGCAGGCCGATCCCGAATTTCAGGCGCAGTTCGACGATCTTCTTGAACATTACGTGGGCCGCCCCTCCCCACTCTATTTCGCGGAACGCCTGACCGAGGCGCTTGGCGGCGCACAGGTCTGGTTCAAGCGCGACGAGCTCAACCACACGGGCGCGCACAAGATCAACAATTGCATCGGGCAGATCCTGCTCGCCATTCGCATGGGCAAGACGCGCATCATCGCGGAAACAGGCGCAGGCCAGCACGGCGTGGCCACCGCCACCGTCTGCGCGCGCTTCGGCCTGCCCTGCGTCATCTACATGGGAGCAGAGGACGTGCGGCGCCAGTCGCCCAATGTCTTCCGCATGAAATTGCTCGGCGCAGAAGTCGTGCCGGTCACCAGCGGGCGCGGTACGCTGAAGGACGCGATGAATGAAGGGCTGCGCGACTGGGTCGCGAATGTCCACGACACTTTCTACATCATCGGCACTGCCGCAGGCCCGCATCCCTATCCCGAGCTTGTCCGCGACTTCCAGAGCGTGATCGGCAAGGAAGCGCGCGTGCAGATGCAGGACCGCATCGGCCGCCTGCCCGACCTACTGGTTGCAGCCATCGGCGGCGGGTCCAACGCACTCGGCCTGTTCCACCCCTTCCTCGACGATCCGGACGTGAAGATGCTCGGCGTCGAAGCGGCAGGCCACGGCCTCGATGGCGACGAGCACGCGGCAAGCCTGCTAGGCGGCTTTCCCGGCGTGCTCCACGGCAACAAGACCTATTTGCTGCAGGACGAGGACGGCCAGATTACCGAGGGCCACTCGATCAGCGCCGGCCTCGACTATCCCGGCATCGGACCCGAACACGCCTGGCTGAAAGACACGGGCCGCGTCGAATACACCGCCATCACCGACGAAGAGGCGTTGGAGGCCTTCCAGCTCCTCTGCCGCACCGAGGGCATCATCCCCGCGCTCGAGCCGAGCCACGCCATCGCGGCAGTCGCCAAACGCGCAACGGAAATGCCGAAGGACAGCGTGATCCTCGCGAACCTTTGCGGACGCGGCGACAAGGACATCTTCACCGTCGCTGAAAGGTTGGGAGTGGAGATGTGAGGCGCGATTGGGGGCAGCCAGCAATTGCAGCCGGCCTGTGCGGACTGATTGCGCTCGTCGCCTATGTGCTGGATAACCAGTGCGTCGATGCGTTTCGCGAAATCGGAATTAGTGATCCGCCCGTCTATCGGTGCCCCGCCAACATTCCTCACGAAATCCTGCACTTGATATTATACTCGTTCCCATTCCTCACGCTCATATTTCTCTCCGTAGTAATCCGGAACAGCCTCACCGAATGACCCGCCTCTCCAACGCCTTCTCCAAGCCCCACCCCGCGCTTGTCTGCTTCGTTACCGCAGGCGATGGCGACACCGCTGCCAATCTCGACGCGCTGGTCGAGGGCGGCGCGGATGTGATCGAGCTGGGGATGCCCTTCACAGATCCCATGGCCGATGGTCCCGCGATCCAGAACGCGAACCTGCGCTCGCTCGGTGCGGGAACGACCACGGCCGATGTGCTGCGCATCGCTCGCAAGTTCCGCGAGCGTCATCCCGAGGTGCCTCTGGTGCTGATGGGCTATGCCAACCCGATGATCCGGCGTGGCCCCGACTGGTTCGCCAATGCCGCCAAGGAAGCGGGCGCGGACGGTGTGATCTGTGTCGACATCCCGCCAGAGGAGGACGATGCGCTTGGCCCGCAGTTACGCGAGGCAGGCATCGCGCCGATCCGCCTTGCAACGCCGACCACCGATGCGAAGCGCCTGCCGCAGGTGCTCGAAGGCTCGGAAGGGTTTCTCTACTACGTTTCGGTCGCCGGTATTACCGGCAAGCAGCAGGCCGCGCAGACCTCGATCGAGGAAGCGGTTGCCCGACTCAAGGCGGCGACCGATCTGCCCATCGCGGTCGGATTCGGCGTGCGCACGCCCGAACAGGCGGGTGCGATTGCCGAGGTGGCGGACGGCGTTGTCGTCGGCTCGGCGCTCATCGAACTGGTCGGCGAACACGGATCTGACGCTCCGGAAAAACTGCGAGAATTGACTGCAAGTCTTGCCAAGGCGGTGCATTCGGCGGCAAAGGGCGCCGCATGAACTGGTTTACACGCGTCCGTAACAATATCAGCTGGCTGCCCAAGCGCACCACCGACAAGGATCTGTGGGTCAAGTGCCCCGGCTGCCAGCAGATGGTCTTCGGGCAAGAATACGCCGAGAACAAGGACGTCTGCCCGCGCTGCGACCATCACGGCCGCATTGGTGCCGACAAGCGTCTTGCGCTGTTGCTCGACGAAGGCTTCCAGACACTTCCGGTGCCGGAGGTGAAGGAAGACCCGCTCAAGTTCCGCGATTCGAAGAAGTACACCGACCGCTTGAAGCAGGCGCGTGCCAAGAGCCCGCACAAGGACGCCTTCCTCGTCGGTGAAGGCACGATCGAGGGCAAGCCTGCCGTCGTCGGCGTGCAGGACTTCACCTTCATGGGCGGCAGCATGGGCATGGCTGTCGGCACTGCCTTCTGCCAGGGTGCCGAGCGCGCGCTGACGCTGCGTGCGCCCTATATCGTCGTGACCGCTGCGGGCGGTGCGCGCATGCAGGAAGGCATTCTCAGCCTGATGCAGATGCCCAAGGCGACCGTGATGACGCGCCGCCTGAAAGAAGCGGGCCTCCCATATATCGTCGTGCTGACCGATCCGACCACGGGCGGCGTTACTGCGAGCTATGCGATGCTGGGCGACGTCCATATCGCAGAACCCGGTGCGCTCATCGGCTTTGCCGGCCAGCGCGTGATCCAGGACACGATCCGCGAGCAGCTGCCCGACGGCTTCCAGCGCGCCGAGTACCTGCACAAGCACGGAATGGTCGACATGGTGGTCCATCGCCACGACCTGAAGGACACGCTGGCGACGATCATCGACTATCTCGCGCCTGCGGAAGCGGCCTGACCCCTCCCATGCGGGACTTCGCCCGCTCCGAGAATGCCAAGGTGCAAGCCCAGCTCGACCGGCTGGAGCAGTTGAGCGTACCCGATGGTCGTTTGGGCCTGGAGACGATCCGTGCGCTGCTCGACCGGCTCGGCAATCCGCACCGCAAGCTGCCGCCCGTTTTCCATGTGGCGGGGACCAACGGCAAAGGCTCCACCTGCGCTTTCCTGCGCGCGATGCTGGAGGCGGAGGGCTACAAGGTGCACGTCACCACCAGCCCCCACCTCGTACGCTACAACGAGCGTATCCGCGTTGCCGGCGAGCTAATCTCCGATGATCGACTGGCAGAATTGCTTGGCCAAGTCCTCGATGCCGGCGAGGACCTGAACCCCAGCTTCTTCGAAGTCACCATCGCCGCCGCCTTCACCGAGTTCGCCCGCGTCCCCGCCGATGCCTGTGTCGTGGAAGTCGGCCTTGGCGGGCGCTTCGATGCGACCAATGTGCTCGAACCCGATGTGTTGGCAGCCTGTGGTATCGCAGCTCTTGGTATCGACCACGAGCGGTTCCTGCTTGCCCCTGAGGAAGGCGTACCGACCGACCCTCTGGCCAGGATCGCTTTTGAAAAAGCGGGGATTGCAAAGCCGGGCGTGCCGCTTGTCACGCTGGAAACCAGTCATACGGCCGCAGCAGAGGCGGTCATCCGCCACGCTGCCGAGACGGCTGGTGCTCCGCTGATCATGGCACGGTCATTCGGCAATGGTGAAATTCACTATTGGGATCAGGAATCGCCCCTATTTCGCGCCCCGTCACTGGCGGGCGCACACCAGGAAAGAAACGCTGCGCTCGCCCACGCCATGTTGAGCCATCAGGCGAAGATACGCGTGAGCGAGCAGGCCATTCGCACTGGCATCACTTCTGCCCGCTGGCCCGCCCGACTCCAGCGTCTGGGTGATGGCCCGCTGACCTACCTTGCCCGCAATCAGGAGGTCTGGCTCGATGGCGGTCATAACCCCAGCGCTGGAAAGGCAATTGCGGATGCGATGAGCGGTCCCATACATCTCGTACTCGGCATGCTCGCCAACAAAGACCCGCGCTCCCTGCTCGATCCTCTGGGAGATCAGATACGTTCGCTAACCGTGCTTCCGGTGCGGGGCCATGATGCGCACCCGGTAGAGGCATTCGGTAGCGAGGCGCGAGAGGCGGCAGACGTCAAACAGGCCCTGCTCGCCATTTCCGCCGATGGCTACCCGATCCTGATCGCAGGCTCACTCTACCTCGCGGGCGAAGTCCTGCGTCTCAACGACGAACTGCCCGACTGATCACTCAGCCGGGACGCGCTCGCCTGCTTCCGGGGCGACGATGCCCGCAGCGGCCTTGCCGCGGCTCTCGCGATACCACTCGAAACACACCAGCACTGCCGCAGCGAGGCCGATCCAGGTCGTCAGGATGAAGACGTTGTAATAGCCCTGGTTCTCGATCATCTCGCCCAGCGCGCCGCGTCCCAACGTGCCGACCAACAAGGTCAACGAGGACAACAACGCATATTGCACGGCGCTGAACTTTTTCGACACGATGGAGGACAGCCACGCGATATAGGCCGCACCGGCGATGCCGATGGCAAGGTTCTCGAATGCGATCGTGATGGTAAGCTTTGCCAGCCCCGCATCGCCGATCTCGGGAATCTGCATGATCAGGTAGGTGAAACCAATGGCATCGCTGAAGGCCTGCATGTTCGCTCCGCCCACCGCCATGTCGGCGTAGAGCAGGTTGGTCAGTGCTGCGAGCACACCGCCGATCAGCAGCGTCGCCATGCGCCCGATGGTCGTCAGCATGAAGCCGCCGAGCGCAAGACCGAGGATGATAGCGCCCACCCCGAAGAATTTCGAGGCGAAGGCCACATCGTCATTCGTATACTCGAGTTCGCCGAGATAGAACGGATAGGCGAAAGTGCCCCAGATCGCGTCGCAGATGCGATAAGTCAGGACCACCGCAAGGATCAGCACCAGAGACCAGCCCATGCGGCCGACGAATTCGACCAGAGGGAGAACCAGTGCCCGATAGAGATGGTCGAGCGCATAGGCGCCCCCGGTTGCCGGTGCCTCGTCCTCGGTGAGCAGGTGTTCGCCCTTGGCCTTCTTCGATGACAGCCAGCCGGCAATCAGCGCGGGAAGGATGATCGTGGCGACGATGATCCAGGGGCCAATGTTCAGCGTGAAATCGGTCGGGTTGGGCCGGTCTTCGGGCGCGTAGGTCATCGACATGATCATGAAGGTCAGCACGATGCCGATTGCGCCGGCCCACAGCAGGGCGACCAGTGCCAGTGCGCGGTTGCGGATCGACGGGGCAAGTTCGCCCGCCTTTCGCAGCGCACGGACCTGCAATTCGCTTTCGGTCGCGACATCTGCGTCGTTTTCCGAGGCATTCGGCGCCCACAGACCTACGAAACCGACGGCCAGCAGGATTCCGCCCATCAGCATGTAAGTCTCGGGCCAGCCGATGCGTGCGGCAATGATGAGGCCGAACGCGCCACCCACGAGCGAGGAAAGCCGATAGCCCATCTGGTATACGGTCGAGAGGATATCGATCGTCGCTTCCTCGTCAGCAACGTCGATGCGCCACGCATTGATCGCGATGTCCTGTGTGGCGCTGGCGAAGGCACCGATACCGGCGAGCAGGCTGAACCAGCCAAGCTGGCTCTTGGGTTCGAGCAGGCTCATCGTGACGAGGATAGTGCCGAGCAGGACCTGCGCGGGCACGATCCATTGCTTGCGCCTTCCGAGCTTGCGTAGAAGCGGGATGTTGACCTTGTCGATCAGCGGCGACCACAAGAATTGGAAGGCATAGGCCAGGCCGATGAGGCTGAAGATCCCCATCGTCTCGAGGTCCACTTCAGCCTCGGTCAGCCACGCGAAAAGGGTGCCGAGGAACAGGGCAAAAGGCAGGCCGCTGGCAAAGCCGAACAGCAGCATGAAACCGGTCTTGCGGTTGGTCAGCGCAAGCCCGAGGGCCTTCCACGCCGACTTCTTCTCTTCTGCAACCGCTTCGGCCATTCCCTAGCGTCCTTCCTATTATCGAAATTTTTTGCGACACTAACGGTCGGAGAGAGAAAGGAACAGGCGCGATGGGAGTTCCATCCACGTTGCTCGACGGACGCCGGCCAACCGACGGTATGCTGGCGCTCGCACAGGATATTGCGCAGAACAAGCAACGCGACGGTCTCGGCCAGACGAGCGTGCCCGCGCATGTCTATACCGACCCTGAATATTTCGCGCGCGAGAAGAGCGCGATTTTCGACCGGCTGCCACAGATCATCTGCCCGAGCGCATTGCTGCCCGATCCCGGCATGGCCGTTCCGCATGACGCCACCGGCCGCCCGCTGCTGATCACCCGGGATGCTCAGGGACAGGCGCATGTGTTCCTGAACGTCTGCCGCCATCGCGGCACACGGCTGGTCGAAGGTGACGAGGTCCGGTGCACCAAGAAACTGGTGTGCCCCTATCATGCGTGGACATACTCGGTGGACGGACGCCTCCTTGCCCTGCCCCGCCCCGACACATTCCCCGATCTCGACAAGGGTTCGATGGGCCTGGTCGAATTGCCCTCCAAAGAATCCGGCGGGATCATCTGGTTCTGTCCCAAGGAAGAGACTGCCGATTTCACGCTGGCCGAAAAGCTGGGCGAGGATTTCGACGCGCTGGGCATGGGCGAACACTTCCTGTTCCGCCGCAAGACGCACGAGGTTGCCGGCAACTGGAAGCTCATCATGGATGCCTTCCTCGAAAGCTACCATGTCACCCGCCTCCATGCGCAGACCATCGGTCCTTTCTTCAAGGACGGTGTGACCAGCGGCGACATGATCGGCCCGCACGCCCGCAGCGCGGTCGGGCGCCTGGAAGAGATGGAAGGCGTCGACCTCACAGACATGGCGCAGATGCGCCGCGTGGTGACCTTCGCCTACCAGACCATGCCCGGCGCGCTGGTCATCCCCAGCCCCGATTACATCAACCTCATGGTGATGATGCCGCAGGCGCATGATCGCACGCTGGTGGAAGACTTCATGCTGATCCCCGAGGCCCCTGCCACCGACAAGGCGCGCGACCACTGGGAACGCAGCTGGGCGCTGCTCGACGGCAGCGTATTCGCGAGCGAGGATTTCCGCGCGGCAGAACTCGGCCAGCAGGGCCTTGCGACCGGCGCGGTGCCCGAACTCACGCTCGGCTCGATGGAAGGCGGTATCCGCCGGTATCACGAGACGGTCGAGGAAGCCTTGCGCGCCGCCAATTGAGCGCCTAGCGCGCTTCCCATGTCCGACAACAGACTCCCCGAAGCCGGCGACCGTATCGCCAAGCTGCTCGCGCGTGCGGGCGTTGCCAGCCGCCGCGAGGTCGAGCGCATGATCGCCGACGGACGTGTCTCGCTCGATGGCAAGGTGCTCGATACGCCTGCTGTGAAGCTGGAAAGCCTGCGCGGCGTCACCGTCGACGGAAAGCCGGTGGGCGAGATCGAGGACACGCGCCTTTTCGCCTTCCACAAGCCTTCCGGACTGATCACGGCGGAGCGCGACCCTGCCGGACGCCCGACCATCTATGCCGCGCTACGCAACGCCCTGCCGAAGAACGCTGGCCGTGTGATGCCGGTGGGCCGTCTCGACTTCAACACCGAAGGCCTGCTGCTGCTCACCAATGACGGCGAAATGAAGCGAGCGATGGAATTGCCTTCCTCCGGCGTGCCGCGCACCTATCGCGCGCGCGCTTTCGGCGACATCACGCAGGCCGATCTCGACAGGCTGATCGAGGGTATCGAGATCGACGGTGTGCGCTACGGACAGATCGAGGCGAACCTCGAACGCGGATCGGGTCGCAATCGCTGGATCGAGATGACCCTGCGCGAAGGCAAGAACCGCGAAGTACGCCGCGTGCTCGAACATCTCGGGCTCGAAGTGAACCGGCTGCTGCGTATCGGCTACGGCCCCTTCCACCTCGGTGACCTTCCCCGCGGCCAGGCCGTCGAACTGAAGCGCGGCGATGTCGAGGCATTCAAGCGCGATCTGTCCCGCGGTGGCCGCAAATGAGGATCATCGCCGGCGATTGGCGCGGACGAAAGCTCATCGCTCCAAAGGGTGACCTCACCCGCCCGACGGCGGATCGAACCCGCGAGACGCTGTTCAACATGCTCACCAGCCGCCTCGGCAGTTTCGAAGGCCTTTCGGTGCTGGACCTGTTTGCTGGCTCGGGCGCGCTGGGCCTCGAGGCCCTCTCGCGCGGCGCGGCGCATTGCCACTTCGTCGAACAGGACGCCGAAGCCATCAACGCCATCCGCACGAATATCTCCTCGCTCGATGCGCGCACCCGAACGACCGTGCAGCAGGGTTCGGTCATGTCATTGGGCCCTGCAAAGGCGCCGCACGATCTGATCCTTCTCGACCCGCCCTATTTCACCGGAGCGGCGAATGTCGCGCTTGACCGCATGACCCGGCTGGGCTGGATCGGTCCGGCGACCTGGATCGCGGTCGAGACCTCGCGCAAGGAAGATATCGAAGTGAAGCGTCTGGAAACCGTGGCCGAACGCCGCGTCGGAAAGGCGAAGCTTTCACTCCTGAAAATCGCCTCCGACGCGGCGCCGGCCGACGCCTGAATTCAGCGACCATCGCTCCGGCGTGACTTGTTGGAAAAAGGTGATGAGCCGAAAAACCTGGCTCGAAACTTAAGAGAGGGACGAAACTGCCTGTGCAGTCCCGCCCCTCCTCCAAGCGTGAGCGCTTCAAACAGCGCTTCGCATCAGATGTCGGTGTTTATTCCGGCTCTTCGCTGTCGTCCGCGTCGTCCTTGTTCATGCTGTCGAACTCGGCCTTGGTCGCGGGCAGCGATCCCTCGATCTCGCTAGCCGGACGGCCCGGCCAGTATTCGAGCGGACGGTTGCCGGTCTTGTTGGCTTCCCAGCTGTTGATGCAGCCGTCGGTCTGGCCTTCCGAGCAGATCGGGAGATCTTCGCCCTCAGCGGATCTATAGTCGGCCGGAGTGGTTTGCGTCACTTCGCTGCGGACAAAACGCGGTGCGGGCGTGGCAGTCGTTGCCTGCGTTTCCACGGCGGGAGTTTCCTGCCCGTGGTGGTCGGCCGCGGCCGGGACGGCGGCAAAAGCCAGTGCAGCGCCAGCGAGATAAAGCGTTTTCATAGTCTTGTCTCCGTAATCGGTCATGGCTCATCTACGCATTCCCTCCCGCGATAGTTCCGAAAGGCTCAGGTAGCGCAGGACTTGTGCTGTAGCGTAACGTTCCCTAGCTGTTCCCTAACGCATGCCAGAAAATTCTCCCTCCACGCAAGTCGTCGGAAACGACGCTATTCCGCCCTATGCAGCGCAGTTGAATGCGCCGCAGCGCGAGGCAGTGCTGACTACCGAAGGGCCGGTGCTGATGCTCGCCGGTGCCGGCACCGGCAAGACGGCGGCACTTACCGCGCGGCTTGCACACCTCATCGCAATGCGCCGGGCGTGGCCGAGCGAGATCCTCTGCGTGACCTTCACCAACAAGGCAGCCCGCGAAATGCGCGAGCGTGTCGGACGGCATATCGGCGATGCGGTCGAAGGAATGCCCTGGCTCGGCACTTTCCATTCGATCGGTGCGCGGATGCTCCGCCGCCATGCAGAACTGGTCGGGCTTCAAAACAATTACACGATCATCGATACCGACGATCAGCTGCGTCTCCTGAAGCAGCTCATCCAGGAAAACGATCTGGACGAGAAACGCTGGCCCGCGCGCCAGCTGGCCGGACTCATTGATCGCTGGAAGAACCGCGGGCTCAACCCGGGCGATCTCGATGCGGTCGAAAACGAAGCCTACGCCAATGGTAAGGGCGCACAGTTCTACAAGCTGTATCAGGACCGCCTGAAGGCGCTGAACGCCTGCGATTTCGGCGATCTGCTGCTGCACATGCTGAACATCTTCCGTCAGCACCACGATGTGCTCGCCCAGTACCAGCAGCGCTTCAAGTATATCCTCGTCGACGAGTATCAGGACACCAACCAGGTCCAGTACCTGTGGCTGCGCCTGCTCGCCCAGACCCGCAAGAACATCTGCGTGGTCGGGGATGACGACCAGTCGATCTATTCATGGCGCGGTGCAGAAGTCGCCAATATCCTCAAGTTCGAAAAGGATTTTCCGGGCGCTGCGGTGATCAAGCTTGAGCAGAATTACCGCTCCACCCCGCAGATCCTCGCCGCAGCTTCTGGGTTGATAAACGCCAATAGCGAACGGCTCGGCAAGACGCTCTGGACGGAATTACCCGCGGGCGAGAAGGTCCGCATCATCGGCGTCTGGGATGGTCCGGAAGAAGCCCGCCGCGTGGGCGAGGCGATCGAGCGGCTGGAAGGCGAAGGCGCGCCGCTCGACGAGGTCGCGATCCTCGTTCGTGCACAGTACCAGACGCGCGAGTTCGAAGACCGCTTCATCCAGATCGGCCTCAACTACCGCATCGTCGGCGGATTCCGTTTTTACGAGCGTGCTGAAATTCGTGACGCGCTGGCATACCTGCGCACCATTGCCCAGCCCGCCGATGATCTCGCCTTCGAACGCATCTACAACCAGCCGAAGCGCGGCCTTGGCGCCAAGACGCTCGAAGCCATGCGTCGCCATGCGCGCAGGACGCAGACCCCGCTTGCCGCCGCATCGCTCGACCTCGCCGATAGCGACGAACTGCCCGCACGCGCGCGCAACACCCTCGTCGGACTGCTCGGGCAATTCGTGCATTGGCGAGAGATGGCGGAACAGGTCACGCCTTCCGAATTGCTGCGCACCGTCCTCACCGAAAGCGGTTACGAGGAAATGCTCCAGAAGGACCGCAGCGCCGAAAGCGCGGGCCGTCTCGAAAACCTCACCGAACTCGCCCGCGCGATGGAGGAATACGAGACGCTGACCGACTTCCTCGAACACGTCAGCCTCGTCATGGACAACGACCGCGCCGATGATGGCGAAAAGGTCACCATCATGACCATGCACGCGGCCAAGGGTCTCGAATTCGACCATGTCTTCCTGCCCGGCTGGGAAGAAGGCGTGTTCCCGAGCCAGCGCTCGCTCGACGAAGGCGGTCTCGCCAGTCTCGAGGAAGAACGCCGTCTTGCTTATGTCGCGATCACGCGCGCGAAGCGTCGCTGCACCATCTATCATGCGGCCAACCGGCGCATTTACGGCCAGTGGACCAGTTCCATCCCGAGCCGTTTCATCGAAGAACTGCCCGATGAGCATATCGAGAGCGAGACCACGATGAGTGGCGGCGCCTCGCTGTGGCGCGCGAACTGGACCGAGACCGAAGATCCTTTCGCCCATGTCTCCAGCGCCCGCCCCGACCGCAGCACGGCACGCGGACCGGGCTGGCAGCGCGCGCTCTCGACCGGCTACGACACCAAGCCCAAGCGCATCGCGGAAAGCGGCAGGAGCGCCGCGAGCTTCGCCGCGAAACCGCGTACCGACATCGCCATCGGCGCGCGCGTCTTCCACGAGAAGTTCGGCTACGGTTTCGTGATGGACCAAGAAGGCAACAAGCTGGAAATCGAATTCGAGAAGGCCGGCACCAAGCGGGTGCTCGACAGCTTCGTCAAACTGGCCGACGACTAGGCGGTTTCCGCCTCGCCGCTCACCTCTTCACGCTTGCTCCAGTATCGCCGCTCGAACGGTCGCAGCAATTCGCCCACGAAACCGCGCGTTCCCTCCGCAATGCCGGTCTCGCAATCGACATAGGGCGCGGGGTCAACATAGGTCCCGAAGAGCTTGTCCCACAGCGTTACCGTGTTTCCGTAATTGCTGCCCATCAGCGCTTCGTCACGGATGTGGTGCAGGCGATGCGCGGCCGGTGAGATCAGCACGCGCCCGAAAATGCCCAGCGTCCAGGGCACGTCGCAGTGGATGAAGAACCCCCACCAGCTGCGAATGAAGGCCGCGCCGCCAACCGCCCATTCGGGCAGGCCGAGCAGCAGCAGTAGCCAGACGTCGAGGCAAACGCTCAGAAGCTTGCTGAACGGGTGTTTGCGCATGACGGTGAGCCAGTGCATCGCCGTGTCGGCATGGTGCGTCGCGTGGATCGGCCACAGCAGGGGCGTGTGTTCCAGACGGTGCCGCCAGTAGACCACGAAATCGAATACGAGGATCGCAGCCACGAGGGCGATTGGCGCATAGACGCTATTCCAGAAGCTGGTGAACACCTCGGGCGTGCCGATCGCACCACGGATCGCGCCTTCGGGCACGAAGAACAACGGGGCGAGCAGTACGAGGTTGAAGAGCGTCAGACCGAGGTTGGTCAAGAACTCCTTGCTGCAGCGATTGATGGCCGCAAGAATTCCGCCACGCTTCATGACGAGCGCAAGCAGTCCGAACACAAGGCCGGTTGCGGCCAAGGTCAGCAGCGTGGAACGCGCAGGATCGGCGAAAATCTCCATGGCGCGCAAGCTCGCACGCTCATGGTTAGGGAAGCGTTAAATCAGGTCGCGGAAACGTCGAGGAATCCGGGCTTCGGCCCGTTCCACTCGCCCGCGGCGACCGGAGCGTCATCCTCGTGGTCACGCCGGCGCGAGCGCTTCGGCTTTTCTGCCGGAGCCTCTTCGGCCCTCTTCTCGCGCTTGGGCCTGTCCGATTTCTTCGGCTCGTCCTCGTCGCGCTTCTTCGAACGGCGAGGCTTGCTGTCCGCGTCTTCTGCAGGCTTTTCGACCAGCTCGACACGAACGTCCTTCTTCCCAAACACGGGAATTTCGTTCTTCGTCAGCTTCTCGACGTTCTGGATCGCCTCGGCATCTTCCTTCGAAACGAAAGTGAATGCGCGCCCCTTGGCCCCTGCACGGCCCGTACGACCGATGCGGTGGACGTAATCGTCCGGGTGCCAGGGAGTATCGAAGTTGAATACGTGACTGACACCCTTGATGTCGAGACCGCGCGCCGCAACGTCCGATGCGACGAGGATGTTCACATCGCCCGACTTGAATCGGTCGAGTTCCTTGACGCGGCTCGCCTGGTCCATGTCGCCATGGATCTCGCTGCTGGCAAAGCCATGGCGCTGAAGGCTCTTGTTGAGCTCGCGCACGGTAGTCTTGCGGTTGGCGAAGATGATCGCGGTTTCGACGTGGTCGTTCTGCAGCAACCAGCGCAGCGTTTCGCGCTTCTTGCGCGTCTCGACCGGGATCTTGAACGCGGTGATGTCCTTGTTCGTGGTCGCCGCACGTGCCGTCTCGATCCGCTTGGGATTGCTCATGAATTTTTTCGCGAGCTTTTCGATCGGCGGCGGCATGGTGGCCGAGAACAGCATCGTCTGGCGGTTTTCGGGCAGCTTGTCGCAAATGAATTCGATGTCGGGGATGAAGCCCATGTCGAGCATGCGGTCGGCTTCGTCGATCACGAGCAGTTCGCAGCCGTTGAGCAGAATCTTGCCGCGCTCGAACAGGTCCATCAGGCGGCCCGGCGTAGCGATCAGGACATCGACGCCCTCGTTCAGTGCCTTGACCTGGTCACCCATCTGAACGCCGCCGATAAGCAGCGCCATCTTGAGATCGTGGTTCTTGCCGTATTTCTCGAAGTTCTCGGCGACCTGGGCAGCAAGCTCGCGAGTCGGCTCGAGAATGAGGCTGCGGGGCATCAGCGCACGGCGACGGCCAGAAGCCATCACGTCGATCATCGGGAGGACGAAGCTGGCGGTCTTGCCGGTGCCCGTCTGGGCGATACCGATGATGTCCTTCATCATCAGGATTGGCGGGATGGCCTGCGCCTGGATCGGAGTCGGCTCGGTATAGCCGGCTTCTTCGACGGCTTTCAGCAGGTCTTCGGATAGGCCGAGATCGGCAAAACTCATGCGGTTTTCGGGTGCCCCCAGATTTGGAAAACTAAATTGGAAATACGAAAAAGGCCGCATTGCCGCGGCCTTTACCGTGTGCGCCCTTCGCCAATTTGCCGCTTCAAGTCAAGGAAAAGCGCCCTAGTCGAGCTCTTCTGCGACCAATTGGCTGAAACGGTCGATCTGGCATTTGGCACCAGAGCGGCTCATGATCCGGTCGCGGTTCACGCAGATTTTGCCGTCGTCGCTGCGCTCGACGTAGAAACCGCGGTAGAAATCCCTCGGCGAACAGCCTTTTTCCAGCCGTGCCGTCATCATGGTGCGATCACGCATCAGGATCAGCAAGCGATCGCCGCGGTCGGATACGCCGCCGATACGCGCGCTCTCGATACATTTACCTGCCTTGCGTTCGACCAGCCGGGTCCGCGGGCTTTCCTGCTGCGGCACTTCGGCAGTCAGGTTCTGGCGCGAAGGCCTTGCCGGCGAGATGCGGAGGATTACGCGCCGCTCAATGCGGACCTGCTGTGCGGGGCCCGGCATGATGCTGTCCACGATCGCGTTCCAATCGTCTCGGCGCGCCGACACCGAACGCCCATCAAGGGCACGATCGCCCTCACGCACCTGCTCTGCAACGGGCGCATCCCCGGCGTCCTCCGGCGAAGCCAGATTCATGACTCCGAGCGGCAGCACGAGGGCGAGCGGCGCAATCAGGGCGGCGAGTGTTGGCATGTCCGGTGCGAAAAGCTCCTTCGGGCCGCGCGAGGGACCGCACGACATTTGCCTGTCGCCCATGCCCCCCATCGGTTGAATAAGGGCTTAATTGTTTGAGCGCTCTTGGCAAGTGGTGGCAATTGCCCGGCAGAGTGTGGCATGGGCGCATCTATGAGCGAAACGACCGCCTTTTGCGACGCTGCCGCGCAGCTGCTCGGCCCCAAGGGCTTCACCACGGACCCCGAACTTGTCGATCCGTGGCTGACCGACTGGCGCGGTCGCTACACCGGGCGCGCCATCGGCCTCGCCTCGCCCGCAAATACTGCCGAAACCGCTGACCTTGTGAAGCTGTGTGCGAAGCACGGCGTGCCTATCGTCCCGCAGGGCGGGAACAGCGGCATGTCGGGCGGAGCGACCCCCGACAAAAGCGGAGAAGCGGTCCTCATCTCGCTGCGCCGGATGGACAGCATCACTTCGCTCGATCCCGAGGCGATGCAGGTCACATGCGAAGCGGGCGTCATCCTCCAGAACCTTCACGAGGCGGCCGAAAAGCACCGGCTGCGCTTCCCGCTGACGCTGGGCGGCAAGGGTTCGGCGACAATCGGCGGGCTGATCTCGACCAATGCAGGCGGAACGCAGGTGCTGCGGCACGGGACCATGCGCGCGCAAGTCCTCGGCATTGAGGCCGTCCTTGCCGATGGCAGCGTCCTCGACACGCTCACCCCGCTCAAGAAAGACAATCGCGGCTTCGACCTGAAGCAGCTCCTGATCGGATCGGAAGGTACGCTGGGTATCGTCACCGGGGCGACCCTGCGGCTGCTTCCCGAAATCTCCGGTCGCACCGTAGTTTGGGCGGGGCTCGCATCGATCCGGCAGGCGCGCGAGTTGCTGGTCCATTGCGAGCGCGTGGCGGGAGAGGCGCTGGAAGGGTTCGAAGTCCTGCCCGACCACTGCCTTGCAGCAGTCCTCGACCACCTGCCCGATGCACGCGAACCCCTCGCCCAACCTCACTCATGGAATGCCCTGATCGAACTCGTATCGACCAAGCCAGACGGAGAGGACCTCGCCTCTCTCGCCGAGACCATGCTGGAAGGCGCACTGGAGCAGGGATTGCTCGAGGATGCCGTCATCGCGGCCAACGAAACGCAGGCAGAGGCGTTCTGGCTCCTGCGTGATTCGATCTCGCCGGCCGAAAGGGCGATCGGTCCAGCCATGCAGCACGACATTTCGGTGCCGGTGAAGCGCATGGCCGATTTCGTCACTGCGGCCATTCCGGAAATCGAAACACGCTTCCGCAATACCCGCGCCCTCGCGTTCGGCCACCTCGGCGACGGCAACGTCCATTTCCATGTCCTTGCCCCTCCCGGCGTCACTCCGGGAGAATGGGAAGAGAGCGATGGCAAGGAAATCAGCAGCTTCGTGCATGACCTCGTCACCGAGTGGGGCGGATCCATCAGCGCGGAGCACGGAATCGGTCAGATGAAGCGCGACGAATTGGGGCGTCTTGGCGACCCGGCCGCGCTGGCGGTCCTGCGCCGCGTCAAACAGGCGCTCGACCCCCGGGGATTGCTCAATCCCGGCAAGCTCCTACCGCTTGCGCAATTGGGCACAAATCCGTAAAGCGCGCAGCTTCTGGCGGATGGGGTCGCAAGGGTCCTTCGCCTCATCCCATCCTAATCTAGAAGATTTTTCGGAGAGTATTCATGGCGAGCGCGCCGAAGCAGCCTCAACTGCCCCTGTTTTTCAACGACCTGATGCCGCTGAACAGCAAGGACCACAAAAATTTCCGCACCCGTTCGGTCGACAGCGCACCATGGCTTTCCAAGGCCCACGCCATTCCGCTGACCGTCGACGAGTTCGTGCAGTCGCAGCGTCACTTCCCGATCGTCTTCTCGAGCGGCGACAACCCGCTTCCGCTTGCCCTCATGGGCCTCAACGAAGGCGTGAACACCTTCGTCGACGACGCCGGCAAGGTCACCGAAGCCGTTTACATCCCGGCTTACATCCGCCGTTATCCGTTCATGCTCGCCAAGCTGCAGCAGGACGCGACTGATCTCTCGCTCATGTTCGACCCGACCACCGATGCCGTTGGTGAATTCGACGAAGGCGAGCGTCTTTTCGACGATGAAGGCAACACCACCGACGCAACCAAGCGCGTCCTGGAGTTCTGCCAGCACTTTGAGCAGGCCGCCCAGCGCACGCAGGCGTTCCTGACCGAACTCAAGGACAACGGCCTGCTCATGGACGGCGAAGTCGCCATCCAGCGCGAAGGCGAAGAACAGCCCTTCCTCTATCGCGGCTTCAAGATGGTCGACCAGGAAAAGCTGCGCGAACTGAGCGACGAAAAGGTCGCCGAATGGCACAAGAACGGCATCCTGATGCTGGTCCACGCCCACATCTACTCGCTCGAACTGATGCGCACGATCTTCGCGCGCCAGGCACAGCAGGGCAAGGCTCCGCAGCCGAACGCCCAGGCAAGCGCCTGATCCGGCACCCCTGCCCCTAGGCAAAAATAGCGACGAAAAGTGGTGGAATCGCGCCGGGAAGGCCGATTCCACCACTTTTTCTTTGCTTGAAACGGAAGTGGACGATGCCCATCTTCAATGTGTCGGCAGCGCTCCCCTCATAGCCTGTCGACATGGTGCATGAGAGTGCACCAACCTCCCTGAACCTTGGCCACCTCGTGCGCAGAGCACGGGGTGGTTTTTTCATGGCAATTGCGGGGTTATTCGGCGGCCTGCGGCAATTGCCCGCGACTACCGATTTCGGCCACTTCGGAAGCCAGCTTCCTGACCAGTCCGGACAGCAGCTTCGCAATGGCCGGCTGGCGCGCGCTTTCGCTTTCGAGGCGTGCATCGAGATAGGTTGCACGGCAGACCTCGACCTGCATCGCATGGATCCTGCGAAGCGGCGCTCCGTGCCGGTCGAGGACATATCCTCCCGAATAGGGGCGGTTATGCGCCACCGGCCTTCCCGCCTCGCCGAAATGTTTGAGGGCGCAGGCCACAAAGCGGCTGTCACAGCTTGATCCGAAGCGGTCTCCGATCACGAATTCCGCCGTCACCTCTTCCGGATGCTTCCGGCGGAGCGGCGGCATGGAGTGCAGGTCGATGAGCAGCGCCGCCCCCCAGTGGTCGCGCAGCTGCTCCAGCGTCCTGCCGAGCGTCTGGTGATAGGGGCGATGGATCGTCTCGATCCTCTCGTCTAGGTCGGTCCGTTCAAGTGGTCTCTTCCAGATCTCGCCCAGCCCAGGCAAGCGTCTGGGGACGAGACCGAGGCCACTGCGCGCCCTGCGATTGGCCAGCGAATGGCGCACCTTGGTGGCTTTCGTCCCGTGAACCATGGTCCAGTCGATATCGTCCGGTGCGCGGTTGAGGTCGATCACTGCCCTTGGGGCATGTGCCACCAGGAGGGGGGCGCCCGTTTCCTCCGCAATGCTGCGGGCGAGGCCGTCGACATGCCTGTCTTCCAGCCTCAGTCGGCTTGCAGGATCACGGAAATTGGCGAGGAGGTCATCGGAATAGGCACGCCCGCCGTGGGGCGCCGCAATTATTACCGGCAAGGCCGGCGAAGGGGGCATTTCCAGCGTGAATCCCGGTCCATCCATGTTGGCCGCGTCCATCCCGTGTTGCGGCGAATCATACGGTAATCCGCCAAGAATTTGCTTGATGCTGGCCGCTCGGTCAGGGCAAGTCAAAGAAGTCGGTCTCGATTAGGGACAATAGTGAACGCGACGGAAGATTTGTTAAGCCATTTGAGCTAAGGACATGGGCATGAGTGAGCTGCATCAGAAACGAATCCTGCTGGCCGAAGACGACGAGGCCATGCGCACCTATCTCGAGCGCGCGCTCGCGAATGCCGGCTATTCTGTCGACGCGGTTGACCGCGGCACATCCGCCCTGCCCTTGCTCGAAGATGATCACTACGACCTGCTGCTGTCGGATATCGTGATGCCCGAAATGGACGGCATTGAGCTTGCCCAGCGCTGCAACGAGATCAGCCCGACCACGAAAGTGATGTTCATCACGGGCTTCGCCGCGGTCACCCTGAAGGCAAGCCGCGAGCAGCCGAATGCCAAGGTCCTATCCAAGCCGTTTCACCTGCGCGACCTCGTTCTGGAGGTCGAGCGCGTGCTCGAAGACAGGGTCAGCGCACAACTCTGATATTTTATATGAGATTGCCTCTTGCGCGCTTTCAAAGTGCTCGCTAGATGGCGCGCCTGCCCAATTGAAGGGCATTCGATGGTGCGGGCGTATAGCTCAGTGGTAGAGCACTATGTTGACATCGTAGGGGTCCCAAGTTCGAACCTTGGTACGCCCACCATCGAACAGAGTTTCAGATAGCGCCCGGTGCCTCTTGGACCTTCGGCTGCGTTCGCGCTTCCCACATTGAAACGCATGAGGAGCCTGCCGAAACCGGCGGGTTGGCTCCAAGCTTAGTCGTGACGCTTGGTACCGTACTGCACCAGGATCGCTTGAAGCCGTAAATTTCGCAAGGAACGCGTTAGAGCTGTCCACGCTCGTAATTGACTCACCCTAGCCTGGTGAAGAGGTTGGCGACGCCAAACCGAGTGTCAGCAATTCCGGACAGCAGCGATTTCAGAAACAAAAAAACCGACCGCGCATCTCGCGCGGCCGGCTCTCTAAACTATGAAGTCTAGTGATTAGACGCTGACGGGCAGGTCATCATCATCATCATCGACGGCAATGATGATACCGGCGATTACAGCGGCTGCTGCCAGGATAGCGATAATGGTCGCGCTACCACCAGCTTCCGAAATCTCTTCAGCGGGCTGCGAGCTGCGCTCTGCTGCAGTTGCAACGACCGGCGTAGCAGCCATAGCGACTGCGGCGATCGGGAGCATAATTTTCTTCATATTGTGCGTCTCCTAGTTTTGGCCACCTCGCTCGATAGCCTTCTGTGACTTAGTCAGGCAGCGGAATATCCCATAAGGTAATGGAACTCAACCCCTTTACCGACTACACGTCCGATAAGTTATGGTTTAATCGTCATTTATGAATGGTTTACTAAACTCTGTGTGACTTTAGCACAACACAGGCTTTGTTGAGCAGCCAAAAGGACCCAAGTTTCGCGCTCGCATCCGGGCTTTCCAAAAAAGCCTAAAATTAAAGAGCAATATTTCTTGAATCACCAAAGTCGGACCCCACCCGATAGTGCTGCATGCAACCCATTGCGGTTCCGCTAGATCCCAAGTTTAGTCATTGCGTGATTCTGAGGGGAGAAATTAAACCTCTCAGCGCAGATTTGCCCGACCAAGCCCGAGCATGAAGCTGGACCTCAATAAAAGAACACTCGGATGGAATATCATTGACCAATTGCTGGAAGCGCGCCGCTCCAAACCTTGCCTCAAAGAACGGCTGGGGGTCATCAGTGCATCTGAGGAAGAGTCTAACATCGTCCGCCAACTCTTGTGGTTTGATCTCGTGTTGCGCACTGACTGTAAACGGACCTTCAGGCGCCTTGATTATTCGACGGGCGAAGATCCCGCCCTGCCCTGCCCGGACATAGAGTTGCAATTGATCAGAATCCAAGTTCCGTTGCGCACGGAAATCGGCGCCATCGGCAAAGCGCCAATCGAACGGGACAAAATCTGAATCCCATTGCAGAAGCCCTACTTGCGCAGACTCATTAGTGCTGACGAAGATTTCATCATAGAGTCCGTATCCGGTCTCGACCTTACCTTCCCTAACAAGATTTCTCAGAAGGGCTTTATCGATCTCCACGTTTCCGAAGGTAATCAGCCTACGCAGTCTAGCAAGATTGGCCAAAGCAGCATCTTGTCGAACGGCATAACTTAAAAATTCTTCATGCCAGGGTGACGTACCATTGAGTACGCCAGCGAACTGCTCTGTAGCTCCATCCTGAACGAAAACGGTTGACAAAACTGGAAACAATTCAGTCGACCTAGATGGTCGGACGCGCAAGATACGATCGAGGGTGGTTATAACGCCAGTGTAATTGCCATCATTCACGTACTCTTGCAGCACAAGGCCCTGTAACATGGTCTCACGCTTATCGAGCTCTGACGCCCGACTGATTACCTCCGAACGCACTTCCCTTCTACCCTGCGTTAGAGCGAGAATTGCATGCACCTCAGGCGTCAGAGGCTCACTGAGATATGAAGCAAACGCCGACGGCTTTGCCGTTTGCGCTGCGCCCTCCGCCTCTCGAGAAACTACGAGATCCGCTTCAAAAATTGCAGCCGCTAAATTTTCTTGAGCAAGACCATTGCTTGGAAAGAGCATTAACGCAGTTTCCGGCTCCTTGCGCGTAAGAGTGATGCCTGCCGACTGGGCGGCCAAGACTGCGGCAAGAGCGACAGAAAATATACCGGCTAAGGTAATTCGGAGTGGATGAACTAGTTTCATTTCCTAGCCTAATTCTTCTTCAGGCGTTTTCCGTCTTCTCTGCATCACCGTACCCATAACCGTAGCCGTAGCCGTAGCCATAGCCGTAGCCGTAAGCTGTATTCTTCTGTCCAACTTTAGTAACGATAGCTCCGTAGATCTGCCCACCCGATCGCATCAGTCTGCCAAGCGCGTTCTCAATCCCTCGGAGCTTTATCCGATCGGTTTCGATTACGAAGACTACCCCATCTACAGCTTTGGACATTTCAATAGCGTCAGCCAAGGCTAGCATTGGTGCACCGTCGACCAGAACTTGATCATATGCAGCTTTGGCAGACTTGAGTACTTCTGAAAAACTATCTCCAGCGAGAAGTTCGACAGGGTTGGGAGGAGTTCGTCCCATTGGCAGAAAATCAAAACCCAATTCAGGAAGGGAAACAATCTGCGATGATAGATCCGATTCCTGGTTCGCGAGCAATGGTACAAGTCCACCTTTGTCATAGCCGTGGAGATCAAGAGTGTCGCGGAGCTTCGAGTTACGAAGATCTGCGTCAATCAAGAGGACTCGCTTACCCAACTGGGCAAAGCTGGTCGCAATACCGACTGTCGATATGCTTTTGCCTTCTGAAGGAACCGTGGATGTCAGCATGAGAACCTTTGGCGCACCTTGAGGCGTGAGAAAATTCAAATTGGTTCTGACCGTCGTGTAAGCTTCGCTGATCTCGGATGATCGCTCCTGTATGCGGTCCAACATGCTGCCTTCTGTATTCCGCGGTATCGCACCAAGAAGCGGCAAACCGAGCCGGCGACGGACGTCTTCAGGATCCTGCAGCGTCTGGCTCAATGTTACTCTAAGGTATACAATTCCCGCTGCAGCGACCAAGCTAGCGACTAAGGCTACAAATAAATTTTGGATCAGCGAGGGCGCGTAAGGATTGCGCGGCACCTCCGCGAGATCAATTATCTGAATGTTGTTCTGGCCCGCACCTGATGCCTCCAACTCTTTAAAGCGTTGCAGCAAGGCATCGTAAATCTCGCGATTGGTATCAACCTCGCGCTTGAGAATACCGTAGCGGATTCCTTGACCTTGCTGTCCAAGAAAGCGGTCCTTGGCAGCCTCCACCTGGCTGCGCAGCTCCGCCTCGCGAATTCGGGCGGCTTGCAAGAGATCCTGACCGCCGCTCGAAATGGCAGACCGCAATGCATTCACCTCAGCCTGCTTTTCCTCAACCTCTGGATAATCCGGACCAAAGTTAGAAAGGAGAACAGCGAGTTCCGCCTCCGCTTCGCTCAAGGCAGAGAGAAGTTGATTGCGCGGATCCGAACTCGGAAAATTACCCGCCACAACAGCAGCTTGAGCACTTACCCTATCCGCCACTGCAACGGCCAAGGCCGTATTGAGGGCTTGCAGGTCTGCTCCTATCAACGTTTGCCCAGCACTTTCAGAACCAGATTCGCCACCAGCATTCAAAACCAAAATTTCGTTTGCATTGGCATACTCGACGAGCTCCTGCTCAGATTGAGCTAGGCGCTCTCTAAGCTCGGCAATCTGACTTTGGAGAAAGTCTCGGGCCTCAATATTCGCACCGAACCGCTTCTCATAGTTTGCTGCAACGAACTCTTGGACCCACAAATTTGAAATTTCAGCCGACACCAACGGGTCTGGACTGGAAAAATTCACGTCTACAAGACTGGACTGAGTGATTGGTTCGATACTGATATTATCGAAAAGCGCAGATTCGATAGCCGGACGAAGACCTTCTTCATCTTCGATCGCAAACGCGGTTCGGAAGGCCTCGCTACGCGTCAGATTGCCCGCTTCGATTACGCGCTCAGCCATGAAGTTCGAAGTTAGCAATTCGTACTGAGTATTCAGATATTGAAGCTCGGACACCTTGGCATCAGCATCAAGAGAATCCAGATTCGTGATGTCTGCGGCGACTTGAGACACTTCAAGACGCGAACTTGCTCGATAAAGAGGAGTGGAAAGTAGCGTAACAAGTATTCCCAACAAAACACCTGCTATAACAATGGCCGAAAGCCAGTATTTTAAACTGATCGCTTCGTGCCAATACCGCTCAAGGTCCAGAGCAAACCCGTCCTCTTCGCGACCTGCGCCCTCGCCAACAAGCCCCCCCTGTTCACGCCCATCAAGCTCGGAAACGGAAAAATTATGAGTGTTCAATTCGAAATCCGATCAATCATAATTACTGAACTCGTTAGAAGAGGCACAAAGCTAAGAATGCGATCAAACCTACGCCGAGCAGGGGAATCGCCAACAAAGATTACGTCATTGGGGAAAACGGTCGGATCCTCATAATTGCCGCGCTGAATTGCTTCAATGTTATACGCACCGACATACCGCTGCCCATCCACTGTTCGCATAATAAGTACATCATCAAGCTTTGCGTATTGGGCCAATCCACCCGCTTGGTTCACGACTCGCAGGAGCGATTGCCTGCCCAGCACTGGATACTCACCAGGCTTATCGACTTGCCCGCCGATAGAGACGGTATGAGGAGGAATCTCACTCGGAATAATTCTAACCTGCGGATCGCGCACATAGCTGCCTCGCAGCCTGTCCGCAATTAGCTCCGCAGCCTCATCCGGAGCAAGACCTTGGAATTGAAGCAAGCCCAGCAGCGGAAATGAAATTTGGCCCTGCCCGTCCGTCAGATAGGTGCCGCTGAGCCGTTCAGCCCCCACGACCTCAATCTCCATGGAGTCCTGAGGCCCGAAAACAAAAAGATTCTCGATTCTGGGAGCCGGCAAACTTTCGAGCGCTGCCACCTCGATGCCGGGCGCTTCGCCGTAAGTTCGATCTGTCGCACAAGCCGCCAGGACCATTGCCGATGACAGGATAAAGAACTTGCACTTGAAAACCATCACTCAACTCACTTCATTCACAATATCAATTGCCCATAGCGTGATTTTCGCTCGGGGGTACCAGCCTTCAGAAACATGCGCACCTTCTAGCAATTTATGTTGCTTTATGGCCGCGATAATCGCGTGAAAGTGCGAGCAAAAGCCATACGCAAACGATTTGGAACAGCGGAGTCCTGAGCGGATAATCGACGAGGGAAGCCCCCCCGATAATCGCGAATAGTCCAAACCAGAATAGCGCGGTGGCTCTCCCTGAATTCACTCTGGCCAGCTTCCAGATTGACTTAGCCACCCAAAGCAAAGTGGCCACGAGAAGTGCACCTGACAATATCCCACCTTCGATGAGCAACTGCAGCCAATCGTTGTGGGCCTGGTTGACATATCGTGGCATCAGCAGTTCGGCTGGTTCATACACCCGATATACCTGCTCAAATGAACCAAACCCGCTACCCACGAGCCAGAAGGTGCTAAGCATATCAGCCAACACTGGCCAGAGTTCCCACCTCAAGTCGGCGAAACTGTCTCGTGCAAGAAGATCGACAAAGGCAGAGCTTCTTCCCAGTGCCACGAACGAGAATACGGTCATCAAAACAGCAATGAGCGGCAGTACGATCGTCACCGCCGGGTGCCGATCCATCCAAGCGCGGATTGGGTCACCGGCAGACCGCCCCTTTCCGAAGCTCGGCGCCAAGGCGAACATCCCGAAAGACACAAACACTGCCCCTAAAGCAGCGGCGAAACCGGCCCGTGATCCTCCCACGAGCGCGGCGAGTAGAATGAGAACAAAGGCAGCCGGATAAATTAAACGCATCCATTTGTGCCCCCGGTCCGTCCATGATCTTATGCCGAGATGAGCCACTACCAGCATGCAACATGCCGCGAATATTCCGGAGTGGTTCTCATTGGCAAAGATCCCGACCACCCCTCCACGATTGGTCACTTCATAAAGATAGAGTGGACTGAAGCGGCCGCTTGCAACTTGCATCAGCCCTAGAAGGGCATTGAGCACCCCCAACCCTGCAACGACGTGGAGCAAGACGCGCGCCGAGGCTGCAAGGGATATTGCCAGGAGCAAGCCAGCAACGGGCACCACCAATGCCCCCAGCGCATTCCAGGTCCGCATTGGCGTCATAGTCAAAGGACGCCAAACGTCTTCCATGCCAAGAGCTTCGTCGAGGCCGACAATTACCTCTCTACCCGGCAAGGCCCGCCAGATCGAGGGCGGCAATGGAACGAGCTGCACCGCAGTGAGCAAGGCCAGTGCACCCAATAGGGCGAGAAGGACCCATTCCCTTCGCATTTCCTTCAGCGAAAAGTAATAGATTGCAGGAATTAGCATCAGACAGGAGAGCGACCGCAAGGGAACGATCTGAATGGCATCGAAGCGAGAGGCGCCACCGGTAAAGACAACCAACAATGCAAATGCGCCAAGAAAGATCCACGCCTTTGAGGCTGAGCTACATGCACCCATCTGTTTTTGAACTGCATTCATTCTTCTTGCACCGCGCCCTCGCGGGCAAAAACCGGTTCCTTCTGGTGGTCATCGCTCCCATGTCGCTTATCCGCATGCATTGCAACCGCGTCGTTACAATCGTCCATCTCATCCACAAGAACGCACGTTATCGCGCATTTGCCCCGCCAATCTGCTTACCGCGATGTGAAAAGACTTCCCTTGAAACCAAGCAAATTCAATGGCGCGCCGTCTCGACGTTCTCAAGAAACCAGCGATAGGTTTCTTCTACGCCCTGCTCGAGACCAATTGTCGGAAACCAGCCCAACTGGTTCAGCCTATTCACATCCATAAGTTTGCGCATGGTGCCATCGGGCTTGGTCGGATCTGTCGTGATCCGGCCGTCGAAGCCGGTAACATGAGCGACCAGTTGCGCCAACTCGAGGATCGAGATGTCCTCACCGCAACCGACATTGATATGGCTCAGCATGGGTTGGGTATTAGCCTCATACTGCTTGCGCGGGAGGTCGAGCACGAAGAGCGAAGCGGCGGCCATGTCGTCGACATGCAAAAACTCGCGCCGCGGCGTTCCCGTTCCCCAGATCACCACTTCGTCGCGCCCCTCCTGCACAGCTTCGTGGAACCGGCGCATCAGAGCTGGAAGCACATGGCTGTTCTCAGAATGGAAATTGTCGCCGGGACCGTAAAGGTTGGTTGGCATGACAGAACGATAATCAGTGCCGTGTTGGCGATTGTAGCTCTCGCAGAGCTTGATGCCAGCGATCTTAGCAATTGCATATGGCTCGTTTGTGGGTTCAAGTACGCCTGTCATCAGGGCATGCTCAACCATCGGCTGCGGCGCTTCCTTTGGATAGATACAAGACGAACCAAGGAAAAGCAGGCGCCTGACACCCGCCTCGAAAGCCTGGTGGACTACGTTCGCCTCCATCATCAGGTTCTCATAGATGAAGTCTGCCGGATAAGTATTGTTGGCGTGAATACCACCGACTTTGGCTGCAGCTAGTATCACCGCATCGGGGCGCTCGGCCATGAGAAATGCCCGCACTGCAGACTGGTCAGTAAGGTCGAGTTCAGCGTGAGTGCGCGTTACCAGCTCGAACTCTTCGCCACTCTCTTTGCGATCTTCGAGCCGACGCAGAATAGCGCCGCCCACCATGCCGCGATGGCCTGCGAGATAAATCTTCATCGCCTGGCGCCTCTAGCTCTCAATACTCACCGGCAGCTCGAAACCATTGGACTTGAGGAAAGCATGGCGCTGGGCCTCTTTGAGGTCCGCCGCAATCATTTCAGCGCACATCTCACGCGCAGTGATCTCAGGCTCCCAGCCAAGCTTGTCACGCGCCTTACTTGGATCCCCAAGCAGCGTCTCGACTTCGGCCGGACGGAAATAGCGCGGGTCAATCCGCATGATTACGTCGCCGACATTGAGGGCGGGCGCCCGATCTCCACAAATGCTTGCGACGGTTGCGATCTCGTCAATGCCCTCACCTGAGAATTCGAGTGCGATACCCAATTCCTCTGCCGACCACCGAATGAACTCGCGCACCGAGTACTGCTGTCCGGTCGCAATAACGAAATCTTCTGGAATATCCTGTTGAAGCATCATCCACTGCATGCGCACATAGTCATGCGCATGACCCCAATCCCGCAGCGCATCGATATTGCCCATATAAAGGCACGGCTCGAGACCCTGTCCTATGTTCGCCAAGCCACGCGTTATTTTGCGCGTCACAAAGGTTTCACCGCGCCGCGGACTCTCGTGATTGAAGAGAATGCCATTGCACGCATAGAGGCCATAGGCCTCACGGTAGTTCACCGTGATCCAGTAAGAATAGAGCTTAGCAACGGCATACGGCGAGCGCGGATAAAATGGCGTTGTTTCCTTCTGTGGCACTTCCTGTACTAGGCCATAAAGCTCAGAAGTCGAAGCCTGATAGAAGCGCGCCCGCTTTTCGAGATCTAAAAACCGGATCGCCTCGAGCAAACGTAGGGTTCCCAAAGCGTCGACGTCGGCGGTGTATTCAGGCGACTCGAAGCTTACAGCAACGTGCGATTGTGCCGCGAGGTTGTAGATTTCGTCGGGTTGAACATCGTGGATAATGCGAGTGAGGTTAGAAGTGTCCGAAAGGTCACCATAGTGCAAAGTGAGCTTTGGATTCCGCTCGTGCGGATCCTGATAGATATGATCAATGCGCTGTGTGTTAAACGATGAAGCACGGCGCTTGATCCCATGCACGTCGTATCCCTTTTCTAGCAGGAATTCGGCGAGGTATGAACCGTCTTGCCCGGTAATGCCGGTTATAAGTGCGGTTTTCGTCATCTGTTGAACTAGTCCTTGAGGAAAAATTGGCCCAGTTTGCGCAGGTTCTTCTGGAAGAGCACGCTTGGGCCACCAATACCATTGCGACGTATGGCGAGCAGGTCTTCACGGCTCTTGCGCAAGATTCGTTCGAGCGAACGATTGCTCTCGCCGCCCATGCGCATTTTTACAAGCACTTCTGAAACGTATGCTGTCTTGATCTGGCCGTGTGTCAGGTACCGCAGCATCGCATCGTAGTCCGCTGCGATCTGAAGCGACGTATCATATAAGCCGTACCGCTCGAACACCTTTCGTCGGATATAAAATGTCGGGTGGGGTGGCATCCAGCCTTGGCGAAGCCTGCCGGGCGCGAATTCTCCCGCTCGCCAATAGCGGATAACCTTGCCCGGATCGCTGGCCGCGACATATTGCAGATCACCATAGACAGCGTCGATTGCGGGATCGGCGAAACGCGCTGCAACCTTTTCCAATACGGTCGGCGAGGCAAAGAGATCATCGGAATGCATTAGTCCCACAACATCGCCCGAAGCGCGACCAATACCGCGATTGATCGCATCGTAGATTCCTTCGTCACGCTCCGAAACCAGGCTGGTCGCATCGCCAGCCAGTTCGCGCACCACGTCGAGCGTGCCGTCGCTGGATCCGCCATCCTGTATGATGTGTTCGACATTCGCAAATGTCTGCGACTGCACGCTTTCCATAGCCTCGCGGATCGTACCTGCGCGATTGTAGACAGCAGTGACGACGGATATCTTCATAGCTCGTTTTTCGGCGATCCTGGATTTTCTCGTGCACCGTTCGGCTCGGCAGCTTCACGAAAGTGCTATTTGTCAGAGGATCGGTAGCGATTAGGGCATCGCCGCAGACCGCGCAAGGCAATGCATGATATGGCGGCCATTGCAGGCCCCTTAATCCCGAGGCCATATTTCGTCGCTTACTGTTGAAATCCCGTCGAGACTGATTGGAAGGAACACAATATTGCCTAATCTCTCGCGACGTTCGTTTGCCGGCTGGCTCGGGACGGGTATGCTCTTGCAGGGCTCCCCCGGATTTCTCCGCCCGCCCTCGAGCAATCGCTTCACTGTCTATGGCGCGCTGCTACACTCCAACGAACCCGACCTGCGCCAATGGGGGATCAATCCGATCTACTTGTTCGACCGAGGGATCTGGAAGGATGGGGAATCGAGGTTCTCAACTCCTGATCCTGATCTCGTTGCTGAGCGGATCGAGCGATTGCCGAATGATGGTGCCCCACTCGTGATGGATTTTGAATTCTATAAAACACGCACCCGAGAAGAGGCGATTGCTTCAAGGGAGGGTCTCCGGCGGATCACAGAAACCTTTGCACGGTATGCCGGCGACCGCCCAATCGGTATTTACGAATACCTACCACGCCGGAATTACTGGGGCTCCATCGGGGCAAGGGACTCGCCCGAATTCAAGGAATGGCAGGATCTGAACACGCTGATGTCGTCGCTCGCCCGATCTGTCGATCTGGTGTTTCCATCGCTTTACACTTTTCATGACAACCCCACGCAATGGCAACGCTACGCTCGTGCACAAATCAGTGAAGCCAGGCGCATCTCAAACAAACCGGTGATTCCATTCATTTGGCCCGATTTCCACTACAACGGGACCGCCGGGACATTAGAGCCGATTCCACGGAAGTTTTGGCGACTACAGCTGGAAACGCTGGTATCAATCGCCGACGGGATAGTCATCTGGGGAGGCTGGGACCCCATATCTAGGGAAAGGGTGCCCTGGGACAATCAGGCACCTTGGTGGATAGAAACACTGTGTTTTCTGCAAGGCCAATGACAGAGACAATAAGGTTTCTTGAAATTCATCCATAGACCCCGAAAATTTCTCAGCGTTAGGTCGGTAGTTGATTTCACCGTGAAGATCTCAAAATTGTCTCGTGCGCGATCGCTTCCTTTTCATTGAAGCGTGAGCCCAAAGTTCTGGCAGGAGAGCCCACCACAATCTCGTAGGGCTCTACATCTTTTGTGACGATAGAGCCCGCACCAATAACTGCGCCGCGACCGACGGTAATCCCGCTAAGCAAAATCGCTCCAAAGCCTATCCAGACGTCATCACCAACCAATATCGAATCGCGACTATCTCTAGCTCTTGCATCGGGCGCGTAAATCCATGGGGCATCACTAATATAGCTTCCAACAGCTTTCATGTCATGATCATGCCGCCCAACTACTGATACATAGCTCGATATGAGGACTCCATCTCCGATTGAGCCGTTACAAGCTAGGAAGAAATTCCTTCCAATGTGCACATGCTTTCCAATCTCCATTTTGTCTGGAGCGCGGAGATAGCTGTGAGGCCCAATAATACACTTGGCGCCTATGTGTACGTTGCCTCTTACTGCAATTCGCCGGTTATAAGCTCGGTATATTGGTCTAAAAAGCCTAATCAGGGTTGAGATCATTTTATATTCTCAGCTTGTTGCCAATGCGGCGCCTTATTCCTCCAATCACCGACACTGCGCGTTGAAGCCTTGCGTCTGTAGATCCACGAATCATGTCCAACGCGGCATAATCCACGGTGATGTCGGAAGGAAATTCGGGCAGAAACTCATTCGAAAGCGGTGGGCGCGGGAGAAACCGGTGCAGATTAAGCACCGTAGCATGAGTGCCATCCGCTCCTCCTTGATTTGATACAAGCGGCTTAGGCGGCCACATGGTCAAGCCAGCATCCTTGAACATCGCGAGATACCAATTGATGAACCAGCTGCTGACTAGTTCGCGCCTGTCTAGATCAAGGATTGATGCGAAATCTCGCACGCCGTGTGCATTGAAACTCGTCCTAAAGCTAGAGGCATTGATTGGCAGATCGCAGGGCTGCCGCATTCTGGAGAACTTCTCCCACCTGCTGCTCCATGTTGCCCAGGCCCAAGGATTAGGAAATGGCAGAAAAAACGATGTATCTCGGACTGCAAGCTCCGGGACGTTGAACATATATCCCGTGATAGACCATACCCGCTCGCAGTCACGGTAAACTCGCAAAGCTGCGTTGAAGTAGGTCAATAGATGGGGCGAGACAATGAGGTCGTCCTCGAGGACTATGACGCGATCATTCTGCTGCAAGGCATCAGTAACGCCCGTCATGATCGATTGCTTCAAGCCGAGATTGGCGTCTCTGGCCCGGATCACAGCATGTTTCGGGGCCAGTGCTTCAGCAACTTCGACAACCTGCAATACACTGTCACGGTCATGGTCACCCTTTGGACCGTCGATGAAAATTGATACGGGGCTCTCATCTAATTCCGGACATGCCGCCAAAGAAGCGAGGAGCGCCTCAAGCCTATCGGGCCGATTGTAAGCAAAAATCAAGATTGGCGAATACCGCATATCGGTTACCTCTGACGCCCAACGATTATCAATCAAAGGTCGAATGAACGAATCTTTTGGGATGTACTTTTAATTCTGGATCTTTGAGATTCGGATACTTGGAATTGCGATGAATACGACGCTGCAACTCTGTAGATCGCGAAACGGAAATTAAGAATGCCATACTGGTCGAAAGCCAAACGGCTGAGTATAGCGCTCCGGAAAAGAGAGCGTGAGTTAGCGTTTGCAAGAAGAGGACCACAACCCAGTAGTTATGAGGCTGAAATTTCGTAATACTGTGACACCTTCGAACACAGAGCCAAACTGCCGCAAGTAAGGGAACCCCACCGATTATCCCTGTGGATATAAACGCCTCAAGCACGAAATTGTGCGGATAATAAGAGAATGTGTCATTCTCTAAGCTGTTGCCAAAAATAGGATTATCCCAGAATTGCTCAAACGACGAAGTCCACAGATAGACCCGCGATGCTTCTGCTGCACCGGAGTCAATATCGTTCAGTATCTCACTCATCCGACGAAAAGCCGTTACGTCGAGATAAAGTGAAGCTACTCCGACCATTATCGCTAAGGAAGCTAGGGCCACTATTCGCGCCCAAATCCTCCTCGACCTAGTAAATGGCATGAACAAAAGGAAAGGCAGGACTAGAGCCACAATTGCACCGCGGGATCCGCCAATGAAGAAGGGAACCAGGCTTAAAATCGCGGTCGCAAGCAATAAGATTCGCATTCTTTTGCTCGACGCAGTGTTGAAGAAACCGGCGACGCCAAGCCCAACACCGATTGAGCCACAGTAAGAGAAGAACAAAGGGGAAATTATATCATTCGCCCCAAAGCTGATCGCTGCTCGAGCGCCAATGTTGATTATGTCCTGAAAAGCAAATGACACAAGAACTGCGAATGCCAAGGCGCCCAGCACGATCAATCTAAAAATAGATGCAATCCTTGCCGACGTCATATCGACCAGTCTGATCGCGAGAAAAGGAAATAGGCAGAAAGCTAAAAAATAAAGCAAGATCTCGGTAGGATCGCGGTGGAGGAAGTGGGCGTCACCGCGAGAAACATATATTCTCAAGAGATACGAAATTGCGAATAGTGACAAGAAAATCTCAACTATCGGGGGTCGAGATATCCGCACGTTACGAGCCAGTAAAATCGCGCCACTGATTAACAATGAAAGTATGGCAACACGCAGTGGTATACTTAAAGAACGAGTACCCTCAATAGATCCGGTGACAATTTGAAAAACGATCATCGCGGCATAGAAACCGCAAATAGAGAGCGAGAGGCCTAGACCAAAAAGAACTCGCCCTAAATTCTCGCGACGCGCAGCTGCAGCCGTTCGGGACTTCTTCATGCGGAAGGATTGGGTTTGCATGATTATCTACAGCCCCTGATGAAGGCACTTGCTAGGTTCAGACCAGATCGAGCTCGATCACGGACATCTTCAGATACCTCCAGTGGGCCTTCGTGATTTACAAATGCCGATACTAGCGAAGCAAGCTCAAAGCTATCGAACTCGTCTAGAAAAAGGCAATTCTGGGACAATTCAATATCCGCGAAACTCGCCAGATTCTTCCTATGCTTTGCAACCGCAAATGGCATTGTGCCCATCGTGGCTGCACATAGCGCGACGTGCAGTTTGCTAGTGAGGACTGCATCGATGGAAGCTAAGAGCGCAGCCAACCGTTCAACGCCGGGATATGGGACAGATGCTAGCTTTGTGTTGGGCAAACGTTGCTCCAACTCGAGACGCGCAGCAGCCTGTTGGTTGAGCCCAGACGGATGATCTTCTAGAAGAAGAATTCCAACGTCCGGATTACGCGCCAGTTCTGCTTCGAGCAAAAAAGCAATCTCTTCATATGCCTTGCTTGAACTGGGCGGCTCGGACAAATGAATACCGAGAACCCTCTCGGCGCCAATGTTTTCAATAATGTTGCCAGCCCAACGCAGATCGTCTTCGCAGAGCCAGCACGCATCAATTGCAAAAACGAGGTCGCTGATGCGATAAAGCCGGTCCTCAGAAGACGGTCCAATAAGTGATGCGAAATAGTCAAATGAGACTTTGTCACGCACCGCGATAAAATCACACTTTCGCACCATGATTTTCAATAGGTGATCAAGCCACGGGCGCGGCATCGGCCCTGAACCAGCACCAATTATAGCCGCTGGTTTGCCCATTTTCCGTGCGAGAAAAAGCGGTAAGGCATACTTCATCAGCGCCCTCAGAGATCCTCTCGGGCCATCCATACGTTGGAAAAACCCACCACCGCCAAGGATCAGCGCGTCAGCCCTGTAGATATCTGCAAGTCGCGCCTTTCTCATCCCATATGTAGCCGTAAGGTCTCCGGTTGGAGCAAGAAGACTTACACCAACATCGCCAGACGCGAAAAGATGGTCAGACAAGATCTGCGTTAGTAGAACATCGCCGAAATTCGGCGAGCGGTGCATGCCATGCAGGATGACGTTGTAACTCATAACGAGTTATTTATTCCTTTGGTAAGCAGGTGAAAAAAGCGCTCGGAAACCAGCGCTGAACTATAAGCCGCTTCGATGCGCGAGCGCGCGCGATTGCGCTCTTTGGCAAGTTTTTCGGGGTCGCGGATATATGCCTGTACAGCGTCGGCAATAGATCTGGCATCGCGCTCTACGAAACGTCCGCAACCAGGCTGAATCAGGTCTTCGATGCCCGACACGCGCGTGCCTATAGGGACAAGACCGCAAGCCATCGCCTCGAGCATTCCGTTAGGCATACCCTCTCCAGCGGATGGAAGAAGATAAACGGCACCGGTGCCGTAGGCTTTCTCAACATCATGCATGAACTCAATGTGATCAACGCGACCTTCCAAACCCTTCTTGGAAATTAGGTTGGTGATCTCCTGCCTATAACCCTGTTCGCGGTAGGGCCCTACAAGGAGCAACGCAACGCCTTCAGGAAGCAGCGACATCGCCTCGACGAGGATATGTTGGCCCTTCCGATTGCCCATCGCGCCGACACAGATCAGGCGCAGTAAGGGGGCCGGCTTTAACTCTAATTCCTGCGTCAGCTGTGCAGCCCGTCCATGATCGACCGGGGCGAAGCGTGCGGTGTCGACCCCATTGGGAATATGATGGACTGAGCCCTCACCTCCGGCCACCTCCTCCAACCCCGCCTTAATTCTGCCGGAAATGGCGAGATAAACCGATACCCGCCGCATCAACGCGAGCTTAAGAGCGCTCCCCAGCGATCCGCCAGTCTGAGTCGAAACCTCAGCGATAGCAGCCGCACGCGCCACCACGCGAATGCCTAGCATGTGCGCGATAACGCCCGGGATAAGCGTGAGCAGATTGAGCGACGCCAGCAACACTACATCGTAGTCGCGGTGGTGACGGAACATAAACCAGCTGGCTCCGATCAAGTAACTGAAGGACCCTTGAAAATGCGAAGTCGCCGTGCCCGTGCGGATCGCACGCCCTTTCAAGGGCGCCATATCGTCTTGTTCTACAGACCCGTGCAGTACGTCGACATGCAGGCGGTCCTCCAAGCGACTCAGCAGGCGGTAAATGGAAATTGCCGGACCATGGTATTGCTTTCCGAGCCCGCCTGGCGAGACAACAAGCAATCGCGATCTTTCGCCGCGATCAGAGTCGCAGCCAGCTGCTTTGCTTGCCATGCCTCAGCCCCTCTCCTGCGGATAAAAAGCGGCAAAATCCTCTTCGTAGAGCGCGCGTATCCGTGCTTGCTGGCTATGAGACAGCATTTCCGGCTTTGGCGAAGGGGAGGATATTACCCTCTTGATAAGCGTCCTAATCGCCGAGCTGCTCGGCGCGACTTCGTATCCGCGCTTGTTGTCGACCCTAAATTCAGTTGGCCGCAAAATACCAAGATCCTCATGTAGGCCTTCAAACACAGCGTCCATTCCGTCTTCCAGCCTGAACACTCTGGCTTGCTGGGGAACAATACGAACAGAAGGGAGAAAATGGTTGTCGAAGCGATGGCCGAAATAATCGTCTTCCTCTGCCACTTGCCGCTCCATCCGCGACAGGAAACGGTCGAAGGAAACGTGATGTCCAATACGTCCGCGGTTGTGGTTGAATGCACTCAAAAAGCGGCTGACCGGATCGCGCACGACCGTGAAGGTGTAATCAAAAAAGCCCTCCGGAAACAGCAGGTCGCGATCGGCGTTGGAAATGTGCTGCGGTGAGGACCGGTTCCAGCGTTTCTTGCCCGATGTCCAGAACGCGCCGTCGAAAAAGGCGAGCTCCATGCCCGCCTCTCGCAGCCGGCGATTGACGGTCGTACCGCCAGATTTCGGCACATGCGCATAGAGAATGATGCGATTGTTCAGGCGAAAAAAAGGCATAGTGTTTGCGTGAGTTACCGGTTGGGAAGATTGCGTTTCACTTGAAGGCGACCTCGCGCAGTATGTCGATATGCCTTCGCAGGAATAGGATTGCGCCGCTTATGAAGATGGCACCGCCCGATACTGCAAGAACGGCTGCCACGATCAAGCTACCTCCTTGGCCGCCGAAAGCGCGGGCAAGCGCAATATCGGAAATCGCCGCGTCAATCGGCGGTCGGAGGGTCAGGAGAACAGCACCCATAAAGGCACCGAGAATCAACGGTCCGAGCACATCCCTGACATTTCGCCGCCAATCGGAGACCTCGAAAGCGTACAGGAACCGCGCATACATAATAAGAAGGATCGCGGCCTGAACGATCGCGATGGTGAATGCCAGGGAAACCGTGTCGGGGCTTAGGCTGCCCACGGTGAGGACGGCAGGCGTCGTCAAAGCAAAGATGATAGCCTGCCAGCGAAGCGACCATTTGAAGTCTTTTAGTGCCAACATGATCGCTCCGGTCAGCGGAGTGAAAATGCGGCTAAGGACGAGGATCGCGAGAATCTGGACCAGGGTGGATACCTGACCCCACCCCTCCCCAAGAATAAGTTCATTCAGTACGGGGAAGAGCACAATGAGGCCGAATACCACGGGCGAAAGGATCAGCGCAGTGAGGCTGCTCGCCTTGCGATAGGCGCGCTGCATCCTTTCGCGATCATTGTTGATATCGGAGAACACGGGCAGGGCAAGGTTCGTGATGATGGGCATGATGCGCGAAAGCGGCTGCATCACAATCCGCCACGCGACGAAATAGAAACCCGATGCGGTCGGACCGAGCACCCACGTGATTAGGATCACATCGAAACGCTGGTTGAAGATGTTGAGCACGTAGGTGATCGTTCGCCAACGACCGAGTTCGTAAAAGGGCCGGATCTCGGACTTGTCGAATACAGTCTGAGGCAAGATTGCGTTCTCGTGGGCAGCCCACAATAGAATAACTGCAGAAACGCCGGTAGTGAATACCCAAGAGTAGATTAGCACTCGAGCATCCTGCATGAAGAAGATGAGCAGGAGGGACAGTGCGAAGCCTGCTATCGTGCTTGTCAGGCCAGCTTTCGCCACGATGCCGAACCGCATCTTCTTGCGCAGCGACGCGCGGAAATTCTCGGTGAAACCGGTCAGCAATATATGCAGGCCAGAAATCCAGAATAGATCGGCAGTCGTGCCATCGTGCAGTAATCGTGAGAGCGCGGGGGAAAGCGCCAGGAAGACGGCGAAAACGATGACGGACAGGCCCGCCGACAGCCAGTAGAGTGTTGACCGAATGCGGCCATCTTCGTCCTTGGTTACCACGAGGTAATCCGGAAAACCAGATGTCGCCAGCGTAGCCAGCAGCATGGTGACAGCCGTGATTGATGCGTAGATGCCGAACTCCGCCGCATCAAGAAAGCGCGACAGAATCACTATCTGCAGCACGGTTAACAGTGCCGTCAGCACCGTGCTCATTGCCGTCCAGCGCGCGCCGCTGAATATCTGACTGCGCTTGTTCACCTTGGCACTCTTCGGTCATGGAGAGAGAGGTTCGGGAGGCAACGGTGCTTCACTTTCCCGCATCCTCATGTTGGCCAATCGCCCGTAAGGCGGCCTTCCTGACCAAAGGAGCTAGGTCTAGCCGATCCACACGCGCCTTCCAGTTGGAGAGGCGCTCCTTGCGCTTGACGATCGAGAGGTTTTCGCCGTGCACGTGGCGCAGAATACCAACGCGTTCGTCGTATTTGACACGGGGCCTGCGCGCAATCGCGGTCATGAAGAATTCCCACTCCTCACCCCCGCCGTCGATTTCCGAGAGACAGCTTCGCGCGATGTCCAGTGACATGGTCACCGCCCCCATCCGCGCAGGCTGCCTGCGGCTGGCAAGAAACTGGTTCCATACAGGGTTGGCAATGCGATCCAGACGCTTGACGATGCCAGGATGACGCTCAAGCCGCTCTTCCTCATCCCCAACCCGGAGCGCCTCGAATAAAATCAGATCGGCCCCTTCGATAGCGCCCCGTTCGAAGCGTGCGGACGTAAGTTCGTCATCCTGATCGCACAGGATCACGAATTCGCCCGTGGCATAGGGAAGCGCGGCGCGGCGCGTTGCAGCAGGCCCGATGTTTTCCTCGTTCTGCAGGATTGTTGTGTGGGGGATCTCCCGCCCTTCGCACGCGCGCACCCACTCCTTGATCTCACGTGCAGCTTCGTCCTCCGGTGAATCGAACGCCAGGATCACCTGGGCATCGATCGCGAGGCCCGGGACGCAGGCCAGCAACGCGCGCTTCACCACTGCGTGGCCATAGTAGTAAGGGATGATGATGGAAATCATGCCTGGTCGGTCACCCGTCGATCAGACGCCTGAGATATGCTGAGTATTTGCTTTTGCCATGCGCATCGATGCATTTGCCGAGGCCGGCCGCATCGATGAAACCATTGCTGAAGGCGATTTCCTCCGGTGAAGCAATCTTCAGGCCCTGCCGTCGTTCGAGCGTTCCCACATAGGTGGCTGCCTCCATCAGGCTGTCCGGGGTGCCAGTATCCAGCCAGGCATAGCCGCGCCCCATCAGTTCGACCTGCAATTCGCCACGCTCGAGATAGAGCCGGTTGATATCGGTAATTTCGAGCTCGCCGCGTGCCGATGGCTGCAGGTTGGCAGCCATATCGAGGACCTGTGGATCGTAGAAATAAAGGCCGGTGACGGCGTAATCCGACTTCGGCTTTACCGGCTTTTCCTCGATCGAAAGCGCACGCATTTCGCTGTCGAACTCCACAACTCCGTAGCGCTCAGGATCGTCCACCTTGTAGGCAAAGACAGTGGCGCCCTCATCTCGGCTATTGGCGGCCCCCAGCAGGTCGACGAAGCCGTGCCCATAGAAGATATTATCCCCGAGCACGAGGCAGGAGGGATTGCCTCCTACGAAGTCGGCGCCAATGGTGAAGGCCTGCGCCAAACCCTTTGGCTCCGGTTGCACGGCGTATTCGATGACAATGCCCCACTGCGAGCCATCACCCAACAATCGACGGAATTGGTCTGCATCCTGCGGGGTGGTGATAATCAGGACTTCGCGGATACCCGCCAGCATGAGCACGCTGAGCGGGTAATAGATCATCGGCTTGTCATAGATGGGCATCAGCTGTTTCGAAATAGCCATTGTGATCGGATAGAGCCGGGTGCCCGATCCACCGGCAAGGATGATGCCTTTGCGTTGTGTCATGAGTTTCCTCGCGATCGAATGATGTTGCGAACCGTCTTGCGCCAGTCCGGCCGCTCCAGACTGAAAGCTGCCAGCCCGCTGCAATCCATTCGGCTGTTGAGCGGTCGTGTTGCGGGACGCGGGTATTCAGAAGTCGGGATGTCGACAACCTTTACGTCTTCGCCACTTTCGGCGAAGATTGCGCGAGCGAAATCAGCCCAACTCACGTCAGGCGCACCCGACAAGTGGTAGGTTCCTGCAAGCGATGGCTCTTCGACGAGCTTGCGGGCGATCGCCAGGCAGGCGACGCCCAGATCGGATGCGGGCGTCGGGCCACCTATCTGGTCGGCGACGATTGTAAGATTGTCACGCTCTTTGCCCAATGCCAGCATGGTAGTAAGAAAATTCCGGCCATGCCCGGAGAAGACCCAACTCGTGCGCAGGTTGACATAGGCGCCTCCCGCACTTCGCACACCATACTCTCCTGCGGCCTTGGAACGGCCATACGCGTTCTGCGGAGAGGTTTGGGCATCCACGGTCCACGCGCCGCTGCCGCTTCCGTCGAACACGTAATCGCTCGATACGTTGACGAAGGGTATTCCGGCCGCCGCACAGGCCTGCGCCATTGCGGTCGGCGCGGCGCCGTTGACCAACATAGCAAGGCTCTCGTGTTCCTCTGCTCCATCGACATCGGTGAAGGCAGCAGCATTTATCACGGCATCAGGATTGTGCCGCACTATTGCCTCCGCGCATTCCCGGGGACGAGACAGGTCGGCCTGCTCACGCGACAGGAATAGCAGATCGGCATCGAGCAGTCGCAATTCGTGCGCCAGCTGGCCAGTCGATCCGAAGACCAGTATCATACCCTTGTTCCGAGCCTCTTGCCGACACCGGTCCGGTCCAGCAGCGGGCGCCACCATGCCTCGTTGTCGAGGTACCAGCGTACGGTGCGTTCCAACCCTTCTTCGACCGTTACCGACGGACGCCACCCCAGTTCGCTCCGGATCCGTTCCGGATCGATCGCATAGCGTGCATCATGGCCCGGACGATCGGCGACAAAGGTGATCTGTTCGGCGTAGGATTTTCCGTCCTCGCGCGGGCACATTCGGTCGAGAATGGCACACAGGGTCTTCACGAGTTCGAGATTGCTCGACTCGTTTTCACCACCGATATTGTAGGTTCGCCCAGGTTCGCCCTTTGCAAGCACGGTGAGCAGCGCATTGGCATGGTCTTCGACATAGAGCCAGTCACGCACATTGGAACCATCACCATAGATCGGTAGCGGCTCACCATGGATCGCATTGATGATGACAACCGGGATCAGCTTCTCGGGGAAATGGAACGGCCCGTAATTGTTTGAGCAATTGGTGATCAGAACGGGCAGCCCGTATGTTTCCGCCCAAGCCCTGACGAGGTGATCCGACGAAGCCTTGGACGCAGAGTAGGGGCTGCGAGGATCATAGGGCGTGTCCTCGGTGAACATGTCGTCCCCATCGGGTGCCAGCGATCCATAGACCTCGTCCGTGCTAATGTGATGAAACCGGAAACGCTCGGGCTTGCCCTGCTCCGCCCAGTGATTGCGCGCAGCTTCCAGCATGTTGAACGTGCCGAGGATATTGGTTTCCATGAATTCCGAGGGCCCGTCGATCGAACGGTCAACGTGGCTTTCGGCTGCGAGGTGCATGACTGCATCGGGCCGGTGTTCGGCAAAAATACGATCGAGCGACTTGCGGTCACGGATATCCACTAGTTCAAAAGCGTAGCCGCTATATTCCGCTACCGAGGCCACATTGTCGAGGCAGGCGGCATAGGTCAGCGCATCAAGGTTCACCACGTCATGACCGCGCGCAATCGCAAGCCGGACCACTGCGGACCCGATGAAACCCGCACCACCTGTAACAAGAATCTTCACTGACCGCCCTCGTATCTGAAGGGGGACTTCCAATCCGCAAAACGCGGCGCAGTTTCATCCTTGACGGACAGGACCGGCGCGCTTTCCAGACCCCAATCGATGTCGAGACTGTCCCAGCGGACCGCCCCATCGCTGGCCGCATCGTACGGCGCGGTCACCTTATATTGCACTTCGCAATCGGCCTCGAGCGTCGCGAAACCATGCAGGAAGCCATTGGGAACCAGCAACTGCTTGCCGCTTTTCGCATCCAGTTCGACCCCGAGCCAATGGCCGTAGGTGGGAGACCCGACACGGGCATCGACCACAACATCGAAGATCGATCCGCGCGTGCATCGGACCAGCTTGTCCTGCGCGAACGGCGGCGCCTGGTAGTGAAGACCGCGAAGGGTGCCTGAATCGGCAGAATAAGAATGGTTGTCCTGCACGAAATCAAGATTAACCCCCAGATCTTTCAAATCACTACTTTTCCACGTTTCCGAAAACCAACCCCTTTCATCTTGAAACCTTTTCGGAATAAAAACCAAAACATCCTTTAATTCTTTTCTTTCAACTTTCATATGCGCTCACATAATTTCGAAACAAGGGGTCATTATTTGTCGCTACTACATTGAGCGGCATTTTATGGTCAGATAACGTTTATGGAAGAAACTCATCAAGACCCCCTATAACGTAAACTCTTGGAAGTTATGTCATCACAGCAGGTCCTTGACACGCTGAGATGCTCCGCGCCGCATAATTAAAATCTCACCGCCCAAGGCAACAATGATCATGTTCTTTACACCCACTGCGTTGATCCGCGCGCCCTCTGCGTTGGAAAAGACACCGGAACAGTCGTGCGCATTGACCTCGCCGATAAGGACATTGCCATCCTGATCGGCTTTCGAGATGTCAGCCAAAGCATCCCAGCTACCAACGTCAGACCAGCCGCAAGAAACCGGCACAACGGCCACATTAGGCGCCTGTTCCATTACCGCGTAGTCGATCGAGTTCGAGGGTGCGCGAGCAAATTCATCCTCGTCAGGCACAATAACAGCGCCTTGCCTTCTCGCGCCGGCCATGGCTGCTTTCGCAGCGTCAAACATCTCGGGCTGCAGGCGCTTGAGTTCGCCGAGAAAGGCATCGGCGCGAAAAAGGAAGATGCCGGCGTTCCAGAAATAGTCGCCGGAGGAGAGCATTTCTTGGGCACGCACCAGATCGGGCTTCTCGGTAAAGCCTTTGGATTGGAACACACTGGCCATTCCGGTAAGAGCGTCGCCTGCCTGAATATAACCAAAGCCTGTTTCGGGGCCGCTGGGCTCGATGCCAAAGGTCAGCATTTGGCCTGCTTGCGCAGCTGGCACCGCGCGCTCGACAGCGGCATGGAAGGCTGGAGTATCGCGGATAACATGATCGCTGGGCATAACGAGGACAAGCGCGTCGCCCCCTGCTTCGAGCGCACCCAAAGCAATGGCTGGAGCGGTGTTGCGAGCGCAGGTCTCGAGGATAGCAGTGCCCCCTTGTGCACTAACGTCTTCCAAGGCCTCTAAAAGGAGATCCTGGTGGCGCGCGGCACCAACGATAATCGGCGGCGCAAACAGCTCACGGTCCTCGGCCCGACGCAGCGTCTGAGCAATCATGGTCTCATCGCCATGCAGGCACAAAAACTGCTTGGGGCGCTCGGGTGTCGATAGCGGCCAAAGACGGGTTCCAGAACCGCCTGACAGAATCAGAGGGGTAATCTGGTCAGTCATTTAAGCTCGGCCTTCGCGACGCGCCTGCGCAATCAGTAGCTGAGTGCCGCTTGCGGTCTGAAGTTCGGCCCGAGACGAGCACAGCATACACTCGCCGGCTTTCGCAGTCACACCATCTGCGGTGATGGAGCCGGTTAGCGGAATCAAATGCGCCACTTCTCCGCCCTGCCCTTCCACAGGCCAGCCATTGCCGAGCCACAGATCAAATTTCGGGCCAGCGACCAATTGCTGCACTCCATCGAGGTCAATTTGAGCCCAGAGCTGTTCCGGATAGGGCATGGCCCTCGCGACTTCCACGGCTTTATCCAAGTGAAGTTCGCGAGGCCGTCCATAATCGTAGAGCCGGTAGGTGATATCAGCATTCTGCTGCACCTCGACCAAGGTCACGCCCGCGCCTATGGCATGCACGGTTCCAGCCGGAATGTAATAGAAGTCACCGCGAGAAACAGACCTCCAGTCAACTAGCTGTTCCAGAGAGCCATCAACCGCGGCAGCACGCAGTTCCTCCGAGGAGAGTGGTTCGCGCGTGCCTATTCCAAGCTTCGCACCTTCGTCGGCGTGAAGCACAAGCCAGCACTCTTCCTTGCCCGAAGCCAAGTCATAGGCTGCCGCCTGCTCATCGGAAGGGTGAACCTGGATCGAGAGATTTTCGCTCGTGAAGAGGTATTTGACGAGCAAATCGAGCGGCGCACCAGCACCTCCGAACCAAATTTCGCCGATAGGTTCATCGGAATTGTTCGAAAAGGGAGGTGGCAATTCAGTCCGCCCCCAAGGTTTTCCAACCTTCCTGCGGTCCAAAAGGCGCGGAAACTGGGAACTCACGAATTCTCTCCAAGATCTTTCACGCCGCCCTGTTCGCCACCTTCGAGTTCAGCCTCAAGCTGCGAAATCTCACGTCGCAATGCAGCATACTCCTCGTGCTTGCGAGCAAGAAAGCGCCTAGCGATGGCAGCCTTTTCCGCCACACCTTTCGGAGTTAAAATATATGCGTAACGACGCTTATCACTACTGGCGCTAAAATTTCCAATCTTGATAAGCCCGCGCTCTATCAGAGCCCCGATCAAGTAATGCACACTGCCTGTGCTCACCCCGACCGCCTTGGCCAATTCACGCTGTGACAACTCGGGGTTCACCTCCAATAGTCGCAGCACCCGAAAGCGCGCATCTTCGCGAAGTCGTGCTTGACGAGACTTCATCCAAAAATCAGCTGGCTACCGCACCGAGCCTGGCGCACGCCAAGTCGGAGCGTTTGAATGACTGCCATGTACCGTCGCCATTGCATCGTTCAGATTTGAGCGATATCAGTTCGCGAGCAAAACGCAAGTTGGCCGCGCATATATATGGTGAAAGCGCCGAGAGCCCTTTCGCGTCGGCTGCGCGCCGGTAAGGTCATAGCATTAGCCTCTGATTTTGAATGGCTTAAAGTGATAGTTCGGGAAAAAATCCACACCTCCATTGCGTTGGTTCCTTGCCCAATTGAAGCCCAACTGCGGCTCCATCGCCGAACGAAAACTGATGTAACAGGGGTTCAGAACCTATCTGCCGCTGGAACGCGAGACACGGCGACACCGAGGCCGACTAAGGTCTGTAGATTCGCCCTACTTCCCTGGCTACATATTTGTGGGAGTCGATGCCAACGCCTCACCTTGGAGAGCGATCCATTCAACGTTTGGAATAGCGCGCCTTGTCAGTTTCGGGCTCCAACCGGCGACTGTCCCTCCAAAGATTATGGAGGAGTTGCTAGGATGCTGCGATCCCGATGGCTGCATCGAAAATCTCTCGCCGCTATCGGAAGGTGACGAAGCTCAAGTTCGCGACGGCCCACTGGCAAGCTTTACTGGCAAGATCGAAAAGCTGGCCCCCAATGAGCGGGCCTGGCTACTGATTGACATCATGGGAAAGGCAACACGCTCGCTTGTCAGGAGCGACGACGTGAGGCGGCGTATTAGTAATGACCAATCGGAAACGCGTCAGAACCAGCTACTTTGCCCCGAAGCCTGAAAAGACGACTTTCACCGTTCGCAAAGCAATCAATATGTCCAACCAATACGACAGGTTCTTCACATAGTAGAAATCGTACTGAAGCTTCTCACTAACTGCGCCGACTTCGGCGACATGGCCTTGGTTGACTTGGGCCCAACCGCTGATTCCTGGGCGAACCATATGCCGATAACGGTAAAACGGTATCTCGCCTTCGTACCACTCCGAAAGGCTTATCGCTTCGGGCCGTGGACCGATCCAACTCATCTCACCCCGAATGATATTGTATATTTGGGGAAGTTCGTCCAAGCGCGTGCGACGCAGGAGCGCGCCAACCTTCGTAATTCGCTGATCTTCGGATGATGTGATCGAAAGTTCACGATTTTCCCCGTTGTGACCGTGGGACATTGTGCGCAGCTTTAGCACCTCGAACGCTCTACCCCTGTAACCCATACGCCATTGACGAAAGAAGACAGGCCCCGCGCTGTCTCGCTTGATCATGATCGCACAAATCACCAGCAAAACCACCACGATCGGCAGCATCGCAATAACGAAAATCAGATCGATTCCGCGCTTAAGTTTCTGATAGGCAAAACTAGGTACCAGGGCTCCAAATGAGTTCTCCGAGAGATGATCTATTTGCACCTTGCCGGTCTCTGCCTCCCAAACGTGTTTGTAATGGTACACAGGGCGACCGGAAATTGCGGCCTCTGCAAGAAAGCGCTCCCACTCGCCTCCGAGGTCCGCGTGAAGATCAGCGACAATGGCGCAATCTGGCAGGCCCTCAAGCGTCGGCTCTTTCAGGATGAAAACCGGAGCTGATCGAAGTTGGAACACCACCTCAGACCGCCCCCCAGGTACGACATAGTAGAGTAGTCCCTTCGACCGATTTCGCATCGCAGTAATTGCAAACCGCGCTATGACGGATCCAAGAAAACAAAATAAAATGAGTTTGTTATAGTGCTCGAGCCTCAAACCTGTGATCGCGCCTAGAAGCAAGCCAAAAGCCAAGGCAAATACTGGCAAAATAGATCGAGCGACGGCAACTCCCGGAAGGTATCGCATTCTGCGCAAAATAATGATCGAAGCCAGAGCCGCGAAACCACTTCCAATAAAGGAATTTATTACTCCCGATTGATTAAGCCAGCTATAGGTAACGGCAAAGCTTTTAAACCGCCCACCTTCGGCAAACGCAAGCATCAACAACGGCAGCGCCAAGCCGCAGAAAAACACCAGCGCGAGTTCGAAACGCAGCGAATGGATTAAGCCACGACGCACGATCGGCGAAAGAAAGGGCGCTGACAAGTTTCTACTCCAGGTTGTCTGTCAATGAGATCAGCTCTTTAGCCAGCAGCCGTTCAAACATTCATTTGAGTCCGCTCCGACCAGGCGCCGCCTCCTAGAAGCACTTTCTCAAGTTTTCCAACATCATTTGCTTCATCTCCTCTCATGATATTTCGATTTTTCCAGCCCATCAAGCGATGAACATCAACGCCTATCCTAGAAAACTCACGTAAGAGCGCGCAAAATCTAATGTGCGGCGAGCGGTCATATGCTGAACCAAGCGTCGCAAACTTGCCCTCTGAGTGTGCTCTGCTAAAGCGCCGCCAACTTCATTCGAACTGACAGGAAACCCATGGCCAAGATCAAAGTAGCCAACCCGGTCGTCGAACTCGACGGCGACGAAATGACCAAAATCATCTGGAAGTGGATCCGCGAGCGGCTGATCCTTCCTTACCTCGATGTAGACCTTAAATATTACGATCTCTCGATCGAGAAACGCGACGAGACCGACGATCAGATCACGATTGATGCGGCCAACGCGATCAAGGAACACGGCGTTGGGGTGAAGTGCGCCACGATCACTCCCGACGAAGCACGCGTCGAGGAGTTCGACCTCAAGAAAATGTGGCGTTCGCCCAACGGCACGATCCGCAACATCCTCGGCGGCGTGGTCTTCCGCGAGCCGATCGTCATCGATAACGTGCCGCGCCTCGTCCCGGGCTGGACCGATCCCATCGTGGTCGGCCGTCACGCGTTCGGTGACCAGTACCGCGCCACCGACACGCTTATCCCGGGCGCCGGCAAGCTGCGCCTCGTCTTCGAAGGGGAAAACGGCGAGAACATCGATCTAGACGTCTTCGAATTCCAAAGCCCCGGGGTCGCCATGGCAATGTACAACCTCGACGACAGCATCCGTGACTTCGCGCGCGCCAGCTTCGCTTACGGTCTCGACCGCAAATGGCCGGTTTACCTGTCGACCAAAAACACCATCCTCAAGAAGTACGATGGCCGCTTCAAGGACCTGTTCCAGGAAGTGTTCGACGCCGAATATAAGGTCGACTTCGAAAAGAACGGTCTTACCTATGAGCACCGCCTGATCGACGACATGGTCGCCGCCGCGCTAAAGTGGAACGGCAAGTTCGTCTGGGCTTGCAAGAACTATGATGGCGACGTTCAGTCCGACATCGTCGCACAGGGTTTCGGCTCACTCGGCCTGATGACATCAGTCCTGATGACGCCCGACGGCAAGACCGTCGAAGCGGAAGCTGCGCACGGCACCGTCACCCGTCATTATCGCCAGCACCAGCAGGGCAAGGCGACATCGACCAATCCGATCGCGAGCATCTTCGCCTGGACGCGCGGTCTAATGTATCGCGGCAAGTTCGACAACACGCCCGACGTGGTCAAGTTCGCCGAGACGCTGGAGCAGGTCTGCATCAAGACCGTCGAAAGCGGCAAGATGACCAAGGATCTAGCGCTGCTGATCGGTCCGGACCAGAGCTGGATGACCACCGAGCAGTTCTTCGAAGCCATCGTCGAAGGCCTCGAAGCAGAAATGGCGAACTGGGGCTGAAACTTCAGCGCATCTGGGTCATTACCCAGATAAGCCAGATCAACGGGGTCGGCCTTAGCCGGCCCCATTTTCGTTTTCGGGTCGAGAAAATCACACGGGGTTTGAATGGCAAAGCAGCCAGGGAAAAAGCGAATAGTCCGCCGCAAGGGTTCTGAGAAGTTTGGGCAGAAGCGACTCGATGTCCGCAATGCGATGATCAAGGACATTCCGGGGATCGCAAACCTCGTGCGCCGGGTTTACGAGGACATGCCCGCCTACACCCACGGCGAAATCCGCGGCCAAATCAACAACTTCAAGGAAGGCTGCTTCGTCGCCCTACTCGATGACGAGGTCGTCGGCTATTGCGCCACTATGCAGCTGGCCGAGGCGCTGGCCTTTCAGGACCACGATTGGGACGAGATCACAGGTAACGGCTATGGCAGTCGGCACGATCCAACAGGTGACTGGCTCTATGGCTACGAGATGTGCGTCGACCCAAAGGTGCGCGGTGTGCGTATCGGGCGCCGTTTGTATGAAGAACGCCGCGCCCTCGCCGAAGAGAATGACCTGACCGGTATCGTCTTCGCCGGGCGCATGCCGAATTATCGGCGCCTGCGCCGCAAGGTCGATGGACCGCAGGATTATCTCGAAAAGGTGGTAGAAGGAAAGCTACACGACCCGGTGCTGCGCTTCCAGCTCGCGAACGGATTTGAGCCGGAACGGATCCTCGAGGGCTATCTTCCCGAGGACAAGGCCAGCATGGCCAACGCCGTGATGATGGTTTGGCGCAATCCATATGTCGAGCGTGACCAGCCGGTGAAGAAGCGTATTCCGCGTGGCGTGGAGGCGGTCCGTGTGGCCACGTGCCAGCTGCAGGCCCGGCAAGTAGCGGACTATGACGAGTTCATGCGCCACGTCACATATTTTGTAGATGTAGCAAGCGATTACGAATCGGATTTCATAGTCTTTCCCGAGCTCTTTACGCTCATGTTGTTGAGCTTCGAGGAGAAGGAATTGTCTCCAGTGGAAGCGATTGAGCGGTTGTCCGAATACACCCCTCGCCTTCGCGACGACATTTCCGAGATGGCTATGCGCTACAACATCAATATAATCGCGGGCAGCCATCCCACGCGGATGGACGACGGCGACATTCACAACGTTGCCTATGTCTGTTTGCGCGATGGTTCAGTCCATGCGCAAGAGAAGATCCACCCTACCCCGAACGAACGGTATTGGTGGAATATCAAGGGCGGTGACAAGGTCGAGGTTATCCAGACCGACTGCGGCCCGATTGGCGTCCAGATCTGCTACGACAGCGAATTCCCCGAGCTCTCCCGCCGGCTCGCCGACGAAGGCGCGCGCATAATCTTCGTGCCATTCTGTACCGATAGCCGTCAGGGCTACTTGCGCGTGCGCTATTGCGCACAGGCGCGTGCCATCGAGAACCAGTGTTTCGTCGTCCTGTCGGGCAATGTCGGAAACCTGCCGAATGTCGGAAACATGGACATTCAGTATGCCCAAAGCTGCATACTTACACCATGTGATTTCCCCTTCGCCCGAGACGGGATCGCCGCAGAGGCCACAGAGAACGTCGAGACCCTGACAATAAGCGACATCAATCTCGCGGATTTGCAATGGGCACGTGCTGAAGGAACTGTGCGCAATCTCGCCGACCGCCGCTTCGATCTTTATCGCATTGAGTGGGACGAAGATGGCAAGCATCCCGGCAAACCACGCCCACGCCGCGAACCACTTGGTCCTGCCCATCCTGGCGGAGGATGACGCCTAAAACCTCGCCTCATAGCTCGCCGCCGCGCCAATTTCGCCGCTTTGATTCTTGCGATGGTTGGGGTTCCGGCGATAAAATAGAGATGCGCCTCCCCACCCAGCATACACTGGGCCATTCCAGCGCAGTTCGCTCACTATCTCTCTGGAAGATGGTTCAAGAGACAAAAACCGATTTCCAAAGCTCGCGCTTTCAGTTGCGTACTTATACTCCGTCGGCAGGCGAAGCTTTAACCCACCGTGCTCTACACGCATCGGCTGAGATACACGGAAAGCCACGCTGTCTTTAGGCACGAAAACGTCATCGCGGACCATATCCAATGACCAACTCCCGAAAATCACGGGAGAGCCGCTTCTGATCAAACCGCGACGATCAGGGCGAGTGGCACCTCCGAAGATAGCCGAACCAATGCTCCAATTAGGAGCGAATTTATAGTTGGTTGATCCTTCAACGAAAATTGTCGTCGCGCCGCCGTCACCCATCACACCACCAAACCAACCTCCGAGCACGGTACTCTCTTCGTCAATCCAGCCTATAGCCAACGACCCGTTCGAAATACGGTTTTCCCGAGTTAGACTAAGTGTCATCTGCGAGTACTTTGTTGCGTCACCGTCGTCTATTAATGAGAATGTTTGCATGCTTGGTCCGGTCATCGCGACTTGGCCCGCCTCCAGAGACATGAGAATTTTCGTGCCAGGTGCGACATCGAAACTCGCGGCAGCAGCTCGTATATCTTTGGCCGAGATAGGGCCCGAAGCCTCGGCGGACCCAGCGACCAGAAATGCCGGATTTTCCACTCCAGCAAGCTGCATCCGCAGGCCGTTGCCGTCCTCATCAATTGAAAAGCCGACCCGCACCCCTGGCGCGACACGCGTAAGGACGCGGCCAGCCAGCACTCTAGCGACTTCTGCACTTTCAGGTGAAAGAAGAAGTTCCGATGCTGGATCGCGGCCATTGGAAGCGGTCACATCGGACACCGTGAAGGCAAGTGCAATATTGGCGTTCCCAGCAGAACGACGTCGCACGCCAGAAACCAGGGCATTGCGCAAAAGTCCCCGGATTTCAGTCCCATCGTGTAAGCCAGTAGATAGGTCTACCATGTAGGCTCGATCATACTTGTCGGTCGCAATCGTATTTAGCGTATCAGCGCCACTAAGGGCATCGCCCATCAATGGTGAACCGATTGCTACCGGATTTCCCGCAGAAGTTGGTATCTCGGTTTGAGCGATAGTCATGGTGCCAGACGGTTTGAACGCTTGAGCGATATCCAAGATTCCGCGACCATAAGTCCTATCGATGCCAGCTTCTCCAGCATCTCTAGCGCTCTCTAAGAGGAGCTGAACTATCTCCACCCCTGTGAGATTGGGAAAAGCTTGTTTAAGCAGGGCCACTGCACCTGCCACTTGAGGGGCAGCAAAGCTGGTGCCAGAGAAAAGTACGGTGTAGCTGCCGCTAGCGTCAGTCCCTACGAAAACTTTCCCGTCTTCATAGACACAACAAATCCTTTCGCCCCTCGCCATGATGAAGGAGTTCAATTCATCGCCAGCAGGATTGGAAAAGCTGGAAATTCGCCCGCCCTCATCGACTGAACCAACAATGATGACATTGCCTGAACCTGCCGCAGCAATCGCCGAAGCAAAAGGCGTAGGTTCGAAACGGCTAAAATCAGGGTTACTCCCGTCGCCATAATTGCCGGAAGCAACTACGACCACTACACCGGCCGCCGCTGCGCGCGTCACAGCATCAGCTACGATTTTCCCTGGGTCCGCTCCACCCAAACTCAGGTTGATGACAGTGGCGCCCGCATCAACTGCAACATCGATACCCCGCGCGATGTCGAAATTGCTAAAACTACATCCCAAAGATGGATCGGTCGGCGTCTCAGTTGCGCAGGTCCCGGGCGTATCCGCACGCAAAGCCAAAACTTCGGCTTCATAGGCTATGCCCACAATACCTGCGTCATTTTTTGCGGCAGCCGCAACCATACTCACATTTGTGCCGTGATCATCTTCCGCATCGTAACCGCGACTACCTGCTACGTCCGTTGAAGCTGGATGAATGCGCCCTGCAAACTCGGGACTGTCTTCGTCGATACCGGTATCAACAACCGCAATGACGGAATTGGCCCCGGCAATTCCTTCCTCCCAAGCAGTGATTGCGCCGTGAAATTGCGGGCCGTCTGATCGTTCAACTTCAGCTGTTACGAGACTAGTTGGCGTTGGGGTCGGCGTTGGCGTTGGCGTTGGCGTTGGCGTTGGCGTTGGGGTAGGCGTTGGCGCCGGCCTCGGTGTTGACACCGGCCCATCCGTCCCGCCCGAACACGCGGCGGTCAAAACCATGCCGCTCACCACAGCAAATGCTCGGAAACGCTGAAGGTAAATTCGTAGTTTCATCATCTAATCCCGACCCACCCCTTAGGGAATGCGAATTAGCACTTTGTGAACCATCCCAAAAAACTCAGGAATCTGCCCCTAAATGCGGATGACAATATGTCGAGGGGTCAATAGGTACGCATTATGGCATCGGGCGAACTCGCATCACCGGCACTTTCCGACGCGCTCGTCATTCTGGGCGCGGCGGGTCTCGTCATCCCGGTCTTCACGCGCTTCCGCATCACGCCGGTCATCGGGTTCATCCTGATCGGCATCCTCGTTGGGCCGTACGGCCTCGGCCAGATGGTGTTCGAGCGCCCATGGCTCGAACACATAACCATATCCGACCCGGACTCGCTCGATCTGTTTGCCGAGTTCGGGATCATCCTCCTCCTGTTCGCCATCGGACTGGAATTATCCTTCAAGCGCCTGTGGCAATTGCGGCGACTGGTCTTTGGGCTTGGCGCGGCAGAATTGCTGATCGGCGGTCTCTGTCTTGCCGTCGTATTATCAATGATGGGGCAATACTGGATCGGCGCGCTAGCGCTCGGTTTCGCTCTCGCCTTTTCCTCGACTGCCATTGTCCTGCCGATTTCGGGCAGCACGAGCCCCGTCGGACGAGCGGCGCTGTCCATGCTCTTGTTCGAAGACATCATGATCGTCCCGATCGTCTTCCTGCTGGGCGCCATGGCACCCAATGCAGCATCGGAAGGCTGGGAAGGCCTGCTCACCACGCTCTGGCAGGGCGCGCTGGTCATCGCCGTGATGATGATCGTGGGACGCTTCGCCCTTCCCCGCCTGTTCGCGCAGGCGGCACGCACCAAGAGTCCCGAACTCTTCCTTGCCGCCTCGCTGCTGGTGGTGATCGGATCGAGCCTCGCCACGGCAGCCGTTGGCCTTTCGCCCATTGTCGGCGCGCTGATCGCAGGCCTGTTGATCGCCGAGACCGAATATCACGGTGAAGTCGAAAGCATCATGGAGCCCTTCAAGGGCCTCGCGCTGGGTATCTTCCTGATCACCGTGGGTATGAGCATCGATCTCACCACGATCTGGGAGCACATCGGTTCAATCGCGACGGCCGTCGTCGGCGTTCTGGTGTTCAAGGCGCTGCTGACAGGCGTTCTTCTCCGCCTGATGGGCGCACGGCGCAGCACTGCGGCCGAGACCGGCATCCTGATGGCGAGCCCTTCGGAAACGACGCTGATCGTCCTTGCCGCGGCTAGCTCCGCCCTCCTGATCCAGCCTGGTACGGCGCAATTCTGGCAGATCGTAACCGCTATCGGACTGACGATTACGCCCTTGCTCGCGCGTCTGGGCCGGGTGGTTGCGCGCCGCGTAGAACCCGCTCCGGAACTGCCGGAAGAGGACGAAGGTGAGCGCCGGGTGATCATTATCGGCGCGGGCCGTGTCGGGCGCCTGATCGCGCAAATGCTCGACGAGCACGGAAAGCCCTATGTGGCTCTCGATTCCAACGCCGACCTCATCGAAAGCGCCAAGCGCAAAGGCTATCGCGCTGTCTTCGGAGACGCCGCCAGGGGCGATGCGCTACATCGTCTCGGCATCGAGGACGCTCTGGCAGTGGTGCTTACGATGGACGAGCCCATCCTCGCACAACGCCTCGTCGCCAAGCTGCGTGCCGATTATCCCGACTTGCTGATCGTGGCCCGCGCCCGCGACATCAACCACGCGGCAGAGCTGTACCGCGCCGGTGCCAGCCATGCAGTGCCCGAAACGCTCGAAGCCACGCTGCAGCTGAGCGAGGCGGTCCTCGTCGATATCGGTGTCGCCATGGGGCCGGTCATCGCCTCGATCCACGAGAAGCGCGACGAGTTCCGCGAACTGATCGAGAAGGAAGGCGCGCTCGACTACAAGCCAAAGCTACGCTCGAGCACGGCAGACGGTTGAACCTTTCGCTCTCTCCACGCGTTGGTAAGGCAAAAGGAGAATAAAATGAGCGACATCGACCAGACGAAGCCCATCCCCAACGACGAGAAATTCAAGCCGCAGAACGTGGCCGATCCGTTGAAGGACCGGGCGCCCGACCAGCTGCGCGGCAAGCCCGGCGATACCGAAGGCTACGATATCGAACAGGGCTCCAGCGGCGTCACCAAGAAGACGCCCAGCGCCTGATATATTTCCTTAGGAGAGGAGAATGACGCCTGACCGGTCAGCGCCGGTCAGGCGTTTTCTTTTGCCAACGCGCCGCGCACTGCATCGAGCGCTTCGGAAGCCTTCGAGCCATCCGGCCCGCCGCCCTGCGCCATGTCGGCGCGGCCACCACCGCCCTTTCCGCCAAGCGCTTCGACACCGGCGCGAACCAGTTCGACGGCGCTGAAGCGGTCGGTGAGGTCGTCGGTCACGGCAACGGCAAACGCCGCCTTGCCATCGTTCACAGCGCAGATCGCTGCGACCCCCGATCCCATGCGCGTCTTGGCTTCATCGAGCAGCGGGCGCAGTTCCTTGGGGCTAAGGCCGTCGATTGCCTGACCGGAGAACTTCACACCGGCGATATCTTCGTCGGCAGGTCCGGCATCACCCGATCCGCCGCCGCCCAGAGCAAGCGCGCGCTTGGCCTCGGCGAGTTCCTTTTCGAGCCGCTTGCGCTCGTCGACCAGCGCCGACACGCGTGCGGCAGCCTCGTCGGGCGAGGTCTTGAGAGCGCCGGCGATGGCGCGCACGGTTTCATCGCGTGCGAGAAGCCACTGGCGGGCTGCTTCGCCGGTCAGTGCCTCGATTCGGCGTACTCCCGAGCTGACAGCGCTTTCGCTGACGATCTTGAACAGACCGATATCGCCAGTCGCCTCGACATGCGTACCGCCGCACAGTTCGACCGAGTAGTTCTTCCCCTCGCCGCCCTTGCGGCCCATCGACAGGACGCGGACCTCGTCGCCGTATTTCTCGCCGAACAGCGCCAATGCGCCGGCTGCCACCGCATCGTCGGGCGTCATCAGGCGCGTGCCGACCTTTTCGTTGGCACGGATTTCCTCGTTCACCTCCGCCTCGATGGCAGCGATGTCATCATCGCCCAGCGGCTTGGGGTGCGAGAAGTCGAAGCGGAAGCGGTCGTCGGACACCAGCGAGCCCTTCTGGGTCACATGCTCGCCGAGGCGATTACGCAGAGCCGCGTGGACAAGATGCGTCGCCGAATGGTTGGCGCGAATGCGATCGCGCCGACCGGCGTCGATCTCGAGATGCACGGCGTCGCCGACCTTGATGCTGCCCTTCTCGACCTTCGCGATATGCGTGTGCAGGCGGCCCAGCGGCTTGTTGGTGGTCGAGACTGCGATCTCGAGGCCTTCGGGCGTCCAGATGCGTCCGGCATCGCCGGTCTGGCCGCCGCTTTCGCCATAGAAAGGTGTCTGGTTGGTCAGCACGATGACATCGTCGCCTTGCGACGCGCTGTCGACTTCCTTGCCGTCCTTCACCAGCGCGACAACTTCAGCCTCACCCGTATCGGAGGTGTAGCCGGTAAATTCGGTCGAGCCTTCACGCTCGGCGATGTCGAACCAGACTTCCTCGCTCGCAGCTTCGCCCGAACCCTTCCACGCAGCGCGTGCGGCCGCCTTCTGCTGCGCCATGGCGGCATCGAAACCTTCCTTGTCGACGCCGATGCCGCGATTGCGCAGCGCGTCTTCGGTGAGGTCGTAGGGGAAGCCGTAGGTGTCATAGAGCTTGAATGCCGTCTCACCGTCCAGCGTGCCGCCTTCGCCCATGTCGCCGGTGGCTTCGTCGAGCAGCTTGAGGCCCTTGTCGAGCGTGCGGCGGAACTGCGTCTCCTCGCGTTCGAGCACTTCCTGAATCAACGCCTGGCCGCGCACTAGCTCGGGATAGGCGGCGCCCATTTCGCTGACGAGTTCAGGCACGAGGCGGTGCATCAGCGGTTCGCTCGCGCCGAGCAGGTGGGCGTGACGCATGGCGCGGCGCATGATGCGGCGCAGGACGTACCCGCGGCCTTCGTTGCTGGGCAGCACGCCGTCGGCCAGCAGGAAGCTGGTCGAGCGCAAATGGTCGGCGATAACGCGATGGCTGGCGGTCTGATCGCCCTCGGCCTTGACGCCGGTCAGCGATTCACTGGCACCGATCAGAGCCTTGAACGTGTCGGTGTCGTAATTGTCGTGAACGCCCTGCATGACCGCAGCCACGCGCTCGATGCCCATGCCGGTGTCGATGCTGGGCTTGGGTAGGTTACCGACGATCTCGTCCGCTTCCTGCGTGAACTGCATGAAGACGAGGTTCCAGATCTCGACGAAGCGGTCACCGTCCTCTTCCGGCGATCCCGGAGGGCCGCCCCAGATGTGATCGCCATGATCGTAGAAGATTTCCGAACACGGGCCGCAGGGACCGTCCGAGCCCATGGCCCAGAAATTGTCCTTGGTCGGGATCCGGATGATCTTGTCGTCGGCAAAGCCGGTGCGCTTCTTCCAGAGGTCGAAGGCTTCGTCGTCCGTGTGGTAGACGGTGACCAGCAGGCGCTCGGGATCGAGGCCCCACTCCTTGGTAAGCAGGGTCCAGGCGTTGTCGATCGCCTGTTCCTTGAAATAGTCGCCGAAGCTGAAATTGCCGAGCATCTCGAAGAAGGTGTGATGCCGTGCGGTGTAACCGACATTGTCGAGATCGTTGTGCTTGCCGCCTGCGCGCACGCACTTCTGCGCGCTGGTGGCGCGCGGTGCGGGCGGGGTCTCGAGACCGGTGAACGCATTCTTGAACGGCACCATGCCCGCGTTCACGAACATCAGCGTAGGATCGCTGAACGGCACGAGCGGCGCGCTCGGTACTTCAGCGTGGTCCTTCCCGGCGAAGAAATCGAGGAAGGAGCGGCGGATTTCGTTGGTCGACGTCATGGGAGCGCAGTTAGGCAATCACTGCGCGCGGGACAAGCGCGAATGCCCCCCGCTACGCGGCGAAATCCACTCCTACCAGATGAAGTAGGCCCCGCCACGCTCGCGGGCACGCTGCCACGCAGGACGAGCATGGATCGCCTCGACGAAGCGGGCGAGCTTGGGCGCTTTCTCGGCATAGCCCTGCATGACTGCAATTTCTGCAGGGAAACTCATCATTACATCCGCGGCACTCCAGTCCGAACCAACAAAGTGCAGGTCATCGGAGATGTTCTGCTCCGCAAAGTTCACATGCGCGGCAAACTGTTCTTCCACGCGGGGCATCATCGGGGCTGCAGCATCGCCGAGGCGACCGGCCATGATCTTGAGCATGACCGGCACGAAGAAGGAGCTTTCACCGAACTGCATCCATTCGAGGTGATCGACCCATTCGGAACTCGACCGGTCGGGGAGCCAGGCCTCGCCACCGTGGCGTGCGCAGAGATATTCGATGATGGCTCCGCTTTCGGCGATGAGGCGTCCGTCGTCCTCGATCACCGGAGACTTTCCGAGCGGATGGGCATTCTTGAGTTCCGGCGGCGCGAGATTGGTCACTGCATCGCGCTGGTAGGAGACGATCTCGTAATCCGCGCCCAGTTCTTCCAGCAGCCAGAGGATGCGCTGCGAACGGCTGTTGTTGAGATGGTGGACGGTGATGGTCATCGTGCTCTCCTGATTTCGAGCACCCTGCCTACGGACAGCAACGCGACCGCGCTACCCGCTTTATTCCGCGTCTGTCCTAAACACGCGAAAAGCCGGTGCGGCGCTCTGGATGAGTGCGCGCGCACCGGCTTTCCGTGTTTCCGGGAGCGCCGGGGGACAGTCCGGCTTTGACGAACGGCGGGGGAATGGTGCCGTACGCGCTCCCGCTTGAAGCGATGTGATCAGTCTTCCGCGTCCGGACCAGTCATCATCTCTTCGGCGACCTCGTCGGTTTTGCCGCGGATCGCAGCTTCCAACTTGGCGCACATTTCGGGGTTTTCCTTCAGGAAGGTCTTCGCATTCTCACGGCCCTGGCCGATGCGGACGCTGTCATAGCTGAACCAGCTTCCCGACTTCTCGACCACGCCGGCCTTCACGCCCAGATCGAGGATCTCGCCGATCTTGGAGATGCCTTCGCCATACATGATGTCGAATTCGACCTGCTTGAACGGAGGAGCGACCTTGTTCTTGACCACCTTCACGCGGGTCGAGTTGCCGATCACCTCGTCACGATCCTTGATCTGACCGGTACGACGGATGTCGAGGCGGACCGAGGCATAGAACTTGAGCGCGTTACCACCGGTGGTGGTTTCGGGGTTACCGTACATCACGCCGATCTTCATGCGCAGCTGGTTGATGAAGATCACCATGCACTTGGAACGGTTGATCGAGCCGGTCAGCTTGCGCAGCGACTGCGACATGAGGCGTGCCTGGAGGCCGACGTGGCTGTCGCCCATCTCGCCCTCGATTTCAGCGCGCGGCACGAGGGCTGCAACCGAGTCGACCACGAGAATGTCGATCGCGTTGGAGCGCACCAGCGTATCGGTGATTTCCAGAGCCTGCTCGCCGGTATCGGGCTGCGAGACGATCAGTTCATCGACATCCACACCCAGCTTCTTGGCATAGACGGGATCGAGCGCGTGTTCCGCGTCGACGAATGCAGCTGTGCCGCCAGCCTTCTGCGCTTCGGCAATGGCATGCAGCGCGAGGGTGGTCTTACCCGAGCTTTCCGGGCCGTAAACTTCGATCACGCGGCCCTTGGGCAGGCCGCCGATGCCGAGTGCGATATCAAGGCCGAGCGAGCCCGTGGAGATAGCCTCCACATTCATCGCTTCCTTCTGGCCGAGCTTCATTGCCGAGCCCTTGCCGAATGCGCGATCGATCTGCGCGAGGGCGGCGTCCAATGCCTTCTGGCGGTCTGCGTCCACTTTCTTTCCTTCTACAAGCTTCAGACTAGCCGCCATGACACATTCCCCTTTTGCATTTCCAGAGCCGGTATCGACTCTTCAACTGCCAAGGCATGTACCGCGTTTGTTCCACAAGAACAAGAGTGGAACGAAATTTTTTTGCAAATGGCCTATTCGTTGGTGAAATAGGCCTTCGGGCGACGGACTCTCCAACGCTCGTCATAAGTGCTGTTGGCAGGCACTTCCACGTCCACAACGAGATCGCCGTTCTTGACGTAGGCGTCCTGCCCCTGCGGGCGAACTTCCCAACTGGCAGGGTTGCCGAAGCTCACACGAACCAATGCGGGCGCATCGTTAGCGTTCGACAACACCATACGCATCGAGGTCCAACGCTTGCCGTTGTCGTCCGGTTCGGTTTCGCCCAGGTGTCCGCAGTTGGAGAAAACCTTTGCGCTTTCCCCGAGCGGCAGCTCGACTTCCTGCCCGACGGGGTAATCCCGCAGTTCGAGCTCGGCCACCAGCTGCGGACCGAGCGTCGTGCTCTCGAACGCACTGGCCTTCCCCATCGGGAGCGAGGCACCGAGTCCGAAATCGACCTTGTTTTCGGTGAAGAGGCGGATCTGGGCTTCCTCCAGGCCGTCTTTCTCATCCCCCGGATTGAATCGGTCATAGGGGTCGCAATAGGCAGAATAGAGCCATCGGGTACGGATCGCCTCGCGCGAGAGGAAGGCGATCTGCTTCATGCCCTTCGAGGAAACGGTGACCGGGCGCGGCACTCGGTAGAGCTTGAGATCGGCGAGGTTCTCCTCGCGCGCCATAGCCTCTTCGGAAACCACCGCCAGCGGACTGACAGAAGCCATCGCTTCACGCCGCATCCTCGAGCCGGTGACCACGATCACATCTTCGTTGAAGCCCTGCGAAATGCCCGGCGGGGGCGGAGGAGGCGGAGGCACGCCATAATTGATAACCGGAGAGCCGCTTGCAGTGCTGCCGATCGGATAGCAATTGAGCCTGAGGCCGCGCGCGCGGGGGCTTTCGGCAAGTTCTTCGAAATCGCTCTGGATCGCGATCTTGCCGGCGACGACCATAAGGTCTGCGTCGGGAAAGGACTGCCCGTTGTCGTTGAGGACGGTGAGCCAGCTGGTCAGCCCCATCGGAAAGGTCCCGTCCCGTCGTCCGTTGCCCAGATGCGCGACGTAATTCGCTTCCCAGTCGAACCCCCACGACAGGTAGGTCAGCACTATTTCGTAGGTCCCGCCGGTCTCGCTGTAGGTGTCGATGTTGAAGATGGGACGCGCCGAAAGCTCCGGCGGGACACCGTCGAAGGTGAGCTTTTCGGGCAGGCCCGAGCAGCGAACAGCCTCGAATTTGTCGCCGGTCTGCAGCACGATTCCGCCGTCGGCGCGGGTCCTGACGATCGCATCGCGGCTTTCGGATTTTCCCGTGCCGGGATTGAAGCGTGTTATCGTTACACGATTGCCGAGCGTCCGGTCGACGAGGGCGGCCGGTGACAACAGGTCGGCATTGCGGTTCTTCTCGATCGTGCCGCCGGGCAGGCCGGAGACGATTGCGCTCACCGCGACCATGCCTTCCGAAACGCCTTCGAACAGGATAGTCGAACGCCCGCGTGGCAGCGTGACCGTGCGCGTTTCGCTGATCATCGCGTAGCCGCGCGGGTTGTCCTGATCCATTTCGCCGCCCACGGACCGGTTAGGGTCGCGATAGACGGTCACCGCATAATGGCTCGCCTCCGAGGCGAACACACGCGCGCGCTCATCCTGCGCGGCCGCAGGAGTAGCGAGAAACGCCGCGAGAAAAGCCAGAGTGGCCGGAAGAATGCGCATTGCCGCGATCCCTCCGATCAATACTTCGTTTCGTAAACCACCCGGACAACGCGCTTGTCCTCTGCAGGCACACGCACGTCCCATTTGCGGGTCGAGGGACCCTGCTGCTCGCCGGTCACGTCCTCCGAAACGACGCGGTAGTCGCGCGACCACCACCCTCGATAGAGGCCGTCCTGGTAGAATTCGACATTCACCGGCGAACTCTTCGCGTTGTAGAAGGTGTAGCGCATGGTCGTGCGGTAGTATTTGATCTTCCGCTCGACCTCGACTTCGCGGGCGAGCTCGCCGTCCTCGAGAACGCGATAGCGGGTCGTCTTTTCCCATTCGTCCTTGTCGATTTCCTCGCGCTTCTCGACCTCGGCCTGGACATAGACGTCGAAGGCGTCGCCGGTGCGCAGGAAAAGATCGCTGCCCATCGGCGTGTGGCCGATACCGGCCTCGCCGATGAATTGCGGCGTACCCTGACGGTCGCGCTGGTAGAACCGCACGGTTCCGGCAGGCAGCGCATCACCCAGCCCCTGGTCGCGCGCGGTATTGAAGGAGATCGCGCTGCTCGCCGCGACCGGTTGCTCGTCGCGGACCAGCCAGCCCACGCGGCGTTCGTAACGGCGGCGGGCCGGAACGCCCTGCACATCGAGGAAGCTGACCTGCTTGGTCTGCGCATTGGCGACCGTGGTCCGCTCCTCGATCGGATAGAGGTAGAAGTCGCCCAGCGATTCCCGCTCTGCGGCTTCGGTGCCCGGCGTACGCATACTGCGCGGTTGCGGACGGCGGCCGTTTCCACCGGTCGCATCACCTGCGACCAGCAGCAGGTCGGCGTTCTTGAATGTCGTGCCGGTCTGGTTGGTCAGTGTCACCCAGCCCTGCATGTCGACGGTGCTGTTGCCCTCGTCGAAGAGAGCGACATAGTCCGCCGACCAGCCAAGTCCCGAGGTGAGGTAGCGGATCGAGGCCGGACGCGTACCCGAGCGGGTCGAATCGAGCGTGACGGAAAGAGTCGGACGGGCACGCAGGTTCGACGGCACCCGGTCGAAGATTGCGCGGACCGGCAGGCCGTCGTCACGCAGAACCTCGATACGGTCGCCGATCTTCACCACGACGCCGCCGGCAGTCGACAGTACCGTCGCCCTCTCGCGCGTTTCGGCGCCCGTCGCCGGATTGGTCCGCACCAGCGTGATGGTCTTGCCGATAGCCTTTTCCATGAGCTTGGACGGCGTCAGCAGGTCGAAATCGAAGTTTTGTTCGACGATCGAGGTGCCGGCAGCTGCGAAGCTCAGCGTCTCTGGCTGGATGCGCGCGGAGACATCGGGGAATGAAATCGTCGTCTGGCCGGCAGGAATTGACAGCTGGCGAACGTCCTGCACGAGGCTGCGGCCGCCATTGTAAATGGTGATCGCGACATCGCCCTGTGCCGTCTGGTCGGGATTTTCCAGCGCCTGCTCGGTCGACTGGGCTAGCAAAGGAGCCGCGCCCAGAAGTGCGACCGTGGCTGCGAACGAATAACTGCGTACCCTCATGGCAATCCCCCTTTTCTAGGACAGGATTGCACCGCCTTTCACTCAGGCGTCAACCTTGACCTGCTCTCCAAGCACTTCAGATACCTTGGCATTTATTTGCTGAACGCTGAACGGTTTCGGAATGAAGTGCATATTGTCGATGTCGATTTCGTTGCGAAGCGTCTCTTCGGCGTAGCCCGACATGAAGAGAATCGGGATCTTCGGCTTCACTTTGCGGATCGCGCGGGCCATTGCCGGGCCGTCCATCGCGGGCATCACCACGTCGGAAACGATCAGGTCGAACTCGGTATTGCCATTGGCGATCGCGGCAAGGCCCTCCTCGCCGTCGCTGGCAGTGACGACCTGGTACCCTGCGCGGGTAAGTGCACGCTGTGCCACGGCGCGAACCATGTCCTCGTCTTCCACGAGAAGGAGGTTGCCGCCACCCGACCATTCGCTGGCCTTGGGCTCTTCGGGGTCCTCGGTGCGCTGGTTCTCCGGCAGCTCGCCCTTGTGGACCGGCAGGTACACGGTGAAGCGCGCACCTGCAGGCGATCCGTCTGCCCCGCTGACATTGTCGGCGAAGATGAAGCCGTTCGACTGTTTGACGATACCGTAAACGGTCGACAGGCCGAGGCCGGTACCCTTCCCCTGCTCCTTGGTGGTGAAGAAGGGTTCGAAAATCTTGTTGAGGTGCTGCTCGGGAATGCCGCCGCCCGTGTCCTGCACGATCAGGACGGTGTAGTCGTCGGCGGGCATGATATCGATGCCCATCTTGCGCACATCGCGTGCAGAGATGCGGCGGGTGGCCAGCGTGAGCCTGCCCTTCCAATCCTGCTTGCCGGTCTTTTCGGCATGCGCCTGCATCGCGTCGCGCGCGTTCACGGCAAGGTTGATGATGACCTGTTCGAGCTGCTGCGGGTCGGCACGAACAGCGCCGAGCTCTCGGTCATGCCGCACGGTGAACTCGATCTTTTCGCCCATGAGGCGCTTCAACAGCTGGCTAACCTCGCTGACCACGTCCGGCATCTGGAGGACGACCGGGCGCAGCGTCTGCTGGCGGCTGAATGCGAGCAGCTGACGTGTCAGGCTAGCCGCGCGGTTCGAGTTCGCCTTGATCTGCTGGATGTCATCGTAATCACTGTCGCCCGGCGTGTGGCGCAGCAGCATGAGATCGCAATAGCCGATAATCGCGGTCAGCACGTTGTTGAAATCGTGCGCGACGCCCCCTGCCAGCTGTCCGACGGCCTGCATCTTGGTAGCCTGAGCGACCTGGCGGCGCAGGCGCTTTTCTTCGGTGGAATCGCTGATCGAGAGCAGCACTGCCGCTTCGCCCAGTCCACGAACGCCCGCAAGCCCGATGGACACCGGCTCTTCCTTGTCGCCGGCAAGGCGGACAGCCATGTCGCCGCTGGCGGTCGCGCCCTTGGCGAAGCGACGTACCGTATCAGCCATGGCCGACTTGTCCTCGCGTACGACGAGGTCTGACGGGAATTGCGGCAAGCCCTCGCTCTCGCGCTCAACCGCGCGCAGGAAGGCCTTGTTGGCGAAGAGGAAGCGCCCGTCGCGGTCTGTCAGCGCGAGGCCGAGCGGCAGCGCCGACAACAGCGCCTCGAGCTGGGGGATCGCGGCCTTGCCGCTGCTCTGCCAACCACCGCCGATGCCGACGCCACTGTCGACCAGCAGCATAAGCGATGGTGCTTGATCGGGCGGCACATCGCTACCGGTCTGGCGCGCATCGAGCGGCACGTGGACCAGCGTTTGCGGGGTACCCTGCTGCCCCTCGCGCGCGAAAAAGATGCGGTCGCGATCGTCGGAGCGCAGCAGCTGGACGAATTCCTGGCCTGCCAGCGAGGTGTTCTTGGCCCCGGTCGCCCTCTCACCAAGACCCGGGGTGGCAGCCTGGACGATCCCATCGGGCGCAACCAGCGCGAGCTCGATACCCGCACGCGACATCATCGCGCCGAAGGGACCGGAAACCCGCTCTGCGATACCTTCATATGACTTTTGACGGACGATCTCGGCAAAGCGCCAGACGAGGTAATCCTCGCCGCGCCCGACCCGCTCGATCTTCAGGATGAAGGAACGGTCGCCCGATGAAAGCTGCAAGCCCTCGCACTGGGCGTGGCCCTCGCGCCATGCCTGCCTTTGCGCATCGAGCAGCTTCTGCCGTGATTCCTCACCGAACTCGAGCTCGTGCGGCGGCGTATCTCCGCCGAACCACTCCTCGAAGGTTTCGTTCGAGCAGGTCAGGCGGTTGGCGCGATCGACGATGGCCACGGCGCGATGCGAATTGCGGATCGCAGCGGCGGTTACGGCCCAATCCGGCTGGCCCGGCTCGCTCGATTCCGGGGCGGCGCGCAGTCTCGCTGCAAGCAGGAGCGCGAACAGGATCGCCAGCAGTCCGCCGCCATAGGCGACCGCAGCCAGCGAAGTGCCGGCCGCGAGCCAGACGACCCCGACCGAGACGACGAAAGCCAGGATGATACCGAGCAGGAGCGGCAGTGGCGGCAGGCCTTGTGGGGTTTCGTCGCTGACGAAACTCACTCGCCCTTCTCCCCCATCCGCTCGTCGAGACGCTTTTCCATCGCGACAAGACGCTTACGACGACGGCGGGCAACGACAAAGCGCCACGTGAAACTTGCCACCAGATATCCCGCGCCCGCGCTGACGATCGCGAGCACGAGGAAGCCGAATGCCGTCACGCCGCCGACCTCGAGCCAGCGCGCCAGTGCGCCGCCGTCTTCGGCAAGATGCCCGGCCCCAGCCCCCATCGCGCGATCGATGTTGAGGACGAAACCGCCGGTCTTGTTCGCGAAAATCAGCCAGAACGGCAGGGTGAAAGGATTGGTGACGAAGGTAACGAGCGCGCTCAATGGCACATTGGCCCTCGCCGGGAGGGCCAAGAATGCCGCGAGGAAAATTTGCCCGATCGGGACGATGAATGCGGCAAACAGCCCGAGTGCAACACCGCGCGGCACGCTACGCCGCGTAAAGCGCCAGAGTTCCGGCGTCAGGAAGCGATGGGCGATTGGCTTGAGATACTTGTTGCGCGCCATTTCTTCGCGCGTGGGCATGTGTTTGCGGATGAGATCCGCAAGGAAAGTCTTTGACCTGGGTCCGCTCAACGCCACGCTCCCGCAATGCGCGCCGCAACCGCGGGACGCAAGGGCGCCGTATCAGCGATATGAAGTGAACCTGACATGATGTTCCATGTGGTAGCCGATCGGCGTTGAAAAAGGGGTAACGGAGTTCGATCAGCCTTTTTCGCGCATCAACCGGGCCTTGTCGCGTTTCCAGTCGCGTTCCTTGATCGTCTGACGCTTGTCGTGGGCCTGCTTGCCCTTGGCCAGCGCCAGCTCGACCTTCGCCCTGCCGGTCGAGTTGAAATAGATCGACAGCGGCACGAGCGTCATACCCTTGCGCTCCACCGCGCCGAACAGTTTTTCGATCTCGCGCTCATGGAGCAGCAGCTTGCGCGGACGGCGCGGTTCGTGGTTCAGCCGGTTGCCGTGCGAATATTCGGGAATGTTCGCATTGATCAGCCAAACCTGCCCGTCACGCACTTCGGCATAGCTTTCCTTGATGCTCGCCTCGCCCGCACGCAGCGCCTTCACTTCGGTGCCCTGAAGCGCGAGGCCCGCCTCGAAGGTTTCCTCGATATGATAATCGAACCGCACGCGCCGGTTGTCGGCGACGGTCTTCTGCTTGTCGAAAGTGGCGGGTTTGGGACGTGCCATAGGGTGCGCGCATGTAGGCGCTTGGAAGCAAAAGGCCAAGGGGCGAAACGGGATGCTCCGAAGCTGACGCCAATTCGCTGACCTTGTCAGGCAGCTTCGATTGTCGGAGGCTTACTTGACCTCGGTTACGGGAAACCCGGCCGATCGAGCGGTAGCCCCGCTATCGTAAGGCCCTTCCTTCGCCCAATCGGCCCAGTCGAGGGTTCGGCCCGAAGCGATTGTCGCCTTCGTCGGGAGGTACGAAGTAAGGCACAAAGCTCAGCAAAATCCCGATCACTCCCAAGAGGGTTACCCACCAACCGGAAAGGACCTTATCGACCCCGACAATTTCCGGACTGCCACCCTCGCTCAACGCTAGAAACGTGAAAAGTGGAAGCAAGAGAAGCGCGTACCATCCGCTCTTGCCCATGTCGTGCAACCGTCTTGCCATCAATGCCGGGTACGGCAGCAGATAAGCGATAGTCGTCAGTGTCGACCCCACAGTGGGTTCGGGATACCCCTCTTCACCCAATGCCAGCTCGAAGGCGCCTTGCAGAAACGAAGCCAGCAGGCCGCCGATCAGGGCGTAGGTCCAAACCTCGGTCCGGGTAGATCGACCGTGAAACCGGAACAGACCCGAGACTGTTTTCGCCAAATCACCGGGAATGTCGAAGAGCGGGCTGCGAAAACGCGAGGTCACAGAAGGCCGGCGTGGACCAGCGCCTCGTCGACTGCCTTGCGCGATGCTTCGCTGGCGTTGCACAGCGGCAGGCGGACATCGCATTCGAACCAGTCGTGGACGCGGCTGAGAGCGTATTTCACCGGCGCAGGGCTCGCGTCGGAGAACATCGCATAATGCAGCGGGAAGAGACGGTCGTTGAGCTCGCGCGCCTTGACGAGATCGTTGGCGGCGATCGCATCGTGGAATTCGGCGCACAGGGCCGGCGCGACATTGGCGGTGACCGAGATGCACCCTGACCCGCCCGCGGCCGAATGCGGCAGCCACAGCTCGTCATTGCCCGACAGCTGGCAGAAATCGCGGCCGATACCCATCCGGTGGTCGGCAACGCGCGAAAGGTCGCCGCTCGCATCCTTGATGGCGATAATGCGATCCGGGTACTTGTTGACCAGCTGGCAGACGGTCTCGTCCTCGATATCGGTCACCGTGCGGCTGGGCACATTGTAGAGCACGATCGGCAAGTCGCTGTTTTCCGCAAGAAAGCTGAAATGCGCGATCAGGCCGGTCTGGCTGGGCCGGTTGTAATAGGGCGCGACACACAGGCCCGCTGCAGCGCCAGCCTTCTTGGAAAACTGCATATGGAGCAGCGCGTTACGCGTGTCATTCGACCCGCAGCCGGCAATGACGGGCACGCGGCCCGCAGCCTGTTCGATGCACACCTCGATCACACGGTGATGTTCTGCGTTCGAGAGCGTGGAAGCCTCGCCCGTGGTGCCGCATGGGACCAGGCCCTTGCTGCCGTTTTCAATCTGCCAGTCCACGAGCCTGCGAAAAGCAGCCTCGTCAAACGATCCGTCGCGAAAAGGAGTCGCCAGAGCCGGTATCGAGCCTGAGAACATTTACGGGAGTCCTGCGTTAGAGATATGAAATAGGGCGCAATTGGGCACCCGATGTCGCAATTCATTCACCGCCTGATAAGGAGGGGCCGGGCATTATGTCCAGCATGGGCCGAAAAACTGTTATCTCGCTTGCACTTACGACCAGCGCCGCGCTGGCGTTCCCTGCCGTCGCCATGGCGCAGACGCCGACCAGCTGGCCCGACGGCAGCAATTCCATGGTCGCAAAGCAGTCTTCGCGCATGTCGCAGGTGCTTTCCGACTGGGAATATCTGACCAAGCGCGATGACCTCTCCTTCGCGAGCTATTCGGGTTTCATTACCCGCTATCCTCATTTCCCGAAGCAGGAACTGCTGCAGCGCCGCGCCGAAGCCGCGCTCGACCGTGATGCGGTATCGCCGCAGCAACTGGTGGCTTTCTTCGACAAACATCCGCCGATCACGAATGGCGCAAAGGCACGTTACGCGCTCGCCCTCGCCTCGCTGAACCGCCCGGAGGCGCAGGAACTTGCGCGCGAAGCATGGCGTGGCGGCAACATGAGCGGGCCGGCAGAAGCCTATATGCAGGGCCTGTTCGGTCAGGCGCTGACGCCCGAAGATCACGATGCGCGCATGAACGCGCTATTGTGGCAGGGCGAAATGGAAGCGGCCTCGCGCCAGATCGTGCGCGTTTCACCTGCTTATCGCGACATGGCACAGGCTCGCCTTGCGGTGCTGCAGGGCTCGACGCCCAGCGAAGCCGGCATTGCCGTGCCGAGCGGTGCGCTCAACGACAGCGGCTACGTGTTTAATCTTGCACGTCACTATCGCTCCACCAGCAATCTGCCGCAGGCGATCAACCTGCTGGCCACCCGCGCCGATTTCGCGACGCCTGCATTCGACGGCACCGCCTTCGTTACCGAAAGCCTGCGTATCGCACAGGGCGCCGATGCCCGCAGCGCGGTTCGCATCGCCTCCAAGGTCGACGACCTGTTCGAGCCGGGCACCGACATCTCGGACGGCTCCTTCTCACTGCGCGACAAGTACACCGACCTGATGTGGCTCGGCGGCACCAAGGCGCTCTGGTCGCTGGGTGACGGCGAACAGGCCGCACCGCTGTTCTATCGCTATGGCGCTGCTGCAAAGACCCCGCTCACCCGTTCCAAGGGTTTCTTCTGGGCCGGTCGGGCCGCCGCCAAGTCCGGCAACCGCGCCGAGGCCGAGCGCTACTGGAACATGGCCGCTGCCTATCCCGATTATTATTATGGCCAGCTGGCATTGAGCGAGCTCGGTCGCTCCGTCCCGGCCTTCGCGCCTATCCAGACTGCGGGCATCACCGAGGCCGACCGCACGGCGTTCAACGCCGATCCGCTCACGCTGGCCTTGCGCGAAATGGCGAACAACCGCCGCGCATGGCAGACCGAGCGTGCTTTCTTCGAGGCGCTTTCGGAAAAGGCGCGGACGCCGACGCAGATGGCACTCGTGGCCGAACTCGCTCAGGAAACCGGCCTCAATGAAATGGCCGTCGTTGCCGGAATGGTCGCCGGCGAGACCGGTGTCGCCGGTTTCGAACGACTGGGCTTCCCGACCGTCCCGACCCATTCGGGCGCGAACTGGACCATGGTTCATGCGATCGCCCGACAGGAAAGCGAATTCGACCGCACCCGCGTCAGCCATGCTGGCGCGCGCGGCATGATGCAGCTCATGCCGGGCACCGCTCGCGAGGAAGCAGGCAAGATCGGCGTCCAGTACATGTCCGCCAACCTGACCGAGAGCCCGAGCTACAACATCCGTCTCGGCGATGCTCACTTCGCCCGCCTCATGGACCGCTATGACGGCGCCTATCCGCTGGCGATTGCCGCCTATAACGCCGGCCCGGGACGCGTGAACCAGTGGCTCCGCCTCAATGGCGATCCGCGCACCGGCGCGGTCGACTGGGTGACCTGGGTCGAGCAGATTCCCGCGAACTTCGAAACCCGCTATTACGTGATGCGGGTGATCGGCAACGCGGTGACCTATGCGAACATGCATCCGGACAAGTCCCGCAGCTATGAGCGCGATATCCGCCATTACCTGCGCTGACTTTTGCCGCTAGGGACGCTCCTGCAATGCAGGGCAAAACCAATCCGATAACGCCGCAAGGCTATGCCGCGCTCAAGGCGCGCTACGACCACCTGCTCGGCAAGGAGCGGCCCGAGATCGTGGAGATCGTCAGCTGGGCGGCGGGCAATGGCGACCGCAGCGAAAACGGCGATTATCTCTACGGCCGCAAGCGCATGCGCGAAATCGACCGCGAACTCGGCCATTTGTCGCGCCGGATGAAGGCTGCGCGGGTCATCACCCCGGCAGAGCAACCCGACAAGTCACGCGCCTTCTTCGGCGCCACCGTCACGCTGGCGGATGAGGACGATAACGAGAAGGTGGTCACGCTTGTCGGCGACGACGAACAGGAAGCCAGCGCCGGACGCATCGGCTGGTCCAGCCCCATGGCACGCGCCCTCAAGGGCGCCGCAGTCGGCGATCTTCGCGTGGTCCGCCTTCCGGGCGGCGACAAGGAATGGGAAGTGATGGCGATCGATTATGCGTAACCTCGCCCTCCTTTCGCTGGCGGCTTTGGCCGCACTTGCAACCCCGCTCTCTGCCAAGGAAAGCCTCGGCATCTTCTCCGACTGGGGCGCATTCCGCGATCCTTCCGTACCGCGCTGCTATGCCATCGCCGAGGCCGAGGAGAGCCGCTTCTCGCGCGAATTCGAACCCTATGCCACCATCGGGACATGGCCCGCACGTCGCCTTCGCGGACAGGTCCATTTCCGTTTGTCGCGCGCAATCCGCGAGAGAAGTCGCGTTTCGCTCCGGATCGGGCGCCAGACCTTCGCCCTCACCGGCGGAAAGGCAGACGCCTGGGCACAGAACCCCACGATGGACGCCGCGATCGTAGCCGCAATGCGCTCTGCCGAAACCATGACGGTCCGCGGTACGGACACGCGCGGCCGGCGCTTCTCGGACAGCTATTCGCTCGCCGGGTCGGCCACCGCGATGGATGCGGCCACCCTCGCCTGCCCCCGGCGATAGGCAAGAAAAAGGGCCGGAAGCAGAGCGCTCCCGACCCGATTTCCTGATGGTTGCGGCGTCGCTTAGAAGCGCATGCCGAAGCCTGCCATGACCTGATGACGGTCGATGTCGATGTCGCCAACCTGCACGTCGGGCGTGTTGCCGTCGAACTTGATCGTGGCATCGCCATAGTTCGAGTAGCGATACTCCACCTTGGTGTAGGTGTTGTCGCTCAGCGCATATTCGACGCCAGCGCCCAGACGGTAACCGTCGGCCTCGAGATCGGCGCGGAAGTCCTGCGTGCCATCATTCGAGCGCAGGTTGTAGCGCATGTTGGTGTAACCGCCCTTTGCGTAGACGAGCAGATCGTCATTGGCCTTCACACCGACGCGTGCGCCGGCATAGAGGTCGCGGCCCGCTTCGACGTTACCGATACCGAAGCCTTCGAAATCCCCGTCACCGAATTCGGTTTCGGCGGTCGAACCGGTGTATTCGCCCTCGAGGCCAATCACGACGCCACCTGCGTCATAGTCGTAGCCAAGGCCGACACCGTAGTTGAGGCCTTCGATCGACTGGTCGTTATCGGCCGCGGAATCGTCGTCGACGCTGCTTCCGGCCTGGCTGACATCGTAGCCGCCGAGGATCTCGGCGCGGAAGCCGGTGAAGGTATCTTCATCCGAATCCTGTGCCATTGCGGGTGCTGCCGTTGCCAGGATCGAACCCGCGACGAGAAGGGCTGCAGTCTTTTTCATGTGTGTACTCCGTTATTGTTTTCCGCCGTCATTGCGACCGCGTGGACCAGTGAAACGGAGCGTGAGCGAGTTCAGTTTCATGAACATCGCACAACAGGAAAACGTTGTTTTTTAGTCACATAAGTGTCGATGAGTGGACGATTTCGAGCGACGAACAACGGGAACTCGCAAGCTGCGACGAACCGACTATGCTGTTCGACGGAAGGTGGGAACGCGTCGGCTTCAGCGGGATTGTTTCGCGCCCGCGCGCAGGCTTTCAATTTCTCGCAGGCAGGACTATATGCGCCGCTCCCATGGCAGATACGAACCTGATGAGCATTCCCGGGCAAGTGGACCCGGTTCCCGTTGCGCGTGACATCACGCCGCGCGCCGATGGCCGCTTGGACCTGATCGGTCTGCCCAAGGAACGGATCCGCGAACTTTTCGAGGATGCGGGGCTCGAGCCCAAGCAGGCCAAGCTGCGGTCCAAGCAGGTGTTCCATTGGCTCTATCATCGCGGCGTCACCGATTTCGACGCGATGACCGATATCGCCAAGACCATGCGCCCTTGGCTGACCGAACGTTTCGTCATCGGCCGCCCCGAAGTGGTCGAAGCACAGCACTCGACCGACGGTACGCGCAAGTGGCTGCTCAAGACCGCCGACGGTCACGAATTCGAGATGGTCTTCATCCCCGACGCCGACCGCGGGACGCTGTGCGTGTCGAGCCAGGTCGGCTGCACGCTCAACTGCCGTTTCTGCCACACTGGTACGATGAAGCTGGTGCGCAACCTGACGCCGGGCGAAATCGTCGGGCAGGTCATGCTGGCGCGCGACGCGCTGGGCGAATGGCCCAAGGGTTCGATGGCCGGCCTCGACGAGGCTGAGGACGAAGGCCACTACAGCTCGGACGGACGCCTGCTCACCAATATCGTGATGATGGGCATGGGCGAACCGCTCTATAACTTCGACAATGTGAAAAGCGCGCTCAAGCTCGTGATGGATGGTGCGGGCCTCGCCCTGTCGAAGCGCCGTATCACGCTTTCGACCAGCGGCGTGGTCCCTGCCATGCAGCGTTGTGGCGAAGAAATCGGCGTAAACCTTGCCGTCTCGCTCCACGCGGTGACCAAGGAAATCCGCGACGAAATCGTCCCCCTCAACAAGAAATACGGCATCGAGGAACTGCTCGAAGCCTGCGCCGCCTATCCCGGGGCCAGTAACGCCCGCCGCATCACTTTCGAATATGTGATGCTCAAGGACAAAAACGACAGCGACGAGCATGCGCACGAACTGGTTCGCCTGCTCAAGCAGTATAACCTGCCCGCCAAGGTGAACCTCATCCCGTTCAACCCCTGGCCCGGTGCTGCCTACGAAACCTCCACGCCCGAGCGTGTTCGGAGCTTCTCCAACATCGTCTTCGAAGGCGGTATTTCGGCGCCCGTGCGCACCCCGCGCGGCCGCGACATCGATGCCGCTTGCGGGCAGCTGAAGACGGCTGCCGAAAAGAAGAGCCGTGCCCAGCGTGACCGTGAGGCGGCAGAAGCTGCCGAGGCCGCCGGGGCGTGAGCGCCGATGCGGCGACGATTGCCTATTACGAGGCAAACGCGCCGCGCTACACGCTGAGCTTCGGACAAGCGCCCAGTCGCCACCTCGACACATTCCTCGACCGGCTGGAACCGCGTGCCTGCATTCTCGAACTGGGATGCGGCGGCGGAAGGGATTCCGCGCGGATCATCGAGCGTGGCTTCGACCTCGAGGCTACCGACGGAACACCTGCGATGGTCCGCAAGGCGAACGAGCGCTTCGATGTCGGCGCGCGGGTCATGCGTTTCGACGAACTAGATGCCGACGCCCAATATGATGCGGTTTGGGCGCATGCATGCCTGCTTCACGTCGCTCGTGCAGATTTGCCCGCAGTGCTTGCAGCTATTCGCAATGCCCTGCGCCCCGGCGGGTGGCACTTCGCCAACTACAAGTTGGGCGATGCTGAGGGACGTGATCCGCTTGGCCGCCTGACCAACCTGCCGGACGAGAGCTGGCTGGAGGCAATCTATCACGATGCGGGTTTCGAGATCGTGGCGACCGAACGCTATCGCGGCAAAGGTGCCGACGGTGTGCAACGCGATTGGTATGCGCTGACCTTGCGGTCTCCGGAGAGCTGATGAAGCGCTTGGCGCTTTCCTACGAAGGCGCTCTGTGCTGAAAGGCCTGCATGGCAGCCCGGAAACAACCGCGAACCGCCGGAAAACGTGCTCTGATGACCTCCAGCATTTTTCCGTTCTGGACCGTGTTCCATGTGTTCCACACTGTAGGAGAAGCAGCGGCATGAGCGTTACCGTCAAGGCGATCTGCACCGGCCTGCCCCAACCCTTCAACGGTGCCGAACTCAGCGCAATCGCCAAGCAGCCGGTCGACGGCCCCGTCGTGATCCGCACCTTCGGCATCGAAGGGGACACGGTGGCCGATACCAAGCACCACGGCGGGCCCGACATGGCCGTGCACCATTACCCCCACGATCACTACGCCGATTGGGACGCATGGCTGGGCGGACACGACCTTCTCGCGGGCCCGGCAGCCTTCGGTGAGAACCTGGTGATGGACGGGTTTATCGAAACCGGCGTCCTCATCGGAGACCGCTTCCGTTTCGGTAGCGCGCTGCTCGAGATCAGCCAGCCCCGCCAGCCATGCTGGAAAATCGAACACCGCTTCGGCCGCAAGGGCATGGTGAAGCGCATCGTGAAACAGCACAATTGCGGATGGTATTACCGCGTCCTCGAAGAAGGAGAGGCGCAGGCGGGCGACACCTTCGAAAAAGTCGAAAGCGGCCATGACGGGTGGAGCGTCGCGCGTCTGTTCGCCAAGCTCTACGATCCCGCCGACAAACCCTCCGCGGCCGAACTGGAAGAGATCGCGGCACTGGATCGTCTTTGTGAGCCTTGGCGCGACAAGGCGCGCAAAGCACTGGAATCGTGACGGCTCATCGCGCCCCAGCAGTCGGTTTATCGCTAATTTGGGATTAACGGCATTCGTTCAGCCGCGGTTGTAATCCTTGGAGCAATGTGCATGCCGATCCACTCTCATTTGGGGACGCAGAATGAAGAAATTTGCAATCGCCTTTGCTGCTGGCACGCTCGCCGTGACCGGTATCGGTACCGCCGCTCCGGCAGCCGCCGATCCGCCCTCCTGGGCCCCCGCCCATGGCAAGCGCGCCAAGGACCGCGCCGCACGCTACGATTCGCGCGGCTACTACGTCGAACCGCGCCGCATCACCCGCGACAGCTACATGTGGCGCGGACGCGACGGCCGCTATTACTGCAAGCGTGACAATGGCACGACCGGCCTCGTCATCGGCGCAGGCGTCGGTGCACTGGCAGGCCACGAGCTCGCCGGTCGCGGCGACAAGACGCTGGGCGCAATTCTCGGCGGCGCAGTTGGTGCCGTTATCGGTCGTGAAATCGACCGCGGAAGCCTTCGCTGCCGTTAATCCTAAGGGTCGCACCTTCGAACCCGCGGCGTCGTCACCGAACACGGTGGCGGCGCCGCTTTCCTATTGGGCTTCAGCCCCCTATGCTCATGGGCGATGAGCGAAATCAGACCATCGGTTCTCGTCACGGGCGGGGCGAAACGGCTCGGCGCCGCGATGTCGCGGGCGTTCGGCGAAGCGGGATGGCACGTCGTCATCCACTACAACAGTTCCGGAGCGGAGGCGGAGAAACTCGCCTCGTCGCTGGAAAGCGCCGAGACAGTCGGCTGCGACCTATCGGACGGCAACGCCGCAGTCGCCATGATCGAAAGCCTTGCAGGCAAGCTGCCGAACTGGGCCGCGCTGATCAACAATGCCTCGATCTTCGCACCTGACGATGTAACCGATCTCGATCCGGACACGAACCGGAAGGCAATGCAGGTAAACGCCCTTTCACCAGCGCGCATGGCGCAGGCTTATCTCGCAAATGCGCAATCCCAGGCCGGCCGCCGCGTGATCCAGATTACCGACCAGAAGCTCGCGAACCCCAATCCCGACTTCTTCAGTTACACGATGAGCAAGCATGCTCTCGACGCCACGATCGAGATGCTGTCGATGGGTGCAGCGAGGGAGGATGACCGCATCTACGGGTTGGCCCCTGGAGCGATCCTCGCCAGTCACGACCAGACCAGCGAGGAGGCGGAGATTTCTCACCGGATGAACCTCCTCGAGCGCCGCACGGATGCAGAGGAAATTGCAAAGGCAGCCGTCTTCCTTGCAGGCGGCGCATTGCATACCGGCCAGACGCTTTACGTCGACAGCGGCCAGCACCTGCTTCGCCAGCCCCGCGACGTGATCTACCTTGCCCGCGAAGGAAACGCGGCATGAAACGCCACGCGCTGAGCACGAGGTTCTGGCACTGGCTCAACCTCGTGTGTCTCGTCGTGCTGTTCATGTCCGGCCTGACAATCTCCAATGCCCACCGCCGCCTCTATTGGGGCGACTGGGGCTTCGCGCCCGAGCAGGCGTGGCTGATTGTCCCCCGCTTCCCGGACTGGATGACGATCCCCGGCTATTACAGCCTCGCCGTCGCGCGTGACTGGCATATCCTGATGGCCTGGCCCTTCGCGCTGCTGCTGCTCTTCATGTGGATCGCCATGCTGGTGAACCGCCACTTCAAGCGCGATCTCATGACCAGCCCTTCGGAATGGAAACCGGCTGCGATCTGGCACGATGTCGTCCAGCACCTTAAACTGAATTTCGATCACGAAGGCGGCAAGTTCAACTTCCTGCAAAAGCTCGCCTACGGCCTCGTCCTCGGCGTCTTCCTGCCGATGATGATCTTTACCGGGATAGCGATAAGCCCGGGAATGGAGCCGACATTCGGCTGGCTCGTCGACCTGCTCGGCGGGCGCCAGTCTGCGCGAAGCCTGCATTTCATCTTTGCCTTCGCCCTGTTCGGCTTTTTCGTGGTGCACGTGGTGCTCGTGATCCTTGCCGGACCGATCGGCCAGATCCGCGACATGATCACCGGAGGGAAGAGCGATGAAGCGTAGGGGATTTCTCGCCGTTACCGCCGCCGCCTTCGTGGCCGGCTGCAACAAGATCGCCGATAGCGATGCCGGATCGAAACTGCTCGGCGCGGCAGAGCGGTGGCACAAGGGCGCGCATCGCCTACTGACCAATCGCGAGGCGCTGGCGCCGGAATATCCGCGATCGGCGATCTCGCCCTTCTTCCGCGGCAATGGCTCGACCGATCCGCAAAACGGCGACTACCAGGCGCAGGCAGCGGAGAACTTCGCAAACTGGCGGCTCGAAGTCCGCGGGTTGGTCGAAAATCCCATGAAGCTCAGCCTCGAGAACATCCGCAGGCTGCCGCAACGTAAGCAGGTCACGCGACATGACTGTGTCGAGGGTTGGAGCGCGATCGGGGAATGGACCGGTCCGCAGCTCTCGCTGATCCTCGACGTAGCGAAGCTCAAGCCGGAAGCACAATTCATCGTCTTCCGCTGCGCCGACAATCTCAACGGGCAGGACTATTACGAAAGCGTGGACCTGATCGACGCTTATCACCCGCAGACGATCATCGCGCACAAGCTGAACGGAGAGCCCCTCCCCATCCGCAACGGAGCCCCGCTGCGCATGCGGATCGAACGGCAACTCGGTTACAAGCACGCGAAGTACCTCACCGCCATCGAAGCGGTCGCCAGTCTGGACGACATCGGCGAAGGACAGGGCGGCTATTGGGAGGATCGTTCCGGCTACCAGTGGTACGCCGGCATCTGATCAATCGGGATACTTGCGCGCTATCGCGTCCCAGTCGTTGCGCAGCAGTTGCTCCAGGACGTCCATATCCACATCGGCCAGCTTGTTGATGTAGAGGCAGCTCTTGCCGGTCTTGTACTTGCCCAGCTTGCCCAGCAATTCGTCGCGCCGCTTGCCCGCGATCTCGTCGCAATATCCGCCCATCAGGTAGAGCGAATGCTTGGCCTTTCGCGGACTGAACCCGCTCCGCATCCAGTGAACGTCGCGCCCGCTGGCATAGGTCGTGCGATACTCGCCATAGCCGATAATGCTCGGCCCCCACATCTGTGGCTCTTCGCCCGTGACCTTGCGAAAGAGCGCGTCGAGTACCTTCGCTTCCTCGCGCTTCTTCTCCGGCTCGACGCCGGCGATGAAGTCGGCGGGATCGACCTTCGTGATCTGGGTCTTCGCTTCGGTCATGGACAAACCTTAGCAGTCGATTGACTCAAGACCAACGCATGCCATGCTCTGTCCTTCTCGCGGGGAGAAGAATATAATGTGGTTGCTCGACAAATTCCTGAAAGCCGCTGTGAAGCATGGTCGGATGGTGGTCACCGATCATGACGGGAAGACCTATGAATACGGCACCGGTGATGCGGCCGAGCCGCCGCTGAAGATCACGCTCACCAACAAGAAGGCCGCCAACCATATCGCGCGCTACCCGCAGATGGGCGCTGGCGAGGCGTTCATGTGGGGCTGGCTCAAGGTCGAGGAACCGCATGATATCCGCGACCTCATCCTCTTCGTTACCGAACAGGCGGGCAAACCCGGCGACAAGGCGCTGAAGCCCAAGGGCAAGCTGCGCACCGCCGCCCAGAAGCTCATCGCCAGGGCCGACAGCATCAACCTGCGCGGCAAGGCGAAGAAGAACGCCGAGCATACCTACAACCTCACCCGCGAACTCTACGAACGTTTCCTCGACGAGGATCGCCAGTACACCATGGCCTACTACCGCGAGGATCCAGAGACGACCTCGCTCGAGAAGGCGCAGCTCGACAAGAAGGCGCACCTCGCCGCCAAGATGCATATCAAACCCGGCCAGCGCATCCTCGACATCGGCTGCGGCTGGGGCGGCTTCGCGCTCTACCTCGCGCGGCATTACGACGTGGAGGTCCACGGCGTGGCGCTAGCCCCGGACCAGATTGCCTTCTGCAAGGAGCGCGCGGAGGAAGCGGGCGTGGCCGACAAGGTCAAGTTCAGCCTCACCGACTATCGCGACGTGACCGGCCAGTTCGACCGCATCAGCTCGGTCGGCCTGCTCGAACACGTGGGCACGCCGCATTACCCGCAGTTTTACGAGCACACGAACCGCCTGCTGAAACCCGACGGCGTGATGATGAGCCACTGCTGCGGGCGCGCCGGCCCTCCCGGCTTTACCGACGCCTGGACGCGCACCTACATCTTCCCCGGCGGCTACATCCCGGCGCTGTCCGAACTGGTCAGCCAGTCCGAGCAATATGGCTGGCAGGTGATGGACGTGGAGGCGATGCGCTTCCACTACAGCCACACGCTGGAAGAATGGTACAACCGCACGGTCCAGCACCGCGCCGAGATCGTCGATATGTACGACGAGACCTTCTACCGCATGTGGCTCTACTACCTCGCCGGCGCCGAACAGAGCTTCCGCCACGGCGACATGGTCAACTGGCAGCTGATCTACGTGAAGGACCGCAGCGCCATCCCCATGACCCGCGAGTGGATCACGGAAGAAAGCGCCCGCCTGCGCGCCGCCGACGAAGGCAAGGTGCCGGAATGGCGGTTCGCCCAAAGGGAAGCGGCGGAGTAGCGCGCTAGCTATTTACCCACCGATAGACCGGCCCGAACCCGACCAGCGCGGCTCCCACGAAGGGTAACGCCACGACCCATAGCCGCACGCCGGTTACGCCCTCGGGGCTGGCGATGCTGATGGCGGCGGTCATGGCGAGGCCGACACAAATCGCGATCATGCCGATAACGAGGCGCAAGTGCGGGACCGGGGTCTCGCGCTTGGCAGCTCCCATTCCTCGCTCGTAGCGGGCGAAGATGGCGATCAGCGGGAGCAAGACGGCGATGTAGAGCGCGAACCAGACGGGGCGGCTCCACCACCATTCGGCCGTCCCCGGCATGACGCGCAGGCCCACACCTCCTGACAGCCATGCAGCGACCATCACCAGCACGTAAGATGTCAGGTGCCAGAGATAGACCGTCATGATCATGCCGTTCATCAGCACCGTCGCGGTCCAGACCGAGAGGTTATCGAGGAGTTTGCGGCCCCATGGCTCCACCGCGACCACTAACCCCGTCTGCATCATCCCGAGCACCAGCAAGGCAAGCGTCGGCGGCATGGAGTTGGAGATGTCGGCACCGGGCACCCCGATCATGGCAATTGGGTACACTCCGAAAACCGTCATATAGATCAGCAGGCCGAGCGAGATGGCGAACATCTTGAGCCCGATTGCCGGCGTCATTTTCCCCTTTTGCCAAGCGTAGCCGAGGTCGTGGATCGTCAGCCAGACGAACAGGAAATTCAGGAAGTTGATGTAAGGCACACCGCGCTCGAACGTCAGCCAATCGACGGCCACCGCAGCCAACAGGAATAGGGCGGTGCTCCACCCGCCTGTCTTCTCCCACAGCTTCCACGTAAGCGGCGCGAGTGCGGTCACCAACAAATACACGCTAAGGAACCACACCGGGATCAGCGCGAGGAACACTGCCATGCGCACCGTCTCGCGCGCCATGCCGACCTGCGTCGCGATAAAGGCGAAGGCTGCCCACACCAGCAGCACGGGGAAGACCGGGTTGATGAGGCGCTGGATGCGGCTGGCGAACCAGTCCGAATAATGGCCGTTCTTGGTGCGGGTCGAGGCCCAGCTCACCCCGTTCGAATAGCCGCCGACGAGGAAGAAGATCGGCATGACCTGGAAACCCCAGGTGAGCCACTGCGTCCAAGGCAGGATGCCGAGCAAATGCCCGCCGACCACCTCGCCATCCACCCCGATATAGGGCGCAGCGACCAGCCAGTGGCCGACCACCACCGCGAGGATGGACAATGCGCGCAGGAAATCGACATAGCGGTTACGCTCAGGCGGCGCCTGTTCCGCCAGCGATTTCGCCTTGTTCCACAATCCCATGCTGCGCGTCCCCTACCCCGTTTCCCGTCTCGCTATGCCAAATGCCGGGCCTCTGGGAAAGCGACTACGAGGTAGCGGTTAATGGCCCATCAACACCTCTGACCTAGGGAGAGTTCATGGCTTCAGACCTGCTCATCAACCATCGGGTCGTGAAAAACACCGCGATCATCGCTGGTACGCTCACCGCAGGATCGTTGTTTTGCACGCTGATCGTCATGGCGTTCCAGCCCAGCAATGGCGAGAATATAGGCCTCGCGCTCTCGCTGGCATTCGTGATCCCGCTGGTGTGCAGCATCCCGGTCGGACTTTACGTCACCTCGCAAGGGGAAATGCTGGCGCAGCTCAATGCCCTGCTCGAGCATGAGGCTACTCACGATGCGCTGACTGACCTGCCCAACAGGCGCGCATTTTTCGACGCGCTCGAACGTCAACTGGATGCCGGGGAAGAGGCAGGGCTACTCCTGATCGACGCCGACCGATTCAAGTCTCTGAATGACAGCCACGGGCACCATACGGGTGACGAGGCGCTCAAGGCGCTCTCCCGACTTTTCGCCGAGGAAGTTCCTGCAGAGGCATTGGTCGCAAGGCTCGGCGGTGAAGAATTCGGCGTGCTGCTTCCCGATGCCACGCTCGCACAAGCACGCGATTGCGCCGAAAACCTGCGCAAGCGCGTAGCTGAATTCGACTTCCGCTCGCCCGAAGGTGCATCCTGCCCTCTGAGCATCAGTATCGGCATCGACGTCCTGCGTATTGAGGATCGCCCTTTCCCGCTCAAAGGCGCGGATCATGCGCTTTATGCGGCCAAGCAGGACGGTCGGAACCGCGTTTCCATTTACACGCCGCCGTCCGCGCCCACCCGCGACGAAAAGGCTGCCTGACCGCTGTAACAGCGCTTCTTGATTGCCACGCGCCCTGCCCCACTGCTAGCGGCGCGGCAAACGCAACCAAGGTGCCTGCCCATGTCCGATATCAAGCGCGTCGTCCTCGCCTATTCCGGCGGCCTCGACACTTCCGTCATCGCCAAGTGGCTCGAAGTCGAGCGCGGGCTGGAAGTCGTGACCTTCACCGCCGATCTCGGCCAGGGCGAGGAAATCGAGCCGGCGCGCGAAAAGGCCCGCGCGATGGGCATTCCTGACAAGCACATCTTCATCGAGGACCTGCGCGAGGAATTCGTGCGCGATTTCGTTTTCCCGATGATGCGCGCCAATGCCCGCTACGAAGGCGACTATCTGCTCGGCACCAGCATCGCGCGCCCGCTGATCTCCAAGCGCCTCGTCGAAATCGCGCATGAGACAAATGCCGATGCCATCGCCCACGGCGCGACGGGCAAGGGCAATGACCAGGTGCGCTTCGAATTGTCGGCCTACGCGCTCGACCCGGATATCAAGGTCATTGCGCCGTGGCGTGAATGGGACCTCACGAGCCGCACTGCGCTGATCGCGTGGGCCGAGGCGCACCAGATCGCCGTGCCGAAGGACAAGCGCGGCGAGAGCCCCTTCTCGACCGACGCAAACCTCCTGCACACCTCGTCGGAGGGCAAGGTGCTTGAGGATCCGTGGGAAGAGACCCCCGACTACGTCTATTCGCGCACCGACCATCCCGAGGATGCGCCCGATACGCCCGAATACATCACGATCGACTTCGAAAGGGGTGACGGCACCGCTCTCAATGGTGAGGCGATGAGTCCCGCCACACTACTGACCGCGCTCAACGATCTTGGCCGCAAGCATGGCATCGGCCGCCTCGACCTGGTCGAGAACCGCTTCGTCGGCATGAAGAGCCGCGGCATGTACGAAACCCCCGGCGGCGAGATCTACGCCCGCGCGCATCGCGGCATCGAGCAGATCACGCTCGATCGCGGTGCGGCGCACCTCAAGGACGAACTCATGCCGCGCTATGCCGAGCTGGTGTACAATGGCCTGTGGTTCAGCCCCGAGCGCGAGATGTTGCAGGCGGCGATCGACCTCAGCCAGGAAAAGGTCAGCGGCACTGTTCGCCTCAAGCTCTACAAGGGAAATGCCATGGTGGTTGGCCGCAAGTCGGACAACTCGCTCTATTCCGAAGCGCACGTTACCTTCGAGGATGACGCAGGCGCCTACGACCAGAAGGATGCGGAAGGCTTCATCAAGCTCAACGCGCTCCGCCTGCGCCTGCTCGCCCAGAGGGATCATGGGCGGGATCGGTAGAAAATTTCGTCTGGAAATTGCTTCGGGGGCTGAAAATTACGCCCCCAGCACTTCGGCGTTCCGATTTTTGCGACGAACGGTTGACTTATCCACCCCCCTCCACAGCGAAAAGCGGGGAAAGTGGATAACTCGCCTCTTGCGAGCTTGAAGAATCGGTCGATCAGGCGCAGCTTCAATTCATCGGAACGGCGAAGAAAGCTTCCAGCCAAGACGGTCTAACGACTTGAAAGGCAAAGGAAATTCGGAACCGGAAAGACGCAGCGGGATCTGTCCGCGCACATCTCGAGACCCTCGTGCAGAAGGTTCAGACCGGACGCAAGGCGGGTCGATGACGGAAGTGCGAAGGTTTCCTGTTGCGAGCCGGACCAACCCGGCCGAATGCCGAAGGTGGCGTCGTATAAAGGTCTTCGGACCGGAAGGCGATGTGACCGTTCGAGGCACCGGCCACCAACGGAAGGTCAGGCTGCGGAACCGCCCGTTGAAGCGCGGCTGGGCAAGGTAAGCGAACGATCTTCGGATCGCGACGCGACCGACACCGGGCCGAGTGGAGGGTAGATCCGGATGCCGGTGCGAGCGCCGGTGATAGAACCAGATGACTGTTTTCGGACAGCCTGAAGGGAAAACATCGGATGCCAAGTCTGCGTCCCTCAAACTTCGGTTTAAGGAACACGGCCACGCATCGGTGAGAGTGGGGTCGGCAGCGATGCCGGCCCCATTTGCTATGGGTCAATGCTGTTTTGACGCATTCAAAGAGCCGCCGAGCAGGGATCGAATCATCTGCTGGTGGCCTTTCACTGTGACACCCCCAAAATGCTGTAGGACAGCGCTTTCCTGGCTCGAGACGCGCCGAAACGTGGCCATTTCGGGGCAGTTTCCGTTCACGTTAACGACTCTCGCGAAGACCTCGCCTATATCCTCCCGAACCAGACGGGAGGTCCATTCATGGCCAAACGCGCGTTTCGCAGCGTGCTCTTCCTTGCAGCCCTGGCGCTGCCCGGCACCGCCGGTCATTCCGAAGAGCCCGAAGCCAAGGTAATCTCAGAACCGACATTCGAAGCGCATTTTGCGCCCTATACAGAGCTGCCCGATACACCCGAGGCTGGCCCTGGCGTGGTCGATATCGACACCTTCGAACCGCCGATCGAGGAAGGACCGGCAAGCACTTCCCTCGGCAGCGGCGTTGCCTCCTATTACGGCCGCCGTTTCCACGGTCGCCGCACGGCGAGTGGCGAGCGGTTCGACATGAACGCCTATACCGCCGCTCACAAGACGCTGCCCTTCGGCAGCATGGTCGAGGTCACCAACCCGCGCACGGGCAAGTCGGTGATCGTGCGCATCAACGATCGCGGCCCCTTCACTCCCGGCCGTACGATCGACCTGTCACGCGCTGCGGCAGAGGAGATCGGCCTGGTCCGCCGCGGCCACGGCACCGTGGAGCTGGCACTCCTCGACTAAGCGAGGATTTTTCTCGCCCCACCGCACCCGCTACTCGAGGGCGGTCACAGCTCCAGTTCGCTTACCTCTCGGAACGATCCGATCTTGCCGCGCGGGAAGGTGTTGAAGGCGATCGAGTAACGGTTCTCGTTCGAGTTGTTCACCTCGACATAGTGCTGGATCGCACTCGAGAAGAGCACCAGGTCCCCCTCCTTCGGCACCACCGCATTGCGCGGCGTGTTGTAGACGTTCTGCTTCGCCTCGTGGACCTTCATCTCGATCTGGCGATAGCCGTTGTCGCGTTCGAAGATCATGTTGCCCGGCGGATTGGGCAGCGGCGCGTAGTAGAGCGAGCCCGAGATCAGCGAGTTCGAGTGCGTGTGCGCATGCATGCCGACGCCCGGCGGGTTCATCAGCGACCAGCTTTGCGTGACGGCGAGCTGGTGCGAGATCCCCATCACCTCGCGCGCGAACACGTCCAGCGCCTCGTCCACGGCCTTCTTGATGCTCTTCATCTCCGGCCGGTCGAACAGGCGAAGCTCTTCCGAGATGTGGTTCACCTGGTTCGCATTCATCTTGAGCGACTGGATGAACTTCACCTGTTTCGGCGAAATCGCATCCTTGATGTTCATCACGAAATATGGCTCTGCGAAGAGCGGTTTGACATCGAAAGCGCGCGCAGGCGCAGACTTGGCAGCTGTGGCCATGATGCAGTCCCCTAATTTAACCCCGCCGCCACGATAACTCCGCCGGCGCGCGGTTCAAGGGGATGCGCCAATTCCTTCAACCGCTCAGCTGTCCGCGCAGGGCACCGCGCGGATAGGCATCGGTGTGCACGTCGACATAGTAGTCCGCAGGCCGCGCGATCATCGCATCGATGGTCTCACCCGACACGCCGGTACAGGTCTCGTCCATCGCCGACATCTGCAGCGCGACGAGCTCGCGCCCGTTCTTGCCGCGCTTCCCGCTATGGACATGCGCGGAGGTCACCTCCCCCACGCCCTTGGCTTCGAGATAGTAGCACAGGCTCTGCGCGGCAGGTTCGGCATAGGCGTTGAAATCGCCATAGGCCTCCTCCCCCGCGCCGCCGCCGACGACGTCTTCTCCGTAGAGGTTTGCGCTCAGCACCGACCCGGATTGCGCACTTGCGCCCATGTAGAGCGCCGCCACGGCAATACCGGTCAGTGCGATTACCCATGGTCTGAGTTTCATGACCGGTCTCCTTTCCTGTGAGACCGTGCGCCCGCAAGCGGGACCCCGAGTGCGGGCCCGGTCCCGCAAAAGGCAGTATATACCCCTTTTGTTCTCAGCGGAAGCGCAATGTGAGCGCCGAGTGGGACAGCGCCTACACGCTCGTGCTTATCGGCGTCGGCGGCCGACCATCCATTCGCTGAACAGCATCGCCACGACCAGGGCGCCCAGGATTGTGAGACAGATGACGAGCCAGTTGGCCATTTTGCAACTCCGATGCACGAGGCGGGAGCAATGCCGGAGCTTCTCTCAGTCGCCGGAAAGCCAGTATGTGGTCCGACGATGGGTAGTCATCTACCACCCCTCCCCCGGCGAGCGTTAAAACATAGGTTATAGCGCGACTACCATGTCACGGCTTGCCGCGTAGGAGAGACATTCGGGCAACAGTCCCGACACCCTCCTTCGAACTCCTCACCGCGCGGCAGGCGAGCCGGACCCTATTTGCCGCGTGGGCCGAACAGCTGGAGGCTTGCGAGAAACTCGGCCTCCCGCCGCGGCGAGAAGAGAGTGTGCCCCTCCCCGTGAGGACCGGCGGTGGGGGCGGGTTCGATAGTGACGAGAGCGTTCATGGTTCACCGCATGGTTTGAGTGAATCGGATTAGTTATACTCGGATTGGCGGGTAGGACAGATGGTCATCCTTACCGGCTAGAATGAAGGTCGCTCGCCCAGACAGTTTTCTGTCGAAAGAGGTTTCTTGAACCTTTCTTACTAAAATTCCGACGCTTAGTAATCTCGAAAGACTCTCTCCGAAGGACTGAAGAAGAAAATGAGCGAAACAGAAGGACCAAAATTCGAGGCAACAAAACTCGAGGGACTTTACCAGGTTCTCGACGGGGTTTCATGGATGGACAATCCGACGACCTCTGAGCTTTCCCAGTTCTCCGGCCTTGACCCGCGGACAGTGGGAAAGCTGGTGAAGAACGCCCAGAACCTAAATCTTGTCGAAAAACAGGAAGATGGCGGATTCATGTTGCTTACTTCTTATCCGTTCGACGGGACGCTCGAAGACAAATCAAGTGTGGTCAAAGACGCACTTTTGAAACTTCCAATCCTTCAATCAATGAGACAGTTTTTGTCTCTTGGTGAAGAAGAGGAAGATGCCCTTAGGAAAGCCGCTACTGTCTGTCGCTATGTGCCGTTCAACAAGAAAAACTTTGCTCCTCTCCTCACGTGGGCAAGAAACTTCGACGTTTTGAGAGGTGGCATCACTTCCGAAGATCTCCTCAACGATGCTGAAGAGAATAAAAAAGTTCGAAGGGAAAAAACGCCAAAGAAGGTTGTTGCCTTCTTGTCGCACAGCTCCGTGGACAAACCCTTCATTAGACAATTGGCGTCTGATCTAGATGCGGCAGGAATTTCCGTCTGGCTTGACGAGCAAAGGATTAAGGTCGGCGACTCAATCCCCGATAAGGTCAGTCAAGGACTGGCATCCTCTGACTATTTTTTGATCGCGTTGAGTGAAAGCTCGGTCAAAAGCGAGTGGGTCAAGAAGGAGCTCAGCAGTGCAATGCTTACCGAAATCAAGAAGAGGGAGGTTCATATTCTTCCGCTTCTTCTTGATGATGTTGACGTTCCGCATGGAATCGCTGACAAAAAATATGCAAATTTCGCGAGTTCTTACAAAGAAGGCCTCGCAGAACTAGTCGAGACGCTTAAGGACAAATCTAATGGCGAATGAAAACGGCGAACCCAAGCCGGGAGGCAAAACCGCTGCGCAGTTTCCAACTCACGATTTGGCACAATGCATTGCCTGGGCCGAACGTTTAGTAAGCAAGACGCACTCTGCGGCTCAACCGCTTGATATTATCTATGCGGCAGTTGTCGATGCGAAGGGATGGCGCGGGCGTGCGAAACTCTCAGCGATGGAGCAATTTGGTCTAGCAATCTACGACGGAGACACGGTTGAAGCCACCGATCTAGCAAAGGAGATTTCGCGGGCACCAGAGGACGAAAGAGGTTCAAGTCTCAAATCAGCAGCACTGACACCAAAGCTTTTCAATGCAGTGTATTCGACGTTCAGTGGCGACAAAGTCAGCTTGGCAAAAATCCGTCAGAGGCTCTTAGAATTGGGCGCTCATCCCGACAAGGTCGAGAAATGTGTAGAGATTTATAGTGCCACATTGACCTTCGCCGACCTAGCTTCTCTGGAGGGGGACCAGCTGACCCACGGACAGGCTGCGAAGACAGCTCAGACATCAGGTTCGCTAAGCAGCAGCGAACAAGCACATGACATTCCGACAAGTACGGAAGATCAGGAGCTCGAAGAAACCCGAAATATGGAGCCTCAGAACTTCTTAGGCAGAGGCCGATCAGCCGTCGAAATAAATATCTCCATCGACTCCACGCTGGACGTCGAGAAGCTTGAACAGCATTTGAAGCTGCTGAAGAGATATGGCGCAATCTAAGAATGGATTGAGTTCCAGCTACTCCGCAGCCTCCCGCTGCCGCTCCAGCATCGGCTTGAGATACTGCCCCGTATAGCTCTCCGCCACCTCTGCAACTTCCTCCGGCGTGCCCTGCGCCACGACCTCCCCGCCTCGCACGCCGCCGCCGGGGCCGAGGTCGAGGATGTGGTCGGCGGTCTTGATGACGTCGAGATTGTGCTCGATCACCACCACCGAATTGCCCTGGTCCACCAGCCGGTGGAGCACTTCGAGGAGCTTGCGGACATCCTCGAAATGGAGGCCCGTGGTAGGCTCGTCGAGGATGTAGAGCGTCTGACCGGTGCTGCGCTTCGACAGTTCCTTGGCCAGCTTCACGCGCTGCGCCTCGCCGCCTGACAGCGTGGTCGCCTGCTGGCCGACCTTGACGTAGCCCAGCCCCACCTCGTTCAGCATGTGCATCTTGTCGCGGATCGGGGGGACGGCCTTGAAGAAGTCCTCCGCATCCTCGATCGTCATGTCGAGCACGTCGGCGATGGAGTGGCCCTTGAACTTCACCTCCAGCGTTTCGCGGTTGTAGCGCTTGCCGCCGCATTCCTCGCAGGTGACGTAGACGTCGGGCAGGAAGTGCATCTCGATCTTGATCAGCCCGTCGCCCTGGCACGCCTCGCAGCGGCCGCCCTTGACGTTGAAACTGAAGCGGCCGGGCTTGTAGCCGCGCGCCTGTGCTTCGGGGAGGCCGGCGAACCAGTCGCGGATCTGGGTAAAGGCGCCGGTGTAGGTCGCCGGGTTGGAGCGCGGGGTGCGGCCGATGGGCGACTGGTCGATCTCGATCACCTTGTCGCAATATTCGAGGCCGGTGACCTTGTCGTGCGCGCCCGCCACGATGCGTGCGCCGTTCAGCTGGCGCGCGGCGGAGGCGTAGAGCGTGTCGATGGTGAAGGACGACTTGCCCGATCCCGAGACGCCGGTGATGCAGGTAAAGGTGCCGAGCGGGATGGAGGCGGTGACGTCGTTCAGATTGTTCGCCCGCGCGCCGTGGACGGTGAGCTCGTGCCCATTGCCCTTGCGGCGGTTGGCGGGGACGGAAATCTCGCGCCGGCCGGTGAGGTAGTCCGCGGTGAGCGACTTCTTCGACTTCAAGACCTGTTTGAGCGTGCCCTGCGCCACCACTTCGCCCCCGCGCACGCCCGCGCCCGGGCCGAGGTCGACCACGTGGTCCGCCTGGCGGATCGCGTCCTCGTCGTGCTCGACCACGATCACCGTGTTGCCGAGATCGCGCAGGCGCTTGAGCGTTTCGAGCAGCCGGTCGTTGTCGCGCTGGTGGAGGCCGATGCTGGGCTCGTCGAGCACGTAGAGCACGCCCGAGAGGCCCGAGCCGATCTGCGAGGCGAGACGGATGCGCTGGCTCTCTCCGCCCGACAGCGTGCCACTGGTGCGGTCGAGGTTGAGGTAGTCTAGGCCGACATTGTCGAGGAAGCCCAGCCGCTCGTTGATTTCCTTCAGGATGGCCTTGGCGATCTGGCCTTGGGTGTCGTTGAGATCATCCGGCAGCTTGAGGAAATACTCCTTCGCATCGGCGACGCTCATCTTGGTGGGCGTGGCGATGTCGGTGCCAGCGATCTTCACCGCCAGCGCCTTCTCGTTGAGGCGTTTGCCGTGACAGGTCTCGCATGGCTGGCTGGTCTGGAACTTCGAAAGCTCTTCGCGCATCCACGCGCTCTCTGTCTGGAGCATGCGGCGGTTGAGGTTACCGATCACGCCTTCGAACGGCTTCTTGACCGTGTATTCCTTGCGCCCGTCCTTGAAGGTGAGCGGGATTGCGCGGCCCTTGGTGCCGTAGAGGATGATGTCGCGGATTTCCTTGTCGAAATCCTCCCACGGCGTCTCGAGGCTGAACTCGTATTCGCGCGCGAGGCTGGCGAGAACCTGCATGTAATAGGGCGACGGCGGGTTGCTCTTGGCCCAGGGCACCACGGCGCCCTTCTTCAAGGACAGCGCCTCGTTCGGCACGACCAGTTGCGGGTCGAACAGCTGCTTTTCGCCGATGCCGTCGCAAGTCGGGCAGGCCCCCTGCGGCGCATTGAACGAGAACAGGCGCGGCTCGACTTCCTCGATGGTGAAGCCGGAGACCGGGCAGGAGAAGCGCTCGGAAAACACGATGCGGTTCGCGGGCAGCCCCGCCCCCTTCATTGCGCCGCCGCCTTCCGCTTCGTCCTCGCGCCCAGGCACTACGCCATCGGCGAGATCGACATAGGCTAGCCCGTCGGCAAGTTTCAGCGCGGTCTCGAAACTGTCGGCCAGCCGCGTTTCCAGCCCTTCCTTCACCGCAAGCCGGTCGACCACCACTTCGATGTCGTGCTTGAACTTCTTGTCGAGCGCGGGCGCTTCCTCGATCGGATACATCTCGCCATCGATGCGCACACGGGTGAAGCCCGCCTTCTGCCACTCGGCCAGTTCCTTGCGGTATTCACCCTTGCGCCCGCGCACCACCGGCGCGAGCAGGTAGAGCCGCGTACCCTCGGGCAGAGCCATCACCCGGTCGACCATGTTGGAAACCGTTTGCGCCTCAATCGGCAGGCCAGTCGTGGGCGAGTACGGCACCCCCACCCTCGCCCACAGCAAGCGCATGTAGTCGTAGATCTCGGTCACCGTCGCCACGGTCGAGCGCGGGTTGCGGCTGGTGGTCTTCTGCTCGATCGAAATGGCAGGAGAAAGCCCGTCGATATGCTCGACATCGGGCTTCTGCATCATCTCGAGGAACTGGCGCGCATAGGCACTCAGCGATTCAACGTACCGCCGCTGCCCCTCTGCGTAGATCGTGTCGAACGCGAGGCTCGACTTGCCCGAGCCCGACAGGCCGGTGATGACGATAAGGCTGTCGCGCGGCAGGTCGATATCGACGCCCTTGAGGTTGTGTTCCCGCGCGCCGCGGACGGAGATTTTCGTAAGTGCCATGGAGGGAGCGTGTTCCGCAAATGTTCTGTGGTGTCAAGCGAGTGCCTACCCGTCCAACAGACGCAGCGGCAATGTGTGCCCGATGTAGGAAGCATGCCGCAGTTTTGGAGGGGTCCCGTTTCGGGATGAGCCCTTTCCATTCATTGACGCGGGCGACGCGACGCGGAAGGGTACGCCCTATCGCAGAAATCCGGAGTCCCGTGCATGGCGCTCAATCCCACCTACAACGTCGTCAATCTGGCTGATATCCCGCAGGATATCATCGATTTGCTGCTCGGCGTGACGGACGAAGCCTTTCGCCTCTGGGGCGCGGTTCTGGCAGGCGACGCAAATGTTGCGGTGCGGATCGAACTGGTGGACTCCACCAGCACCGGCACCGCCGCGGCGACCTGGGGTAACGGCACCAATCTCGGCAGTTTCGAGGGGCGCAGCGTGCTGGTGGGCGCTCCGGCGTATGAATTGCAGACCGGGCAGAATGTCAGCGACAGCGGCCACGATATCGTGATCTACATCTCGCGCGACTACCTGCTCAACGAGCTGTTTCTCGACCCGACTCCGCAGACGCGCGACGACATACCGTCCGACCGGACCGACGGCCTGAGCGTGATGCTGCACGAGATCGGCCACGCGCTGGGCTTTACCGGCTATTACGGTTCGTCGAACGCAAACTCCTTTGCGACGCCCTACGATCTGCGCCGCCTGACGATCGAGGACGAACCGCATTTCCTCGGCCCCAATGTCGAGGCCTATTTCGGCGGTCCGCTCGACCTGACTTTCGGAAACTCCGCACATTACGGCAACAGCAGCGCTTTTCCCGGCGACAGCGATGATCCGCGGCTCGGCCTGATGAACGGCGTCGTGTTCTATCGCGGCTATGCATACTCGATCGGCGATCTCGACCTTGCAATCCTCGCAGATACCGGCCTCGGCACGATCCTCGACGATGTGCTCGACGTCCCGCTTCACGATTACCTTCGCGGAGGCGAAGGCAACGACCAGGTCTTCGGCGGCGACATCGTCAATCACCTATTCGGTGACGAAGGCGACGATTACCTCAGCGGAGCCGGCGGCGACGACGAATTGTTCGGCGGTATCGGGTCGGACGAACTGGCGGGCGGAACCGGAAACGATCTTCTCGACGGCGGGGACGGTTTCGACATGGCTTCCTACGCCGATGCGGCGAGTGGTGTGTCGGTAACTCTGGCAATCCAGGGAGCGGCGCAGGACACGCTGGGTGCCGGCCTCGACACGCTGGTATCCATCGAGATGCTCGAAGGTTCGGGTTTCGACGATGTGCTCGGCGGGAGCGTGTCGGTCGACATGATCCTTGGCGGTGACGGGCGCGACCAGATCCGCGGCAATGGCGGCAGCGACACTCTCGAAGGCGGGACCGGAAACGACTGGATCTTCGGCGGGACCGGCTGGGACACGATCCGTGGTGGCGGCTGGTCCGATGGCCTGTTCGGCGAGAATGGCAACGACCGCCTGTTCGGAGAATTCGGCAACGATCGCCTGCACGGGGGCACGGGCAACGACTTCCTCGACGGAGGCAATGGCAACGACATCCTGATCGGCAGCTGGGGTGTCGACGAGATGACCGGAGGCGAAGGCGCGGACACCTTCGTGTTCGAGCGCACGAGCCAGTCAGGGCGCTATTTCGCCAGCGCGGACTTCATCACCGATTTCAGCCAGTCCGAAGGCGACCTCGTCGACCTGTCCGCAATCGACGCGATCGCCGGCACCGCAGGAGACGACGCCTTCACCTTCATCGGTTCGGACCGCTTCTCCGGCACGGCGGGCGAACTGCGATTCTTCCGTAGTGGCGGCGATACCTTCCTTGCCGCCGATGTCGACGGCGACGGATCGGCCGACATGTTTATCCACCTGCTCGGCGACCTGACCATGACGGCAGCCGATTTCGTGCTTTGACAACAAGTTACAATGGCACCTTGGATTTAACCGCCCAAAGTAGAAAGATTAACAATACTAGGGCGGTTCATTAACCTACCTGTGCTAGGACCTCTCCCAAAGAGGACCTGCACAACCATTGCTCGCTAGAGAACATCCCGATGCCGTCAGGGCAAGCAACGGTGGCACCGCCCGTGCCGCTGCGATGGATGCCGACTATGAGGTCCAGCGCGAGGCGATCCTCGCAATGCTCGAGCGTGAACGACGCTCGCTAACTGCGAGCCTTTTCGGGCTGTCAGTCCTGATCTGCGCGGTTGCGCTGATGGGCATGCCACTACTGCATGTGATTGCCGTCAGCCTCCGAAGTGGCTCTTTCCTTTTCACGCGCTGGGCGGCGACCAATCTCGAGCGCGTCTATCGCGTTCGCGGCGATACGCAGTGGCCCCGTCGCATTCTCTTCGTGGCCATGTGCCTGACCGGCGCGACGCTCGGACTGATGGCCCTTCCGCCTCCAGACAATGCGGTGATCGCTTCCAGCCTGATGATCTATACCGCTGTGCTCATGATCCTGACGCTGATCGCGGTCACTCTGGCTGCCCTGCCCGGCCCGCGCGACGGCATGCTGGCGAGCTTCTTGCTGACGCTCGCGCTGGTGGCTTTCGCATATCCAGAGGGCCAGAACCCGACGATCCTTGCGATCGGCACGATGGCCGTCATCGGCATCCGGGTTTATTCCGCCAACACCGGCCACCACATCATCGCATCGGCGGAGATACTGGTCGAGAACCGCGAACTCTCCGATGAACTGGCGGAAGCACTCGCCCATGCCGAATTCCTCAGTTGGCGGGACCCGCTGACGGGCCTCTTCAATCGCCGCAAGCTGTTCGAAGAGCGCGAGCATGACCCGCAAAGCGGATCGGCGCGCCACGTCCTTGCGATCGACCTCGATCACTTCAAGGGGATCAACGACCGGCACGGCCATGCCGCGGGGGACCGGGTTCTGGTGGCATCGGCCGACGTCATTCGCGCCAGCCTGCGGGCCTTCGGTGCGGACCACCTTCCTGCCTTCCGTCATGGCGGGGAAGAATTCATCGTGATCCTCGACGGTTGCGACTGCGCCGAGGCTCGCCGCTTCGCCGAGGCGCTACGCGAGGATATCGCCGGTATCGACGTGGGTATTGCCGGAGCTGGCCGTGAAACGGTCACTGCCTCGATCGGCCTTGCGCGGTGGCATCCCGACGAGACGCTCGACGATGTCCTGCAGCGGAGCGATCTGGCCTGCTACCAGGCCAAGGACGAAGGCCGGAACCGGGTCAGCGCTGTCGCCTGACGCACCGGGCGCTCTCCGCCAGACGTGGCGCGCTGTCGATGGGTCGTGGACCCAATACCCTCTCCCGTCCGTTCTATAGACAAGCACAAGCCGCCAATGCGCACCTTACGAATAGTTGCGTTCAATGAGCAGGCACACGAGGCGCACTGAGGCGCCTCGCGCAGAAATACTAGAACAAGGGCGCATTTTCATAATGCCAGACACAACAACAAAAGGTCAGGTCGCGCCTACTTCATCCGCCCCCTCGAACGCCAAGGAAAGGCGAACGATCGAGAGCGAACGGCTCAAGGCGATCATGAAGGAACTCGACCGTCCGCTCGACAACGAAAAATGGACTTCCACCCCGCACGCAGGTGAGACGCCCAAGGCTTCAGGCATGCTTCGCCGCATTCGCCTCCACCGCGATCACCGCCGCGCCCTCAAGCGCGCGCGGAAGGCCGCTGCCGGGGTCTATAACGTCAAACCGCGGCTTTCCACCCGCAAGCGCGCATCGCTGATGATGGGCGCTGGGGCGATGAGCCTTGCCGCCTTCACCGGCCCGCCAGCGCAGCGTCCCAAGCCCAAGCAGGCGCTGGCCGTGACCCAGCCGCTTGCCGAGACCGAAAATGTCCGCAAGCCGGCAGTGATCCTAAAGGCGAGCGACGAATTCAAGCAGGCGCTCATCGAGGAAGAAGGCGTTCGCTATACCGTCTATCGCGATGTAGCTGGCTATCCGACCGTAGGCGTCGGCCACCTTGTACGCCCGGCCGACAACCTGCGCGTAGGCGACAGGGTTTCCGAAAAGCGCGTCCTCGATTTCCTGGAAGAAGACCTGAAGATCGCCGAGCGCGGCGTGAGGGTCCTCGTCGGCGACCTGCCGCTCTACCAGCACGAATTCGATGCGCTACTCGACCTCGTCTACAACGTCGGCCTCGGTAACGTCTCCGAGCGCGAAAGCCCGCGCCTCAATGCCGCCATCACCGAACGCGATTACGAAGCGATTGCCGCCGAACTCGATTACACGCACGCGGCGGGCAAGGTTGCTCGCGGACTTGAGTACCGTTCGGAGCGCAGGGCCCAGATCTTCATGGACGCAAGCTATGATGACCCGCGCGAAACCGGCGCCACCCGGGTGACCACGTAAGAGATTATTGCTGGCAAACCGATGGCCAGGCGCTAATACGGTCGCGTGCATAACAACGGGCGCACTGATGCCTCAGGCCTTCCCGAAGCGGATCGCGATGAAGGATGGATTGCCGAACGGCAGTATGAAGTCCTGCGCGCAATCTCCGAGGTCGAGAAACGCACGCTCCTTGCCAATATACTGGGCACCGCCCTGATCGTCGGGATAGCGCAAATGCTGCCCAACGGCAGGGCTTTCCTGCTTCCTGCCGTCTTCAGGTTTGTCGCGATCTTGCTGACGGCCATCGTATATGAACGGATGCGGAAGGAAATCAGCGAAAGCCGCTCGATCCAGCGCACGATAACCGCCGGCATGGCAGTCGGGGTACTCGGCGGGTCAAGCTGGGCGCTGCTGCTGATGCCCCTGTTGCTGGAGCCCTCGCTTCACCCGGCCGCATTCCTGGTGTTCGGCGGCATCATGATCTGTGTCTCGCTGGTCATCACGAACACTTCCTCCACCCTGCACATCTGGGCGCCCTTCACTATCGCATTCCTCGCGACCGCCGGGATCGGCCTTGCCGCTGCACCCGGCGACTTCGCGCTTGTCATGGGGCCGGGACTGGTGCTCGTATTCGCAGCCGTGTCGCTGTTCAGTTTCGGTGCGGCCAAGCAACGCATCGTTGCCGCGGACATGCTGGTCCAGAACATGCGTTTGGGAGAGGAGCTCGCAGAGGCCCTCAGCCAGGCGGAATTTCTCGCCACGCGCGACCCGCTGACGGGTCTCTACAACCGGCGCGCCATATTCGAGCACAAGCTCCACGCCGAAGCCCTATGCGATCCGGGCCACATGATGGTCATCGACGTGGACCGCTTCAAACGGGTGAACGACAAGTTCGGTCACGACAGGGGCGATCGCCTGCTCATCGCAATAGCTGCTTCATTCCGCGACGGCCTGCGCGAACTCGATGGCGATACACACTTTGCCGCACGTCTCGGCGGGGAGGAGTTCGCGGTTTTCATCGACGTACCGGACGTAGACGACGCCATCGCTATCGCCGAGGACCTGCGCCTGAGAATCGAAAATCTCGCCAATCAAGAGAAACTGCCTGCGGGACTGGCGACAGCATCGATCGGCCTGTCACCCCTGCGCAAGGGCGAAACCGTCGGCGATGCCTTGCAACGGGCCGATGACGCGCTCTACGAGGCGAAGTCCGGCGGGCGCAACAAGGTCTGCTACAACCCCGCCTGACTGCATTCCTTACCCAGACACGCCGGACCGAACCGGCCAGAAACATGACCCACCGCCTTTTCGTCGCCATCCGCCCGCCCGAGGCCATTCGCGATGCGCTGATCGACCTCATGGAGGGCGTCGACAATGCCCGCTGGCAGGACGAGGACCAACTTCACCTTACCCTGCGGTATGTCGGCGAAACCGACCCTCATACGGCCGACGACCTTGCCGAGGCTCTCTCCGCGATCCGCGTGGAGCCTTTCGAGCTTCGCGTGAGCGGAGTCGATTTCTTCGAACGCAAGGGCATACCGCATACGCTTTGGGCAGGTATTGCTCCGAGCGAGCCGCTGCAGCGCCTGCAACGCAAGGTGGAGCGAGCCTGCACCTCGGTCGGACTGGCACCGGAAACGCGCAAGTTCGCGCCCCACATCACCATGGCCCGGCTGAATGCCACCTGCGGTCCTTCGGCCCCGTTCCTTGCACGGAACACGGGGCTTTCGCTTGGACCGTGGCCGGTGGAGGACTACATCCTGTATGAAAGCCACCTGCGCCCGCAGGGATCGCTTTACGAGCCGATCGTCACCTATCGCTGCAAGAGCCCATGAACCCCGCATTCGCCACCAGGTTGCAAGTCCTTGCCCCGGCCCTTCTGGTCGCGGCCTGTTCGCCGGTCCCCGATAGGGAAGCCGATGCGGATCCCGCGCGCCAGCAATTGCTCGAAACGATCGGCGAAGTGGGGGCCGAAGCATCGCCGGACGATTGCCTGCTCTACGTCTGGTCGGGCGAGGAAGACCCCGACATCAAATTTGACCGCGCCCACGATGTCGTGAAGGGCGGCGCGATCTCCTGCGCTACCGGCACCAGCCCGAGCCGTTTCGAAGCGGCTATCATAGCATTGCGCGAAGCGGCGCAAAGCGGCGACAAGGCCCGCCTGCTAGAACAGTTGGGCATCCCGCTTCTCTACATCGACGAAGATGGCCGCCAGCAGGACCTGACCGAGGAACAGGTCGATGCGCTGTTCGACGACATTTTCGACGAACGCATGCTTGAGATGCTGCGCAAGCTCGACCTGTCGCAAATGACGGTGGAGAAGGATCGCGGCGGGTTCTTCCAGCTCGGAACGCTGTGGCTGGTCGTCGGAGAAAGCGGCCGCCCGCAGGTCGTGACCGTCAATCGCCAAGCGCTCGTCGAAGCAGCGGAAACTGCCCGTGAGCAGACCGAGCTCGGGCAAGGTCGGGACGTCGAATAGAACTCTCGGAAGTATAAAAACGCCAAAGTAACGGCCCTTGCCGGAATCGGTTGTATTCCGCCGCAAACCACGGCAAATTCCGCGCGGATCGTAAATGCAGGGGTTGCATCATGAAGAATTTGAATGGCGCCGCCACGATGGCGGCAATCGTGTCTGTGGGCGTTGGCTCGGCGGCAATCGCGCAGGATCGCCAGAGCCTGCCTCCCGTACCAGTGAAGACGGCGCCTGCACCGACGCAGGCGACGGCTCCGACGCCGGTCATGGTTCCGCCTCCGCCGACCGTCGCCATCGAAAGCGAGGAAGAAAAGTCCTCGCTGTTCGAGACGCTGACCAAGTCCGCGAACACGCGCCTCGATCCCGAGCAGCGCGCGCAGGCACTGCTGGACGATATCCCCGTGAATGTCGCAGTCGAGCCGATGACGCTCGCCGAAATGTTCACCCGCACCGAACTGCTGCACCGCTCGGTTGCCATCGATGTGCCGGTAAAACTCGCCCCGCAGAGCGGTGACGAGCCTACGGGCAATGTCTGGCACACGGGCGATGCGCCGAGCAACCGCCTGCTGCTGCAGACCAATGCGCGCGCCGCTTCGGCAGCCACCGCCACCATGACCTGGAAGGACGGCAGTGTGTCGGACGTCGAGCTTTACGAAGCGCGCTTCCGTTCAACGAAGGACCCGCGCAGCCTGACCTCGCTGAACGGCAAGGTCTACTGTGCCACCAAGCTTAAGGCACCTTCCGGCGAAGAAGACGCCTGCCTGATCGACCGCGACATGGACGGCACCTTTGACGAATACGCCTTCATCGCGGAACGGTCCGGCAAGTCGGTCCACGGCGCAGTCGTGCTGACCGCGGCGATCCCGATGGTGACGCCGGCTCCGTACACTGTGCGCACCGAAGGCCTGCCGCAGCTCAAGGCCGAATGGACCACCTGTGGCAAGGACTGGGATCTCCCGTTTTACCAGCTGCGCCTTGCCAAGGACGAGCACGGTGATGTTACCGACGGCGGTCGCGGCTCTTATTACGGCGATCCCTATTGCGCGAAGTCGACCACCTTCGAGAGCATGACGCCCGAGCAGAAGGGTGCCCGTATTGCTCGTATGGGCCCGGCTGTTGCTGAAATCAGCTCGAAGAAGTCGGGTGCCGCAATCCAGATGCGCCGCCTGCTCAGCACCGACGAGCTCTATCGCATCGAGGCGCGCGACAAGTTTGCCCCGCTGAGCGTCGGCTTCGCGCCGCAGCAGGCGCAGCTCGCCGCCAACCAGGAACACGACCGCCTGCCTTACCAGAGCACGGGCGAGATCTCCGCAGTCGAAGGCGAGTTCAAGACCGGCGAACACTTCATCACGGCCGGTTTCCGCCACGGCTACACCGGTGTCGTGACCGAAGAGGTGAAGATCCGCACGCTGCTCTCGAGCCGTTCGGTCGAAGGCGGTCTGCCGGTCTATGGCGTGCCTGCGAAGCGTACGACCGTCACCTATGGCGGCTATGGCGGGGTCATCCCCAACACGCCTGCGGTAGAGCGTAACATCGATATCGATGTCATCTGGTGCCTGCCCACCCGCGAGGAAGTGCCCCTGGTGGACAAGCGCAACCGTCCGACGGGCAATTTCAAGGTCGAATGGACCGCCACCTGCCTGCCCGACAACAACATGGGCCAGCACACGATCCTCAAGGATCAGTCGCCCGCTCTTGCCGTGCGCAGCATGCGGATGAACGTCGACATTTCGACCAACGACGGCCCGCCGCCGGTGGCCGAGCGTCCCGATGCCGATTTCGGTGCGCCGCTGTACTTCCGCTACTCGATCAAGGAAGCGAGCAAGAACCTCTACACGCTGACCGAGGAAGTGCTGCTGGGCGACGAAGTGACCTCGAGCACCGAGATCGTCATCATCAAGGACGAAGACGGCAAGGCGCTGATTGAAATCGGTGGCGGTTCCTACGCGCTGGAACCGGTGGGCGAAGCCTACAAGCTCACGCCCATGCTGCCGGTCCGCGAAGGCGAGGATGGCCGCATCAAGGGTCTGGATATCCAGGCACTTATGCGCCGCCTGCTCCAGAACCTCGACCGCTAAGACAGCGTTCATCGCCAAATGCCCAATGTCCGCTGCCGACGAGAGTCGGCGGTTGGACGGGCTTTGCCTTGCGAAACGGGCGCAAATCCCCTCTAACCCCGCGCGTCGCACGCGTGGGGCTGTTGGCTAGTGCCTGAACACCCCTCGCCACCGCAGAAATATTGGAGAGACCATGAAGGCCCAAATCCTGGCCACCACCGCCGCCGCCGCCCTGCTTGCAGCTTGCAGCACGACCCCCGGAGGCGAAATGGACCCGCTTGCAGACGCAGACGTCGAAAGCACCGTCACCATCCCCGAAGGCACCGGCTACTTCGCTACGGACAGCACGCTGCCCTTCCTTGCGCCCGATTTCACCAAGATTTCGGAAGACGATTACCTCCCCGCTTTCGAGCAGGGCATGGCAATCCAGAAGGCCGAGATCGAAGCCATCAAGGCAAACCCGGCTGCGCCCACCTTCGAGAACACCATCGTCGCAATGGAAAAGTCGGGCCGCATGCTCGGCCGCGTTGCACGCGTATTCTTCGCGCTTACCGGTTCGAACACGACCGACCGTCTCGACGAGATCAATACCGAGATCAGCCCCAAGCTGACCGCCCATGGCGACAGCATCACGCTCGATCCGGAACTCTTCGCCCGCGTGAAGGCGGTCTACGACAATCGCGCCGCGATGACGATGACGCCCGAAGACGCGACCCTGCTCGAAAACACCTATGAGAGCATGGTCCACGCAGGCGCGCTGCTCACCGACGCCCAGCGCGAGCGAGTGAAGGCGATCAACTCCGAACTCTCGACGCTGACGACCGAATTCGGCCAGCTTGCCCGTTCGGCAATGAACGACAATCCGGTCTTCTTCGACAGCCGCGAAGACCTCGCCGGCCTGTCCGACAGCGATATCCAGGCAGCAGCCGATCTCGCCGCCGAGAACGGCCAGCCGGGCAAGTTCGCGATCGCCCTGCAGAACACCACGCAGCAGCCGCTCCTGCCGACGATGGAAAACCGCGACGCGCGCGAAAAGCTGTTCAAGGCGAGCTACCACCGCGCCGATGGCCGGATGGACGTCGACACGCGCATGCTGATCGCCAAGATCGCCACGCTGCGTGCCGAAAAGGCTGCACTGTTCGGTGAAGCCGACTGGGCAAGCTACGCGATGTGGGACCGCATGGCCGAAAAGCCGAAGACCGCGCTCGACTTCATGGAGCAGATGGTCCCCGCCCTCGCCGCCACGCAGCGCGCCGAGGCAGCCATGCTCGACGAAGCCATCAAGGCCGACGGCGGCGACTACGAGGTCAAGCCGTGGGACTGGTACCGCTATGCCAACAAGATCAAGGCGGAACGCTACGATCTCGATGAAGACGCGGTGATGGAATACTTCCAGCTCGACAAGGTGCTGGAAGACGGCGTGTTCTTCATGGCCGAGGAACTCTACGGCCTGACCTTCGAACGTCGCACCGATGTCCCGGTCTACCACCCCGATGTGTGGGTCTACACCGTGTTCGACCGTGACGGCAGCGAACTCGGCCTGTTCTACTTCGACCCGTTCCAGCGCCCCTCGAAGCGCGGCGGTGCGTGGATGAGCAACTTCGTCGACCAGAGCTATCTGTGGGGGACCAAGCCGGTGATCTACAACGTGCTCAACATCCCGAAGGCCCCTGAAGGCGAGACGCAGCTGGTCAGCTTCGACTGGGTGAACACCACCTTCCACGAATTCGGCCACGCGCTGCACGGCTTCTTCGCCGACCAGCGCTACGAGAGCCTCTCGGGCACTGCGACCGCGCGTGACTTCGTCGAATACCCCAGCCAGGTCCACGAAATGTGGGCCACCTGGCCGAGCGTACTGTCGAATTACGCCTTCCACTACGAAACGGGCGAACCGATCCCGGCCGAAATGATCGACAAGATCGAAGCCGCGGCCAAGTTCAACCAGGGCTACGACTTCGGCGAAGTCGTCGAAGCCGCCCTGCTCGACATGAAGTGGAGCGCTCTGTCGCCGGCAGAAGCCGCGGCCATCGATACGCCGGAGAAGGTCGATGCCTTCGAACGCCAGTCGCTTGAAGAGCTCGGCCTCGAGATCGATCTCGTCCCGCCGCGCTATCGCAGCACCTACTTCAACCACATCTTCAGCTCGCCCTCGGGTTATTCCGCTGGCTATTACAGCTACCTGTGGACCGAGATGCTCGATCGTGACAGCCGCAAGTGGTTCATCGAAAACGGCGGCCTGACGCGCGCGAATGGCGATCACTATCGCGCCACCGTGCTCAGCCGTGGCGGTACGATGGATTACTTCGAAATGTTCGAAAACTTTGCCGGCCGCGCGCCCGACGTGACCCCGATGCTCGAAGCTCGAGGTCTTACCGAAGGTGACGAAGCTGCCGACAGCGAAGTATCCGACGGCAAGCTGCCGGGCACTGCGGTCAACTAGGCCGCACGCTCATACGGGAATGAAGGGTCGGACCGCGAGGTCCGGCCCTTTTTCTTGGTCAGAATAGCGTTTGCTTGAGCGGAACCTGAAGACCCGCCTGCTGCGCGATCATGCCGACCCACTGGCCGACCTGCTCGATCTCTTCGGTCAGCTTCGCATCCTCTTCCGCAGGCGCCTTTTCCTCGAAGGAACCGCCAAGCTTGGAGTGCTGCGAAAACACCGGACCGCTCGCGAGCGAGTGCGCAAGCCCATCGGGCGCCTCGATGCCTGCGAAATTGAAAACCGAAGCGATCGTCTGTTCGCGCGCAGCATCGAAACGGTCGCCGTCGAGGACCCGCATCCTCTCGCCGCTCACTCCCTGAACCTGTCCGCCGAGATGGAGCGCGAACCAGCGCTTTGCGAGGAACCATGCAAGGCCCGCAGCCTGCATATCGCTCATGGCGAAATTCTCGCGCGCATCCATGCCGAAATCCATGCCGGCATAACCCTGCATCTCGAGGAACAGCTGGCGACCCCAGCGCCTGCCCATGAGGCCCTTGCGCGCTACCGACCTCAGGAAGACCGGCAGGTCGTTGGTCATCAGCACCGCCCGCGCTTCTGGCCGCGCCTGGAGCAGGGCGGGCATGAGCATATTGGCATGATTGGTCGGCTTGACGAACACCGCCTCGCCAGCGGCATGCGGACGCGCCAGCAGGGCAAGAATTGGGCCGATAAGCGGGCGCGCCGCATCGCCCGCATTGACCATGCTGGCAATAATTCCCGGCTCGTTGAGCCCCACAGAAGTGCCCGGCGCATCGAGCGCGCGAACGAGCAGCGTCGAACGACAGAATGCCGTGTGAAAGATGAAGTGCAGCTTGCCGCTTTCGGGCTTCATGGCGATCACCTCGTCCCATGGAGCCAGCGCCCTTCCCTCCGCTCCCGGCTCGCGGTCGGCGAGGAAGCCCTGCGCGGAAAGCTCGTCCCGCTCGACGCGGATGAATTCCAATTGGCGCGCAGGCACATCGATCCGGTGGGGCAGCCAGCAAGGATCGTTTTCGATCGTGTTCGTATCAGCCATGCGCCACGCCTAACCCATTGCGCGCAGCGTGCAAGGAAGCGCTAGCCCTTCCCGCGCCAACCGAGCGAATTTCGATTGAGTTCGGCAAGGTCCTCGTCGCCCGAGATCGCTGCTTCTCCGAGCGCAATCGCGCGTTCGATAACCTCTGGCGGGACGTTGCGGTAAGCAGGCGCCGGAATCTCGTCGTTCCACTTCGCACCCAGCGCATTGTCGAGCAGGATGCGCATGAAGCAATGGTCCATACGGACCGGCCAGTCGCGTTGTTCGGCAAGTCCGGGCATGCGCTCGCGCGTCAGGGCAAACCATTGATCGACAAGATTTTCGCGACTCATGACGCCCCAACGCGTCAGGCCGTAACCAGTGCCCGCTTGCCGCTCTTTCCGACCCAGCTTGCCGCTACCCCCCAGACATCGAGGATCGTCACATCGTCGAGCGCTCTTTCAGGAGGGGCATCGGCAACCAGCGCACCGCGATCGAGGACAAGCACACGGTCGGCGTGGTTCATTGCATGGGCAAGGTCGTGAAGCACGAGAACCACGCCAGCACCTGCGTCGGCCGCACGGCGCAAATGCCGGAGAAGATCGAGCTGGTGCCCGAGATCGAGCGCGGCGAGCGGTTCGTCCGCGAGGATCCAGTCGGGCTCACCCGCCAGCACCCGCGCGAGCAGCACCCGCGCCGTTTCGCCTCCCGAAAGCGACTGTGCCCGGCGGTCGGCGAAGGGCGCGAGGTCGAGAGCCGCGAGGGCCGCATCGACAGGCTCGGCCAGCTGGTCGCCGTGCGGCATTCGCCCCAGCTGCACGAGCGTGCGCACCGGCACGTCCCACGCGACTTCGGCGGATTGCGGAAGGTATCCGATCCGTTTCGCGCGGTCCCTCGGCGCTAAGTCCGAAAGCATGGTCCCGTCCAGCGCGGCGCCGCCAGCATCCGGATCGAGCAGCCCGGCCATTGCCTGAAGCAGCGTGGACTTGCCCGCCCCGTTCGGTCCGCAGATTGCCGTGATCTTGCCGGGCTCAAGCGCGCAATTCACACCCTTGAGACGATGGCCCAGAGACAGGTCCTTTGCCGAAAGCATCAGATCGTCCCCTTGCGCATGCGCAGCAGCAATCCGAGGAAGAACGGTGCGCCCAGAAGGCTGAGGGCGATGCCCAGCCGCAATTCGGTCACCAGCGGCAGGACGCGCACCACGCTGTCTGCCACCAGCACCAGCAGGGCTCCTGCAAGCGCGCTCGGCAGGATCAGCTGCGATGGCCGCCGGTCGGTCAACGGACGCACGAGATGCGGCACGACGAGGCCGACGAAGCCGATGATCCCGGCGACGGCTACGCCCGCCCCGACAGTGAGGCCGATCCCCGCCACCAGCAGCAACAACAGCCGTGTCGTGTCGACACCAAGCGAGCGCGCCACAGGCTCGCCCAAGGTTAGCGCATCGAGCGAGCGGCCTGCGCGCCAGAGCACCGCGATACCCAGCAGGACGAGCGGCGCGGCAAGCCAGACCTCGCGCCAGCTACGGTCGGTAAGCGCACCGTTGAGCCAAAGGACGATCTGGCTCATCGCGAAGGCATTGGGCGCCATGCTGATAGCAAGCGCGGTCAGCGCGCCTGCGAGGCTCGCGACCATGAGGCCTGCAAGGGTGAACAGGGCAATACCGCCCGTGCGCCCGGCAATCGCGGCCAGCAGTGCCATGGCGCCAGCCGCACCGACCAGTGCGAAGAGCGGCAGCAGCCATGCGCTTGCGGCATAGCCGAACCAGAGCGCGATCACCGCGCCGAGGGCTGCTCCCGGGGCTATCCCGAACAGGCCGGGATCGGCGAGTGGGTTGCGCAAATATCCCTGCATCGCCGCGCCCGCAGCGCCGAGTCCTGCGCCGACGATGACGGCCAGCAAGGCACGCGGCAGTCTCAGTTCCGCGACGATCAGGGCAGCATTGGGCGTGCTCGCCGGATCGATCCACACCCGACCCGCGAAAAGCGAAAGCGGAATCGCCACCAGCAACAGTGCGAGAAAGACGACAGATGCGCGATTCATGCCGAACCCTCCCGGATCTCGGCGAGGCGGCGCGCGGCCTCGATGATCGTGGGTCCGCCGCAGTAGAGCAGGCGGGTATCGAAAGTTTCGCGACGCATTTCCGTCACGGTATCGAGGACCGGATGCGTTTGTCCGGCCTCGGTCCCTGCAACGAGGAGGACCTGGGGTGGGTCCGCCATGACCTGCTCGAGCGACAGGTAGTCCGCCTGCGCCATGCCGCGGGTTGCTGCGTAGCTCTTGAAGCCGGTGCGGCGCATGAGGTCGCTGACCAAGGACGCCTCACCGGGGACGATACCGCCCGGCTGCCATAGCGCCCCTTCGACAGGCTCGCCCGCCGAAGCTGCATCTTCCAGCGCTTGTTGGATCTGCGCGACCAGCCGTTCACCCGCATCTTCGCGGCCCGCAAGCGCGGCGAGTTCGCGCACTTGCGCGATACTCTCCTCCACGGTGGATGCGGCTCCGAAGGTGCGGACGTCCAGGCCAAGGTCGGCCATCGCAGCCATGGTCGCAGGCGACAGGAACGTGCTGGCGACGACCACATCAGGCTGGAGCGCGAGCACCTCCTCCACTGTCCCTCCGGTAGACGCGAAACGCGCTGCGTCATGCGTAGCCATCGAGCTGGAGCGGGCATCCTTGCTGTAATGCGAGATGGCGAGGAGCTGCCCGGGAGCAGCTACCTCGGCAAGAATAGCATCGGTGCAGGGATTGAGGCTGACGATGGTCGGTTTGTCGCCCGCCTGCGGCGCAGGCGCATCATTGCCTGCACAGCCTGCGAGCAACAGCCCCAGAGCCGCCATCAGCGGCTTCACATCTGCGCCCTCACTCCGGCGTAGACGCCTCTTCCGGCGGTCCCGTAACCGCTGACCGTCTCGTATTCGGTATCGAAGACGTTCTCGACACGACCGAACACTTCGAGATGGTCGCCGAAGGGCATGGCTGCGCGCAGGTCGAGCAGTTCGTAGCCGTCGATCTGGGTGAAATTGCCTGCATCATTGAAGCTCTCACCCACGATACGCAGGTCTGCCCCGAGCGAGAGTCCGAAATCTGACTCCCAGTCGGCGAACAATGTGCCGAAGTGGCGCGGTCGGCGAGCGAGTTCATTGCCCGTCATGCGATCCTCGGCGTCCACGAAGGAATAGACACCGGAAATGCGCAGCGTGTCCATAACCTCGATCCCGACCTCTGCCTCGATCCCCTGCGCACGCGCGTGGTCGGTATTGTCGTACGTCCCGAACTGACCGGGGCTGCAAGGCGACGGCAGCAGGCCCGTGCAGAATACGAAGCCAATCAGGTCTTCGCTGTCACGGCGGAAACCGGTCAGTGCGAAGTGAGTGCCCGTTCCGCGGCGGCCTTTCTCGATGCCGAGGTCGAAGCTGGTGCTGAGTTCGGGCTGCAGGCCGCGATTGCCGTAGTCGGAAAAGAGCTGGAACAGCGAAGGCGCCTTGAAGCCCTCGCCGAAACTTGCGCGCAGGCGCCAGTCGTCTTTCAGGCCATAGCTGACGTCGCCGCCGAAGCTGGTTTCGCTGCCGAAATAGTCGTGATCGTCGATCCGGCCTCCGGCGTGGACGGCGAGGTTGCCCATCACCCAGCCGAGTTGCACGTATGCGCCCTGGATATCGGCTTCTGCGAAACTGTCGAAACTGGTTTCATACTGGTTGCGCTGGTAGTCGTACCCGAAAGCGGCAGACAGGCCGCCGACCAGTCGATATTCGCCGCGCAGGTCCGCGCGTTCCATCTGACCCTTACTCTCGAAGCTGAGCGTTCCATCGTCGGCGCGGTTGGTGCGATCGGTATCGGCGCGGCTGTAACGCGCGCGCAGCGTCAGGTCGGCGCCGTAATAGGTAAGCCCGATATCCCCCCAGTAACGCAGGGTTTTCTGGGTTTCGTCCGTGTCGGAAAGGATGAAGTTCGGTGCCGGGAAGCCATCGATGTCGAGCTGGCCCTCGCTCATGTTGAGATGACCGGAGAGTTCGAGATCGTCGGTAATGTCATAGAAGGCGGTGACGCCCACAGCCATTTGCGAGAAGCCGTCATCCTCCGTGCCCGCAGCGGCGCTGGAGAAGCCGTCGGTCTCGTACCACGAGCCGGTAAGGCCGACGTAGAATTCATCCTCGCTGACGCCCGCTAGCGCACTGGCAAACGCTGTCCCGCGCGAACCCAGTTCGAGGCTGCCCTGCATGCCGGTATCGGCGCGGGTCGAGATGTCGATCACCCCGCCGATCGCGTCGGAACCCCAGATAGTGCTGTTCGATCCGCGAAGTACATCGATCTTCGAGGCGGTACCGGTCAGCAGACTGCCGAAATCGAAACCGCCTGCAGGCGAGGACGGGTCAGCGACGGGAACGCCGTCGACGAGGACGAGCACCTGCTCCGATCCCGCGCCGCGCAGGTTCACGCCGGTAAAGGCACCAGCCGCACCATTGCGCGAGAACGACACACCCGGCACACGGCGGAGCGCGCGCGTCGGGTCGGCACCCTGGATGGAGACCAGTTCCTCGCGGTCGATAACGGTGACGGGCTGCCCGGTGTTGCGAATATCGGTGCCGAGGCCGTTGGCCGTCACAGTGATCGACGGGACCGGCTGATCTGCAATCGTGACTTGCTCGCTGCCATTGTCTACGGGCTGCACTTCAGGCGCATTCGCATCCTGCGCAGCAAGGATTTCCGCCAGCGCGTCTTCGGTGGAATCCTGCGCGAGTGCAGCGCCGGGAATTGCCGAAGCAGTCAGGAAAAACAGGTATTTGTACACGAAACCTCCTATCATGAACGCATTGCCGTCCATGACGGGAGGGAGCGGAATTGCTCTCTTCCCCGCTTGCCATCGGTACACCCCGCCCGCGGCCGAACGACTGGTACAGGCAGGTCTCCTGGCTTTCCGGATCATCGCTCCCCCGCCGCCTTCCCGGCCCTAGGGCCAGTGGCATTTGGCGGGATCGCTCCCCGGTTACAGTTGCGGGGGCAGCCGCGGCATTCAACCGCGTTCCCTCTTAGGGGCTACTTGCGCAGCCCAACCCGTACCAATCCCTGCGCAATAGGCCCGAATGCCCGACGCGGCAAGCCGGGCGCGCAATGATCGGAAGCGAAAGCGCAACATTTACATTCTCTCAAGCATGAAGTGGAACCGATGTTTAGCGAGCTACCCGCTATAGACCTTCTCGTGAGCCGGCCGGGACGTTTTCCCCGCCGAGACTTCGGGAGAACGCAAGACATGTCCGTCCACTTTGCTGCTGCACGCTGTACGACCCAGTCTCCTCTCGCCAGGGCTCTCGCCAAGCGACCGGTCGCACCGGCAGCGAACGACAACGCCGACCGCAACGCCGCAATCGATCAGTCGCTGCGTGATGCGCTCATGCATTTCGCCGAGCACGGCCTCGATGCGGCCAATGACGCAGCTCGCAAGGCCAGCGACGCAGCCGGATCCGGTTCGGACGAAGAGTATCGCCACTGGATCGGCATTTGCGGCAAGCTGGATGGCAAGCTTGCCGACCAGGTCGCGGCACGCGGCAAGACCGCAGAAGACGTCCTCATCGGCTAACCTGCCACTTTGCCCTCGCGGCAGGTGGAACCACTCGCGCAGTTCGTGCGTCCTGCTGGTAGAACTCCCGCGACTGCAAGAGCTTATTGCTATTGCGAACTATTTGCAAAGATAGTTCCGGGGACTGCCCGATTCCGGTTGCAATCGTACCCGTGCGGGCTTAGGTCGCACCCCGAAACGCCGGGCGCGCGCACCCACGCGGGACGATTGCGCATGCCACATCGGTGGGAAACTCGGGTCCCGCGAAGCTCGTAAAGGACGCACACCCCCTATGGCACGCAAGAAGATCGCGCTCATCGGCTCCGGCATGATCGGCGGCACCCTCGCCCACCTCGCCGCGAAGAAGGAAATGGGCGATATCGTCCTGTTCGACATCGCCGAAGGCATGCCGCAGGGTAAGGCGCTCGACCTGTCGCAGTGCGGCCCGATCGAAGGCTTCGACGCGAAGATCACCGGCTCGAACGACTACGCAGACATCGCAGGCGCCGACGTCGTGATCGTCACCGCCGGTGTCCCCCGTAAGCCGGGCATGAGCCGCGACGACCTGCTCGGCATCAACCTCAAGGTGATGAAGTCGGTCGGCGAAGGCATCAAGAACAACTGCCCCGACGCATTCGTGATCTGCATCACCAACCCGCTCGACGCGATGGTCTGGGCGCTGCGCGAATTCAGCGGCCTGCCGCACAACAAGGTCGTCGGCATGGCCGGCGTGCTCGACAGCGCGCGCTTCGCCACCTTCCTTGCTTGGGAGTTCGACGTTTCGGTGAAGGACGTGAACGCCTTCGTCCTCGGCGGCCACGGCGACACCATGGTCCCCGTCACCAGCTACACCACCATCAACGGCATCCCGGTGAACGACTTCGCCAAGATCAAGGGCGTGTCGGAAAGCCGCATCGATGAAATCGTCGACCGCACCCGCAAGGGCGGCGGCGAGATCGTCGGCCTGCTCGGCAACGGCTCGGCCTATTACGCACCGGCCACCAGCGCGATCGCGATGGCCGAAGCCTATCTCGGTGACCAGAAGCGCATCCTGCCCTGCGCCAGCTACGTCGAAGGCAAGTACGGCCTCGACGGTCTCTATGTCGGCGTGCCCACCATGATCGGCGCAGGCGGCACCGAGGAAGTGATCGAGATCGAACTGTCGGACGAAGAGAAGAAGAACCTCAAGGTCTCGACCGACGCCGTCGAAGAACTGCTCGAAGCCTGCAAGGGCCTCGACAGCTCGCTCGCCTAACCCACAAACCATTCGAACAGGAGAGGCGAAATGAGCATTCTCGTCGACAAGAACACCAAGGTCATCACCCAGGGTATGACCGGCAACACCGGCACCTTCCACACGCAGCAGGCGCTCGATTACGGTACGCAGATGGTTGCGGGTGTGACTCCCGGCAAAGGCGGAACCGACCACATCGGCCTGCCGCAGTTCAACACCGTCAAGGAAGCCAAGGCCGAAACCGGCGCGACCGCATCGTGCATCTACGTTCCGCCGCCGTTCGCAGCCGATGCCATCCTCGAGGCGATCGATGCCGAGATGGAACTGATCGTTGCGATCACCGAAGGCATCCCCGTGCTCGACATGGTCAAGGTGAAGGCCGCGCTGCGTGGTTCCAACAGCCGCCTCATCGGCCCGAACTGCCCCGGCGTGCTGACGCCCGGCGAGTGCAAGATCGGCATCATGCCCGGCTCCATCTTCAAGAAGGGCAGCGTCGGCGTGGTCTCGCGCTCGGGCACGCTGACCTATGAAGCAGTTCACCAGACCACCATGGTCGGTCTCGGCCAGACCACGGCTGTCGGCATCGGCGGCGATCCCGTCAACGGCACCAACTTCATCGACGTGCTCGACCTCTTCCTCGACGACGACGACACCAAGTCGATCATCATGATCGGCGAAATCGGCGGCAGCGCGGAAGAAGAAGCGGCAGCCTTCATCAAGGAACAGGCTGCCAAGGGCCGCAAGAAGCCCATGGTCGGCTTCATCGCGGGCCGTACGGCGCCTCCGGGCCGCCGCATGGGCCATGCCGGCGCGATCGTCTCGGGCGGCCAGGGCGGCGCGGACGACAAGATCGCAGCGATGGAAGATGCGGGCATCCGCGTCTCGCCCTCGCCCAGCGAACTCGGCACCACGCTCGACGCGATGTTGAAGGAACTGGCGTAACCGCCAAGCGCTCCTTCTTCGAAAGGTACGAAAATGGGTAACGAGAGCCAGAACTTCCTGCCCGAAATGGGCGATCAGGAAGGTCCGCAGCAGGGCCCCAGCTGGGGCAATCCCAACTGGCTGCAGCAGGTGGTCGACAGCGACGCGGATCTGACCGCGGCGCTGGACCCCACGCAGATGCGCCTTGCGGTGAAAGCCGCAGCGGAAAAAGCCGGCAAGGCCACCGATCCCAAGGCGATCGAGCAGGCAGCGGACGACAGCATCAAGGCGATGCTGCTCGTGCGGCTTTACCGTGTCCGCGGACATCTGGCGGCCGATCTCGACCCGCTGGGGCTCTCGCACCGCGACATACCCGACGATCTTAAGCTCGAATGGCACGGCCTTGCAGGGCAGGAAGCGCGCGAAGTCTATGTCGGCGGCGTGTTCGGTTTCGAATGGGTCAGCATCGGCGAGCTTTTCCGCGTCCTGCGCGAGACCTATTGCGGCAAGGTCGGCCTCGAATACATGCATATTTCGGACACGACCGAGCGTCGTTTCCTGCAGGACAAGTTCGAGACCCCCGAAGACACGATCCAGTTCACCGACGAAGGCAAGCGCGCGATCCTTGCCTCGGTGATCCGCGGCGAGGAATACGAGAAGTTCCTCGGCAAGAAGTACGTCGGCACCAAGCGCTTCGGCCTCGATGGCGGCGAATCCATGATCCCCGCGCTCGAAGCGGTGATCAAGTACGGCGGCCAGCTCGGCGTGCGCGAGATCATCTACGGGATGGCTCACCGTGGCCGCCTCAACGTTCTCGCGAACGTGATGGGCAAGCCGTACAAGGTCATCTTCCACGAGTTCTCGGGCGGTTCCTCGAACCCCGACGATGTCGGCGGTTCGGGCGACGTGAAGTATCACCTCGGCACCAGCACTGACCGCTCGTTTGACGGCATCGACGTGCACATGAGCCTCGTGCCCAACCCCTCGCATCTCGAGGCGGTGAACCCGGTCGTGCTCGGCAAGACCCGTGCACAGCAGGCCATTCGCGACGATCTCAAGCAGCACGAGCAGGTCCTGCCGGTGCTGCTGCACGGTGACGCCGCCTTCGCAGGCCAGGGTATCGTGTGGGAATGCCTCGGCTTCTCGGGCGTGCGCGGTTACAACACCGGCGGCTGCCTGCACTTCGTCATCAACAACCAGATCGGCTTCACGACGAGCCCGCAGTTCGCGCGCTCCTCGCCCTACCCCAGCGATGTGGCAAAGGGCGTCCAGGCCCCGATCCTGCACGTAAACGGCGACGACCCGGAAGCGGTCACTTTCGCCTGCAAGTTGGCAATCGAATACCGCCAGACGTTCGGCCGCGATATCGTGATCGACATGTGGTGCTATCGCCGCTTCGGCCATAACGAGGGCGACGAACCGAAATTCACCCAGCCGCTGATGTATGACGAGATCCGCAAGCACCCGCGTGTGAGCGAGCTCTATACCAAGCGCCTCGAGAGCGAAGGTGTCATCAAGTCGGGCGATGCCGACGCGTTGCGCAACGAGTTCGACCAGCACCTGGAAGACGAATTCGCAGCTGCCAAGGACTACAAGCCCAACGAAGCCGACTGGTTCGGCGGTCGCTGGGCGGGTCTCAACAAGCCCGCCGATCCCGAAACCGCGCGTCGCAATGTCGAAACCGGCATCGACCAGAAACTGTTCGACAGCCTCGGCCGGACGCTGACCACTGTCCCCGAGGACGTGACGATCCACAAGACCCTGGGCCGCGTGCTCAAGGCCAAGAAGGACATGTTCGACAGCGGTGAAGGCTTCGACTGGGCGACCGGCGAAGCGCTCGCTTTCGGCAGCCTCGTCACCGAAGGCTTCGGTGTGCGCCTGTCGGGCCAGGATTCGGGTCGCGGCACCTTCTCTCAGCGCCACGCCGTCTGGATCGACCAGAAGGACGAGCGCAAGTACATTCCGCTCACCACGCTGCCGCACGGCAAGTTCGAGGTCTATGACAGCCCCTTGAGCGAATACGGCGTGCTCGGCTTCGAATACGGTTTCGCCATGGCGGACCCGAAGAGCCTTGTGATGTGGGAAGCGCAGTTCGGCGATTTCGCCAATGGCGCACAGATCATGATCGACCAGTTCATTGCAGCTGGCGAAGTGAAGTGGCTGCGCGCAAACGGCCTCGTGCTGCTGCTGCCGCATGGCTACGAAGGCCAGGGTCCGGAACACAGTTCGGCGCGTCTTGAACGCTTCCTGCAGCTGTGCGCGAACGACAATATCCAGGTCTGCAACATCACCACGCCGGCGAACTACTTCCATGTGCTTCGCCGCCAGATGCTGCGTCCGTTCCGCAAGCCGATGGTCATCATGACCCCGAAGTCGCTGCTCCGTCATCCGCTGGCGAAGTCGACGGCGGAAGAGTTCATGGGCGATCACCACTTCATGCGGATCAAGTCCGACATGACGGAGATCGACGACAAGAAGATCAAGCGTCTCGTCCTGTGCAGCGGCAAGGTCGCCTACGACCTGATGCAGCGCCGCGACGAAGCGGAATTGAAGGACGTGTCGATCGTCCGTATCGAACAGCTCTATCCCTTCCCCGGCGAACCGCTGGCCGTGCGCCTCGAGCGCATGACCAATCTCGAAGAGATCGTCTGGTGCCAGGAAGAGCCCAAGAACAACGGTGCATGGTTCTTCGTCGATCGCCTGATCGAGGAAGCGGCAACCAAGGCAGGCAAGGACGGCATGCGCCCGACTTATGCCGGCCGCGAAGTCGCCGCATCACCAGCAACCGGCTTTGCCAGCCGCCACCAGGTCCAGCAGGAAGCGCTCGTGAATATCGCGCTCGGCCTGAACGGCGGCACGAGCAACTGATCGAGGCCCGAAGAGGAAAGCAATCACCATGGCCACTGAAATCAAAGTCCCCACTCTCGGTGAAAGCGTCACCGAAGCTTCCATCGGCGAGTTCCTCAAGAACGTCGGCGATGCCGTTGCGGTGGACGAACCCATCGTAAGCCTCGAAACCGACAAGGTTGCAGTCGAAGCGCCCTCGCCCGTTGCCGGCGTGATCAAGGAATTCAAGGTCGCAGTCGGCGACACCGTCGAAGTCGGCGCTGTCCTCGCCATCGTCGAAGAAGGCGCGACCGGCGCTGCCACCGGCGAGGAAGCGGGTCGCGCGGCACAGGAACGCGACGAAGGCCAGCAAGAGCGTGCCGAAGCCGCTTCCTCCGATGCCTCGCAGACGCTGTCGCCTGCCGTGCGCCGCGCTGTGCTCGAACACGGCGTCGATCCCTCGACGATCAAGGGCACCGGCAAGGACGGCCGCCTGACCAAGGAAGACGTGATTGCCGCTGCCAAGGCCAAGGGCGACACGCCTGCCCCGGCTCCGGCAGCTTCGGCTCCCGCTCCGGCACCTGCAGCCACCGGCGAGCGCCGCGATGAGCGCGTGAAGATGACGCGCATGCGCCAGACGATCGCCAAGCGCCTCAAGGGCGCGCAGGAAAACGCCGCGCTGCTCACCACCTTCAACGACGTGGACATGAGCGCGGTCATCGAGGCGCGGTCCAAGTACAAGGATCTGTTCGCCAAGAAGCACGACATCCGTCTCGGCTTCATGGGCTTCTTCGCCAAGGCCGCCTGCCTCGCGCTGAAGGACGTGCCTGCGGTCAACGCCTATATCGAGGGCGATGAAATCGTCTATCACGATTACGTCGACATCTCCGTCGCCGTGTCGGCGCCCAACGGCCTGGTCGTCCCGGTTATCCGTGACGCACAGGACAAGGGCTTTGCCCGCATCGAGAAGGACATCGCGGACTTCGGCAAGCGCGCCAAGGAGGGCACGCTGACGATGGAAGACATGAAGGGCGGCACCTTCACCATCTCCAACGGCGGCGTGTTCGGATCGCTCATGTCGACCCCGATCATCAACCCGCCGCAGAGCGCCGTCCTCGGCCTCCACCGGATCGAGGACCGCCCGGTCGTCGTCGACGGCGAAATCGTCATCCGCCCGATGATGTATATCGCCCTGTCCTACGACCACCGCCTGATCGACGGCCGCGAGGCGGTCACCGCACTGAAAATCATCAAGGAAGCGATCGAAGATCCGACCCGGATGCTGATCGACCTCTGAGGAAAGACACATGGCTGAATACGACTACGACGTCCTCGTCATCGGCGCTGGCCCGGGTGGCTATGTCGCTGCAATTCGCGCTGCACAGCTCGGTCTCAAGACCGCCTGTGCCGAAAGCCGCGAAACGCTGGGCGGGACCTGCCTCAACGTGGGCTGCATTCCCTCCAAGGCGATGCTGCACGCGAGCGAGTTCTACGACGCTGCTGCAAACGGCGCGATGGCCGACATGGGCATCGACGTGTCGCCCAAGCTCAATCTCGACAAGATGCACGCCCAGCGCCGCGACGCGGTGAAGGGCCTGACCGGCGGCATCGAATTCCTGTTCAAGAAGAACAAGGTCGACTGGAAGAAGGGCCACGCCACCTTCCAGGATGCACACACGGTCAAGGTCGGTGACGAGACGGTCACCGCCAAGAACGTGATTATCGCGACCGGCTCCTCGGTCACCCCGCTGCCTGGCGTCGAAGTCGATAACGACAACCACGTCGTGGTCGATTCCACCGGCGCTCTCGAACTGCCCAAGGTGCCGAAGAAGATGGTCGTCATCGGTGGCGGCGTCATCGGTCTCGAGCTCGGTTCGGTCTGGAACCGCCTCGGTGCTGAAGTCGTGGTGGTCGAATTCCTCGACAAGCTGCTGCCCGGCATGGACGACGATGTCCGCAAGGAAGCGGCCAAGATCTTCAAGAAGCAGGGTATGGAACTCAAGCTCAAGACCAAGGTCACCGGCGTGACGGTCAAGGGCAAGAAGGCCACGCTGACGCTCGAACCGTCCGCTGGCGGCGACGAAGAGACGCTCGAAGCCGATTGTGTGCTGGTCTCGATCGGTCGCAAGCCGAATACCGAAGGCCTCGGCCTCGATAACATCGGTCTCGAGACCAACAAGCGTGGTCAGATCGAAACCGATCACGATTTCCGCACGGCCGTCGACGGCGTCTGGGCCATCGGCGACTGTGTCCCCGGCCCGATGCTCGCGCACAAGGCCGAAGACGAAGGCATCGCCTGCGCCGAAAACATCGCTGGCCAGACCGGCATCGTGAACCACGACATCATCCCGGGCGTGGTCTACACCCTGCCCGAGTTTGCCGGTGTCGGCCTGACGCAGGAAGAAGCCATCGAGAAGATGGGCGGCGACAAGGCCAAGATCAAAGTCGGCAAGTTCCCGATGATGGCCAATAGCCGCGCCAAGACCAATCACGAGCCCGACGGCTTCGTGAAGGTAATCGCCGAGGCCGAAAGCGACCGCGTGCTCGGCGTATGGTGCATCGCCAGCGTTGCCGGCACGATGATCGCACAGGCAGCACAGGCCATGGAATTCGGCGCGACGTCCGAAGACATCGCCTACACCTGCCATGCCCACCCGACGCATTCGGAAGCGGTCAAGGAAGCCGCGATGGCGGTACAGGGCAAGCCGATCCACATCTGATCGAATAACGGGAGGGCGAGCGATGGGCAGGTTGCGAGAGCGTTTACCTGCCCTGCTCGCCCTTTCGATTCCGGTCCTCGCGGGCCTCCTCTTCCTTCATCTCGCGGGCGCCCCCCATCAATACCTCGCTATCAACGCATTCGCGCTTGTTGGCGCGCTTGGCATTGCCCTGGTTCTCTCTGCGCCTTCCACATTCAGAGGACGGCGTGTTCTCACCGTCGTCATGCTTGCAGGACTGTTCCTGCCGCTCCTGACCGGCCCGTGGCAGGACGGTGTCGCGCGGTGGATACCGGCTGGGCCCTTCAACCTCCATTCGTCGGGCCTCCTGCTTCCCTCGATCCTCGTTCTCGCGGTTCGTGACCGCGAATATACCCCGCCGATCCTGCTTACCGCGATTTTCGCCGGCCTGCTCCAACCCGACGCAGCGCTCGGATTTGCGCTCCTGTTTGCCGCCATCGGCCTGCACGACGTCACGCGCGACTGGCGTATCGGCACGACCTGCATCTTCACATTCTTCGCTGCAATCGTGATGGCGGTTCGCGGCAATCCGCCGCCGCAGGAATTCGTGGAGCGCGTTCTGGTCACCGCCGCAGGCCTATCACCTTTCGCGGCACTCGGCCTGTTCCTTTCACTGGTGGTCGGCTTTTTCCTAATCCTGCGCGCGATCCCCGCTTCGAAGGCCACGCGCTACACGCTGGCGGGATGCCTGTTCGGGTTCACGATCCTGTCGCTCATGTCGAACTACCCGGGCGTCCTGATCGGGTACGGCGCCGCCCCCATCCTCGGTTTCGGGCTCGCGCTAGGCCTGGCGATCGGGCACGAGGACGAGACTCCTGTTCCCGAAGAGGACCAACCAGCAGCCGGTTGATCAGCTCGTAGGTTACTGGACTCTCGCGGCACAGATTGCCCCTCTCCCGACCTTGGCGTAGAACGCGCGGGAGAGAGAGGGGGAACCTGCTTGGCCTATCCGAAACTTACCGACCAGCCCGGAGCGCTTGAAACCGCGGCTGCCATCGCCCGAGGCGAGATGACACCGCTTGAGGCGACCGATGCCGCGATTGCCCGCATCGAACATCTCGACGCGCTGGTCGATGCCGTGGTCGTCTGCGATTTCGAAAGGGCCCGCGATGCCGCGAAGGCGCTTGGCACCTCGCCCGACGACCGCCCGCTGTTCGGCGTTCCCATGACGATCAAGGAAAGCTTCGACATCGAAGGATTGCCAACCTGCTGGGGTCACGAGGCGCATGCCAACAATATCGCGAAGAGCGATGCCATGGTGGTCCGCAAGCTCAAGCAGGCGGGCGTCGTCTTCCTCGGCAAGACGAACGTCCCACCCGATCTTGCCGACTGGCAATCGAACAACCCGGTCTATGGCCGCACGCACAACCCGCACGATCACGAGCGCTCGCCCGGGGGCTCCTCCGGCGGCTCTGCGGCAGCAGTGGCGGCAGGCATGGTGCCATGCGAATTCGGAACCGACATCGGCGGCTCGGTCCGCGTCCCTGCCCATTTCTGCGGTGTCTGGGGTCACAAGTCGAGCTGGGGCCTGATCAGCAAGGAAGGCCATGACCATCCGCTGATGGCTGGCCGCGGTGCGCATGACGGCGCGCTCTCGATTGCCGGCCCCCTCGCCCGCAATGCCGCCGATCTTGCCGCGCTGCTCAGGATCACTGCCTCGCTGCCGCTGGAAGAGCAGCCGGTCGAATTGCGCGACTGTCGCGTGCTCATGCTGGTCGATCATCCCTCCTGTCCGACCGACGATGCTGTACGCGGGCCGATGGAAGCGATGGCCGCAGAACTCGAAAAGGCTGGCGTGAAGGTCGACCGTTCGAGCGACCTCCTGCCCGACCTCGAAAAGCAGCACGGCGATTACATGCGGATGCTCAATATCGCGATGGCGCGCGGGGCCCCTGCCAAGGATGGCAAGCGGGCCAGTGCGACCGACTGGTTCAACATGCTAGATATCCAGGCGCGCAACGAGATGGCCTGGTCGCACCTGCTCGAAGCCTATGATTTCGTCCTCGCCCCGCCCGCGCCGGTGCTCGCCGTGCCGCATAGCGACAAGCGCATCTTCGACGGGATGATCGACATAAACGGGGCCGAAGTGCCGGGCGCTGCGGGCCTGTGCTGGGCCGGCCTCGCGACCTTCCCCAACCTCCCCGCGACGGTGCTTCCCATCGGCGAGACAGCCGGCCTGCCCTGCGGCGTACAGGTCATGGGACCGCGCTGGTCGGACCTCGCATGCATTGCAGCTGCGGAGCAAATCGGCGAGGTCTTGCACTCCTGATCGCTCTTGCCCATGGATCGGGCGGATCGACGGGAGAAAATACCAATGGCGCGTGCGCCCATGATGCAGAAATTCGCCAAGTGGCATATCTGGCTTGGCTGGCTGGTAGGCGTGCCGGTCCTGATGTGGACCGTCACTGGCCTGATCATGGTCATCAAGCCGATCGAGGAAGTGCGCGGCAACCACCTGCGCAAGGAAGTGACCGAACAGGCCCTGCCTGCCGATACCAAAATCGCGGTCTCGCTCCCTTCCGAAAGCACTGCACCGGTGCGCTCCGTAGCCACGCAGGTAGAGCGCGGGGAAACCGTCACGCGCATCACTTATATGGACGGCACGAGCGAACGCTTCCGCGCCAACGGCAAGAAGATGTCACCGCTCTCCGAAATCGAGGCGCGCATGATCGTGGGAGAGGGAATCCACGGCGGCGAAAAGGTTGTCAGCGCCACCCGCTTCGAGGCTGACAACGTGCCGTTCGATTTCCGCCGCCCCATGCCCGTCTGGCAGGTTGCGCTGGCAGACGGCACCCACGTCTATGTCGGCACCGAAACCGGCCGGATCGAGGCCGTGCGCACCGAATGGTGGCGGACCTTCGACTTCGTCTGGGGTCTGCACATCATGGACCTGGAGACGCGCGAAGACACCAGCCACCCTATCCTGATCCTGTTTGCAGGCCTGGGCGTCATCGGCTCGCTGCTGGGCTGCATCCTCATGTTCCGCCGCCGCAAGGCCCGGGTGAAGGTGCCCGCTTGAACGAGGAAATCCTCACCCCGGTCCTCGACTGGCTGGACCTCGCCGGTGTCGCTATCTTCGCGCTGACCGGCGCGCTGGTCGCTGCCAAGGAGAAGCAGACGCTTGTCACGCTGGTCTTCTTCGCGCTGATTACCGGTGTGGGTGGAGGGTCGATCCGCGACCTTTTGATCGGTGCGCCCGTGTTCTGGATCACCGATCCTTGGGTGGCAGTCGTATGCCTCGGCATCGCGCTGTTTGCGTGGTTCACACCGACGCGCTGGTGGGAGGGCAAGTTCCTCTCGATTGCCGATGGCCTCGGCCTTGCCGCCTACGCCGTGCTTGGTTCGGCCAAGGCTCTGGAATACGGCGTTCCGGTCGTCCCGGCGATCCTGATGGGCGTGATTACGGGCACCGCAGGCGGTATCATCCGCGACGTGCTGGCGGGCCGACCGTCGATCCTGATGCGTCCCGAACTCTACGTGACAGCAGCCGCGCTCGCGGCAAGCCTGAATGTATTCGGCTCTCTGCTCAGGATAGAACTGTGGTGGGTCTGGATCGCAGCGACGCTGGCCGGTTTCAGCCTGCGTTTCGCCGCGATCCACTGGAACCTCGCCCTACCCTCCTATGACGAGCGGGGCGCGAAGCCGGACGAGAACTAGATGGTGGTGTAGCCGTCCTCGGCTTCCAGATCGCCATCGACCTCGCCGTCATCATCGCCCTCGATGGGACCGCCGGGATAGGCAGTACGCGCATCGCCTGCATCAGCGGTAGCGCCACGCTCCAACCGCTCACGTTCCTCGGCATAGCGATCGTCTTCCCACTGGCGATCGTTCTCGGGCGCGACGGCGTAATCGTCATCATAGCGATCGTCGTCATCGCGCTCGTAGCTTGCACCGCGCTGTCCGTAATCGACATCGCTGATGCGGCCGTCTTCGTCGATCATGCAGGTGAAGCCGTCGCCGTTGAAGATCGTGCCGGCGACCTGCCATCCGCGCGCGGTGCGATCGACACGGTCCACAGTTTCGACGCGGGTGTCACGTTCCACCCGCGCGATGCACATATTCACTGCACGGTCGATCCCGCGCCCGTCGCGCCAGCGTGCATCATCGCGGTAATCGCGGTAATCGCGGTCACGATAGTACCTCTCGCGGTAGTCCCGGTCCCGATAATCACGGTCCGGATAGTCCCTGTCGCGGTCGCGCTTGCTCGCGCGATCGGCAGCTGCCGCAATGGCGCCGATGATCAGGACGCCGGCGATGACATCGCCTGCATCGGGTCCGCGGCGATAGCGATAGCGGTGATAACGACGGTGTTCGAGCGTCTCGGCCTTGGTCGCGTCGTAGACGGGGTCAAGCTCTGCCCAGCCTGCGGAAACGGGCTGCATCCGGGGAAGTTCGGCAGCCACTGCGGGCGCAGCCGTCATGGAAAGAACCGCAAGCATGGCAGGCGCGGTGGCAAGAGATCTGAAATTCGGCATGGGCCGGTCCCTGTTCAAGCTCGCACCCCCACCTGGCGCGAATCGTTTCACAATGCCGTTCTCATGCGCGCGTGCTGCTGACTTCATCCTGAACCGCGCACGAAAAGGCGGCCCGGAGATGTGGTCCGGGCCGCCCGTGACGACTGGTTATGTCGCTGTTCGGATTATCAGCGGAGACCGCGGATACCCTTGAAGTCTACTTGGGCCCACTGGCCACGCTCGATGTAGCAGGTGAACTTGCCTTCATCTCCACCGCGGCGATAGTCGCGACCACGACGATCATAGCGATCATAGCGGTCGTATCCGCGGTGGCCACGATAGCCGTCGACGACGATCCGGCCCTTCACGCGCCAGCCATAGCGCTTGTCATCGACATCGCGGATATCGGTCACGCGGGCAAAGCGATAGCCGTTGTTATAGGCGACCTGCTCGGCCTTGCGGATGCAGCGCTCGACTGCGTTGCGCGGGTTGCCGCGATGGCGATAGGCGCCGCGGCGATACTCGCGGCCGTCGCGATAGTATTGTCCATCACGATAGTAGCGACCGTCGCGGTAGTAATCGCGGTCCTTGCTCGCCGAGTTGGCGATGGCGGCGATACCACCGATGATCACGGCACCGGCGATCACGTCGCCAACGGAAATGCCGTCATCGTCGCGGTCACCTGCATATGCGGGGGTAGCTCCTGCCAGCGCCATTGCGCCGACGGCAGCGGTTGCGATCCCACCTTTCGCAAAAGCCTTTGTCTTGATGTTCATGTGAGGCTCTCCTCAATTCGACCGTGGCGGGATTGCCTCGGTTGATTGAGGTTCTAGGTGATTCGCTGTGAGGTGACGCTGAATCGCGATTGCAGGCGACGTTCAGATAACTAATGAGTTTCCTGAATAGCTAATCTGCAATGGATTCAAGTACATCGCGCGTGAACGAAGCGATATCGAAGCGCGAACCTGCAGGATCTTCACCCCTTCTGACGATCACCACGTTCAGACTCGGGACGATAATTATGAACTGCCCGCGATTACCCATTGCGGCGAAGGTGTCGCTCGGGATGCCCTCGGACTTATTGAGGAGCCAGAACCCCGCGCCATAACCGAACGGGCCGTCGGGTTGAGGGCCACTGGGGGTGGAGACATATTCGACCCAGCCCTCGGGCAGGATGCGCGTGCCGTCCGGCAGGACGCCGTCGTCGAGATAGAGCTGGCCGAGCGCCATCAGGGAGGGTGCGGTCGACCAGACCTGTGATGAAAGAATGTAGTCCCCAGCAAGATCTGTTTCGGCAATCGTCGCGGACATGCCGACCCGGTCGAAGAACGCTTTCGGAGGGTCAAGCTCGAAAGTGTCCTTTATCGCTGCGACTGCTGCCAGCGTGTCGTTGTTAGCATACCGGTAGACGCTGCCCGGTGGATGCACGAGCGGCCAATCCAATGCCGTCTCCGAAACGCTGCCGCCCCCGAAATAGAGTGGGTCGGTCCTGTTGCCGGGAGTGTCGGAATAGCGGCCCGACGCCATGCGAAGTAAGTGATCGATGGTGATCGACCTGCGTGGATCATCCGCATCTAGACCGAGACCGGCCGAAGCATTGACGTCCGCCTCGCCCCGGTAAACCGCGGCGCCTACCAACGTGGCCGCGATACTTTTCGCGACCGACCACGTTCTCTGAGGCGTAAAGGCTGTGAATGGCTCACGGTACTGCCAATACTGCCTTCCGTTGACGCTCATGGAAATAGCGGTCGTCCGTGTTCCTTCGCCGTAATTCGTGAGCATCGCTCCACCGAATACACGTTGGAGAGCAGGAGGATTGATCCGCGAATGGTAAAGGACCATGCCCTCCTCAGGAAACATAGGCAGGGTTTCGGGCCGCGTAGGCGACGCCTCGCCTAACTCAGACAGGCTGCATCCGCCCTCCTCACGATGCCAGGCGATCCGGTTCGGCATGTCATCCGCCCACTTAACTTCGACACGCGAGAGGACGCCGGCACCGCCCCGTGTCCGGAATATCTCGTACTCGAGTTCAGGAACGATGGCATCAAGTGGCGCCTGAATGCCTGTAAGCTCCCACTCCTCGACGCTTTCGACGGATCGCGGCACGCCGAAGGTTTCGGAGCTCGACAGTGCACTGCACAGGAACAGCGCCTTGTAGCCTGCCGCAAGCGCGCGGTCGTAGCGGGCGTCGATTTCCTCCTGTGTGGTCGACTGGGCAAATGCCGACGAAGCGGCGAGCAGCGCCGTGGCTGCGAGAGCGGTCCTGATCATGCGGCGGAGGATTGCAGCGGGTGCGCCTGCGAGTCAAAACTTCCTGTATCGCCGCCCGTCCAATGCTCCATCCGGAGCCTGGCCATGTCCGGCAGGAAATCCGCGAGCTCGAGCAATCCCGAACAGACATGCGCACCGGGCTGTGGCCCCGTTCCATCGCGAAAGCGCCGGATCAGCGCAAGTGCGGCGAGTATGGGAACATAGGGCCCGCGATTGGCGTCGGCACGCAGCGTCCACATGCGCTGCAGTGGTTCGCCCGAAGGGCCCTCCCCTGCGACCCTGACCGTCATTGCGCCGCGATCCGAACCTATGGGACGCACGATCTCGGCCAGTTTGAGCATAGGCAAGGCGAAGGGACGCAAGTTCTCGAGCCAGCCCCACCGGACGGGGAGCGAGCAGAGCCACAGTCCGACATGCAGCAGCCCGAGCTCCAGTCCGGCAAAGAACTCTGCCGACTGGCGCGGCTTGTAGCGCTCTACCAGCAAATCCTGCTCGGGCGTATCGCAGACCGAGGCCCAGCGTTTGCCGATGCGTGGAATGTCCTCGCGGTGCATGCCGCCCCAACCCGGCATTTCCTGCCATTGTCCTTCGCGGAAGACGCGGACCGGCTTGCCGACATAGGAAAGGATCGCTTCCACGACCGAACGCCCGCGCGGTGCCCGATTGCCGGGATAGATGCCTACACGGATCGTATCGATCGCCTGCCACCCTGCCGTAAGGTCGTCGATGACCGCGTGGCTGAGCGCAGGGATCGAGCTGGCGCCCGTCACCAGCGACACACCTGCCTCTGTCGCCTGCCGATCGAAACGTGGAAATTTCGACACGAAGTCCCGGCCATCGGCGAGGTCGAGATAGTCGATCCGGGCGCCGATCGCGGCGTCGATCAACCTCGTATGCGACAACTGGAACGGTCCTGCCGCATCGATGACGAGGTCATATCCGACCAGATCGACCGATTTGACCGCATCGCGATCTATGCGCGCCAGCCCGACCTTTGCGGGCAGACGCGCCGCAAGACTTTCCAGCTTGCGCAAGTTTCTCGCCGCGAGCGTCAGTTCGATGCCCTTCTCCCCCGCAGCAAGCTCGGCGAGGCGCGAACCGAATACGCCGCTCGCCCCGACCAAAAGAACCTTGAGCGCTCTAGGCATCGCGGAATACTCCCGACTGGTAGACCATTTCCCCGAGCAAGGGGTGGACGAGGCTGAGCGAGAATTCGAACCGCCCTTCACAAAGGTCACGGTGGCGAACCACCGTCCGGCCCGGGCCAATCCAGTGCGGCAGGCGCAGGCGGACGGGTCCGATATCGAGGAAGTAGTGATCGCTACGGAATTCGAGGCCGTCCTCGATCGCCACAACCTTCAGTGCCATTCCGATGCCGCGCCCGAGATATTCCTCAAGCCCCGACTTGCCGGCGAAGCGCTTCGCGCTGTGGATCACCTGCGGGAAGCCGCGCTTGCGACCATAAATCCTCGTCCAGCACTGGCCACCGCTCGCCCCATCTTCGCTGACCGAGACCGTGGCAGGCACGCCCTTGTCTGCATGGAGAGGCAGCGGAGCGCCGATCACACGGCACAGTTGCGCCAGCATCCAGCCTGCGCGGCTGAAGCGGACCTCCTCGATAATGCCGGGATAGATGGCGACCTTGGCTTCAGCGAGACGTTTCGAGAAGCGCCTCTGCACTGCGAGGGGCAGCCCACGCCATTCCTCTTCGCCGACAAGGGCCCGGAAGCGCGTATCGTAGGCCTCGCCGCCCCTGAGTGGCTCGACCTTTCCGACTTTCTGCAGCTGCGCCTGCATTGCACTTCCCCTTTGTTGCCCCTTCGACGGGGTCGTTATTTCTTACCCTTGCCGGGCCTCCATCCGATCACCTTCACGATGCCCGACCCCAGTCCGATCAGCGTCATGAGCGCGCCCTTGGGCACGTTCAGCATCTCGTCGTGCCAGCGCGACATCGTCGAGACGAACTCGAGCATGTCGGCGAGCTTCTGGCGGGCCTGCGGGCTGATCTTGGGATCGTTCGCCGCCTCTTCGTTGCAAAGCTTGAGAGCGGCCTCAGCCGGATCGATCTCGCGTTCCTTGCGGCCCTTGGCGATGCGCGTCGCCATTTCCCAAATGTCGGCTTCGGCCGTGAAATGATCACGGCGCTCTCCCAGCACGGGCACACGCTCGATCAATTTCCATGAGAGCAGCTCGCGGATCGAGTTCGAAACGTTCGAACGTGCGAGGCCGAGCGTGGCAGCGACCTGTTCGGCATTGAGTGGTTCGTCGGAAATGAACAGCAGAGCGTGGATCTGCGCCACCGAGCGGTTTACGCCCCACTGGCTGCCGAGATCGCCCCAATGCAGCACGAAGCGTGCAATCGATGGCGACAATTCGATCCTGTCACTTTTTTCTGTCATGACAGAAATGTCTGCCCAAACGGGCAAAGAGTCAAGCGGATAAACAAAAAGGCCGGAGGATTTCTCCCCCGGCCTCTTTTTGTCTCGGTATGGAGCCGCGGCTTACGCGTCTTCCATTTCCTCGTCGGTCATGACGGGGCCGCTGTCCTGGCCCTTGGCGTCGACGTCGCGGTCGACGAATTCGATCACGGCCATGGCGGCGGCATCGCTGTCGCGGTAGCCGGCCTTGATGACGCGGGTGTAGCCGCCGTCACGGTCCGAATAACGCTCTGCCAGAACGTCGAAGAGCTTCTTGAGCTGCGTTTCGTCCTGAAGCTTGCTCATCGCAAGACGACGGTTCGAAAGACCGCCACGCTTTGCGAGCGTGATCAGCTTTTCGATGTAGGGACGCAGTTCCTTAGCCTTCGCCTGCGTGGTGAGGATCTGTTCGTGCTTGATGAGCGCGGCGCTCATGTTGCGGAACAGGGCCTTGCGGTGGCCGGTCTTACGCTGAAGCTTACGGCCTGCAATTTTATGACGCATTGTACTTCCTTTTTCGTTCGTAGGGGGCCCGTTCTAGGTAGCCCGATACGGGCCGGATTAACGGGTCCGGCCCACTCCCGTGTATCTCTGGATTAGCCGAGAAGTTCCTGTTCGAGCTTCTTGGCCATTTCCTCGATGTTCTCCGGCGGCCAGCCAGGGATGTCCATGCCGAGGCGCAGACCCATCGACGAGAGCACTTCCTTGATCTCGTTGAGCGACTTGCGGCCGAAGTTCGGCGTACGGAGCATCTCGGCCTCGGTCTTCTGGACCAGGTCGCCGATGTAGATGATGTTGTCGTTCTTGAGGCAGTTTGCCGAACGGACCGACAGTTCCAGCTCGTCGACCTTCTTGAGGAGGTAACGGTTGAGCTGGTTCGTGTCGCTTTCCTGCGGCTCTGCAGCCTGGCCGATCATGGCCGAGCTGGGCTGCGGGATGCCGTCTTCGAAGTGGACGAACAGCGTCAGCTGGTCCTGGAGGATGCGCGCGGCATAGGCCACTGCGTCTTCCGGGGTAACGGTGCCGTCGGTTTCGATGGTCAGCGAGAGCTTGTCGTAGTCCAGTTCCTGGCCAACGCGGGCGTTCTCGACCTTGTAGCTCACCTGGCGAACCGGGGAATACAGGCTGTCGACCGGGATGAGGCCGATCGGCGCGTCGGCCGGACGGTTCATCACTGCCGGGCGGTAGCCCTTACCGGTGTCGGCGGTCAGTTCCATGTTGAGCGTGGCGCCTTCGTCGAGGTGACAGATTACGAGGTCCTTGTTCATGACCTCGATGTCGCCCGAAACGGCGATGTCGCCAGCCTTCACTTCGCCCGGGCCGGTGGCCGAGAGCTGAAGGCGCTTCATGCCTTCACCTTCCATCTTGAGCGCGATCTGCTTCACGTTCAGGACGATGTCGGTGACGTCCTCGCGCACGCCTGCGAGCGAGGAGAATTCATGCAGCACGTTCTCGATCTTGATCGAGGTGATGGCTGCACCCTGCAGCGAGGACAGCAGGACGCGACGCAGCGCGTTGCCGAGCGTGAGGCCGAAGCCGCGCTCGAGCGGTTCTGCAACGAAGGTCGCCTTGCGGTCCTTGTCGCCACCGTCCTTGATGTCGAGGGTGTTGGGTTTCTTGAGTTCCTGCCAGTTCTTGATGTTGACGGACATGGATTTCCCCTGGTGTGGATGCGGGCAGGACCGGAGCTCTCTATCGAGCGTCCGGTCCGTGAATGTGTCGGTGGCTCAGCGTATCCGAGCCACCAGGCAGGTACGGATCAGACGCGGCGACGCTTGGAAGGACGGACCCCGTTGTGCGGGATCGGCGTCACGTCGCGGATCGAGGTGATCGTGAAGCCCACTGCAGCGAGACCGCGCAGTGCACTTTCACGGCCCGAGCCCGGGCCCTTCACTTCGACTTCGAGGGTACGCACGCCGTGCTCGGCAGCCTTGCGGCCTGCGTCGTCGGCGGCGACCTGTGCGGCGTAGGGAGTCGACTTGCGGCTGCCCTTGAAGCCCATCATGCCAGCGCTGGACCAGCTAATGGCATTGCCCTGTGCGTCGGTGATGGTGATCATCGTGTTGTTGAAGCTGGCGTTGATGTGCGCGACGCCAGAAGAAATGTTCTTCTTGTCGCGGCGCCGAATACGGCCGGGTTCGCGTGCCATGGTGTGTAATCCTCTATTCTATCAAGAAGGGAAAAGCTTGTCGGACGAGCCGAAGCTTACTTCTTCTTGCCGGCGATCGGCTTGGCCTTACCCTTGCGGGTGCGGGCGTTGGTGTGGGTGCGCTGGCCGCGAACGGGCAGACCGGCACGGTGACGAAGGCCGCGATAGGAACGCAGGTCCATGAGGCGCTTGATGTTCATCGCGGTTTCGCGACGAAGGTCACCTTCTACCGTATGCTCTTCATCGATGGTTTCACGAACGCGAAGCAGCTCCTCGTCGGTGAGGTCCTGGACACGCGTGGCGTGATCGATGCCGAGCTTGTCGGCGATTTCGACAGCCTTGGTACGGCCGATACCGTGAATGTAGGTGAGCGCGATGATAACGCGCTTGTTTGTGGGGATGTTTACCCCGGCAATACGAGCCACTTAATTCTCCATGCTCCACAGGGTCTCTTGAAGCGGGACCCCATCTCAACGCTTTGTTTTCATTGACTCTGACGGACGCTGGTAGCGCAAAAAGCCCGGATGGCGTGCACAAAGGCTGTCGCCTGCCGGACTCACCGCAAGTGTCGAATGAAAGGCGCGCTTAGTAGGATTCGCTTCTCGCGTCAACAGCCAGCGCGCGCAAGCAGCGAGGCCGCCGATATGGGCTGCCTCCGCCAAGTTTCAAGGACAAGTCCTACACGCGGCTGCCCGAGAGGTCAAAATCGGCCTCAAACGACACCGAAAGCCAGCATCGCATCGGCAACCTTCCGGAATCCCGCGATATTGGCGCCGCGGACATAGTCAACATTGCCATCATCGTCGGTTCCGCTTTCCACACACTTGTCGTGGATGTCCTGCATGAGGCCGGTGAGCATGGTGTCGAGCTTCTCGTGATCCCAGCTGACCCTCTCCGAATTCTGGCTCATCTCGAGCCCTGATACCGCCACCCCGCCAGCATTGGCGGCCTTGGCCGGACCGAAAAGGATGCCCGACTTGCGGAACCGCGCGGACGCATCGGCCGTGCTCGGCATATTGGCGCCTTCCACCACCGCCATCACACCATTGTCGAGAAGCGCCTTGGCGCCGTCATCGTCCAGTTCGTTCTGGGTCGCGCAAGGCAGGGCGATGTCGCAGTCGACATCCCAGGGCGCCTTGCCTTCATGGAATTCGGCACCATCGAACTCGTCGACATAATTGGAGATGCGTCCGCGTTTCTCGATCTTGAGCGTCTTCACCCAGTCCAGCTTCTCTTCGTCGATCCCGTCGGGATCATGGATGAAGCCGTCGCTGTCGGACAGGGTGAGGACCTTCGCGCCCTCGCCGATGAGCTTTTCCGCCGCGTGCAGGGCGACATTACCTGATCCGGATATGACTGCGCTCTTGCCTTCGAGGCCCTCGTCGCTGTCCTTCAGCATTTCGCGCAGGAAGTAGACGACACCATAGCCGGTAGCCTCGGTCCGCAGCTTCGAGCCGCCGTATTCACTGGCCTTGCCGGTCAGCACCCCTTCCCAGCGGCCGGTGAGCTTCTTGTACTGGCCGAAGAGGTATCCGATTTCGCGCGTGCCTACGCCGATGTCACCGGCGGGCACGTCCCGGTCCGGACCGATGTGGCGGAACAGCTCCGACATGAAGCTCTGGCAGAAGCGCATCACCTCGCGATCGGACTTGCCCTTGGGATTGAAGTTCGAACCGCCCTTCCCGCCGCCCATCGGCAGGCCGGTGAGCGAATTCTTGAAAGTCTGCTCGAACGCGAGGAATTTCAGGACACTCTCGTTGACGTTCTCCGAGAAACGCAGGCCGCCCTTGTAAGGGCCGACCGCGTTGTTGTTCTGCACCCGCCACCCGCGCTCCACGCGAACATTGCCATCGTCGTCCTCCCAGCAAACGCGGAAGGAAACGATGCGGTCGGGCTCGGCAAGGCGGCGGAGGATCTCCGCCTCGTGATATTCCGGATGATCGGCGATGAAGGGGATGATGTCCTGCGCGACATCCTCGACTGCCTGGACGAACTCGTCCTGGCCGGGGTTACGCTTGCGGACACCTTCGATGAAAGTGTCGAGGTCGGGTATCTTGTCGGGCAATTGCTTCTCCGGGCGAGACGGGTTGCGGAGATCTTCCGCTTTCGCAATCTACGCCCGGACAGGCTTTTCGTTCATAGGAGCGGAGGCTTAGTCCTCGCTCTCATCCTCGTCCTCGTCCTCGGTATCGCCTTCAGTCTCATCCTCGAGCGCACCGAGGAAATCGCGCAGGCCGTGAAGCTGCTGTGTCATAACGCCGTCTACCGCGCCGGCGATCGTTTCGATCGGGAAGCCGCTGACATTGCCGACGTGATACTGCCAGTTGATCTTGGTGCCGCCATCGACCTCTTCGAGCATGATGGTGAGGATACCCGTGGCGGGCACAGCCTGCAGCGGGCCGAGAGAACCGCGCAGGCGCAATGCCTTGTCGGGTACGGCCTGCACCACCACGGCATGCTGGGCGCTGCCGTCGAGCGGGATATCGCCTTCGCCCGGTATCTTCTCGCAGAAGCATCCGCCCGCGCTAGGCACCAACGACATGTTGGAGGCATCGGCCGACCAGGTATGGCTATCGTTCCACCACTCACTGGGCTTGATCAATGCAAGCCAGGTCTGGCGCGGAGTTGCGGCGACTGTGGCGCTGTCGGACGTGACGAAACTGTCGTCACCCTGCTCCATCACCTCTGCCGCAGCAGGTGTGCCAAGAGCGAGCGCGGACGCTGCAGCCAAGAATGCGAACCTGATCATCAACCTCTCCCTGTTCGGGAGAGGTTCTATGCAGCAATGCGGGCTTTGGAAAGCCGGATCAGGTCAGGATAGCGTCGATCGCGTGCGTGACTTCGTCGATCGCGCCCATGCCGTCGACGCGCTTCACGATTCCGCGCTTCTCGTAGCCCGGGAGGATGGGTGCGGTCTCGTTGCGATAGACCGACATGCGGTGACGCACAGTTTCCTCGTTATCGTCGGGACGGCGCTTGAATTCGGTCGAACCGCATTGATCGCACACGCCCTCGACCTTGGGCTGCTTGAAGGTGTCGTGATAGCCCGCACCGCAATTGGCGCAGGTATAGCGGCCGGTGATGCGTTCGACGAGCGCGTCTTCGTTCACTTCAAGCTCGATAACATGGTCGAGGCTTCGACCGTGCTTGGCGAGAATTTCGTCGAGCTGCGCGGCCTGATGCTCCGTACGGGGATAGCCATCGAAGATGGCGCCCACTTCGGGACCCATGTCGGCCAGCTTGGCATCGATCATTGCCGAAACGATGTCGTCGGACACGAGCCCGCCCGAATCCATGATGTCGGCGACCTTGCGACCAAGCTCGGTATCGGCCTTGCGCGTTTCGCGGAGCATGTCGCCGGTCGACAGCTGGAGCATGCCATGATGCTCGACGAGCCGCTGTGCCTGCGTGCCCTTGCCAGCGCCCGGAGGGCCGAGAAGAATGATGTCCATCGAGAGGTGTCCCCTTCGTCTCGGGATTTAACGCAGGCGGCCCTTGAGCTTCGCCTTCTTGATGAGGTCGCCGTACTGGTGCGCCAGCAGGTGCGACTGGATCTGGCTGATCGTATCCACCGTGACGTTCACGACGATCAGCAGGCTGGTACCGCCAAGGAACAGCGGGACGCCGGTCTGTGCGATCATGTATTCGGGCACTACGCAGACGAAGGTCAGGTAGATGGCACCGATCACGGTGATGCGGGTCAGCACGTAGTCGAGATATTCCTCGGTCCGCTTACCCGGACGGATGCCCGGGATGAAGCCGCCGTTCTTCTTCAGGTTCTGCGCGGTCTCTTCGGGATTGAAGACGACGGCAGTGTAGAAGAAGCAGAAGAAGATGATGCCGAGGCCATACAGCGTCATGTAGAGCGGCTGGCCGTGCTGCAGGTACTGGAGCACAGTGCCGAAGCTTCCGCCGACGCCGCCGTCCGGATCCAACGCATTGCCTGCGAACTGGGTGATCGTGAGCGGGAGCAGCAGGAGCGAGCTGGCGAAGATCGGAGGGATCACGCCGGCCGTGTTGAGCTTGAGCGGGAGATGCGAGCGGTCTGCCTGCATCATGCCGCGCTGCGTTGCACGCTTGGGATACTGTACCAGCAGGCGGCGCTGTGCACGCTCGAAGAAGCTGATCAGCAGGATCAGGCCGACGACCATGACGATGAAGCCGAGCAGGATGCCGGTTGCGATCGACCCTTCGCTGTAGCCCGAGGCCATGTTGGTCACGAAGGTCGGGAACTGTGCGACGATGCCCGCCATGATGATCAGCGAGACGCCGTTACCGATACCGCGGCTGGTGATCTGCTCACCCAGCCACAGCAGGAACATCGTGCCGCCGACAAGGCTGATGACAGCGCCGATCCGGAACATGAGGCCGGGGTCGACAACGGCAGCAATGCCGCTGGACGCGCCGAAGCTTTCGAGGCCGACGGCCAGGAACCAGCCCTGGATGGTGCAGAGGAAAACCGTACCGTAACGCGTGTACTGGTTCAGCTTCTGGCGACCGGTGGTGCCTTCCTTCTTCAGCGCAGCAAGCGTGGGATGCAGGGCCGAGGCCATCTGCACCACGATCGAGGCGGTGATGTAGGGCATGACGCCGAGCGCAATCAGGCTCATACGTTCCAGGCTGCCGCCCGTGAACATGTTGAACATGTCGATGATGCCGCCCTGCGTCTGGTCGGCAAGCTGGCTCAGTGCGCGGGCGTTGATACCCGGCAGCGGCACGAAGCTGAGGAAACGGAAAACGATCAGCGCGCCGATCGTGAACCAGATACGCTGCTTGAGCTCCGTGGCCTTGGAGAAATTGGCGAGACTGATGTTGCTCGCAAAACTATCGGCGCTTGATGCCATTGGTCGTCTTCGATCCTAGCTTTTCGCCGGCCCGTCCCGGCATAGACCGGACAGATAGGGAGCGAGGCGACCTTTGTCGAACCCCGCTCCCCATATTTTCGGTATTATTTGGACTTCTTGGCCTTGTTGGCTTCGGTGCGCTTGGCCTTCTTTTCGGCTTCGCTTTCGCCCTTGGCGATCACTTCGACCGAACCGCCAGCCTTCTCGACCGCCTCGATGGCGCCCTTCGAGGCACCGGCGACGACGAACTTGGCCTTGGCCTTCAGTTCACCCTTGCCAAGGAGACGTACGCCGTCCTTGCCGCCGCGTGCGAGGCCAGCAGCCTTCAGTGCAGCGTGGTCGATGTCCTTCTTGGCGTCGAGCTTCTTCGCGTCGATGAACTTCTGGACCATGCCCAGGTTCACTTCGGCGTAGTCCTTGCCGAACGGGTTGTTGAAGCCGCGCTTCGGCAGACGCATGTGAAGCGGCATCTGGCCGCCTTCGAAGCCCTTGATGGCGACGCCCGAACGGCTCTTCTGGCCCTTCTGGCCACGGCCACCGGTCTTGCCCTTGCCCGAGCCGATGCCACGGCCGACACGGATGCGCTCCTTGCGGGCGCCGGGGTTGTCGCGGATGTCGTTGAGTTTGATAGTCATGTCTGCACTCGCTTTCGCTTTTGTTCGCGCTGAAAAATGGAAGCGGCCCGCTATCGCAGCAGGCCGCCCCCGTCAAATTGTAATCGTATCCGACGAAGGCCTGCGCCTTAGTCTTCGACGATCGCCACCAGATGCGGGACCTTGGCCACGGCGCCGCGCACTTCAGGGGTATCCTGACGCTCGACAACCTTGTGCATCTTGTTCAGGCCAAGACCGATGAGGATCTTGCGCTGGCCTTCGGGACGGCGGATCGGCGAACCGATCTGCTTGAGCTTGATGGTCTTTGCTTTCGCCATCTCAATTACTCCGCGATAGCGGCGGCGTCGGCTTCAGCCTCGGCCTCCGATGCACCACCGCGACCGAGCAGGTCGGCGACCTTTTTGCCGCGACGCTGGGCAACCGACTTCGGCGAAGTCTGGTCAGTCAGCGCGTCGAAGGTGGCGCGGATCATGTTGTAGGGGTTCGAGGTGCCGACCGACTTGGTCACCACGTCGGCAACGCCGAGGCTCTCGAACACGGCACGCATCGGACCACCGGCGATGATACCGGTACCCGGAGGCGCCGTACGCACGGTAACCTTGCCTGCACCGAAGCGACCGTTGCCGTCGTGATGGAGGGTACGACCTTCCTTCAGCGGGACGCGGATCATCTTCTTGCGAGCAGCAGCGGTTGCCTTCTGGATCGCTTCCGGCACTTCGCGGGCCTTGCCCTTGCCGAAGCCGACACGGCCCGAGCCGTCACCCACGACCACGAGCGCAGCGAAACCGAAGCGCTTACCGCCCTTCACCGTCTTGCTGACGCGGTTGATGTGGACGAGCTTCTCGATGATGCCGTCGTCTTCTTCCTCGCGGCGGTTACCACGACGATTGTCGCGACCACCACGGCCACGGCCACCGTCACGGTTGCCGCCACGGCCACCACGACCGCCACGCTCGCGCGGCTGGCCTTCGGCACCCTGTGCGGGATCCTGGTTGGCAGCTGCTTCGCTCGGAGTGTCGGCAACAGCCGGCGTCTCGTTGGTCACAGCGTGTTCGGTTTCAGCCGTCACGGCTTCTTCGTTCTTGTTTTCGTCAGCCATCATCAGAACTCCAGCCCGCCTTCACGAGCGGCGTCGGCCAGCGCCTTGACGCGGCCATGGAACAGGAAACCACCGCGGTCGAACACGACGGTCGTGACGCCAGCCTTCTTGGCAGCAGCAGCGATGTCGCTACCGACCTGCTTGGCGGCATCGACGTTCGCGCCCGAGCCCTTCACGCCGAGGGTCGATGCCGAAGCGACGGTCTTACCCGCTGCATCGTCGATGACCTGAGCATAGATGTGCTTGCCGGTGCGGTGCACCGACAGACGGGGCTTGCCACCGGCACGGTTGCGAAGCGCAGTGCGGACGCGGCGACGGCGACGTTCGAAAAGAGAAAGCTTTGCCATCTTACTTCTTCTTCCCTTCCTTGCGGAAGATATACTCGCCGCGATACTTGATACCCTTGCCCTTGTAGGGTTCGGGCTTGCGCCACTTGCGGACATTCGCCGCGAACTGGCCCACGGCCTGCTTGTCGGAACCGCTGATTTCGACGGTCGTCTGGTCCGGGGTCTTCACCTCGAGACCTTCGGGAACGTCGAGATCGACGTCGTGCGAGTAGCCGAGCTGAAGCTTGAGCTTCTTGCCCTGAGCCGATGCACGATAGCCGACACCGTTGATTTCGAGAACCTTGGTGAAACCTTCGGTCACACCTTCGACCAAGTTCGACACGAGCGTGCGCTGCATACCCCAGTGGTTGCGAGCGGCGCGGGTATCATTGGCCGGAGTGACGGAGATTTCGTCATTCTCGAGCTTGTACTCGACGAGATCCGACAGACCCATCGAAAGGGTGCCCTTGGGACCCTTCACGTTGAGCGTGCCTTCCTCGATCGTGGCAGTGACCCCGCTGGGGATCGCTACCGGCTTTTTGCCGATGCGGCTCATCAGAACACCTCCGCCAGCACTTCGCCACCGACGTTTTCGTTGCGTGCTTCGTTGTCCGAAAGCACACCGCGCGGCGTCGAGACGATGGTGATGCCGAGGCCGTTGCGAACGACGGGGAGTTCTTTCGAACCCGCGTAGACGCGGCGGCCAGGCTTGGAGACACGGGCAACGTGCTTGATCGCAGGTTCGCCCTCGAAATACTTCAGTTCAATCCGCAGCTGCGGGTGCTTGCCCGAAGCATCGTCGCTGTAGCCACGGATGTAGCCTTCGCGCTGGAGCACTTCGAGGACGTTCGCACGCAGCTTGGAAGCCGGCGAAAGGACGCTGTCCTTCTTCGCCTGCTGGCCGTTGCGGATACGGGTGAGCATATCACCCAGGGGATCGGTCATAGCCATCTGTCTTTACCTCACCAGCTCGACTTCGTGAGGCCCGGAATCAGGCCCTTGTTGCCGAGGTCACGCAGTTCGATACGGTTGAGGCCGAACTTGCGGTAGTAGCCGCGGGGGCGGCCGGTGGTGGCGCAGCGGTTGCGCACGCGGGTCGGGTTCGCGTTGCGCGGCAGCTCAGCCATCTTGAGACGTGCGATCAGACGCTCGCCTTCGTCGAGGCTTTCGTCATTAGCGATAGCCTTCAGCTTTGCGTACTTGTCCGCATACTGCTTGACGAGCTTCTTGCGACGCTCGTTCTTGTTGATCGAACTCAGTTTCGCCATTGGACTTAAGTTCCTTCCTTATCCTGCGATCCGGAAGCGGCTCACGCCGCCTCCTTCTCTTCCGACTTTTCAGCCGGGAACGGGAAGCCGAACAGCTTGAGAAGCTCGCGGGCTTCTTCGTCGGTCTTCGCCGTGGTGGTTACGATGATATCCATGCCCCGGACCTTCTCGATCTGATCGTACGAGATTTCGGGGAAGATGATCTGCTCTTTGAGGCCCATTGCGTAGTTGCCACGACCGTCGAACGACTTGGCGTTGAGGCCACGGAAGTCGCGGATGCGGGGCATTGCAATGGTCACGAGGCGGTCGAGGAATTCGTACATGCGCTCGCGGCGGAGGGTGACCTTCGCGCCGATCGGCATGCCTTCGCGCAGCTTGAACTGTGCGATCGACTTCTTGGCCTTGGTGATGACCGGCTTCTGGCCGGCAATCTTGGCCATTTCTTCCGCAGCGGTCTGAACCTTCTTCTTGTCCTGGCTGGCTTCGCCAACGCCCATGTTGAGCGTGATCTTTTCCAGCTTCGGAACTTCGAGGCGGTTCTTGTAACCGAACTTCTCGGTCATCGCCTTGACGATCTGGTCGTCATAGCGCTGCTTCATACGGGGGGTGTAATCAGCCATCGATGGTCTCCCCACTCTTCACGGCAACACGCACCTTCTTGCCGTCCTTTTCTTCGAAACGGACGCGGGTGGGCTTGCCATCCTTGGGATCGGCCACAGCAACCTTGCTGATGGGCATCGGTGCTTCGAAGCGGTCGATGCCACCCTGCGGGTTCTGCTGGGTCGGCTTGCGGTGACGCGCTGCGATGTTCACACCTTCAACGACGACCTTGCCGTCCTTGGGGCTGACTTTCGCCACGGTACCGGTCTTGCCCTTGTCCTTGCCGGACAGGACGACGACGGTGTCACCCTTCTTGATCTTAGCGGATGCCATCTTAGAGCACCTCCGGAGCAAGCGAGATGATCTTCATGAAGCCGCGGCCGCGCAGTTCGCGGACGACCGGGCCGAAGATACGGGTGCCGATGGGTTCTTCGCTCTTGTTCACGAGAACAGCGGCGTTGCTGTCGAAGCGGATCACGCTGCCGTCGGGGCGGCGTACGTCCTTCTTCGTGCGCACGATGACAGCGCGATGGACATCGCCCTTCTTCACCTTCGTACGCGGCTGGGCTTCCTTGACGGAAACCACGATCACGTCACCGACGGACGCGGTGCGGCGCTTGGAGCCGCCCAGTACCTTGATGCACTGGACGCGCTTTGCGCCGCTGTTGTCCGCGACGTCGAGATTGGATTGCATCTGGATCATTGATCCGGTTCCTTCTCTTGGCTTGCCGGGACATTTGCCCGGCAGTTCCTAAAACGTCAGTTGCCTGCGGCTTCGACTTCGAGGTCAGCCTCGACAGCCTGGGTTCCGCCTGCCGTCACGCGGTCCTTGACCATCCAGGTCTTGGTCTTCGAGATCGGCTTGGTTTCTTCGATGCGCACGACGTCGCCGAGTGCGTACTCGTTCTTCTCGTCGTGTGCGTGGTACTTCTTCGAGCGACGGATGATCTTCCCGTAGAGGGGGTGCTTCACCTTACGCTCGACCAGTACGGTCACGGTCTTGTCGGTCTTGTCGGAGGTGACGGTGCCGATAAGGATACGCTTGGGCATGGTCTACTCCTTACGCCTTGGCTGCCGCTGCGCGGGCACGTTCGCCCTGCAGCGTCTTGATCTTGGCGATCGTACGACGGACTTCGCGGATGCGCGCCGGAGCTTCGAGCTGGTTGGTCGCCGCCTGGAAACGGAGGTTGAATGCCTCGCGCTTCAGGCTGGTGAGTTCTTCACCCAGCTGGTCGTCGCTCTTCTGGCGCAGATCTTCGATCTTGCTCATTATTCGCCTCCGAGGTGCGAGGTGTCGCCCAGGCGGGCCACGACCTTGGTCTTCACCGGCAGCTTCATGGCTGCACGGCTGAACGCTTCGGCAGCCAGCGGACCGGCAACGCCGTCGAGTTCGAACAGGATGCGGCCCGGCTTCACGCGAGCTGCCCAGTATTCGACCGAACCCTTGCCCTTACCCTGACGGACTTCGGCAGGCTTCTTCGAAACCGGCACGTCCGGGAAGACGCGGATCCAGAGACGACCCTGGCGCTTGATGTGACGCGTAATCGCGCGGCGAGCCGCTTCGATCTGGCGCGCGGTGATACGCTCGGGCTCGAGAGCCTTCAGCCCGTAAGAGCCGAAGTTGAGCGTGGTGCCGCCCTTGGCGTTGCCATGGATCTTGCCCTTGAACGCCTTGCGGTACTTGGTTTTCTTCGGTTGCAGCATGGTTCTTTCCTATACCTGCAATCAGCGAGCCGGACGGACGCCGGACGTCTGCGATTCCATCATGAGACGGTCCTGCGCGGTCGGGTCATGGCCGAGGATTTCGCCCTTGAAGACCCACACCTTGATGCCGATGATGCCGTAAGCGGTCAGCGCTTCGGCTTCAGCGTAATCGATGTTGGCGCGCAGCGTGTGCAGCGGCACGCGGCCTTCACGATACTGTTCGACGCGGGCGATTTCCGCACCGCCGAGACGGCCGCCACACATGATCTTGATGCCTTCGGCACCAAGGCGCATGGCCGACTGCATGGCGCGCTTCATCGCACGGCGGAATGCCACACGGCGGATCAGCTGGTCGGCGATGCCCTGGGCGACGAGCTTGGCATCGACTTCCGGCTTGCGGATTTCGACGATGTTCAGCTTCACTTCGCTTTCGGTCATCTTCGACAGCTGCGTGCGCAGCTTCTCGATGTCCGCACCCTTCTTGCCGATGATGACGCCGGGACGCGCAGCATAGATCGAGATGCGGCAAAGCTTTGCCGGACGTTCGATCACGACCTTCGAGATAGCGGCCTGGGCAGCGTTCTCGAGGATGTACTTGCGGATCTCGATGTCCTCGGAGAGCAGCTTGGCGTAGTCACGCCCTTCGGCGTACCAGCGGCTGTCCCAGGTGCGGTTGATCTGCAGGCGCAGACCGATCGGATTGCTCTTATGGCCCATCTTACGCCTCTTCCTGCTCGCGGACGACGATGCGCAGGCGGCTGAACGGCTTCAGGATGCGCGTCGACTTGCCGCGACCACGGGTGTGGAAGCGCTTCATCGTGATCGACTTGCCGACCGAAGCCTCAGCGACGACCAGTGCGTCGACATCGAGGTTGTGGTTGTTTTCCGCGTTGGCGATCGCCGAAGCGAGAACCTTCGTGGCATCCTTCGCCATCGCCTTCTTGGAGAATGCGAGGATGTTGAGGGCCTCTTCGGCCTTCTTGCCGCGGATGAGCTCGGCAACGAGGTTCAGCTTCTGGGCGCTACCACGGATGGTGGTGCCCACTGCCAGTGCCTCGTTATCGGCGACGCGACGGGGTGCTTTCTGCTTGCTCATCAGCGCTTGCCCTTCTTGTCGGCAGCGTGACCCGGGAAGGTGCGCGTGGGCGCGAATTCACCGAGCTTGTGGCCGACCATTTCTTCCGAAACGGATACGGGGATGAACTTGTGGCCGTTGTACACGTTGAACGTGAGACCGACGAACTGGGGCAGGATCGTGCTGCGGCGCGACCAGGTCTTGATCGGCTTGGCATTGTTTGCGTCCTGCGCTTCTTCTGCCTTCTTCAGAAGGCTGAGTTCGACGAACGGACCTTTCCAGACGGAACGAGCCATGTCGGGTTACCTCTTCTTCTTGGCGTGACGCGAACGGATGATCATCTTGTCCGTCTGCTTGTTCTTGCGGGTACGGGCGCCCTTGGTCGGCTTGCCCCACGGAGTAACCGGATGACGGCCACCGCTCGTGCGCCCTTCACCACCACCGTGCGGGTGATCGACCGGGTTCTTGGCGACACCGCGGGTCAGCGGCTTGATGCCCATCCAGCGACGACGACCGGCCTTGCCCAGATTCTGGTTCTGGTTGTCCGGGTTCGACACGGCGCCAACGGTGCCCATGCAGTCGGCGCGCAGGTAACGCTGCTCGCCGCTGTTGAGACGCACGATGACCATGCCGCGGTCACGACCGACCAGCTGGACGTAGGCACCTGCCGAACGTGCGATCTGACCGCCCTTGCCGGGCTTCATTTCGACGTTGTGGCAGATGGTGCCGACCGGCATCTGGCCGAGCAGCATTGCGTTGCCGGGCTTGGTGTCGGTCTTTTCGCCAGCGATGACCTTGTCGCCGACAGCGAGACGCTGCGGAGCGATGATGTAGGCCTGCTCACCGTCTTCGTACTTCACGAGTGCGATGAAAGCGGTGCGGTTGGGATCGTATTCGATCCGTTCCACAGTGCCTTCAACGTCCCACTTGCGACGCTTGAAGTCGATGAAGCGGTACTTCTGCTTGTGACCGCCGCCGATGCCACGCGAGGTGACATGGCCCTTGTTGTTCCGGCCACCGGTCTTGCGCTTGCCTTCCGTGAGCGACTTGACGGGCTTGCCTTTGTACAGGCCCGACTTGTCGACGAGGATGAGGCCGCGGCGCGCGGGGCTCGTCGGTTTGTAGTTCTTGAGTGCCATTACTCTCTAGCCCCTCAGATACCGCTGGTGACGTCGATCGAGTCGCCGTCCTTCAGGGTGACCACGGCCTTCTTCAGGTCGTTGCGCTTGTAGGGCTTGCCCCTCCAGCGCTTGGTCTTGCCCTTCACGTTGATGGTGTTGACGCCCGTGACGCTCACGCCAAAGATCGCCTCGACGGCTTCCTTGATCTGCGGCTTGGTCGCATCGTTAGCCACCTTGAAGACGACGGCGTTATGCTCGGAAGCAAGCGTCGACTTTTCGGTGATGTGCGGTGCCAGCACGACGTCGTAGTGACGTGCTTCCACTTCCTGCTTCTTAGCCATTGAAACGGCCCTCCAGCTTCTCGACCGCGTCCTTGGTGAGGACGAGCGTGTCGTGCTTCAGGATGTCGTAGACATTGGCGCCCATCGCGGGGAGGACGTTCACGCCCGGCAGGTTGCCGGCGGCCTTCTTGAAGCCGTCGTTCACGCTTTCGCCGTCGATGATCAGGACCTTGCCGGCCCAGCCATTCTTGTCGAAGTGACCCTTGAGCGCCTTGGTCTTGGCGTCCTTGAGCTCGAGGCTGTCGACGACAACGAGGCCGTCCTTAGCCTTGCTCGAGAGAGCCATCTTGAGACCGAGTGCACGGATCTTCTTGTTCAGCGACTGCTCGAAGTCACGCTTGCGCGCACCGTGAGCCTTACCACCGCCGATGAAGATCGGAGCGCCACGATCGCCGTGACGTGCGCCGCCCGAACCCTTCTGGCGACCGAACTTCTTGCCGGTGCGGGCAACGTCCGAACGCTCACGCGTGGGACGTGCGGTGCCGCGACGGTTCTCGAGCTGCCAGGTGACAACGCGGTGCAGGATGTCAGCGCGCGGCTCGACGCCGAACACATCGTCGTTCAGCTCGATATCGCCCGACGCCTTGCCGTCGATTTTCTGGACCTTGACCTTCACGATCAGGACTCCTTGCTTTCACCGCCGGCATCGCCGTCGGTGGTGGTTTCGGCGTCCGCACCCGATTCCTGCTGCTGCATCAGCTTTTCCTGCTGCTCAGCGGAAACTTCGGTGCCGACTTCGTGCTCTGCTGCGCTCTCGATGAGACCCGCATCGGCCTCTTCCGATTTGAACTCATCTTCGTTGCGACGCATCACGCCGGGGAACGGCAGATCGTCGGGCATGGCAACCTTCACGGCATCGCGAACCATCAGCCAGCCATTCTTCGCGCCCGGGACCGAGCCCTTGACGAAGAGGAGACCGCGATCGGCGTCGGTGCGCACGATTTCGAGGTTCTGCTGGGTACGCTGGCGGTCACCCATGTGACCAGCCATCTTCTTGCCCTTGAACACGCGGCCCGGATCCTGACGGTTACCCGTCGAACCATGCGAGCGGTGCGAGATCGAAACACCGTGGGTGGCGCGCAGACCGCCGAAGCCCCAACGCTTCATGGCGCCGGCAAAGCCCTTACCCTGGGTGTGGCCGGTGATGTCGACCTTCTGGCCTGCGACGAAGTGTTCGGCCGAAATGCGGGCACCGACGGGAAGCAGAGCTTCTTCGCTGTCCACGCGGAATTCACCGACCTTCATCTTCAGCGCGACTTCAGCCTTGGCAAAGGCTTCGCGCTGCGGCTTGGCTACGTTCTTTTGTTTCGCTTCGCCCGAACCGACCTGGACGCCGTAATAGCCGTCACGGTCTTCCGTGCGATGTGCGGTGACCTGGCAATCTTCCAGCGAAAGAACGGTCACGGGTACGTGCCGTCCGTCCTCCTGGAAGAGGCGGGTCATCCCGACTTTCTTTGCGATAACGCCTGTGCGCATCGTCAAACTCCTCAACAGAGGCACCAAGGAGCTCATCCCCAAGGTGCGTGCCAGCCCGATTGTGCGATGCGTGCCCCCGTCCGGGCTGATTGCTTCCCGAGGGAAGCAGACGGGGGACGCAGTCCCGGGCGATTGCCCGGCGGTATCCCGATGTCTTGCCTGATCCGTGGATCAAGCGGGGCTATCGAGTGCCCCGAAATTTTCCTGCGGCTTTAGGTCCGGCAGGTGGACCGAAACCAAACGCTTAGGCGAGCTTGATTTCGACGTTCACGCCAGCAGCGAGGTCGAGCTTCATCAGAGCGTCGACGGTCTGGGCGTTGGGCTGCACGATGTCGAGCAGACGCTTGTAGGTGCGCACCTCGAACTGCTCGCGCGACTTCTTGTCGATGTGCGGGCCGCGGTTCACGGTGAACTTCTCGATGCGCGTCGGCATGGGAATGGGACCACGAATAAGGGCACCCGTGCGACGCGCGGTGTCTGCGATTTCGCCAGTTGCCTGGTCGAGAACGCGATGGTCGAACGCCTTGAGGCGAATGCGGATATTCTGTGCTTCCATTACCTACACCGATGCGAAAGAGCCAAGCGGACCAGCGGGTGGCCCGCAAACAAAAAGAAAGGTCAGCCCCACTGTGAGCCCGGTTTCCCGGTTGCGGGCGACCTTCCGTGAATTCTCTGATCGGGAACGAATCCCCGTCTGTGAGCGCGCATATACGGGTGAGGCCCCGATCTGGCAACCCCCGATTTCCGCCCGACTGAACAGGCATTCATCGAGTGCGCCGAACCGTGCATTTCTGCCGGTTTTTTACGCTCACACTAATAGCGAAGGGCCCGCCCTCCCCTGACGGGAGGACGGGCCCCTCTCTAAGTTTCAGCTAAGAGCTTACTTCTTGATGGTGCCGACAACACCCGAGCCGACCGTACGGCCGCCTTCGCGGATTGCGAAGCGCAGGCCCTGGTCCATGGCGATCGGTGCGATCAGCTTGACGTCGATCGTCACGTTGTCGCCCGGCATCACCATTTCGGTGCCTTCGGGAAGGATCACTTCGCCGGTGACGTCGGTGGTGCGGAAGTAGAACTGCGGACGGTAGTTCGCGAAGAACGGCGTGTGACGGCCGCCTTCGTCCTTCGAAAGGACGTAGACTTCTGCGCTGAACTCGGTGTGCGGCGTAACCGAACCCGGCTTCGCGAGAACCTGGCCACGCTCGACTTCTTCACGGCCAACGCCGCGGATCAGTGCACCGATGTTGTCACCAGCTTCACCGCGATCGAGCAGCTTGCGGAACATTTCGACGCCGGTGACGGTCGTCTTGGTGGTGTCCTTGATGCCGACGATTTCGACTTCGTCGCCAACGTTCACAACGCCGGTTTCGACACGACCGGTGACAACCGTACCACGACCCGAGATCGAGAACACGTCTTCGATCGGCATCAGGAAGTCCTTGTCGACCGGACGATCGGGGGTCGGGATGTAGCTGTCGACAGCGTCCATCAGAGCCTTGATCGAGCTTTCGCCGATTTCCGGATCGCGACCTTCGAGAGCGGCCAGAGCCGAACCCTTGATGATCGGAATATCGTCGCCGTCGAAGCCGTATTCGGTGAGGAGTTCACGAACTTCGAGTTCGACGAGCTCGAGGATTTCCTCGTCGTCGACCTGATCGACCTTGTTCAGGTACACGACCAGCTTCGGAACGCCGACCTGACGTGCAAGCAGGATGTGCTCGCGGGTCTGCGGCATCGGGCCGTCAGCTGCGTTCACGACCAGAATGGCGCCGTCCATCTGGGCTGCACCGGTGATCATGTTCTTCACGTAGTCGGCGTGACCCGGGCAGTCGACGTGTGCGTAGTGACGCGCGTCGGTTTCGTACTCGACGTGTGCGGTCGAGATGGTGATGCCGCGCTCACGCTCTTCGGGAGCCTTGTCGATGTTTGCGAAATCGACGGCCGAACCCTGAACCTTGGTGATTGCCGCGGTCAGCGTGGTCTTGCCGTGGTCAACGTGACCGATGGTGCCGACGTTAACGTGCGGCTTATTACGCTCGAACTTTTCCTTCGCCATTTTCCAATAACCTCTGTCTTAAAATTTGGGATTTCTGCGGGGAGGAAACGGCGCCCGCTGAATCAGGCGCCGCCCCTAGACCGGTCGGCTCGCTTACGCAAGCTTCTCCTTGACTTCCTGTGCAACGTTAGCCGGAACTTCGTCGTAGTGGCTGAACTGCATCGTGTACTGTGCACGGCCCTGGGTGAACGAGCGCAGCTCATTCACGTAACCGAACATGTTCGCGAGCGGCACGTTGGCTTCGACTGCCTGGGCATTGCCGCGGCTGTCGGTGCCCTGGATCTGGCCACGACGGGAGTTAAGGTCGCCGATGACGTCACCGAGGTAATCCTCGGGGGTCACGACTTCAACCTTCATGATCGGTTCCAGCAGCTTGATGCCTGCACGCTCTGCGACTTCGCGCATTGCGCCACGGCCGGCGATTTCGAACGCGATCGCGCTCGAGTCGACGTCATGGTAGGCACCGTCGTACAGGTTGACGGTGAAGTCGATGATCGGGAAGCCGACCAGGTGACCGCTCTCGGCCTGCTCGCGCAGACCCTTTTCGATCGCCGGGATATATTCCTTCGGAATGTTACCGCCCTTGATCTCGTCTTCGAAGACGAAGCCCTGACCGCGCTCACCCGGGGTGACCTTGAGCTTGACGCGACCGAACTGACCCGAACCACCCGACTGCTTCTTGTGGGTGTAGTCCACGTCCACAGCCTTGCCGAGGTATTCGCGATAAGCGACCTGCGGTGCGCCGACGTTTGCTTCGACCTTGAACTCGCGCTTCATGCGATCGACGAGGATGTCGAGGTGAAGCTCGCCCATGCCCTTGATGATCGTCTGGCCCGACTCGTGGTCGGTGGTGACGCGGAAGCTCGGATCTTCGGCAGCCAGGCGGTTGAGGGCGACGCCCATCTTTTCCTGGTCGGCCTTGGTCTTCGGTTCGACCGACAGCTCGATCACGGGCTCGGGGAATTCCATGCGCTCGAGAATGATCGGAGCGCTCGACGCACACAGGGTGTCGCCGGTGGTGGTTTCCTTGAGACCTGCGATAGCGACGATGTCGCCAGCGAATGCTTCATCGATGTCCTCGCGGTTGTTCGAGTGCATCAGCAGCATGCGGCCGATCTTTTCCTTCTTGTCCTTCACCGAGTTCAGGACCGAACCCTTGGTGAGGTGACCCGAATAGATGCGGGTGAAGGTGAGCGAGCCGACGAACGGGTCGTTCATGATCTTGAAGGCCAGCGCCGAGAACGGAGCTTCGTCCGACGACGGACGGGTGTCTTCTTCGTCGCTGTCGGGCTTGACGCCCTTGATGGCCGGAACGTCGAGCGGCGACGGCATGTAGTCGACAACCGCGTCGAGCAGGGGCTGGACGCCCTTGTTCTTGAACGCCGAACCACACAGCACGGGAACGAAGTCGCGCGCCATGGTGCCCTTGCGGATGAGACGCTTGAGCGTCGCCGCGTCGGGCTCTTCACCTTCGAGGTAAGCTTCCATGACATCGTCGTCCTGTTCGACGGCGGTCTCGATCAGCTTCTCGCGGTATTCGGCAGCCTTGTCGGCCAGGTCAGCCGGGATGTCGACGTAGTTGAACGTCGCGCCCAGACCGTCGTTTTCCCAGACGATACCGCGGTTGTTCACGAGATCGACAACGCCCTGCAGGTCGCTTTCCGCGCCGATCGGGAGATAAAGGACCAGCGGGTTCGCGCCGAGGCGGTCGATGATCGACTGGACGCAGTAGTAGAAGTCTGCGCCGGTGCGGTCGAGCTTGTTGACGAAGCACATACGCGGAACGCCGTACTTGTCGGCCTGGCGCCACACGGTTTCGGACTGCGGTTCAACGCCGGCAACGCCGTCGAAGACTGCAACCGCGCCGTCGAGCACGCGCAGCGAGCGTTCGACTTCAATGGTGAAGTCGACGTGGCCCGGGGTGTCGATGATGTTGATGCGGTGCTTTTCGCCCTTGCCATCGTCGTTCTGCCAGAACGTGGTCGTGGCAGCCGAGGTGATGGTGATGCCGCGTTCCTGCTCCTGCTCCATCCAGTCCATGGTCGCAGCGCCGTCGTGGACTTCGCCGATCTTGTAGGACTTGCCGGTGTAGTAGAGGATACGTTCGGTCGTGGTGGTCTTGCCGGCATCGATGTGGGCCATGATGCCGATGTTGCGGTACCGCTCCAGCGGATATTCGCGTGCCATGTGAAATTCCTCGTGGGGTTGGGACGACCATTTTGCCGCCCCTTTGGAAAACTAATGTGACCGTCCGGCGACCGTTCCACCCGAAGGCGAAACGGTCTCCGAACCGGTGCTTACCAGCGGTAGTGCGAGAAGGCGCGGTTCGCGTCCGCCATGCGGTGCGTGTCTTCGCGCTTCTTGACGGCGTTGCCGCGGTTGTTCGCAGCATCCATCAGCTCGCCCGACAGGCGTGCAGCCATGGTCGTCTCGGGACGACCGCGTGCAGCGCCGATCAGCCAGCGGATCGCGAGTGCCTGGGCACGCTCGGGGCGAACCTCGACCGGCACCTGGTAGGTCGCACCACCGACACGGCGGCTGCGCACTTCGACCTGCGGCTTGATGTTGTTCAGGGCTTCATGGAACAGCTCGACCGGGTTCGTCTTTGCCTTGTTCTCGACGGTGTCGAGCGCGGTGTAGACGATACCTTCAGCAACGGCCTTCTTGCCGTCATACATGAGGTTGTTCATGAATTTCGAAAGGACCTGATCGTTGAACTTCGGATCAGGCAGGATTTCCCGCTTCTCGGGACGACGACGACGACTCATTGATTATCTCCTAAGTCCCGTGGATTACTTCGGACGCTTCGCGCCGTACTTCGAGCGCGACTGCTTGCGGTCCTTAACGCCCTGCGTATCGAGCACGCCGCGAAGGACGTGGTAGCGAACGCCGGGAAGGTCGCGAACACGGCCGCCGCGGATGAGCACAACGCTGTGCTCCTGCAGGTTGTGGCCTTCGCCCGGAATGTAGGAGATGACTTCGCGCTGGTTGGTCAGGCGAACCTTGGCAACCTTACGCAGAGCCGAGTTCGGCTTCTTGGGGGTCGTCGTATAGACGCGGGTGCAAACGCCGCGCTTCTGCGGGTTGGCTTCCATTGCAGGGACCTTGGACTTGGCCTTCTGCGGAACGCGGCCCTTGCGGACCAGCTGGTTAATAGTCGGCATGAGTTCTCTCTTCACCGTGTGATGGCGGCGACTAGCGGGTTGACTGGTGATGCGATCGGGTTCGTGCAGTTGCGACGCACGCGGCGCTTAGAAGCACCGGGGCGGTCTGTACGCACGAGCCTGAAACGCTCCACCCATCGGCCCACACGGCCACCGGGTTACTTTGACGGCTGCCCCGAGCGATCCATGAGGTTCGCTGCAATAGAAAAGAGCCTTATCGCGATTGCGACAGGCCCCCGGGTCATGACCGGCAATGTTCAGCTCTATCTGGCCGGAGTTGGCTTCGCGCAGGGCGATTCCCTCACCGGATGGGCGCGCACATAGTGCTGGAGGGGGAATTGGTCAAGGGAGGGGTGACGTGGCCTTTGCCAAGTCAAACGGACAAATCACCTTGACCACGGTTGTCCTCACCTCTTGGGATCTTGCGGAGTTCGGCACCTTGCCAGCTCAGAATATCGATTTTCTCGTTGATCCAATCATCGATTCCTCCAAGGACTTGCCCAGATCCGACAGACATCTTGAGAAGCACCGGATCACTCGTTTCCGGTTCAGCAACCACCTCAGATTCGAAGGAAACATGGAATACGGCACGATCAGGCACTACCCCCTCCACCACGCCTGCCATGGCCATGTAATTGAGGGCCATGCCCTCAAATTGCTTTTTGGTTTTTACCCACTCTTTGTTCGTTAGCTTGGATTTCAATTCCACCACATGAAGAGTTGGCCGGTCGTCATGCGAGACTACGATTGCTGCGTCAGCGCAATTCCTACTCTTGCACCACCTCAACGACACTCGGTTATCTCTATGAAAGAAACCCAAGCTATCGGCCTCAACAGCGAAGGTAACGACCGCATCATCGCGACCGTCTACGCGCTCAATAACTTCGATATGTCCGTCAGACTGTAGGACATACCAATCATTCTCCAAGCGCGACAACTTGAATGAATCGAGCATTTATTCTTGAAGTTCCATTACTTCGTCTACGAGATCGAACAAAGTTTGGTTGATACTATTCACCACGAAGCCCCCCTCTTTGAATGGCGCTTCTTTCACAAAACTTCGCCCATTGCCTTCCTCGAACTCGTATACCCTCACATCATCACGCCTCAATACGTCGTGCTTGGAGTATCCGAGCGCCTTCATCTTCGGTTGGGACAAATCAGCCAAACGACAGAGTAAATTGATCTGCTGTATGAATGTGTCGCTGTGAGTGGTTGCCACGATAGGTCTGTCTGAATTTGCCAGCCGCGCTAAAGCACGGGCCATACAGCGTTGAGCGCTTAGGTGGAGGTGCGCCTCTGGCTCCTCAATAATGATCCCGTCATAGCAAGGGCTAGCGCTTACTAGCGCAAGAAATGGCGTGAGCTCCGTAATCATTGACGAGACTGCGTGCATGGGCAGTGCGCCATCGAACTCCTTCGAGACAAAACGAAACTCTGGGACCCCTCGTCCAGTGATCGAAAGCTCGCCCCCGAAGATCGACCGCTCCAGAAATTCAACAATCTCCATGTTGAATCTTCCGGAATTGTCGCTCGATTGGATGAGATCCTGAATGAAACGACTCATCGGAGCCGTAAAACGAGAAGAACGCCTTCGTGTTGATGTCGGCTCAGGATCAAACGCTGACGAGGCCAAATCACTAACGCTCAACACGAGTCCAGTACGAGCAGCAGGAAGATAAGTAGCCCTCATCCATTGCGCGTGCAGGTCTCCAAATATGATTTTTTCCACACACGCACGGTAGATCACGTCGTACTCATTCGAATCTAGTCCAATTAGAGCACTTAAATTCTCTGCACTCCCACCCCCTTCTGCACTCCAGGAAAACATCCAAGAGCTAATGACATTAATAAAGTCGGATTCACCAAGCTCAGCGCGAACCCACTCCGGTTCTTTTGACATTGCCTCTATGCAGATTTCAGACTTTGAGCGGAACTTTATCGACCCGACACGAAGGCTTTTGTGATTAAAGATTCGATGAGCAAACTTTTCAAAGTTTCGCGCCAAGAACCGATTGTAATGAGACAGAATCTTTTGACCAGATATCGAAATTTTTTCGTCAGGAGACTGTTTTGCTGAATCAAGCAAGTCCTTGAACCACTTAGGTGATTTGCAAAGATTCTCACCATTGTTGCCAAGCCCAAGAAAAGACGACCGGACAGCCCACACGATATTGGCAAGATAGCTCTTTCCGGAGCTATTTTTCCCTACGAACATCACGAATTTGGAAAATTCTATTTCAGCATTTTTAATTTTTCCGAGGTCCTCGACGCTCATCACCGCAGAACCTTCCGGCGAATAACGAGCTCCTCGACTGTTAAGGCTGAGCATTTCGGGCATTCTCGATTTCTATCCAAACAACATGCTTGTGAAGGCTCGCACTACGGTATTTGACAGGGTTGGCAAACCCAGTTTGTCCCAGCCGCAATTCAGGAGAAAACCTTTCCATTGGCGATCTCTAAAAAGCCATTGGTCGGTAACAATCAGGATCAGGAGATCCCATTTTCCTACTTGGCCGGAATGTGCATCGTGGCTTGGGCCATGACCGAAAGCACCCGCAAGCTCGCCCGCCAGGCCACCTCTGCCGTCGCGCATGTGGCACCTGAGCCCGAGGATGACGATCCCCTCCTCGCCTTCGCGCCCTTCATCCACTCTCACCCGCGGCGCAATTGACCGTGCGGTCAGCTTCGCTTCCGATTACGCCGCAGCTCCAGCGGCGCTTCGTCGCCACGCTGGCGGCCACCGGGATCGTCACGCAGGCGGCGCGCTCCGTGGGCAATAGCATGGAGGCGCTCTACAAGCTGTGGGCGCGGCTTGGGTCGGAAGGGTTTGCGGCGGCCTGGGACGCGGCGCTGGAGCGCGGGCTGCAGCGGCTTCGCGCTGGAGTTCCGTCTCGCCCGACTGGCCCTAGAACCAGGCCCTGATGCCGAAGACGGCTGCCACGCCGTCCGGATCCTCGCCCGCGAGGCGCGCGATATCCGCGGTCTCGCCCAGCTTGGCCTCGTAGCCGACGCCGACATAGGGGGCGAACTCGCGAGCGATTTCGTAGCGCAGGCGCAGGCCCGTCTCGATCTTGGTGAGCCCTGCCCCGATCTCGCGTTCGGGAATGTCCTGTGCGGACAGTTCCAGCTCCACCCGAGGCTGCAGGATCAGGCGTTGCGTGATCTTCTGGTCGTATTCGCCCTCCAGCCGCGCGGTGAGGTCGCCGCGGTCGGACAGGAACAGCGCGCCGTCTACGTGCCACATATAGGGCGCAAGGCCCTGCACGCCGAGCACGAGGTGGCTGCGGGTTTCCGGCTCGAGATCGATGCGCGCGCCTGCCTGCAGGTCGAAAAAGGGGCCGATCGCATGGCCCCACAGCGCCTGTATCTCGGCGTCTTCGATACTCTCGCCGAATTCGCCCTCGCCTTCGGACTTGATCACGAACTTGTCGATATCGCCGCCGTACCAGCCCTGCACGTCCCACAGGAACGCCTCGTGACCGTCGGAAATGCGCACTTCCAGCCGCTCGGCCATGAGGGTGCCGGTCAGCATGTCGCCGTGGGTGGCGTGGTTGGTCTTGCGAGCCCCGGCCATGGCTTCGGCGCCGAAGATTTCGTCGGCCGCGTGCTGCGGACCCTCGAACGCCTCTGCGGGCGGCGGGCCGGAGGGGAAGTCGCCCATGGCATGCGCCGAATGGTCCATCTGCGGCTTGGCGGTCAGGTCGGGGAGCTTGAACGGAGCGGGCGCCTTTTTCATCTCGCCGTGGCCCGAATGATCGTCCTTCGCGGGCTGCTCGGTCGCGGGCTTCTCCTCCTGCGCCCCGTGCCCTTCATGGCCCGACATGTCCTGCGCGGACAGCGGCGCTGCGGCGAGCGCGAGTGTGCTCGCAAGGCCGAGGCGGAGCATCATGCGCCCTCTCCCGCTGCGGGGAACGGACGCACGGTCACCGTCTGCATCATGCCGGCGTGCATGTGGTAGAGCAGGTGGCAGTGGAAGGCCCAGTCGCCCGGCTCGTTCGCGGTGACGTCGAAGGTCGCCGTGCTGCCCGGCTGGACGATGACCGTGTGCTTGAGCGGCTGGTTCATCATCCCCGCCCCGTTGACCAGCTCGAAGAAGTGGCCGTGCAGGTGGATGGGGTGCGCCATCATCGTGTCGTTGACCAGCTTCACCCGCACCCGCTCGTCATAGGCGAAGCGGATCGGGTCGTCGGTCACGGCAGAGAACTTCTTGCCGTCGAAGCTCCACATGTAGCGTTCCATGTTGCCGGTCAGGTGGATTTCCATCTGGCGCGTCGGCATGCGATGCGGGTTCATCCGCTTCGCCTTGAGATCGGTGTAGCGCAGCACGCGATGATCGACATTGTCGAGCCCGAGGCCCGGGTAATCCATCCGGTCCATCGGCATGGGCGAGACCATGTCCAGCCCCGGCCCTACCTTCACATCGGCAGGCAGCTTGGAGGTGTCACGCATCGAGTGGTCCATTTCGCCATGCCCCATCGCGCCGTGGTCCATCCCGCCGTGGTCCATGCCTGCCATCGAGCCCATGCCCATATCGGCCATGGTGAGCGTCACCGGCTCGCGCTGCGGCGGCGGCGTGGCTCTGTGGCCCTTGTGCGAGGTGAGCGAAGCCACACCCATGCCCGAGCGGTCCATCGCCTCTGCCACCAGCGCATGGCTGCCCGCTGGAGGCGCGACGATCACGTCGTAGGTCTCGGCCGTGGCGATCTGGAACTCGTCCACCTCGACCGGCGCGACCTCCATTCCATCGGCGGCGATCACGGTCATCGGCACGCCGGGAATGCGCACGTTGAAGAAGGTCATCGCAGAGCCATTGATCACGCGCAGGCGAACCTTCTCGCCCGGCGCGAACAGATATTCGAGCCCGTCCATCGGGCCATGGCCATTCATGAGGAAGGTGTAGGTCGAGCCAGTCACATCCGAGATGTCGCGCGGGTTCATGCGCATCCCGCCCCACATCAGCCGCTCGCTGACGGGCATGTCGCCTTCGGTCGCGGTCTGCATCTGGTTGTTGAAGTAGTGCTCGCCGACTTTCAGCAGGCGGGCGATCTCGTGCGGATGGCGCGGCGTGAATTCGCTCAGCAGGACGACATAGTCGCGGTCGTAGCGCGGATCCGGTTCGGCGCTCTCGATGATAAGCGGACCATAGTGCCCCGCCTGCTCCTGCAGGCCCGAGTGCGAGTGCCACCAGTAGGTGCCGTTCTGTCGGATCGGGAATTCGTAGGTGAAGGTCTCGCCCGGCTTGATACCGGGAAAGCTGACGCCCGGAACACCGTCGAACTGGAACGGCAACAACAGGCCGTGCCAGTGGATCGAGGTATCTTCATCGAGATTATTGGTCACATCGATGCGGACGTTCTGGCCTTCCTTGAGGCGCACCAGAGGTCCGGGCACGCTGCCGTTCACGGCGATCGCATGCCCCTTTCGCCCACCGACCGCGAAGTGATGGTCGCCGACACTCAGCGCGATCTTCTCACCGGAAACCTCGCCAAAACCCTGCTTCGCATGGGTCAGGCTCTCACCGCGCGCCCATGCCGGAAGCGGAAGCGACATCGCCGCTCCGAGGGCTGCGGTGCTCGTGATGAATTTGCGGCGATCTACCGACATGAACGCTACCGTAAAAAAGGTTCTGTTGAAGGACTTCGGGCGATCACATATATACCCCCACAGGGTATTACAACTGGATGGACGACATGGCTGCGAATGCCGACGCAAAAATCAATCGACTCAACCGGATTGCGGGTCAGGTGAACGGCGTCGCGAAGATGATCGAGGACGATCGCTACTGCATGGACATCCTGCACCAGATCCAAGCCATCAAGTCGGCGCTCGCCAAGGTCGAGACGCAGGTCCTCAAGGATCACGCCGCCTGCTGCGTGGCCGAAGCAATCGCCAGCGGCGACGAGGCCGAGCAGCGCCAGAAGTTCGAGGAACTGGTCGAACTGCTGGAAAAGCGCCGCTAGTTCGAGCCGCTATACCCGTTTTCAAATTACCCAAGGAGCCCGCCCGATGAGCATTCGATCGCTGACCCGCACCCCGCTTCGCCTCGCACTGGGCCTGTCGCTTGCCGCATGTGCGGGCGCTGCTCAGGCGACCAGCATCACGATGTATCGCGATCCGAACTGCGGCTGCTGCCTCGCCTGGCTCGACCATGCGGACGACCACTTCGCCAAGGGTGACGAGACGGTGGCGAGCAAGACCATCGACAGCGAGAATATCGCAGCGGTGAAAGCCGCCAATGGCGTGCCTGCCGATCTCGTTTCCTGCCACACCGCCATCGTCGACGGCATGGTGATCGAAGGCCATGTCCCTGCCGCCGACGTCGAGCGGCTCTTGGCCGAACGACCGGAAGGCATCACCGGCCTTGCTGTGGCCGGAATGCCCCTGGGATCGCCGGGCATGGAAATGGGGGCACGACGGCAGGCCTTCCAGGTCATCGCCTTCGGGCCCGACAAACGGATGGTCTGGGCGAGCTACCCCGCCAGCTAGGGACAGGACTCGCGCCGTCTCAGCTTCCGGTTTCCACCTCTTCGCGAAGTTCCGGAGTAATCGGACGTTCGACAGCCTTTTCGGCTTCATCGAGCAGTTCCGGAGTGAGCTCTGCGGTGCGCGGAGGTATGGGCGTTCCGTCGCCCATTTCGCCGTTCACCTCGATATCCTCGAGCAGCAGCTTCATCTCGGCGATTTCCTTCACCTGGGCCTCGATGATGGCGTCGGCGAGCTTGCGCACACGCGGGTCGCTGATCTCGGCACGGCGGCTGGTCAGCACGGCTATAGAATGATGCGGGATCATCGCCTTCATCCATGCCTCGTCCTCGACCGTCGCCTGGCTCCGGGCGAGGAACAGGAACAAGAAGAATCCAGCGATTGCGGCAACCATCACGATAAACTTGGTCGCCAGTGACTTGTACATACCCCACATGAAACCGAGCATGATCACGATCATGGCCATGCCCATCATCAGCGCCATCCACATCCGGGTCTGGCTGAAAAAGGCGTGATCGGCCTCGTAAATATTGGAATATTTGAGGACAAACATCGTCACGATGGAGGTGGCGATCATGGCGAAGAAAGTCGTCCACTTGCCTTGGTGGGATTTGCCGGAATGCCCTGCTGATTGATTTTCCATCCTTTTCTCCTTCGATCTGACAATACCGAGGTAGGGTATGGAGTTCCGAAGACGCGGTATGGGCCAAAGAACGACCGCGCCTCGTTGCCAGCGCGAGCATGGCACGGCAAACCGTGATAAGACGGTCGCGAACGGACCAGGAGGTTCATCAGTCGTGCGTCAATCCGACCTAGTCATCCATACCGAGCTGGAGAACGGGCATCCGGTATGCATTCGCACGATACGCGAAGACGACGCGGACCGCATGCGGGTGGGTATCGGCAGGATGTCGCCTCAGTCGCGCTACTTGCGGTTCTTTTCCGGCGCCTCGACCCCGCCCAGCTGGGTGATCGAACGACTGACCACCGTGGACGGACATGATCACATTGCCTGGGGAGCCATCGATTCCTCGGGCGATGAAGACGCTGCCATCGGCGCCGTACACGCCTTTCGCCAGAAGGATGACGAGGACAGCGCGGAATTCTCCGTCGGCGTGCTCGACGATTATCATGGCCTCGGTCTCGGCAAGCTCCTGACCGCGACCATCCTGCTCGATGCGCAGGCTGAAGGGCTGAACGATTTCTCGGTCAACATCCTGAGTGACAATCGCAGTGCCCGCGACTTCACCCGTTCGCTAGGGGGCAATTATCTGGGGCTACAGGACGGGGTGATGGAATACGAACTGGTTATCAGCGAGGCCATCGCGCGCCTTCGCGCAGAATGCGATCCGCCCGGCATGGCAAAAGTCTTCAGGGCCTTCGACCGAATTTGACAGGCTCGTTGGGCGCAAGGAAATCCTTCGCGAGCAACCCGTACATCATCACGTCACGCAGGCCGATATGCGTGGTCTCATGCTCGCGGAAATAGGCCTCGCGGGTGAACCCGAGGCTACCCAGCAGCCGGATTGAAGCGGAATTTTCGGCGTCCACCTCGGCCGTGATCTTGCGCAGCCCGTCGGTCTCGAACAGGTGGCGGACGAGCGCTTCGGTGCACTCGCGGGCGACGCCCTCCCGCTGTCGATGCGCACAGGTGATGTAGCCGATTTCCTCGACCCCTTCCTCATGCGCCGGGACCGATACGAAGCGGGCTGCGACCTGCCCTTCCCCGTCCTCTGCAATCCAGGTTCGCCCGTTCCACGTCGGATCGGCCAGCCACCCCCACAGTTCTTCCTCGCTGGCGAATGCTGGCCGGGTCAGGAAACGGCACTGGTCCGTGTCGGAAAGCGTGGAGTACAGGGCCGCGCAGTCGCTCTCCTGCAAGGGGCGCAAGGTGAAGCGTTCGGTGCTCAGTTCGGGAACGCGGCGAATAGTCATTCCGTCCACTTGCCCTCCGGCGACCGATCCGCCAAGCCTCGCACAGGAATTGTGGGGGAAAGGGGTCGCACGCCCTTCTCGCGCTTCACGCAGCAATTGAGGGGTCAGGACAATGAGTTACGCGGACATTCACGGAGAGGGCGAAGGGATCGGCCCCAAGCTCAAACGTGTTGGCGTGTTCATTGCTGTCCTGCTGATCATCTTCGTGATGATGCCAGCCGTCCTCGATGGCTATCGCAGCTTCAAGATCGGCTCGCAGATGGATTTCGAGATGCATGGCAACGTCATCCATGCACCGCTCTACGACACCTTCCGCGACGAGTTTCCGGCCGAATATGTCGAATTCCGGAGCAGACTCGCGGTGATGGCAAGGGAAGGCGCATCGAACGAGCAGCTGAGCCAGTTTGGTTTCGGGTACATGCGCAATTTCACACTCACCAAAGGCGAGCACCTCGTCGCCGCGCCGGACGGCGCACTGATTGAGTTGATGAAGCGCAATCTGGCATTAGTCCGCGCACTGCGGGACGAGAGCTTGCCGCTCTGCGCACAGATGACTGCCACCGGCCTGCAGCCGGGAAACACCTATTCCCCCCCGGTCCAGCGCCGCATCATTTCGTTAAGCGTCCAAACCCTGAAGTCCATCGCCGCGGGACAGCAAGACCCGCACCCGCGCGGCGAAGTCACGCAGGAAAACGTCGACAGTCTCTATGAAGCGCTAGTCGGCACCATCCCGGAGCAGGATGCACTTGCGGTGATCAACGGGATGGGCTTCGAAGCGCTGCCCCTGACCAATCAGTGCGCGGCGGGGCTCGCCTTGTACGAAGCGGTGGGTAAATTGCCCGAAGATGCCTCGATGCGTCTGACTGCGGCGATCATCGCACCGCAGCCTAACGCTCGCTAGCCCGCGAGGAAAGCGACGAGGGCCTTGACCTTCTTGGTCCGCCATTGCGGCGTGGGAGCGACCAGCCAGTAGGCGCGCGTACCCGTCTCCGGACCGTCGAGCAGTTCGAGGCGTCCGGCCTCGAGCGCTTCCTTGGCGAGCAGTTCGGGAAGGATAGCCTTGCCCAGCCCCGCCATCGCGCCCGACAGCGCCTGTCCGGCATTGCTGACCGTCACATGCGCTTGCACTCCGTCCTGCAACGGGAGGCCCCAGTCGATCCAGCGATCGGGAGCGCCGGGTGCCGCAACCGTCACGCGGCGCGCGGCGGCCAGTTCGACGCCCTGCAAATCGCCCGGCCCGTCGACGAGGCGGATCGCGCAGTCGAGGTTCGCCTCGGTGAAGTCGGCATTTTCATCCGCCACGAAGACGAACTTGATCTCGGGGTTCTCCTTGGAGAATTCCGCCAACCGTGGCGCGAGCCACTGCGCGTAGAATTCGCGCGGGCAGGCGATGGTGTAGCTGTCGGAAGCCTGCCCCGCCTGCATGGCGGAGACGCTTTCCTCGAACTTCAGGAAACCTTCGCGCAGCGCGTCGAGACCCGCCGCGCCTTCCTGCGTCAGTTCCAGTCCCTTGCTGGTACGACGGAACAGTACCGTGCCGAGGTGATCCTCGAGCGCACGGATCTGTTGGCCCACGGCCGCAGGCGTCACCGCCAGCTCGTCCGCGGCGCGGGTAAAGCTGAGGTGCCGTGCGGCAGCGTCATAGACGCGCAGGGCGTTCAAAGGCAGATGCGTGCGCTTCATGGTTCCACGCGTTTAGCAATGTTGCACCGCAACGCAAGATTGCGGCCTGTCCGGAATGGATCGGGAGTTAGAGCTCGCTCTCGAGCCACTGCTTGAGCTGGCCCTTGGGCGCAGCGCCGCGCATGTTGGCAGCCGGCTTGCCGTCCTTGAACAGCACGAGGTACGGGATCGACTGAACGCCCATCGCGCCGGGCACGCCGGTGTTTTCCATGATGTCCATCTTGGCGATCGTGACCTTGTCGCCCAGCTCTTCGGAGAGTTCCTCCAGCGCCGGAGCGATCATCTTGCACGGCCCGCACCACTCGGCCCAGAAGTCCACGAGAACGGGCTTGTCGCTGTCGAGAACGTCTTTCTGGAAGCCTTCGTCGGTGACGTTGATGGTGGCCATGGGAATACTCCTGATATCTGCTGACTTGCCCGCCCATATGGGACGCGGGTGCAATTACTCAACGGGTGGCAAGGCAAAGCTTTCCTGCCGATCCGCAAACGCGGCCTTGTAGGCGGCAAGTTTGTCCTGCGGCAAGGCGATGAGTTGCGGCGTCTGGGTATAGAGCACAGCTGCCTCGATCCGCCGCCCGGGATAGATGACCTCGAGCGCCGCGACATAGGCAGACATCTGCCGCAAGGTGCTGTCCGGCATGCCATCCAGCGAGGTCGGCGGGCGGCGCGCGGTCTTGAAGTCGACCACGGTGACCTTCTCTGGCGTGACCAGCAGCCGGTCGGCCGTGCCCATCACCACCTGCCCCTCGACCGTGGCAGCGAGCGGGATTTCCGCCAGCGCATCGGGGCCGAAGATTTCCGCAAAGCCCGGCTCTTCCAGCACGGCGAGCGCGCGGTTCAGCATTTCCTCGCGTTCGGCATCGTCCAGGTCCGGCGCCTGCCGTGCAAGCCAGCTCCGTGCCTTTTCCTTTCTCGCATCCATAGCAACTTCGGGCAGGCGTTCGAGTAGCGCATGAATCAGCACACCGCGCCTTGCGGCACCCGCTGCGACCTCGGGCGGAAGCGGCGGATCGCTGCCCTCCACCTCGCCCAGCCCCGAAGGCGCCAGCGGACGCGGCGGGCGCGGTTCGGGACCGACCGGCTGTTTCGCCCAGTCGGGGAGTTCGGTTGTGGCTTCCTGCACTTTCCTGGCCGAAACCGGCACCGGAGGAGCGCGCTCTCCCACCTCCCAGCGAGCGCCCCAGATCGGGTCCTCCAAGGCATCGTCGGTTTCAAACAGCTGCGCCAGTCGGGCGTACCAGCTATCCTCGTGTGGGCCGTTCTTCGCATCGCGCGGACCGAGCGAACCGCCGACGAACAGCGCCTCTTCGGCTCGCGTCATCGCGACGTAGAGCAGGCGCCAGTGTTCCTGCATCGAACGCGCGGCGTTTTCCTCCTCCACCGCGCGCACAGGCCCGACCTTCTCGTCCTTGGTCAGGGACGGCAGCGGGACGATATTGCGGTTTTCGGACCCGAGCGGAGTGTCCTCCAGCGAGAGATCGCCGGAGGCATCAGGGCGGATCGCTGCATCGGCAAGGATGACGATCGGCGCCTGCAAGCCTTTGGATCCATGCACGGTCATCACGCGGACCTGGTCCCCACTCTCGCCCGCCTCGCGCTTCAGCTCGCCATCGCCGGCATCGAACCAGCGGATGAAGCCCTGCAAGCTAGCTACGTGGCTCGACGCATAGGCGTTGGCAGCGTTGAGCAGCTCGTCGATCGGATCGTTCGCCTCGCGCCCCAGCCGAGCGACAAGCTTGCGCCGTCCGTCCATCGGGCCGACGAGGATCCAGTGCAGCAATTGCTGCGGCGTATCGTAATCCGCACGACGCAGGATTTCGCGCAAGGTATCGATGGTTTGCGCCACGCGCGGTTCGTCCGAACCACGCAGGTGCTCCCACAGGCGGATGCCCTTTTCGCGATAGCCGAAGACGAGCAGGTCATCCTGGCTCCAGCCGATCAGCGGAGAGACGAGCAGGTTTGCCAGCGTCAAATCGTCCAGCGGCTGCGCGGCAAAGCGGATCGCCGCCATGAGATCCTTCACCGCCAGCGGATTGCCGAGCCGGAGCCTGTCGACGCCTGCGACGGGGACGCCATGCGCATAGAGGCGCGCGACGATCAACGAGGCGAGTTCGCGGCGCTTCTGCACTAGCACCATGACATCACCCGCCTGCGCTCTGCGGGTCTCACCCTTCACCAGTGTGAAGCCGTCGCCCTCGGGATCGAGCCATTCGGCTACCTGCCGCGCAATCCGATCCGCCAGAAGCCGATCATGCCGGGCAAGCCAGCCTTTCTCCTCCTCGTCGCCATCCTCGCCGCCTTCGACGATGCGGATTTCCTTCCACAAGGTCACGAGGCCGGGCGCGTTGTCGCCCTTGTGGTCGCCGTCGCTCTTTTCGAGACCCAGCCCTTCGGGTCCGATGGCGCGGATCGCATCGTCGACGAATGTCAGAACCGTCTGGTTCGTGCGGTAGCTGCGGCCGAGTTTGTATTCTTCCAACCGCCCGGCATTGGCATTGGCACGGGCTTCCTCGGCAGCGGCGGCCGCCTTGTCCATCTTGTCGCGGAAGTAGTCGCGCGCCTTGCGGAAGTTTTCCGGACTGGTGCCCTGGAAGCCGAAGATCGCCTGCTTGTAGTCGCCCACGGTGAAGATCGTACGGATCGCGGTGCCGCGCGCGCCGAGACCGTCGAAATAGTCGTCGGTCAACGCCTTCACGATCGCCCATTGGGCTTCGTTCGTATCCTGCGCTTCGTCGACGAGGATATGATCGAAGCTGCGGTCGAGCTTGTAGCGGATCCAGTCGGCCATGGAGTTGGACGACAGCAGCTGGGCGGCGCGGTGGATGAGGTCGTCGAAATCGACAAGCCCTTCGCGCGCCTTCGCCTCTTCCCAGCGTTTGGCGAATGCGCGGCCTGCTTCGAGTTGCGGCGCGAGGAATGCGGCGAGCTCGAGTAGCGCTGCGCGTTCGGCAACGGCGCGCACGGCTTCGACGATGATCTCCTGCTTGTTGCCGAAATCGGGGTCGTTCTTTTCCGCGCCCTTCAATGAAGTGGGGTCGCCATCCTTCTTCAGGATGCAGTTACGCTGGCGAAAACCATCGAGTTCGGCGAAGCGTCCTGCCGGATCGAGCGAGAGCCAATGCCCGACAAATCCTCGGATGGTATCCGCAGCCTTTGTATTCCAACCATCGAGAGCTGGAAGCATTGCGCGCAGGGTGTCGACAGGGAAGTTCTCGTCCGAGCAGCCTTTCGCCACCCAGCCCTCGTCCGCATCGACCGGAATGCCAAGGAGGCGACGTACCGGATCGCGTAGTCCGTGCTGCCAGCCGGGCTGGTTCCAGAGTTCCTTGTGGCGCGCACAGCGCATTAGCCAGCCGAGCACCGCATCGGGGCCTTTGCGGCGGCTCATCTCGGCCACCGCTTCACGGACCTGCGGGTCGCCCTCTGCCAGCAGGTCGGAGAGGACATCGCGGCTCAACAGGTCGCGGTCGCGGTCCTCCATCGGCTGGCTGCCGGGGAGCACGCCCGCCTCGCTCGGGAAGGCGGCGAGGAGGTATTGCGCGAAGGCGTGGATCGTATCGATCCTGAGACCGCCGCCCGGGCAATCTAGCACGCGGGCGAAGAGCGAGCGGGCGCGGGCCTGCGTGTCAGGGTCGATTGCCGCGCCCAGGTATCCGAGTTCCTTGCCCAATTGCGCGGAATCCATGCGCACCCACCGTGCGAGCACCGAGTTGACGCGTACGGCCATTTCGGCGGCACCGGCCTTGGTGAAGGTGAGGCACAGGATCTGCGACGGGTCGGCGCCCGGCTCCAGCAGCAGGCGCAGCACGCGTGCCGAAAGCACCTGCGTCTTGCCCGTCCCCGCGCTCGCCGAAAGCCAGACGCTTTCCTGCGGATTGACGCTCTGCCCCTGCGCATCCTTGAGCGGATAGACCTTGCCGCTCATGTATCGTCTCCCCCGTCCGACGTATCGTCGGCCTGGCGAGGGAGCCATTCCTCGAGCCGCATCAACTGATCGTAGGTATCGTAAGATGGATAATCGGGGTTCTCGCGCGCGGTGAAGGGCGCATCGCCCTTTATGTATTTGCCGATAGCTTCGCCGAGCTTGGTGCGGGTCGTCGGAAGGAATTCCTCGGGCAACAAGCCTTTCTGTCTGTCATTAAGCTTGAGCGGCGCTTCGATGTAACCAAAGCCGTGGGAATTATCGTCCTTGGAGCGTCCCAGCGACCAATACTCATAGCCGCCCGGTTCACCCGTCAGGCCCTTGAAGCCGTTCTGTTCGGCGATCAGGCCGAGAATTCCGAGCTGTAGGGCAAAGCCCTGCTCGACCATCGCCTTGGTCGGCGGCTTGCCCGTCTTGTAGTCGATGATGCCGAGCGAGCCGTCCTCCAACCGGTCGATCCGGTCGGCGCGGCCGTGGACGAACACGTCGTCGAAATGCATCGTGCCCTTCACCTCGACCGCCAGCACCTCGCGGTCGGTATAGGCATCGACCGTTTCCTCGATCCATTCGAGCGCCTTCTGCAGGCGCGGCTGCCACAAGCCGCGCACGCGCGCGTCGGCATTCTCCTCGTCGAGGACCTCTTCCATGATCGGAGCGATGCGCGCGGCGGAATCGGTCTTGCGCGCGACGTGCCAGCGCTCGAGGATGTCATGCGCCACGTTGCCCTGCCACAGCGGGTTGGGGTCCGCATCGAGCGCGTCGAGATCCGACAGGCCCATGATCTTCTGCGCGAAGAACTGATATGGATCGCCCAGCAGCCGGTCGAGCGCCGTGGCGGAAATGTCGACGTCGCGCTGCTGCGGCCCCGGATTTGGCTTCGGGCGCGGATATTCGGGCGCCGGCTTGGCGCGGTTCATGGCGCGGGCGAGCGCGATGGTTTCGTGATCCTCGTATTTTTCGAGCAATTCACCAAGCAACGCCTGAACGCGCAGCAGGAAACGGCTGGGAATGGCCGGCCCACCCTCGTCCCTCTCGCTGCGGCTGAGCACGACCTCGGGCGCGCCCATCGCGCCGGCAAGGTCGTGTGCCGACAGACCTATGCGGAAATCGCCGCCAGGCACGCCGAGCGTGCGCAGGACCGGAGGCGCGAGCAAGGCGTCCACGCTCCCGCGGGCGGGCCAGACGCCTTCGTTGAGCCCCGCACAGATGACCAGATCGGCGCGGTTCATGCGCGCTTCGAGCAGGCCGAGCACCTGTACGCGGGCATGACCACCATAGGGCGGGCGCACCGCGCGCTCCTCCATCGCATCGGCGAGCACTGCCGCCACATCGCGCGGTGCGACGGTGAAGCCTGCTTCGCGCGAGTGGAGGCGGAATTCCTCGACGAAGGAGGCAAGCGTACGCCCGTCTTCCTGCGCCCAGAGTTTTTCGCCGCACAGTGTCTCCGCGCAGGCCGCGAGCGTATCGATCATCCCTGCAAGATCGGAAGGTGCGTTGCGGTCGATCTCGACCAGAGGCAGGAGCGATTGCTCAGCGAGCGCCCACCACTCGGCCATCTCGGGACGCTTTTCCGCAATCCTCGCGATCTCCGCACGCGCGGGTTCGAGACCGGGCGCCAGCCGCGGGCCACGCAAGGCGCGTTCCAGCACGCGCAATCGCCGCAGCCAGCGACCGCGTTCCATTCCGCCATCCACCAGCGGATGACCCAGCAGCGCCATCATGGGCACTGCTCGCGCCCCTTCGGCCATGACCTCGGCCGCCAGCAGGAATGCCCGGCCCGCAGGAGTATGCGACAGCGGGCGACCCGCGGAATCGTCGGCTACGATGTTCCAGCGCGCAAGGTGATGCACTACGCGGCGAGCCAGCGGGCGGTCTGGTGTGACCACGGCGACGCGCTTTTCCGGTTCGGACAGTACCTTGCGCACCAGCAAGGCGATGGCCTGCGCTTCTTCTTCCGGATTGGAAGCATGCATGATCCGGACGCCCGACAGGCGACGCTTCTCGGGTTTGAGATCGACCCAGACCTTGCTCGCTTCGGGCGGCAAGAACAGGGCTGAAATGGCATGGCTGCGCTCGGGCGGCGCAGCGGTCATGCCCTTGCGGTGCCACGGCTGCACTTCCTCGCGCCGTACGCTCATCCGGTTGAGCAGCAGCTTGAGATGATACTGCGGATGAGTGACCGCATCCTCGCGGGCGAAAGCGGTGTCTTCAGCTGTCGGCGCGGCTCCTGCGCGGCCCAGCTCGTCCCAGACGTCCCCGTCCATCGTCAGGTCGAAATCGGGCAGGATTACCGCGCCTTGCGGCACCTCGCTCACAACCCGCAACAACTTCGCGAGCGCGGGCGCGGCGCTGGTGACACCGGCTGCGACGATGGGCGTTGCTGGCGGGCTGGCTTTCCAAGTCCTGCGCGCCTCGTCGAACAGGCGATTTCGGCGCGCGGCGGCATCGAGCATGCCTTCCGCGCCCAGCCAGGCAAGCCATCGCGCCTGCACATTGGCGAAGAGCCTGATCGAGTTCTGCCAGTGTTCGGAAAGGTCGGGAAAGATGTCGACGACCTTTTCGTCGCGCAGCTGCTCGGGCCCGATATCCTCGACCAGCAACCTGTCCATGGTAGCCCCGGTCTCGCGGGCAAGGCGCAGGAGGGTCGCGCCTTTGGGCGCATCGTCACCCATCTCGTCCGCAATCAGGCCGGCAAGCGCGAACATCCGGCGCTGCGGGTCGATGGCTGGCGGGATATTGCTTGTCCCGAGCGGGTCGAGCAGCGGCCCGAGTGCCTCGTCGAGATCGAGATCGCCCACAACCGCCATGCGCGGCATCAGCAGGCCCGCCCGGCCCTCCTCGCCTGCATGGCGAATGAAGGCTTCCGAAACGGTCCGGCGCGCACGCGAGCTCGGCAGCAGCAGCGTGAGCTTCGAAAGGCCCAGCTCAGGGTCGGAATAGCGCGGCACCAGTCCCGCTACGAGGGCATCGGCGAACCCACGATGGGCAGCGATGGAATAGACCTTCGGCTGGCTTGCGACCCTGCCTTCTTCAGCCACCCGTCAACGCCTCCTCGGTAGGCCTGATGTGCTGCGGCGTGCCGACTTCGTACCACATGCCGGTGAAGGCGACGCCAAAGAGGCGATTCTCCTCGATCGCGCGATCCCACAGGATGTTGGTCGAGAACTTCCCTTCGGGCGCATCGCGCAGCAGCCGGTGCGAGACCAGCTGGATACCGGTGTAGATGAAAGGGGCGATCCGGTCGGGCTTCTTGCGGCTGAGCCTCCCGGCCCCGTCCATGTAGAAATCGCCCGTCCCGTCGAAATTGCGCGCGCGGGCGTGGGTCACGACCAGCAGCAGCGCATCCATCCGGTCAGGGTCCCATGCCGCCGAAAGGTCGGCGAAGGCATTGCGCGGCCCGTCGAGCCAGATGCTGTCGGCATTGCAGGCGAAGAAAGGATCGGGAAGCAGCCCGGCCTCCTTCGCCTTGACCATGCCGCCACCGGTTTCGAGCAGCAGCTCCCGCTCGTCGGAGAAGGTCACTGCGGGCACCTTGCGCGGTCCCACGTGAGCCTCGATGCTCTCCGCAAGGTAGTGGACGTTGACCACCGCTTTCTCGATCCCGGCATCCTCGACCCGGTCGAGCGCACGGTCGATCAGCGGCTTTCCGGCCACGCGGACCATCGGCTTGGGCATGGTTGCGGTGAGCGGGCGCATGCGTTTGCCGAGGCCTGCCGCCATCAGCATGGCGGTATCCGAAACGAGTTTGCTCAAGCGATCTCTCCGCCGTGGGCTTGGCGCAATTCCTGCGGGATATTTGCATCGAACCAAGCAGCGACCGGAGCCATCGCCTCATGCGCGAGGTCGCGCTCCATCGCCTTCCAGACGCGCGGGATCATGCCGAGATAGCGGGGCTTCCCGTCGCGCTTGTAAAGCCGTGTGAAGATGCCGACGATCTTGGCGTTACGCTGCGCACCGAGGCGCGCGTAGTCCGCCTCGAAATGCCCGCCGGGATCGGCGGCGGCGCGATAGCGGCACAGCATGTCGTGTTCGAGCTGCTCCGACACGTCACGGCGCGCGTCCTGCAGCAGGCTGACGAGGTCATAGGCGGGATGGCCGACCAGCGCGTCCTGGAAATCGATCAACCCTTGTTCGCCAGCCAGCTTGCCCGGTTCGAGCAGCATGATGTTTTCCGCGTGATAATCTCGCAGCACGGTGACGCCCGGGTTCTGGCGCGGAAGCATGGGGGCAAGCGCCTCTTCCCACGCGGCGGTCCAGCCTGCTTCATCGATCGTCAGGCCGGCAGCAGGGCAATACCATTCGGTGAACAGCGCCGCTTCGCGCTGGTACACGGCCATGTCGTACGGCTCGAACGGGCCCGGCGGCAGCTGGTGGAGCTGCACCAGCGCGTCGATCGCCTGCGCATAGGTATCGTGTTCGTCGCCCGGATGGTCGTCGATCCATTCCTTCATCCGCTGGTCGCCGAAATCCTCGGTCAGCACCCAGCCTTTGGCAGCATCTTCCAGCAGGATCGCAGGCCCGCGCATGCCCTGTTCTTCGAGCCAGTGGGCAACGTGCAGGAAAGGCGCGGGATCTTCATGCGGCGGCGGGGCGTGCATCAGCATTGCCGTATGGCCGCCCATCTTGAGCCGGAAATAGCGGCGGAAGCTCGCATCGCCCACCAGCGGCGCGATTTCCGCGCCTTCCCATTCGGTGTCGCCAAGAAAATCGTGAATGCCGTCGGGTAGTGCGCTCATGGGATGCGGCTTTGCCAAGCCTCGCCCGGCTTCACAATGGCCCTTCGTCCATCGCCCACCGTTTCCAGCGCAATTGCAAGGCAACCCGGCTCATCCTCGAAGCCGCCTGCATGATCGGGCCACTCGGCCAGCAGCGCAGTGCCCTCGCGGTAATCGTCGAGCCCGATCTCCATCGCCTCGGACGGGTCCTCCAGCCGGTAGAAATCCGCATGGACCAGCGGCACGCGCAGATGGTCGTAGGTCTCGATGATCGTGAAGGTCGGCGAAGGCACTTCGCCCTCGTGCCCCAGCGCCTTGATGATGGCGCGCGCGAGCGTCGTCTTACCCGCACCCAGCCCGCCGGTCAGCGCCACGACATCGCCCGGCTGCAGACGCTCGGCAATCAGGGCGCCGAAGGCTTCCATTGCATCGAGATCGGGAAGATCGCGGATCACGGCAGCGTAATCGTCGCCGTCGTGCCGGCATTCTTGCGGCTCTGGATGTCGAGGGCCCCGCCATGTGCCTCGACCAGTTGCCGGGCGAGCGGGATGCCGAGGCCCTGCCGTCGTTCGATGCCCTTGCCATCGGCACTCATGCGGATGCCTTCGAGCGCGCGGGCCAGTTCATGCTGGCTCATGCCCTTGCCATTGTCCGAGATGACGATGCGGTTCTGGCCGCGGCGCTTGGCGATATCGATCAGGATGCGGCCGCCGCGCGGCGTGTTGGCGATGGCATTGTCGAGCAGGTGACCGATGGCGCGCTGCAATTGCTGGCGATCGGCCTCGATGACCTTGCTGGCATTGCCCTTCACATCGAGCGTCAGCCCGCCCTCGACGATCCGGTCCTCGCGCTTGCGCACGATCTGCTCGATGAAGGGGATCATCTCCAGCTTCGACTTGCGCAGCGGCATCAGGCCCGCCTCGGACTGCGACAGATCGAGGACGTTCTCGACCTGCGCGGTCAGCTTGCCGACCGACATGGTGATGGCCTGCACATATTCCTGCGCCTGCGGGCTAAGCTCTCCGGCGATACCCTGCGACAGCAGCTCGGCAAAGCCGCCGATGGAGGTCAGCGGAGTGCGGAATTCGTAGGACATGTTGGCGAGGAAGCGCGTCATCACCGCATCCGCCTCTTCCAGCGCGCGGTTACGTTCGCGCAGGGCCTCTTCCGCCTGCTGCGACGCGGTCACGTCGAGCACGGTGATCAGGCCGTTGCCATCGGGGAGCGGGACGCCTGCGTAATCGAGCGTGCGGCCGTCGGCGAGCGCGATGCGGCCGCGGCGGTTCTTGCGGTCGAGCGTGGCGGAGCGGATCGTCTGACCGATCTCGGAAATCTGTTTCGGGTCGGCGAGCTGTTTCGATATCGCCTCGAGCAGCTGTTCGGCCTGCGGATGTCCGTCCAGTTCCTCGCCCTCGAGGCCCCAGGCGACCGGAAAGCCGCGGTTCCACAGTTCGAGGTGCCCGTCCGGCGCGAAGACCGCGAGTGCTTCGAACAGACTGTCGAAGGTCGCGGTACGCGTACGCAGCAGCGTGTCACGCGTGGCCGAGAGGGCAAGCTGCTCGGTCTGGTCCTCCGCGATCAGGACGAGGCCGCCATCGGGCAGCGGCTGCGCGACGAGGCGCAAATGCGTGCTGTCGGGCAGCGGCCAGGCGACTTCCTCTGGCTCGTCCATCTGGAACCATTCGCCCAATTCCTTGCGCCATGCGGGGAAGTCGCGCACTTCGGGTATGCGGCCATTCTCGCGGGCGACCATCAGCATCTGCTCGAAGGTCGTGCGCTCGTTGACGACGCCCGGCGGCAGCGAGAAGACACGGTGGAACGGCTGGTTCGCAAAGGTCATCCGGTGCTGTGCATCGAACTGGGCGACACCGATCGAAAGCTGGTCGAGCATCGAGCGCTGCGCTTCGCGGAAGGCGCGGAATTCGCGGGCCTGCTCTTCCATTTCCTCGATATCGACCGCGTAGCCGGCGATGCCCTCGCCCACGAGTGGCAGGTCGGTGACGCGGATCGTGCGGCGGGCATTGTTGATCGTGGCGGAAAGAATGCGTTCGATCGGCTGGCGGCGGTCTGCCGATTGCTGCGCAACCTGCGCCGCACTGCGTCCACCGACCTTCTCGACGAGTTCGATCTGTTCGGCAACGACCTGGTCCGCGCTCTTCGCACCGACCGCTTCGACATAGGCCTTGTTGACCAGCCGCAGCTGCATGTCGGCGCCGCGGAACCACATCGGCATCGGCGCAGCCTCGATCAGGCCGACCAGCGCGCCGAAATCGTCACGCGCACGCGCCGCTTCCTCGCCGAGGCGGGCGAGTTCGTCGTCGGTCTCGGTGAAATCGAAAACCCAGATCAGCGCAGCGCCGCTGGGCGAGACCGCCGGATCGGCGAGCGCTCCGCGCAGCGCCAGAGACTTGCGCGAACCGGGCGGGCGCAGGGCCAGCTTGAACGGCTTGGCGCTCTTCTGTGTGCGCCTGACTAGGGTGGAGAGCTCTTCGACCTGGCCTTCGGAAAGGCCCCTGTCATCGGCGCCGGCCAGTTCGCTCAGATATTCGGGGACCTTGTCCAGCCCGATCCAGCGGGCAAAACGGTCGGGCGCCTCGATCCGTCCGTCCACACGCACCAGCAGCGGGATGGCGGGGCCTTCCTCGACCATGCGCGAGAGGCGGCGAGCAACCTTCTTGTGCGACGCAGCCGCCTGGCTGTCCCGGCTGGCCTTGATCATCAGCCACATCGCCGTGACGGTCCACAGCGCCAGCATCAGGCCGATGATAGGAAGGAGGACGGGCGAAATTTCCATTACCTGCCAGCTATTAGGCTAGCGGCGTGGATGCAACGTGAAGATTCGGGCGCGCGGCGCAAAATATGCGCAGCGCGCCCGATTGTCTTAGTAGCGGTAGTGTTCCGGCTTGAACGGACCTTCGACCGGCACGCCGATATAGTCTGCCTGTTCCTTGCTAAGCTGGGTGAGCTTGACGCCCAGCTTGTCGAGATGGAGCGCGGCGACCTTTTCGTCGAGCTGCTTGGGCAGGACGTAGACGTCGTTCTCGTAGCCGTCGGTGTTTTCCCAGAGTTCGATCTGCGCCAGCACCTGATTGGTGAAGGAGCAGCTCATCACGAAGCTGGGGTGACCGGTGGCGCAGGCGAGGTTCACCAGGCGGCCCTTGGCCAGCACGATGATTTCCTTGCCGTCGGGGAACTTAACGAGGTCGGTGCCCGGCTTGAGTTCGGTCCACTCGTAATTGTCGAGCGCGGAGATCTGGATCTCGCTGTCGAAGTGGCCGATGTTGCACACGATGCTCATCGGTTTCATCGCCTTCATGTGTTCGGCGGTGATGACGTCTTCATTGCCGGTGGTGGTGACGAAGATGTCGGCGCGGGTGACCGCGTCTTCCATCGTCACGACCTCATAGCCTTCCATCGCCGCCTGCAGCGCGCAGATCGGATCGATTTCAGTCACGAGCACGCGGGCGCCGCCATTGCGCAGCGACTGCGCCGAGCCTTTGCCGACGTCGCCATAGCCGGCAACGCAGGCGACCTTGCCCGAGAGCATCACGTCGGTCGCACGGCGGATCGCGTCGACCAGCGATTCACGGCAGCCATAGAGGTTGTCGAACTTCGACTTGGTCACGCTGTCGTTCACGTTGATCGCGGGGAACGGCAGCTTGCCCTGCTTGGCAAGGTGGTAGAGGCGGTGGACGCCGGTGGTGGTCTCTTCGGACACGCCCTTGATGGCCTTCACCGACTTGGTGAGGTAGCCCGGCTTCTTAGCGACGAATTCCTTCAGCGCGCGCTGCATCTCGATTTCTTCGGCGTTCTGCGGCTCGGGCATTTCCTCGCCTGCCTCGATGCGCGCACCCCACAAGGCGAACATGGTCGCATCGCCGCCATCGTCGAGAATGAGGTTGGCGGTGCAATCGGGGTCTTCATCGCTGGACCAGTCGAAGATCCGGCCGACATAGTCCCAGTATTCTGCGAGGCTCTCGCCCTTCACCGCGAAAACGGGGATGTTGTTGGCGGCCATGGCGGCTGCGGCGTGGTCCTGCGTGGAGAAGATGTTGCAGGTTGCCCAGCGCACTTCGGCACCCAGAGCGGTCAGCGTTTCGATCAGGACCGCGGTCTGGATGGTCATGTGCAGCGAGCCGGTAATGCGCGCGCCCTTGAGCGGCTGGGCATCGCCATATTCCTCGCGCGTGGCCATCAGGCCGGGCATCTCGGTTTCCGCGATGCGGATTTCCTCGCGACCGTAATTGGCCAGCGCAATGTCCTTGATGACGTAATCGGAGAATTCGGTCACGGGCAGTCCTTGATAATACAGGAAATTTACGCCGCGCACGAAGAAGGGGCGGCACTGTCGAAGCGCCGCCCCTAGCCTTTCAGCGGAGGCAGAGCAACTGCCCCTCCGCTCTACCTCTTTCGATCCCGAAAGGCCTTAGCGCCGCGCCCAGCGACCCCCGCTGCGCGGTGCCGGTCCAAGCAGCTCGTCGGCCGCCTGGGTGAGCACTGCCGGATCCTTCGATTTCGAAAGGTCCTCGGTAATTTCCTTCAGCTCTGCACAGCCGAGCCACGGGTGACCCTGGCCATACTGGTTGGCCATGCCGACGCTGATACGATCGAGAGCGCGCTTGGCACCCTTCTTACCGTGGCGCGCGACAAGGCCGCTCTCGAGACGACGAGCAGCCTGGTTGAGCGCCGTGATGTGATTGGCCGAGAACTTGCGATACTGCGGCTGGAAGTCGTCCGACCCCATGCGGCAGCGAAGCGAGGTGACCATCAGCATGATGTCGAGCTTGCGGACCTGTTCGTCCTGGCTCGCCGCGCTGGCGGTCGTCGGCGTCATGAGAAGAGCAGCGGCCGTCGCGGCGGCTGCCATGGTTTTCTTGAAATGCATGTCCCTTGGTCTCCCGTCGTGCGGACGTCCCGTGTCCACAACCAAGGTGTGCCTGCAGAATGTTTACCGGGTTTTAAAGGTGCGAAGTAAACCGCGGTTAACCATCCACCACCCTTGCATGCACGGCCCGTCTCACTAGATGCTGGGTGTGGATTTGAAGACACAGGAGTTTTAACAAATGACAATTGCCGTAGGCGACCGCCTTCCCGACGTAAAACTGGTCAAGGCTACCGCCGAAGGCCCCGAGCAGGTCCAGTCTTCGGACTACTTCAAGGACAAGACCGTGGCGCTGTTCTGCGTGCCCGGTGCTTTCACCCCGACCTGCTCCGCGAAACACCTGCCCGGCTATGTCGAAAAGGCCGATGAACTGAAGGCCAAAGGCGTCGACGAGATCGTCGCCACGGCAGTCAACGATGCCTTCGTGCTCGGTGCATGGAACCAGGCTGCCGGCAGCCAGGACATCACCATGCTCGCGGACGGAAACGGCGAATTCGCCAAGGCCACCGGCCTCGATGCAGATTTCTCCGGCTTCGGCATGGGCCAGCGTGCCCAGCGCTATTCGATGCTAGTCGAAGACGGCGTGGTGAAGCAGCTCAATGTCGAAGCACCGGGCGATTTCTCGGTCTCGAGCGCGGAGCATATGCTCGGCCAGATGTAAGCCTGTTACCCGTCCCGTCTGAGGACAAACGCGCGCCCCGCCTTGCCACCCGGCACGGCGGGGCGCAGTCTTTTGCGCGCACTTCGGGGGAACGTGGCCATGGAAGACAAGACCGCAGGCGATGACAAGTTCGGAATGCTGCTCGGCTGGAGGGCGGACCCTGCCGGCGAGAAGATCGCCTTGCTGATGCAGAGAACGAGCAAGGTCGTCGACAGCAACGAAGACGTGCGCGAGTTTCGCTATTTCCTGACCAAGCAGCAGGCCGTGCAGCTGGGGAACTATCTCTACGGCGTTGCAGGCGAGACTGCGCCTACGCGTAAGAAGCGCGGATTCTTTGCGAAACTCTTCGGGGGATGACCGCATTCAGCACAATCCGAAGTAGGTGAAGAATCCGCTTTTGGGTGGAAAGCAGACCTCTCGATCTGGCGAGAAGCCATATCGCATTGTGAACCTAGAGCTCAATCAAACCCAATCAGCTCCGCAGATCACATCATTCGGAAAGCACCCGCTCAGCGGGGGCAAAGAACTCACACCGGAGCCCTCTGGGATCATAGTCCAAAATAACCTCGCAGCCGAATTGGGAAGCCATGCTCTTTTCGATCATGAACGATCCAAAGCCGGAGCTGTCGGGGGCGACTACTTCTGGCCCGCCTGACTCGATCCACGTCAACTGAAGAAGTCGCCGATCGCCTTCATCCATTTCGCTCCAGGCGATCGCGACGTTCCCACTTTGGGTCGAAAGTGCGCCATACTTGGCGGCATTGGTCGCAAGTTCATGTAACGCCAGTCCGAAACCCTGTGCAGCTGTCGCCTTTATCCTCGTGGGTGGGCCCGAAATCGTAATCCGGTCTCCGATCATGTGCTCGAAATGTCCCAACTGAGAGCGGATCAGCTCATCAAATGGCACGTCCTCCCATGAGTTTTGTACGAGCACGTTATGGCTTGCGGACAATCCCGCAATCCTAGCCTCAAGTTGGGCTACATAGTCTTCAGGATTTCGCTTTGCAGTTTGACGAGCCAGAACTTGAACGACCGCGAGCACGTTCTTTGCGCGATGATTCATCTCATTCAAGATCAATTTTTCTCGCTCTTCCCTCGCGCGCCGTTCGGTCTCATCGGTGATCGAAGCGAAGAACACACCGCCTTCATCGGGAAAATATTGGAGTTGGACAGATACGGGATATGTAGACCCGTCTTTCCTCATGTGAACTGTCTCAAACTGGAGAACCTCGACCTCACCGTTGAGCAGTGGTTCAACGAACGAGAGAAAATCCTCTTTCGAATATTCCGGCTTTAGGTCCCATGGCGTGAGGTTGCGAAGTTCCTCCATCGCGAAACCCAAGTTTTCCCGAGCACCCCGGTTCACAAGCTCGAATTGGAACGATCGACTATCGAAGACGTAAGCCTCGCTAACGGACGCTTCGACAATCTTGCCCAGCCGTTCATTCAGTGATGCGGTTGCGAGGCGCTCAAGTTCAGCGGCTGCTCTGGCCGAGAAAAGTTCGACAATTTCCGTAACAGTTTTGGGATCCGAGAAAGGTGCATCGTCCATGACGGCAACCAAACCGAGAACGCGTCCATCAAGAGATCTTAAGGCCTTCCCGGCATAACTCTTTGCCTCGATTTCGACGAGCGTTTCGTCAAATGGATAGAGCTTCGTGATATCGTCTGCATAGCAACAGACACCTTGTGCCGCCACATCGGCACATGGCGTGTTGAGTAGGCCGTACACAAAATTATCGGCGGGACCGTGGTCCCAAAAGGCTATGGTAGTCGCTTCGTGTGGATTTGCAGGGTCAAACCGGCAAACAAAAGCCCATCTTATATTGAGGGCTTTCGCCAATCCTTCGACCACGACGGGGAAATATGCCTCTCCAACCACGCGTGACGTATCAGCAAGGATCGATAGAGCATTTTCGATCGTGGGCGAGTGCTGGGTTATGCTGGGATCGATACGGTTCAACGCGACCTCCCTATGATTGCTTTATCATAGACCGGCGTGTTGGCACTAGCAAATCAATCCACTAACGCAGGATCAACATGCTAGGCAATTTAAGCCTTGCCCTTTGCTCCGAGCACAAGGGTCAAACGGCAGGAATCGGGTCGCTAGCGGACTAGCCGCTTTTAGGCGCCCAAAGCCCCGTCTCAGCCATACCCCATCAGGCTAAGCACTTCCTTGCGGCTGCGCTGGTCTTCGAGGAAGGTGCCCATCATGCGGCTGGTGACCATTCCGACGCCGGGCGTGCGGACGCCGCGAGCGGTCATACAGCTGTGCTGGGCGTCGATGACTACCGCCACGCCCTGCGGCTGGAGGTTTTCCCAGATGCAGTCCGCGACCTCGGCGGTCAGGCGTTCCTGCACCTGCAGGCGGCGCGCATATCCGTGGAGCACGCGGGCGAGCTTCGAGATGCCGACCACGCGGTCGTTGGGCAGGTAAGCGATCGCTGCCTTGCCGATGATCGGGGCCATGTGGTGTTCGCAGTGCGACTGGAAGGGAATGTCCTTCAGGAGCACGATCTCGTTATAGCCGCCCACTTCTTCGAACACGCGGCTGAGGTGGATGCCCGGGTCCTCGCCATAACCGAGGCAGTATTCCTTCCACGCGCGCGCGACGCGCTTGGGCGTGTCGAGCAGGCCTTCGCGAGTCGGATCGTCGCCCGTCCATTCGATCAGCGTGCGGATCGCGTCCTGCACGTGTTCGGGGACCGGGGGTTTGCCAAGCGGGTTGTCTTCGTCGGGTCCGACCAGGCTGCTCACTTGCCGTTTTTCCTTCTGAACTTGTTGCGCATGCGCGCGAGGCGGCTTCCCTTGCGGAAAAGTCCGCCCTTTGCAAACGGCTCGAACATATCGTCGGGATGTTCGGGATCCAGCAGCGCGCTCTGGGCGAGCGATTCCTCGGCGTCGTTGAGGTCAGGCGGATGATAGCGCTGGAGGTTGCGGCCCTCGCCCGGGGTCAGCGTGTGATCGATCAGTGCGGCCATCGAACCATAGCGTGCCTGGAGCTGCGGCACCTCGTCCTCTTCGATGCCGCAATGCTCCGCCAGCAGCGAATGGCGCAGGCTCGCGATCATGCTGCTCGTCCCTGCATTGGCCTTGCGAGTGGAATCGATGAACACGTCGCATTCGCTATCGAGCCCCATCGAGCGGTTGTTCATATTCGCAGAGCCGATACGCAGGATCTCGTCATCGACGATCATGATCTTGGCGTGGACATAGATCGGCGTTTCGCCGGTCAGCGGAGTCCAGATGCTGAAGCGGCTCTTCTTGTCGGCCTCCTCGATCGCCCGGACCAGTTCCGCGCGAGCATGGTCCATCGCCTGCTGCTCGAGCCAGCCATCCGCATTGGCCGGATGGACGATCACGATCTCGGGCGGATCGTCTTCCTGGACCCGCTCGATGATCGCCTCTGCAATCGCGCGCGAGGCGAAATACTGGCTTTCGGCATAGATGAAGTGCTTGGCGCGCTTGATATGCGCGAGGTGGAGCTGCTCGATCTCCTTCACCTCGTCCCAGTCTCGATAGGCGGCTCGCGTCCTTGCGATACCGATCTCGACATTCTCGAACTGTGCCTTCAGCGGCTCGGGCCATGGCGAGCCGACACTGGGTTCGTACTGAGGCAAGCTTCCGCCGCCCGCACGCGTCCAGCGGTCTTCGCCCAGTTCTTCGAGGGCGTTGGCGACGTCGCCTTCCATCATCATGGTGGCATCGTGCCAGGGCTCGTAAGGCTTGCCGCGAGGGGTGACCCGGCGCTCGTCGTCTTCCTTATGGTCGCGCGTGTCCCAGCGCTTGTCGGTCATGTCGATCCCGCCGCACACGGCGACCTTGCCGTCGAGGATCGCGAGCTTCTGGTGATGGCTGCACCCCACCGGATGCGCGGTATCGAACTTGAAATTGATCCGCCGGTGGCGAACCCAGCGGGCCAGGTCCCACATCATCGATGCGCGCAGCGGCATCGTGAAAATGCCGAAGTTCCATTTCAGGAGCCGGATATCGAGCTTCTTGCGATGCCGCGCGAGCCAAGCGATGAAACTGCCCAGCCGTCGCGGATAGCCGCGCTTCCACGGACGCTGCCACCAGCGGCGGCCGCGTTCGAGATGGATGCGCGTGTCGAAATCCCAGCCGATCAGCAGCATCCGGCGGCGCGTGTGGAGCATCGCTTCCTGCATGAAGGCGAAATAGTCGGCGGCATCGATGATCACCGATGCCTTGCTCGCCATTTCATAGCGCCAGACACCCGGCTCCACGCCGGGGTCCAGCTGCGAAGTACGGCTCGAGGCCCCTTCGGACTTGGTGTCGGATGCCCCCTCCGCGCTCATGCCTATTCCTTGGCGTCCTCTTTCTTCTCGGGCGTCACTTCCGCTTCGGCCTTCTCTTCTTCCTTACGGCGATCGAAGACCGCGCGCATGTGCTCCATGTCCTTTTCATCGAGATGCTTCTCGAAATCGGGGAAGTGGTCTTCTTCCTCTTCCTCGATGTGATGGCGGTAATGGTGGTCGAAGTTCTTGAACTTCGTCAGCCAGCCGCCTTCCGACATGTCGGTCGCGGCAAGATCGTTGAGCGCTTCGTCGATCTCGTGATGCTCGGCAACCGAGTGACGCGTTTCATCGGTGGTCGGCGGCTTGCGCAGCATGGTCGAATAGAGCGCCTGCTCTTCAGCCGCAGCGTGGCTCTTCAATTCCTTCGTCAGCTCTTCGAACAGCTCTTCGCGCTCTTTGGTGTCGCCGCTGGTCTGGAGCAGCTTGTCGAGCAGCTCGCGGTGCTTGTCGTGGTCCTTCTTGAGGCGGGCGAAAATTTCGGTGGCATCGGCCATGGGGCAGTTTCTCCTTTTGCCTTTCAGAACAGGCCGAAAGCGAGGCGGTTCCAGCATTGCTTGAATACGGTAACCCGGCACCGCATATCACCGGCATGAGCCAAGACCGTCCCGGCCCCACCCAGGCGCAAATGCAGCAGATGGCAGAAGCGGTCGTGCGCGGCCTGCCGGAGAAGTTCCGCCAGCAGATGGGCGAGATCGTGATGCGGGTGGAAGACTTCGCGACGGTCGAGCAGCTCGAATCGGTCGAGCTCACCAGTAAATGGGAGCTGACCGGCCTTTACGAAGGTGTGGCGCTGACCGAACGGTCGGTCTGGGAGAGCCACCGCATGCCTGCGCGGATCTGGCTATTTCGCGAACCTCTCATAGCCGAATGGCGCGACACCGGCGTTCGGATGGACGACCTCGTGCGTCACGTGGTGATCCACGAGGCAGGCCATCACTTCGGCTTTTCCGACGACGACATGCACTGGCTGGAAGACAACGCCGACTGACGCACGGGCGTTCAGCTATGCGGGCTGTTGTCCGCCACGCCCAGCGATGCTGCAAAGCCCGGCTGCGAAAGACAGGTGCGGAAGGAACCTCCGCTACCCTGCAACTCGTGCGCCGGACCGCCCGCATCGACCTGTCCCTTGTGCATGATGGCCCGGTTCAACGCTGCAGCGCGCCGGATGGATTCGTGCGACCTTATGACCATGTCTGTCCCCTTCCATCCTGCGCCGGCTTCGTCCCCAAGCCATTGATCGCAGGATGCGGGCGCACCTTATGTGCAATCCTGCACGGCACAATGGACCGGCAGCATTCCATCGCAAGTTTCGGGAAGACTGTGTCCGCCTGCTGTCACGCTTCCGGGTGACATCGCCGGGCGGAAAATGGCCCAGAACCACAAAAGCCCACGACCCTTGCGGGGTCATGGGCTTTTATGGCGCGCCAGGAAGGATTCGAACCTCCGACCGCCTGATTCGTAGTCAGGTACTCTATCCAGCTGAGCTACTGGCGCGTTGGAGGGCGGCACATAGGTGGGTGCCGCGGCCTTGGCAACACCTAATCCGCGTATTTTTCCATCAAAGATGCCGCAAGCGCGATATCGAGCGGCGGCTTGTCCAGCGCAGCCACTTCATCGGCACCGAACCAGTCCACTGCCCCGCCCTCCAGCGCCTGCGGCTCACCTTCCCAATGCGTGCATGTGTAAAGGAGTATGACAATCGGGCGCTCGCGCGTGCCCTCTGCCTCCTGGGCGAAACCTGACGGCGCGAGATGCTCGGCCCGAATCGCAATCCCGAGTTCTTCCTCGATCTCCCGAACCAGCGCATTTGCGGGGGTTTCGTGCGACTCGACCTTGCCGCCGGGAAATTCCCACAAGCCGCCGTGATGCTTGTGATCGGGCCGTTTGTGCATGAGCCAACGCCCGTCCCCGCCACGCAGGGCTAGGGCTACTACCAAGGTGATTGTCGGGAAATTTTCCAAACTTTCGTGACCCCGCAACTTTTTCTTAACACCTGCCCGAGTACCCAAAGGATGTCAGCTACGAATTGACATTGGGGGCAACCGAAGTGGTCGAGTTTCTAAAAAAACTGAAAGCCGACGACCGCGGTGCAACTGCTGTTGAATACGGGCTGATCCTCTCACTGATCTTCTTGGCCCTGATGGGGGCTGTGGAAGCTTTCGGACAAACGACGATCGACATGTGGAATGGGATCTCGACCGAAATGCAGAACGCAGGAATCTAAGACGCAGGGTGAAGAGGTCAAAAAGACGCTGACACGGTTACGATTTGTCAACTTGTCGGCGTCAGAACGAGGATAGCTCAAGCCGTAGGACGCGGTGAGAGTCGGGTACGAAGACTGAACCAGGAGACGTAACATGAAGTTCATCAACAAGCTGCGCAACAACGAAGAAGGCGCAACCGCAATCGAGTACGGCCTTATCGCTGCTCTGATCGCTGTTGCTGCAATGACCGCAATGGGCGCACTCGGCAACCAGCTCGACGCCACCTTCACCACGGTGTCGGACGAAATGGCTACCGCCAACGTCTAATCGGCGTTTGTCGATACAAAAAGGGCGGCGAGGGTATACCCCTCGCCGCCTTTTTCTTTGCCTGAAGGAAATGTCGATCAGCTTCCGCGGATGACGATCTTCACCTTCTGACCGGCCTGGAGCTGGTCGTTCGAACCAAGGCCGTTGAGGACGCGGAAGCGTTCTTCCTGCGCAGTAGGATAAGCCATCCGGCGCGAGAGCGAACTGACCGTATCGCCGCTGCGAACGGTGATCACATCGAGCACGCGCGGCACGACCTGCGCTGCTTCCTGCGTCGAGACACGGCGCACCGACGAATACATCTGGTTGAAGGTACTCGCCTGTCCAGCCGGGGTGATCGCGAGGAAGTGATATGCGCGATCGTTCGCGAACTCATACGCGAAGACCGTCACGTCGACCTGGCTCTGGCCATTGTTGACCCGCGCCGTACCGAAAGCGGCAGGCAATCCGTTCACGGTACGCGTCTGGATGCTCGACGGCGTGATCTGCTGCTGGCTAAGCCCCGAGAACACGCTCTGGACGTAACTCTGCAAATTGCCGTTGTACGGGGCGAGCGTGAATTGCGCCTTCCCGCTCTGGCCGTTGATGGTCACGGCACTCGTGCCGTTGACCATGTAGAAGCCCTGCGGCGCTGTGAAAGCGAGGCGCAGTTCCGGATGGATGAACTGGCGGCCTTCCACGATGCCCTGTTCGGGATCATCGCCATAGACCAGCCCGTCGATGCGGGTGAGGAAGGTGTCGCGGTTGAGCGTGCCACTCATTCCCTGCGTCTTGCTCAGCGCGGTCTGTACGCGGCTGGCCGGATCGGGATGGGTCGACGCCCATTCCGGAAGGCGCGCATCGTCGCGGCCCTGAAGTCGGGCATCGAGCGCGTTCTGGTTTGCAAGGCTGGCCAGAACCGTCGCCATGGCGCGCGGATCGTAACCTGCATTGTTGAGATACTGGATGCCGAGTTCGTCGGCTTCCAGTTCCTGGTTGCGCGAGAACTTCAGCGTCAGCATCTGCGAGCCCTGCAGCGCCGCTTGGCCGAGCTGCTGGCCGAGCGGATTGCTGCCAAGCAATACGCTCGACAGGATCGCCGCGCCCACTCCGAAGATCTGGTTGCGCTGTGCCGCGGCCTGACGGCGCTGCGAATGGCGGGCCGCAACATGGCCGACTTCGTGGCCGAGAACGCCAGCCAGTTCGGCCTCGTTGTTCATCAGCGTTACGAGCTGGCGGGTGGTGTAGATATAGCCGCCGGGAATCGCGAAGGCGTTGTTCACCGGGCTGTTGACGAGGCTGACGGTGAAGCTGTCACGCGCGCCGCCAAGACCCGACTGCACGGCGATGTTCTTGCCGACCTGCTCGACATAGACCGCCTGCGGTCCGGTCATGGCGCCGCCGAATTCGGCGAGCAGCTGCGGGTGGGCTTCAGCGCCGATCTCGGCTTCGCTCTGGGTGATCGGGGCAGACGCATCGGGGATGGTCCCGCCCATGCAACCGGCAAGCGCGATCGACAGGACTGCAGTGGTGGAAGTGGCGATTATTCTGGTGCGCGACATGGCGTATCTCCCTGGGGAGGCGGCGCGCAAGTCGTCAGCGACCGAAGCGCAGCCCGTTTGGTTTACCTTGGGAGAACAGGAGGATGGGGCGGTTTGTTCCCGCGCCCTCCTCTAATCCTGCGCTGACGGTTAGCCAGCCATCTGCAGGAAGCGTTCTTCGCGCATCCGCTTCAGCTCGTCGGGAGAGGATTTCGACAGCATGTCCAGTTCCTCGCCGATCGCCTGACCGAGCTCTTCGGCCATCCGCTTGGGATCGCGATGCGCGCCGCCAACCGGTTCGTTGACGATGCGGTCGATCACGCCGAGCTTCTTGAGGTTCTGCGCGGTGATCTTCATCGCTTCGGCGGCATCGGGTGCCTTTTCGGCCGTACGCCACAGGATAGAGGCGCAACCTTCGGGCGAAATCACCGAATAGACCGCATGTTCGAGCATCAGCACGCGCTCTGCGCTGGCAAGCGCCACAGCGCCGCCCGAACCGCCCTCGCCCACGATGGTGGCAACCATCGGGACCGGCAGCGCGAGACAGGCCTCCGTCGAACGGGCAATGGCTTCCGCCTGACCGCGTTCTTCGGCTTCCACACCCGGGAATGCGCCCGAAGTGTCGACCAGCGTGACGACGGGAAGGCCGAAGCGGCCGGCCATTTCCATCAGGCGAATCGCCTTGCGGTAGCCCTCGGGCTTACCCATGCCGAAATTGTGCCGGATGCGGCTGGCGGTATCGTTGCCCTTCTCGTGGCCGATCAGCACGACCTTGCGGCCGTTCAACTTTGCAAAGCCGCCGAGGATGGCCTCGTCTTCGCCATAGGCACGGTCACCGCCCAGCGGCATGAATTCCTCGAACGCATGCTCCACATAGTCGCGGAAATGCGGGCGCGAGGGATGACGTGCGACCTGCGTTTTTTGCCAGGGCGAAAGCGATTCGTAGGTGGTCGCGAGCAAGTCCGCGCTCTTCACCTCGAGCCGCTCGAGCTCCTTGGAGATATCGACATCGTCGCCTTCCGACGCATTGCGCAGTTCGGCAATGCGCTTTTCGAGCTCTGCGACAGGCTTTTCGAATTCGAGATAGGAAACCATCGCAGACCCGCTAGTCGCTACGGCGGGACTGCGCAAGCGGGTGACGCTCGTTGACCAGCTTCACAAGCCGCGCTGCGTCGACATGCGTATAGATTTGCGTGGTCGCGATATCGGCGTGGCCCAGCAGGGTCTGCAGCGCGCGCAGGTCCGCCCCGCCCTCCAGCAAGTGCGTGGCAAAGGCATGGCGCAGGACGTGCGGGCTCAGCTTTTCGGGTGGAAGGTCTGCGCGCACCGCCAGTTCTTTCAGCATCTGGAACAGCCGGACGCGCGAGAGGTGCTTGGTGCGCGAGGGAAATAGCCATTGCGAACCCGTCGGTCGGACCGCCAGCCAGCGCGACAGCGCTTGCTTCGCACGCTTGCTCACGGGGACGAGGCGGGCCTGCCCGCCCTTGCCTGTCACCGTCAGGAAAGGCTCGTCGCGAGGAACTGCGGACAGCGGCAGCGAGACCAGTTCGGTTGCGCGCAGCCCCGAGCCATAGAGCAGTTCGAGCATGGCGAGCATGCGGACCGCTTCCGGCCGGTCGCTCTGCGCTTCTGCCTCGGCTTCCTGGAACAGCGCCTCTACCTGCGCATGGCCGAGAATTTTCGGCAGCGGCCTGCGGGTCGAGGGGCGCGGGAGCGCATGCGTCGGATCATCCTCGCGCTCGCCCTCGTCCACCAGGAAACCGAAAAACTGGCGCAGTGCGGATATCTTGCGGGCCATTGTGGATGGCGCGAGCGAGGACCAGCCCTGCCCCAGCTTGGCGAGCTGGGCCGGTGTAGCGTTCGCCAGATCGCCCCCGAGCAATTCCTCTGCCTGATGCAGGTCTCGCCCGTAGGCCAGCAGGGTATTGCGTGCCGCCCCCCGCTCTGCGGCGAGCATGGCGAGGAAATCCTCGATATCGCTCATGGCCCGATCAGGCCCGCGCGACCGCCTCCGCGGCGATCATCCGGGCTTCGGCACTGAGGCCGACGCGATTGAGTGCCGACACGATGTGATAGAGATGACGCGCGGTCATCTGGTCCCAGCTCGTGCCCTGCATACCGAGCCCTGCGAGCATCACGACGAGCGCGCCGTTATTGGCCTCGGCAGCCTTGTCGATCATGTTGGTCCATGCAGTCGGCGCGCGCAGGTTGACGCCCAGCCGCTCGCTATATTCGGCGATATTGTCGGCATCGGTGCGGCCAAGGCCTGCGAGCCCGGCAAGCAGCATCTTCGACTTGCGTTGACCTGAGGATTCATCGCCATTCTCGAAAGTGTCGAGCTGGCCGTCGGTCACCGCGACATTCTGCGGATTGGCAAGCGCAAGCAGCGCCCAGCCCACGCTTCCATCCTCCACGACATCGGCCCAGCGCATCGCATCGCGATCGAGGCCTGCAGTCAGCATGGAGGCGATCAGCCGCGCGGCATCGTCTTCGAAATCATCGCTCGGGGTGAGGCGCGCGGAAGCATAGGCCGTAAGGACCAACCCGGCATATTCGTCATCGCCCGACCAGACATCGCGGATCGCTGCGAGGCGGGCGCCGGCATCAGGATCGACATAGGCATCGCGCAGGCGCGCAGCGCGTGCGATCGCCGCGTCGGCATCCTGCTGCTCTTCGCGGTCAGCATAGAGCTGCGAATAGAGGTCCACCATTGCCGCGGAAGAGAAGATGCCTGCTGCTGCGGCCATGTCTGCGCCGCGCAGGCGCTGCACGACGGGCAGCGCAGGCGTGGCCGCCCCGGCCTTGAGATAATAGGGGCCGAGCTGTTCAAGCAGGCCTTCGGGGATCGGTTCGCCCAGCGCGTTGGCGAGCGCGAACCGCCAGGGGTTCATCGCTTCAATATCGTCCCATTCGATGGTGACCGCGCGGCGTCCCTGCCCGGCGGCTCCGGCATAACGCTGCGCCAGAAGAACGTCGATCCGGTCTTCTTCCGTACGGCTCAGCAAGCGGCGCAGGTCATTGTTCGCAGCGGTCGTTTCGCCTGCGTAGGCAGCACAAATGCCTTCGAACATCTCCCACTGCACATCGCCGCGCTCGGCGCGTCCGAGGCGCACGACCGGACACGCTCCGGTGATGTCCGCAGTCCCGACATAGGCGTCGATCGCGGCATCGGTCAGTTCGGAAGAGTAGTCGGCCGTATCCACGTCCTGCACCAGCGCGCGGGCCGCGGAATGTTCGCCCATCGCGTTGAGCGTTGCGGCACGCAGCGCGGCGAACTCGACCGGGTTCATGCCGTCAGGCGCAGCAAGGCGGCTCGCAAGTGCACGGCGCACGAGGATATGACCCCAGCGCGAGACGAGCGGCTGGCTGGTGTTGGCGAGAGCAGCACGCACGATCGAGGCAGGCTGGCGGGCAAGCGATGCGACCGGCAGTCCGCCTTCGCTCTCATCGATGATGCCGACCCGCTCGGTCGAACGGCGAGCCGCGGGAGGAATGTCGTAGCGCGGTTTGAGACCAAGGAGATCGTCGAGTTCGTCGACGGTCATTTCCTCGAGTTCTTCAACCGAGGGAATGTCCGACAGCGACACGCCCGAAGTGTCGACCGGCCCGGGCGCACTGGGCACCGGCTGCACCACTTCGGAGCCCTGCGGCGTGGGGGCCGTCGGAACTGCGGGCGCCGAAGGTGCGCTGGTCGCAGTCGGCACGGGAGCCGGGGTGGGCGTCGGAGCAGCCTGTCCGACCCCGGGAGGCAGCAGGCTTTCGGGTGCGCTCTGAGCCATCACCAGCGTCGAGCACAGCGCCAATGCGCCGCCAGCAAGAAGGTAACCGCGCTTCATCGCAGCGACTCCGGCAGTTCGACGGGTTCGGAAATGGTGCGCAGCGGCTCTTCCCCGCCGTCGATCCAGGCGATGATCAGGACTGCGAGGATGCCGAGGATGGCAATGCCTGCGATGCGCGAACGTTTGACGGCCAAGTTTTTCGTATCCCCGGTGAACAATCCGATGCCTTGCCCGCGCCCTAGCGCATCTATAGGCCGAGCGGCAATGAGCAACGCACACACTTCGACCGGTGAATTGGACCTTCAGGCGCTCGCAGGGCGTATCACACGCCCGCTTGTGCTGGTCGGGCTGATGGGTGTGGGCAAATCGACCATCGGCCGCAGGCTCGCCACTGCGCTCTCGCGCAGCTTCGTCGATGCCGACGAGGAAATCGAGCGTGCCGCCGACCGATCGGTGAGCGAAATCTTCGAAGCCCATGGCGAGGCCTACTTCCGAGATGGCGAACGACGCGTGATCGCGCGGCTGATGGAAGAAGGCTACGGTGTGATCGCAACCGGCGGCGGCGCTTTCGTCGATGAAGAGACCCGCGCGCTGGTCCTGGAAAAAGGTCTGGCGATCTGGCTCGACTGCGATCTCGACACCCTCGTCGAGCGGACCTCGCGCCGCGACACCCGCCCGCTTCTGAAGACGGGCGATCCACGCGAAATCCTTTTCAATCTCAAGGAACAGCGCGGTCCCGCCTATTCGCAGGCGCAAATCCATGTCGTGACCGATGACGGGCCGCATGAGGCGACCGTCGAACGCATCCTGCAGGAGCTGGACGCATGGCAGTAATCCCCGTCGATCTTGCGGGACGCAGTTACGAAGTCCGCGTCGGCACCGGCCTGCTCGCCAATGTGGCCGAGGAAGCGGCCCCCTTCCTGCGCAAGACCCGCGTGCCGATCGTCGCCGACGCCAATGCGCGGCAGCATTGGGGCGAGGAACTGACCCGGTCGCTCGAGGCGGCAGGCAAGGAGCCCCGCTGGTACGATATCGAACCGGGCGAAGGATCGAAGAGCTGGGAAAGCCTAGCGCGGCTGACCGACTGGCTGCTCGCCGAAGGTGTCGAGCGCGGCGACCATGTGTTGGCGCTTGGCGGCGGCGTGGTGGGCGATCTCACCGGTTTTGCCTGCGCTATCCTCAAGCGTGGCTGCGGCTTCGTGCAACTGCCCACGACCCTGCTGGCGCAGGTGGACAGCTCGGTCGGCGGCAAGACCGCGATCAACACGTCTGCGGGCAAGAACCTCATCGGCGCGTTCCACCAGCCCTCGCTGGTCCTCGCCGATCTCGATGCGCTTTCCACTCTCCCCCCGCGCGAGCTTCGGGCGGGCTATGCCGAGGTGCTGAAATACGGCGTCCTGGGCGATGCGGGCTTCTTCGAATGGCTCGAAGGCGAAGGCGGCAATGTCGTTGCGCTCCAGCCCGAGCCGCTCGAACGGGCGGTCGCGAATAGCGTAGCGGCCAAGGCGCGTATCGTTGCCGAGGACGAGCGCGAGACCAGCGGCGCGCGCGCCCTCCTCAACCTCGGCCATACATTCGGCCATGCGCTAGAAGCCGAGACAGGCTTCTCGGACCGGCTCCTGCATGGGGAGGCCGTGGCGCTCGGCATGGTGCTGGCGGCCCGATATTCCTCTAGGCGCGGCGAACTGTCGCTGGACGATGCGGCCCGCGTGACCCGCGCCGTCGACACTGCCGGATTGCCGGCGGAGATTTCGGCACTCGGCCTCGACTGCGACGGACGAAAGCTCGCCGATCACATGCTTCACGACAAGAAGATGGACGCGGGCACCCTGCCCTTCATCCTCCTGCGCGGCATTGGCGAGGCATGGCTGGCGCGCGACGTCGACATGGCCGACATTGCGGCATTCCTCGACGAGGAGCTCCAGGCGCATTAGGCTGCGTGCCCATGACGCGCTTTATCGACCTGTCCATCCCGATAACCAACGATGTCATCTCCGACCCGGAGGTGATGCGGCCCAAGATCCAGTACATGACCCACGAGAACACGTGGGAGCAGATCGCCATGTTCTTCCCCGGGCTGGAGAAGGACGACCTGCCCGACGGCGAAGGCTGGGCGGTCGAGATGCTGGAACTTTCGACCCACAACGGCACCCATATGGATGCGCCGTGGCATTACCATTCGACCACAGATGACGGCGCCGAACCTGCTCCGAGCATCGACGAGGCACCGCTTGACCGGTTCTTCCGGCCCGGAGTGAAGCTCGATTTCAGCCATTTGCCGCACGGCCATGTGGTGAGCGCTGCGGAGGTGGAGGAGGCATTCGACAAGATCGGCTATGACCTCCAGCCGCTCGACATCGTGCTGGTGCAGTCGGGCGCGATCTACGGCACGGAGAATTTCACCGACCAGGGCGTCGGCCTTGGCGCCGAGGCAACGCTGTGGCTGACCGAACGCGGCGTGGAAGTTGTCGGCACCGATGCATGGAGCTGGGATGCCCCCTTCAGCCATACGGCGAAGCGCTGGGCGGAAAAACGTGATCCCTCGATCATCTGGGAAGGTCACAAGGCGGGCCGCATCCGACCCTATTACCAGATCGAGAAGCTGACGAACCTCGAGAACCTGCCATCACATGGCTTCACCTTCAGCTGCTTCCCCGTGAAAATCGAGCGGGCAAGTGCGGGGTGGATTCGCGCGGTGGCCATGCTAGAAGACATTGCATGAAAAGGATTTTCTTGAGTGCCGCGCTTGCCGCGGTCGCCGTACCGAGCATTGCCCAGGACACCACTCGCGAGATCGTGTCCAAACCCGATGCCGCAGATTTCACCCGTGCCGAAGCAGCCGTCGCACCGATTATCGCGCTTATCGAAGCGGAGAAAATGCAGGAAGCGATCCAGGCTGCGGCCAGCGGCAGCCCGCTATTCGCGTCGAAGCGTGCCGAGCTCACCTCGCTCGGCGGTCAGGCGCGCAGTGCGGTCGATGTCTACGGGCCGGTAGAGCAGTGCGTCCTGCAGTCGCGTGACTACACGACGGAACTCAGGTTCCACCTCAAATATGTCTGCCAGCATCGCGATCTGCTGATCCAGTGGAAGTTCAACGTCGACAAATTGCCTGGCGGCATGACCATCACCAACGTGAGCTTCTCGGACACCTTCTGACCTGATCGCCAGCCTTGGGAAGGCCGCGCGAATTAGCTCGCGCGTGCCTTCAGCTGGGTGACCTTGCCGGCGCCATGCGGCTGGTATTCGGCCATCATCGTGTCGTGTTCGGCAAAAAGACGTTCAATCTCGCTGCGGCGGTCGAGCAGCATCTGTGCGATGCCCGGCGCAAGGCTGTCGCCCTCGCCGATCTTGCCGAGAATGCCAGCGAGGTCGCTGATCGTCGCGTCTTCGGGGGTCTTGTAATAATTGCCCCTGGTATCGAAGAACCCTGTTCCCCTGTGTGCCATAGTTTGCTCCTGCTTCAGTGTTTCCGAAGCGACTCGAAGACAGGAATTATCACCGCACAGGCCAATTCTTAAAAGCGCATTTACCTTGAATCGCGCCCAGAGCCGCGAATTCGCAAGATTCGAAAAGGTCCGGAAACGCGCGATTGCGCGGCGATTTGGTTAATCGCCGCGCCCGCTTTTCGATTCTGCAATAACCCTATTCGAGTTCGAGGATGACCTCGTCCACGGCAAGGCTGTCGCCCTCGCCCGCGTTGATCTTGCCGACGGTCGCCTGCTTCTCGGCACGAAGGATGTTTTCCATCTTCATGGCCTCGACCGTGGCGAGCGGCTGTCCGGGCTGGACTTCCTCGCCCTCGGCCACGTGCAGCTTCACCAGCAGGCCCGGCATCGGGCAGATCAGCATCTTGGAAAGATCGGGCGGCTCCTTCTCGATCATGTGACCGGCAAGGTCGGCGATCCGCGTCTGGAGGATGCGCAGGCTATGCGTCGCCCCCCGCGTGGTCATCTTGTAGCCCGTGCGGGTGGGTGCGAGCTGGATCGTGTAGATATCGACCGGCTCTGCATCCTCGCCTGCATCATTATCCCACAGCACGACATCAACCATCGGTTCGCCGGGCGTGTACTGCATCTCGATCGTGACCTGTTCACCATCGACCGTCAGCGCATTCTCCTCGAGCACGACCTCGTGCGTGCTCGAACCTTCCTCGCGCTCGCCGATGCGGATCGTCCAGTCACCCGGCGCGTATTCGTTGCCGTCCAGCTGCTGGTTGATCCGGCGCGCGCGGTCGGCATCGGCCGTGGCGATGACACCGCCCACGGCAGCAAGAACGCTCTTCAGCTGGTCGCTTGCCGGCGCGCCCTCGAAACCTTCGGGATATTCCTCGGCGATGAAGCCGGTGGTCAGCTCGCCCGAACGGAAACGCTCGTGCTGCATGATGGCGCTGAGGAAGTCGACATTGTGGCCGAGCCCCTCGATACGGAAAGCGTCGAGCGCGGCGATCTGCAGGTCGGCCGCTTCTTCGCGCGTTTCGCCCCAGGTGATCAGCTTGGCGATCATCGGGTCGTAGAACATCGACACCTCGCCACCTTCGAACACGCCATCGTCGACGCGGATACCGTCGATCCCGCGGCGGCCGTTTTCTTCGCCGTCATCGGCCCAAGGCTCGACCGGAGGCTGGTAGCGCACCAAGCGGCCCGTCGACGGAAGGAAGCCGCGATAGGGGTCTTCGGCATAGACACGGTTCTCGATCGCCCAGCCGTCGATCTTGACGTCGTCCTGCTTGATCTTGAGTTCTTCACCTGCCGCAACACGGATCATCTGCTCGACGAGGTCGACGCCGGTGATCGCCTCGGTAACGGGATGTTCCACCTGCAGGCGGGTGTTCATTTCGAGGAAGTAGAAGCTCTCGCCCGTCGGGTCGGCGCCCGAGACGATCAGTTCGACCGTGCCGGCGCTGTGATAGTTCACCGCCTTCGACAGCGCGACGCACTGTTCGCCCATGGCCTTGCGCATCTTGGGCGTGACGAATGGCGACGGGGCCTCTTCCACGACCTTCTGGTGGCGGCGCTGGATCGAGCATTCGCGCTCGTTCAGGTAGATCACGTTGCCGTGCTTGTCGCCGAGGATCTGGATCTCGATGTGGCGCGGGTTCTCGATGAATTTCTCGATGAAGACGCGGTCGTCGCCGAAGGAGTTGAGACCTTCGCGCTTGGTCGCCTCGAAACCTTCGCGCACGTCCTTTTCGGACCACGCGAGGCGCATGCCCTTGCCGCCGCCGCCCGCGCTGGCCTTCATCATCACCGGGTAGCCGATGTCGTTGCTGATCTCGACCGCGTGGTCGGTATCGCGGATTTCGCCCACGAAGCCGGGGACGACATTCACGCCCGCTTCCTTCGCGAGCTTCTTGGATTCGATCTTGTCGCCCATGGCCGCGATCGCATTGGTGGGCGGACCGATGAAGGCGATATTCTCCGCCTCAAGCGCCTCGACGAAGCTCGCGCGTTCGGACAGGAAGCCGTAGCCCGGATGCACCGCTTCGGCGCCGGTCTGCTTGCAGGCATCGATGATCTTGTCCGCGATCAGATAGCTCTCTGCCGCCGGAGCTGGCCCGATATGCACTGCCTCGTCGGCCATGCGCACGAAGGGCGCGCGGGCATCGGCATCGGAATAGACCGCGACGGTCTTGATACCCATGCGCTTGGCGGTCTTGATGACGCGGCAGGCAATCTCGCCGCGGTTTGCAATCAGGATCTTGGAAAACAATCGGGCCTCCGAAAGGCAGGTGTACAAACGTATGCACGCCCATGCCGTAGCGGAGGCCCGGTATCAAGGCAGATGCCTCAATCGCGGTCGATATGACCAATATGGCGCTGTTGACGCGCGATCAGGGAATCGAATTCTTCCCAGAGGGCCTTCGCCTTGTCCTCGCCGCCTGCCTGACGGATGAACTCGGCTTCCCACTTCTTGCCTTCGGGGTTTTCACTCCACCCCATGGCAGCGATGCCCTGGCGCATCGGCAGGGCGACGATCGAATCCCATTCGCCGGTGGCCATATGGAGGTCGATCACACCGCTATGACCGAGTGCCTCATCGACCTTCTGGAACATTTCGATAATTTCATGGGCGCGTTCGCCCTTGCCCGGTTTCCATTTGATCAGGTTGACCCGGTACCAGTCGAGCTCTGCCAGCGAAGGCTCTTCGTGATTGTCCGCAAATGCGGGCGCTGCGGGAATTGCGAGGCCGATTGCGGCCACTGCGAGTACAAGCTTCTTCATACAGTCCACTCCCCTGTAAAGGTATGCGACCCCCGAGAAGCGACCCGGAACCCGATCCTTATCCGGGACCGGAACGCTGCGGAAAACAGGCTTTCGAAGCGATAAAGTCAATTGCCCGCAACCGGGGCAGGAGGGTTACTCCCGATGCGCCACATAGCCGGCGAGAGCATGTGCATAGGCCTGCGCACCGCGGCGGTCGCCCTCGCCTTCGAGCAGCGAGGTCACGGCAGCGGCGAGGCGCTGCTGGTTCTCGCGCGAAAGTTCGCCCAACGGCGAGACGTATATGCCGATAGTGAACAGGATCGCGCCTGTGCCCGGGAGACGCCGCAATGTCTGGCGTTCGGACCGCACGAAAAGCTTCTCGCCCGCATTTTCCGGCGTGACATGCGCGAAGGCGTGCTCGGGCGGTTCGGCAACCCATCGTTTCTCGCCCGTGGCGGCGATGAACCAGTTGCAGCGACCGTAGATCGCTCCGGCTTTCAGCTTCGACATGAAGTGGTCGACCCCGGTGGCGAGCTGTTCCTCATACCCTTGGATCGGCGCATGCAGCGCGCGCAAGGGGAGGCCCATCTTGTCGGCAGGCGTCCAGTCGGACGGCCAGGCGACAGCAGCGCCGACGAGGCGGTACTGCTCGTCGCCCTCGCGCCGGGTGAGGAGGCACATGTCCTCGTGATGCGCGGCGGCGGCTTCGGAGAGCCCGCCCGAGAGACCAAGCATGGCAGCGAGTTCTGCCCCGGGCGCGTCACCTTCGGGCGAGGTCTGGACACCCTCGGGATAAGCCGCAAACCCAGCTTGCCGCGCAGCAAGGTCTGGATCGGGTTGGAGCCAGTCGTTCTCGTCGAGCTTGGCGAGCCCCATCTTGAGCACCCCGCCGCCACGCGCCTTGGGCAGCAGCTCGTCGACGGAGAAGCCGAGCGTCACTCTACCCCGCTCTCCGGCCCGCCCTGTTCGCAGCGCAAGGCCAGACCATATTCCTCGAGCCAGTCCGCGCCGGTCGGCAGCAGGAACTGGAGGGCTTCGGGCATCAGGCCGTGCAGGCTCGTAGAGTGATGCAGGTCGCTGCGGCGGTCGGAAAAGCAGAACGGCTGCTCCGCGGCGAGCTTCGCCAGCAGACGGTACATGCCCTGCTCCGTCTCGCCGCCCTCGTCGGCCAGCGAGAGGTAAAGCGGCGGGCGGCCATCGATGCCGTTTGCGGCAGCCAGGGCCATCGCCTGCCCGTCCCACTGCAGGCTGGGCGAAATCGCCGCATAGCCGGTGAAGAGACCGGGCTCCTCCAGCCAGGTCTCGACCACGAAGTGCCCCGCCGCACTCTCTCCCACCAGCACGGCCGTGCCGTCATGACGGTAGCGCGCCTTGACCAGCGGCAGGACGGTTTGGGCGAGCCAGCTGCGAAACTCGGCGCTCTCGCCGGAGGTGGGATAGGCCTCCCTCTCGTCCGGAATACGGGTGGCGGGAAGCAATTCGCGCTGGCGGTCGACCGTCTGGATGCCGACGATGATGGCAGGCCGGCTGCGCCCCCACAGCCCGTTCCATTTCTCGATGCCGTTGCCGAGAAACAAGTCCTGACCCGTGCCGCCGTCCAGCTGGAGGATGATGGGCCAGCTCTTGTCCGCTTCGGCCTCGTAATCAGGCGGCAGGATGACGTTTACGCGGCGCTCTGCGTCGAGCGCCTCCAAGCGGTAGCTTTCACCGATGACCAGCGGCTCGGCCTCGATTTCAGTGACTGGCGCCGAAGTGGCGAGAGCGAGGGAGGCGAAGACGGTGATCACTCGGCAGGCTCCATGGCCTTGCAAGCCCGTCCAGCAGCTCTGAGGGGTTCTTCCTGCGCCAGCGCCGTCAGCCCCAGTTTCGCGAACAGCGCGGCGTCGCTGTCGTCGCCCGCATTGGGCGCGGTCAGCAGTTTGTCGCCGGTGAAGATCGAGTTCGCGCCCGCCATGAAGCACAGCGCCTGCGTGGCTTCGGACATCGACTCGCGTCCGGCGGAGAGGCGCACCATGCTCATCGGCATGCAGATGCGCGCCACTGCCACGGTACGGACGAACTCGATATCGTCGATCTTGGCGAGCGGCGTATCGGCCAGCATATCGCCCAGCACCGTGCCCTTGACCGGCACCAGTGCGTTGACCGGCACGCTTTCAGGGTGGCGTTCGAGCGTGGCAAGCGTGTGGACGAAGCCCACCCGGTCCTCACGCGTTTCGCCCATACCCACGATCCCGCCGCTGCACACATTGATGCCCGCATCTCGCACGTTCTGGAGCGTGTCGAGCCGGTTCTGGTAATTGCGCGTCGAGATCACGCGCTCGTAATATTCCGGCCCGGTGTCGACATTGTGGTTGTAGTAATCGAGGCCTGCCTCTTTCAGCATGTCCGCCTGTTTCGGCGTCAGCATGCCCAGCGTCATGCAGGTCTCCAGCCCCATGGCGCGAACGCCCTTCACGATCTCGACGATCGCGGGCATATCGCGGTCCTTGGGGTTGCGCCACGCCGCGCCCATGCAGAAGCGCTGCGAGCCGGCATCCTTCGCCTGCGCCGCGCGCTGGAGGACCGATTGCACCTCCATCAGCTTGGTCGCCTCGACGCCGCTATCGGCCTTCACCGACTGCGAGCAATAACCGCAATCTTCCGGACATCCGCCGGTCTTGATCGACAGCAGCGTGCAGAGCTGGATCTGCTCGGGCGGATGGAACTCGCGGTGGACGGTGGCGGCCTGGAAAAGCAGCTCGGTAAAGGGAAGGTCGAACAGCCCCGCGATTTCCTCGCGGGTCCAGTCGGTACGGATTTGGGTCATTTAGAAGAATTACCTTTTTGGCCGATGAGCCACCAAGCGACGGGGATGTAGGCTAGCACAAGCAAGAAAGGCAGAACGCGATTGATGAACTTCCATGTGGCGGGCGAGTAGTCACCCACGCCAGGCATGCCGAAACCGACAAACATCCAGAGCATTGCCGCTCCAAAGAGCCACACGGGCAACAAGATTAGAGCTTTAAGCCAACCCTCGTGTATCACTCCGCCGCCTCGTCCAAATCCTCACCCGCAGGCGGCATGTTGTGGCCGAGCAGACGCAGCACATCCGCCGCGCATTCGACCACATTGCTGCCCGGGCCGTAGATGCCCTGCACCCCGGCATCGCGCAGGAAGTCGTAGTCCTTCTGCGGGATCACGCCGCCGGCGATCACCTTGATGTCGCTGCGGCCCGCCTCTTTCAGCAGGGTGATGAGTTCGGGGATCAGGGTCTTGTGGCCCGCCGCAAGGCTGCTCGCGCCGATGGCGTCGACGTCGTTCTCGAGCGCCATATCGCGGGTTTCTTCGGGCGTCTGGAACAGCGGGCCGGAAACGACCTCGAAGCCCATGTCGGCAAAGGCGGATGCGATCACGTTGGCGCCGCGATCGTGGCCGTCCTGCCCCATCTTGGCGACCATCAGCTTGGGCGCGCGGCCGAGGCGACGTTCGACCGCCTTCACGCCTGCGACCACCTGCTGGTAGCGATCGTCTTCGGAATAGGCTTCCGAGTACACGCCGCGCACCGGCTTGGGCATCGTGTCGTAGCGGCCATAGGCGTCTTCCATCGCCTGGCTGATCTCACCGAGCGTCGCATCGTGGCGTGCAGCCTCTACCGCGAGTTCGAGCAGATTGCCCTCGCGCTGACCCGCACCGCGAGCAAGCGCGTCGAGCGCCGCCCTGCAGGCGAAATCGTCGCGCCCTTCGCGCACCTTCTTGAGGCGTGCGATCTGGCTCTGGCGGACTGCGTGGTTGTCGATGTCGAGCGTGTCGATATCGGCCTCTTCGGGTAGGCGGTACTTGTTGACGCCCACGATGACCGTGTCGCCCTTGTCGACGCTCGCCTGCTTGGCGGCCGCCGCTTCCTCGATCTGCGCCTTGGGTTTGCCGCTGGCGACATATTCGGTCATGCCGCCAGCCGCCTCGACCTCGTCGAGCAGCTTGCGGGCCTCGTCCAGCAGAGCGGCTGTCAGGCTCTCGATGTAATAGCTGCCGCCCAGCGGATCGGCGACATTGGTGATGCCGGTCTCTTCCTGGATCACCAGCTGAGTGTTGCGGGCGATGCGGGCGGAGAAATCGGTCGGCAGGGCGATTGCCTCGTCCAACGCATTGGTGTGGAGCGACTGCGTGCCGCCCAGCACTGCCGCCATCGCTTCGATCGTGGTGCGGATGACGTTGTTGTAGGGGTCCTGCTCCTGAAGGCTCACACCGCTCGTCTGGCAGTGCGTGCGCAGCATCTTCGACTTGGGGTTCTGCGCCCCTAGCCCTTCCATGACATCGTGCCACAGATGACGCGCGGCGCGCATCTTGGCGATCTCCATGAAGAAGTTCATGCCGATGCCCCAGAAGAAGGACAGGCGCGGCGCGAAGGCATCGATATCGAGCCCTGCTTCCATCGCGCGCTTGGCGTATTCCTTGCCGTCGGCGATGGTGAAGGCGAGTTCCTGCACGGCGGTCGCCCCGGCCTCGTGCATGTGATAGCCCGAGATCGAAATACTATTGAATTTCGGCATGTTGGCCGAGGTATATGCGATGATGTCGGAGACGATCCGCATGCTCGGTTCGGGCGGGTAGATATAGGTGTTGCGGACCATGAACTCCTTGAGGATGTCGTTCTGGATGGTCCCGGCGAGCTTGTCCTGGCTCACCCCCTGCCGCTCTGCCGCGACGATATAGAAAGCGAGCACGGGAATGACCGCACCGTTCATCGTCATCGACACGCTCATGGTGTCGAGCGGGATCTGGTCGAACAGGATTTCCATGTCGCGCACGGTGTCGATCGCGACGCCCGCCTTGCCGACATCGCCGACCACGCGCGGGTGGTCGCTGTCATAGCCGCGGTGCGTGGCGAGGTCGAAAGCGACCGAGAGGCCCTTCTGCCCCGCCGCGAGGTTGCGGCGATAGAAGGCGTTCGATTCCTCGGCGGTCGAGAAGCCCGCATACTGGCGGATGGTCCACGGACGGCCGGTGTACATCGAGGCATAGGGCCCGCGCGTGAACGGCGCGATGCCGGGAACGCCGGGGTCGATCCCTTGCGTATCCTCGCTCGTGTAGAGCGGTTTCACCTCGATACCCTCGGGCGTGTGCCAGGTGAGGTCGCGGCCCTTCACCTCCTTGTCGGCAAGGGGCTTCCAGTCGTCATATGTCGGCTTGTCGGTCATCGTAATTCCAGTGTCGCGCGGTCAATTCGACCAGTGCGCGTTGTCCTTGGGCGTTTCCATGATTTCGGTCAGCTGGCCCATCATGTCCTTCGGGTGGAGGAAGAAAATGGGCGTGCCGTGTGCGCCGATGCGCGTGGGGCCGAGGATGCGCTTGCCGAGTTCCTCGAACCACTTGCGCGCGTCCTCGATATCCTCGACCTCGTAGCAGACATGGTGCTGCCCGCCCGAGGGGTTCTTCTCGAGGAACTTGGCGATGGGGCTGTCTGGGCCGAGCGGTTCGATCAGCTCGATCTGCGTTCCGTTGGTGCCGTTTTCTCCGGGCGTGTCGACGAAGCAGACCTTCACCCCTTGCGCCTCGAGATCGAAGGGCTTGTGGAACCGCGTCGCGCCCATGACGTCACGGTAATAGCGCACCGATTCCTCGATCGAGGGCGTGGCGACGCCGATATGGTTGAGACGGCCGAGTTTCATGTCTTCTCCTTTAGCCCCTGCTGTCGGAGCAGCGACTTGGCTTAGGCGCTCTTCTTGCGGTTCAGTTTCTCAAGTGCCGATTCCGCGGCATTTTGGAATAGCTCGCAAACTTGCAACCGCTCTTCTTCCGAAAGATTCTCATCGCCATCGAAAATTTCGTCGACATCAAAATTATCGGACAGTGCATTCAACCAGAAGTGGGCCTCTGAAATCCTCACATCATCAAATTCAAACTTGGCAGTCAGCGCTTGAGCGCGGCGAAACTGGGCGACAACCGGTTTCACGGACGAACGAGTATTGGGATCTGAAGTCGTGGCTTTGTCCTTTCCGACCATGCACATTGCCAACAAGTCCTTCAGCGTCGTCCTAACCATCTCCACGCGTTTTCGAGAATCATACTCTTCTTTCAGGAAAAACAACGCGATTGCCCCAGAGACAGTGATTAACGACCCGACCATAGCACCCAAGAACCGAGCGCTATCTTCAGGCCCGAAGGACACCGGCCCCGCGGCTATAATCCCTGCGGCCAAACCTAGGCCGAAGCCGAGGTATGTAAGGGGGTTTTTGAGAACTGGTTTAATCATGGGTTACTAAAGCGGGATATTATCATGCTTCTTCCACGGGTTCTCGAGCTGCTTCGTGCGCAGCTTCCTTAGCCCCAGCGCGATCCGCCGCCGCGTCGAGTGCGGGTAGATCACCTCGTCGATATAGCCGCGCTGCGCTGCCACGAAGGGGTTGGCGAAGCGCTCTTCGTATTCCTTGGTCTTCTCGGCGATCTTGCCCGGATCGTCGCGGTCCTGGCGGAAGATGATCTCCACCGCGCCCTTTGCGCCCATCACGGCGATTTCGGCGGTGGGCCAAGCGTAGTTAAGGTCGCCGCGCAGGTGCTTGGACGCCATCACGTCATAAGCGCCGCCATAGGCCTTGCGGGTGATGACGGTGATCTTGGGCACTGTCGCCTCGGCATAGGCGAAGAGCAGCTTCGCGCCGTGCTTGATGATGCCATTGTGCTCCTGCGCCGTGCCGGGAAGGAAGCCGGGCACGTCGACGAAGGTCAGGATCGGGATTTCGAAGGCATCGCAGAAGCGCACGAAACGCGCGGCCTTCTTCGACGAATTGATGTCGAGCACGCCGGCGAGCACCATCGGCTGGTTCGCCACCACGCCCACAGTGCGCCCTTCCACCCTGCCGAAGCCGCAAATGATGTTGGCGGCATGGTTCGGCTGCACTTCAAAGAAATCGCCCTCGTCCAGCGTCTTCCTGATGACTTCATGCATGTCATAGGGCTGGTTGGCGTTGTCGGGGATCAGCGTGTCGAGGCTATCCTCCATGCGGTCCCACGGATCACTGGTCGGGCGCTCGGGCACTTCCTCGCGGTTGGACAGCGGCAGGTAATCGAAGAAATCGCGTGTCGCGAGCAGGGTTTCGATGTCGTTCTCGAAGCTGTTGTCGGCAACGCTGGTCTTGGTGGTGTGCGTCTTCGCCCCGCCCAGTTCTTCCTGCGTGACGACCTCGTTGGTCACCGTCTTCACCACGTCGGGGCCGGTGACGAACATGTAGCTGCTGTCTTCGACCATGAAGATGAAGTCGGTCATCGCGGGGCTGTACACCGCGCCGCCCGCACACGGTCCCATGATGAGGCTGATCTGCGGCACCACGCCGGATGCGAGCACATTGCGCTGGAACACCTCGGCATAGCCGCCGAGCGAGGCCACGCCCTCCTGGATGCGCGCGCCGCCGCTGTCGTTGAGGCCGATCACCGGCGCGCCGACCTTCATCGCGGTGTCCATGACCTTGCAGATCTTCTCCGCATGCCGCTTGGAAAGAGAGCCGCCGAAGACGGTGAAATCTTGGCTGAAAACATAGACGAGGCGGCCGTTGATCGTGCCGCTGCCGGTGACCACGCCGTCGCCGGGAATCTTCTGGTCCGGCATGCCGAAATCGACGCAGTCATGCTCGACATAGGTGTCGAGCTCTTCGAAGCTGCCTTCATCCAGCAGCACGTCGAGCCGCTCACGCGCGGTCAGCTTGCCCTTGGCGTGCTGCGCGGCGATGCGTTTCTCGCCCCCGCCCATCCTGGCGGCTTCGCGGCGACGTTCCATTTCGGCGATATTGGCGGACATGTTCTCTCCGTGAATACGATTGCCAGAGCGCCTAGAGCCGAGAGTGCCGCAACGTCAATCGTCGCCCGCCTCTTCTTCCTCCTCGCCGGGTCGATATTCGAGGATATCGCCGGGCTGGCAGTCGAGCTCGCGGCAGATCGCGTCGAGCGTCTTGTAGCGCACGCCCTGCACCTTGCCGGTCTTGAGCAGCGAGAGGTTGGTGTTCGAAATGCCGATGCGGTCGGCCAGCTCTTTCAAGCTGACCTTCCGCTTCGCCATCATAACATCGAGATTGGTGACGATCGCCATTAGACCACACTTTCACTGTCTTGGCGGTATTCCATGCCCGACCGGAATGCACCTGCCGTGACGAAGGCGGTCATCGCAAGCAGCATGGGGATGATCGGCGGCTCGTATTCCATCCAGATGTTCTCGACACCCTTCACGCTCCAGCTGATCGAGGAGTGGATGACGCGATCCTCCATCGGCGGGATCGCCTCGAGAATGGCGTATTGCGTCATGAAAACGATCGAAATCGACAAAACGCTAGCGGCGACCAGCAGCTTGCCGATCATCTGCAGCGAGGAGATGTTCGCTTCGGTGAAAACTTCGCCCTTGCCGATGCGGACCAGCGTCCCGCGCAGTTGCCAGAATATCCCAGCGAGTAACCCCAAACCGACAAGCTGGCCGACGAGGCGCGCAATGCGGAGCCAGGTGTGATCGTCAACACGCACCGTACCCTCCTGCAACTGCCAGACGGTCGCCCAACCGCCCAGCGGTTCCATCCGGATGTTCTCGCTCGATGCGGGATAGCTCACCATGTGGAACTTGCCCTCGGCGATCGCGCCGCCCGCACGCAGCACCGCTGCGAGCGCCGCGATGGCAACCAGCACCAGCAGCGCGTTCACAAACCGTTTCGTCCAGACACCTGTCATCTCTTCCTCCAAAGCTGATGAAAGGCTGGATGGCAGCGAGAAAAACGATTGGCAATAGCTTTTTTATGTTTTACGTAAATCTTGTATCGAAATGCGTTAAGTTCGATGGGCCGATATCAGGAACTCGACATTGCCTTCAGGTCCCGTGATCGGGCTTTCCACGATGCCTTGCACCTCGAAGCCGAGGCCCTCCACCCATTCTCGCACTTCGTCGCACACGCGCTGGTGGAGTGCGGGGTCGCTGACGACGCCCTTCTTTCCCACTTCCTCGCGCCCGACCTCGAATTGGGGCTTGATAAGTGCAACGAGGCGGCAATCGCGCTCGGCCAGTACCAGCGGGCGGTCGAGTACCTTGGCGAGGCCAATGAAGCTGGCATCGCACACCACCCAGGTGACCGGCCGGTCGATCATCTCGCGGGTCAGGATGCGGGCGCTGGTCTGCTCGAGCACCGTCACGCGCTCGTCCTGCCGCAGCTTCCACGCCAGCTGGTTGGTGCCGCTATCGACCGCAAACACGTGGCTAGCCCCGCCCTGCAGCAGCACATCGGTAAAGCCGCCGGTCGAGCTGCCAATATCCATTGCGGTCACGCCCGTGGGGTCGAGGCCGAAATGTTCGATCGCGTGGGCAAGCTTGATCCCGCCACGGCTGACCCAGGGATGATCGCGCCCGCGGACGTCCAGTGGTGCGTCCTCGGCCATCTGCTGGCCGGGCTTGGCCAGCTTCTGCTCGCCCGAAAAGACGAGGCCCGCCATGACCAGCGCCTGCGCACGGGTGCGGCTTTCCACCAGCCCGCGGTCCACCAGCATCTGATCGAGACGTTTCTTAGCCATAGGAAACAAAGCCGTTAGCGAGCATTGGGGAAGCATGAAAGCCTCGCATATCGCCCTTGCCCGCTCGATCCTCCTTTCCTGTGCCCTCTGCGTGGCTGCGTGCGTCCCTGCACCCGACTCCACGCCGGCACCCAGCCCGAGCCCGGCTGCGCAGGCACCCGCTCCGGCGCCCGCACCCTCTCCCATCCCAACGCCTGCCTCTTCATCCGCGCCCATGACCGAGCTGGCATTCGAAGACTGGATCAACGAGCCGCGCACACCGGGCGAATGGGTTTTCGATGACGAGCGTGCAGAGGCCATCGCCATCTATCGCACGGACGCGATGGTCCCGCTGTTCTTCATGCGCTGTGAAAAGGCGACCAAGACCTTCGGTTTCGCACGTCCTTCGGCAAGCCCGGGCCCGCTGGTCATGCAGATCAGAACCGAAACCATGGACCGCGCGTTCGAGACCGAACCGCTGGATGACCCGGCACTGGCGACGGTGATGCTTTCGTCGAACGATCGCCTTCTCGACGCCATGGCAGTGACCCGTGGACGATTCGCTGTGGAAACTTCAGGAATGACCACACTTTACCTGCCCCCGTGGGCAGAGGTGACCCGCGTGATCGAGGCTTGCCGCTGAGCCGATTCCCTCACCAGGTTACCGACTGGGACGGCGCTCCATTTCAGGCGTGAAAAAGGCCCGGAGTCCGCTCCGAGCCACAAACGACAATTCTGACGTGGGAAAACTTTTTTGCAAGCCTTGTTTTGCGTCCCGAAAAGACTCAAATTGTACTCAAGATCAGCGGCGAACGCGGTCTTGGGGGCCCTGATAAGCCCTCTAGCTCACAAGCGCGAAAGGAGGTGATCCGATGTCTCATGGTTCAGCAGAGAGGTCGGCAAGTTTCCGCGCGAGGTACTATCGGTAGTTCCATACCCTTAGAGACTTCGTGAGCGGCGCTTCCGCCGCTGACCATGAAAAGGGCAGCACCATCTTCGGATGGAGCTGCCCTTCTCATTTTTGGGCCTAGAAAACTTGCCCTGCGAGCCTACTCACACTAACCGCGCGGGCATGGAATTCGAGCATCTCCCCCACCCCGCCCCCACGCCTGCCGACAAGCGCGACGAGGCGCTGAAGGACCCCGGTTTCGGCAAGCTGTTCACCGACCACATGGTCGTGATCGACTACGACGAAGCAAAGGGCGGCTGGCACAAGGCGACGCTCGGCCCGCGCGAGGCGATCAGCCTCGATCCGGCAGCGGCCGTGCTTCATTACGCCCAAGAAATCTTCGAGGGGATGAAGGCCTACAAGCAGGGTGACGACACGCTCGCCCTCTTTCGCCCCGAGCAGAACGCGCGCCGCTTCAACGAAAGCGCCCGCCGCATGGCCATGCCCGACCTGCCCGAGGAACTGTTCCTCGAATCGATCCGCCAGTTGGTCGCTGCAGACCGTGACTGGGTGCCGGGAGATCCCGACGGTTCGCTCTACCTGCGCCCATTCATGTTCGCCTCGGAAGCCTTCCTCGGCGTGCGTCCGGCCAAGCAGTACAAATACATCCTGATCGCCAGCCCCGTCGGCCCCTATTTCAAGGGCGGCGCGAAGCCGGTGAAGATCTGGGTCAGCCGCAACTACACGCGCGCAGCCCCCGGCGGCACCGGCGCTGCAAAGACCGGCGGTAACTACGCCGCAAGCCTCGTCCCGCAGGCCGAAGGCATCGAGAACGGCTGCGACCAGGTGGTCTTCCTCGACGCGGTCGAGAAGAAGTGGGTCGAGGAACTGGGCGGCATGAACCTGTTCTTCGTTTTTGACGACGGCACAGTGATTACTCCGCCGCTTACCGGCACGATCCTGCCGGGCATCACCCGCAACAGCCTGATCGAGCTCCTGCGCGAAGAAGGCCTACAGGTGCGCGAGGAACCCTACAGCATCGACCAGTGGCGCGCCGATGCGACCACGGGCAAGCTGCTCGAGACGATGGCCTGCGGTACGGCAGCTGTCGTGACCCCGGTCGGCACCGTGCTCGGCCCCGATGGCGAATTCACCATCGGCAGCGGCGGCACCGGTCAGATGACCAACAAAATCCGCGAGCGGCTCGTCGGTATCCAGAAGGGCAGTGTCGAGGACACGCACGGCTGGACGATGAAGCTTTGAGTTGAGCGGCTTGGCGCGAATAACGACACGCAAGGAACGAATTCAGGTCGCGCTTTTACTCGGCACGCTCTGCATCTTTGCCTTCGTTCTACAAAATCTCGAAGGTTGGCACGCCAAAGGTCTCGATGATGCGGAATTCGAGATCATCACCGGCGAAGTCGTCTCGATCAACCTTATTCCTTCGAACACAGGGACGTCTTATCTAACAACCGTCCTGACCGACGACGGCTACAGAACACAATTGGTCACCAGCCCCAACCGGGCACGGGAATGCCCTGTTGGAGCGAAAGTCGAAGTTGCACGCCGCGGTCTTGATCATCGTTGGACCAAAAGACCTTGCGCGCCAGACTAGCTCACACCGCTCACAGAAGTATTCACCCCGCTGCACGCTCCCAGTCGCTCACGTATCGCGTCGATCAGCCAGCTGGTCGCGGGGCCCGGACGCGCATCGCGGCGCCATAATGCACTGAGCGTATAGTTTGCGCCGGGTTTCTCGGGCAGGTCGAGTTCGCACAGGCGCCCTTCCTCGATATCGCCGCTCACCATGTGGCGCGGCATATTGCCCCAGCCGATCCCTTCCTTGAGCAGCGCATGCTTTGCGCCGAGGTCCGCCAGCCGCCAGCTTTCCGGCGCAAGGACGGAGAACTCGCGCCCCTCGGTCAGCGGCGACCGGTCCGTGAGCACGAGCTGGAGGTGCTTGCGGCTCTCTCCCGGTTTCACGCCCGAGCGTGACAGCGGATGGTCTGGTGCAGCAACCGGCACCAGTTCGACGGCCCCGATCGCCTGTCTTTCGAGTTCGGCATGGTCGGCCAGCACGGGCCCGCCAATCGCGAGGTCCGCGCTGCCGTCGAGCAGGCAGGCCGCCACAGCCCCCAGCGCCTCGACCTGCAGGCGCAGGGCGACATTGGGGTAGAAGCGGCGGAAATCGCGCAGCACGCTCGCCGTCACTTCGCCGGGCAGCATCACGTCGACCACCAGCGAGACCTCGCTTTCGAGCCCCGCATGGAGCCCCTGCGTCTTGGCGAGCAAAGTATCTATCCCGTCGGCGACCGCCTTGGCCTCCGCCAGCAGGCCCTTGCCTTCCTCGGTCAGCACCGGCCTGCGCGAACCTTCGCGGGCAAACAGGGTGACGCCCAGCTGGGCCTCCATCTGCGAGATGCCGTAGCTGACTGCCGATACCGCGCGACCCATCTTGCGAGCGGCCGCACCGAAGCTGCCCTCCTCGGCTACCGCGAGGAAGATACGCAATTGGTCGAGACTGGGCTCACCCAGCTTCACTGTTCGGATTTGCTGAACATCTTGCCGCGTTTTATCGCAGTTTTCGGAACGCGGGGCAACGCCTAACTCTTGGTCCAACGAAGCAATCCTCCCGACCCTTTCAGGAGACCAAACATGATCGAACATCGTCCCTTCAACAGCCTCGGCAAGGCCAACCACGGCTGGCTCGATGCGAACCACCACTTCTCCTTTGCAGGCTATCACGACCCCTCCCGCATGAACTGGGGCGCGCTGCGCGTCTGGAACGACGACAAGATCGCCCCGAAGAGCGGCTTTCCGACCCACCCGCACCAGGACATGGAAATCATCACTTATGTCCGCACCGGCGCGATCACGCACCGCGACAGCATGGGCAATGAAGGCCGTACCGAAGCCGGCGACGTCCAGGTGATGAGCGCCGGACGCGGTGTCGCGCATTCGGAGTTCAACCTCGAGGACGAGGAGACCACGCTCTTCCAGATCTGGATCATCCCGTCCGAACGCGGCGGCGATCCCGACTGGGGTGCACGCCAGTTCCCCAAGGGCGATCGTGCGGGCCAGTTCGTCCCCCTCGCCAGCGGCGCGGCTAATGACGACGACGCCCTCAAGATCCGCACCGATGCCCGCGTGCTCGGTGCGACGGTGAAGGCCGGTGAGAGCGTGACCTACACGCCGCGCACCGCCGACCGTCACCTCTATCTGGTGCCCGCCACCGGCAGCATCCGCGTAGGCGACATCGAGGCAAAGGCCCGTGACGGCCTCGCCATCACCAAGGAAGACAGCATCACCATCACCGCACTCGAAGACAGCGAACTCGTCCTCGTCGACGCGGCCTGATCAGGAGACACAGACATGAGCACCATTCTTTACATCACCGCCAGCATCCGTGACGGCGAAAGCGTATCGCGCAGCCTCGGCGACAAGCTGGTCGAGGGCCTCAAGGCCAAGCACGGCGCAGACGTCGTCACTCGCGACCTGTCGAAGAACGATATTCCCTTCATCGATGCCGAGCGTTTCGCAGCCAATCTTGCGCCCTATGCCGAGCGCTCCGACGAACAGCACGAGCTGGCGAAGATCGCCGACGAGCTGATCGATGAACTCAAGGCCGCAGACACCATCGTTTTCAGCGTGCCGGTCTATAATTTCTCGGTTCCGGCAACAGTGAAGGCATGGGCCGACCTCGTGGCCCGCGCCGGCACCACCTTCCAGTATACCGCCAATGGCCCTGAAGGCCTGCTTACGGGCAAGAAGGTTTACATCACGGCGGCTTCCGGCGGCACCCGGCTGGGCAGCGAAATCGACTTCATGTCGCCCTGGCTGAAGTTCTTCCTCGGCTTCCTTGGCATGAACGATGTCGAAGTGGTCGCGGCTGACGGCATCATGGGTGAAGGCGGCGAAGAGAAGATCGCAGAAGCCCATCAGGAAGTCGAAAAGCTGGCCGCCTGAGGCCTCGATCCCGAAAGGACAAACTCATGAACACGACCACTCTCAACGCCGGTGCGGCCACCCCGACCTCCGCCGACACCCGCTGGCTTCCGCTGCTGGCCCGGCTGATGCTTGCAGCCATCTTCCTGCTCGCGGGCATCAACAAGATCGCCGACCCTGCCGGTACGATCGGCTATATCGAGTCGGTCGGACTGCCGGCGCCGCAGCTTGCCTATTGGGGCGCTGTGGCAGTCGAGATCCTCGGCCCACTGGCGCTCATCGCCGGTTACCGGACTCGCCTCGCAGCCATCGGGCTTGCGTTCTTCACGCTGGTCACGGCCTTCGTCTTCCACAACCAGATCGGCGACCAGACGCAGTTCGTAATGTTCTTCAAGAATATCGCCATCGCAGGCGGCCTGTTGCAGCTCGCCGCATTTGGTCCGGGCGCGATTTCGCTGGACCGCAAGTAAGACCACCTTCCGTCCCGAAGGAACTGCCGGGGAGCGATGGCTCTCCGGCAGTTTTCGTTCGGGTCAGGCCGGTTTGTGCGCCGCCAGGATCTCGCGCCGCTTCTGGATCTCGTAATATTCGGGGCGGCGCGGGTATTGGACGGTCAGAAGCAGGGTAAGCGCTACCGCAAGGCCAGCGCCCACGATGATGAAGATCGACGGCAACCCTCCCAAGGCATCGGTCTTGCCCAGCATGAAGGCTCCGAAAGAGATGCCGAAGTTGGATATCGCCATGTAGATCGTGAACTGTGTGGCCGCGACAGTCGGGTCGCACAGGCGCATCGAAATCGGCAGCAGCGCAACCGTGATCAGCATGTCCAGCGGTATCCAGAAATACACGAAGGCCATGAACACCGCCGAGTTGCTCCAGTGCTCGACCCCGAGGTACATCAAGGCGCACAGCACGATGCCCGATGCGACCCACATGATGCCGATCCGTTTCGCGCCGAACCTGTCTCCGAGCCATCCTCCCAGCGTCATGCACAGGACGCCCGCCAGCAGGCCGGCAGTCGCAGTCAGGCTGGAGATTTCCGACGTATCCCAGCCCGCGTAATTGGCCCCGATCAGCGGAGTGGCACCGGTGAAACCGCCATAGAGGACGCCGCGCCCGAACAGGCACGGTATCCACAGCAGGCTGACCAGCTTGCGCATCGAATTGAACGTTGCCTTCAGGAGCGGCCACCATGCATCGAGCTGGATGGCAAGATTGCGCTCATGCGCCTTGCCGGTCCCCCACGGCAGCGACCGTTCGCCGCTACGTTCCCTGAAGGAGGCGATGTAGATGCACAGCGCGAAGATGAGGACCGACACGATCAGAAAGGCTGCCGGCGCGCCGAAATCCTCTATCACGAACCCGCAGATGGCCGTGGCGGCAGCAATGCCGATCGCCTGACCGCCGAACATCATTCCCGATCCGCGGGCGCGCTCGTCCTCGGTCATGATGTCTACCGCTAGGCCGTCGACCGCGACGTCCTGGAAGGTGGTCGCCATGTTCACCGCGAAGCCGATACCGCCGAGGATCGCGACATCTGTGACGGTGGGATCAACCAGCGCCCCGATGACGAGGAAAGCGATCATGACGAACTGCGCGCCGAGTATCCACGCCCTGCGCCGTCCCATCGGAAGGAAGGTGTAACGGTCCATGATGAAGCCGTTCACCAGCTTGAGCGACCATGGCAGCGCCGTCAGCGCTGCAACCGAACCGACATCGGCTGCGGGCGCACCGTTCACTGCCATCCATGCCGGAATGGCAAACCAGAACAGCCCGATGGGCATGCCCTGCCCCACGTAAAGAATGAAAAGAGTGAACAGCCGCAGTCGCTGGCTGTTCTCCAGTATCATCGAATTGCCCGACGCAGCAGACGCCATCGCTACCCCCCCAAAAAAGAGTGCCGGCTGGCTCTGTGCCCTTGGCCGATCGCGTCCCTACGATCCGATTGAGGGCAAGCTGCCCTATCGCGGCCAAGGCCGCAAGGTCAGTCGGGCAGGTTTCGACGCAGGTCCTCGAGCCACAAATCCGCTACGGCATCGCTGGGCGCACGCCAGTCGCCGCGCGGTGACAGCGCGCCACCGGCGCTGACCTTCGGCCCGTTGGGGAGCGCGCTGCGCTTGAACTGGCTGAAGCCGAAGAAGCGTTTCACGAAATTTTCCAGCCACTTCGCAATCGTAGCGAGGTCGTATTCGTTCTTCGCATCTTCCGGGAAATCGATCGGCCATTGCCCCGCCTCGGCATCCTTCCACGCATGCCAGGCGAGGAAGGCGACATGGCTCGGACTCTGTCCCCAGCGGATCACGTGGTGCAGGAAAAAATCATTGAGTTCGTACGGACCGATGATCGACTGCGTGCTCTGGATCGACCCGTCTTCGCCAGCGGGTACCAGTTCGGGGCTGATTTCCGTATCGAGAATCGCAAGCAGGACTTCATCTACGCCCACGTCGAACTGGTGGGTCGTCGTGGTCCAGCGGATCAAGTACTGGATCAGCGTTTTCGGTACGCCCGCGTTGACGCCGTAATGGCTCATCTGGTCGCCTACGCCGTAGGTGCACCAGCCCAGCGCCAGTTCGGACAGATCGCCCGTCCCGATGACCCATCCGCCATGCTGTCCGGCGAGGCGGAAGAGGTAATCAGTCCTGAGGCCCGCCTGCACGTTCTCGAAGGTAACGTCATAGACCGGCTCGCCATCGGCAAAGGCATGGCCGATATTTTCCAGCATCAAGGTGGCCGTCGGCTTGATGTCGATCTCTTCGGCGGTGATGCCGAATGCCTTCATCAGCTTCCATGCGTTGGACTTGGTGCCTTCGGACGTGGCGAAGCCGGGCATGGTATAGCCACGGATATCACTGCGCGGCCTTCCCAGCCGGTCCATCGCCTTGGCCGCGACGAGCAGGGCATGGGTGGAATCCAGCCCGCCCGAGATACCGATGGTGAGGCACTTGGGCCGGGTCGCCTCGATCCGGCGCATCAGCGCATCGACCTGGATGTTGAATGCCTCGTAGCAATCCTCGTCCAGCTTCTCCTGCCGGTTGGGCACGAAGGGGAAACGGCGGATCGGGCGTTCCAGACCGATGTCTTTCGGCGCGTGACCGTGTGAGAAGGTCACGCGGCGATACCAGTCCTCGGGTCGGCCCGCCGCATCGGCCGCATCGCCCCATGTCTGCATCCGCATGCGCTCGGCAAGAATGCGCTTGGTGTCGACATCGGCGACGCAGAGCTCGGGCGCGTGGTCGAAGCGTACGCTTTCCACCAGCAGGTCTCCGAGCTCGTAGATCATGCCCTGACCGTCCCACGCGAGGTCGGTCGTGCTCTCGCCATGGCCACTGGCCGAATAGGCATAGGCACAGACCGACCGGCTCGAACTGGCGCGCGTCAGCATGTGTCGCTCGTCGGACTTGCCGATGGTGATGTTGGACGCCGAGAGGTTCAGCAGGACCGTCGCGCCCGCCAGCGCGGCGAGCGTTCCGGGCGGATTGGGCGACCAGAAATCCTCGCAGATCTCGATACCGAAGGTGAAACCGGGCAGGTCGTCGGCATCGAAAACGAGATCGGTACCGAAGGGCACGGTATCGCCGTTCACCTCGATTTCCAGCCCCACGCATTCGCGGCCATGGCTGAACCAGCGCTTTTCGTAGAACTCGCGATAGTTGGGCAGGTAGCTCTTGGGGACGACGCCCAACAGCTTGCCGCGCGCAATCGCCACAGCGCAATTGTAGATCCGGCCATTGCGCCGCAGCGGCGCGCCGATGACCAGTACCGGCGCTAGATCGCGCGATGCCTCGACGATGTCGGCGAGGTGCCGCTCCACTGTTTCCAAGAGCGCGGTCTGAAGGTGCAGATCGTCGATCGCATAGGACGACAGGCACAGCTCGGGATAGAGCAGCAGGTCCACCCCGCGCTCGTGCGCCTTGCGCGCCTGCTCGAGTATTCCTTCCGCGTTGTAGGCGATATCGGCCGTGCGAACCCTCGGCGTCGCGGTCGCCACGCGCACGAAGCCGTGCGTGTGAAGGTCGTAGAAGGGATGCGTATCGCTCTTCGCCATGCGTGAAGTGTCTTTCTTTTCCTGAAGGGCAGGCTCGATCCAGTCCGCCGGCTGGCAGATACCCAGCTCTGCGAGCTTGCGCTGGGCATCGGCGCGGGCAATGCGCCCCTTGCTCTCCCAGCCGAAGACGGTCTGCGTCTTGAACCCGTGGCGCGAGGCGAATTCCTCCGCGGAGAGCGGCGGGTCCTGCGCCAGACGCCAGGTCTTCAGTTTCTGACCTGCCAAATGCATGGCGGAGCGATTATCTCAAAAGGATAATTACCGCAAGAAAGATACTCATGCCGCCAGCAGTTCCGCGGCTGCGGGGCTTTCCTGCAACAGGCTGAGCAAGCCGCGTTCTTCGCGGGTCAGCCATTGTGTTGCGCGGGGAAGTTGGAGGCCTTCGCGCCAGTCTTCCTGACGTTCGACAAGGTCGATCACCGCAGGATGGATGTAGCTCTTGCGCGTGACAGCAGGCGTATTGCCCAATCGTTCGGCGACGCATTCGAGCAGCGCCTTCATCGGCATCCGCCCCTCACCTGTTCGCAGGCATTCGAACCCCATCACGCTGGCGTGCCAGGTGCGGAAATTCTTCGCGGTGAAGCGTTCGCCCATGCAGGCTTCGAGATATTCGTTCACGTCGCTGGAGCCGACGGCCTGCACGTCTCCGTCCTCGTCGACATATTTGAAGACGTTCTGGCCCGGCAGGTCCTGCATGTTGCGCACCATTCGGGCGAGGCTGCCATCGGTCAGCGTGACCTCGCGCATCTTCCCCGATTTGCCCTTGTAACGCAGCTTCAACGTCTTGCCCGTCACCTCGGCGTGGCGGCGGCGCAGCGTGGTGGCCCCGTAGCTATTGTTACGCTCGGCGTAGCCTTCGTTCCCGACCCGGACCGCACCGAGATCGAGCAGGCGAACGACGCTCGCCACGGCGCGCTCCCGCGTGAGCTTGCGACCGCGCAGGTCTTCTTCGACCTTCTTGCGCACGAGCGGCAGGAGCTGTCCGAAGGCGAGGCACTTGTCGAACTTCTCGCTCTCGCGCTGGCTGCGGAATTCGGGGTGGTAGCGGTATTGCTTGCGCCCCTTGGCATCCACGCCGGTCGCAAGGATGTGCCCGTTGGGAGCCGGGCAGAACCATGCGTCGACATAGGCCGGTGGCAGCGCGATCGCGTTGAGGCGCTTCTTCTCCGCACGGTCGGTAATCAGCTCGCCCGTGGCGTCGTAATAGGCCCACCCCTTTCCCGCTCCCTTGCGTGTGATACCGGGCAATTGATCGTCGACATAGATGAGCTTCGTCATGGCGAAGGGAAGAACCGTGGCGAGGCTGTATCCGTTCCCCACCTTGCGACGAACGGTTGGGCGTAATACCGACCCAGCCAACAGGAGATTAGATTTGGCCGATCCGACCTACACCCCGCCCGAAGTCTGGACCCACGACGCCGAGAACGGCGGCAAGTTTGCCAACATCAATCGTCCCACTGCCGGCGCGCGCGAAGAGAAGGAACTGCCTACGGGCGAGCATGACTTCCAGCTCTATTCGCTCGCCACGCCCAACGGGGTGAAGGCAACCGTGATGCTCGAAGAGTTGCTCGAAGCGGGCCATTCGGGTGCCGAATATGATGCCTATACGATCAATATCGGGGACGGCGTCCAGTTCACCAGCGGCTTCGTCGACGTGAACCCCAACAGCAAGATCCCTGCCCTGCTCGATCGAAGCGGCGAGACCCCTGTCCGCATTTTCGAAAGCGGCGCGATCCTGCTGCATCTCGCCGAGAAGTTCGGGGCTTTCCTACCCACGAACCACACCCGCGCCGAAGTGCTGAGCTGGCTCTTCTGGCAGATCGGCAGCGCGCCCTTCATCGGCGGCGGTTTCGGACACTTCTACGCCTACGCGCCGGAGAAGTACGAATACCCGATCAACCGCTACGCGATGGAAGTGAAGCGCCTGTTCGACGTGGCCGACCAGCGCCTCGCCAAGACCGAATATCTGGGCGGTGACGATTATACGGTCGCTGACATCGCGGCATGGCCGTGGCTGGCACCCTTCGTCGAGGGCACGATTTATGGCGAGGCGCGCAAGTTCCTCTCGATCGACGAATACGAGAATGTCGGACGCTGGGCCAAGCAGATCGCCGCGCGTCCCGCAGTGAAGCGCGGGCGGATCGTCAACAAGGCATGGGGTGACGAGGAAACGCAACTCCTCGAACGCCACTCCGCCGCCGATTTCGAAGGCAAGAGGCTCTGATCAGGCCAGTTCGCGGGCAAGGCGCTCCATGAAACGGGCGCCTTCCTCGAACTGCGAGATCGCAATCCATTCGTCGGGCTGGTGCGCCTGCTCGATCGAACCCGGTCCGCAAATCAGCGTGGGGAAGCCGGCCCGCTGGAACTGCCCTCCTTCCGCGCCATAGGCCACTTGCGAAGGCGCGGTATTCTCACCTGTCAGCTTGCGGACGAATGCCACGGCATCATCGCTTCCCTCGTGCGTCATCGCAGGTGCGCATGCGAGCTGCTGCAGCTCCACACCGGTGGCAGGAAACTTCGCCTTCATTTCCGCATCGACCTTGCGGCAGAGCTCCCTGAAGGGTTCGATAGCAGCATCCGGATCGACATCGGGTGGGCACCTTAAATCGAAAATGAAACGCGCATGCCCGGCCAAAATATTGACCGCAGTACCGCCCTGCATCTCGCCGATGGTAAGCGTCGCCTGCGGCGGATCGAAGCCATTGTCCGGATTGGCGGAAGCCTCGAGCTCACCCGCGATTTCGGCCAGTTTCGACATCAGGCGGACGGCGACCATGTTGGCCGAAATGCCGTGGTCGACGAGCGAGCTATGCGCTTCGTGACCGCGGATGTTCACTTCGAAAGCGCAAATTCCCTTGTGGCCGGTGATGATCTTCATGCTGCTCGGTTCGCCGATGACGGCAAGGCGCGGCGCGGGAATGGTTGCAGCCATCCGCTCGATCATCGCAGGCGCACCCTGGCAGCCGACTTCCTCGTCATAGCTTATGGCCAGATGAACCGGCCGCGTTCCCTTCACGAACTGCGGTACCCATGCGAGCGCCAAGGCAAGGAAGCCTTTCATGTCGCATGTGCCGCGCCCGAAGTACTTGCCTCCGGATTCCCTCACGATCCACGGATCGCTGCTCCAGTCCTGCCCTTCCACGGGCACCACGTCGCTATGCCCTGAGAGGATGACCCCGCCCTCGACCACCGGGCCGCAGGTGGCGAACAGATTGGCCTTGTCGCCGCCCTCGTTGGGCACCCTGTTCGATATGACTCCGTGTTCCCCCAGATAGGCCTCGACCCACTCGATCAGCGCGAGGTTGCTGCGCGCCGAAGTGGTGTCGAATGCCACCAGTGTTTCGAGGATCGAACGGGCTTTGGCCAAGTCTGTCATGAAAAGCGCTATCGCCCATCGAAACGCGAACTGCTACCCCTTCACATTCGCGATGGGGGCGCTATAGGAGCGCCCGCTGCTGGGGTGTAGCCAAGTGGTAAGGCAGCGGTTTTTGGTATCGCCATTCGCAGGTTCGATCCCTGCCACCCCAGCCAGCCTCCTTCATTTGCGAAATCGCCGCGTATCGCTAAGCCTGTGCGGATGAGCGAACTCGATCCGCGCAAAACCCCCGTCATTATCGGCGTCGGCCAGATCAACGACCGGCCCCAAGACCCCGGCGACGGGCTCGATCCGATCGGCTTGATGGCGGCAGCCCTGCGCAAGGCGGACGAAGATGCTGGTGGCGACTGGCTGGCGCGCTGCGATTCGCTTTCCGTCGTGGCGCAATTGGCATGGCCCCAGCTCAATCCGGTGGACGGAAAGCTCGCCGAGACGCTCGGTATCGATCCTGCCCACCGCATGCAGACCGCCATGCCCAATGGCGACAGCCCGATCCTGCTCTTGCACGAAGCTGCGAACCGCATCGCTCGTGGAGAAGCGACAATCTGCGCAATTGTCGGCGGCGAGGCGCTTCGTACCGCGGCAAAGCTCGCGGCGCTCAAACCGCGCGACGATGGCGAAAAGCCCAACGCCCTGCGTGATGCCAGCCACCGCAAGCGCAGCGGCTATGCTCCCAGTTACGGCCTCGTCGTGCCTACCGACGTCTATCCTCTCTACGAGAATGCCGGGCGCGCAGCCTTTGGCCAGTCGCTCGCCGAAGGTCAGGCAGAAAGCGGCGCCATCTGGTCTGGCATGAGCGAGGTAGCGGCGGGCAATGACAGCGCGTGGATACGCGAGGCGGTCAGCGCGGAAGAGGTCATCACGCCTTCCGCCTCGAACAGGCCGATCGCCTTCCCCTATACCAAGCTCCAGGTCGCCAATTCCTCGGTAAACCAGGGAGCAGGCTTCATCGTCACCAGCCTTGCCGAAGCGCGTGAACGCGGACAGCCCGACGAGAAACTGGTCTTCATCGGCCACGGAGCAGCCGCACATGAGGATGGCAATTTCCTCGCCCGTGACCGCTACGACTATTCGCCCAGTCTCTCAACATCGATCGAGCGGACCATGGAGCTGAACGGGGTGAGCGCCGACGACCTCGCCCATGTCGAGCTTTATTCCTGCTTCCCCTGTGTCCCGAAGATGGCGCGCCGCGTGCTCGGCTGGCCGCTCAATCGCCCCGCGACCGTCTTCGGCGGGCTGACATTCGGCGGTGGCCCGATCGGCAATTACATGAGCCACGCGGTTGCCGAGATGGTGATTCGCTTGCGCGGCACAGAAGACAAGGGCCTGCTGTTCGCCAATGGCGGCTACGCCACGCACAATCACACGATCCTCCTGTCCGGAACTCCTACCGGAGCACGCTTTCCGCAGGAATTCGACTACCAGCAAGAGGCCGACGCCAAGCGCGGGGCCGTTCCGGAACTGGACGAGGAATACGAAGGCGAGGCCGAGGTCGAAACCTATACGGTCCACTATGCGAGGGACGGATCGCCGCGCTCGGGCGTGGTGGTCGCTCGCACACCGCAAGGCACGCGCACGCTCGCGCTGGTGCGGGGCAGCGATAGCGCTTCACTTTCCTGGCTAACCGATGGCTCGACCGAGCCGGTCGGCACAGCGGGATTGATCCTCCGCGACGAAGAAGGCATGGGGCTGTGGCAGATGCCGGCACAGGACGGCAGGGACGCCAGCTAACAGTTTTACGAGGGTCTGAATGACCAACCAGGTTTGGACGCCGATCCGGCACGTGCATGTGGCCGACCAGTGGGTTGCTGCCGCCAGCCGCCAGGATTTCGTCGACGCAGCACATGCCGATGCGGACTATGCCGACGAGCATGGGCGCGTGCGCACGCGCCTGATCTTCGATTCCAACGGACAGGGCATCTCGCTCGCCCGGACCAATCCCGAATTCCGCGCAGCACTCGACCACGGCGATGTCATCCATGCCGACGGCCAGTTCATCGTCAACATGTCGCGCAAATACTGCGCCGAGCCGATCCCGGAGCGCGCACCGACCACCGACATGATCCACGACTTCGCCAAGGCATGCGAAGAAAGCGGGCGGACCTTCTACCTGCTCGGCGGACCGGAAGAGACCAATGCCGAATGCGCGCGGCTGCTCGAAGAGATGTATCCGCGCCTGAAGATCGTCGGTCGCCACCACGGTTTCTTCAGGGGCAGGGAAGACGAAATCCTCGCCGATATCGCCGAGAAGAAACCCGACTTCCTCTGGGTCGGGCTCGGCAAGCCGCTGGAGCAAAAGTTCTGCGCGCAATACAAGGATCGTCTGGATGCGGTCTGGACCATCACCTGCGGCGGCTGCTTCAACTTCATCACCGGCGACTATAGCCGGGCACCTGTGTGGATGCAGGATGCAGGGCTGGAATGGGTGCATCGCATGGTGACCCAGCCGCGGACCCTGCTGTGGCGCTATCTCACGACCACCCCCCACGCGCTCGCCATCGCGCTGCGAAATTCGGACAAGCGCGTTCGCGTCATGGAATACGAGCCCGCCTGAACCATTCGATCGGTTGCTTTTCCAGACCGGTTTGCCCAAGAGGTTCGGGCAACGAGAATTATGGGAGCAGGCAATGAGCGATTTCGAAACCATCCGGGCAGAACGCGAGGGCAATGTCCTCACCATCACACTGAACCGCCCGGAACGCCTGAATGCCTGCCCGCCCGCAATGGCGGACGAAATCTTCACCGCTATCCGCGATCTGGGCGATGCCCGCGCAGTCCTGCTGAAGGGCGAAGGTAGGGCATTCTGCTCGGGCGCGGATCTTGCGGCGAATGCGGAAATGTCGGTCAGCGGCGGCGACCGCGCCTATGCTTCGCTCAGCCAGCATTACAATCCGATGGTCCAGGCGCTCGCGTCGCTGCCCGTTCCGGTGGTGTCGGTGGTGCAAGGTCCGGCAGCCGGTGTCGGCTGCTCCATCGCGCTGGCGGCAGACTTCGTGATTGCCGGCAAGAGCGGCTATTTCCTCCAGGCCTTCGCCAATATCGGACTGGTCCCCGATGGCGGCTCCAGCTGGATGCTTCCCCGCCTGATCGGCACGGCACAGGCGACCCGCATGATGATGCTGGGCGAAAAGATCCACGCAGAAGAAGCTGAGCGTATCGGTCTCATCTACAAATGCGTCGAGGACGACGCGCTTGCCGGAGAAGCGCAGGCGCTGGTCGAGCGCCTCGCCAATGGCCCAACGGTCGCCCTCGGCCTGATGAAGCAGACACTGCGTGACGGGCTGGAGATGGATTTTGCCGCCACTCTCGCTGCTGAGGCGAAGGCCCAGCGCAAGGCGGGCAGCACGCAGGACGCCGTCGAAGGTGCCCTCGCCTTCCTCCAGAAGCGCAAGGCAGCCTTCAAGGGCGCCTGAGCATGACGGGCGTGACCGAAGCCCAAGTCGCCCAATGGCAAGAAACGATCGGGCGCGAGATCGTGGAGGAGGAAACTCTTGCGCCGCTCGCCCTCTGCCGTTTCGCAAGGGCGGTCGGAAAAGTCGACGAACGCGATCGGCCACCGCTTCCGCATTGGGCATTCTTCCTGCCCAATCCGCTGAGTGGGGACACCGGGCCTGACGGACATCCGAAAAGGGGCGGTTTCCTTCCGGACGTAACGCTACCGCGACGGATGTTCGCGGCCTCAAGCATCGAATTTCCCGGCGAGCTAGAACTTGGCGCGCCCGCGAAGCAAACGAGCCGCGTTGCCGAGCTTACGCACAAGAGTGGACGGACGGGCGACCTGGTTTTCGCAAAGGTCGAAAAGCGGATCGAGCAGGACGGTGAACTGCGCGTGCGCGAGGTCCAGACCTATGTCTACCGCGACGAAGGCGATCCGGTACCCCTGCCGCAGCCCGCTGCCCAAGTACCCGAAGGCGAGGCATGGCACCCGGACGAGGTCTCGCTGTTCCGCTTTTCCGCCGCGACCTACAACGGCCACCGCATCCATTACGACTATCCCTATACGACGGGTGTCGAAGGCTATCCGGCGCTGATAATCCACGGCCCCTTCACTGCCGCCAAGCTCGCGGACCTCGCCATGCGCAAGGGCGAACTGGCCAGCTTCAGCTTCCGGGCTACGGCACCGCTATTTCTGGGCGAACCTGTCTACTTGAGGCAATCGGCCGATGACAGTGTCGAGGCAGTGCGCTGCGATGGCGTGACAGCGATGCAGGCTAACGTCTCCTACCGCTGAAGCGCGTTTCCGAAAGTCTGACCTAGCGGACTATCTGACGGATATTCGCGAAGGCTTCGGCCGCGCGCAGATGGACCATCGCGCCGCGCGAGCGCGCAAGGGCTTCCAGCGCTTCGACGGATCGCTCTTCCGGAAACGGGCGGACCTGCGATTCAAAGCATTTGAAGGCGTCGAGCTTGCGTTCCAGCGTCTCGGCGATGTCGATGAAGACATTGGGAATGAAAGCTGGCGTGACGGGTGGCGCATACCAGTTGGTTTCCGACAGCGTCTCGTAACACAGGATGCGGGCCGGCGCGCGGTTGTGGCGCGGCCTCGCCGCTACCATTGCGGCCTGGAAGACGATCGCATGGTCGCCGTGGATGTCACCGTAGAATGGCAGGAACAGCGTGTCGGGCGAAACCGCCTGAACGATGTCGCCAATCTCTGCATTCACCTGCGCTGCCGGAACCGTGTCGAGGGCAGCCGCCGGCAGGTCGAGTTCATGCGTCTCGGCAATATCCAGCAGTGCATGGGCCTTTTTCATTTCGGCACGCACACGCGCCACGCCCTCTTCCGGGAAGGCGGGCGGCTGGCCGCGCGTTGCGACAAGCACGTGAACCGCATGCCCTTCGGCGGCGAGCCGCGCCATCGTGCCGCCGCACCCCAGCACCTCGTCGTCAGGATGCGGAGCAACGACCAGCACGCGTCCGAGATCGTGAATCTTGTTCAATCACCCCTCCCGAGGATTGCATGCATGCGCGGTGGCTTCCCGCTATCGCTTTCCCATTCGAGAAGACGCAGCAGGCCCGATCCGGTCTGGACCGTAAGTGTATCACCGTCGCGTTCGACGACCTGGCCGGGCCCGGCGTGGTGAAGCCTCGCGCCCGAAACAGGTTCGCATTTCCAGATGACGAGGCGATCCTCGCCCGCATTCGTGAATGCACCGGGATATGGACGGCCAACCGCGCGAACCAGACGGTCGACGGCAACGGCATCGTCCTTCCAGTCGATCAGCCCGTCCCGCGCGGTCCTTTTCGCCGCCCATGTGGCATAGCGTTCGTCCTGCACACGGCGCGGCTCGATGTCCTCGGCGAGTAGTGGCAGGCTCTGGTCGAGCATCTCGCGCAGCGCCATCATGTGCTTTTCGTAAAGCTGCGCCGCAGTCTCGTCGGGCGCGAGATGGAAATAGGACTGGGCAAGGATGTCACCGTCATCGGTGCCCTCCTCCATCCAGAACAGGCTTCCGGCGGTGATCTTCTCGTCGAGCAGAATCGTCCAAGGAAGGGCCGCCCTGCCCCGCAGCCTTGGCAATGCTGCCGGGTGGTAGCCGATCACCTTGCCTGGGCGTATGGCAAGGAAATCGCTTCCGCACAGCTGGGACCAGCCGACTACGAAGATGTAGTCAGGTCGTGCCTCGCGGATTGCAGCGAGAGTTTCGGGATCATTGGTTTTCCCTGTCCGCAAAATCTCCGCCCCGAGCGCCTCAGCCTGAGGGCCAAGATCGACGAAGTCGGAGTGCCGTGAGCTCAGTTCCTGAGGCAGCGTCACGACCAGCACCACTTCCCAGCCCTTCGCTTCGGCGAACGCGTCCAGCACCACTTCGGTGCTACCGACGGCTCCCACCACCACTGCGCGCTTTGCCTGCTGCCCCACTCAGCCCACCTTGCGCTTTTCTGCATAGGCAGGACGCGGCGCGAGGTTCTCTGCGGGCTTGTCGGACGGCCGAGGTTTCGTCGGGCCGCCAGTCAGCCTCAGCAAGTCCATTTCGTAGAGCAACATGCGATTGACGATCTCGACGTCATAGGTCCGCTCGGCGCGCGTGCGAGAGCGCGTCGCCATGTCGAACACGAGGTTGGGCTCGGCCACGAATTTCATCATCGCGCGGGCAAGGTCCTGCGCATTTCCGGGTTTGACGAGAAACCCGTTGGACCCGTCGTCGATCGCATCGCGGCAGCCGGGCATGTCGGTCGTGATCACTGCCCGACCCGTCGAAAGCGCTTCCAATATCGTGCGTGGAAGTCCCTCGCGGTAGGTGGACGGCAGGACGAAGACCGAACTGTCGGCGAGATAAGGCCGCACGTCGTCGGTCCCCGGCACGAATTCGACAGGATACTCCCGAGCGAAGCCGGCAATTTCGTCCTCGGCAAAGCCAGCCGGGTTCTCCCCGTCGATATGGCCTAGCACTGTGAATTCGCAGCGCTCGCAAGACTGCTTCACCACGCGTGACGCCTCGAGGAATTCGAGGATCCCCTTGTTACGCAGCAATCGCGCTACCAGCAGGAAGTGCATCCTGCCGTGGGGTGGCTCGACCTTGGGAAAGCGCTGCAGGTCGACCCCGGAGCCGGGGACCTGCAGGACGTTCTGATCGGGGCTGATGATGCCCAGATCCAGCATGTCCTGGCGGTCGTCCGAGTTGAAAACGAAGATCGTCTGCGCCCGGCGCACCGCCAACCGATAGAGGCGCGCCACTGCCGAACGGATCAGCGGGCGCACGCCGCTATCCGGGCTGAAGACATGGCCCAGTCCCGACATCAGCGGGAAGAAGCGCGGGATGCCGAGCAGGCGCGAGACCAGCCCGCCATAAACGATCGGCTTCTGCGTGTAGGCGAGCACCAGTTCGGGCCGCTCGCGCAGGAACAGGAAGAAATATTGCAGCATCAGCCAGAGATCGGCGAAGGGGTTCATCCCTGCCCGGCTCATCGACACCGTGCGAAACTCGATCCCGCTTTCGGCCAGTTCGCGTTCGACCTTCTCGTCGTGATCGGGAGCGACAGCCACGACCTCGTGTCCGTTCGCCTTCATCGCCCGCAGCAAGTCGCCGCGAAAATTCGTCAGCGAATATGCGAGGCTCGATAGTACGACGATCTTCAACTTCGCGGGTCCTTCCGGCCGGTTCTCGTGCCATGTTCTCCGGAGGACGGGAAAATTCGTCCTCCACGCAAGGACATATTCGGCGCGAAGCGGGCGCGGGTTCAATCGGCAATAGGGGGCATACTCCTTTGAGATGGCACCGGGGCGATCAGGCCAAATGGGTAAGACCCTGCCCATCCGTTCCGACATGGGATTAGCCCCACCACCACCTTGGGCTGATTGCGACCATTCCGGTTGATGTCTCATTGCGCCGCTGCCGAGCGTGCCGTGATCGACTATCCCAGAGCAGCACCGATTTCATGTCCCATCATCCGCACGCACAGGAAGGCCGATCGCCAGCATGACCGACGAGGTTAGATCCGCGAACGACGATTGGAATGCCGCCAGCGGCAGGACCCCTCCGATCCGCAAGGTCGTCGGCCTGGGACGTGCGCATCGCCAGGTCCGCCCCTATCGCCGCACCTCCATTCGGTGGCTCTTGCGGACCGTGCTGCTGGCATTGCTCGACATGACGGCGTTCATCGTCAGCCTTCTCGCGGTGGGAATGATGGTTCCGCTGTCGGGTTATGGGCTCGACGTGACCTTCCCTCCCGCGCTGCTGGGATTTGCCGCGACTGCGACCGCGACCCTGCTGGTGTTTCGCATGTACCGCCAGAGCTGGCGCTTCTTCGGCTTTGCCCATGCTGCGGGCGTTGTCGGCCTCGGACTGCTGGGTTCTGCACTGGGCTGGACGCTCCTGATCCTCGGCCAGGAGGCAACGCTCGGGCTCGGTCTTGTCGCCGCCGCACTAACGCAGTGGATGCTGGCGACGGGGCTGCTGATGGCCCTCAGGTCGTTGCGGCGGATTGCCCGTGAAAACATGGCAGGCACCAAGATCAGGCTTGGCGCGGCGGTCAGGGCCGACCTTCCCCAAGCCCTGCTGATCGGACCCGCGCAATGGGCCATGTCGGTCATCGAACTGATGCGGGCCGAGGATGATCCGCAATTCGCCATCGCCGGCATATTGCTGCCTTCCGAAGCCGACGTGATCGACCGGATCGGCGGCGTGCGCGTGCTTGGCAGTCACGACAAGCTGGTCGAAATCGCCAAGGCGGCCGAAGCGCAGGGTCGACCGTTCTCGCTCGCAATCACTCTCGATGACGGAATGTACCTCGGCAATCGCGAGATGACCCGGCTCACGCACCGGGCGCGCGAGCTCGGGCTCGAGCTTTCCCGCATCAAGAACCACTGGAGCCAGATACTCCAGCGCCCCGGCGCAGAGGACCCCAAGAACCTGTCGGTCCCCGACCTGCTCGGTCGCAACGAGTTCGAAATGGAAGGCGACGTCATCACGCGCCAGATCGAGGGACAGAGCGTCCTCGTCACCGGAGCCGGCGGCACCATCGGCGGCGAGCTCGCTCGACAGCTAGCGAGCTTCCGTCCGTCACGCCTCATCCTGCTCGAGCTGTGCGAATTCAATCTCTATTCGATCGAGATGACGCTGAGGGAGAAGTATCCCGATCTCGAGATCCATCCCGAACTTTGCGACATCCGTTCACGCGACGAAGTGAACCGCGTGTTCGAAAAGCACCGTCCTTCGGTGGTCTATCACGCCGCAGCACTCAAGCATGTGCCGATTGTCGAACTCAATCCCTGCGCAGGCGTCCACACCAATATCATCGGTACCAAGCACATCGCCGATGCCGTTACCGAATTCGGCGCGCGGGCGATGGTCCAGGTCTCGACCGACAAGGCCGTGAACCCCGTCGGGATGATGGGCGCCACCAAGCGTATCGGCGAGCTCTACAGCCAGGCGCTCGACATGTGCGGTGTCGACGATCCAGATGCCCCGCGCTTCATGACAGTTCGCTTCGGCAATGTGCTCGGTTCGAGCGGGTCGATCCTGCCGCTCTTCCGGCGCCAGCTGGAGGAAGGCAAGCCGCTCACCGTCACCCATCCGGACATCGAGCGTTTCTTCATGACCGTACGCGAGGCTGTGCAGCTCATCCTCCAGAGCAGCGCATCGGCTCTGGCCGAAGACCTCGAGCGTGGCAGCATCTACGTCCTCGACATGGGCAAGCCGGTGCGGATCGTCGACCTCGCCTATCGCCTGATCGCGCAGTACGGCCTCGAGCCGGAAGTCGATGTCGAAATCCAGTATGTCGGCCTGCGACCGGGCGAGAAACTCTACGAGGAGTTGTTCGACGATTGCGAGGAAGAGGTGCCTTCCAAGATCGGCGGCATCTTCGAAGCACGCTCGCATCCGATCCCGCTGCCCTTCATCAACAAGAGCATCGACCGGCTGTTCGAAGCCGTGAGGCGCAATGACGCCGCAGAGGCCGAACGCATCGCCCACCACCTGGTGAAAATTCCCAGCAGCGGTGCGCGCTTCGACCTTATCACGCCCAAGAAGAAGCCCAGCCTGGTCGATACGGCAGCGACCCCATGAACATCTTCACCCCCAAGGAGAAACCCGTCGCGGCCCTGCGTCCACGCGCCAGCCACTGGCCCCGTCACGAGCAGGACGAGATCGACGCCGTGGTTGCGGTTCTCGCCACGGGGCAGGTGAACGGTCTGGTCCATGCACAGCAGACGACCCTCTTCGCAGAGGAGTTCGCCGAGTACATCGACATGCCTCATGGCTTCTGCGTGGCGAATGGCACCGTAGCGCTCGAAGTAGCGATGCGGGCCCTCGGCATCGGTCCGGGCGACGAGGTAATCGTCCCGGCACGCAGCTTCTTCGCGACCGCCAGCGCAGTGCTTGCCGTGGGAGCGACGCCCGCCTTTGCCGATATCGACGCCAGCACGCACAATATAGATCCGGAATCGATCGAGCGGCTGGAGGGGCCCAAGACCAAGGCAATTCTCTGCGTCCACCTCGGCGGATTGCCCGCAGACATGCCGAGCATCTGCGCGATCGCGGAAAAGCATGGCCTCAAGGTGATCGAAGACTGCGCACAGGCCCACGGTGCTGCAATCGATGGCCGCAAGGCAGGCTCATGGGGCGATGCCTCCGCATTCTCCTTCTGCACCGACAAGATCATGTCGACGGGCGGCGAAGGCGGCATCTGCCTTTTCCGTGAAGAGGAAGCTGCCGAGCGCGGGTGGTCCTACAAGGATCATGGCAAATGCCGTGCAACTATGCGCGACGGGCAAGGCATGCCGGGGCAGTTCCGCTATGTCTGCAACCAGCCGGGGACCAATTTCCGCATGACCGAAATGCAGGCGGCAATCGGCCGCCGCCAGCTCCATACACTGCCGGGCTGGCTGGATCGTCGACGCATGAATGCCGAGATCCTGACCCATGCGCTCGAGAGCGATCCGCGCGTCTCCCTGCAACTGGCTCCGCCGGGCTACCAACACGCCTACTACAAGTTCAACTTCGCCCTCACCGATCCGGTTGGCGAGACGGTAGAAGACCTGCGGACGCGCCTGATCGAGCGGTTGCACGCAACGGGGATCGCCATCGGGACAGGCTCCTGCCCCGACATGAGCCTCGAACGGGCCTTCGAAGGCCTGGAGGTGAAGCGTGATGGCGAACTTCCTGTCGCCCGCGACCTCGGCCGCAGGTCCCTGATGCTGCAAGTGGATCATACCCTGCTGTGTGACGACATGCGCGCGACTGCCACTGCCCTGCTTCTCGCACTGGACGGGGAAGCCGGGTGACAGCAGTGCGCAAGCCAGACTTTGTCATCATCGGAGCAGCCAAGGCGGCAACCACCTGGATCCAGGCGCAGCTTCAGGCCAATCCGGCAATCTTCATGCCCGATCCGGAGCCGCACTTCTTCTCGCGCGAATACGAGAAGGGCGAAGATCATTACCTCGACTGGTTCCGCGACCACCCTGCCCGCGCGACCTTGCTCGGTGAGAAGTCCGCAGATTACCTGTCCGATCCCCACGTCGCAGCGCGGATGGCGAAGATGCTTCCGGACGCGCGCCTGGTAGTCCAGCTGCGCAATCCGGTCGGCAGGGCCTATTCGGACTACAAGATGTTCTACCGTCGCGGCGAGGTGAACGATCGACCGGAAGACTACCTTTCCGACCCGGACAATCCCCACCCTCGCTTCCTTCTGGACGGCCTTTACGGAAAGCACCTGTCCGGCTGGCTCGAGCATTTTCCGCGCGAGCAATTGCTCGTCTTCACCTACGAGGATGTCTCGCGCGATCCCGTCGGCGTCATCGAGAGGGTTTGCGGCCACATCGGCGCACCGATCACCATCGACGACGAGCTGATCTACAAGCGCGAGAACAACAGCCGCGAAATGCTTCTCCCGCTGCTGATGCGCAAGGTGCTTGCGCCGTTCAAAGAGCCGGTCCGTCCTTTGAGGGGCAAATTCTGGTTCGAAAGCGCCCGGTCGCTGCTGGCACGCGAGGTGCGCTATCCTCAACTCGATCCCAAGCTTCGCGAGCACATGGATGACTTCTATCGCGAAGACATCGAACTTACCGAGCAGCTCACCGGCCTCGACCTGTCGGCATGGAAAGCGCCGGCGGCAAGCGCGGTCGCCTGAGCGCACCTACCCCATAAGGATTAGTCGCGAGAACCGCTTTGTGGTCATCGACTTAATTGTCCACCAGCAGGTGTCCTGCATGCGCTAGGGTCACCCGTGAAGGTCCATCAGGACGGGTGCAATAATAACGGAGAAAACAATGTCCCGCTTACTCGGATTGCTCGGCATGGCGTTCTTCGCCGCCTTTTCAAGCGCAGCACTCACCGGGTGCGGCGGACCGGGTGGACTAGCGACAATTCCGGCACCTCCGGGCGGCGAATACCGCGTGAATACCGGCGATACGCTGAAGATCACCGTGCAGGACCTCGATGCGGCATCAGGCGACTACACGGTCGACGATTCCGGAACCATTTCCCTTCCTATGGTCAAGCAGATCGAGGTCCGCGGACTTACCTTCCGCGAAATCGGTTCGAAGGTCGAAGACCAGTATCGCAGCGCCGGCATTCTCAATGCGCCGGTCGTCAACGTGCAGCCCGCGGCCCTGCGCCCGTTCTACGTGCTGGGTGAAGTGAACCGTCCCGGCGAGTTTACCTATCGCCAGGGCATGACCGTACTCGCAGCCATTTCCGCAGCGGGCGGCTACACCTATCGCGCCGATTCCGGAGAGGTGGAAGTGACACGCAACATCGACGGCCGCGAAGTCGTCGGCAAGGCGGACGAGACCACGCTGGTCATGCCGGGCGACCGCATCCGCGTCTACGAGCGCTGGTTCTGATCGATGCGGGGGGCAACATTTCTCTCGCTTTCTGTCGCAGCAGCGGCGCTCGTTCATGCACCGCTGGCCGCCCAGTCGCTGCCCGATACGGCGCCTGCAATCCCGCGTGACGATCCCGAGTACGAGATCGATCCGACCCGCATCGGCCCGTTCGACGTGACGGTCGGCGTGCGCGCGAGCACGCAATACGACAGCAACCTCTATGCCCTGCCCGACAACGAGATCGACGACGTCGTTTTCGAACTGTCTCCTTATGTCACCGCGGCAATCGACAGCGGGAAATCCCGCTTCGAAATCGGGACGCAATCGGTGGTCCGCCGCCATGCCGACCAGACGACCGAGGATTCCGAAGCTGCACGCTTTTTCGGCGATTTCACATGGACGCCTGTCGAGGGAGAGTCGCTTGGCTTCGGCGCGCAGTTCGAGCGTGCCATCGAGGACAGGGGCGACCCGGAAGCTCGCGATGTCCTGGCACCGGGACCGCGTCAAATCGACATCCTGAGCGGCAATGGCCATTACCGCCGCGAACGCGGACGGATCCTGCTCGATCTTCAGGCCGATGTCGCGAAATATAACGCGCGGTCCGTGGTCGACGACAACCGCGATTTCACGTCCTACAGCGGCAGCGCCACCGTCGGCTTCCGGGTCGCAGGTTCTGTCTTCGTGACCGCAACGGGCTTTGCCAGCCGCCGCGATTTCCGGCTCGAGACCGATCTTGCCGGACTGGAGCGCAATTCCACGACATGGGGTGGCCGTGCAGGTCTCAGCTTCGCACCGGGCGGCCTCGTCGAGGGCGCGATCTCCGCAGGTGTCTTCCGCTTCGAACCCGACGAGCCGACTTTCGATGATCGCACCGGGTTCTCGCTCGCGGCGAACGTGACCTACCGGCCGCAGCGGCGCACCGCGCTGACGCTATCGGGCTCGAGCGGCGATGTCGCCACTTTCCGCAACGGGGCGACCGGGCGAACTGACACGACCCTCCGCCTGACCTGGCAGCAGGAAATCCGCCACAACCTCTATTCCTCGCTATCGGTGGGGTATCGCCGCAGCAAGTTCCGCGGAACGGACATCGAGCAAGAAACCGCTATCGTGCGCGGCGAGCTGGAGTTTCTCGTGAGCCGTCACCTGTCTGTGGTGGCCGATGCCAGCTACGGAGACCGGCAGAGCGACCTGTTGAGCGACGAGTTCGACCGGTTCCGTGGTGGGGTTGGCCTGAGGCTCAGGTACTGACGCAGCGGCGAAGCCGCGCCCATCAATCCCGAAGCGATATCCTAATCGGCGGTTCCTTCCATGGCCTTGCGCGACTCCCGCCACCAGACGACGTCGAGCGCGACGGCGGTCAGCAGGCCAAACGCGATGTGCGCAAGGTTCGCCCCCAGGGCGCCGTAGATCGGCATGGTCACGAATGCCGTGATGAAGAAGAGGACGGTAGACAGCGCCGCAACCTTCAGGACGACACCCGGCCTGCCCATCGAAAGCAGTGCTGATCGCGAGGGCGCCGCGTGAAGGATCAGGATCACCGCGACCATCTGGGCGATCAGGAGACCGTATGCCTCTGCAAACTCGCTACCGAGAACCAGCGCTATCGCCGGTTTGCCAAGGAAGATCGTCGCGACCAGTGCCGCAAGGCCGATCGCCAGCAGGGCGAGCTGCAATCGGGAGGTGACCGTGCGGAAGGCACGGATTTCAAGCTTGGCCCAGAGCCGCGCCATATCGGGATACATCACGGCCTGCACATTCGCCCCGATCTGCATCGCGACCTTCGCGACGCGTTTGGCGATGTGGTAGAAACCGGCCGACGACGCTCCCCCGAGAGCGCCGACCAGCAACGTGTCGGCTTCCTGCGTCATGGTCCGCAAGGTGCTCGAGATATTGGTCGACCAGGCGAAGCTCATGAAGCCCGGGAAGCGCTGCGGCAGGTTTCTCCACTCTGCTTTGAGCGGGTTTGCCACGCCCTGCCTCTTGAGGCTCCTGAAGCTGATAAAGAGGAACAGCGCGGTGTCGAAGATCTGCACCCCGGTCCAGATCAGGATGAACGCGAGCACGTCCAACCCCATTAGGAAGGCGCCGAAGGCGAGCACGATGCGGACGAAGCTCGAAACCGTCTGCAGATAGGCAAGCGTCCGGAACTGGCCTCCCAAGCGCAGGGCGGCAGTGGGAAACCCGCGGATGTTGAGGGCGATCGCCGCTGCGAAGATCATGACCAGCGGCAGGTCTTCCGACTGCAGGCCGATCGTTTGCATCAGCAGCAGTCCGCCACCGATGGTGAGAGCCGCGGCAAGCAGGCAACTCGCCGTGTCGAGCAGGAGTCCGTAGAGGAAGAGCGAACCCATGCGGTCGCTGTCGAATGACTGTTCTTCGCTGGCCGCGAAACGGATCAGCGGCTGCCACGATTCGAACCTCACGAGACGTTCGCTAAAGCGGCCCAGTGTGAGGACCAGAACGAAGACCCCGAACTGCTCGGTACCCAGCGTACGCGCCGCCAGCGCCGTCCCGAGGAGCATGAGCAGGCTGTTCGCGATATTCCCGCCGAACAGGTGGAGGATGCTGACGAGGCGCGATCCGAAGAAGGACTTGCCCAGCTTTCCGGAAAGCGCGGCTGCATCATTGGCCGCCGGGGTGTCCGCCACCTCGGCAGGATATCGGGAGGGTTGGCTCACTGCTCGCGCCACTTGAGAGCGTGCACGAGACCCAGCAGCACCGGGACAACCCACATGCGGGCGTACATATGCGGCACTGAGAAGGTGAAGCCAGTGAAGACGACAAGGAGGCCGAGCACCAGCGCAGCATCGGCTCTCAAACTCCGCAGGATGCTGAAACCGAGCACCCAGAGCATGATGAGCAGCACCAGCAGCCCGAGCAGCGATGGAAGCCCTCCCTCCGTCATCAACAAGAGCGGGAGAACATGCACCGGGGCCTGATGGGCGCTGACAGCGCGATAGCCGTCGGCACCGAAGCCGATCAGCGCCGTGTCACCCGACAGGCGCCACGCTTCCAGCGCCATTGCCCAGCGGCCGGAGAAAGTCCCCGCCTGGTCGAGATTGCCCTGGGCAAGTGCCTCCGCCACGCGTTGCTCGAACACGGCGGGCAAAGGAACCTCTGACGTCACACCAACCGCTATGGCGAAAAGGACTACCAGAACCCCGACCAGCGTGCCTCTTGGCCAGAGGAACAGCGATGCGAGCGGCAGGGCGATGCTTGCCAGGACGAAAGACGTAAAACTGGCGCTCGAGATCAGGCCCCATCCGGCGAGTGCTGCGCACAAGAAGACCAGCCAGCGCGGGAGGAGGCCCCGGTGGAAGATGTAGATCAGGCTCAGCAGGCAGAAGGTTGCCACCGCTCCGTTGGTGTTGGGATTGCCTGACAGGGCTCCGACGCGGCCAGTGGCGGTAATGAAATCGCGCCCCATGACCATCCACGTATCATGGTAGGTGAAGAAAAGGTTCGCACCGAAAGCGATGGCCTGCGAAAGCACCACCCCGAGCGCGAATGCGACAATACACCTGTCGAGCACTTGCCGGCGCCAACTCGCCAGCATCATCGGAATGGCGAGGAAAGCGAAGGCATATTGCGCAGCCACGCTTATCCAGCGCACCGCGACACCGTTGATGATCGAGCTGATCAACAAACCGCCAAGCATCAGCAATAGCCCAATATACCAGATCGGGGTGGCTGACCCGAAGGGCTGTACGTTGAGGTGCCCGCGCGCCACGAGGAACATGATCACGAACAGGAACAGGCCGTCCGAGAGACTGAGGTTCACATCGCCAAGCCGCACGATGTTCCATGTCAGCGTGAACATTCCTCCCAGCAGGCAGAAATAGGCGATCCTTTCCCAGCGCGAGGCATAGGTGCGAGCCTCGGCATGCCTGACGGCACCGCCCGGAGGCAGGAATTGCTGGTCTGCTGTCGAGCTTGCCAAGGTCATCCCGGGATTTTTCGGTTGCGCACTGTCGGCAAACCTACCGCTTGTTCCGCCCCGCGCCCAAGGGTCAGGCGGCTAGTGGATTGACGCATTTGAACCGCAGGTCTCGCAAGGGAATCACCCCGCTACCCCCAAAGAGACCCCGTCCGGCGGCTAAAATACTGTATGTAATTGCTGATTTCCTGCCACACGGCAGGTCTGAAGGGTAGCCATGACACCACCGCCTCACAGTTCATCGCGCAAACCGTCGCAATCGAAATGCCGGACCGGCCAATCCCGCAGGATCCGGGGCCTTCTGGGTGCGGCCTGCATTGCCGTGACCTCCTGCTCGGGACCGGGCAACGGGCTTGCGCAGCAGATCGACGACAGCGACGCCGAACAGGTGGCGCCTCCCGCCAGCAAGCTTGCTTTTCGCGGAGCACAAGGCTTCGGCGCTGTCAGCGAGGGGGGCCGCGGCGGCACGGTAATCGCGGTGACTACGCTGGAGGACTCCGGCCCGGGCAGCCTGCGTGCCTGTATCGAAGCAGACGGACCACGCGTCTGCGTATTCCGGGTTTCCGGCGTCATCCGCTTCACCCAGCGCCCTCCACGGATACGCAACCCGTATATCACCATCGCCGGGCAAACTGCACCCGGCGGAGGAATAACGCTGGCGCATAGCGGCGGCGATGCGGGCAGGACCCCGCTGGTCATCAAGGACACGCATGACGTCGTGGTGAGGCACTTGCGGGTCAGGACCGATCGCGCCGGCAATGAACGCGGCTCCGAAGACGCCGTCACTATCGAACAAAGTTCACGGGTGATCGTCGATCACGTCAGTGCCAGCTGGGCCAGAGACGAGATCGTCAACGGCTACGCCGACAATGACGCAATCACGATCAGCAATTCCATCTTCTCCTGGGGCATCCCGAGGCACGACAAGTGCGCCTTGCTGGCGGCGGATTCCTTCGAGCCGCAGCGCGTCAGCTTCATCGGCAATTTGTGCGCCCACAATGGCGACCGAAATCCGGATATCAATTTCACACCGGGTTCGTGCATCGAGATCTTCAACAACGTCTTCTACAATGCGGAATCGGAATTTGCGGAGGTCTGGGAAAGCCATGGCGGAAGCCCGGTGTCGATCGTCGGCAACATTTTCATCGCCGGGCCGGACACGCGGCGCGATGCCGTGGGTATCGTGCGTCAGACAATCGGCAGCAAAGGCAAGGCCACCGCCTACATCCGCGGGAATGCTTTTGACGGTCCTTTCACCCACCTCGATGGCTCGGTCGCCGACATCGCCACCGACACCCCGCCCTGCCAGTTCACCATGCAGCCTCTCTCAGCCCAAGACGCCTACTCGCAGGTCCTGCAGTCTGCCGGCGCACATCCAAGGGATGCGCTCGACAGGCAGGTTGTCTCCGAGGTCCAGCGCAAGGGCGGCAAACTGGCAAAGGCGCCCGGCAGCATTCCCGCTATCGAGGCTGGCACCCCCTATCCCGACGCCGACGAAGACGGCATGGACGACCGATGGGAACGCGACCACGGAGCGGATCCCGAAACGGCAGATGCCTGGTCAGACAGCGATGGAGACGGGATTTCCAATCTCGAGCAATTCCTCGACGACCTGAGCGACCAGCTCGTAGGTGGTTGATCAGGGCCGCGCTCTCAGGCGACAGACAGAACGAGGTCCTCGACTTCGCTTCCGTCGCCGAACCTCCGGACGATTTCGAACCCGTAATCTTCGTCGAGCCGGAATAGAGTGCCGTTATTGCGACCGGTCACCTTGTCCGTCCTCACGAGCAGGAGAAGCGCACCCGGTCCGCGCAGGTAAGCCCGCAAATGACCAAGGCCGGTAGAAATCCGGTCGTTCTCGAAATAGTCGAGATTGAGAATATTCGCCGCGCGAACGAAGTGGAACTTGCGCTCGAACGCGGGAGTCCGCGTGAAGATGTCATCTTCCGCGATGGTTACGCTGGGCTGGTCCCTTAGCCGCGGACTGACAAGCTCGACAGGTCGATTGCCTGCCTGTACCTTGGCCGACTTGCCGATGACCTTGCGCAGCGCCGCATTGAGGATCGACCTCCCTGTGAAGCGATCCAGCCGCCTGTCCCAGGCTCTTAGTGGTCGGCCCAAAATCTCGAACTGGAGGATATGCCCACTGTCCTCCACTAGCGCGCGACTGCCGAGCGGGCCGTCGAGAATGGATGCGGCAAAGCTGCGATCCGTGGCGGTGATACGGAAGTCGGCACCTGCCTGCTCGAGAGCCTCGGCGAGTTCCATCGTGGTCGTGCCGGAGGAGATGCCGACGTCGAGAAGTTCGAGCGTCTCTCCCGGAAATGCCTTCCCAAGCTCTGCCGCAACAAGGCCGTCGATTTCCTCGAAGCGGCGGACGTCGGTTTTCTTGAAGGTATCGTTGCCGGTCTTCAGGCTGCTGAAGAACGCGACCTCGAGGGCCGGTGTGATCTGCTCGGGCGGCAGCGAGAAGAAGCGCGAAGCTGCGATGGACATGGTTTCAGGATGCTCGTTTCCCAACGATAAACAGCCTATCCGCTGGCAAGTCGCAATTGAGCATGCGAGCAAGCCGCTGCCCCTCCGAGATAACGGCCGCAAGGCTTGGTAGCCTTTTGGATATTGGCCTATTTATCTGCCCATGAGATCCGGGATTACGCCATAATCGGGGCGATACAGCGCGGGAATTCTCTGCGCAGCAACGGCGAGGCCAGTTGAATGCCGATCAGAATATGCTTCCCTTTCACCGACGGAATGGTCGGCGGCAGCCATATCTCGGCATTGACCATGCTGCGCGAACTCGACCCGGCGCGGTTCGAACCGCAGGTGCTCCTGTCCGGGCCGGAAGGCGATCTGGGCAGGATGCTGGATGATGAGGGCATACCCTACTCCCGCATCGCCATGCCCGACCCGAGTTCCGAAACGCTGATCGGCCTCACCTCGAGTGTGCGCGCAGCGATTGCTCACCTCAAGGAGGGCCGCTTCGACTATGTGCACACCAATGAAGGGCGCAACCACGTGGTCTGGGGGCTGGCAGCCAAGTTGGCGGGAGTGGAGCAGGTCTGGCACCATCGCGGCCATCCCCGTGCGAAGGGCCTTCGCTTCGTCGCGCCCCTGACCGCCCGGGCCGTGGTTTCCGTGTCGCATTACGCATCGCCGCAGCCATCGAACTATTCGGCCGGTGACCGGTGCCGCGTCATCCATTCTCCCTTCGACACCTCCTGTGCCGACATCGACCGCAGCGAAAGCAGGCGTGAAGCGCTGGAAGAGCTGGGCTTCGACGCAGACAGTTTCATCGTCGGGTTCTTCGCCCAGTTCGGCGACCGCAAGAGACCGGAAACCTTTGTCGACGCGATCGCCGCGGCCTTGCGCGAAAATCCCGGGAGGAAGATCTACGGCCTGCTCTTCGGAGAGGAATACGAAGCAGGTTTCGAAGAGCGGGTCCGCGATGCCATTGAACGAAACGGCCTTCAGGACCGTGTGCTCATGATGGGCTTCCGCAAGCCTGCAGAGCGCTGGATTGCTGCTTGCGATGCGCTGCTGGTACCCGCCGTGAACGAGCCGTTCGGGCGCACGCTCGTCGAAGCCATGCTGGTCGGCACACCGGTCGTTGCTGCAGCGTCTGGAGGCAATATCGAGGCTATCGAACATGGTGAGACCGGCCTCTTGGCAAAGGCCGACGATCCCGAAGACATGGCGAAGCAGCTCGCGCTCCTCGATGACGATCCCACCCTCGGCGCGCGGATTGCGGCGAACGCGCGCGAGCATGCGCTGAGCAGTTTCGGAATCAACAAGCACGTGCGTGCGATCGAGGACCTGTACTCGGAAATCGCTGCATGAAGATCCTGCACGTCATCACGGGACTGAACGTCGGTGGCGCTGAAAACATGTTGGCCAAGCTGATCGAGAAAGATCCCAGGCCGCAAACGCAACACGTGCTTTCCCTGCTAAAGCCCGGCCCGCTGGCGGAACGGATCACAGCGACCGGCGCGACGGTGCACACGCTCGGAATGGAACGCGGGTTGCCCACGATCGCTGCGGCAAGGCGCCTGACCAAGCTTGTGCGCGAGATCGGCCCCGACGTCCTTCATGGATGGATGTATCACGGCAACCTGGCAGTCACTTACGCCCAGTTTGCCAACCGGAGTGCAATCCCGACCATCTGGAATATTCGCCATTCGCTGGAAGATGCCCGGCGCGAGACCCTTCGCACGAGAGCCCTGCTGGCCATCAGCCGGCGCCTGTCGCACCGTCCCAGCGCCATTGTCTACAACTCCGCCGCATCGGCAGCACAGCACGAAGCCTACGGTTTTTCCGCCGCGCAGCGGATCGTGATCCCGAATGGCTTCGACTGTTCTCTCTTCCGCCCCGATCCCGAGGCTAGTGAGAAGGTCGAAGCCCTGTTCGGGATACCTCCTGGTCGTCCCGTCATGGGGTGCATCGCTAGGCTCCATCCCATGAAAGGACATGCCAACCTTCTGGCCGCTGCCACGATAGCGATGCAGCGAGGCAGCGATTTCCACCTGTTGATGGTGGGTCACGGGCTGGCAGAGCCGCCGAATGATTTGCAGGAGTTGATCGCAAATCTTCCGTCAGGTCGCGTCACGACCTGTGATGCGCGGCTCGACGTTGCCGAATGGCTGCCGGGTATCGACATACTCGCGGTCCCGTCAGGCTGGGGCGAGGCCTTCCCGAACGTCATCGGTGAAGCACTCTCCTGCGGCGTGCCTGTAATCTCGACCGACGTGGGTGACAGCAGCGCCATCGTCGGGCCGGCCGGTGAGATCGTCTCGCCCGAGGACCCGGAGACACTTGCCGGGGCGATATCGAGAATGCTCGAGCTGTCACGGGACGAGCGCAGCCGCCTGGGGCTCGCCGGCAGGGACCGGGTCGTCGACAATTACTCGCTGGACGCGATCACACAGCGCTACGAGGACCTGTATCGTGAGGTAAGCAGCAAGCGGGGGAACCGGGCGCCGAATCCGAATCGCCAGGAGCATCCGGTCGGGAAGTCGAACACGCTCAGCTGATTTCCCAACCTACCCCAAGGGTTGCGTGAAATGAACCCACACAACCAAACAACTCGCCCCAAATAGTGCTCTGTTTGGCGGAATTCCGCGGTTCGGTGTTGATTTATTAACCATCCCCGACAGAGAAATATTCTCGATAACATTAAGTGCAGGAGGGTCGCCGGTGCAAATTGCGCCCAGCCTTCCCCTATCCACCTGAAATACCCTGTAAAGGTTGGCAAATGGCCAAGTTAAACCCCGGCGTCCTACTTGGGACTGCCGCAGCAACCCTGCTTGTCGCCGCATGTGGCGGCGGCGATTCCAGCGCTCCTCCGACGACCGGCGTACCCAGCCCGAGTCCGAGCCCCAGCCCGAGCCCGAGCCCCTCGCCTACTCCGACGCCCACCCCGTCGACGGCCGGCGCAGCGGCAGCTTTCGCGAACCCCGACGATGGCGGGATCCCCGACAAGGCGATCCACCCGATGGCCTTCCCGACGGCCATTGGATATGGCCGCGTCACCAGTGTCCGTTCGTCGAACGCAGTGGTCTACAAGATCAACTCGCTCGAAGACTCGGCCGATCCGAACGACGGCAAGATCACTTATCGTGAATGCGCCAAGGCGCTGCCGGTCAATTCGCCTTACAGCATCCCGGCAGGTCGCCCGCGTTACTGCGTGTTCGACGTGTCCGGCGCCATCACGCTCCAGTCCGAAGCGTGGATCACGACCGAGAAGATTTACATCGCGGGCCAGACCTCGCCCGGCGGGATCGAACTTCGCCTCGGCAACAATTACAATCCGGTGGACTCGCTGCTCGATACGCGCCGCGACGGGAACCACATGATCGCGCGCCATATCAGGCTGCGGTTCGCTCCCCACCCCAACCGGCCGTCTGATAACGGCGACCCGATCCGCCTCAACAACACCCGCTACCAGATCGTCGACCACGTGTCGGCGATGTACGGCACCGACGAGAGCATGGACGTCACCTGCTCCGACTGCACCGTGCAGTGGTCGATTGCCGGCCCGAACATCTGCCGCGACGCGGGCCACAGCTCGGCGCTTCACTGCAAGACCTGGTTCACCAAGCCGGGCAATCGCATGACGATCGCCTACAACCTGTCGCAGCATGGCGTGCAGCGTGGGATGAACGTGTCTCCGGGCGTACGCAACGGGGGTGTCGGCGATACCGGCCAGGTCGACGTGCTCAACAACGTCCTCTACAACTACACCGAAGAAGGTGGCCTGCTATCGAACCAGTTCGGTTCGGTCTATGTGAATTACATCGGCAACACCTGGTTCCGTGGTTCGTACTTCACCAACCGCAAGGGCAATTACTGGCCCGCGCTTTATAACCGCGCGGTCAGCGGCCTGCCCTACGGCTTCGATGTCTACATGAAGAACAACGTGACCCCGAGGAACCGGATCGCCGGCCAGTTCGGGTCGACGGTGACCGACAATTATCTCGATGCGGTCGGCTTCCTCGACGGCGTCGATTCCACGACGGTTTGCGGCGTGACTTCCAACGGCCTCGAAAACTGCGCCATCCAGGGCAAGGACGTCGTCCAGGGAGTCAGGTTCGCGCTGGCACCGGGACTTACCAGGACGTTCGAGGACTGGATGATCTCCAGCCCGATGCAGGGCATGCGCAATGTGCTTGCCTTCGCCGGTGCGGACCTGTGCCGTGACGGAAGCTGCCGCGACAATGTCGACAAGGCATTCATCGAGGATGTTCGGACCTGCGACGCGGCTCCGTATCTCGTCGACCTGCCCAACGACATTCGCACGGCCATCGCCGGCTATGCGAACCTGACGGCAACCGGCGGGGCGCTGCCCGACCGTGACAACGACGGCATGCCCGATGCGTGGGAAGAGCAGTTCACCAGCACCGATCCCGACAAGTGGGATGCGAACGACGATGCGGACGGTGACGGCTATCCCAACATCGAGGAATACCTCAATTTCGTGGCCCAGGATCACAATCGCTACCGCGGTATCTACGATGCCGGCACCGGTGCGCTTCCTGCCTATAATTGCGGTCGTCCGATGGTTTAATAGCCCTATGGTCTAAGTGCTCTGGCTAATCTCAATAGCCATCATTTTATCCTATGGGTGATATGGTGAGCGTCTCGGAACGTTCATACTGCGGGTGGAAACGCCCGGGCTATGCTGCCTTGGCGAAAGCCTTTTTAGCAGCCGAGACGCCACCATGTCCCAATACCTTGCTCCACAAGCCGCTTCCGGAAACACGGCAGTCGATCACCGCTATGCGAGTGCCGTAAGCCACGAAGGACCACAGGCCCCGCAGGTCATGTCCTTGCGCGACATGCTGCGGTTGCTGGAGCGTCACAAGCTGCTGATCATCGTGATCGTCGGGCTGACGACGCTTGCCGTGGCCGCCCAGCAATTGCTCGCGCCAAGCCAGTATCGTTCGGTAGCGCAGGTGCAGGTCGAACTGGTTGACGAGGTGGGGACCAACCAGGCCGATGTGAATTCGCGCAACGAACAACGCGTGGCCAATGCGGTGCGCCTCTATCGTTCGCGTGCTTCAGCCGAACGGGTGATCGAAGACCTGTCGCTCCTCGAAGACGAGGCTTTCCTCGCCGAACTGGGCGATGTCCCCGAAAGCCAGAACGCCCTCATGCAGGCTGCGACCAACCGGCTCCTGGCGATCATGTCGGTATCCAGCGAGCCGGGTTCCGACCTCATCCAGGTCGCCGCGACAACCCGTTCTCCCGCGCTCTCTGCCCGCATTGCCAACCAGTATCCGGAATCGGTTCGTGACGTGCGCAATTCGCACAGCAACCAGCGCCGCCAGGAGTTGCTCGCTTCGCTGAAGTCGGAACAGGCCAGCCGCGCGGAAGACGCAGAAACCGCGGCTCGCGAGCTTTCAGAATTCCGCGCTCGCACCGGTATGCTGGTCGGCGCCGGTAGCGAGGAAGATCTCCAACAGATCAACCGCATCGCAGTCGAGGCCGCATCGGCCAGTGCTGCCAGCAGCGGTTCCGCTTCGCGCAGTGCCGGTATTTCGAATGCCTCACGACTGCGCAGTACCGCACAGGCCACCTCCGCAGCGGTGCAGCAACTCGAACGCCAGCAGTCAGAGCTGATTGCCGAACAGGCTCGCCTCGGTGCCACTTACGGCCCCAATCATCCCGACGTACAGCGCGTCAATTCGCAGCTTTCATCGGTCAACAGTGCCCTGACCAGCGAGCAGGCCCGTGCCCGCGCGGCGGCAAACGAGGTCGCATCTGCCGATGCCGCCCGCATGACGGCCCTTGCGCGGAGCGATGCCGCGATGGACGCCGCCCGCGCATCGCGTCTCCAGGGTACGCTCGCCTCGATGACGGCCAAGGCCTACCAGAACAATTCGAACATGGCCGAACTGTCGCAATTGCAGCGTGCCAGCGTGCTGGCCGATACTGCCTATGCCAAGATCGCGGATCGCATCGAACAGATCGAAGCGCAGATGCAGCTACAAGGCGTGAATACCCTCGTCGTGTCGCCGGCTGTCCCCGATTTCGATCGCATTTCGCCTGAGCCGCTGAAGATGGTGCTGCTGGCACTGCTGGGTTCGGGCGTCATCGCTGTCCTGATTGCCTTCGCCCGCGACCTGATCGACGACCGGCTGCGTACCGCTGCGCAAATCCGCAGATTCGTGAACGTACCGACGCTCGGCATGCTGCCGACTATCCAGAGCGGCGTCTCCGACAAGATCGACGAGAACCTCGTTTTGCGTAATCCGCAGTCGCTTTATGGCGAAGCGGCAAGGTCAGCCTATGCCGAGTTGAAGGCACTCTCGCCCAATTCGGGCTCTCAGTCGGTCCTCATCACCTCGCCCCTGCCCGGCGATGGCAAATCCACCGTCTCGCTCACCATGGCAGCAGCTGCGGTCAGCATGGGTCAGACGGCAGTGGTGGTCGACCTCGACCTTCGGCGCCACGGCCTGTTGCAGACGCTGCAGAACGAGCTTGATACGCCAGATATCGTCGACGTGATCACCGGCCGCGCAGACCTCGATGCGCTGCTCTCCAATCCGTCGCCCGACATGATCGAATGGCATCGCAAGGGCGACCAGAGCGAGGAAGAGAAGCCCCGGATCGTCCTGCTCAGCGCAAACCGTCCCGTAAGCGACCCCGCTTCGATCCTCACCAGCTATCGCCTGACCATGCTGATCGAGAAGCTGAGCCAGCTGTTCGACAAGGTAATCATCAATGCGCCCGCGGCGCTCGCCGTCCGCGATGCGCGCGCCATGTGCGACTACACGGACAACACCGTCGTCGTTGCGCACTGGGGCCAGACCACGGTCGACCAGATGAAGGCGACGCTCGAGCTCTTGGGCGACCAGGTCAACGGCGTGGTCTACAATCACGTAGATTATGCCGAACACGCCCGCCGCAAGTACGGGGACTCGGTCCAGTTCTACATGGAAGCCTCGGAATATTACGTCGACGACGTACCCGAGAAGATCAGCTTCCTCGACCAGGTCCGCAGGCTCTTCAGGCGCAGCCCGCGCGCAGCCTGACAGGCTGGCCGGATGCAGCGCCTATTCGCCATCATCCTGCTGGTGGGCCTGGCCCCGCTGCTGGCGCTTTTGTGGCTACTGACCCGGATGAGCCAAGGCTCTCCCGTCCTCTTCAGGCAGCAGCGCTCGGGGCTCGGTGGGAAGCCTTTCGACATCGCGAAATTCCGCTCGATGACCGACAAGCGCGATGCCAGTGGCGCATTGCTGCCCGACGACGAGCGCGTAACCGCCTGGGGCAGGTTCCTGCGTCGCTCGCGTCTGGATGAATTGCCGGGGCTCTGGTCGATTGCGCGTGGCGACATGGCGTTCGTCGGCCCACGACCGCTGCTTCCCGAGACCATCGCCTCCTTGGGAGAGCGGGGAAGAGAACGGGGCAAGGTCCGGCCCGGCCTCACGGGCTGGGCGCAGGTAAACGGCAACACCTTGCTGAGCCTCGACGAAAAGGTCGCGCTCGATCTCGACTACGTAAGCAACCCGAGCCTTGGCAGGGATCTGGTCATCCTCATGCGGACATTCTGGGTGATGATCGGGGGCGAACGCCGCACTTCGGTCGCAGGCGGGGCCAAGCCCGACCTTTCGCAGCATCGCTGAACTCTCAGGCCGGCTTCAGTCCCTTCAAATCCGTCAGCGAAAGCCGCGGCGCGTGTTCGTCGCTTGGCGGGGGCTTGTTGTGGATGCGTCCGGGGCGGAAGAGCTGGATCGTCAGCCAACCCATCTGGTTGGGCGCAAGGAAATCCTTGGTCGCATTGTCGGCAATATAGACATGCTCTTCGGGAGAATGGCCGCTACGTTCCTGGATCTCGGCGAAAGCGCGCGGATGCGGCTTGCCGAAATCGCCCTCCCACTGACCCGTCAGGATGCAGTGATCGAACCTGTCCTTCAGCCCAAGAACCTCGAGCTTCCTCGCCTGCATGTCAGCCGGACCATCGCTGATCAGACCAATGCGCCTCTCGGAAAACCTCTCGAGGAAACCGGCCACATCGTCGCACAATGCGATCTCGGGATCATGCCCGCGATAGATGCGCACGAGCTCGGGAATATCGCGATCTTCCGGCGCGATACCGCAATAGTCCAGCGCCCTGTCGAAGATGTCGCCGCGATGGCCGATGGCAAGCAGCTCGTAGCAGACGGTCGCAAAGCGCTCGCTATCCAGGAGGTGCGATAGCGAGCGCCCGACCGCAGCGTAGCCGCTGCGAGCAAAGTCGCGCTCAAGATAGAGCGTGTCGTCGAGATCGAGCACCACCGTCCGTGCAGTCAGCTCGATCACACGAATACCGCCCCGTCGTAGCGCAGCATTGTGGCGCCATCTTGCCAGACGTCGCTGGCGCATTCCGGGCGGCCACTTGCAAGAGCCAGGACGCTTTCGGCAAATCGTCCGCCCGCATGGTCCGCCAGGGGATACCCCCCGCCGAAACGGGCATTGATTTCGAAGACGCGCATGCCGAGCCGGGCATCGTCGATCAGCTGGAAACAGGACACGCCCCTCAGTCCCGGCAGCGCCTGCACGATGCCCGCTGCGATCTTTTCGATATCGGGGCATTTCGCGGTCCGCCCCTTCTCGACCTCGCCCGCCCGGACCGACAGGCGGATATGGGGAATTACGCAGGCTAGCCGCCCGTCGGCGTCGACGTAGATATTGACCGTGTATTCCTCGCCATCGAGCAGGTCCTGAAGGATCATCGGTTCGTCATAATGCGGCAGCAGTTCTTCGGGTGAAGCAATCTCCCCGATGCCCCGGCTGGCGCTTCCGCCCGATGGCTTGATGAAGGACGGCCAGTGCCAGGAATCCGGATCGGCGCGCACCTCGTCGGCGGTGGCAGTCTTCGGGACAGGCACACCGGCGTCCGCCAGCCGCGTGGCTGTCATTGCCTTGTCGCGCACGATTTCGATCGTCTCGGGAGAGCTCACATGGACCATGGTCCCGATCGCGGCGAAACGGTCCTTGGCCAATGCCAACGGCTGGAGTTCCGGGTCGATTGTCGGGACGAGGAGCCTGATCCCGTGCTCTTCGCAGTACTCGAGCAATCGTTCGACATATCCATCGTCGGTGCAGCGCGGCACGGCAAAGCGTGCATCGGCATCGCGGCAGGCTGCGCTCAAATCCGGTTCGAGATCGCAGGCATGCACTTCGAGCTCGAGGCCGAGTTTTACTGCCGCTGCTCGAAAGCAGCGGGTCAATTCGACCCTGCGCCCTGCCGAGGTAAAAAGGATGGGGAAGCGTTCAGCGCTCATCCTTCCGCCATCGCCTCCCGCCGCATGGATCCGGCCGGTGCGCCAACACCTTTGCGGCGAGCAAAATGGTCGAGCAGTTCGTCCCACTGCGGAAAGATCTTCTCCGGCGCGAAGGCCCGGGCCGCTTCGCGGGCGGCCTCGCCCAGCTGGTGGCGTTGCTCGGGGTCCCTGACCAGCCGCTCCATCGCGGCGGCCAATTGTCCGACCTGCTCTGTCGGCACCAGCAATCCGCTCGCCTGGTTATGCAGCATCTCTTCCGGCCCGAAATCGCATTGCGTGGCAACTACCGGAAGGCCTGCCGCCATGGCCTCGCCAAGGACGTTGGGAAACCCTTCGTAGCGGGACGAAAGCACAAAAATCTCGGTTTCCGAGAGCCACGCACCCGGGACTTCGCTCGTCCCGCGCAGGGTCACGCTATCCTTGAGTCCGCGCTGGACGATCAGGGACTGGAGGTTCTCCCGCTCGTCTCCGCTCCCCCATATGTCGAGGTGCCAATCCGGGTGTCGCGGAGCGATCCGGGCAAAGGCCTTCACGAGAAGATCGAAACCTTTCTGGCGATCGAGCCTGCCGACGCCAGCAATCCTTCGCGCATCCCGTCCCGCCTCGAATGCCGGTGGTGTGACCGGATTGTTGATCACGACCAGTCGATCGCGCAAGCCGACCGGGAAACACCGCTTCACTCCCCTTGTCTGGCAAACGATTGCATCGGCGCGGCGGTAGGCGCGGCGAAGCAAGCGGTTCCACAACGGATGCGCGCCCTGTACTTCGGGATTGTTACGTTCGCAGGCGACCCAGCCATGCTGCATCCCTGCACCTGCCAGCCCGGCGATCAAATTGTTCTTGGTGAGGAACGACAGCAGCACGTCGGGCTGCAACTGCATAAGGGTCTTCCTGAGGCGCCAGATCTTGCGCAGGACGGACGTGACACCGCCGCCACTACAGTCGAGCCGAACGAGTTCCACGCCTGCGGGAAGCGAGTGATAGACAGGGTCATCCGGCGCATCGAAACTGATCACGGTCACCCTGCGTCCCGACGCATGCCAATGGTCGCATAGCTGGCCGATAACGCGCTCGGCGCCCCCTGCGCCAAGAGCAGTGATCAAGATTGCAATATGCTGCGCCACGCCTGAAGTCTTCGCTCTCCGTCGCTCGGGAGCCCATGAATTAGCACAGATGATGGAGCGGTTTAGATGGGCAAACGGTCTAACCCCTTATGCCCTGAGCCTATTCGCGCACCCCCGGCGGACAAGCATCTTGCAGTACTAAAGGGGTAGCTCGTCTTTCCGCTCGTCAGGGCGTGCGCATGGGACCATTCTGCCCGGCGATGCACAGACCGGTCGAAACAGGGACGATGGCAACCCAGGAGCCACTCGAAGGCAGCAACGGCAGGCTGCGCCTCGCCGGATTTGCCGTACTGGGCCTCGTTCTCGCTGGACTTGCGGGCCGTATCCTCTCCTTCCCGCTGAACCGCGACGAGAACCTGTTCGTGACGGTCGCCGCCAAGATCGGCACTGGCGATATCTATCGCGACCTTGGCTACAATCACCTGCCGAACATGCCCTATCTGCTCGGGCTGGTTTACGAGGTGGTCGGAACCTCGAACCCGCTCCTCACCGCGCGTGTGCTGCTGGTCGGCTTCTGGCTCTTGGCGATCGCGTCAATCTGGAAGCTTTCGCGGCAACTGTCCTCCGGAAGCACGCCATTTCTTGCCGCTTCACTGGTCCTAGTTTGCAACACGATGCTGCTGACGGGTGCTGGCACGCTAGCGACCAACAATTTCATCTCGGTGGCCCTGGTCTTCCCGGCGTTTGCCCTCTTGGTTTCCGGGATCGAGCGGGACAGCCTCTCGCCAACACGCCTGCTCTTCGCAGGGCTGATCGCTTCGCTCGCCATCGGGTTCAAGGCGAATTACGTTTTCATTGCTCCCTTCTTCGCGCTGGCAATCCTGATCGCGCCGAACGCCAATTCCCTGAAGGAAAGACTGATCCGCGGCCTGTTGCCGCTGGCAGCCGGGGGGATCATCGGAGGCTTGCCCACCCTCGCGCATATGCTGTCCGATCCGGATGCATTTTTCGCGCATACTCTCAGTTATTTCATGGAGTTGCACCCGGCTTACTGGGCCGATGCAAACCTGCCGAAAGCCGTCGGCATCAAGGACAAGATCCTGCTCGCCGAGCGGATGTGGCTGGGCAATACGAGCCTGCTTGCTCTCGTAATCGTCGGCACCATGACTGCTCTGGTCACCGCCACGAAGGGCGTCCGCGCATTGACCGACTGGAAAGTGATCGTGGTAGCCGGGATGGCGCTTTGCGGTTTCGTGGTGTCCTTCGTCCCGACCCCGTCATTCGATCACTATTACGTCCCCCCGCTGCCCTTCCTCGTCCTGCTGATCCTCATTCTCGCGGGAAAACTCGCAGGCGAACATCGCAAGGCTGTGACGATGCTCATGGCGAGCGCAGCGGTTCTGTGCGTTCTCAACGCCACGCCAAGGCTCGCAGGCGGGCTTGCCAGCTTTGCCTCCACCGGCTCGTGGGAAACGCTGCGCCTCGCGCGCGATGTCCAGAGTGCAGGAGCCACCGCAGGGCTGGAGCAAGGCGACAGGATCGCAACGCTATCACCCGTGCTCGCGCTGGAAGGGGGCTACTCGATCTATCCGGAGTTCGCGGCGGGCCAGTTCGTCTACCGGGTGGCGCCCTACATGACGGATGAGGATCGCGAGCTCTACCGCACCACCTCGCCTGCCGAGCTGGCCCGCTTCCTCGATGCACAGCAGCCCAAGGCAATTCTGGTCAACCGGGAAGAGGAAATGGAGGCCGATCTCGCCGAATATGCCCGCCTGAACGGCTACCAGCGGTTCGGTGGCCCGGATTCCGGCAATTCCTTCGATCTCTACGTCGCCGGACGCTGACCCTTTCGTATGGTGCTAGCCCCTTGGGAGGGGCGCTGGCTAAACCTGCCTAACCCCGATGCCCATTTCGGCAAAACCCGCGGTTTCCGTAGACTTCAACCACGGCGGGGGCCTTCTAGCGGCTCCCGCCACCGTTGAAGGCGAAAGGAAGCTGAGATGAAGGTGGTTCTGCTGGCAGGGGGGCTCGGATCCCGACTTGCGGAAGAGACCGTCCGTATTCCCAAGCCCATGGTCGAGGTCGCCGGTCGCCCCATCATGCTGCACGTGATGGATATCTACGACCATTTCGGTTTCAGCGATTTCATCATCGCCTGCGGGTACAAGGCGATCTCCATCAAGAGTTTCTTCCAGGACCTGCACCTGATGACCAACGACTTCACGGTCGGCATCGGGAACGGCAAGATGGATCTCAAGCCCACGTCCAAGGTCGACTGGAAGGTTTCAGTCGTCGACACCGGCCTCTCCACCATGACCGGCGGTCGCCTGCGGCGCCTGCGCGACTGGATCGACGACGAGCCCTTCATGGTCACCTACTCCGACGGGGTGGGCAATATCGATATCGGCAAGCTGGTCGAGTTCCACAAATCGCACGGCAAGCTGGCCACGGTCACCGCCGTCCAACCGCCTGCACGCTTCGGCAACCTCGAGCTCGCTGGCGACCAGGTCTCCGAGTTTACCGAGAAGGTGCGCAAGCACGAAACCTGGATCAACGGCGGCTTCTTCGTCTTCGAGCCGGGCGTGCTCGATTACCTGACCGGTGACGACGAACCCCTCGAACAGGCACCGTTGACCAAGATCGCCCGCGACGGCGAGCTGATGGCCTACAAGCACAAGGGCTTCTGGCACCCGATGGACACCGTCCGCGACCGCGACACGCTCAACAAATACGCCGCGAGCGACAATCCGCCCTGGCTCGATTTCGAAAACGGCAAGCCAGTCCTTTCCACCGATTCCCAGGTGCAGCTGGTCAATGCCTGACATACCCCCCGTCCCGATGGAGGCGTTGGCCAGCTGCTTTTCCGGCAAACGCGTGCTCGTTACCGGGCACACGGGCTTCAAGGGTTGCTGGCTGTCGCTGTGGCTCGAGCGGATGGGCGCTGAGGTCATCGGCGTTGCCCTCGAACCGCCGCCGGGTCCGTCCATGTTCGAAAGCGTCGGTCTTGCCGAATTGATCGACCACCGGATCGGCGATGTCCGTTCTGCCGCAGATTTCGAGCGCGCGACCGAAGGCGTAGATGCCGATCTCGTCCTGCATCTTGCCGCGCAATCGCTGGTCCGCCCTTCCTATGACGATCCGGTCGACACCTTCGCCACCAATGTGACCGGCACCGCCGTGGTCCTCGACCGCGCACGCCGGATGCCGTCGCTCAAGGGTATCGTCGTCGTCACCAGCGACAAGTGCTACGAAAACCACGAGTGGGAATGGCCCTATCGCGAGACCGACCAACTGGGTGGCAGCGATCCCTACAGCGCGTCGAAGGGCTGCACCGAACTGGTCGCCAGCTCATTCCGCCGCTCCTATTTCTCGCAAGCGGGCAGCCCGCACCTCGCAACGGTCAGGGCCGGCAACGTCATCGGCGGCGGCGATTGGGCCGTCGACCGGCTGATCCCGGACATTATACGCGCCACTCTGGCCGGAACCGCAGTCACCATTCGCAATCCGGCAAGCGTGCGGCCGTGGCAGCACGTGCTCGAACCGCTTTCCGGGTACCTCGAACTCGCAGCCAAGCTGATTTCGGAGGACGGTGCCCGTTTCGCCGAAGCATGGAATTTCGGACCGCCCCCTGCGGCATTCCAGGAAGTCGAACCGATCGCGCGCAAGCTTCAGGCCGAGTGGGGCCCGGGCGCGGCACAGATCGCATTCGGCAAGCGCAGCGGCGAACCCCACGAAGCCCGCATGCTCACACTGGACAGCAGCAAGGCGATGCAGCGGCTTGGCTGGGCCTCGCGCCTCTCCACCGACGAAGCGATCGCCATGATCGCCCAGTGGTACCGTGCCTATGCCGATGGGGACGTCGACATGCGCGCCCTCACCCTTGCCCAGATCGACCGCTTTTGCGGCACAGAGTCAACTATCAACCAGCCTGAAGGGAAACGCCCGGTATGCGCGTGAATTACGGACAAACCGTCCACGGCGAAGAGGAAATCGCAGCCGTCGTCGAAGTGCTGCGCACCTCAACGCAGATGGGCCCCAAAGTGCGCGAAATGCAGGAGCGCGTCTCCAAGCTTTTCGCCAAGCAGCATGGCATCATGGTCAATTCCGGCTCCTCCGCCAATTACCTGGCGATGGAGCTGCTCGATTTGGAAGAGGGGAGCGAGGTCATCACGCCAGCTCTTACCTTTGCCACCACGGTGGCGCCGATCGTGCGGGGCAGGCTGGTCCCCGCCTTCGTCGACGCCGCCGTGGGAACCTACAACATCGACGTCGACAAGATCGAGGAGATGATCGGCCCGAAAACGAAGGCGATGATGATCCCCTCGCTCATCGGCAACCTTCCCGACTGGGATCGCATCCGCGAGCTGGCGGATGCCCACAACCTGAAGGTCATCGAGGACAGCGCCGACACGCTGGGTGCTACCTTGCGCGGCACGAGCACAGGCACGCGCTCTGATATCAGCACCACCAGCTTCTACGGCTCGCATGTCATCAATGCTGCCGGTAACGGGGGGATGCTCTGCGTCACCGACGAGGAACTCGCACGCAAGGCGCTGCTGCTGCGTTCCTGGGGGCGGACTTCGTCGCTCTATCAGGACAGCGAGAGTATCGAGAAGCGCTTCAACGTCGACGTAGACGGGATCAGCTATGACGCGAAATTCCTGTTCGACGAGCTCGGCTACAACGTGGAGCCATCCGAAATGGGCGCTGCCTTCGGACTCGTCCAGCTGGGCAAGCTGGAAGGCAATATCGCTGCCCGCGAATACAATTTCGACCGCCAGATGGACTTCTTCCGCCAGTACGAGGAATGGTTCGTCCTGCCGCGCCAGATGCCGGAATCGCGTACTGGCTGGCTCTCCTTCCCGCTTACCATCCGCCCCGAGGCCCCCTTCGAGCGTCGCGAACTCCAGATCTGGTTTGAGGAACGGGACGTGCAAACACGCCCGGTCTTCACCGGCAATATCCTGCGCCAGCCGGCCATGCAGAACGTGGAATCACGCACGTCTGCCGATGGCTATGCAGTGTCCGATGCCGTGATGCGCGGAGGCATCCTGCTCGCCTGCCACCACGGGCTGAACGATGCGCAGATCGACTACATGCACGAGACATTCGAAGCATTCGCCAAGTCTCGTCTTTTTTCACCTGTCAGCGAGGCCGCCCATGCTTGATCCCCAGTCCACAGACCGCCTTGCCAAATCCACCATGGACACCTGCCGCGCTTGCGGGGCCAAGGACCCCTACCTGTTCCTGAGCTATGGCGAGCACTCGCCGGGCCAGATGCTTATCCGTCCCGAGGATATGGACAAGGCGCAGCCGGCCTTCCCGCTCAACGCCCATGCCTGTCTGGAATGCGGTCTCATCGCCGTGGCCGACCAGATCCCCGACGGTTTCTTCTCGCACTATCTCTATGTGCCTTCGGGTGCGGCAACGATGCATTCGCATTTCGACAGCTTTGCCGACGTGATCGCCGAGCGTGCCGACGGCGGACTGGTCGTCGATATCGGCAGCAACGATGGCCTGCTGCTGGCTGCCTGCAATGCGCGCGGCTGCAAGACCTTGGGTTTCGACCCGGCAGAAAACATCGCCGAAATCGCCGCCGAGCGCGGTGTCGAAACGCATATCGCCTATTTCCACCCGCAATCCGCAACCGAGGTTCGCGACGCGCGCGGCAAGGCGAAGGTCATCACGACCACCAACACCTTCAACCACATCGGCGATCTCGACAATTTCATGGAAGCTGTCTGCATCCTGCTTGAGGACGACGGAACCTTCATCATCGAGGTCCCCTGGGCCAAGGAGATGCTCGAGAAGGCCGAGTTCGACAACATGTACCACGAGCATGTGTCCGAATTCAGCGTGCTCTCGATGGTGAAGCTCGCCGAGAAGTTCGATCTCGAGGTGAGCGATGTCACCTATCTCGACGGGATCCACGGCGGCTCTTTCCGCACCTTCATGACCCGCAAGAGCGCGGGCTTCCCGATCGGACCGAACGTCGCCGCCATGCTCGCGGACGAAAAGGCTGTCGGCATGCTCGACCAGGCGACTTACGACAGGCGTACCCAGCAATTCGACGAGATCGGACGCGAATTGCGCGAAATGATCGATGCGCTGAAGGCCGAAGGCAAGACCATCGCAGGCTACGGCGCATCGGCCCGGGGCAGCACCACCATCACCTATTACGGTATCGGCGCTGACGATCTTGCTTTCCTGGCAGACAAGAACCCGCTCAAGCACGGGCTTTATTCCCCGAACACACGCATCCCGATCAAGCCGGTCGAAGCGATCGAGGAAGAGAAGCCCGACGTGCTGTTCATGCTCGCGTGGAATTTCTTCGATGAAATCTATGCCCAGCAGGAGGCATTCCGCGAGCGCGGCGGCCAGTTCATCGTTCCCTATCCGAAACCCCGCCTGGTTTCCTGACCACAAGGGAGACGAGCGCCATGGACGGGAAGAACTGCCTTGTGACAGGCGCCGCGGGCTTCATCGGCTCGCACCTTTGCCGTCGGCTGCTAGATGAAGGAGCGCGGGTGCATGCATTGGTCCGGCCGGGAACAGGGCTGGAGCGGATTGCGGGCATTGCAGACAGGCTGGTCATCCACCGGGCCGACCTCGCGGATCGTGACGCTCTAGCTGCATGCCTCGCACAGGCCGAGCCGCACGTCGTCTACCACCTCGCCACCCCGACCCGGTTTGCCAGCGATGACCCCGTCGCCAATGCAGCTGCATCGGTGGAAAGGATCGTCCAGCCGCTCATCACGCTCGTCGAGGCACTTGCCGACCTGCCACGTCCGCCGGAAAACTTCGTACGGACGGGGACGATCGCGGAATACGGCAACGTGGCCCTCCCTTACCGCGAAGAGCAGCGAGAAGCACCGGTTACGCCATACGGCACGGCCATGCTTGCGGGCACACATTTCCTCGCGCTCCTGCAGGATGACCTCCCCTTCCCGAGCGTGACCGCACGCCTCGCCCTGACATATGGCGAGGGGCAGTCTTCCGACTTTTTCGTGCCTGCCCTTTTCGAGGCCTGCCAGACTGGCCGTTCGGTCAGGCTTCAGCGCCCCGATGACCGGCGCGACCTGATCCATATCGACGATGTCATCGATGCCCTGCTGATCATGGGACAATCGCCGCTTCCCGGTGCCCGCCACGTCAATGTCAGCACGGGTCAGGCACCGACGATGCGGCAGGTTGCCTCGCGCATTCTCGAGGTCATGGGACGCAATGACGATCTAATCGAAGTTGCCGACACCTCATCTTCGCAAAAGCCAAGCGTCCTGCTCTCCGATGCAGCACTCGCCGGCCAGATCTACGGTTGGAGGTCGAAGATCGGTATCGAACAGGGTCTGGAACTTCTCGCCGACGCCTTTCTCCAGGAGCACAAGCCATTGAGGCAGCACCATGCCTGAAACCGCGCGCACCCTCGTCTCCGTACTCGTCCCTGCCTTCAATGAAGAGGACAATGTCGAACGTGCCTACAAGGCCATCGTCAACACATTCGAGCGCCTGCCCGATTACGATTACGAGATCATCTTCACCGACAATCACTCGACGGATCGTACCTTCTCGATCCTCGAGGGGCTGGCGCGGCATGACTCTCGGCTGAAGGTCATCCGTTTCTCGCGCAATTTCGGGTACCAGCGCTCGCTCCTGTGCGGTTACAAGGCCGCGACCGGCGCGTGCTCGATACAGCTCGATTGCGACCTGCAGGACCCGCCTTCCCTCATTCCGGAAATGCTGAAGCTGTGGCGGATGGATCACCAGGTCGTCTACGGTATCCGCCGCTCGCTTCCCGACGGCTTCGTCGTCCGCCAGCTTCGCCGCGGCTTCTACCGCCTGATCTCCAAGATCAGCGACGACGATCTGCCGATCAACGTAGGCGAATACCGACTGTGCGACCGCCGCATCCTCGACGAACTGCGCAAGGTCGAGGACACGACCCCGTATTTGCGCGGGCTGATCAGCTCGATGGGCTTCTCGCAAATCGGCATCGAATACGACCGGGCCGACCGGGTGGCCGGGGAAAGCAAGTTTCCGTTCAAATCGATGGTCTCGCTTGCGGTCGACGGGCTGCTCAACCATTCGCTGCTACCGCTCCGTCTTGCGTCCTATGCCGGGATCATCGTCGGCCTGATCAGCATGATCGTGTCCTTCGTCTACATACTCGGGAGGGTCTTCTTCGGGCAGGCATGGCCGGCCGGTTTTGCAACCACCACCATCCTCCTGCTGATGTCGATCTCGATCAACGCGATCTTCATGGGGATATTGGGCGAATATATCGGCCGGCTGTTTATCCAGTCGCGCACGGATGCCGACCCGATCATCGAGACACGGCTCAATTTTCGCGAGCCGCCGCATCCCCCTCACCTGCGCGAAATACGAAACGGCGGCTGAGCAGGTAGAAGACCGCAGCGTAGCAGCACACGGCAGCAAGCTGCACGAACGGGCTTTCGATGAAACCGGCCATGCGACCCGCCGTCACGACCGCAAGGTTTGCTCCATAGGAAAGCGCGACTGCGACCACATAGCGCCCGATCTCGCCCGTCGAGATGCGACGCTGCACACGAAAGGTCAGCCTGCGGTGGAGTAACCATGAAACCGGCGTGCCCAACGCAAAGCCGATCGCGTTCGCAAGGTAATCGCCAGCACCCAGGAACAGGCCCGCAAGGATGAAGCCATAGCCGACCAGCGTGTTGAGCGCGCCTACGGCTAGGAACCGCGCAATCTCCGCAAGATCGTGCGGTACGGCGCGGTCAGGTGGGCCGTCGTCCACCCCCTAGCGCCCCACGGCAACATATTTCATGCCGAGCCGCTCCACTTCCGGACGGTGGTAGATATTGCGCAGGTCGACCAGCACGAGATCACGCAGCTGATCGCGGATGCGCGAAAGGTCGAGCGCGCGGAATTCGTCCCATTCGGTCACGATCACCACTGCATCCGCGTTATCGGCGGCCTCATAAGGCGAACGGCAATACTCCACATCGGTGAGAAGCTGCTTCGCCTGCTCTGTCCCTTGGGGATCGTAGGCGGAAACGCTAGCGCCTGCATCTTGCAGGGCCTGGATGATGGCGATTGCAGGACTGTCGCGCGTATCGTCGGTTTCAGGTTTGAAGGTCAGGCCGAGGATCGCGACCCTCTTGCCGCGCGCCTCATCGCCGATCGCATGGACGATGCGCCTTCCCATTGCGCGCTTGCGCTTGTCGTTGGAGGAAACGACCGATTCCACGATCAACTGGGGGACTTCGTAATCCTGCGCCGTCTTGAGCAAGGCGAGCGTGTCCTTGGGGAAGCAGCTTCCGCCGTAACCGGGCCCGGCATTGAGGAATTTCGGCCCGATGCGCTTGTCCAGCCCGATGGCATGGGCAACATTCTGGACGTCCGCACCGGTCTTCTCGCAGAGATCCGCGATCTCGTTGATGAAGGCGATCTTCGTGGCGAGGAAGGCGTTGCTGGCATATTTCGCCAGCTCCGCAGAGGCGCGGTTCATCTCCACGACCGGCGACTTGTTGAGGAACAGGGGCCTGTAGACCTCCCGCATGACCTCCAGTGCGCGCGGATCGTCGCTCCCGATCACGATCCTGTCGGGCCGCTTGAAATCCTCTATAGCCGCGCCTTCGCGCAAGAATTCTGGATTGGATACGACGGCAAAATCGGCATCCGGATTGGCATCACGGATGATCTCTTCCACCCGCTCTCCCGTGCCTACGGGCACTGTCGATTTCGTGACGACAACAGTGAAGCCGTCGATAGCCTTGCCGATCTCGCGCGCGGCCGCCTCGACATAGGTCAGGTCGGCGTGACCGTCCCCTCGCCTCGAAGGCGTTCCGACAGCGATGAAGACCACGTCGCTATTGGCTACAATGGAAGCGAGATCGGTGGTAAAGGAGAGCCTGCCGGCCGCGACGTTGCGTTCGATCAGGGCATCGAGCCCCGGCTCGAATATGGGCACCTTGCCTGCGCGCAAGGCCGCGGTCTTTGCTTCGTCATTGTCGACGCAAACCACATCGTGCCCGAAATCGGCAAAGCAAGCGCCGGATACCAATCCGACATAGCCCGAACCCACAACTCCGATCCGCATTTCCTACTGCCTCTCAAGTCCTTCGTCATGCAGATCATGCGAAAGCCCGGCGGCTCCTGCAATTGTCCTTAAGGCTAGGAAATATAGGGCAAATGGGCGTCCAAGTGCGGAGCTTGGACCAATGAAAAGAGGGCGCGGAAAACGGAACCAAATCCGTCTACCGCGCCCTTTTGTGATCGTTGATCGGAGCGATGTTTAGGCGTGCTGACCGATCGCCAATTCAGGCGCCTCGTCCTGCTCCGCAGGAGCGGCTTCCGCAGCGACCGTGGCACATGCCGCGTTCGCATCGACACCGTTATTGACGGCCCAGATGGCTGCCTGGGTACGATTCTGGACCATCAGCTTGCGCAGGATTGCCTTCACGTGGACCTTCACGGTTGCCTCGCTGATATCGAGACGATGCGCGATCACCTTGTTGGGATAGCCCATGATGAGGCACCGCAGCGTTTCGATTTCGCGCTCCGAGAGCAGCTTGACCAGATCTGCACCGCTCTTGCCGCTGGGTCCGGGCATGACGCTACGGTCCGCCAGATGATCGAGCAGTGCGCTCGGCAGGACCTTTTCGCCAAGGGTGACCAGTCGCAGAGACTCTACGAGCGATCGGCAGGCGATTTCCTTGACGATGTAGCCATCCACACCGGCGCGGAAGGAGTCGACCATCACCTCGTATTCGAACTCGTCGGTCAACAGGACGAGCCGCGAATTGGCATAAGCCTTGCGCAGCGCGTGGACTTCAGTCTTCACGTCCTGAGCAGCGCTTACGTCGATGACGATCAATTCGGATGTATCGACCGGCTCCATCTCGCCGGTCAGCATCGCTTCGCAGTTCTTGTAGGAGTGACCGACTACGAATTCTTCTTCATCAAGAATTCGACGCAATCCTTCACGCATAATAGAATTGGCGCAGACGAGCGCAACATTTACTTCAGATTTGTCCAACATATTCGAGTACTCCGACCAAGTAATTGGAAGTACGCGAACCCAGGGTTAGAATATTATTTTTTGTAAGAAATCGACATCGCGATGCGGTTGGAATCCCGTCCTAATACCCCAGCGATCTGCGATTTCGATACTTAAGATACGTGATTCCACGGGGACTACAAGCGCCAAAACCGCGGAAACCCGCGTTTCGCAGCAAGGGAAAGGCTCTCAGATCGTCGGTAAACCTTACACCTCCCTCGTAAGTTAACTGAAATGCAACGCAGATTCTGACGAACGGCATAGGCCGAAAGAGGTCAAACTTTTTTGCATTTGTTGGTCAAAAACGACATTCTGGGCCCGAAATAACGTTATCATTTCCAGCATATTAGATCTTGCTCAAAAAAGATTCTGCCATTTTGAGCGAATCGGGCCGGGCCAACCGAATGGTCGCCAACCTCCCCTTTCGAGACGCATTCGAAGATCGCGGCTTCGAACCTCGTGAACCGGGAATTGCATCAAATGATAACAACCATTGCACGCATTACTTGGGCCGAGCCGAAAGGAACACGTCCACGCGCAGGTACAAGCTCGAAATATGCGAGGCGGGGCAGTCTGACGCGACCACATGCGGCCCCGCAAGAAGAAGGCGTGATATTCCGAACTATCTGGAATGGTAGCGGAGGAGGGACTCGAACCCCCGACACGCGGATTATGATTCCGCTGCTCTAACCACCTGAGCTACTCCGCCCCGAAAGGCCGTGCGGCGGGCCTACAAGCCCGCTCGGCAGGCGGCGCATTTAGGGCGCGGTTGCGGTGCGGTCAACACTCAATTCCCGCGAAATGCGAAGCGACGCAGGAATTCCCAAGGGCCGCCGCGATAGGCGTATAGCGCCAGGCCCGGAAATGCGAATTCACGCGGCTCGATCAGTCCGGAAAGTCGGGCCTGCAGCGCCTTGGCTTCTTTAGAGGTGACCTTGTTCTGGATGGTCACGTGAAGCCGCGGCCGGTGCTGGTCCTGCTTGGTCAGCATTCCACGGAAGAACTCTGCAATCTCGTCCCTCAGTTCGAGCAACTGCGGGCTCGACAGCTTGATCGCAGTGCCACCACCGAGCGACATCAGGCCCTCGACCCGCCCGTCGATCGGCGGCACTTCACCTGCAAGGCGCGCAAGATAGCGGCGCAATTCATCCTCGCACTGGGCGGGTACCGCGTGGAAGAGTGTGACATGCGCCTCGAGATAATTGCGCTCGGGCGGGAAGTGCTCGGTACGAAAGTCGGTGTAGCGCCGATGCAGCTCGGGCGGGAGCTCCGCCGTCAGGATGAGGGGTGCGTCGCCCTCGCTCACATCTCGCCACGTTCGCGGCGCAGCGCGCGCCATTTGGCCGCATTGCGATTATGCTCTTCGAGCGTTTCGGAAAAGACGTGCCCACCCGTGCCGTCGGCAACGTAATAGAGTGCCTTCGTTTCAGCCGGATCGAGCACGGCCGCGATGCTTTCGCGCCCCGGATTGGTGATTGGGCCCGGCGGCAGTCCCGCAACCGCGCGGGTGTTGTAGGGATTGGTGCTCCTGAGCTCCGAGACGCGGATGCGTCGCCCGAGTGGCTTACCCTTGGTGATCGGGTAGATCGTCGTCGCGTCCGCGCCCAGCATCATCCCGATACGCACGCGATTGGACAGGGCGCCTGCGACCATCGGTCGCTCGTCGGCCTGCGCGGTTTCCTTCTCGACGATCGAGGCAAGGATCAGGGCTTCCTCAGGCGTCTTCACTACTGCCTTGTCGGTGCGCTTCTCCCACGCCTCGGCAAGATAGTCGTCCATCGCCTTTTGCATGCGCGCGATGACGGATGCGCGACTTTCGCCCCGTTCGAAATCATATGTGTCGGGAAGGATAGAGCCCTCCTCCGGCACTTCGATCTCGCCCGTGAGCAGCTCTTCGGCCATCAGCCGTTCGTAGACGAGGATCGAAGGGAGGCCTTCGGGGATCGTCACGAAGCGCCGGATGACATCCCCGTTCTGGAAAGCGTCCAGGATTTCCGATTGGGACATGCCCGCAGAGAGCATGAACTCGCCTGCCTGGATCGGGTCCGAACCGCCGAAGATCTTCGAGCGCAGCAGGAACCCGTCGGAAGAGGTGATGAGCCCTTCGTCCTCAAGTTTCTGCGCGACCGAAGTCAGCGAAGAACCGGCAGGAATGATGAAGGCTGTATCCTCTTCAACCGTCGCCGAACCCATGCGCGAGCCGGCGAACAGCGCAGCGCCTGCAAGTAGGATGACGGCAATCAGGCAACCAAGCTTCTTCACGTCGTAACTATGCCTCGGTCGAATTGAGCACGAACGCCCTAGCGGCTCGGCCCGGGGAAGGGAAAGCTCAATCGGCAGCCGGTGGCGGCGGCCGGTCGCGCGGATCGATGTCTATCGGGTAATCGGCAAAAAACACCGGCAGTTCCCCGCCCTCGGCCTTGCCGAGCATCCACGTCAGCCAGCCTGCATTGGCGAAATCGAGCCCCACGCCCGCCTCGCAAAGCTCGGGAAAGCGGTCGATGAATTTCACGGCCATCTGGCGCGCGGTATCGTGCGCAGCATCGGTCCAGCGATAGTAATTCGTCAGGTCGGCGCTGGTGTAATAGGCCGGTTCGATGCCGGGCCGGTCGGCGACGAAGATCTTGCACCGCCAGTGGATTCCGCTGGGCGACATGCCCATGTCCGCCCGCAGCCGCTGGTATCCGACCTTGTGCAGCTCGTGGAGCATGCCGAGCAGCCGCAGGCACCGGCGAACAGCTTCATTCGCCGGTCTCTGCTGCGCGACTGGAAGCGGCTGGAACCTGTCCGACGTCACCCGCGGTGCGACCGTCAGTCCTCGACCTTCTTGACGATCAGCGATGCATTGGTGCCGCCGAAGCCGAAGCTGTTGTTGAGGCAAGCCTTCACTTCACGCTTCTTCGCCGTATGCGGCACGAGATCGACACCTTCCGTGCCCTCGTCGGGATCGTCGAGGTTGAGCGTCGGCGGCACGATCTGGTCGCGGATGGCGAGAATGCAGAAGATCGCTTCAACCGCGCCCGCGCCGCCCAGCAGGTGACCGATGGCGGACTTGGTGCTGCTCATCGATGCGCCGCACAGATCGTCGCCCAGCACGCGCTTGACTGCGCCGAGTTCGATCGTGTCGGCCATGGTCGAGGTGCCGTGCGCATTGACGTAGTCGATGTCGCAAGGCTCGAGGCCCGACTTCTTGAGTGCCATCTTCATGGCGAGTTCCGCGCCCTTGCCCTCGGGGTGCGGGGCGGTGACGTGATAGGCATCGCCCGACAGGCCATAGCCGACGACTTCGGCATAGATCTTCGCGCCGCGTGCCTTGGCGTGTTCGTATTCTTCGAGGACCACGACGCCTGCACCTTCGCCCATGACGAAGCCGTCACGGTTCTTGTCGTAAGGGCGGCTCGCCTTTTCGGGCCGGTCGTTCATGCTCATGTTGAGCGCGCGGGCCTGCGCGAAGCCGGCAACGCCAAGCGGGTTGATGGTGCTTTCCGCACCGCCCGCCAGCATGATGTCGGCATCGTCGAGCGCGATCATGCGCGCGGCGTCGCCAATCGAGTGCGCGCCGGTCGAACAGGCAGTCACAACTGCGTGGTTCGGGCCCATGAGGCCGTACTTGATCGAGACCTGGCCGCTGATGAGGTTGATCAGGCGTCCATGGACGAAGTGCGGGCTGACACGGCCCGGGCCGCGTTCATGCAAAACGATCGATTCGCTCTCGATGCCCGGCAAGCCGCCGATACCCGAGCCGATCGAAACGCCGGCGCGCAGTTTGGTGTCATCATCCATGTCTTCGAGGCCGGCATCTTCGATCGCCTGTCCGGCGGCATCGATGCCGTAAACGATGAACGGGTCGACCTGGCGCTGGACCTTGTGGTCGACGCGCTTGTCGGGATCGAAGCCCCACTCGTGATCCTTGCCCTTCACCTCGCAGGCGATGGTCGCCTTCTGGCCTTCGGTATCGAAACGGGTGATCTGCCCCGCCCCGCTCTTGCCGGCGATAAGATTGGACCAGGTGGTTTCGACGTCGCCGCCCAGCGGGGTGACGAGGCCAAGTCCGGTAACGACCACACGACGCATGAAATTCTCCGCAAAAAAGACAACAGGCCCGGCCCATATTCAGGGTCGGGCCTGTCCGGTCCCGCGCAATATCGCGGGCAATGAAAAGCTGGGGGCTCAGCCCCCTGGGGATTAGCCCTTGTGCTCTTCGATGTACTTGGTCGCGTCGCCGACGGTGGTGATCTTCTCAGCCGCATCGTCGGGGATTTCCACGCCGAATTCTTCTTCGAAGGCCATCACGAGTTCGACGATGTCGAGGCTGTCTGCGCCAAGATCATCGATGAAGCTGGCTTCCTGGGTCACCTTGTCTGCTTCGACGCCGAGATGCTCGACGACAATTTTCTGCACGCGGTCGGCAGTATCGCTCATTCTATTCCCTCTCATCTTGGGGGTTTGATAGTTGCGGTTCGCCCTAATCAACGGCGCGCGCTAGCGCAAGGGCCACTTGACCCTGCGTAAACCGGCACGCGCGGTCGGCCTAGTCCTGCCCTGCGCCACTTTCCTGAGAATCGGCGGAAGGCTGCGCTTCCTCGCCCTCGGCGAGAAGTTCATCTTCGGGCTCGGCAAAATGTGCTGCCAGCTGGGTTTCCGCCCTGCGGCGCGACGAAATGCGCGACAGACCTGCCGTGGGATAATCCTTGCCCGCTTCGAGTTCGAGCGTGCGGCGGTACAGATCTGCGGCCCCGTCGAGGTCGCCGACCACTTCACGGCACAGGCCGGCATTGAAGGTCAGCGTGATGTTATCCGGCTGCAGCGTGTTGAGGCGATCGAACTCGGCGCAGGCCGCGCCCCAGTCGGACTTGGTCAGCTTGAGCGCCTTCTTGAATGGCTTGCGCAGCGGCTTGTCCATGTCGCTGCGGCTTTCGAGCACGCGAATGTCCTCATTGCGCTGGAGCGGCGCGAGGTCGCGGCGCACTTCCCATGCCAACCGTTCGATCATGCCCGTGACCATGTCGCTGACGGTCGGAACGGACGACTGGTTTGCGCAGTAGCGCTGCGATCCGCTGGTCGAGAAACCGCGATCATAAACAAGCTCGTCTCGCGCATCGAGCATCTGCACTTCACCCGTGAAGCGCACGTTGAGTTCGCGGCACTTGTAGGTGACCGTACGACGCTGGATGCACTTGCCGTCCTTGTCTTCGCGAACGCACTTGCTTTCTTCCGTGGTGCCCGACGGCAGGCGCTCGACTTCGGAGAAAGCGGTGCCGCTGATCCATGCGACGGGCGAAGCCCCCTCGCCCGGGCCGGTATTCCGGCGCACGTCGAAATAGCCTTCGCCATCGATGGTCGCACGCGAGATCGCATTGCGCAGCTCGAGTTCGAACTTCGTGCCCTCGTTGCCGTCGAATCGCTCGACGACGAGGGTCCTGAATTCCGACGGGGCGTCTTCGCCAGCCGCATAGATCCCCGAAACCGGGAGGGTTTCCGCTGTTACCGGAGCCGCGACCATGGTCATGGCTGCCACCGTCACGGCCGCGATTGTGTTGGTTTTGTAATTCATTTGTCGACGCCCCCTGTGGTGTCCAACATCGGTTTTAGTCAGAAAAAGTGATCGGAATATGAACAAGGCGCAGTTCTCCAAGGCCGATCCCGCAGCCTGTCTTGCGCCAGATTGTATGGAGCGGGTGCGACGGAACGCCGCACCCGATGTGAGTTACGCGTCGCCCGCGCGGTCGACCCGGGTGGCCTCCGCGCCTTCGGGCTTGGGCGCCTCGATGGTGCGGATATGCACATCGCGCAGCTGGCGCGGCGAGACGAGCGACGGTGCGCCCATCATGAGGTCCTGCGCCTTCTGGTTGAGCGGGAATGCGATCACTTCGCGGATGTTCGGCTCGTCGGCGAGCAGCATCACGATGCGGTCGATACCCGGGGCCGAGCCGCCATGCGGCGGTGCGCCGAGCTTGAAGGCCTCGATCATACCCGAGAAGTTCTCGTCCACGTCGGCCTGCGTGTAGCCGGCGATTTCGAAGGCCTTGTACATGATGTCCGGGCGGTGGTTACGGATGGCACCCGAAGACAGCTCGTAGCCGTTGCAAACGATGTCGTACTGCCAGGCGAGGATATCGAGCGGGTCCTTGGTTTCCAGCGCTTCCATCTCGCCCTGCGGCATCGAGAAGGGGTTGTGGCTGAAGTCGACCTTCTTCGCCTCTTCGTCATATTCGAACATCGGGAAGTCGACGATCCAGCAGAACTTGAAGCAGTTCTCTTCGATCAGTTCGAGCACTTCGGCGACGCGGGTGCGGGCAGCACCAGCCAGCTTGGCAGCGTCCTTTTCCTTGCCCGCGGCAAAGAACAGGCCGTCGTTTTCGCCAAGGCCGAGCTCGGCATAGAGCTTTTCCATGCCTTCGGTGCCGTGGTTCTTGGCGATCGGGCCGCCGAACTCGCCGCCCTTACGGGTGACGTAGCCAAGGCCTGCAAAGCCTTCTTTACGCGCCCAGTCGTTCATCTCGTCGAAGAACTTGCGGCTCTTCTCATGCGTGTTGGGAGCCGGGACGACGCGGACCTTGCCGCCGGTGCCGACGATCTTCTCGAACAGGCCGAAGCCGGACTTCTCGAAGTGGTGGGTGACGTCCGAAATGATCAGCGGGTTGCGCAGGTCGGGCTTGTCGGTGCCGTATTTCAGCATCGATTCCGCATAGGGGATGCGCGGGAATTCACCGGCCGGCGTCACCGTCTTACCGTTCGCGAATTCCTCGAACACGCCTGCGAGGACAGGTTCGATCGCCTGGAAAACGTCTTCCTGCGTGACGAAGCTCATCTCGAAGTCGAGCTGGTAGAATTCCGGCGAACGGTCGGCCCGCAGGTCTTCGTCGCGGAAGCACGGTGCAATCTGGAAGTAGCGGTCGAAACCGGCGACCATCAGCAGCTGCTTAAACATCTGCGGCGCCTGCGGAAGCGCGTAGAAGCGGCCCGGGTGGAGGCGGCTGGGCACGAGGTAGTCGCGCGCGCCTTCGGGTGAGGATGCGCCAAGGATCGGCGTCTGGAACTCGCTGAAGCCCTGGTCGGTCATGCGGCGGCGCAGCGAGGTGATCACGCGGTTGCGCAGCATGATGTTGTTGTGGACGCGTTCGCGGCGCAGGTCGACGAAACGGTACTTGAGACGCGTTTCTTCCGGATAGTCTTCGGCCTGGTTGACGATCAGCGGCAGGTCGTCGGCGCGGCTTTGCACCGTGATTTCGCGGGCGAAGACCTCGATCTCGCCGGTCGGCAGGTTCTTGTTCACTGCCACTTCGTCGCGCGCCTTCACCGTGCCGTCGATGGTGACGACCGATTCCAGCTTCATCTTTTCGAGGACGGGCAGTGCCGGGCTGTCGCTGTCGGCAACGATCTGCGTGATACCGTAGTGGTCGCGAAGATCGACGAAGAGCACGCCGCCGTGGTCACGCTTGTTATGCACCCAGCCCGAGAGACGGACGGTGTCGCCGACATTTTCCTTCGTCAGCTGTGCGCAGTTGTGGGTACGATAGGCGTGCATCTAAAATCTTTCCATTTTCGGAGTTATGCCGCTAGGGCGCAGGCGCCGCGCTCCTTAGCAGGAATCGCGCGCGCTAACAGGGCACCAGCGGGCTTTTGTCAAGGTTTTGGCAGAGGCTTTGGACGGTGCGGGAGCGGTACTCCGCTCGACAGACAGAAACGAAACGATGAAAATACACGACCTGATTACCGATACCGAACGCCTCGCCGACCTTTGCGAGCGCCTTGCGGAAAGCGAATTCGTCACCGTCGACACCGAATTCATGCGCGAAAACACCTACTGGCCGGAACTGTGCCTGGTGCAGATCGCGAACGAGGAAGAAGCCGCGGCAATCGACCCGCTGGCCGACGGGATCGACCTCCAGCCCCTGTGGGACCTGCTGTGCGACAATGAGGATGTCCTCAAGGTCTTCCATGCAGGCGGGCAGGACGTCGAGATCGTCTACAACTTCACCGGCAAGACCCCGCATCCGATCTTCGATACGCAGATCGCGATGATGGCGATCAGCCAGAACGAGCAGATCGGCTATGCCAACCTCGTCGAAAGCTGGCTCGGCATCACCGTCGACAAGGGCGCGCGCTTCACCGACTGGAGCCGCCGTCCGCTGACTGATCGCCAGATCGAATACGCCATCGGAGACGTGACACACCTGTCGAACATCTTCCCCAAGATGCTTCGCAAGCTGATCAAGACCGGTCGCGGTGCATGGCTCAATGCCGAGATGGACAAGCTTGCCGACCCGGCCAATTACGCCAATGACGCAGAGCTTGCTTGGAAGCGCATCCGTTCGCCGGGTCGCAATCCTGCCGTCCTCGGGCGCCTCAAGGCGCTCGCGGCATGGCGCGAGGGCGAGGCGCAGCACAAGAACATCCCGCGCGGCCGCATCATGCGCGACGAAACGCTGGCCGACATCGCCAGCCATCCGCCGAAGAAACAGGCCGACCTCACCAAGGTCCGCGGATTGTCGAATGCTTGGAAGGACAACGACATCGGCAAGCGCCTGCTCAAGGTGATCGACAAAGCGGAGCCGCTGTCGAAAGAGGAAATGCCGTCCAAGCCCAAGCGCGGCGCGCCGCTTGGCAAGGAAGGCGCGCTTGTGGCCGACCTGCTCAAGCTGCTGCTGAAGATCCGTGCCCGCGAAATCGACGTGGCCGCGCGGCTGCTGACCCGTGCCGACGAGATGGAGGCACTAGCTGCAGGTGTCCGCAAGCTGCCGATCCTCGAGGGCTGGCGTTACGAGGTGTTCGGCAAGGATGCGCTCGAGCTGGTCGAGGGCCGCCTCGCGTTCGCAGTCAAGGACGGCAAGCTGCTCATGACCCATGTCGATGATGTCCATGCGGGCATGGTCGAAGCGGCGGCAGATGAAGTCATCACCGGTCCTGCTGAAGAGGCCGGGGCTCCGGCAGAGTGAGCACCTACCTCCCCACTCTCAAGCAGTTGCAGTACCTCGTCGCACTGCACGAACACGGCCATTTCGGCCGCGCGGCGGAAGCGAGCTTCGTCTCGCAATCGACCCTGTCCGCGGGCATCCGCGAACTGGAATCGCTGCTGGGTGTGACCCTGGTAGAGCGCAGCCGACGCGTCGTGCGGTTCACGGCGCTGGGCAACCAGGTGGTCGAGAAGGCGCACCGCGTGCTGCGCGAAGCCGAAGAACTGGCCGATCTGGTCCAGGCCGCCGGCAAGCCGCTTGCCGGGCAGCTGCGCATGAGCGTGATCCCCACGATCGCGCCGTTCCTGCTGCCGCGTTTCCTGCCGCGCCTGCGCAAGGAAAGGCCCGACCTCGAACTGTTCCTGCGCGAAGAGACCAGCCATGACGCGGTCGAATCGCTCCAGCACGGGCGTGTGGACTGCGTGCTGCTCGCACTGCCCTTCGCTACGGGCGAGGTCGACAAGGCCCACATCTCGGACGATCCGCTCTATGTTGCCTTCCCCAAGGACGACCCGCGCGATCCGCCGGCGACGATTTCGGCCGACATGATCGACGACGGGCGGCTGCTGCTGCTCGAAGACGGACATTGCCTCAAGGATCACGCTCTGGCGGCCTGCAACCGACCCGAATTGCGCGGTTCGACCACGATGATCGGGACCAGCCTCCACACGCTTGTGCAAATGGTCGATAACGGCCTTGGTCTTACCATGCTGCCCAAGATGGCAGTGGACGCAGGCATTCTTGACGGGACCGACGTGGTCGCACGCCCGCTGAAGTCGGATCAGGCGAGCCGCGAGATCGCGCTCATCTGGCGCAAGAATTCACCGCGCCGCGAGGATTTCGAATTGTTGGCTAAGGAACTGCGCGCCGGTTAGGCGGGTTCGTTCAGGCCGGCGCCTTCGACTGCACGTATTTGTCGAGTTTCTTGTACGCGACGAGCGGTACGATGACGCTCAGCGCGATTCCGCCGAGAGCGCAGAAGCCGAGCCAGATGGCCATGGCCGTTCCGCCCGAGGTCCACATGCCGTAAAGAACGGGTGCCGCGAGCACGAGACCGCGCACTTCGTTGAAGGCGATGGCGATGCCTCCAAGCTTGAGGAGCGCGCCGAGGATCATGTGTAGCGTTGCGTTCATGAGCTACTAGATGAACGCTAATGGTTGAGAAAAGGTTCACCATGCAACCGGCGTTGCATCTATACGGTGAACCGTTTCGTCGCGGGATTGTGGCGGAACGCGCCTTAATTGCGGTTCCAATCCAGTCTCAATCCATGTGCTTGAGGCCTACCCGCAGGTAATCCCAGCCGGTGATGACGGTCATCACGGCTGCAGCCCAAAGCGTGACCAGACCGACCGTGTGCGGCACATTGGCATCGATCGTACCGATCATTATTTTCCAGTCCGGCAGGCCTTGGCCAAGGATGAGCGAGCCCAGCGCAAGAAGCTGGAATGTGGTTTTCCATTTCGCAAGCCGGCTAACCGGCACCGATACTTGGAGCCCGCCGAGAAACTCGCGCAGGCCCGATACGGCGATCTCCCTGACTAAGATGATTAAACCGGCAATAACATGCGCATCCCCCACATATGGGCCATTCAGCACCCCCTGTGCGGCCAGCACCAGAATCACTGAGGCAACCATTATCTTGTCGGCAATCGGATCGAGGAAGATACCCAGCTTTGAAACAGCACCACTGGAGCGAGCGAGATAGCCGTCGAAATAGTCGGTGATGCCCATCAGGCAATAAAGGCCGAAAGCCATAAGGTACCCGACTTCCCACTCGCGCCACCAGAGCAGGTAAGCAAGGAGAGGGATCGCCACGATGCGCGACAGCGTCAGTATGTTGGGCAAAGTCAGCATCTTTGGCCTCCCCTAACGCCAAACGTCCCGGCGCAAAAGCTTTCACGCGGGGTTGTCCGCTGCCATGATGTCTTTACGAGGGTTGTCGAGACGAGAGGTATCCTCCCGGGGGGTCATGTTTACATCCACACACCTGCTGCGCACGAGGCGGTTCCTGCCGCTGTTCGTCACGCAGCTTTTCAACGCCTTCAACGACAATCTCTACAAGACCGCGATGGTCCTGTTCGTCGTTTACCAGATCTACAATTCGGAAGAGGCGGAGGGGATGTTCTCCGCAGTGGCCTCGGGCCTCTTCATCCTGCCTTTCTTCATACTCAGCGCACTGGCGGGCCAACTGGCGGACATGCGCGACAAGGCCTCGATCATTCGCAAGGTGAAGGCCTGCGAGATCCTGCTGATGGTCATCGGCGCGAGCGGGCTGTTGCTGGCGTGGAAGGGTTACGAGCTGCCGGTCAACGTCTTTGGCATCGAGACGAGCATCCCGGTCCTGCTCATGCTGCTGGCGCTGTTCATGACCGGGATCCAGTCGACATTCCTCGGCCCGATCAAATACGCGATCCTGCCGCAGCACTTGCGCAGGGATGAAGTGCTGGCGGGCACCGGACTGGTCGAGGCGGGAACCTATATCGCCATCCTGGCAGGTACGATCCTGGCCGGCTGGATCCCGGTGGAAGTCGCCGCAGTCGCGATCATTGCGACTTCGATCGTGGGCTATCTCATCAGCCGTCAGGTTCCCGAGGCTCCACCGCTGGGCAAGGTCGAAAAGCTCGACTGGCACATCCTGCGTGCATCGCGGAAACTGGTGGTGGACACGATGCACAATCGCGAGGTTTTCTACGCGATCCTCGCCATCAGCTTCTTCTGGACCATCGGCGCGGTGCTGTTCATCCAGTTCCCGCCACTCGCCAAGAACGTCATCATGGCGAGCAAGGAAGTCGCGAGCATCTTCCTCGTTGTTTTCTCTGTCGGCGTGGCGATCGGATCGGTCGCAATCAATGCGCTGCTCAAGGGCAATGTGTCGGCCCGCTATGCCCCGCAGTCGGTCATCGCGATGGGGCTGTTCGTGGTGGCGTTCTATTTCGTCGCCAAGCTCTGGGCAGCGGACAAGCCGACCGAACTGCTCGATGTTGCAGGCTTCCTCGCCTGGCCGATGGCAACGGTCCTGCTGCTGTGCCTCCTCGGCATCGCAGTTGCGGGCGGCATGTTCGTCGTCCCGCTCTACGCATTCCTTACGACGCGTGCCGCGCCCGACCAGGCATCGCGCACGATCGCTGCAAACAATATCGTCAACTCGGGCGCGATGGTCATCGGGTCGCTGCTGGTGATGGGCATGAGCGCGGCAGGCGTACCGATCGTCGAGCAGGTGCTGATCAGCGCGGCCATGTGCCTCGTCTCGGCATGGCTCGGGCGCAGGTTGCTCAATGCGGAGCGTCATGCGGCAGCGGCAGCTGCTGCCTGAATTCAGATAATGAAGGCGAGGACTGCAGCGAGAGTCGCGAAGTAGGTCGTCGCAACACCGCGGACGTCGTTCGCGGTCAGCTTCCAGTCGACCGGCATAGCCTGCGGAGCGTCCGCAAACATGCGGCGTCGCTGGGGAATCCCGGACCGCATCCAATGGCGTGCGGCTTCGCTGGAGAGGACAAGTGCGCGTCTCATGATGGCAACTTAACGCTTTTTTAACCATTGGTTTCCCGAAGAGTCCACCCTGCCCCAAAATGGGACAGCCATGCGTCATCCGGTGGATAAACAGCTCATTCGAAGACGGTAATTGCACGGCGCGCCGCGCGCGGCTAACCGCCGGAACCATGACCACTCGCGCCACGCCCGCCGCCGCCAAGCTTCTCGTCGATTGCCTGATCGAACAGGGATGCGAACGCATCTTCACTGTTCCGGGCGAGAGCTTCCTGCAGGCACTCGACGCACTGGGCCAGCAGGACCAGATCGACCTTGTGACTTGCCGGCAGGAAGGCGGCGTCGCGATGATGGCCTGTGCCGACGGGGCCATGACACAGCGCCCCGGCGTTGCCTTCGTCACGCGCGGTCCCGGCGCGACCAATGCCAGCATCGGCGTCCACGTCGCCATGCAAGATTCGCAGCCGATGATCCTCTTCGTGGGCGACGTCGACAGCGAGATGCGCGACCGCGAGGGCTTCCAGGAAGTCGATTTCGCATCCTTCTTCGGCCCGATCGCCAAGTGGGCCGCGCGCATCGATAGCGCCGATCGCATCCCCGAATATGTCGCCCGCGCCTATGCCACGGCAGTGTCCGGACGACCCGGTCCGGTTGTCCTTGCCCTCCCCGAAGACATGCTGAGCCGCGATACCGCGTCCAAGCCGCGTCCGCGGGTCGATGCGCCGGCACAGGCGCCCTGCCCCGATGCGATGCAGGCCATGATGGCACTCATCGCCGATGCGGCATCGCCGGTCGCCATCGTCGGAGGAGCGGGCTGGGATCCCAAGGCACGCGAACATTTCCAGCTGTTCGCCGAACGGCTCGGCATTCCCGTGGCAACCGCCTTCCGCAGGCAGGACGCGATCTCGCCGTCCAGCCGGGTCTATGCCGGCAACCTCGGCTATGGCCCCAACCCCAAGCTCGTCGAGCGGGTGAAGAATGCCGACCTGGTCATCGCGGTCGGTGCGCGGCTGGGTGAGGCGACCACCGATGGCTACACCGTGCCGCCGCTGGTGGCCGAGGACCGCAAGCTGATCCACATCCATCCCGATCCGGACGAGCTCAACAGCGTCTATCCCGCCGATCTCGCTATCTGCGCAGGAATGGCCGAATTCGCCGAAAGCGCCGCGCTTTGGGACGATGGCGACACGATCGATTTCGATGCAGGAGCGCAGGCGCATGCCGAGTGGGAAGCGTGGGCGACCGCACACCCGGCCGATCACGCGCTCGACATGGGTCAGTGCGTGCAGTTCATGCGCGATACGCTGCCCGCCGATACGATCATCTGCAACGGAGCGGGCAATTTCGCAGGCTGGTGGCACCGCTACTGGCGCTACGAGGGCTTCCCGACCCAGCTCGCCCCGACCTGCGGCGCAATGGGATTTGGCGTTCCTGCTGCTGTCGCTGCGGCGCTACGCCATCCGGAGCGCACCGTGGTTGCCGTGGCAGGTGACGGCGATTTCCTGATGAACGGGCAGGAACTGGCCACGGCGGTCCAGCATGGAGCCAATTTGCTGGTCATAGTGGTCGACAACTCGGCCTATGGCACGATCCGAATGCACCAGGAGCGCGAATTCCCGGGCGAGGAGCGGATCAGCGGCACGCGGCTGGCCAATCCCGATTTCGCGGCCCTCGCGAGCGCATTCGGCGGCTGGTCCGCATCCGCAACGACGACGGCGGAATTCAAGGACGCACTCGTGGCGGCGGAGAGCCGCTCCGGCCTGCGCCTGATCCACTGCAAGATCGAGATCGAACAGCTCGCCGCCAGCGGCGCCACGGTAAGCGGATTGCGCGACCGGTAGGCTAAAGCAAAGGGCCGTCTCCCGCATAGGGAAACGGCCTTTCCTAGCTGTATGTCAGCGCGACGGCGTGCGTCAGATGTCGTTACCGAGCTCGCCTTCGATTTCGCCCTTGAACTGCTGGGCTTCGCCCTTCTGTTCCTGCTGGCGACCTTCGGCGCGCGTTTCGGGATCGCCAGACTGCTGCTTCAGGTTGCCGATGGCTTCGTTGGTGTTGCCTTTGATCTTCTCTGTCAGTTCGCCCATGGGGCCTCTCCTCTTGTTTGGTCTGCGCCGAAAAACCGGCGCGGTTACAAAAGGATAACGGCGATTCCCGCGATACAGTTCCGACCGGTTGCGTCCAACCGGTAGCCCTGCGCGACGAAGCTCAGATGCCCGCCATCGAGCAGATGATCGACCATTCGTCGGGCTTGATCTCGGCAACCGACAGGCGCGACAGCTTGACCAGTTCGCAATCTGCGAGCTTGGGTTCGGCCTTGATCTGCTTGAGCGTGACCGGAGAGGGCAGCTTGGTCTTGGGTACGACCTTGACCGCGGCCCACTTGCCTTCGGGATCGGTCGGATCGGTGATGCCTGCGACGCTGACCTCGCAGATGCCGACGATCTCCAGCCCTTCGCGCGAATGGTAGAAGAAGGCCTGGTCGCCGACTTCCATGGCCGCGAGGTTGTTCTTTGCACGATGGTTGCGAACGCCGTCCCAAGTGCCTTCCTTTTCGGCAACAAGGTCGTCCCAGCTGTATTTGAACGGTTCGGATTTCATCAGCCAGTAGCGCGCCATCTGCATCATTCTCCCGTCGAACTATCGTGTGCCGCGCCTCGTTAGCGAGCCGTCCCTGCGCTGGCCACCCTGTGCGCTCCTTTGCGCGCAGGATTAACCGCTTTTTAGGCTTGCCGGACTACTCACCTCTCCACGCAGGAATTTCCGGGGGTTCGCGTGAATCGTTTGAGCAAGACAGTGCTGGATGCGGGACGTCCCGCGCGTGCTCTGTCGAAAGTCCGCAAACGTACCGATTTCGTCACTCTCGGCATCGCCCTTGCCGCGACCATGCTGTTCGTCGCGACCGCGAGTTCGGTCCTTCCCCTCGCCATCCAGGCACTCAGGGGCTTCGGTGCAGGACCCGACGTCGCGCTCACCAATGCGCTTCTCCTGAATATTGCGCTGATCCTGCTCGGCTGGCAGCGCTACAAGGCGCTCAATACCGAACTGGAATGCACTCGCCTTTCCGAGGAAGAGGCACGCAGGCTCGCCGAAATCGACGATCTTACCGGTTGCCTCAATCGCCGCAGCTTTGCCGAAACGCTCGGCGCGCTGCTGGAAAGCAGCCCCAGGGACGAGCGGGCGCTGGCCGCGATTGCGATCGACCTCGACAATTTCAAGCAGGTCAACGACCTCAACGGTCATGCTGCCGGCGACCTTGTCCTGCGCACGGCTGCAAAGCGTGTCGCCTCGCTCCTGCCGGAAGGCGGATCGCTGGCACGTCTCGGCGGCGACGAGTTCGTCTGCGTGGTGCCCTACCACCCGCAGTCACCCGAGAGGGTGGATCACCTTGCGACGCGGATGGTCGAGCAATTCGCTGCGCCCGTGGTGCACGATGGCGTTGCCATGGAAATCACGATTTCGATCGGCATAGCAAGCTCGCTCCACCTGGAAGAGGGCGAGAAGGGTGAATCTTACGAGGACGCTGCACAGCGCCTGATGCACAAGGCGGACATCGCCATGTATCACGCCAAGAAGCAGGGGAAGAACCGGTTCTACTGGTTCGAACACAACATGGAAGACGAGCTTCGCTTCCGTAACGAGATCGAAGCCGGCATCCGCCGCGGCATCCTCAACAACGAGTTCGTCCCCTATTACGAACAGCAGGTCGATCTCGAAACCGGCGAACTGGTCGGCTTTGAAATGCTGGCACGCTGGGATTCGCCCGAAATGGGCCTGATCGGGCCTGACATCTTCATCCCGATCGCCGAAGACATCGGCGTTATCGCCGAGCTCAGCGAAAACCTGATCGGTCGCGCCTTCGAAGACGCACGCGAATGGGACCCCAAGCTGACCCTGTCGGTGAACATCTCGCCGGTGCAGATGCGCGATCCGTGGTTCGCGCAGAAGCTGCTCAAGCTGCTGGTCAAACACCGCTTCCCGGCCAATCGCCTCGATATCGAGATCACCGAAACCTGCCTGCACGAGAATATCGGCATGGTCCGCTCGATGATCACCTCGCTGCGCAACCAGGGCGTGCGCGTGAGCCTCGACGATTTCGGCACCGGCTATTCCAGCCTTTCGCAGCTGCGCAGCCTGCCGTTCGACCAACTCAAGATCGACCGCAGCTTCATCAGCGAACTTCGCAACGCCGACCACAGCGACAAGCTGGTCGACGCCATCGTCTCGATGGGTGACGGGCTTTCCATGCCGGTCATTGCCGAAGGTATCGAGGACGAAGCCGTGCTCAGGGCGCTGAGCCGCTGGGGCAATATGAAGGGCCAAGGCTATCACTATGGCCGCCCCGAACCCGCGGACAAGGTCATCAAGCGCCTCGCAGCCGCGGGCCGTCTCGCTGGCAGCAATGACGCGGCCGTTGTCGACATCAGCGACGCGGCAGGTGGCCAGGATCGTGCGCCCGGCAAGACCACCGGTAGCGGCAAGGCTGCCGGCTGACACTTTACGCTACGCGCGCCAGCACCTAGATGCGCGTCATAATGCGCATCCCCTTCATCAAGATGCACGGCCTCGGCAACGACTTCGTCGTCCTCGATGCGCGTGAACAGGCCCTGCCCGCGATCTCGTCGCGAGTGGCTGCCGCGCTGGCCGACCGGAATACGGGCATTGGATGCGACCAGCTGATCCTGCTCGAACCGAGCGAGAACGCCGACCTCAAGATGCGTATCTTCAACGCGGACGGTGGCGAGGTCGAGGCATGTGGGAATGCCACGCGCGCAGTGGCCCTGCTTCACGGCAGCGAAGGCACTATCGAAACCGCAGGCGGCATGCTGGCGGTATCGCCGGGCGAAGGCGGTGCCAGCGTCGACATGGGCGAGCCGCGTTTCGACTGGGATGCAATCCCGCTGGCCTATCCGATGGATACGCTATCGATGCCGGTCAGCTGGGAAATGCTCGAGAACCCCGGCGCAGTGAATGTCGGCAACCCGCACGTCATCGCTTTCGCGGACAATACCGATGCAGTGCCGCTCGACCGGCTTGGGCCGGAAATCGAGAAAGACCCGCTGTTTCCCGAGCGGGTGAACGTGAATGTGGCAACGGTGGAAAGCCGCAACCGCATTCGCCTGCGCGTCTGGGAACGCGGCGCCGGCCTGACCCGCGCGTGCGGCACCGGCGCTTGTGCCACCGCAGTTCACGCCATCCGCCGCAAGTTGGTCGATAGCCCCGTCACAGTCGCCCTGCCTGGCGGCGAACTGGAGATCGCTTGGCAACCGGGTGGCAAGATCCGCATGACCGGGCCTGCGACCGAAGCCTTTCGCGGAACGTTCGAATGGGACGATTACGCGTGAATGCGCCAGAGATCGTCTCTCTCGGCTGCCGGCTGAATATCTCCGAGAGCGAACGCATGCGCGCAATGCTGGCGGGCGAGGACAACCTCGTCGTGGTCAACAGCTGCGCGGTCACCAGTGAGGCAGTGCGCCAGACGCGGCAGGCGATCCGCAAGGCGCGCAAGGCAAATCCCGATGCGCGCCTGCTCGTCACCGGCTGTGCCGCCGATATCGAGCGTGACCAGCTGGCCGCCATGCCGGAAGTGGACGGCTTGATTGCCAATGAGGCCAAGCTCGACCCGCGTGCCTGGAACGTACCTGCCAGCGCGCCGCCGGTGCCTGCCCTTCACACCCGCGCCTTCGTTGCCGTGCAGAACGGCTGCGATCACGCCTGCACCTTCTGCGTCATCCCGCAAGGCCGCGGGAAAAGCCGCTCGCTAAGCTTTGCAGAGGTCCTGCGCGAGGTCGAAACGCATCTCGAAGCCGGGGCGGGTGAAGTCGTGTTGACGGGCGTGGATGTCACCTCATGGGGCCACGACCTTCCCGGCAGCCCGAAGCTCGGCGCCCTCGTTGGCGCCGTGCTAGATGCTTTCCCCGAGCTTTCCCGCATCCGCATGTCGTCGATCGACGGGATCGAGGTGGACGAGCAACTATTCGAAATGTTCGCGAGCGAGCCGCGCGTGATGCCGCATATCCACCTCTCGCTGCAGCACGGTCACGACCTCATCCTCAAGCGCATGAAGCGCCGCCACCTTCGCAGCGACGCGGTCGAGCTGGTGACCCGCCTCAAGGCCCGTCGACCCGATCTCGCGGTCGGCGCCGACCTCATCGCCGGTTTCCCGACCGAGAACGAAGAACACCACGCGGCCAATCTCTCGATCATCCGCGAGCTCGCCATCGTCCACGGCCACATCTTCCCCTATTCGCCGCGCCCGGGCACGCCCGCCGCACGAATGCCGCAGGTCGATCGCCAATCGGTAAAACGCCGAGCCGCCGAACTGCGCGCCGAAGTCGCAACGCTGCGCGCAGATTGGCTGGCTACGCTGGTCGATAAGCCGCTACCGGTCCTCGCCGAAGCCGACGGAACCGGCTATTCGCCCGAATTCGCCCGCGTGAAGCTGCCGCAAGGCACCAAGCGCGGCTCCATCGTCACCGTGACGCCCAAGACACTCGAGGACAATCTCCTGTCATGAGCAAACCCAGCTGGACCGAGCGCCTGTTCGGCGGCTTCAAGAAAACCTCAGATCGCCTGACCGAGAACCTCACCGAGGCGGTCACCAAGGCGAAGCTGGACGATGCGACGCTCGACGATGTCGAGGACGCGCTGATCATGTCCGATCTCGGGCCCAGTGCTGCCGCGCGCATTCGCGAGAAGCTGAGGGAAAAACGCTTCGGCCTCGAGATCAGCGCCGACGAGCTGAAGCAGGCTGTGGCCGACGAGATCGCCGCGATCCTTCGCCCGGTCGCCAAACCGCTCGAAATCACCGCCTTCCCGCGCCCGCAGGTACTGCTGGTGATCGGCGTCAACGGCAGCGGCAAGACCACCACCATCGCCAAACTGGCGCATCTCTTCGTGGAAGACGATTACAACGTCATGCTGGCGGCGGGTGACACCTTCCGCGCTGCCGCGATCGGCCAGCTCCAGACCTGGGCCGACCGCGTGGGCGTTCCCATCGTGCGCGGGCCGGAGGGCGGCGATCCGGCCTCCATCGTGTTCGACGCGGTCAAGAAAGGCACCGAGATCGGTACCGACGTGCTGATCGTCGACACCGCCGGCCGCCTCCAGAACAAGCGCGAGCTGATGGACGAGCTGGCCAAGATCCGCAAAGTTTTGGGCCGTCTCAATCCCGAGGCACCGCATGATGTTGTGCTCGTGCTCGATGCGACCAACGGGCAGAATGCCCTCAGCCAGATCGACGTATTCAAGGAAGTCGCTGGCGTCACCGGTCTAGTCATGACCAAGCTGGACGGGACGGCGCGCGGCGGCGTACTGGTTCAGGCAGCCGAAAAATACGGCCTGCCGATCCACGCCATCGGCGTGGGCGAAAAGATCGACGACTTGCGCCCCTTCGACCCGGACCTGGTCGCGCGCGTGATTGCAGGAGTGGCGTAATGGCCGAGAGCGGCGAAAAGAAACCCACCGGCTGGCTGCACACGCTGGTCGATTATGGCCCGCTGCTGGTCTTCCTCGGCGTCTACAAGTTCTCCCAGCCCGAAGGCGGTAGCGAGATTGCAGCTGTCATCTCCGGCACCGGCGCTTTCATGGTCGCTGCTGTCATCGCGCTCGCTTTCAGCAAGTGGAAATTCGGCAAGGTCAGCCCGATGCTGATCCTCTCCACCACGCTGATCATCGGTTTCGGCGCGCTGACGATCTGGCTGCAGGACGAAAGCTTCATCCAGTTCAAGCCGACGGCAATCTACCTGCTGTTTGGCGCGGTGCTGATCATCGGCTGGCTCCGCGACCGCGCATGGCTGCAGGTCCTGCTGGAAGCCGCCTTCGAGGGCGTGACCCACGAGGGCTGGCTCAAGCTTTCGCGAAACTGGGGCTTCTTCTTCGTCTTCCTCGCCGGCCTCAACGAGGTGATGGTCCGCACGATGAGTTTCGAAAGCTGGCTCTGGGCGAAACTGTGGGTGTTCCTGCCGCTGACGTTCCTCTTTACCTTCACGCAGATCCCGATGCTGCTGAAGCATGGCCTCTCACTCGAAGACACGGACGAAGTGCTGAAGGACGAGCCCCCGACGGGTTGAACTTGCAGGGCGGCCCGCTAGTGAGCCGCCGATGACCGATCAATTCGAACTGCATTGGGCCACGCAGGCCGATCATGCCACGCTCGCCGACGTGATGTACGACGCCGTGCGCCAAGGCCCGAGCCGCTACAGCGAGGCGCAGCGCGCCGCCTGGGTCCCCGAACGCCGCAGCGGCGATGCATGGGACGAGCGCCTTGCCCGTCAGGACGTGATTCAGGCTCGAGACCCGGACGGCGAAACGCTCGGCTTCATGAGCCTTGATGCGGAGGGCTATATCGACTTCGCCTATATCCGGCCCGCTGCGCAAGGGAGCGGCCTGTTCCGCCGCATGTTCGACGCGATCGAGCGGAAGGCACGCGAAAAGGGCGAGCAGCGCCTATGGGTCCACGCCAGCCTGATGGCGCAACCTGCCTTCGCACGGATGGGCTTCACCGTGGTGGAACAGCAGATCGTCCATATAGGCGAGCAAAGCTTCGAGCGCGCCGAGATGGAGAAAGTGCTGGCCTGAGGGCCCGTTAGATTTCGACCTGGCTGCCCAGTTCGACCACGCGGTTGGTGGGCAGGCGGAAGAAGTCCATCGCCGTCGCGGCATTGCGGAGCATCCACGCGAATATTTTCTCGCGCCAGATGGGCATGCCGGGCTTGTCGCTCGGCAGCAGCGTCTGACGGCTGAGGAAGAAGCTGGTGTGCATCATGTCGAACTCGCCGCCGCAGCGTTCCATTTCCTTCAGCCCCTGCGGCACGTTGGTTTCCTGCATGAAGCCATAGTGCAGCACGGCGCGGTAGAAACCGTCGCCGAGGTCGTGGATTTCGCAGCGCTCGTCGGCATCGACATAGGGCGCATCGGCAATCAGCACGGTCAGGATCACCACGCGTTCGTGGAGGACCTTGTTGTGCTTGATGTTGTGCAGCAGCGCGCTTGGGACGCCGGCGGTCTGGCTGGCCATGAAGATGGCGGTGCCCGGCACGCGCGTGGCGGAGTTCTTGGCGCTCTTGGCGAAGATTTCGATCGGTAGCGCAGTTTCGTGCATGCGTTCGCGCATCAGCTTGCGGCCGCGCGCCCATGTCGTGAGCAGGGTGAAGGCGATCAGGCCCACGACAAGCGGGAACCAGCCACCATCAGGCACCTTGAACAGGTTCGCCGCGAAATAGGCTCCGTCGATGATCAGGAAGAAGATCACGACTGGCGCTGCGTACCACCACTTCCACTTCCACACGCCGACGAACAACACGCCCATCAGCAGCGTGTCGATGGTGACCGCGCCCGTCACCGCGATGCCGTAGGCACCGGCGAGGTTCGACGAACTCTGGAAGGTCAGCACGAGGATGATCACGGCGACCATCAGCGCCCAGTTCACCACCGGAATGTAGATCTGGCCCGCCTCGGTTTCGCTGGTGTGGCGGATCGAGAGGCGCGGCATGAAACCGAGCTGCATGGCCTGGTGCGTGATGCTGAAGGCGCCGGAGATCACCGCCTGGCTGGCAATGAAGGTCGCGACGGTCGCAAGGATCACGAGCGGCAGGCGGTATTCCTCGCTCGCCAACAGGAAGAAGGGGCTCTTCACAACCTCTGCCGCCTGCTCGGGCGGAAGGCTGGCGATCATTGCGCCCTGTCCGAAATAGTTCAGCAGGAGGCACGGCATGACGAAGCCGAACCACGAGAGGCGCATCGGTCCGCGGCCGAAATGGCCCATGTCCGAATAGAGCGCTTCGGAGCCCGTCACCGCCAGCACCACGGCGCCCATCGCGAGGAAGGCGATGAACCCGTCGGTGACGAAGAACATGACCGCGTAATAGGGATTCAGCGCGTGAAGGATTTCGGGATGCTGGATGATCTGATTGAGGCCCAGCGCCGCAAGCGTCGTGAACCAGACGATCATCACGGGGGCGAAGAGTGCCCCCACCTTTGCCGTCCCCCGGCTTTGCAGGACGAACAGAATGACCAGCAGCACCAGCGCGATCGGGATGACCATCGGATCGAGCGTATGGTTGACCACCGTGAGCCCTTCCACGGCCGATAGGACCGAGATCGCGGGCGTGATCATGCTGTCGCCATAGAACAGCGAGGTGGCGAAAACACCGAGCAACACTACGAGCCAGCCCCAGCGGGACTTGCCCATGTGGCGGCTGAGCAGTGCGACGAGGGCAAGGCTACCGCCCTGCCCCTTGTTGTCGGCGCGCATCAGGATGGTGACGTACTGGAGCGCCACCACGATAATCATCGACCAGAAGATCAGGCTGACGACACCGAGGACGTGCATCCGGTCGATCGCGATGTTCGCTGCACCGGCGAAGGTCTCGCGGAATGCGTAGAGCGGACTGGTACCGATATCGCCGAAGACGATACCGATCGCGCCCACGGCAAGCGCGGCCTTGGACCCGCCATGGCCGTGGCCGTGGCCCGTGGCGTTTTCCCCGCCGGTGGACGGCTGGGAGTTTGGCGTGGTCGCCTCTGTCATATGTGGGTGTTATCCTGCCGCATTGCGTCAAAAACCTTGCGCTTCTGGGTGCGATCCCCGTGCAAGGTCGCGGCGCTTAGCACCAAGGTGACACCGCCGCAATATCTGCAAGGCTCACGGCTGGGGGGCTTCGTCGGCTGCTGGAGCGCTCATTCCGAGCAGTTGCTGCAGTCGCATGAACCTCAATGCGAGCGTATCGCGCCACGGAGCATCCTCGGGTGCGGCTTCCAGCGCCTCGGCCCAAAGCTCCACTGTTCTTCCGACCTGTTCCGCCCTCAGCCAAGAGAGGCCGAGGAAGTAGCGCGCACCGCCGTTCGTCTCGTCGAGCGCCTGCGCCCGTTCGAATGCATTGAGTGCGGGCGGGGTCAAATTGCCCTCGGCATGTTCGACAAGCGCAATACCAAGCGCCAGCCATGCCTCTGTATCTGCCGGATTTTCCTGCGTCGCGCTGCGATAGAAACCCGCTGCCTGCATGTAATCGCCTCGACGGGCGAACCCATCGCCGGTCAGGATCCAGCGCGACGGGAGCTGGCTCGAATCGAAAAAGTCGCGCCTCGAGCTGACGAGCAGTTCGCCATCGAGGCCCTGCTGCGCACGCGTCGTGCCGGGAGCGGCCTGCATCGCGGGCGACCCTTGCAATCCGTAGCCTGACAGGCCGAATAACAAGGCAGCACCGAGCAGGCTCCAGCCCGTCCGGTTGACCTTGAGCAGGAATACAGCCGCAAGGAAGCTGAGCGCTGCAAGTCCGATGACGGCAATCCAGCTCATCCGCGCCTCCGGAAGCGACGCCAGAATAGCATGCCGGCAACAAGCACGAGAATCACCGGCACTGCGAACAGCGGCCAGGTTCTCGTGCTGAGCACGGGTTCATAGCTCACGTAATCGCCATAGCGTTCGACCAGCCAACTGCGAACTTCCTCGGGGCTTTCACCCGAGGCGATGCGAATGCGAACCTGGTGGCGCATGTCGCCCGCCATCGCGGCATCGCTATCGGCGATCGACTGCGACTGGCACTTCAGGCAGCGCAGGGTTTCCATCAATTCCTGCGCCTCGGCCTCGAGCACCGGATCTTCCAGCTGGCGATAGGCATAGGGTGCGGGCGGCACCGACTGCTGCGCAGCCACCGGCAGAGCGATCATCATCGCGATGAGGGCGAAGAGCCCCTTCAACTCTCGGCCTTCCGCAATTCTTCGAGCAGGATCGGGACATGCTCTTCGCGGATATCGCCGATGTGCTGGTAGCGGATGACGCCCTTGCCATCGATCACGAAGGTCTCGGGCACGCCCGAGGAGCCGATGCCCAGCTGCACTTCGGAAAGATCGTCACGCCCGATCCGCGTATAGGGATTCCCGTGCTGGGTCAGGAACCGCATCACGTCGACCGGCTCATCCCTGATGGCGACACCGACGATCTCCACGCCCTGTTCCTTCAGGGCTTCGAGCTGCGGAGCCTCGGCAATGCAGGGCAGGCACCAGCTGGCCCAGATATTGAGCAGCTTGGGTTTGCCATCGTAGAAGTCACGGCTGTCGACGCCGGGCCGGTCGAGACTGGCAGGCGGCAGGGTGAAATAAGGCAATTCGCGCCCGACCATGCGGCTTTCGACGACGTCGTCCTTGGGCTGCGTCAGCTGGTAGGCCGCAAGGCCGAGGAAGCCGGAAAACAGCAGCAATGGGACCCACAGGCGCCAGCTCATGAAATCTTCTCCATTTCGAGACGACGCGCCGCGCCCTTGCGCGCAGCCGTGCGGCGCTTGAGGTCGGTGCGCACCCGCCCGATCAGGGCAAGGATGCCGCCTAGAGCCACCAGCAGGCCGCCATACCAGATCAGCGTGACGAGCGGCTTCCACCACAGCCGGACCTGCCAGCGGCCGTCATTGGAGGAGCTGCCGACCACCGCATAGAGCTGGCCATTCCAGCGCGTGACGAGCACGCTTTCGGTGGTTTGCTGCGCCGGGGCCCAGAAATTGCGCGATTGCGGTTCGATCTCGATCGGCTTGCCGCCGTCGTAGCTGACCTCCATCCGCGCAGCCATGGCCGTCCAGTTCGGACCGGCAACCGGCTCCACCGCCTGAAGCTCGACTGCCCAGGGGCCGACGGAAGTCCGCTCACCCTCTGCAAGAGCCGCCAGACGTTCGGTGGAGAAGGCGCTTTCACTGGCCATTCCGAGCAAGGCGACCGCCAGGCCGAAGTGGGCAATTACCATGCCCCAGACGGCGATGGGTACACGGCGAAGGCTGCGCCCCCTGAGCGGCAGGAAACTCGCCACGCCAAGCGCAATGGCGAAGGACAGGCCCAGCAGCGGCAACAGCGCGACTTGCGAGACCACGCCGAAGATCACCAGCGCTACGAGCAGAAGCGCGACCGTGAGCGCCATTTCCTTGGAAACGCGGCTCCAGCTGTCACGCCGCCAGCGCAGCAGCGGACCGACCGCCATCACCGCCAGCATCGGGAACACGAACACCGCGCTGACTGGATTGAAATAAGGCGGGCCCACCGAAACGCGCACATCGAACGCCTCGGTCAGCAAGGGATAGAGCGTTCCGAGCAGGACCACGGCGAGGATCGCGCTCAGCATCACATTGTTGACGACCAGCGCACCCTCGCGGCTAGCGATCGAGAAACGCTCGCCCTCGCTGATCGTCCCTGCCCTCAGCGCGAACAGCAGGAGCGCTCCGCCGATATAGAGGGCAAGAAGGAATAGGATGAAGCTGCCTCGCTCCGGATCGACCGCGAAGGCGTGCACGCTTGTCAGGATGCCCGAGCGCACGAGGAAAGTGCCCAGCATCGACATGGAAAAGGCCACCACACCCAGCATGATGGTCCAGACGCGCAAGGCATCCCGGCTCGCAAGGACGCTGGCCGAGTGCAGCAGCGCAGTCGCGGCGAGCCACGGCATGAGCGAGGCGTTCTCCACCGGGTCCCAGAACCAGTAACCGCCCCAACCCAGCTCGTAATAGGCCCAATAGCTGCCCGCAGTGATGCCTAGCGTCAGGAAAACCCATGCGCCGAGAATCCACGGGCGCATGGCGCGGGCGAAATCGGGCGTCACATTGCGGGTGACCAGCGCGCCGACGGCAAAGCTGAAGGCAACCGATAGCCCGACGTATCCGAAGTAGAGAGTGGGCGGATGCAACGCGAGGCCGATGTCCTGCAACAGCGGGTTGAGACCCAGCCCTTCGAGAGCAGGCTCGGGCAGGCGCTCGAACGGGTTCGAGCTGAGCAGGAGGAATGCGTAGAAACCGAGAGCGACGAAGCCCTGTGCGGCCAAGGTCGCCTGCATGGTCTTTTCGGGCAGGCGGCGTTCGATACCTGCGATCAACGCACCTGCCAGTGCCATGACCGTAACCCACAGCAGCATCGAGCCTTCGTGATTGCCCCATGCACCAGAAAGCTTGAAAATCAACGGCTTGGCCGTGTGCGAATTCATCGCCACCAGTTTCACCGACAGGTCGGTGATGGCGAACACCCACAGCAGCATCGCGAAGGCAATTGCAACCAGCCCACCCTGGAGAACGGCTGCCGGCCGTGTCAGCGCAGCGATGTCGCTATTCTCGCCCGCCCTCAGGGCAGCAAGACCGCCGGCAAGCTGCAGCACCGCCAGTGCTGCCGCCAACCAGAGTGCGGCAAGACCGATTTCAGCGATCATTCGAGCCCTACGGTCGTCTCTTCCGCCATTTCGGCGGCCTGGTGTTCGCTCATGTCCTGAAGTTCGCGCGGGACATAGTTCTCGTCATGTTTGGCGAGCAGGTTGTCGGCTTCGAACGTGCCGTCCGCTGCCAGCCGCCCCTCGGCCACCACTCCCGAACCCTCGACGAAGAGGTCGGGCAGGATGCCTGCATATCGCACTGGTATCGCCGAAGCCTCGCGACCGGTGACGGTAAAGGTCACCGTGATCCCGTCCGGCAGTGTCTCGAGCGATCCGGGAGCGACCATGCCGCCCAGGCGGACGGCCTGCCCCACGGCAGGCGGATCGGCCTGCATCTGCTCCGGCAGGTAAAAGTAGCTTGCCTGGTTACGCAGTGCGTAGACCGCCAGCAGGGCCGCGCCGACAAGCGCGACGATTGCGAGCAGGACCAGGACAAGGCGCTGGTGCTTCGCCTTCATTTGCGTTTCGCCTTCTCACGGCGCGCTTCGGCGCGTTTCATTGCGATCCAGCTCCATGCGATCATAGCCAGCGTACCGCCAACGCCGATTGCGTAGGCGGCATAGACGAAAGTCCATTGGTCGAGTGCCTCGCGCATCAGTCCGCCTCCATCGCACGGCGGCGCAGGCGCGCCTCGGCCTGAATGTCGGCGAGAAGTGCGCGCATGCGGGCCAGGACGACGCCGCCGAAAATCAGCGAGAAGCCGAGCACTGCGACGAGCAGCGGCATGAGGAAGACGCCGTCGATCGCGCTCTTGCCCATGGTGATGCTGGGCGGCTGGTGAAGCGAGTTCCACCACACGACGCTGCGATTGATGATGGGGATATTGACCGCACCCAACAGTCCGAAAATCGCCGGGATGCGGGCGGAAATTCCCTCGCGCTGGGCGGCCTGCGCCAGGGCGATATAAGCGATGTATAGGAAGGCGAGGACCAGCATGGAGGTCAAGCGGCCATCCCAGACCCACCACGTCCCCCAGGTCGGGCGGCCCCACACCGAACCGGTGACGAGGCAGATGATGGTGAAGACGAGGCCCGGCACAGCTGCACCGCGCGCCGCAATGGCTGCGAGGGGGTGCCGCCAGACGAGGAAGACGAGGCTGGAAACGGCGATCGCGGTCCATCCTCCCATTCCGAGCCATGCGGTCGGCACGTGGATGAAGATGATGCGCACCGTCTCGCCCATCAGCCGGTCGGGCGGAACCTGGGTGAAACCCCAGAACAGGGCCGCTGCAGTAAGCAGCAGGCCGCCGGTCAACAGGACCGGAGTCAACCAGCCAGCAAGGGCCAGGAAGCGTTTGGGATTGGCGAAACCGTGCATGTCGAAAGCCGTGTGGTCAGCCTATTGCAGTAGCGGCCTCAACGGGCAAGCATGATCAGCGTCCGATCAGTTCCTGCGCCATCTTGTCTGCCACCTGGTCGGGCGAATTGCCGGTCTCGTCGCTCTTCTGCCAGATCTGCTCGAGGCGACCGGGAATAAGGGCGATGCGCTTGCGGACTTCGTTGATGTCGCACGGCGCCTTTTCGTTGCGGCACAGATACTCGAGCGTCACCGAGATGATGCCACCAGCGTTGATGACGTAGTCCGGGGCATAGAGGATGCCGCGCTTGGCCAGCATGGGGCCATGCTCGGGCCGCTTCAGCTGGTTGTTCGCACCGCCGGCCACGATCTTGCAGTCGAGACGGGCAATGCCTTCGTCATCGAGGATCGCGCCAAGGGCATTGGGCGAGAAAACGTCGCAAGCTACCGACATGACGGCGTCCGACGCCACCGTTTCAGCGCCGATTTCACTGGCCAGCGCTTCGCAGCGGTCTTCGTGGATGTCGGACAGCGTCAGCTTTGCGCCTTCCTTGGCGAGCAGTCGGGCGACACCGCCGCCAACGCTGCCGGTACCCTGGATGGCGACATGCACGCCTTCCATGCTGTCCTTGCCGAGCTTGTGCTTTACCGCAGCCTTGATGCCGTGGAAGATGCCGAGTGCAGTGAACGGGCCGGGATCGCCGCCCGCCGCGTCTTCACCGTCGACCGGAAGACCCGAGACATACTGGGTACGCTCTGCAACCGCAGCCATGTCCGCTTCGGAGATACCGACGTCTTCGGCGGTGACATACTGTCCGCCCAGCGCCTCGACCGCGTCGGCGAATGCCGCGAGCATCTCAGGCGTCTTGGTCTTGTCGGCGTCGGCCAGGATCACGGCCTTGCCGCCGCCCATGGGCAGGCCGGCCATCGCGTTCTTGTAGCTCATGCCGCGCGACAGACGCAACGCATCGCGCATGGCATCGCCGGGTTCGGCATAGTGCCAGAAGCGGGTTCCGCCCGCGCCGGGGCCGAGATGGGTCGAATGGAGTGCAATAATCGCAGTCAGGCCGCTCTTCGCGTCGCGCACGAGCTGTACCAGCTCGTGATCGTCATAGTCCGCTTCGGTCCAGAATGCAGTCATCAGCCTCTCGCCCCTTTGGATAAGGTATCTGTCTACCCGGTGCGAAGGGAGAAAATGGGGCGATCGACGGGGTTCGAACCCGCGACCTCCGGTACCACAAACCGGCGCTCTAACCAACTGAGCTACGATCGCCACATGCCCCCGGAACGCTGCCGGGAAGGCGGCACATATACGCGAGTGACGGGCCGTCAACCCGCCTTGCGCAACGGCGCGTGCCTGTTGCACAACGAGGCCGATATGGGAAGCGAAAAAGCGTTTCAACCCCCACTCGCGCAACTATCTTTCTCGGCTTGATAGCGCGAAGCGAGCGTCTATCGTGCGATCCCATGAATGCCCCGGGCGAATCCTCTGCCGAATTGCTGCTGTCGAGACCCGGCGTGCAGCGCGTCCCGAGCGACAAGCTGGAGCTGTTCCAGATGCGCGATTTTCTCGGGCCGGAGCTGCGCGAGAAGATCATCGCGCTGATCGAAAAGGATCGCCGTCCGTCCACCCTCGCCGATGCAGGCGACGATCATTATTTCCGCACCAGCGAGACCTGCGACCTCGATGCCGGGGAACCTGCGGTTCGCGAGCTGGAGGCAATGCTCACCGCGCTCAACGGTATCGACCCGGTCTATGGCGAGCCGCTTCAGGGCCAGCGCTATGACGTCGGGCAGGAATTCAAGCCGCATTGCGACTATTTCAATCGCGGCGGACAGGATTGGGAGAAATACTGTTCGGTCGCCGGCCAGCGCACCTGGACCTTCATGATTTACCTCAACGAGGTCGAGGCAGGTGGCGCGACGCGGTTCAAGGCCGTGAAGAAGACCTTCCAGCCCGAACCCGGCAAGCTGGTGTGCTGGAACAACATGCGTCCCGACGGGCGCGAGAACCCCAACACGATCCATCACGGCATGAAGGTTCGAAAGGGCGTCAAATACGTGATCACCAAATGGTATCGCGAAAGGGAGTGGGGATGGTGATCGAAGCCGGAAAGTCTCTTGAAGGTGGCTGTCACTGCGGGACCGTCCGTTTCCGCCTGACCGTGCCGGAAAACGCGGTCGTCAGGCGCTGCAACTGCTCGATCTGCGCGATGAAAGGCGTGGTCATGCTCGACGTCCCGATGACTTCGCTGGATATTACGCAAGGCGAGGAAGCGCTCTCGCTCTATACATTCGGGAGCGGGCAGGCGAAGCATCGCTTCTGCTCGAAATGCGGCATCCACACCTTCCACCAGCTGCGGTCCGAACCCGACCATTACGGTGTGAACATGGCCTGCGTGGACGGCATCTCGATCTACGAGCTACCCGAAGTGCCGGTGTTCAACGGCCAGCGCCACCCCGGTGATGGCAACGCCTATGAATATGCCGGCATATTGCGGTTCGAACCGAACGGGAATTGATCCCGATCAAATTCATCGCCCACCCGAGGTGGTAGACTGCCCTCATTCTCAAGCGAAAAAGGGCTTAGACATGGACCAGTTCAAAAAAATACGGACGCAGTTGGAAAACCGGCTCGCCGACCTTTTGGAAAGGGCGGAAGTCATCGAGGACGACCTGCGCCACCCGCTCGACGCCGATTCGAGCGAGCAGGCGGTCGACCTGGCCGATGACGAGGCGCTGGAAGGCGTGGACGAGGTGCTGCGCAAGGAGATCTCCCAGATCCGGATGGCCTTGCAGAGGATCGAAAACGGCACCTACGGGACCTGCGTGACTTGCGGCAAGGACATCGCCAAGGCGCGCCTCGAAGCGCGCCCGATCGCCACGCGCTGCATCGATTGCGCGGCCTGAAGCGCAACGAAAAAGGGCGGCCCCGCGAGGCCGCCCTTCGAAACTTCGTCGCTACTCGCGAACAGCTTACTTCTTGAGCGTGAGCCCGCCGAAGCGCTTGTTGAAGGCTGCGACGCGGCCGCCTTCCTGAAGCTGCTGCTTGCCGCCGGTCCATGCCGGGTGGCTGGTGGGGTCGATGTCGAGCGTCAGCGTGTCGCCTTCGCTGCCCCAGGTCGAGCGCGTCTGGAATTCGGTACCATCGGTCATCTTGACCGTGATCATGTGGTAATCGGGGTGACCTTCGGCCTTCATGATAAACGTCCTTTTAGCTTCGGAGCGGTTCCGACCGGTCCAGCTGTGTTGGGAAAGGCTGCGCCATTAGCGGCGCAAACCGGGATTCGCAAGATTATTCGGGCGCGTCGGCGATCATGGCCGTGAAGCTGACTTCGCAGGTCACCTTGCCGTCGACGCTGGCCTCGCCTGCAAACTTGCAGACGCGCGCGCGCTTCTGGACGAAGCTGGCCTTGAGGTCGAGCAGCACGCCCGGCGTCACCGGAGCGCGGAATTTCGCGTTCTCGATCGCCATGAAATAAACGAGCTTGCCCGATCCGGCGAGACCGAGGCTTTCCACCGCGAGTACGCCAGCTGCCTGTGCCAGCGCCTCGATCTGGAGGACGCCCGGCATGATCGGTGCACCGGGGAAATGCCCTTGGAAGAAATCTTCGTTGAAGCTGACCGCCTTTACCGCGTGGATACGCTCGTCGGGGACGAGTTCGGCCACGCGGTCGACGAGCAGCAGGGGATAGCGGTGCGGAAGGCGCTTGAGCACCTCGACGACGTCGAAACCGGTATCGCTCATATCCCCTGCTCCCTTGTCTGGCTTAGCGGCCGCTCGGCTGCGCCGGCTGCTGCTGCTGTGCCTGCTGCTGCGCCTGCTGCTGGCGGGCGGCTGCGATCAGGCGGATCTGCTGGACCTGCTGGAAAGCGGCCACGGCCTGCTGCGAAGGCTGCCAGCCCTGCGGCGGCGTTACCTGGACCGCGACAGGAGCGGCGTCCATCGCGTCGAGGACCTTCTGGTTGATGTTGGCTGCCTGGTTCGACCAGACCAGCGAATCGGGCGAAAGGACCGCCACGATGTTGTTCTGGGTAATCACCGACTGCAGCGCAGTGCCGTACTGGTTGAGGACCTGCTCGATCGCGTAGACGCGGGCTGCGTCGAGGCGGTTCGAAAGCTGGCCGAGTTCCTGGTCGAGCGTCTGCACCTGCTGTGCTTGGGTCGTGCCCTGGTACGCCTGCATCTCGGTCTGGTTAAGCTGGCCGTCACCATCGGTGTCGAACGGCTGCACCAGCGACTGGCGCTGCTGGCTCTTCTGCTGGAGCGAAGTGATATCCGCCGCATAGGTGGTATTGATCTGCTGGTACGCGGTGTTCAGCGCGTTGCTGAAAGCGATCGTAGCCGGAGCATTGGCAACGGCGATGTTACCCGAAACCTGCGCAGCGGCGGGGGTAGCGGCAAGGGCCGCACCGGCGAGGCTCGCAGCGGCAAGGGTCTTGGTGAGAAGTTTCATTAGAATTGCGTTCCTACGTTGAAGGAAAGGGTCTTGGTGTCGTCACCCGGCTGCGTTTTAATGGCATGCGATAGATCGATCCTGAACGGACCGAAGGGCGAGTTCCAGTTCACACCGATACCCACGGTGATACGGGGGCTCGGGCTGTCGCCGAGCAGGACTTCCTTATAGAAGCCGTTGGGGTCGAGCACGATGTCGTTCGGATTGCCGTCGGCATCAACAGCATCGAAGGTGTTGCCCGTGGTCGGGAAATCGTCGCTCGGATCGTCGGGCGTACCGTTGTCGTCGATGACCGGGTTGCCATCCGCGTCATAGAGCGGGCCGAAGAAGATCGCGCGTCCGAACTGCGTCTGCTGGAAGCTGTTCGGGAAGTCGGCGAGGATCGGGCGGTCGATCGCGAAGAGCGAACCCACGTCGGCCCAGATCGAGGGGCGCAGGCCCATTTCACGTGCGCCCGAACCGAGCGGGATTTCGAGCTCTGCACGGCCGAGGTAGTAGGCACGGCCGCCCAGCGCATCGTCGAACTGGTTGCTGTCGATCTCGCGGAATTCCTCGATCGTCTGCAGCGTACGCGGCGTGGTCGGATCGCTGTCGAGATCCTGGTAACGCAGGCGCACGACGCGCGGGCCGAGGCCGCGAATGTCGAAGCCGCGGAACTGCGATTCGCCAAGGAAGAAGCGGTCGGTCAGGCGAACGTCGTCGAAGCCCGGGTTGGGATTGTCCTTGAGGGCATGGATCCAGCCACCTTCAGCATTCAGCGAGAAGATGAAGCCGCTGCCGAGCGGGAACCACTTGCCCATCTGCGCGCGCATACGGGCATATTTCACGTCGCCACCGAGGCCTGCGAATTCGGTCGTAACCGAGATACGCTCGCCGCGCGTGGGACGCAGGCGGCTGTCGAGCGAATCGTAGTTCAGCGTCAGTCCGACGATCGACGAGGTACGCTGGCCGACCGCTTCGCAAACGAAGCGCGAGCCGACACATTCCTCGATGCCATCTCCATCGGTGTCGCTGAAGAAGTTCGAACCGACAGTGATGTCTTCGTAGTTGAAGGTGTAGCTGCCGATCAGCGCCATGTATTCGGTGAGCGGAACGCCGGCACGCGTCTGGAAGCCGGTCGTCGCCTGCTTGTAGCGGTTGCTGGCGAAGGTGAAGCGCTCGTTGTCGAATTCGCGGTGGTAGATGTCCGCGCCCATCGAGATGTTGCGGTCGAAGACGTAGGGCTCCGAGAAGCTGACATTGGCCGACTTCGAATAGCGCGAATAGTTCAGGCTAAGACCGATGGTCTGGCCGCGACCGCGGAAGTTGCGCTGGCGGATCGAGCCGGCGAGGATGAACTGCTCGATCGACGAGAAACCGGCCGAGAGCTGGAGTTCGCCCGTCGGCTGCTCCTCGATATTCGCCTCGAGCACGATGCGGTCGGGCGCGCTGCCTTCGACCTGCGAGATCTCGAAGTTTTCCTGGAAGAAACCGAGCGACTTGATACGCGCTTCCGAGCGCTTGATCGCGAGGCTGTTGAAGGCATCGCCTTCTGCGACACGGAATTCGCGGCGCACGACCTTGTCCTGCGTCAGCGTATTGCCGTTCACGTCGATACGCTCGACATAGACGCGCGGCGCTTCGCGCAGGGCGAAAGTAACGTCCATGGTCAGGTCGTCGGGATTGCGGCGGAAGTCCGGACGGACATCGGCAAAGGCATAGCCGAAGGTTCCGGCAAGGTCGGTGAGCTGTTCGACCGTATCTTCGACACGCTGCGCATCGTACCAGTCGCCGGTCTGCATCGGCAGGCGCTGGGTCATGGAATCGCTGTCGAAGTCGCGCAGTTCGCTTTCGACCTTCACTTCGCCGAACTTATAGCGCTCGCCCTCTTCCACCACATAGGTGATGATGAAGTCTTCCTTGTCGGGCGTGAGCTCGGCCACGGCGGACACGACACGGAAATCGGCATAGCCCTGCGTCAGGTAGAAGGTACGCAGCTGCTGCTGGTCGAAGGCCAGGCGGTCGGGGTCGTAGCTGGTGTTCGAGCTGAGGAAGGTCAGCAGGCGCGCTTCCTTCGTGACCATCTCACCCTTCAGATCGCCGTCGGAGAACTGCTCGTTACCGATGATGTTGATCTGGCGAACCTTGGACTTGGGGCCTTCGTTGATCTCGAAGACGATATCCACGCGGTTCTGGCTGAGCTGCACCAGCTGCGGTTCGACCGTGGCGGCAAAGCGGCCCTGGCGCTTGTAGAGTTCGATGATGCGCGACACGTCGGCGCGAACCTTCGAACGGGTATAGATCTGGCGCGGTGCGAGGCGGATTTCCGGCAGGATCTTGTCCGCCTTGATACGCTCGTTGCCTTCCAGGAGGATGCGGTTGATGACCGGGTTCTCGACCACTGAAATGACGACATTGCCGCCTTCGTTCACAACGCTGACGTTGGAGAACAGCTCGGTCGCGTAGAGATCCTTGAGGACCTGGTCACCCGCGGCCTGGGTGTAGGGATCGCCGGGACGGAGGCGAATATAGGACAGGATGGTCTGCGGCTCGAGGCGCTGGGCGCCTGCCACTGCGATGGTCCGGACGACATCCTGCTGCTGGAGCGAGCTGGGCTGTTCGGCCTGCGCCGTGCCCTGTCCTTCGGCGGTCGCATCGGCGCCTGTTTCCTGCGCCATCGCCGTAACCGGCAGTGCGCCCAGAACGGTGCCCGCCAACAGGCCGGCCATCACGCGCTTGCTGCGCAGTTTCGCTTCGCTTGCGGAAGTCGCAATTCCAGTCATCGACAAGGGAGTTCCCGTCCTCAAATAATCCATCGGCCTGCGCCCTGCGGAAGCCAGTTGGCCCCCTGCCCGATGCAGGCCGTCCAATCAAGCCGTGTGGCACCTAAGCAGGCGCCTGACACGACCCTGTCCCCGCCTAATTCCCGAAGAAGGGAAGTTTGGCGATGTCGATGAAGGTGACGAAAACCATCAGCGCAAGCACGAGGGCCACGCCGGCCCTGTAGGCCACCTCCGTCGAGCGGGGTCCCAAGGGCTTCCGGCGGATTGCTTCTGCCGCGTAGAAAGCCAGGTGCCCGCCGTCGAGTGCCGGGATTGGCAGGAGGTTGATGAATGCCAAGTTAAGCGAGATCAGCGCCGCAAAGTTGATGAAAGCAAGCGGTCCGAGGCTCAATTGCTCGCCTGCGAACTTGCCGATCGTGACCGGGCCGCCCAGCTCTTTCACCGAGCGATCGCCGACGATGATCTGCTTGATCCCCGTGACCATCATGTCGACCAGCTTGCCGGTCTGGGTGACCGCCAGCCCCATGGATTCGACGATCCCGACCTCTTCGAAAGCGAGGCCGTTCGAATAGACACCGATGCGACCGATGCGCGATTCATTGCCGAACTGATCGGTCTCCGTCACGTCACCGATTGTGACCGGGATTTCGAGAGTTTCGCTGCCGCGTTCGACCTGCATTTCGATCGTGCGCCCAGGATACATCAGGACCCGGTCCTGGATGTCCTGGAACTCGATCACCTGTTCGCCGTCGATCGCGACGATACGGTCGCCTTCGCGAAGGCCCGCATCGCGCGCGACCGATTCCTCGGCAAAGCTGCGGACGATGTTGGTCTGGTTGGGGTCTTCGGCCACGGGCTTGCCGTAGAACGCGAAGAAGCTGGCAAAGATCGCCAGCGTGATCAGGATGTTGGCAGCCGGACCTGCGAAAACGATCAGCGCACGCTTCCACAGCGAGGCGTGGTGGAAGCTGCCATCACGCTCTTCGGGCGTGGCCTTCTCGATCTGGTCGGGATGCGGGATGCTGGCGGGGTCCATGTCGCCCTTGAACTGCACATAGCCGCCCAGCGGCAACGCACAGAGCTTCCAGCGCGTGCCGCGCTTGTCGGTCCAGCCGAGCAGTTCCTTGCCGAAACCGACGGCGAACGCCTCCGCCTTCACGCCGAACCAGCGTCCGACGAGATAGTGACCCAGCTCGTGCAGGGTCACCAACGGCCCCAGCAAGAGCGGGAAACCGATGAGATACATCCAGAAAGGGATCGATCCGTCCAAGGTCAGGCTTGCTCCATCATCGCGCTTGCGCGCATCCGCGCATCCTCGTCAACGCGCAGGACCTCTTCGAGGGTCCGCGGCGCAGTCGGAAGCTCTTTTTCCGTGAGGACGCGTTCAACCAATAGCGCAATACGGCTGAACGGGATGTTACCTGCCAGGAATGACGCCACCGCAACCTCGTTTGCTGCGTTGAGCGTCGCCGGGGCCGCACCGCCCGCCTGAGCCGCCTCGCGGGCGAGCCGGGTGGCGGGAAAGCGGTCTTCATCGGGCTTGAAGAAGGTGAGTTCGCCGATTTCCGCAAGGTCTAGCGGGTCCATCGGCGTGTCCATGCGCGCGGGCCATGCGAGACAGGATGCGATCGGCACACGCATGTCGGATGGTCCGAGCTGCGCCAAGGTCGACCCGTCGCGATACTCGACCATGGAGTGGATCACGCTTTGCGGGTGAACCACGATGCGGATCTTGTCGAGACCGACGGGGAACAGGTGATGCGCCTCGATCAGTTCGAGACCCTTGTTGAACATTGTGGCGCTGTCGACGCTGATCTTTGCGCCCATGTCCCAGTTGGGATGCGCGATTGCCTGTGCAGGCGTGGCCGCGTCGAGCTGGTCCTGCGACCATGTGCGCAAGGGGCCGCCGCTGGCCGTGAGAGTGATGGTGCGGACCTCGGACAGTTTCCCGCCCTGCAGGCACTGGAAAATCGCATTGTGTTCGCTGTCGACGGGAAGCAGCGTAGCCTTGTGACGCTTGACCGCCTCGGTCATGACCTCGCCAGCGGAAACCAGAGCTTCCTTGTTGGCGAGCGCGACAGTCGCACCCTGCTCGATCGCCGCCATCACCGGGCCGAGCCCGGCACAGCCGACGATTGCCGCCATCACGATATCGACGGGTCGCGACGCCGCTTCGCATAAGGCCGCGCGTCCGGCAGCAGCCTCGACGTCCGATCCGGCGAGCGCCTGGCGCAGGTCGTCGAGACGCGCATCGTCGGCGATCACTGCGAGTTTCGCTCCGAATTCGCGGGCGAGCTTGGCCAGGTCGGCCACGTTGGAATGCGCAGTCAGGGCTTCGACGCGCCATTCGTCGGGATTGCGCCGGACGAGGTCGAGCGTGGATGCTCCTACCGATCCGGTCGCGCCAAGAATGGTGATCGAGCGGGTCATGCAGCCAGGCCCAGAAACGCGCCGGCAATCAGGGCCACCGGTATCATGCCGTCTGTCCGGTCGAAGAACCCGCCATGTCCGGGAATAAGGTTCGAGCTATCCTTCACGCCCGCCTTGCGCTTGAGCCAGCTTTCGAGGAAATCGCCCGCCTGTGCCGCCACCGCAAGGAGCGCCCCGAGCCCTACGATGATCGCGATTTCGCGGGCTTCGAAGCCCATCGTGGTGGGGCCGCTCGTCTGGCGAGCGGCGAAGTAGATAAAGGCCGCGAGCCACGCGCTGGCACCGACGATGCCGCCAAGCAGCCCGGCCCATGTCTTGGAGGGACTGATCCTCGGCGCGATCTTGGGGCCGCCGATGGTTCTTCCGAAGAAATAGGCGAAAGTATCGACCGCGATCACGGTGCCGACCACGCCTACGATCATGGCGGGCGGCAATCGGGTAAGCGCGATGCCCGCCAGCACGATGTAGGCAGCACCCGCTGCGAGAGCGACGATGCGGAAAGCCAGCTTTTCGGTCGCCTTGAGCACCAGTCTAACGAATTCGACCAGCGTGGCGGCAACCACGGCGATAATGAAATAGTCGAGCCACGGATCGCCTGCCATCAGCGCGGCAACCGCGACTGCCAGCATTACCGCAGCAGACAGCAACCTGATGGGCAGATCGGCATTCTTGCCCTTCACCGGAGCTTCACCTGCCACCAAATCGTCTCTCCCGGCCCGCAAACTGGTCTAGCGCGTCGTGCAGATGCGCTGGCGTGAAGTCGGGCCACAACACGTCGGTGAAGATCATTTCCGCATATGCGACCTGCCACAAGAGGAAATTGGACAGGCGAACCTCGCCGCTGGTGCGGATCATGAGGTCGAGCGGCGGCAGATCGGCGCTGTAGAGATTGGCCGCAAGCGTCTCTTCAGTGATCTCGCCCTGCGCCGCAGCAGCGCGGGCAGCGGCCGTGATCTCGGCATGCGCGCCATAATTCAGCGCGACGGCCAGCGTGCGCGAACCGTTGGCGGTCTGCGCCAGCGCATCCTCGAGCATCTCGACGATATCGGGCGCAAGCGATTGCCAGTCGCCGAGAATTTTGAGCTTCACATCGTTGGCGATGAATTCCGGCAGGTCCGATTTGATGAACTTGCGCATCAAATTCATCAAGTCATCGACCTCTTCTCCGGGCCGTTTCCAGTTCTCGCTGCTGAACGCATAGAGCGTCAGGCACTCGATCGAAGTATCCTTGAGGCTGCGCACCAACTCGCGCACGGCCTCCACGCCCTTGCGATGCCCCATGACGCGCGGCAGGTGCTTGCGCTTGGCCCAGCGTCCGTTGCCATCCATGATGATGGCCACGTGGCGGGCGGTCTTGTCGGGGCTGTCAGCCATGGCAGGAAATGAACGGAGAAAAGGTCGGCAAGGACCTTACTGCGTCATGATTTCCTTTTCCTTGGCCGATGCGGCGGTGTCGGCTTCGGCGACATATTTGTCGGTCAGCTTCTGGACCTCGTCTTCCGAACGCTTGCGCTCGTCTTCGGAGATTTCCTTCTTCTTCTCGTCTTCCTTGAGCGCTTCCATGCCGTCACGGCGCACGTTGCGGATCGCGATCTTGGACTGTTCGGCATACTGGCCGGCCAGCTTGGCGAGGTCGCGGCGACGCTCTTCGGTGAGGTCGGGCATCGGCAGACGGACATTCTGGCCGTCGATCATCGGGTTGAGGCCGAGGTTCGCCTTGGCGATACCCTTCTCGACCGCGGTCACATTCGCCTTGTCCCACACCTGCACGCTGAGCATGCGCGGTTCGGGAGCCGAAACGGTCGCAACCTGGTTCAGCGGCATCATCGAGCCATAAACCTCGACCACCACCGGATCGAGCAGGCTGGTGTTCGCACGGCCCGTGCGCAGACCCGAAAGATCGCCCTTCAGGCTTTCGATCGCGCCCTGCATGCGGCGTTCGATATCGGCTTTGTCGTACTTTGCCATGATCGGCTTCCTCGTCCTGTCTGTTCGTTCGTCTTAAGCGGTGTGGTCGGTCACGACGGTCTGGGTACCCTCGCCCGAAAGAACCTTTGCCACATTGCCCTTCTCGCGGATCGAGAAGACCACGATGGGGATGTCGTTGTCACGGCACAGCGCAACCGCGCTCGCATCCATGACTTTCAGATCGTCTGCCAGAACCTTGCCGTAGCTCACGGTCTCATAGCGCTTGGCATCTGCATTCTTCTTGGGATCGCTGTCGTAAACCCCGTCGACGCTGGTTCCCTTCAGGAGCGCGTCGCATTTCATTTCGGCCGCGCGCAGTGCAGCGCCGCTATCGGTGGTGAAATAGGGGGCGCCAACGCCAGCCGCGAAGATCACGATACGGCCCTTTTCGAGATGGCGCTCTGCGCGGCGGCGGATCACCGGTTCGCACACCTGGTCCATCTGCACCGCGCTCTGCACGCGGGTCTCGACACCGATCTGCTCGAGCGCGCTCTGCATCGCCAGTGCGTTCATCACCGTGGCGAGCATGCCCATGTAGTCGGCCTGCGCCCGGTCCATGCCCTGCGCCGCGCCTGCCATGCCGCGGAAGATATTGCCGCCACCAATGACGAGGCAGATTTCGAGCCCGGTTTCCTTGGCCGCCTTCACTTCCTTGGCCAGCTCCAGCACGAAGGCCGGATCGATGCCGAACTGCTGATCCCCCATCAACACCTCGCCCGACAATTTCAGGAGGACGCGGTTCATCTTGGGGAGGGTCATGCGGGCAGTCTCTATTTATGGGGTTTGCGCGGCCTTAGAGCGCGTTGAGGCCGCTGCCAAGCCTTGAGGGGACCCGCCGGAGCAATGCCTACCCCGTTTGCGCTTTTGTCGATCGGCGGATTCCCATGTATCAATGACGATCCAAGCAAGGTTGGCCAGGAAGGTAGTATTGGCTGGATCGTTTGCATTTGGACCAGCCCGTTCGCCGCCGGTTGTCACCTACGGCGCGTGGCCGCGTGGGCAGCAGAATGTCAGGCCAGTTGATGCGGAAAAGGACCGCAACCTCGTGCGCAACGTGGCAGGCATTGTCACCCCTGCGGCAGCGATAACGCTTGGCATCATCGCTTTCGCCAGCTCCACCGCTCCCGAGAGAAGCGCGACGCCCGAAAGCAGCACTCCAGCAGACGCATTCGAACCCACTCCGAACCGCGCACCCATACTGGTCGAAAGGGTCCCACAAGCGGTCACTATTCCAGTCGAAAGCGTGGCGGTCGCAAGAACGGTTGAAGGTGTCCGAGAAGATGCTCAGCCCGCACGCATTGCCGCTGTCGAACCACGAGGCAGGGAAATCGGGCAAGCTGCCGTGACGCAAGCTGGGCAACTGCAAATGGTCGCGCGGCCAGACCCGATTACGTCGTCTCGAGGTGCGGACCCGGTCGCGGGCGAACTCATCCCGCCATTCGCGCCGACTGCTCTTCCAGAAAGTCGCTCGTCCTTGGCATTTGCAAATGCGGTGAAAGCCAAGCAAGTGCTCGGGGCGAATAACGAGACTAGCCTCGTCACCGGCCAGCCGCTCATAGAATTGGAGATCGAACGCGCTTCGGAAACGCAGACGCTCGATGCCGAAGTCGAGTATGTCCGCCGCGACTACTCACAGACCGTCAAGATTGCCGGAGTGGCTCGAGATATCCCGATCCCGGACAGCGAGGTCCAGAGCCTGCACGCGGCGCGCGAGCCTTTCCAGCCCTACCTGCAGAAGGTCGGAGAGATGCGCGAGAAAATTTCGGCCTTGAAGAATGCCCACCCGCGCGTGGACTATGCGAGGAATACCGAACCGCGGGGACAAGACAGTCCCTCATCGGCCACCTCGCAATCTGTCACAGGCACCATTGCGCCGGACGATGTCATCGTAAGCGACGGAAAGCTCTCGTGGGTCCGGCTCGGCTCATTGCTGGACGTTGTCGAGGCTGGGATGCCTCCGAACAGGTTCGCAGTCCTTGCAAGCTCGAACACTGCTGGAGCGTTCGTCAGTACGGCCACGCTGCACAGGGCCGGGTTGGAGGCCAGCTACGACGGGAAGCAGGCCGAGCTTACCCTGTCTTTGAGCGGTTGAACGAAAAAGGCCGCCGAAGCAGTGCTCCGGCGGCCTTCAATCTTTTCGAAGCGAGGAAGCGCTTAGCCGGCGACGGCAGCAGCCACTTCTGCAGCGAAGTCGCTTTCTTCCTTCTCGATGCCTTCGCCGAGCTGGAAGCGGACGTAGTCTACCAGTTCGACCTTGGCGCCGACGTCCTTGCCAGCCTGCTCGACGACCTGGGCGATCGGCGTCTTGTTGTCGATCACGTAGATCTGGCTGAGGAGCGCGTTTTCCTTGGCGTACTTGGCGACAGCGCCTTCGACCATCTTTTCCTGGACGTTTTCGGGCTTGCCGCTTTCGGCAGCCTTTTCCTGGGCGATGGCACGCTCGCGGGCGATCACGTCGGCGTCGAGGCCTTCAGCGGTGAGAGCCTGCGGGAAAGCAGCAGCGATGTGCATGCCGAGCTTCTTGCCGAGTTCTTCGAGCTTGGCCTTGTCGCCTTCGCTTTCGAGAGCGACGAGAACGCCGATCTTGCCGAGGTCCGATGCGACAGCGTTGTGCATGTAGGGCACGATCACGCCGTTGGTGACCGAAACGGTCTTCATGCGGCGGATCTGCTGGTTTTCACCGATCGTTGCGACGTTGTCGGTCAGCTTCTCTGCGACGGTGCCGCCTTCGGGATAGCCGGCAGCCTTGAGGGCTTCGACGTCGTCACCGTCCACGCCGAGCGCGACAGTGGTGGTCTTGCGGACGAAGTCCTGGAACTTGTCGTTCTTCGCAACGAAGTCGGTTTCCGAGTTCACTTCGACGGCAACGCCCTTCGTGCCTTCGACGGCAAGGCCGACGAGACCTTCGGCCGCGGTACGGCTCGACTTCTTCTGGGCGGTGGCGAGGCCCTTGGCGCGCAGTGCGTCGACTGCGGCTTCGATATCACCGTTTGCGGCTTCGAGAGCCTTCTTGGCGTCCATCATGCCCGCGCCGGTCTTCTCGCGCAGGGCCTTTACGTCAGCAGCAGTGAATGCAGCCATGGTAATTTCCTTCTTGGTATCTTGGATGCGTAGGCACCGGGCCTGCTGTGGTCAGCGGCCCGGCGCTTAATTCGCCTGTGTGACGGGAACGTTGCGCTCCCGCCTCACGAATAGGCCTTAGGCCGCAGCTTCTTCCGGCGGATTTTCCATCGCGCCGACGTCCTTGCCGCTGTCGGTCACGCCTTCGCCCTTGCCCGAACGGGCTGCTTCAGCAACCGCATCGCAATAGAGCTTGATGGCGCGGGCAGCGTCGTCATTGCCCGGGATCGGGAATGCGATGCCGTTCGGGTCGACGTTGGTGTCGAGCACGGCGACCACGGGGATGCCAAGCACGTTGGCTTCCTTGATGGCGAGGTCTTCCTTGTTGGCGTCGATGACGAACATGATGTCCGGAATGCCGCCCATGTCGCGGATGCCGCCGAGCGAAAGCTCGAGCTTGTCCTTCTTGCGCGTCAGGTTCAGGACTTCCTTCTTGGTCAGGCCACCGGTGTCACCCGAAAGCTTTTCCTCGAGGGTCTTGAGTTCCTTGATCGACTGCGAAATCGTCTTCCAGTTGGTGAGCATGCCGCCCAGCCAACGGTGGTTGACGAAGTGCTGGCCCGAAGCGAGCGCTGCTTCGCGGATCGGGTCCTGCGCCTGGCGCTTGGTGCCGACGAACAGCACCTTGCCGCCCGAACGTGCGGTCTGGCTGATGAAGTCGAGAGCGCGCGCGAAGAGCGGCACGGACTGCGACAGGTCGATGATGTGGATGCCGTTGCGCGCGCCGAAGATATACGGCTTCATGCGCGGGTTCCAACGGTGGGTCTGGTGGCCGAAGTGTGCGCCGGCCTCGATCAGTTGCTGCATGGTGACGGTAGGAGCCGCCATGGTCATTTCCTTTCCGGTTGTACCTCTGGAAGGCTGGAACCCGTGATGCGGAGTATCCCGCGATCGGGCACCGGTATGAGCGCCTTCCATGTGGATTTGCCCGCCCTTCGAAATGACCCGAATTGGCCGCTTCAAGGACGGACGGCGGGCGCATAGCGGCCTTTTCCGGACAAATCCAGACTCAATTCACCGACAAAAAAGGGAATCTCGGCGCGAAAAGCGCTTGACACGTGAGAACAAAACAGGAACATTGTTCTCATCGCCGGAACACCCGGCGGGCATTAGGGGTTTTCCCGTAAACTTACCCCGCCTGTCAACAGCTTTATCGACAGGCACGGGGCAGGAGATGAAACGATGTTCGCACTGTTCCTTTTCGTTGCTTTCGCCCTCGCCGCTCTGGTGGCGATTGCCGTGCTCGCCGATAGCGGACTGCGCTGGTGGTCCGCTTTCGGCATGCTGCGGATGCGCATGAAGCAGGGATATGCCAGTGCTCCGGCCGGACAGCGTCCGCATTCGCTTGGAGAAGGTTCGTTGGGTTATGCCCGTGCGCGGACAGGAAATCCGGTCATCCGGCAGACGACGCGGCGCGCCGCTTGATCCGTCCGTAACGCAGCAGCGTGAACGGCAGCAGGACCAGATAGCCGATACCGATTGCGCTCAAGGTCCACCACGGCTCGACCAGCAAGGCAGCGAACAGCAGGCCGACGAAGGCAAGCACCCACAACCTGATGCCCCTGCGCGGACGCAGCGAAGTCCAGCTCGGCGTCGCCATGCTCGAAATCATCAGGAGTGCCACGGCAATCAGCCACGGGCCCACGATGATAGGCTCGCGGAAGATATCGAGACCGGTCGCCGCCCACAGGTAGTAGGGCATGAAGGCAAGTCCCGCCCCCATGGGTGCCGGAACACCCGTCAGGAAGCCGAGCGATTTGTGCGGCTGTTCCTGCATGTCGATCTGCGCGTTGAAACGCGCCAGCCGCAGTGCGCAGCAAATCGCAAGCGCGAGAGCGGCAAACCAGCCCAGCCGCGGTTCTGCCGATAGCGACCACAAATAGAGGATAATCGCGGGCGCAGTACCGAAGCTCAGCGAATCCGCGAGGCTGTCCAGTTCCGCACCGAAACGCGACTGGGCATTGAGTGCACGCGCAATGCGGCCATCCATGCCGTCGAGAAGGCCAGCGACGATAATCGCGACTGCTGCGGCAGCCCACTGTTCCGAAATCGCGAAGCGGATGCCGGTCAGGCCGGAACACAGGGCCGCGGCCGTAATCGCGTTGGGCGCCATGGCCCGCAGCGACAGGCCGCGCGACTTACCCATGACGGGCTTTTCGTCCTCGGCAGCTTTTGGCCCGAGGCGCGCACGTTCTTCATACTGGCGATGCGGATCGGCTTCGGGGATACTCACTGCGACACTCCTTCGATGAGGGGACGCGTATCGAGCTCAGCGATAACCGTTTCCCCCGCAATCACACGCTGCCCGATCATGACTTTTGATCCGGTACCGGCAGGCAAATAGACATCAACACGACTGCCGAAGCGGATCATGCCGACACGTTGACCAACGCCCAGCGTATCGCCCGGTTTCACGAAGGGCACGATCCGACGCGCAACGAGACCAGCGATCTGGGCGAAAGCGATCTTCACCCCGTCGGACCGTTCGACGAGGATGTACTGCCGCTCGTTATCCTCGCTCGCCTTGTCGAGATCGGCGTTGAGGAACTTGCCCGGTATGTAGACCAGGCGGCGTACCATCCCGGCAATCGGTGTACGATTGATGTGGACGTCGAATACCGAAAGGAAGATCGAGACCCGGGTTACCGGCACAATGCCGAGCCCTTCGGTCCCGCTGCCATCGTCGACAACCAGTTCCTGCGGAGGTGCGACCTGCGTGATTTGAACCACCGTCCCGTCGGCAGGAGATACGACATAGCGTTCGTCTTGCGGCACGACGCGGTCCGGATCGCGGAAAAAGGCGAGAATGCCGAGCGAGAGAAACGCCATTGGCCAGGCCAGCGTTTCCCAGGCGAAAAAGGCGAACAGCAGCGAAATGCCGAGTGCGCCGATCGCGAACTTGCGCCCTTCCGGATGGATACGCGGCAGGGAAGAGAAGACCTCGCCCCTGCCCTCGCTGTCTAAAAGGTCACCTGCCATTGGGCGGGCTTAGGCGCTGGAATCGAGCGCCACAAGCCGTTCAACCGTGCTTGCGCACGAAAACGGTGCCGGCCGAATAGCCTGCACCGAAGCTGCAGATCAGGCCGGTGTCGCCCTCTTTCAGGTCCTCGCTGTGGAGGTGGAAGGCGATGATCGAGCCTGCGCTGGAGGTGTTGCCATAGGTATCGAGCACGGTCGGGCTTTCGTCCTCGTTCGCCTCGTGCCCCAACACGCGATGGGCGATCAGGCGGTTCATCCCTGTGTTCGCCTGGTGCAGCCACAAGCGGCGCAGGCCCTGCGGTTCGATGTCGAGACGCTCTGCCTCGTCCACGATCATCTGCGCCACCATCGGCACGACTTCCTTGAACACCTTGCGCCCTTCCTGGACGAAGAGCTTGTCGGGGCCGCCGGCGTCTTCCGGATAGGCCCGGTTGAGGAAGCCGAAGTTGTTGCGGATATTGTTCGAGAAGACGGTCTTCAGCTTGGTGCCGAGAATATCCCAGTGTTTTTCCGGCGCGACGGCGGCATCTTCGACCAGCACGGCAGTCGCGACATCACCGAAGATGAAATGGCTGTCACGATCGCGCCAGTTCAGGTGTCCGCTGGTGATTTCGGGGCTGACGACCAGCACGCTCTTCGCATTGCCTGCACGGATATAATCCGCCGCGGTCTGGATACCGAAGGTGGCAGACGAGCACGCGACATTCATGTCGAAGCCGAAGCCGTCGATGCCGAGCGCCTGCTGGATCTCGATCGCCATGGCTGGATAGGGCCGCTCCATGTTCGAGGCTGCGCACAGCACCGCGTCGACATCTTCAGGCTTGCGCCCTGCGCGTTCCAGTGCCTGCTTTGCAGCTTTCACCCCGATTTCAGCGAGGATCGACAGCTCGTCATTCGAGCGCTGCGGCCAGCGGGGCGCCATGATGTCAGGATCGAGGATCGGCTCTTTCGCCATCACGTGGCGGGCCTTGATGCCGCTCGCCTTTTCGATGAAGCCGACCGAGCTTTCCGCCAACGGTTCCATCTCGCCTGCGGCAATCGCATCGGCGTGCTCTGCGTTGTGCCGCTGCACATACTCGTTGAAACTGGCGACGAGTTCTTCGTTCGTGATGCTTTCCTCGGGCGTGAACAGCCCGGTGGAGGAAATGACGGGGCGACCGGTCATGCTGGATGTATCGTTCATGCCGCGTGCCTAATACCGCACCCGCCGCCCCGCAAGTGACTGCATCACGCCGTGCGGCGTTCTCCGCATTTCTGCTTGTGAGCGTCGAGCCAGTCCAGCTGCTCGAGGATGACCGGCGTCACATCGCGATGCGCATTGTGGCCGATGAACAGGTCCATATGCCCGTAATTCGGCACAACACGCTGCTGGTAGAGCCCGTCTCCATTGTGCTCGGACAACCACGCACGGGTTCGCTGGCCGCTTTCCGGATAGAATATCTGGTTGGTCGCACCCGACAGGAAGCTGATCGGCAGCGACAGGCGCTTCGCTGCCGTCGACGAGGTATAGATTGACGCGCCATCCGCATCGACGGCAAGGCCCTGATGCATGATGGCGCCGAGCTGATCGAAAGGCTTCAGCGAAACGCGGCTGAACATGCTGCCAAGCGCGTTGTGCGTATCGTGGCCGAGCTGGCGATGGTCCCAGCTGGGTCCGAATACGCCGAACACGCGGCGACAGGTCGGATTCTTGCAGGCCTGCCCGTCGGGGACAGGTATCTGGTAGGCGACCGCATCGATTTCGTAGTCGGTCTCCGTACCCTGGCTGACGAAATCGAGATGGCCATCGAGCAGCGATATCTGCGAGAGTGCGCCCGCAACCCCGATATCGGCCTTCAGGTAATTCAGCCAGTCGGTGACCGGGTGCAACGTGAGCTGCGAACTGACCAACGAGCGCACGCCAGAGACATAGCCCGCCCCGATGCCCATCAACAGACTCATCGAGCCCACGCAATGCGCCAGTGCCTGCACGCTGTCGGCGCCTGTAACCTTGCGGATTTCCGCGACCGCTGCGGGCCAGTCGTAGCGCGCGATATCGTCGATCGTGAATTCGGGCGGGCGCTCGGTGTCGTTGCCCGCATCATTGCTGGCACGGTAATCGAAGAGCCACACGTCATAGCCTTTCGCGACGAGGCTCTCGGTAAGGTTTTCGTCCACGGTGGGCGTGGCGAAGCTCGAGGCGCGAACCGAGAACCCCGGTGCGAGCACCAACGGGCCCCGGTCGCCGCCGCGATAACGGGTCAGACCTATGTTCACTCCGTCGCCTGTCGGAACGATATGGCGTTCGGCAGGCGGCAAACGCATCTCGCGCGGCACGTAGCCGGCCGCATCCGCCTTCGCGAAGTCGTTGAGCGTAGCCAGCATCCCGCCATAGGCCCGGAATACGGTCATCGCGAAGAAGCCTGCATATTTGGCGACGAAGACGGTTTCGATCGCCTTCTTCGCCTTCGGGATCAGGTTCACGATATGGCCGACCAGCGTGTCCGCGTCGTGAACTTCGATAGTCGTCAGCTGGCGCATGAACTCGTCGATTCCGAGCTTTAGCACCCCGCGACCGATCAGTTCACCAGTCTCGTCCTCGCCGTAGCGCAGGGTCACGAAGAGCGTGGTGAGATCGGTCCAGGGATCCGAATTCCCGCGCTGCTGCAGCGTCTTGAAACCGTGGAAGTGGATCGGCCCGTCAGGCCCTTCAAGGACCATGTCGTAGAGCATCTTCCAGCTTTCCGATTGGCCGGGATCGGCCACCAGCAGGCGGAAAGTACCTTCGCGCACCTTGAGCGGATCGGGCGAGATCGCGCTGACGACAACGCTGCCGGTGATGGCCGACCGGTGCTCGCGCTCCTCGATCATCCGGTGGAGGTTCTCCGTCGTAACGGTCAGCAGGAAGCTGCATTCACTGCCTTCGGTGCGTCCCCAGGCTGCACCGTTGGCGTAATCGTCACGAATGCGTTCGGCATGGTCACAGGGGCGATGGTGGCAACCTTTCGCGCTGATGTGGCCCGCCATCGTCTCGGTGAACGCAAGCCCCGGGCTCATCGCCTCGGGGTGCTCCTTCACGAGCTTGCGGATGGCCTTCTTGCCTTCGTCGATTGCACCATCTTCGAAATGGCGTGCGGCAGTCTGGATGTCCCGCGACACGGGATCGATGGCGTGCCGGGAGACCCATTTCGCAACCGAAAGTTCCAGCTTTTCGGCAAGGTTCACCTTGAACGGTTCGTCGCCGATCCCGTCCTCCTCTTCGACCGGCTGGGGCAGAGGTCCTTCCGCCCCGAGCGTAAAATCGATGCTCCAGCCGCTGCGCTGTGCCAGCTTCTCGACGGCGCGCTCGGCCACTGCGGTGATTGTCATCAGGGGATTGACCCCGACCGCGCCGGGCAGTGCAGCCCCGTCACAGACATAGAGTCCTTCGTGCACTTCGGTACCGCTTTCGCCGGAGAATACGCGGCAGGTATCGTCGACCACGCCGCTGCGCGCATCGTCGCCCATCCCGCAGCCGCCGATCGGGTGCACGGTAATCAGCTTGCGACCCATTTGCTCGTTCCACATCGGGTCGGAAAAATACTGCGCCTGGATTGCCTCTGCGGCTTCGCGCATCTTGTCGTCGTCGCGGCGGAAAGTCCGCTGTTCACCGGTTTTCGGCCAGCAGATTGCGATCCGGTCCTCTTCCAACGCAAGCCGACCATGAGAATCATCGACGCTCATCACGAGATAGGTCTGGGTGCGCGACATCGGGCCCTTGTAGGCCCACTCACCGATGCTGCCCGGGTCGGACTGGAATGCCTCGCCCATGGCCTTTGCATCGAGCAGGCGGGGTTTGACCTGATCCATGCCGAACCGCGTGAAGCTGTCGGCAAGCGCCTCGCCGAAGAAAAAAGCCGGCGCGAGAGCCATGCCGATTATGCCGGGCGCAACGCCCTCTTCGATCACCAGCCCTTTCGTCACGTCCTTCGTGTCGCGAATGTCGATCACGCCGGTGATGCACGGGCCGGGATAGGCTTCCTGCGCCACATCATTCGCGCCCACGCCGATCGCGTAGATCGGTTCAGCGGTCAGAACGTCGCCCTGCTTCTCGGCTTTGAAATAGCTGTCGTAGGCAAAACCAAGCGCATCGCCATTGCCCGAGAAGCCTTCGCCCAGCCGCTTTGATAGCGATAGGCCCTTCTCACGTGAACGCAGCAGGATCTCGGTCGAACCGATGGCACCAGCGCCAAGGATCACGTGATCGGCTGAGATCGACTTCGGTCCGTGCGCCGCATCCTTGCCATTCGCTTCGAGGTGGACGCGCCATAGGTCGCCGTCCCGTTCGATCCAGAGAACCTTCGCCTGGGTGAAGATGTCCGCGCCATGGTTTGCCGCGTCGGGCAGGTAGTTCATCAGCGTGGTATTCTTCGCGCCCACATTGCAGCCCGAAACGCAGTCGCCGCAATTGGTGCAGGCTGGCTGCGGTACGCCGAACCGGTTGGTCTTGTCCTCGAAGGTGACGTTGATCGGCGTCTTGTAGAAGCGCTCGCCCATGGCCTTGGCGGAATGCTCCAGCGCCTCCAGCTTGCCGAGCTTGGGATAGCTGTCCGGATAGGGATTGGGCGAGAGCATCTCGCGCGCACGCTCGTAATAGGCGTCGATCTCGTGCGGGTTCTCGCGGAAGGCGGCCGGCCAGTGTTTTTCGTCGAGCAGGCGCTTGTCGAATTCGAGGGCAACATTCGCATTGATCAGCGAAGTCCCGCCAAGCCCGCAGCCGACGAGTGCGTACTGGTCATCGTTCACATGCACTTCGAATAGGGCATCCGGCTCGCCGATCCGGCCACCCTTCGCATTGAACTGCATCGCGCCCTTGGCATCGGCCAGCTTGTCCGGATACTCGCCCGGCAGGAACTCCTTGCCGCGTTCGAGCACGCAAACGTCCTGCCCTGCCCGGGCGAGACGACTTGCGGCGACACCGGCGCCGTATCCCGAACCGATCACAAGGACGGTGTAGTGCTTCTTGGCCTCGGAAAGAGGCTTGGCGATACGCTTCTGCAAGGTGGTCATTCCGCGGCCTCCCGCATGTGCTCGGAGCGGTCGAGGAATTGGCGGACGCGCTTGTCCGCCTCGCTGCGGATGCGGTGATGGACGGCGCGAGAGAAGTCCTGCCAATGGGCAGACGCTGCTTCGACCGCGGCTGAAGCTTCGCCAACGATGCGCGTCTCCCGCCCGCTTCCCTCCACGCGGACGGGCGCCATCACATCGTCGACCGGATCGTTGAACAGTCTGAGCGATGCGACTTCGAGCTCGTCGGACACAAGCATGGCAGCGCAGCCCTGCACCGGCATGAGGCCCGGCTCGTCGAGTACCCAGCCGCCCGTGTTGAAGACGCCGACGGGCAGTTCGTAGCCGTCGACCAAGAGCTCGTCCTGGAAGGGCTTGTGCGTGTGACCGAACACGAACTGGAACTCGTGCGGGAGTGCGCCGAGCTCCTCGCGCAGCTGTGTTGCCATGGGTGTCGAGAGATACCAGCCGATATCGTCGATCTCGTCGTTGCCAAGGACACGCGAATAGCCTTCGCGCTGCTTCTCGGCCCCGCGTCCGGCCGTCAGGTCGACGGCGGCCCGAATGAGGTTGTCGAGAGTGATGCCGTATTTGAGCTCCATCTTCGGATTGATGCCCAGTTTGGAATGCAATCCGCCCGTCACCCGGCGCGCGATGGCTTCGGCCATGTCGTGGCTGGCCCCGGCGCTGAGCATCGTCTGGTAGAGCGTCCCTGCCTCGCCCCCGATCTTCCCCGCACTGCCGAGATCGGACCAGAGAAAGTCGATCCACGGTCCGTTCTGTTCCTCCAGCTCGCGCATCGTGGCAGGCCGCAGATTGCTGCCTTCCAGAAAGCCGCGGAAATTTGACAGCGCGCGGTACATGGAATCGAGATAATGGCCGTGATGCATGACGACCGCACGGCCACGGTCACGGTCGGCGATACCCCAGTTGGGATAGGCAATATGAACCCGCGCACCCGCAAGATGCGGCCGGTGTGCGATGAGCGATTCCATCATCCGGCAGCGATGCTTCGGTGTGCCCGTAATGGTGGTGATGTGTTCCAGATCGCCCGGAATATTGCCGTCGATCACCGAGGTAACGAAGCAATGGTCCTGCGCCATGCGCCACAAGTGATGATCGTGGTTGCCGGCGACATAGACGATCTCGCGGCTGAATATCTCGGTGCCGTCTTTCGGAAAGAAGGCATCGATCAGTTGCAGGAAGCTCTTGGACACGTCGCCGAACGGCGAAAGCCCGAGGTCGAGCGCATCGCCGAGCAGCACCAGTTGCGGCTTCTCGTCATCTTTCAGGGTTTCGCGCAGGGCATTCGCGAAGCTTGCAAGCACTTCGCTGGGCCCGTCGGCGATCTCGTCAGCGCCGTTCACATGGGTCAGCAGGCTGTCACGCGCGCCGAGGTGAAGGTCCGACAGGACAATCTGTGCAATGCTCACGAAATCGCCTCTAGGCAGCGATAGAAGGCATCGCGCACGATCTTCTCGCGCGGATCGTCCCATTTACCGGTGCCGAGCTGGTTCGTGATCCAGGCGTAGGCGACCTCGTCGTCCGGATCGGCATAGGCCAGCGAACCGCCGACCGCGAAGCTGCCGAAGGCGCTGCGTGTCCGGGCGAACTCCCATTCGTCGAAGGGTTTCTCAAAGCCGAGCGAATAATACATGTCGGCTGTCAGGACCTGGTCGCGAAGGCCCTTGCGCGGGTGTGCATGGCCGCGCTTGAGATAGTCCATGACCTCGGGCGTGATGCCAAGTTTGGCGCCGCCCTCGGCAAATGCCTGGTAGATCGTCGCAAGGCCGGTCGAGGTTGCAACACCACCGGCACCGCCCTGCCCGATCCGCCAGAACTGCTCGCAATCAAGCGCGCCCGGCCCTTCGAGGAGGAGCGGATTGTTGAGCGTACGGAATGCCAGCGTACCCGGCAGACACATGGCGAAAGTCAGCGGCCACGGCATGGTGGTGTGACGGATGAAAAGGTCCTGCATGTGGAAGCCCTCGACCCGCGCCAGCCGGTCGCGATCGACGCTGTCGGGCAGGCCGAGCCAGACGTCCACGCCAAGCGGGCCTGCGACTTCCTCTGCAAAGAACCGTCCGAGCCGGCGTCCCGCAGGGTCCCGTCGGTGGATGAGCTCGCTGGCAATCCAGCCGAGCGAATAGGCATGGTTTCCGGCATGGTCGCCGGGCTTCCAGTTGGGCTTCTGTGCAGCGATGGCCGCGCAGATCGTTTCCTCGCCGCCCATATTGTCGAGCGTGAGCTTGAAATCGATCGCCGCCAGTCCGCCCTGTTCGCTCAGCGCCTCACCGACCGTCATGCAGCCCTTCCCGTGCGCGGCGAATTCGGGCCAGATGTCCGCAACTGCCTCGTCATAGGCGAACAGGCCGCGCGAAACTGCGACGGCGGCGGCCATTCCGGTGAGGCCCTTGGTCAGCGAATAGACGAGAGCTGCGGTATCCGCGCTCCAGCAATCGGTGCGCGTTTCCTCTTTCCAGCCACCTTGAAGATCGACGACCTTCTCGCCGCGATGGAAGATCGTGCAGGCTGCGCCCAGCGCTGCCCGCGCCTGGATCGGTGCGGCAAAAGCATGGACAACCGGTTCGAAGCCGGGCGCCACGTGGCCGGTGACCCGCGACTGAACTCCGGAAAAGCTTTCGGTCACGGGTTTCAATGCTGTTTGCGACACGTCGGGCAACCTTCTCTCGTCGGCCAACGCCCCCTGCGCTGACCAGTCGGATCGGTGCTATCGAATAATGGTTAACGCGGCCCTTAGGACAGACGCGAGGACGCGACTTCGGACGAACCGGAGTTCCTGCATGTCATTGAATAGGCGGGTGGTGGACAGGGCTGGAGAAGAACCAGTCCACGAGGTTCGTTGAAAAATGGCGGTTTTCCGCAAGCTGCAGACGCCCTGTGTAGCAAGGTTATGTAGCAATTATGTAGCAGACATAGCTCGGCTGGGAAGTGAAGTTAACTTCACCGTTTTGAGAGCTCAGCAAGGTGATCTCTGGGGTCAGGCTTCGTCTGTTGATGGGAGGTCTAGTAGCGTCGGGTCTTGTAGGTTCTCGCAACCATAAATGATTGCACCATCGCGGAACCGGTCAGTCTTTGACTCATACTCGAAGTCAACGGGATTTCCTCGGACCTCGCCAGTAGCAGCACGGTCGAAGTAGGCAGTGCCGGAAACCAAACTTCCGTCGACAGCGATTTCACCGACGCGATAGAGTATGTCTTGCCCGAAATACTGGTATCGCAACTGGCCACTGGACTGAGTTAGGTTGAGGCTCACGTAGTATCGGGATTCCCCGCTTTCACTTACGCAAAACTTCGTGATTTCCGACGGTGGAGGCGCATCTGAACAAGCGAAGGTGAAAAGGGTGGCCGATAAGAGGATAGAGGCCCTCGACATACTAAAGCGCCCAACTAAGGAAGCGAACGAGAGGCACGAAGTGCCCTTCTAGGGGGTCTTTGTCGAACGATGGGTGGTCATATCCGGCAAGCTGCATTTCAATTCGGTCCTCCACTGCCATATCCGCGCAAACCTCTTCGCCTAAGGTATCCAGTTCTTCCTTCCGCATGCGAACTTGGTATGCTTGCTGAGCTTGAAGGTCGATGCGCGTCGTATAGATGACACAAGCGGGAGTCTCATTCCGCATGGTCACTGAACCTTCTTCGAACACCGCGGGCCGCCTGTCCAAGCCGATGCTGGAAATTGTTAGTCCGTTGATCTGGTATCCAGCTTCGATGCATTCAGCGCGGCTTCGTGAGCACTCAATCCGAGTAGCGTGAGGGACCAGTTCGCCGCCGCCGTCGGTTCTTGTCCAACGCCCTTGCACCGTCACAGTGTCGCCGAAATCGAAGACCATTTCTCGGACAAGCGGACGAGCTTCGGGCTTTGCTGAAAGCACGAAGTCTTCTCGCACCAACTCCGCGACGAGCAGGAACAAAACGAAGCCTCCAATCAACCAAGGTCGTGAGCGCATTGACTTCATCCTTTGCCTTTCTTGCTTGCGATCTTGAGCCGCGCGCTACTCAGCTCCTTTGGGCTTGAACCCTCGATAGATAAAATATGCGAACGGCCACAGGATTAAGAGGCCCAACGGAACACCTATGCCGACTTGTTCCGCTAGCTTGATCTTGGCTCTGCTTTCGGCAGCTTCATCGATGTAATAATCGGCAGTGCGCAGGTAGGTCGCCGCATCGCCCTTTTCTAAGTTGGTCAGTTGTTCAGTCGCATACTCAAGGGACTGAGAAGCGTCATAGCCGTAGATCGACCACCCGATGGTCCACAGAAGCGCGCTCACTACTCCGAGCCTAATGAATCCAGCCTTCAGGTTCATCGCCAAATCCCAGTTTATTTGATTGCGAATTCAGCCTCAGAGCAATGTCCGTCAAAATTCAGCTTCGCCTCCCCTATAGGCAAAACCAACTGAGCCATTCCTGCAATGTTGTCATAAAACAGAGCGGGATTTGAATCCTGCGAATCTAGGCGCTCGCTGACGCCAGCCGATGCGTAGGTTGAGTTGAATTCCTCCAACGGTATTAGAGCATCCTGCCAGCGGCCTACACTGCCATCTTCTTCAAAGTAGGTCAGAGAAAAAGAGAACCTTTGTTTCTGGTCAGCCCAGAACACAAAGTCATCGAATTGCTCGAAACGTAAGCCAAGGCGCGCGACCAATGGCTCTGAGATCGAACCATTATCGACCCGCTTTACGGTGCCGTCACAGCGCACTTCGGCAATGTCGATGCCCGTTCTCGCAATCAGGAGCAGCGCCAAAAAACCGAAAACCAAAAGGCCGAAAACGGAGCAACCGACTTTCGTAATTCTAGTCATCTTCACCCCCACACTTCCGGTCCATAACTAGCCGCAGTAGTAAAGCAGCGACCTCCGCAATTTGAACACTTTAGCCGTTCGTCCAGCCGGTCAAGAGACAGCGAACCGCCAGCGGTGGAAAGGCGTTGGATGAGTAGGTGTGGGTCGAGCCGCGCGTCGTGTCCGCAATCGCACGATAGCCGCAGCCAATAGCCGTTGCGGACTAGATCGGTGAGCGTTCGGATTCGTTGCGTTCCCATATGTGCCGCGGATGGAACACATATGGAACAAGCGTCAAGACTTCGAGAATCTCGGAATTGCTGTAGATAAGTTTGCTGCCAGCGAACCCGAAAATTTGCCTTACGGAAATCGTATCGGCAGAAAAGGCTCGGAACGGTGAGCGGCGCGCGCTTCCTTTTGGAAGGGAAGCTGGGACATCAACCTAGCGCTCACCGTTCCCTACCTTCACTATGGACGCGAAGATGTTGCCTGCCAGTATTTTGGCCAGTGTCCCGCCACACTTCAAGGTAGCGGCGGTCGATTGAGTGGGGATAAGTTGCGGGTAAATTTTCGCCCAACCAGGTGGCTCTCAGCACCAAGGCTCGCGGCGACCCGTCCACGTTCGGGCTAGGCCTTCGCTCACCAGCATATCGCCGATGGACTGGCCCTTGCGGGTGATGACGCGCAGCTGGCGACCAAAGCGGTCGGTGTCACGGTCGCCGATGCCTTCGACGGAAAATGGACCTTCGTTGAGTAGATCGCGAAAGCGATATGTCGCTCGCATCCCAAGGTCATATTCGTAGTCGCACTGCGGACTGCTGACTTCAGGCGTATCAATGTCGGCCACTCGTATCTTTTTGCCGTTGAGCCAGAGAGTGTCCCCGTCCACCACGCAATTGAAACGGCGGCTATCCTCGCACAACTGGAGGTAGGGCTGCTCTGGGTCGCTGTTGAATAAGTCCGATGTCGCTTCAGCCGCAGCAGCTTCCTCGGCTGTTCCGTGGCCCATCAAGGTGATCGGTTCCGCTTCGGTGGCGAGCGCAGCACTGTCGGTTTCGATTACGCTCCACAAGAATGCCGCGCCGATGCCGAGGGCGACCGCGCCACCAAGGACCAGCGGGGCGCTGAGATCGCGCTTTGGCTTGCCGAATTTCACAACTTTGGGCCGCTTGGTCTTCATTCTCGTATTGCTCGCCTCTTTAGAAAGGTAAGCGCTTATGGTCAGTTAGTAGTGAAGAAGAAGTCAAGGCACTCAGCTCCTTGAGCGGCCTGTAACAATTGATCAAAGGGTTTTCGCGACGGGCGCACCTCGATCTGACCACAGAAAATTCAGATGTCGATTCAACGCCCGTCGCAACCATTATACTGGTGTCCAGGCATTCGGATACGGATGTGGCTTTGACGCGGATCCATCGCGCAGATCAAACAACTGTAAAATTCCTGGGAGAAACTTATTTCCGTAATGGGGGCGTTAGCAGCCCGTCTGCTCCTGACACACTGATAGCTCGGCAAATTGGTCACGAAATGGGTGGGAAGCGGACATTCTATTGGGGTGTATCAGGGTTGGGTTCCAAAATGGTCCACGTGTGTTCCGAGCCAGCAAATATTGTAGGCGCTTCGATCCCTCTCGCATTCGCTTCAGAGAATATGCAGTCAGCATAAGGTCGCGCTTGTTCAGGCTCGATGACAAAGTCCACCACGAAGGTCGATGGCCCGTCGAATGGCCTTTCCCGAACAGAAGCGAATTGCGTAGCTTCGCATTCGTTCACCAGTGCACCGAGATCCTGCTCGTATGTCGGTGCCGAACAGGCAACGGCTGGCAAGCAGACGATAAGAATGAATCCTCTCCAATCGAGACTACCGGACTGACACTGGCTTAGCATCCAGCGGGGCTAAGCCATCCAGCAAATGTCCGCAATCGGGTCGTTAGCGGAGTGACCGCTCTTGGACCATCGCTAGCTCGATGAAACTGTCGCCAGATGGGTGGAAAGCGGACAACGCGGCCGACTAAAAAAATGCCCCGCCAATGCTGGCAGGGCATTCCGGTTTGCGAACCGAAGGGCTCCACTGGAGTTACGGACCTCGGGGGCGTGTGAGGACCAAGAATCTAGATGCAGCCGCAGATGCCATAAGCGGCAGGCCAGCATCTTGTCTAGAAATTGTATGCAAACGCCATCGCTGACCGCCAGCGATCGGCGCTTCACTCGATGAGCGGATCAGTCACGAACTGGATGAATGGCTGTTATTGTTCAGGACCTTTCATGCCTGCCCGAACCGCTGCTAGTAGATCTCCATCGGCGACTGGTTTCGCCAGCATCACGCTTCGATCGATATTGGCTTCGCTCCAATCAGCAGAGCTGTCTGCTGAAACAAAGACTAAAGGTAGGTCGTCGCGTTGAGACCGCGCGTGGCGGGCCACATCCCAGCCGTCCGGTCCCTTACCAAGCCTGATGTCCGTGAGCAGAACCTCGATCCTACTCGCATGGCTGTCGATCAATGCCATCGCTGCGGATGCATCAGACGCGCCAAGCACCTCAAAGCCGGCTTCCTCAAACAAGTCGACCAACGCGAGGCGGATCAGCGCCTCGTCTTCAACGACTAGAATGGTAGGGTTTGCGCTCAAAGAAATCATACTCGCTAGTGCGACCCGCGAGTTTCTATAAGTTTCTCTCAGGCTGCTTCGTTCCCGCTTTCCTTGGATTGGTCAAAGGTGTTGCAGTTTGGTACGCACGAGCAATTACGATCTATCTCCTTCGGTACAGAAAGACGCGGTATGAAAAAGGGCCTGGATGATCTGGCTGCACGTGCACGCGATGTCGCAGAAAAGGCAATCGCGGCGAAGGACGGCAAGCCAACGAGCCACGATGCTTTGCACAAAGCAATGATGGCCTACCGCGCCGCGGCGGTGAAATACATCGCGCATCCCTCGGTTGGCGACTTCGTTCGAGCCGATGCTGCAAGATACGAAGGCGAAACCCGCGATGCTGTCGAGAAGATCGCCTCTCTGATCGATCAACTGAACGACTTAAACTGACTGATTGTCGGAAGGGTGCCGGAGGCCCGATTGGACGGGGGTCGCAATAAGCCTCCGGCTGATGCTTATATGAGGGCATCTCTTCGGTAACTGGTGGAGTCTGTATCCGTTCCGAAAACGGGGCGTTAGCGGCTGGTCCGCTCCTGGCACATCGCTAGTTCGGCAATTTGGGCGCGAACTGGATGGAAAGCGGTCCTTGGTTGGACTCGAAGACGAATGGCATTATCGGCGCCACATGGCAGATTGCGGATGCGGCCCTACTGAAATCGAGACGAAAGCCCAGCAGCGGGCTCTATGGCTGGCGCTTGTCCTGAATGCCGTAATGTTCTTCGTGGAAGTTGCTTCTGGGCTCTACGCGGATTCGACCAGCCTTGTAGCGGACGGTCTGGATATGCTCACGGATGCGTCGGTCTATGCGGTCGCTTTGATGGCCATAGGACGAAGCAATGCCTTTAAGGCCCGCGCCGCAACTTTGAGCGGAGCTTTGCTACTGATTGTAGGCATAGGGGTCGTTTTCGAAGCCGTAAGGCGCGTCTTCGTTGGAGCAGAACCTGTCGGTGTCTTGATGATTATAGTCGCCCTAGTGGCACTCGCCGTGAACACCTACGTGCTCAGACTACTGCAAAGGCAGCGCAGCGACGAAGTCCACATGCGCGCGGCTTGGATTTTCACTCGTGCCGACGTGGTCGCCAATGTTGCAGTGATTGTGTCGGGTGCGTCGGTCTTACTTACCGGCGTGATCTACTTTGATCTTCTGGTCGGTGCAGCCATTGGCCTCTTTGTCATGAGGGAAGCAATGGAAATACTGCGGGAAGCAAGACAAGCTGACCGTTAGGGCAGCTAACTTAACGTCCGCAATCGGGTCGTTACCCGCCCGTCTGCTCTTGGCACGGCGCTAGCTCGGTGAAGCTGTCACGAGTTGGGTGGTCAGCGGACACCGAGGTGATCTGCGAGACTAGCCACAGCGCTCCCAAAACTCTCTCTGAAAAAATGGGCGATCTCGCCGACCTCTATTGCCTCGGCGTCTGATCCAGGCTCGAAGCGGGCACGATCTACATCACGACCGACCTTCACTTGGCTGCCACCCAAAACGTGATCTGACTGGCTTTCGATACCCAGAAAGCTAATCACAGCATCATCGGTCGATTCACCGCCTCCCACGATCCATAGGTCCAAGATTTTGCGGCAGGCTAAGATCAACTCAGCTGGTTGAAGCTCCTCACCTGCAATACGTCGCTGCAAATTGCCGACTACATCCTGCAGCTCAGCGCAGGCCGCATCACGTTGGGGCTTATTGATCGACATGACCGGGAGATTAGCCGCAGAACTAAGGTCTGCAACCGGGTCGTTAGCGGCTGGTCCGCTTTTGGCGCATCGCTATCTCGGCAAGTAGGTCGCGAATTGGGTGGAAAGCAGACTCCTCGAGAATAGCGGGGGCGAAGACTATGAGTTGCTAATGGCTTGATCAGCCATGGTGGTGAATTCCATGCTTTTTCTTGTATCGCCACTGGTAGATACCCAGCCCGATCATAGAGAGGGCCGAGAGTTGAAAAGCGACGAAGGCTCCGAGATACAGGGTTGGGTTGCTGGTCTCATCGAGAAAGTAAACCACCGCGAACGTAGCCAGGAATAGGAGAGCCGAAACCCGCCCCCAGAACATGATCTTATGATATTTTTCGAGCTCTGGTGTCACCGATCATCTCTTGTCTAAACGTTTGATGACGCTGAAAATTGCAGGAATGGGTGGTTTCCGCAATCGGGTCGTTCTCAGCCGGGGCGCTTTTGGCACATGCCTATTTCGGAAAATCAGTCACGCACTGGGTGGAAAGCGGACAACGCGGCCGACTAAAAAAATGCCCCGCCATTGCTGGCAGGGCATTCCGGTTTGCGAACCGAAGGGCTCCACTGGAGTTACGGACCTCGGGGGCGTGTGAGGACCAAGAATCTCTATGCAGCCGCAGACGCCATAAGCGGCAGACCTGCATCTTGTCTAGAAATTGTATAAAACCGCCATTCAGGACGGCGCTCAATTGATCCGCTTTTGGCGCCCCGTTCACTCCGTGAAAGCGTCGTCAAAGGGGGGAAGCGGACACCTTGAAGCTCGATGGGGAGCTCAATCCGACAACCAGCCCCCGGAGATAGTCGCAGCTTCCTCTTCCGAACTGAAAGCGTCCCCATTCATCACTTGATCTACATAGGCATTGATGAGTGCGAGGTCGGATGCCGACGCGGTCTGGTAGCCCTGCGTATCACGGGTGGTTTCCGAGCGCAGAGCGAAGTCGACGCGCCAGGCATCCGCCTCGCGGCAGGCCACCGTATTAATGGTCCTGCCATCTCCGGTGATTTGTGCCTCGCGGCAGGGCTCACCACCTCTGTTCGTGAAGCTCAGAACGGGCCGCAATTCCGCACCGTTCTCACCAATTTCAATCCTCCCGTTACTCGGTGTCGCGTCGAAGGCGGCAAACAGTGGATCGCCCGCATAGATGCGCGATGCCAGATAGGGAGAATACGGAGTTGGTGCGGCATCGCCGCCGGTCGCCAGGAATTGCGAGCCAACCCCCAAACCTACCACCAGCGCCAGCGAAGCAGCGAGTGCGGTGGGCCAGTATGTTGAAATACGCTGCGTGGAAAAAATCGCCCCAGTGCCGTCCAACATCGAAAGAACGGATGCCGGCACCGGTCTGTTTTCGATAACCGAAGCGGCGTGGCGAACTGTTTCGTTGGCCTGTTCGAATTCCTCCAGCCGCGCCCGAAGGGCCGGATCATTATTTAGCGCAGTTCCTATCTCGGCGGCTTGCGACGCGCCGAGTTCGCCGTCGATATATGCCGAGAGCATTTCGTCCGTGATCTTTGTCATCTCTTGCTCCTGTCGAACTGCACGACATTGTTCGTTTCGCTTTCTTGGTGACTTCCGGGGCCGGTCGCCTCATATTCAACCAGCGCCTTCCTTGCGCGGGCGAGCCGGCTCATTACCGTGCCAACCGGAACACCGATCAGGTCGGCCGCTTCCCGGTACTTCATGCCCTCGACCGTTACGAGCATAAGGACTTCCCGGAACTCTTGCGGGAGCCTCGCGATCGCCGCTTCCGCATCGACCAACGCCATGCGCCCTTCCATCTCTCCGTCGACAGCGACGGCGTCGGGCATATCATCGATATTACCTGCAGCGCGCACTCGGCGAGACCGAACCTCGTCGACCCACCGGTTGCGACAGACCCTCAGGGCCCAGCGCAGGGTATCTGCATCCACCGGAGCTCCCCGCGTAAGAAGACGCTCCACCGTATCGTGCAGGAGGTCGTCCGCATCATAAGCATTGCCCGTCAGCGAATGGCAATAACGTCGAAGCGGCGTCAGCAACGCAGCAAGCTCAGCCTGGAGCCGGGGTGACGCTTTACCCTGCATATTTTGGAGACGTGCCGATGGACTTGTTTATTCCCAAGCTCGCAAAAAAAAGTGCTCCAAGAACGCTCACGGACGGATCAAGCCGTACCCATAGGTATCGTCGCGCCCCTTCTCGCCTAGGTCGAGGGCGTTGCGGGCAAGGACTCTCAGTTGGCGACGGAAGTTGCCACAGCCATTGCCACCACTATCGCAGCGCAGCAGGAATGCGGCGGACACAAAAGGTGCGGCAAAGGATGTGCCGGTTTCGGAATGATACCCATCCGTGCCCGCTTGCGCGCTCATGACGTCGACGCCAGGTGCGGAAAAGTCGACATGGCTTCCACGCCCGGCCAGGCGATAGACGCGGTTCCCACGCCCGACAGCGGTGACTGCGATCACTTCCGGATAGGCAGCAGGATAGGCGGGTTCGGCTGTCGGGCCGCCGTTTCCGACAGCCGCTATGATCACCATGCCCCTGTCCTGCGCCCTTTTGATCGCTGCTCTCAGGATGGCGTTAGGCGGACCCGATAGGCTCAAGTTGGCTATGGCAACGCGGTTTTCAAGCAGCCAGTCGATCGCCTGAACCAGATCGGCTGCGGTCGTCGTCACACCCGTTTCGGGAGCCGTATTGAAGACCGACGCTGCAAAAAGCTTGGCCTCGGGAACCAGTCCCTCGAAGCCGCTGCCTTTACCCACGAGGATAGAGGCCACAGCTGTTCCGTGACCGGTAGGCTCCGACGCATACCTGGCAAGAAAACTGCGCGTCTCGATCTGCCTTTCGGCAAGCGCCGGGTGGGTCAGATCGAGGCCAGTATCAATGAGACCGATCCGGCTGTTCGCGACCCGGGAAGCGGTGCGACGGGGAAGAAAGGAGGCGGGACGATAGAGGCCTGTCCCGGCGCTTTCGCCACTGTTTCCGTTGGGACGGTAGATATGATTGTTATCGGCCTCTACGTTCGAGCGCCCCATACCGAGCCGTTCGAGTTCGCTTTCGAAATCCTGGCCCGCCGTGGCGACCCGGACGAGCACCTTGCCGAGGCTCGAAAGCTCGGTTCTTTCGACGATCTTGAATCCGTTTGCCTCCAGACGATCGGCGGCATCGGGATCCACCAGTACAAGCTTTTCACCGAAACGGATTTCGCGGCCGTTCTCGTCGGTTGCGATCTCGATTTCGCGAGTATCCGATGAACCCGAGCGCTCTTCATCCCGGTCCTCATCATCGTCTTCACGCGCGTCGGCGTCATCTTCTTCGTCTTCGAAGGCTTCCTCCTCGTCTTCGAGAGCCTCCTTTTCGGCCTCGATAGCCTCCTCTTCGGCCTCGAGAGCGTCTTCCTCGATCTCCTCGCCAGTATCGGCTGCCTCTTCTGCCAGGTCCTCGGCTTTCTCGGCAGCTTCCTCAGCAGCCTCTGCCGCATCTTCAGCCGCGTCATCGGCAGCCTCTGCGGCGGCTTCGGCAGCTTCTTCGGCAGCCTCCTCAGCTGCTTCTTCAGCCGCTTCTTCCGCCGCCTCTTCGGCCGCCTCTTCGGCAGCCTCTTCAGCCGCATCCTCGATGTCGTCGTCGAAAGCCTGAGCGGAAACCGGGGCCGCCACCAAGCATCCAAGCACCGCTGCGAAGAGGATCGGGAGAAGTGTTTTCATCGGTTTCACGCTTTTCAATTTTTCCGGCCCAGGCCTGTCGGCCCGCATGGGATATCACATGCCGGCCGGAAAATGTTTAAAGTCTTGCTCGCCTGACGGCGGCGAGAAGTGATCCGCACCCTGCTGTGAGGTTGCAAAATTCCCGCACGCCGTTTGCGAAGTAGGTCCGGTCAGAGTTCAAAGAGAACCCCAGCGCTCAGACGGTGCTCGTTGTAGTCTGCCGAGGGCAGGTTCGAATTGCGATTCGTATAACGATAGCCCGTTTCGATGCTGAGACTTTCGGTAACCGGCACCGTCAGTTCGGCTTCGCCACGAAGACGCTCTTCGGTACGGATCTCGTTGATCGAAGGCGTGACCGCCTTGTAGTCGCGATCGCGATAGTCAACGCCCAGCTGAAGACGAGTGCCGCCGCGGCCACCGGCAAGCGGAATACGCCAATCAGCTCCGATCACGAAGCCGTCGTAGTCGAGCGCAGGATCGAAAGCATCTTCATCCTCCCAGCGGCCAGCAACTGAGAAGAAGCCGGCGTTATCGTTGTAGAATTTGAAGATGCTCGCGCCCAATTGGTTGGCGGTGGCGTCACGCTCGTCGAGAGTCGAGAAGTCCTTATCGGCATACTGGTAGTATGCGCGTGCATAGAGCTCATCGGCCACAAAACCCGAGATACTCGGGGTGATGCTGTGCATGTCGAATAGGGCGTCGCCGCCGAGCCGGTAATGCGAGAACGCATAGCGCGCGCCGACACGTGGGCCGATGACGCGGGTTCCCAAATCGACACTGGCCGTATGCGACTGAAGGTCGAACTCGTCTGAATCGGTGTAGAGCGTTTGGCCGAAGCTGTAACCGAACTCCAATTCGAACGCATCGGTGTCGATCGCCTCGAATTCGGCATCGGCACCCAGCCTGAACGCAAGATCCCCTGCATCAACCTGCGTATCGATTTCATCGACAACCAGCTGGCTGTCGTAGAATGTTCCCGCTTCGAGCTCGAGCGAGAATTGATCATCTGCAAAGGCGCTGGTCGAAACCAGGATGGTCGAGCAAGCCAGGGCGCGGGCGACTGAAGATACTTTCATTGTAAAACTCCCAATATTCCAAAGGCGCGCCACATGCGAGCGGCGCGCCTCCCGGGACCAGAAACGAGCGCCGACTTAGTCGTCGACTTCGTCCTCAGCTTCTTCTTCGGCAGCTTCTTCAGCAGCTTCCTCAGCTGCTTCACGAGCGGCCTCTTCAGCTTCTTCGGCTGCTTCGCGAGCTTCTTCTTCGGCTTCTTCAGCGGCCTCGCGGGCCTCTTCTTCTGCTTCCTCAGCGGTTTCGCGAGCATCTTCTTCAGCGTCGGCGAGATCGTCGTCGTAGTCTTCGTCTCGATCGTCGTCGTAGTCTTCGTCTCGATCATCGTCGTCGTAATCTTCGTCCCGATCGTCGAGATCTTCCTGCAAATCTTCTTCGATCTCTGCGAGTTCCTCGGCGAGTTCCGCTTCTGCCTCGGCAAGCTCCTCGTCTAGCTCGGCCATTTTCTCATCGAAGTCGGCCTGCGCTTCTGCAATATCCTCTGCCGACGCGGTCGCGTCATTCAGGACATCATCGAGCTCGCGCTGCGCTTCCGCACGCTCGCCTTCGATCTCCGCAACTTCCTCTTCGAATTCCGCGACAGCTTCGGCTGCATCGGCATCGTATTCGTTTTGGATTTCGGCGGATTCGTCCTCCGAACCCTGCGCGGCGAGAGGACTCGATGCCAGTCCCGCTGCAGCGACAAGCGCAAGAAGCGAGGTGCTGTTTGCGATCATTTTCATTCTTCGTTCCTTTCGTTTCCTGACACGTGATGCGCACAATTCCGCGCATTCCAGACGAAGACGAAAAGCTGGGGCCTATTATTCCCGTAAGGCCAAAAAATTTCGAAATGAACTGACTGTTCGCCATCGAAAAGCACGAGTTCGCTTGCGTTCCCGCATGTCCGCAATCGGGTCGTTAGCCGACCGACCGCTCTCGGCTGGCGTTATGCCCCACAAATCTGTCATGAACTGGGTGGGAAGAGGACAAAAGGCTGATCTTCGCATTATTGTCTTGCTTCGGTGTCCGGTAAGCTCATCACCTCAATCAGCCATTGCAGTGATTGTTGCGCCGGCGCGCCGCCGACGTTGAGGATTGCAAACGCCAATCTGTCCAGTGGACCCGAAAGCGCGGCATAAGCCGTGAAATCGCCGGTGCCTCCCACGTGGAAGCTGACGGGCGCCCCGTTCAGCTCCGTGACGCCCCAACCCAGCGCACTGCCGCCTTCCTTTGTCGGTCGATGCAGGCGTCGTGCTGTATCCGGGGCGATGAAGTCCGATTCCCCATTCAACGCGCACAATTGAGCCTGCAGATAGCGCGCATATGCCAGAGGGCTGAGCGAAACATTGCCGGCGGCTTCCAAGAACGGCGGTATGGGGGGATCGGCTTCTTCGTAAGCCACGACCACATCTCCCGAGACATAATGGCCCCAAGGCTGCGCTCCGGTCATGTGGCGCGGTTCACCCAGGGAGGCGTCGAGCGCCAGCGGTTCGAACACCTCCGCTTCCAGAAGCGTCTCGAGAGGAGTGCCGGTGCCGTGCTCCAAGAGATACCCGGCAATCACGTAGCCGGCGTTGGAGTATGAAGTTGCCTCGCCCGGTGTCGTCTCCAGCGGCTGCATCAGGAACCATTCGGCTGCGGCACGGCGAATTTCTTGTTTGGCTCCTTCGAACGGGGGCACCCGCTCCAGATCGCTGCCTTTGTCGAACGCAGGCATGCCGCTGCTATGCGCAAAAAGCTGAGCGAGCGTAATATCTGCCTTGTCCGGATGTTTTTGAGCCGCTTCAGGCCAGATTTCCTCCACCGTCGAATCCAGCGAAAGCACGCCACGGTCATGGAGCCTTGCGGCAACGGTCGCCAGCATCGACTTGGCATTCGAGCCGATATTGAATCGCGCCGAGGAGCCGATTTGCTGTTCGCCTCCGACTTTCCGCAGCCCGCCCATCTGCACATCGATCGACTTGCAGCTACCCACTGCGATGGCGAAGGCCGGGACATCCGGATCCTCGCTCAGTTGCGTTGCGAAGGCGCTGGCGAGGCCCTCAGGCGTCGTTGACGGCCTTTCGACTTCGGCTGCAGGACCATTAGCGAGTGTAGCGGTGCTGGCGCACAGCATGGTCGCAGCCCCAAGCAGGAAGTATGTCGGTCGCAAGAAGGTCCCCCTCGAATGTTTCATTCGGTCGCAAAGCAAGAACCAGCTCTCCGCTCAATAACGCGCCGATCAACCGTCGATAGGCTTCGACAGTGGGACTGGTCGAAGCATGATCGACCGATTTTCGGAGCCGAAAGGCAGTTTCTTGGCCGGGAACTCCAAGTGCAAAAAAGTCCGCAATCGGGTCGTTAGCTGGCGGTCCGCTCTTGGCACATCGCTAGCTCGGTGAATCTGTCGTCAGATGGGTGGATTGCGGTCATTAGCTCCGCCGCATTACTCTGGGAGGGCCGACGCTAATCACATCCACAATGTGATTCAGGGTTGTCAGGCACCAGTGCTCTAGAGGGCCGGGGTATTCGTCATCCGCGAAGGTTGTCTCAGAGACGTAGCGTTGAAAGGCGGTGCCATACCGTCTGTCAAGGTGATCGCCTAAGGGCGGCTCGCCCTCCTCTGCCTTCCAATAGCTTTCATCTCTAACCGCGTAGGCCACATAGCTGGCCCACCTAATTTCGAAATGGCGGGAGGCGTCTGTAATTTCTATCGGTCGCCCTTCGCCTAGGTCGTGACCCGCAAACTCAATGGCGGTGGATTCCCCGAGCAGTCCCTCCGCCACCACTATCCGAAGTTCATTCTCTGATGGTTCGCCAATCTCTGTTACATAGAGATTGAGCGACCCCTTCGGAAATTCCATCACACACCCTCCAAATTCGCATGAAGCCAGTTGACTAGCTGTTTGGTCTCAATGTCCGCAATCGGGTCGTTAGCGGAATGACCGCTTTTCGGTGGAATGACCCATAAACCGACTGTCCGCAATCGCTCCCAAAGTCCGACATAGCGGCAAAACCATTCTGGAGGAAAAGTGATGAGGGCGGTTGCCTTTCAACCGCTGTCAGGCGCTGACAGCGGCTCGGCGTCGGATTTCCTGTAGATTGGAGGTCAGGTCGGCGAAGGAATTGCCAATATCTGAGCCCAGGTGACGTTGTTCGAATACTTCGAGGCAAGTGGAAGTCTGATGAATATCGTCGGCTCCGCAGCCTATGACCCGTTCATCAAGAAGGCCACCCTCAAGCGCGAAAACCAAATTTCCTACGTCGCGCACTCCCATCGACCGAACCTCCTCACCGAAGCAAAATTCAAACTCTTTGATTGCTCGGCGACCGATCCTCGTGTGCATGTCGTAGGCGAAGTAGGGATAAGAGCCGATCAGCGTTGGTCTTGGTGTCTCACCGCGAACAGTGCACAATAGGGGGTTTTGGTCGGCGAATTTTGCCAGCAATACGTAGGGTAACGCCAAGCTGTCTCGACAACGGCTGAGCCCCATCCGAACGATGTAGTGAAAGATCAGGGGTGCGCTCTGGTCGATCAGCAACCTCAGCAGCCCTCGTTGTCCTTGCCCTGCAATCGAGACCAGTTGTCGGCTGCGCAGTCGGTCAGTTCCATGGAGCAGCCAGAGCGAAACGAGTTGCCTTGTCGATCCAAAGTCCTCGCTTTGGACTATGTTCGACAGAGCTACTGCATCGAGGCCGGAAACCCGTTCGGCAATCTTGCCGGCCTCATTGTCATATTCGACGAGGCTGAGCATTTCACATGACAGTCGGCTTTTGATGGCTCTGCTCATTTGAACAGCGAGGTGAACGGCGAGCCTTTCCTCGCCAAGAGATCGTCGGCGCAGCTTGTTGCCGAGAATGGCTAGGGTCGTAGCGATTAATTTCAGGTCGCCGAGACCCACATCTTCAAGCGCGATGATGGCAAGTCGGCGAAACGTATGGTCGGCATCAATGCGGACACCGCTGCGAACGTATCGCTCAGCCAACTCACTATGGCCACGACGGATGCACTTTTGGAGTGCGCTCGTCGTCAACCATTTGTCTGCGGTGTAGAGTGAATCGTGCTGAAAGGGACGCACCCGGCTTTCGAAAACTGCGCTTTCGACTTCGTCCCAGAGAAGCCTATCGATCGATCTTAGAATCGAGTCTTTGACGACACCTTCGCTGTCGATTGCTGGCTCCGTCACTGCCCTGATCAAGCACTGCTGACCTAGCTGGTGGATCGATTCCCACACGTCGAACATACAAATCTCCTTGTTTTATAAGGAGAAACGTATTCATTGACTCACTGCTTGGAAGTGAAATTAATTGCACGACTCGGCAACAGCGGCAGAGATAACAAATGAGCAACTATGTCTTGTCAAAACCACGCAGCAGTTTCGATGAAGCGGGAACTCGCACAAAACTTGTTCCAGCCGCTCTGAAATTCAGCAGGCCCCATACTCTCTAGCGCCGCAGTTGTCGGATGTGCCACAAAACGTTCGAAGCCAACCATTCCCCCGAAACCATTTCTCGCGTTGACCTCGCCGCAAAATACCACCCCACCATCTGAGTTTGGGTGCTCATAGATTTTCACCGATCGGTAAATCGCGCTGGAAGGATCGCGTAGTCGTTCTTCGATCTTGTACTTCGACAAGGTAGCAAACTGAGCAAGTGTCGCTGGGTCACGTAAATCCGGATTAGACTCGCTATCAGGCTCTCCGCTACCGCAAGCACTCGTAAAAAGTGTGAATGTCGCCAAAAGACAGATGCGGCGGGCTTTCGTGGTGGTCATATATCAATCTCCCTCGCTAACCCCAATTCTCATCGCCACGATAACCAGCTAGCCACCGATGCATAGTCCATTTTCGACTATTCGATTTTGGCCTTTAGCTGATGTGCCCTCCAAGGAGGGACGTTCGGCCGATGGCAAAATCAATGCACACAGCGGCCTGGGCAAAGCTTTTGGAGCAGCTCGTCGAAATGAGACTTACTCGGGGTTTGACACAACAAGACCTCGCCGAAAGGATCGAACGGACCCAATCATTTATATCCAAGATCGAACGCGGAGAGCGGCGCCTCGATGTTCTTGAGTTTTGCGAGTGGATGCACGCTCTCGGCCACGATCCAGCGGACGTGATCTCGCTGCTTGCTAAAGAAGTCTAGCTCCGGTCGCTGTTTCCATCACGCCTCATCGTGGCCAGAAGGTTGTCTAGTAGCTGGCACAAATTTCGCCGATCTAGAGCTACAGGGACACAGGATTAGGCAGCTGCGACACACCCGGCGAGTCCCCAATCATCTTCTCCGTATTATCTCGAATTTTTAGTTAAATTCTGACAACGGGCCAAACCTTGTTCGCAGGGATCACAAGTCGAGGTATCGTGCCACTCTGGCCACCTGAGTGGCGGTCCATCGCGTTCCCTCTCTAGTCGGAATCTCCGACAAGTTTAGCTGCTCTGCCACAGATGTAAGCGTCCGATCCGGCGCTAAAAACAGTGCTTCGAACTCTGGCCGGATTCCTTCGGCAAACTGGATTGCTGCGTTTCGATTCTGCCGAGCCAAGTTTTTGCCGTTTTTGCCGAGTCTCACTCCTCTGGCTTTTGCTGCGGCGAGAGCTGCTTTTGTCCTTGCTGAGATTTGCTCACGCTCGTGTTCGGCGAAAGCCGATAGGATGTGGAGCATCAGTCGATTAGCATAGGGCGCGTCGCAGGCGACGAACTCCACCCGCGTTTCCATCAGCTGCGAGATGAAAGCGACGTTACGGGCTAGGCGGTCGAGCTTCGCTATTACAAGAACCGCTTTGTTTCGTCGGCAAGCATCCAGAGCGGCATCGAGGATTGGCCGGCTGTATTTCGCGCCAGATTCGACCTCGACGAACTCCTCCAGTAGTTCTCCGGTATTTCCGGCTAGGTAGGACGCTACGGTTTGTCGTTGAGCATCGAGACCTAGGCCGGAAACACCCTGCCGGTTGGTGGAAACACGAAGGTAAGAGACGAATTTTTGCATTTAGCCCAAACAGATAAGGGTTGGATAATGCGTAAAACGCTATTCAAAATAGAATGACAGGGAAGAGAAATCGTCCTCGCAGGTTTGCTTGATCCAGTTTGTAAGGCCAGTCAGTGCGACCCCTTGACTCCAATCATCCCAACTTTTCGCAGAAAGAATATCAGGCTGGATGGTTTTGTAGATCGAGATAAATTTGAGACTTTGAGCAAGCGGCGGTTCGACTGGTATGTTGTCGATCCCGTAGACTATTGCTCGCTCAAGCGTTCGCCTCCAAACCGGTGTGCAAATGAGATCGGCCCGACCAGAGTAAGCTACTTCAACACCCTCAAACGGATTTTTGATTTTGAGGATTTGCGCGAGTGACGGGCGATTGCTCTTCCACCGTCTTGAACACTCAAGCCGTGTAGCGCGTGGGGAGTTAAACAGCGGCTTTTTCGATTTCGCTTCTTGTTCTGCAACCTTGTCGTAAATTTTCAGTCTGAGGGGGCCGACCGTCTTCAACGGATTTGCCGATGGCTGCTTCGCACCGAAAAACATCTTTGTTTCTAATGCACCGCTGCTGGAGTGATACGACCCGGTTTTTCCGGCGTTCTTGATGCGCGTTATGAGATCGATGGGCTGGACACCTAAAACATCCACCGACGCATCGAGACGGGAGACTTTAGACGACTTTAAAATTCCGGCGAGGCTGAGCATACCGAACGCTAGTTCGAACAGGTGGGAAAGACGATTCATGCCGTCCATGCCGAGTTGTCTAGGGTTGAATTCTAGTCTCAGCGACCAACTTGGAAATTGATCTATGTTGGTTCGCCAGAGCTCGACCAAACCTAGGTGAACGCCAGCGAACTCAAATTGGATTATAGCTTTCGCCGGACTATGCGGGGGCCAGCAGCGGGTGAGCTTGATCCCGTCAATCGCAGGAAATGCTTTGAGATGCTCTTTCAATTCCTGATCGAGCTGATGGGCTTTTTCAAGCGGAGACTTCCAAGATTGGTCGGGGAAACATAGAGTATGTTCTGAAACTGGAGCAACTAGATCGATCATGTCGGGGAACGGATATGTGATACCGACCTTCCGATCAGTGAAGTTAATTTCACTCGCAATCCATTCATGGCTCTCAAGCTCGTAGCCCTTTGGGGGGCTTGTTAGAGGGAACGATGCTAGCTGACCCGGCTGGTTCAATTGCACAGGCATCACTCGTCTCCTTTCGGCTTGAGAAGCGAGACAAGCGACACGGGCAATTTCATTGCTTCGACGGCTTCGACTTTGAGGGCAAGGCTTGGCCCTTCCCCGTAAGAGGCACTCACCTTTCCATCGCTGTGTCCCATGATGCTGTCGATCGTATATTGCTGAAGGTTGGCATTCCTGAAAGCGTCCTCTGCCCCATGTCGGAAGCTGTGGAAGGTCAACGCCGGATCGGTTAGGCCCACGATGTCCAGCAGTCTGGCAAAGAATTTCGAAAACTGCGTGGACGCTTGCCCGTCAGCGCCAAGCGTGGTCTCCGAGAAAATCCGCTTGCTGGGCTTGTTCCACTTCCGGCGTTTCTCGACGAAAGCGGCGAAGCCCAATGTTAACACGTCAGGATGGATCGGCACCTTGCGGATGCCGGCGTCAGTTTTGATGTGCTTTGGATCACCTGAACCCGAATTTTCATTCAAATCGAAATGAGGCACCTCTGCGTCGATAACAGCGTCGGAAATGTGCAACTGGACGATCTCGCCGAGACGCATCCCAGTGTAGTACCCAATGATCGGTATCCAGTATTTCGCGTCCTCGACAATCGTATTGCCCGGCTGAAACCGGCGATATGGCGATTTCGAGCCCGTGAACAGGGGTGAGCCGAATAAGCTGGCAACTTCTTGCGCACTGAATGGTCGGCGCTTGAGAGCACACTTGCCAGTGGTCATTGACTGCCATTTGACATCTGCGGCTGGATTTTCGGCGAGAATGCCCTCTTCCTCCTTCGCCCATCGGAAGAAGGCTTTGACAGGCTCAAATAGGATCGAAGCTGACTTGTCTGAGACGCGCGCACCGGTGTTTTCGGTCAAGCGTTCTTTGAATGTCATTTGGGTGGATCGGCCACGATTTGACCGAAGCATCTTCAATGCATTTCGAAAATTTCGAATGTCAGCAGTGGACACCTTAGCGATGCGCATCTGCGGGCCTAAAAACTCTTGGAGATAGCCGAGCTGCTTGACCCGAGCAGTGTAGGTCTTTGCCGCCCAAACTGGCTTTTTCGCCACTAGGTAGGTGGTAACGCAGTCCTCGACTGATGGCCCAATTTCAGCTTCTTGCTGCACGAGCGTTGGCTGATTTCCCACGGGCTCGTTAAACAACGAGTCTTGCGGCTGGTATTCCGCCAACGGGTCGTGGAGACGCGCCACAACCATATGCTGCTGCTCAATGAGGACTCGAGCGAACCCATCCAACAGCCGCGCTCGAGCTCCCGGTGCAATTAACTTCATGTCGATGCCCCGAAGCGCCAAAGCACGTTGAGCTTGGTTCGCGGTACTCTTTGAGAAAACACGCTGCTCACGCTCAAGAGTTAGCTTGGCTATCTCCTGGCCAGCGAGAAAGAGCTGCTCATCGACTTCCATCTCAGGAAATGGTGTTTCGGGCGTGAAAGGAGGAAACGCATCAACCTTTCGGCGAATATCGGCGAAACAGGCTTGAATTAGCTCACGAGCTTCATCGGGCGATACGTTCGTAAATTCGTCTAGCATTGCAAATGTCTCCATCACCTTGGCAGAGACGGAAGCTGCGAGACGACGCGCCAATGTTGGCGAGTAGGTCTGCAGGGATTTGCTGATTTCCTGCCGGCCTAAGCGATCACGCAGACGATCTGGCACCCGCACACGCAGGTGATAGATCCCATTCCGTCGTTTGAGGTGAGGAGAACGGCTTCCGCTCACTGCGGCGCCCTCCGGTGTCGACCCCACTCTTGGGCCGTCCCCGCCGATATTGTTCCCTCGGCAGCACGGGGCCGGGTCGGAGCATAAGAATCCCGGCGGACTGTGTAGCAGATTATGTAGCAAAAAGTTGGTGGCCAGCACCAGCCCTTTTTGGGAAGCCCGGAGTTCCGCCGTTTATAGGAGGCGGTGGTGGACAGGGCTGGATTCGAACCAGCGTACGCTTGCGCGGGCAGATTTACAGTCTGCTGCCTTTAACCACTCGGCCACCTGTCCACACCGGTCGCCAAATCTCTTGGAAAAGAGAAATATGCGGGGATTCGCTTGGCAATCCCCTGCCGAGAGGCGCCCCTTTGGCGAAGCGGCGCTTGCCTGTCAATGCCCTCACTGGCAGGAGCGCCACGCAATCTGGATTACAGGACAAGACACATGGCAAAAGGCGAACGCAAACGCGCACTCAGGGGTCGGGCAGGCCGCATGAAAGGTGGCCGGGGAAGCGGCCGCGCAAGTGCAGGACAGGTGCGCCTCTGGGGACGCCACGCGGTCGAGGCCGCGTTGAAGAACCCCGAGCGCCAGCACCGCAAGCTGTGGGCGACGCGTGAGGGAATCGCATCGCTCGACGGTGAACTGCCGGCGGATTTCCCCGTCGAATATGCCGACGTGCAGGATCTTGCCCGCCTCGTTGCCAAGGATGCTCCGCATCAGGGGCTCGTGCTCGAGTGCGCGCAGCTGGAAGACAAATTCCTCGACGAAGTCCTCGACGGCGATCCCGCGCGCCCGATCGTGGTGCTCGACCAGGTTACCGATCCACACAATGTCGGCGCGATCATGCGCTCTGCGGTCGCCTTCAATGCGGCCGCACTGGTGACGCAGGACCGCCATGCCCCGCCCGAAGGCGGCGTGATCGCCAAGTCCGCATCCGGCGCGCTCGAAACCCTGCCGTGGATCAGGGTCGTCAACCTCGCGCGCGCAATGGAAGAAATGGCAGAGGCGGGATACTGGCGCATCGGCCTGACCGGCCACACCGACACCACCTTTGCAGAAGCCCTGCCCAAGGGGCCGGTCGCAATCGTGCTTGGCGCGGAAGGCGAAGGCATGCGACACAACATCCAGACGCATTGCGATGCACTGGCGAAGCTTCCGATCTCCAGCGAAATCGAAAGCCTCAACGTGTCCAATGCAGCAGCGATTGCGCTATACGCAGCTGCAACGCGCAACTGAATTCAACCGAGGGGGAAAACAATGTCGTTCATTTCAAGGCCGGTCCGTGCAGCAGCATTGGCCGCTGCAAGTTCGTTCGCGCTGACGGGATGCCTGCTGTCGCCCGGCGCCTTCACCAGCGAGTTGCAGGTCATGCAGAACGGCACATTCACCTATAGCTATGACGGCGAAATCCAGATGCTGGCACTCTCCAAGCTCGCGCAGATGGCGGACAAGCCTGAAGAGTTCGAGGCCGAGTGTTATGACGAGGAGTACAACGAGCGCGAATGCACGCTGGCGGAAGTCAACGAGCAGCGCGCCGAGTGGGACGCCAAAGCCAGTGCGCGCGCAGCCAAGCAGCGCGAGGAAGCAGAGGATATGAAGGCCTTCCTCGGCGGCGTCGATCCGTCGAACCCGGAGGCCGCCCAGGAACTGGCCGCCAAGCTCGAGCGGCAGCGCGGCTGGGAACAGGTCACCTATAAGGGTGATGGCCTGTTCGATGTCGATTTCCGCATCTCGGGCCAGCTGACCCACGACTTCGCCTTCCCGGTGATCGAGAAGATGCAGATGGGGAACATGTTCGTGACCGTGATCCTGCGCGACGGCGGGCAGGTGCGCGTCGATGCGCCCGGCTTCGCTGCGCAGGGCGGCGGCAACCCGATGCAGGGGATGATGGCAGGAATGGCCGGCCTCGCGCAGATGTCCGAGGAGAACGAAGGCGAGGAGCCGGGCAAGATCGTCGTGCCCGAAGGTACCTTCACCATCATCACCGACGGCAGGATCCTAGCCAACAACACCGACGAGGGTCCGCAGGCAAACGCCCGCGGTCAGGCGCTCGTCTGGAACATCAGCCCGCGCACGGAGCAGGCTCCCACGGCGCTGATCGCTTTCGAATAAGTAATTCTCTCGCAAGCAAAAAGAAACGCCGCAGTCACGATGGGTGACTGCGGCGTTTCGTTTTTAGCTGGAAGCGCGTCTTAGTTGACGGCGTCCTTGAGGCCCTTGCCGGCCTTGAACTTGGGCTGGTTCGAAGCGGGGATGTTCATCGGTTCACCGGTACGCGGGTTGCGACCCGTCGAAGCCTTGCGCTTGGCAACCGAGAAGGTGCCGAAACCGACCAGGCGAACTTCATCGCCGTTCGAAAGCGACTTGGTGATAGCATCGAAAACGCCTTCGACCGCGCTCGAAGCATCGCTCTTCGAAAGGCCGCTTGCGTCTGCGACCGCGCTGATCAGATCGTTCTTATTCATTGTGTGGGAACCCCCTCAATTCGTGTTTTAAATTGCGACCGGTGAATCGCTTCACCGAGAGGCAGGGAATTGAGAGGCTTTTGTCGCATCTGTCAAAGGCAAATTCCCCCAAAATCGGCCAAATTTCGCCCACGAATTCGATTTCTGCGATGAAGTGCGCACGCCACAGACGATTACCGCACTTGCGAGCGGCAAGACGGGAGAAAAGCCTGTCACGATTCGCTGCGATGCAGCGTAACAAATGTTAATGCGCGGTCGGCGGCGACACGCTTCCCGGCTGGGCATTGCCCGGCTGGCTGGCAAGGTCGTCCGCCTCGGTCCACTCGATCGGTGAAGGCAGCGAAGTCAGCGCATGCTCGAGTACTTCGTCGACATGTGCGACGGGTACGATCTCAAGCCCTTCTTTCACGTTCTCCGGAATCTCGGCGAGGTCCTTCACGTTCTCTTCGGGGATGAGGACCTTCTTGATCCCGCCACGAAGCGCCGCGAGCAGCTTTTCCTTCAGCCCGCCAATCGGCAGGACGCGGCCACGCAGGGTGACCTCGCCGGTCATCGCTACATCTGGGCGCACCGCCACGCCCGACAGGGTCGAGACGATCGATGTGACCATGCCGATACCAGCACTCGGGCCATCCTTGGGCACCGCCCCTTCGGGAAGGTGGATGTGGATGTTCTTGCGCTGGAAGATGCTCGGCTTGATGCCGTAATGCGGGGCGCGTGCCTTCACGAAGCTGAATGCCGCAGCGACACTTTCGTTCATCACTTCTCCGAGCTTGCCGGTGGTCTTGATCTCGCCCTTGCCCGGGGTGGTGACGCTTTCGATGGTCAGCAGTTCGCCGCCCACCTCGGTCCATGCGAGACCGGTGACTGCGCCGACCTGTGCCTCTTCCTCGCTTATGCCATGCTTGAACTTGCGCACGCCGGCGAAGTCGGAAAGGTTCTCCGGCGTGATTGTCACGCTCTCGGCCTTGCCTTCGAGGATCTTGCGCAGGGACTTGCGGGCCAGGCGCGCCAGTTCGCGTTCGAGCGTACGGACGCCCGCTTCACGGGTGTAGTAGCGGATGAGATCGCGCAGCCCGTCTTCGGTCAGCTCGAATTCGCCGTCCTTGAGGCCATGGTCCTTGACCTGCTTGGGCAGCAGGTGACGGGTCGCGATCTCGACCTTCTCGTCCTCGGTGTAGCCTTCGAGCCGGATGATCTCCATGCGGTCGAGCAGCGGCTGCGGCAGGTTGAGGCTGTTCGCCGTGGTGACGAACATGATGTCCGACAGGTCGAGGTCCAGCTCCAGGTAGTGATCCTGGAACTTGTTGTTCTGTTCAGGGTCGAGCACCTCGAGAAGCGCCGAAGCCGGATCGCCGCGGAAATCCTGGCCCAGCTTGTCGATCTCGTCGAGCAGGAAGAGCGGATTGCTCTTGCCCGCCTTCTTGAGGTTGGTGACGATCTTGCCCGGAAGCGAGCCGATATAGGTGCGGCGATGGCCGCGAATTTCGGCCTCGTCACGCACGCCGCCCAGCGACTGGCGAATGAACTCGCGGCCCGTCGCCTTGGCAATCGACTTGCCAAGCGAGGTCTTGCCGACACCCGGAGGGCCGACGAGGCACAGGATCGGACCTTTCAGCTTATTGGTACGCGCCTGCACGGCGAGGTATTCGATGATCCGGTCCTTGACCTTCTCCAGCGCATAGTGATCCGCATCGAGGATCTCCTGCGCCTTGCCGATGTCCCTCTTGACCTTGCTCTTCTTGCCCCAGGGCAGGCCGAGCAGCACGTCGAGATAATTGCGGATGACGGTCGCCTCGGCGCTCATCGGCTGCATGCCCTTGAGCTTCTTGAGCTCGCTTTCGGCCTTGGCCTTGGCTTCCTTCGACAGCTTGGTCTTGCCGATCTTCTCGGTCAGTTCAGCGATCTCGTTGCCGCCGTCCTCGTCGCCATCGCCCAGCTCGTTCTGGATCGCCTTCAGCTGTTCGTTGAGGTAATATTCGCGCTGGGTCTTTTCCATCTGCCGCTTTACGCGGCCACGGATGCGGCGCTCCACCTGCAGCACCGACAGTTCGCCTTCCATGAAGGACATGACCATTTCGAGGCGCTTCAAGGGGTCGGGCTCGACCAGCAGCGACTGCTTGTCCGAAACCTTGGCATTGATCGCGGCGGCAATCGTATCGGCCAGTTCGCCGGCATCGTCGATCTCGCCGAGCTGTTCGGCAGCGTCCTCGCCGATCTTCTTGTTGAGCTTCGCATACTCGCCGAACTGCGCGACCACCTGGCGCATCATCGCGCTGATCTCGGTACCCGATGCGGTCGGTTCCTCGATGATGGTAACTTCGGCTGCGACATGGTCGCTGGCATTGTGCAGCGCTTCCAGCTTGGCACGTTCCTGCCCCTCGACAAGCACGCGAACGGTGCCGTCGGGCAGCTTCAGCAGCTGCAGAACCTGCGCGATCACGCCGGTATCATAAAGGTCCGGTCCTTCCGGATCGTCACAGCCCGGGTCGAGCTGCGAAAGCAGGAAGATGTCTTTCGATCCTTCCATCGCCTTTTCGAGCGCCGCCACCGACTTGTCGCGTCCCACGAAAAGCGGGACGACCATGCCGGGGAAAACGACGATGTCGCGAAGGGGGAGGAGGGGAAAGGTCTCGGTCATATGCATTCAGTCCATCTGCGGTCCGACAAAGGACCGTGTGTTGGCACCGAATATGGGAACGCCTCCCGCGCTTCGCAACGCGGGAGGCGTCTAATCTTGGGGATTGGCGGTGCGTAACGCCGCCAGAGGGTCAGGATCAGCCGAAACCGGGGATATTCATGCCCGGCGGCAGGCCCATACCGCCCTGGATCGCCTGCATCTCTTCGGCCGACTTGCGATCGGCCTTGTCGCGTGCATCGTTGAAAGCGGCAGTGACGAGATCTTCGGTCATCTGCTTTTCTTCCGGCTTCATCAGGCTCTCGTCGATTTCGACGCCGATGATGCGGCCACGAGCCGTAGCGCGAACCTTTACGAGGCCGCCACCTGCAGTGCCCTCGACCTCGATCGTGTCGAGCTTCGCCTGCACGTCGTTCATCTGGGTCTGGATCGTCTCGGCTGCCTTCTGCGCAGCGGCGATCATTTCTTCCATCGATTTCATGCGTACTTCCTTATGCTCTGCGGTTCCAGGGAACCTCGCGCCGCTGCGGGGGGAGTTCGGCGCCGTCTTCCAACATTTCGGCATCGGGAAAGGCGGCTTCAACCGCTTTTACCATCGGATGCTCGCGCATGGCGGATTTCGCCGCCTCGATCTTGGCCTGTGCTGCCTCCTCGATCGAGGGCACAGCCAGCGCGGGATCGCCGGTTTCAAGCTGCCAGCGCTTGCCCGAAATAGCATAGAGCGCGTCCTTGAGGATCGGCTCGATATCCTGGTCGAAGCGTTCGTCTCGCGAATAGACCAGACGTCCGTCTTCAACGGTAATCGGCCGCACCTGATAACGCATGAGATTGGCGGCCTGCATCTGTCCGGCATTGTCGACCTTCTCGACCAGCTCTTCCCAGTCGAGCGAGGCCACAGGTGCCTCGCCGCCACTCTCGCCGGAAGCAGCCGGAGCGGAGGGCGCGCGCGAAGCGAGCTCTTCCAGCTTCTTCGCCAGCTTGCCCGGATCGGGCATGCCCGATGCATGTAGTACCCGCAGGAGTGCCATGCGCGCCGAGACAAGCGGATCGGGCGCCTGCCGGACCTCGTCATGCCCCTTGAGCAGGAGCTGCCAGAGGCGGTGAACTTGCCCGACTTCGAGGCGGTTTGCCCATTCGGTCAGCTGCTCGCGTTCTTCTGCGGTCGTCCCGTCGGCCTCGCCGCCGGCAACCTGCGCAAGGGCGATGCGGTGGGTGAGATCCATCAGCGAACGCATCAAAGCGAGCGGTTCGACGCCGAGCGCGTACTGATCGTCCACAGCGGCCAGCGCTGCCTTGGCATCGCCATCGAGAATATGCGCGAACAGGCGCCGCTGCGCCCCGCGATCGGCAAGGCCGAGCATATCGCGCACGCGTTCGGCGGTGACCTTGCCGCCCGTGTCCATGTCGGCATGGGCGATAGCCTGGTCGAGGATCGAGAGGCCGTCGCGCACCGAACCTTCGGCAGCATTGGCCACGATGTGCAGAGCTTCGCCCTCGGCCTCCACTCCTTCCTTGCGGCAGATCTCGGCAAAATGCGCTTCGAGCAGTTCGGCCGGGATGCGGCGAAGGTCGAAGCGCTGCGTCCGGCTGAGCACGGTGACCGGAAGCTTGTCGACCTCGGTCGTGGCAAAGAGGAATTTCACATGCGCGGGCGGTTCCTCCAGCGTCTTGAGCAACGCATTGAAGGCGTTGCGCGAGAGCATGTGGACCTCGTCGATGATGTAAATCTTGTAGCGCGCCGAGACCGCCGCATAGCGCACCGCCTCGATGATCTCGCGCACATCGTCGACGCCGGTATGCGAGGCGGCGTCCATCTCGATCACGTCGATATGGCGGCCTTCCGAAATCGCCGTGCAGGGTTCGCACACGCCGCAGGGACTGATCGTCGGACCGCCCTGCCCGTCCGGACCCACGCAGTTGAGCGCCTTGGCGATGAGCCGCGCGGTCGAAGTCTTACCGACCCCGCGAACACCGGTCATCAGGAAGGCATGCGCCAGCCGGTCGCGCGCGATGGCATTGGCCAGCGTACGCACCATCGCATCCTGGCCGATCAGTTCGGCGAAAGTCTGCGGGCGGTACTTGCGCGCAAGCACGCGATAGGGCTGCGCGGCTTCGGTCGGTGCTGCGGCAGGCTCCACCAGACCCGCCTCCACTGCGACAGGCTCGGGTTCAGCAGGCTTTTCCGCTGCAGGAGGCGCCGGTGTCGGCTCGGAAGCGGGCTCGGGCGCATCTCCGAACATCGAATTCTGCCCCGCCGCTTCGAGTTCGGCGGCGCTCGGCGCATCGTCCTGCGCATCGGTCTCCCAGGGAAGGCCGTCGGTATTGTCCGGTGAATCACCCATGCCACCTGTCTAGGACAGCCTTCCGATCTTGTCGAAGCCCCCGATGGAAATTAAGCACGGAATTTCCATGGGGGTCGCAATTCTTATGAAAATTCAGAATCTACTCGTCGCTGCAACCGCGTTGCTTGCCCAGCCTGCACATGCCCAATTGTTCGCGGTCGACACCGAAACGCATCGTGTATTGGGAGCACCGCCCGAAAGCTTCAGCGCGCCGGTCCTCGGCCGGATGTGCTCGACAAACGGCGCGATGCAGTATGAGTGGGGTCAGACCGGGGTCCCGCTCAGCAGCAGGATCATGGAAACACTCGACATGAGCTTCGTCCTGCCCGGGCGCATGGCTCCGTTCGAGGAAGCTCGCCCCCGCTCTACACCGTGGTCGGACCGAATGGCATGGATGTCCTACTGGGTCGCGGTCGGCAGGGGGGACGACGTGGAGGCCGGTTACCACGCATTCGTCGATGGACTGGCACCCACGATCGCGGAAGAAGGCTGGCAGCCTATAACCCTCGACATGGATGAGCTGCCGATCGGTCTCATGGCCTATTACGGCGATTATGTTTTCGAACGGGAAATCGAAACCGAGAGCGGACAGCAGCGCCAGATGCTGTCCATCTCCTATTCGATGGGCGACGTTTCACTGACCTGCGGGGTGGCGGACATTACCATGGACATGGTCGGTGAAGCCTTCGGCCAGCTGCCCGATGGAACACCGCGTCCCGAGCAGGACGAGATCCCCCTTCCGCCCCGCTTTGGCGCGCAGCAATGTGGCGATCCGAATTTCACCGCACAGATCTGGGACCAGTCCGATACCAGTCCTGCCACGACTTACCTGAGCGCGCTCTTGCGCCGGCAGGACTATTATTCGCGGCTCGTGCAATGGTTGGGCTGGAAGCTGGACGAGTCCGGTCAATTCACTCCCGAGGAAATCATCGGCCTGATGATGGGCTCGGACGGCGCAGGCGGGTTTGCGAGCGCGATGCTCGGCGCAATGGATAGCTTCGGGGAGGCGCTGGAGGTCAGCAAGGCAATGTGGGACACCCGTGAAGCAGGCGATCGCGCAGGCTTCTGCCTTGCCACCATCCGCATGCAGGACCTGATCGTAAAATTCGACGAAGCAGGTCGTCAGGGCAACAGCGCTGCAATCACGGCGCTCGAACGCGCCGCGAGAGAGAAAGGCATATCGCTGGACTAGTGGAAAAGGAGCCGAGCGACCCGCCGCAATTCACCTGGGCTGCTTCCTTCCGGACCTGACCCGGTGAGCGAACGCAAACGTCCACCCGACTCCCGGCGCGCCATATGGCGGCGGTTTGCCCAGATTTCAACTCCGCATTTCAAGCGAAGCGATTAGCGGAAATTATCGGCGTAGGCCTGCAGCTTCAGAGTGTGCGGCGGCGTTGCGTGAACGCGGGCAGCAATGCCGTATTTTTCGGCATAGGCCTTGGCCTCTTCCTTGCTCGGGAATGTGAGCTGCACTTGGGCCTGCGTATCGCCGCTGCCGGTCCAGCCCATGAGCGGGTCTGCGCGGCGCGCTTCGGACTGTTCGAATTCGAGCATCCACTCGTCGGTGCGGGCCTTGCCCGATTGCATCGCGCTCTGCGGTCTTTGGTAGATACGTGCAGCCATAGTGAGCGCCCCTTAATTCAGCCGCCGGATTTTGAAAAGGCGTTCTTGGTCTTCAAACTCGGCTTTTCGGCCCAAGGTTCCTCCGGCCAGCGATGCTTTGGGTACCGGCCCTTCATGTCCTTGCGAACATCGGCCCAGCTTCCACGCCAGAATCCGGGCAAGTCGCGGGTCGACTGGATCGGGCGTCCCGCCGGACTGGTGAGTTTCAGCAGGAGCGGCGTCTTGCCGACCATCGGGTGGCGTTCGAGGCCGAACAGCGCCTGCACACGGACTTCGACGCTGGGTGCATCGTCACCCGTGTAATCGATCCGGTGGGTCGTGCCTGCAGGCGAAGTGAATTCGCGCGGCGCTTCTGCATTGAGGCGCTGGCGGTCGTTCCAGTCGAGACCACCGAGAAGCGCATCGACCAGCCGCCCCTTGGGAATGTCCAGGTCGCGCCGGCCAGCCAGCAATGGCGCGAGCCAGATATCGGCTGTTTCAGCCAGTCGTTCTTCGGAAAAACTCTCGAGGCCGATGAAAGCTGCCCGCGCGAGAAGCTCGCCCGGCAGGAGTTTTGCCAGGTTATCCAGAGCCTTGTCCACAAGCATGTCCACACCTGCCTGCGCGTCGGGCTCGGCATCCGGCCCGCTGGCAAGGGTGATTGCACCCAGCCGCCTCTCGAGCCGCGCCTCGACGCGTTCGTTCTTCCAGCGCAGCACCGATTTCCGCAAGATCTTGTCACCCAGCCACCCGGTGAGTTCACTCTCCTCCAGAGCGATCGCCGCCGTGATACGGGCGCCTTTCGCCTGCCCCTGTGCATCCCCGATCACCAGGAACTCCGCGCGTGCGAGCGGCGATGCCGGATCGAGAATGAATCCGCGCCCTCCCGACGCAATCCAGTTCTCGCCGGAAGCATCGCGGCGCTTGGCGATGAAGTCCGGGCGCCCCGCCGCGAGGAGGATCGCGGGTGGCACGTCGTCGGAGCCCTTCTCTCCTACCAGCGCCTCCGCCTGTTTCGCCCATCGCCCAGCCAGTTTCCGGCTTGCCTCCGCACGGCTGCCCCTGTCGGCATTCCAGCGCTGCAATCGCGCCTCGAGGTCTTCACCGCGTCCGCCTAGGCCCCGCTCCTGCAAGAGCAGCGCCAGCCGCGCCGCCGTCTGCGCCTCGCCCCTCTCCGCACCGAAGAGAACCATCGCGGCCGATGCCGGATCGAGCGGCAGGCTCGCGAGCTGCTTCCCACGCCCTGTGATCCGCCCGTCCTCGTCCAGAGCGCCAAGCGACCTGAGCATCTCGCGCGCAGCACTGATCGAGGCTGCAGGAGGCGTATCGAGCCATTGCAGGCTAGCCGGATCGCCGGTCCCCCACTTCGCCAGATCGAGCACGAGCGGCGCGAGGTCGGCGATCTCCATCTCGGCCGGATCGTATGCGGGACGACCGGCATGGCCGCCTTCCTCCCACAAGCGATACGCAGTGCCCGGACCCTGCCGTGCCGCACGTCCGGCCCGCTGAGCAGCAGCGGCCTGGCTGGCGCGGTGGGTGACGAGATGGGTGGTTCCTGCAGCCCGGTCGAATTCCGCACGGCGCGATAGGCCCGCATCGACCACCACCGACACGCCGTCGAGGGTGAGCGAAGTCTCGGCAATGGCCGTGGCAAGCACGATCCGGCGGCGCCCCTCGGGATCCTTCCTGATTGCAGCGCGCTGGTCGGCTGGCTGGACCTGTCCGTGCAACGGCAGGACGAGCGCCTTCGGCAGGCGGGCTTCCACCCGCTCACGCGTGCGTTCGATCTCTCCGACCCCCGGCAGGAAGGCAAGGATGTCGCCTTCCTCCTCGCGCCAGGCGCTTGCGATGGCTGCCACCATGGCGTCTTCGATCCGCTCCTGCGGCGACGAGCCAAGCCATCGTATGTCGAGCGGATAGGCCCGACCTTCGCTTTCGATGACGGGCGTGCCCTCGCCCATGAGCGAAGCGAAGCGCGCCCCGTCGATTGTCGCCGACATGACCAGCACGCGCAGGTCCTCGCGCAGCACGCCTTGGCTTTCGAGGGCGAGAGCAAGGCCGAAATCGGTATCGAGATGCCGCTCGTGCGCCTCGTCGATCAGTACCGCCGAGACCCCTTCCAGTTCAGGATCGTCGAGGATCATGTTCACGAAGATCGCCTCGGTCACGACGAGGACGCGCGTCCTTGCCGAACGCTTCGTATCGAGACGCGTGAGGTAGCCGATCGTCTCACCGGGCTTTTCGCCGAGCATCTGGGCCATCCGCTCGGCTGCAGCCCGCGCAGCAACGCGGCGGGGCGATGTGAGGATCACCAGTCCATTGCACCAGTCCTCACCGATCAGGGCGGGTGCGACTGCCGTCGTCTTGCCGGCCCCGGGAGGCGCAACGAGCACCGCCGCAGTCGCTTCGGACATTGCAGCGAGCAGGTCGGGCAGTACGTCGTGAATCGGCAGGCTTTCGGTCACGGCACGCTATTCGCACAGATCGGCCACGCGCACAGCCCCATGGGGGTAACCTTTGCGCAAGCCGCTGAATTCACGTCCCGAAATCATTGCATTTGGTGAAACGCCGGAATTGCTGGTATCCAGCCGCGTCCTTGCTTCTTCATTCGGGTGGAGGGGGTGGGGTCTTTTTACCGCAGCACCGTCAATCGGCGGGCCGGTCAAGGGGCGCAAAGCAAGGGAGAAACACATGAGAAAGATGATGACTGCGCTCGCCGCAGTAACGATGTCGATGGGCATGGCCGCGTGCGGCGAAGCACCGGAAACCGAGGTCGCCGCCGAAGAAGGCGGCATTGCGGGCACCTGGAAGGTCGATCTCGACAGCGCCTCGTTCGAAAACGACAATCGCAACTTCACGCTCGCCGACGGGCAGTTCCAGTGCGACAGCTGCACCCCGCCCTATGGCTATGCCGCCAATGGCGAGTGGCAAACGGTCGACCGGCCGGGCGTCGACAGCCAGATGATCGAAGTGGTCGACGACAACACCGTCAAATTCGCCAGCCGCCTGGGCGACAAGGACCTCGGCGGGGCGACATGGACCATCAGCGATGACGGACAGACCGCGACCGCCGAATGGACCGACCTTGGCGGCGACACGCCTGTCACCGGCAAGACGATGTACACGCGTACGGCAGCCGGTGCGGAAGGCTCGCACGCCATGTCCGGTGAATGGGCTGTAAGCGATGTGGCCGATATCAATGACGAAGGCCTTACCTTCACCTACGCCGTGGACGGCGACACGCTAACCAGCACCGGCAATGGCGACAGCTGGACGGCGACCTTTGGCGGCGATCCCGTCGCCATCGAAGGAAGCGATTCGGGTGTCATGGTGGCGGTAGAGCGTCTGTCCGACAATTCCTTCCGCGAAACCTATTCGCGCGACGGGGAAACGCTTTCGAGCACGGACATCACCATCGACGGCAACACGCTTTCCGGCGTCTCGTCCGGAGCACGCGACGGCAGCGTGGTTCGCTGGACCGCAACGCGTCAGTAAGCAGAAAAATGGAGCATCCGGCCTGCATCGCGCGGGCCGGATGTTTCGTCAGTAGCCCCGTGAAACGGCGAAGAGCGCGGCCTGCGTCATCGCCTGGCGTGCACGGCCATCGGGGAAGATCGAAAGCGCATCGATCGCGCGCTGCGCGAAATGGCGCGCACGCGCCTTGGTATCGGCAACCGCCTTGTGGCGATCGATCAGGCTGATGGCGTGTTCCAGATCCTCGTCCGAGGTGCGGAAGCCTGCAATCGCCGCCTTCCAGAATTCGCGCTCTTCCTCGCTGCCGCGCGCATAGGCGAGGATGACCGGCAGGGTCATCTTGCCTTCACGGAAATCGTCGCCGCGATCCTTGCCCATCTGGGCCGCGTCCGCATCGTAATCGAGCGCGTCGTCGACAAGCTGGAAGGCAACGCCGAGGTTGCGGCCGTATTCGTCCAGCGCCTTCTCTTCCTCGTCGCTGCATTCTGCGACCACCGCGGCAATGCGGCTGGCAGCTGCAAACAGGGCCGCGGTCTTGGCGCGGATGATGTGGAGGTAGCGTTCCTCGCTGGTGTCGATCTTGCGCTGGGCGGTCAGCTGGTCGACCTCGCCCTCGGCGATGATCGCGCTGGCGCCCGACAGGATCTTCAGAACCTTCAGGCTGCCGTCCTCGGTCATCAGCTCGAAACTGCGGCTGAACAGGAAATCGCCGACCAGAACGGTCGCGGGATTGCCGAAGATGATGTTCGCCGCCGCCTTGCCGCGCCTCAGGTCGCTGCCGTCGACGACATCGTCATGCAGCAGCGTGGCAGTGTGGATGAACTCGACCGCTGCGGCGAGCTTGTAGTGACGCGCACCGGTATATCCGACCAGTTCGGCACCGGCGAGCGTGAGCATGGGACGAAGGCGCTTCCCGCCGCCCGAGATCAGGTGTCCGGCCAGCGCCGGAATGAGCGGCACTTCGCTCTGCATCCGGTCGAGGATGACCTGGTTGACCTGGTTCATGCCGTTGGCGGTCAGCGCCAGCATGGGCTCGATCGAGGGCTCTGGCCCTTTTCGCGGAAGGGGGACGACGTCGGCAGTCATTACAGCTTGGCCATGTCCTGCCTATGCTTTCTTGGCAAGTCCGGTTTTGATGATAGCTTGGCAAGCGATGACGCAAGACACGCAACACCCCGAGGGCGAAGACGGCACGCTAGCAGGCTTCCGCAAGAGCATCGACAATATCGATGCGGCACTTGTGCATATGCTTGCCGAGCGTTTTCGCATCACGCAGGCCGTCGGCGCCTACAAGGCGAAAGCCACGCTACCGCCCGCCGATCCTGCGCGCGAAAAGGCACAGATCGCCCGTCTTCGCAGGCTCGCCGAAGAAAGCGAACTCGATCCGGAGTTTACCGAGAAGTTCCTGCGCTTCATCATCGACGAGGTGATCCGTCACCACGAACAGGCGCGCGCTGCGGACTAGCCCTCTTTGGCCATTCCCGAGCGCGGGAGTTTCAGCCTGACCATCAGGCCGCCGAGGTCCTCGCTTTCGTCCAGCTCGACCGTGCCGCCGTAGATTTCCGCGACATCGCGTACGATGGCGAGGCCGAGACCGGTTCCGGGCTTGCCCGTGTCCAGCCGCGCGCCGCGGTCGAAAATGCGGATGCGCTCGGCATCGGGAATACCCTTGCCGTCATCCTCGACCCAGATGGTGCAATTGTCGAAATCGATCGGGTCTGCATCGACCGTCACGAAGACGCTGCCGCCGCCGTATTTTGCCGCGTTTTCGATCAGGTTGCCGAGGATTTCGTCAAGGTCCTGCCGTTCGATCGCGACGGCCGCCTCGCGGTTACCATCGAGATCGAAGCGCGTGTTCTCGTAGATGCGTGTGACGGCGCGGACGACGCTTTCAGCGCTCGGCCAGACATCGGCGCGTGCGTGACCGGTCGCGCGCCGGCCCACGGCACGGGCGCGAGCCAGATGGTGCTCGACATGGCGCTGCATCGTCTTGGTCTCGCGGCAGACAAGGTCCGAAAGCTTCGGATCATGCGCGGTCGCGGCGTTGGTCAGGACGGTCAGCGGCGTCTTGAGGGCATGTGCGAGGTTGCCGGCATGAGTGCGGGCCTCCTCGGCCTGCTTCTCGCTATGCGCGAGCAGGGCGTTGATTTCCTCGACCAGCGGTTCGACCTCGAGCGGCAACGGCTCCTCGATCCGGTTCGCGCCTTCCGAACGCATCGACTGGATCGCGGCACGCACACGGCGCAGAGGTGACAGGCCGTAATAGCTCTGCAGCGCCGCCATCATCAGGAGCCCAAGGCCGAGGACCGCGAAGCTCCAGAACAGGATCGAACGGATACGCGTAATCTGGAAATCCAGCTCCTCGCGCGCCGAAGCGACCGTGAAGGTCCACTGGGTATCGCTGTCGGGCAGGATGATGTTGCGTTCGACGACACGCAGCGGCTCGTCGGCGAATTGCTCGCTGTCGTAGAAATGGGGCTCGTCGTCGACATGGCTGCCATCGACCTCGAGCGTGCGATCCCACAGGCTGCGGCTGGGATAGGGTTCCTTGTCCGGCCCGCTTATCTGCCAGTAGACGCCGCTGTTCACCTCGAGAAAGCGCTGGTCGCCGAGCGAGCGGTAGAACCGCACATCGCCCCAGTCATCGACCTCTGCCGAGGCGATCAGCGCGGTCAGGACATATTCGAGCTGGTCGTCGAAATTGCTCTGCACCTGTCGGGTGAGCGCGCGATCGAGCGCGAAACCGCCGCCCAGCAACAGGACCGAAATCCAGATACCGGCGATTACCATCATGCGCGCAGCAAGGCTGCGACGCTGGCCGGGCTTTTCGCCCATGGTTACGGGCGGCGCATCGGCAGCGGGCGCAGCATCGCCGGCTGGCAGGGAACCCGCCGCCGGACGCGCTTCGCTCGCTACATCGTCAGGATGCGCGGGGTGCGTCGGCGGGGTCGTCGAGGCTGTAACCGAGTCCACGGATGGTCGTGATCACTTCCGCACCAAGCTTCTTGCGGATGCGGGTAACGAAGACCTCGATCGTATTAGAATCGCGGTCGAAATCCTGATCGTAGATATGTTCGATCAGTTCGGTGCGGCTGACCACCTTGCCCTTGTGGTGCATGAGGTAGCTCAGCAGCTTGTATTCCTGCGCGGTCAGCTTGACCGGCTCGCCCTTCAGCGTGACGCGGCCCGAACGCGTGTCGAGACGCACGTCGCCAGCCGTCAGTTCGCTCGAGGTATTGCCCGAAGCGCGACGGATGAGCGCACGCAGGCGGGCGATGAGTTCTTCGGTCTGGAAGGGCTTGGCAAGATAATCGTCCGCGCCCGCGTCGAGGCCGGCGACCTTGTCCGACCAGCTGTCGCGCGCGGTCAGCACGAGGACGGGGAACTTGCGGCCTTCCTTGCGCCACATGCCGAGCACGGTGAGCCCGTCGATCTCGGGTAGGCCGAGGTCTAGGATTACTGCGTCGTAATCTTCGGTGGAGCCGAGGAAATGCCCATCCTCGCCATCGGTCGACAGGTCGACTGCATAGCCGTTCTGTTCGAGCGTGCTCTTGAGCTGCTGGCCCAGCGTCGGCTCGTCTTCGACGATAAGGATTCTCATGAATTTCCGTCCTTGCTAATAATCTTGCGCATGTCGTTCATGTAGATGAACGCGTCAAGATGAGCGAGGTTTCTGATGACGGAAATCAGCGGCTTCGGCGCAGGATGCGCCCTGTGCGCGCATCGACATCGACATAGAGCACGCGGCCGTCGCGGATGAACTTCAGGCGATAGGCCATGGCCGTCCGGTCATAGTCAAAGCCGAGATATTCGGCCCCGCGCATGGTCGGAAGCACGCGGTTCTCGATCTCGCGCGAACTCAGGATGTTACCCGCACGCATTTCCTTGCGCGCTTCGCCCTGGTCGGAGCGACGCTGCGCCTCTGCCGGAGTGGCAGTCAGCGGCCCGGCGACGAGGCCAAGTGCGAGCAGGGATGCGAGAAGCGGTTTCATAATGCAGTCTTACTAGGCATGGAGCATTGAACAAGGTGTGAATGTTGACGTTCACACACGTTCAGCGAACCATTTCGTATTTCACCGTCACATTGACCGAACTGCTCACCATGCCCGGTTGAACCGGGGCGGATTCCTCGGCGACATCCATCGTGGCGACCGCGCGCATCTGGGGAAACGGGCCGCTGCGGCCGGTGATCGTCTCGTTCACCTCCAGCAGGCGCAGGTCGGAATAGCCGGCTAGCCGCGCATATTCGAGCGATTGCGCGCGTGCCCGCTCCATCGCCCTGCGGCGCGCCTCGGCCTTGGCCTGCGTATCGTCCTCGAGGCTGAAACGCGGTCCGTCGAGGTCCGTCGCCCCGGCCACCACCAATGCGTCGAGCACCTTGCCTGTCTCGCCCACTTCGCGCAGCTTCACGCTGACACGGTTGCTCGCCTGATATCCGCGGAATACCTGACGCTGGGTACGCTGGTCGTAATCGTAGCGTGCATTGAGGTTGATACCGGTGGTCTGGATATCGCGCTCTGCCACGCCCAACGCCTTGAGACGGTCGATGACCTTGCGCATTTCGACCGAATTCAGCCGGAGCGCTTCGACCGCAGTCGGCGCATCGGTCGTCACGCCCGCCCCCACCGTCACGAGGTCGGGGTCGGCCTCCACCTGTTCCATCACGGTCAGTTCGACCACCGGACCTTCGGTGGAAATCTGCACCTCGGCTGCATGCGCGTTGCCCGCAATCATGGCGAGGCCGAGCGAGGGAACAAGTAGCTGTTTCATAATCTGTCTCCGTGTCGTGACGGCAAGTGTCGCTTCGCCCGCTTTACGGTTGGCTGAACAGGGTTGTTCCGCATCGCTTCGACTTCACAGCGGCCCGGATGCGCGATACGAGGCGTGGCGAAGAGGGGAACCACTGCCATGAAGTTTGCGAAACTCGTCCTTGCCGCAGCAGCCATGCTCGGCGCCGGCTTGGCCAATGCCCAGTCGATGCAGCCGGTGCCGGACCGCACGGAAGGCGAAGGCCCCTATCCCACGCTGATCGTTTCGGGCGCGACCATGATCGAAGGCTCGGGCGCACCGCCGATGGGGCCGGTCGATATCGTGATCGAAGGCAACCGGATTACGGCGATCCATGGCGGCGGCGCACCTGCCGAGGTCAAAGCGGGAGCGGCGAGAATCCTCGATGCCAAGGGCATGACCGTGATGCCGGGCTTCGTCGATACGCACGGGCACAACGGCGATCCGTCGAAGGCTGCCCAGCCCTCCTACGGCTACAAGCTGTGGCTGGCCCATGGCGTCACCAGCGTTCGCGGTGTGTCCTTCTATTTCGGTCCCGGGCAGCCGGATCTCAGCGATGCGCAGCGTAGCCGCAGCAACACGATCACCGCCCCGCGCCTTTTCCCCTACGCCGTATTCGGCGACAAGTGGGACGGCGGCGCGATCGACAGCGAGGCCAAGGCGCGCGAGTGGGTCCGCTGGGCGAAGTCGCGCGGTTTCTGGGGCATCAAGTTCTTCAACTCGCATGGTGCCGACATCCTCGGCGCAGCGCTCGACGAAGCCGAGAAACAGGGGCTCGGCACCGTCTCGCACCTCGCCCAGCCGGGAGTACAGCGCGTCAACGCGGCTAAGGCGGTCGAACTGGGCATGGATGGCATCACCCATTTCTACGGCCACTTCGAAAGCCTGCTCGATGAGAATGCCTTGCCCCGCTATCCCAAGGGCTACAATTACTTCGACGAACAATCGCGCTTCGGCTGGGTCGCACGGCTGGCCGACCAGGTGGTCGAGCCGGGTAACGAGCAGTGGGACGCCTATATCGATCACCTGCTCGACAGCGGAGTGACGCTCAGCCCCACCTTCAACATCTATTCCGCCAGCCGCGACGTGATGGCGGCCAAGAACCGTGACTGGCACGCACGCTATACGCTGCCGAGCCTGATGGATTTCTACGCGCCCAGCGCAACCAATCACGGCAGCTATTACAAGGACTGGAGCACCGAGGACGAAGTCGCATGGCGCAAGTTCTACCGCTACTGGTTCGACCTGACGAAGGAGTTCCACCGCCGCGGCGGGCGCGTCACCGTGGGCAGCGATCCGGGATATATCTACCAGACCTGGGGCTTCGCCTATGTCGGCGAGCTTGAGATGCTGCGCGAAGCCGGCCTCGAACCGCTCGAAGTGATCCGTGCCGCTACCGTTTCGGGTGCGCAGGAAATCTACGATCCGCGCGGAGAGACTGCGCCGATGGGCACGATCCAGGTCGGCAAGCTGGCCGATCTCGTCATCGTGCCGGGCAATCCGCTCGACAACCTCAAGCTGCTCTACGGCACGGGCCACACGAGGCTGAATTACGAGACGGGCGAGATCGAGCAGGTCGGCGGTGTGCGCTGGACCATCAAGGACGGCATTGTCTACGACGCGCCCGCCCTGCTTGAAGATGTGGCAAGGATGGTAGAGGAACAGCGGGCAAACTAGGGGCGCGGAAAAGGGGGATTTTCTATGAAGTTCGGAAAGACACTTGCCGTTGCGGCCATGACGCTGTCGGCGGGGATAGCGTCCACGCCGGCTTCGGCACAGGACCGCTATCTCGCGGAAGTCGTCCTCGTGGGGCAGAATTTCTGCCCTAGGGGCACCTTGCCTGCTGACGGGAAGCTTCTTCCGATTGCGCGGAATGCAGCGCTCTTTTCACTGCTCGGTACGACCTATGGTGGCGACGGACGCACCACCTTCGCCCTGCCCGATCTGCGCGGCGATGCACCAGCTGGCATGCGGTATTGCGTGGTAACCCAAGGCATCTATCCCAGCCGCAGCTAGGCCCTTTCCCTTGCGGGGCGAACCGCGCTCGATTAAGCGGCGCCCCCTATGGCACAGCCCCCAATCCTCAGCCTTGAAGGCATGGCCCTGCAGCAGGGCGGCAAATGGCTGTTCGGTGGGCCGGAAAACGAGCCGCTCGACCTGCATATCGGCCCGCGCGACCGGCTTGCGCTGATCGGCCGCAATGGCGTGGGCAAGACCACGCTGTTCCGCATGATCGACGGGCAGATCGAAACCGATGCGGGTACGCGCAAGCTCAAGCCGCATGCCAAGATCGTGCTGCTCGAACAGGACCCTGATCTCACCGGCCATGCCACGCTCATGGACTGGGCACTGTCCGGCGACCACGCGCCTCAGGAACACGAAGTCGAGGCCATTGCCGGTCAGCTCGGCATCGACATGAGCCGCGAGACCAAGGGCGCGAGCGGGGGCGAGAAGCGCCGCGCGGCGATTGCCCGCGCGCTGGCGCAGGACCCGGATCTGCTGCTCATGGACGAGCCGACCAATCACCTCGACCTTGGCGCGATCGACTGGCTGGAAGGCTGGCTCGACCGCTATCGCGGTGCCTTCGTAGTCATCAGCCATGACCGGACCTTCCTTAAGCGCCTGACCCGCGCGACCATCTGGCTCGACCGCGGCAATCTGCGCCGCAAGGAGGTCGGCTTCGGCGGCTACGAGGCTTGGGAAGAACAGGTCTATGCCGAGGAAGCCCGAGCGGCAGAGAAGCTCGATGCCAAGCTCAAGCTCGAGGCGCACTGGCTCGAGCGCGGCGTAACCGCGCGGCGCAAGCGCAACCAGGGACGGCTCGAGAAGCTGTGGCAGATGCGCGCGCAGCGTGCCTCGATGATTTCCGCCGCCGGCACCGCCAAGCTCAAGCTGGCGACCGAGGAGGAGTTCAAGTCCAAGTCGGTCATCGTCGCGGACAAGATCACGAAATCCTATGGCGACCGCACGATCATCAAGCCCTTCTCGCTGCGCATCCAGCGCGGTGACCGGATCGGTATCGTCGGCGCCAATGGCGCGGGCAAGACGACGCTCTTGAAGATGCTCACCGGCGAGCTCGAACCCGACAGCGGCACGGTCGATATCGCCAAGACGCTGACCGGCGTGATGATCGACCAGCAGCGCCAGCTCCTCACCGCCGACAAGACCGTGCGGCAGGTGCTGGCAGAGGGCGGCGACTGGATCGACGTGCGGGGCAACCGCAAGCATGTGCAGGCTTACCTGAAGGACTTCCTCTTCGATCCCAAGATCGTCGACATGAAGGTCGCGGTCCTGTCGGGCGGCGAGCGCTCGCGCCTGTTGCTGGCCCGCGAGTTCGCCAAGGCCTCCAACCTCCTCGTCCTCGACGAACCGACCAACGACCTGGACCTCGAAACGCTCGACCTGCTGCAGGAAGTCATCGCCGACTACGAAGGCACCGTGCTGATCGTCAGCCATGACCGCGACTTCCTCGACCGCACGGTGACTATCACACTGGGCCTCGACGGCACGGGCAAAGTCGACGTCGTCGCTGGCGGCTATGAGGACTGGGAGAAGAAGCGCCAGAAGCCTGTGGTCGGCAAAGCGAAGACCGAAAAGCAGGCCGACAAGCCTGCGCCGGCGCCTGCTGCGTCCAAGCCGACCAAGCTCTCCTACAAGGACCAGCGCGATTACGAGCTGCTGCCCGCGCGCATCGAGGAGTTGGAAGCAGCCATCACGCGCGGCGAAGCAATCCTCGCCGATCCCGATCTCTACACCTCAGATCCGCAGAAGTTCGCCAATGTCTCGAAGGGCATCGAAAATGCGCGAAACGAGAAGGACGCTGCGGAAGAACGCTGGCTGATGCTGGCCGAGCAGGTCGAGGCGCTTTGAGCGCGGCCGATCTCGCCACCGAGATCGCAGGTTGCCGCACCTGTGCCGCCCACCTCCCCCACGGTGTTCGTCCGGTCACCAGTTTCTCACCGACCGCCCGGTTGCTGATCATCGGTCAGGCTCCCGGATCGATCGTCCACGAGACCGGCATCCCGTGGGACGACAAGAGCGGCGACCGGCTTCGCGAGTGGACCGGCCTCTCCAAGGAGCAGATGTACGAACCCGCGCGCGTCGCGCTCGTCCCGATGGGGTTCTGCTATCCCGGGAAGGCGAGCGGAGGCGACAAGCCCCCGCGCCCCGAATGTGCGCCGCAATGGCATGACCGGATACTCGACATCCTGCCCGAAGGCCGCCTGACGCTGCTCGTCGGCACTTATGCGCAGGCGCACTACCTTCCCGAAGCGCGCAAGCTTTCGATGACCGAGCGGGTGCGCGCTTTTCGCGACTACCTCCCGCGTTTCCTCCCGTTGCCCCACCCTGCATGGCGCAGTGCGATCTGGATGAAGCAGAACCCCTGGTTCGAGGCAGAGGTGCTGCCAGTCCTGCGCGAGGCGGTTGTTGGACATATTTAGGATTGCCGCCCGTGTAGTCCCAAAGGCTGGAACACATGGAACACGGTCCTAGGATAGAACTCCCCACTCACCTGATCCGGTAGAAGTCGGCCACCCGGTCGAGCGCCAGTTTCAATACCAGTTTGCCGCTACGCGCAGGCCAGCCGAGCCCCTTTTCCGCCTCGGGCAGCCCTTCGCAGCCGCAGGCCACGCGCCAGAGGATATCCTTCAGCCCTGCGCCTGCCTCGGCCATCGCCCCGTCAAAGCGCGCTTTCGCAGCCAATTGCCGCTCCGATGACGTCAAGCCGTCACCACCTCCGCCTCCGTCCACGCGCACCGGGTCCCAGCGCATCGTGACAGAGGGCGACAATTGCGCCCGCTCGTAATCGGCGCGCAGCCGCTCACCCGCATCGAACTGGCGATCATCGAGGTGGCCTCGCGAATGCAGCCATGTGAGCGGGCTTTCGCCCAAGTTCATCGTGACGCTGCGCGTCTTGCGCGTCGGAGAGCCTGCGCGCCGCGGCCCGACTTCGGTGAGTTCCCGTTCTACCAGTTCCCTGCGCATATTGCCGTCTCCTCGCTGTCAGTGGACGACGGGCTTGCAAACATCCGGTTAGTGTAGGAAAGAGAAAACACCGATTTGGTTAGAAGGATTTGTCAGCGTCATGATCAACCGCATCCGCGATATCCGCAAGCAAAAGGGCATGACGCTGGCCGATCTCGCCGAAGCATGCGTCCCGCCCACTACTCCGCAAACGGTCGGGCGGCTCGAAACGGGCATGCGCAACCTCTCGCTCAAATGGATGGAGCGGATCGGTGCCGCCTTGGGCGTCGAGCCAGAAGTACTGGTCCGTTCCGAAAAGGCCGATCACCCGCAGGTGGTGGCGACGTTAGGCCAGGCCGGCCCCGAGGCATTGACCGAAACGCGCGATGCGATCCTCGCCACCGACCTCGGCAGCGAGGGTGCATTGGTGGTCCTGACGATCGACTATCCCCACGGCGAATACCGCCCCGGCGACCAGCTGTGGCTGCGCCAGCTCGCTCCTGAGGATGCGGGGCGTGCGGTCAATCGCGATGTGCTGGTGCCCAAGAGCGGCGGGCGCTTCGCCTTCGGCCGCCTGATCGACCGGCAGGGCAACCTCGTCGGACTGCTTCCGCCGGGTCACGGCGAAAAGCAGCAGGTCGTGGACAACCCTGCGTGGATCGGTGTGGCAGAGATGCTGGTCCGCCGCCTCTAGAGGCAGCGGACACCAGCGATCAGACTTCGCCGCGCAGTTTCTTTTCCTGCTTGTCGGCGATGGTTTCTTCCGGAACGAAGCTGTCCGAATTGACCCCCATCCACACCAGCAGCGGCGAAGCCATGTAGACCGAGGAATAGGTACCGACGAACAGGCCCCAGGTGATGCCGACCGTAAGGCCGAACAGGCTGGCCGGACCGAAGAACAGCAGCGGCAGGAGCGCCACGAGCAGGGTCAGCGAGGTCATCACCGTTCGGGCGAGCGTTTCGTTGACCGAGAGGTCGAGCAGCTCGGGCAGTTCCATCTTGCGGTACTTCTTCAGGTTCTCGCGGATGCGGTCGTAAACGACGATCGTATCGTTGAGCGAATAACCGATGATCGCAAGGATCGCGGCGATGATCTGCAGGCTGAACTCGATCTGGAACAGCGAGAACAGCCCCAATGTCAGCGAGACGTCGTGGAACAGCGCGAACAGCGCGCCCACGCCGAATTGCCATTCGAAGCGGATCCAGATGTAGAGCGCAACGGCCAGCATCGCGTAGATCAAGGCCAGCGTGGCGTCGGTGCGGAACTCACCTGAAACCTTGCCCGACACGTTGTCGTTGCCGTCGATCCGGATGTCCGGATGATTGGCCTGCAAATCCGCGATCACCGCGGAAGCCGCGGCCTGTGCGGCTTCCTTGTCGCTCGACACTTCGTCCGTCAGGCGAACGCGGATCGAAACCTGGTTGTCCTCGCCAAAGCGCTGGACGACCGGCTCTCCATAACCAAGTTCGGCGATCTCCGACCGGAGCTGCACGACAGGTGCCTGTTCGCTCTGTTCGAACGTCGCCCGCACTTCGAGGCCGCCGGCGAAATCGACGCCGTAGTTGAGACCCTTGGTCAGCACGAGCGCCCAGCTCGCCGCGATCAGAAGGATGCTGACCACGAAGAAAGGCACGCGCCATTTCAGGAATTTGATGTTGGTGTCGTCGGGGACGAGCTTGAGCAGTTTCATTGTTCGTCCTCCTTAAAGGTTGATGTCCGTGGGCCGCGTCTTGCGGAGCCATCCGGCCACCCACATCCGGGTCAGCGGCACAGCGGTAAAGACCGAGGTGAACAGGCCCACTACGAGAACCACGGCGAAGCCCTTGATCGGGCCGGAACCGAAGTTGAACAGCAGCACGCCTGCGATGAAGTTGGTGATGTTCGCATCGTAGATGGCGCGGCTGGCTTCTTTGTAGCCATTCTCGACAGCTGCCATCACGCGGCGCCCTCGTTTCCGCTCTTCACGGATACGCTCGTTGATCAGCACGTTGGCGTCGACCGCGGCACCGATGGTCAGCACGAAGCCCGCGATACCCGGCAGGGTTAGTGTGGCATTGAGCGCCGCCATGATGCCCAGCAGCATCAGCACGTTGATGACGAGCGCGACGGTCGAATAGATACCGAAGCGACCGTAGGTGACGATCATCAACAGCATGACCAGCAGCGTGCCGATGCCCATGGCAAGCATCCCCTGCTTGATCGAATCGGCGCCGAGGTCGGGCCCGACAGTGCGTTCCTCGACCACTGCAAGATCGACCGGCAGCGCACCCGAACGAAGCTGGATGGCGAGATTGTTGGCACTCTCCACCGTGAAGCTGCCCGAGATCTGCGACTGGCCGTTGACGATCGGCTCCTGCATGACCGGGGCCGAAATGACTTCATCATCGAGGATGATCGCGAATTGCCGTTTCGTGTACTGGGTCGTCATGACGCGGAATTTGTTGCCGCCTTCGGGGTTGAAGGCGATCGACACGACCGGCTCGTTGGTGCGGCTGTCGAAGCTCTGCTGCGCGCTGGTCAGCGTTTCGCCGCTGATCCCGCCGAGACGTTCCACGACGACACCGAAGCCCTGGCCGCGCGCGTCTGCCGCATAGGGAACGACTTCACCGCCGGAGACGAAGCCGCGTTCGACCTCTTCCTGCGTTGCCTGGCGCTGGACCAGCTTGAATTCGAGCTGTGCGGTCTTGCCGAGCAGTTCCTTGAGCTGTTCGGGATCCTGCAGGCCGGGCACCTGGACCACGATGCGGGTGTCGCCCTGGCGCAGGATCGTCGGCTCGCGCGTGCCGAGGCCGTCGATACGGATGCCGACGGTGCGCAGCGCGCCTTCCATCGCTTCATCCACGGCATTCTCGAGGCCGGCAGCGGTCTGCGTCAGCACGAAGCGCTGGCCGTCTACCACCTGCAGGTCCCATTCGCGGACCGGGCCGGTGCCGTTGATCAGCCCTTCGATTTCTGCGCGTGCGCGGTCGATATCCGCAGCATCGCTGAGCAGGAAGCTGAGCTGGCCACCTTCGGTCGATACATCGCCGATGCGGATGCGCGGGTCGGCACGGCGCATGGCGTTGCGAACGCCTTCTTCCATGTCTTCGAGGCGCGACGCCTCGACCTGCGCCGGATCGGCTTCGAGTAGGATGTGGCTACCGCCGGCAAGGTCGAGCCCGAGGTTGACCGTCGGGTTCGGCAGCTGCTCGGGCCAGGCAGTGTTGGTGAGCGAGAAGATCGAAGGCAGTGCGGCGAGCGCACCGAGCAGGGCGATGCCCCACAACATTACCTTCTTCCATGTCGGAAATTCGAGCATTGTGGCGGTCTACCCCTTAGCCTTCCTTGAGGGCCGGATCAGTCGTTGGCCGGTTTGGCGGGCTTGGCGTTCAGCACGTCGCCAATGGTGTGCTTCACTGCGCGCACCTTTATGCCCTTGGCCAGTTCCAGTTCGACGAACTGCTCTTCGACCTTGGTGATCTTGCCGACGAGACCGCCTGCAGTGACCACCTCGTCACCCTTCTTCAGGCCTTCGACCTTTTCGCGGTGCGCCTTCTGCTGGCGCAGCTGCGGGCGGATCATCAGGAACCAGAAAACCGCGAAGATCGCGATCCAGGGCAGGATCTGCAGCCATACCGGCGGCTGGTCTGCGGCAGTGCCGGCGGAGGCGAGGATATCGAGCATGTGTGGTCGGACCTGTTATTAAGTTCGTGTCTGGTGCGAAAGCGAAGTGGGTGACGCACATGCGGGCTTCAAGCCCTCTTGCGATCCCCCTTCCACATTGGTGGCGGGCGGTTAGCAGCAATGGATGGAACTCGCAACGAATTGAGCGCCACAAGGCTTGCATCGCCGAAATGCCGAGCCTATAGGGCCGCCTCCACTGGTTTCGGGATGTAGCGCAGCCTGGTAGCGCACCATACTGGGGGTGTGGGGGTCGCTGGTTCGAATCCAGTCATCCCGACCAGTGGTATTCCCCAAAATTCGAAGATTGTGATCGCAGCCGGATTGCGGCTCGCGATGCCGGCGACTTAGCCGGGGCTCTGCGAATTCTCGCCGCCGCTGGCCGCGATGAGCGCGGTCGCGAAGAAACCGACGACGAGGCCGATTGCCGTCGAACCACCGAAGGCGCCGCCCGAATTCTCGGCGGTGCCGCCGTCGAGATAGGCGCCGGCAAGGCAGCCGTTCTCGTCCGACCAGTCGAGCCAGTCTTCCCAGGTGTAGAGATCACCGTCCGACACTGCGCGGTAGCGTTTGCCGGCGAATCGCCACGTATCGGGCGAATTGCCCTGATCGATCCACTTCCGCCATTCTTCCTCATAGCGGCCGCAGTCCCATTCCTCGGGCGCCTCGAGCGCGCCGACGCTGTCCGAAGCGATCGGCGCCGCATCGGCCTGCGCAATGGCAGTATTCGCCGCAAGCGATGCTGCGGCGGCCATCAGCGTGATCGGTAGGATTTTGCGCATTGCGTCAGGGTTCCGGCGAAGTGTTCTTCGCGCACTTCAATACCCGCAATGCGTGAATTTTCAATGACCGTTCGCATATTCGATTCGCAATTGGATAATCCACTTTCCTACTTGAACCGATTTGGCGATCTTCCTGCGTGACAGGAGAAGAATAATGGCCCTCGTAGAATCGCTCATCGGTCCGATCGCTTCGATCATCGACAAGATCATCCCCGACAAACAGGCGCGCGCAAAAGCCAAGCTGGAGCTTCTCGCGCTCGAAGGCACGCACGAAATGAAACAGATCGAAGCACGCCTCTCGGCAATCGTGGCTGAGGCGCGATCCGCGGACCCGTGGACCAGCCGGGCGCGCCCCAGCTTCCTCTATGTCATGTATGCCATGATCCTCTTCGCCCTGCCGATGGGAGTGCTGGCGGCATTCTCCCCCCAGGCGGCGGAGGATATCGGCAGCGGGATCACGACTTACCTCAGAGGCCTCCCCGAGGAGCTGTACGCACTCTTCGGCACCGGCTACCTCGGCTACACCGCTGCGAGGCAGTGGGGAAAAGTGAAGGGGGTCGCGGGCTAAAGCGCCCTCCTGAATGAAAAGCTAGTTTTGCATATTGACAAGTATACTTGGCATTCATACCTGCTGGAGGAGACTTCAGGAGATGAACCATGTCGAACAAGAGCAAACGGACCGGCAGCTTTCTCGATCTTGCACTGGTCGCGGGACTTGTCGGCTTCTGCATTACACTGGTTTCCACCGGCACAGGGCGCGGTCTTCTCGTCACCGCGTTATTGATCGGCATGGCTTTGCTCATCACCGGCATCGGCATCTGGCGTGAAGCCTATCGCGAAAGCCAGCTGGACGAAGTGGAGATGGCAGGAAACAGCTTCGGAGCCCTCTGGGGCATCTGCGCTGTAATTCTGCTGACGCTGCTGTCGGTTTTCCTCACCCCGCTGCAGGGACTGATTACGGGTTTCGCGCAAAGCTTCGATCCAGTCTCGTCGCCTTTCCCGATCGAGGTCCGCCTGTTCGTGCTCGGCCTGATCTGCGCACTTGCCCTGCAACTCATGACCAAGACTGTGGTCAGCGCCATCTGGCACCGCCTGAAAAGCTGAGCGGCCCGTGGACAACCGCATACGCATCTTGCGCGCCGAGAAGCGCTGGAGCCAGGCCGAATTGGCCGAAAAGGTCGGGGTTTCGCGAAATTCGATCAACTCGGTCGAGAACGGGAAATTCGATCCCTCGCTTACGCTGGCCTTTCGCATCGCTCATGTCTTCGGCGAGTCGGTAGATTCGATCTTCGACAAGACAGAAGCAGTCGCAGACCTGGACCAATAGATCTTTCGTCGCTCTTCCCGCTTTGAGAGCGCTACAACCGAAGCTATGCCCACCTCATGACCGACACTGTCTTCGTCCTCAACGGACCCAACCTCAACCTGCTCGGCACGCGCGAGCCGGAGATCTACGGCAGCGCAACGCTTGCCGATATCGAGGCGGACCTTCGCGGGCAGGCCGATACCCTCGGGCTTGCGATCGACTTTCGCCAGACCAATCACGAAGGCGAACTGGTCGACTGGCTCCACGAGGCGCAGCGCGAAGGCGCGAAGGCGGTCCTGCTTAATGCTGCGGCCTATACCCACACCTCGATCGCACTGCTCGATGCTTGTCGGGCGATCACGGTTCCGGTCATCGAAGTCCACCTCTCCGACCCCACCACCCGCGAGGATTTCCGCCATGTTTCCTATGTCGGCATGGCGGCCGCCGATTGCGTGCAGGGCTTGGGCGCGCGCAGCTATGCCGTAGCGTTGGACAAGGCGGCGGCTCTCTAAAAGCGTCCCCTCCCCCTTGTCTTGGCGCGCCAGCCAGAGCATAGGCGCCTGCAATAACTGACAAGGGACCATTCATGGCCGAACGTAAAGGTAGCGCCGGTAAATCCGGTATGAACGTCGACACCTCGCTCGTGCGCGAGCTGGCAGAGATGCTTGGCGACACAGGGCTAACCGAAATCGAAGTCGAGGACGGCGAACGCAAGATCCGCGTTTCGCGCGGTGGTGGCGTGGCAATGGCCGCAGCGCCCGCACCGATGGCAGCTCCCGCTCCGGCAGCTGCGGCGCCTGCGGCAGCACCCGCAGCCGAAAGCGCTCCGGCAGAGGCCGATACCGCAGGTGCGATCAAGTCGCCGATGGTCGGCACCGTCTACCTCGCCCCTGAACCGGGTGCGTCGGACTTCGTGAAGGTCGGCGACAGCGTGAAGGAAGGCCAGACCCTCCTGATCGTCGAAGCCATGAAGGTGATGAACCCGATCGCCGCCGACAAGGCAGGTACGGTCAAGTCGATCCTGGTCGAGAACGCCCAGCCGGTCGAATTCGACCAGCCGCTCGTCGTCATCGGGTAAGCCATGACGATTTCGCGTATCCTCATCGCCAACCGCGGCGAAATCGCGCTGCGTATCCACCGAGCAGCCCATGAAATGGGCATCGAAACGGTAGCGGTGCACTCCACCGCCGATGCCGACGCGATGCACGTCCGCCTTGCAGACCACGCCGTCTGCATCGGCCCGCCGGCTGCGGCTGACAGCTATCTCAACATCGCCAACATCATCTCGGCTGCCGAAGTCAGCCATGCCGATGCGATCCACCCGGGCTATGGCTTCCTTTCGGAAAACGCCAAGTTCGCCGAGATCGTGGAAGCGCACGACATCAAGTGGATCGGCCCCAAGCCCGAACATATCCGCACGATGGGCGACAAGGTTGAGGCCAAGAAAACCGCGGGCGCACTGGGCCTGCCGCTCGTCCCCGGCTCGGACGGTGCGGTAAACACGGTCGAGGAAGCTCGGGCGATTGCTGACGAGATCGGCTATCCGGTCATCATCAAGGCAGCCAGCGGCGGCGGTGGTCGCGGGATGAAGGTCTGCGAAAGCGAAGACCAGCTCGAAACGCTGATGAAGCAGGCCGGCAGCGAGGCGAAGGCCGCTTTCGGCGATGCCACCGTCTATATCGAGAAATATCTCGGCGATCCGCGCCACATCGAATTTCAGGTCTTCGGCGACGGTGAAGGCAATGCCATCCACCTCGGCGAACGCGACTGCTCGCTCCAGCGCCGCCACCAGAAGGTGCTCGAGGAAGCGCCCTCCCCGGTTCTGGGCGAGGAAGACCGCATGCGCATGGGCGAAGTCTGCGCCAAGGCGATGCGCGACATGGCCTATCGCGGTGCGGGCACGATCGAGTTCCTGTGGGAAAACGGCGAGTTCTACTTCATCGAAATGAACACCCGCCTGCAGGTCGAACACCCGGTCACCGAAGCCATCACCGGCGTCGACCTGGTGCGCGAACAGATCCGCATTGCGGCGGGCCACCCGCTGTCGGTCGCGCAGGAAGACATCGAGTTCAAGGGCCACGCGATCGAGTGCCGCATCAATGCGGAAGACCCGTTCACTTTCGCGCCGAGTCCCGGCAAGATCACGCATTACCATCCCGCGGGCGGCATGCATGTGCGCGTCGATAGCGGGCTTTATGCCGGCTATTCGATCCCGCCCTATTACGACAGCATGATCGCCAAGCTGATCGTCTATGGCCGCAACCGCGAAGGCTGCATGATGCGCCTCAAGCGCGCACTGGAGGAAATGGTGGTCGAAGGCGTGAAGACTTCGATCCCGCTGCATCAAGCGCTGCTGGAGCAGGACGACGTGAAGAGCGGCGACTATTCAATCAAGTGGCTCGAAGAGTGGCTGAAGACGCGCGAGGGGTGAGGCTCGTTCTTGCTCATGTCGCTGACCTCAATGTGTGGGTGAACGACTGACACCGATCGCCTAGTCGATCGTCCACGAACCATTGGAACCGTCTGTTCCGGGATCGGGCCGCGCGAGGTCCGGCCACCCGTATTTCTGCCAAGCCGCAACCAGCCCGATCTTTTCTGCGAAGTCCTTGAAGCCCGGGTGCATGCGGAATTCCCGTGCACGATTCCACGGCATCCAGGCTTCGCTAACCAGTGATATCCAGTTGGCGGGTGATCTATGTTCGAGGTAGAGCCGGAAATAGCTTTCGGCGCTCCTTTCACACACCAGCCCGGACAACATTGGATAGTTGATTGGTTGGGACTTGGTGCGCGCGGCATTCAGGATGAATGTCTCGACCAAATCCTGAGCTTGCGGATCGTCAAAGTATCTGGCTCGAAAGAGGACTTCCCATTGTTCCTTTGACCTCAATTGCGAGGCAAACCTTTCGCCAACCGCCTCGTAATTTTGCATGATCATATTAAACGCCAAATCTGGCTCGCCCTGCATCGCCTTTATTTCTGCCGAATAGAAAACACTCCCTGCGAACCCGGCCTCTTGCGCCCGGTGAAACATCGCTTCAGCCAATTCAAACTCGGAAAGGCCGAGATAGCATTGGCCTGCGCAATAGGAGATTCGACCAGACAGCGGTTCAAGATCAAGGGCATCCAGAACATGCGGCAATCCAGCAGAGAACCTGCCAATTGCCATGCTCTTGTAAGCCTTCGCGAATACGGACTCGGGATTGCTCTCTATCGTTTCGCTCGTCTTCTCATAGTAGCCGACGAAATCTGTCCCATCCCACTGGGAATAGGCGATAACATGTTTTGCAGTCAGTGATTGAGGATCGATTTCAAGGGCGCGAGTGGCTGCCCTTGCTGCAGCTTCGTAATATCCGTGTTCATCGGGCACAGTGATGATCTGTGGCACCTGCGCCTGGGCAAAGGCCGTCAATTCCCACGCCTTCAGGAAGCCGGGGTCGAGCTCCACTGCAGCTTGCAAAAGCTCGAGCGCGCGCGACACCGTATCGTCACCCCAATACTTGTTCAGAAGTGCGCGAGCTCGGAGGAAAAGGTCATAAGCCTCCTTGTTGTCCGTCAGCTTCTCGGCGAGGCGCTGATCCGTGCCCCGGCCGAGCAGGGTTTCCAGCTTGCCGACAATCGCCAGGGAGATCTGGTCCTGCAGATCGAAAACATCGTCGAGCGTTCCATCATATTTTTCCGACCAGAGGTGAAAGCCGTCCGAGGCGCGAACGAGCTGCGCGGTTATGCGGACCCTCTCGCCCTGCTTGCGGACGGAACCTTCGAGGACATTGCCAACATTCAGTACCCTGCCGATTTCGCGAATATCTACGTTCTTGCCCTTGAACGCGAAAGATGAGGTCCTTCCCGCCACGAGGAGGCCCGGCACGTTGGCCAGAGCATTGAGAACCTCTTCCGCCATTCCATCGGAGAAATATTCCTGCTCGGGGTCGGAGGACATATTTGCAAAGGGAAGAACCGCAATCGAAGCTGAAGTCGGACTAACCTGCCGGACAGAAGCTGCGCCATTCGGGACCGATCGCGAGCCGCCGATCGATGAGGCCAGTTCGTCGATCGCGCGATGGGAAGGACCACCATCCCATCCGTGAAAGTTCACCGCGTGAATTTGCCGGAACCCCAGCGGCGGAAGCGAGCCGTCGAGCGACAAGGGCAAGAGCTTTCCCTGTCCGCGTGCAAAATCCGCTTCATCTCGAACCCAGTGCGACCCGAGCGAACGTTCGGACCACGCTACGACGACAACATCGGCAGCCTGCAATTCTTGCTCGATCACCATGCTGAATTCCGACCCGGCAGCAATCTCTCGATCCCACCAAACCGAATAGCCTCTAGCTTCTAGAGCGCCCGCAAGTTTCTCGATCGTGTCGCGGTCGCCGTGAGCGTATGATATGAAGATATCGGCCAAGGACCCTCCAAACATGCGACGCGGCAATCGTTAACACGTTGGATGGATTTGTGCAGCAGATTAGTACTTTGCTTCACGGTGTCGGGTTTGCACAGCGATCATGGGCTCGGTCGAACTCAAACTCCGCAGCTTTTGCCTGCGCGATTACCTCTTTCCTGGTTTCTTGCCGATGATCTCTGCCCGAGCGACACCAGTCAGTCCGCTCAGAGCGGGACGCCCGGCTCATTCTTGCTGGTGCGGATAGTCAGCGAGGTCTTCACGCTGGCCACATTGGGCGCAGGCGTGAGCTTGCTGGTGAGGAATTCCTGGAAGCTCTGCAGGTCGCGGCTGACGATCTTGATGATGAAGTCGATCTCGCCGTTAAGCATGTGAACTTCGCGCACTTCGGGAAGGTCGCGCATCGCATCTTCGAATTCGCGCAGCGCGTCTTCTGCCTGGCTCTTGAGGCTCACCATGGCGAAAACGGTGATCGAGAAGCCCAGCTTCGACGGATCGAGTTCGGCATGATAGCCGCGAATGACGCCCTCTTCTTCGAGCGCGCGCACACGGCGCAGGCACGGGGGTGCAGTCAGCCCGACGCGATGCGCCAGTTCGACGTTGGTAATCCTGCCTTCGTCCTGCAATTCGCCGAGCAGGCGACGATCGATATCGTCGAGATTGGCCATCGTTGTGTCTTCCTCATAAACGCGCGTAATCGCGCGATGGGCCAAGGCTTGCGGTGCGCACATATGAAATGTTGAAAAGGCGCAACCAACCGATTGGCTAACATTATTATCTTTGCCAGCAATTGTCCCACATTGCAACGCAGCAGAATCCAGCGATGGTCAATGCGCACTTAACCATGCTCATTGTCCAAGGGTGAATGTGCCTGTGGCATGCCTGATTCTGCGAATTTCCGCCCTTGAAGGACTAATTACGAATGCACTTCGACGACCGCCTCGCCACGGTGCTGCGCATCCGCGCAGCCAGCGAGCGTGCCGCGAAGACACAGTTCCGCCAGCTCATCGACCTGTTGGGCGAGCGTCCGCAGGCCGGCGACAAGGCGCTGAAAGCAGCCTCCTACCTTCGCCTGATCGCGCTGGGCGAGATGATTTCGGTCGTCGACAGGGCGAAGATGGTCGGCGAAAGCGGCTGGCGCTTCCGCAATCCCGAACTTGTGAAATGGTTCGGTGAGGCGCATCCGCAGATTGCCGCAGCCGCGCTTTACCGTGCACAGCTGACCGCGGCGGAATGGGAAGAGATCATTCCCAAGCTGCCGATCCGGGCACGCGGCTTCCTGCGCCACCGCAAGGACCTGCCGGTGGAGGCCGAACGCATTCTCGACCGCTTGGGCGTAAGCGACCGCGCCCTGCCCGAACCCGAACCTTTCGAGCTGATCGACGAAATCGCGCCGCCCGAACCGGAGGCAGAAACACCCGAGCCCGACGCCGAGCCCGCGGTAGAAGCCGAACCGGCCGAGCCTGCACCGCGCACTGCCCCCGGCAAGGATGACGTACGCGCGCTGGTCGACCGGATCGAGACCTTCCGCAAGGCCCGCAGCGGTGAGACATCGCGAACAGAGGCACCGCGCCTGCCGCTTGGAGAGGCTGTCGACGAGGAAGCGAAAGAGCCGCTCGGCCACTTCCTCTTCGCCGCCGATTCGGAAGGCCGGGTAAACTGGGCCGAAGAACGGATCGCATCGATGGTGGTCGGCATCGATCTCGCCGCGCTGGGCTCGGACACGATCGCAGCGGCCATCCAGCGCCGCCAGCCGCTCGACGCTTCGCGCGTCACCCTGCGCGGGGCGACACGGATCGAAGGCGACTGGATAGTCGATGCCGCACCGCGCTTCACCCGCGGCGAAGGCCGGTTCTTCGGCTATGTCGGCCGCTTTCGCCGCGCCGTCAGCGACGAGGCCGACCGGCGCGAGGCGGAAGCCGACCGCCTGCGCCAGCTGCTTCACGAGCTGCGCACGCCGGTCAACGCGATGCAGGGTTATGCCGAGATCATCCAGCAGCAGATGATCGGCCCCGTCCCGCACGAATACCGCTCGCTGGCCGCGACCATTGCGGGGGATTCCGCACATATCCTCGCCGGCTTCGACGAGCTCGACCGCCTCGCAAAGCTGGAAGTCGGCGCGCTAGATCTCGAGAGCGGCGAGGCCGATTTTGCGGCCATCGTTCGCAAGCAGGTCAGCCAGCTCCAGACCGTCCTTAGTCCTCGTGTCGCGCGCTTCGACGCAAAGCTCGGCGAAGGCCGCGCACCGCTCGCCCTCGCCCAGTCGGAAGCGGAAATGCTGTGCTGGCGCCTGCTCGCCACGATTGCAGGCGCAGTCGCTGCCGGAGAGACAGTGGCGCTCCAGCTGGTCACGGAAGGCGACCAGGTCGAACTCGCCACGAGCCTGCCCGCATCCTTGCGCGAAGCAGAGAACATCTTCGCGGTCGAGACCCGGCCCGCCGGCGGTGCGCTGAGCGCTGGCATTTTCGGCGCCGGCTTCTCGCTGCGCCTTGCCCGGGCCGAGGCACGGGTTGCAGGCGGTGAACTCGTGCGCGTGGGCGACCGGCTGGTGCTCTCGCTGCCGCTTCTCACCGCCCAGGACGCCGCTTTCAGCCCGGAAAACGCATCAGGCTGAGCAATGCGGCATCTCGCCGCTTGCCCTCGCGCCATGGCGAGGCTAGGCGGCAGCTTCGCCGGACGGATGGCGGGGGCCCGTAGCTCAGTTGGTTAGAGCTGGCCGCTCATAACGGCTAGGTCGCGGGTTCGAGTCCTGCCGGGCCTACCAACCGTCGGGTCCGGTAATATATCGACGTCAAGTCGGGGAGTGGCGCAGCCTGGTAGCGCACCTGTTTTGGGTACAGGGGGTCGCTGGTTCGAATCCAGTCTCCCCGACCACGTCGATATTAGTGTGAGGAGCAAGACCTGACCTCCACGGCCAATCCCGCAGCAATCGACAAGCGCGCAATATGGGCGATCGCCCTGCCCGCAATGGTCACCAACGTCGCCACGGCTATGATCGGCATAGGCGACATGTGGATCGTCGGCCAGCTTGGCGATGCGCCGACGCAGGGCGCGGTCGACGTGGGCGCGAGGCTTTTCGCCGTGCTGTTCACCGTCATGAACTTCCTCAAGACCGGCACCACGGGGCTGGTCGCGCAGGCCGGCACTCGCAGCGGTTTGTCCGAGCAGGCCGCCGTGCTGCTGCGCGGATTGCTGGTCGGACTGGCAATCGCCGCCCTGCTCATCCTTGCCAAGCCGGTCCTGCTGCCGCTGCTGCTCGATGCGCTGGGTGCCGAGGGCGAGGTGCGCAGCGCTGCAGGTGTCTACGCGGATATCCGCTACTGGAGCGCGCCGGCCGTCATGGCGAATTTTGCCGCCATCGGTTTCCTCGTCGGGCAGCGGCGAATGAAGACCGTGCTGGTGATCGAGGTCGCTTACAACCTCCTCAATGTCGGGCTTGGCCTGTGGTTCGTCCTCGGCCTCGACTGGGGTATCGCGGGGATCGGCTGGTCGAGCTTCATCGCCGAGTACGCCAAGCTTGTCGCCGTGGCAGCGCTGCTTCTAGGCGGTGTTTCCGGCAAGGCGCTGGTGGACCGCGCGCGGCAGGGCGGCATTGCCCGCTTCTCCGAATTGCGCCCCTTCCTCTCGGTCAATCGCGACCTCTTCCTGCGCACGGTAATCCTGATGATCGCGCTGGCCGGGCTCACACGCCTTTCGGCAGAACGCGGAGCAGTGGTGCTCGCGGCGAACGGGATCATCTACCAGCTGTTCGTCTTCACCGCGCTGCTGCTCGACGGGTTCGAGAACGCAGCGCAAGTCCTCAATGGCGAGCGTGCGGGCGCAGACGATCGCAAGGGCTTCGCCGCCTATGTGCGCGCGATCATGCTGCGCGGGATGGCGACGGCGGGGCTAGTCGCGATCGGCTTCGCCATACTTGCCGACCCGATCCTCGCCAGCTTCGCAGCCACCGACGACGTGCGCGAGGTCGCGCAGGAGCTCGGGCCCTGGCTCATCGTGATCCCCTTTGCAGGCGTGGCAGGCTTCGTCTTCGACGGCGTCTTCGTGGGCGCAAGCTGGACCCGCGCATTGCTGCTTACGATGCTCGGCGCCTTCGCGATCTATGCCCTTGCCCTGTGGCTGACATGGCCGATGGGCAATCACGGCTTGTGGTTGTCGTTCACAGCCTTTCTAATCGCCCGCGCCGGACTACAGCTGGCATTCATGCCGCGCCTCCTATCCCGGATGGCGTAACAGGGGGACACATCGCGGCGCCATGCGTTGCACAGCCAAGGAGCCGACTGCAGTCCCGTGACCCCTCAATCGATCGCCCTCAACCGTTTCGGCCTCGGCTATCGCCGCGGAGACGCGCTGCCGCAGGATCCGCGCGGCTGGCTCAAGCGCCAGATTGCCGATTACGAACCCTCTCCCAAGGCGCTGGCCGGGAGGGCAGTCGATGGTGAAGAGGTCGCGCGCGTAATTGCCGATACCGCCGATTTTCGCGCCATGCGCAACGCTGCTCGCGAAGACGCCGACGATCCCGAAGCCGCGGCGATGATGAGCAAGGAGCGCCAGCAGGATGTGAGGCGCAGCCTGGTCGCAGACATCGCACTACGCGGCAGGCTGGCACTTGAGAGCGATACGCCCTTCATGGAGCGCATAGTCCATTTCTGGTCGAACCATTTCGCGGTATCGACGGACAAGGCGCAGGTCCCCTTGCTCGTCGGGCCGTATGAATTCGGCGCTATCCGGCCGCACGTTACCGGTTATTTCGGCGACCTGCTCAAGGCTGCCTCGCTGCATTCGGCGATGCTGGTCTATCTCGACCAGTGGCAGTCGCAGGGCCCCAACAGCCGGGCGGCAGCAATGCGCGAACGCCGCGGCCGGCCCGAGAGGGGCCTGAACGAAAACCTCGGTCGCGAAATCCTCGAGCTCCACACGCTGGGGGTCGATGGCGGCTATACGCAGGAAGACGTGAAGGAACTGGCACGCGCGCTGACCGGCTGGACGATGCAGGGCCTTCCTGCCGCTGCCCGCGCCACGCCGCAGTCCGGCGGCGCGGCATTCTTCGACTACATCCACGAGCCCGGTATGCGAACTATCATGGGCCGCAGCTACCGCGACACGGGCGCAGGCCAGGCCCTCGATATACTCGACGACCTTGCGGTCCATCCGTCGACCGCGCGCTTCATTGCGACCAAGCTCGCACGCCACTTTGCAGGCGACGCGCCGCCCGAAAGCCTCATCGACAGGCTGGCGAAGGCCTTTGCGGAAAGCGGCGGGCATCTGCCCAAGGTTTACGAAGCGCTGATCGATGCACCCGAGACGTGGGCCGAACAGCCGGTCAAGTTCCGCCAGCCCTGGGAATGGGCGGTCGGCCTGCTGCGTGCCGGAGGCGAGATGAAACTGGCAGACCGCCAGTTCGCCATCATGCTGCGCGAGCTTGGCCAGCAGGCGTGGCAGCCGGGCTCTCCTGCCGGATGGGACGACCGCGAGGCGACCTGGGCCGGAGCCAATGCCCTCTATCGCAGGGTCGAGGCGGCCGAACGCGTCGCCGATCTCTTGCGGCTGGAGGATGTCCGCGACCTTGCCGAGGCAATGTTCCCCGGCTCGCTGTCGGACACGACCCGCCAGTCGGTACGCTGGGCAGAAAGCAACGAGATGGGCTTCGCGCTCCTGCTCGTTTCACCCGAGATGATGAGGAGGTGAGCATGATCGACAGACGGACAATGCTTGCCGGAAGCGCCGCCCTTGCTGCGGCATCGCTCGGTCCGCGTATGGCTTTTGCCCGGACCGCTGGCGAGAAGCGCCTGCTGGTCCTCGTGATGCGCGGGGCGACCGACGGTCTTGCCCTTGCCGCACCGCTTGCCGATCCCGCGTTCCGTACCGCACGGGCGAAATGGCTCGACACCTATGCCGATGCGCCGAAGCTGGACGGCACATTCGCGCTGCATCCGGCACTCGCAGAGACGGGCCGCCTCTATGGCGCCGGCGATGCCCTGCTGGTCCATGCGGTGGCGACAAGCTATCGCGAGCGTTCGCATTTCGATGCGCAGAACCTGCTCGAGACCGGCGGCATTCGGCCGTTCGAGAGGCGGGACGGCTTCCTCAACCGCTTCCTCGGCCTGCTGGAAGGGAGCGAAAGCCCGGCCATTGCGCTGGCCTCGGCCCTGCCGCTGGCGCTGCGCGGTTCGAACCCTGCTTCCACTTACGCACCGACGACGCTGCCCAAGGCCAGCGAAGCGCTACTCGACCGGCTACCCGATCTCTATGCCGGCGATCCGCAGCTGGCCGGTCTGTGGCAACAGGCACGCCAGACGGAGGCGATTGCCGATGCGTCCGACATGGATTCGCTCGGCCGGGCACGCGATGCCGGAACGCTCGCTGCGCGCATGCTGGCCGACCCGCAAGGTGCACGCGTCGTGATGATGGACCTGGCCGGATGGGACAGTCACGCCAACCAGCTTGGTATGCTGCAGCGCCGCCTCACCCAGTTCGATGGCCTGATGGAAGCATTCCGCACCGGAATAGGTCCTGTCTGGGACGATACGCTGGTTCTGGTGGTGACCGAGTTCGGCCGGACCGTGGCGATCAACGGCACCAACGGCACCGATCACGGTACCGGCAGCGCTGCGCTGCTGCTTGGCGGCGCCGTCAGGGGAGGCCGCGTGATGGCCGACTGGCCGGGCCTTGCTCCTGCGCAGCTTTACGAAGGGCGCGACCTCAAGCCGACCATGTCGCTTGAAGCGCTTACCTCGGGCGCGCTGGCAAGCCACTTCGGACTGGATGCCGAAAGGGTCATGCGCTCGCTCTATCCCGGCCGGACGGATCGCCCGACAGAGGGTCTGATCGCCTAGGCTTACGCCCGCTTCTGGTTGTTCGCAGTCGGGATCGGTGTGACGCTGGCTTTCGCGCGGCGCTGGTCGCCATCGCGCAGGGTGCGGTTGCGTCCCTCTTCCTTGGCCCTGTAGAGTGCCGCGTCGGTACGGGCGAAGAGCTTGCCATAGCCTTCGCCTTCCTTGCGCCCGGCCACACCGAAGCTTGCCGTAAGGCGGTGGTCTTCGGGCATGCCGTCGACCTGTGCCGCGCCGAACTTCTTGCGGATGCGTTCCGCCATCGCGACGGCTGCATCGCCTTCGCAGTTCCAGGCAAGGACGCAGAATTCCTCGCCGCCGATGCGCCCGGCGATGTCGGTGTCGCGGATCGTATCTTCGATTACCCGGCCGAAAGCCGCGATCGCCTTGTCGCCGACCTGGTGTCCCCAGACGTCGTTGACCGACTTGAAGTGGTCGATATCGGCGACGACGAGCGAGACCGGAATGCCTTCCTGCTTCGCCTTCTCGATCTGTGCGACGACGTCCTGCTCGAACGCGCGGCGCGTCCTCAGTCCGGTGAGCATGTCCATTTCGGCGCGCTCGCGCACTGCCCTGATCTGGTCGTAGACGCAGGCGCCGACCAGAACCATCGCCGCAACAAGCGAAATCAGCGAAAGCGACAGGTTCACGACCGAATAGTAGATCGATTCCCGATAGGAATCCGCCGCAATCGAGGATTCGGCCAGCAGCGTCAGCACGGGGCGGATCAGGAACTGCGCAGCCAGCAGGGCCTGTACGGCGATGATCAGCTTGTCGATCGCTTCGCGCTGATGTGCACCGAGCAGCGTCATCACGCCGATCAGGTACATGGCCCCATAGCCGGTGTTGACGATAATCAGGCGCGGAGCGATGTCGGTCGAGAGGACCACGGCGATTGCCAGCGTAGTCGCGGAAAGGCCGTAAATGGTCAGTTGCACGCCCAGATAGGGCGGCTGGCCCACACGCATCGCGAGGCCCCACAGGGCGCTGACGGTCGATAGCGTGTAGAAGAACTGGGTTACATGAAAGATGTAGAGGGTGCTGGTGTCGAGCAGGTGCGTTGCCGCGAACCCGATGCAGAAAAACAGGTAGGACGCGGCGAAAGCGAGCACGTAATTGCCCATCTTCCCGCGGTTCCACATCACCAGGAACACGAGCATGAAGACCACCGCCATGGTGGGCGTGATCAAGCCGATAATCTGTTCTCTCATGGTTCCGCCCCGAACCTCCTTTGCCCCCTATTAGGCAGAGAAGGTTAACGGGTACTTAGGGTGTCGCGCGGTTACAAGTCCCGCCCGCGCTATGTGTTCTTACTATTGCAAACCAGTCACATATGTAACGGGTTCATTCCGCGTCGGGCATCAAGACCGGCTCTTCGCGGTTGGCAAGCACGCCCACGACGGCGGTCCAGACGGCCACATTCTGGCGCAGCTGGACGGGATCGATCTTGTCCAGCGTATCGTCCGCCGTGTGATGCAGGTCGAAATAGCGCGTGCCGTCCTGCTGCAGGTCGATCAACGGACCGCCCTGCTCGCGTACAAGGTTGAGATCCGCACCGCCGCTCGCAACGATGCGGCTTGGCGCAACGCCGAAGCGGCCGACCGCAGCGGCCAGATCGCGGTAAAGTGCCGGATCGCTGGCGGTGAAGTTGCTTTCAAGGCGCCAGATGCGGTCGGCACCGAAATCGCTTTCGAGGCCGACATAGACCGGGTCGTCGAGATGGGCTTCGGCATAGGCCTTCGAACCCCAGAGGCCGGTCTCCTCAGCCCCTGCGAAGAGGAGACGGATCGTGCGCAGCGGCTGGCCTTCTGCTGCCACGTGCTTGGCTGCTGCCGCAATAATGCCGCAGCCCGCGCCATCGTCGATCGCGCCGGTACCGAGGTCCCAGCTGTCGAGGTGGCAGGCGAGCAGCACGGGGGGAAGCGAAGGATCGCGTCCGACGATCTCGCCCACGACATTGCCGCTGCGCGTCGTGCCGAGATCGCGCGGGGTCATGACCAGCTTCATGCGGATCGGCTGGCCATCTGCGCGCTCGAACATGCGCTCGAGATTGTCGGCATCGGGATTGGACAGCGCGCCTGCCGGGGTCGGTGTCACTCCATCGGCAAAGGTCGTGGTACCGGTGTGCGGAACGCGGTGGCTGTCGGTGCCGACCGAGCGGATCACCGTGGCCAGCGCGCCCTTGCTAGCTGCCAGCGACGGCGCGGTCCAGCGTGCGGGCCCTGCGAAACCGTAGTGCGAGCCATCCTGTGCCGCGCGCATGTCGTGGCTGACGAAGGCGATCTTGCCGTCAAGACTGCCGTCTTCAGCGGCCACGAGATCGGCATAGCTCGCGAAATAGACCACTTCGGCCTCGATCCCGTCGGGTCCGGTGGACGTCGTAGTCGAGAGCGCGGTGATCGCCATCGGCTGCGCGAAAGGCGCGGTCACCTCGGCGGTTTCGATTCCGCGAACCCAGGTCGGCATGTCGAAAGGCTCGTCGGCGATATTGGCAAAGCCGTTGACGCGCAGCCATTCCATCGCCCAGACCCGCCCGCGCGCTTCCTGCTCGGTGCCCGGCATACGCGGACCGACCTCGGTGGTGATCCCTTCGACGAAATCCCAGGCGATCGTGTCGCTTTCGAGCGCATCGTCGGCGCGGTCGGCGTAGGCAGGGACGGAAAGCGAAAGCGCGGCGAGCGCGAGGAGCGACTTGTTCATGGCGGCGCTTGCTAACAGCGCCAGCGGCTATGCCAAGCCTCAATCGCTCCGGCTGGCGTCCGCGTGTCCGCTTTGCTCGAAATACTCGATGGTTTTCGCAAGGCCGTCGCGCAGTTTCGTGGTCGCTTCCCAGCCGAGCATCTCGCGTGCGAGCGTAGTGTCCGGCTTGCGGCGCCGCGGATCGTCCTGCGGGAGCGGCTTGTGCACCAGCTTCGACTTGCCGCCGACGATGTCGAGCACGCTCTCGGCCAGTTCGAGCATCGAATACTCGCCCTCATTGCCGATATTCACCGGACCGGTCGTGTCGGCGTCGGTGTCCATCATGCGCACGCAGCCGTCGATCAGGTCGTCGACATAGCAGAAGCTGCGCGTCTGCTCGCCGTCACCGAAAATGGTGATGTCCTCGCCGCGCAAGGCCTGCAGGATGAAGTTCGACACCACGCGCCCGTCGTTCGGATGCATACGCGGACCATAGGTGTTGAAGATACGAACGACCTTGATCGGGAGGTTGTGCTGGCGGCGATAGTCGAAGAATAGCGTCTCCGCGCAGCGCTTGCCCTCGTCATAGCAGGAGCGCGGGCCGATCGGATTGACGTTGCCCCAGTAGTCCTCGGTCTGGGGATGGATTTCCGGGTCGCCATAAACCTCGCTGGTCGAGGCCTGGAGGATCGGCACCCTCAGCCGCTTGGCGAGGCCAAGCATGTTGATCGCGCCGATGACGCTGGTCTTGGTCGTCTGGACCGGGTCGAACTGGTAATGGATCGGCGAGGCCGGACAGGCGAAATTGTAGATCTCGTCCACCTCGACGGACAGCGGCATCGTTATGTCATGGCGCAACAGTTCGAAACGCTCGTGGCCGAGCAGGTGCGCGATATTCGCGCGCGCGCCGGTGAAGAAGTTATCGACGCACAGGACTTCGTGCCCCTCGGCAAGCAGGCGGTCGCACAGGTGCGAGCCGAGGAACCCCGCCCCGCCCGTCACCAGCACGCGCTTGGTCAGCGAATAGCGCGCCAGAGCGCCCGGTTTCGCATCACTCATGTCTCGGAAATCTCCTGCCAGAATTTCTGCGCTCGCACGGCGCCTTCGCTTGCCGGGTCGAACAAGGCTTCCACAGCATCGGCGAAGCGTTCGGTATCGCCTAGATGCGCGCGCTCAGACGTTGCGTCCGAATAGCGTTGCCATGCCTGTTCGCTCTGCGAAAGCGCCAGCATCGAGCGTGCGATGCTTTCCACCGATTGCGGCTCGACCACGTAACCAGTCACCGCATTGCGCACGAGCGCATCGCGCGAGCCGACCGCGTGGCTGACGATGGCGGGGACGCCGAATGCCGCCGCCTCGTTCACGACAAGCCCCCACTGTTCTTCGGTACTGACGAGGCACAGCGCGAGCGAGCGCGCCAGCCGCTTCGACACGTCCTCGGCGCGCAGGAAGCCGGTGAACTCCACCCCTTCGCCTGCCTGCGCTTTCAGCTGGTTGGCCAGTTCACCGTCGCCAGCGAGCACGAGTTTGCGCGCAGCTTTGCCCGCAAGCTCGCGGTAGCGCGCATATCCGGCCAGCAGCGCCGAAAGGTTCTTCTTCTCCACGAAGCGCCCGACGAAAAGGAAATCGCGGTCCTCGAAGCGCACCGCCTCACTGCCGCCCTGCTCGCGGATACGGTCGAGGCCGACGGTGTCGTAGCCCGGCAGGATCGGCTTGTCCCCGAAGCCCAAGAACCTCAGATAATCGCGCTGTCTCAGACCTCCAACGATGGCCGCCCTGTAGGGCGAGAGCACCCTCGCCTTCGCCGTCTCGCGTGCCAATACACGGGGAAAATCGTCGAACTTGCTCTCGGTCATCATGACCATGCGCTTGCCCGCTGCCGCCATGCGCCACGAGAGCGCGATGATGTCGCGTTCCGAGTAAGGTACTCCCACGCAGACCATGTCGGCTCCGCGCAGCGCCTTCATCGCGGCGCGATAGCGCGCTAGGTGGCCAACCTCGTCATAGCTCTTGCCGGGAAACAGCGTGATGTGCCGCGCCTGCTCGATGCCCTCGGCAGGCTCCCACGCATAAGTCGCGCTGGTGGTGGCATATTCTACCGCCAGCACCTCTGCCCTGCCCTTCAGCCGCCGTGCGGCCGCTTCTACGCGGTCGACATGATAGGCGGCGAACTGCGAAAACAGGATCGCGACCTGCGGCAATTTCCCTGACTGACCCGGCTTCTCGCTCATTGCGAAATTCGCCTAGGCTAGCCGGTTGCCAAATGCCAGTGCCACCTTGCCCCGAGGGCACCGTGCCACTATCTGCCCCACCAACTCTCCCATTCTCGCAAGATCGATTCAAGGATTCGCCCGATGGCCGCGCAATACGCCTTCGTCATGAAGGACATGACCAAGACTTTCCCCGGTGCCCAGAAGCCGGTGCTCAGCAATATCAACCTGCAGTTCTACCAGGGTGCCAAGATCGGCATCGTGGGTCCGAACGGTGCGGGTAAGTCGACGCTGATCAAGATCATGGCCGGCATCGACAAAGACTTCACCGGCGAGGCATGGCCGGGCGAGAACATCACTGTCGGCTACCTCGAGCAGGAGCCCGAGCTCGACGAGAGCAAGACCGTGCTCGAAAACGTCAAGGACGGCGCGCGCGAGATCGCCGACATGGTCGAACGCTTCAATGCGATCGGCATGGAAATGGCCGAGGAAGACGCCGATTTCGACGCGCTCAGCACCGAGATGGCCGAACTGCAGGACAAGATCGACGCGGTCGACGGCTGGACGCTGGACAACCAGCTCGAAGTCGCGATGGAAGCGCTGCGTTGCCCTCCGGGTGACTGGCCCGTGACCGACCTGTCGGGTGGTGAAAAGCGCCGCGTCGCGCTCACCCGCCTGCTGATCCAGAAGCCTTCCATCCTGCTGCTGGACGAGCCGACCAACCACCTCGACGCGGAATCCGTCCAGTGGCTCGAAAACCACCTCAAGGATTATGCGGGTGCGGTGTTGATGATCACCCATGACCGCTACTTCCTCGACAATGTGGTGGAGTGGATCCTCGAACTCGACCGTGGTTCGTACTACCCCTACGAAGGCAACTACTCGACCTACCTCGAAAAGAAGGCCAAGCGCCTCGAGCAGGAAGCGCGCGAGGAAAGCGGCCGTTCGAAGGCCCTTTCGCGCGAACTCGAATGGATCCGGCAGACGCCCAGCGCGCGCCAGACCAAGTCCAAGGCGCGTATCCGCAAGTTCGAGGAACTGCAGGAGAGCCAGAAGGACCGCAAGCCCGGCAAGGCGCAGATCGTCATCCAGGTGCCCGAGCGTCTCGGCGGCAAGGTCATCGAGGCCAAGAACATCTCCAAGGCCTATGGCGACAAGCTGCTATTCGAAAACCTCTCCTTCATGCTGCCCCCGGGCGGCATCGTCGGCGTGATCGGCCCGAACGGCGCGGGCAAGTCCACGCTGTTCAAGATCCTGACCGGCAAGGAAGAACCCGACAGCGGCACGGTCGAAATCGGCTCGACCGTCCACCTCGGCTATGTCGACCAGAGCCGCGACCACTTGAACCCCAAGAACAACGTCTGGGAAGAGATTTCGGACGGCCTCGACTACATGAAGGTCAATGGCCACGACACCTCGACCCGTGCCTATGTCGGCGCGTTCAACTTCAAGGGCGCTGACCAGCAGAAGAACGTCGGCAAGCTGTCGGGCGGTGAGCGCAACCGCGTCCACATGGCCAAGATGCTGAAGGAGGGCGGCAACGTCCTGCTGCTCGACGAACCGACCAACGACCTCGACGTGGAAACGCTGGGCGCGCTGGAAGAGGCGATCGAAAACTTCGCCGGCTGCGCCGTGGTCATCAGCCATGACCGCTTCTTCCTAGACCGTCTCGCAACGCACATCCTCGCCTTCGAGGGCGACAGCCACGTCGAATGGTTCGAGGGCAACTTCGAGGCTTACGAAGAAGACAAGCGTCGCCGCATGGGCGATGCGGCGGATCGTCCGACCCGCTTGGCGTACAAGAAGCTGACCCGATAGGAGTGAGCTGGGTCGACGACATCGAGAGGAAGGGCGCTTCGCATAAGCGTTTCTTCCTCGCGATGGGCGCCCTGATCCTCTCCCTCCTCGTTTTCGGCTTCTACTGGAGCACCGCGACGCCCGGGGAATCCTATTCGGGGCCGCGCGCGGCTCCTGAGGACACGCAGCTCCCTGCACGGTTGGAAAAGCACGTTCGGCTCTTGGCCGAACGCCCCCGCAATCTCGAAGACCTTTCCAGCATCGAGCGCACGACCTCCTATCTGGCGCAAGAGCTGGAGAGCTATGGCTACTCGGTTGCGCGCCAAGAGGTCTTGTCGCCCGCCGACAACCTCATCGTGAGGATCAGGCCCGCATGGGACGGGGCACCCGTGCTCATCATCGGGGCGCATTACGACAGTTTCGGCAAGGCACCGGGAGCCGACGATAACGCCAGCGGTGTCGCCGGACTTCTCGAACTCGCCCGCTCGCTCGACGCGCTGGACGGAAAGAGCGAGATCGAACTCCAGCTCGTCTTCTACAGCAATGAAGAGCCGCCCTATTTCAAGACCAATGCAATGGGCAGCCTGGTGCATGCGCGCTCGATCGAGGATCCGGCGCGCGTCCTCGGCATGATCTCAATCGAGTCGATCGGCTACTTTTCCGACGAAGCCGGTTCGCAGGATTTCCCATTCCCTCTGTCGCTCCGATATCCGGATACCGGCAATTTCGTCGCCTTCGTCGGCGAATGGTCGTCCCGGGATTTTCTCAGGGACGCAATCGGGGGTTTTCGAGAGAAGGCCCGTATAGCGTCGGAAGGCGGGGCCCCGCCGCCCTTGTTCCGCGGCACCGACTGGTCCGATCACTGGGGCTATTCGGAGCAAGGAATACCGGCGATCATGGTCACGGACACGGCCATATTCCGCAATCCGCACTATCACAGGCAGACCGATACGGCAGACACCCTCGACTATGTGCGCATGGCGCTGGTCGTCGAGGGTCTAAGGGGCTGGCTGGCTGACATGGGCGCTCCCGGTAGCTGAGCGGATTTGCGCCCCTTGGGCGTCAGCCCTCCTCGCCCTCCACAGCATCCTGCGCCTCGTCCTCCTTGAACTCCTCCATTACCTCGTTCGCTTCGGCCTCGTCCTCGGCGCTGGGGCCTTCGGCGTCTTCGTTGCGACCGCGTGCGGCTGCGGGGTCGAGGCACAGGCGGGCGATCACGGGGCGGTGGTCGGAACCGACTGGCTCGCCGACGCGCATTTCGTCGAGCAGGAATTCCTCGGTCACGAAGAGGTGGTCGAGCGGCCAGCCCAGCCAGACATAGTCCGCCGGGAAGGTGGCATAGGTCCCCCTGCCGATGCGCGGGTCCAAGAAGCTGCCGAGGTCCTTGAACAGGCTCGTCGTGTCGGACCATGCGACGTCGTTGAAATCGCCGATTGCGAGCACCGGAAGCCCGACCTCGCGCGAACGGCGTGCGGCCACGACGATCTCGGCATCCCGTTCCTCCGTATCCTGGTTGGGCTTGGGCGGACGCGGGTGCAGGCCGATCATCAGGAAGCTGTGATTGCCTGCACGCAGGGTCGCGATGACCGAAGGCGTGTCCTCCTGCGCCATGTCCTGGATCGCCGCATCGAACATCGGCAGCTTCGAAGCGAAAAGGATGCCATAGGTGTTGTCGAGCGGTCGCTGGATCTGGCCCGGGTAATCTTGCAGCACGCCGGCCACCGCATCGGCCCATGCCTGGTCGGTTTCCGTCAGAAGGACGAGATCCGGATCGACGCGGCGAATGAGGTCGATGGTGCGCTCGTATTCGCGGTTTTTTTGCAGGACGTTGAGCGTCAGCAACGTGAAACAGGAATTACCCGCCGCCTGATCGGGGGACACCCGCGCCACTTCTGCCGGGGCGAGCGGTGTATAGGGCGCAATCCGATAGACCTGCCAGATGCTCACTGCCGCCAGCACCACCGGCAGCCATGGGCGCCAGGCACGATCGACGAACCATAGCGCGATCCCGAGGAGGATCATCGCGATAAGGATCTGGATACGCGGGAAGTCCCAGATCCTGATCCACCACTGGTTGAGATCGGTGGTACTCATCAGCGATCCGATAACCAGCATGATTGCGGCTATCCTCAGCAGCCAGATACCGGCCACCTTCCACGTTGGATTGCGCGTTTCGCTCACGAATATTCCCCCTGTTCCGACCGCGTTTTTCACTTGGTCACAGGGGCATTATCGCCGCAAGCCCGCAAAGTTCCACACAATCGCGCGCCGATTTGACTAACCCTGCCCGAATTGCGAGAGCCCCCTGCAAGGCGCCCGGTACGCGGGCGCGCTTTCCATGCGGCACCGACAGTGCCGCGAACACGAAATCTCAAAGGATATTCATGACCACTCCCAACAACGGTGACACCGTAACCATCGACTACGTCCTCAAGCGTGGTGACGGCCAGGTCGTCGGCAATACCGAAGAGGTCGGACCGCAGGAAATCCAGCTCGGCGGCGGACAGATCTTCCCGCAGATCGAACAGGCATTGACCGGCATGGAAGTCGGCGACCAGCAGACGGTCGCAATCGCCAGCGACGATGCATTCGGACCGCGCCGCGAAGAACTGATCATGGACATTCCGCGCGCCAACCTGCCGCCCGAGCCCGCCCCGCAGCCGGGCATGGCGCTTCAGGCACAGGCTCCCGACGGTAATCCGATGACGCTCTTCATCGTCGAAGTCGGCGAAGAGGCGGTGAAGGTCGACGGCAACCACCCGCTGGCCGGCGAAGACGTGACCTTCGAGCTCACCCTGCGCGAAATCAAGCAGGCTGCCTGACAATAGTTCGGCGGGCGGAAAACTTCGGACGCATCCGATGACCGCCCGCCGCCTCATCGTCCACGGGCGGGTCCAGGGCGTCTTCTATCGCGACTGGACCGTCGCCACTGCGCGTTCGCTCGGCCTTGCCGGGTGGGTGCGCAACCTGCCCGATGGCACTGTCGAGGCCCATCTGGAGGGTGATTCCTCCTCCATCGAGCGCATGATAGAAGCCATGCACGAGGGACCGCCGCGTGCGCGGCCTACCGGAATCGACGTGCAAATCATTGAATCCCAGAGCTTGTCCGGTTTCACGAGAGGCAACTGGAAATCCGATAGGTGAGCCGTTAAGCAAGCCGTCATCAGCCTTGGTTAGAGCGACGACCAAGGGAGGGGACTGTCAGTGAATTCGAACCGCAAGGGTGCAGGCTTTTATGGCTGGCCGATGCTGTACGGCATCGCGTGGCTTGTCTGTGCGCTGGTTGCCCTGAAACTCACCCAAGGCGAAGACGGCATTGCCGCCGTCTGGCCATCGAGCGGCATCTTCGTTGCCGCCCTTCTCCACTTCGGTCCTCGCCGCAGGGTCATAACCACTGCATGGATTGCTGCCGCCAGCATGACAGCGAACCTGTGGGCGGGATCGAGCTTCCTCGCCACCACAGGCTACACCATTGCCAACCTGCTTGAAGGCTATCTCGTTTTCGCCTTGATGGGTGGGCGCTCGGCCACGCAGCTCATGCTTTCGCGCCCGTGGAACATGGCCCGCTTTGGCGGGGCTGCCATTGCCGCCGGCTGCTTCAGTGCGCTGATGGCAGGCGTCCTTTCGGGAAATCTCACATACGGCTTCCTCAGTTCGTGGATGAGCACGGTCACGCTGGGCATGCTGATCGTCACGCCCGTTATCCTGTTCATTGCGCAGGACCCGCAGGACCGCCGAAGCCTGCTGTCGCTGCGCTCGCTCTGGACCGTCGGTGTCGTCGCAATCCTGAGCATTGCGGCGTTCGGCCAAGCCGATATGCCGCTGCTGTTCCTGCCCGTCATGGCCATGGCAATCGCAACCGCAACGCTTGGCCTCAGCGGCGCTGCAGCAGCGCTCGTCATCATCGCGGCAACCGGCTCGGTCCTCACCATCGCCAACACCGGCCCTGTCACGTTGTTCTTCGACACGACCGAGAAGCAGGTCTTCTTCTTCCAGGTCTATCTCGTCGCCCTGCTCGTCTCTTCGATGCCGGTCGCCTTCCTGCTCGCCCAGCGCGGACGTGACCTCGCGGAGATCGCGGAGAATGCGCGCCTGCTCGAATCCGCCGAGCGTGCGGCCAAGGTCGGCCACTGGCGTTTCAGCCCGGTCGACAATTCGGCCCGCTGGTCGCGCGAAGCACTGCGCATCTGCGGTTTCGATGCCGAGAGCCAGCCGAGCCTCGAAGACTGGTTCGACCTCTTCCACGAAGACGATCGCGAACGAGTGCGATCCTTCATCGTCGAGGCGACCAGCCATGCCCTGCCCTTTGCCTTCGAGGCACGGATCCGGCGCGGCGATAACGAGATCGTCTATATCGATTGCCGCGGCGAGGCCGAAGCCGACAGCAGGGGCCGTGTCACTGCTCTGTTCGGCACGATGCTCGATGTGACCGAACGTGCCGAAACCATGCGCCAGCTCGAAGCCGCCCGCGCCAGGGCAGAGCGCGAAGCTGCCGAAGTCCGCACACTGGCTGCCACCGACCCGCTGACCGGCATGCCCAACCGCCGCTGTATCCTCGCCAATCTTGCCGAGGCGATGGACGCGTCCGAACTGACGGGCGACCCGCTGTCGGTCGCCATGATCGACATCGATTACTTCAAGCGTATCAACGACGAATTCGGCCACGGTGTCGGCGACAGGGTGATCAAGGGCATCGCCGACATCCTGTGCGACGAGGCGATTGGCGATGATTCAGTCGGCCGTATCGGAGGCGAGGAATTCCTCTTCGTCTTCCCCAGCCGCCGCGCGGAAGAGCTCGACCTACGCTGCATCTCGATCAATGATCGCCTCAGCTCGACCCGGTGGGAAGAGCCGATAGAGATCACGCTCAGTATCGGCATTGCCGAACTCAAGCCCGGCTGGGACGAGCGCGATTTGCTGCGTGCGGCCGATCAGGCCCTGTATGATGCAAAGCACGCCGGACGAAACCGGCACTCGGTTCACTCCGCCTGATCAGGCAGCGCTGGCTGCTTCCGTCGCCAGCGGCGCAATCGAAGATCGTTCCACAATCGCATAGGGCACATCGGCATGGGCCACGCTCCGGCCCGATCCCCTGATACAGTCGGCCAGGAGGGTGCAGGCGGTCGCCCCCATTTCTTCCAGCGGCTGGCGCACGGTGGTCAGCGGCGGATTGAGTGATTTGGCAACCGGATCATCGTCGAAGCCCACGATCGAGATCTGGCCCGGGAGGTCATAACCTGCCGCCCTCGCCGCCTCGATGAAACCGGCGGCCATGCCGTCATTACTCGAGAAGACCGCGGTCGGTCTTCCAGCCAACAGCTTGGAGGCGAGCTGCTTGCCGCTCTCGGGCGTGAAATCGCCCTCCACGATCAATGCAGGATCGGCTCGGCCACCCTTGGTCCCCATGGCGGCAGTGAAGCCGTTGTAACGCCGCATGCTCGCAAGGTGCGAACGGGGTCCGCGAATGATCGCGATGCGGCGATGGCCGGCCTCGAGCAGCAGCCCCGTAATCTCACGCGACGCCTCGTACTCATCCATGGATACGGTGATCCCCCGGCCCGGATCGAGCATCGAAGCAATGCGTGCGAAAGGGATGCCTCTTTTTTCCAGCTGGAGGAGGACATGACGGTCATCGCACAATGGCGCGGTCAGGATGACGCCGCCAAGGCCCGGAGAATCGAGCAGGCTCTCGACGCTCCTGTCCGTTCCGTGGATATTCTCTGCCTCGATCGTCACGCCGGACGCACTGGCCTTGCGCGCGGCACCCGATTGCAACCGCGACACGTAGTCGCGGTTCATGTTGTCGAACAGCATAAGAATGCGCGTATTGGACGTCATAGAGCCGGCTAGCCTCTGTTAAATAACGGATTCCGCCTATACTCGCTCTTAAACATGACCAGCCCGACAATCGGGATGGTTTATCAGGGAGTAACCCAATTCGCCTCGTCCCTGCGCAGGATCGCACGACGATGTCCACCGAAGGACAAGTAATACCAGTTGATGGTGGCAATCTCGACGATAAGAGCGCTGAAATTCTGGCGAGCCGGGGCCAGTTCTTCCTCGGTGGGACGCGCTCCCTCGACCCAGTCCGGAAGTCCGCTCGACGGCTCATCGCGAACTTCGCCCGGTGGCGCCCCTAGATAACACCGGCGGGCAAAGCGATCGCTCGCCTCCCAGAATTCCTGCACCCGCTGACTTTCCGATTCGATCCGGCCTGTTCCCCGACAACGGATCTGCACCTTTGCTTCGGGATCGTAGAACAGGACGCAAAGCGGCGCGCCTTCGCCGATGACATCGGACTTCGGAGATCGCACGTCGGTGTGGAATCGCAAGGTCCAGCTCTCCGGATCGAAATCACGCAAGACCATGATACGTGCATCCGCATCGGCGGTCGCCACCACGGGGGTGTGCATCGGCGACTTGCGGCCGGTTGCGGCTTCCGTCAGCCGTGCAATAACGTCCTTCCGGACCGCAGGGAGATTATCGATCATCGCAAGAGCCAACGCATGAATTGGCACTGGGTTGCGTTAATTTTCGCTGCTCCCAACATGAACGTAAGGTCGACGATCCGGTTCAGATACAAGTCAGGCCGATGTGATACAAAGCAATACATCGAACATGAGCCGCAGGTGTGGAGCGGCTTGAAGAAGAAGAAAAGGACACGCTCCATGACACTTACAAAGCTGATGAAAGGCAGCGCGCTGAGCGCCCTCGCGGTCGCGATGGCGGTCACTGCCCTGCCCGCACAGGCTGAAGCGGCCGCAGCTGCCGAGCAGCGCTCGCAGCAGGATCGCGAACAACGACAGCAGCAGCGCCGCCAGGAACGCCGCAGCGATCGACGCCAGGAACGACGCAGCGAACGACGCCAGGAGCGTCGTAGTGAGCAGCGTCAGGAACGCCGCAGCGAACAGCGCCAGGAACGGCGCCAGGAACGCCGTGACTACGGTGCCGAGCGCGAACGTGCTCGTCGCCAGGCTGTCCGCGAAGTCTCGCGCGAGAACCGCGCCGAGGAACGTCGCGGCGCCGACTGGAACCGTGGTGACCGCCGTGCAGAACGGGCGCAGGAGCGTTCGGGTCGCGACTGGAACCGCAGCGAACGCCGCGAAGAACAGCGCCGTGCCGAACGTCGTGCGGAACGCCGCACCGAGCGTCGGATCGAAGAGCGTCGCGCCGAGCGTCGTGCCGACCGCCGCGCAGAACGTCGCTATCAGGAACGTCGCGCAGACCGTCGGGCCGATCGCCGCGCGGAACGCATCTATCGCGAGCGCAGCGTCCGTGACCGTGCTGCCCGCAGCACGCTAGAGCGTCGTTCGCGCTATTGGGATGGCCGCCGCTGGCACAATTACGACCGGTGGGACCGTTACGGCTGGCGCGATAACCACCGCTACGACTGGTATCGCTATCGCCATACCAACCGCAGCATCTTCCGCCTCGGCCGTTACTACGCGCCGTACCGGGACTATCGCTATCGCAGGCTCGACATCGGGTTCCGCCTTGGCAACCTGTTCTTCGGCAGCCGCTACTGGATCAACGATCCCTGGCGCTATCGCCTGCCGGAAGTCTACGGCCCCTATCGCTGGGTCCGGTATCACGACGACGTGCTGCTGGTCGACATCTACAGCGGCGAAGTGGTCGACGTGATCTACGACTTCTTCTGGTAAGTCACTTACCTCACCCCGCTTCTCCGGCGTGAGAGTGGATCGGAGAAGCAGAGAAATCCCCGCCGAGCGATCGGCGGGGGTTTTTCCTTGGCCTCAGTCGGGGACCTTGCCGAAGGGAAGCATGCGGAAGATCCCGCCATTCTTGTCGAAGAACGTATGCTTCAACGCGCCAAGTATATGCAGCGCAATCAGGTAGATGAACACGCTGCCACCCGTCGCATGAAGGCCAAAGATGGCCTTGGCGGCCTCGGCATTCTCGCCGACGGGCAGAGGCGGGATCACGAACAGGCCGAACATGTCGATCTCCCGTCCGGACAGCGAATTGGCCATCCAGCCTCCCAGCGGCAAGCCGATCAACAGGACGTAGAAGATGACATGCACCGTGCGCGCCAGCGTCGCCTCCCACTTTGCGAGGTTCGAAGGAAGCGGCGGAACAGGGTGGGTCCAGCGCCAGGCCAGCCGTCCGAGCGTCAGGACGAGGATCAGTATGCCAAGCGCCTTGTGATTGGCGAAGATGGCAATCTTGTCCTCCATCGCCTCGGCATGCTCGGCGTTCTCCGCCAGCCTCCAGTTCACGATGACGGCGATGGCGATCACCCAGTGGAAAATCATCGCACCGGCGGAATAGCGGCGGGCTGTATCGGTCATTTAGTCACTCCCCTCAGGAATTTGGCGCGAGCTTAGCGAGTCCAACCCGCTCTGCAAGTTGACGGTTTTCGCGGCGGCGGAGCCACGCTAACACTTCCTGCCATGACCAAGACCACTGCGATTCCCGATCAGGATGCTCTCAGGCGTATCGGCGCCAAGGTGCGCGAACGCCTCGAAAACGATCCCGAGATCTACAAGGTGCCGACCGACCGCGCCGAGATCTTCGCCGTGCCGAATTTCCTCTCGCCCGACGAATGCCGCCGGTTCATCACCATGATCGATGTGGTCGCGCGGCCGAGCGAGTTGCACGAGACGGCCTATATCGCAAAGTTCCGCACGTCTTACTCGGGCAATTTCAACCCCAACGATCCCTTCGTCAAAGGCATCTCGCGCCGGATCGACGACCTGCTGGGCATGAACCCGGTCACCGGCGAGGCAATCCAGGGCCAGCGTTACCTGCCGGGCCAGGAGTTCAAGCCGCATAACGACTGGTTCTACACCGACCAGGAATACTGGAAGCTGGAGCGCAAGCGCGGCGGTCAACGCTGCTGGACTGCCATGGCCTTCCTCAACAAGGTCCAGGAGGGCGGTCACACGCACTTCACCGAAGTCGGCGCCTCGATCGAACCCAAGCCGGGCGTTCTCCTAGTGTGGAACAACGCCACACCCGAGGGCGAACCCAATGTGGACACGATGCATGCCGGAACGCCGGTGATTGCGGGCGCCAAATACGTGCTCACCAAGTGGTACCGCACGCGCAAGCACAGTTGAGCCGGAGCGTCAGGCGCGTGCCAGCGCCTCGGCAATCAGTTTGCGCGAATTCTCGACCCCGTAGAGCGCAATAAAGCTGCCCATACGCGGTCCCTGATCGCTGCCGAGCAGGGTCTGGTAGAGCGCCTTGAACCAGTCGCGCAGCGACTCGAAGCCGTACTCCTCGCGCTTGCCGATCTCGTAGACCTCGGTCTGGAGATCTTCAGCGCTGGTGTATTCCGAAGCCCCCGCCAAATAGGCGTCCAGCGCCCGCAATGCTTCTGCCTCGTTCGGCTCGGGCGCGCGCTTTTTCAGCGTCGGGACGATATAGTCGCGGGTATAGGCCACCGCGGTCCCGATCAGGACCTCCAGCTCGGAGGTAATCTTGTCGGCGCCGATGTAGCTGGCGAGATAATCACGCAGCGCGTCCTCGCTGGCCTCTGCGCCCAGCACGCTGGCGAGGTTGAGCAGCAGGCCGTAGGTCACCGGCAGGCTGTCGCCTGCACCCGGGGCCTCGTCGGTTTCGAACCCGCCGTTCGCGCGCTGGAGGTGCCAGACCGGATTGCCGAGCTGCTTGTCGAGTTCCTGCTCGCTCAACCGCTCGCGGAACTGCCAGTAATCGTCCACCGCGCGCGGGATCACGCCCACGTGCAGCTGCTTGGCGCTCTTGGGATTGGGGAAGATGTAGAAGCCGAGGCTCTCTTCGCTGCCGTACTGCAGCCATTCCTCGATCGAGAGGCCGTTGCCCTTGGACTTCGAGATCTTCTCGCCGTTTTGGTCCAGGAACATCTCGTAGATGAGGCCTTCCGGCTTGCGCCCGCCGAGCACCTTGACGATGCGGCCCGACTGCACGCCGCTGTCGGTCAGGTCCTTGCCGTACATCTCGTAATCGACGCCGAGCGCATACCAGCGCATCGCCCAGTCGACCTTCCACTGCAGCTTGGACATTCCGCCCAGAGCCGACTGTTCGACCACCGTGCCGTCCTCGTCCGTGAAGCGGATCGTGCCGGCTTCCGCATCGAGAACCTCGACCGGCACCTGCAGCACGCGGCCCGTGGAGGGCGAGATCGGCAGCACCGGCGAATAGGTCTGGCGGCGCTCCTCGCGAAGCGTCGGCAACATGATGTCGAGGATGTCCTGGTTCTTGCGCAGGACCTGTCGCAGCGCATCGTCGAAGCGCCCGGAGTTGTACATGTCGTTCGCCGCGATGAACTCGTACTCGAAACCGAACTGGTCGAGGAATTCGCGAAGCTTGGCATTGTTGTGCGCGGCGAAGCTCTCGTGGCCCTTCTCGAACGGGTCGGGCACGCGGCTGAGAGGCAGGTGGAGGTTTGCCTCGAGCAGTGCCTGATTGGGCACGTTGTCGGGCACCTTGCGCAGGCCGTCCATGTCGTCGGAGAAGGCGACGAGGCGCGTCTTGCCGTCCTCGGGCTTCGCCCCGATCATCGCTTCATAGGCGCGGCGAACAAGCGTGGTGCGCAGGACTTCCTGGAAGGTGCCGATATGCGGCAGGCCGCTGGGGCCGTAGCCTGTCTCGAACAGCACGGGGCTGCCGTCGGGCTTAACACCGTCGGGATAGCGTTTGAGCAGCCGCTGCGCCTCCTGGAAGGGCCAGGCCTTGGACACACGTGCGGCGGTGATCAGATCGTTCATGCTCATAGGGGTGAGCCTGTTGCGCAAGCGCGCGCGTGTTGCAAGCGCGAAACCGCGTCAGGGCAGCTCCACCGTGTCCTTGACGGTACCGTAGACGAAGCTGGTGTTGATCGTGGCGATGCCCGGCGTCGTGTGCAGTGTGTCTCGCATAAACGCCTCGTAGGCATCGAGGCCTGCGACCACGATCTGGAGAAGATAGTCTGAACTTCCCGTCATCAGATGACAGGTGAGTATCTGCGGTGTTTCGCGCACGCGCTGTTCGAAGGCCTCGACCACCTCGCGGTCGTGCCTGGCGAGCGTGACCTGGACGAAGGCGGTCACCGGATAACCCGCTTCTTCACGATCCACGATGGCGACATAGCGATCGATCACGCCGGCCCTTTCGAGGTTGCGGACCCGGCGCAGGCAGGGCGAAGGGGACAGGTTTACCCGTTCCGCCAACTCGGCATTGGTGAGCCGTCCGTCGCGCTGCAATTCACGCAGGATTTGGCGGTCTTTCGCGTCCATCACGCCCTCCAGTAGCACAATCTGCCAATAATGACCCTTCGGTTGGCATACTTCGCAGGGATATTCCAGTCAGATAGCGGTATACCGGCTTCAAACACGCACAATGAGGTCAATCACATGAGTCGCTCCACGCTTTCCGGATTCTCCAGCCGCGCCATCCATCACGGGTACGATCCGGCAGAGAACATGGGCGCGCTGACCCCACCGATGCACATGGCATCGACCTTCGCCTTCGACAGCGCGGAACAGGGCGGCGCTATCTTCGCAGGCGACCAGCAGGGCTATTTCTACAGCCGTATCTCCAACCCTACGCTCGATCTCCTCGAACAGCGCATCGCCACGCTCGAGGGCGCCGAGGCTGGCGTTGCCACGGCAAGCGGCATGGGTGCGATCACCGCGGTGATGTGGAGCCTGCTACAGGCCGGTGACGAGATCATCACCGACAAGACGCTCTACGGCTGTACCTTTGCCTTCTTCCGCCACGGGCTTGCCAAGTTCGGCGTGAAGGTGACGCATGTCGACCTGACCGATCCGACTGCGCTCGAAGCGGCGATGACCGACAAGGTGAAGGTCGTCTATTTCGAGACGCCTGCGAACCCGAACATGCGGCTGGTCGATATCGCTGCGATCAGCGAAGTCGCGCACAAGCGCAGGGCGCAGGTCGTGGTCGACAATACCTATGCCACCCCTGCCCTGACCCGTCCGGTCGAGCTCGGCGCGGATATCGTCGTGCACTCGGCCACCAAGTATCTTGGCGGCCATGGCGACCTCGTCGGCGGCCTTGTCGCCGGTAGCGCGGAAACGATGCAGAAGGTGCGGCTCGAAGGCCTGAAAGACATGACCGGCGCGGTGATGAGCCCCTTCACCGCGACGCTGGTGATGCGCGGCCTGAAGACACTGGCGCTGCGGATGGAGCGCCACAGCAAGACCGCTCTCGAAGTCGCACGCTGGCTGGAAGCCCAGCCGCAGGTTGCCGCAGTCCACTATCCGGGTCTCGAAAGCTTCGGCCAGGCCGAGCTCGCCAGCCGCCAGATGGCGCTGCCCGGCGGCATGATCGCCTTCGACCTTGCCGGAGGGTACGACCAGGGCATCCGCTTCATGAACCGCCTGGGCATGATCACCCGTGCAGTGTCGCTGGGCGATGCCGAAACGCTCATCCAGCATCCGGCCAGCATGACGCATTCGACCTACACGCCCGAAGAGCGCGCCGCGCACGGCATCGGCGAGGGCCTGCTGCGCCTGTCGGTCGGGCTGGAAGACGCCGAAGACATCTTCGCCGACCTCGAACAGGCGCTCCACGCATCGGAACTGTCGATCGCGGCATAATTCGAGGGGGATTGGGCGGTACACGCCTTGCCCCTCGTTCCGTTTGTGTTCTAACGCGAGGGGGTGAGCCAGCCTCTCCCCCTTCCCTCGCTGCATGCCAGCCACGCAGGCACCTGGCTGCGCGATGCCAATGGCGCGACGCGCGGCTGTTCGAAGGGCGAGGCGGTCATGGCGGCTGCGGATACGCCGCTGCTGCTGATGAATGCGCCGCTGGTGGCGAGCCGCTTGGGCTATCCCGACCTGTCGGGGCTCGACCTGCTCGAACTGTTCGCTTTCGTGTATCCGGCGAAGTTCTGCGTGCCGACGCCCAAGGGCCTCGCCGATGCGTTGGGACTGGAAGCGCCCGCTGACGACGCCGACGTCCCGCTGCTGCTGCAACAGGCGGCAGGAGCACTGGTGGCCACCTGCGAGAGCGATGACTGGGCCGAGCGCGAGGGCGCATGGTCGAGCCTGCAATCCCTGGCGCGTCTGCGCTGGCCGTGGGCGAATGTGCTCGCCCCCCATGTCGCCAAGCCACAGAAAGCCGAAAAATGGCTCTTCACCAAGCTTCCGGAATGGGAAGAAACGCCAGACCGGCCCCAGCCTGCGCAGGTCCTGATCGACGAACCGGAGATCGAGGCACACCTTGAGCGGCTGACCGGCGAAGGCGCCGAGAAGCGCGAGGGGCAGCGCCTTTTCGCGCGCGGTGCCGGCGGGGTGTTCGCCCCGCGCGATGCGCAGAAGCGCCCACATGTCCTGCTCGCCCAGGCGGGTACGGGGATCGGCAAGACCCTCGGCTATCTCGCACCGGCATCGCTCTGGGCGGCGCAATCGGGCGGGACGGTCTGGGTCAGCACGTACACCAAGAACCTCCAACGCCAGCTGCGCCGCGAAAGCACCCGCGCATGGCCCGCGACACGCCCCGACGGCTCGCCGCCGGTGGTGGTGCGCAAGGGGCGCGAGAATTACCTCTGCCTGCTCAATCTCGAGGACGCACTGCAGGGCGGCTTTGCCGGGCGTCCGGCGATCCTCGCGCAGCTGGTGGCTCGCTGGGCGGCCTATACGCAGGACGGCGACATGATCGGCGGGGACTTGCCCGGCTGGCTCGGCACGCTGTTCCGCAAGCGCGGGATCGCGGCGCTCACCGACCAGCGCGGCGAATGCGTCTATGCAGGCTGCCCGCATTACCGGAAGTGTTTCATCGAGCGCAGCGCGAGGAATGCGGCGCAAGCCGACCTCGTGATCGCCAACCATGCGCTCGTAATGGTCAACGCCGCGCGCGGGCGCGACCTCGCCAGCCGTCCGACCCGCATCGTCTTCGACGAGGGCCATCACGTTTTCGATGCCGCCGACAGCACCTTCTCAGCCGCGCTGACCGGGCAGGAAGCGATCGAGCTTCGCCGCTGGATCATCGGGCCGGAGCGCAATTCGCGCGGACGCCGGCGCGGTCTTGCCGCAAGGCTTGCCGATGTCGCGAGCTATGACGAAGCGGGCGGCGATGCAGTCGAGGCCGCGGTGGAAGCTGCCGAGGCACTGCCTTCGGACGGCTGGTTGGGGCGGCTGGCAGAGGGGGCGCCGTCGGGACCACTCGAAGCACTGCTTGCACAGGTCCGCGCGACCACCTTCGCCCGCGACGAGAGCGGGCTCGAGGCAGGCTACGGCATCGAAACCGAGACCGCACAGCTGCCGGGAGAACTCGTGGAGGCAGCAGGCACCGCAGCGCAGGCGCTGGCGCAGATCCGTACGCCGTTGTTGAAGCTCGCCGGAAGGCTAGAGGCCGTGCTGGAGGATGCACCAGACTGGCTCGATGGTCAGGGCCGGGCCCGGATCGAGGGCGCGCGGCACTCACTCGCCTGGCGCATCGATCTCATCGCCGCGTGGGAAGCCCTGCTCTCGCGCCTCGGCGGGCCGGCCGATCCCGAATTCGTCGACTGGCTGGCGGTCGATCGCAACGACGCGCGTGAATTCGACGTCGGGCTCTATCGCCATTGGCTCGACCCGATGAAACCGTTTGCGCAGGTCGTGCTCGAACCCTCGCATGGTGTGATGCTGACCAGCGCCACGCTGACGGACCGTGACGAGACCGGCCCCGACTGGGACCATGCCATCGCCAAAAGCGGCGCGCCGCATCTCGAATTGCAGCCCAAAACCACGCAGGCCGACAGTCCCTTCGATTACGCAGGCCGAGCCGAAGTGCTGATCGTCACCGATATCAAGCGCGGCGACATTCCCGCTCTCGCCGGGGCCTATGCCCGGCTGATCGAGGCGTCTGACGGCGGCGTGCTCGGCCTGTTCACCGCGATCCGCCGGATGCGCGCGGTCTACGGGCGGATTGCCGACCGGCTTGCGCGCGCAGGGCTGCCGCTGTTTGCCCAGCATGTCGACCCGATCGATACCGGCACACTCACCGATATTTTCCGCGACGATGCCCGCGCCAGCCTGCTCGGCACAGATGCCCTGCGTGACGGGGTGGACGTTCCCGGCCGGTCCCTGCGCTGCGTGGTGATGGAGAGCGTGCCGTGGCCCCGCCCCACCATTCTCCACCGCGCCCGCCGCGCTGCAGCGGCAGAGCAGGCGGGCGGTGCGCAGCGTTATGACGACCGCATCATCCGGGCGCGTCTTGCCCAGGCGTTCGGGCGGCTCATCCGCAGCAAGGACGATGCCGGGCACTTCGTCGTGCTCTCCTCCGCCTTTCCCAGCCGGCTGCTCTCCGCCTTCCCCGAAGGCACGCCCGTCATACGCCTGACACTCGACGAGGCTTTACAGCGCGTCGCGAAGGGTGTTGGGAAAGACACGCAAGACGAAGCCGAAACCGCGGAGAGCGAAGAGCAGTGAAGGTCCTTGGATTATTGCGCCACGCCAAGTCCGACTGGGGGCAGAGCGACAAGCGCGATTTCGACCGGGGTCTGAATTCCCGCGGCTGCAAGGGCGCCGCCTTGATCGGCAAGCACATCCGGGAACACGGGGTGAGGTGGGACAAGCTGGTCGCCAGCCCTGCGCAGCGCGTGAAAACCACGCTCGAACAGGCAGCGATAGGTATCGAACCCGAATGGGAAGACCGCCTCTATCTCGCCTCGACAGAAACGATCTGTGACGTGATCCGCGAAGATGGCGGAGATGCCGACACTCTCCTGCTCGCGGGCCATAACCCCGGCTTTGGCGACATGGTCTTCGAACTGGTCGCACCGAAGAACGAGAACGCCTTGTTCGACGAGGCCAAGGTCAAATTCCCGACCGCCGCCTTCGCGGTATTCGAGCTCGATATCGACGACTGGGCCGAGCTGAAGGAAGGTTGCGGCAAGCTCGTCCACTTCGCCCGCCCGCGCGATCTCGATCCCGATCTCGGGCCGGAGCACTAGGGCGCGCGCCTCATCCGCTCCCGAACGGCTGGACCCGGCACATGGCACGAACAGACAAGCTTCTCCTCCTGATCGGGATTGCTCTCAGCCTGTTCGGCGTCATTATTGCTATCGATCTGGTGATGGCCTTGGGAGCGGAAGCGTGTTCGGCAGGGCGTTGGACAGCAAACTGCTACCCTTGGGGCGCCGAGGGTCCGGCCGCCGAATCGTGGCGCTACACCAGCAAGGCAGTCTATCTCGCCAGCGGGACGGCGATATCGGTCCTGCCTATCGCGGCGACCGTCTCGCTTCTTCTGGGCGGCAGGAAGGGTTCCGGGCCATCCCGGATGCATCGCGCGATCGCGGCCACAGCGCTGGCACTCACCGCCGCATTGATCCTCGGCTGAGTTAACCCATCCCGACCTTGCGGAAGTGATAAGCATGGTCGCCGAAGATCGTGTCGCAGGCCAGCAGGCGCTTGTGGTAGTGGCTGACGCTTAGCTCGTCGGTCATGCCGACGCCGCCGTGCGTCTGGATGGCGGCTTCTCCGACGGCCCGCCCCAGCTTGCCGATCTGTCCCTTGAGGATGGCGATATCGCGCGGGGTCGCCGCCCCGGATTCGGCCAGCGCTGTGGTGTAGATCAGCGTCGCGCGCGCCTTGGTATAGGCGATCTTCATATCCGCGAGGCGGTGCGCGACGGCCTGGAAGGTCGCGATCGGCACGCCGAACTGCTTGCGCGTGTGGGCATATTCGCCGGTCATCGCGACGAGGGCTTCCATCGCGCCGACCGCCTCCGCCGATTGGACGATGATTGCTTCGGAGATGATCTTTTCGACTGCCTCTTCGGAGGCCTGAAGCTCGGTCGCGGCGACATCGTTGAAGGTGATGTTCGCTGCGCTGCGCCCGTCGATGGTCGTGTAGGCGCGCGCATCGAGGCCCTCCGCCCCCGCTTCGACGAGGTAGAATGCGGGAGGGCCGCCCTCGCCCTTCCTTGCCAGCACTACAATGGCATCCGCATCCCCGCCCGCATGGACGAGGCGCTTTTCGCCGGTCAGGCGCGCGCTGTCTCCGCTGCCCTGCGCGGTCATCGTGACCAGCTCGGGCGAAGCCGTCCCGTGTCCTTCCTCGAAAGCGAAAGCGACCACTGCCTCGCCCGAGACGATCTTTTCCACCCACTCCTGCGCGGCCTCATGCCCACTCTGCGCAAGCGCCGAGCCTGCAAGAATGACCGAGCCGAGATAGGGTTCGATCACCAGATGTTTGCCGAACAGCTCGGCAAACGCGACGCAATCGGAGATCGAACCGCCGAGACCGCCCTGCTCCTCGCTGAAGGGCAGCGCCAGCAGGCCAAATTCGGCGAATTGCTGCCATGCGTCGGCTGACCAGGGCGCGTCCGAGTTCACCAGCTTCTGGCGAGTGTCGAAATCGTAGCTCTTTTCCAGGAACTTGCCGACGCCATCGCGCAGCATCTGCTGTTCGTCCGTGAAGCTGAAATCCATCGGCTTAGCTCCCCGACACCGTGCGGGCGATCAGGTCGCGCTGCACTTCATTGGAACCGGCGTAGATCGTGGTCGCACGGCTGTTGAGATAGAGCGGCATGGAGACGAGATCGAACTCGCTGCCGAGCGGTTCTACGTTCGAACCCACACGCAGGGCCTCCAGCTGCCGCGCGAGGCCGTCTACGCCTGAAACCTGCGTCATCAGCACCGAGGCGCGCTGCACCAGCTCCGAATTGATCGTCTTGTTCATCGAGGGGAACGCGGGATCGCGCGCGATCTCGTGACCGCTGATCGCCAGCTTCTCGAAATGCCCGAGCGAGGCGATGTCCGCTTCCAGCTCACCGATCTCGCGCTGGAAAACCGCATCGTCCGCGACCATACCGCCGAAAGGCGAAGGCGTCTTCTCGGCCGCTGCCCGCGCCCTTTCGCAATAGCGCATCAGCGTCGGGCTCGCGGCATTGCCGCCGCCGCGCTCGTGCTTGAGGAGGTGCTTGGCGACGCTCCAGCCGTCGTTCTCCTCACCGACGCGGCCCGACTGGGGTACGCGCACATCCTCGAAGAAGACCTCGCACTGTTCGGGGAAGCCGTCGAGGCCCACGATCGGACGGATTTCCATGCCCGGATAGTCGATCCGGTCGAGCAGCAGGAAGGTTATGCCTTGCTGCTTCTTGCCCTCGTTGCTGGTGCGCACGAGCATGAACATGCGGTTCGCGTGATGCGCGTATGTAGTCCAGATCTTCGAGCCGTTGATGATGTAGTCGTCGCCATCGGGCTCCGCGCGGCAGCTCAGCGAGGCGAGGTCGGAACCGGAGTTGGGTTCCGAATAGCCCTGCGCCCAGAAATCGTCGCCATTGAGGATGCCGGGAAGGTAGCGGTCCTTCTGCTCCTGCGTCCCGATGTCGATCAGCAGCGGCCCCACCATGCCGAGGCTCTGCGGCAGCAGCGGCGGAAGGTCGGCCTTGCGATATTCCTCGGCGAAGATGAAGCGCTGCTCCACGCTCCAGCCGGTGCCGCCGTATTCCTCGGGCCAGTGCGGGGCCACCCATCCCTTTTCATAAAGGATGCGGTGCCATTCCATGCATTCCTTGAACGGGGCGAAGACGCTGGTGGTCTTGCGGCCGGCCTCGCGAATGGCGGGCGTGGGCGCAGTGGCGAAGAACTCTGCAACTTCGGCGCGGAATGCTTCGAGCTCGGGTGCGAATTCGATCTTCATCTCTCTCCCCATCGTCCCCGCCATGTGGATTGGCCGGGATCGATGCCCTTCATGCACGCCGAGGGCGCGCGCTGCTACCCGCAAATGGGATTAGCCCGATACAGGAGAGCTATCGCAGTACCCGCGGGCCGCTGCCGCCCTCGCCCCACTTGTCACCCGCATTGTAGAGCGCGCATTTCTTGAGGGAGAGGCAACCACAACCGATACAACCATCGAGATCCTCGCGCACCTTCTCGAGAGCGGCGATCTGCGCGTCGATGCGCTGCTTCACTTCCCCGCTTATCCGCTTCCAGTCGGCGGCATTGGGAGTGCGACCCTGCGGCAGGCCGGCAAGCGCATCCTCTATCTCCGACAGGGAAAGGCCGAGTTTCTGAGCAATCAGGATGAAACTCAGCCGTCGGATGTCGCTGCGCAGGAAACGCCGCTGGTTGCCCGCGGTGCGATGCGGTTCGACCAACCCCTTCTCCTCGTAGAAGCGGATTGCCGACACCGAGAGGCCGGTGCGGCGGGCGAGATCGCCGATTGGCAGGAGGTCGTTCGCTTTCATCGATCACAGCGATAGCGAAAACAAAGCTTGACCTCAACTTAGCTTGAGGTTGCATATCCTTGTGCATCGCAATCGAGCCTGCCCAACGCGCAGGCTGCAAAAGGAGATGCACCATGGCACACCCGAAACCACAGGGCCGCCTCGAACACGCCAATATCTCGGTCACCGACCCCGAACGCAGCGCCGCCCTTCTGATCGACCTGCTCGGCTGGAAAGAGCGCTGGCGTGGCCCTTCGATGAAATTCGGAAGGTCCGTGCATGTCGGCGCCGATCACGACTACATCGCGCTTTACACAGGCGACCACGTGAAAGGCGAATACCGGAAGGGCCAGCCGCTCAACCACATCGCCTTCACCGTTGGCGATCTCGACGCGGCGGAAGAGGTGGTCGAGCGCCATGGCCTGAAGCCCTTCGGTCACGACGATTACGAGCCCGGCCGCAGGTTCTACTTCTTCGACTGGGACGGCATCGAATTCGAGGTCGTCAGCTATGAATGAGATCATCCTGCGCCGCCCGATTTTCCAGAGCAGACCCGATAGGAAGGATAGAGGAAAGCCTAACTCGGCAACTGCCCCGTCTGCCGCAGCGCTTCGCCCAGCGCGAGGCCCGCGCTGGTCGCCAGGTTGAGCGATCGGACCTCCGGCTTCATCGGCAGGCGTACGCTGGCGTCGACCTCTGCCCGCACGGCATCGGTCACGCCGGCGCTTTCCTTGCCGAAGAGGAGGATGTCGTCGGGCCGGTACTCGAATTCATAGGAGGACAGGGTCGCGCGGGTGGTGAACAGCACCAGCCTGCACCCTGCCCTCGCCTCGCGGAAAGCATCGAAACTGGCGTGGCGCACGACCTCGACATGATCGATGTAGTCCATTGCGGCGCGGCGGACGCGGCGGTCGTCCCACGGAAAACCGAGCGGCTCGATCAGGTCCACGCCTGCACCCATGCAGGCACCCAGCCGCATCACATTGCCGACGTTTCCGGCGATCTCGGGTTCGAACAGCGCGATCCGCATGGCGACTAAAGCAGCCCTACCTGGCCTTTGCCCGACCATGGCACCTTGGTCCGGTCGAGCACGAGTTCGCCCTCCCACGGACGGCAAAGCGCGCGGGCCTCATCGGGCGAACCGCCGGTCCACGTGCTCCAGTCGTCCTTGGCGAGCAGCACCGGCATACGCGTGTGCACCTCTTTCGCCAGACCGCCAGCATCGGTCATGACCATGGAGTAGCAATCGCCCCATTCGTCCGAATTGCGCCATACGCCTGCGCAAGCGAACAATTCAGCGTCGGGCCGCGAGAGCCAGCTACGCGTCTTGCCGCCCTTCGGCCCCTCGGCCTCCGCCCATGCAGTGACGGGGATGAGGCAGCGGCGTTCCTCGAAACTGTAGCGCCAGAAGAAGCTGTCGAGCTTGTCGGTCCGCGCGTTGTTGACCGGCTTCGGCTTCAGCGGCTGGCCGCTCTTGCCCTTCATCACCAGCGGGAAACCCCAGCTCATCTGCGTGAGCTTGCCCTCGGCGACGACTGCGCCCGGATACCCGGGATAGACTTCCGCACCGAAATTCGCGCCGCCGAGCTCGTTCACCACGTCGAACCAGGCCGCGACCTCGTCCTTGTTCTTGGTCATGCGATAGAGATTGCACATTACGCGTTCCCCACGACAAAGCAGGCCGCAGCGACCAAGGCACCGGTCCAGCGGTTCGACCGAAACCGCTCAAGCGGATTACCCGGGTCTTCTCCATCGAGCGTCGAGACCTGCCACAAGAGGTGTCCGGCAGCCGGAAGCAGCGCAAGCAGCGCGATCCAGTCGGCACGGTAGAGCCAGAATGCGAGCGCCCAGAGCGCAACCGCTCCGGTGTAGAACAGCGTCACCCCGCCCTTGATATGGCCGCCAAGCCTCAGCGCGCTGGAGCGAATGCCTACCAGCGCATCATCCTCGCGGTCCTGCATGGCGTAGATCGTGTCGTAACCGATCACCCAGAGCGCTGCGCCCGCATACATGGCAGCCAACGCATCCCAGTTATCGGCGCGCAGCTGGGTCCAGCCGACCAGCAGGCCCCAGGTGAATACCATGCCGAGCCATGCCTGAGGCCACCAGGTAATGCGCTTCATGAAGGGATAGGCGGCGACCAGCGCGAGGCTCGCAAGAGCGACGATCTGCGCGAGGGGCCGCAACTGCAGCAGGACTACCAGCCCCACGAGGCAAAGGACCAGCAGCCAGCCCCAAGCGAGCTTCTTCGATACCCGTCCGCTTGCAACGGGACGGCTGGCCGTGCGCGCAACCTTTTGGTCCAGCTTCGCATCGACGATATCGTTGTAAACGCAGCCCGCGCCGCGCATGGCGATGCTGCCCAGGAGCAGCCAGCCGAGCAGCGCCCACTGCCAGCCTGCGCCGGTCAGCCACACGCCCCAGACGCACGGCCAGAACAGCAGCCACCAGCCGATCGGCCGGTCGAACCGCGCAAGCTGTGCGAGATCGCGCGGAAGCTGCGGCAGGCGCGCGACAAGGCCGCGATGTTCGCTGTCGGGGACGATTTCAGGTGCCGCGCTGTCGCTCATGGCTTGCTCCCTACAAGCGCACGTGCCACCTGCAAAGCCATGCCTGCAACACCCGCCTGGCCGCCCAAGAGCGCACCCCGCCTGTTCGTCGAAAACCCGCTTGCCGCCGATGCGCAAGTCGTGATCGAGGGCAATCAGGCGCATTACCTCGGCAAGGTGATGCGCGTTTCGCCCGGCGATGCAGTGATCCTGTGCGACGATGTGACGGGCGAATGGGCGGCAGAAGTCGTCGATGCGGCCAAGCGGCACGTCACCCTTTCCGTGAAGGAACAGCTGCGCGAGCGCGAGGAAGTGCCCGATTTCTGGCTCTGTCCCGCGCTGCTCAAAAAAGACCGGTTCGACCTCGTGCTCGAGAAGGCGACCGAACTGGGCGTTGCGCGGATCGCGCCCGTGGTCACGCGGCGCTGCGTCGCGGACAAGCTCAATGCAGAGCGCGCCGACACGATAGTAACCGAAGCGGCGGAGCAATGCGCGCGCACGGCTCTTCCCGAAATCGCACCGGTCCAGAAACTCGAGGCGCTGCTGCGCGACTGGCCCGAAGAACGCATTCTCTATTTCGCGGACGAGGACGGGGGAGAGCCTGCCGCCGACGCGTTTTGCTATGCAGACGATCCGGCGGCGCTGTTGGTGGGGCCGGAAGGCGGCTTCGACGATGCCGAAAGGGCGATGATCCGCGCGCACCCCAATGCGCGCCCGATCAGCCTTGGTCCTCGTATCCTTCGCGGTGAAACCGCTGCTATCGCCGGCACAGCCGTGTGGATGGCCGAGGCGGGCGACTGGCTCGACGAGGAATAATTTCCTTTTCACGCAAGGTTCGGTTGCCTATCGCCACCGATCATGAGCACGCGCGATACTTCCGCCAAGGACGATCCGATCATCGAAAGCCGCGACCAGCTGGTCGCGCCGATGCAGAAGGGCGAGAAACCCAAGGCCGATTGGCGCATCGGGACCGAGCACGAAAAGCTCGTATTCCACAAGAGCGATCACCGCGCCCCCAGCTATGACGAGAAGGGCGGCATTCGCGATATCCTCCTGTCGCTGCGCCAGTTCGGCTGGGAGCCTGTCGAGGAAGGCGGCAAGGTCATCGCCATGCGCGGGGCGGACGGGACGGTCAGCCTCGAACCGGCCGGACAGCTCGAATTGTCGGGCGCGCCGCTCGAAAACCTCCACGAGACATGCGCCGAAACGGGTCGCCACCTCCAGCAGGTGAAGAAAATTGGCGAGGCTCTCGATGTGGGCTTCCTAGGTCTCGGCATGTGGCCGGACAAGACCCGCGAAGAACTGCCGATGATGCCCAAGGGGCGCTACGAGATCATGAAGCGGCACATGCCGCGCGTCGGCACGCTGGGCCTCGACATGATGCTGCGTACCTGCACCATCCAGGTAAACCTCGACTATTCGAGCGAAGCCGACATGGCGCAGAAGTTCCGCACCGGTCTTGCACTCCAGCCGCTCGCGACGGCGCTGTTCGCCAACTCGCCATTCACCGAAGGCAAGCCGAACGGATACCTGTCCTATCGCAGCCATATCTGGAGCGATACCGACCCGCACCGCACCGGCATGCTGCCCTTCGTGTTCGAGGACGGCTTCGGCTACGAACGCTGGGTCGACTACATGCTCGACGTGCCGATGTATTTCGTCTTCCGAGACGGAAAATACATCGATGCTGCGGGTCTGAGCTTCCGCGACTTTCTCGAAGGAAAGCTCGAAGTGCTGCCGGGCGAAAAGCCGACCGAGAGCGACTGGTGGGATCACCTGTCCACCGCCTTCCCCGAAGTGCGCCTCAAGAGCTTCCTTGAAATGCGCGGCGCCGACGGCGGTCCGTGGAGCCGCATCTGCGCCCTTCCCGCTTTCTGGGTCGGCCTACTCTATGAACAGGATGCGCTCGACGCAGCGTGGGACCTGGTCAAGCACTGGACGATGGAAGAGCGCGAGGAGCTTCGCAACGCGGTTCCCAAGCTTGCACTCGACGCGTCCATCCCGGGCGGCGGCAAGCTGCGCGATCTCGCGAGGGAAGTTCTCGCCGTCGCGCGCAGCGGACTGACCTCAAGGGCCCGCTTCAACAGCTCGGGCGACAACGAGACCGGCTTCCTCGAAACGCTGGACGAGATCGTCGCCAGCGGGAAGGTCCCGGCGCAGGTCCTGCTCGACCGCTATCATGGCGAATGGCAGGGCGACGTTTCACGAGTCTACAAATACAGCTTCTGAGCGAAGGAGAGAGGCGATGATCCAGATCAACGGCACCATCAAGCTGGGCCGCACGATCGATGCGGCAACCCAGAAGGCCATCGTCGAAATGGTACGCGCGAGCCGCGCCGAAGATGGCTGCCTCGACTATTCCTTTGCCCGCGACATCGCCGATCCCGACACGCTGATCCTGTTCGAACGCTGGCGCGACCAGGCGGCGCTCGCCGCGCATGGCGAAAGCGCGCACATGGCAACCTTCCGCGAGGTCATGGCGGCGAACCCGCCCGCCTCGCAGGAACTCAGGATGTACGAAACGGACGAGGGCCAGCCGCTCGGCTGACCCTTCCGGTCCTTACCGGAATGCCGTGACGCGGCCGCTGTCGTCGAGCACGTAGAGCGTGTTCTGCGCCACGACGGGTGCAAGGCTCACCGGCTCTTCAAGTTCGTGGAACAGCGTGGCCGAACCTTCTCCGGTGCTGATCCGGTAGATCTGGCCTTCCGAGTTCGCCGCCCACAGCTGGCCGCCGGCCAGAACCGGACCCTGCCAGAAGATCGGGTTCTTCTTCTTTTCCTCGTTCCGGTAGCGCGGCAGCTGGGTCAGCCAGCGCACCTTGCCCGTGTCCGCCTTGATCGCGAGGAGCTTGCCCTCGTCGGTCAGCGCGAAGACCCAGTCACCGGCGATGGCGGGCGTCGAGATACCGGCCACGGTCAGTTCCCACAGGCGCTGGCCGGTTACCAGCTCATAAGCGGCCATGCGGCCACCCTGGCCCAGCGCATAGACGCGGCCATTGTGGATGATCGGATCGGCGTCGATGTCCGACAGCGCGCCGACCTGCGTGGAGATCGAGGTACGAGCCAGAGCATCGGCCCACAGGCTGCGGCCGTTCTCGTAACGATAGGCGATGAGTTCGCCCGAGGTGTAGCCGGCGACCACGGTGCCCTGGCCTGCCGCCGGAGCGGCGACGCCGAACACGCCAGCCATGGTCGTCGAGCCCGATTCCTGCCACTGGAGCGCACCGTCATTCCCGTCGAGCGCGAAGAGCTGGTTGTCCTGCGACATGACGAAGACGTTTCCGAACGCGACAGTGGGCGAACCGCGCAGCGGACCGCCGGGCTTCACCTTCCACTGCTGCGCACCGGTATCGGCGTCGAGCGCATAGACATTGCCCGCACCGTCCGTTCCGTAAAGGCGACCGTTGTCGAAGCTGACGCCCCCGCCGAAGGCAGAAGCGCGCGTATCGTCGGTAATGTCGCTCTGGTAGTTCCACAGCGCCGCGCCGGTCTGCGCGTCGAACGCAGTCACGCGGCCGTCGGTACCTTCGACGAAGAGCTTGCCTCCGCCGATGACGGGCGATGCGCCGAGGCGGCGGCGTTCACCGGCACCTTCGACATTGACCGTGAATGCGCGGGCGGGCGTTTCCGCCAGCGCCAGATGGCCGTAGCTCTTGCTGGCCGTACCGCCAGCCTGGCCCCAGACGTCGTTTGCCTGCGCTGCGGGCAGCACGACCGGCGTACCGACGAGAGCGGGATCGACCTCGGCACCGGTGGCGATGCGCGATAGGATCGGCTGGCGATCGCCGAGGGTCGGCGTATCCTTTTCGCCGTCGCCACCACCGAACAGGCCGCCGCTGCAGGCACCCAGCGCAAGTGCGAGGGATGCGCCGGAACCGGCACGCAGGATGGTCTTGAGATTGATCTGGCTCATCGAAATTCCGTTTCTTTTCATTCGTTGACGAGCGTGGGCGCAGCCGTACCACCGCTCTGCACGTCGAGCAGGTCCTGCACGTCGTCCACGGCATTGACGCCAAGGCTCGAAGCCAAGTTGAGCATGCGCGCACGCGCCGTCATCGGGGTATTCTCGTCACGCGCGATTTCCGCGAACAGCGCAGCTGCCTCGTCGCGCTTGCCCTGTTCGAGATAGGCATGGCCGAGCAGTTCGCCCGCCGATGCGAAGAAGGGTTCGCCCGGCGCCGCCAGCGGCTGCATAGCCGCGACGACCTCATCCGGCTTGATCGTGTCCATCTGGAGCGCCGTCATGCGGATCAGCGCCAGATTGCGGATTTCTTCGGGAGCACCTTCGGCATTGGCGACTTCGCCGAACAGTTCGATTGCCTGTGCGTCATCGCCGTTCTGCGAAAGCAGGCCCGCGCGCACCATCTTGGCGCTGTAGACCGCGCTGCCTTCACCATCGACCTGAGCGAGGCGGGACAGGGCGCTGGCTTCGTCACCATCGCTCAGCTTTTCGAGCGCAAGGACGAGCTGTTCGCCCGACGCTTCGATCGCCTTTTCCTGCTGGTTTTGCCAGTAGATATAGCCGCCGAAAGCCGCGAGGCCGAGGATTACCAGCCCGAGCAAGGGCTTGCCGTAAGTCGAAAGGAAGCTGTCGAGATCGCCCTGCCTGACGGCATCGTCGACTTCGCGCAGCAGCGCTTCCTGCTCTGCAGCTTCGGCCTTGGCCTTCTTTTCTTCGCGGGTCGGTTCGGTCTTGGGTGTGCGGGCCACTGTGGCGCGGGCTCCAGTATTGGCTAAAATTGAATGGGCGGGTCTTTAAGCATCGCACCGCACAAGGGCAATGCTTTCGACCCTGTTGCGGCAAGCCTGTCCCCGCCCGCGTGAATGCGCGATGAAAGGCATTACAGCTCGATCTGCATCGCGCTGCCGTAAAGGCGGCGGTAGGTCGCGATGGTCTTGTCGCGATCGAAGCGGGCAACCGCATGGGCGCGATTGGCCTCGCCCACCGAGCGGCGCGCTGCCTTGTCCTTGGCGAGACCGCCCAGCTTTTCCCCGAGCGCCGTCTCGTCGCCCTTCTGGAAGAGCCAGGGATGGTTGGCGTCTGCGACAGTATGCGCAAGCTCGCCTTCGTCCGGCACCACCAGCGGCGCTCCGGCCGCCATGGCCTGTACGCCCGCCTCGGGAAAGCGCCCCGCATCGGCTGCAACGGCGAAGATATCGAGCAGGCCCATGACCTTTTCCGGCTGTGCCGTCGTGCCGACCCAGTGGACCCGGTCGTTCAGTTCGAGCGCGTCGATGGTCTGTTCCGCCTCTGCGCGTCCCGCACCCTCGCCCAGCACGATCAGGTGCCAGTCATCGCCAAGCGAGGAAAACGCGCGAACCAGCATCGGCAGGTCCTGAGCGTCTGCCTGGTCGACATGCGTGCCGACCCAGAACTCGCCGGGACGCTTGATGACCCTGAAGCCATCGGGCTTGGGCTGCTTGGCGAACAGTTTCGTATCGACGCCGGGCGCGATGCGTTTGACGCGGCCGAGCGGCTGCTGCCAGTCGACCAGCGCCGCCTCTTCCAGCTTCTCCGACGGCACCACGAGGCCCGACGACTTGCCGAGGGCGATCCGGCGATACCACGTCCGCCGCTTCGAAAGGCGCCTCGCCTCGGCCTCACCGAGCGAAAACTCGTGGTGGATCAGCGGCGGAAGCTGCATCGCATCCTTGAACAGCGTATGCGCCATCGCCGCATCCATCGCCCCCCAGCCATGCGTCAGCACGAGATCGAAGGGCGTCATTGCACGGGCGAGCTTCTGCAGCCGTCCGGGAGTGGGAACACCCTCCAGCGGCGGGAAATGCGATGCCTGCTTGAGCGTCAGCCCCTTAGGCATCGCCTGCATGACCAGATCGTCATCGGTGACGATCGTATGCCGCAGCCTGCGCCCGTAATGCGCGATCAGCCCAGCCGCCTCGCGGTCGGGATAGATATGGAGGACGTGCGGCGGGATGCCGTCGTTGGGTTTGCTCATTTGACGGAGGCGAGCAGCGCTTCGACGGCGCTGCGGACTTCGGGTTCGTCGAGCGTCGGCGCATGGCCAGCGTGCGGGACCACCACGGTGTCCGCATCGGGCGCACGCTTCTGCATCTCGGCCAGCGTTTCGGCGCTGAGAATCTCGGAAACCTCGCCGCGGACCAGAACCAGCGGCTTGCCTGCCAGTGCCTCGAAGCCCGGCCACAAATCGGGCGGGACGGCGTTGTCGTCGACCTCGTTGAAAGGATCGGCGATTTTCATGTCGTAATCGAACGCGATGCGGCCATTGTTGCACAGCGTCATCGAGCGCTTGGCCATGGCAATCCAGTCATTCGTGTCGAAACCGGGATGCGAGGCGCCGTGAACTTCCTCGAGACTGCGGGCAGCGTGCATCCAGGTGGGGAAGCTGCCGCCCTTGCCAAGGTAGGTCTTGATCTTGTCGATCCCGCGCGGATCGACCACCGGCCCGATATCGTTGATCAGCGCGCCAGCCAGCCTCTGCGGGGCGAGTTGCGCGATCAGCATGGTCATCAAACCGCCCATCGACGTGCCGATGGAGACGAAACGGTCGATCCCTTCCTGCTCGAGCAGTGCCATCACGTCCGCGATATAGGTCGGCACGGCATAGGTCGCGCTGTCGTCGGCATAGGCGCTCTGGCCGCGGCCGCGCATGTCGGGCACGATGACACGGTGGCCCTTCTCCGCAACGAAAGGCGCCAGCCCCTCGAAATCGCGGCTGTTACGGGTCAGGCCGTGAAGGCACAGGACGGGCAGTTTGTCGCCCGCATAATCGCGGAAATACAGCTCCAGCCCGTCGGGGCTCTGCCAGCTGCGCTCGCTGAAATCGCTATCCATGAATGCTGCGGTAGCGCCACCTGAAGCAAATTTCGAGAGACGACTTGCATGCGCGTGCCTGCTTCCCCATCCCCCACATATGCCCAGCGCCCCCAAACCCGCCGAATACCGCCCCGAAACGCCGATCACTCAGCTCGCCGACTGGCTTGGCGATGAGGTACGTGTGGCCGATTTTCCCCAAGCGACACTGCGTTTCCGCAACGATCGCTGGGCCGCTGCGGTGGGTCTCGAGAATCTGTCCGACGAAAACTGGGTCAGGCATTTCGGACGCTTCGAACCCCTGCCAAATAACCTGCCGACACCGCTAGCGCTCAGGTATCACGGCCACCAGTTCCGCGTGTACAACCCCGAAATCGGAGACGGGCGCGGCTTCCTGTTCGCCCAGATGCGCGATTCTTCGGACCGCCTTCTCGATCTCGGGACCAAGGGTTCGGGGCAGACGCCGTGGAGCCGCGATGGCGACGGACGCCTGACGCTGAAAGGCGGCGTGCGAGAAATCCTTGCGACAGAAATGCTCGAGGCGCTCGGCGTGAACACGTCCAAGACCTTCAGCATCGTGGAGACCGGCGAAGAACTGACACGAGGCGACGAGCCCTCGCCAACGCGTTCCTCGGTCATGACGCGCCTCAGCCACGGACATATCCGCATCGGCACCTTCCAGCGCCTGCTCGCGCTGGAAGAGGAAGAGCACATGAGACAGCTGGTCGACTACTGCCTCACCCAGTTTCCCGGCCCTCCCCCGCCGGACGATGCGCCAAGCCGCGACGAGCCAGCCGTCCAGCTGATGCATCTCGTGGTCGAACGCATGGCCGATCTTGCCGCAAGCTGGATGGTCGCAGGCTTCGTCCACGGCGTGCTCAACACCGACAACATGAACATCTCGGGCGAAAGCTTCGACTACGGACCCTGGCGTTTCCTGCCGCAGTGGAAGCCGGGTTTCACCGCTGCCTATTTCGACCACGCGGGGCTCTACGCCTTCGGACGCCAGCCCGAGGCGCTACACTGGAATTGCGGGCAATTCGCGATCGCGCTGCGCCTCATCTGCGATGCACCTCCGCTGATCGCGGCAATGGAGCGCTTCGGACCGCTCTACATGGAAGCGGTCGGACGACGCTGGTGCTGGCGGCTGGGTGTCGCGAGCCGTGGCCTCGAGGAGGACGGAAAACTGGTCGGGGCATGCGAGGCGGCGATGGCCGAAAGCGGCGAGCAGCCCGACGCCTTCTTCTACCGCCTGCGCGGGGGCCGCAATGCCGAAGGCGAGCTTGGCGCCCTACTGGCGGGGTACGAGGCTGTCGGTGACAGCCACGAATATTGGGAAGAGAACGCGCCCGAAAGCATGCTCATCGACGAGGTCGAGGCGATCTGGTCGGCCATCGACGAACGCGATGACTGGGCGCCGCTTCACGACAAGGTTGCGCGCCTGCGCCGGATGGGCGAAGCGCACGGACGCGCGCCTGCGCCATGTGCACATATTAGCCGAAACTCAATTTGACCTGCCTAGAGAGAAAGCACATAGGCAATTGCAGATAGAGCAACGGGTTCAGGGGCAAGGATTCCAGTGTCGGACGTAATGATTTCCACCGAACCGGCGACCGGAAACGAGATCTGGCGCGGCAAGATCGGCGATGTCGACGAGATCCTGGAGCGTGCGGCAAAGGCGCGCACCGGATGGGCACGCGAATCCGCCGCTCGTCGCATGGAATTCATGCGCCGCTTCGCCAACGAAGTCCTCAAGCACGCAGAACCCTTCGCCGAACTGATCGCGCGCGAAACGGGCAAGCCGCTGTGGGAAGCGCGTACCGAAGTCGAGGCGGTGAAGAACAAGGTAGAGATTTCGATCTCCGCCTATGCCGAACGCACCGGCCAGAAGAAGCTCGACAGCGCGCTTCAGGGTTCGGCGGCGCTGCGCCACAAGCCACATGGCGTGATGGCCGTACTCGGCCCCTATAATTTCCCGGCTCACCTGCCCAATGGCCACATCGTGCCCGCCCTCATCGCGGGCAATGTCGTGGTCTTCAAGCCGAGCGAAAAGACCCCCGCCGTCGGCGAATTCCTCGTGAAGCTGTTCCATGAAGCGCAGGTGCCCGAAGACGTGGTGCAGGTGGTTCATGGCGGCGCGGAAGCGGGCAAGGCGCTGGTCGCGCACCCGCTGGTCAACGGCGTCCTGTTCACCGGCTCCGCGCGTGGCGGCATCGCCATCAACCGCAAGCTTGCGAGCGATCCTTCCAAGATCGTGGCGCTCGAAATGGGCGGTAACAATCCGATCGTCATGCTCGAGACGCCAAAGATCGAGGATGCGGCGGTCACCATCATCCAGTCGGCATTCACCACCGCCGGCCAGCGCTGCACCGCTGCGCGCCGCCTGGTCGTGCTCGACAGCATGTATGACGAAATCGTGCCTGCGGTGACGAACCTCGCGCAGCGCCTGCTGGTGGACGAACCCTTCGCCGATCCGCAGCCCTTCATGGGCACGGTGATCGACAACGAGGCAGCGGATATGCTCATCCAGAGCTACGAGGCGCTGACCTCGCACGGGGCCGAAACGATCCTGGAAATGACACGCAAGGACGACAGCCTGCCGTTCCTCACGCCCGGCATCATCGACAGCACGGCGATTGCCGAACGCCCAGACGTGGAACTGTTCGGCCCGCTGCTGCAGGTCATACGGGTCAAGGATTTCGACGAGGCTATCGCGGAAGCCAACAACACGCGTTATGGCCTCTCCGCTTCGCTCGTCGGCGGCAAGCCCGCCGATTTCGAACGTTTCTGGAGCGAAGCCCGCGCCGGCATCGTCAACTGGAACCGTCCGACCAACGGCGCTTCGTCCGCCGCACCTTTCGGCGGCATCGGCCTATCGGGCAACCACCGTCCGGCCGCCTACTACGCAGCCGACTATTGCGCCTATCCGGTGGCCAGCTCCGAGCTGGACCAGCCCCGCGCAAGCATCGGTGTCGGCCTGGCCGACACGGTCAAGAAGACCCGCAAGTCCAAGGACGCGCATAAGTAAAGGGCGCCGCCCGCCCCTCGTTGCGAGGATCCGGACGACGCCCAGAACGACCCGAAGGCCGCCCTCGAGCTGCGGGTGGGCGCAGCCCGAAGTTCGTGAGAATTAGCCGCAGCGAGTGCTGGAGCGGTCGATCGAGCGACCGAGCAGCGCACCAGCCGCGCCACCGATGATCGCGCCGAGGGTGCGGTCTCCGCCGCGCCCTGCGACTTCATGACCGATCAACGCGCCGACTCCGGCACCGACCAGCAGGCCCGTCGTGCCGTCGTCCTTCTCGCAGTAATAGCGATCGTCGCGGCCGCGCCAGATGCGGGTGTTGCGATAGACCGGCTGACCCCAGTTGCGGTCGTAACGCATGTAATAGGGGCGCTCGCGATAGTAGCTGCGGTCGTCATAGTAACGACGGTCGTCGTAATGACGGCCGTGATAACGACGATGCTTGCGCTTCTTGTGTTTGTGATGACCGCGACCATGCTCGTAGACCGTGTCGCCTGCCATCACGTGGGCCTGCGGAGCGGCTTGGACGGGAAGCGGTGCGGCGGCTGCCGGTACAGCGAGCGTCAGGCCCGATGCGGCCAGCGCCAGCGATGCGGTCTTCAAAATGCGGTTCATGTTCTTTGTCCTGTGGATCGTGTTCGACTCGGTGGAGCCTCGATACCGTTCAGGTTTACGCTCGCCATCCTGAACAGAATGCAACGCAAACGACAGATTTGCGTTAATCGACGAACCGAATATCAGGCTGCGACGAGATGAGGCTTGCGGCGGCGAAAGCCGCGCACTAGGCGCCGGATGTTCATGGACACGACAGAAACCGAGCATGGCCGCAAGGGTCTCGTCGCGGCGTTCACGGCCTATGTCATCTGGGGCTTCCTGCCGCTCTACCTGATACTGGTGAAGAGCGTTCCGCCGTTCGAATTCGTCGGTTGGCGTATCATCTGGACCCTGCCGATCTGCCTCGTGATCGTGGCATTCCGCAAGCAACTACCGGAGCTGAAGCGCGCGCTGTCCAATCGCAGGACGATGATGTGGTTGCTCGCCAGCTCTGCCCTGATCGCGGTCAACTGGGTGGTCTATGTCTGGGCGATTCAGGCCGGCAATGTCTACGCGGCCAGCCTAGGCTACTACATCAACCCGCTGTTCAACGTCCTTCTCGGCACCCTGCTATTGAAGGAGCGCCTGACGCGCACGCAGTGGGCAGCGGTCGGGCTGGCCATGATCGGGGTCTCCCTGCTGCTCGGCGGAGCCCTGACCACGCTGTGGATCAGCCTGACACTCGCCATCAGCTTCGGTACCTATGGCCTTATTCGCAAGCAGGTGGACGTGGGTGCCCTGCCCGGGCTCACCATCGAATCCATCGTCCTGCTGCTTCCTGCAGCCGGCGTCGCCTGGTTCTACGCGCAGTCGCCGATGGGCTCCTCGATCGACGATTCCACCGGTCTTACGCTGGCGATCATGCTCGGCGGTGCGCTGACGGCCTTCCCGCTGCTGCTGTTCGCCATCGCGGCCAAGAAGCTTCCCTATTCGACGCTGGGTTTCATCCAGTTCCTCGCGCCCAGCATCGTCTTCATCCTGGGTCTGACCGTCTTCGGCGAGGAACTGAAGCCCGTCCAGGCCGCCTGCTTCGCCTTTATCTGGACGGCAGCAGCACTGTTCGTCTGGGACCTGTGGTCGCGCTCTAGGAAGCCAGCCGCCACTTGAGCGTTTCGCCTGCGTGGAAGGGCACGATCTCGGCCTCGCCGCCCTCGACCTCTGCCGGCACTTCGACCGGAGCCTTCTCCAGCGTGATCGTCTGCTCGTTCACCGGAAGGCCGTAGAATGCCGGGCCGTTGAGGCTGGCGAATGCTTCGAAGTGTTCGAGCGCGCCTTCTTCATCGAAGACCGTGACATAGCTCTCGAGCGCGAAGGGCGCGTTGAAGATACCCGCACAGCCGCAGTCGCTTTCCTTGGCGTGGCGATGATGCGGTGCGCTGTCGGTGCCGAGGAAATACTTGGCCGAACCCGACGTCGCCGCCTTGCGCAGCGCGAGCCGGTGTTCCTCGCGCTTGGCGACCGGCAGGCAGAACATGTGCGGACGGATGCCGCCGACAAGGATCGCGTTACGGTTGATATGCAGGTGCTGCGGCGTGATCGTCGCGCCGATGCGCGGACCCGAGGCATCGACAAACTCGACCGCCTGCTTGGTGGTGATGTGTTCGAAGATGACCTTGAGATCGGGCAGCCGCTCGACCAGCGGTGCGAGGATCCGGTCGATAAAGACAGCCTCGCGGTCGAAGATGTCGATCTCCGAGTGCGTGACCTCGCCATGCACGCACAGAGGCATGCCGATCTCGGCCATGCGCTCGAGTACGCCTTCGATATTCGCTACATCGGTGACGCCATGCGCGGAATTGGTGGTTGCGCCAGCCGGATAGAGCTTGGCCGCGGTCAACACGCCATCGGCAAAGCCGGCCGCCATGTCGTCGGCATCGGTTTCGTCGGTGAGATAGGCGGTCATCAGCGGCGTGAATTCCACGCCTTCGGGAACGGCGGCAGCGATGCGGTCGCGATAGGCCGCCGCGAGAGCGCTGGTGGTCACCGGCGGCGCAAGGTTCGGCATCACGATCGCGCGGGCGAACTGGCGGGCCGTATGCGGCACCACGGCGCGCATGGTCTCGCCATCGCGGAAGTGCAAATGCCAGTCGTCGGGGCGGCGGATGGTTAGCGATTCGGATGCCGTGTTCATGACGGTTGCCTATGACGGGCAGGCGCCTATCTGTCACGCATGACAGCAACCCGACTGACGAACCGTGCCGTGATCCGCCTCAGCCCGCAGGGGGAGGACGGCGACAATGTCGTCGATTTCCTCCAGGGCCTGCTGACAAACGATCTCAGGCAGCCGCTGCCGGTCTACGCCGCCCTGCTGACGCCGCAGGGCAAGACCATGTTCGACATGTTCGTCTGGCCGGCAGGCGATGGCGCAATCCTGCTCGATTGCGAGGCCGAGGTTGCACAGGATCTTGCCAGGCGCCTGACGCTCTATCGCCTGCGCCGCCGGATCGACATCGCGGTCGACGAGAGCGTTGCAGTGCATTGGCAGGGACATCAGGGAGACGGCGGCGCGCCCGATCCCCGGCTTTCCGCGCTCGGCCAGCGGTGGCTTGCCCCTGCGCAGGATGGCGAAGACGCGGCAGACGATGCCTATCTCGAGCACCGCCTTTCGCTGGGTGTGCCGGAAGGACGTGCAGAGCTGGGCGATATTCTCTGGCTCGAGACCAATGCGGTGGAGCTTCATGGCGTCGCCTTCGACAAAGGCTGCTACATCGGGCAGGAGAATACCGCCCGCATGAACTGGCGCAGCAAGGTCAATCGCAGGCTTGTCGTTGTGCCGCTGGACCAGTCGGACGAGAAACGCCGCAAGGTTGCCTACGAGAGCCTCGGCCTCGCAGTCGATCACCTGCGGGTCAGCGACATCGATGCAGAGAGCGCGCCGGAATGGCTGCGCGAGAGCTTCAAGCCGGCGGAGTAACGGTTTCCAGCGAACGGACCAGCATCCGCTCGGCGCGGTCGCGCGCCGCGGTGTCGGGCAGGCCGAGCGAACGGGCGAGTGCAGTCCCGATCAGCGCATCGCCCATGGCCATGAGCACCAAGGCCAAAGTCTCTTCATGAACCTGCGTCGCATTTCCGGAATGCGCGGCTTCTTCAGGCGCAATCTCGTCGACCAGCTCGTGAATGGTCTCCACGATCGGGGTCAGCGCGTCTTCATTGCCGGTCAGGATCATCCAGCTGGCAAGCGCGCCTGCACCTTCCTTGTCGAAGGCATCGAACGCCAGGTCGACCACTTCTCGCGGACTGCCCAGCCCTGCGCGGCTGGCGCGAACCGCATCGGCAATGGTTGCACACACCGCCTCTGCCAGGTGCCCGGCCAGTGCCTTCTGCAATCCGGCAGCCGAACCGAAATGGTGGAGCAGGTTCGCGTGGGTGCGCCCGATTCGCCCGGCAACCGCCTTCAGCGTGACCGACTGCGGCCCCGTTTCGATCAGCAGCGAACGCGCCGCTTCGAGCGCGGCCAGTCGGGATTCCTCGGGGGAAAGTCGTTTGCGAGTTGCCATTGCCGATCAGCGTTAACCCATCCCCGCTCGAACGCAAAGCCGATAGCCAAGCATTATTGACATTTATGTCAGTAACCGCTATTAACACTCATGTAAGTAACTAACCCGGAGCCGTCATGAACGCCCCCGTCAAGATCGATACCGATACCGACCGCCAGGCACCCACGCCGAGCGACCTCACCATCACCGTGCGCGACGAGCGCTTCAACCGTGGCACTACGCCGCGTCGCTGGTGGGCAGGCGAACCCTTCGGCACCGCATGGCATAATGCCCTTTCCGCCACCTTCCCGCGCGGAGAGGCATTCTTCATCGAGGCCGTGAAGGCGCACCGCGAAGGTGCCGACCCGCAGCTGGCCGAAGAGATCCGCGCTTTCGTGAAGCAGGAAATCAACCACACCCGCGAACACATCGCTTTCAATCGCCTCGCCGAAGATCACGGCTACGACATCAAGGCGATCGACCAGCGCGTTGCGGAGATGTTGGCCCTGACCAAAGATCGCCCGGTCATCGTCAATCTCGCCGCGACCATGGCGCTGGAACACTACACCGCCATGATGGCCGCCGAATTCCTCGCGAATCCGAAGCACTTCAAGGACGCCGATCCCGAAGTGCGCGCAATGTGGGAATGGCATTCGGTCGAGGAAATCGAACACAAGGGTGTCGCCTTCGACACCTATCTCCATGCGACGAAGGACTGGACGAAGTGGCGCCGCTGGAAGCTGCGCAGCCTCATGATGCTGATCGTGACGTTCAACTTCTTCAAGAATCGCTGCCACGACACGCTCGAACTGCTTGCGCAGGACGGAATCACCGGCTGGAAGGCCAAGTGGGGCCTGTTCAAGTACCTCACGATCACCCCGGGCGTCGTGCGCCGCATCCTTCCCGCGTGGCTGGCCTATTTCAAGCCGGGCTTCCACCCGTGGGACCACGACGATCGCGCACTGATCGGCAAGTATGAGGGCGAATTCCAGGCAGCATTGATGCCTGCCGAGTAAGAACCTCGCCAAGCGAATCGATAAGGGCCCCGCGAGCTGATCGCGGGGCCCTTTTTCGTATCAGGCAGCTTGCAGGCTGGAGGCTTGGTCCGCGTCCAGATCGAGGCTGTACATTACGCATTCGGCGTCCTCGCCGCGCCCGCAGCTGTGCCGCATGGCGGTCTTGCCGGTGGGAACGAAGCCGAGCTTACGCAACACCTTGCCCGAGGCGGGATTGTCAGTGAAGTGACCTGCCGTCAGGCGTTCGTGTCCCAGCAAGCGGGCCACCTCGATCACGCCGCGACCTGCCTCGGTCGCGAAGCCGCGGCCCCAGTACGGCCGGGCTATCCAGTAACCGAGTTCGGTAGCGCCTTCACCGGCATCGATGCCGATGCAGCCGACGAGTTGCGAACCACGTTCTGTGGGCATGGTAATGAGGAAGACCGGATATCGCGGGTCCTGCATGCGCTTGACGAAGGTAAGAGCATGCTCGGGAAGGTACGGCCAGGGCGCACGGGCAAGATTGCGGACGACTCCCTTGTCGGCGATACCGCCAAACAGTGCATCTGCATCTTCGGGCCAGGCAGGCCGCAGCAGCAGCCTTTCGGTTACATGGAACATACGTTTTACTCCCCGTAGGACCACGCTCCGGGCTCCTAGGCCGGACACGTGACAATTGCGTGATGGCGAAAGGAATTTTCGCCCAAGCGGTTTTGAAGAGGGAGAAACGACAAGAGGGAGACGGGTCGGCCCCATCTCCCTCTTCGTCTGCCGGATCGTTAGCCCGGCTGTGGGACCGTCTCGTCTGGACGATCCCGTTATCGGAGCGTCCGTTTATTCGGCAGCTTCAGCCATTTGGTCGACCGATACGTATTTGCGGCCGAGCTTGCCCGAGTGGAATCGGACGACGCCGTCGGTAAGCGCAAACAGCGTGTGGTCCTTGCCCATGCCGACGTTGACGGCCGGGTAGAACTTGGTGCCGCGCTGACGCACGATAATGTTGCCGGCGACGACGTTTTCGCTGCCGAACTTCTTCACACCAAGACGACGACCGGCTGAGTCGCGACCGTTACGCGATGAACCGCCTGCTTTTTTATGTGCCATGGTCCGGGTTCCTTACTTCTTGGATTCGGTCTTTTTGGCAGCTGCCTTCTTGGCAGGAGCCTTCTTGGCGGGAGCCGCCTTGGTAGCTGCAGCCTTCTTCGGCGCAGCCTTCTTGGCCTTGGGCGCTGCCTTCTCTTCGGAAGTGTCCTTCTTCGGAGCGGCCTTCTTTTCTTCGGCCTTCTTCGGAGCAGCCTTCTTGGCGCCGCCGGTGCCGACGTCGGTGATGCGCAGCAGCGTCATCATCTGACGGTGACCGTTCTTGCGACGGTAGTTGTGACGACGACGCTTCTTGAAGACGACGACCTTTTCGCTCTTCGCCTGGGCGATGATTTCGGCCGAAACAGTCACCTTCGAGGCGTCTTCGATCTTGTCGCCTTCGCCGGCGAGCAGGATGTCGCCCAGCGTGATGGTGTCACCGGCTTCGCCAGCCAGCTTCTCAACCGCGATCTTGTCTCCGGCGGCAACCCGGTATTGCTTGCCGCCCGTGCGCACTACTGCGAACATGGTCGTATCTCTCGTTACAAATTGCTGTGCCGCATCCTTGCGAATCTACGGCGCGCCCGTCGACCCGCTGGTGTGCGGGCCCGGAAAGAAGCGTGCCGTTAGGCGAAAGGTGCCCCCAAGTCAACGCTGGATGCGGTGGTTTTTTGGCTTTCGCACTGGCACCTGCGCTTCCGCATGCTATGTGGCGGACATGCATACAATTGCAAGTGTTCCCCTCTCCCTCGCAATGTTGTTCGCCCTGGGCGCGTGCGCATCGAGCGGCTCCGAGTATCCCTCGCTGTCGATCCGCGATGCCGAGCGGACCGAAGGAACCTTCGAAAGTCCCGAGCCCAAGCGCCTCGATGTCCCGCCCGTGGAAGTCGACCTGACCGGCGGTCTCGACGCGCGCCTGGACAGCCTGGTGGGTGCCGCGCGCGAAGCGCACGCCGAATTCAACCGGATCGAACCCGGCGCAAGGCAATTGGTCGCGGCCGCGAGCGGCAGCGATATAGCGAGCGACCGCTGGGCGGCAGCACAGGTCGCCCTCGCCGAACTCGATTCGGCTCGTAGTCGCGCCGCGGTTCCGTTGGCCGACCTCGACGCGCTCTATACTGCCAGCCGCGTCGCGGCCGACGATATCACCAAGATCGACGATGCCCGAAGCACCGTGATCGCCATGGTCAGCGAAGAGGACGCGGTCCTCGCGAACCTGCGCGGGAGCATCCGATGAGCCTTTCCTGCGCCACCTGTCCGGTACGCGACCGTGCCGCCTGCGCCGTACTGAGCGAAGAAGAGCGTGACGAATTGGCCCGGGTCGGCCGCACCCGCAAGCTGACCAAGGGCGAAACGCTTTTCTCTGCAGGTGAGAGCGAAGCCGCCTGCGCCACGCTCAAGTCGGGCGCGCTGAAGATCACCTCGACCGATATCGACGGGCGCGAGCGCATCCTGTCGCTGGTCCACCCTTCCGGTTTCATCGGGGAGATGTTCGGCCCCTATATGCGCCATGACGTCGTAGCGTTGGGCGATGCGGAGCTGTGCGTTTTCTCCGGTCCCAACTTCGCCGATGCAGTGGACCGCTTTCCCCGGCTTGGACAGGCGCTCCTGCGGCGCACGCAGGAAGATCTCTACGCCAGCCGCGAGTTGCTTGCGCTTACCGGGAATGCCTCGGCCGAGCAGCGCGTGGCAGGCGCCCTGCTCTCGCTCGCCCGTGCGGCCAGCGATTCGCCGTGTCATCCGGCGACGAGCTTCGAATTGCCTCTCTCGCGCGGCGAGCTTGCCGACATGCTGGGCATCACGATCGAAACCGTTAGCCGCATGCTCACGCGATTCGAAAAGGACGGGGCGATCAGGCGCACAGGTAAGCGCGGGATCGATCTGATCGACCCCGCGCTCTTGCCCCTCTCCTGAGGCTTCTCTTAGCGGACCAGTGCCGCGATTGTGATGGACGCTACGCCCCAGCAGAAGATGATGGCGGGCAGGATGAGCATCTGCACGGCTGCATCCTTTGCCGGAAGGCGACCCGTCAGCGTCTGGATGCCCTGACTGCGAAGCTTGGCGAACGGCATCGGCTTCGAAGCGGTTTCCGGCGCAAGCCTGGTCCAGATGGCGGGAACGCCGAATGCCGCAACAATGACCAATGCAAAGACGGTCATCGGGATGATGAGACCCGGCGTCGGGAGACCGGTAGCCATGATGGCAATGAAGCCGAGGTAGAGCGCGACCGTCGCGCCATACAGGCCCTTGGGCAGCTCGAACGTGCGATCGGCCTCGTGGTGCTTGGCCGGCGCTTTGACGATAGCGGCCTGCTCGGCGACCAGGTCACGGGTAAGATGCTTCGACATGACGATCTCCTTTGTTGGAGCCTTTCTGCCGCACCCCGGATCACGCTTCCTTGATCGAAATCAAACCGCGAAATTTATTGCCATCTGGCGAGATCTTCGTGGTCCTGACCGCGCGGTTCGATCCAGTGCCAGCCGTCATCGCGCCTCTCGCGCTTCCACAGCCATGCGGCGGACTTGAGGTGGTCCATGAGATAATCGGCGGCCTCGAATGCATCGCGCCGGTGGCGTGCCGCAGTCGCGACCAGAACGATCGCCTCACCCGGCATCATCACCCCGATCCGGTGCCAGACCAGTGCGCCATCCAGGCCGAACCTGCTCGCAGCAGTTTTGGCCAAGTCCTCCATGCCCGGAAGCGTAAGCGGTTCGTAATGCGTCAGTTCCAGCGCGCGGACATTGCCGTCGGGACGGACCTTGCCGAGGAAGGAGACCACACCGCCCGCTTCGCCATGCGCCGCGTTGAAGGCCGCCAGAGCCTCGCCCACCGACATCCCCCTGTCGAGCAGCCGGACGTCGAGCGGGCTGGAGATGAATAGCCTAGCCACCGCTCACCGGGGGCAGCAGCGCGACCTCGTCACCATCTTCCGCCATGAGCGCGCGCTTGTCTGCCAGCACACGGCCCTTGCAGGCGACATTGACGCGTTCGAGTTCGAGCTGTTCGGCTACTTCGGCGCCGACCGCGTCGATCAGGCCCGCCCAGTCGAGTGGTGCATCGACTTCGCGCTCCTTTTCGCCAGCAAGGTCGGCAAGCGGTCCGAGGAAGAGAATGGTCACGCTCATCAGGTGACCTGCAGATACTGACCGGTCACACCGGGAGCGTCGGCCAGATAGGCTTCGGTCTTGTCGATCCCGGGCCCCTCGCCCGCGACGAAATTGACGCGGCGCGGCGTATGCTTGCGCGCCAGCATGGCAACAGCAGCCTTGCGCCATTCGGAATGGGTGTGATCGGCAGGAACGAGGACGACCATAACGTCCAGCCCGTCGCCAAGCGCACGTTCGATCGGGTCGAGCCAGTTCTGGTGGAACAGCCCCGCCGCAGCGAGAGGCTCTTCCGGCAGTCCCTCGACCTCGATACGCTTCATCAGCGACGCTCGCGGTGGAGCGTGATCCCGATCTTCTCGCCCGCCTCGGCAATGGCGAGCTTCACGATCTTCACCGTGACCGCCTCGATCCGCTTGTCCTGCAGGAACAGCGTTTCGCAGACATGGTCGGCCACCGCCTCGATCAGCTTGAAATGGACGCCCTCTGGCAGCGCCTGCGACGCGGCGAACTTGAGGTCCATGTAATTCTTCGAATCGTCGAGCGGCGTATCGGCATCGTAGTGGTGCAGCGGTTTCATCCGCACCTGGATAGTGAAGCGCAGCGGCTGCGGCTTGCCGGTCTCTTCGGAATAGATGCCGGTCAGGACATCATGTTCGAAATCGGCGACTTCGAGGATCAGCGAATCGGTCATGAAGGTTCCCTAGCGCGGATTGGACCAGCGCGCGAAGATCGCCGTGGGCAACATCCGACCGCCCTCTTCCTGCACGGCGAGGTCGCCATGCTCGATCTTGCCGGGAAGGCCTTCGAAGACCTCCTGCAACAGCCCGCCGAGCGCGAGGCTGCTCATGCGCACGGCATAGACCGTGAGGAAGAGGAAGCTGCTGTCCTTGTCGAGCAGCTGTCGGCAATCCGAGACGAGATCGGGCAGGCCCTGTTCGAGCCGCCAAACCTCGCCATCGGGTCCGCGCCCGAATTTGGGCGGATCGAGGATGATGCCGTCGTAGCGACGCCCGCGACGAACCTCGCGTGCGGTGTATTTCATCGCATCTTCGACCAGCCAGCGAACGGGACGGTCGTCGAGGCCGGCCAGCGCAGCATTCTCGCGCGCCTGTGCGACCGACTTCTTGCTCGCATCGACATGGGTGACGCGGCCATATCTGCTCAGCGCCTGTGTGCCGACGCCAGTATAGCCGAACAGGTTCATCGTCTCGGCATCGGCGCGCCCTTCAAGCTGCTCGCCCATCCATGTCCAGACGGGCGCCATGTCGGGGAAGAAACCAAGGTGGCGGAAGGGCGTGCACTGTGCAGTGAAGCGGACCTGGTCGCCCCAGCCAAGTTGCCAGCCATCGCGCGGGACTTCGCGGAAGTACTGCCAGCGGCCGCCGCCGTCCTCGTCGCTGCCGGGCACGAATTCGGCGTGGGCGTCCCACTCTTCCATGCGCGGGGTCCACATGGCCTGCGGTTCGGGCCTCACGAAGCGATAGTCGCCATAGGCTTCGAACTTGCGGCCATGCCCGCTGTCGAGCAGGCGGTAGCCGTCCCAGCCTTCGCCGATCATCAGTACCGGATTACGGACGAGCTCGGCCATCAGGAAGCCTTCTCCATGATGTGGTCGCGCACAGCCTCGTAGGTGCCGGGCAGTTCTATATAGCTTTCTTCGCGGGCGAAGAGGTCGCCCACGCGGGATGGCAGACCGGGACGCAGGCCCGTCGCACGCTCCACCGCATCGGGGAACTTCGCCGGATGCGCCGTTGCCAGCGTCACCACGGGCGTGGTCGGCTCGATACCGGCCCTGCGCGCCGCATGGAGACCGATCGCAGTATGCGGGTCGAGCATCTCGCCGCATTCCTCGCAGGCCCAACGCATCGCCTGTAGCGTATCGTGCTCATCCGCGCGGGCGCTGGTGAACATGGCCGAAGCGCCCTCGCGCTGCGAATTGGTCAGGCGCATAGCCTTCGCTGCATCGAAATCGCGCATTTGCTGCGCGAGGGCCAGTCCGTCGCGGCCACCCACATCGAACAGCAGGCGCTCGAAGTTGGAACTGACCTGGATATCCATGCTCGGTGCGGCAGTGGGCGTGACGGTACCGGTCGAATAGTCGCCCTCGGCCAGAGCGCGGTGGAGAATGTCGTTCACATTGGTCGCGACGATGAGCTTTTCGATCGGCAGGCCCATCCGCGCCGCAACGTGACCTGCAAAGACATCGCCGAAATTGCCGGTCGGGACGCTGAAGGCGAGCTTGCGCTCGGGCCCGCCCAGCTGGAGCGAGGCGGCGAAGTAATAGACCACCTGCGCCATCAGGCGCGCCCAGTTGATCGAGTTGACCGCACCGATACGATGCTTGGCCGTCACGTCTGCATCTGCGAAGATTCGCTTCACCATCGCCTGTGCATCATCGAAGCTGCCGTCGATGGCGATATTGTGGACGTTGGGTGCGCGCACCGTGGTCATCTGGCGGCGCTGGACATCGCTCACCCGCCCCTTGGGATGGAGCATGAAGATCTCGACATTCTCGAGACCCGCGACCGCGTCGATGGCGGCGCTTCCGGTATCGCCGCTGGTCGCACCGACAATGGTCAGGCTGCCTTCCTCGCGGCCGAGAAATTCCTCGAACAGCAGGCCGAGCATCTGCAGCGCCACGTCCTTGAAGGCGAGCGTCGGGCCGTGGAAGAGTTCGAGCACCCAGTGCTGCTCGTCCAGCTGCACCAGCGGGGTAACCGCCTTGTGGGCGAAGCGGCCATAGGCCTTGGCCGTGAGTTCGCGCAGGCGTTCGGGTGTCAGGCAGTCGCCAACGAACGGCTCCATCACGCGTGCGGCCAGCTCGGCATAGGGAAGCCCGCGCATGGCGGCGATCTCTTCCACTGAGAACTGCGGCCAGCTTTCGGGCACGTAGAGACCGCCATCACTGGCAAGACCTGCCAGCGTGACTCCTGCAAAATCGAGGCTCGGGGCCTCACCGCGTGTCGAGACGTATTTCATGTCGCCAAGGCGGTTAGCCGCGCAGGTCCAAGCGGGCAAGCAAGCGGGTGTTTAGTCGTCCCTAGCCTTGGTGGCAGGACGGCGACGCAGCGCGAGGATGTAGATGACAAGCGCGGTGAGCGCGAAAAAGAACCACTGCCCGGCATAGGCGAGGTGGTTGTTGGGCAGATCGCGCGGGTCCGGGGTGGCGAGCGGCTCCAGCCCTGCCAGCGGTTCTGCGGCCACTACTCGGCCACCGGGCGCGATAGTGCCTCTTACTTCGCCGCCGCTCCACTCGACCGGAGCGGGATTGCGCGAAAAGCCGAGATCGACCTTTACCGGTGTGCCGTCCTCCAGCTGGCAGAGGACGCGCTGCGCCATGCCCTTTTCGCCGCGGGCGCTGGTTCCGGCAGTCGTCGTCCCGCCCGATGCGCTGGCACACTGGATCGTGGTGCGACGATACATGGCTGCCTCGATGCCAGCCTCGTCGCGGGGATATTCGACCTCCGACGACATCTTCAGCGATTGCTCCGCCTGCGCGATCAGGGCTTCCTTTTCGCCCATCCGGCCAAGCTGCCAGAAGCCCAGCGCAATCATGACCGCGATGGCGCCGGCCACGATGATCGTCGGGATGATGGGAATGTTGCGGGTCATCTTGGGTTTCGTCCGATCGAAAAAGCGAAAGGGGCAGTCGCGGACTTGCCGGACTGCCCCTTTTCATGTGTCCGGCAAGCCGGAAGGTATCAGTGGAACTCAGCGCCCCAGCCGCCCCAGACGTAGACGACGGCGAAGAGGAACAGCCACACCACGTCGACGAAGTGCCAGTACCAGGCAGCGGCTTCGAAGCCGAAGTGCTGGCGCGGCGTGAAGTGGCCGGCGTAGGCGCGCACGAGGCAGACGATCAGGAAGATCGTGCCGACGAGCACGTGGAAGCCGTGGAAGCCGGTCGCCATGTAGAAGGCCGAGCTGTAGGTGTTGCCGCCGAATGCGAACGGAGCAACGCCGTATTCGTAAGCCTGGATCGCGGTGAAGACCGCGCCGAGCAGGATGGTCGCCCACAGGCCCTTCTTGAGGCCGTCGCGGTCACCGTGGATCAGCGCGTGGTGCGCCCAGGTAACCGTGGTGCCCGAGCACAGCAGGATCAGCGTGTTGAGCAGTGGGAGGCTGAACGGATTGATCACTTCCTCGATTGCTGCAGGCGGGAACTGGCCGCCGACGACTTCCGAAATCTCGGAAGGGAAGAGGGAGAAGTCGAACCAGCTCCAGAACCAGCCGACGAAGAACATCACTTCCGAAGCGATGAAGAGAATCATGCCGTAGCGCATGTGCAGCTGCACGATCGGCGTGTGATCGCCGCGCTGCGCTTCCTTCACGATGTTCGAGAACCAGGCGAAGAAAGTGGCGATGAGGCCTGCGATACCGAGGCCCAGCACGAGATGGGCGCTGCCCATTTCATGCATGAACAGAACCATGCCGCTGGTGAAGGTCAGCGCCGAGATCGAGCCGATCAGCGGCCAGATGTCGGGTTCGAGGATGTGATATTCGTGATTGACGTTACCAGCCATAGTACCTGTGTCCTGGGTTTCGCTATGCGGGTGCCCTTAATGCGCAAGAACGCGCGGGTCTAGGGGGCAGCCGAGGTTATTCTTGCGTTCGTGGTCTAATCGATCGCTTCGTGGAAGGTATAGGACAGGGTGATCTGCTCCACCCCTTCCATATTGGGATCGTCCAGTGCCTTGGGATCGACGAAGTACAGCACGGGCATGCGCACTTCCTGACCGGGCTGCAGCGTCTGCTCGGTGAAGCAGAAACACTGGATCTTGTTGAAATAGGCGCCTGCCTGTTCCGGCTCGACATTGAAGGTCGCAGTGCCGGTTACCGGGCGGTCCGAATTGTTCTTCGCGAGATAGATCGCCATGTCGCGCTGGCCGATGGTGACGGTATCGGTCACCTGTTCGGGCTTAAACGTCCAGCCGAGGCCCGGCGCGGTCGTGGCATCGAAGCGGATCGAGATTTGCTGGCCGCCCGCTGCCTGTCCGATCCGTTCGGCAATGGCCGCTTCGCTTTCGGTTGCGCGCTGGGTGGTGCCGCCGAAACCGGTGACCTGGCAAAACAGCTGGTAGAGCGGGACCGCCGCATATCCGAGACCCAGCATGCCCGCCGCCGCCAGCAGGGCGAGCATCGCCGTGCGGTTCTTCCGGTTTTGCAAAGTCGCGGTGGTCATAAGTCCCTCACATCCTCACGATGGTGATTGCGTAGAACAGGATCGCCATGAACAGCAGGATGCCGCCGAGCACGAGATTACGGCTCTTCTGGCGGCGGCGTAGTTCCTTTTCCTCTTCGGGGGTCATCCGAAAACTCCGTATTGGGCTGCGACCCGGTCGACAACCAGCGCCGCGAACAGGGCGAACAGGTAGAAAACGCTAAAGGCGAACAGACGTTTCTCGAGGCTCATCTTGTCGCCTTCGACTGCCGTACGCAGGGCGACAGGCACGCTCATCAGCAGGAAGACGAGCGACAGCACGATTGCGGTCATACCATAGAACGCCCCGGTGCCGCCGATGAACCACGGCGCGGCAGCGATCGGAACCAGCAGGATGCAATAGGCGAGGATCTGGCGACGCGTCGAACGTTCGCCTTTGACCACCGGCATCATCGGGATGCCGACCTTGGCATAGTCGCTCTGCACGAACAGGGCGAGCGCCCAGAAGTGCGGCGGGGTCCAGAAGAAGATGATCGCGAACAGCAGGACCGGCATAAGGGTGATGTCGCCGGTCACCGCGATCCAGCCGATCATGGGCGGAAATGCCCCGGCTCCGCCGCCGATAACGATATTCTGCGGCGTGCGAGGCTTCAGCCAGATCGTATAGACCACCGCATAGTAGATGATGCTGATCAGGAGGATCGCTGCCGCGAGCCAATTCACGCCCAGGCCCATGATGACCACCGAGGCAGCGGAGATCAGGATGCCGAAGTCACGCGCGTCGGTGCGGTTCATCCGCCCGGCGGGCAGAGGGCGCTTGGACGTGCGCTTCATGCCTGCATCGATATCCGCTTCCCACCACTGGTTCAGCGCCGCGGCACCGCCCGCGCCAAGCGCAATGCAGAGGATTGCGGTGAAACCGATGATGGGATGGATGCTTCCCGGAGCCGCCAGCAGACCACACAGGCCGGTGAAAATCACGAGGCTCATCACGCGCGGCTTGGTCAGCGCGAAAAAGTCGCGCCAGTCCGCGGGGAGCTGGGTGGAGGGTGTGGTTGCTTCGGTCATGGGATTCGCTTGGGCGCCCTATAGTGACTCAGAGCCGCTGAATCCAGTCAATCAGCAAGCGGTTCACCTCGTCGGGGCGCTCCTGCTGTGTCCAGTGGCCGACGCCCTCCAGAATATGTCCTTCGACCTTCGGAGCGAACATCCGCATAAGAGCAACCGGATCCTCCACCGCGCCGAACAGGTAGGTGGCCGGATCACGCGTTCCGCCGATGAACAGGGCGGGCTGTTCGATCTGCTTGCCCTGCCAGGTCTGCAGCCATTCGTAGTCGTCGACATGATTCCGATAGCGGTTGAGCGGACCGCGGAAGCCCGACTGCTTGAACTCCGCCTCGTAGAAATCGAGGTCCTCCTCGGTCAGCCAATCGACAGGCTGCGGATCGGGCAGGCCTTCGAGGAAGGTCGCGCCATAAGGCTTGGTCCAGTATTCGCCCGGCGGCACGTCGCCGCTGATCGAATACATCATGCGGGCGACCCAGTCGCGCGGGTCCTTTTCCGCCTCGGCCTCGGCAACGCCCGGTTCCTGGAAATATTCCTGATAGAAGAACTTGCCCTGGCTCGTGAAATGCTCGTGGAAGACCTCGGTGAAGGGGCGGCTCGGGACGCCAGCGAAGGGCACCGAAAGACCGGCTACTGCACGGAAATGCTCCGGATGGGTCAGCGCCGAGTTCCACACGATGGGGGCACCCCAGTCGTGCCCGACAAGGATAGCGGGCCGGTCGGGCGACAGCGCTTTCCTCAGACCGACCAGATCGCCGACGATATGCTCCATCGCATAGGCATCGATCGGTTCGGGCTTGCCCGAACCGCCATAGCCGCGAACGTCGATCGCGCAGGCGGTGAACCCGGCCTCTGCCAACGGACCCAGCTGGTGGCGCCAGCTGTACCAGCTTTCCGGAAAGCCGTGGACCAGGATAACCAGCGGCCCCTCTCCCTCTATTGCGCATCTAAGGCTCAGGTCTCCGACACCGATGGTCCGCATTTCGGGCATGAAAAATCCTCTCGTCCGCACAAAAGAAAACGGCCGGTCCCTTGTGGAACCGGCCGCTTGTTTCTGTCCAGTGATTAGCGCGCTCAGGCCGTTGCAGGCTTCGCATCGCCAATGTGGTCGTGGTGGTCGTGGTGGTCCTCGATCACCGGCAGTTCGCTGAACTGGTGGAACGGCGGCGGGCTCGACAGGCTCCACTCGAGCGTGGTCGCACCTTCGCCCCAGTAGTTGTCTTCCGCCTTCTTGCCGGCGACGAATGCGTAGATGATGTTCACGAAGAACAGGATCATCGAAAGCGCCATGATCGTGTAGCCGAGCGAGCTGATCTCGTTCCAGTAGGCATAGGCATCGGCATAGTCGGGGTAGCGACGCGGCATACCCTGCCAGCCGAGGAAGTGCTGCGGGAAGAAGATCACGTTCACGCCGATGAAGAAGCCCCAGAAGTGCAGGTGGCTCAGCAGTTCGGAGTGCATCCGGCCGCTCATCTTCGGGAACCAGTAATAGAAGCCCGCGAACATCGAGAAGACGGCACCCATCGACAGCACGTAGTGGAAGTGAGCCACCACGAAGTAGGTGTCGTGAACCACGTCGTCGACGCCGCCATTGGCGAGGTAGACACCGGTCACACCGCCGACGGTGAACAGGAAGATGAAGCCAAGGGCCCAGACCATGGGCGACTTGAATTCGATCGAACCGCCCCACATCGTGGCGATCCAGCTGAAGATCTTCACGCCGGTCGGAACCGCGATCACCATGGTGGCCGCGGTGAAGTACATCTTCGTGTTCACGTCGAGGCCCACGGTGTACATGTGGTGCGCCCAGACGATGAAGCCGACGACGCCGATCGCGACCATGGCGTAGGCCATGCCGAGGTAGCCGAAGACCGGCTTGCGGCTGAAGGTCGCAACGATCTGCGAGATCATGCCGAAGCCCGGCAGGATCATGATGTACACTTCGGGGTGACCGAAGAACCAGAACAGGTGCTGGTAAAGGATCGGGTCGCCGCCGCCTGCCGGATCGAAGAAGGTCGTACCGAAGTTACGGTCCGTGATCAGCATGGTGATGGCAGCTGCGAGGACCGGAAGGGCCAGCAGCAGAAGGAATGCGGTAACCAGCACCGACCATACGAACAGCGGCATCTTGTGCAAGGTCATGCCCGGCGCACGCATGTTGAAGATGGTGGTGATGAAGTTGGTCGCACCCAGGATCGAGCCTGCACCGGCAAGGTGCAGCGAGAAGATCGCGAAGTCGACAGCCGGACCCGTCGAGCCCGAGGTCGAGAGCGGTGCATAAACCGTCCAGCCCACGCCCGCGCCGAGGCCCGTGCCGCCCGGTACGAAGAGCGAGAAGCAGAGGCTGACGAAACCGGCAACGGTGAGCCAGAACGAGATGTTGTTCATGCGCGGGAAGGCCATGTCCGGTGCGCCGATCATCAGCGGTACGAACCAGTTGCCGAAGCCGCCGATCATCGCCGGCATGACCATGAAGAAGACCATGATCAGGCCGTGGGCGGTGATGAACACGTTCCACATGTGGAGATTGGCATCGAAGCTTGCTTCGCCGCCGAAGAATTCGACCCACCAGCCAAGGTACTGGATACCCGGCTCTGCAAGTTCGAAGCGCATCACGCCCGACATCGCGCCGCCGATGATACCGGCGATGATCGCGAAGATCAGGTAAAGCGTACCGATGTCCTTGTGGTTGGTGGACATGAACCAACGCGCGAAGAAGCCGGGCTTGTGATCGGCGTCGTGTGCGTGGTCGTCGGTATGAGCCTGGAAGCTGTCGGCGGTAGTGGCCATCGTGCTATACTCTCGCGTCTATCGTAAACTTGATTATTCAGCCGGGTTTTCGACCGGCGGAGCGCCTGCACCCGCTGCATCGGGAACTGCGCTTTCGGGAGTCTGGACCGGCACCATCTCGGCTTCGGTGCCAGCGCCTTCGGCAGCCTTCACGGTGCCGCCCTGCGCCAGGACCCAGGCATTGTACTGGTCCATCGGCAGTGCTTCGACCGCGATAGGCATGTAGCCATGACGGGCACCGCAGAGTTCCGAACACTGGCCGTAGTAAACGCCCGGCTCGTCAATCTGGAAGATGCGCTCGTTCAGGCGGCCCGGAACAGCGTCCATCTTGAACCAGAGGCTCGGCACCGCGAACGAGTGGATAACGTCGGCAGCGGTAACCTGCAGGCGGATGGGAACACCCGCGGGCACGACCATGCGGTTGTCGACTGCCAGTTGGTGCGGTTCGCCGCGCGCATCGGCTTCTTCCTTCTCGAGCATGTTCGAGACGATTTCGAAGTCGCCATTGTCAGGGTAAGCGTAGCCCCAGTACCACTGGTAACCGATCGCCTTGATGGTGATCGCATCCTTCGGCGGGGTTTCGTACTGCTTGGCAATCAGCGTGATCGAGGGAACCGCGATCACCAGCAGGATGAGTGCCGGCACGACAGTCCAGATGACTTCGATCACCGTGTTGTGACTGGTCTTCGACGGGACGGGGTTGGCCGACCGGCGGAAACGGAAAACCGTGTAGAGAAGCAGGACGAGCACGAAGATGCTGATCGCCGCCATGACCCAAATCAGGCCGTAGTGAAGACCATAGGCGAGTTCACCATTCTCGGAATACTGGGGCTGGATGTCCCATCCACCGGCTACGGGCATACCCTTGCCTTCGGTCGGAGCCATCGGCGTGTAGGCGTCGCTGCCTTCCGCAACCGCGTCGGGATTCGCGACGTCGGCGGCTTCCGCGGGATCGACGGATTCGAGTTGCGCTGCTTCGGTTGCGTCCTGCGCCATGGCGGCAGGCGTGCCGATGACCAGCGAAAACGCCAGTGCGAGGCTGGCTACGATCCGGTGAAATCCGAGAGTTTTCATTACGTTGGAACTCTTTCGTGTCGTGTCGTCAGGCGGACCCTGTAGCTTTCGCGGCGACCGCGTGTGCGCGGTGGCCGCACCTCATGCGAGGTCCGTTTGCGATGCGCCCTATAGGCAGGGATGCCGCGCGCCTCAAGCGGGTGACGGATAAAAATGTGCAAGTCCCTTTGCCTCTTGCGCAAACGCGCTCGAGGCGCTTTGAGCATCCACACCATGACAGAAGACGAAATCCTCTCCGAATTCCGCGCCAGCGAAGCCCTGCTCGAAGGCCATTTCCTCCTCTCCAGCGGACGCCACAGCGGGCACTATCTCCAGTGCGCACGCGTGCTGATGAACCCGGAACGGGCCGGCCGGCTTGCCTTTGCCCTCGCCCAGAAGATCCCGCGCGACATCCGCAGCCAGATCGATGTGGTCGTCAGCCCTGCGATGGGCGGCATCATCATCGGCCAGGAAATGGGCCGTGCGCTCGGCAAGGACGCCATGTTCCTCGAACGCCCTGAAGGCGAGTTCCACCTGCGCCGCGGCTTCCGCCTCGAAGCGGGCGCCAAGGTGCTGATGGTAGAAGACGTGGTCACCACCGGTCTTTCCAGCCGCGAGGCGATCGCGGCCGTCGGTCGCGAGGGCGGCGAGGTCATCGCCGAAGTCTCGCTCGTCGATCGCAGCAATGGCGCGGCCGATCTGGGCGTACCCTTCTTCCCGCTGATCGACATCAACTTCCCGACCTATGCCGATGACGAGGTCCCCGAAGAGCTCGCAGCGATCGAGATCACGAAGCCGGGGAGCCGCAAGGCTTGAACCGGCCCCTCCGCCTTGGCGTCAATATCGACCACGTCGCCACCATCCGGAACGCCCGGGGCGGCGACCATCCCGATCCTGTCAGGGCAGCGGAGATCGTCGCCCGTGTCGGCGGTGACGGGATCACCGCCCACCTGCGCGAAGACCGGCGGCATATCCGTGATGCCGACCTGAAACGCATCCAGGATGCGACCGACCTCCCGCTCAACCTCGAGATGGCCGCCACCGAGGAAATGCTGGAGATTGCCCTCAGGCACTCGCCGCACGCCGCCTGCATCGTCCCCGAAAAGCGCGAGGAGCGCACCACCGAGGGCGGACTCGATGCGGCGGGCCAGCACAACACGCTCGCCCCGATCGTGTGGAAACTGCGCGACAACGGCATTCGCGTGTCGCTCTTCATCGAGGCGGACGAACGCCAGCTCGATGCAGCACTCAAGCTTGGTGCCGAAGTCGTGGAATTCCACACAGGCGAATATGCCCATGCCCATCTCGACGGCGATAGCGAGAAGGTCGCGCGCGAACTGAAGCGCATCTCCGACATGGCCGCGCTTGCCGCGAAGAACGGCATCGAACCGCATGCTGGCCATGGCCTCACCTACGAAAACGTCCAGCCGATTGCGGCCATCCCGCAGATCGCCGAACTCAATATCGGTCACTACCTCGTTGGGGAGGCGGTATTCGTCGGACTCGAGCACGCCGTGCGCCACATGCGCGAGCTGATGGACGAAGCGCGGTGAGCGAGGCCGGGCTTTCGCGCGGCGCTCAGTTGTGGGCACTCGCGGCGGCGATCCCCTTCCTGCTTAGCCTGGCCCTGCTCGGCGTGGCCTTTTCGCGCCAGGTGCTGCTGGCCTTCGCGGTCGGCTGGCCGCTGCTCCAGCTGTTCGGATACGCAGGCGCGCTCAAACGCTCAGGCGGGCAGATCGATCATCCGCTGGTCAAGGCACAGGTCGTGCTGCACTGGATGATGCTCGTCATCCTGATCGCCATATTCGCGAGGGTATTATGATTATCGGCCTCGGCTCCGACCTCTGCAATATCGAGCGCATCGCCAATTCGCTCGACCGCTATGGCGAGCGGTTCGAGAACCGCGTCTTCACCGAGATCGAGCGCGCCAAGGCCCGCAAGCGACCCTTCACCATCGCCGGCACCTACGCCAAGCGCTTCGCCGCCAAGGAAGCTTTCTCGAAGGCCGTGGGCACCGGCTTCAGGCGCGGCGTCTTCATGCGCGATATCGGTGTGGTGAACGCCAAGTCGGGCGCGCCTACGCTGGCGCTCACCGGGGGCGCTGCACTAAGGCTTGCCGAAATGCTGCCGCACGGCCATGAGGCCAGCATTCATCTCACCCTCACAGACGATCATCCATGGGCACAGGCATTCGTAATCATCGAGGCCCACCCCGCATGAGCTCAGATACCGCGGCCGTGACAGAACCGACCCCCGAAAAAACCGACACGAACGACGACGACAAGAAGGTCGACTGGCTGGCGGAAATCCGCGGCCTTGCCCTGATGCTGCTGGCGGTGTTCGCCTTCCACAGCTTCGTGGCGAAGCCGTTCTACATCCCGTCGGAAAGCATGCTGCCCAACATGTTGGTCGGAGACCGGCTGGTGGTGAGCAAATATCCCTATGGCTGGAACTGGTCCTCGGTCAGCTTCCACCTTGCGCCCCGTGGCGACTGGCGCGTTGCCCCTGCAACGCCCGAATATGGCGACATCGTCATTCCCGTGCATCCGGAACGCGACGAAGATTACATCAAGCGCGTGGTCGCCCTGCCGGGGGATTCAATCGCGGTCCGCAATGGCCAGATCATCCTGAACGGTGAACCTGTCCCGCAGGAAGCCGAACCACCGCTCGACTTGCCGATCGACGCGAATTCGACTTGCCGCGGCTTCGACGACCCCTCTTTTATCGTCACGAACGACAAAGGCGCGACCGTTTGCCGCGTACCCGTTTACCGTGAGACACTTCCCAATGGCGCGAATTACCTCGTCATAGACCACACAAACAGCTGGCTCGACGATTTCGACGAGATGACGATCCCCGAAGGGCATGTCTTCGTGATGGGCGACAACCGCGACCATTCTTCCGACAGCCGCGAGCTCAATTCCTCGCGTGGGCTGCTGGGCCCGGTACCGCTGGAAAATATCGGGGGGCGCGCGGAATTCATCACCTTCTCGCTCGACGGCACGACCACGCTCAATCCGGTGACCTGGTTTACGAGCTTGCGCGAAGGCCGCGCCTGGACCACCTTGCGCCCCTCCAAGCCTTCGGAAAAGGCACAATAACAGGGGTATAGATGGCCGACGACAAGCTCGATATCGCCAGCAAGGATCTCGGCACCAGCCCGTCACGCATTGGCGATCCGCTCATGCGCATGGAGATCATGCGCGCAGCGATCTGGGCTGGCGTGATCGGCCTGTGTGTTCTGGCCGTCTACATTGCACGACCGCTGCTGGTTATTTTCGGAGCACTCGTCTTCGCCTCGATGATCGAGGGCGGAACACGGCTTCTCGGACGTGTCCTGCCCATCGGAAGGACCTGGCGCGTCAGCATAGTCCTGATCGGCGTGGTGCTGTTCTTTGGCTGGCTGGTCTATTTCGCCGGCTCCACCATCTCGCAGGAAGCGGCCGAATTTCCCGCCATCATCGAACGCCAGATCGGTGAGCTCCTGTCCTATGCCCGCTCGCAGGGCTTTGCCATCTCGCAGGACCATCTCGAAAATTATGCCGGCAGTATCGGCAGCGGGATCAGCACCGTCACCCGAGCGCTGAGCGGCATCGTCGGCGGGCTGACCACAATCGTTCTGATTGCGATCATCGGTGTCTATGTCGCGATCGATCCGACATTGTACGAGCGCGGTGTTGCATGGATGCTTCCGCGTCATCGTCGCGATGAATTCTACATTACCGCAGCCCGGATGGGCGAGACCCTGCGCCGCCTCATGGCCGGGCGCTTGGTGGGCATGCTGTTCGAAGGCATCTTCACATACGTTCTGCTCGCGTTCGGCGGCCAATTGTTCGGGATCGATCCGGTCCCCATGGCCGCGCTGCTCGCGATCCTGACCGGCCTGCTGGCTTTCGTTCCCAATCTCGGCGCGATCATTTCGGGCGCGCTGATGGTGCTCGTCGGCTTCTCGGGTGGCACTGACATGGGCCTCTACACCATCGGGGTCTATTTCCTCGTCCAGAACTTCGACGGCTATGTGATCATTCCTATGATCGCCAAGAAGACGGTCGATCTTGCACCTGCGCTGGTGCTGGCGGCACAGCTGATCATGGGCATCCTGTTCGGCATCATCGGCCTTTTCCTCGCCGATCCGCTGCTCGCCATGATCAAGGTCGCGCTGGAACGCCGCGCCGAACAGAACGACGCCGAAGCCAAGAAACAGGAGGCCGCCGAGAATGGCGCGTAAGTTTCTCTACTTTATTGCCATCATCATCGTGACGCTGATCGTGGGCGCGATCGCCCTTTCGATCTGGTCCCGCGAAGCGACGGAAATCGCGATGGTCCCGCGCGGCGAGTTCGTGGAGCAGCAAGCGCTGGCGGACAATGCCTACCAGGATCCGGCCATGTGGTATTCACGGCCGGGTATCGGCACGAGCGACCCTTCGCGTTACCAGCCCGCCGTCGCACAGCCCGCCGCCGATCCGGCAGCGCAGGCCCCCTCGCCCGACAATCCTGCGGCAGAACGGAGCCTCGATGCTCCCGGCGCCCTCGACACTGCAGGATCGCAGAGAGGCGAAGCTGCCGATGCGCAGGCGACGCCCGATTTCGCAGTCTTCTTCGTCCCGCCTACAAGCTACACCAAGGGCGCGTTGGGCGAATGGAATGCGCCTCTGAACGACGAGGAAACCGACCGTCTTGCCCGTGTCTTCCTTCGCGGCCTTGCCAGCCCCTTCAACCGCGCCGACGAGATCTGGGCTCCGAAATATCGGCAGGCGGCGGTCGGTGCCTTCCTGACCGATCAGGAAGAGGCAACCATGGCCATCGACGCGGCCTATGCCGACGTCGAGCAGGCCTTCGAATTCTTCGTCGAGAGCGTCGGGGCCGACAAACCGATCATCCTCGCCGGTCACAGCCAGGGTTCGGTCCACATCTTGCGCCTCTTGCGCGAGAAGGTACCCGGCAGCCCGGTCGAAAGCCGCATCGCCGCGGTCTACGCCCCCGGCTGGCCGATCTCGGTCGAACATGACCTGCCGTCCTATCCCCTGCCCGCCTGTGCCGCGCCGGACCAGGCGCGCTGCGTCGTGAGCTACATCAGCTTCACCGATGGCGGCGACCCGGGCCAACTCCTAAAGCGCTACAGCGCCCTTCCCGGCATGGATGGAAAGCCACGCGGCTCGGACGATACGATCCTGTGCGTCAATCCGCTGACCGGTATGACGGGTGGCACCGCCGCAGCCGAAGACAATCTCGGCACGCTCAAGCCCAGCGCGGACATGTCATCAGGCGAGCTCGTGGCAGGAGCGGTCCCCGCAAGCTGCGACACCAGCGGCATCCTGCGGATCGGGGAAGGGCCCGATATCGGACAGGGCGTGTTGCCCGGCGGGAATTACCACGTCTACGATATTCCGCTGTTCTGGAAGAACCTTCAGGAAGACGTGCTGCGGCGCGTGGGCGCATGGGCTCCGACGCAATCGTAACCGACAACGCGCTCGACTATGGCGATGCGCTGCCAGATGGCGGCGCATTGCTTGGGCTCGACCTCGGCACCAAGACCATCGGCGTCGCCACTTGCGATGCGGGCTGGCGCTTTGCGACCGCGGGCAAGACGATCCCGCGCAGCAAGTTCACCAAGGACTGCGGCAAACTGCGCGAGATCGTGACAGAGCGCAGCATCAAGGGCCTCGTCCTCGGCCTGCCGCGCAATATGGACGGTAGCGAAGGCCCCCGCGCCCAAGCGAGCCGTGCTTACGCCAGGAACCTTACACAAGCGCTTGAACTGCCGGTTCTTTTATGGGACGAACGCTGGTCGACATCGTCCGCCGAAAGCGCGATGATCGGCCAGGATATGAGCCGCGCAAAGCGTGCCGAAAAGATCGACAGCCATGCAGCTGCGGTCATCCTCCAAGGAGCGATCGATACGCTCGCAGGAGGTGGTTTTTAAGGGGGAGGGGTCGCAGCAATGATGGATTTTCTGGACGTATTCGAAGCCGTGCCCAATCGCGGCAGGCGGCGGCGCGGTCTGTTCAACGCGCTTGGCCGCCTGCTCGGCATGGCATTCATTGCCCTTTTCCTCGTGATGACGATCTACGCGCTCTGGTAGGATCGCTCGATCCAGCGGCGTTTTTCCGCCGCTTCCCTTGCAAGCATGACGCTTCCCGATAGCTCGGCTTCGCGCCACAGGGCGTCGCGTGCGGCACCCTGCACCAGCCCGCTCCGCGCCTCGAAGCTCGCCAGCCGGAGCCGGTCGCTTGGATGTTCGCGTCCGGCCCACTCGGCAAAGTCCAGAGCCTCATCGCCGCCCATTCCCACTGCGCAGCGCAGGAAACATTCGGTCGATGTCGGATTGAGCACGCCCGTCATGGCATTGCTGTCGAGATCGAAGCCGTACTGGTCCGACCAAGCCTGCGCCGGATCGATGTGCATGATGTTGAGCGAGACCGACATGCTCTCGGGCGGCAATTGCGAATGGATGTCGAGATTGGCGCGGTAGAGCATGAGCTTGCCCTCCTCCAGATGCGTGCGCTCGACGAAGCGCAGGTCGCACACTTCCCCGCGATATCCCGCGACGCTCTCGTAGTCGTACTCGTAGTAATCGCTGCCATAGCCCGGCCCGAAATAGCCAGCGGTCAGGAAGCTGAAATTATGGTCGTGCGGCACGCCGTAGACGAAGGCGTCGGACCCGCTCGCGCGGAAACAGCTTTCCTGCTCGCTGGGCCAGATATTGGCGCGAAGGAAGCTGCGGCCACGCATGCGCGAAAGCACGATCGATTGCGGACCATAGGCGCTCTCGATCCCGCCATCCTTGTGGCCGACCTTCAATTGCTCGATCAGAAGGTCGCCCAGGAAGTCGCGATTGTTGGCGAGCCGCTTCAATGCCATGGCACCGTTGGTGAGGCTATCTTCATCATCCGGTTCGAAGGGCACCGCATCCAGCATTTCGAGGCATTCTTCGAGGCCGTGAACTGCGGTTTCGTCGGACGGAATTATGCGGGGCATCTGGAAACCTCGATTTGGGAAAGTTGGGGGTGCGCCTCGACCAGCTGCGCCATTAGCGCACCGGCAGGTGTCGAGAGCGGATCGGCGGGATCGCGGGCAATGGCCGACAGGGCCACGAAGCCCTGGACCGTATCGAGAGCGAGGCATTCGCGCAGGGTCTGCCAGCGGATGTGGTCGCTGCCTTCCCTCGTGAGCCGGGCCAGCAAGGGGGCGACATCGCTCCGTCCCATCCGGCCGAGCAGCGCCGTCGCCATTTCGCGCTGGCTTTCCGCACGGCAGCCGCTCGCACGGTGGAGCAGGCGTCCGTCGGCAAGGCTGTACTGGCGCGTTTCGGGCGGCACCTCTTCGGTCCGCGAAAGCCGCAGGACAACGAAGCGGCCATGGACCTGCCGTATCTGGCGCGTGTGCGCCTGCCCTTCGCAGCGCAGGTATTCGCCGGCGACCGCGCGGCGCGTGTGGCAATCGATGGAGGCGCGCTCGGGCCCTTCGGCAAGCAGCTCGAACTCGCAGATGTCCGCCGATCCTGCCAGCACTGCCTCGTGACGTTCACCACCGGCAAAGCACACCGAGGTCGGGTCGATCTGTGTCTCTTCATATGTGATCAGCGACAAGGCGGCGCGGCCGCGCTGGGCGATCTGCAGGACGGACAAACCGTCCTTGTACTGGTGCCGCAGCGGGACCTGTCCGAGCGGGTGCGCCCTTACCTCTTCCAACAAGGAAGCCATCAGCGCCTCGGTCAGCTCTCTGGCGGTGCCTTCTTGTGCGAACAGGCCGGCGAGCGCGGGATACTCACCAAGCGCGCCCTCGCTCCCGTAGCGCTCCAGTTCCTCGAGGACCTTGCGAGCCGGGCCCTGCGCCCAGGCATCGCGGGCCGCTTCCAGCGCGATCTGCGCCTTGCGCTGCGGAGCAGTGTCGCTCCGCAGCGCGCGCAATTGCGGGTCGATTCTCATCGTTCCGCGTTCCCGATCACAGCAGCGCTTCGGGCGGAGCGACTTCGTAGATGTAGGTCATGATCACGACCACGCGATCATCCACGGTCGGACCTTCGGATGCCGACAAAGTGCCGAACAGGCCGGTCACCGTGTCGAGGGCGGGCAGGCTCGAAAGGTCGATCTTGGGTAGGTTCATTAGGTAATCCTCCTGATTGTCGGAGGCGCGACCCGGTGTCACCCTCCGGCAAGGAGGCTGGCGGCTTGTTGCCGCGCGATCGAATTAAAACATTGTAATCGTCGGGAACCGGACGCTATCGGCGGCTCTCCACTATGACCGACAAACCCGCATTCGATCCCAAGACGGCGACGCCGTTCCTGACCAGCCGCGGCCACTCCGGCTGGCTGGGTCTCCGCTATTCCGACCATGGCGACGACTGGGTAGAGCTCGAGCTTCCCTGGCGCGAAGACCTCTTGGGCGAGGATGGACAGCGCGTGCTCGCATCCGGACCGATCCTCAGCCTGATGGACATGGCGAGCGGGCTTGCGATCTGGAAAGCGATGGACCGGTTCGAACCGATCGCAACGCTGGACCTACGGGTCGATTACGTACGCCCGGCGCGCGAGGGATCGCCGGTGTTCGGACGTTCGCAATGCTATCGCGTCACCCGCTCGGCCGCCTTCGTGCGCGGCCTTGCGCATGACGGCGACGCGAGCGACCCGGTCGCGCATATCCAGGCGGTTTTCATGAAAATCGGACAGTCGACCGACAAGCGGGAGCTGCCCGGTGAGTGACAAAGGCAATCCCGATGCGCTGACGCCCTATGCCCGTTCGCTCGGCATCGAGCTGTCCGGAATGGAAGACGGTGTCCCGGTAATGAGCGTCGCCTTCGACGAGGCAGTCGAAGGTCGGCCCGAACATTATCACGGCGGCGCGACCGGCGGACTTCTCGAAACGGCGGGATATGCCGCTCTGCGGGCCGAGCTGGCCAAGCGCGACCGCGAAGCGCTGCTCAAGCCGATCAATATCACGGTGCAATATCTGTCCGCTGGCAAAAGCCGGACCAGCTATGCCAAGGGACGCGTCACGAAGCTCGGGCGCCGCAGTGCCAATCTGACGGTGGAAGCATGGCAGGACGACCCTTCGCGCCCTATCGCGACTGCCGTGATGAACGTGCTGGTCGCCGAACCGAAGGACTAGGCTCTACTCGGCCCGCTCGCGCCGCCGCTCCAGCTCTTCCCGGACCGCCTCGTAGCGTGCCTCTTCCGCACGCCGGCGCGCTTCCTCGATTGCTTCTTCGTCGATACCGATACCGCCTTCGGTAATCGTAATATCGATGGGGATGCCGTCGACCTCGGTCGAGAACACGGCCTCGCCATCGCGGATGCGCAGGCGGCTGTTGCCATCGCCAAGCGGGATATCCTCGAGGTCCGGCACGTCGAGCGGCTCGACAGGTCCGCCCGGATCGGTGTTCTCGCGCGGACCGGGCTGGCTGGGAGCGGCGGAAACACCGAGCGCCTGCGTCATGAAGTCACGCCAGATACGCGCCGGCAGCCCGCCGCCGGAAATACCGTCGAGCGGCGAATTGTCGTCATTGCCGATCCACACGCCGACCACGAGATCGCCAGCATAGCCGACGAACAGCGCGTCACGATTGTCCTGCGTGGTGCCGGTCTTGCCGAAGTTCGGCCCGCTCAGCGTAGCCGCGCGACCCGTGCCCTTGTTGATCGCGGCCCGGAGCAGGGCCTCCATTTCGCGGTGGGTATCGCCAGGCAGGCTGGAAGGGCCATCGACGAGATTTTCGAACCAGCCCCGCTCGGGGCGCGCAAAGGCATGGGGTTCGACAGGAAAGGCATTGCCGGCCACTGCGGCATAGGCCGCCGTCAATTCCAGAAGGCTCATCGTCGAGGTGCCCAGCGCCATGCTCGGATCGCCCTTGGTGAGGTCGGAAGTCACACCCAGGTCGCGGGCGGTCTCGATGACCTTCTCGCTACCCACTTCGCCGAAAAGGCGCACCGCGGCGACATTGCTCGACTGGGCGAAGGCATCTTCCAGCGTGAGGCTGTCCGAATAGCGCCCGCCCGAATTACCCGGACGGTACGAACCCTCCGTGATTTCGCGATTGTCGATCCGGTCGTCGATCTCCCAGCCGTCGCGCAGCGCAGCTAGGTAGACGAACAGCTTGAAGGTGGAACCGGGCTGGCGTTTGGCCTGCGTCGCACGGTTGAAGGGTGATTTCTCGTAATCCTTCCCACCGATCATCGCCACGACCTCGCCATTGGTACGCATGGCGACAAGCGCGACCTGCGCATTGCCAAGCGGTGCACGCGAGGTCACCCGGCGGGCAATATTCTGAAGCTTGGAATCGAGCGTGGTAGTGAGCGTCTGCCGGGCATAGCCGCTGTCCGACATCTCGCGAGCCTCGGGCAGCGCCCAGTCGGCGAAATAGGTGCCGGTCGGAATATCGCTCTTCATCCTCACGTCGAGCGCGGGCGGGCGCATGGCGCGGGCCTCGGCCTCGGTGATGTAGCCGGCTGCGACCATCGACTGGACAACCAGTTCCATCCGCTTGGCAGCGCGATCGTAATGGCGGGTCGGTGCATAGGCGCTGGGCGCCTGGAGCAGCCCGGCGAGCATGGCGGCCTGGTTGGGCCTCAGGTTCTCGGGCTTGCGGTAGAAATAGTGCAGGCTCGCCGCGCGCAGTCCGTAAACATTGTCACCGAAATAGGCGTTCGAGAGGTAGCGCTCGAGGATCTCGTCCTTGGTCAGCCATGCCTCGAGCCAGAAGGCGATCAGCGCCTCGCGGGCCTTGCGCGTCAGCGTGCGTTCCGGCGTCAGGAAGGTGAATTTCGCCAGCTGCTGGGTGATCGTGCTGCCACCGCCCGTGCCGGTTACGGCCGCGCGGGCGATGCCGCGCGGATCGACTCCCCAGTGGCTGTAGAAACGCCGATCCTCGATGGCGAGGAATGCCTCCACCACATGCGGTGGGAGCTTCGAGACATCGACCGGCTCGTCGGTAATCGCGCCATTGCGGGCAATTGGCGTGCCGTCGGCAGCGAGCAGCGTGATCTGCGGAGGAGCGATCGGTTCGAGCGACTTGCCGAGCGGCGCAGTGATCGCGAGCCAGCCGACAAGCAGGATGAAGATTCCGAGCAGCCCGGCGAAGATGCGCGCAGCCCACCAGCGCTTGCGCCGGCCGCGCCAGTAGTCGCGTTGCCAGAACCGCTTTCGCCGCTTTTCCTCGGCAGCGAGCGCATGATCGAGATCGTCGAGCCGCCTGTCCCACTCCGCATCGTCGAACGCGTCATGGGTCGCGTAATAACCGCGATGGCCGGTGAATTCCGGCTCGGGCCTTTTGCGGCGGAAAATTGAGTCGATTACGCCCATGGACCTACTGTGCTACACAAATAACACAGCGATGCATAGAGCCTCCAACCTTAACTCTTGCCAACGACGCTTTCGGGCAGGTCTTCACCAAACACCCGCTGGTAATACTCGGCCACAAGCATGCGTTCTTCCTCGTCGCACTTGTTGAGGAAGGAGAGACGGAAGGCGAAGCCGACATCCTTGAAGATGGCGTAGTTCTGCGCCCAGGTGATAACCGTACGCGGGCTCATCACGGTCGAGATATCGCCATTGATGAAGCCCTGCCGCGACAGGTCGGCGACCTTGATCATGTCGGCGAGGATCTTGGGATCGATGTCGGGGTTCTTCGCCTCGACGATCTGCTGCTCGGTCTCTGCCGGCAGGTAATTGAGCGCGGTGACGATATTCCAGCGGTCCATCTGGCCCTGGTTGATCGCCTGCGTGCCGTGATACAGCCCGCTCGTGTCGCCGAGGCCCACCGTGTTGGCGGTGGCGAACAGGCGGAAGTTCGGATCGGGACGGATCACGCGGTTCTGGTCGAGCAGCGTCAGCTTGCCCTGCTGTTCGAGCACGCGCTGGATCACGAACATCACGTCCGGACGGCCGGCGTCATATTCGTCGAACACGAGCGCGACCGGGTGCTGGAGCGCCCAGGGCAGCAGGCCTTCGCGGAATTCCGTGACCTGCAAACCGTCGCGCAGCACGATGGCATCGCGGCCGACGAGGTCGATACGGCTGATGTGCGCATCGAGGTTGATGCGGATACACGGCCAGTTGAGGCGCGCGGCGACCTGTTCGATGTGGGTCGACTTACCCGTGCCGTGATAGCCCTGCACCATGACGCGGCGGTCGTGGGCAAAGCCAGCAAGGATCGCGAGCGTGGTGTCCGGATCGAAGACATAGGCTTCGTCGAGATCTGGCGTGCGCGAATCCGGCTTGGAGAAGGCCGGAACCTTCCAGTCGATGTCGATCCCGAATGTCTCGCGCACATCGACTTCGGTGTCGGGCGCGGGAAGCACGGTCTTGGCGGAAGGCTCGAAGGTCTTGTCGGTCATCTCGTTCATATCGTGAGGCGGGTTAGATGAGGCGCGCGCTGCTCGCAATGCCCCATTGCAATGAGAAACCGATTTCAGGCGGGCTCTGGTTCCCGGACATGGGCAAGATGGCCGGTCTTGATCCACAGCGAGGCGCCTTCGGGTCCGGCGACGAGGTCAACGCGATCCCCCTTGGGAAGACGTAGCCAGTCGTGCTTCGCCATCTCGATCCCCTCGCCGGAAAGCGCGCCTTCCAGCAGGAGCACTTCGGCTCCACCGGCGTCGCCCAAGGATCGGCTAGCTCCCGGCTCCAGCTTCTCGAAGGCTACCGTTTCGCGCTCGTCATTGTGCAGGACCGAGGCCGACAGGCCGTCGCCCGCTGGTTCGAGGTCGAGTGCGGACAGGTCGAGATCGAACTGGTTGCGGTCCCCGGGATCGAATTGCCAGAGCTTCACGAAGATCGTGCAACCACCGTCCGAGCGCGGAATGTGGTGGGTGGTCGGCGGATTGCGGACGTAGGTGCCTGCCGGATAGTCGCCATGCTCGTCCTGGAAGGTACCCTCCAGCACGATGAATTCCTCGCCCCCGTCATGGGTATGCTCCGAAAAGGCGCTGCCGGGCGCATAGCGAACGATGGAAGTAGCACGAGCGACTTCGCCGCCGATCCTGTCGAGCATCCGCCGCTCGACCCCTTTCATGGGAGAAGCCTGCCATTCGAGAGTGTCGGTGTGGACGAGGACCCGCTCGGAAAAGTCGGCATTGACGCGCATTAGGTGCTCCCGAAATCAGTTGCAGGGGCCACATGGGAACGACACAGCCCCTCGCCAAGTGCGCCCGGCCCTCCTACATTGCCATCATGGCGTCGCCCTCCCCCAGCGAATATCTCCGCCTCAAGCTCGTCGAGAAGGTTCGCGGCGTCTTCAACGATGTCGAGGGCGGGGAGCAGCCGGTCCCCGTCTCGGACGAGGCATTGTTCGAGAAGGACACGCCGATCCGCATGGTCCATGCCGATATCGTCGCAATGATGGTCGGCGGCATCCGCGGGCTGCTGCTCCAGATGCTCCACCCTCATGCACTACAGGGCGTGCTCGACCATTCGAACTTCCGCAGCGACATGCACGGGCGACTCAGGCGGACTGCGCGGTTTATCGCAGTCACGACTTTCGGCCACCGCGACGATGCGATGAAAGCAATCGAGCGGGTGAACCGCATCCATGCTTCGGTCGGCGGGACGCTCCCCGACGGATCGAGCTATTCGGCAACCGATGCGCGCACGCTTGCCTGGGTCCATGTCGCCGAGGCCACGAGCTTCCTCGCCGCCTACCTGCGTCACGTCCGTCCCGATATGCCGGGTAGTGAGCAGGACGAGTATTATCGCCAGTTCGCCATCATCGCGAATGCACTCGGCGCGGACCCGGTCCCCACCGACCGGCGCGAGGCCGAAGCGATCTTTCGCGAGCTGCGCGGGGATCTCGCTACGTCTGAACAGGCCCGCGAGATCGCCGATCTCGTGCTGAGCCAGCGTCCCGCCGGCGCACCGCCTGCAGTTCAGGCCATGCTGGGCGCAGAGGCGGTGGCGCTGCTCCCGCCCTTCGCCCGCTCCATGCTCGGACTCGAGCGACCCGGCCTCGCCTCCATCCCCGCACGTGCGGCGACATGGGGCATGGGCAAGACGCTGCGCTGGGCCTTCCGCCAGAATTGACGCGCAACGGACTTGCTTCGGTGCTAGCCTCGCGGTGGAGAGGAGAGCAGTCATGTATGTTCAAGGATTTCTCATCGCGGTCCCCGAGGGCAACAAGGAAGCCTATCGTGCAACGGCAGAAAAGGCCGGGGCCAAGTTCCGCGAATACGGCGTGACCGAAATCGTCGAAGCCTGGGAAGAGGATGTAAGTGACGGCAAGGTCACCGACTTCCGCATGGCGACCAAGGCAGAGCCGGGCGAGAAGATCGTCTTCAGCTGGATGATCTGGCCCGACAAGGAAACCGCCGACGCCGCCCATGCCAAGATGGAGGACGATCCCTTCTGGATGGAGGAGATGAACGAGATGCCGTTCGACGGCATGCGGATGATGTGGGGTGGCTTCACACCGCTTTACACGATGGGGAGAGACTGATGGCCGAGTATACCTTCTTCACCAATCCGATGAGCCGCGGCCAGATCGCGCGGTGGGCGCTGCATGAAGTCGGCGCCGATTACGATACCGAGCTGGTGGAATGGGCGGCGAAGTCCGAGGCATTCCTGAAGGCCAACCCGCTCGGCAAGGTGCCGACGCTGGTCCACCACCATGGAGACCACGTCCATGTCGTGACCGAAGCTGCGGCGATCTGCCACTATCTTGCAGAGATGCACCCCGACGCTGGCTTGCTGCCCGAGCCGCATGAGAAAGCGGCCTATTTCCGCCGCCTCTTCTTTGCCGCCGGACCGGTCGAGCAGGCCGTGGTCGCGCGGAACATGGGCTGGGGCGTCGACGATCCGCAGAAACAGGGCATGGTGGGCTTCGGCAGCTACGAACGGGCGATGGACACCTTCGACATGCTGCTGTCCGACCGAGACTATGTTTGCGGCGACCGCTTCACCATGGCCGATGTCTATGTCGGCAGCCAGGTCGACTGGGGACTGCAGTTCGGATCGATCCCGAAACGCAAGGTATTCGAAGACTATGCAGCGCGGCTGCGCGAGCGAAAGGCCTACAAGGAAGCGAAAGCGATCGACATGCAACTGATCGCCGAGGCGCAGGCTTAGGCGATTGCCCTGCATTGGCGAAGGGTGTTGTAGGCTTCGACCACCTTGTTGAGGCGCGTTTCGTACTGGCGATCCCCGCCATTGCGATCAGGGTGGTAGCGGCGAACGAGTTCGGAATAGCGCCTCCGTAGCCTCCGCCGGTCCGTGTCGCTGCCCAGTCCCATGACTTCGAGCGCTGCTGCTTCTTCGCGGCTGTAGCGTCCGTCCATTGCCATCTCGGCCTCGCGTTGGGCGCGGCTCTTGATGCCGGCAGCCCGCGCCGAGATCGCATCGAGCGGATCGTCGAAATCGGACCAGCGCGGCATCCCGTCGACGCCTGCCGTGGGCCGGAAACTCGGGCTCTCGGTGCGCCAGCCGCTGGCCGGCCCCTGTGCATCGAGGATTTCCTCCGCGCTCATTCCCTCGAACCAGTCGTAGCCGGAATTGAATTCGCGCACGTGTTCAAGGCACATCCAGCGCCATTCGCCCGGCCCGTCGAAACGGTGGCCGCTGCCCGGCGCGCGGAACTCTCCCGGCTCGTCGCAAGCCGGGTGGGCGCACACGCGGCCCGTATCTTCGTATCTACCGTGGAACTTTGACTGGCGCATTCGTTCTAGGATGGGGAGCCAAACCCTGTATGGAAAGAGGCGAGAGGAGATTCGAGCGTATGTCAGGACCGGTCCAACAGGAGATGGAACGCCTTCTGACCGAGGCCTTTGCACCGACGCGGCTCGAAGTCATCAACGACAGCGCAAAACATGCCGGTCACTCGGGTGACGACGGCAGCGGGGAATCGCATTTCACCGTCGTGATCGAAGCGCCCGCCTTTGCCGACAAGTCGCGCCTCGACCGCCAGCGCATGGTCAACAAGGCGCTGGGCGACATTCCCGGAGAGCGCGTCCACGCCCTCGCCATCCAGGCTTCCGCACCGACACCGTAGAGACAAGGGGCATGAAATGAGCCAGATCGACCTCACGCTGACGCCGACGACGCATGATCTCGGGCAGTTCGAGGTCCGACGCGTGCTGCCCTCCAAGAAACGGACCATGGTCGGCCCCTTCATTTTCGTCGACCAGTTCGGCCCGGCGCAGCTCGACCTCGGCAGCGGGATGGACGTGCGCCCGCATCCGCACATCAATCTCGCCACGGTCACATGGCTGTTCGAGGGCGCGATAGATCACCGCGACAGCTTGGGAAGTTTTTCGACCATTCGTCCGGGTCAGGTGAACCTGATGACGGCCGGCAAGGGGATCGTGCATTCCGAGCGCTCTCCCGAAGCCGAGCGCAAAGCAGGCCCCAAGCTGTACGGCATGCAGACATGGCTCGCCCTGCCCGACGGCAAAGAGGAAATCGATCCGGCGTTCGAGGCCGTGAGTGACCTGCCCGTGATCGAAGATGGCCGCGCCAAGGCGATCGTGATCATGGGCGAACTGTGGGGCGAACGCGCGCCGACCACGACCTATGCCGACACCATTTATGCCGAGATCGTTCTGGGCGCAGGCGGTGCCATCCCGATCGAGGAAGAGGCCGACGAACGCGCGGTCATGCTCGTTGGCGGCGAGGCGGTGATCGATGGCCATCCTCTCAAGCCCTATGAACTGGCTATCCTGCAGCCGGGCCGGGACATGACGCTGGAAAGCAAGACAGGCGCGCGGGTAATGCTGCTGGGCGGCGAGGCTTTCCAGACCCCGCGTCACGCATGGTGGAACTTCGTCAGTTCCAGCCGTGAACGCATCAACCAGGCCAAGGATGACTGGCGGAAGGGACGTTTCCCCCAAGTCCCGGGCGACAGTGAGGAATATATCCCGCTCCCCGACGGCCAGCCGAAAACAGTTACCTATCCGTGAGGAAGCAAGCATGAGTTTCGAAGGCAAGACTGCATGGATCACCGGCGCATCTTCCGGGATCGGCGCTGCGCTGGCAGGCGAATGGGCAAAGCGGGGCGCCAACATCATCCTGTCCGGACGCGACGAAAGCAGGCTAAGCGCGGTCGCCGACCGCCTCGAGACCGAAACGAAAACCCTGCCCTTCGATGTGCGCGATGACGAAGCGATGCAGCGGGCCACCGAGGAAGCCGCCGGCTGGAAAGACGGTGTCGACATCTTCGTGGCCAATGCGGGAATTTCGCAGCGCAGCCCGGCAGTCGATACCGACATGCAGGTTTATCGCGACATCATCGACATCGATCTCACCGCGCAGATCGCCGCAATTCAGGCGCTCCTGCCGCACATGACGCAGCGCGGGAGCGGGAAGCTGCTTTTCATCTCGTCGATCGCCGGGAAAGTCGGCGTTCCGATGCGCACTGCCTATTGCGCGGCCAAGCACGGGCTCATCGGCTATGCCGATGCGTTGCGCGGTGAGCTCTCGCAAAGCGGGATCGACGTGCATGTGATCTGCCCCGGCTCGGTCGCCACCGACGTCAGCCGCAACGCGCTTTCCGCCGACGGCACTCCGCGCGGGCGCAGCGACAAGGTGATCGACAACGGTATCGCGCCGGATGAAGCCGCTGCGCGGATCATTGATGCCGTCGAGCTCAACCAGCGCGAGATCATCGTGGCCGAGGGCATGGAAGAGGCAATGGGCGAAATGCGCCGGACGCCCGACCAATTGTTCGACCAGGTCGCAGGCATGGTCGCGGCCGGATACATGGAAAAGATGCAGTCGGAGGATTGATGGAACAGAAGCGCGTCACGCTCGCCAACGGTATCGAGCTCGACACGGTCGACGTCGGGCCGCGCGATGCGCCCGCCATCATCTTCCTCCACGGCTTTCCCGAGAGCCACCGCACATGGCGGCACCAGATCGCGCATTTCAGCGATCGCTTCCGCTGCATCGCCCCCGACCAGCGCGGTTATCGCGGATCGTCGAAGCCGGAAGGCGTCGACAATTACACGCCCGACAAGCTGGTGGGCGACATTTTCCTGCTGGCCGATGCGCTCGGGGTGAAGGACTTCACCGTCGTGGGCCATGACTGGGGCGGCGCAATCGCATGGGGAGTCGCCATGGCGGGCGAACAGATGGGCCGCGTCCCGCGCGCCGTTATCGCCAATGCGCCGCATCACGCCGTATTCCAGAAGCTGCTCTACACCTCGCCCGTCCAACGCGAGGCGAGCCAATATATGCGCGGCTTCCGCGATCCCGCGAATGACGAACTGGTGCGCGAACAAGGCCTCTACGGCATTCTCGCGCAGGAAATCCGTTGGGACGCTCCTGACAAGATGGAGCCCGAGGAACGCGCGCGATTGCTCGAGGACTGGCAGGACCGCGAAGCCGCCTTCGCCATGCTCAACTGGTACCGCGCAAGCCCGATCGATATTCCGCCGATGGACGCGCCCTTCGAAATTCCCGAAGACTGGGCACCACCGCCCTTCCCCAAGCTTGGCATTCCCACGCTTGTGATCTGGGCGCAGGACGATCTCGCGCTACCCCCGGAAAATACCGCCGCCCTGCCCGATCACATCGAGGACCTGACATTGGTCGAGGTGCCCGATTGCGGACATTTCGTCCCTTGGGAAAAGCCCGATGCGGTCAATTCCGCGATGGAGGAGTTCTTCTCGCGAACGGGCTAAGCGCCCAGCCATTCGACCCACGCACCGTGCGGATGGGCATTGGCGAGATGCGCTTCCTCTTCGCCGCCGGGCCAGTAGCGCACCCGCAATTCATGCGCGAACGTCTCGCGATTGGTTTCCAGCGAGAGGTGGGCGAGCGGACGTTCTGGCGTGGCATTTTCGCCAGCCTCTACCAAGGCAGTCTCGATCCGCTCCTGCGTGAAATCGGGAAGATATTGCCACATGATCGAATGCGCGATCACGCGGGTGACGCCCTCCTCCTGATCGCGCGCCAGCTCCTGTTCCACCCAATCGCCCGCATCCATCCGCTCGATTTCGGGAGGCATTCTCTCTGCGAGGGCAATCGCGGCATCGATCCGCGCCATGCGGCCGGTGGCTTCCGGCCAAACATAGCTTTTCAAACGCAACGCCTGCCGCTGGTCGGTCAGGTCCACCGGCGCAATGTCGCTGCCGCGCGCATCCACGAAACCGATGTCGCCCGCAGGCGGAGGCGCGCCGCGCCATTCCGGCTCGATCTGCATGCGGCTCGTCGCCGGGCCTACAGACACGCCGCCCAGATTGTAGCGGTAGCGGCCCAGCATGGTGTTGATGCCCGCGCTCGCCCCAATTTCCAGCCATTCGAACTGCGCAGTCGTGCGTCCGTCCGCAAGCCAGAGCAATCCGGCAGCAAGGCTGGCGGAGCGCCCTGCCTCGTTCGTCTGCGGCGGCCCGTCGAGCCATGGCATGAGCTGGAAATCATGCGTCTCGACGATCTCGCGCACCAGCGCATCAACCTGGTCCTGCGCGGGCATCCGACCGGCATAGACATCCTCCAGCCGCGGTTCCTCACCGGTCAGCAGGAGGTTGTGCAGACCACCCGCGATCCGCAGCGGCATGGCATCGCGCAGCGAGAGCCCCTGCCACGCGAAGATCCGACGCGCCGTCGCCGCATCGCTATCTTCCAGCGCCAGGAGCGCGCGGATGACCTGCGCGGTTCCGGGCGCACCCGCTTTTTCGGCATGCTCGGCCTGCCATTCGATGGCTTCTGGGACCGAAACGATATCCATCACTCCGCTGGTGCCCATATTCGTTGCCCTTTTCGCCTGGCGTGCCTATTTGCCGCTCCGCAATGACCAACAGCCTGACCTTCGCCATTCCCAAGGGGCGCATTCTCGATGAAGCGCTACCCGTCATGGAGCGTGCCGGCGTGGTGCCGGAAGATGCCTTCCACGACAAGGCTAACCGCTCGCTCACTTTCGCGACCACGCGCGACGACATGCGGCTGATCCGCGTGCGCGCTTTCGACGTGGCGACCTTTGTCGCGCATGGCGCGGCGCAGATGGGCATCGTGGGCAGCGATGTGATCGAAGAGTTCGACTACGCCGATCTCTACGCCCCCGTCGATCTGGACATCGGACACTGCTACCTCGCCGTGGCCGAACCCAAGGGCGCGAGTGCGACCAATGGCGCAAGCCACCTGCGCGTTGCGACCAAGTACCCGAACCTCACCCGTCGCCATTTCGAACGGCAGGGTATCCAGGCCGAATGCGTGAAGCTGAACGGGGCGATGGAAATCGCGCCCGAGCTGGGACTTGCAGGCCGTATCGTCGATCTCGTCTCCAGCGGCCGCACACTCAAGGAGAACGGGCTGGTCGAAACCGACCACATTCTCGACATCACGGCGCGGCTGATCGTCAATCGCGCAGCGCTCAAGACCGATCCGCGCGTCGCTGCGCTGGTCGAGGCATTCCGCGCCGATAGCGAAAACCGGAAAGCGGCCTGATGCAGCTGCTGCGCACCAGCGACGCCGATTTCGAGGCGAAGTTTGAACGTGTCGTGCGCGACCGCCGCGAAAGCGACGTCCAGGTCGGGCGCGATGTCGCGGGCATTCTCAACGAAGTGCGCGAGCGCGGCGACAAGGCGCTGGTGGAATACACCAAACGCTTCGACCAGCATAACCTGTCGAGCGACGACGACTGGTCGATCTCGAAGGAAGCCTGCAAGGCCGCCTACGACGGGCTCGATGCCGAACTTCGCGACGCGCTGGAGACAGCCGCCGCGCGTATCCGCGCCTATCACGAAGGCCAGCTTCCCGAAGATCGCGACTATACCGACGATATCGGCATGCGCCTCGGCGCACGCTGGAGCGCAGTCGAAGCCGCCGGTCTCTACGTACCCGGCGGCCGGGCAGCCTACCCCTCCTCGCTTCTGATGAACGCGATCCCCGCCAAGGTCGCGGGTGTGGAGCGGCTGGTCGTCACGACGCCGACACCCAAGGGCGAGATGAACGACCTCGTGCTCGCCGCAGCGCATATCGCGGGCGTGGACGAAGTTTACCGCGTCGGCGGTGCGCAGGCAGTGGCCGCGCTCGCCTATGGCACCGACCGGATCGAGCGGGTCGATGTGATCACCGGCCCGGGCAACGCATGGGTCGCTGAAGCCAAGCGCCAGCTCTACGGCGTCGTCGGCATCGACATGGTCGCAGGGCCGAGCGAAATCCTCGTGATCGCGGATGGCGACAACAATGCGGAATGGATCGCCGCCGACCTGCTCAGCCAGGCCGAGCATGATCCGACCAGCCAGTCGATCCTGATCACCGACGATGCCGGCTTCGCAGCGCAGGTCAGCGACGCCATCGACCTTGCCTTCATGAAGCTCCCGACGGCCAAGACCGCCAAAGCAAGCTGGGACGATCACGGACTGGTCGTCATCGTCGACAGCCTCGACGAAGCACCTGCCCTGTCGGATCGCCTCGCCGCGGAGCATGTCGAGATAGCCACCGACGATCCTGAAAGCATTTTCGCAAAGCTTCGCCACGCAGGAAGCGTCTTCCTCGGCCGGATGACTCCTGAAGCCGTCGGCGACTATATCGCCGGCCCCAACCACGTCCTTCCAACCGGTCGCCGAGCCCGATTTGCCAGCGGCCTGTCGGTGCTCGACTTCATGAAGCGCACCAGCTTCATCGGCGCATCCGAGGATGCTCTGAAGGCAATCGGCCCGGCCGCCGTGCGCCTCGCCGATGCCGAGGGCCTTCCCGCCCACGCCCTTTCGATTTCCAAGAGACTGTCATGAACACCAGCCCCCGCTCCCAGTCACGCAGCGCAGCCCGCCTCGGCGCGGTGCAGGCGCTCTACCAGCAGCAGATGGAAGGCACGCCTACCGCCAAGCTGCTCAACGAATTTCACCAGCACCGTCTCGGCAAAGTGATCGAGGACGAGGAATATGCCGACGCCGACGTCGATTTCTTCGATGACCTCGTAAAGGGCGTCGACGCCCGCCGCGAAGAGATCGACGATCTGCTGACCGCCCGCCTCGCTTCGGGCTGGACACTGGCCCGTCTCGACAAGACGATGCTGCAGATCCTGCGCGCAGGCAGCTACGAACTGCTCGCCCGCGCCGACGTGCCCAAGGCTGCTGCGATCAGCGAATATGTCGATGTCGCCAAGGCCTTCTTCGACGACCGCGAAGCCAAGTTCGTGAACGGCATCCTCGACGCAGTCGCGAAGGAAGCGGGCCGCTGAACGAAGCGGAATTCATATCCGCCCTGCGCGCCATCGCGACCTCGCCGCAGGCCAGAGGGCTCGCCGATGACGCGGCCGTAATCGAATTCGGCAGCGAAACGCTCGTCCTGACCCACGACACCATGGTCGAAGGCGTCCATGTCCTCGAGGGGCAGGATCCCGCCGATATCGCCTGGAAGCTCGTGGCGGTGAACCTGTCCGATCTGGCCGCCAAGGGGGCGGAGCCGGTCGGCGTGCTCGTTTCGCACATGCTCGGCAGTGACGATCACCGTTTCGTCGCCGGTCTCAAGGATGTTCTCGAAACCTACGATGTCCCACTGCTTGGCGGAGACACGGTTCGCGGCGATGGTGCCCGTTCGTGGGGATGCACGGCAATCGGACGCGCGTCGCATACTCCAGTACCGGCACGCGATGGGGCGAAGCCGGGTGACGCGATCTACCTCGGCGGACGGATCGGCTTTGCCATGCTCGGCTTCGAGGCATTGCGCGACGATACGGAAAACGATGACAGTGCCTATCGTCGTCCCGTCCCGCAGCTGGCGCTCGGACGCGACCTTGCCCCCGATGTATCGGCGATGATGGACGTCTCGGATGGCCTGCTGCTTGACGCATCGCGCATCGCGAATGCAAGCGGTGTCACACTTGCAATCGAGCGGAACCTGGTCGCTCCGCTTGCCCCCGAAGATCGGCTGGAAGACGCCATGCGCTGGGGCGACGACTATGTCTTGCTCTGTACGGGCCCTGCCGGACTGGACGCGCAATTCCCGGTGACGCGCATCGGCGAAGTGACCGCAATGGGAGCCGGACCGGTCATGCTCGACGGCGAGCCTCCCGAGGGCGATCTCGGCTACACGCACTAATCTTTCGCGCAGCTCGGGGGAAAAGCGCGGAAATGTGCGCTTTTGCCCCCTTGCCAGCACTTGCATGCCCTTTATACCTCTCCGCCACGTTGCGCCGGCATCTCCCATGCCGAGCGCATCAAACATATAACGGGAGGGGAGTTTTTCGTGGACCTTGTAATCCTATCCATAGGGTTGGGACTGCTTGCCGTAATTTACGGCTTCGTCACCAGCCGCCAGGTGCTCAGTTCGGGCGCAGGCAATGAGAAAATGCAGGAAATCGCCGGCGCCATCCAGGAAGGCGCGCAGGCCTACCTGAAGCGTCAGTACACCACTATCGGCATGGTCGGCGTCGTCGTCGCCGTGCTGGTCGGCGTGTTCCTCGGCATCATTCCGGTCATTGGCTTCGTCATCGGCGCGATCCTGTCGGGCGTGGCCGGCTTCATCGGGATGAACATCTCGGTGCGCTCGAACGTGCGTACGGCTGCTGCCGCGCAGAGCGGACTGCAGCAGGGCCTGACCCTCGCATTCCGCGCTGGTGCCATCACCGGCATGCTCGTGGCGGGCCTCGCGCTCCTCGCGATCGCCGTGTTCTTCTGGTACCTGACCGGCCCCGCCGGACACGCTGCCAACAGCCGTGAAGTGATCGATGGTCTCGTCGGCCTCGCCTTCGGCGCCTCGCTGATCTCGATCTTCGCGCGTCTTGGCGGCGGTATCTTCACCAAGGCTGCAGACGTCGGCGCCGACCTTGTCGGCAAGGTCGAAGCAGGCATTCCCGAAGACGATCCGCGCAACCCTGCCGTGATCGCCGACAACGTGGGCGACAACGTGGGCGACTGTGCCGGCATGGCTGCCGACCTGTTCGAGACCTACGTAGTGACCGTCGGTGCAACCATGGTCCTCACCGCGCTGCTCTTCGGCGAAGCGCTGGGTGACCTGCTGATGCCCATGATGACGCTCCCGCTGCTGATCGGCGGCGCTTGCATCGTGACCAGCATCATCGGCACTTACTTCGTGAAGCTCGGCAAGGGCGGCACGAACGTGATGGGCGCCATGTACAAGGGCTTCCTTGTTTCGGCCGTGCTCGCAATCCCGCTGATCTGGTTCGTCGCCGACTATGCGCTCGGCAGCATGACCACGACCATTCCGGGCACCGAGTTCAGCGGTCGCATGCTGTTCTACTGCTCGCTGATCGGTCTTGCGATCACCGGCCTCATCATCTGGATCACCGAGTACTACACCGGCACGAACTATCGTCCGGTCCGCTCGATCGCCAAGAGCTCGGAAACGGGCCACGGCACCAACGTGATCCAGGGCCTCGCCATCAGCCTTGAATCGACCGCGCTGCCGACGATCGTCATCGTCGCCGGCATCATCGCCACCTACCAGCTCGCAGGCCTCATGGGCATCGCCTATGCAGCCACCGCAATGCTGGCGCTGGCAGGCATGGTTGTGGCGCTCGACGCTTACGGTCCGGTGACGGACAACGCAGGCGGCATCGCCGAAATGGCCGGTCTGGACGACAGCGTTCGTGAAAAGACCGACCTGCTCGACGCAGTGGGCAACACCACCAAGGCCGTGACCAAGGGCTATGCCATCGGTTCGGCAGGCCTCGGCGCACTGGTTCTCTTCGCTGCCTACACGGCAGACCTGGCCGAATTCTTCCCCGACACGGAAGTCAATTTCAGCCTCGAGAACCCGTATGTCATCGTCGGCCTGCTGCTCGGCGCGCTGCTCCCGTACCTGTTCGGTGCGATGGGCATGACCGCCGTTGGCCGTGCCGCCGGCGACGTGGTCGTCGACGTGCGCGAACAGTTCGCAGCGGATCCGGGCATCATGGCCGGCACCAGCAAGCCGAACTACGCCAAGACGGTGGACCTCGTCACCAAGGCCGCGATCAAGGAAATGATCATTCCTTCGCTGCTTCCGGTGCTTGCCCCGATCGTGGTCTACTTCGCGATCCTCTGGGCTACCGGCAGCCAGGCCGAAGGCTTTGCAGCCGTGGGTGCACTGCTGCTCGGCGTGATCATCGGCGGTATCTTCGTCGCACTCTCGATGACCGCAGGTGGCGGTGCATGGGATAATGCGAAGAAGTACATCGAAGACGGCAACCACGGCGGCAAGGGCTCGGAAGCCCACAAGGCTGCCGTGACCGGCGACACCGTAGGTGATCCCTACAAGGACACCGCGGGTCCGGCCGTGAACCCGATGATCAAGATCACCAACATCGTCGCGCTGCTGCTTCTTGCAGCTCTCGCGGCTGGCTGATCCTTTCGATCATAACGCTTCAAAGGGCGGCGGCACTCCGGTGTCGCCGCCTTTTTCTTGACCCTCACGTAAAGGGAACGCAGAGCCTACCGAGTGACTGACACCAAGACCCCCGAACAGCTCGTCGCCGGCCTCGTCCGCCTCCTGACCGTCGCGCCTGATGGAGAGAATGCATTCAAGGGCAACCAGCAGCCCGGCGGTATCGGCAGGGTCTTCGGCGGACAGGTCATCGCACAGGCGTTGCAGGCAGCGCAGGCGAACGCACCAGACGGGATGGAAGCCCATTCCCTCCACGCCTATTTCCTTCGTGGCGGCCGCGAAGGGGTCGATATCGACTTTTCCGTGGCTTCGGATTTCGATGGCCGCAGTTTCGCCAACCGCCGTGTCGTGGCGCGGCAGGAAGAAACGCCGATCCTGAACCTCACCGCCAGCTTCCAGCGGCCCGAGGAAGGGCTCGAGCATGACGACAGCCCCATGCCGGACGTGCCCGACCCCGAGGATCTCCCCTCCGACATGGAGATGCGCAAGAAGTTCATCGAAGAGATGGGCGAAGTCTCCGAAATGCAGCGCAATCTTATGCTCCGCCCGCGCCCGATCGAGATGCGCACCAGCGGCAAGCTGCACTGGATGAACGCGGATAAGAAACCTCCGCACGCGCACAGCTGGTTCAGGACGGCAGCACCGCTACCCGACGATCCGGCGCTCCATCGGGCGGTGATCGCCTATGCCAGCGACTTCACCTTGCTGGGTACCAGCGCCTTGCCGCATGGCCTGAGCTGGGCGCGCGGCGAACTGAAGGGTGCCAGCCTCGACCACGCTTTGTGGTTCCACCGCCCTGCCCGCGCCGACGAGTGGCTGCTCTATGCGACCGATAGTCCGTGGTCGGGTAGCGGCAGAGGCTTCAACCGCGGCCGCATCTTCAACCGCGCAGGCGAACTGGTCGCCAGCGTCGCGCAGGAAGGCGTCGTGCGGAAAGCACGCAAGAAATAGCTGGGTATGCGGGCCGGGCGTTTAGCCGCCGCGGCTTGCAGCCTTGGTTCCGGCAGCGCCCGTGCGGCTGGAGACGCTCCAGCCGCGGCTCTTCTCACCGAAACCGCCGGCCTTGGCCATTGCCGAGGCAGCTTTCACCTTCGGAATGCTGCGAGCCTTTTCGAAGGCGCGTGCACCGGCGTAATACTTACCCGGCGAACCGGCATAGCCCAGACGGACGCCGCGGCTGGTCTGGTAACCGCCACCCGGCGCGGAAAAGGCCGGCACCGGACGCGGGTTCGAGCGGCTCCAGAGGAATGCCGCCACGAAGGGCGAGAAATGGCTGCGACGGCTGCTGGTTTCCTGCTGTCCGGCGCCTTCCTCGACGCATTTGCCCGCGCCGTACTGCGCCTCGCAATCGGCCAGCGCTTCGAAACGCGGAGCTTCTTCCTTGGCGGTCGCAACCGCTTCTTCGCGCATATCGGCACATTCTTCACGGCTGAGGCCGGTTTCCTTGGCGCAGGCGAAGACGTTTTCGAAGACCTGGACTTCCTGTCCGGTCTCGGCATTTGCCACCTGCATCGGCGCAACGGTCTGTTCGGCAGAAGCCTCGCCGCAGCCCGACAGAAGCGCACCGCTACCCAGCGCTGCCATGGTCGTCAGTGCGACCTTGCCGGAGCGCTTGCTGCGCTTGGTGCGAAAAGCCGAATTCGTCATTGGATGTCCCCAGTTTCCCGTTATGTTGATGGGCATACAGGGAAATTCCTGACAAATTCTTTGCGACGGGGGCGCAGCCGCGAAATGTTGAGAAAAACGGTCGAAGAACGGCCCAATTGGCAGGACATTGCTCAGGCCAACGGATTTATTTTCCATCACGTCGACGGCGATCTTTACTGGGACGAGCGCGCCTGCTGGCAATTCACGCTCGACGAGGTCGAAAACCAGATCGAAGATCCCTCGACCGAACTCTATGCCCTGTGCCTCCAGCTGGTAGACGAGGCTTGCGACAGCCAGCAGCTGATGGAACGCCTCGCCATCCCCGAGGACATGCGCGACATCGTCGCCAACAGCTGGCGCGACGGCGATCCCTCGCTCTACGGCCGTTTCGACTTCGCCTATGACGGCAGTGGCCCGGCCAAGCTGCTCGAATTCAACGCCGACACTCCGACCTCCATCTACGAAACCGCCTTCTTCCAGTGGGGCTGGCTCGAGGACATGATCGAGCTCGGCCAGCTTCCCCCCGATGCCGACCAGTTCAACCGCCTCCACGAGGCGCTGATCGAACGCTTCCAGGCGATCTTCGAGAAGGACAGCCTCGTCCATTTCTCCGGCGTCGCCGACCATATCGAGGATCGCGCAACGGTCGCCTATCTCGAAGACCTTGCCGGGCAGGCGGGCATGGAAACCCGCTTCGTCGACATCTCCTCCATCGGCATGACCGAGGACGGCCGCTTCGTCGATCCCGAAGGCCTCAGGATCGGCGCGCTGTTCAAGCTCTACCCGTGGGAGGACATGCTGCGCGAAAGCTTCGCCAGGGACATCCCGGGTAGCGAGACCCTCTTCATCGAGCCTGCTTGGAAGGCCATCCTCTCCAACAAGGCGATGCTCCCGCTCCTGTGGGAGCGCAACGAGGGCCACCCCAACCTCCTGCCCACCTTCTTCGAATATTCGCCCGAAGGCCGCGAGATGTCGCGCGGGCCCCACGTGCGCAAACCCTTCTTCAGCCGCGAGGGTGCCGACATCTCGCTCTACGACGGGCAGCAACGCCACCGCGGCCCCGACGAGGGCTATGGCGCGGAAGGCGCGATCGTGCAGGCCTACGCCCCGCTCGCCCGCTCAGGCGAGAACCACGCGGTCATCGGCAGCTGGATCGTCGGCGACGAGGCCGTCGCCATGTCGATCCGCGAGGACGCCAGCCCCATCACGAGGGACCTCGCACGCTACCTGCCGCACGTGATCCTGGGCTGACGCTTCTTTTCGCACCTGCAAAATAACACAAGCCAAACGCAACGCATTCGTGTAGGGGCACGCCGAACCAAGGTCGCGTGGGAGCCGGTTAGCCGGTGCGCGGGCCTTTTGCCGTCGTAGCGACCGGCCCTATCCCTCTTCCTGTTTTCGCCCCGCGGCCCGTTGCCGCGGCGCATTTGTATTGCGAGCCAAGATGCCTTTCGAAACCCTCCCGCCGGTAATCGGTGAAGCCCTTTCCGCGCGCGGCTATACCGCCCTCACCCCCGTCCAGTCCGCCGTCATCGAGCCCGAAGCGCAGGGGCGCGACCTCGTCGTGTCGGCGCAGACCGGTTCGGGCAAGACGGTCGCATTCGGCCTTGCGCTGTCCGAAGCGCTGTTGGCCGAAACGGGTAATATCGCCCTTGTCGACAAGCCGCTGGCGCTGGTGATCGCGCCCACGCGAGAGCTGGCGCTGCAGGTCAGTCGCGAACTCGGCTGGCTCTATGCGGGCGCGGGCCTGCGCATTGCGACCTGCGTGGGCGGGATGGATGCGAGCAAGGAGCGCCGCGCGCTGCGTGCCGGACCTGCCATCGTCGTCGGCACGCCGGGCCGCCTGCGCGACCATCTGGAACGCGGTGCGCTGGACCTCTCCGGCCTTGTCGGCGTGGTGCTCGATGAAGCGGACGAGATGCTCGACATGGGCTTCCGCGAGGACTTGGAAGAAATTCTCGACGCGACGCCCGAGGGCCGCCGCACGCTGCTGTTCTCCGCCACCATGCCCCGCCCCATCGAGCGGCTGGCCGAGCGTTACCAGACCAATTCGCTGCGCCTCAGCCTCGTCGGGCAGGACCGCGGCCATGGCGATATCAGCTATCAGGCGATCACCGTGTCGCCGTCCGAAATCGAGAATGCGGTGGTGAACCTGCTGCGCTATCACGAGGCGGAGACGGCCATCCTGTTCTGCGCCACGCGCGACAATGTGCGGCGTTTCCATGCCACCCTGCAGGAGCGCGGCTTCGGCGTCGTGGCGCTGTCGGGCGAGCATTCGCAGTCCGAGCGCAACCAGGCGCTGCAGGCGCTGCGCGACCGGCGCGCGCGTGTCTGCGTGGCAACCGACGTGGCCGCGCGCGGGATCGACCTGCCGACGCTGAGCCTCGTCATCCATGTCGAGATTCCGCGCGATGCCGAGACGCTCCAGCACCGCTCGGGCCGTACGGGCCGCGCAGGCAAGAAAGGCACGGCGGCGATCATCGTACCCTATAACCGTCGCCGCCGGGTCGAAGGCATGCTGCGCGGCGCGAAGATCGAGGCGCAGTGGATGGATGCACCCACGCCCGATATGATCCGCAAGCAGGATCGCTCGCGCCTGATGGAAATGCTCACCGCCGAGACCGAATTCGCAGAGCATGACCGCGAACTGGCCAAGGAGCTGATGGAAAAGCGCTCGCCCGAAGATATCGCGGCGGCGCTGGTGCAGGCGCACCGTTCGAAACTGCCCGAGCCCGAAGAGCTCATCCCCAACACTCCCGAAGCGCGCGACAAGGCCAAGGCCGACCGCCATCGCCCGGGTTTCGAAGATGTCGTGTGGTTCAAGATCGGCGTCGGCCGCCGCCAGAACGCCGAGCCGCGCTGGATCCTCCCGCTGCTCTGCCGCCGCGGCCACATCACCCGCAACGAGATCGGCGCGATCCGCGTCGGGCAGTTCGAAACGTGGTTCCAGGTCCCGACCAACATCGCCCCGAAGTTCGCCGAAGCCATCGCCCGCACGGCGTCGGCCGATGACGAACAGGACGCGATCCTGATCGAGGAAGCACCCGATGGTCCGCGCGTCGAGGCTCGCCAGAACCGCCGCGACCGCCATGAAGGCGGTCCGCGCGTGCGTCCCAAGCCTTTCGGCAAGGGTCCGCACAAGGGCCCGCATAAGGGCGGCCCCGGAGGCAAGAAGCCGGGCGCCCCGTTCAAGAATGGTCCCAAGCCGGGCGGCAAGAAGTTTGCCGGCAAGCGCAAGCCGGGCGGCAAGCCGCGCAGCTGAACCTGCGCGGCTGCTCCGGTCAGCCCCTAGTGCTTGAGCAGCAGGGGCACGCGAATGTCTGACAGCATCGCGCGGGTTACGCCGCCGAAAATCCATTCGGAAATACGCGTGCGGCCGTAGGCGCCCATCACGACCAGCCCGACGTCACGCACGTCGGCGGCGTTCTTGAGCGCATGCGCGGTGCCCTCATCGCCCTCGTCGACTTCGACGACTTCGCACTTGATGCCGTAATGCGAGAGGTAGTCGGCCCCGCGTGTCGGCGGCAGGTCCAGCGTGTCCTTCTTTCGTGATTTCTTCGTGCGTATGCTGACGAGATAGACCGAACTTGCCCGCTTCAGGAGGGGCAGCGCAGCGCGCAGGGCGTGGCTGGCCTCTGCCGAACCGTCCCATGCCACCAGCGCAGGCTTGTCGAAATCGAGCCGCTCGCAATCGTCGGGCAGGACCAGCACGGGGCAGCCAGCCGTGACTGCCAGTTCACCGGCCGTGAAGGACGGAACCTTGCCGCGGGTGGTCGGATCGCGCTCGCCCAGGACGATTAGGTCGGCCAGCGACGAGTTCTGGAGCAGGGCCAGCGATACCGGCCCGGCCTTATCGATCCAGTCCCACCGCACGTCCTCGTTGGCGAGGTCCTTCTCGGTCTCCTCGCGCAGCTTGCGCGCTTCTTCGCGCCAGACAGGGACCATGGCAGCAAAGGCCGCGCCATAGGGATCGGCGCTTGCCGCGGCCTCGTAAGGAACGGCATTCAGCAAGGTCAGGTGACCGTCGAATGCCCGCACGAGGTCCAGCACCACGTCGAGACGTCGCGAATGGCCTTCGTCGGAATGGGCGTTGAAGAGTATCGCTTTCATGGCAGGTCTCCCGGCTGTGTTCGGCTGGGCAACGACTCGCCCGAGCCTTCTGCGATGCAGCCTACACCTCCAGGGCCTGCCGATATTTGATCGAGCGCAAACTGGCGCCGCAAAGCTCGCAGCACTCCGGACTGGGGCAGTGGGCGGTGGACAGTTATATCGGCCAGTCGGGTGACTGGTGCCGGCCTGGGTTTTGACGGCAATTTCGTTTTCGTCGCACCCTACGCGGGCCGCTTCTTGTCGATCTCGTCCCCGGGATGGGGCTTGCCGAGCATGCGACTCAGCGCTTTTTCGAAATCAACCGCACGAGCACGTAAGCGATGCCGCCTGCCGCCGGTATCCCCAGCGTCGCGATGAGCATCAGCCGCTCCGGATCGCTGGCGCCGATCGCCCCGCCCAGCCCGGTATAGGCCAGCGCGAGGACGAGGTTCGCGCTGCCAATCGCCAGCAGGAAACGGCGGAAGGAATAGCGGGCGATGCCTGCGGCAACGAGGATCACCTCGCCCAGCACGGGCACCGGCCGCGTCGCGAAGAGCAGGAGCGCGGATATGCGCGCGGCGCGACCTTCGGCTGCCGCGAGGTCGTCCGCCCCGAGCAGGCGCCGGGCGAGCGGCCTGCCGGCAAAGCGCCCGATCGCATAGGCGATACAGCTCGCGACCATGATGCCCACCCACGTCGCGGCAGCGGCCAACGGCCAGTCCAGCGCCGAGCCCGCCAGGGCCCCGACGAGCCCATGCGGTATGATCGCCACACTATCGAGCGCGAGGAGCATGATGACGGCTAGGAATGCCGCCGCCGCGCTTTGCGATCCGAGATTTCGGGCGATGTCGACCAGTTGGTCGCCGAAGGGCAGGATGATGAGGATAGGGAGGACGAACAGGACCGCCGCAATCCCGCCGATCCTGAGCCAGCGCCGCAGCGGAGTGAGCTTCTCACCCTCCTGCATGGTAGAAGTCGTAGATCTGCTGTGCCACGCCCTCGCTTATGCCCGGCGCTCGCTTGAGATCGTCAAGCGCGGCAGCACGAACCTTCCCGGCAGTGCCGAAATGCAGCAGCAAGGCACGCTTTCGTGCAGGACCGATGCCCGGGATCTCGTCGAGCGGCGATGCGGTGATCGCACGGCTACGCTTGGCGCGGTGGGCGCCGATGGCGAAGCGGTGGACCTCGTCGCGCAGGGTCTGGAGATAGAACAGCAGCTGCGAATTGACCGGCAGCGTCTTTTCTCGCCCGTCGGGGAAGTGGAACACCTCGCGCCCCTCACGACCATGATGCGGCCCCTTGGCTATGCCGATGACCGGCACGTCGTCCGCGATACCGAGGTCTTCGAGAACCGCCATCACGCTCGAAACCTGACCCTTGCCGCCGTCGATCAGCAGCAAGTCCGGCCAGATCGCCTCGTGGCCTTTCCCCTTGGGCGGGTTCTCGTCGTCGCGTTCGCTTTCGGCGAGCTTGCGGAAACGGCGGGCCATGACTTCGCGCATCATGCCGAAATCGTCGTTGGTCTTGGCCTGCTTGATGTTGAACTTGCGGTACTGGCCCTTCTCGAAGCCTTCGGGCGATGCAACGACCATCGCGCCCAGCGCCTTGTCGCCCTGGATATGGCTGTTGTCGTAGATCTCGATACGCTGCGGCACTTCGTCGAGTTCGAGGAACTCCGCCAGCTCGCGCATGCGCTGCGCCTTGGTGCCGCTTTCGGCCAGCCGTCGCTCCAGCGCCTCGGTGGCATTGCGCGAGGCCTGCTGCATCAACTTGCGGCGGTCGCCGCGCTGCGGGATCGAGATCACGACCGCGTGGCCTGCCTTCTCGGCCAGCGCCTCGGCGATCAGCTCCTGCTCGGCCAGTTCCCGATCGACGAGGATGGTCTTGGGCGGCGGCACTTCCTCGTAGAATTGCAAAAGCACGTCGGACAGCACCTCAGGATGCTCGAGATCGCCCGTGTTCTTCGGGAAGAAGGCCTTGTGACCCCAGTTCTGCCCGCCGCGGATGAAGAAGGCCTGCACGCCGATCTGCCCGCCCTTGGCTGCAAGCGCGAACACGTCCGCATCGCCCACGCCGCTTGCATTGATCGCCTGCGAGCCCTGGATGAACGTTGCCGCGCGAAGCCGGTCGCGCAGGATCGCCGCTGTCTCGAAGTCGAGATCCTCGGCGGCCTTCGCCATCTGCTTTTCGATATTGGCCTGCACGGCGCCGCTCTTGCCCGACAGGAAGTCTTTCGCTTCGTTGACGAGGCTCTCGTAACCCGCCTCGTCGATCCGACCGACGCAAGGCGCCGAGCAACGCTTGATCTGGTAGAGCAGGCAGGGCCGGTCGCGGTTGTTGAAGAAGCTGTCGGTGCAGCTGCGCAGCAGGAACAGTTTCTGCAGCGCGTTCAGCGTCTTGTTGACCGAGCCTGCGCTGGCGAAGGGGCCGTAGTAATTGCCCTTGGCCCGCCGTGCGCCGCGATGCTTCTGGATGCGCGGGAACGCGTGATCGGCGCGCAGGAGGATGAAGGGGAAGCTCTTGTCGTCGCGCAGCAGCACGTTGAACGGCGGGCGGTAGCGCTTGATCAGCTGCGCTTCGAGAAGCAGCGCCTCGGCCTCCGAATTGGTCACCACGATCTCCATCGCGCGGCACTGGCTGACCATGCGCTGGAGGCGGTTCGATAGGCCCTTCACCTGCGTGTAGTTCGCGACACGCGCCTTCAGGCTGCGCGCCTTGCCGACGTAGAGCACGTCACCGCGGGTATCGAGCATGCGGTAGACGCCGGGGCGCGGTTTCAGCGTCTTCACCGTCTCGCGGATCACCGTGATCCCGGTTTCGAGATCCGGCTGCGCGCTGGCCACGACTTGGCGCGCGCGTTCCTCGTTGAAACGCTCCTTTCCTCTCGGATCGTGGGGAGAACCTGCCTTACTGCGCGACATGGAGGTGGAGATAGTACCCAGGCCACGACTTGGCAAAGCTTGCAGCCTCTCATCCCACAGTGCACGACGGCTTGAGACAGGGAGGACCTATGGAAAAGACTCAGGAATTGCCGCGCACCGTTGGATTTTGGGGTGCGGCCCTGCTTCCGGTCAACGGCATGATAGGCTCGGGAATATTTGCGCTCCCAGCAATCATGGTTGCTGCGGTCGGCAATTTTGCCCCTTGGATGATGCTTTTCGGCGCCTTGCTGATCCTTCCCCTTGTGTTCGTGTTTTCGATCCTTTCGAGCAAGTTCGACAAACATGGTGGGCCGGTCCTTTACGCCGGCAGTGCCTTCGGACCGTTTGCAGGCTTTCAGGCTGGCTGGGCACGTTATGCATCAGGCGTTGTAGCCGTTGCGGCAAATACGCAGGTAGCCATCGCCTATCTTGCTGTCCTGTTTCCCGTGCTCGAAGACCCTACACTCAAGGCGGCGGCGGTGATCGGGTTCATCATTTTCACCACGCTGGTCAATCTGGTTGGCATGCGCAGTTCCGTAGGCACTTTGGGTTTGATGACGGCCATCAAGATCGGCCCGCTGCTGCTGCTCGTGATTGTGGGCCTCGCCACGAGGGACCCTGCGGTAGGCCTCAGCCTTCCGCAGTTCAGCCAGTTCGAAAGCGTAGTGTTGCTTACTTTCTATGCTTATATGGCTTTCGAGAACGGCACCTTCGCCGCCGGAGAAATGCGCGATCCCAAGCGCAATGTGCCCTTGGCGCTGATCACTACGCTCATCGGGGTTGCCGGCTTCTACATGCTGATAATCTGGGCCTATTTGGCCATCGCTCCGCAGGTGGCCGGCGACGAAAGCGCCTTGGCCGCGGCGGCTGGCGATGTGATGGGTACTGCCGGGATCGTCATCATCTCGGTGGCGGCCGCCTTTTCGATTGGCGCCAATACCTTGGCCGGGGGGATCGTGACGCCCCGAATGACCTATGCCATGGCCGAGCAAGGAACCTTACCGCAGGCCTTTGCGCATGTTTCAAAGCGCTTCCACACACCCGATGTTTCGATCCTCTTTTACGGTCTAGCGGCAATCCTCTTCAGTCTATGGGGCGGGTTCGTCGCGCTCGCTGCGGCCAGCACGCTGTCGCGGCTTGTCATGTACCTGCTATCTGCATTGGCCCTTCCCGTCATAGAGCGGCGCGAGGAAGCCAGTTCACCCTTTTGGCATTTACCACTTTCCGTGATCGCCGCGCTCTCGACATTTTGGGTGGCCAGCCATGCGAGTGCGGAGGCCTTCCGGATGATTGGCCTGATCTTGCTTGTCGGCACGGGGCTGTATTTCATCGCCGCACGCGGTGCGGCCAAGCGTTCGGTCGGCACGGACTGATGGGTCGAGCAGGCTGCCAGCCATGACCTCCGCCTTTGACGCGATAATCCTCGGCGCCGGCGCGGCCGGGCTGATGTGCGCCGCGCGTGCGGGCCAGCTGGGCAAGCGCGTGCTCGTGCTCGAAAAAGCGGAGAAGCCGGGCAAGAAGATTCTCATCTCAGGCGGCGGGCGCTGCAACTTTACCAATATCGGTGCGGGTCCGGCCAACTACCTCTCCGGCAATCCGCATTTCGCCAAGTCTGCGCTGGCCCGCTACACGCCGCGCGACTTCCTCGACCTAGTCGAAAGCTACGGCATCGCCTGGCACGAGAAGACGCTCGGCCAGCTATTCTGCGACGGTTCCTCCAAACAGATCGTCGATATGCTGCTCGAGGAGTGCGCAAAGGGCGATGTCGAGGTGCGCTGCAACGCCGAGGTGACCGCGGTCGAGCACGACGGCGAGCGCTTTGCCGTCATGGCCAATGGCGAGATCGTGACGGCTCCGGCGCTCGTGATCGCGACCGGAGGCCCCTCGATCCCCAAGATGGGCGCGACCGGCTTCGCCTATGACCTTGCCCGCCAGTTCGGCCTCAAGGTTGTCGAGCCGCGCCCTGCCCTCGTCCCGCTGACGCTGGGCGGTGAGGAATTGCTCTTCCGCGAGATTTCGGGCGTCTCCGCCCCCGTCGTTGCCAGCGCGGGCAAAGCCAGCTTCCCCGAAGCGGCGCTCTTCACCCATCGCGGGTTGTCCGGTCCTTCGATCCTGCAGATCTCATCCTACTGGAAGCCCGGCGAGGAGGTCGGAATCGATTTCCTGCCCGACACGTCCGGCGACTGGCTGCTCGACCGCAAGCGCGAGACGCCGCGCGCCACCATGCGTTCGGTTCTGCGCGAGGCATTGCCCGACCGGCTCGCCGATATCCTAGCCGAAAAGCTTGGAATCGAGACCGAACTCGGCAATGCTAGTGACAAGGCGCTGCGGGCCGCGCAGGAACGGCTGAAGCGCTGGACCTTCCGTCCCTCGGGCACGGAGGGCTTCGCCAAGGCCGAAGTCACCGTGGGCGGGATCTCGACTGCGGAACTGTCTTCCAAGACCATGGAAGCGAAGAAAGTCCCCGGCCTGTTTGCCATCGGGGAGGCGGTCGATGTGACCGGCTGGCTCGGTGGCTACAACTTCCAGTGGGCCTGGGCGAGCGGGGTCGCGGCTGGGGAAGCGCTCTAAACCCCTGTAACTGTTACGGCAGGGATTGACCGGAGCGGCAAGTTGACCGGATGACCGGCTCTGCTAGCCTCCGATGCTTGTGGACCTGCTAAAAGCGGGCCTTTGCAGGAGAGGTTACCTCTGCGCTCATGCAGCGGAGCGGTAGCGCAGAAAGGACAGGCCTGATGCAGCAGCTTCAGGGCATGGATGCCAGCTTCGTCGCGCTCGAAACGCGCAATTCGCCGATGCATATCGGGTCGATCCTGATCTACAATCCGGAGACCGCACCAGGTGGCTTCGTAAGATTCAAGGACATCCTGTCTTTCATCGAAAGCCGGCTGCAGCTTTCCACCACCATGCGCCAGCGGCTGGTGCGCGTGCCGTTCGACCTCGACTATCCCTACTGGATCGAGGATCCCGATTTCGATCTCGAATACCATGTCCGCCACGTGGCCCTGCCCGAACCGGGCGACTGGCGGCAGCTCTGCATCCAGGCCGCGCGTATTTTCGCCCGCCCGCTTGACCTCGACCGCCCGCCTTGGGAATTCACCGTGGTCGAGGGGCTCGACAATGTCGAAGGCATTCCCAAGGGCTGCTACGCCTACATTACCAAGGTCCATCATGCCGCCATCGACGGGATGAGCGGGATCGATCTGATGGAGGCGACGCACACCTTGCGGCCCGACGAGCCACCTCCTCCCGGTCCGGACGAATGGAAGCCGGAGAAGTTGCCTAATCCGGTAGAGTTGCTTGGTCGCAGCTACATGAGCGCGATTACCAATCCGCTCAAGCAGCTGGAGGTCGCGGCCAAGGCGGCCCCGGGCCTCGCCAAGGCGCTGAAAGGGTTGGCTGCGAAGGAATTCGACGTCTCGACCGAGATGATCGCACCCAAGACGCGCTTCAACCGCAAGATCTCGCCGCACCGCGTGGTCGAAGGGGTCAGCGTCCCGCTTGTCGACATCAAGGCGATCCGCACCGCTTCGGAAGGAGCGAAGGTCAACGATGTCTTCCTCGCCATCATCGGTGGCGCGATGCGACGCTATCTCGAGGACAAGGGCGAACTGCCCAAGAAGACGCTGACCGCCATGGCGCCTATCTCGGTCCGTGCGAAGGACGAGAAGAACTCGATGGGCAACCAGGTGGCAGCGATGATCGCGCCGCTCGGCACGCATATCGCGGACCCGATCGAGCGGCTCGACTGGGTCCATGGCCGCACCACGAACTCCAAGGCGATGACCGATGCTTTGGGCGCGCGCAACATGACCGAGATGAGCAAGGCCAGCCCAGCGCTGTTCATGGCGCTGGGCGCGCAGCTCTACAGCCGGCTCAGCCTCGCTAATCGGGGCGTCGGACCGGTCTTCACCACCGTCGTCACCAATGTGCCGGGGCCGCCCGTGCCGATCTATTCGGCGGGTGCACGGCTCGAAAGCATGATGGGGCTCATCTGCCTCACTGACGGCATGGGCCTCGCTCACGTGGTGCAAAGCTATACCGACGAGGCGACCATCGCCTTCACCGCCGACCGCGAAATGATGCCCGATCCGGAATTCTACCGCGATTGCATCCAGCAAAGCTTTGAAGAACTTAGGGAAGCCGCGAAAACTGCGGAAAAGCCCGCGCCAACTACCAAAAAGAAACCATCTTCGCCTAAGAAGGGTGCGACCAAGCCCGCCGCCAAGAAGCGGGCTGCTCCCAAGAAGAAAACGCCCGCAAAACCCGCCGCCGCCAAAGCGACGAGCAAGGGGGGCACCAAAGGGGTCGCCAGCCGTTCCAAGAAATCGGCTGCCCCGAAAGGGAAAGGAAAATCCAAATCGTGACCAGTGCCGCTGCACAGCAAACCACCGCTCGCCCGCCGAGCCGTCTGCTCACGCTTGCCGAACCCGGCCGCGCCATGGGCGAACTGGCCAGCTTCTACGCACTGCGCCCACTGATGGGCCAATTGCCCAAGGGCGACGGACATGGTGTGCTGGTCCTGCCCGGCTTCATGGCCTCAGACTATTCGACCGGCCCGCTACGCAGGTTGCTGTGTGATCTTGGCTATGACTGCGCCGGATGGAACCTCGGCCGCAATATCAAGGTCGACCAGGCCCGCATCGAGGCGATGATGGATTGCGTTGACGAGCTGCATGGCCGCAGCGGCCGCCCGATCAGCATCGTCGGCTGGAGCCTTGGCGGGGTGTTCGCCCGCGAACTCGCCAAGCTTGCGCCGGAAAAGGTTCGCCTCGTGATCAGCCTCGGCAGCCCGATCTGCGACGATCGCGGCCACACCAACGCTGCCCGCCTGTTCGAATATCTCAACGGCAAGGAGCCGGAGATCATGAAGGACGGCAATTTCCAGGCACTTGCCGAAGCACCGCCGGTGCCCACCACCTCGATCCTCACACGGACAGACGGCGTGGTTCACTGGCGCGGTTCGGTGCAACGCTGCGGCCGCGAGGATTGCGAGAATATCGAGGTTCTCGCCAGCCATTGCGGGCTCGGCGTCAATCCGGCAGCGGTCTATGCCATTGCGGACCGCCTCGCTCAGGACGAAGGCAATTGGAAGCCCTTCGAGGCCCGCGGTCTCGCCAGCCTATTCTTCCCCAAGCGCGCACTGCACTAAGCCCGATCAGAACGCCTTCCTGACATCGATGCCGAGGTAACGGCCCGTCGGATCGATCCGGAACGGGTCGAACGCCTCGGGCACGTCACCATTGCCGTCGACGACGCTGCGGCGTGCATCGAAGACATTGTCGACGCGAACCGCGACGCGCAGCCCCTTGAGCCAGCCGTCCTCGGATTTCGTCACCTCGCCAAGGTCTGCAAATAGGCGAATGTCGACCGTCGCAAGATCGCCGTAGAAGAGGTCGCTGGCTCCCGGCGCATCGCCGCCGCGCAGCACCGCTTCTCCGATGTAATTGCCTGACAGGCGCATGCCGTAACCCTGCCAGAAGATACCGCCTTCGAGGCGGGAGGAGTGCTCGGGGATCGCCCCTCCGCCGATCACGAAGCCATCAAGCTGGTCGAACAGCGGCCCGCCTTCGGACAGCAGCACTTCGTTTTCGAGCGTGATCGAGTGATTGAGCGAAAGGAAATAGCGCGGGCGCGTGTCGCCGGGATTGCCGCCGCCGAACATGCGCGCCATCCGCCCACCGCCGCGGCCGCTGCCCTGGCCTTGTTGGGCGGAGCCCTCGGTCGAACACATCCGTTCGCGCGCAGCCTTCAGCTTCTCGGGGTCGATCTCGCCATCCTCGCCCTTGAGGCGGGCGAGCATCTGCTCGGGCAATCCGTCGAGCTTGGGCGGCTCGGCACATAGCGCAGTTCGCATCGCAGCGAAGCGTTCGGAGCGCTGATCGGCCTCTTCACCGCAGAAACGCTCGCGCGCCGCCGCGATCTTTTCGGGGTCGGGGTTGCCCGCGTCGTCGAGCAGGCGTGCGCGGAACATTTCGGGGATTTGCGACAGGTCGGGCGTTTCGCCCTCCGGCGTCTCGCAGAAAACCTTGCGCATCGCCTCCATGCGCGAAGGATCGAAACCGCCGCCGGGCCCGCCTCTTTGCTGGCCGCTCGCCGCGCCTTGCGGCGGACCGCCGCGACCCTCGCCGCGCTCGGGGCGTTCGGGCGCCTTGCCGATCTGACCGCGCGTATTGAGACCGAAAGACAGGATCCGGCTGCGCGTCTGGTACAGCGTGAGCGGACGCCGGTCGATCGCCAGCAATTCACCCGCCCCGTCGCGCGTCACGCGGTCGGGGAAAGCCTGCTCGAATGCAGAGCTGAAGGAGGGCGTGGACGTCACATCGCGCGAACGGTTGATCCCGTAATTCGCCTGCAGCCGCGCGTTTTCCCAGAACGGCAATTCCCAGTTGGCGCCGAAACTCCAGTCCGACTGGGTCTCTGCGACAAGGTTCGGATTGCCCCCGCTAATGACGGTGGCGAGGACGGTCTCACCGGTCGAATAGTCGAACACGGTCTGGTTCAGCTCTTCGATACGCGGGCTGCCGAGATTGGTCAGGCTGGGAGCAACCTCTCGCCAGATACGGGTTGCGCTTAGGTTGAGCGTCTCGGTCGGCGACCAATTAGCACCCAGGCTCCAGTTAGCGAGCGCGCCGAAATCGGAGAGGTCTTCAACCCCGCCGGAGAAATTGACGCTGAGCCCGCCAACCGGACCGCCGCGACGCAGGACTGGGGCATTGATGTTCACCCCGCCGTTCACCCGTCTACGCGTGAGCGAGAGCGGATCGTCGGTGCGCGTATCCTCGCTCTCGATCCGCCGCCAGTCGAGCCCGGCATCGAAAGTCATGGTCAGGTCGCCAGCGGGAAGCTGGACCGGGTAGCCGGTCAGCGTCAGGTCGTTGGCGATGGTGTAGGTGCGGCTCGTAGCGGTATCGAAGCCCGAGGCGTCGAAGCGGTCGATATCCGTCTCCGACCGCGTGTGGTTCGCATCGGTGGTGAAAGTCGCGTTCCAGTCGCCGAGCGGCTTGTTGATCGTCGAGCCCAGCGAATAGCTGTCGGTATCGGTCTGCCGCTCGAGCACCGAGATCCCGTCCGTCGCGAGTCCATTGAGCGAGAGGCTCTCGCTACGCGCGAAGGTGCCGTTGAGGCTCAGCGAGGTGCCGCTGTCGATGAAGGCGCGGGCATAGTTCGCCTCGGCCTGCAGGCTGAAAGTGTCCGCCACGAGGCTGCGGAATTCCGCCTCGTCGGCATTGCCGCCCACGCTGAGGCCACGATCGGCCTCTGTCAGCAGGCTGCGGTCCTGGACCTCGACATCGAAATTGAGACGGCCCTTCTCGCCGATCCTGAGCCAGGTCAGTTCCTGTTCGTTATAGGAATAGCCGCCGATGCCCGGCTGTTCGTATTCGACTTCGGCCGTCAGCGACTGGAAATTGGGCTTGAGGACGATGTTCACGACCCGCTGGTCGGGCGAGAAGCCGAACCGCTGCGCGACTTCTTCGGAGAACACCTCGACCTTGGCGACCGCTTCCTGCGGGTAGGAGCGGAATTCTCGCCAGCTCGACACGCGGATACCGTTGATCAGGAAGACCGGCCTGCCGCCGCCGCGATTCCCACGCGAGCTGCTGCCGGTCGCAGGCTCAATGGCGGCAATCACGTCCGCGATCGAACTTGCGCCGAAGGCCGCGATATCGGCTTCGTTGTATTCGGCCAGCGGCGGCTCGTCGATCGTCAGCTGGCCTTTCAGGCGGGTGCCGAAAACCACGATATCGCCATCTTCCGTGACCGGAGCCGATCCGGCTTCGCCATCGACGGCGACCGGCGCCTCGTCTTCGGGCTCGGGCGCCTGCTGAGCTTGCAGGGCTGTTCCCTGCGTTGCGAGCAGCATGGCGGCAGTAATGAGGGGCATTTTCTGGATGAACGTCATCGAGGAAGGTCTTTTCGATTTCTATCGCGAATGGCCCCCTCGACCGGCATGTCGACGAAGAAGCAGTCCCTAACAAGCACTTGCCGTGTAACATTTCGTCGCAGCGGCATTGCCTGGCTCTGAATGCCCAAGTCTTCCCTTTTATCCCGCCTGACGCTATGGGCGCGCGACACAAATCGACCAACTGCACGAATTTAAGGAATCGAATGGCCAAAGAAGAACTTCTCGAAATGCGCGGGCGCGTTGTGGAACTGCTGCCCAACGCCATGTTCCGCGTCGAGCTCGAGAACGGCCACGAGGTCCTCGGCCACACCGCCGGCAAGATGCGCAAGAACCGCATTCGCGTGCTGGTGGGCGACGAGGTGCTTTGCGAACTTACGCCTTACGACCTGACCAAGGCGCGCATCACCTATCGCTTCATGCCCGGTCGCGGCGGCCCCGGCCCGCAGTAAGCCGAAGTTCGAGCTTTCGTGGCCGCGCCCAAGCTCATCCTTGCATCCGCCAGCCCGCGTCGCCGCGAACTGATCGCGCGGCTCGGACTGACGCCGGATGCCATCAACCCCGCCGATATCGACGAAACGCCGGCCAAGGGCGAACTTCCGCGCGACTATGCGAAACGCATGGCGCGCGAGAAGGCACAAGCGGCCGCCAGCGATGACGGCTTCGTACTTGCTGGCGACACGGTGGTTGCCGCCGGTCGCCGCATCCTGCCCAAGGCGGAAGACGAGGCGACGGCGCGCAAGTGCCTCGAACTGCTCTCGGGCCGCCGTCACCGCGTGCTGTCGGCCATTGCCCTGCGCGCTCCCGACGGGTCGATCCGCGAGCGGCTGAGCGAAACCGTGGTGATGTTCAAGCGCCTCTCCGCCGAAGAGATCGACGCCTATATCTCCAGCGGCGAATGGGACGGCAAGGCTGGCGGCTACGCAATCCAGGGTATCGCAGAAGGCCTGATCTCCCGCATCCAGGGAAGCCATTCGGGCGTGGTCGGCCTGCCGCTCTACGAAACACGCGCGCTCCTCAAGGCTGCAGGATTTCAAATTGCCTGAGTGGCTGGTCGAGGAAGGCGTCGGCGAGATCCGCGCGCTCCTGATCGACGGTGACGAGGTGCTGGCGGCCAAATGTCGCTGGCCGGGCGAACTGCAGTCAGGGCAAAGCCTCCAGGCCAAGCTCGTCACCAAAAAGGGGACACGCGGAACAGCGCGGACCGCCGAGGGGCGTGAAGTACTCGTAGACAAGCTGCCGCGCGATGCCAGCGAGGGTGCGCAGATCGACCTCACGGTTACCCGTGCGGCAATGACCGAACGGGGCCGTTACAAACTGCCAGCCGCGCGCCCTGCCTCTGTCGCCCGACCTGCCGAGGATGTCTTCGCCAAGGGCAAGCGTGTGCATCGCTTTTCGTCAGGTACGTGGGAAGAGGTCTGGCATGCCGCCAGTTCGGGCGAGATCGCCTTCGATGGCGGATCGCTGTTGTTCGCTGTGACCCCGGCCATGACGCTGGTCGACATAGACGGAAAACTCGATCCGCGCTCGCTGGCGCTGGCTTCGGTCGCGCCGCTCGCGCAGGCAATCCGCCAGTTCGACCTTGGCGGGTCCATCGGGATCGACTTCCCGACGCTGGATGCGAAAGCGGACCGCAAGGCGGTCGACGAAGCGCTGGAGGAAGCGCTGGACGGCTGGCCGCACGAGCGCACGGCAATGAACGGGTTCGGGTTCGTGCAGATCGTCGCGCGGCTGGAAGGCCCCTCTCTCCTCCACCGCTTCGCAACCTCGCGCACCGGCATGGCGGCGCGCATGGCGCTGCGCCGTGCCGAGATGGTTGAAGGCGCCGGCGTGACTCTGCTCACCGTGCATCCCGCGCTCAAGGCGAAGCTCAAGCCCGAATGGCTGGGCGAGGTCGAGCGGCGCACCGGCAGGCCGCTGCGGATAGAGACCGATCCGGCCCTTGCCATCGAAGCTGCCTCTGCCCAGATCGTGGGGCATGAGTAAGCCCTGCCCCATCTGCAAGAAGCCGCGCAGCCAGGAACACGCGCCGTTCTGCTCCACCCGCTGCCGCGACCGCGATCTGGCCCAGTGGTTCGGCGATGGATATGCCGTGCCCGGCCGCCCTGCCCTGCCCGAAGAAATCGCCGCCGAAGTGGTCAAGCCACAAGACGATTGAATTAGCCCCTTGCCAAGCGCCCTGCGCTTCGCCATAGGCGCGCACTCCAACCGCTGGAGCGCCCCACGAGAGGCCGCAGCGAAGGTTAGCCCGGGTAGCTCAGTTGGTAGAGCATGCGACTGAAAATCGCAGTGTCGGCGGTTCGAATCCGTCCCCGGGCACCACTTCCCCCACTCAACCGGACCATAGCCCTTCGGCGGCATCGCACGCACGTGCCAGCGAATCGAAGTCTTTCGGCCTCCTGAGGCGATAGACCGGGCATTTGGCTGCGATTTGCGCGCCCAGTGCGCCCTGCTGTCCCCATGCTCCGAGCACTTCGATCATCTCGGGCCGGTACATCGTGTGCTTCATCGCCGCTTCGAGCGCTTCAACGCCGGTCAGCCTGTCGAGCGACACCTGCTCGCCTTCTTCCAGCGTGACGATGGCGATCATAGGCAATGCCGCCTCGCCTGCGAGGTGGTCGCCCACGCTGCAATGGTACTTGTCCTCGCGGTAATAGTCGCGCTGCAGGATACGCTCGTCCCAGCCGAAGCGGTCGATCGCTTCGCGCCACAGCTTGATCCGTGCGGACGAGGGATGGATCAGCGCATGCTCTTGCCAGGGCTCAATGCGGCTGAGATCGTCTGCGACCAGACCGGCTCCGCGCGAGAGCATGGCGCCCGCCATCGTGCTCTTGCCCGCCCCCGCATCACCGCAGAACAGGATAGCCCTCCCGGCTCGAGCCACCGCGCTGCCATGCCACATCGCAAAGCCCCTCTGGTAACCGAGCCCGCCCCATGCGCTCCCCAGCGTGAACAGGCGCAATTCCGGCGGAGCGGCGGTCAGTCCGGGGTGAAGGGTGATCCTGCGGCCTCCCTCGACCTGCCATCCGCCAATTCCCTCCACTGCGAAGCGCAGCGCCTCGCCCACTGCAACGCTGCCGTCGGCCGGACAGTCGGGGCAAGGCTCGTCCGATATCGAAATTTCCACGTCAGCGTCGCCTTGCGGATCGCAGGCGAACGCCTCCCACTCGGGCAGTTCGAGCGCCGAGGCGATGACAAGGCCCGAATGGCGATAGTGGAAGGGAAGCGGCATCACGCGCACCTAGCTGCCCAAGCGGATGAAAACACGCAAGCATTGCCAATTCCCACGCTCGCGTTATCCCCTTGGCCATGCACGAAGAAACCGCGACCGCGCTCTCCGCCTTCGACATCGCCGCACTGCTGGTTGTCGCCTCCGCCCTGCTCGGGTGGTTCAACCATCATTTCATCAGGTTGCCTCATGTCATCGGCCTCACCGTCATGGGCGCGATTGCCGCGATCGGACTGATGCTGGCCAATGCCTTCATCCCCGGCGTCACGCTGGATGACTGGGTGGCAGACACGCTGCGCCAGATGAATTTCACCGACACACTGCTGCAGGGGATGCTGAGCTTCCTCCTGTTCGCGGGTGCTCTCCATGTCGATCTCGACCGCCTCAAGGTCGCCTGGCTACCCGTGCTTTTGCTTTCCACGGTCGGCGTCATGATCTCCACCGTACTGGTGGGCCTCGCCATGTGGGGCGTGGGCATGCTGCTCGGCCTGTCGATCGCGCCGATCTGGTACTTCGTTTTCGGCGCGCTGATCGCACCGACCGACCCGGTTTCCGTGCTCGGCGTCCTCAAGGAAGAGAACGTGCCCAAGTCGCTGCAAAGCGCAGTGGCGGGCGAGAGCCTGTTCAACGACGGCGTGGGCATCGTGATCTTCATCATCCTGCTCGGCGCAGCGGTGAGTGGAAACGACTTCTCCTTCATCGAAGGTGCCGAACTGTTCGCTATCGAAGCAGGCGGTGGAATCCTTGTTGGCCTTGTCGCCGGCTATCTCGGCTACCGCGCGCTTGCGGGGATGGACGAGTATACGCTCGAGGTGCTGATCACGCTCGCAGTTGTAATGGGCGGCTATGCGCTGTGCAGCTACCTGCATATTTCCGGCCCGCTGGCGATGGCGGTCGCAGGCCTGCTGATCGGCAACCACGGCGTCACCTACGCGATGAGCGACGTGACGCGCGACTACCTGCTCAAGTTCTGGGAATTGCTCGACGAACTGCTCAATTCGGTGCTGTTCCTGCTGATCGGTCTCGAGATGATCGTGCTGGTTGCAGGCACCGACACGCTGCTTTTCGGACTGCTCGCGATCCCGCTAACGCTGGCCGCACGCGCGGTCGGCATCTTCGTATCGACCAAGACGATCCCTGCGGCACGCCTGCAGGACAAGGGAGCGGGCCGCGTTTTGTGGTGGGGCGGCCTGCGCGGCGGTATCTCCATAGCGCTGGCGCTGTCGCTCCCGCCGGGCGAAACGCGCGACCTGATCCTAGCCGCGACCTTTGCCGCAGTGCTCTTCAGCGTGCTCGTCCAGCGGGCGACGCTGGGCCGGTTGATCGAGAAGCTGAAGCACGATCACGCGCCCGCCGTGGAGGAAGAGGGCGGGAAGGAAACCGTCCACTAGGAGGGAGGGACCACCGGCCCCTCCCGCCAGCGCATCGCTAGAACGCTCCGTTGTCGCACAAGACATCGGTCAGCACGACTTCGCACTTGCTGTCGAAATTGGCAGGCCCCGTCAGGTCGAAACTGATGCGGTTGTCGATCACGTCGTAGACGACGTTGGAGATCGACACGGCGAAATTGCCGTTGCCGGCCTTCTCGCGCTCGGTGACATTGGCGCTACCCGTGAAGCTGGTCGCAGTGCCGTCGAGGATCGGCACCCTGAGGGAAATGTCGATTAGGGCATCCTGCGTATCGCTGCGTGAGACGATCGCCTTGCCCAGCACGCGGAGGATGAGCGGATAGGTCCCACCCGGCTTGCGGGAGAGATACCGCTCGAACGAGGCGGTTGCGCCGGCCGCGAGCGAGACACCCGCGCCGACAAGCTGGTGATTGTCCCCGACAAGCCGCGCGACATGCGTGCCCTCACAGCCCTCGAACACGTTGCGCGCCACGCGGCCCAGAGTGGCCGCATCCTGCGCAATTTCGGTGTCGTCCAGGCGGTATCCTTTGAAGCGGTTGCGCACGCTCGTCCACGGATCGCCGTTCCACTCTGACGGGATGTCGAGGAAATAGGCATCAGCCGAGACTGCGAGCGTCGCGGCATCCTGCGCGCGATAGGTGCCGACATTCTCGAAGGTGCAATGGCGGCACCGCTCGAGCCTCATGTAATGAGCCGTCGCTCCCGCGTTGGAATGCTGCCCGACCTTGCCGTGATAGGTCAGGATATGCGCGCCGCGCAGGTTCCTTGCCCAGATACCGGTTTCCAGCGGCGTATCGTCGAAGCAGAACATGCGGGTGGGAAGCCCGCCATCGAGGTGGAAATTGATCCGGTTGCGCACGCAATGCATCGCACCTTCCGCACCCGAGCTGTTGTAGAACCCGATGTCGCCATCGGCAGCGGTGCAGCTGGGAGAAAACTCGTTGTCGGCTCCCGTCACATGATAGCCGAAAGCGAAAGGCCCCTTGGCGCGCGTCTTGCGGAAATCGCCTTCGAGCCCCTGCAGGTCGAATGACTTGTAGCCGCCGATGACTTCGACGTTCCAGACACGGTTATGGAAGATGTTCCCGCTCGTCCCGATCGTCTTCACGCCCGAAACCTGCTTGCCGTTTTGCGTTTCCTGATCCCACACACCGCTCGGGATGCGCAGCCAGAAGCCGTCCAGCGAAGCGCGGTTCTTGGTAACCTCTACGATGCCCTCGCCGCCAATGAAGCTGTTGGTCGTCAGCGCGACCAGATCGAGGCTGAAGGGCGAGATGCCGTTGCCGAAAGTAAGCCGCTCGTCATCGAGCACGATCTTGGTGCCGACCCCGAAGCGGCCCTTGCCTCGCGCACCGATCCTGCTCGCCCCATTGGCCGATGCAAAGGCAATCGCGGCGTTTATGGCCGGACCGTTGTCGAGACCCGAGGTCCCGTCAGCGACCGCCTGATCCACGCCGCTGCTGCTGGCACCGAACTGTTCGATGTAGAGCTCGCCGCCCATGAGGCGGTACCAGCCGTTGAGGCACTCGATCGTGCCGGGGCCTGCATCGGCAGGCGCACCCGAGTAGGTCGCAGGATCGACGAGGCAGTATCGCCCCTCCCCGCCGTCGCCTGCAATTGCGAAGCCGGTCGTCTCGATCATGTCCGAACCGGTGAAGTCCTGCCCGATCGCGGCAGCGCGTGTCGTAATGATTGTCATGTCATGCTCCTGACTGTTCCAAGGAGCACGGCAGGTATTGGCACGAAATTGCGGTAGGAAAGCGCAAATTGTCCTACTTGTACGAACCGCCGACAATTGCTTTCGGCCCGCCCTTCCGGTAAGCGGCAGCCAATCGCCCCGGGCCGTGCGGATCCTTCCCGATTCCGCTAACCGGGGCGCTGTCTTTTACGCGCGAAGGAATGCAGAGATGGCACGTCGCCGCCAGATTTACGAAGGCAAGGCCAAGATCCTTTACGAGGGTCCCGAACCGGGCACGATCATCCAGTATTTCAAGGATGATGCGACCGCCTTCAATGCGGAGAAGAAGGGCACGATCAACGGCAAGGGCGTGATCAACAATCGCATCAGCGAATATGTGTTCACCCGCCTGTCGCACATCGGCATTCCGACGCACTTCATCCGTCGCCTCAACATGCGCGAACAGCTGGTCCGCCAGGTCGAGATCATTCCTCTCGAAGTCGTGGTGCGCAACGTAGCCGCGGGCTCCTTGTCCAAGCGACTGGGCGTCGAAGAAGGCGAAGTGCTGCCGCACACGCTGATCGAATACTGCCTCAAGGACGATGCACTGGGCGACCCGAAGGTCTCCGAAGAAGAAATCGCCTGCTTCAACTGGTGCAGCCATGAAGAGATGCAGGACATGTCCAGCATGGCCATCCGCATCAACGATTTCCTGTGCGGCATGTTCGCCGCGATCGACATCCGCCTCGTCGACTTCAAGCTCGAATTCGGCCGCATCTGGGATGGTGATTTCAGCCGCACGATCCTTGCCGACGAGATCAGTCCGGACGGCTGCCGCCTATGGGACATCAACACAGGCGAAAAGCTCGACAAGGACCGCTTCCGCCGCGATCTCGGCGGCGAAAGCGAAGCCTATCAGGAAGTCGCGCGCCGTCTCGGCATCCTCCAGAACGAGGACAACGGCCCGGGCGAAGTGCTCGACATGAGCGCGCACCGCGGCCGCCTGCGCACGCCGACGAAGCCGGTCAAAAAGTAGTCACACCACGTAGCGCAGCGTCATCCCGCTCGGCGCGATGGCATAGGCGCAGTCGGGCATATGGTCCCCGTCGACCTGGACGGGTGTGACGCAGCGGTCGAACTCGATCCTGCGACAGCTGCGGATCTGCGCCTTGGCGAACCGGTCCAGCGGCAGTCGCAGCATGACCGCAAGGCTCAGCAGCATAGTGCTGAGCCGGGTAGAGCGCTCGAGTGTGATCAGCTCTACCGCGTCGGCGCCGAGCGCGGCTTCGGGGCTCAGCTGGAAGGGCCCTGCATAAAGCGCCGCACCCGATACGATTACCGCCTCGGCCTCGCATTCGAATGGCTCGCCATCGGCAAGCTCGCCGCGCACGGTCATCGCGTTGCGTGGCCATTCGCGCATCTGCTGCACCATCGCCACGACATAGGCATAACGCCCGATCCGCTTCTTCAGCTTGCCCGAAACGCGGGCAACCGCATGGCTGTCGGGCCCGATGGAAAGGCAGGAAACAATCGGCATCTCGCCCAGCCGGTAAAGCGGCGCGCGGACCCAGCCGTCGCTGCCCTTCGCCCAACCATCTGCCACCTGTTTCGCAAAGGCGGCAGGATTGCGCGCATAGCCGAGCTCTCGTGCCACGAGATTGATCGTGCCCGAGGGCGCAACCGCCAGCGGCACCTTCCCGGCTGCCGCACCCATTGCCTGCACGGTGTCGCGCAGAGTCCCGTCGCCGCCGTGAACGCAGACCAGCTCGGCCGTGCCCGAAAGCTGTGCTCCCTCGGCGGTGGTCGGCATGGGCGTGACGGCGAAACCCTGTTCGCCCAGTGCAGCGACGAGAGCATCGAGGTGCGCCTGGCTGAAGCTGCCCGACACGGGATTATATACGAGATCGACTGCGGTCATCGGCCAAGCCCTAACGCAAGGAGCGGGAAAGACAAATTCGCTTTCGTCGACGCCTCTCGCAGCTTGGCAGAGCGCAGCGTGCGGTCAGCTTGCAGTCATGCCCGCCCTTGCTATGCCTTGGAGCTGGAGAGGACTGTTGATGACAAACATGATGCGGGTGCTTGCACCCCTGCCCTTGCTGGCACTCACTCTGCCCTGTTCCGTTCTGGCGGAGACGGGCGTGGAGCAGGAGCAGCAGGCCACCACGGCCTGGGGCAACACGATCTACGACATCGTGCCCGACGGACGGGTCGAATACGGCGTGCTCGACAACGGGTTGCGCTACGCAATCCTGCAGAACGAGCGGCCCGAAGAAACAGTGGTGATCCGTTTCGGCTTCGATGTCGGCTGGGTCGATGAAGAGGACGACGAGCTCGGCCTTGCCCATTTCATCGAACACATGGCCTTCAATGGTTCGACCAACATTCCCGAAGGCGAGATGATCAAGCTGCTCGAGCGAGAGGGGCTGGCTTTCGGTGCGGACACCAATGCTTCGACCGGCTTCGAAGACACGATCTACCGGCTCGACCTGCCGCGCAACGATCCCGAACTGCTCGACACAGCGCTAATGCTAATGCGCGAGACAGCAAGCGAACTGACCATCGCGGAAGACGCAGTCGACCGGGAGCGCGGGGTTATCCAGTCCGAGACGCGCACGCGCAACAATTACTCCATCAGGCGGCTGAGGGACTATCTCCAGTTCATCGCCCCCGAGACACGCTTTTCGGCACGTTTCCGCGCCGAAGGGACGGTCGAGAACATCGATGCAGCCCCGGCGCAGAGGCTGCGCGATCTCTATGCGCGCTACTATCGCCCGGACAATGCCGCACTGGTGATCGTCGGCGATGTCGATCCGGCGCTGGTGCGCGAAAAGCTGGTCGAGACTTTTGCCGATTGGGAGGCGGCACCGGAGGACATCGATCGTGTCGAAGGCGGCATGATCGACCTTGGCCGCGGCACGGCGGCGGCCAATTTCGTCGATCCCGATGTCGAGCATATCGTGGTGATCGACCGCTTCGCGCCCTATGATCGGCGCGAGAGCAGGCAGGCCGATTTCAGGCGCTCGCTCCTGTCCTCGCTCGGACGGGCAATGGTCAATCGCAGGCTGGAGAAGATCGCCAACGCGCCCGATGCGCCGATTATTTCCGGCGGCATATCTTCCGGCGACTTCTTCGATCTCTACGACCAGTCGACCATGACCGTGCAGGCCAAGGAAGGCGAATGGGAAACCGCCCTGCAAATCGGCGAGCAGGAATGGCGCCGCGCGATCGAGCACGGCTTCACCGATGCCGAACTGGCAGAGCAGGTCGCCAACTTCACACGCGTGTATCGCACAGCAGCCGAACAGCAGGACACGCGCCGCAGCGCTTCCCTTGCGGGCGGTATCCTATCGACGGCCAAGACTGGAAGGCTCTTCGTCACGCCGCAGACCAGCTGGCAGCTGTTCCAGGACATGATCGGCGAGGTCACGCCCGAAGCCGTAGCGGCAGTATTCCGCGAGGATTACGCCCTGTCCGCGCCGCTGGTGCATGTCAGCACCAAGCAAGCGATCGAGGGAGGAGAGAGTGCGATCCTGAGCGCGCTCGATGCCTCCCGCGCAGTGGCAGTCGCAGCGCCGCAGGGCGGAGACGCCGTCGAATTCGCCTATACCGATTTCGGCAAGCCCGGCTCGATTGTCGCCGACGCGGCGGTTGAAGACCTAGGCTTCCGCCAGATCCGCTTTGGTAACAATGTTCGCCTCAATTTGAAGAAGACGGACTTCGAGAAGGGCCGCGTCCGGTTCAACATCCGCATCGGTTCGGGTCTGCTCTCGATCCCCGACGAGGCGGTCGGGACCGGAATGTTCATCTCGACCTCGCTCGATTCCGGCGGGCTCGGCAAGCATAGCTATGACGAGCTGCGCCAGATCATGGCGGGCCGCGATGTGTCGAACGGCCTGTCGACGCAAAGCGACCAGTTCCGCGTCGGCGGCGCGACGACCATGGCGGACCTTCCGCTCCAGATGGAGCTGACCACAGCCTATCTCACCGATCCTGGTTTCCGTGAGGAGGCGCTGACACGCTGGCAGGCGCTCTTGCCGCCCTTCTTCGCGCGCGCCGATGCTACGCCGCAGGGCGTCGCGCAATTCGAACTGCCGCAGGTCATCACTGACGGCGATCCGCGCTCTGGCATCCCCTCGGAGGCGGCGCTCAATGCCATCACCCTGGAGCAGGCGCGCGCGCTCACCAGCGAACAGTTCGCGTCCGCCCCCATCGAGATCTCCGTGGTCGGCGAGATCGACGAAGAAGCCGTGATCGCTGCTGTCGCGCACACCTTCGGGGCGCTACCCGAGCGGGCGGAAACCTTGCAGCCTTTCTCCGAAGAACGGCAGGTATCGTTCACGTCGCGCAAGGCTCCGGTGACCCTCGCCCACGCAGGCGCCGAGGATCAGGCGCTGGCGCAGGTCTATTGGCCGACGACCGACGATGACGATGCGCAGGAAGAGGCGACCATGCGCCTCCTCGCAACGGTCATGCGCCTTCAATTGCTCGAGGAAATCCGCGAGAACCTCGGTGCGTCCTATTCGCCGGGTGCAAACTCGGCGATGAGCGATACCTATGACGGTTTCGGAAGCTTCTCCGCCTCCGTGGTCATTGCGCCCGAAGATGCGGACACGGTGTTCGAGACCATCGACACTCTCGCAGCAGGATTGCGCAGCGCTCCGGTCGATGACGACCTTCTTGAACGCGCGCGCAAGCCCATGCTGGAACAGCTGGCGAAGAGCCGCCGCGAGAACAGTTACTGGCTGGGAATGCTGAGCGAATCCCAGCTGCGTGCAGACCGGCTCGACCGTTATCGCGATTACGAGGAACGCCTGCTCGCCATAACGCCGGGCATGCTCCGCGAGGCGGCTGCAAAGTACCTGCGCGACGAAGAAGCCCTGCGCATCCGCATCATCCATCAGAGCCTGGTGGACGCCCAATAGAAAAGGGGCCGGGAAGGTTTCCCCTCCCGGCCCCTTCGGATTTCGATTTTCCGTTTCGACTTAGTAGTCGAAGCGAACCGACACGCCGATGACGCGCGGATCGTTCACGAACGCGGTGTTGTTGTTGAAGTCGATGCCGCCCTTCACATTGTCCTCGTCGGTGATGTTGCGCGCGAAGAGCGCCACTTCGAGGCTGCCGTCGAACTTGGCGTAACCGATACGCAGACCGCCTTCGATCTGAGGGTCGGTGACATATTCGTAGCTGTCGTAGAGGAAGAAGCTCGTCTCACCCTGGTAGGTCCAGTCGGTGTAGGCGAAGATTTCTCCGGTCGAGCTGACGGGGATCGCATAACGCGCGCTGACGTCGCCGATCCATTCCGGAGCGTTGGGGAACGGATTGCCGTCCACCAGCGCGCGGTCGGTGCCGGCAATGTTCACGATCGGGTCGAGCACGGTGCACTGGGCGCAGATGCCCACGGCAAGGTTCTCGTCCTGAATCTTCGTGTCGTTCCAGCTGGCGCCCAGCGTGATCAAGAAGTCCGGGGTGATCTGGAACGCGCTGTCCATTTCGAAGCCGTAGCCACGGCCCTTGTCGGCATTGACGAGCTGCACAAGGTTGTCAGCGCCACCGACAGCCGAGAACTGCGGATCGTCGATCGTGTAGTAGTAACCGGCGAGGTTGAAGCGCACGCGGCGATCGAACAGCTCGGACTTGAAGCCGGCTTCGTAGCTCATGATCTTTTCGCTGGTCGCGATCGACGGAGCAGCGAAGAAGGCCACGTCACGGCCCTGGATGGTCGGAGCACGGAAGCCGCTTGCGACACGGGCGTAGACGCTGGCATCGAGGCTCAGTTCGTAGAATGCAGCGACATCCCAGCTGATGCGCTCGTCCGAAACCGAACGTGCCTGCGGATCGGCTGCGTCACGTACGAAGAAGGCCTTCTCGTCTTCGGTGTAGCGGATGCCGCCGGTCAGCTTCAGGGCTTCGGTGACTTCGGTCGTAGCCTGGCCGAAGACGGCCCAGCTCTCATTCGTGTGGTTCACCGTCACGGACGGCGGGAAATCGAAGCCGACCGTGGTCACGTCGAAATCGCTGTCGAAGTAGAAACCGCCGACCTGCCATTCGAAGGTGCCGCCGCTGGGCGAAGCGATGCGCACTTCCTGCGTGAACTGGTCGAGAGTGATCGAGTCCTGCGTATCCGAGGGGAACGGGATGAAGCCCGGGCCCATGATCGGAAGGAAGCTGGCACCGAAGCCGCCGTCGATGTCGCCGCGGCTCGAACCTTCGCTGTTGGCGAAGCTGGTGATGCTGGTGAAGGTCGCGAAGTCGGCTTCGTACTCGACCTTACCGGTCGCGATTTCGGCATTGTACTGTGCCTGGTTGCCTGCACCTGCGTCGTAGAACACGGTGTCGCGATCGTAGTTCTCGTTCAGATCGTTCGTGCCCGGGCCGAGGATGTTGGCGCGGAACAGCGTCGAGGTGCCATCGAGATCGCGGACCGAGTAGCTGCCGAGGATCGACAGGCGGTCGGTCGGGGTGATGAGGAGCTGCGCACGGCCAGCGATGTCGCTGTAGGCGCCGTAGACGTCATCTTCACCGGTGAAGCCGTTGTCGACCCAGTTGTCGCGCTGCTGCCACAGGCCCGACAGGCGGACCGAGGCGATGCCCGGCACGATCGGAACGGTCACGCCGCCATCGATGGCAACCGAGTTGAAGCTGCCGTAGCTGGCCGAACCGGTGACGGCGAATTCGTCGCCCGGCTTGGTGGTGTCGATCTTGACGATACCGGCCGGCGTGTTGCGGCCGAAGAGCGTGCCCTGCGGGCCGCGCAGGACTTCGATGCGCTCGACGTCGAAGATCGGGAAGCTCTTGAGCGTCACGTTCTCGAGGACGACGTCGTCCATGACGACCGAAACCGGCTGCGAGGCAGCAAGGTCGAAGTCGGTGTTGCCGAGACCGCGGATATAGAAGCGCGGTGCAGCGCGGCCGTTCGAGCTTTCGACGAACAGGCCCGGGACGCGGCCGGCCAGCGCAGTGGTGTCACCACCGGCGGCGAAGATGTTCTGGACTGCGTCGGAGGAGATGGTCGCTGCCGAGACGGGAACGTCCTGCAGGTTTTCTTCGCGGCGGTTGGCGGTGACGACGATGACGTCGAGTGCGCCGTTGTCGGCCTGCTCGGCACCGGTTGCTTCGGTGTCGGAGCTATCGACATCCTGCGCGAGGGCAGGCTGCGCGAAGGCGAGAGCCAGCGTGCTGGCGGAAAGGAGGCGGAGGGTAAGGGAGCGGTCAATCATGGGAGAGATAATCCTTTTGGCCCGGCGCCGATTCCATGCGCGGCGCGGGTTGGTGGGATGGGAGAAGTGAATTGACCCGCGCCCTGTAGCCGAAATATCGCGAAACGCGAGTCGGCAAGCCGCGGAATTGCGCGGTTTTGAGCAAATGTTGCATTGCGGTGACAGGCCGCGCGAGCGCCCGCACCCTGCAAGTCCCTGATTGTGGGGCGATCCCGCTCGTCTCTTGCTCTTGCGGCCCTCTCACGGCATAGGCGCGCGCAAAGCAGACCCACTGCAATCCAGTTGAAAGGCCGCCCATGAAAATCCGCGTTCTCGTCAGCCTCAAGCCCGGCGTGCTCGACCCGCAGGGCCGCGCGGTCCACCATGCGCTCGAAGGGCTCGGCTTCAATGGTGTCGACGATGTCCGCATCGGTCGCACGGTCGAACTCGACGTCGCCGACGATACGAGCGATGCCGCCCTTACCGAAATGTGCGAGAAGCTGCTCGCGAACACGGTGATCGAAAACTACAAGATCGAGAAGCTCGGCTGATGGCTTTCCGCAGCGCCGTTATCACCTTCCCCGGCTCCAACTGCGACCGCGACATGGCGGTGGCGCTGGAACAGGTTTCGGGCACGACCCCCGTTCGCGTCTGGCACGGCGATGCGCATCTGCCGGACGGCCTCGACTTTATCGCCCTGCCCGGCGGTTTTTCCTATGGCGACTACCTGCGCTCCGGCGCGATGGCCGCCAATAGCCCGATCATGCGCGAAGTCATCCGCGCCGCCGATCGCGGCGTGCCGGTGCTCGGCGTTTGCAACGGCTTCCAGGTCCTCACCGAGGCGCGGCTCCTGCCGGGTGCGCTGATGCGCAATGCCAGCCAGCACTTCATCTGCCGCAATGCCGGGCTGAAGGTGGAGAACGCTCAATCGATCTTCACCAGCGGCTATTCCGCAGGACAGGAAATCAGCATTCCGGTGGCCCACCACGACGGCAACTTCTTCGCCGACGAGGAAACGCTCGACCGGATCGAGGGCGAAGGCCGCGTAGCTTTCCGCTACACCGACAATCTCAATGGTTCGCGCCGCGATATTGCAGGTGTGCTCAACAAGGCGGGCAATGTCCTCGGCATGATGCCGCACCCCGAACGTGCAGTCGATGCAGCCCATGGCGGCACCGACGGGCTTGCTCTGTTCGAAGGTGCAATGAAGGCGCTCGCCAGCGCCTGACCGTCCTCAAGCGCTCTTGCGCTTCTCGTCGAAACCGCGGCGTTTCAGCACCTTACGGGCATCGTCCGCAGGCATCGGCCTGCCGAAGTGATAGCCTTGGATCTTGGTGCAGCCGAGACGGCGGATCATCTCGACCTCGTCCTCGTTCTCGACGCCTTCTGCAGTCGTGGTCATGCCGAGGCTGTCGGCCATTGCGACGACGGCACGGATAATCGCGAGGCTTTCGGGGCTGTCCTGCGCCGCGCCCTGCACGAACAGACGATCGACCTTGATCGTGGTGAACTTGAGTTTGCGCAGGTAGCCGAGCGAGGAATAGCCGGTACCGAAATCGTCCAGCGCGACCGAGCAGCCAAGCGCCATGCACTGCTCCAGCGCCTTACGCGCAACGGCCGCATCGCGCATGAAGATGCTCTCGGTAACTTCGATTTCGAGCCGCGAGGGATCGAGCCCGCTATGTGACAGCGCGCGGACCACCGTGCCCGCAAAATCGGGCTCGACCAGCTGTTCGGGCGAGACGTTGATATTGACCTTCACGTCTTCGGGCCAGTTTGTCGCAGCTTCGCGGCATGCTTCATTCATGACCCAGGTGCCGATGGGCACGATCAGGCGCGTATCCTCGGCGATGGGAATGAACTTGCCCGGGCTGACATTGCCATGTTCGGGGCTGTTCCAGCGCACCAGCGCCTCGAAGCTTACAACGCTTTCATCGAGCGTATCGACCACCGGCTGGTAGTGGAGTTCGAACTCGTTGTTTTCCAGCGCCGTGCGCAGCGCGACTTCGAGCTGGCGACGCTCTTCGGCATTGGAGTGCAGCGAAGGTTCATATTCGCAATGCGTACCGCCGCCTTCGTCCTTGGCGCGATAGAGCGCGAGGTCGGCATTGCGCAGCAATTCCTCGACCGAATGGCCGTCGCGCGGACCGATGGCCGAACCGACACTGGTGCCGACATAAAGCACGTGATTGTCGATATAGAACGGTGTCGTCAGCGCGGCGATGATCGCCTTGGCCAGCGTGTCGACACGGCGGCGGTCGGCTGCGTCGCGGATAACCACGCCGAATTCGTCCCCGCCGAGGCGGCCCACGAGTTCGCCTTCGTCCATCAGCGGCTTCAGGCGCGAGGCGACCTGGGCGAGCATGCGGTCGCCGACCAGATGGCCGAGCGAATCGTTGACCGCCTTGAACCGGTCGAGGTCGATCATCAGGAAGGCACAGCGCGTGCGCCACTGCTCGGCATAGGTCAGCGCCTTGCCCAGCGCCTCGTTCAACTGGAGGCGGTTCGGAAGCTGTGTCAGCGGATCGTAGCGTGCGAGGAACTCGATCTTCTCGGTGCTTTCGCGCTGGGTCGTGACGTCCGAGCCGACACCGCGGAAGCCGTGCCACTCGCCGTCCTCGTCGAACATCGGCGTGCCCGAAAGCTCCCACCAGCGCACTTCGCCGCGAACCATGGCCTTGACGACGAGGTTGGAGAAACTCTCCTTCCCCTTCAGCTTGTCGGCCAGTTCATGCAGGCTCTGCGGGAATTCGCCGTTCTTCCAGCCGTCGCCGGAAATCAGCTGGAGGAAGGACTTGCCCTCGATATCCGCCGTGTCGCGCTGGAGCGCGAAGGCGAAGCGCGGGCTGACCGAGCGCAGGCGGCGGTTGGTATCGATCTGCCACAGCCAGTCGGCCTGGCCTTCCTCGAATTCGCGCAGGAGCATGGAGACGGTCTCGCTCTTCTCCTGCATTTCGAGGTCCGCGAGGCGGGCTTCGAATGCCATCCGGGCAGATTCGACCAGGCCGAAAACGGCAAATCCGGCGCTCAGTGCAATCAGCAGCGAGAGGCCGAAGTTGAAGGTTGCGAGCGCGGCGATGAAAGAGCCAGCGCTGGCCGTGATCGTGAAAGCGATCGAGCTCAGCGGAGCACTGTATCGGCTGGCGACGCTCACGAGGATGAGGAAGGCGATAGCCGCCCAGATCGATGCGATCTGTCCGCCGGCACCCAGGGCGACGAGGATGCACAGGCCGAGCGACCAGACGACGCCCTTGAGGCCAGCCACAATGGCATGGTTACGCATCTCGGAGCGCGTGAACGGCCGGTCTTCGGCATCACGCAGGCGGTAATCGCTGGCGAAGGCGATCATCACGGTGAAGCCCAGTGCGGCTCCCCATGCCTGCAATGACAAAAGATCGACACTTCCGCTGCACAGCCATGTGACGATGAGCGCCGCAATGGCGTGCAGTGTGACGCGCGTCCCGGCGCGTTGTGCGACGAGCGAATACTGTTTGCCGTGCACGCGCGCCCAGTCACCGGTCTCTGGATCGTCCAGACCGATTACCTGCCGCGTGGTCGGCGGATTGCCCTCAGCGGGCGCATTGAAATTCCAGTCGCTCACGCATGCCGAATTACGCGGGAAAGGTTATTTCCGAGTAAAGGATAGAGCGGAAAGGGAAATTATTCGACGGTGACCGACTTTGCCAGATTGCGAGGCTGGTCGACATCGGTGCCCTTCACACAGGCCACGTGATAGGCAAGCAGCTGGACCGGGATGGCATAGACCAGCGGCGCGATCAGCGGGTGGACGCTGGGCATTTCGATGGTTGCCATGCAGCCTTCGCCAGCCTCTTCCAGACCCTTGGCATCCGAAATCAGCACGATCTTGCCGCCACGGGCACGGACTTCTTCCATGTTCGAGATGCTCTTTTCGAAGAGCGGTCCCGACGGTGCGAGCACGATCACCGGAACGTCATCGTCGATCAGCGCAATGGGGCCATGTTTCATCTCGCCGCTGGCATAGCCCTCGGCATGGATGTAGCTGATTTCCTTGAGCTTCAGCGCCCCTTCAAGCGCCAGCGGATAATCCTGACCGCGCCCGAGATAAAGGACGTCGCGCGCCGGGGCGATGAGATGGGCCATCGCCGCAATATCGTCATCGTGATCGAGCGCAGAATTGAGGCAGGCAGGCGCCTCGAGCAGGTGCGTGACCACCTCGTACTCTTCTTCGCGGCTCATCAGCCCCTTCTTGACCGCCATATGTGCGGCAAGCGCTGCGAGCACTGCGAGCTGGCAAGTGAAGGCCTTGGTCGATGCAACGCCGATCTCCGGACCGGCGTGCGTCGGCAACAGCAGGTCGGCTTCGCGCGCCATCGTGCTGGTGGGTACGTTCACCACCACGGCGATGGTCTGCCCGTTTTCCTTGCAGTGGCGCAATGCCGCGAGCGTGTCGGCAGTCTCGCCGCTCTGCGAGATGAACAGCGCCAGCCCGCCGTCCTCCAGCACCGGCTCGCGATAACGGAATTCGGAGGCCACATCGATATCGACCGGAACGCGGGCAAACTGTTCGAACCAGTATTTCGCGACCATCCCGGCGTAGAACGAGGTCCCGCAGGCGACGATGGTAACGCGCTTGATGCTCGAGATATCGAAGTCGAACTGGGGCAGCGCGACCGAAACATCGTCGCGGCGCAGATAGGAGCCGAGCGTCTGCGCGACCACCGTCGGCTGCTCGAAAATCTCTTTCTGCATGTAGTGGCGATAATTGCCCTTTTCGGTCGCTGCGGCAGATGCGCCCGAAGTGCGGACCTCGCGCGTAACCTCCTGGTTCTCCTCGTCGAAGATCTTTGCGCCATCGCGCGTAACTTCGACCCAGTCACCCTCTTCGAGATAGGAAATCTGCTGCGTCAGCGGTGCAAGTGCCAGCGCATCCGAGCCGATATAGGTTTCACCTTCGCCATATCCGACGACCAGCGGCGAGCCGCGACGGGCACCGATCAGCATGTCGGGATAATCGCGGAACGCGATGGCCAGCGCAAAGGCACCGCGCAGGCGCGGGAGCATGTTGGCGACCGCTTCGTGCGGGGTCTCGCCATCTTCGAGCCGGCGCGTGAGCAGGTGGGCGACGACCTCGCTATCGGTGTCGCTTTCCATCGTGCGACCGGCAGCCTTCACCTCGGCGCGCAATTCCTTGTAGTTCTCGATGATGCCGTTGTGGACAATCGCCACCTTGTCGGTCGCATGCGGATGCGCATTGTTGGCCGTCGGCGCGCCATGGGTTGCCCAGCGCGTATGTGCGATACCGATGTCGCCGCCGGCGGGATGATCCTTCAGTTCGGCGACCAGATTGTTGAGCTTGCCCTCGGCGCGGCGGCGGACCAGCTCGCCGTTCTCGATGGTGCAGATACCGGCACTGTCATAACCGCGGTATTCCATCCGCTTCAGACCGTCGACGAGCCTGTCCGCAACCGCTTCCTTGCCGACGATACCGATAATTCCGCACATATATGGATGACCCCTTGGAAGACCTTGCGGGACCAGCCTTAGCGGTTCCCGCAATCCAATCAATCGGTCCGGACGGAAAGGGGTTCCCGTGGCGTGGTCCACCATAGGAGAAGCCCGGCCCCGATGATGACCGCCGCACCGGCCAGAGTAGCTAGGTCGGGTACATCGCCGAACCACCACCAGCCCATCAGTGTCGCCACGAGCATCTGCACATAGGTCATCGGGGCGATGGTCGCGGCACCGGCACGCTGGGTGCCGAGATAGACCAGCCAGTGCGCCGTACTTGCCGTAAGGGCAATCAGTGTGCAGCGGGCTAGAACCGTCCAGTCCGGCAGGGTCAGCACGAGGCTGTCGGCTCCGGAAAAGTGCCCGCCCAGAGCCGCAACGGCCAGCAACGGAAGCGCGGCGATCTGCATGAACGCCTGCATCGACAGAGCGCTACCCTGCCCTGCACTGGCCCGGTTCGCGATAATCATCAGCGCGAAGAACAGCGCGGAGCCGAGCGGCAACAAGGCAACCCAGCCGAGCTCGACAAGGTTCGGTCGCAGGACCAGCGCCACGCCGCCCAGAGCCGCGAAACTGGCGATCCATGTAGCGGATCGCACTTTCTCTCCGAGCAGCGGCCCGCTCAGCAGGGCGACGATGATCGGCGCCACGAAAGCAATCGCCATGACTGTCGCGAGCGGCATGACGAAGACAGCGGAGAAGAAACACAGCGAGGCAGCAGCAAGACAGAAGCCCCTCGCGGCCTGCAGCCACGGGCTCTTTGGGCGAAAGGCCGCAGGCCCTTCATTCATTCGCAGCAAAAGCGATACGCCGATCGCCCCGATGACGAACCGCAGCGCTGCAGCACCGAGCGGTGAGAATTCGCCCGCCATCGTCTTCACCACGGCATCGCCAATGCTGAGAAGCGCGAAACCGGCCAGGGCCAGCAGGATGCCGCTGCGTTCGGATTGGTGCATCTGGAGGAAAGGCCCGCAAGATCGTGTGAAATCGCGCGCTAACCGCACTCGCCATGCTTGGCCAGCGGAACGATGCTTTACCGCTTGTTTACCAAACTTCGCCAAGGGTGCTCGCAGACGAAATTCGAGGGGGTCGCGATTACCATGCATCAGCAGCCGGAGAAGCACTCGTGAATATGCTGAAGCAGGACTTTGCGCCCGCAATCCACGCCGCCAGCGCCGAACCGAGCGTTGCGGTCCTCCTGCCCTGTTACAACGAGGGGCTGGCGATCCGCGCGGTGATCGAGCGGTTCCAGAAGGCGCTGCCGCAAGCGACCATCTACGTCTACGACAACAACTCTTCCGACGATTCCGCTGCCATCGCACGCGCCGCAGGTGCAGTCGTTCGCAGCGAACCGCGCCAGGGCAAGGGTTTCGTGGTGCGCCGCATGTTCGCGGACATCGATGCCGACATCTACCTGATGTGCGACGCCGACGAGACCTATGAAGCCGAAGCTGCGCCCGCGCTGGTCGACAAGCTGGTCGAGGAAGGGCTCGACATGGTCGTCGGCTCGCGGTCGAACGCGGCGGAGGGTGCCTACCGGCCCGCCCACAAATTCGGCAACTGGATGCTCACTTCGCTGGTGCGCACCATGTTCGGCAACGGCTTCAAGGACATGCTGAGCGGCTACCGCGTATTCTCGCGCCGCTTTGTGAAGTCATTCCCCGTGATGGCGCAGGGCTTCGAAATCGAAACCGAACTGACCATCCACGCGCTCCAGCTCGAAATGCCGGCAGCAGAAGTCCCGACGCAGTTCTCCGAACGCCCCGAGGGCTCGGAAAGCAAGTTGAACACGATTTCGGACGGCCTTCGCATCCTGTGGACCATCACCGGCCTGCTCAAGCAGGAGCGTCCGCTGTATCTCTACGGGATGATGGCTCTTGGCCTGTTCGTCGCTTCGCTGGTCCTCGGTTTCCCGGTGATCGCCGAATATGTCGAGACCGGCCTCGTGCCGCGCCTGCCCACTGCCCTGCTGGCATCGGGTGTCATGATCCTTGCCTTCCTGAGCCTGTTCAGCGGCTTGATCCTCGACACGGTCACGCGCGGCCGCAAGGAAGCAAAGCGCCTGCGTTACCTGCAGCTGCCGAGCGTCCTGAAATTTGCCGACGAGCGAAAGCTGATCAAGGCCGCCTGAGCCAGAGCAGCGAAAGCACCGCCAGTGTACCGCTGGCGATCAGGCCGCTGACCCGCAAGGCAAGCGCAAAAGCAACAAACTCGCCCATGGTCGCAGCATCGGTGACCAGCGTCATTGCGCTCCAACCCAGTTCGGTGATGCCGAGATTGCCCGGTGTCAGCGCCGCCAGTGCGGACAATTGCACTGCGCCGAAGCCGAGCGCGACGGTCTGCCACGGGATCATCGGCAGCAGGAAAATCCCGATACCGAAGGTACGCGCCACGAGCGCTCCGTAGCGGAGCGAAGACAGCGCCGTGAGGTGACCCAGCAGGCGCGGTGCGTCGAGACCGGCTGCCGATCCTGCCTCCACACTCTCCTTGATCCGGCGCGTGGTCGACCAGCGCTGCGGCAGGACAGCTGCCAGCCTGGCCGGGCGAAACCGCTCCGGAAGCAGGTAGACGGCGGCCGATGCCAGTGCGAGCGTTACAACGAATGCCAGTACCCCCGCCCAGCCGCCGAACCCGCCGACAAGCAGGGCAAGAGCCGCAATTCCGCCGATGACCAGCGTGACGACATCGAATACCTGCTCGTATCCGGCAAGGATTGCGCTGCGACCAAAACCCGCATTGTGCTGCGACTTCATGGCCATGCCGCGCACCGCAGGCCCGGCGATATAGGGCGGGACGATCTGTCCGAGCGCGCTGCTTGCCGCAGTGTAGGCAAACAGCCGATCGAAGCCCACCGAACGTGCAAGATCGGGCGCGCTGCGCCGCAGGAGCATCTGCCACTTGATCGTGCTGGCCAGCACCATCGCAAAGGCGGTTGCGAAAGCTATCCCGCCAATCGCCCACGGATGTCGGCCAAGCGATGTCCAGACATCCGCCTCTAGGACGGAGAAGCTGGTGAAGAGCCACCAGAGCAGCGCCCCGGCCAGCGCCAGTCCGATCGCAAGGCGCGCAAGATTGCGTTTGGGCGGCACCGTGGCTGCCGCGCCGGTGGATGGAACGCTGTCGCTCATTTCAAATCGGGTGCTTCATGCTAGGGCTGCAGGACCGATGCGGATTTTGTGCATTTCCAGCTTTTTTCGCGAAGAAGGCGGCGGCGTCGCGCATATGGCGCACCTGCTCGCGCGCGAACTGGCGCGCATGCCCGGAAACAAGGTCACGCTGGCGGCTCATACCGGTGAAGCACAGGCGGACGACATTTCGGAAGAGCCCTATGTCCGCATGCCGATCCGGGCGACCAACTGGTTCGAGAAGCGCCTCGGCGTTCCGCTGCTGATCCCACATCCGGCAGATGTCCGCGCGCTCAACAAGGCGGCGCGCGAGGCCGATGTCATGCTGGTGCACGACAGCGTCTACCTTTCCAATCTTGCCGCAATCGCCAGTGCGCACCGGCAGACCCCCTCTATCGTGATCAAGCACACGGGCGAGGTAAGGTTTTCCTCGCGCTTCGGTCAACTCGCGTTCTCGGTATTCAACGACCGTGTTGCCCCGCGCATCCTCGGCAACACCGATGCGCTGGCCTTTGTCACGAAGGCGAAGCTGGAAAACTCCAAGCCCGTCGCAGGACCGCTGGCGACCGTAATTCCCAACGGCATAGACACCGATGTCTTCGCCCCCACGGGCCAGCCGCGCGATGGTTCGCTGCTGTTCGTGGGAAGGTTTGTCGCGAAGAAAGGCATCGAGATCGTGCGCGAAATGGCCCGCTCGATGCCGGACCGACGGTTCGTCCTTGCCGGATACGGGACTATCAACCCGCGCGAATGGCCGGAAAGCAACGTGACCTGTCACTGGCGGCCCGATCCTGCCCAGCTAGCGCAGCTCTATTCGGCATGCGCGGCTTGTATCCTTCCGGGCGAAACAGAGGGAACGCCGCTGGTCGCGCTGGAAGCACTCGCCTGCGAGGCGCCCACGGTCATCGGCCAGCAGGGAGCCGCGTCCGATGCCGAGCTCGACCGGCAGATGGCGCAGCTTCCGGTCGACGTCGAAAACCCGAAGCAGACCGCGCGGCTATGGTGCGAAGGGCTGGAGTCGGCAATCGCTGCCTCCAAGCCTGACCGTGCGGGCATCATCCGCGATTACAGTGCGCAGCGCATGGCGAGCGATTACGCGAGGCTGATCGAGAAGATTATGGTCAAGCGCTAACGCTTGACGGGGCGGACACACTCCCTGCCCTCGAGCACGCGGGCCTTCGCATCGAATTCCGGGCTTTCGTCGGGAAGATTATCGGCAAGGCCGACAGTTTTCAAATCCGCCCGCGAAACGACCGCGATGCTGCCCCTCTCGCAAAGCTCGGCCATTTGCGCGCCATCCATTTCGCGGCTCGAGAACAGCAGGGGACGGTTCGACAGGTCGGGCAGGTTCCTCACATCGTCCACGGCGTGTGACGGCATTTCGGAATCGACGAGTACGAAGTCGGTCTCCTGCGTCTTGAGCACCTCGTAGAGCTTCACATGGGGCTCGATAAAGCGGTGCGCGCTCCACCACTGGAAGGGCAGCGCCAGTACCGATACCAGCGCCAGTGCAATGATACCGCCCTGTGCAGCGGGCTTCTGCGCTTCGGGCAGGAGCTTCCAGCCATATCCAGCGAGCAGGCACAGCGGGCCGAGCAAGGCATGGATATAGCGGTAACCCCAGCCATGGCCCTGATAGGGAAGCAGGATCGCAATCGCGACGATCGTCAGCAGCACGCCCGCCAGCAACTGCTTGCCCAGCGCGTCGAGCTTCTTCCAGCCCAGCGCCGCGATCAGGAAGAGCGGCAGCAAATAGGCTGCATTCCACGCAATGGCGCGCAGGATGTTCACCAGCATGAGCGGGATCATGATCTCGTCGATGCGCAGGAGCGGCAGGACACGTTCGGCGAAGAAACCGCCTGCGCCGGCTGCGCTTCCCGACGCGGCGCGCTCCAGCCCTAGCGAGTCGACCACCAGAACCGGGTAAGAGAACCAGAACAGCAGGGCCGCGGCGTAGATGACCGCATAGGTCGCAAACAGGCCGAAGCGGCGCTGCCACAGGAGGCCGAGCAGGATCGGGCCCGCGAAAAGCGGGTGGAACACAGGCTGGTGCAGGCCCAGCGCGAAGAAGCCCACCAAGATAGCCCCTGCATGGCCCAGAGCGCCGCCGCGCAAGAAAAGCGAAAGCCAGATGATGTTGAAGACCAGGTGTCCGGTCATCGCATAATTGGTCATGGCATTGGTCATGACCTGCGCCGACAGCAGGTAAGTCAGCATCACGATCCAGACCGCGCGATTGTTGTCGGGGAATATGCGCCGCGCGAGGCCCCACAGGACCACCAGTCCGATAGCGACGAGGATCGGGTTCATCAGTGCGGGATCAGCGAACATCCCGAATCCGGTGCGCATCATCGCGTTGATCGGGAGGTAGGCGGACGCCATGGCTTTCCAGCCGTCGGCCGTGATCAGGAAGTTCGGCACCAGCGGCTCGCCAAAACCGGCCCACTCTTCGGGCAGGCCAAACCCGAGACGCCCCGCTGCAAAATTGGCGCCGTCGAAAACGACCATGTGCTCGTCACGCGTCAACGGATAGTCGAGCATGATGAGGTGCGTACCGACCCACAGGAGCGGAATCAGGACTAGCGCGACGATCCAGATCGTACGCGTCGAAGGCAGCTTTTCGGGCAGTTTCCAGCCCGGCTGGCGCCAGATCAGCAAGCCCATGACCGAGGCAATCGCGAGAATGACCGGAAGGTCCTGCGTGCGAAGATAAAACTTCGGAATCGAATTGATACCGGCGATCGGCAACATCGCAAGGCCCGCCAGGACCATCGCTATCGCAGAGCGCGACAGCGCCCAGTTCCAGTACAACCCCTTGTTATCGCTCATCAAGACCCCGTTCGATCCGGCGTTCCCGCTGCCGGCTTGCCAATTCCCCATGACGATACCCCCGCATATTCAACGCGCAATCGCCTTTAGGAAAAAATCAAGGTTTCCAACTTATTCACCATTCCTACCAAGACGGGGTTTGCCACTTTCTGGCAGCTATCCCTCGTCACCGAACAATACCTTCTGGGGGTTTAGGGCATGAGTGCATTCGGACGGAAAAACGGGTCGGCGGGCATGTCTGCCGGTGCGCGTCCGCAATTCGGCGTTGCGCGCCCGATGCGCGGCGGCGGTTCCTCGTCGGACGAGGAATCGGGCGAACAGAAGAAAGACGGCGGCGAACAGTTCCCGCCCCTCCCGCAGGATGGTGCTCCCGCTCCCGGCGCAGGTGGCTCGGCCGCGAATGCCGATGCCATGGCCCGCCTTTCGGAGCGCATGAACGCCACACACCAGACCGAAGGTGAAGTCGGCGGCTTCGAAGCATCGGTCCACAAGATCAAGGAACAGGTGCTTCCGCGCCTGCTCGAACGCGTCGACCCCGAAGCGGCGGCCACGCTGACCAAGGATGAACTGTCGGAAGAATTCCGTCCGATCATCATGGAAGTGCTCGCCGAACTGAAGGTCACGCTCAACCGCCGCGAACAGTTCGCGCTCGAGAAGGTCCTCGTCGACGAACTGCTCGGCTTCGGTCCTCTGGAAGAGCTGCTGAACGATCCCGACGTGTCGGACATCATGGTCAACGGTCCCGACCAGACCTACATCGAAAAGAAGGGCAAGCTTACCATTGCCCCGATCCGCTTCCGCGACGAACAGCACCTGTTCCAGATCGCGCAGCGCATCGTGAACCAGGTCGGCCGCCGCGTCGACCAGACCACGCCGCTGGCCGACGCCCGCCTGAAAGACGGTTCACGTGTGAACGTGATCGTGCCGCCGCTTTCGCTGCGCGGCACCGCCATCTCGATTCGTAAGTTCTCCGAGAAGCCGATCACGCTCGACATGCTCCAGGGCTTCGGCTCGATGAGCGAGAAGATGTGTACCGCGCTCAAGATTGCCGGTGCGTGCCGCATGAACATCGTCATCTCGGGCGGTACGGGTTCGGGTAAGACGACCATGCTCAACGCCCTGTCGAAGATGATCGACCCGGGCGAGCGAGTTCTGACGATCGAGGACGCCGCCGAACTTCGTCTGCAGCAGCCGCACTGGCTGCCGCTCGAAACGCGTCCGCCGAACCTTGAAGGCCAAGGTGCCATCACCATCGGCGACCTCGTGAAGAACGCCCTGCGTATGCGCCCTGACCGCATCATCCTGGGCGAAATTCGTGGCGCGGAATGTTTCGACCTTCTCGCCGCCATGAACACGGGCCACGACGGTTCGATGTGTACGCTTCACGCCAACAGCCCGCGCGAATGCCTCGGCCGTATGGAAAACATGATCCTGATGGGCGACATCAAGATCCCGAAGGAAGCCATCAGCCGCCAGATCGCCGAATCGGTCGATTTGATCGTGCAGGTGAAGCGTCTTCGCGACGGTTCGCGCCGCACCACCGACATCACCGAGGTGATCGGCATGGAAGGCGACGTGATCGTGACGCAGAACCTGTTCAAGTTCGAGTATCTGGACGAGAGCGAGGACGGCAAGATCCTCGGCGAGTTCCGCTCGAGCGGCCTGCGTCCCTACACGCTGGAAAAGGCCCGCCAGTTCGGCTTCGACCAAGCATACTTGGAAGCCTGCCTCTAAGGCATCAGCCGCGAATAATGCCCGGTACGGCGACGGCCAGCAGGCCGCCGCCTACCACGGCGCATGTCAGGAACAGGCCGGTCCACGGTATCCAGCCGACGCTGTCGATCCGCGCGCGATTCATGCGCCTGCGCTCCATAAGCAGCGCAAATCCGGCCAAAAGCAGGAATGCGGCGCCCCACATGCCGAGCACATCGGCATCGCTGGCGAAGGTCAGGAAATCGTGCATCGCGCGGCGATATGGGTAACAGTCCCCTTCCTGCCAAGCTGGCGTTAAGGGAACCGCGCTATTATCCACCCGTTCTATCCCGGCGAACGTCCGATTCTCGGGCTCTTCGGGAAGGAAGTATCATGATCAAGAAACTGCTTATCGCTTTCGGAATCACCACGATGAGTCTCAGCGCTGCCGCATGCAACACCGTGCAGGGCCTTGGCGAAGACATTGAATCTGTCGGCGAATCCGGCGAAGATGCTATCGACTAAGACAAGGATTTGCCGATGAAGAAACGTTCTTCCATTCTCATGGCCGCAACCGTGCTCGCACTGGGCCTCGCTGGCTGCAATACGGTCAAAGGGCTCGGCGAAGACGTGAAGTCCGTCGGCAAGGCCGGAGAACGCGCGATCGACTGATCGCTATCGGCAGCGAACAACGAAACGCCCGCCCTTACCCGGCGGGCGTTTTGCTATGTGCGCCGGTAGACGAGCGTCAGATTGTTGGCAGGCATCTCGTAACGCGCCGTCTTCTCGAACCCGGATCGCTGAGCCAACTCCTCGAGTTGCGCCACATTGCGAATGCCCCATTCCGGATTGCGGCTCCGAAGGCTCTGGTCGAAAGCGACGTTCGAACTTGCAGGCTCCACATCGTCTTCGAAGTACGGACCGTAAAGGACGAGCGGAGCCCCCGGCGCAAGGAGGCGGGCAGAACCCTCAAACAGAGCCTCGGTTGCTGCCCACGGGCTGATGTGGACCATGTTTATGCAGACCACCGCGTCGGCTGCATCCAGCGGCCAGTCAGCCGTGCGGGTGTCGAATTCGACCGGTTGCTTAAGGTTCGTAAGACCGGCCTCTCGTGCCCACTCCCCGATGGACGCCAGTGCTTCCCCGTCCGGATCGCTCGGCTGCCAGTCGATCTGCGGAAAGCGCTGCGCCATGAAAACCGCGTGTTCGCCGCTGCCGCTGGCAATCTCGAGCACGAGACCCCGCCCGGGCAGTTCCTGCGCGAGCACCTGGGCGATCGGTTCGGAATTGCGCGCCGTGGCGGGCGCGTGACGCTTCAATTCACCTGCCTCTCACGACCCTCCCAATAGGGTGCGCGCAGGTCCTTGCGCAGGATCTTGCCGCTGGCATTGCGCGGCATGACATCGATCACGTCGATGCTCTTGGGGACCTTGAAGCCGGCAAGCCGTTCCTTGGTCCATTCGATGATCGAAGCTTCGTCCACTTCCTCGCCCGGCTTGGCGACAACGCAGGCCTTCACCGCCTCCCCCCAGGTTTCGTCGGGCACGCCGATCACTGCGACTTCGGCAATAGCGGGGTGGCCGTAGATCGCGCTTTCGACCTGCGCCGGATAGACGTTTTCGCCACCGGAGATGATCATGTCCTTGATCCGGTCCTGGATGAAAACATAGCCGTCTTCGTCCATGTAGGCGGCGTCGCCGGTATGCATCCAGCCGTCCTTGAGCGAGCTTTGGGTCGCGTCCGGCAAGTTCCAGTAGCAGGCCATGTTCGACGGGCTCTTGCAGATCAGTTCGCCCACTTCACCGCGCGGCAGTTCCTTGCCGTCTTCGCCGATAACCTTGAGCTCTGCCCCAGGCACGGCCTTGCCCGCCGATTTCATCCGCTGGTTGCCCTCGAGCGAGTGGTCTTCGGGCGGAAGCGCGGCGATGGTGCCGGTCGTCTCGGTCATTCCGTAGCACTGCATGAAGCCCGCTTCGGGGATGGTGCGCACCGCTTCGCGAAGCAGGTCCAGCGGGATCGGCGCAGCGCCGTACATGACGTATTTCACAGCCGACATATCGGTCGTCTTGGCGCGCGGGTGCTGGACGACCATCTGGAGCGCGGCGGGCACGATGAACAGGCGCGTGATCCCCTGCTCGAATGCATCGAGCACGCCATCGGGAGTAAATTCTTCCTGCACGATCGCACGGATGCCCGCGCCCATCGCCATGATACCGAGCCCCGTGCCGCCGATATGCGCGCAGGGCATGCAGACGAGAATCGCCTCGTCATCGTCGAAGAAGGACCAGGGCTGCCCCTCTTCCTTGCTTGGCACGCGGAGCGAGAAGAGATTGCGATTGGTCAGGACCGCGCCCTTGGGATTGCCGGTCGTGCCAGAGGTATAGAGCTGCAGGACCGCATCGTCGGGTCCGGCCGGCGTAAAATCGCCAGCCGGTGTCGCATCGATTTCAGCAAGGGCGGCAGGCGTCGACAGGATTTCCGGCGGATTGTCCATCTGACCGCATGCCTTGGCAGCCATCTCCTCGAAGCCTTCTCCCAAAAGCAGCAGCTTCGCTCCCGTGTCGCCAAGGATGTAGGCGATCTCTGGCGCAGCAAGCCGCCAGCCGATCGGGACCATGACCGCACCCACGCGCGCTGCGGAATAGAACAGTTCGAAATAGTGGCGCGAATTCTTGCCCAGCCAGGCGATCCGGTCGCCCTTGCCCACGCCGTGTGCGGCAAGCATGGCGATGATCTTGCGACTGCGCTCCTCGAATTCCGAGAAGGTTATCGCATCGTCGCCCTGTTCCAGAACGATGTTATCCGGTCGCTCGGCCGCCCAGTGGCGGACGAAGGCATCGAATGACAGCTTCGGCTCTTCGGTCATATCTGGCTCTCTCCTCTGCGTGCATCATGCCACGCATGTGAAAGAGCACAAGCGGGCTATTGCCAGCGGCCACCCTCGCGTGCGCGCCGCTCTCGCAGCAACAGCCAGATGAACAACCCTAGCGGCCCCGCCATGAAGGTCGCCAGCAGGATCGGCGCCTGCACGATGCGCGAGAAACCCTTCGCATCCGCATCGCGCGCAATCCAGATGCCCACGAAAAGGTCGAAGGCAAGATAGTGGATCCATCCGATCGTCACCCCGCCATCGCTGGCGAAGATCGCGCGGACACCCTCGATAGAACCGAAGTCCATCGATGCCCCGGTGCCGCCGACCTGGTCGATGGTGCCGGTAAGGATGCCGATCAGGCCGATGGCGTAGGCTCCGCACAGCAGCCCGACCCCGAGATAGAGGGCAGCTGCCATCAAGGCCGGCCAGCGCGGCAGCAGGATCAGTGCCACCCACATAACCAGTGCGAGGATGTTGGCTGCGCTGAAAGCTATCGACCACATGGTGTGTCCCCTCAGTCGTTCACGAGTTGCGGGAGCGTTCGCGCCGCGCGGATGATCGCGTCATTGTCATGGACAAATCGCCCGCGCGCCGCCCGCTTCGACAGTGCGAGCGCGGCCTGCGCCACGGTTTCGGCCTTGATGCCGCGATACTGGCGCAGCTTGCCGTGCATGAAGAGGTTTGCAACGGGCGCGACTGCGATACCAAAGCGCTCTCCCGGTCGCCGGTCGTTCTCGCGATTGCCCAGCAGCAGGCCGGGCCGAAGGATATCGAGCCGGTTGAACCGGATGCGCGTCAGTTCGCGTTCGACCTCGCCTTTCACCTTCAGGTAGAATGTCTTCGATGCCGGGTCCGCCCCGGCAGAGCTGATCGCAACGAAACGCTCTACGCCGAATTCCTTCGCAGCCCTTGCCGTATCGAGCACGATCGTTTCGTCGACCGCCCTGAAAGCCGCCTCGTCCTCGCCGGCCTTCTTCCACGTCGTGCCGAGCGCGCAGATCATCGCCTTTGGCCGGATCGCCTCAAGCACCTCGCCCCATTTGGACGGCTCTGCCACGAAGTATTCGATCCTCAGGCCGCGCGGAAACTTCGCCTCGCTCCTGCCAATGCCCTGTATGCGGATATCCTCGCGGCCCACGCATTCGCGCATCACCTCGCCGCCGATGAGGCCGGTGGCACCGACGAGGCACAGGCGCAGCGCGTCAGACATTGGACAGCCCCTCGGGCGCCTTGCCGTAGATACGGCGGCACTGGTCGATGGCGAAGCGGTCCGTCATCCCGGCGATGAAGTCGGCGATGTGGCGGCTCGTATGCGGGTCGCCAGCCGGCAGCTGGTCCGCCCACCCGTTGGGCATGATCTTCGGATCGTCGCGATAGGCGGCAAAGAGCCGCGAAACGACATCGCGCGCGCGCTCGGAAGTCTGGATCTGCTCCGGGTGGTAATAGAGCCGCTCGTACATGAACTTTTTCAATCGTCTTTCTTCGACCGCCATTTCCGGCGAGAAGCCCGCAGTCTGCTCGCCCGCTCCCCTCGCCTCGTCGGCGCTGGCCATGCCTTTGACCCGTGCGTGCGTGTTTTCAAGCACGTCGTTGACCATCAGCCCGATCTGGCTGCGCACAAGCTCGCGCAACTGGATCTCGCGGGGTGCGTGTGGGAAGCGCTTTTCGACCCGGCGGAACTGGTCGGCGAGGAGGTCCAACTCCATCAGGTCGTCGAGCGAGAGGAAGCCTGCCCTCAGGCCATCGTCGATATCGTGATTGTCATAGGCGATATCGTCGGCCACGGCCGCCACCTGTGCTTCGAGCGATGGCCACTGATCCAGTTCGAGGCTGAATGCATCATCGATCTCGGCCAATGCCCAGTTCGATGCCTTCACCGGACCGTTGTGCTTGGCCATCCCCTCCAGCATCTCCCAGGTGAGATTGAGGCCGGGGTGATCGGGATAGGGGCTTTCGAGCCGCGCCAGCACGCGGATACCGTGCGCATTGTGATCGTAGCCACCGGCATGCATCATCGCCTCTTCGAGCGCTTCTTCGCCCGCATGGCCGAAGGGTGGATGGCCGATGTCGTGGGCAAGGCACAGGGCCTCGGTCAGATCCTCGTCGAGGCCCAGCTCGCGCGCGATCACCCGGCCAATCTGCGCCACTTCGAGGCTGTGCGTGAGCCGCGTGCGGTAGTGGTCGCCATCGGGCGCGATGAAGACTTGCGTCTTGGAGCGCAGGCGGCGGAAGGCGATCGAGTGGATGATCCGGTCGCGGTCGCGCTGGAATTCGCTGCGCGGACCGCGCGCACCGTCGCGATCTTCGGCAAACTCGCGTCCGCGCGAAGCGGCGGGATCGGCAGCGTAGGGGGCTCTTTCCATGCGGGAGAGAGGCTTAGGTCAGGCGATTCATGCCGACAACGTGAACGAAAAGCGAACTTGCGGGCTTTTCGTCAGAACGCTCGCTGCAAGCGGGCAAAGTAAAGGGCCGCGCGTCCTGAAACGCGCGGCCCTTCGTAACTGCGACCCAACTTGTCTTAGTTGATGCCGATGGTGTCCGGGTTGCCGTCCGGATCGCCGTTCACGGTACCACCGCTACGGATCGAACCGAGCAGCAGCAGGCCAGCGGCATGCGGGCTCGCCATCGAGGTACCCGACAGGGTGGCGTAGCCGCCATCCTTGTAGGTCGACAGGATGCCCGAGCCGGGCTCTGCGTAGTCGACCGGCGGGTTGCCGTAGTTCGAGAAGCTCGACCAGTTGTCGCCCTGTGCGAACGAGCTGATCGTGTAGATGTTCGGGTGGTTGGCCGAAGCGGGCGACTTGGTCGTCGCGCTGGTGCTTTCGTTACCCGCAGCAAGTGCGAACTCGAGACCGCCCTGCGCTGCCGCGATCACGGCATCGTTCAGCGCCTGGCTGAAGCCGCCGCCGAGCGACATGTTGGCCACGTCGTTCGCGTTGGCGATCGAAGCGGCATATTCGATGCCTGCGATCACACCGCTGGTCGAACCCGAACCGCGACGGTCGAGAACCTTGATTCCGATCACTTCGACGCCCGGAGCAACGCCGATCACGCCGATGCCGTTGTCGATAGCGGCAATCGTGCCGGCGACATGCGTGCCGTGGCCGTTGCCGTCGTCAGCGTTCTTGTCGCGCGTGAAGTTGACCGAAAGGCCGGCATTCACGTTGAGATCGGGGTGGTCGAGGTCGACACCGCTGTCGATGACAAGCGCACGGCCGGTCGCACCGGTCTGGCCGCCACCAACACGCTCAATGCCCCAAGGCGTGGTCTGGGCGGGGTCGGAACCGCCACCATCACCACCACCGCCAGGGCCCTTGCCAGGAGGCGGAGCGGAGACGTTGTAGACCTGTTCCTGCTCACAATAGGCGATGCGCGGGTTCTTCGCCTGCATGTTGGCGACACCCTGTGCCGAAGCGTTGACCGCGAAACCGCGGATGGTGCGTTCGTAGGTAAACTTGACGTTGCCGCCGGCAGCGCGCGCCGAACGGCTGGCTTCTGCCTTGACCTGACCCTGGCTCACGAGGCCGGGGTTGAACACGCAGACGTACTGGTTTTCGATTTTCTGTGCAGCGGCAGGCGTAGCGACAGCTGCTCCCGCAAGCGCAACGAGGCTTACGGTCGCGAGGCGACCCATATTCAATTTCATATTTGCAGTCCCTTCCCAGAGAATTGAGGATTGGGAACATGCCGTGCAGGCACGGGGACGCAACCGCATTAAGGCTATTTTTCGCAGGAAACTTTCAGACCGTCACCCAAATGTCGCAATTATACAATGTGGGTTGCAATCCGAGATTGATTTATGTTGCTTCGAGCACCCAATCCGCCGCTGCACGGCAGTGGATATCGGTGGAATCGAACACCGGCAGCACATTGGCATCGGTATCGACGACCAGCTCCAGTTCGGTGCAGGCGAGGACGATCGCTTTTGCGCCCTGCTTTTCCTTCATCGTGATGATGGTCTTGAGCGCGCGCTCCGCATCGCGGGTCACGCGGCCGAGCATCAGTTCCTTGTAGATGATGCCGTCGACCAGCTCGACGTCCTGCGGATCGGGTGGAAGCAGGTCGACGCCGTAAGACACCAGCCGCTGGCGATAGAAACCCTCGGTCATGATGTAGCGCGTGCCGAGCAAAGCGGCGTTGTCGCACTTGGCTTCCTGCATGGCCTTGCCCACGCTGTCAGCAATGTGGAGGACAGGGATAGAGATCGCCTCTGCCACCCGGTCATAGCATTTGTGCATCGTATTGGCCGCAATCACGAGGCCCTGGGCACCGGCCGATTCCAGTCTACGCGCGCTGTCGACGAGGATGCTGGCAACCTCGTCCCAGTCGTCGGACTGCTTGGCCTGGTAGATCCGCGAATAGTCGAGGCTCTCGATGAGCATCGGCGCGCTGGCCATTGGCTGACCCCGCTTTTGCACCTGCCGATTGATCCGCTCGTAGAAAGCGCGGGTGGAAATCCAGCTCATCCCGCCGATGAGTCCCAATGTGCGCAAACCCGCGCTCCTTCCTGATCTTTTCTATGCCGCACAGTTGCGGCCCCTCATGTTCAAGGGGTTAGAACGGCTTCGGCAGTCGGCAGTTCCATGGATTGTTCCATCGGTGCCATGCGCATTTCCGAAAGCCAGACCATCAGGTCGGTCGCACTGCGTTCGGGTGCTTCTTCCATCGGGATGTGCCCGATGCCGTCATAGGCCACCAGTGTCGCATCGGGCAGGTGATCCATGTACCAGCCCGCGGCCTCGAACGGGATCAGGGCATCTTCCTTGCCCCACATCACCATCGTGGGAACCCGGATGCCCGATATCTCCTCCTCGTCGAAGCTGCTGCGCGGGGTGGAGAAGCGCTTGCGCGTGGCCGATCGATTGCCCGGATAGCGCGCCATTTCCCAATAGCGGTCGACCGCCTCGTCGGTGACGATGTCCTGGTTGCTCACGCTTTGCGACAGGCTCTTCTCCACCAGCGAACGCGGCAGGAGCTGGCTCATGATGTCGCCGACCACCGGCCATCCGGCGAGCGTGAAGGCAATGTTGCCGCCACCTTCGCGCCGGATCGGGGCCCCGGCTGCATCGACGAGCACCAGTGCATCGAGGCGTCCGGGGTTTTCGATCGCGTAACCGGCAGCGATCCAGCCGCCCATCGAATTGCCGGCAAGCGTGAAGGTGCGAATGCCCAAGGCATCGGCAACGGCATCGACGTCTGCCGTGAAGCCTTCGAGCGAATAATCGTCATCGCTGGCGGGGCCGGTCAGGCCGTGGCCGCGCTGATCGTAGCGCACGATGCGGTAATCATCGCGCAAAAGCTCTGCCCATTCCTGCCAGGTATGCAGGTCGGCATTCGATCCATGCAGAAGCATGATGACCGGCGCATCGCGCGGTCCCTCGTCGCGGACGTGGACTTCGCGGCCATCGGCAAGCTCGACGAATTGCGATGGCTCGCCTGCGTATTTGGCGCGCATTTCTGCAGGGTCGGTATCGGGCACGCGGAATGCAAAGAAGGCGATGACGAGCACCGCAGCCAGAATACCCAGAATTCGCCAGACCCATTTCATCGCCCGTCTCCCGCAAAGCGTTTCCAACAGGATGGAACACATGGAACACGGTTCAAAGCGAAAAAATCCACGCCCGCTCCTGAAGCCACAAATGCGCGCGGCTCAGCCAATTTGCGAGGATAAGGAAAGGTCATGGGCCCGAGGTAGCAAGCCCTGCGCACTGTAGGAAAGTCAGCGCGGCTCCATGTCCGCTATCCACTTGCGCACCGCCTCGACACCTTCTTTGTCGACAGTAGCCTTGCCCAGTTCGGGCATGGCCACGCCGGGCTCGTTCACAATCATGCGATGCAGAAGGATCGAGGCGTCAGGATCACCCGGCACGACATCGAACAACAGGTCCCCGGCCCCGCGTCCGGCGGCGGTCGGCCGCTTCATGATGCCGAGCGCCCTCGGGTCATCCTGTTCCCAGCGCAGGTCGAGGCCGCTGTTCGAAGCGGTCGCACCGGGGCGATGGCAATGCGCGCAATTAACGTCGAGATAGGCGCGCGCCGCATCCCCCAGGCTGGCCTTCCCGCGATGCTCCCACACGGGCAGCCGGTCGGCGCCCTCCGGCATCCGGTCGATGTGCCCTGCCGCGACCATCTGTTCGAGCCAGTCACCCGACAGGTTTCGCGCCTTGGGGCCGATCGGCACGACCTCACCATCGAGGCCGTGGCATTCCTTGCACTGGTTCTTGTTGGGCACGCGGTAGCTGATGTCCTCGCCGCGCGGCGTCGTCAGGTCGATGCGCGCTCCTGCGACGGCTAGTCGCGCATCGGTCTGTTCATCGTTCCAGAGATAGGGCAGCGCAAGCCACCCGTCCGCGCGGTGCAGCAGCACGCGCGTTTCGATCAGTCGCCGGCCCTCGCCCTCGCCGAAAGCGAAGGTCTTGATCAGCGCGCTGCCGACCGGAAGGTCAAGCAGTCCCTCGCCGCTGGCGACAATCTGCGAGCCAGCAGGGCGGTAGATAAACCTCAGCTTCTCCGCTCCGTCCGAGTAGAGCGGGGTATTCAACCTGTAGGAGTAGACATGCGGAACCGGTTCCTGCGCCGCTGCGTCGGCGAAGAAGCCATAGGCGGACAGCAGCCTCGGCAGGCCGCCTTCCGTGATTGCCGCATCATTCACATATTGCTCGGGCGGCGGTGTCGCGCGGGCGATCACCGTCCCGGCAAGTAGGAGGCTTGCAGCCAGAAGGGAGGCGGTCCCGAGCTTCATCGGGTAAGCCGCGCCTCCAGCTCTGCCGGTGCGCCGATGCCTGCACGGTCGAACTCGGCGTCCGGTGCGGGTGCAGCGAGCGGCGCAGGTTGCGCGGCGCCGAGACCCTTGCCCTGTTCGGTCAGGTTGAGCGACCAGCCGGGCGCTTCGCCGGTTACATAAAGGCTACCGAGACCGTCCCACATCACCGGAGGCAGTTCGCCACCGAATGCCGCCTTAAGCATTTCTCCGCCTTCCAGCTGCGGATCGTAGCCGCCGCCGTCGAAGGTGTTCTCGCCCACGACCACGCCGCGCGGCAGCGGGTTGTAGCGTTCGTCGTCATAGGGCTGGACATAGGCGATCACCATGACCGGCGCGGTCGGATTGCCCGAGAGGATATTGTTTTCGATCAGGACGTCCTCGTTCGCCATCACCATGATGCCCGTACCGCGGCGCACGCCCGCCACGATATTGCCCGGAGGCGCGAAATTGGGAGTGTCGTTGGCGACGACGAGGTTGTTCGCCACGATCACGTTGCCCCCGCCCATCACGGGCAGATCGGGCAGGTCGAATACCAGGATACCGCCGGTGTTACGGGTGGCGATATTGTGCTCGACCAGCGCGTTTCGGCTGTTCTCGATCTCGATGCCTGCGACATTCGCCTCGGCAATGGAGTTGCGCACGGTAATGCGGTCTGACTGGCCAACATAGATACCCGCATCGCTCGCCCCCGTCACCTTCACCCCGTCGACCAGCACGCCGGTGCTTTCGACCGGATAGATCGCATAGGCCCCGTTTTCCGGATGCGGTCCGCGCGTCCAGGTGACGCGGATGCGGTAGTAGACGATATTGTCTGCGCCCTTGGACTTGATCCCGTCGCCCTTGGGGTTTTCCATCGCGAAATCGCGCAGGGTGACATTGTCGGATGTGACCAGCAGTCCCTCGCCCGCGCCTGCCTGCGTGGTGAAGTCGAGCACGGTGCCGTCCATGCCCGCGCCGCGCACCGTTACACCATCGACATCGAGGCTGAGGCCATCGGTCAGTTCGTATCGACCCGCCGCCAGCACGATCTCGTCACCCGGCTCGGCCAGGATCAGCGCTTCCTGCAGGCGCTCTTGCGCGCCCTCACCCGGCTCGATCGAATGGATTTCGGCCAGCGCCGGTGCGGCGCTGGCAAGCAGCATGGCGGTAATCGCGGTACGGATCATGTGTCTCTCCCTCTCGGAAAAGCATGATGCCTCAGCGCCCTGCGATTGCAAGGGGCTGGTCTCAGCGTGACGCTGCTTGCGCTTTCGCCAGCCCTTCAAGAGAAATCTTTCGTCCTGGTGCAAAGGCAAGCGATTTGCGGAAAGCGTCAGCAGCTTCATCTGTGCGCCCCAAAGCCATCAATGCACTGCCGAGTAGTTCGTAGCTCGGCATGGCCATCGGCGGGGGCCCGAAGACTTCGGGCAGTGCGACTTCTGCTTCGGCCGCTTGCTCGAGCATTGCCAGCCCATCGTCCCTTCGTCCCGCGGCAATCTCGAGAAGCGCTTCGCCCTGCGCGATCTGACGCGTCATCCAGGGGACGGCGTAGGTGTTGAGCGGGTCTTCGACGGCAAGGACGCTTTCGATTTCTGCTGCCAGCTGGCGCATTTCTCCAAGCGCATCGCGGATGGGTGCCTCGTCACCAATACCCGCGAGCAAACGGGCGGTGGCGAATTCGAAGCGGGCGAGAAGGAAACCGTCCCCTTCGACCTCCAACGGGGCCGGCCAATCGCCCGTAGCCGCGCCATTCCAGAGCGCGATCGAGGAGTAGCTCGAAGTCTCGCCGAAGCCGAGACGCTTGTCGGATCCCCTCGCGATGGCAGCTTGCGCCTGCGCCCGGCAGCCGTCGACGATTTCGCTCGCATCCTTGCCCTGCTGGAGGAGCGCATAGGCGAGCCACTCGTTGTAATGGCCGCAGAACGTCGGCTCGCGACCCATGGCGATCCGCTGGCGGTCGACCACCGCGTCAGCATTGATGTTGGCCGCCTCGGAAGCCTCCCAATCGCCCAGCGCGTGGAAGATATGGCTGACCATGTGCTGGGCATGCCCTGCGTCGGGCGCCACTAGCGCATAGCGCTCCGCTGCGCGCTCACCCAGCGGTGCGTGAACTGGATCGTCATATGAGTGAATGAGGTAATGCAGGATGCCGGGATGGCGCTCATGCGTCATGAAACCGGGCTCGAGCACGGCTGCGGCCTGCATGTAGATCGGAACCTGACGCCCGCCATGCGAGGTGCCGAGGATGGCGAGCCCGGTGAAGGCACGCGCGTCGATGTCGGACGGATCGGCCTCGTGCAGCAGGCGCATCCTGGCGAGGTATTTGTGATCGCGCTCTTCCTTTGTGCCTTCGCCGTAAAGTGCCTCGATCGCGTCGAGCCACATGGCTTCGCGCTCATTTGCAGCCTTGGCGCGGCGCTCTGCAGGTGTCGCGCCCAGGTCGGCAAGCACCTTGAGCGCACCTTCGCGATCCTGACTCTCCCAAAGTGGGTGATTGTAGGTCATCGCCCCGCCCCAATAGGCCATGACGAAGTCCGGGTCGGCAAGACGAGCCTGTTCGAATGCCTCGGCGGCGCGCCCGTATTCGAAATTGTGCAGCAGGGCCAAGCCGCGCAGGAAATGCTCGGAAGCGGCTTCGTCGCCCGAATGCTCCATCACCATATATTCTGCGCCGACGCGATCCTGCGCCAGCAGCGGCGCCCCTTGGAGCGCCAGCGTAAGCCCTGCGGCAAAAAGCAGTTTCATCATCATGCATCCCCCGTGTCGCGCTGCGCCACTCGAAAGCGCAGTCTGCGCTTCGCCGGGGGAAATGCAAGGGGGTGGTATCAGCCCGCGGAGAAGGCGCAGATCGCGGCGGACGAACCGACCACCTCGATGATCTCGGCATCCTCAACCGTGCGGAGCCGTTCGAGGAATTCGACCGTGCTGGTGGGCAGGCCCGCTTCCTTCTCGCGCACGCGCATGCGTTCGAGCTCGCGTAGCTGGCCGATCGTCAGGCGTTCGGACAGGCGCGTGCCCATGCAGGCGGCGACCGGCTGCGGCACGCCGCGTTCGACAAGCGCGCTCTCGATGCGCGCCGCCGTGACTCTCTCGAAGCCGCCGAAATAGCCCCACAATCCAATGCCGACGAGCGCCAGCACCACGAGGATGATCACAGTTTTGCGCATGGGGTCAGTCGAGCGCCTTCACGATTTCCTCGACCATCTTCTTGGCATCGGACAGCAGCATCATGGTCTGGTCCATGTAGAAGACGTCGTTGTCGACACCCGCGTAGCCGACACCGCCCATCGATCGCTTGATGAAGAAGACCTGCTTGGCCTTGTCCACGTCGAACACGGGCATGCCGTAAATGGGCGACGATTTATCGGTCTTGGCAGCCGGGTTCACCACATCGTTAGCGCCGATGATGAAGGCGACGTCGGCCTGTGCGAATTCGCTGTTGATGTCTTCCAGCTCGAACACGTTCTCGTAAGGCACGCTGGCCTCGGCGAGCAGCACGTTCATATGGCCGGGCATGCGGCCTGCGACGGGATGAATGGCGTATTTCACCTCCACACCCTTCTCCTCGAGCAGGTCCGCCATTTCGCGCAGCGCATGCTGCGCCTGCGCCACCGCCATGCCGTAGCCCGGGATGATGATGACCTTTTCCGCCTGTTCGAGCATGAAGGCCGCATCGGCGGCGCTGCCCTGTTTGTAGGGGCGCTGCTCCTTCGCCTCGCCGCCGCCCGCGCCGCTGTCATCCGCGCCGAAGCCGCCCGCGATCACGCTGATGAAGCTGCGGTTCATCGCGCGGCACATGATGTAGCTGAGGATCGCGCCCGAAGAGCCCACCAGCGCGCCGGTGATGATCATCGCCGTATTGCCGAGCGTGAAGCCCATCGCCGCCGCGGCCCAACCCGAATAGCTGTTCAGCATCGAGACCACGACCGGCATGTCCGCCCCGCCGATAGGGATAATCAGCAGGAAGCCGATCAGAAACGCGAGAACCGTCAGCGCAACGATCAGCGGCATGGTCTCCGTGGGACCAGCCATGGCGAAAAGCGCGGTGAGGACAATGATCGCTGCGAGCGTGCCGAGATTGATCACATGGCGCGCGGGCAGCAGAATCGGCGAACCGCTCATGCGTCCCGAAAGCTTGGCAAAGGCGATGACCGAACCGGAGAAAGTGATCGCACCGATGGCGATACCGAGGCCCATCTCGACCTTGGAAACAGCGCCGATACCGCCGTCGACCAGCAGGCCGAACGCGCCCGGATTGAGATAGGCCGCCCAGCCCACCAACACGGCGGCAAGGCCGACGAGCGAGTGGAAGGCCGCGACCAGCTCGGGCATGGCGGTCATGGCGATACGGCGAGCGATGGTGATGCCGATGACCGCGCCTATGGCGATGGCAATCAGGATTTCGAGACTGGAAGCCCAGTCGATCGCCGTTTCATAGCAGAAACTCAGGTCGGCTGGTCCCGAGACATCATCGCAGCCAGCCGTTTGCGTCGGGCGGTGTACGATCAGAGTTGTCGCCACCGCGATCAGCATGCCGATCATGCCGAAGCGATTACCCGTCCGGCTCGTGGCGGGAGAGGACAGGCCGCGCAGCGCGAGGATGAAGAACACACCCGAGACGAGATAGGCGAGCGCAACCCACGGGTTCACCGCTTCGCCTGTCGCGGCATGGGCAGGAGCGGCCAGCACCGCAAAGGGCGCAGCAAGGAGAAGGCGACGCATCACTTCTTCTCCTTCTTCTTGTACATGGCGAGCATTCTCGCCGTCACTGCAAACCCACCGAAGATGTTCACGCTGGCAAGCACGATGCCGAGCAGCCCCAGCCACTTGGCCGCAGGCACACTAGCCGCCGCCGCCGCAATCAGCGCGCCGACGATGATCACGGAGGAAATCGCATTGGTCACCGCCATCAGCGGCGTGTGCAGCGCAGGCGTGACCGACCAAACCACGTAATAGCCGACGAAACACGCCAGCACGAAGATCGACAGGATCGAAATGAAGTCCATTCTCAGTAGCTCCTCGACCTGATCAACAGCTGGAAATCGCGGGTCTCGTTCAACTGGCTCACGTCCGCAAATTGCTTGGCATAGCCATCGACGCGATAGGTCACACCCAACATTGTGAAAGTGCCGGGAAACGCATCCTTCTTGATGGCCGTCCCGCCGGCGAGGCAACCGCTTGAATCGAATTTCTCGGCCAGAGCGCAGGCGCTGAATACGACCGTGTTCTGGTTGGTATCGTTGAGGAAGTAGACCCCGAAATCGCCAAGTCCGCGAATTGTCGCCGGGTCGATGGCTTCGTAGGCGACCGGCTCAATCGGCAGGAACTCGCGGCGCTTGAACCCGAAAAAGTTGGTCCGGTTGCGCGCGAAGCGTTCGAAGCGTCCATCGTGATCGAAGTCGGCAAAGCACCCTATCCGCTGGCGCTTCAGGCCCTCGACGACTTCGGGAAAACCTTCCTTTGCGATATCGACGTTCATCTGGAGACAGGAGATATTGTCCGGCCCGACACTGCCCAGCAGCTTCGAACCAGCCGGGACAATGCGCTTGCCCTTGTGAACCAGCACGTTCTCACTCAGCCGGAATGCTTTCGTGGCTGAGGCGGAAAAGGTCGTGATCGGCGACCATTTCGGAACCTGGATGGATTCACGCGCAGGCTCTTTGCTGGCCAGGCGAAATTCGGTCACCATCAGGACTTCGTCGCCGGCACCGGCGCTCACCCGGTCCTGCGGAAAAATCGCCAGCGATCCGATCGCGGCGAATACGGCTGCGGTGACTACCCCTCCCCTGCGGATCACGCCTGAAGCCTCTCGTTCACAATCTTGCCGCCCTGCGTGAGGCGGACGGCATCGCCGATTTCCTCGTCGAGGACGGGCTTGCCCGTCTCAGTATCCCAGAAGGCGGACAGGAAATTGTAGAGGTTGCGCGCGAACAGCGCCGAGGCGTCCGCGGCGAGATGGGCCGAAGTGTTTGAAAAGCCGATGATCTTCACACCATGCTTAACGACGGTCTCATCCGGCTTCGAGCCCTCGACATTGCCGCCATGGGCGACCGCGAGGTCGAAGATCACGCTGCCCGGTTTCATGGTCGCGATCTGCGCGTCCGAGATCAGGCGCGGTGCAGGCCGGCCCGGAATGAGCGCGGTGGTGATGACGATATCCTGCTTGGCGATGTGCGAGCTCACCAGTTCGGCCTGCGCCTTCTGGTATTCCTCGCTCATTTCGGTGGCATAGCCGCCCGAACCTTCACCCTCGATACCCTCGACGCTTTCGACGAAGACGGGCTTCGCGCCGAGCGACATGATCTGCTCTTTCGTGGCCGAGCGCACGTCGGTCGCGCTGACCTGCGCACCGAGCCGCTTGGCGGTCGCGATCGCCTGGAGGCCTGCAACACCCACGCCCATGACGAAGCACTTGGCCGCCTGCACCGTGCCGGCAGCGGTCATCATCATCGGGAACGCGCGGCCATACTCATCCGCGCTGGAAATAACGGCCTTGTAACCGGCAAGGTTCGACTGGCTGGAGAGTACGTCCATGCTCTGCGCGCGGGTGATGCGCGGCATGAACTCCATGCTCAACGCCTCGAAACCGCCCTTGGCATAGGCTTCGACCAGATCGCCATTGCGGAAAGGATCGAAAGTCGCCGCGACCCATGCGCCCGGTTTCGCACCGGCCAGCGTCATGACGTCGGGCGCCTGTACGCTGAGAACGATGTCGGCGCCTTCTACGGCCTTGGGACCGGTGACGACTTCGGCACCGGCCCCCCTATAGGCTTCGTCGGGAATCGAGGCGGTCAGCCCCGCGCCTTCCTCGACTGCGACCGTGGCACCCAATGCGGCGAATTTCTTCGCCGTTTCAGGTGTCAGCGCGACCCGGGTTTCCCCGGGGGCGCGCTCCTTGAGCACCGCGATCCGCATGCGCGGGCCGCTCAGTTCGAAATCAGGACGACGACTACGGCCGTGATGATCGCCAGCAGGGGCACCGCCCACTTAAGCATGTCGATGAAGGAAGCGTAGGTTTTCTCGTGCGCTTTCTTGTCGTTTGCGGATTCCATCGGATCTAACCCTCTTTGTTCGTGTAGTTGCGGCAGGGTTTATCGCGCACTTCGCCTGGCGACAAGTGCGGCGCCTTTGCGATGCACGACAAGACGCGGCGACAGCCTTAATCCGCCCTTTACCCCTTTCAGGTACACCAATGCCGACGGAACGCGTGCAATTTCGCAGCGCGGCCTAGGGCGAGAACGATTATGGCGACCGAAGAAACTCGTGTCCTGCTGCTGATCGACGACGAACCGGCGCAAAGCCGGATCGTATCGACGCTGGCTGCGCGCGAGGGATGGCGTTCGCTGACGGTGGAAAGCTGCGAGGCCGCGCTCGAGGCGCTTGCAGGTCCCGAAGGCCACGAGATCGACGCCGTCCTGCTCGACCAGCGCGTGGCAGGCGATGCGGCCTGCGACTTCATTCGCGGCATCAAGGCGGAACGTGCGGAAATCGCCGTTCTCATGCTTACCGCCAGCACGTCGCCCCTGCTTGCAGTGGAAGCGATGCGCGCCGGGGCGCTCGATTACCTGATCAAGCCGGTTGCGCCCGAACGCCTGCTCAGCGCGCTGCGCACTGCTTCGCGTGTGCAGACGCCGCGCGACGAGCTTCAGCCGCTGGCCGAAAAGCTGCCCTCGGTCCTCGAATTCGATGCCATGGTCGGCACAGATACCCATTTCCGCACCGCGCTTGCCAAGGCTGCGACGGCCGCACGCGGGCATGGCCACGTGCTGGTCGAAGGCGAAAGCGGGACCGGCAAGGAAATGCTGCTGCGCGCAATCCAGCATGCCTCGACGCGCTCGAAAGCGCCGGTGCAGCTGGTCAATTGCGCAGGCGTTGCCATGCAGACGCTGGAATCGCTGCTCTTCGGCCACGAGAAAGGTGCCTTCGCGGGCGCCTTCAACCGGCAGGAAGGCTATTTTCAGCAGTGCGACGGCGGGACCATCCTGCTCGACGAGATCGACCAGGTCGATCCTGTCATTCAGGACCGGCTGGCCGACATTCTCGACACAGGCATCGTGCGCCCGACTGGTGCCGCACACGGGTTCAAGATCGACATCCGCGTCCTTGCCGCAAGCGACATGCCGCTCGCGAACGAAGTCGAGGAAGGCCGGTTCTCGAAGGCTCTCTACCAGCAGATCTCGGATACGCGCATCGTCCTGCCGCCGCTGCGCGAACGGGCTGGCGATATCCCTGCCCTGACACGCTATTTCCTGTCCAAGATCGGCGAGCTCGAAGGTTTCTCGCATCATTCGATCGCCGACAGCGGACTGTCGCTGCTCGAAGCCTTCGATTGGCCGGGCAATGTCCGCCAGCTGCAGACCGTGCTGTTCCGCGCCTGCGTGCACGAACAGCGCGAGGCGCTCACTGCGCACAGCTTCCCGCACCTTTCGGAGCTGCTCGGCGATGCCGACCGCGGCGAAAGCCGGGCGCGCGGGCTTGGCGTTCTGCTCTATCAGAATGACGGTAATTTGCGCCCGCTCGAAGAGATCGAGGCCGACATCATCCGTCTCGCCATCGGGCATTACCAGGGCAAGATGACCGAAGTCGCGCGCCGACTCGGCATCGGGCGCTCGACGCTTTATCGCAAGCTTTCGGACCTAGGGATCGATAACGCAGCCTGACATGGTTTCCTTCTTTTCCAGACTCGGTTTCCGGCTCGGCTTCATTGCTGCGCTGTCCCTCACAATCTTCACGGTCGGCAAGATCGCCAATGTCGTGAGCCCGCCCGATGCGGTGGCAAACGAACAGATCCCGCTCGCGACGGGCGGGCTGGCAGCACCGCTCCGCGATCCGACAATGGCGCGCGCCCTTGCACAACTTCGCAACTCGGGGAGCCTTGGCAGCGGCCCCTTCCCCGGTGCGAAACTCACCTTCTCCTCGCCGAGCGGTCCGGTAACGCTGACGCCCGACGATCTCACCCTGCTCAACGCACGCTACCGCGAAATGCGCCGCGAAACCGCCGAAGCAGGAGGCGAATACGCCCAGCTGCGCGAAGAACTGCGCCGCGAGCAGATGGCCGCCGATGGCTGGGGCGAAAGTAGCTTCTGACCCCGCGTCGCTGGACAAACGGATGGGGCCGAACTAACCGCGCCTTCTCAATCGGGAGTACCTCAGGTGAACTAAGGCCACCGCTGCGGCGGATATGATAGACAAGCGGAGTTATGCGCTCCGATCTGCCTCACCTGATTATTCCGAAAGATTTCCTATGCAAAAACTGAACGACACGCTCTGCGTGGTGACCGGCGGTGCCCGCGGCATCGGCAAGGCCGTTTGCGCGGCATTCATCGATGAAGGTGCCGAGGTCGTGCTGACCGATATCGACGAGGACGAAGGCAAGAGAGCGGCCGAAGAGCTTGGCTGCACCTTCCACCGCCTCGACGTGGCGAACGAAGCCGACTGGGATGCCTTCGCTTCGGCCTATCCGGCGATCGACGTGCTTGTGAACAACGCCGGCATCACCGGCTTCGAGGACGGGCCTGCCCCGCACGACCCAGAGAATGCCAGCCTCGAGGAATGGCACCGCGTCCATGCGGTGAACACAGACGGGTGCTTTCTCGGCTGCCGCTATGCCCTGCGCGCCATGAAGGCGAAGGGGACGGGTTCGATCATCAACATGTCCAGCCGCTCCGGCCTTGTCGGCATCCCGGGTGCTGCAGCCTATGCGGCGAGCAAGGCGGCGATGCGCAATCATTCCAAGTCGGTGGCGCTCTATGCCGCGCAGAACGGCTGGGCCATCCGCTGCAATTCGATCCATCCGGCCGCGATCCTGACCGACATCTGGGAGCCGATGCTTGGCGACGGGCCGGACCGCGACGCCAAGATGGCCGCGCTGGTGGCGGACACGCCGCTCAAGCGGTTCGGCACGGTGGAGGAGGTCGCCGCGCTTTGCGTCTACCTCGCGTCGCCCGAGAGCGGCTACATGACCGGCGCCGAACTCACGCTAGACGGTGGCCTTCTGGCTGGCAGCGCGGCCTCGCCCGGCTCCTAACCCGGCAAGTCCCCGAAATCGGTCAGCGCCGCATCGCGAAGCCCGCGCCAGACATTGCGGGCCTGCACGGTTTCGGGGACATCGTGGACGCGGAGCAGCTGCACGCCTGCGTCCATCGCCCGCATGGCGAGCGCGATACTGCCGCCGAGGCGCTGGTCCGCACCCTCTTCCTTGCTCAGCGCGCCGATCATCCGCTTCCGGCTCATGCCGAGTAGCAGCGGGTGGCCGAGCGCGTGGAACAGCGGCAACGCGTTCACCAGCGCGAGATTGTCGGCGAGGCTCTTGCCGAAACCGATGCCCGGATCGAGCACGATGCGGCTCGCGTCGATCCCCGCCTCCAGCGCCTGGTCGCGGCGGCCTCTAAGCTCGTCGAAGACGTCGAACACGACATTGGAATAGTCGCCGCCTTCGTGAAGGTCGTCGCCCTCGCCCGGCGCATGCATCAGCACCACGGGGCATCCGTGCGAAGCCACCACTTCAGGGCTGCCCGGATCGTAGGTCAGGCCGGACACGTCGTTCACGAGCGTCGCGCCCGCATCGAGCGCGGCTTCCATCACCGCCGCCTTTCGCGTGTCGATGCTGACTGCGGCGCCCATGCCCGCACACATCTCGACTGCAGGGACGACCCGCTCGATCTCGTCGCCTTCCCACACCGGCTTAGCACCGGGGCGCGTGCTTTCGCCGCCGATATCGATGATCGAGGCACCCGCCTCCACCATGCTGGCAGCCTGCTCGCGCTGCACCTCGGGCTTGTCCATGAACTCCCCGCCGTCGGAGAAGCTGTCGGGCGTCACGTTGAGGATGCCCATCACCTGCGGCTGGTCGAGCCGGACAGTGCGCGCGCCCAGTTCAAGCGGCGGGTGCGCGAGCGTTAGGTTCGCCCACTGACTTTCAGCATCGGAGGCGACCGTATCGGGCAAGTGCCCCATCACCTCGGCAATCGTATCGGGCGCGGCCAGCCAGCGTTCGGCGACCTGGCCGTCACGGCGCAGGATCACGGCAAAGCGGCTGGCATAGACCATCCCGCCGGCCAGCCGGATGGCGTTCCCGTGTTCGGATTGCGGACCGGGCACGAGGCCGATGGGGCGGATGTAGACGCGATCAGTCATGGTTGGACAGTCCTAGCAGCCACCTCACAGGATGGAACAGTTTGAACTAGGACTTGCGGGACAAATTTTCCCGCTGGCTGCCCAGACGAGTGCATCGATCTCGGATCAATCGGCCGGAAGGCTGATGTCGCACTCGACCCCATGATCTGCGAAGCGCAGCTCCACATGACCCTTGGAGCCGATCGCATCGCTGATCAGCTTCGATCCGAAGCCCGCATCCGCGGCAGGGCGGACAGGAGGCCCTCCGGTTTCGCGCCACTGGATGTTCATCTGATCACCTTCGCGATCGATGCGGACCGCAACGCGCCCATCTTCTTCGGACAGCGCGCCGTATTTGAGCGCATTGGTCGTCAATTCGTGGAATACGAGCGCGAGCCCCTGACCGACGGCGCCGGTTAACGGGCTCTCGTCGATAATTTCTATGCTCACGCGCTCTTCCAGATTGGGGAAGGCCGCGAATTCGCCCTCGAGAATGGCGCTGGGCGCCAGCGTCTCGGAAGCATCGCTTACCAGCAGCCGATGACTTCGGGAAAGAGCTTCGACCCGGCCTTCCAGCGCTTTGGCAAAACTACCGATATCCTGGGCCTTGCGAGAGGAGAGGCGAACGATTGATCTGATTACCGCAAGCATGTTGCGCACGCGATGGTTCAATTCATCCGTCAGCAGCGTGAGCCTGTCCTCATTCCGCTTGGTATCGGTGATATCGATGACATGTCCGATGAGCTTGGTCACCTTACCGTCTTCCGCGATCAGCGGCCGCCCCGCCGCGCTTATCCAGCGCTTGTCGCCGCGCGCCGTGCGGATAGCGCATTCGAAAGACCACACTCCCCCTGCTTGGATCGCAGCCTGTTGCCGATCGTGGACCCATTGCCGCTGTTCGGGGACAATGTGTTCGATGAATTTGTCATACGTCCACTCTTCGAGCGGTTCGTCGAAACCGAAAATCGTGTCATGATGGCTGTTGCGCGACGCGTGTCCGCTCGCAATATCCAGCTCCCAGATACCGATATGCGCGGTTTCCAAGATAAGGCGCAGATGGTCCGCGCTCAGCTCTTCGAAAGGCTTCAGGTCTGGCATGTGAGTACAGCGTCTATCATAGCTGGCACCCTTGTCACATCAATTCGCTTCTCAGCGTCAGTCTTCTACCGCCAGCAGATACAGCTGACGCGCAGCGTCGATGGGTTTTACATCACCATCCACCTCGTAGTGCCAGAAGGTCCAGCCATTGCAGCTCGGGGCGCCCTGAAGTTCCTTGCCGAGGCCGTGGATGCTGCCGGTCTGCTTCTCGTGTGCCAGCGAGCCATCGGCACGCACCGTTGCTACCCAGCGCCGCTTCTTGTCGAACACCTTGGTGCCCGGCTTGATGAAGCCGCCTTCGACCAGTGCGCCGAATGCCACCTTGGGGGCGCTGCGGCCGGCTTGCATGGTGGTGAGCGCGCTTTCGTCGAGCGGGAGTTCCTTCTCGATGCGCTTGAGCGCGGCATTGCGATAGACGCCCTCGCGCTCGCAGCCGATCCACTGGCGGCCGAGGCGTTTGGCGACCGCGCCGGTGGTGCCGGTGCCGAAGAACGGATCGAGCACGACGTCGCCCTTCTCCGTGGTGGAGAGCAGCACGCGGTAGAGCAGGCTTTCGGGCTTCTGCGTCGGGTGGACCTTGTGACCGCCCTCTTTCAGGCGTTCCGCGCCGTTGCAGATCGGCAGGACCCAGTCGCTGCGCATCTGGAGCTCGTCGTTCAGCGTCTTCATCGCGCGGTAGTTGAAGTGGTACTTCGCCTTCTCGCCCTGGGAACACCACAGCAGCGTCTCATGCGCGTTGGTGAAGCGGGTGCCGCGGAAATTCGGCATGGGGTTGGACTTGCGCCACACGATGTCGTTGAGGATCCAGAAGCCCAGGTCCTGCAGGATCGCGCCGACGCGGTAGATATTGTGGTAGCTGCCGATCACCCACAGCGCGCCGTCGGGCTTCAGGATACGCTTGGCCTCGATCAGCCAGTCGCGAGTGAAATCGTCATATGCCTTGAAGGTGTCGAACTTGTCCCAGTCGTCGGTCACCGCATCGACATGGCTGCCGTCGGGCCGGTTGAGATCGCCGCCGAGCTGGAGGTTATACGGCGGATCGGCAAAGACGAGATCGATGCTGCCGCTGGGGATCGAACGCATGGCTTCCACGCAGTCGCCATCGAGGATCTGCCCCAGGGGCAGTTCCACCGACATCTGCTTCGGTTTCGCCTTCGCAGCCGGTTTGGCGCGCGTCTTCGTGGTCTCCAGGACCGCCATGTGTATTCCCCTGTCCGTAGTTATCCACAGGGTGAGTCCAAAGGGACTCCCAGTCAAGACAGTTGTTTAGCGCACATCTCTAAAGATGGTGTTAACCATAGGAGAACGAAACGAGTCCCCCACCAGATGTTGAGTCCGGCGCATATTCGCAGACTCCAGATCGTGGGGTGTGACCTCAAAGACTCGCTTGCGACAAACCCTTGTTCGAAAGGTCCTTGGGGATGTGCAGCACGAAACATGCGCCGCCGGTGGAGGTGTCACGTACCTCCAGATAGCCGTCGTGCAAATGCGCGATACGCTGGCAAACCGTCAGTCCGAGACCAAGTCCCTCTGCGTCGCCTTCGCGGAAGAACTGGTTGAATATCTGTTCCTTGCGATCGTCCGGGATGCCCTGCCCGTTATCCGACACGAAGAATACGTGGTTCTCTCCATCGTCTTCGTAATGGATGGTCACGCGGGGCTTTTCGACTTTCGCGTGTTTGATCGCGTTCTCGATCAGGTTCTGGAACAGCTGGCGTAAAAGGTTGGGTTCGACCACCGAAACCGGCATACGTGCTACGTTGAGCGTGAGGCCCGCGGCCTCGATCGCGGAGGAAAGATTGAACCGGACCTCTTCCATCAGCAGGTTGATGTCATGTTTGGCAAAATCGAGGTCCCGCGCTTCAGCTGCGGCCGCATTCAGCATCGAGCCGATATATCCGCTTAGCCCCATCGTGCTGTCCTGGATCGATTCCAGCACGGCGACCGAACGCTCGCTCAGCGAGTTGTTCTTGTCACGCTTGATGATGTTGAGGCCTGCCATGAGGCTGGCCATCGGGTTCTTCAAATCATGCGCAATGGAGTGCGAATAGACCTTGAGCTGCGCATTGAGGCGAACCAGCCGCTTCTCGCGCGAGGAGAGCGTGGAAATGTCGGTAGCAATGGCGACAAGCAACCTTTCGCCGTCCGGTTTCTGGATCGAAAATTTGCGGGTCAGGAGCGTTCGTTTCTGGCCCTTCCAGTCGATGATTTCCTCGACAATTTCGCTGTTTCCCTGCTCCATCGCGCGGCGATCTTCCGCCAGGAAGAGCTTGGCCTCTTCTTCCGAGAAGCTCTCAACCGTCGTCGAGCCGATGATGTGGTCACGGGCTTCAGGTGCGTAGAGCTCGCGAAACGCCCGGTTCGCATAAACCAGCCGACTTTCCTCGTCCTTCACGAAAACAAGGTTGGGATCGTAGTCGAGAATGAATTCGAACAGGCTCTCGCCGTCGAATGGGAGTGGCCCGTCATGGTCTTTGTAATGCGAACCCGGCACGATTTTTCCCTCCCTGCAGAGAAGGCGACAAGACCGAACCTTCTATCCAGCGACGCCTCTTATAATGTCATTTCCTTTCTTGTAAAACCACCGACTAAACAAACAGTTCGCATTGACTGACCGGCGCAAAACTGCGGCGGTGCAAGGGGGTCGGACCGTGGACGCGCAGGGCCTCCATATGAGCCTTCGAACCGTAGCCCTTGTTGCTCTCCCAACCATAATGCGGGTGCGCCTTGGCTGCTTCCACCATGATGCGGTCGCGGTATTCCTTGGCGAGGATGGAGGCAGCGGAAATGCAGGCTTCCTTTCCGTCACCCCCCACTATTGCGCGGGCTGGCCAGCGCCATTCCTCGCGCCGTCCGTGCGGGGTCATGTTGCCGTCGATCAGCACCTCCCGCGGCTCTTCGCCCAGCGCCTCGACGCATCGCTGCGTCGCCAGTGTCATCGCGAGCATGGTCGCGCCGAAGATGTTGAGCCGGTCGATTTCCTCCGGCTCCACCATCGCCAGGCCCCACGCGCAGCGACGCTGGATTTGCGGCTCCAGCTTGGAACGCTTCGCAGCAGAGAGCTTTTTGGAATCATCGAGGCCGCCGGGGCACGGTTTGCACAGCACCACCGCGGCAGCCACCACGGGACCGGCCAGCGGTCCGCGCCCTGCCTCATCGACCCCGATGACAAGGGGTGCGTCGCCAAGACCATTTTCGGGAGTAGAAGAAAACATGAAGCGCCTATCGATCCTCAGCCTGACCCTATCGCCGATCGTGCTGCTCGCAAGCTGCGGCAGCGGGTATTCCACCGGCAGCGACACGGGCGAGGCCGCCTCGACCCCTGCCCCGGTCGAGCCGACCGAGACGGCATTCGAGATCACCGAGCGCGGGACCTTTAACCAGCCCTGGGCCTCGGCCTTCGTTCCCGGCACCGACATGCTGGTCATCACCGAAAAGCCCGGCACGATGAAGTTTCTCGACACCGCCAGCGGGCGGCTCGGCACGATTACCGGCGTGCCCATGGTCGATTATGGCGGACAGGGCGGTCTTGGCGAAGTCGCCTTCCTCGAAAGCGAGGCCGGCTCCGATCCGTCGAACCGCACCATCTACCTTAGCTGGGCCGAAGCAGGTGACGGAGACACGCGCGGCGCGGTCGTCGGCCGCGGCGAACTTGTCTGCGAACAGACAGACGAATGCAGCATCGAAGGCATGGAAGTGATCTGGCGCCAGGCGCCAAAGGTCACCGGGCGCGGCCATTATTCGCACCGCATCGCCTTCAGTCCGGACGAGCGATACATGTTCGTCGCCAGCGGCGACCGGCAGAAGCAGGACCCGGCACAGGACCGCTCGAACACGCTGGGCACGATCGTCCGGCTCAATCTCGACGGCACGGCGGCGGCCGGAAATCCCTATGGCGACGAGATCTGGTCTTGGGGTCACCGCAACATCCTCGGTATGGATTTCGACAGCGAAGGACGGCTGTGGGAAGTCGAGCATGGTCCGGCAGGCGGTGACGAGCTCAACCTCGTCACGCGGGGCGCCAATTACGGCTGGCCCGCGCGGTCCTATGGCGACAATTACAACGGAACGCCGATCCCCGATCATACCGCCGACGATGGGTTCACCAAGCCCGTCATCACCTGGACCCCGGTCATCGCGCCGGGCAACATGATCTTCTATGATGGCGACCTGTTCCCCAACTGGAAAGGCGATGCGGTGATCTCCGCGCTGAAGCCCAAGGAACTGGTTCGCATCAGCTTCGACGGCGAGAATGCGACAGAGGTCGGCCGCTATTCGATGGACAACCGTATCCGCTCGGTGATCGAAGGTCCGGACGGCGCACTGTGGGTTCTGGAAGACGGTGAAGGCGGGCGCTTGCTCGAACTCCGCCCCGGCTAAGCGTGAAAATGTTCGACAGCTGCGGGCCGCGTCACTAATCGGCGCGGCCCATGGCGACTCTCGTCCCACTCTCCGCAGTCGATGCCGACATGATCGAGCAATTGCTTGATGCTGCTTTCGGCGACAACCGGCATGCGCGCACAGCCTATCGCATCCGTGAAGGTACATCGTGGCTGGATGCGCTGAGCTTTGCTGCGCTCGACGAGGAGGAATATCTTGTCGGCTCGATCCAGCTTTGGCCGGTCGCACTGACCGACCCGCAGGGCCGCCCTCATCCGCTGATCATGGTCGGACCGGTGGCGGTCATGCCCGGAAGGCAAGGCGAAGGTTTCGGCAAGGCGCTGATGGCCGCCAGCCTCGGCGCGATCGACTCCGCCTTCGACGAGGGCGCACCGCCCTTCCCGCAGGTGCTCATCGGCGATCCCGAATATTACGGGCAGTGGGGCTTTTCCGCCGAGCACACCGGCAACTGGCATTGCCCCGGCCCGTTCGAGCGCGAGCGGCTGTTGCTGCGCACCGGCAATCCCGCGATCCTGCCGCCCGAGGGCATGCTGGGGCCGTGGACCAACGAGACCTCGCAGGCCGCCAAGGATTGAACGAGGGCTTCGGCTCTGCCATCGGTTTGCGCAACGATGGTCTATACCCCGCCCCCCGAACTTGCCGGCATGTCGCTGGCCGAAATCGCCGAAGCGGTGGCGGAGCGCCGCCTTCCCCCGGTCGAACAATGGTCGCCCGACAATGTGGACGACAGCCACATGGTCATCCGCGCCGACGGCACATGGCTGCATGACGGCAGCCCGATCAGCCGCACCGCCATGGTGCGGGCATTCGCAGGCCTCCTCAATCGCGAGGACGACGGCAGCTACTGGCTGGTCGTGCCCTACCAGAAGCTGAGCATCGAGGTCGAAGACGCCTGCTTCATCGCCACCGACGTCAGCCGCAAGGACGGCGATCTCGCCTTCCGCCTCAATACCGACGAACTGGTCGTGGCGGGCCCCGACAACCCGATCCGCGCGGCAGGCGATCCCGACCAGCCTGCGCTTTACCTCCACGTCCGCCGTGGCTGCGAAGCGCGTCTCAACCGGTCGACCTACGAACAGCTTGCGCAGATCGCCCTGGCAGAAGGCGACGACTGGACCGTGACGAGCGGCGGCGAGAGCTTCTCGCTGGTCCCTGCATGAGCGACCTCTTCGACCGCCTGACCGACCTGTTCCAGCAGGGTCACGAGCGCGAGGTAGAGGGCCTTTTGTCCGATGCACGCTTTGCCGATCTCGACCGGACAGCCGATGCCGCCGTGCTGATCGCGGTCACCGAACAGGCTAATCCGACCGTCCTCCTCACCCAGCGCCCGCGCACCATGCGCGACCACCCAGGGCAGGTCGCCTTTCCCGGCGGCAAGATCGACCGAGGCGAAGATGCCGTCGAGGCAGCCCTGCGCGAGGCGTGGGAAGAGCTCGGCATCGAGCGCGACCATGTCCGCGTGATCGGAACCACCGACCGCTACCAGACCGGCACCGGCTTCGACATCACGCCGGTGCTTGCCACCGTCCCCGCCGACCTCGCGATCCGCCCCGACCCGCGAGAGGTGGAAAGCTGGTTCGAGGCTCCGCTCGACCACCTGATGGACCGCCAGCGCTGGAACAAGAACGAGGTGTTCTGGAAAGGCGCGATGCGGCGCTATTACGAGATGGACCACGAAGGCTATCGCATCTGGGGCGTGACCGCCGCAATCTGCATCAATCTCTCGCGCCGTCTGGCGTGGTTCGACTGACGCCGTTAAAGCGCCGTCCACGATGACCAAACTGCCCGAAGCATCCTGGACGAAGCGCGAAGACCTTGCCCAGCTTGTCGCTGCGCTGGAGGCTGCCAACGCACGCTATGTCGGCGGCGCCGTTCGCGATACGCTATTGGGCAAGGACATCCACGATATCGACATCGCGACGTCGCTCCTGCCTGCGGACGTGATCGACCGCTGCAAGGAAGCAGGTATCCGCACGGTGCCGACGGGGATCGACCACGGCACGGTAACCGCGATCCTGCCCGACGGACCGGTCGAGATCACCACCCTGCGCCGCGATGTTTCGACCGACGGCCGCCGCGCGACCGTGTCATTCGCCACCGAGTGGAAAGAGGACGCATCGCGCCGCGATTTCACGATCAACGCGCTCTATGCCCATCCCGAAACTCTCGAGATCAGCGACTATTTCGGCGGCGTGGAGGATCTGAAGAACGGCCGCGTGCGCTTTATCGGCAATGCGCGCGAACGCATCCGCGAAGATCACCTGCGGATCCTACGCTACTTCCGCTTCCAGACGCGCTTCGGCGACGCATGGGATGACGAGGCTACCGGCGCGTCGAGCGAGCTGGCCTCCACCCTGAAGGGCCTCAGCCGCGAACGGGTGGGCTGGGAATTGCAGAACCTGCTCGGCCTGCCCGACCCCTCGCCCACGGTGTTCAAGATGCGCGAACTCGGCGTTATGCAGGAAGTGCTGCCCGAATGCGGAACGCGCGAAGCGGAGAAGCTAGCCGAGCTCGTCCGGCAGGAACGCGAATACGGCATTGCGCCCGATGCCATGCGCCGCCTCGCCGCGATCATCCCGCCAGTGCCGAGCCTTGCGCAAGCCGTCTCCGCGCGCCTGCGCCTCTCGCGCGCCCAGCGCGAACGCCTGTCCTGCGTGGCCGAGCGCGACGCCAACGACAGCCAGCAGCCGCTTGCCCTCGCCTATTACGAGGGCGTGGAATGCGCGCGCGACCGCCTCTTGCTGACCCGTGCCGATCCCGGCGCGCTCGAAGGCTGGGAGGCTCCGCAGCTCCCCCTCAAGGGCGGCGAAATCGTCGAGCGCGGAGTGGGCAAGGGCCCGCAGGTCGCGCGAATCCTCCAGTCGGTGGAGCGGCGCTGGGTGGATGAAGGATTCCCCGATCGCGACCGTGTTCTGGCCATTCTGGACGAAGAATTGCCCTGACCGGCACTTTCGGTTTCCAAAGCTGAAACAGCATCTTCAGCTTTGCTTAAGCTGCAGTGCAGCATAACGGCCCCCAAGCGCGGTTGCGATTTTTCGTCCCGCTTGCCATAGAGCGTTCCGCTTACCCCGGAGGGGGGCACGCGGATCATCTCGGGACTTCCACTCTCGTCTCCGCTCTTTCCATTTTGGTCGTTCGTGACGCGTCTTGCCGCGGGTCGCGAAACTATAAGTTGAATACATCTAGGAGTTCGTCACATGAAATTCGCTAAGCTGGCCGTTGCCGCCGTCGCTCTCGCCGCAACCCCGGCCCTCGCCAACGAACAGGTTGCTGCAGGCGCCGTCGTCACCGGCCCCGAAGGCAATGAAGTCGGCACGATCGTTTCGGTCGAGAATGGCCAGGCCGTGCTCGACACCGGCAAGCACAAGGTTCCGCTTGGCGTCGAAATGTACGGCCAGGGCGAAGCCGGCCCGACGATCACCGTCACCAAGCTCCAGCTCGACGACATGATGGACGCGCAGCTCGCTGAAGCTGCTGCCAAGCTCGACGCAGCCCTCGTTGAAGGCGCAGCAGTCGTCACCGCCGAAGGCCACCCGTTCGGCACCATCTACACCGTCGACAACGAAGGCATGGCCATCGTCCAGAACGACGACGGCATCGTCACCCTCGCTCGCGACAGCTTCGCTGTGACCGCTGAAGGCGCGCTGATGGTTCTTTACAACCACGCCGACCTCGCCGCGAACATGACGCCGGTTGCCGAAGGTGCGGAAATCCTCACCCCGGCACAGGCCCGCGCAAAGCAGGCTGAAATGGCTGCTGGCGACGACGCCGGCGAATAAGCCGAACATCGGTTCCCTGGAGCCACCGTTTCAGGGTCGCAAGAGGCCGGAAGTGCACATGCGCTTCCGGCCTTTCTTGTTGGGTACGGATGGCTATCGACTGAGGTCGATAGCGCACTCGACAAAGATCAGAACTTGTTGTCGCGCGGGAAGCCCTGCGGCGGCAGGCGTCCGGCCCCGCCGCGCGCGACCTTCCACTGCCACATCTCGGTTTCGGTGCGGGTGCGGTCGCCCTTGCCGCCCATGGCCCAGCTGAGGCCATCTTCCATTTTGAAAGTAGTCGCATCGGACAGGCCGCCGTCGCGATAGTTCTGAAGCTTGTTGCCCTGCCCCTTCGCAAGGCGCGGCAGTTCCTCGAGATTGAAGACGACCAGCTTGCGGTTCTCGCCTACCACGGCGACGTGATCGTGCGCCTTGTCGATCGGACGCGCGACGACGAGCTTCACGCCGTCCTTCACATTCATCACCTGCCGTCCCTTGCGGGTTTCGGCGAGCATCTGGTCGGTCGTCACGGCAAAGCCCTTGCCCGTACTGGCGGCGAGCAGGACTTCCTGCCCTTCGCGGTGGACGACAACCGATACGATCTGCGCCGCCCCGTCGATGTCGAGCGTGTTGCGCACCGGTTCGCCGAAACCGCGCGCGCCCGGCAGCTTGTCCGCACCCAGCGTAAAGACGCGCCCGTCGTCTCCGATGAGCAGCAGCTTGTCGGTCGTCTGGGCGTGGAGCACGAAGGCAGGCCCGTCGCCTTCCTTGTACTTGAATTCCTGGTCGAGCGGCAGGTGGCCCTTGGCCCCGCGCACCCAGCCCTTTTGGCTGAGGATGACCGTCACCGGTTCCTTCTCGATCATCGCCTCCATGCTGAATTCGACCGCCGGAGCAGCCTCTTCGATGGTGGTGCGACGCGCGCCGAGAGCAGTGTCTTCGCTATATTCTTTGCGCAGGGCATTGAGATCGCGCTTGAGACGCGTGCGCTGGCGGGCGGGACTGCCGAGCAGCTTCTCAAGCTCGTCCTGCTCCTTGAGCAGCTCGTCCTTCTCGTTACGTAGTTGCATTTCTTCCAGCTTGCGCAAGCTGCGCAGGCGCATGTTGAGGATCGCCTCGGCCTGCCTGTCGGTGAGCTTGAATTCCTGCATCATCACCGGCTTGGGCTCGTCCTCGGTGCGGATGATCTCGATCACGCGGTCGAGGTTGAGGAATGCGATGATATAGCCTTCGACCAGCTCCAGCCGCCGGGCGATCTGGTCGAGCCGGTGCTGGCTGCGGCGCTGGAGGATGTCGATCTGGCTGGCGATCCAGTTGTCGAGCAGCTCCTTCAGCCCCATCACCATTGGCGTGCGCGTGTGGTCGAGCACGTTGAGGTTGAGGCCGAAGCGCGTTTCCATGTCGGTGAGCTTGTAGATGCTCTCTTTCAGGAGTTCGGGATCGACATTGCGGCTGCGCGGGACGAGCACGATGCGGATCTGCTCGTCGCTCTCGTCGCGCACGTCTTCGAGGATCGGCAGCTTTTTGTCGGCGATCGCCTGCGCGATCTGTTCGATCAACTTGCCCTTGGCGACCTGGTAGGGAATTTCGGAAATGACCAGCTGCCACTGGCCGCCGCCCAGCCGTTCGATACCGGCCTGCTTGTCTTCGTCCTTCTCCGCTTCGGCCGCGTGGAAGCGCCCGCGCACGCGGAAGGACCCGCGCCCGGTTTCATAGGCGTGGCTGATCACCTCTGCGCTCTCGGGCACGACGCCGCCGGTGGCAAAGTCCGGCCCCTTGAAAATCTCCATCAGCCGCGCGTGTTCGACATGCGGATTGTCGATCACTTCGAGCGTCGCGTCGACGATCTCGGCGACGTTGTGGCTGGGGATATTGGTCGCCATGCCCACCGCGATCCCGCTCGCGCCATTGGCGAGCAGGTTGGGGAAGAGGCCCGGCATGATCTCCGGCTCTTCTTCCTCGTTATTGTAGGTCGGGATGAAATCGACCGTGCCCGCGTCGAGGCCTTCCATCAGGCGCATCGCCGTCTTGGTCAGGCGCGCTTCGGTGTAGCGGTAGGCGGCGGCGTTATCGCCATCGATATTGCCGAAGTTGCCCTGCCCCTCGACCAGCGGATAGCGGAGCGCAAAATCCTGCGCGAGACGGACCATCGCATCATAGGCCGCAGTGTCGCCATGCGGGTGATATTTACCGATCACCTCGCCGACCACGCGGGCAGACTTCTTGAACCCACTCGCCGGGTCGAGCTTCAATTGGCGCATGGTCCACAAGAGGCGCCGGTGAACCGGCTTCAACCCGTCGCGAAGGTCCGGCAGCGAACGCGCCGTGATCGTCGATAGCGCATACACGAGGTAGCGCTCGGAAAGGGCGGAATCAAAGGGTGCATCGACGATGGCGTCGAAGGGATCGGCGCCGGAATCGTCCATCTCGGTAGTGGCCATGAGGTTCGCCCTACCAGAGGCACGGCTCGCCTACCAATGCGGAACGGTGCACTTTCCCCACACGTTGCATGGGTAACACGAAATCAAGGAGTTACCTCATGACAAAACACGTAATGATCCTCGCCACCAACGGCTTCGAACAGTCGGAACTGATGAAGCCGAAGGCCAATCTCGAAGACGCCGGTTTCGAGACCACCGTCGTGAGTCTCGAAAAGGGCGAAATCACCGGTTGGAAGGACAAGGACTGGGGCGACAGCGTCAAGGTCGACAAGACGGTCGATGAAGTATCCGATTGTTCGGGCTACGACGCTCTGCTCCTGCCGGGTGGCCAGATGAACCCCGATATCCTCCGCATGAACGAGCGCGCGATCGCTATCGTCCGCGAATTCAATATGGCGAACAAGCCGGTCGCGGCAATCTGTCATGCACCGTGGCTGCTTGCAGAGGCCGACATCATTAAGGGCAAAACCGTCACCGCATGGCCCTCGATCCGCACCGACCTGAAGAATGCAGGCGCCAACGTGGTCGACACCGAAGCGGCAGTCGATGGCAACCTCATCACCAGCCGTAACCCCGACGACATCCCCGCGTTCAGCAAGGCGCTGATCGAAATGCTGGGAGAAAGCGTCGAGAAACGCGAGCTCGAATCCGCGTAAATTCGATCCCATCGAAACACGGAACCCCGTTGCCCACCGGCAGCGGGGTTCCTGCTTTTGGGGACCGATAAGGGCGCGACAGCATTGGGTAAGGCATGGGGACCATTCAAAGAAACATCGCCACCGCGCTACTCGCTGTATTCGCTGCGCTTTTCGCCGTTCAGGCACAGGCGCAGTCGGACCGCACAGTCGCAGAAGGTTCGCAAGCCTATGTCTACGAGGTGGAACAGCTGGAGACGGTCACCCCGCCCGGCGCGCTTCCCCTCGATCTAGATACGCCGATGGGACTGATGGAAAGCTTCATGTCCGCCGGCGAAAAAGGCGAATGGAGCGATGCTGCTGCCGCGCTGGATCTTGCCAATATCGACCCTGCCGAACGCGATGCCGAACAGCTTTCCGCCCAGCTTTACGACCTGCTTCACCGCTCGCTTTCAATCGGCTGGACCAGCCTGCCGGACCGCCCCGATGCAGTCGACACGAACACCAGCAGCAAGGATCCAATGGCGGGTGTTGCCCGCCGTTCGCTGACGATCGGATTCCTTGACCTCGAGAACCGCGCAGTGCCGATCAGGCTGGCACGGGTGCAGGCACCGGACGGCGAACCGGTATGGGTTTTCAGCCGTCAGACTGTCGAGAATGTCCCAGCGCTCTACGAAATATACGGTCCGACCAAATTCGAAAAAAGCCTGCCCCCGGCGCTGCGCAAACAGGCCTTCTGGACCTTGGCGTGGTGGGAAGTGATCGCACTGCCGCTGATCCTGCTCGCCGGCGCGCTCGCTGCGGCCCTGACCTATCTCGCGATCAACCGCATGAGGGATCGGCAGGACGAGGACACCAAGCTATTCGGGGTCCTGCAGGCGATCCACCTGCCGGCAACGCTGCTTGCCTTTGCAGGAACGTTTGCACTGGTCCGGACGACATTCTTCAAGCTCTCGGGTCCGGCGAAGGACCTGCTCGACCCGCTGCAGCTGATCCTCATCATCGCAGCCATCGTCGGAATCGCGCTTTCCGTGATCGAGGCCCTGTTCGACTTCGCGACGTCGCGTCGCACCGACGAACTCGAAGCGCCCGGCAATAACGAGGATCGCAATTTCTACACCAAGATGAGCGCGATCCGCCGCATCCTGACCGCGGTGATCCTGCTCGCGGGCATCGGCTTCGTGGTGATGGCGAGCAATCTGTCGAACACGCTCGGCTTCTCGATCATCGCCTCTGCCGGCGTCCTCGGCCTCGTGCTTGTCTTTGCGGCACGGAAGATACTTGGCGACATCATGGCCAGCGTTCAGATCGCCTTTGCGCAGACCGCGCGGATCGGCGATGCGATCCATTATGACGGGCAATGGTGCTTCGTCGAAAAGATCGGCTTCACCCACCTGCGCCTGCGCACCTGGGACGAACGCCGGGTCATCGCCCCGGTGAGCGACTTCACCAGCGACAGCTTCGAGAACTGGACCAAGCAGGATGCCAGCCTGATGATGCATGTCGAACTCGAGCTGGATAATCGCGCCGATGTCGACAAGCTGCGCGGGCCGTTCCGCGAGTTCGTCGAGAATGACGAGGACGTGATCGACCCCGAGGACGCCGTCTGCGAAGTCGTCGCACAGGACGCGCGGGCCATGACGGTCCGCTTCATGGCCCGGGCAGAGGACCCCAAGTGCGGCTGGGCCATGCATTGCCGCCTGCGCGAACACATGCTTGCCGCCGCATCACGCCTCGATGCAGCAGCCGGAAACGAGCCGACGCCGGCCTACCTGCCCCGCGAACGCGAGGTACGCATGGACCTCGCCCGCGAAGACGAAGCATCCTGACCGGCTCCACGCAGGCCCCGGCATGGCAGAATTCCCGTGACTTGACGCAGACTTGATTTGCGATACGTTGTAACATTCACGTCACACAGCTTCGTGGGACGTGATTGAACGGGGAGAGTTTCGATGAGAGCACGTCATGCCATGCTGGTAGGTCTTTCGACGATTGCGCTTGCTTCCTGCGGGCAGTCCGAAAGGGAGCAGCACGTCACTGAAAGGGTGACGACCGTCGACGTAGAGGAGCCGGCCTCGGACGCCCCCGCGAACGAGTTCGGCTTTTACGAAGCGCGGGAGGAGGGAATCTTCTCTGGCTCGCCGCCTCCTCCTGAGCCCCGTCGTATCTCTCCTCCCCCGCCCGCTCCGGCGCCGGCCACCGTTCCCGGCCAGCCCGTGCCGGGAGAAGATACCTCGATTTCCGTCAGCATGCCGCAAGTCGCCTATACCTATTCCTACGGCTTCCGCGTCCCGGCAAACGTCATCCGGCCACTGCAGGAGCGCCATGCCGACATGTGCGAGGCCAAGGGGCCGCAGGTCTGCCGCATCGTCTCGATGAATTCGGAAGAGATGGAGGGCGATTATGCCTACGGTAGCCTGCGCATTGCCATCGCCAGCAGCGAAGCGCGCACTTTCGGCAAGGCGCTGACTGCGGCCTCGAAAGGCATGGACGGCGAACTCGTTTCCTCCTCGATAGATGGCGAAGACCTGTCGAAGAAGATCGTCGACACCGAAGCCCGCCTGCGCGCCCGCACGGTGCTGCGCGACCGGCTGATGGAGGTGCTGCGCAACCGCCAGGGCACCGTCGCCGAACTGGTCGAGGCCGAACGCGGCGTCGCCAAGGTGAACGAGGAAATCGACCAGGCGCGAAGCTGGCTGAACGAAATGCGAGGTCGGGTCGCCTATTCGACGATGACGCTCGAATATGAGGCGGGCACGCCATCACAGGGCGGTTTCGCCGACCCAATCCGTAACGCATGGGGTTCGCTCGCCTCGATCCTCGGCAATCTCATCGCCTTCCTGATGGTCGTCGGCATCGTCGTCATCCCCATCGGACTGATCATCTGGGGCGCAGTCCGCCTGTTCAAGCGGATCAAGCTATCGACCGGCATTGGCGACGATGGTTGGCTCCCACCGACGGATAAGCCGGACGAAACGAAGGCGGATTAGTGCTGACTGGAGTAAGCGACGAATCACGTCGCCGTACGATTTTCCCAGGTTTAGCAGGGTGCCGACAGCTCGGTTGAGCAGACGTCAGGGCGCGCGTTCGAGTATCACTACACAACTATTCAAGTCTGGTTCGCCAGATGGATCGGCCTGGCTTCGCTCTTCTTCCGAGGGCCTCAGCTCAATAGTTTGGGAGCCAATCTTTCCGACCAGATAGTGGTAGCCGTTGAGTGAGTCGAACAGTGCCAGCGAGCTCTCGATCACTACCCCGTCAAAGGACAGTTCGGCTTCCTCTGTGCCATCGTATTCCGGGGCTTCGACGATAAGAATGGTCGCGACAATCTCATGGTCATTCTGAGATATCCGGACTTTGCTGAAGGACTTTCGCTGCGCCTCACTGATGAAGGGGGACTCGCTTTGCCTACAGGATGGCTCGACTGATGCCACATCGTATTTACCAGCCAAGTCGTCCGGGTAACCGCGTTGCTCTATAGCCTGGCGGTATAGCGACTTTCGGCCTTCGAATTTTTGCCTGAAGAAGTCGGCACTTCCTTTTGTGATTTCACCTTCGGGAGTCTGAAGTGTGAAATCGGTGCCGTCGATCATCGCCATCAGCGCCAAGCGCGTTTCCATGACGAGGTAGCCTTGAGCTATCGCATCGGCAGGAGCGGCGAGTAGGTCTTCGACGCTTGGCTCAAGAACGTCGCATGCCTCTTCGAACCCACCAGTGCATGACTGGCCAAACAATTCGTTGGCTTTGGCGGGATCCGCCTCAACCCCCAAACCTTGAGCGTAAGATAGACCGAGTGCGTATTGCGCCGCAGCATCGCCTTGCTCCGCCGCTTTGCGAAACCATTCCACAGAAGCGGCGTAATCCTGGGCGACCCCCTGCCCACCAGCATAGGCAAGACCCAGGTTATACTGCGCGGACGCAGAACCTTGAGCCGCGGCTTTGCGGGTCCACTCGACCGCTTTGGCGTAATCCTGCGGAAGTCCCGCACCCTCGGCAAAATGCCAACCCATCTCGGTCTGAGCTTCCGCAAGGCCCTGTTCCGCAGCCTTGCGGTACCATTCGACTGCAGCAACATAGTCTTGCGATACGCCCAGACCATTCGCGTAGGACCACCCCAGAGCGTATTGCGCAAAAGCATCACCCTGCTCCGCCGCCTTGCGATACCATTCAACTGCTTTGCCGAGATCCTCCGGTACACCCTCGCCGCTGGCGTACGAGAAGGCTAGGTAGAACTGTGCGGTGGCATCCCCCTGTTCTGCCCCTTTGCGATACCACTCGACTGCTTTGCTGAGGTCCTGCGGTACACCCTTACCCTCGTAATAGGCTTCGCCGAGCTCCACACACATATCAGTTTCGCCAGCGAGACAAGCACGCTGCATGTCTTGAACGGATGGTTCCTGCTCTTCAGCCATCGCCAAGGTTGGAAGGACACTGCTGAGGGAAACTATTGCGGAGAAAATGGCCAAGCCTGACATTGGCAGGCCAAGCTTGGCGGTGCCTCTACCACCAGAGTTTGGTCGAGGGGTGCCCATATCGCTTCTCCGTTGGATGGGCTCTTACTAGTGGCCTGACACATTACCTCACAAATGCGCCATAGTCATCCCGGAGGGAGCCAACCCCAATGAGCGCTTTCAGGTCAATAGCGGCCGCTCTGGTTAGCGGCTCATGTCGTGGCTCTCGGCGGGAATGGAAACGGTCAGCCCGTCCAGTTCATCGCCGAGCACGATCTGGCAGGACAGGCGGCTGGTGCGCCGGACGCCCGCGGCGAGGTCGAGCATATCTTCCTCTTCCTCGCTTGCTTCGGGCAGGCGGTCGAACCAGTCCTTGTCCACCACCACGTGACAGGTCGAGCAGGCCATCTGCCCCTCGCAAGTGCCCTCCAGCGGCATTCCGGCCGCCTGGGCAGCGCGAAGCAACGTGTCACCGTCCTCACCTGTCGCATCGACGCGGTCGCCTTCGGAGGTGATGAAAGTGATCTTCATAGGGACCCTTGCGCCTTTGCTGCCTCGTTGATCGTCCGGCCCGCTTCCTCGATCTCCTCGAGCGTGGTGTAGCGCCCGAAGCCGAGGCGGATCGAGGTTTTCGCGAGCTTCTTGGGCAGGCCGATCGCTTCCAGCACGTGGCTGGTGCGCCCCGAGCCGCTGGCGCAGGCAGAGCCGGCGGAGAACATCACGTTGCGGCAATCGCTCATGAGCCGGTTTACATCCAGACCGCCGCCGTTGGGGCCGCGCGGGCGGATGTTGAGGTTGCCGTGATAACGCGCCTCGGCACTGCCATTGAGTTCCCAATTCTCGAACATCTCGGTGGCGCGTTTCCAGAGCTTCTGGACGTGTTCTGCATCCTGCTCCATCCGGTCCTTGGCCTCGGCCGCAGCTGCGCCCATGCCCGCGATCAGCGCAGGGCTGAGCGTGCCCGACCGCAGGCCGAATTCCTGCCCACCGCCGGTCTGGACCTCGTGCAAATCAACCCCGTCACGCACCCATAGTGCACCCACGCCCTTGGGACCGTGGAACTTGTGCGCGCTGATCGCGATCATGTCGGCGCCGGTGACCTCGATCTTGCCATAGGCCTGCACCGCATCGCACAGGTAGAGCGCGTTGTTCTCCTTCGCCTTGCGGTGCCATTCGACCGTGGGCTGGATCACGCCGATCTCGTTATTCACCTGCATCAGGCAGACGAGGCGCGTGTCCTGCGGCAGGTCCTGCTTGGTGTTGCACTGCCCGTCCTTCGCGACATTCAGCACATGGCACTTGCCCGCATCCTTGGCAGTGTCGAGAACTGCAGAATGCTCGATCGCGGACACGGAGACCGTGCCGTCCTTGCCGCTGCCGCGAATGGCGAGATTGAGCGCCTCGGTCGCACCGGAGGTGAAGATCACCTTGCCACCGGGAGGAAAAAGCGCCGCAACCTGATCGCGCGCGAACTCGATCGCGGCCTTGGCCTCGCGGCCCATCTTGTGTGGGGAATGCGGGTTGCCGAAACCGGTGCCGCCCGGCCCGTCGAGCCAGCGCATCATGGCATCGCGCGCTTCGGGAGCTAGCGGGGTGGTGGCCTGGTAGTCGAGGTAAATCATGCTTTCGCCAACTCAAGCCATACCTCGGCGAAGCGTTCCACTTCTTCGCGAGTGGTGTTCCAGCCGAAGCTGGCGCGGATCGTGCGGTCGGCGACTTCGGGTTCTATCTGCATCGCCTGCATGACATGGCTCGTCTTCATGGTCCCCGAGGAGCAGGCCGAGCCTTGCGACACGGAGATCCCCGCCATGTCGAAGCGCATCACCTGCGCACTGCCGCTCATTGTCGGCATGGCGATGGCGCGGACATAGGGCGTGGGGTCCGATAGCCGGTCGGACAACCACGTCCCTCCGGTTTCCCGGCAATGCTCGACGATTGCATCCAGAGGTTCGAGCACGAAGGGATCGATATAGGGCGAGGACGCTGCCTCAAGCGCAGCTGCCATACCCATCGCGGCGGGAAGGTTTTCCGTGCCGCGCCGATATCCGCGCTCCTGCCCGCCGGCCGGTTCGAGCATGGCGAAATCCTTCACCAGCAAGGCGCCGATGCCGATCGGCCCGCCGAACTTGTGTGCCGATACGATCGCCATGTCGCAGGTCGGGATGGCGATCTTGCCTGCGCTCTGCGCACAATCGGTCAGCAACAGGCCGCCTGCCTGATGGACCTGCCCGACAATGGCAGCAATGTCCTGACGGTTGCCGGTTTCCGAATTGATGTGCTGGACCGCGGCGAGGGGGCGCTCGCGCTGGACGGCTTCGGCGAGGACTTCCAGATCGAGCGCGCCGTCAGCTTTCACGGGCAATCGCTCCGCATCGGGAGCCGCCTTGAGGATCGCGTCATGTTCGACCGCGGAAACCAGCCGTGCGCCCGCCTTTGCATGGCCCAGAGCCAGCGCCGCAGCCTCGCTCGCGCCAGAGGTGAAGATGACCTCTCCCTCCCAGCCGAGCGTCCGTTTCACGCGTTCGCGCGCATCCTCAAGCGCCGCCCTCGCCTTGCGGCCTTCGGCGTGCGGACTGCTCGGATTGGCCCAGAGCGTGAAGCCTTCTTCCATCGCCTGTCTGGCCTGCGGACGCAGCGGCGTGGTGGCGGCGTGATCGAGATAGATGCGTGTCGGGACGGGACGGGCCCTTAAATAATTGCGAATTGCCGCTGAAACCCTATATGGAGCGCAACCTCGCGCAAGCCCCTTGGGTCAACGCGCACCACATTTTTCTGCCAGGGTATCTCTCCCCATGCCGACCGTGATCTTTCCCGGCCCCGAAGGCCGCCTCGAAGGCCGTTTCTCTCCCGGCCCCCGTCCGCGCGCACCTGTTGCGATGATCCTGCATCCGCACCCGCAGGGCGGCGGCACGATGAACGAACAGATCACGCAGCGTCTCTACAAGACCTTCGTGAACCGCGGTTTCGCAACCCTGCGTTTCAACTTCCGCGGCGTCGGCCGCAGCCAGGGCAGCTTCGATAACGGTATCGGCGAACTGTCCGACGCCGCTGCGGCGCTCGACTGGGTGCAGCAGGTCCATCCCGAAGCGCAGGTGACCTGGGTTGCCGGCGTCAGCTTCGGCTCGCTCATCGGCATGCAGCTCCTCATGCGCCGCCCGGAAATCCGCGGCTGGATCAGCATTGGTGCGCCAGCGAGCATGTACGACTTCTCGTTCCTCGCACCTTGCCCGGCCTCGGGCATCTTCATCCATGGCGCGCAGGACACCGTTGTCCAGCCCAATGCCGTGACCAAGCTGGTCGAGAAGCTCCGCACGCAGAAGCACATCACCGTGCATCACGAAGAAATTCCGCGCGCGAACCACTTCTTCGAGAACGAGCAGGAAGAACTGATGAAGTCGGTCGACAACTATCTCGACTTCCGTCTCGACCCGGCCTGCCCGATCACCTGACAGCGGTCAGGAAATCAGTACGAATACGATCAAGGGTCCGATTTTCGGGCCCTTTTTCGTATGTCAGCACGCCGATCGTAGGCCCTTTGCCCACAAGCTCTTGCAATTCATTTGATATGTTGTAACATGCATTCAACTGGAGTCGCAAAGGAGAGGACCCATGTCATATGTCGACCAGAAGAGCGGACCCTCGCCAACGGGCCTGGCGAGCGCGGTTATAGTGCAAGCGGCCATCGGTGCGCTGATCGTCACCGGCCTGACCGTCTCTCAGGCAATCATCGCCGATCCACCCAGAGTGGACACTTTCGATGTGAAAAAGGACCCGCCGCCCCCAGCCCCGCCTCCGCCTGAACAGGCAGAGAATGTCCCCGACACTCCGACCACGCCGCCGGTCAATGTGCCGACCCCGAAGTTCGAGCTCGACAATTCCGAGCCGACTATCGTGACGACGACCGTTCCCCTGCCCCCAATGCCGCCGGTCCCAAGGCCGAGTGGTCCGGTAGTGGAGATTCCGAGCCCGGCAGCCACCTTCACTCCCGTCGGCGCCAAGCCGCGCAATAATCCGGGTGCATGGCTTTCGGACCGTGACTACCGCTCAAGCTGGGCGCGGCGCGAACTTACGGGCGTGGCCACCTTCCGTCTCGATATCGCTGCCAGCGGCAAGGTAACGGGTTGCCGGATCACCGGCAGCACGGGCCACAGCCAGCTCGACGAAGCGACCTGCCGTCTGGTGCAGCAGCGTGCGAAATTCCAACCGGCCCGCGGGTCGACCGGCGAACCGGTGTCGGGTCATTATACCGGTTCGGTCCTCTGGCAGCTGCCCGAATAGCCTCCCGGGCAAAAGCTGCTAACGCGAGCCCCGTTCGACCTTGTCGAGCGGGGCTTCGCCGTCTGCATCGGGTATCGTCCAGATGGCGACATTGCCCAGCGCAATCAGGCCGAGCAGGACCATGAGCAGCGCGTTCTTGGCATTGCCGGTCCGTTTCCACAGCAGGAATGCACCGACGAACAGTGCGACGGCGGCAAGGACGACGATCGAGAGTACTGTATCGAGCATTCCCGCTCCCTAGCCCGGGTCGCGCGATCGGGAAAGCGCAGGAACGCACTGCATCCCATCCCGTTGATTGCAAAAGCGAAGCGGCGATAGGTCGCATAACCGGCGAAAGGACGAGAGCGATGGGTATTTTCAGCAGCATCAAGGAAGCAATCTTCGGCAAGGAAGCGAAGGCGCAGGAAGCACCTGTTCAGCCGAAGACCGGCAATGCCTGGGCAGATGCCCCCAAGACCGAAGCCGTCGCCAAGCCCGTCGTCGATGTCGAGAACAGCCTCGATTCCATGCCCGGTGCCGACAGGCTCAACTGGCGCACCTCGATTGTCGACCTGATGAAGCTGATCGGCGTCGATTCCAGCTACGAGAACCGCAAGGCGCTCGCGACCGAACTCGGCCGCGAGGATTACTCGGGCACCGCAGAGGACAATATCTGGCTGCACAAGCGCACCATGCGCGAATTGTCGGCAAACGGCGGCAAGGTCCCCGCCGAATTCCTCGATTGATTTGACACTCTTGCGCGCCGGATACACACCGGCGCGCATGACCACACACACTTTCGAAGCCACCCGTCGCCAGGTCCTTGCAGGGCTTGGCGCGACGACCGCCCTCACCCTTGGCGGATGCGTCCCGACACCGCGCCCCGAAGGCATCGCCGCCGCCCAGAAGATCGGCGCAGAACGGCTGCTCGAAACCGTCGCCTACAACCTGCTCGAACATGAACCCGAACGCGCCACCAGTCTTGGCGTCGACACGGGCCGTTACGCCTATCTGCGCGGCAAGCTCGAAGACCAGTCGCCTGCCGGACAGGATGCCTATGCCGCCACTCTGCAGCAGGACCTCGCTCGCGTTGCCGCCTATTCGCGCGACGGGCTCGACAGCGAGACGGTCACCAATCTCGACGTCGTGCAGAGCGCCTATGAGCTTGCGCTCGACGGGTTTGCCCTGCCCTATGGCGATACGCCGGTCGGGAACTGGCGCACCGCACCTTACGTCGTGATCCAGAACGTGGGCGAATATCTCGCCATGCCGCGCTTCATGCAATCGACGCAGAAGGTCGAGAACGGCGATGATGCGGATGCCTATATCGAACGGCTCGAAGCCTTTCCCGCCTCGCTCGACGGCGAACTGGCGCGCATCCGCGAAGCGCGCGGCATGGGCGTGGTTCCGCCGTCCTTCCTGCTCGACAAGGCGATCGTGCAGATGGAACAGACCATCGCCAGCGCCGGCAAGGGCGAGCTGTTCGCCGACGATTTGCGCGCCAAACTGAATGCAGCGGGCATGCCCGAAAGCCATGCCAATCGCGCGAAGATCCTCGAAAGCGGGGTTATCGCCGAGGCGCTGGAACGCCAGCTCACCGAATTGCGCGCCGAACGCGCCGTCGCCACCGAGGATCCGGGCATGTCGGCCCGCCCCTATGGCGAGGAATTCTACAACTGGGCGCTGCGCTCCAGTACGACCACCCGCCTTTCGCCGGACGAGGTGCACCAGCAAGGCCTCGAGGAACTGGAGGCGCTGCACGCGCGCATGGACCCGATCCTTCGCAAGATCGGCTATACCGAGGGCAGCGTCGGTGCGCGCATGACCGCGCTTTCGCAGGACCCGCGCTACAAATTCGCACCCGGTGACGAGGGTCGCGCGGAGATCATGGATTTCATCGCCGAACGCATCGACTGGATCAAGGCGCAGATGCCGCGCGCCTTCAATACGCTGGTCGATCCCAATCTCGAAGTCGTCCGAATCCCCGTTGCCGAGGAAGCCGGCGCGCCCGGTGCCTATGGCGGCGCGGGCAGCAAGGACGGGACGATCCCGGGCCGCTTCTGGATCAACCTGCGCACCACCGAACTGCACCGCAAGTACGATCTCGCCGATCTCACCTATCACGAGACCATTCCCGGGCACGTGTGGGAGGGCGAATATTCGAACCGCCTGCCGCTGATCCGCTCGATCCTCGCCTTCAATCCGTTTTCCGAAGGCTGGGCGCTCTACGGCGAACAGCTGGCCGACGAACTTGGCGCTTATGACGGCTTCGAAGTGGGGCAGCTCGGCTATCTACAGAGCCTCGCCTTCCGTGCCTGCCGTATGGTCGTCGACACGGGCCTGCACGCCAAGGGCTGGAGCCGCGAACAGGGCCGCCAGTTCTTCATCCAGCGCAATGGTTCGAAGCCGGAAGAGGTGCAGAGCGAAGTCGATCGCTATTGCAGCTGGCCGGGACAGGCGACCGGCTACAAGCTCGGCCACAGCCGCATCGTCGACCAGCGCCAGCGTGCGCAGGCCGTGCTCGGGGAGGGTTACGATCTCAAGGCGTTCAACGATGCGGTTATCCTCGGCGGCAATGTGCCGATGGATGTGCTGGAGAAGAACGTGTCGCGCTACATCGCGGGGGCGTCAGCCTAGGACAGGCCGGGGCCTCACCTCACTCCCAGACGCGGACCCAGTCGACTTCCATCTGGATTTCGCCGGCCTTGATCCGGTCGACTGTGGACTGCGGGAGGCCGGGATAGGGTGTGGTGACGTTGTTGACCCCTTGCGGGTAGGTGCCGCCGAGCGCGAAGTTCAGGATGATGTATTGCGCCCGATCGAAGCGCCACGGGCCGTATTGCTCTACTTCGCCCTTGGTGACGCGATAGAATTCGCGGTCGTCGACGAAGAAGCGCAGGTCCAGGTCGCGCCGTTCGACCGAGTAGACGTGCCAGCCGGTCACATCCTCTCCCGCAGGAAAGGTCTGGCGCTCGGCGATGGGCGTATCGCCGGAGTAGCCGGGGCCATGGAGCGCGGAACTCGTCCAGTCCTTTTCGCCGACATATTCCATGATGTCGGTCTCGCCGGAATCGGGCCAACTACCGTAGCCCAGCATCCAGAATGCGGGCCAGGCGCCGCGTGCGTCGGGCATGCGGATACGGGCCGAGACCTTCGCATAGGTGACATCGTACTTGTCGGCGGTGTTGATGCGACCGGAGACGAAATCGGTCGTGCGCCCGGTCGGGGTGGCGAACCCTTCGCGCCATTGCGGCCTCAGGATGAGCGCCTGCCCGTCCTCCGCACCGGTGACGGGACCGAAGAGGATCGTGTCGGCGGAATCGATGTAGGCCTGCTGCTCGTTATTGACCCAGAAGGCAGGCCCCTCGACGTTCCAGACCGAACGATCGAGCGAACCGCTGGCGAACTGCTCTTCGAACACCAGCGTATCGAAGGTCGCCGGTGACGGGGTGGGTGTCGGAGTAGGAGTGGGAGTAGGCGTGGCGGTTCCGCCGGTTGCCGGAGGCGTGTTACCGCTGCCACCTCCACACGCCGAAAGCATCAATGCTCCCGCGGCAAGTGCCGAAAATGCGCGACCGTTCATGCAGTTACTCCCTCTTCCTTGCGAGAGGGCTATCAGTCGCTCCGCAGCCCCGCAATCGGCTGGCGGCACGCATTCGTACGCATGGCGGAAAAGCTTTTCATTCACGAAAAACCCCCGACCGCGCTCTCTCCTTCGCGACCGGGGGCCTCCTCTCCAACTCTATGCCTGCACCTCGCAGGCTGAACCGTCAGGCTGCTTCTGGAGCAGCGTCGCGCACGCCCTGATCGACATGCGCAGCAAAGGGTTCGAAATTGTCGACGAAGAGCTGCACCAGCTTGTGGGCGGTGCGGTCGTATTCGTCCTTGTCGGCCCACGTCGCGCGGGGGTCGAGGATGGTGCTGTCGACGCCCGGAACGCTGACCGGCACTTCGAAGCCGAAGTTCGGGTCCTTGCGGAATTCCGCATCGTTCAGGCTGCCGTCGAGCGCGGCGTTGAGCAGCGCGCGGGTCGCCTTGATCGGCATGCGGTTGCCGGTGCCGTACTTGCCGCCGGTCCAGCCGGTGTTGACCAGCCAGCACTGCGCGCCGCCTTCCGCGATGCGCTTCTTGAGCAGGTTGCCGTAAACACTCGGGTGGCGCGGCATGAAGGGCGCGCCGAAGCAGGTGCTGAAGGTCGCGGTCGGCTCGGTCACGCCGATTTCGGTGCCGGCGACCTTTGCGGTGTAGCCCGACAGGAAGTGATACATTGCCTGCTCGGGCGTAAGACGCGCGATCGGAGGCAGCACGCCGAACGCGTCGGCGGTCAGCATGATCACGTTCGAGGGCGGCGGGCCGAGGTTGTCGGCGCTGGTGTTCGGGATCGAGGACAGCGGATAGGCGCCACGGGTATTTTCCGCGAGCGTGTTGTCGTCGAGATCGATCTCGCCATTGTCGTCCATCACGACGTTTTCAAGGACAGTGCCCTCCATGCGCGTGGTGGCGTAGATCTCCGGCTCGCTATCGGGGTCGAGGCGGATCATCTTGGCGTAGCAGCCGCCTTCGAAGTTGAAGACTGCGGTGTCCGACCAACCATGCTCGTCATCGCCGATGAGCGTGCGGCTGGCATCGGCCGAAAGCGTGGTCTTGCCGGTGCCCGAAAGACCGAAGAATACCGCGCTCTTGCCGTCGGGGCCGATGTTTGCCGAGCAATGCATCGGCATCACGCCCTTGGGCGGAAGCAGGTAGTTGAGGATGCCGAAGACGCTCTTCTTCATTTCGCCGGCGTATTTCGTGCCGCCGATGAGGATCAGCTTCTCTTCGAGATTGACCGCGATCACGGTCTCGCTGCGGGTGCCGTGACGTTCGGGATCTGCCTTGAAGGTCGGCAGGTCGATGATCGTGTATTCGGGCTCGAACCCGTCGAGCTCTTCCGCGGTCGGACGGACCAGCATCGTACGGATGAACTGGTTGTGCCAGGCGAGCTCGTTGATGACGCGGACGTTCACGCGATATTCCGGCTGCGAGCCGCCGAACAGGTCGGCCACGAACAGCTCGCTCTTGTCCTTTACCGCAGCCATGAAGTCAGCCTTCAGAGCGGTGAAGTGTTCCGGCGTCATCGAAGCATTGTTGTCCCACCAGACGGTGTCTTCGGTCTCGGCGTTGCGGACGATGAACTTGTCCTTGGCGCTACGACCGGTGTGCTTGCCGGTTTCGACGACTAGCGGGCCGTGCTTGGCGCGGCGGCCTTCGCCTCGTTCCAGTGCGGCGGCGGTCAGTTCGTCCGACGTCAGGTTGGGGTGGATGGTGGCGGAAGTCTCGATGCCCTGCGCGGCAAGCGAGTGGGAAAGAGCGGTAGTCACTGAAATCTCCAGCGCGAAAGAGGCGGTGTCACTCGGGGAATCGCTGGCGCATACGAATGCGCCGCGCTTCGTTAGAGCCTTTATAAGCCGCGCGACGCGACGTCAAACGCGCTTCGGGATAATTCGCCTCACCCCTTTGGCTTGCCGCGTTGTCATGCTGAGAAACTTGCGTTAATCGCCGTAATCGATGGAAAACACCGCCGGAGATGCCCTGCCGCCCGCCGACGATCGCACCGTAATTGCGCTTGTCGACGATGACCGGAATATCCTGACCACGGTCTCGATCGCGCTTCAGGCAGAAGGGTTTGCCACGCGCGTCTATTCCGACGGTGAAGCGGCGCTCAACGCATTGCTCGGCAATCCGCCCGATCTCGCCATTTTCGACATCAAGATGCCCAAGATGGACGGCATGGAACTGCTGCGCCGCCTGCGCGAACATTCGCCGCTGCCGGTCATCTTCCTCACCAGCAAGGACGACGAGCAGGACGAGGAGGCTGGCTTCCTCATGGGTGCCGACGACTATATCGCCAAGCCGTTCAGCCTGCGCCTACTGCTGGCCCGTATCCGCGCGATCCTGCGGCGCAGCGATGCACGCCGCCCGATCCCGATCGAACCGGGCGAAAAGCCCGCCGAAGTGATCGAGCGCGGTCGCCTGCGCATGGACCCGGCACGCCACCACGTAACGTGGGACGACAAGCCCGTCTCGCTGACCGTAACCGAATTCCTGCTGCTGGAAGCGCTGGCGCTGCATCCCGGTGTCATCAAGAGCCGCAACCAGCTGATGGATGCCGCCTATCCCGACGATGTCTTCGTCGACGACCGCACGGTCGACAGCCATATCAAGCGGATGCGCCGCAAGTTCCGCAAGGTCGATGGCGAATTCTCTGCAATCGAGACGCTTTACGGCGCGGGTTACAGTTTCAGCGATGGCTGACACCGGCAGCGTGCTCAGGGGCGACCCGAGCCTGGACAAACTGCGCTGGTCGCGCCGCCTGACGCTCACCAGTCGTATCCTCTTCGTGAACATCCTGCCGCTGGTCCTGCTGGGCGGCGGCGTCCTCTATCTCGACAGCTATCGCAAGCAGCTGCTCGACGAACGCTTCAAGCTCGCGCTCGTCGAAGCCCAGATCACCGCCGAGGCGCTGGCCGGTGCCACGCCGCAGCGGCAGGAAGCGCTGCTGATCCAGATCGGCAAGGAACAGCGCCTGCGCATCAGGGTCTACGGCCCCGACGGCAAGCTGGAATCCGACAGCTTTGCGCTTGCCCCGCCCAGCTTCACACTCCCCGATGCGAGCGATGTCGACCAGGGCAATTTCGCGCTGCGCATGGACCGCTGGTTCGACCGCGTCGTCGATGCCCCTGCCCTGCCCGACTATGTCGACCCAGAGGCCGACGATGCCAGCGCATGGCCCGAACTGGTCCGCGCCCGTGAGGAAAGCCTGACGCAGATCGTCCTGCGCGACGCGCCCGATGGGACGCATGTCATCAACGCCGCGGCACCGGTCGGCCTCGACGGCGATACGCTGCTGCTGACGCGCAACCCGGTCGATATTACCGAGAGCGTGCGCGAAGCGCGCACCAATGTCCTGCTGGTCGTCCTGCTGTTCCTGCTTGTCTCCACGCTGCTCAGCTGGTTCCTCGCGCAGACCATCGTCCGCCCCTTGCGCGAACTGGTGCAGGCCGCCGTCCGCGTGCGCCAGGGGCGCGACCGACAGGTCGAGGTCCCCCGCCTTCCCGACCGGCGCGACGAGATCGGCATGCTTGCCCGCGCGGTGTCCGACATGACCGGCGCACTGCGCCAGCGGATCGACGCGGTGGAAAGCTTCGCGGCCGACGTGGCGCACGAGATCAAGAACCCGCTCGCTTCGCTGCGCAGCGCGACGGAATCGCTCGGCAAGGTCGAAGACCCTGAACTGCGCGCGCAATTGCTCGATATCGCGACGCATGACGTGCGCCGGATCGATCGCCTCGTCACCGAGATCAGCGACGCCAGCAGGATCGATGCGGAAATGTCGCGCGCGGAGTTCGAGCGCGTCGATCTCGCCGCCCTCGTCCGCAATGTCGTCGCCAGCCGCGAGGAGCGCGACGAGAACGGCGGGTGCATGGTCGACGTTGAAACCATCGGGGAAGACCTCGTGGTGGCCGGCGTGCCCGTGCGCCTCGAGCGCGTGATCGAGAACCTGCTCGACAATGCCGTCTCCTTCTCGCCCGAAGGCAGCACGATCGAGGTCATCATGCGCTGCCGCGAGGGGCGCATCATCATGACCGTATGCGACGAAGGTCCCGGCATCCCGGCCGAAAAGCGCGAGAAGGTCTTCCATCGTTTCCACTCGGATCGCCCCGAAGAGGAAGATTTCGGTAATCACTCCGGTCTCGGGCTTGCCATCGGACGTACCATCGCCGAAGCGCATGACGGCACGCTCCACGCAGACGAGCGCGCAGACGGAAAGAAAGGGGCCTGTCTCGTGTTAGACCTGCCGGCAGCGAAATGAAGATCGTCATTCCCAATGTGACCGCCGTAGCCATCGATGGCCGCGCCCTGCTGATCGCCGGCGAACCGGGCCTCGGCAAATCGAGCCTCGCCCTCATGCTGATCGACCGCGGCGCAACGCTGATCGGAGACGACGGCATCCGCATCGTCGAGGAGAACGGCCATCCCGTCGCGCATCCCCCGATGACGACCGAGGGCCTGATCGAGGTGCGCAATGTCGGCCTCGTCAAGCTGCCCACCACCAGCGCGCCTGTCTCGCTCGCCCTGCAGCTGACCGAGAAGAAGGCGCCGCGCTATCCCACCGAAATCCCCACGACCGACATTCGCGGGACCTCGATCCCCGTCCTGATGTTCCGTGCCGGCGACATGACGCAGGCGCTGCGTGCGGAGTACGCGCTTCAGAAGCACGGGCTGACCTTCGACAAATGACGGACGCGCCCGGCCACCAGCGCATCCTGCTCGTCACCGGCCTGTCGGGCGCCGGCAAATCGACGGCGCTGCAGGTGCTCGAAGACCTCGGCTGGGAAACGATCGACAATTTCCCGGTGCGCCTGCTCGGATCGCTGCTGGGCGGCGATAGCGATCACCCCGCCCCGCTCGCCATCGGCTTCGATTCGCGCACGCGCGGCTTCGTGCCTGCGGAAACGATCGAGCTTTGCGAACAGCTCGCCACACGCAAGGATATTGAGCTCACCACGTTATTCATCGACTGTTCTGCGGCCGAGCTGGAGCGCCGCTACAACGAGACCCGCCGCCCGCACCCCATGGCGCGAGAGCGCCCGGTGGCAGGCGGCATCAAGGCCGAACGCGAACTGCTCGCTCCCTTGCGCAGCTGGGCCGACATCGTGCTCGACACCAGCGATTACACTTCCGGCGACCTGCAGCAGGTCGTGCGCGAACGCTTCGGCAAGAGCGGCGGCCGCGAGATGACCGTCACCATCTCCAGCTTCGGCTTCGCGCGCGGAATGCCGCCGCTTGCCGACCTGTTGTTCGACATGCGGTTTCTCGACAATCCACACTGGGTGCCCGAATTGCGCGAGCAGACAGGGCTCGACGAACCGGTGGCCGCGCATATCCAAGCCGACCCCGCCTTCGCGCCAGCTTTTGCCCGTATTTCCGAGACCTTGACGGAGCTCTTGCCGCGTTATGCCGCGCAGGACCGGAGCTACCTGAACATCGCTTTCGGCTGTACCGGCGGGAGACACCGCTCGGTATTCAGTGCGGAACGCGCCGCCGAGGTCTTGCGCGAGGCCGGATTTTCGCCCACGGTCATTCACCGCAATCTGGGAAGCCGGCCCGCCGATCCGCTCGAGCGCAGCTGATTTCCCCACACGGCTTTATGACTAACAGGCACAGCCAAGACCCCTCGGGACCCGCAACGGACGCATTTCACGCATGATCGGCATGATTCTCGTCACCCACGGCAAGCTGGCCGAACACTTCATCGACGCGATGGAGCATGTGGTCGGCAAGCAGGAAGGCGTGGCCACCATCTGCATCGGCCCGAACGACGATATGGAGCAGCGGCGCAAGGATATCGCCGATGCCATTGCCAGCGTCGATACGGGTGACGGTGCCATCATCCTCACCGACCTGTTCGGCGGCACCCCGTCGAACCTTGCCATTTCGCTGCTCGACACGGGCCGCGTGGAAGTGATCGCGGGCATCAACCTGCCCATGCTGATCCGCCTCGCCGGCGCTCGCAAGAGCATGAACGTGGTCGATGCGGTGCATGCCGCGCAGACTGCCGGACGCAACTACATCACCGTGGCCAGCGAATTCCTTGGCCAGGACCTCGACAGTGCACGGAAGGCGAGTTGAGCGAGCTTCGTAGAGAACTGACCGTGGTGAACCAGCGCGGCCTGCACGCGCGGGCCAGTGCGAAATTCGTCGGCGCCGTTTCCGAATTGCCCGAAACGACCAAGGTCCGCGTGGCCAAGGGTCCCAACGAGGCGGCCGGCGGCTCGATCCTCGGCCTGATGATGCTCGGCGCGGCCAAGGGCGACACGATCGAGCTGATCGTTGCCGGCGACAATGCCGACGCCGTTATGGCCGACCTGTCCGCCATGATCGAGGACGGTTTCGGAGAGCCCTGAGATGACCGGACACCGCCGCGTCATCACCGGCTTTTCCAATCCAACGGTCAAGGCCCTGAGGGCCCTGCGCGAAAAGAAGCACCGCAAGCGCGAGAAGAAGTTTCTCGCCGAAGGACTGCGCCTGCTGACAGACGCGCGCGAATGCGGACATGTGCCCGAAGTGCTGGTGCTGGCCGACAAGCGCGATCCCCACCCGCTACTGACCGCGCTCGAAGAGGCAGTGGAGCAGAGCGGTGGCGAAGTGATCGAAACCTCGCCCGACATCCTTTCCAAGATCACCGGCAAGGACAATCCGCAGGCAGTCGCGGGCGTGTTCGCCGAATTCGACACTTCGCTGGCATCGCTTGATCGGTCGAAGGCCGATATCTGGCTGGTGGCCCAGGCGCTGCGCGATCCGGGCAATCTCGGCACGATGCTGCGCACCGGCGATGCAATCGGCGCTGGCGGTCTGATCCTGATCGACGATTGCGCCGACCCGTTCAGCGTCGAAGCCGTGCGCGCCAGCATGGGTGCGGTCTTCACGCAGAAGATCGCGCAGGCCGACTGGTCGCAGTTCGAGACATGGCTTCGAGGCGGAGACGGGCAACTGGTCGCCGCATCGCTGCGCGATGCCCAGCCCTATCGCTCCGCGCCCTATGCCTCGCCCTGCTTCGTTATGGTCGGCAACGAGAGCCGCGGCCTTCCCGAAGAATACGAGATGGCATGCGACCTGCGCGTCACCATGCCGATGAAGGGACGGGCCGACAGCCTCAATGCTGCCGTGGCTGCCGCGGTGCTCGGCTACGAGGTCCTCGCCGCGCTCGATCCCGCCGCCTCTTGATCTTGCACGGGAAACTTGCTGCCTAGTCACAGCAAGCGATGCGGGGAGGCGGGATTGTTCGAGATTTTCACGAGGGCGAAGGCGGGAACGCTGGCCATGATCGCTGCCGCCGGAATTCTGGCGGGCTGTTCTGACAAGGCTATCGAAACTGCGGGATCGGCCGATGTGGACCTCATCCTCGCCAACGGCCGTGTCTATACCCTCGCATGGAGCGATCCCGATGGCGAAGGCACTCCCGCCACCGACGCACCTTTCAGCGCGGGCAGGTGGAGCCCCGATGCCGAGGCCGTCGCGATAGATGACGGGCGGATCGTGTTCGCGGGCAGCGTGGACGAGGCGATGGCCTTGCGCGGCGATGAGACGCGCGTCGTCGATCTCGATGGTGCCACGGTCCTGCCAGGCCTGGTCGACTCGCACTCGCACATCGTCGAACTGGGCGCGAAGCTGGACGCGGTCGACCTGACCGATGTTGCTACGGAAGAAGAAGCCGTCGCCCTTGTTGCGCAGCGCGCGAAGAGCGCGGCGGAAGGCGAATGGATCTTCGGTGCCGGATGGGATGAAGGCGCATGGGCGAACGACTATCCCGACAAGGCGCTGCTGAGTGCTGCCGTACCGGACAATCCGGTGGTGATGCGCAGCCTCCACGGGTTCGGGCTCTGGGCCAACCAGGCCGCGCTCGATGCGGCGGGGATTACCGCGTCGAGCATTGTTCCGGAGGGCGGTGAAATGCGGCTTGCGGCAGATGGCGCGCCCAGCGGCCTCTTCCTGAACCGCGCGACCACCATGCTTGACGCGGCCATCCCGCAGGCACCGCTCGAGACCATGAAGCGCCAGACCCGCGCGGGCCTCATGCAGATGGCGCGCGACGGGTTCGTTACGATCCACGAGGCCGGTGCCGACAGGCGATCGATGGAGACCTTCGAAGCGCTGGAGGCGGAAGGCACGCTTCCGATCCGCGTCTACGCCATGCTTTCGCTGCGCGACGAACCGCTGATGCGCCGCTGGATTGCGCGTGGGCCGGATACGGACGCCGAAAGCATGCTCGTGACGCGTGCGGTGAAGGCCTATTACGACGGCGCGCTCGGCTCGCGCGGGGCCCGGCTGCTCGAAGACTATTCCGACCGCCCCGGCCATCGCGGCGTGAGCGGCGGCAATTACGGCTTCGACCGTGATCTCAACGATGCCGCCATGAAGGCCGGTTTCCAGACCGGCATCCACGCGATCGGCGATGCGGGCAATCGCGAAGCGCTCGACATTCTCGAGGCGACCTTCGGCAAGTTCCCCGGAACTGCTGCCAATCGCCACCGGATCGAGCACGCGCAGGTACTCGCCCCACAGGACCTCGGACGTTTTGCCACGCTTGGCGTGATCGCCTCGATGGAGCCGCCGCATGCGGTCGAGGACAAGGCTTGGGCCGAAGACCGGCTCGGGCCGGAGCGCATCCGCGGTGCCTACGCATGGCGCAGCCTGCGGCGGAGCGGTGCGGCGCTAACCTTCAACGCCGACAATCCGGGTTCCGACCACAGCATTTTCTACGGCCTGCATTCGGCGATTACCCGCCGAAGCAAGGACCTGCTGCCCGACGGCGGCTGGTACCGGCAAGAGGCGGTAACAATCGAGGAGGCGGTGCGCGCCTACACCAGCTGGGCGGCCTTTGCCGCCTTCCGCGAGGACCGGACGGGCATAATCGCGCCCGGTCGCTGGGCGGACATCACGGTGATGGACATCGACCCCTTCGCGCTGGCGAAGGACGATCCGTCAGCGATTCTGGGTGGCCGCATCATGATGACGATAGTGAACGGCCAAGTGGTCTTCGAACGCTAGGCGAGCGGCCTACTCGGCAGCCTCGCGACCGTCCTCGATCTGCGCGGCATCTTCCGCATTGTAGCGCGGTGTTCCTTCGACCAGCGGGATGTCTGGGATTTCCGCCTTCCCGATCTCGATGCCCTTATCGGCCATCCTTCTACCGGAAGACAGGACATTGCGTTCGAAGCTTCCGACGAAGCTATTGTAATTCTTTACGGCGGATTCGAGTCCACCGCCCATCCGCTTCAGATGCTCTGATGCTGTCCGCAGGCGCTCATACAATTCAGAACCCATTCGCCCAATTTCGCGCGCCTCATCGGCCATTTTGTCTTGCCGCCATACCTGCGCAACCGTGCGCGCGATGGCCACGAGGTTCGTCGGGGTGGCGAGCAGTACCTTGTTGTGGAATGCGAAGTCCCAGAGGTCCGGATCGGCTTCCAGCGCAGCGGCGACGAAATGCTCGCCGGGCACGAACATCACGACATAGTCGGGCGCTTCGTCGAACTGGCTCTGGTAGCTCTTGGTCCCGAGCGTCTGGACATGCCCGCGCATCGACTTGGCGTGCAGCGCGAGCTGCTGGCGCTTTACCTCGTCATCCTCCGCCTCGAAGGCGGCTTGATAGGCGTTGAGCGAGACCTTGGCGTCGATCACCAGCTTCTTCTGCCCCGGCACGTTGACGATTGCGTCCGGGCGCAGCCTGCCCTCGTCGGTCTCGAGCGAATGTTCGAGGATGAAATCGGTATGTTCGGCAAGCCCCGCCTGTTCAAGCACGTTCTGCAGCGCCCGCTCGCCCCAGCGCCCGCGCGCCTTGGGGGCGTTCGTGAGCGAATTGCCGAGCCGCTGCGCCTCGCGCCGGACCTCTTCCTGCCCGAGCCGCATCTGTTCGATCTGCGCGGCGAGCGAGGAGAAGGCATTGGTACGTTTCTCTTCCAGCGCGGCGACCTGATCTTCGTATTTCTTCAACCGGTCGCCAACCGGCTGGAGCAATTCCCTGATCTTCGCCTCGGACGTCTTTTCGGAATGGCCGAACCGCTCGTTCGCGCGCTCGAGGAATTTCTCCTGCGCAGCGCCGAGCACCTTGGCGCCGGTATTTTCGAATTCCTTGAGCAGCTTCTCGCGGCTCTCCTCGAGCAGGCGCTTCTGCTCCTCGAAACCGGCGGCCTGTGCTTTCAGGGCCGTATTCTCCTCACGCGCCGCATCGAGCTTCCCGGCAAGCTCGTCCGCACGCGCAGCGCGATCGGACATGGTCGCCAGCTCGGGCGCCATGCGCGACAGTTTATCGGAGAGGTCTTTCGCCTCTGCATCGCGTTCGGCATGGCGTGCCTGCCAGTCGGCCGCAGGGCGCGAGCCGAAAAACCATCCGGCGAAGCCTCCCACAAGGAGGCCGCCGAACAGTGCGATGAGGATGAAAAGCATTGGGTCCATCCCGCCACATTAGGCGGAACGGAGAGGGAACGCTAGAGCGCTTTCACCAATTTCAACCGTTTCGGAGGCTTACGCCGCCTCGCGCAGTTTTTTCAGCTTCTTCAGCGCCATGTTGCGCTTGAGGCGCGAGAGGTGGTCGATGAAGAGAATGCCTTCGAGATGGTCCATCTCGTGCTGGATGCACGTCGCCATCAGGCCGTCGAGCTCTTCTTCTTGGGTCTCGCCATCGAGATCCTGATAACGCACGCGGCAGGTGGCCGGCCGGTCGACATCGGCGAAGATATCGGGGACCGAAAGGCAACCTTCCTGGTATGTCGCGAGCTCCTCCGCCGGATCGAGGATCTCGGGATTGATGAAGACCCGCGGTTCCTTCTTCGTCGGATAGTGGACGTGTTCGTGGCCGCCGTGATTGCAGACCTCGCCCTCGGCTTCCTCGTCCTCGGGCTGGAGATCGATCACCAGCACGCGCTTCGGCACGCCGACCTGGATAGCCGCGAGACCGATACCGGGTGCGTCATACATGGTTTCGAACATGTCGGAGACGAGTTCGCGCAGTTCGTCGTCGAACTCGGTTACGGGTTCGGACACGACCTTGAGCCGGGGATCCGGCACTTCGAGAATTTCACGGATAGCCATGGAGGGTCAGATAGGCGCTGAATCCGACCAATTCAATCGAATTGGAGCGGTCAGAGTAATCGCCTAGCCGAGCGGCCTGCGCGCTCTCAAAGCCTGCGCCAGCGTGCCTTCATCCAGATAGTCGAGTTCACCGCCTACAGGGAGACCATGCGCGAGCTGGGTGATGCGGACCGGAAAGTCCTCCAGCCGCTCGGCGAGGTAATGCGCGGTCGTCTGGCCTTCGAGCGTGGCGTTCATCGCTAGCACGACCTCGTCTATCCCGCCCTCCTCGACGCGGGACAGAAGGCTCGCGATGTTCAAATCTTCTGGCCGGATACCGTCGAGTGCGGACAGCTTGCCGCCGAGCACGTGATACTTGCCGGTGAAGAGTTTCGCGCGGTCCAGCGCCCAGAGGTCGGCGACATCCTCCACCACGCACAGCCCCTTGCCGTCGCGGCGCGGGTCGGCGCAGATACCGCAGGGGTTGGTGGTGTCGACATTGCCGCAGGTGTCGCATTCGACCAGCGCCTCGCCCACAGTGGCTAGTGCTTCCAGCAGCGCCGGAAGCGCGCTTTCGCGGCGTTTCACCAGCCACAGCACGGCACGCCGCGCGCTGCGCGGGCCGAGGCCGGGAAGGCGTGCCAGCGCGGCGGCCAGCGTCTCGATCTCTTGCGATGCCATGGAGGCACAGATAGGGGGCGCGAGCCGAACACGAAAGGTCACAAGAGACGTCATGCGCATAATCTTCATGGGTAGCCCGGATTTCGCCGTGCCGACGCTGCAGGCGCTGGTGGATGCCGCGCATGAGGTGGTGTGCGTCTACACCCAGCCGCCCCGCCCCGGCGGCCGCCGCGGGAAAGAACTGACCAAGACCCCGGTGCACCAGCTGGCCGAACGGCTGGGTATCGAAGTGCGCCATCCGGCCTCGCTCAAATCGGCCGAGGAGCAGGAGAAGTTTGCCGCACTCGATGCCGATGTGGGTGTGGTCGCGGCCTATGGCCTCATCCTCCCGCAGGCGGTGCTCGATGCGCCGACGCATGGCTGCCTCAACGTCCATGCCTCGCTGCTGCCGCACTGGCGCGGGGCCGCCCCGATCCACCGCTCGATCATGGCGGGTGACGAGGTGACGGGCGTTACCATCATGCAGATGGAAGCCGGTCTCGATACCGGCCCGATGCTCGCCACCGTGCGAACTCCGGTCGAGGACAAGACGACCGGCGAACTGACCGAGGAACTGGCCGAACTGGGCGCGCAGTTGATGGTCGGCACGCTGATCGATCTCGATGCGCTTCAGGCCATCGAGCAGGACCACGAGGCGGCGACCTATGCCAAGAAGATCGACAAGGCCGAGGCACGGATCGACTGGTCGCGCTCTGCGGACGAAGTAGTGCGCCAGATCCACGGCCTCTCGCCCTTCCCCGGCGCCTGGTCGGAGATGGATGGAGCGCGGGTGAAATTCCTCCGTGCGGAAGTCGCCGAAGGCTCGGGTAAAGCGGGGACGGTCATCGATGATGACCTCGCCATTGCCTGCGGTGAAGGCGCCATCCGCCCAATCCGCCTCCAGCGGGCCGGCAAACCCGCGATGGACCGTGACGAGTTCCTGCGCGGCAACGCGATTGCGAAGGGCGCGCACTTCTCGTGACCCGCTTCGCGCTCACCATAGAATTCGACGGGACACCCTTTGTCGGGCTCCAGCGTCAGGACAATGGTCCGAGCGTCCAGCAATCGCTCGAGGACGCCGCCTTCCGCGTCACGGGCGAGGAAGTCCGGCTTTTCAGCGCGGGGAGGACAGACACCGGTGTCCATGCGCTCGCCATGCGCAGCCACATGGATATCGAGAAGGCCATCGCGCCCTTCCGCCTGATGGAAGCGCTGAATGCGCAGGTCCGACCCGACCCGATCGCGGTCACGCATTGCGAAGTGGTGCCGGACGACTGGCACGCGCGCTTTTCCTGCACCGGTCGCAGCTATGTCTACCGCATCGCCAACCGCCGCGCGCCGCTGACGCTGGATCGCAACCGCATGTGGCAAGTGCCGCAGGAACTAGATCACGAGGCTATGGACCGCGCTGCCAAGGCGCTGGTCGGCCTGCACGATTTCACGACCTTTCGCTCGGTCCAGTGCCAATCGCAAAGCCCGGTGAAGACGCTCGACCGGCTCGATGTTGAGCGCGAAGGCGACGAGGTCCGCATCCGCGCTGCCGCGCGCAGCTTCCTGCATCACCAAGTCCGCAGCATGGTCGGCTGTCTGGCGCTGGTCGGCATGGGTCGCTGGCGCGAGGAGCAGCTGGCCGAAGCGCTGGAAGCGAAAGACCGGCAGGCCCTCGGCCTCAACGCCCCGCCGCACGGGCTTTACTTCGTCGATGCGACCTATCCGGACGATATCTGACGTAACGGCACCCTAGCCAAGCCCTTGAACGAGGCGTAGCGAGACCCACAAACAGGTTTCGTAACGCAACGAAAGGGAATTGGATGACCACCGGCAAACAGCTTTTCACCACGCTCGAAAGCGACGGCACACTTACGCTTGCAATCGAGGAGGTCACTTTCCCCGAGCCGACCGGCAACCAGGTCCTCGTCAAGATGGAAGCGGCGCCGATCAACCCGTCGGACCTCGCGATCCTCACCGGCGCGGCCGATTTCGAGAACGCCGAATATTCGGACGGCAAGGTCGTCGCCAAGATGCCCGAACCGTTCAACTCGGGACAGAAATCGCGCCATGGGCAGAAACTTCCCGCGGGTAACGAAGGCGCCGGCACCGTCATCGCCACGGGTGACAGCGACATGGCCAAGGCGCTGATGGGCCAGCGCGTCGCCTGCGTACCGGGCAACGCCTTCAGCCAGTATGCCATCGCCGACGCCGCCATGTGCCTGCCGCTGGGCGACCACAGTGCGGAAGCCGGCGCATCGAGCTTCGTCAACCCGATGACCGCGCTCGGCTTCGTCGAAAACGCCAAGGCGGACGGCCAGAAGGCAATCCTGCACACGGTGGGCGCATCGAACCTCGGCCAGATGCTCAACCGCATCTGTCTCGAAGACGGGATCGATCTCGTGAACATCGTGCGCAAGGATGACCAGGCAGAGCTGCTCAAGTCACAGGGCGCGAAGCATGTCGTGAATTCCTCGGACGACGATTTCATGGACCAACTGCGGAGCGCGATCGACGAGACCGATGCTTTCTACGGCTTCGACCCCATCGGCGGCGGCCAGATGGTCGACAGCTGCTTCAAGGCGATGGAGCAGGTCGCCGTGTCGAAGATGACCGAATATTCGCGCTATGGTTCGAACCAGGCGAAGCGCATGTTCATCTACGGCCGTCTCGACTTCGGCCCCACCATCCTGACCCCGGCCTACGGCTTCGGCTGGACGCTATCGGGCTGGCTGCTGACGCCGTTCCTGCAGACTGCCGGCATGGAAACGGTGATGCGGATGCGCACCCGCGTGCTCGAAAACCTCACCACGACCTTCGCCAGCAGCTACAAGACCAAGGTCGATCTCGAAGGCATGCTGACCAAGGATGCGATCCTCGACTATCGCCAGATGAAGACGGGCGAGAAGTACCTCGTCACGCCGCACGGCTGAGCCTAGCGGCCGTCGAAGGCTTTCTGGATGGCGGCGGGGTCGGTGATCCCGCCCGCCAACAGCAGTTGCAGCAGGATACGCGCCTTCTGCGGATTGAGCGCACGGGCGGCGACGAAGCCGTTTTCCGTGTCCTCGGGCTCGCGGTCGACAAGGCCTTCATCGGCGCGGCTGGCGCGCACCACTGGTAGACCGCGTTTAGCCTGCGCCACCAGCGCCGCCCTCGCGCTTTCAGGCATATTGCCCTCACCCACACCAGCGACGACGATACCGCGCGTATTCTCTCCGACCTGCCGCTCGACACCTGCAGCATCGAACCCGGCATAGGCATAGACGATCACGACCTCGGGCAGCTTGTCGCACCAGTCGAAGCTGGCAGGCCCACCCTGTCGCCACGGCGCACCGAACCACTCCAGGCTGGCCGGCGTAACGAGGCCGATCGATTCGCGCGGGAAACCCCGGAATGCCTCGGTTCCGCGCGTGCGGACCTTGCGCACGTCGCGCGCGGCAAAAACGCGGTCGCCCATCACGACCAGCACACCGCGCCCGGCGGCATCGGGATCGCTCGCGACACGCACGGCATTGGCGAAATTCCTGAGGCCGTCATAACCGACCGCGTCGGCAGGCCGCATCGCTCCGACTACGACGACCGGCTTTTCGGCAGGTAGCGTCAGGTCGAGCAGGAATGCGGTTTCCTCCAGCGTGTCGGTTCCGTGGGTGATGACCACGCCCGCACATTCGGGATCGTCCAGCGCCTCGCAAACCGCAGTGTGGAGCGCATTCCAGACCTCGGGTCCCATGTCCGCGGAATCGATATTGGCGATCTGGCGGCCCGACAGCTCCGCCTCCAGCCCCAATCCGCCGACCTTCTCGAGATAGTCCTCGATCCCAATTTCGCCTGCACGATAATCCTTGGCGATGGCCGACCCGGCGATGCCCGCAATGGTGCCGCCGGTGGCAAGAACGGTGAGTTTCGTCATAAAGGCGCGTTAGCGGCAATTGATTTATGTGTCAGCCGCGCTATGTGGCGCTTCACCCGACGTTGGTTGGGGCGCTTAGCTCAGTTGGTAGAGCATCTCGTTTACACCGAGAGGGTCGGCGGTTCGAGCCCGTCAGCGCCCACCAGTTTCGATCAGTCAAAAGCATCCGGGGGATGGTTTTGCATCGAAACTCCCGAGCGCAAGCGACGGGTCCCCCTACATCGCCATCCAGCTTTGCCACAGCATGTAGGCTGCAACGGCGAAGATGATTCCTGCGAAGATCTTCGTCAGCGCTCCCGTGCTCGCCAGCTTGCGTGCCATGCGGGTGCCGAACATGCTGCCAATGATGCCACCGGCCACGAAGATGCCGGCCAGCGCCCAGTCGACCAATCCCGAAATCGCGTAGTTGGCAGAAGTCGTCAGGCCGAAGGCGCTGACGGCGACCAGGCTGGTGCCGACCGCATTGATCATCGGCATTCGCGTCGATGCAAGCAGGCCCGGGACGATCAGGAAACCGCCGCCGATCCCGAAAAAGCCGGAAACTGCGCCGGCGCCCAATCCCGTGCCGAGAAGTCTTGGCGCATTGTCCTTGCCCAGCCGCACATCCGCATCGCTCTTGCGACCCTTGTCACGCAGCATCAGCGCGCCGACGACCAGCATCAGCAGCGCGAAGAGGAACAGCAGCTTCTGTCCGTCTATGTTCTTGCCCAGCGTCGATCCGCCAAGAGCGCCAAGGATACCGGCGGCTGCAAAGGTCATTCCACATGGCCATTTGACCGTGCCTGCGCGCGCATGGTTGAACAGTCCGCCAAGCGCATTGGCCGCCACCGCCAGCGCGCTGGTTCCGATCGCGACATGCGGGTTCGAAACGCCGACGACATAAACCATCAGCGGGACGGCAAGGATCGACCCGCCCCCGCCGATCAGCCCGAGGACAAAGCCCACGGCGCCACCCGAAAGCGCGCCGGAAAGCCAGTAGATCCAGTCCATCAGCCAAGCTTCCCGGGTTTGACGAGCCATTCATGGCCCTTGAGCATGCCTTCCCAATAGAGCTTGGGCAGTATGTCGGCCTTGAGCACCCAGGCACGGCGCGTCGGCTTCGTGCCGTCGAGCGCCCAGTCCGGAAAGCTCGGCAGCAGCTTCCCGCCATATCCGAATTCGGCGAGCACGATCTTGCCGCGCTCGACGGTCAGCGGACAGCTGCCATAGCCATCATATTGGGATGGCATGGGCTTATCGAGGATAGCGGCGATAAGGTTGCTCGCGACGATCGGAGCCTGCTTGCGCGCGGCAGCAGCCGTCTTTGCGTTGGGGGTATTCGTACAATCGCCAAGGCCGAAGACGTTGTCGAACCGCGTGTGGCGCAGCGTCTCCTGGTCGACATCGATCCAGCCGCCTTCACCGGCAAGCGGGCTAGACTTGATGAAATCCGGCGCGGTCTGCGGTGGGCAGACATGCAGCATGTCGAAATCGACCGTCTTACTGCCATCGGCGGTCTCGAAAGTCGCGGTCTTCGCGCTGCCATCGACCGCAGTGAGCCGCTCGTTGAGGTCCAGCGTAATGCCGTAGCGCCCGACATATTCCATCAGCGCCGGCACATAGTCGGCTACGCCGAACAACACGCCGCCGGCATTGTGGAAATGCACGTCGATATCCGAGAGGACGCCCCGGCGCTCCCATTCGGAGCACGACAGGTACATCGCCTTCTGCGGCGCACCGGCACATTTGATGGGCATCGGCGGCTGGGTAAAAAGCGCTCGGCCCGATCGCAGGCGCTGGACGAGTTCCCACGTGTAGGGCGCAAGGTCGTAACGATAATTCGATGTGACACCGTTGCGGCCAAGCGTGTCCGACAGCCCCTCTACTCCGTCCCAGTCGAGTTTCAGGCCCGCGGCGACCACGAGGAAGATATATTTGATGCGCGAACCGTCGGCGAGGACGACAGTGTTGTTGCCGGGTTCGAAAGCCGTGGCTGCCTGGCGTATCCACGACACGTAGTCGGGCATGACCGAAGCCATATCCCGTTCGGTCTGCTTGGCCTGGAAAATGCCGCCTCCGACCATGGTCCAGCCGGGCTGGTAGTAATGCTTGTCTGAAGGCTCGACGATTGCGATCCGGAGACTGGGCTCACGCTTGTGCAGGGAGGCCGCAGTGGCAATCCCAGCCGCACCTCCGCCGACGATTACCACTTCGAATTCGGAAGTACCGTTGGTCATGAGCTATCTCGCAATCTATATATTAGATAATCCTGATATAATGTCTCTGCTTCGGAATCAAGGGTAGCTAGGGCTGTATGACTGCGTCGATGGCCGCGCGGGCCTCTTCGCCTGACCAGTCGTAGTCTCCGCGGATCCTCCAGACTTCCTGACCCTGCGCATCATATAGCACAGTCGTGGGCAGTTCCCCGCCGCCAAGTGCGAAACCGAGCTCGGCCTGCCGGTCCATCCACGATGGCAGGTTTTCGTATCCGCCCTCTTCGAAGAAAGCGGCAACGCGTTCCGCACTGCCCATGTCCTGGCTGACGGTCACGACCCGCAGGGCCTCGCCATATTCGCCCGCCAGATCGTCGAGCATCGGCATTTCCTTCACACACGGAGCACACCACGTCGCCCACAGGTTGAGCAGGACGGGCGTGCCCTGAAGTGCGCCGAGGTTGAGTTCGCGCCCTTCCAGATCGGTGACATTCATCGCGGGCAGCAATTCGCCCGCCATGCTGCGGTCGATCTCGCCGCTTGCCGCACTTGAAGCACCGCTTTCTTGCGCCTGCTCCGGCGCGCCACTATCGCAGCCGGCGACAGCAAGACCGAGGATGGTAAAGAGCGTGAGCGACAAGCGGGACAATTCGGGCTCCAACAGCATGTGGGGAGGCAGGTTCGCCGAAGGACCTAGCGCGATCATGCGCGAAATCAACGCCTCCATTCCCTTCGACAAGGCGCTCTGGCGCGAGGATATCGACGGCAGCCTCGCCCATGTCGCCATGCTGGCGAAGCAGGGCATCGTCAGTGAGGCGGATGCGGCAACGATCTCCGGCGGCCTGAAGCAGATCGCGCAGGAATACGAACGCGACGGTGTACCCGAGGACTGGGACCTCGAAGACATCCACATGACCGTGGAGGCGCGGCTGACCGAAATCGTGGGACAGGCCGCGGGCCGTCTCCACACGGCGCGCAGTCGCAACGACCAGGTCGCAACCGATTTCCGCATGTGGGTCCGCAGCGCCATGCGCCGCGCCATCGCAGGCATCGACGCCGTGCTGGGCGCACTTGTCGACCGTGCCGACGAGCATGCCGACAGCATCATGCCCGGCTTCACCCACCTCCAGACCGCGCAGCCGGTAACGCTCGGCCACCACCTGCTCGCCTATTTCGAGATGCTGATGCGTGACCGTTCGCGCTTTGCCGATGCACTGGCGCGGATGGACGAATGCCCGCTTGGATCGGCCGCGCTGGCGGGTACCGGCTTCGACCTCGACCGCGACATGACCGCAGAGGCGCTCGGCTTCGCGCGCCCGACCCGCAACAGCCTCGATGCAGTATCCGACCGCGATTTCGCGCTCGATTACCTCATGGCGGCGAGCCAATGCTCGCTTCACTTGAGCCGCCTCGCCGAAGAGTTCATCATCTGGGCCAGCCAGCCTTTCGGCTTCGTCAAACTGCCCGACACGCTGTCGACCGGCAGTTCGATAATGCCGCAAAAGCGCAATCCCGACGCCGCCGAACTCGTTCGCGGCCATGCCGGGCGCGTCATTGGCTGCGCAACCAGCCTGATGGTCACGATGAAGGGCCTCCCGCTCGCCTATTCCAAGGACATGCAGGACGACAAACCGCCGGTGTTCGAAGCGGCGGGCCTGCTCGACCTCAGCCTTGCCGCCATGGCCGGCATGGTGGCCGACAGCCAGTTCCAGACCGCCCGGATGCGCAAGGCCGCCGAGGCCGGTCACGCGACTGCCACCGACCTTGCCGACTGGCTGGTGCGGCAGGCGGACATCCCGTTCCGCGAGGCGCACCACATCACCGGCGCGGCGGTGAAGCTGGCCGACGAGAAGGCGGTCGCCCTCGACGGCCTCTCGATCGAAGACCTCAAAGCCATCGATAGCCGCATCGACGAGCGGGTGTTCGACGCCCTGTCGGTCGATGCTTCGGTCGCTGCGCGCTCGTCCTATGGCGGCACGGCACCGGTCCGTGTTAGGGAGCAGGTAGAAGCTGCGCGCAAGCGGCTGGAGGACAGGTAAATCATGCGCTTAATCACCGTTCTCGCCCTCTCGGCTGCGCTATGCGCCTGCGGCCAGAAGGCCGATCTCGAACCCGTCGCGGGCCAGACCCTGCCGCCCAAGCCTTTCGGCGCCGAGACGCAACCCGATGCGCAGGACCTGCTCGCGCTGGACCCGCAGGCCGCGCCCGATCGATCGGTGGAGCTCAGGACCCGCTCGGAAGAGCGCGAGGACGATCCCTTCGACCTGCCGCCCGAGTGAGTTGCAGGCCGCAAAGCACAGTTTGTTAGACTCGCGCGGGGACATTCGGCACAGGGCAGCGCCATGGACCATTTCCAGATCCGCAACGGCATCCTCCATGCCGAAGACGTCGCCCTCCCGGTCATCGCCGAAGAAGTCGGTACACCGGTCTATGTCTATTCGCGCGCAACACTGGTTCGCCATGCGCGCGTGTTCCGCGATGCGTTGTCGGGGCTGAAAAACCCGCACATCGCCTTTGCCGTGAAAGCGAACCCCAACCTCGCCGTCCTACGTGTGCTGGCGAAGGAAGGCTATGGCGCCGATGTCGTGTCGGGCGGCGAGCTGACCCGCGCGCTGGCTGCAGGCATGAAACCCAAAGACATCGTCTTTTCCGGCGTCGGCAAGACACATGCCGAATTGCAGCAGGGTCTCGAGGAAGGCATCGGCCAGTTCAACATAGAGAGCGAGGAAGAAGGCTACGAGCTGGCTTCCATTGCGCGCCGTTTCGGCAAGACCGCTGCCTGCGCGCTCCGCGTCAATCCCGATGTCGATGCGCGCACGCATGAGAAAATCTCTACCGGCAAGCGCGAGAACAAGTTCGGCGTCCCGCTCGACCGTGCAGCTGAAATCTATGCCAGCCTTTCCAAGGAGGACGGGCTCGATATGCGCGGCATCGCGGTTCATATCGGCAGCCAACTGGGCGACCTCGAACCGCTGGAAACCGCTTTCGGCAAGCTTGGCGAATTGATCACGCAGCTGCGCGAAGCGGGCTGCAAGGTGAGCCATGTCGACCTGGGTGGCGGTCTCGGCGTGCCATACAAGACCGGCGAGGAACTGCCCGCGCCCGCGGAATACGGCGCCATGGTCGAACGCGTGACGAAGGACTGGGACGTCCAGCTCATGTTCGAACCCGGCCGCGTCATTGCCGGCAATGCAGGCGTCCTGCTTACCCGCGTCATCCGTGTGAAACGCGGTATCGAACGTCCCTTCGTAGTGGTCGATGCGGCAATGAACGATCTCGCCCGCCCAGCCATGTATGGCGCGTGGCACGATTTCGAGGCTGTCCAACCGACCGGCGAAAAGTCGGTCTCCCACATCGTCGGCCCGATCTGCGAGACCGGCGATACCTTCGCGATGGACCGCGAATGCGACACGCTGGTCGCAGGCGATCTCGCGGTCTTCCGGACTGCCGGCGCCTATGGGGCAACCATGGCATCGAGCTACAATTCGCGCGGTTTCGTTGCCGAAGTGCTTGTCGATGGCGACCAGTTTGCCGTGGTGGCGGACCGCATCCCCGCCGGTGCGATCATGGATGCCGAGCGCGTGCCCGCCTGGCTCGACGACTGATGCATTCGCTACCGCTCTTCCACCGGATCGCAGGACAGCGCGTCGTTGTGGTCGGCGAAGGAGAAATGGCGGAAGCGAAAGCGCGGCTGGTCGAACGCGCAGGCGGCATTCCCTGCGCAGAGACGGAGGCACATCATGCCAAGATGGGCTTCGTGGCGCTTGAGGATCCGCGCGCTGCGGAAGCGGCCGCTCTCAGGCTCAAGCGACTGGGCCTGCTGGTCAATGTCGCCGACCGCCCCGAACTGTGCGACTTCACCCTGCCCAGCATCCTCGAGCGTGGTCCCGTCATGATTGCGGTCAGTACCGGCGGCGCTTCTGCGGGCCTCGCAAAGCACCTGCGGCTGCGGCTCGAGAAACTGCTACCCCAAGGTCTGGGCGCGCTCGCGGAAGGGCTTGCTACAGCGCGTGAGCGGATCAGGAACCGCTTTCCGGACGGGACGGAGCGGCGTCGTGCCATCGACGAAGCCCTTGGCGAGGGCGGGAAGCTTGACCCGTTCGAGCATGCCAGCAGCGATCGCATCGATGATTGGCTGGACAATACCGCCAAGCCCGAGGGCGACCGGGTGTTGCAGTTCGATATCGCCAGCGACGATCCAGACGATCTCACCGTCCGGCAGGCGCGCGCCTTGGGCACGGCGGACGTCGTCCTGCATGACGAGGCTATTTCCGAAGCGGTGCTGATCCGTGCACGGGCCGACGCCATGCGCATCCCTCTGCCCGCCGACCCGGCAGAGCACGAAGGTCAGGTCATTGTGCTTCGCCGCGCGGGCTAGAGCACCAGCACCTGCTCCTGCGCGCCGAGACCGATCTCGCTGAAATAGCGCGCCATCATGTCCGCGGTATTATCGCTCAGCGCGATATGCGCCCTGCGACGATCATGCGGGTCCGGAATGCGGACGAGCAGGTCGGTATCGACCATCTGCGAGATCCACCGCAGCGCCGTGGTCGCTGGAACACCGGCGGCAATGCACAGCGATGTGACGCAGACCTGCTGCCGTTCCGAACGCGATGCCGCGAGGTCGAGCAGGATGTCCCATGCGGGATCGGCGAACAGCTCCGAATCGAAGAATTTGGCGCGCGCCTGGCGGCGGGCGATGAGCGCGCGGATGACCGGCCCGTCGGGCAAACGCGGCGCGGCTGCGCTTTCGTTCCTGACGACGTACTCGTCCCCTGCCCCGCGCCACGAACTGCTCGAGGCTTCGAGCCGGAATGCCCCGCCCCCTTCGCGCTGGCCCGGCGAGAGTTTCTCCAGCCGCTCCGCCATGCCGGCGACCTGTTCGGTCAGGCGCAGCAGCATCAGCCGGTCTTCCTCCGCCAGTTCGCGCAGGCGCAGGTTGGGCACATGCGCGAGCGAGCGCCCGATCGCGATCACCCGTTCCGCATGCCCCGGATCGACAAGGATTTGCGCACCCGACATCGAAAAGCAGCCGAAAACCGCATCGAGCGCGGCCATCGTCGTCGAAACGATCAACTGCGCCCCGGACTTGCCCGCTCGCATGTCGAGCCGCGAGAGCAGCGCTATCGCGCCAGCATCGGGCTCTACGCAATCGACCAGCACGAGATCGCCGAGGGCCCCGGTTGCCCCGCTGGCATATTCATCGAGACCGCAGCATTCGAGCACACGATAACCGGCCGCCTCGGCATCCTCGCGCATCTGCACGCGCACCGCATCGCGATCGGCAAGGATGGTGACGGCCAGTTGGATTCCGGCCCCGTCATTGACTGGCTCGTACGAGAAATCGGCTTGCATCGACTCGTTCTCCTTACCGCGAGATTTGGAACGTAGTGAGAACAAATACGGATCGTGTCAAGAATTTCAGGTTGTTATCGATTTGGGTTGAACCATTTGACCTCCTGCTGCGACTAAAGGGACATGACGCAGCGGGGCACAGGTCAGCCGGATACGGCACGGCTGTTCGACGAACTGCTGGTGACCCATGTCCAGTCAGGCGATCGCCGAGCCGCTGAACGGCTGGCGGGGCGCTGGCATCCGCGGCTCATGCGTACGGCGAACCGCCTTCTGCGCGACGAAGAGATGGCGCGATCCGCGGTACAAGACACGTGGATTTCCATCCTGCGAAGCATTGCGACGCTGCGTGATCCGTCGCGCTTCGCACCCTGGGCCTTTGGCATCCTGCGACGCAGGTGCGCCGATGGCATCAGGCAGGCGCAGGCCAGGCGATCGAGACTGGGAGAGATGCCGTCCGACGCGGCTACGCCGCCAACCGGCGAGGAAGCGATCGGGCTGCGCGAGGCATTCGACGCACTGCCCCATAACCAGCGGTTCGCCGCGCAATTGTTCTTTGTCGAGGGCCTGACCCTCGCCGAAATCGCGGAGGTGCAGGACATTCCGACCGGCACTGCGAAATCGCGAATTTTCCATGCCCGCCAGAAACTGAAGGCGGCTCTAACCGGAGACGATCAATGACCGGAATCGACGACCAGATCAGCACTGCGCTAGACGAGGACGACAGGGCCTTCCTCGCCTCGCTCAACGAAGAGCGCGGCATGTTCCGCCAGATCGGCGACAGCATGCACGGACCGCTTGGCGGGTGGGCGAAGTTCAGTTTCGCGATCGCGATCCTGATCGGTATCGGCCTTGCCTATTCCTTCTTCAGGGCGGTCACCGCCGATGACCTGCAGCCGATGGTCGGCTGGGGCATGACCACGCTCGGCCTGTTGATCATGCAGGGCTTCCTGAAGGAATGGATGTTCGCCCGCATGAACATGCTGAGCGTGCTACGCGAGGTGAAGCGCCTGCAATTGCAGGTCTCTATGCTGGAGAAGCGCTGAGCGACTCCGTAATCAGTCCATGAAGGGATCGCGCATCAGGATCGTGTCGTCGCGCTCGGGGCTGGTGGATACCAGCGCGACGGGCGTTTCGATCAGTTCCTGGATGCGCTGGACGTATTTCACCGCATTGGCCGGCAGGTCCGCGAAGCTGCGGGCACCGGCGGTGCTTTCGCTCCAGCCGTCCATCGTTTCGTAGATCGGTTCGACCTCGGCCTGGTCGGCGGCATGGCTGGGGAAGTAGTCGTAGACATTCCCGCGCAGACGGTAGCCGGTGCAGATCTTCACTTCGTCGAGACCGTCGAGCACGTCGATCTTGGTGAGCGCAATGCCAGTTACACCGCTGATCGCGCAGCTCTGGCGCACGATGACCGCATCGAACCAGCCCACGCGGCGCTGGCGACCGGTGACAGTGCCGAATTCATGGCCGCGCTCGCCAAGGCGCTGGCCGATCTCGTCTTCGAGTTCGGTCGGGAACGGCCCGCTGCCGACACGCGTGGTGTAGGCTTTCACGATGCCGAGCACGTAGCCCGTCGAGTTGGGGCCAAGCCCGCTTCCCGACGCTGCCGTGCCGCTTACGGTGTTCGAGCTGGTGACGAAGGGATAGGTGCCGTGGTCGATGTCGAGCAGCACGCCCTGCGCACCTTCGAACAGGATCTTGGCGCCAGCCTTGCGGACCTTCTTCAGGCGCTTCCACACAGGTTGCGCGTACTGCAGGACGAAATCGGCAATGCCGCGGAGTTCCTCGAGCAGCGCTTCGCGGTCGACGGGCGGCTGGTCGAAACCGGCACGCAGCGCGTCATGGTGCGCGCACAGGCGGTCGAGCTGCGGCTCGAGGCTGTCGAGATGCGCAAGGTCGCACACGCGGATCGCGCGGCGGCCGACCTTGTCTTCGTAAGCAGGGCCGATGCCGCGACCCGTGGTGCCGATCTTGCCGGCACCTGCAGCCGTTTCGCGAAGGCCGTCGAGATCGCGGTGGATCGGCAGGATGAGCGGGCAGTTGTCTGCCACGGCGAGATTGTCGGCGTTGATCACAACGCCCTGGCCCTCGAGCTTTTCCACCTCGGCCTTCAGGGCCCAGGGGTCGAGCACAACGCCATTGCCGATGATCGAGAGCGTGCCCGACACGATGCCCGAAGGCAGTAGCGAAAGCTTGTAGACATTGCCGTCGATGACCAGCGTATGGCCGGCATTGTGCCCGCCCTGGAATCGCACGACGGCATCGGCGCGGCTGGCGAGCCAGTCGACAATCTTGCCCTTGCCCTCATCGCCCCACTGGGCGCCGATCACGGTGACGTTGGCCATTACTTCAAGTCCTGCAATGTGGGATGCTCAAACGCGCGCGGCACTAGGCCTATATGCGGCCCGGGGCAAGGCGCAGCTGAGGAAACATCCGCCGAGTTCTCCATTGGTGTTGCAAAGGAGACCTTATGACCGATTACCCCACACTACCCCTGAATGACGGCCGCCAAATCCCCCAGCTCGGCTTCGGCACCTGGCAAATGGAAGAGGAAGACGCGCCCGAGGCCGTCTCGACCGCGATCGATGTCGGCTACTGGCTGATCGATACCGCTGCGATCTACGGCAACGAACGCGGCGTCGGCAAAGGCGTGGGCGACTGGTCGGACATTTTTCTCCAGACCAAGATCTGGAACGAGAGCCAGGGTCACGAGCGGACGCTCGCCGCGGCAGGCAAGTGCCTCGGGCGCTTGGGCCGCGACCATGTCGACATGCTACTCATCCACTGGCCCTGCCCGGAAAAGGACCTGTTCGTGGAGACGTGGAAGGCGCTGATCGAGCTGCGCGACCAGGGCAAGGCGAAGTCGATCGGCGTGTCGAATTTCCGCGAGGAGGACCTGCGCCGCATCATCGACGAGACCGGCGTCACCCCGGCACTCAACCAGATCGAACTGCACCCCAGCTTCCAGCAACGCGAGATGCGCAAGGTCCACGAGGAACTGGGCATCGTGACACAAAGCTGGTCGCCGCTCGGACAGGGCAAGGGCATGTCGAACGATGTCATCCAGGCGATTGCGGAAGAGACTGGCCAGCCGGAAACCGCCGTGATCCTGCGCTGGCACATCCAGCACGGGCTGTGCCCCATTCCCAAGGCGTCGAGCCGCGATCATATCGAGGCGAACTTCAAGGCGCTGTCCTTCGAACTGTCGGACGAGCAGATGGGGCGTATCGACGACCTCGACGATCCGGACGGCCGCATGGGTCCCGACCCGGCCGACTTCAACGGCTGACAAGCGTCTTTCGGGCGGCGCGCCGGACTGCTATCGGCGCGCCACCATGACCGACCTGCCTATCCGCATCGCAGCGCTCTATCACTTCACGCGCTTCGACGATCCTGCCGCGCTCAAGCCGGGCCTGCTCGCCTGCGCCGAGGAAAACGGCGTGCGCGGCACGTTGCTGCTCGCGAACGAAGGGATCAACGGCACGATTGCCGGCAGCGACGAGGGCATCGAGGCGGTGCTGGACTATATCCGCAAGCTTCCCGGATGCGCCGATCTCGACTGGAAGGAATCCCGCAGCGCCGAATTGCCCTTCCACCGCACCAAGGTCCGCCTGAAGCGCGAAATCGTGACCATGGGCCAGCCCGATCTCGATCCGAAGGGCGGCGTCGGGACATATGTCGATCCGCAGGACTGGAACGCGCTGATTTCGGACCCCGACACGATCCTGATCGACACGCGAAACGACTACGAGGTCGCCATCGGCACCTTCGAAGGCGCGATCGATCCCGAGACGAAGAGCTTCCGCGAGTTTCCCGAGTGGTTCCGCGCCCGCCGCGAGGAATTCGAGGCCGAGGGCCGCAAACCCAAGATCGCGATGTTCTGCACCGGCGGCATCCGCTGCGAGAAATCGACCGCTTTCGTGAAGTCCGAGGGTCTCGACGAAGTCTACCACCTCAAGGGCGGCATCCTGAAGTATCTGGAAGAGGTGCCGCAGGAGGAAAGCCGCTGGGAAGGCGAGTGCTTCGTCTTCGACGAGCGTGTCAGCGTGAAGCACGGTCTCGATGTCGGCTCGCACAGCCTGTGCCGCGCATGCCGCCGCCCCTTGAGCGAAGCGGACCTTGCACACGAGCATTACGAAGAGGGCGTCTCCTGCCACCAGTGCCACGGCGAGCGCAGCGACGAACAGCGCGCACGATATCGCGAGCGCCAGCGGCAGGAACAGCTCGCCGCAGCGCGCGGGGCGGAACACATCGGCCGGAAGGAAGAGGATGGCTGAGCCGGTCCTCTACAGCTTCCGGCGCTGCCCATATGCGATGCGCGCCCGCATGGCGCTGAGCATCAGCGGCGCGGAATACGATCATCGCGAAGTCGTGCTCCGCGACAAGCCGCCGCAGATGCTCGAAGTCTCACCCAAGGGAACAGTGCCCGTACTGGTGACCGAAGACGGCGCGGTGCTGGAAGAAAGCCTCGACATCATGCGCTGGGCGCTGAGCAAGAACGACCCCGAAGACTGGCTCGAGCGCGACGATAACGACTTGCTTGCCGCGAACGACGGCCCGTTCAAGCACCATCTCGACCGATACAAATACTCGACACGCTATGACGACGTCGATCCGGAGGAGCATGGGCAAAAGGCGCTCGACCACCTGCGCACACTGGAAGAGCGACTGGCGAACAGCCACTGTTTGGGTGGCGAGAAACGTGGCTTCGCCGATATCGCCATCTTTCCCTTCATCCGCCAGTTCGCAAATGCTGATCGCGAATGGTTCGATGCGCAGGACCTGCCCAATGTGCAGCGCTGGCTGAGCGAACTCGTCAATTCGGAGCTGTTCACCGGCATCATGGCAAAGCACGACCAGTGGCAGGCTGATTAAAGAGCCTTGGGCTCGCCGCCGTCGAGCACGTGCGTGCAGCCGAGCGCCGAAGCGTCGTCATTCTCGCCGATAGCCGCCACCGTACGCCAGCCTTCGCCGCGCAGGCGCAAAGCCGCATCGGTGTCGTGGCCTAGCGGCAGGAAGAGCGTGTCGCGCCGGCCCGCATTGGTCTGTCCGAGCGCTTCGAGCAGCGGCTCGATATAGAGCGAGAAGCCGGTCGCGGCTTCTTCGCTGCCCTTGATCGCATAGGTACCGCCGCGGCCCAGCGCGCCGCGCGCACCGGTGGCGTGCAGCGTGAAGCCGAACCAGCTCTGGTATTCGAAACCGTGGCGTTCGGATGGGTCGAGCGTGAGGCGGGCCCGGTCGCCGAGTGCGGCGGCTACTTCACGCAGGGCAGCAATGCGTGATGCGAGCACACCGCCGACATCGAGTGCGGCCAGCTTCTCTATCGCATCATCGAAAGGGCCGGTCGCATAAAGCAGCGGGAGATAGTCCTCGCCCCCGGCCGCCTTGAGCCCGCCGGCATCCTTCATGTCGAGTTCGCGGCGGACCGCTTCGCGCTTCTCCTCTGCCAGCGGCAGCGCTTCCTCGGCCAGTGTATCGACGAGGTCGGGGAGCGTGAAATCGACCGAAAGGCCGGTCAGTCCAGCCGCTTCGAGAGCGTCGAGTGCTACGGTCACTGCTTCGATAGCAGCCGCAACGCTATCGCTTCCGACAAGTTCGGCGCCCATCTGCAGGCGCTGGCGTGCGGGATCGAGCTGGTCCGCCTTCAGCAGGGCAACCTCGCCAGCATAGGCAAGGCGCAAGGGACGCGGAGCCTCGGCAAGACTGGTCGCTGCAATGCGCCCGACCTGCACGGTAATGTCGCTGCGCAGTGCGAGTGTACGCAGGCTTTCGGGATCGGTGAAACGCACCATGCGGCGCGTCGCCACGCCTTCCATCCGGCCTGCCAGCGAAGCCTCGAATTCGACCAGCGGTGGACGCACACGGTCATATCCATGGCTGTCCATGGCATCGAGAACCTGGCGCATGGCGCGGGTGATCGCGGCGGCGCGCGCGGGCAGCGCGTCTTCGAGGCCGATGGGCAGGAGATCGTCGGGCTTGGTCATAGCGCGGGGTCCCCTGCCCTATCGCAGTTTAGAATGCCAGTGGCATTACGGTCTTCACGCCTTCAAGCGCGCAGGCCTTGTCGACGACGTCCTGCGGGATCGGCTGGTCGACGCTCAGCAACAGCACCGCCTCACCCCCTGCAGCACGGCGGCCGAGGTTGAAGGTACCGATATTGATGCCGTTTTCGCCGAGCAGCGAACCGATGCGGCCGATGAAGCCCGGTGCGTCTTCGTTGACGATGTAGAGCATGTGCCCGTCGAGTTCGGCTTCGATGCGAACACCGAAGATCTCGGTCAGGCGCGGTGCGTCTGCCCCGAACAGCGTGCCGGCAACCGAACGGTCGCCGCTGTCGGTACCCACGGTCACGCGCAGCAGGGTGTTGTAGGCACCTTCCTTCTCGTGGCGGATCGAACGGATATCGAGGCCGCGTTCCTTCGCGAGGAAGGGCGCGTTGACCATATTCACCGTGTCCGAATACTGGCGCATCAGGCCGGCAAGCACTGCACCTTCGATCGGCTTGCCCGAAAGCTGCGCTGCCGCGCCTTCGCGCTCGATGCTGATCTTGGTGAGATTGCCGTGCGCGAGCTGTCCGACGAGGCTGCCGAGGTTTTCTGCGAGGCCCATGTAGGGGCGCAGCTTGGGCGCTTCCTCTGCGCTGAGCGAAGGCATGTTGAGCGCATTGGTGACGCCGCCGTTGACCAGGTAATCAGCAAGCTGTTCAGCCACCTGCAGCGCGACATTGACCTGCGCTTCGTTGGTGCTGGCGCCAAGGTGCGGCGTACAGATGAAGTTGGGTTTGCCGAACAGCGGGCTTTCCTTGGCCGGTTCGGTCTGGAACACGTCCAGCGCCGCGCCTGCCACCTGTCCGCTGTCGAGCGCATCGGCCAGCGCAGCCTCGTCGATCAGGCCGCCACGCGCGCAATTTACGATGCGCACACCCTTTTTGGTCTTGGCAAGGTTTTCGCGGCTGAGGATGTTGCGGGTTTCATCGGTCAGCGGCGTATGCAGCGTGATGAAATCGGCACGTGCGAGCAGCGTATCGAGATCGACCTTCTCTACCCCGATCTCCACTGCGCGTTCTTCGGTCAGGAAGGGATCGAAGGCGATGACTTTCATCTTCAGCCCCTGTGCGCGGCTGGCCACGATCGAACCGATATTGCCCGCTCCGATCAGGCCCAGCGTCTTGCCGGTGACTTCGACGCCCATGAAATCGTTCTTGGGCCATTCGCCTGCCTGTGTGCGACGGTCGGCTGCCGGAATCTGGCGGGCCAGCGCCATGATCATCGCAATGGCGTGTTCGGCGGTGGTGATCGAATTCCCGAACGGCGTGTTCATCACCACCACGCCCTTCGAACTGGCGTAGGGAATGTCGACATTGTCGACACCGATGCCCGCACGGCCGATGACCTTGAGATTGGTCGCGGCGTCGAGGATTTCCTTGGTCACCTTGGTCGACGAACGGATGGCGAGACCATCGTAATCGCCGATACGGGCTTTGAGTTCTTCCGGCGTTTCACCGGTGATGACGTCGACGTCGCAGCCGCGCTCTTCGAAGATGCGCGCTGCGTTGGGGTCCATCTTGTCGCTGATGAGGACTTTGGGTTTGCTCATGACGGAATATTCCTGTCGTTTTCCCGGCGCGTCGCCGGACAGTAATTGGGGGGAGGCGGCGGCCCGTTCTCGTGGGGCCGCCAACCGGATCAGCCGTTCTTGACGGTCTCGTAGGCCCACTCGATCCACGGCAGGAGACGCTTCAGGTCTTCCTGCTCGACCGTGCCGCCGCACCAGATGCGAAGGCTCGGCGGGGCATCGCGATAGCCGTTGAAGTCGTAGCCGACGTCGCGCTCTTCGAGGAGCTTGACGATCTTCTTGGGAACGGCGGCCTGGTCTTCTGCCGACAGGCTTTCATACCAGTCGCCCTGGAAGACGAAGCATACGCCGGTGTTGGTCCGCTTGGCAGGGTCGGAGACCATGTTGCGCAGCCACGGCGTCGCCTCGATCCAGTCGAGGACGATCTTGGCATTGGCATCGGCGCGTTCGAACATCGCCTTGCGGCCGCCCATCGCCTGCGCCCATTCGAGCGCATCGATGTAATCTTCGGTCGCCAGCATCGAAGGCGTGTTGATCGTCGCGCCTTCGAAGATGCCGCGGTTGATCTTGTCACCCTTCTTGAGGCGGAAGAGCTTGGGCAGCGGCCATGCCGGATCGTATTCCTCGATGCGGGCAACGGCCTTGGGGCTGAGGATCAGCATGCCGTGCTGCGCTTCGCTGCCCATTACCTTCTGCCAACTGTAAGTCGTGGCATCGAGCTTCGCCCAGTCCATCTCCATCGCGAAGACGGCGCTGGTGGCATCGTTGATCGTCACGCCTTCGCGGCCCGGTGCAAGCCAGTCGGTATTCGGGATCTTCGCACCGGAGGTCGTGCCGTTCCAGGTGAAGACGACGTCATTGTCCTGCGGGATCGAGGCGAGATCGGGAATTTCGCCGTAATCGGCGTCGAGCGTGGTCAGCTTGGGCAGCTTGAGCTGCTTGACTGCGTCCTGGATCCAGACGTTGCCGAAGCTTTCCCACGCCGCGACGGTTGCCGGGCGGTCGGGGCGCAGCATCGTCCACATCGCGCATTCGAGCGCGCCCGTGTCCGAGGCCGGCATGATGCCGACAAGGTAATCCTCGGGCACGCCGAGCATCTCCTTCGACAGGTCGATGGCATATTTCAGCCGCGACTTGCCAAGGGCGCTGCGATGCGAGCGTCCGAGCGATTCGGTTCTGAGATTGGCGGCAGACCAGCCTTTGTGTTTGGCAGTCGGCCCCGACGAGAAGAAGGGGCGCTCAGGCTTGAGCGTCGGTTCAGTCATGTATTCTCTCCTTGCAGAGAGCACGCGCGGCGTTGGGACCGCGTGGCCCGCTGGCGGCAATAAAGTTACGTTCCCGGGAGTCAACGTGAAATAGGTATGCGTCCACGCATTCTGGGTTTCGCCCTATCAAGTCGCGACGCCGCCCGGGAGTTCCGAGCTGGATCGTGCAAGCGCGACGGGGCGAGTTCTGCGGGCGATCCGGCGTGTCCCGAACTCTCCACTCGCCAAATGCGCGAGCATTTCCTATGGCCCCGCGCGATGGATGTGTCCGACCTTCGCATTGCGCTGTTCAGCGGGAACTACAACTACACCCGCGACGGCGCGAACCAGGCCCTGAACCGGCTCGCAGAGTACCTGCTGCGGCAGGGCGCACAGCTGCGCGTCTACTCCCCTGTTGTGGCCGAACCGGACTTCGAGGCGACCGGCGACCTCGTCGACGTGCCGAATGTCCGCATGCCCGTGAAAGGGCGCGGCGAATATCGCCTGCCGCTGGGCCTCAATTCCGAAGCGCGCCGCGACCTTGAAGATTTCGCGCCGAACCTGGTGCATGTTTCCTCGCCCGATCCGACCGGCCATGCCGCGCTGAAATGGGCGCGGCAGAACGACGTACCGGTGCTGGCGAGTGTACACACGCGCTTCGAGACCTATCCGCGCTATTACGGTCTGGCCTTCCTCGAACCGGCAATCGAGAGCCTGCTGCGCCGCTTCTACAATCGCTGCGACGCGCTGGTTGCCCCCTCGCAGAGCCAGATCGACGAACTTCGTGCGCAGGGCATGCACGAGGATATCTCGATCTGGTCGCGCGGCGTGGATCGCACCGTCTTCGATCCTTCGCGTCGCGATCTGGAATGGCGCCGTGCCAATGGTTTGGCAGATGACGATGTCGCGATCGTATTCCTTGGCCGGCTGGTCATGGAAAAGGGCCTCGACGTCTTCTCGGACACGATCGTCGAACTGCGCAAGCGGCAGGTGCCGCACAAGGTGCTGGTGATCGGCGACGGGCCTGCCCGCGGGTGGTTCGAAAAGGCGCTGCCGGGAGGCACCTTCGTCGGCTTCCAGACCGGCAAGGATCTGGGCCGTGCGCTGGCGAGCGGCGATATCTTCTTCAACCCCTCGATTACCGAGACCTTCGGCAACGTGACGCTCGAGGCGATGGCTTGCGGCCTGCCTGTCGTCGCAGCCGGTGCTACCGGCGCGGCAAGCCTCGTGACTCCGGGCGAGACCGGGCAGCTTGTCCCGCCAAGCAAGACCGATGCCTTCTCGAAAGGCTGCGCCGAGGCACTCGCGCCCTATTGCACGGATGACGATCTTCGCCTTGCCCACGGTGCGGCAGGCGAGAAGGCTGCCCGCGCCTATTCGTGGGACGCGATCAACCAGGCGGTTGTCGATACCTACCTGCGGCTGCACGGCCAGCGCACAGCCGCAGACTAAACTCTACTTCAGTACGCCGCGCTTTTTCATCATCCAACTGTACAAGAACAGGAGGATGGCGATTGCCCACAGGACAACCGGGAACCAGGCCGGCTGCACTTCGGCGAGCTCCGGCGGCATTTCCGCGCCAGCTTCATAAACCGTGGTAATGGCGATCCCGAGCAGCGAAATCGCAAAGGCGACGAAGGCGTGGCGGCTGCGCGCCAGGAGCAGGATCGACCCTACGAAGGCACCAAGTGTGCCCAGTGCCCATCCGCCATGTGCCCAGGCCGGAAACTGGTCCAGATATGCGATACCCGCTTCGGGATATTGCATCATCTTGAACCACGCTTCGCTGCGCAGGCTGGAGAATATGTAATCCGCTGCCCCGATCGAGTTCCAGAGCAGCGAAACCACCCCGATCACCCAAAGGTGCCAAGGCGTCCTCGTGGTCGTATCCATGCGAAATCTCCCCTCTCGCGTCCCTCGTCGCACAGACTAGCGTGCACACGAGGGGACGCAAGCGTGAGACGGATCAGAGGCGTTCGATCTTTTTCGCAAGCTCGTCGATCAGGTCGACGATCTCTTCCATCGTCTTCTGGTCGAGCTGTCCGCTGCGCGCCTTGTTTTTGAGCACGCCTGCAAGATTGCCCGCCGCGCGGAACATCTCGGGGGTGGCATAGGCACGGCGGCGTTCGCCATGGCCCGCCAGCCGCTCCATCAGCTGCTCGACCTCCTCTGCGCGTTCCTCCAATTCTTCGCGGCCCGCATCGGTGATCTCGTAGGCCTTGCGCGTCTCGTCGCCCTTGGCGGGGGCAATCGCGCCCTCGTCTTCGAGCAGGGATAGCGTGGGGTAGACCGTGCCGGGACTGGGGGCATAGCTGCCGCCGGTCAGATCCTCGACCGCCTTGATCAATTCATAGCCGTGGCGCGGTTCGTCGCCGAGAAGCTTGAGCAGGACCAGCCGGAGTTCACCCGAACCGAACATGCGGCGGCGCCGTCCTCCGCCCCGCTTGCCGAAAGGGCCACCCGGTCCGAAAGGCCCGCCCGGACCGAACGGACCATCGGGCCCGAAGGCATCGTCCCAGCCGCCCATCATTTCCATGCGGGGCCAGGCACCCATCATGCCCATCTTGCGTAACTTGCGCAGTTTGCGAATTTTCCGAGCCTTGTGCATCGCTCGCTCCTTAATCAATCTTCGATAGCTCTAAGATATATCTTAGTTAGCCTTCTGCAAGCGGGCACTGCAAATCCTCGGCGAACGTCCTATGTGAACCGACCAATGTCCGATCTCTTTCCCGACCAGCTCCCGCAGGAGCCTAAGCGCGAGCCGTTGCGCGAAGACGCGCCGCTCGCCGATCGCCTGCGTCCCGAAACCCTTGCCGAGGTCATCGGGCAGGACCACCTGACCGGCCCCGAAGGAGCGATCGGGCGCATGGTTGCCGCCGGGCGGCTTTCCAGCATGATCCTGTGGGGACCACCGGGCACGGGCAAGACCACGATCGCCCGCCTGCTGGCAGACAGCGTGGGTATGCGGTTCGAAAGCGTGAGCGCGGTGTTCAGCGGCGTGGCCGACCTCAAGAAAGCCTTTGCAGCGGCAGACAAGGCGGCTGAAGCAGGCCAGCGCACCTTGCTGTTCGTGGACGAGATCCACCGCTTCAACCGCGCGCAGCAGGACGGCTTCCTGCCCTTCGTTGAGCGCGGCACGGTGACGCTGGTCGGCGCGACCACGGAAAATCCCAGCTTCGCGCTCAATGCCGCACTGCTCAGCCGCGCGCAGGTGCTGATCCTCCAGCGGCTCGATCACGATGCCCTTGGCGAGCTGCTCGACCGCGCCGAGAAACTCGAAGGCCCCCTTCCCCTGACCGCAGAGGCCCGAGATGCACTCGTCGCCAGTGCCGATGGTGATGGGCGCTTCCTGCTCAACCAGGCCGAAACGCTGTACAACGCCAAGATCGACGAGCCGCTCGATCCGGCAGGGCTCGGCAAGTTCCTCCAACGACGGGTCGCGGTCTACGACAAGGATCGCGAGGGGCACTACAATCTCATCTCCGCCCTGCACAAAGCCGTGCGCGGCAGCGATGTGCAGGCGAGCCTCTACTATCTCGCGCGTATGCTGACCGCTGGCGAAGAGCCGCGCTTCCTCGCCCGCCGCCTCGTGCGAATGGCGGTCGAGGATATCGGCATGGCCGACCCGCAGGCGCTGGTTCAGTGCATGGCGGCCAAGGACGCTTACGAGTTTCTCGGCAGTCCGGAGGGCGAACTCGCGCTGGTTCAGGCCTGCACCTATCTCGCCACCGCACCCAAATCGAACGCTGTCTACAAGGCGCAGAAATCCTCGTTCAAGAGCGCGAAGGAGACCGGCAGCCTGATGCCGCCGCAGAACATCCTCAACGCGCCGACCAAGCTGATGAAGGATATCGGCTACGGCGCAGGCTACAGCTACGACCACGATGCCGAAGACGGGTTCTCGGGCGACAATTACTGGCCCGAAGAGATGGAGCCTCAGGCCTACTACCAGCCGGTCGAACGCGGTTTCGAACGCGAAGTGAAGAAGCGGCTCGACTATTGGGACAAGCTCAGGCGCGAACGTGGCTAGGCGCTTCGGCCACTTCCTTGCGATCGACTGGTCCGGCGCCAAGGGCCCGCGGCAAAAGGGGATCGCGCTGGCGATAGCCGATGGCGCAGGCGGCCCGCCGGTTCTGGTCGATGCAGGCAGAGGCTGGTCGCGCGAAGATGTGCTGTCACTGCTGCGCGACGACCTGCCGGAAGATACGCTGGTCGGCCTCGACCTCGGGATTGCCCTACCCCATTACGACTGCGGAGCGTATTTTCCGCGCAACCGCGTCCAGCTTCCCGATGCCCCCGCATTGTGGGCCCTGATCGACGACATCTGCCGGGACGAACCCAATCTGGGTGCGAACAGCTTTGTCGCGCATCCCGACTACCGCGCCTATTTCCGCGACGGCAGCGACACCGGCACGCATTTCGGCTGCGACGGGGCGGACCACGGCCGCGGGCGCTTCAGGGTGACCGAGCAAGCGCAGGCGGCGATGGGGTGCAAGCCCTATTCGAACTTCAACCTCGTCGGCGCAGCGCAGGTGGGCAAATCAAGCCTCACGGGCATGAGGATGCTGCACCGACTTCGCGGGCACGTGCCGGTCTGGCCGGTCGATCCGATGGCCCAGAGCGGTTCGGTGGTGGTCGAGATATACACCAGCCTCGCAGCACTGGAGGCCGGCCGCAGTTCTTCCAGGGCCAAGATGCGGACCTTCGAAGATCTAAACGAGGCGTTGGGCGCCTTGGGATCACCAGCAGTCGCCGGAGCGGGAACGATCGATGATCACGCGACCGACGCGCTGCTCACCGCCGCATGGCTAAGGCACGTTGCTGACGATCAGGCGCGATGGTCTCCGAAAGGTCTTACGCCGCACATCGCCCGGACCGAAGGCTGGACCTTCGGCGCGCTCTAGATTTCAGGTAGCCGCCCGCTGAAAACCGACCAGCCGGTCTTTAGCGCGATCTTCGACAAGGCCTTGGCCCCAAGCAAGCTCGTACCTGCACGGTTGAGGCCGGGGGACCACACCGCAATCGCAGCCCTGCCCGGTACGCACGCAAGAATGCCGCCGCCGACCCCCGACTTGCCGGGAAAGCCGACTTCGAAAGCGAACTGGCCCGAATTGTCGTAATGGCCACACAGCAGCATCAGTGCGTTGATCCGCCGCGCACGGCTGGCGCTGCACATGCGCTGGCCGGTGACGGGATCGGTCCCGTCGAAAGCGAGGAAGAGCGCACTTTCGGCAAGCTGGCGACAGCTCATCGCGAGCGCGCACTGGCGGAAATAGACCGACAGCACGTCTTCGACCGGATTCAAGAGCCGCCCGAAGTCGGCAAGGAACCATGCAAGGCTGCGATTGCGGGAACCGGTCTCGCTTTCGCTTCGTGCCACTTCCTCGTCGAAAGTGATGCTTTCGTCGCGTCCCATCCGGCGCAGGCGGGTCAGCAGGTCCTCCACCGCCTGGTCGGGTGATCGGTCGCCAATGAAGCGATCGGTGGTGACGATCGCACCCGAATTGATGAACGGATTGCGCGGGATGCCTTTTTCGCGCTCCAGCTGGACGATCGAGTTGAAAGCATTGCCCGAAGGCTCGCGGCCAACAGCGTCCCACAGGGAAGCCCCTTCCCGCTCCAGCGCAAGCGCAAGCGCGAACACTTTCGATATCGACTGGATCGAGAATCGCTCGTCCGCATCGCCCGCGCACGCGACCTCGCCGTCACGCGTGGCGAGCGCGATACCGAACTTGTTCGGATCGACCAGTGCCAGCGCCGGAATATAGCTCGCAGGAGTGCCGCTGCCGCGCTCGTCGGCCAGTTCGGCGTAAGTCTCGGAAACGATTGCGCCTAGATCCATCGCAGACCCGATAGGCGCGATGCCATGGAGGCGCAATGATACTGGACGCGGCGCGCAAATTGCGCCAGAGGCGCTCGCGCTCTCGCTCGGTGTGCCGGCTTAGCTCAGTTGGTAGAGCAGTTGATTTGTAATCATCAGGTCAGGGGTTCGACTCCTCTAGCCGGCACCACTCCCGCCCTTATCGGCCCTGCACATTTGCATCCTGCTGTCGCTTCCCTATGACTGGGCGACATGTCTTCCGAAAGTGATGCGCCCATCGCCCCGCCTCTGGTGGAGCTTCCGATCAACACACACGACCGCGGTTTCTACGACGGCTTCAGCCGCGCGGTGACGATCCCGTCCAAGATCATCGTGTCGTTGCTGATCATGTGGGCGATCTTCTTTCCCGTCAGCGCCAGCGAAACGCTGAGCGCGGCGAATTCCACCATCATCTCGAGTTTCGCGGGCTGGTATGTCTACCTCGTTGCCGCGCTGGTGGTCGTGTGTTTCCTCCTCGCACTGTGGCCGTCGGCCGGTAGCCTGAAGATCGGAGCCCCCGACGACGAGCCCGAGTTCGGACGGTTCAGCTGGTTCGCCATGCTCTTCGGTGCAGGCATCGGCATCGGCATGCTGACCTATTCCACGGGCGAGCCACTGGCGCATTTCGCAAACAATCCGGACATCATCCGCGGAACCATCGAGCCGCTCTCCGCCGGAGCGGTCCGGCCGGCCTATTCCTATACCTTCCTGCACTGGGGCCTCGCCGCATGGGCGACCTATGCGCTGGTGGGCCTTGCGATCGGCTATGTCGCCTACCGGCGCGGCCTGCCGCTGACGATCCGTTCCGGCCTCGCGCCGCTGTTCGGCCTGAAAATGTCCGGTATCTGGGGGCATGTCATCGACATCGTTGCCGTGGTCGCGACGATCCTCGGCGTGGCGGTCACCATGGGCTTCGGGGTCGAACAGTTCGTTGCCGGCCTCGCCCGCCTCGGCCTTGGAGACTGGTTACTCGATCCGGATGGGTCGTCCTCGGCCGCCGCGGTCATCGTTTCGCTGGTCGTGCTGGTCGGCGCCTCGACCATCAGCGCGCTTTCGGGGGTCGGACGCGGCATCAAGTGGCTGTCCAACCTCAACATGGGGCTGTCCTTCGCCCTGCTCGCCCTGTTCCTCGTCGTGGGGTCGGGCCTGCTCGGCCTGGAACTGCTCGGCGTCGGGTTGTGGGATTACATGCGCACGATCGCACCCAATTCGCTGACCCTGTTCGACGAAGCGGGCCCGAACGGAGCGGAACTCGTCCAGTGGCAGCTCGACTGGTCGGTATTCTATTGGGCATGGTGGATCGCCTTCGCCCCATTCGTGGGAATGTTCATCGCCCGCATCTCGCGCGGCCGCAGCATTCGCGAATACGTGCTGGGAGTGATCCTCGTGCCATCGCTGATGTGCTTCACCTGGATGACCATCGTCGGCGGGACCGCGATCGACCTGGAACTCAGCGGCGTAGCGGGGGGCAGCATTGTCGGTGCCGGCATTTCGGACCAGCTTTTCGCCACGCTCGCCGTCCTCCTGTCGCCCGGCGTAGCTTCGGTGGTCTCGGGCCTCGTGGTGCTGCTGCTCATGACCTATCTGGTCACCTCGGCCGACAGCGCCATCCTGATCGTGAACACGATCAACGGAGCGGGCGATACCAGCGGCCAGCGCCGCCGCCACATCGTCTTCTGGGGTGCCGCCCTCGCCTTTGTGGTGGGATCGATGCTCATCCTTGGCGGGATCGATGCGATCCGGATCACCATGATCATCGGCGCACTTCCCTTCTCCGTGGTCGTCGCCCTGATGGCGATTTCGATCGTGAAGGCGGTTATCTACGACCTCAGGCGCAAGAAGCACGGCGTGCCGACTACTGCGGCCGGCTGCGCCGACCTCGCCGCCACGAAGTAGTTTCCTGACAATAGGTTACAGTCCTCAGCGTGATTTTTCAGTATATCTCGATTTCTATTTGAAACTACTTCCACAAATATATAATCTAGAGATAGTAAAATATTACGCAACTAAGTCCTGATAACGTTCATATTCCGATATCGGTTTTCTTATTTGAAATATTTGTCCGAGTTCTTTCCTGTGTTGTCTCATTGCAACAGGACTCAATTCATTCGGTAATTTGAAGTCGCACCGGTGGTCGCGCCCCCCACCCTTCCTTATTGGTCTCGTCGAGCGGGATTGTGATTTTCACACGCTCACGAATATTGGTCCGTCCGGATAACCGGGTGCAGGGCGACAGATATCGATCCACACGGGGGAAACTTCCAGCCATGAAGAAAATCATCAGCGGCGCGTCCGTTAGCGCGCTCGCCATCGCAGTCGCATCGCCTGCACTCGCGCAGGAAACCACGGAAGCACAACCTGAAGCACAGCCGCGCGCAGGCGGCGTCCAGACCATCGTTGTCACCGCGCAGAAGCGCAGCGAAGACCTGCAGGACGTGCCCGTTTCCGTCGCCGCCATCGGCGCCGAGGAACTCGACGAACTCGCAGTCGACACCTTCGAGGATTATCTCGACCAGCTTCCCACGGTCACCGCAGGTGGCAGCGGCCCGGGTCAGAGCACGATCTACATTCGCGGCCTCGCCTCGACCACGCCGAACCTGACGACTGCCGGCGTTGCCGGTCTCGCCCCCAACGTGGCGCTCTATCTCGACGAACAGCCGCTGGCACAGCCGGGTCGTAACCTCGACGTCTACGCCGCCGACATGGAGCGTATCGAAGTCCTCTCGGGCCCGCAGGGCACGCTGTTCGGTGCAAGCTCGCAGGCAGGCGTCGTCCGCCTTATCACTGCAAAGCCCGACCTGTCCGGCTTCGACATGAGCGCCGATGCTGGTCTCTCGTTCACCAAGGGCGGCGAGATGAGCTACAAGGGCGAGGTCATGGTCAACCTGCCGGTGACCAACACGATCGCGCTGCGCGGCGTTGCCTATTACGATCACCAAGGCGGCTACATCGACAATGTCGCCGGTACGCGCGACCTGAGCGAAAGCGCCCGCTTCCGCCCCGCCGGTACGGTCCGTTCGAACGGCGTTCCGGTGAACGCGCTGCGCGGCGGTTTCCAGGCCGGCGCCGACCTGTCGAACGTGACCTTCCTCGAAGCCGACAATGCGGCACTGGTCGAAGATGATTTCAACGACACCAGCTATGCCGGTTTCCGCGCCACCGCGCTGTGGGAAGTCACCCCCGACTGGACCGTGACCGTGGCCCACAGCCGCCAGGAAGTCGAAAGCGACGGCGTGTTCTTCGCCGATCCCGAACTCGACGGTCTCGACGATCTGGAAATCCAGCGTTTCGAAGAAGACACGCTGGAAGACGAGTTCTCGAACACCGCCTGGACCGTCGAGGGCCGCCTCGGCATGCTCGACCTGGTCTACACGGGCGCGTTCACCGACCGCACGACCGACCAGCGCGTCGACTACACCGACTACCTGTTCGTCGGTCAGTATCTGCCGTATTACATCTGTGACGGCTCGGTTACCTATCCCGGCGCAGCTGCACCCAGCGGCACCTGCCAGGCACCCAACCTCTACGTCACCTCGTTCAGCGAAACGGAAGTCTTCACCAATGAATTCCGCTTCAGCACGCCGGACGACAACTGGATCCGCACCACGGGCGGTGTGTTCTTCTCCGACCTGGAGCTGAAAGAACGCAACGACTTCGCCTATCCGGGCAATGTCATCGCTCAGCCGTTCGGCGCTTTCGCACCGAACTTCCCGCAGGCGGGCTATACCTCGCTCGACGGCCCGTTCCCGGCAGAAACGATCTTCCGGAACGATATCCGCCGTACCGACGAGCAGTTCGGCATCTTCGGTGAAACCAGCATCGACATCATCCCGGACCTGCTGACCATCACCGGCGGCATCCGTTACTACAACATCCGGGTCGACTTCGAAGGCAGCGCCAACGGCAGCTTCTGCAACAGCGGCGCAGCGCAGGACGCGAACGCGTTCGGCACCGACCTCAACGACCTGTATGACGGTGACGGTTCGTTCACCTTCATCGGTTCGTGCAACTCGGCCCTGCGCCAGACCTTCACGATCAACGACACCTTTGCCGACATTCGCGCAGCCGGCCTGAGCGTTTCGCAGGCCCGCGCGGTATTCAACGCCGTTCGCGCACCGGACGAAGCGAAGGCCGAAGGCGTGATCTACAAGGGTACGCTGACCCTCACCCCGACGCCGGACCTGCTGTTCTACGCGACCTATTCGGAAGGCTTCCGTCCCGGACTGCTCAACCGTCCGGGCGGCGCCACCAATGGCGCGGGCTTCGTGGTTCCGTTCGAACTCGATACCGACGAAGTGAAGAACTACGAATTCGGCTGGAAGACCGAACTGCTCGACGGCCAGATGCGCTTCAACGGCAGCGCGTTCTACGTCGACATCAGCCGCCTCCAGACGACGATCTTCGACCCGTCGATCACGAACCTGTTCTTCTCGGCAAATGCTGCGAATGCGGAAATCCGCGGTGTGGAAGCAGACTTCACCGTGGCACCCTATTCGATGCCGGGCCTGACGCTCTCGGGTGCCTTCTCGATCCTCGACACCGAGATCACCGAAGTGCTCATCCCGACGAGCGACGTGATCGTGGGCAACGAACTGGCCTTCGCACCGTCGTTCCAGGGCAATCTGCGTGCACGGTACGAATGGTCGCTGTCGAATGACTGGGAAGCTTTCATCCAGCCCCAGGTCACGCATTCGGCATCGAAGTTCACCGACGTGATCGAGATCAACAAGCTCGAACTCGACAGCTACACCGTCGTCGACCTGTCGGCAGGCGTTAAGGGCGAGCAGTGGAGCGTCGAACTGTTTGGCGAGAACCTGTTCGACGAACGCGCACAGATCTCGGGCAATTACGTCAACGACCGCCCGCGGATCGCGACCAACCGTCCGCTGACGGTCGGCCTGCGCGTCGGCTTCGACTACTAGGACCGACACCCTTCACCGGGAAACGAGGCGGCGGGAGCGGGCAAAGGCCATCGCTTCCGCCGCTTCTGTTTGTTAGGCGATAATCATGACCACCCGCGAAGACACTCTTTCGGCAGCGCAAAAGGCCCTGCAGGCGGGCGATTTCGCACGCGGACGCGAGCTTGCCGACAGCCTGCTGGCCGAAGACGGCAAGGACGGCGAAGCGCTGTACATGGCCGCGGTCGCCGCGCGCTATCTCAAGCAGTTTGACGATGCCGAAGGCTACCTCGCCGCGCTCCATGGCGTCATGCCGGAATATGGCCGCGCGTGGCAGGAGGCCGGACATCTGGCAAAGGCTCGCGGCCAGACGGCCGACGCCATCTCCGCCTATGCCAACGCCACGCGCTTCAACCCTGCGCTGGAAGCCAGCTGGCGCGCGATGGCACCGCTCCTCACAGAGGCGGGCCGAGTAGCGGAAGCCCGGAATGCCATCGCGCAGGCCGACCGGATCGACGGCCTGCCGAAGGAACTCGTCGCGGTTACCCATCATTTCCACGAAGGCCGCCTGCTGCGCGCCGAGGAAATTTGCCGCCATTACCTTCGCAGCCATCCGAAGAACGTAGAAGGCATGCGCCTGCTCGCCAAGATCGGCATGCAGCTGGGCGTAGTCGAAGATGCGGAGTTCCTGCTCGACAGCGCCGCCGCCTTCGAGCCGCACAACGTCCAGGTGCGGCTCGACTATATCGACGCGCTGCGCCGCCGCCAGAAGTTCGAAAGGGCGCGTGAAGAAGCCGAGGCGCTCTACCGGCAGGACCCCGAAAACCCGCTGTTCCAGTCTCACCTCGCGATCGAGAGCATGCAGACGGGCGACTATGACAAGGCGTTCGAACTGTTCGATGCCGTGCTTGCCAGGCTGCCCGATGATCCTGCCACGCTGACCAGCCGCGGCCATGCCTTGAAGACAACCGGCAGGCAGGAGGATGCGGTCGAAAGCTATCGCGCCGCCTTCGCTGCCAAGCCCGACCACGGCGACGCCTATTACGCGCTCGCCAATCTCAAGACCTACAGCTTCACCGACGACGAAATCGCTGCAATGCGCGAACAGGCCGCTCGCCCCGGCCTCGCATTCATGGACCGCGTCCACCTCTCCTTTGCGCTCGGCAAGGCGTTCGAGGATCGCGGCGAATACGAAGCGTCATTCGGGCACTACGAGGAAGGCAATGCGCTGAAGCGCGCGCAAACCCGCTACAGCGCCGATGCCATGAGCGAGGAACTGGCGAAACAGGCCGAGTTCTGCACGCCGGAACTCTTCGATACGCACGCAGGTTCGGGCCATTCCGCGCCCGACCCGATCTTCATCCTCGGCCTTCCCCGTGCAGGCTCGACCCTGCTCGAACAGATCCTTGCCAGCCACAGCCAGGTCGACGGGACGCTGGAACTGCCCAATATCCTTGCACTGGCGCACCGACTGCGAGGCCGGAAGGCCGGCCAGTCGCGATATCCGCAGATCCTCCATGATCTCACCCGCGAACAGCTCACGCAGTTCGGCGAAAAGTTCATCGAGGACACCCGCGTCCACCGGCAAGGCGCGCCTTTCTTCATCGACAAGATGCCGAACAATTTCCGGCACATCGGCCTCATCCACCTGATCCTGCCCAATGCAAAGATCATCGATGCCCGCCGCGCCCCGATGGACTGCTGTTTCTCCGGCTTCAAACAGCTCTTCGCCGAAGGGCAAGAGTTCACTTACGGGCTGGAGGAAGTCGGCCGCTACTATTCCGACTACGTCGCGCTCATGGACCACTGGGACCGCGTGCTGCCGGGCAAGGTCTTGCGGGTGGATCACGAGGACGTGCTCGACGATCTCGAGGGTCAGACCCGCCGGATGCTCGAATATTGCGGCCTGCCCTTCGAGGAAGCCTGCCTCGACTTCCACAAGTCCGACCGCGCAGTGCGTACCGCCAGCAGCGAACAGGTCCGCCGCCCGATAAACCGCAGCGGACAGGACGCATGGAAGCCTTTCGAACCATGGCTCGATCCGCTGAAAAAGGCTCTCGGACCGCTCGCACCATAGGCCACGCGGGGCATTGTCGGGCCGTCATGGCTTGAAGTGCGCACAATGAGTGATACGCAGCGCCGGAATGCTGACGTCCGCTCTTCCCGTACGCGCCATCCTGGCAGCGATCTTCGTCCTCATGGCAGGCAGCGGCTTCCTGTCGACCCTGATCGCCATCCGGCTGGAGCAGGACGGGCAGTCGGCGGCCATCATCGGCCTGGTTGCCACCAGCTACTTCGCGGGCCTGATGATCGGATCGATGCGGGTCGAGCGGCTGATTGCCAATATCGGCCATATTCGCGGATTCGCGGCCTTCGTGACAGTCTATTCGGCGAGCAGCCTGACCTATGCGATCATAGACCTGCCCGCGGTCTGGCTTGTCCTGCGCCTGATCGACGGTTTTGCGATGGCCGGCGTGTTCGTATGCCTTGAAAGCTGGCTCAACCAGCAGGCGAGCCCGGCCAACCGCAGTTCGATCCTCGCGGCGTACATGATTGCGCTCTATTGCGGTCAGGCAGGAGGGCAGTTCCTGCTTAACCTCGGCGACAATGCGCCCGACCTGCCCTTCATGGTGTCGGCGATCCTGCTGTCGATCGCCCTCCTTCCGATCCTGCTCACGAAGATGCAGCAACCTGTGATCGAGAAGACGGTCCCCTTCTCTCTGAAGAAGCTCTACAAAGCCTCGCCTCTCGGGATCGTAGGTACGCTGGCAACCGGTGCCATGCTCGGCGCGTTCTACGCATTGGGCGCGGTCTACGTGCAGCGGATCGGAATGCCGCTTTCGCAGGTCGCCCTGTTCACCTTCTGCGTGATCGCGGGTGGTGTGGTGTTGCAATATCCGCTCGGCATCCTGTCGGACCGCTTCGACCGCAGGCAAGTGGTCAACGCCTGCTTCCTCATAGTCGGAGCGATCTGCGCGGTCATGGCCTTGGTTCCGATGCCCTCCTTCGGCACGATCGTCCTCGGCAGCCTGTTCGGAGGCTTCGCCTTCGCACTCTATCCGCTGTGCGTCGCCCATTCGAACGACCACCTTACCGAAGAGGAGCGTGTCGGCGCGAGCAGCGGGCTCGTCCTGACCTACTCGGTAGGAGCCGTCGCGGGCCCGATGATCGGTTCGCTCGGGATGGGGCTACTCGGCCCCGATGGCCTGTTCGGCGTGATCGGCACCATGGCTATTATGGGCGCCATGTTCGGCCTGTGGCGGACCTTAGCGCGTGCCTCTGTCCCTGCAGAAGAGCAGCAGGCCTTTCAGAGCCTGCCGCGTACCACGCCGATGGCAGCGGTTCTCGAAAGCGAGGATTTGCCCGAATAGACATACGAAAAGGCCGGACCGCCTTTCGACGATCCGGCCCCTTCGCGGTTCTGCGACCCTGTTGTTATTCAGCCATGTCTTCGCTGACCGGCTCGGGCCGTTCATCATTGCCGCTCGATGCCGAGCCGCTGCCTTCGCCAGCGATCAAGGCGTTGCCGCTACCCCTGAGGTTGGCTGCCGGAATGGTGGTAAGTCCTTCGCGGCTCTCGACGACCACTTCGCGAACCTGGCCGCTACGCGTGGCGACGATGTCGCGAACATTTCCGAGCTGCTGGCCCGAGGGAAGGTTGACCGGCATTCCCGGTGCCACTGCAAAGGCGCCTTCGCCCTCGGCATCGCCACTGCCTGCCACGGCCAGCATGCCGTTACCGAGCGAGCCCGCACCCGAAGCCGCGCCGTTGGCCGAACCGGCAGCATTGCCTGCCTGGCCTGCAAGACCGGTGGCGCGCTCACGTACGGCACCGACAGCCGGAGTGGCGAGGTTGCGAACGGTCGAAACGCCGTCACGGGCACGGCCCACTGCGTCGCCAGCTGTGCTACGAACGGCATCCGTGCCGATCAGCTGGGCATTGGCATTGCCCGAACCCGATGCACTGCCCGAGCCCGAGGCATCGCCCGAGGCGGAACCCAGCGGGCTATCGATCAGCTGACTGGTGGTACCTTCGAGGCCCGCATCGAGCGAACGCGTCACAGAAACCTCGCCGGTATCGCGGTCGACATTCTGGTCGCCGTCGGTCGAAGCATTGCCACGTGCGGTGCCGCGGGTGATCGTGCTGATCCGGTCGGTCGAACCGCGCAGGGTGGTATCGACAGTGCCCCTGACAGTTCCGGTCACCCCGCCGAGGCCGCCGCCACTACCCAGGAGCTGAGCATGCGCCGGAGCCGAAATCAGGGTGAGAGCCGAAGCTGCGAGAATAAGATGTTTCATGATGGTTTTCCCTTTCATCGTTTACGGATGCGAAGAGTGGTTGGTGCATCCGCTTGAAAGGAAAACGGGCGGGGTTCGCCGCTTAATCCATCTTTTCTGGAAAAACTTTTCTAGCGCCCGTCGCAGCGCCCGCAAACAAGGCCGCGCCCGTACACGTCGTCATGGCCTTTCTTGCCAAGGTCTTCCGCCTCGCGGTCGAGTGCGCTCCGCCAGTCGCTTCCCTGCCCGATTGCCTGAGCGGCGCGTGCCGCGACCAGCGGGGTGGCAAATGACGTGCCGCGCAGCCTCATGCGCCGCCCCTTTGCATTGCGGCCATAAATGTCGGCGCCGGGGGCGGCATAATCGAGATGGAGCGCGCGCCCCGCCTCGATCAGGGCACGGCGCTTGCCATCGACAGCGGTAACCGCGACCACGCCCTCGTAGGAAGCGGGAAATGACGGCGGTGAGGCCGGTCCGTCATTCCCGACCGCGGCCACGATGACGACGCCCTTGCGCTGTGCCGAAGCGATGGCTCTGCCGAGCACAGGATTGCGCGGCCCGACGAGGCTGATGGTCACCACCTTGCTGCCCCGTGTCACCAGCCAGCCGAGCCCCTTGGCCATCGCAAGCGCATTGCCGCCGGCTTTGTCGGTGCCATAGACGTCCGCCACACGGATCGTCCCCGCACCAGCATAGGCGAGGAGCGAAGCCACCGCGCTGCCATGATTGCTCGGGTAAGGAGCGCCTTTTGCAAAGCCGCGTTGTTCGGCGACTTTGACCGAGGAGCCTGTCGCACCGTCGATCATTCCTACCGGCGCACCAATCGAGTTCGGCGCGTCTGCCGCCAATACAAGGTTCGCAGCATCCGCGCCTCCGGCCTGGAAGTGCAGCGTATCGGCAGAAACTACGGCATCGGGCACGATAGCCTCCAGCTGCTTCTGCGCCTCGGCGAGTTTCATCCCTTCCGGCACAGAGAGCCGCACAAGCTGGAGATCCAGCCCTTCGACGCTTTCGCGCGAGAGGACGGTAAAGCCACGCTCGCCAGCAATTTCGAGAGCGGATTGCGAAGCGTCCATGACCAGCAGTTCGCCCTTGCGGGCAGGAGCGCCGTTCGCATCGAATTCGATCGCATCCCGATTGCGCCTGACCAGCCGGTCGATCCGGCGAAGGCGATCGTTCGCAAGACGCTGCGTTTCCCGCTCTATTTCGCGCGTGGTCCGATCGAGCCTGTCGTCGATCTGGTCGACCACGCTCCCGACATCGGGAACGCCCACGCGAGGCAGCGCGATCTGCGCAGCCAAAGGGGCGGCAACCATCGCCAGAAGCGCGGAAATCAGGGAAAACAATCGCATCGGTCTGTCGTTACTCCACTAAAACGCATTAAGCATGGATGAAACGCATGCAGTCATCCGTTTAATCCGTGGAAGGCAAAGACACTGAGCACATCGTTCGAAACCGATATGCTGGCTTTGATGCCCCGGCTGCGGCGTTTCGCGGTCGGGCTTGCCGGCAATCCGGCCGACGGTGACGATCTTTGCCAGATGACCATCGAGCGTGCGCTCACCAACCGTTCGAAGTGGACGGAGGGGACGCGGCTCGACAGCTGGACCTATCGGATCATGCGCAACATCTGGATCGACGAGGGCCGCAAGACCACCCGCAGGCACGAGACCTTCGTCGCCGAGGAAGCAGGCGCAGGCGTCGGCGGCGACGGCGCACAGGAATCTGCGGTGGAACTTTCCAATGTCGACCGCGCCATGCAGAAACTGCCCGAAGACCAGCGCGAAGCCGTGCTGCTCGTGATGGTTGAAGGCTATGCCTACAAGGAAGCGGCCGAGATCGTCGGTTGCCCCGTAGGCACGCTGAATTCGCGCCTGGTACGGGGGCGAGACGCTTTGATGGGAATGCTGGGAGAAGCACAATGAGCATCACCCGCGAGGAAATCGCCGCCTTTGCCGACGGTCAGCTTTCGCCCGAGCGCGAGGCCGAAGTCGCCGCCGCAGTCGCCAGCGATCCTGCCCTTGCAGAGGAAGTCGCAAAGCACCGCGCCCTCAAAGCGATGCTGCAAGGCCATTTCGCGCCGATCGCGGAAGAGCCGGTGCCCGAACACATGGCCGCGCTGCTTCGTCCCGAACCGCAGCCGGAAGTCGTAGATTTTGCAGCGGCGAAGGAGCGGCGCGAGGAGAAGCGCAAGCTGCCGAGCTGGGGTTGGGTCGCAGGTCCGGCACTGGCCGCTTCGCTTGCCATCGCGATTTTCCTGCCGCGAGGGTCCGACACGCCAGACGGCTACGCAGATGCGCAGCTTGCATCCGTGCTCGACCAGACGCTGGTTGCCGAACAGACCGGCAGCGCCGACACCCGCATACTGCTGAGTTTCCAGAACGACGACGCCGAGTTCTGCCGCGCCTTCAGTGCTCCCGACGGCGGCGGCATCGCCTGCCGCGACGACAAAGGCTGGCAGCTCGAGGCTTTGGGCGAAGGGAGCGAAGCTGCCAGCACCGATTATCGCATGGCGGGAGCTGGAGACGCCGATATCCTCGCGATCGCACAGGAACTCGCCCAAGGTCCCGCACTCGATGCCGAAGCCGAAAGGAAAGCGCGCGAGGCAGGCTGGCGTTAAGCCCCAACAGCGCCACAAAAAACAAGGGCCGCAAACCTCATCTCGGGTTTGCGGCCTTTTCTTTGGTCGCCCTTCGCGGGCACAAAAATTGGAAGGACCGGGGGGTCATCCGGTCCTTCCTGGGAGATCGGCCTGCCTGGGACATGCAGGCCGGGGGGACATCCCTCGCGATTATTCGACGACGATCACCTCGCCGTAGCGATAGCCACGCTCGGCCATTTCCTTGATGTAGTGTTCGCGCTCTTCCTTGAGCTCGTGGCCGTATTCTTCCCAGGCATCGCGCAAGTCCTCGACATCGGACGCGCGGCGCAGGTCGCTGGTCAGTTCCTTCTGGGCCTCGGTGATGTCGATCCGGTAGTCGAACCAGAAGCGGTTCTCGATCCCGGCGATCGGGCTGGAAATGATCCGCGCTTCCTGATCCCGGGCATAGGCTTCCTCGTGAAGCATCGGGATCGCTGCGGTCGCTGCAGTGGCGAGGCCGAGGGCGAGCATCGGCAGGGTTGCGGTGAATTTCATGTCTTTCTCCTTTTGTGACCGGGCGCCATTGCGACCGGCTTGCAAGGAGAACGGATCGCGTCGCGGGTTTAATTCACGATGCGGGCAAATTTTTTGACGGCTTCGGAAATTTCGACCTTCGCAGAAGCATTCGTAGTTCTCGCCATGCCCCTCAAAACCGTCTAGGGGCGCGCAATGCATTTCCTCGATCAGGCCAAGATCTATCTGAAATCCGGCGCGGGTGGTCCCGGCGCTGTCAGTTTCCGGCGCGAAAAATACATTGAGTACGGCGGCCCAGACGGGGGCAATGGCGGCAAGGGCGGCGACATCATCTTCCGCGCCGTGCAGGGTCTCAATACGCTCATCGACTTCCGCTATGCGCAGCACTTCAAGGCGAAGCGCGGCAGCCATGGACAGGGCAAGGACAAGACGGGTGCGGGCGCGCCCGACCTGATTATCGACGTGCCCGTCGGCACGCAGATCCTGTCGGAAGACAAGGAAGAAGTGCTCGCCGACTTCACCGAGGTCGGTCAGGAAGTCGTCTTCCTCGAAGGCGGGATGGGTGGTCGCGGCAATGCCAGCTACAAGTCCAGCACCAACCGCGCACCGCGCCAGCACCAGCCGGGCATGCCGGGCGAGGAGATGTGGGTCTGGCTGCGCCTGAAGCTGCTGGCCGATGTCGGGCTGCTCGGTCTGCCAAACGCCGGCAAGAGCACCTTCATCAACCAGGTCACCAACGCCAATGCGAAGGTGGGGCATTATGCCTTCACCACGCTGGTGCCGAAGCTGGGCGTAGTCCGGCACAAGGCGCGCGAGTTCGTAATCGCCGACATTCCCGGCCTTATCGAGGGCGCCGCGGAAGGCGCAGGAATCGGCGATCGCTTCCTCGGCCATATCGAGCGCTGCCGTGTGCTGATCCACCTGATCGATATCGCCGGCCAGGATCCGGCAGACGCCTATCGCACGGTGAATGCCGAGCTCGAGGCCTATGGTGCCGGCCTGTCCGACAAGCCGCAGCTGGTAGCGCTCAACAAGCTCGACCTTGCCGACGAGGAACTGGGCGAAGCTTTTGCCAAGGAATTGCTCGAAGCGGGCGCGGACAAGGTCTTCTCGATCTCGGGTGCGACCGGCGAGGGCATTGAGGAACTGCTCGACGCAGTGCTCGGCTACCTGCCCGATCGCACTTCGACCGAAACCAAGGCCGCCGAGGTGGAAAGCACCGAGGAAGACGGCACCGGCGAGTGGTCGCCCATCTGACGCCCATGGCGATCACGACGCTTTCAGGACTGGGTGAGGCAAAACGACTCGTCGTGAAGGTCGGCTCGGCCCTGCTGATCGAGCAAGGCAAGCCCCGCGCAAACTGGCTGGCCACGCTGGCACAGGAACTTGCCGCGCTGCGGAAGCGCGGGACCGAGGTCATCGTGGTCTCTTCGGGTGCCATCGCGCTTGGCGCTGCCAAGCTCGGCCTGCCCAAGGGAGGGCGTGGCAGTCTTGCCGATGCGCAGGCCGCCGCATCGGTCGGACAGGTGGAACTGGCGCGCCTTTGGTCGGATGCCTTCGAGACGCACGGTCTCGTCGCCGCCCAGATGCTGGTCACGATCGACGATCTCGAAGACCGCCGCCGCTATCTCAATGCTTCGGCCACACTGGAACGCCTGCTCGTTGCGGGTGCGATCCCCGTGGTCAACGAGAACGACAGCGTAGCGACAGAAGAAATCCGCTTCGGCGACAACGATCGCCTTGCCGCGCGCGTGGCACAGGCCGCGCAGGCACAGGGCGTGTTACTGCTCTCCGATGTCGACGGGCTCTATGATCGCGATCCGGCGCAGAACGGGGCCGCGCTGATCGAAACGGTCGAAGGTGTGACGCCCGAGATCATCGCCATGGCGACCGGCGGTTCCACATCGGGTCTCGGCTCCGGAGGCATGCTGGCAAAACTGCAGGCCGCCCGCATCGCCGAGCGTGCAGGTATCGCGCTCGCCATCATCAACGGCATCCATGAAGCGCCCATTTCGCGCGCGCTCGATGCCGGACGCGGTACGCTTTTCCTGCCGCAGGGTGACGAAAGTGCCCGCAAGGCCTGGCTCTCGGGCCGGCTTGCTCCTTCCGGGGTTCTCACGGTCGATGCCGGCTGCACCGAAGCACTCGCCGACGGAGCCAGCCTGCTGGCAGCGGGACTGACCGAGATCGAAGGTGATTTCCGGCGCGGCGATCTCGTTGCAATCCACGGCGCGAAGGGCGAGCGGCTGGGCCAGGGCCTGGTCGAGTACACGAGCGAAGAATGCCGCGCGATCCTCGGCCTTCGTGAAGACATGCAGGCGGAAAAGCTCGGCTATGCGCCGCGCGCTGCAGTCGTCCACCGCGATCACATGGTGCGCGCATGACCGTTGCGCTGACAGGAGCCACGGGATTTGTCGGGCAGGCCGTCCTCGATGCCGCCGCGAGCAAAGGCATCGCAGTCCGCGCACTGACCCGCCGGACGCAGGCACCTCGCGACGGCGTCACCTGGGTCGAGGGCAGTCTCTCGGATTCGAAATCTCTCGCTGTGCTTTGCGAGGGCGCCGACTGCGTCGTGCATGTCGCGGGCCTTACGAACACGCCCGACCCGGCGGAATTCGAAGAGGCCAATGTCATCGGCACGCGCAAATTGCTGCACGCCGCGAAGTCGCAAGGCGCCGGGCGCTTCGTCTTCACAAGTTCGCTGTCCGCGCGCGAGCCTTCGCTGTCGCTCTACGGCGCCTCCAAGGCCAATGCGGAGGCCTTTGTCGAAACGAGCGGGCTGGACTTCACCATCGTGCGTCCGCCTGCCGTTTACGGACCTCGCGACAAGGACATGTTCGAACTCTTCCGTTCGGCGAAGTTCGGCGTGGTGCCAGTTCCACCGAAGGGCCGGACCTCGATAATCCATGTCGACGACCTGGCCGAATGCCTGCTGGCGCTTTCGCCTTCAGGAACTGCTGCGGGAGCGACACTCGAGCCGGATGACGGGCAGCACCGGGGCTACGAACACGGCGAGCTCGCCCGCCTGATCGGTCGGGCGATGGGGAAAAGGGTCCTCGCCCCTCACCTTCCCGCCGCATTGCTCCGCATCGGCGCGAAGGCCGACCGCCTGCTTCGTGGTGACGATGCCAAACTCACTCACGACCGCGTCGGCTACATGGTCCATGACGACTGGGTCTGCCGTCCCGACCGCGCCGTCCCCGAGGGCATCTGGACGCCGCGCATTCCGGGCGAGGATGGCCTCGCGGCGACAGCAGACTGGTACAAGCGCGAAGGCTGGCTCTGACAGGTGATTGTCGCCCGCTGCCAAGCGGTTTAGACACCTCCACATGACCACCCAGCCTGCCCCGCCGGTAGCCGGCGACTATGCTCCCTGGTTCCATGCGAAAGCCCTTTCGGGATCGGATCGCTACGCCTTCCACTCGGTCGGCGGGCGGCACGTGCTGATGCTGTTCTTCGGCACCGCCAGCCAGCCCGGGGCAAAGGCAGCGCTTGAGGTGGTGGCAAGACATCGCGCTGTCTTCGATGACGAACATGCGGTGTTCTTCGGTGTAACCGTCGACCCCACCGATGTCGCGCAGGACAGGATCGCGCAGGACCTTCCCGGCATCCGGTATTTCCTCGACTATGACCGCGCGGTCAGCCGCCAGTTCGGCGCGGCCAACGACGCCAATCGCTATGAGCCTTTCTGGGTCCTGCTCGATCGCGAACTGCGGGTGATCCAGCGCTACCGGATCGACGCGGGCGAGGCGGCGATCGAGGAACTCAAGAGCCGCACCGCCGACGTTACCGACGGGGGCGCCCCAGTGCTGACGGTGCCCGACGTATTCGATGCGGAAACCTGCCGGATGCTGATCGACCTGTATGAAAGTGACGGCGGCACGGCCTCTGGCTTCATGCGCGACGTGAACGGCAAGACGACCCACATTCTCGATGACAACTTCAAGCGCCGACGCGACACTTCGATCACGGACCCGAAGCTCATCCAGATGCTGTCCCAGCGCATCGCCCGCCGCATTGCCCCCGCGATCGAGCGCGCGACCCACTTCAAGGCAACCCGCATCGAACGACATATCGTCGCCTGTTACGAGGCCGGAAAAGGTCATTTCCGCCCGCACCGCGACAACACCACCTTCGGTACCGCGCATCGGCGGTTCGCCGTCACGATCAATCTCAATGCCGACGAATACGAAGGCGGCGACCTGCGCTTCCCCGAATTCGGAGGACGCACCTACCGCGCGCCGACCGGCGGTGCGGTGGTGTTCTCCTGCTCGCTGCTCCACGAGGCGCTCCCTGTGACCAAGGGCAAGCGGTACGCCTTCCTGCCGTTCCTTTACGACGAGGAAGCCAAGGCAATCCGCGAGGCCAATCTTGACAAGCTGGCGGCCGAAGCGGGCCAGGCCGTCAAGCAGGACGGCACCGCCTGACCGGCTTGCGTTGCGTTCTGCCGCGTAAGGCCTACTCTCCGGCTCACTGGTCGCGAATCGCAAGCGGGAATCCCCGCAATTCACTCATGGGTCGCATCAGGAGAGTACCATGAGGAAACTGATCTTTGCCGTGAGCGTGCTGGCCCTTGCAGGCTGTTCACAGGCCGAAGAAGCCGACACGATGGAAGCCGAAGAAGAGGTCGCCGTAGCCGAAGAGGCCGGTCCGACCGCCGCAGACGGCATGCCGTCACCGGGCATGTACAAGGTCACCGACGGCGAAGGTGTCGTCTACATGGAAGAGGTCAAGGCTGACGGAACCTATGTGACCACCAAGGACGGCGAACTCTACCAGACCGGTCGCTGGGAACAGCCATCTCCCGACCAGTACTGCTCGGCTGTCGATGAAGCCTATATCGATGAAGATGACGACGGCACGATGAAGTGCAACACCGAACAGATCGGTGAGGACGGCGTCTGGACCTCGGTCAACGACAAGGGCGAGACCGCAACGGTCGAACGCGTCGAAGGCTGAATTCGCACGAGCTAAGGAAGGCACCGTCGGCATGGCGCCGCGGTGCCTTTCCCGTTTCTAGAGGAAGGGTTCCTCGCCCGGCTTGTGAATTCCGCACTCGACCTTGTCCCAGCCCGCCCATCGTCCCGCGCGCGGGTCTTCGCCCGGCTTCACCGCTCGCGTGCATGGGGAACAGCCGATCGACGCGAAGCCGCGCTCGATCAGCGGGTGCCGCGGCAAGTCGTGTTCGTCGAAATAGGCCGAGATCCGGTCCGCATCCCAGTCGATCAGCGGATTGATCTTGAGCCTCCCCTGCGCATCCGACGTGTCGAGTTCGAACCGCGGAAGCGTTGCCCGCGTAGTGGACTGGAATGCCTTGCGACCGGTGAAGCTAGCATCGTAGCGGGCCAGCGCCTTTTCGAGCGGCCGCACCTTGCGCAGCTCGCAGCAACCGTCGGGATCGTACGACCAGCGTAGCCCCGTCTCGTCACGCTTCGCCAGATCGTCGAGATCGGGATAGAGATTGACGAGGTTGAGGCCGAAACGCTCGGTCAAAAGGTCGCGATAGGCGAGCGTTTCGGGGAAATGCTTGCCGGTTTCGAGAAAGAGCACCGGCACCGACGGATCGATCTGCGAAACCAGGTGGAGAAGTGCGGCGCTTTCGGCACCGAAGCTGGAAACCATCGCGATATCGCCCGCGAGGTTGCCCTCGAGCACGGCGCGCAGCCATTCCTCGGTATCGCTTCCACGGAACATGCGGTTCAGCCGGATGGCATCATGCTCCGTAAAGCGCGGCCCTGTATCGAGCCGGTCGATGGCGCGCGCGTCGTTCACGCGTGCCTCTTGCTCCAGATCGGCGTGCGCTTGTCGGCAGCCCCCTGATATACCTCGGGCCAGCGCGAGAGCGCCGTTTCGAGATCGGCCTCGTTCAAGGGGGCGTCGGGATCGAAGGCATCGAAGCCGCAGCGGCGCATGTACGCGACCTGGTCGACCAGCACGTCGCCCACCGCGCGCAGTTCGCCCTGGTAGCCCGCTTCGCGCAGGATTTGCGCCGAGGAATAGCCCCGTCCGTCGCCAAAGGCAGGAAAGTTCACCTCGACCAGCGAAAGGCGTTCGAGATGCGGAAGCAGTTCGCGCGCATCGTCACCCGGCTCGACGCGCACGGCGCTGGCCGACGACTGGTCGAGGAAGGAATCCACGGTGACAGCGGCGTGATCGACCGGCTCGTCGTCACGATAGCGAATGAGCGTGTCGTTTTCGGAGGAAAGATTATCCATAAAGCGCCTCTTTGAACGGGGCCATGCCGATGCGGCGGTAGGTATCGAGGAAGCGCTCGCCATCTTCGCGCTCGCGCAGGTAGACGTCCGCAGCCGTTTCGACCGCATCTACGATGCCGGCCTCGTCGAATCCGGGACCGGTGATCTTGGCGAGGCTGACATCTTCCGCCTCGCTGCCGCCGAGCAGTAGCTGGTAGTTCTCGACGCCCTTCTTATCGACACCGAGGATGCCGATGTGGCCCGCGTGGTGGTGGCCGCAGGCGTTGATGCAGCCCGAAATCTTGAGCTTCAGCTTGCCCAGCGCCTCGGTCTTGCCATTGGCAGCGAACCGCTCTGAGATTTTCTGCGCCACGGGGATCGAACGCGCATTGGCAAGGCTGCAATAGTCGAGACCCGGGCAGGCGATGATGTCCTCGATCGTGTCGAGGTTCGAGCTGCCCAGCCCTGCCTCTTCCAGCGCGGTCCACAAGGCATGGAGGTCAGCCACACGGACGTGCGGCAGGACGATGTTCTGCGTGTGCATGACGCGCAGTTCGTCGAAGCTGTAATCCTTCGCCAGATCGGCCATCAGGCGCATCTGTTCGGAGGTGGCATCGCCGGGAATGCCGCCGACGGGCTTGAGGCTGATGACCGCCGAAACATAGCCGTCAGCCTTGTGCGCGTGGGTGTTGCGGTCGACCCACAGGGCGAAATCGGGATCTGAGCGGTCGATTTCCGCGCTCGCGCCTTCCTCGAACAGCGGGTCTTCGAAGAATGTCCGGATACGCTCGAGTTCGGCAAAGGGCGGTTCGATGCCCTGCGAAAGCATGTGATCGAATTCGGCATCGACCTGGCGCGTGTATTCTTCCGCGCCCATTTCGTGGACGAGGATCTTGATACGCGCCTTGTACTTGTTGTCGCGGCGGCCGTGGCGATTGTAGACACGCAGGCACGCCTCGGCATAGGTGACCAGCCGGTCGAGCGGCACGAATTCCTTGATGCAGGGCGCGATCATCGGGGTACGGCCCATGCCACCGCCGACATAGAAAGCAGCGCCCAGTTCGCCTGCATCGTTCTTCACGATCTGGATGCCGATATCATGCAGGCGCATCGCCGCACGGTCGGTATCGCTGGCAATCACCGCGATCTTGAACTTGCGCGGCAAGTAGCTGAATTCGGGATGGAAGCTCGACCACTGGCGCAGCAGTTCTGCATAGGGACGCGGATCGACAAGCTCGTCGGCAGCGGCACCTGCGAAATGGTCCGAAGAGATATTGCGGATGCAATTCCCGCTGGTCTGGATGGCATGCATTTCGACCTCGGCGAGATCGGCGAGGATATCGCCTGCATCTTCCAGCTTGATCCAATTGTACTGAATGTTCTGGCGCGTCGTGAAGTGCCCGTAACCGCGGTCGTACTTTTCCGCGATATCGGCGAGCGCGTGCATCTGGCGGCTGTTAAGCGTCCCATAGGGAATGGCGACGCGCAGCATGTAGGCGTGCAGCTGCAGGTACAGGCCGTTCATCAGCCGCAGCGGTTTGAACTGGTCTTCGGTCAGCTTGCCTTCGAGGCGGCGCTGCGCCTGGTCGCGGAATTCCGCGACGCGCGCATCGACCATCGCCTGGTCGTATTGGTCGTAAAGATACATCAGATAACCCAGGTGCCGATATCGGGATCGGTCGGTTTGAGGGTGAGGTCGGGCCGCACGGTGGGGCCGAGGGCGCGGATGCGATCCTTGATATGCGAGGGCCGCGGACGGCCTTCGTATATTTCCGCATCGATCGCATAGGGCGCGTTGACGCGGCGCGAAGCCTCTTCGCGGCGGGCGATCTCGTCTTCGGATCCTGCGACATCGACGGCATCCTCGACGTGGAGCGACCAGTCGGACCCGGTCCACCAGGTCACGCTGCCGCTCTTCAGGTCGTTTCCGGTCAGAATTCTCATGCTGCTGCCTCCCGGGCGAGTTCGACTAGCGCGTTGTCGCGTGCGGTCACTTCACCGATCACGATAAGCGAGGGGCTGACGACATTCTCGCTCTCGACGAGCTGCGGAAGCCCGGCGAGCGAGCTGCGCAGGACGCGCATTTCGGGCCGGGCGCCGTTTTCAATCACCGCAATCGGCATTTCGGGGGCAAGACCGTCGGCCATCAGCTTTTCGGCGATCTGCGGCGCTGTCTTCACGCCCATGTAGATCACAAGCGTGCGTCCCTTGCCGGCGAGGCCCGCCCAATCCTGGTCGGACAGGCCCTTGCACTGTCCGGCAACGAAACTGACGATTGAGGAAGCATCGCGGTGGGTCAGCGCAATCTGCGCTGCCGCAGCCGCGCCATTGGCGGCGCTGATGCCGGGGACGACCTCGACCTTCACGCCGGCCGCATTGGCAGCCTCGGCCTCTTCGCCGCCTCGACCGAAGATGAAAGGATCGCCTCCCTTCAGCCGGACAACGTCCTGTCCCGAGCGGGCATAAGCCACCAGCAGGGTGCAGATATCTTCCTGCGGCATGGTGTGCTTCGAACGGCGCTTGGCGACGGAAATCAGCTCCGCCTTGGGGTGGGCGAATTCGAGGATCGAAGGATCGACGAGACCGTCATGGACGATCACGCGCGCATTGCCGATCAGCCGCGCGGCGCGCAGCGTCAGGAGATCGGGATCGCCCGGCCCTGCTCCGACGAGATAGATGGTTCCACTATTTGCCATTCCGCAAAAATGCGGTGACCGGCCGATTTCCGCCAATCAGAATGCGTGTCCAGCGACGAAGCGGAAATTTTGAAATCCACGCTGTCCGGGCGTGAACCTATTCTTTTGTAACTTTTCCTTCGGCCATCGCCTCGAACCAGCGTTCCAGCTGGTCGGACGAGCGGATATGGATGTCGCGCTGCGGGAAGGGAATTTCGATCCCGTTGTCCTTGAACAGCCACCACAGCTTCTTCAGCACGGCGCTGCGGACATTGCCCACGCCGTCTTCGGGATCCTTGATCCAGCAGTGGATCATGAAGTTGACCGAATTGTCGCCATATTCGCTCATCCACACGGTCGGCGGCGGAGCCTTGAGAATGCGGTCGCAGCTCTTGGCGGCTTCCAGCATCAGCTTTTCAGCAAGGTCCATGTCCGCCTCGTAGCTGACGCCCACGGGCACCTGCATGCGGACGTTCTTGGATGAGTAGGACCAGTTTTCGACCTGGTTGATCATCAGGTTTTCGTTCGGGATCAAATATTCGCGCTGGTCGCGCGTGGTCACGGATACTGCACGCACGCCGATCTTGCGGATCTGGCCGAAGCTTTCGTTGCCGGCCATGTCGGTCACCGCGATCACGTCGCCCGGCTTGATCGACTTGTCCATCAGCAGGATGATCCCGGCGATCAGGTTACCGAAGGTCTTTTGAAGACCGAAACCGATCGCGAGGCCGAAGGCACCGGAGAACACTGCCAATGCAGTGAGGTCGATGCCGAGCAGGTCGATACCGAGGAAGAAGGCGGCCGCCCAGACGGCGATCGTGAGGATCTTTTCCGCCAGCAGCTGCTGCGTATCGTCGAGCTTGGTGAAGCGGCGCACCCCGCGGCGAACCAGCTTGCTGACGAACCAGGCAAAGGCGATAACGCCAACGACGATCGAGGCGACGATCAGCACGTCGAACAGCGATATCCGCATATCGCCCATGCTGAGCGCAACCGCGTCCAGCCCGTCGAGCATCGAACCGACGGTCTCGTTCTTCTCGCTCACAGCCTCGCGAATACCTTCCGCCGCGGCAACAGGCGTTTCGGCAGGAGCATCTTCGGCTTGCAACCAAGCCTGCTCGACAGGAGCGTTCGCGGCCTCGGGAGCCTCGGTGGGTGCTGCTTCGCCTTGCACGTCTATCCTTCGTCCATCACGGCCATGGCCTGCTCGAGGTCCGCGATCAGGTCCGCGGGATCTTCAAGGCCGATGGATAAGCGAATGCCGCAACTATCCTCAACCCCCCAGCCCTGTTTTGGCCACGCCATTCGCGATCGTACCGGCGCCACGTCGAACGGGAGGGCGAGGCTTTCGAAACCGCCCCAGCTGTATCCGATGCCGAACAGGTCGAGCGCGTCGATCAGACGGCACCGCGCTGCATCGTCGCGGTCCCTGAGGACGAAGCTGAAGAGGCCGCACCCTCCGGTAAAGTCGCGCAACCACAGATCATGGCCGATACTGCCGGGAAGCATTGGGCAGAGTACGTGCGCGACTTCGGGTCGCTGCTCCAGCCACTTCGCGATTTCGAGCGCGGTTGCGGTTTCGCGTTCAAGGCGAACACCCATGGTCCTGAGGCCACGAAGGGCGAGCGCTGCATCGTCAGGCGAGACCACGTGGCCCAGCTGCTGCGAGGTCTGGCGAAGGCGCCTGTACCAGCGCTCTCCTGCGGTCGCGGCTCCCATCATGAGGTCCGAATGTCCGCCGACATGCTTGGTCAGCGCGGTGATCGCGATATCGCAGCCATGCTCGAGCGCGGCAAAGCCCAGCGAAGTCGCCCAGGTATTGTCCATAAGGCTGACCGCGCCCTTGTCGCGCGCGATCCTGGCGAGAGCCGGGATGTCGCAGACTTCCAACGTCAGGCTTCCCGGACATTCGAGCATGACCGCCTTGGTCCGCTCGCAAAATGCCTCTTCGAAACGGTCAAGGTCGAGTGGGTCGAAGAAGCGATGCTCCACGCCGTATCGCTTGAGAATGCCCATCGCCGCATTGCGCGTCGGATCGTAGGCGTTGTCGGTCACCAGCAAGACGTCACCGGCACGCAAGACCGCCATGAGCGCACCGACGATTGCAGCGACACCGCTAGGATAGAGGACGGTGCCGTGTGCACCGGGCTCCAGTTCGGTCAGCGCTTCCGACAGGCTCCACTGCGTCGGTGCGCCGCGACGGCCGTAGAAGAACGCGCCGTCTTCATTGCCCTTCACACCCTCGCGCAGGGCCGCGCAATTCTCGTAGAGATGCGTACTTGCCCGCCAGACAGGCGGATTGACGACGTATCCGGCGAAATCGCCGGAGCGCCCGCCTGTCACGAGGCGGGTGCCTTTGCCGAGCTTGTCCTTATTGCCTCCGGCCATGATCAGCGCGCTGCCCCGCTTTCCTTGGGAGTTTCGGGATCCGCGCCCCATTCCAGCCAGCTCCCGTCGTAGAGGTCGGCATCCAGTTTATCGATCAGCGCAAGGCCGAATAGCAGCACGCTTGCCGTCATCCCGCTGTTGCAGCTGGTGACGATCGGTCGGTCGAGATCGACGCCCGCGTCTTGGAATTCCGTGCGGATCGCATCGGGCGAACGGTAAGTACCGTCTTCGCGAAGGAGCCGCTTGAAGTGAAGGTTGCGCGCGCCCGGAATATGGCCCTCCGAGCCGCTACCCGCGCGACCTTCGAAACGCGCCACATCGCGGGCATCGACGACCTGCCAATCCTCGCTGTCGACATTGGCCGCGATCTCGTCCTTGCTGCGGACCATGCGGACCGGCTCGTGAGCCGCCCTGTCGCGCGGCGCATGACCGACTACGTGGTCTGAAAGCCCGCGTCCTTCCATGCGCCATTTCGCGATCCCGCCATCGAGTATCGCAACCTTCTTCTCACCATAACGCGAGAGGATGAACCAGGCGCGCGCGGAAGAGGCGATATCGCTGTCATCGTACAGGACGATGCGGCTGCCCGGCGCGACGCCAAGCTCGCGCATCCGCTGCGCAAACTGGTCCGCGCTCGGCACGGCCTTGGGGACGTCGGATCCGGTGTCGATGAAGCTCGCCAGGTCGAGAAACCGTGCGCCGGGTATGTGCCCGGCATCGAATTCCCTGCGCGCATTGCGGGGGCTGTCGGGCAAATGCATCGTCGCATCGAGGATAACGAGATCCTCCGCGTCGAGACGCGCGGCAAGCCATTCGGTCGAAACGAGCTTTTCCATCTCCCGACGTGCTAGCTTGCCGGGAAGGTGCTGTCGACAATCAGTCGAGTGCGCGCGCGGCAATCGGCTCGTAGCTGCGCGGACCATCGTCGAGGCGGAAGGGGCTGACCCGCCCGCCATCGGGCACGCCCTGGCCGATCACGAAGGTCTTCACCAGCACCTCTTCGCCCGCACCATCGATACGCACGCGCAGAAGCGGGACGAACAGCGCCGCATTGCCTTGCCGGATGATCCGGGCCTGCGAGAGAGGGATCATGACCGTGCCTTCGTAGCGGACGCTCTGGCCGGGCGCGATGCGATCGAAAGTGTGACGCTTCTCGAGAAGTTGCGACGAGCTTGCGACCTGCTGTTCGACCGGCACCCCGCCATGGGCCGATACGACGTCTGCCCCCAGCGCCACATTCGACAGCGCGCTGCCGGACCGGTTGAGGAGCGTGACGCGATAGTGGAGCGTCGCGTTCATCACCGAGCGCGTCAGCTTGATCGCCTCGGCCCGCAGCTGGAGATCCGCCGCGCCGACTGTGCCTGCACCGGCCGCAGCCACCACGGGGCGTTCGATTTGCGGGGGTTCGGCATTCTTCCGGCGGCGCGAAACGAGGTAGCCGAGACCAAGCAGGGCCAGGATGCCCCCACCCACTGCAGGCCACAGCCATTCCGGCTGTTCGGACGCTTCCGCCTGTGCCTGCGGAGCCACATCAGCCGCAGGTGCAGGCAGGTCTACTTGAGGGGACGCCTGCTCGAGACCGGTTTCGGGCAAGACCGCTTCGCTATCCGGCAAGGACGCGGGCGGCTGGACGGGGACGGTCGTGGGACGGCTCGTCGGTACAGCACTCGGCGCTGCTGTGCGCGGCGTGGTTGCCGTAGGAACGGCCGCAGACGGCCTCGGCGTCGGTGTCGGAAGCGGCTGGACCGTGGCCGCAGGATTGGCGGTCGCCGTGGGAACGGGTGTCGGGGTCGGCGTCGGGGTCGCGGTCGGGATGACCCGCGGACGGGCCGGCACACTCGAGCCTTCGCTATCGACCGGTCCCTGAACCTGCGGGCTGGCTGTCGGCGTCGGCGCCGGCGGCAGCTGGAAATCACGCGTGCTTTGCGCGGAAAGAGCGGTCGGCGCGGCAAGGAACAGCGCGGCAAGGGGTAGGCGAATACGCTTGGGCATTGGGTAAAGATCAGCTCACTGGAGAAGGCGCGCTGAATAGGCACTGAAGCGCCTCCTTCCAAGCCTCGCCTTGCGCAAGAACAACATTCACGGCAGATGCGCGGCATGAGCGACACAGTGACACCCAAGTTTCTGGGCGAAAACAGCCCGCTTCCCGCCTCGCCGGAAGAGGCCGAACTCGACTACGTGCCCAATCCGCGTGCCGGGCAACTCTACATGGTGCGATTCGCAGCGCCCGAGTTCACCTCGCTTTGCCCGGTGACCGGTCAGCCCGATTTTGCGCATCTCGTCATCGACTACGCGCCCGGCGAAACGATCGTGGAATCCAAGAGCCTCAAGCTATTCCTCGGCAGTTTCCGCAACCACTGCGGTTTCCATGAAGACGTTACCGTGGGCATCGGTAAGCGCCTGTTCGATGAAATGAAGCCGCAATGGCTGCGCATCGGCGGATACTGGTATCCGCGCGGGGGCATTCCGATCGACGTGTTCTGGCAGAGCGGCGCTGTGCCGGAAGGACTGTGGGTGCCCGACCAGGGTGTCTCATCATACAGAGGGAGAGGGTAAGATGACCGATATGGACAACCAGCAGGAAACTCCTGCGGAAGCGGCTACTGCCGAAACTGAGAACAAACCTCTCGTCTGGCGCAAGAGCCTGCCCAAGTGGTCGCTCTGGGTGTCGCTCGCGGTACTCGCCTGGTTCGCCATCGCCGTGTTCGGCCCCAAGATCGGCCTCATCGGCTGGCGAACGGGCCTCGGCTTCATGATCATGCAGTCGGGCCTGATCCTGATCGGGATCGCAGCCGTATTCGCGCTGGTCGCACTGATCTTCGCTTTCCTCAAGACCCCGCGCGGACCGTGGTGGAAGGCGGCCCTAGCCCTCGCCATCCCGGTCATCCTGTTCCTTGGCCTGCTCACCATGCGCGCCCAGGCCGAGGCCGTTCCGCCGATCCATGACGTATCGACCGACCTGCGCGATCCCCCGACCTTCTCCGCCGAAACCATGGCGATCCGCGAGGAACTGGGCGCCAATCCGATCAACGATTACGGCATTCCGCTGGGGCAGCTCGAAATGTGGGCCGGTTCGGAGGATGCCGAACTGAAGGCCAAGAACCACGCCGACATCATCTCCGAAGAATATGAAGACCTGAAACCGGTCATCATCGGCGGCGCAACCGAGGACCAGGCGTTCGATGCCATCGTCGCCGCTATGGGAGAGATCGGCCTGCAGGATGTCCACCGCGTCGAGGGCTCGAACACGGTCGAGGGCGTCGCCGAGACCTTCGCATTCGGCTTCAAGGACGACGTGGTCGCAAGGGTAGAAGATGGTCAGATCGACCTGCGCTCCGTCAGCCGCGTCGGCGTATCCGACCTCGGCTATAATGCGGCCCGCTTGGAAGAACTCGCCGAAGCGATCGAAGACCGTCTCAACAAGTAAACCACCTCCTTGTCGAAGCGGGGAAAGTAATGCCCCGCTTCGATATGAGACCAGCGAGCAGATTGGTGCCGGCGAATACACGCTTGGCAAGGCCGCTTGAATATGGTGGTCTGCAACCTGATTGCTTGTGGGGAGGAACAGGGGTTTGACGGAAAGCCGGGTCTTTGAACCGCGTCTTGCCCTCCGGTTCGGGGTAACCGGACACCGCCCCCCTCGCCTCGACACCCGCCACGAAAGCCGCATTCGCGAGGAGATCTCCGGCCTCCTGCGCATTGCGGGCAATCGCCTGAAAGACTTGCAGCGCACCCACCCGGACTGTTTCAGCGATGACACCCCGACGGTGAAATTGCTCTCATCGCTCGCCGAGGGAGCCGATGTCATCGCCGCAGAAGCAGCGCTGGAAAGCGACGCGAGCCTGTCGGCGTGCCTGCCCTTCACTCCCGACGTCTATGCCAAGGATTTCAAGCCCGCCAATTGGGAACGCAGCGCCCGACTGATCGAGCGCGCGACCTCCACCATGGTGCTTGCCGATTACCCCAGCGGCTCGGAGGCAGCCTACGAAATGGCCGGGCAGATCGTCCTCAGCCAATGTGATATCCTCTTCGCCATATGGGATGGCGAGGCGGCCGGTGGTCGCGGGGGGACGACCCACGTTATCGCCGAGGCAGTCGCCCGGCACCAGCCGGTGATCCATATCGACGCCACCGGCGAGAAACCGCCGCAACTGCTCTGGAGCGGTCTGCACGCCGCCATCCCCGATCGCCCGACCATCGACGGCGTGGAACGTGCCAACGCCAGCGAGGCCCTGCCCGCGCTGGTCGAGGCGCTGTGTGCGCCGCCCAAGGAAGGCCAACGCGAGGCATTGCTGCATTTCCTGCACCCCCGTGTGAAGCGCCGCAGCCATGCCATCGCCTGGCCGCTGCTCCTGTGGGTGACCGGTGCCAAGAAGCTCTCCAAGCTGAGCCTGTCGTCACAACTGGCCGAAGATTCCGCCCAGCAGGCGAAGGGGCTGGTGAGGCCGTTTTCCGAGGTCGGCCATTTCGGCAAGTTCCTCAACACCGACCTGCTCGAACGCTATGCCCGCGCCGATGCCCAGGCGAGCCTTTTCGCGCTGCGCTTCAGGTCAAGCTTCGTCGTCAATTTCGCGCTGTCGGGCCTCGCGGTCCTGCTCGCTCTCTCGGGCCTGCTGTTCCCGGAATTCAAGAAGATCCTGATCACGGCGGAATTGCTCGTGATCCTCATCATTATCGTGAACACGAGACGGGCCTCGCGGATCGATTTCCACCGGCGCTGGATCGACCGAAGGCATCTTGCCGAGCGGCTGAGGCAATTGATGATCACCTCGATCCTCGGGCGGTTGGGGCTCCGCGAGGTCGAAAACGGGACCCACGAACCGGGTTGGGCAAGTTGGTATGCCCGCGCCAGCGCGCGTGAGCTGGGACTCGTGGGCGCCAAGATGGACGAAGCCTATCTCTCCCGCCTGCGGCAGACGATGCTCGACCTGATAGACGACCAAGCCGGGTATCACCGGGCCAACCAGCATGCGATGCACCGCGCCAACCACCGCTTGCACCTCATCGGCGATTGCTTCTTTGCCGGCACGATTGCGGCCTGCCTGACCTATCTCTTCGTATCCTTCACCATGGGCAAAGATGCAGGCCTGATGGGCTTCGGCATGGCCGAGATCGTGACCCTGCTCACCGCGCTGTTCCCCGCGCTCGCAGCCGCGCTTTACGGGATCAGGATGCAGGGCGATTTTGCCGCCACCAGCGAGCGGTCGGCGCTGATCGCGCGAATGCTGGAAGGCTTGAAGGTGGCGCTCGAGGCCGACCCGCTTCGCTACGACAGGCTGGTCGAACGCTCGCGCCGCCTCAGCGAGATCCTGCTGGTCGATGTCCAGCAGTGGCAGCTTCATTTCGAGACACGCCCGATGAGCCTGCCGGGCTAGTCCTGAGTCATTTCTTCTTCGGCGGTCGTCCAGCCTGCCCCTGCAGGTGCCAGAACTTCTCCATGTAGAGATAGGTCATCGATGCGGTCCAGCCGACCATCACGAGCCCGTTCAGTGCCTCGATCCCGCTAATGATGCGCAGGGCGCCCGTGGGATAAAGGTCGCCGATGCCGAGCGTGGTGTAGCTGGTGATCGAGAAGTAGAAGGCATCCTCCAGCGAATGCCCGCGTTCGCCGTCGATCGATCCGAAACCACCTACATCCTCAAGAAGGAGAAACGCTCCGGCATAAAGCATCACATGCGTTATGTGGGAAACGAGCGCGGCGACCAGCATCAGGATGATGCGCATGCGCGGCGGCACGTGCACATGCGTCAGACGCTGCGAGGTAAAGCGCAGGACCTCGTAATGGATTGCGATGGTCGCGGCGAGGAGGATCAGCGAGATGACAGCCGTCTGCATCGCGCAAGCATCGCAAGCGTCCCCGCGCGGGGCAAGTGCCTAGCTGCGAATCTTCCAGCCTGACGCGAGGATGCGGTAAACCACGAAGGCCAGCAGCAGGTTGAAAACGGCAAGTCCGACTGCGCTCTGGAAAAGTGCCGCATTGGTGTCGCCGATGTCGCTTTCGCCAAGGAAACCGAAGCGGAAGCCGCTGATCACGTAGAAGAACGGGTTCGCGCGGCTGATCGCCTGGAATGCGGGCGCGAGGTTGTCGATCACGTAGAATGTGCCCGACAGCAGGCTGAGCGGTGCGATCAGGAAATTGGAGACGGCAGCATTGTGGTCGAACTTTTCCGCCCAGATCGAAGCGAGCAGGCCCATCAGGGCGAGCATTGTCGCCCCCATCAGGCCGAACCAGGCCACCGCCCATGGATGAGCCATCGAAAGGTTCACGCCCGGATAGAAGAGCATGGCGAGTGCCACCGCGCCGCCCACGGCAATCGCGCGCGTGATCGCTGCGGCCACGATCCCGGTCATCAGTTCGCCGGTCGACAGCGGCGGCATCAGCAGGTCGATGATCGTCCCCTGGATCTTGCCGGCGAGGAGCGAGAAGCTGGAATTGGCGAAGGCATTTTGCATCATGCCCATCACGATCAGGCCCGGCGCGACGAAGGTGGCGAAGTTCACGCCCAGCACTTCGCGACCCTCGCGGCCCAGCGCGACGGTGAAGATTACCAGAAACAGCAGGGTCGTGACCGCCGGAGCCCAGATCGTCTGCGTCTGGACCTTGAGAAAACGGCGAACCTCCTTAATATAGAGGCTCCATAGTCCCACGCGGTTGATCCCGGTGATCACCGGCTCTCCGCGCTTCGGGAAACTGCCCATCCCCTTGCCCGTATTATCGGTAAAAGAGGCATCTTCGCCGTCAGGACCGGCGGCAGGAGCGGGTTTGACTTGATCGGCCATAGGCGTGCGCCTAGGGCCAAGCACTTCCTCTGGCAAGATGGCCGGTGGTGACACGAAGGATACGGAATTCGCATGAGCTGGACCGACGAACGGATCGCGACGCTGAAAAAGATGTGGGAAGGCGGCTCGACCGCCAGCCAGATCGCCGACGAACTGGGCGGCGTCAGCCGTAACGCAGTCATCGGCAAGGCACACAGGCTCGGCCTGAAATCGCGCCCATCGCCGGTGAAGGCCGCCGAAAAGAAGAAGGCTGCCCCCAAGCCCAAGCCGGCTCCCAAGCCCGCAGCCAAGAAGGCGGCACCTCGCCCCGCGCCCAAGCCCGCGCCTGCTCCGGCAGCAGTAGCGGCCAAGCCGGCACCGAAGGCCGATGCCGCCATTCCTTCGCAGCCGCTGCCCAACAAGACCGCCGACCTGCCCAAGATCGTTTCGATCGGACCGGGCGGCTTCCAGCGTCAGGGGCCCGGCGACCAGCAGGCACCGATCCCGCCGGCACCGCCGCGCCGCCTCGTACCGGCGAAGCCCAGCCCCGAGATCGCGGACAAGACCAGCCTGCTCGACCTGTCCGACAAGGTCTGCCGCTGGCCGATGGGCCACCCCGGCGAACCCGATTTCCATTTCTGCGGCGAAGCGGTGAACCCGGGTTTCCCCTATTGCGTCGAACATTGCGGCAGGGCCTATCAGGCACAGCTCCCCCGTGGTGCGCGCCGTCCCCCTCCGCCCCTGCCGTTCGGCGGTCCGCGCGTACGCTGACCTCACCGCAGGCACCGAAAAACCAGCGGCCCTCGGGAGACTTCCGGGGGCCTTTGTTTTTGCCCATCCGGAACGCACGTTTACTTTTCCCGAGCCAAGTCTTAACTCGCGCAACCACCTGAATTAGATCGATATTGGACGAAATCTTTTCCTGTTGGTTACCATTTCGGTTGACCAAGCTGTCATGCCTTGAGGCGATAAGAGAGGCTGCTGCCATGCCCTCAAGGCGAACAGCAAAGTAGAGAGAGCAAGAGACTGTCATGGACTTGGAGAGCGTCACCTTCGGCGCATTTTTGGGGATTGCAGGCGTCTTCGGTCTTACGGCCGCAGCGATCTACCCGCTCGTCCGCCGCAGCTACCTGCTCTGGGGCGTTGCACGGGCGATCTTCTTCACCTGCATGGTGATCGCACTCTTCCCGATCGAGCTCTCCAATGGCGAACCGGTCGCCGGCACCAACTTGTCGCTCGCGGAAGCTGCGCTTGCACTTGGCGCGGCGATGACCGGCCCGTTCCTTGCCAATTATGTCGAGCCGCACGTCCAGCTCGGGCGGGCACGGCGCCTGCTTTACTGGATGCTTCCCCTCGGCCTGTTCGCCGCCGCGGCGAGCGCAATCGGCCAGGAAGTGCCGCTCTACAACCAGCTGCATGACCTCGCCTTGCTGGCCTGTACCGTCTTGCTGGCCACCGGCCTCTATACAGCAATCAGGGCCGGAAGCAGGGCGGCACGCTTCCAGTTGATCGGCTGGGGGCCCCTGATCCTGATCGGCCTTGTGGCCTTCAGCTATGAACTGGTGACACAGGGCGACCTGCCATACTGGCCTTACCTGCTGCTGGCTGGCCTGGTGATCGATTTCGTGGTTTCGGCGACCGGTATCGTCGACGGCTTCGTCATCATCCAAAAGGAGCGCGATCGCGCGATGGCGGACATGAAGGCTGCAGAGCTCATGACCGTAACCGATCCCCTGACCGAAATCGCCAATCGCCGCGGGCTCGACCAGCATTTTGCAGACGCGGACCGGTCCCGCCTCTCGGGCCTTGCGCTGATCGACTGCGATCACTTCAAGCGGATCAATGACCAGTTCGGTCACGAGACCGGAGACAGGGTCCTTGTCGGCATCGCGCAGGGGCTGAAGATCGACAATACCTTTGTCGCGCGGCTGGGCGGCGAAGAGTTCGTCGTCCTGATCTACGGCGACGATTGGCAGGAACGTGCGGAACAGGCGCGCCGATGCATAACCCTGGCGGTGCGGGCCTATGTGCCGGACCTGCCCTATCCCGTCACCGCGAGCGCGGGTCTTACCTCGATCAGCGAGAGCGATACGCTGACGGGGGCAATGAAACGCGCGGACAAGGCGCTCTATGCTGCCAAGGAAAGCGGCCGCAATCGCAGCCTTTCGCTCACCGAGTTCCGCCCGCCGTCGGAGATCAGCGAAGTCGCCTGAAGCTCAGGGTTTCCGGGCAAACCAGATCGTGTGGCGCGGCCCCTTGTTGTTCGGTCGGGCGCGGACGGTACGCTCTTCGACATCGAAGCCCGCTTCCTTGAGGCGGATACGGAAGCGGTGATCTGGCGCGGCCGACCAGACGGCCAGCACGCCTCCCGAATTCAGGGCATCGCGCGCCTTGCCGAGTCCTGTGCGCGAATAGAGCCGTTCGTTGCCATCGCGCACGATGCCATCCGGCCCGTTATCGACGTCGAGCAGGATCGCATCCCACTTCGCGCAGGTGCCATCGTTCGCATCGTCGATCAGTGCCGCGACATCGCACAGCACCACTTTGCCGCGCGGATCGCTGAGCGTATCGCCGGTCAGGTGGGCTAGCGGCCCCTCCGCCCATTCGAGGATTTCGGGCACGACCTCGGCAACGACGATGTCGGCCTTTACCCCGCCCTTCTCCAGCGCCTTGCGGAAGGTGAAGCCCATCCCGTAGCCGCCGATCAGGACCCGCGGTGCGGATGTACGCAGCTCGGCCAGCGTCAGTTCGGCCAGCTGCTCCTCGCTGAATTGCATGCGCGTGCCCATCAACTCGTCGCGCCCGAGCATGATGATGAAATCGCGGCCGTGGCTGACCAGTGTCAGCGTGTCGCCTCCGGGTATTTCTGCAGTGGCAATTTCTTCGCGCGGGAGCATGGACGTTCCTAAATTACGGTTTCGGTAGCTCCGTTAGCCGTCCCTGCCCCCGCGCGATAGTCAGCCCGTTACTTCGAGTACCATGTTGGTCGGTGTTTCGGCGGACCGGCGCACATTGCCGAAGCCTGCTTCTTCGAGCACTTCGGTGAGCCGCTTCTGTCCTGCCTGCGCACCAAGTCCCAGGCCGACTGGCTGCGAAAGCGATGCGGGCGTGCAGACGGTGGTGGAGAAGGCGTAGAAGATCTGGCCGAGCGGATGCATGTTTTCCGCCATGGAATCTCCCGCCATCGGTTCGACCAACATCAGGGTCCCATCCTCCTTCAAGGCTTCGCGGATATGCCGCGCCGCGCCGACGGGATCGCCCATGTCGTGCAAGGCATCGAAGATGCAGGCGAAGTCGTATCCGTCGCCCTCGAAGTCCTGCGCCGTCGCCACGTGGAACTCGACATTAGACACTCCCGCGGCCTTCGCCTTCTGGCGGGCTTCCTCGATCGAGGGCTCATGGAAGTCGAAGCCGTGGATTGTCGAGTTCGGATAGGCCTTGGCCATCAGGACGGTCGATGACCCATGGCCACAGCCGATATCGGCGACTTTCGCGCCTTCCTTCAGCTTTGCCTCGACATCCTTGAGCGAGGGTATCCATTCGTCGACCAGGTGCGCCTGGTAGCCGGGGCGGAAGAATCGATCGGTGCCGCAGAACAGGCATTGCGAATGCTCCCCCCACGCCCTTCCCTGTCCGGATTTGAAAGTCTCGACCGATTTCTCGTGCTCTTCATATTGCGAAACGACTGCCTGGATGAAGCCCTGCATGCAGGCAGGCTGACCTTCCCGTCCCATGACGAGTGCCTGCTCGGGGGAAATCGAGAATGTCTCGTTCTCCGGATGGAAGGTTATGTAGCCGGCGGCGCTGACCGAACCGAGCCATTCATGAAGGTATTTCGGATTGTAGCCCGTTTTCGCGGACAATTGCTCGAGGCTCATGCGTCCCTCGCCGTCGAGTGCGTCGAACAGGCCTGCCTGGTCGCCGATATAGGCCATGAACAGGCTCAAAGCGCCTGCCACATCGCCGATTACCTTGCCGGCGTGCGCCTCTACTTTCGTCATGTCGATCTGCTGGATCATTTTCGCTCTCCATCACATGGATAAGCGACCCCGTGCGATCCGGGCGGGCCGGAGCGACTCGCTCTTGGGCGGCGAGCCTGCATGGCTCGACTTTCATAGCACATGCGCGACGCGCATGAAAAAGGGGCCGCAGGTAATCCCGCGGCCCCTCTTCATGTGTTTGGTCCGAAAGGCTTAGTCCTTCAGGAAGTCCGGCACGTGGGCTTCACCGCCCCCGTCCTTCTTGCCGCCACCGTCACGGTCACGACGCGGACCACGGCCACCACGGTCGCCGCCACGGCCACCGCGACGATCACCGCCGCCACGCGGGCCACGGTCACCGCGCGGTTCGCGCGGCGGACGGGTGTCTTCCAGCTCTTCGCCGGTTTCCTGGTCGACCACGCGCATCGACAGGCGGACCTTGCCGCGCTGGTCGATCTCGAGGACCTTGACCTTCACTTCCTGGCCTTCCGACACGACGTCGGTCGGCTTCTCGACGCGCTCGTTCTTCATTTCGCTGACGTGGACGAGACCGTCCTTGCCGCCCATGAAGTTCACGAATGCGCCGAAGTCGACGATGTTGACGACCTTGCCGGTGTAGATCTTGCCGACTTCCGCCTCTTCGACGATGCCTTCGATCCACTTCTTCGCGGCTTCGATTTCATCGGCGTTCGACGAGCTGATCTTGATCACGCCTTCGTCGTCGATGTCGACCTTGGCACCGGTTTCGGCGACGATCTCGCGGATCACCTTGCCGCCCGTACCGATCACGTCGCGGATCTTCGACTTGTCGATCTGCATGGTCTCGATACGCGGAGCGTGCTTCGAAACGCCCGTACGTGCCGAACCGAGAGCCTTGGCCATCTCGCCGAGGATGTGCTGGCGGCCGGCTTTCGCCTGTTCCAGCGCCTTGGCCATGATTTCCTGCGTAATGCCGGCAACCTTGATGTCCATCTGCATGGTGGTGATACCAGCTTCCGAACCCGCAACCTTGAAGTCCATGTCGCCGAGGTGATCTTCGTCACCCAGGATGTCCGACAGGACCGCGAAGTCGTCGCCTTCGAGGATCAGGCCCATGGCGATGCCGGAGACCGGACGTTCGATCGGAACGCCTGCGTCCATCATCGACAGACAGCCACCGCAAACGGTCGCCATCGAGCTCGAGCCGTTCGACTCGGTGATGTCCGACAGGACGCGGATCGTGTAGGGGAAGTCTTCGTGGTCGGGCAGCACGGGGTGCAGAGCGCGCCATGCGAGCTTGCCGTGACCCGTTTCGCGGCGACCGGTGAAGCCGAAGCGGCCAACTTCGCCGACCGAGTACGGCGGGAAGTTATAGTGCAGCATGAAGTGATTGTAAGATAGGCCTTCGAGACCGTCGATCATCTGCTCTGCATCCTTGGTGCCCAGCGTGGTGGTGCAGATCGCCTGCGTTTCACCGCGGGTGAACAGCGCCGAACCATGCGTACGCGGAAGCAGGCCGACCATGGCTTCGATCGGGCGAACCTGGTCGAGCTTGCGGCCGTCGATGCGGGTGCCGTCCTTGATGATGGCGCCGCGAACGATTTCCGCTTCGAGCTTCTTCACTGCCTTGTTGGCGACGAGCTGCGTCTGCGCTTCTTCGTCTGCGAAGGCTTCCTTGCCCTTGGCACGTGCTGCGTTGAGCGCGTCCGAGCGGGCCGACTTGTCGGTCAGCTTGTAGGCAGCGGCGATATCGTCGCCGATGATGCCGCGAAGCTTTTCCTTGATCGCCGAGGTGTCGTCCGAGGTATCCATTTCCCACGGATCCTTGGCAGCCTGCTCAGCCAGGTCGATGATCGCACCGATGACCTTGCGGCTTTCCTCATGCGCGAACATGACGGCGCCGAGCATTTCCTCTTCGGTCAGTTCCTTGGCTTCGGATTCGACCATCATCACCGCGTCCTGCGTTGCGGCGACGACGAGGTCGAGGCGACCTTCTTCGTCGAGCGCGTTGGCAAGGCTCGGGTTGAGTTCGTATTCGCCATTGCGGAAGCCGACGCGTGCGGCGCCGATCGGGCCCATGAAGGGCACGCCCGAGATGGTCAGTGCAGCCGAAGCGGCGATCATTGCAACGATATCGGGTTCGGTCTCGCCGTCAAACGAGAGAACCTGGCAGATGACGTTGATTTCGTTGTAGAAGCCTTCGGGGAAGAGCGGACGCACGGGGCGGTCGATCAGGCGCGAAGTCAGCGTTTCCTTCTCCGTGGCGCGGCCTTCGCGCTTGAAGAAGCCACCCGGGATACGGCCCGCGGCGGAGAATTTTTCCTGGTAGTGAACGGTCAGCGGGAAGAAGTCCTGTCCTTCCTTGACGCTCTTGGCGGCGGTCACGGCGCAGAGCACCACGGTTTCGCCATAGGTGGCCAGTACGGCGCCGTCAGCCTGACGGGCGATCTGACCGGTTTCGAGAGTGAGGGTTTTTCCGCCCCATTCAATCGATACGGTTTTCTTGTCGAACATGTATTTTCCTTATGAACCCGCACGGCCTCATTGCGGTGCGGGGCCTACAGTGCCGGGTGTACCGTCCCGGTCCGGTTCGGGGCATTCCATCTGCCCCCTTGAAACTCCCGCGCCGGATTGCGCGAGGTGCCAAATAGCAAGAGGGGCGACCTTTTGGCCGCCCCTCCGAGAAACTCTTACTTACGAAGACCCAGCTTCGCGATCAGGGCGTTGTAACGCTCGACATCTTTCTTCTTGAGATAGGCGAGCAGGTTACGGCGCTTATTGACCATCATGAGGAGACCACGGCGCGAGTGGTTGTCCTTGTGGTTGGCCTTGAAGTGATCGGTGAGGTTGCGAATACGCTCGGTCAGGATCGCGACCTGGACTTCCGGCGAACCGGTGTCGCCCTTGCCCTGTGCGTGATCCTTCATGATTTCAGCTTTACGCTCGGTGGTAACCGACATTCATTCTACTCCGCGACATCCGGTAGGTTGAAACCCCTGACGACCTTGGCCGTCCCACCTTCGAGTTCCATCACTGCCACCGGGGTATTTCCCAGCTTGGCCAGATGAAGCCCATCGGTTTGGGGCAGTTCCGACAGTACCCGGCCCTGGCGGACCGCCTGCGCGCTGTCGGGTTCGAGGTGAAGGACCGGGATGTCGTCCAGTCCGGCCTCTAGCGGCAGGAGAAGGTTTTCGATGGCCGCGCCCTTAGCGATTTCCTCGCACTTGTCCAGCGAAATCGCCTGATTTTCGAGGAAAGGGCCGGCCTTGATGCGCCTGAGATAGGTAACGTGCCCAAGGCTTCCAAGCGCGCGTGCGATATCCCGTGCAAGCGAACGGATGTATGTGCCCTTCGAGACATGGGCGACGAGGGTCACGCTACCTTCGTCTGCGCTCTCGATCTCGAGCGAGTGAATGGTCGTCGCGCGCAGCTTCATTTCGACCTGCTCGCCCGCCCGTGCACGGTCGTAGGCGCGCTTGCCGTCGATCTTGATGGCCGAATAGGCAGGTGGCGCCTGTTCGATTGCGCCGGTGAATTGCGGAAGGACAGCCTCGACCTGCTCTCTGGTGGGCAGGTGGTTCGACCGCTCGATCACCTCGCCCTCGGTATCGAGCGTATCGGTCTCCTCACCGAACTTGATCGTGAAGGCGTAGATCTTGCTCGCATCGAGCATGCGGCCTGCAAGCTTGGTCGCTTCCCCCAGCGCGATGGGCAGCACCCCCTCGGCCAGCGGATCGAGTGTGCCGCCATGGCCTACCTTGGTCTTCTTGTAGCCACCCTGCCTGAGCACGCGCTTCACCATGCCAACCGCCTGCGTCGAACCGAGCCCGCGCGGCTTGTCGAGCAGCAGCCAGCCGTGGGGTGCGGGTTTGCTTCGTTCGGTCATGCGATGAAGCGCGCGATGCTGTCAGCAAGCGAATAGAACACGCCGGAAAGCCACTGGACCGGCGGATAGACGGTCTTCTCGATCCAGCCTGCGTCGGGGAAGGCCCATGTCGCGGCGATCAGCACCAGGAACACCAGCATGCCCAATGCCTGAAGGCGTTGCCAATGCGCAGCCCAGCTCCGCGGCAGGAGCCCGCCTACGATATGCGAACCGTCGAACGGCGGGATCGGCAGCAGGTTGAACAGGGCGAGAAACGCGTTGATCACGATGAACATCGAAAACGCAGTCACCAGCCAATCCGGCATGGCGACTCCCCAAGTGATCGCCAGCCCTGCGACGATGCCGAAGCCGACCGCTCCCAAGAGCGAGAGAACGATATTCGTGCCCGGCCCGGCGGCGGCAACGGCCATCATCCCGAAGCGCGGATTGCGAAGCTCCTTGGCGATGACAGGTACCGGTTTGGCCCAGCCGAAGATCGGTCCTCCCAGCAAGGCCAAGGCACCGGGCACCAGCAGCGTACCGACAGGATCGACATGCTTGATGGGATTGAGCGACAGACGCCCCTTGTCGCGCGCCGTGGTGTCACCCAGCGCGAGCGCGGTCCAGCCATGCGCAACCTCGTGGAACACGATCGCCACAATCAGGCACGGCACGAGGATCAGGGCAAAGGTTAGCGTATCGAGCATCGCAGCTATGTAGGGACGGCTTGGGGCGTGCGCACCCCTCTAGCCTTCCAGCGCCTCGCAGAAATGCCTGCGACACATGGCGACATAGCGGTCGTTGCCGCCGATCTCGGTCTGGGCACCTTCGCTGACCGCCTTGCCATTGGCATCGACGCGCAGGTTCATCGTCGCCTTGCGACCGCAGTCGCACACGGCCTTCATCTCGACCAGCGCATCGGCAATCCCGAGCAGCGCGGCGGATCCCGGGAAAAGCTCGCCCTGGAAATCGGTCCTGAGGCCATAACAAAGGACGGGGATACCCGCCTTGTCCGCAAGGCGAGCCAGCTGCCAGACCTGCTCTTGCGTCAGGAACTGCGCTTCGTCCACCAGCACGCAGGCCAGTTCGCTATCTGCGTGTTCACGCAGCACATGCGCCTCGATATCCGTATCCTGCTCATAGCGATGCGCATCGCTGGCCAGGCCGATACGGCTCGAAATCGCCCCGAAGCCGGGCCGATCGTCCAGCGCCGCCGTCCAGAGCGACACCTTCATCCCGCGCTCGCCATAGTTGAACGCGGTCTGCAGGAGCGTCGAACTCTTCCCCGCATTCATGCTGGCATAGTAGAAATACAGCTTGGCCATGGGCAGGGCCTAGCCTGTGCTGCAGGGGCTGTTAAGGAGAGTGACAGACAGGATTGGGGATGACGCCCCAACAAAAGCAGTACGATTATACAGGGACGATCCATGGCAGAGGCAAACACGGCGCCCGGCGCGCAGACCGGCATTCTCGGTTGGGTAGAACGGACGGGTAACAAATTGCCCGATCCCGTCTTCATCTTCTTCTACCTGATCATCGCGCTGATGATCGTTTCGATCATCGCCGCAATGACCGGCGTTTCCGCACTTCATCCTACCGCTATCGACGAAAGCACCGGCGCGGCCCTGCGCATCGATGCCGTCAGCCTTCTCTCACCCGACAATATCCAGCGGCTCTGGGTCGAAATGCCCAAGACTTTCACCCACTTCCACCCGCTGGGATACGTGCTGGTCGTGATGCTGGGGGCCGGTATTGCGGAACGCTCCGGTTTCTTCGCGGCTGGCATGTCCAAGGCCGTGAAGAGCGCACCGACCGCCCTGCTTACCCCTGTGGTCGCGCTGGTCGCCATGATCGGCAACCATGCAGCCGACGCCGGATACGTGGTGCTCATCCCGCTCGCAGGCATCCTCTTCGCCGCTGCCGGGCGCCATCCGCTTGCCGGTATCGCGGCCGCCTTTGCCGGTGTGTCCGGCGGTTTCTCGGCCAATATCTCGCCCGGCCAGCTCGACGCCCTGCTCTTCGGCATTACCGAGGAAGCCGTTGGCGCCAGCGCGCTCGACCCGAGCTGGACCGCGAACATCGCGGGCAACTGGTACTTCATTGCCGCGATGACGTTCCTCTACCTGCCGATCATCTGGTACGTGACCGACAAGATCATCGAGCCTCGCCTCGGCGCATGGACGGGCGGTGCAACAGCCGGCGTCGAAGCCGGTGACACGCCTGCCGATCCGGCCGCGAACGACGAAGCGCTGGCCTCCAAGGGCCTGCGTCATGCAGGCCTTGCAGCTTTGTTCGTGGTCGGCCTGTGGACGCTGATGGTATTCGCCCCCGGCACTCCGCTGATCGACGAGGCTGCCTGCGATGCAGTGCCGGCTGCCGACTGCTCGATCCACGCGCAGCTACGCCCGCTATACCAGTCGCTGGTGGCGGGCTTCTTCCTGCTCTTCCTGCTGACCGGCTGGGCCTATGGCCGCGCGACCGGCACGATAAAGAACCACCGCGATCTCGTGAACATGATGGCCGAGAGCATGAAGGACATGGGCTATTACCTCGTCCTCGCCTTCGCTGCGGCGCATTTCGTGGCGATGTTCGGCTGGTCGAACCTCGGCCTCATCACCGCGGTCCATGGTGCCGCCGGTATCGAAAGCACCGGCCTGCCCCTGCCGCTGGTCCTCGGCCTGATGGTGATTTTCGCCGGCCTGCTGAACCTGTTCGTGGGTTCGGCGTCCGCAAAGTGGGCGTTGCTTGCCCCGATCCTCGTGCCGATGCTCATGCTGCTCGGCATCAGCCCGGAAGGTGCGACCGCCGCCTATCGCGTCGGTGACAGTGCGACGAACATCATCACACCGCTGATGGTCTATTTCCCGCTGATCCTGGTGTTCGCGCAACGCTGGGTGAAGGACTTCGGCCTCGGCAGCCTGACCGCGATGATGCTGCCCTATTCGGTATGGCTGCTCATTTCGGGCGTGCTGCTGATCGTGGGCTGGTTCTATCTCGGCATCCCGCTGGGGCCGGACGCACCGGTGGCCTACACCCTGCCGGGCGGTGCGGGCTAAGAGTTATTCTTCGTCCTCGAGGTCGCGTGCGACCTTGGGGTCGGAGAGCAGCTGTTCGATCCGGTCGGCCTCGTCGAAGCTTTCATCCGGCTGGAAGCTCAATTTGGGTGCAAACTTCAGCCCCAGACGCTTGGCGACTTCCTTCTGGAAGAAGGCAGTATTCGTCCGCAGGGCCTTGAGCACAGCCGCCTCGTCCTGACCCAGCAAGGGTTTCACATAGGCTTTCGCATTGCGAAGGTCGGGCGTCATCCGAACCTCGGTCACGGCGATATTGGACGCGCTGAGGACATCGTCATGCGCCTCGCCGCGGGCGAGCAATTCGGAGAGGATGTGCCGGACCCGCTCGCCCACCTTCAGGACGCGGACGGACTGCTGTTCGGGGGTGGACTGGTTGCGGGCCATCAGGTGTCTCCTGCCGGACGTGGTGTGGGAATGGCGGTGCTGGTCGAACGCGCGAGCAAATTGCCCTGTTCGTCGAACAATTCGCCTTCGAGGAAGATCACTCGCCGTCCGCGCCGGACCACGCGGCCTTTGCCGATCACCGGCCCGGCCATCACCGGCCGGAGAAGGGTCATGTTGATTTCCAGATTGAGCGGGGCCTCGACATGGTCGGTTGCCCAGACATGCGCCCAGCCCATGACCTCGTCGAGGAAGCCCGCAACCAATCCGCCCTGCACGCTGCCGCGCGGGGTAATGAAGCTGTCTGGCGCATGGAAGCGCAGGGTGATCTCCTCGCGCTCCTTGTCGAAGCTGTCGAATTTCACGCCCATCAGGTCGGCATGCGCTGCGCCCAGCGCGTGTTCCTTCGGATTCATTCGGCTTTCCCCGGAACAGGTGTCGGCAATGCCGTCGATGTGGCCCTCGCGAGCAGATTGCCCTCGCGGTCGAAGAGCTCGCCCTCGAGGAAAGCGACGCGCTTGCCCACCCGCACCACACGCCCCTTGGCGGTGATCGTGTCGAGCGAGACCATGCGCACGAACGTCAGCTTCATGTCGAGATTGAGTGGGAGACGAATACCTTCTTCGCCGAACCTCGTCTCGGTCACGGCAAGCAGCGCGCCGCCCATGACCTCGTCGAGGAAGCCTGCGATCAGACCGCCCTGCACCGCGCCGCGCGGAGATGCGAAGCTCGGCGGCGGCGTATAGCGCGTGGTGAGTTCGCCCCTTTCCTCATCGAAAGAGACGAACTCGGAACCCATCAGTTCGGCAGATGGCGAGCGCTGGCTTTCGTAGATCCTAGCCATTCACCCGAGCCCCATCACAGCGTGCGTTCACGCTCCTCGACCTCGAACACCTCGAGCTGGTCGCCCGGCTGGATGTCGTTGGTGTCGGCAAGGACCACACCGCATTCGAGACCGGCGCGGACTTCGTCCACGTCGTCCTTGAAGCGGCGCAGCGAGGCGATGGTCGTGGCCGAAACGATGACGTCTTCGCGCGTGAGACGTGCATGCAGCCCCTTGCGGATGACGCCTTCCTCGACCAGCAGGCCGGCGGCCTTGTCCTTCTTGCCCGAACGGAACACTTCCTTGACGGCGGCACGACCGACGACGTTCTCGATCCGCTCCGGACCCAGCTCGCCCGCCATTTCCTTCGCGATTTCCTCGGTCAGGTGGTAGATGACGTCGTAATACTTCATCTCCACGCCATCGCGCTTAACCAGCTCGCGTGCCTTCGCATTGGGACGCACGTTGAAGCCGATGATCGGCGCGTTCGAGGCCGAAGCCAGCGTCACGTCGCTCTCGGTGATCGCGCCAACGCCTGCGTGGAGCACGCGGACCTTGATCTCGTCGTTCGAGAGATTGTGGAGCGCGGTGGTGATCGCTTCGACCGAACCCTGCACGTCGGCCTTCACCAGTACGGGGAATTCGATCACGTTCGATGCGAGGTTGTTGAACATCGTGTCGAAGCTGGTCGGGGCAAGCGCGGTGCGCTTTTCGGTCGCCTTTTCCTGGCGATAGGCCGCGACTTCGCGCGCACGCTGTTCGTTTTCGACAACCGTCAGAACGTCGCCGGCGCTGGGCACACCGCCGAGGCCGAGGACCTCGACCGGCATCGACGGGCCGGCCTTCTTGATCTGCTTGCCCTGATCGTCGACGATCGCACGGACACGGCCGCTTTCGGTACCGACGACGAAGGTGTTGCCACGCTCCAGCGTACCGCGCGTGACGAGCACGGTGGCAACGGGGCCGCGACCCTTGTCGAGCTGTGCTTCGATGACAGTCGCCTCGGCCATGCGGTCGGGGTTCGCCTTGAGTTCGAGCAGTTCGGCCTGAAGCGCGATCTTCTCGAGCAGTTCGTCGAGACCGGTCTTGGCCTTGGCCGAGATTTCGACATCCTGCACGTCACCCGACATCGATTCCACGATGACTTCGTGTTCGAGCAGGCGGGTCCGTACGTTGTCCGGGTTCGCTTCCGGCTTGTCCATCTTGTTGATGGCGACAATCATCGGAACGCCCGCGGCCTTGGTGTGATTGATGGCCTCGATGGTCTGCGGCATGATGCCGTCATCGGCCGCGACCACCAGCACCACGATATCGGTGATATTGGCACCGCGCTGGCGCATCTGGGTGAAGGCAGCGTGGCCCGGCGTGTCGAGGAAGGTGATCTCGTCACCACCCTTGGTCTTCACCTGATAGCTGCCGATATGCTGCGTGATGCCGCCAGCTTCGCCCTTGGTGACATTTGCACCGCGGAGCGCGTCGAGCAGCGAGGTCTTGCCGTGGTCGACATGGCCCATGATCGTAACGACCGGCGGACGCGGCTTGAGGGTTTCTTCCGGATCGACATCCTTTTCATTGGTGATGTCGACGTCGGCCTCGGAGACCTTCTGGATGTTGTGACCGAACTGTTCGACGAGCAGTTCCGCAGTATCCTGGTCGATGGTCTGGTTGACGGTGACCATCATGTCGAGGTTGAAGAGCTCCTTCACGAGGTCGGCGCCCTTCTCGCCCATGCGCTTGGCGAGTTCGCCAACCGTGATGGCTTCAGGCACGACCACGTCGCGGACCTGCTTTTCGCGCGGCTTGTTGGAGCCACCACCCTGCAGGCGGCGCTCCTTCTCGCGCGCACGCTTGAGCGCTGCGAGGCTGCGTGCACGGCGGCCTTCGTCCTCGTTGAGAGCCTTCTTGACCGAAAGCTTGCCCGAACGGCGCTTGTCCGGCTTTTCCGCACTGCGCTCGGGCTTGTCGTCCTTCTTCTTGCGTTCAGGCTTCTTGATTTCCGGACGCTTGACCGGCGTGAATTTGCGCGCGGCAGGCGTCGGAGTGCCCTTTTCGGCCGGAGCCTCCTCTGCGGGAGCCTCCTCGACCGTTTCGGCCTTCTTCGGCTTCTTGGCTTCTTCCTTGGCCTTCTTGGCAGCTTCGGCTTCGGCCTTCTTGTTCTCTTCCGCGCGCTTCTTCTCGTCCGCGGCAGCCTTCTTGGCGTTTTCCTCGTCGCGCTTGCGCGCTTCTTCGGCCAGCCTCAGGCGCTCTTCCTCGGCCTCGCGCTGGAGACGCGCGACACGCTCCTGCGGAGTTTCCGCATCGGCAGCAGGCTTCTTGGGCGCAGGCTTCTTGGCTGCGGGCGCAGGTGCGGGAGCCGGAGCAGCCTTGGGCTCGGGCGCAGGCGGCGGGGGAGGCGGCGGCGCCTCGCCCGGCTTCACGAGCTTGCGGCGGCGCTTCACCTCGACCTCGACCTTGTTGGTGCGGCCGTGGCTGAAGGTCTGCTTGACCTCACCCGACTGCGCGCCTTTCAGGGAAAGCGGTTTGCGGGCAGGTTTCTTGTCGTCGTCGCTCATTCTAGCTCGTTTCTCTTCGTTCAATCGTTCGTATCGTCACCGGCGTGCGCATTGGCGCGCCCGAATTCCTCAGGGATATCCCGTCCCAGATAATGCTCCAGTCGCATCAAGGGCTTGAGAACCCGCGCAGCAGAAGCATCGTGTGTCAGACCGAGGTGGACGACATTGTCGCGGCCCAATGCCACAGACAAAGCGTCGCGGTCCAGTGGCAGTGTCCAGCCACGTTCGCCCGACCCCTCCGCATCGCGCCCGACGCGCCAGGCCTGGTCGAGCTTCTTGCGCCCGTCCTCGCTGGCGTCGCTCGCGTGGAGAAGCAGCGCTACACCGCCGGCCCGTGCCGTTTCGGCAATGCGCTGCGTGCCCAAGATAAGGGCTCCGACGCGCATTTCGAGACCCAGCCGGTCAAGAAATACGCGGGTCAGCGCGGCCTCGATCTTTTCGGGGAGATTTTCCGGAATCTCCAGATCGCCGGTCTTGAAGGCACGCGAAAGGCCAGCCTTCAGCTTGCCGTTCGCCAATGCCTCTTCGATGGCCATGCGCGAGGAACATACCCATGCGCCCCGTCCTGGGGCCTTTTCCTGCGCATCGGGCAGGACCAGTCCGGACGGAGAGACGGCAAGACGGACCAGCGCATCGCGCGAGTCCGTCTCTCCGGTAAGGATGCAGCGCCTTTCGGGCTCGGAAGCTTTCCGTGCCTTGGGGGCTTCAGCGATGTCGGGGCTCAGGCGCTCATTGGGTGGAGTCCGCATCGGCGGCCTCCTGCGTTTCGGTCGCGTCGGCGGCTGCCGGAGCTTCCTCTTCGTCTTCGAACCAGTGTGCGCGGGCAGCCATGATGATCTCGTTGCCCTGCTCTTCGGTCAGGCCGTATTCGCCCAGCACGCCACCCTTGTCCTGCTCGCGCATCGGACGATCGCGGCGCATCGGCGGGCCGTCGGCATTGTTGTTGCGACGGCGCGGTGCCTCGCGGCGCTTGGCAATGAGTTCGTCGGTGGCGAGGTCGGCCACGTCGTCGAGCGTCTTGAGACCTGCCTTGCCGAGCGTGACGAGCATCGCTTCGGTCAGGTGCGGCAGTTCGGCGAGATCGTCTTCGACGCCCAGTTCGCGGCGCGCCTCGCGATGCGCTGCTTCCTGGCGGTCGAGCGCTTCCTTGGCGCGGTTCTGGAGCTCTTCACCCAGTTCCTCGTCGAAGCCTTCGATGCCGGCGAGTTCTTCCAGCTCGACATAGGCAACTTCTTCCAGATCGGCGAAGCCTTCGGCCACGAGCAGCTGCGAGAGCGTTTCGTCGACGTCCAGTTCCTCTTCGAACATCTTCGAGCGCTCGGCGAATTCCTTCTGGCGCTTCTCCGAGGCTTCTTCCTCGGTCATGATGTCGATCTGGTTGCCGGTCAGCTGGCTGGCGAGACGCACGTTCTGCCCGCGGCGGCCGATGGCGAGCGACAGCTGGTCGTCGGGAACGACGACTTCGATGCGACCGTCTTCCTCGTCGAGGACGACGCGGCTGACGGTTGCCGGCTGGAGCGCGTTCACAATGAAGGTCGCGCCGTCATCCGACCAGGGGATGATGTCGATCTTCTCGCCCTGCAGTTCCTGCACGACGGCCTGGACGCGGCTACCCTTCATGCCGACGCAGGCGCCGACAGGGTCGATGCTGCTGTCGTGGCTGATGACGCCGATCTTGGCGCGGCTACCCGGGTCGCGGGCGGCTGCCTTGATCTCGATGATGCCGTCGTAGATTTCGGGTACTTCCTGCGCGAACAGCTTGCGCATGAAATCGGGGTGCGCGCGGCTGAGGAAGATCTGCGGGCCGCGGTTGTTGCGTTCCACCTTGGTGATCAGCGCGCGGACACGCTCGCCGACACGCGCGGCTTCGCGCGGGATCTGCTGGTCGCGGCGGATGACGCCTTCGGCACGGCCGAGGTTGACGATCACGTGGCCGAATTCGACCGACTTGATCACACCGGTGATGACTTCGCCTGCGCGGTCCTTGAATTCTTCGTATTGGCGCTCGCGCTCTGCGTCGCGGACCTTCTGGAAGATCACCTGCTTGGCCGACTGCGCGTCGATACGACCGAGATCGACCGGGGGCAGCGGATCGACGATGAAGTCGCCGATCTTGGCATCGTCCTGCAGCTTCTGGGCCTGCTTGAGATCGACCTGCTTGAAGTAGTCTTCGACTTCCTCGACGACCTCGACGACACGCCACAGGCGAAGGTCGCCGGTCTGCGGGTCGAGCTTTGCACGGATGTCGTTCTCCGCGCCGTAGCGGTTGCGGGCGGACTTCTGGATCGCCTCTTCCATCGCTTCGATCACGATGGACTTGTCGATCATCTTTTCCGATGCGACGGCGTTTGCAATCGCGAGGAGTTCAGCCTTGTTGGCGGAAATGGCACTGGCCATCAGTCGTCTGCCTTTTCTTCTTCGGTGTCGTCGGCACCGCCAATCACTTCCTCTGCTCCGGAAGCGTCGAGCGGCTGGGTGGCGGCAATAAGCGCGTCGGTCAAGACGAGCTTTGCCGAGTGAATCTGGTCGCGGGGAAGTTTCGCCTCGCCCGCCTTGGCGTCTTCGATCACCACGAGGTCGCCCTCGAGGCCCTTCAATTCGCCCTTGTAATTGCGCTGCCCGTCATAGCCCTTGGCCATGGAAATCTTGGCTTCGTGGCCGGCCCAGTTTGCGAAATCCTTGGCGCGGGTGAGCGGACGGTCGATGCCGGGCGAGCTGACTTCGAGGTGATAGGCGCCTTCGATCAGCACTTCGCCCTGCTCTTCCAGCTCGTCGATCCGGTCGGATACGCGGCGCGAGAGCGCGGCGCACTGTTCGATTACCAGCTGGCCCGTTGCGGGGTCTTCGGCCATGATCTGGAGCGCTTCGCCGCCGTCGCCGGCTTCCGACGGCATCATCTTCACGCGCACGAGCTCGAAACCCAGCGCCTTTGCTTCGGGTTCGATCACTTCGTTCAAGCGTGCAAGATCAGCCATTCATACTCCGGTTCAGGACATGGATCACGACAACGGGGTCTTGTGCCGGCCCCTTGCGGCGCCAGCCCCTTCAGTGTCGCGACAATGTCGGGATGGGTGGCGAGATAGGCGCGAGTCCCGAGAAAAGCAATAGGTTCTGCATTTCGTCACGGTTCGTGGTATGATCGAAGCGCGACCATCATGGCCGCGCCGTGCTCGCCCGGCCGTCCCGTTTCGCCTGATTGGCCGGGAGAGCCCCGAAGAAGGGGATGCGAGATGAAGTATGCTTGTACAACCATCGCCGCCTTTTTGATGCTGTCAGCCTGCGGCGGTACCACCGATGACGAGGCACCCGAGGGACCGCGCGATCGCGATGCGGCCTGGACCCCGGAAGAAGGACTGCCCGATTTCGCCGACCGGCAGGACCCCAACCCCGGTGTCGGGTCGTGGATGAACCGGCTGGACCCGCAGGAAAGCGAAGCCTGCAACTTTACGGAAAAAGCACCGCAGGACCGCCCGCAGGAATATGTGCTGACCGCCTGGAGCGGCAATCTGGACCTCTATACTCCGCGCGACACGCTGGAGCACCGGCGCGGTAAGGGCTTTATCGAGTCCGCCTTCATGCATTCGCGCCCGATCGTGGCCGTACGCCAGGGGATGGACGATCTGTGGATCGAACCCGTCGGTGAGAACGTGGTCCTATATATAGGAGCGGACGAACTCACCTGCCGGCGCGACGAGGCGGAAGCCTAGCGCCGCCGGCCCCCACCTCTCAGGGGCAGCCAAGACCCCAGGGGTTCTTGTCACAGTCGACCGCCGGCTGGGCTTTGACGGCAGCCGGGGCCGCTTCGGCCTTCGGCTTCGCACGTTCTGCGTCCATCGAGGAGACCATGCTGAACATGCCGATAAGGAAAATGCCGGCGAGCACCCCGGCAACGATAAGCCGGGGAAGAAAGGTCTTTCGCTCGTGCCGTTCACGCTCGGCACGCTGTTCGTCGGATTCCGACGCGTCGCGCGCCATTTCGTACGCATCATGCAGATCGAGTAACGAAAATCCCATCGGTGCTTCCCCTGTAGCAAGACAGAGGGTGGGTTAACCCGCGAAACTGAAAAAAGGCCTAATTAATAGCGGTTTGATTACTCGGTTTCTTCCATTAGCCCGTGTTTCTTGATGGCATGGCGTAGCTGGTCGTAGCTCAGGCCAAGTGCCTTGGCGGTCTGCCGCTGGTTCCAGCGGTGCTTGCCAAGCGCGTGTTCGATGATGGCGCGCTCGTGCTCGTCGACCGCCGCCTTGAGATCGTCGACATGCTCGAAATCCACCGCCGGCGCAGCGGGCTGTTGCCCGGGCACTTCGGCAGGAGCCTGTTTGGCGGGTGTCGGTGAAGCCGGCTTCCACGGGCTGTCGAAGGGATCGAACTGGACATGGGCGATCGGCCTTTCCCAGTCATCCCAGCGATAGACGGCGCGCTCGACCACGTTGCGCAATTCGCGCACATTGCCCGGCCAGGGATGGTTCTCGAGTTCTTCGGCGACATGATCGGCGAAACCGGGCCAGGCTTCCCAGCCGAGTTCCGCACCCATGCGGCGCCCGAAATAATCGGCCAGCACTTCGATATCACCCTCGCGCACGCGCAGGGGCGGCAAGGTGATGACCTCGAAGCTCAGCCGGTCGAGAAGGTCGGCCCTGAATTCGCCGCGCGCCGCCTTGGCCGGCAGGTCCTCGTTCGTTGCAGCCACGATCCGCACATCGACCCTGATCGGGCGCGAGGAACCGATACGGGTCACCTCGCCATATTCGACGGCGCGCAACAGGCGCTCTTGTGCGCCCATCGACAAAGTGCCCAGTTCGTCGAGGAATAATGTGCCCTTGTCGGCTTCCTCGAACCTTCCGGCCCGTTGTTTGGTAGCACCGGTGAACGCACCTGCTTCATGGCCGAACAGTTCGGCCTCGAGCAGTGTCTCGGGAAGCGCCGCGCAGTTCATCGTGACGAGCGGCTCGTCCCAGCGGGTGGACAGACGGTGGAGACGTTCGGCAATCAGTTCCTTGCCGGTACCGCGCTCGCCGATAACCAGAACGGGCCTGCGCATGGGGGCCGCACGACTGGTCCGCTCGACCGCGTCGAGAAAGGCCCCGGACTGGCCGATATACTGATTTTCCCGCTCCATGACCAATATATAGGGATTTTCGCCAAGGCTTGGCAATCCCCGCTATGTCGATTTTCACTTACCTACTTACAGGCTGCGGATTTCTCCCGTTTTTCAAGTTTGGCACACCCCTTGCTGAACATGGGACAACAACTGATTACGTCCAAGGGAGGACACCATGTACGACCGCAAGTTCTTCAGCACCCAGCTCGGCAAGGCCGCCATCGCCAGCATCGCAATGATGACGGCATTCGTAGCCCTGAGCTCGCAGATCACGGTCACCACCCCGATGCCGCTGGTGGCATCGATCCAGCATGTGGAAATCGCGTGAGCAATTTCGATCCCCTCGGGCCGGAGCGTTCCAATCCCGGTAGTCCCCCGCGCAAAACTGCGCACAAGAACGCTTCGGCCCGCCCCAATACAGTTCGCTTGTCGCGGCTCGATAGTGAGGTAGAACGGCTTCGCCGCTCACCCACTCCGACGCAGGACACCAGCAAGCGCACTGCACAGTTTTTTTCCAGTGGAGCACCTTTGATGGGAATCTTCAGCCGTACCCGCGACATCATCGCGGCCAACTTCAACGACATGCTCGACCAGGCGGACGATCCTCAGAAGATGATCCGCATGATCATCCTCGAAATGGAGGAAACGCTGGTCGAGGTTCGCGCAAGCGCCGCACGCACCATCGCCGACCAGAAGGAAATGCACCGTCACTCGGTAAAGCTCGAACGGCTCCAGACCGACTGGGGCGAAAAGGCAGCGCTTGCACTGTCGAAAGACCGTGAAGACCTCGCACGTGCAGCCCTGGTCGAGAAGAAGAAGGCCGGCGACATGGCCGACCAGCTCAAGCAGGAAATCTCGGTGCTCGACGATGCCCTGCGTGCCTACGAAAAGGACATCGCCAAGCTGCAGAACCGCCTGCGCGAAGCTCGCAGCCGCCAGACCGCCATCGCGGCTCGCCTCGAAAGCGCAGAGAACCGCGTCAAGCTGCGCAGCCTGATGACCGAAGATCGCGTCGACGATGCACTCAGCCGCTTCGACCAGCTCGAACGCCGTGTCGACTACGCCGAAGGCCGCGCCGATGCGCTGTCGATCGAAGGCAAGGGCCAGCCCAGCCTTTCCGACGAGATTGCCGCGCTCGAAGGCGCCGACGCAATCGATGATGAACTTGAACAGATGAAAAAGGCGCTCGGCAAGGACGGCGCAAAGAAAGAGGACTGACCCGTGGACGAGATTTTTGCAATCGTATCGATCTTCATCGCGCTGCCGTGGATCATCCTCCACTACATCACGAAATGGAAGACTTCCGCCACCATCACCACCGATGACGAGGCCCTGCTCGAAGAGCTCTACAACCTCGCCAAGCGCCTCGATGACCGCATGGACACCGTTGAACGCCTGGTGGCTTCCGACAACCCCGATTTCCGTCCCGCCCGCCTCGTCCATGACAGCGAAGAGGACAACCAGCAGCTGCGCGAACTCGAACAGCTGATCGCCGAGAAAAAAGGAGCAGCAAAGTGAATAGCCCCCGTACAACCCTCTATCGCGACAAGAGCAATGCGAAGCTGATGGGCGTGTGCTCGGGCATCGCGGACTACACGGGCGTCGATGCCTTCTGGGTTCGCCTCGGCTTCCTCGGCCTGACCTTCATGACCGGTGGATCGACGATCCCCTTCTACTTCCTGGCCGGCCTGCTGCTGAACAAGAAGCCCGCGCATCTCTATTCGGAGCCTGCCGAGCAGAAGTACTGGCAGGGCGTGCGCCAGAACCCGAAGCGCACGGCTCGCGAGATCCGTAGCCGGATGAAGGACATCGATCGCCGCCTCGCCGACGTCGAGACCTTCTACGTCAGCAACAACCCGCGCCTCACGGCCGAAATCGAACGCCTTCGCTAAGGCCGAGAGTAAGGGGAGGAAAGACGATGGATCTCGCTATTTTGATCCCGCTTGCGCCATTCATCATGGTGCTCGGCATCATCTACCTGGTGAACCAGCGCAAGCTCGAGGAAAAGCGCATCACCGCAACGGCGGAAGCCAGCTCGGAAAAGGCGGCACAATATGCCAGCCGCGTCCAGCAGCTCGAAGACCGCGTGCGGGTGCTTGAACGCATCGTCACCGACGAAGGGTACGACGTAGCGACGCAGATCGAAGCCCTGCGCGACGAGCGTCGGGTAGAGGAACAGGGAGCGGGCGTCCCGCTCGACATCAAGAATTCGGAGAGAGCATAATGGACCTGTCGGAAATCCCCGTAGCGATGCTCGCCATTCCCTCGGCCCTCATCGCGCTCGGCTGGGTCGCCAACACCTGGATCCGCGTGAAGCATGGCTATCCGCTCGAAAACAGCTGGGGCAAGGCGGTGTATCCACGGAACGACCAGGCGGTGGAGCGCGTGAAGCTGCTCACCCAGGAGAACGCCGAACTGCGCGCAGAGCTCGGTTCGCTCAAGGATCGTCTCGGCAATGTCGAGCGCATCGTGACCGACAGCGGTTATCACCTCACCAGCGAAATCGATCGCCTGCGTGACAAGTCGGAGGCAAACTGATGGACGCCGACCTGATACTCATTTTCGGTTTCATCCTGACCATCGCCAGCCTTGGCATGCTGACCGGTATCGTCATCCACCGCAGCCAGATCCGTGCCGATGAGCGCAAGCTCGAACTCCAGGCACAGGTCGAGCAGGCAAAGGCCGACCAGGCTCGCTTCGGCAATGGCGATTACAGCAAGATGGAGGAGCGCGTCCGCGTGCTCGAACGCATCGCTACCGACAGCAACCATGCACTCGCCGCGCAGATCGATGAATTGCGCGCGCTGGATGCGGTCGAAGACAAGCGGGAGACTGCTTCGTGAGTGGATGGGCCATCGTAGCTGTCGTCGCGATCGTGGTGTGGGGCATCGTCCAGATGGGCAAGGCTCGCCACCGTGCAGAGCGCGGCATCGTCACCGACGAGCGCGGTAACGAAAGCTTCGGTCAGGCCCGCGATGCGGAGACAGAACAGGAAATCGAGGACCTGCGCGAACGGATCAAGGTACTCGAGAGGATCGCCACCGACGGCAATTCGCTCGACGCGCAGGAAACCAAGAGAATTGCCGCCGAGATCGAAGCGCTGCGCGACAAGCAGCCCGGCAAAGGCGAATAGGAAGAGGCACTGGTTCAAGGAGGACATGGGGAAATGTTCGAACCTACATTGATTATCGCGGCAGCCAGCCTGACTGGTCTTGTCATTGTCGCAGCGGCCTTGCTGCGCGGCTGGCAGGGCTGGCTGGAGCTCAAGCGTAGCGAGCTCGAAGGGCATCACGGCCCGCGGGCAGAGGAAGGCTCTTCGATGGGCGCGGCCCGTATCGAACTCGCCGACCTGAAAGAGCGCATCAAGAAGCTCGAGGCCATCGCCAGCGGAGTGGACCTGTGATCGAGCGGGGCGGAGAAGTCGCCAAGGTCGGCATCGGGATCGGCAGCGCGCTCGCCATCGCGATCTCCTGGACCAAGAACCAGTCGATCCTGTGGGCCATCTTTCACGGCTTCATCAGCTGGATCTACGTGATCTACCATGCCTTTACCCGCCCGGGCGGCCTGATGGGCTGAGATGATGGACGCATGCGCGCTCGCAGGCTAGAGGCCGCCGCCATGCGATCCCTTACCGATATCGAAGAAGAGTACGAGTTCCTCGAAGGTGACGAGCGTTATCGCCTCCTGATCGAACTCGGACGCGAGCTGGACGAGATGCCGGACGCGTTGAAGACCGATGCCACCTTGGTGCGCGGCTGTTCGGCGAGTGTGTGGGTCTATCCCACCGGCGATGCCGGAAAGCTCCACTTCCTCGCGGATAGCAATGCCGCGATCACCAAGGGCATCGTCGCGCTGGTGATCTCCGCCGTTCAGGATCGGCCTGCTAGCGAGGTCGCCGACATGGACATTCACGCCGCCCTCGCCCCATTCGACCTGAAGAACCAGCTGTCGAGCAACCGCACGCAGGGCGTGCCCAACATGATCGCCCTGGTGAAGGAGCACGCTGCGCGGATCGCAGCGGGCTGACATGCGCACGATCTACCGCGTCCTCGGCTATATTGCGGTAGCTCTCGGAGCGATCGGCGCGTTCCTGCCGATCATGCCGACAGTCCCGTTCCTGTTGCTCGCGGTCTATTTCTTCGCCCGGTCGAGCCCCGAGCTGGAGCAGAAGATCCTCGACCACCCGCATTGGGGGCCGCAAGTCCTCGACTGGCGCGAACGGCGTGCGATCAGCCGCAGGGCAAAGACAATGGCGATCGGCGCCATGTCGACGGGCGCCGTGGTGACCTACTTCACGCTGGGACACCCGTGGTACTGGGTGTCGCTGGCAATCCTCGTCATCGCGGGCAGCTGGATCGCGACACGCAACGAGTAGTTCCTATTTCTGCAAAGGCCAGTCGACCGGTGACGGCAGGTCCAGCGAAGCGCCTGCTTCGATCAGGCGAGCCTTGAACCGGGGCGTGGCATCGAGGTCGAAGCCATTGCCGCAATGGCAAGTGACGATCCCGCTATTGGCGAACCAGATCGGCCCAGCAGGCCGCGCATCGATCTTCGCAGCGTAGCTATTGGCCAGCTCACGATTCCCCATCAGGGTCGCAACGTGGAGTTTGGCCACATCCGGAGCGCCCTGCTGCTCGTAGCTGTCCAGCTGGGCCTGCAATCCCTCGCGGTCCCCTTCCGCCGCCAGGATCCAGGTCAAGGCCTGTCCGTGATAATATGCCTGCGGATCCATGCGGTCGAGAACCTCGCGAGCATCCTCGATCCGGTCAGCCGCTATCAGTGCAAGGACATGGATGCGCAGCATCGCCTCCGACAGATCGCCGGAAGCTTCGATGACATCCAGCGCTTCATCTGCGCGGCCCATGTAGAGAAGGATGGCTGCCAGCGGCGTCTGGCTCGAAAACGGGTCGCAACGCTGGAGGCGCCTGGAATAGTCGATATACTCTTCCATCAGTCCCAGTCTGATGACCAACCAGTCGTTATAGCTGGTCGATACGGCGCAGCTCTGGTCCTCCGTCAGCATGCGCTTCACGACCTCCCGCGCATTGGACCAGTCGTTCGAATATTGGATCGCCTGCTGGTCGATCGTCGGGTAGGCTGAGCGCGGCGCATGCTGTCGCGCTTCCGACAGGCGGCGCTGGATCTCGAGGCGCGCCTCCTCGGCCACTTCGGGGCCCCCAACGGGGAAGCCGATGCTGTGATCGGTCAGCAGGTGGCTGTAGCGATCGATGGCCGCAAGCTGCGCGTTCCAGAAACGCGGCTCGAGTTCGAAGGCACGGTCGAAATAGGAATTGGCTTCGGCGAGGTTCTCGTAGGTCGCACCGCGATTGTGCTCGGTGCCGAACAGTTCGAGGCCTCGCGCAAACAGTGCATAGGCTTCCGGATTGTCGATACCCGCCTCGCCCATGCGCTCGCGTTTTTCGTCGTCGAGCAGCACCCCCAGCGCCTCGGCCGCGCGCTCGGCGATTTCCGATTGCACGCGAAGAATGTCGGAGCCGGTGACGTCGTAAGTGTCGCTCCAGAGCTGGCTGTCATCTTCGGCGCGGACGAGCTGCGCGGTGACCCGCCAATCCTCGCCGCTACGCCGGACTGTCCCCTCCACGAAATATTCCACTCCGAGGGTGTCGGCAATCGAACTGGCCGGCTGGTCGGTATCGGCAAAGCGGAAGCTGGCCGTGCGTGCCGTGACGCGCAGTTCGGATAGAGCGCCTAGGCGGTTGAGGATTTCCTCCGCCACGCCCTCGGCGAAATATCGGTCTTCTTCGTCCTGCGAGAGCGAGCGGAACGGCAGGACGGCGACTGACGTGAGCTCGTCCTCGGTCACTGCCTCGGCAGGGTCCGCCGAGCGGCCGGCAAACCACCACGCGCCCAGCCCTGCGAGAAGCAGGACGGCGCCGACTGCAGCGAAGATACCTACAAGGCTGCGAGAAGGCGCGGCCTGATCTGCACTGGACCAGGCAGGAAGACTGCCCAGCCGATGACCCAGCGCACGCAGCAGATCGCCGCGTCCGTTCTGGTCGGTCATGTCGATTGCGTGAATCTGTTTGAAACCGATCGGTGGAGGTGTGCCGTCGAGACTGGTCGCCACCAGCTTTCCGGTTTCAAGTCCTATCCCGGCCTCGTCACGCACCCAGTGAGAGGTGACGCCGTCCTTGGACCACAGAACTAGGACGACCTGTGCTTCTTCCAGCCTTCGTTCTATTTCCTTGGCGAATTCCGAGCCGCCATCGATGTGGCGGTCCCACCAGACCGAATAACCGGCAGCCTCAAGCTCGGCCGCCAGCCGCTCCGCACTTTCGCGGTCGGCGCGGGCATAGGATAGGAAGATGTCCCCCATGACCGGCAATTCTGCCAGTATTTCAGCGCATGTCCACTTTCATCCGCTTCGACGGGCGAATTACGGGAAAACCGAGAGAATTCAGGAACCGCAATTATCCCAGGACGTTAGTTTTTCAGATGGCGGGAGGGTAGACACAAGGAATACTCAATGGCCATTCTCATTCTTATCGCCACCATCCTGCTTCCCCCGCTCGGCGTTGCCGCGAAGCATGGTCTGGGCGGCACCTTCCTTCTCAATCTCGTGCTGACGCTGCTCGGATTCATTCCGGGCCTGATCCACGGCCTTTACGTGAATTACGCAAGGTAGGATCAAGAACCTGGATTATCGAAGCGCCGGGGCGGTCTACGCTCCGGCGCTTTCGCGTACGACAGCCTCGCCCGCTTCCCGCTGGCGCCTGAGTTCGGCCTTCAGCTTGGTCGGGTCCTGCGCGAAGACGAAGCCGAAGCTCACGCCGCCTTCCTTGCCGATGGTGGCGTGATGCAGCTTGTGTGCCTGCACCAGGCGCTTGGCATAGCCCTTCTTCGGGACCCATTTGAAATAGCGCTGGTGGACCAGCCCGTCGTGCACCAGCGTATAGATGATGCCGTAAAAGAGGATGCCGAGCCCGATCCAGGTCGCCGGCCACCAGGCATTAGCGCCGAGCACCCATTCGCTGCCGAGCGCAAACATTGAAATGCTCATCGCAGCCCCCACGATCGCGTAGAGATCGTTTTTCTCCAGCACGTTGTCATGCGGTACGTGGTGGTCGCGGTGCCATGCCCAGCCGAAACCATGCATGATGTACTTGTGGCTCGCCCACGCCACCCATTCCATGGCAGCGACGGTCGCAAGGACAATCAGGATCGGTGCGATGATTTCCATGGTCGCAATATAGGCGCTGCACAGGGGCAGCGCAAAGACTGACTACGCGTCGGGCGATGCCTTGCGGGTGTCGATGCCGAAATAATCGCGTGCCACCTCGCGGCTTATCCGCGCGGGCATGTGACTTTCTGCATCGAGGCAGCACCACATGCTCTTCACTTCGGCCAGCACGTCTTCGCCGCGACGAATCACGGTGTTGTAGAAGCTGCGCGCTCCCTTGATCTTTTCGAGCACGGTCTCGGCAATGACATCGTCATGCAGGAATGCGGGCTTGCGATAGGTGATCTCGTGCTTGAGCGCGACCCACGCCTTGCTGGCCACTTCCTCTGCAGGCGCGAGTTTCTGCCAGTGCGCCAGCACTGTGTCCTGCACCCAGTTCAGGTAGCGCGCATTGTTCACGTGCCCCATGAAATCGATATCTGCGGGAATGACTTTGATCGGAAAGGAGAATGGTTTTGCTGACATGAGTGTAAGTTAGCAGACTAATTATGACTGTTCCATGATTCTCTTGAGATAAAAGGCAATCTTGGCCCGCCTTTGGTTTTGCCTTTTTGCGCATGTCCCAAAGTGAGGCCAAACCACATGCATGGCGAGCAAACCGCGCACACTCTACGAGAAGATCTGGGACGCCCATGTGGTCGAACGGCAGGACGATGGCACCTGCCTCGTCTATATCGACCGGCACCTGGTCCACGAAGTCACCAGCCCGCAGGCTTTCGAGGCCCTGCGCATCGCCGGGCGCACAGTCCGCCGTCCCGACCTGACGCTGGCGGTCCCCGATCACAACCTCCCGACCACGCCGCGTCTCGCGAGCGATGGCTCCCGCCTGCCAATCGCCGACAAGCAGAGCGCCGCCCAGCTTGCCGCGCTCGAGGCAAACGCTCCGGCCTTCGGGATCGACTATATCGATGCCGTCGCGCCAGAGCAGGGCATCGTCCACGTGGTCGGGCCGGAACAGGGCTTCTCCCTTCCCGGCACAACGATCGTCTGCGGTGACAGCCATACCGCAGCCCATGGCGGCATCGGCGCACTCGCATTCGGCATCGGAACCAGCGAGGTCGAGCATGTGCTCGCCACCCAGACCTTGCTGCTTCGGCCCAGCAAAACAATGGAAGTGCGGGTCGAAGGAGAACTGGGGCCTGGCGTGACGCCCAAGGACCTGATCCTGCACATCATCGGCGTCATCGGCACGGCCGGCGGCACCGGTCACGTCATCGAATATCGCGGCCCAGTGTTCGAGCAGATGAGCGTCGAAGGCCGCCTGACCGTCTGCAACATGAGCATCGAAGGCGGCGCCCGCGCCGGCCTCATCGCGCCTGACGAAACCGTGTTCGAGTATCTCAAGGGCCGCCCCTACGCGCCGTCAGGTGAGGCATGGACCGACGCGGTCGAATGGTGGCGCTCGCTCGCCACCGACGAAGGTGCCAGCTTCGACAAGTCTGTCTTCATCGATGCCGCGGATGTGGAGCCGACCGTCAGCTGGGGCACGAGCCCCGAAGATGTCGTCGCCATCGGGGGCGCGGTGCCCTCGCCCGACAGCTTTGCCGATCCGTCCAAGCAGGAAGCTGCCCGCAAGAGCCTCGACTACATGGGTCTTGCTCCGGGAACGCCGCTGGAGGAGGTCGAGGTCGAGAACATTTTCATTGGTTCGTGCACCAACAGCCGGATCGAGGATCTGCGCGCCGCCGCCGCCGTGCTCGAGGGGCGCAAGAAGGCTGCGAATGTGCGCTGGGCCATCGCGGTGCCCGGCTCCGGCCTCGTAAAGCGTCAGGCGGAGGAAGAGGGTCTCGACCGTATCTTTACCGACGCCGGGTTCGAATGGCGCGAACCGGGCTGTTCGGCGTGTCTTGCGATGAACCCCGACAAGGTGCCGCCGGGCGAACGCTGCGCCTCGACCAGCAATCGTAATTTCGTCGGCCGGCAAGGTCCCGGATCGCGCACCCACCTCCTCAGCCCGGCCATGGCCGCTGCCGCTGCCGTGACGGGTCGGCTCACCGACGTACGCAAGCTTATGGGCGAGTGACCCCTTGCCCTTCGCATTCGCAAATACCATGAGGGGAGCATGACAAAGCTCCCCAAAGGCAAGACCGCCATCGCAGGTGCGATCGGTTCCGCCGCCATCGCCGCAGCGCTGCTCTACGCGAACAAGCGCCGTGAAAAGAAAAACAAGCCCAGCCAGCCGGGGCCGATCCCCTCGGGCGAGAATCCGGAGACCGATTGATGAAACAGGTGTCGACCATTTCGGGCCGCGCTATTCCGCTTGGCCTCAAGAATGTCGACACCGACGTCATCATCCCCGCGCACTGGTTGAAAACGGTCAGCCGTGAAGGGCTTGGCAAGGGCGCGTTCGAATCGATCCGCCAGACGCCCGGCAACCCCTTCGACGTGGAGGATTTCGCCGGCGCCCCGATCCTGATCGCGGGCGACAACTTCGGTTGCGGCTCAAGCCGTGAACACGCGGCATGGGCCATGCTCGACATGGGCCTGACTGCGGTCATTGCGCCCAGCTTCTCGGATATCTTCTCGGGGAACGCCTTCAAGAACGGCATTCTGGCCGTCGAACTTCCGCAGGAACAGGTCGACCGCCTGCTCGAAGTGGCGAAGGATCACCCGATCACCATCGACCTTGAAAACCAGGTCGTCACTACACCATTCCAGGATCGCTTCGCTTTCGAAGTCGATCCCTTCCGCAAGCATTGCCTCCTCAACGGCCTCGATGAAATCGGCCTGACGCTGGAGCGCGATGCCTCGATTGCAAAGTACGAAGAGACCCGCGCCGCGAGCCTGCCCTGGCTCGACGCGCCTCATAAAAAACGGAGAGAGCCCGCATGAAAGCAGTCCTGTCGAAAGAGACCGGCGGCCCCGAGACCCTGGTAGTCGAAGACATTGAAGTCCCCACTCCCGGCAAGGGCGAGGTGCTGATCGATGTGGCGGCCTGTGCGATCAACTTTCCAGACACGCTGATCATCCGGGACATGTACCAGTTCAAGCCGCCGCGCCCCTTTGCGCCGGGTGGCGAGATCTCCGGCACCATCGAGGCTTTGGGCGAAGGCGTCGAAGGCTTTGCCATTGGTGACAAGGTCATCTGCGGCGTGGGCAATGGCGGCCTGCAGGAGAAGGTAGCGGTCGCCGCTGCCCGCCTGTTCAAGGTCCCGGACGGCATCGACCTGGTGCAGGCATCGGCCCTGCTGATGACCTATGGCACCACGATCCACGGCCTGAAGGATCGCGGCGATATCAAGGAAGGCGAAACCGTCCTCGTATTGGGCGCTGCAGGCGGCGTGGGCCTCTCGGCAGTCGAACTGGCCAAGGCCTATGGCTGCCGCGTAGTTGCCGCCGTCTCTACCGAGGAAAAGGGCGAGGTCGCGAAAAAGGCCGGTGCGGACGAAGTCGTGATCTATCCGCGCGCTCCCTTCGACAAGGACCAGTCCAAGGCGCTGGCGCAGGCCTTCAAGGATGCCGTCGGGCCGAACGGTGCCGACATCGTCTACGACATCGTCGGCGGCGATTATTCCGAACCTGCCCTGCGCTCGATTGCATGGGAAGGCCGCTTTCTCGTGATCGGTTTCCCCGCCGGGATCGCCAAGATGCCGCTCAACCTGACCCTGCTCAAGAGCTGCGACATCCGCGGCGTCTTCTGGGGCGCATTCACTGCGCGCGAGCCGGAGCGCAACAATGCCAATATCGCCGAGCTGTTCGACCTGTGGAAAGCCGGCAAGATCAATCCTCTCGTCAGCGAGACCTATCCGATCGAACGCGCACACGAGGCCATCGCCAAGCTGGAAAACCGCGGGGCGATCGGAAAACTCGTCGTGACGATGGATTAATCGACCGCCACACCCTTGCCGCCTTGTGATGCGATGCCTATTCGGCAAGGCAAGATACACCCAAGGGGAAAGACATGACCGACTTCAAGGATCGTGAACGCGGCGAAGAATCCAAGTTCGCCTTCGACCAGGAAACCGAATTCAAGATCGCTGCGCGTCGCAACCGCCTGCTGGGCGAATGGGCAGCGGGCCTGATGGGCCTGACCGAAGAGGAAACCGACGCTTACAAGAAGGCTGTCGTACAGGCCGATTTCGAAGAAGCCGGCGATGAAGACGTCATCCGCAAGCTGCTGGGCGACCTGACCGCTGCCGAATGCGATGTCAGCGAAGCCGACATCCGCGCCAAGCTGGAAGAATGCTCGGTCGAAGCGCGCCGCCAGTTCATGAGCGACCAGAAGTAATCCCATGCCGATGCCAGCCGAAGACATCGTCGCGCTGATCGAGGCCGCGCTTCCGGGCGCGGTCGTCGAAATGCGCGACCTTGCGGGCGACAACGATCACTGGGCGGCCAAGGTCACTGCGCCTCAATTTGCAGGCAAAACCCGCGTCGCCCAGCACAAGCTGGTCTACGAAGCGCTGGGTGAACGCATGGGCGGTGAACTCCACGCCTTGCAACTGACCACCCAAGCACCCAACTGACAGCCAGACATTTTCGCTAATTCAAAGGCAGGGCACCCATGTCCGACGTAAACTCGCGCATTTCCGACATCGTCAAAGGCAACGACGTCATTCTCTTCATGAAGGGCACCCCGCTCTTCCCGCAATGCGGCTTCTCCAGCCGCGCGGTGGCCATCCTCGACCATTGCGGTGTCGCCTATGACAGCGTCGACGTGTTGCAGGACATGGAAATCCGCCAGGGCATCAAGGCCTATTCCGACTGGCCGACGATCCCTCAGCTTTACGTAAAGGGCGAATTCCTCGGTGGCAGCGACATCATGATGGAGATGTTCGAGGCCGGCGAACTGCAGCAGCTCATGGAAGAAAAGCAGGTCGCCAAAGCCGAAGGCTGAAGCCTGACCTAACCAGAAACGGGAAAGGCCCGCCCGGGGGACTACCGGGCGGGCCTTTTTTTGTTCGTTCGGGGAGGCGGACACAGGAGACCGGGACGGTCCGCCTCTCGAAGACCATTGGGACACGGCATTCTATGCATGGTGCGTGCCAAAAACCTTTTCTCGAAGACTTTCAGGCAGAACGATAGTTAACGCCGAATTGCGGCATTGCCCGAGTGTCAAAATTTCCGACGGGTCGTATTAACCTTCGCGGCTTGGCAATCCCGCCGGAGATCGGCACACAGTCAGGCATGAGCATCAACCCTGACGCCTCTCCCGAAGGCATCCCCGCAGCAACCGTAGTCATCTTCCGCAAGGGTGCCGAAGAAGGCCCGCCCGAGATCCTGATGACCATCCGCTCGCGCGAGATGGTCTTCGCCGGCGGCATGGCTGTATTCCCCGGAGGCCGGGTCGATCCCGCCGATTTCGAACTTGGCGCCATGATGGGCGGGCCGCTCGAACCGGACGAAGCAGCCCACCAGATTGCCGTGGTCAGGGAAACACTCGAGGAGACGGGGCTCGTGATCGGTCTCTCGGGCGATATCGATGCCGATCGCGCAAGGGCCGCCCGCGCCTATCTTCTCGAGACGGGCGATCTCGCCAGCGTGCTCGACCACTTCGACTGGTCGCTCGACCTCGACCAGCTGACACCTTTCGCGCGCTGGTATCCGAAGAACGAGCGTATTCCGCGCGTCTACGATACCCGGTTTTACATCGCCGACCTCGGAACGGGGGCCGTCGAGATCGAGGCCGACCTTTCGGAGAACACCCACCTGTTCTGGACGACCGCGCAAGGCGCGCTGGATGCAGCGGAGCGCGGTGAGATCAAGGTCATCTTCCCGACGCGGCGAAACCTCGAACGGCTCGCACTCTTCGACGATTTCAGCGCAGCAAAGGAACAGGCAGACCGCATCCCCGTACGCACGATCACACCCTACATGGGCGAGCGCGAAGGCAAGAGCTGGCTCGAGATTGGCGAAGACCTTGGCTATCCGGTGACCGGCGAACCGCTGGATACCGTTGCGCGGGGATAGGACCCGGCCGCCCTCATGCAGCAAAACAGTAGAGCGAAAGCGGCCCTCAAGTAGAGAAGCGGTAGGCCGAAAAAGAATGGCGCGCCCGGCAGGACTCGAACCTGCTGCCTCAAGATTAGAAGTCTCGCGCTCTATCCAGATGAGCTACGGGCGCGCACCGTGGACGCCATAACGCGGCTTTGCCTTAGCGCCAATCGGCGATAGGCAGCGCGCTATGGAAAAGACCCAGCCCGCAACGCCCGACGCTGCCCCGCGCTTTCGCTACTACGATCTGGTGATGGCGGCCTTCGTCACGATCCTGCTGTTGTCGAACCTGATCGGTGCATCGAAGCCCAGTTACGTTAACCTGCCGGTGATCGGGCAGTGGTCTTTCGGTGCCGGCGTCCTGTTTTTCCCGGTGAGCTATATCATCGGCGACATCCTGACCGAGGTCTATGGCTACGCCCGCGCAAGGCGGGTCATCTGGACCGGTTTCGCCGCGCTTCTCTTCATGGCGTTCATGGCATGGGTGGTCGTGCAGCTGCCGCCGGCAGAAGGCTGGCCGGGGCAGGAATCCTACGAGTTCGTTTTCGGCAACAGCTGGCGCATCGTGCTGGCATCGATGGTCGCCTTCTGGGCAGGCGAATTCGCCAACAGCTATGTGCTTGCCAAGATGAAAGTCTGGACAGAGGGACGCCACCTCTGGATGCGCACGATCGGTTCGACAGTCGTCGGCCAGGGTCTCGACAGCCTGATCTTCTACCCGCTCGCCTTCTGGGGCCTTGCCGGCTGGCCGGTCGAACTCCTCTGGCAGGTCGTGCTGTCGCAGTGGCTGATCAAGACCGCATGGGAGGCCCTGCTGACGCCCTTCACCTACTTGGCAGTGAACAAGCTTAAGCAGGCGGAGGGTGTCGAGATTTTCGACACCCAGACCGACTTCTCCCCCTTCGCATCGTCCAACACCAAGGCATAAAAAAGGGGCGACCCGCGAGGGCCGCCCCGATTTCCCCTTGTTGAAGACCGAGGGTTTTAGAACTTCGCGCCGATGGCCACACCGTAGCGGCGCGGATCGAGCGTGAAGACGTTGGTGAACAGACCCGAGCTGGCATCGGTCACGTAGAGACCGGTTACCGAGTCGGAGTCGAAGATGTTCTGCACGAAGGCGCGGACATACCAGTTCTGTTCGGAACTGTTCAGCTGGATCTGCGCATTCGCCTGCACGAACGGAGCAATCCGGTTCACGCGGCCGTTGAACACGTTACCGTACTGTTCGCCGGTGAAAGCGATGTCGAAACGCGGAACCAGCGTCATGCCGTTGCCGAATTCGGCAGTGTACTGGACACCTGCCGACGCCTTCATTTCCGGTGCCTGGGGCAGCTTGTTGCCCTTCAGGTTGACCTCGACGCCGGGGCTGAGAACCTCGACGCCGCCAAAGGCTGCACCGATGGCCGTAGCCTGCGCATCGAGGACGCTACAGATACTGAAGGCGCCGTTCGAGGCGATTCCGCCATCGCTCGGGAAGGCCGAGGGTCCCTGAAGACCGAGTCCGCCATTGACCGCAGACACGAAGGCATTGGCACCAGCCCCGGTCACCGCACACAGCGCACCGTTGGTGATATCCTTGATGATCACCGCATCGGGATCGCCACCACCCGGGTCACGCGGGTTCGAGAAGAACTGGTCACCGGCAACCTCTGCGTTGAGGAACGAGAGGTTCATGTTGACCAGCCAGTTGTAGTCCGGACGAAGGATCGTCTCGAATTCCAGGCCCCAGATATTTGCATCGATCGTATCGTTGACCGAAGTACGCGCGATGATGCGGCTGAGCTGCAGATCCTTGTACTTGTAGTAGAACGCAGTGGCGTTGAACTGCAGGTTGCCGTCGAGGAACGAGTTCTTCGAACCGATTTCGAAAGCATCGATGCTTTCCGAACCGAAGCTGTCCGAAACCTCGAAGATCGGCTGCAGCGGCGGGTTGATACCGCCCGACTTGTAACCACGCGAATAGGACACATAGACGTGGTTGTCGGGTGAGATCTCGTAATCGATGACCGCGCGCCCCGTGATCTCGTTGAAGCTAACCGAACGTTCCTGGACGAGCTGGTTGCCCGCAGTGCCCGGGTCGGCATCGTAGCTTCCCACGAACGGCGAGTCGAAAGGATCGCCGTTGTTGCTGTAGGGGTTGAGGAAGCTTGCCAGCGTCGAGCGCGCGGTGATCGACTTGCTGTCGTCATTGTAGCGCAGGCCGCCGGTGAACTTCAGGCGATCGGTAATGTCGAAATAGACTTCACCGAAGATGCCGTAGCTCTCCAGTTCGAAATCGCGGGTGTTGTTGCGGAAGAACGACGTGCCCAGATAGGACGGCTCAAGACCGGCGCCCAGCGAGGTGAACGAGCCCAGCACGCCGGTGATGTAGTCGATCGCGAAGGCGTTCACGTAGTAGCTGTTCTCCAGCACCTTCGAGTTCGCGTAGATACCGCCGACGAGGAAGTTGATCGGGCCATCGAAGTCCGAGGAAATGATCGCTTCAACAGAGTAGCTCTCGTTTTCCTGGTTCGAGCGGTCGAACTGCGTGCCGTTAGGTGTACAGACGCGCGACCCTTCGTATGCGCCGGTGTTGTCGAGGTTGGTGTCCGAAACGCACAGGTTCGTGCCATCGAACAGGGCATCGACGATCGGCTGGAAGTAGGACGCGACCACCGGACCGACCGCGAGCGGGTCGGCGAAAGTGTTGAGCGTCCCGAATGCCAATGCCGCATTCGGAATTTCGCCCACGCCATTGTTGTAGTCTTGGCGCGAGTCGACACTGGTTTCCTGATAGGTGCCGGTGATGCCCAGCTGGATATCGCCGAAGCTATGCTCGATATGCGCCTGCAACTGAAGCTCGTCGGCGAAGTATTCGGGGGTGAACTGGGTGTTCACCTTCCGGAAGTCGGCCGGCTCGTTGAAATTGGCGTAAGCATCCGGGCCATAGAGGCTGTTCAGACCGAACGTCGCCGGAATGCCGTTGATGGCGAGGAATTCGGACGAACCCAGCGTACCGGTGAAGGTCGAGTTCGAATTGGTCTTGTCGAAATCGAGGCGGTTGTTGAGGCAGCCTAGCACACCCGTGGGGTCGCGCTGACACAGCTGCTTCTGGATACGCATGCGGTTGTCGTCTTCCTCGAAGTAATACCCCATGAGGTCGATCGTCGTATCCGGACCCGGCTCGAAACGAAGCGAACCGCGCACCGCGTACATTTCGCGGTCGTCGATGTCGTTCCCGTCGAACAGGTTCTCGGTATAGCCATCACGGTCCAGCCAGAAGCCAGCGACACGCAGGCCGATCGATTCCCCGATCGGCAGGTTGACCATGGCTTTCGCCTTGATCGAGTTGAAGTTGCCGTACTCGAAGTCGGCGGCCGCACTGAAGCCGGACAGATCGGGCTTCGCGGTAACGACGTTGACCACGCCCGACGTCGCGTTGCGACCGAACAGCGTGCCCTGCGGACCGCGAAGCACCTCGACGCGTTCGAGATCGAAATACTCTGTTTCGAACAGGCGCGTGCCGAACAGCGGCGCGGAGTTGAGGTGGATTGCCGTCGCACTGTCGCACGATACGCCCACGCAAAGGTCGCCGATGCCGCGGATGGTGAAGCTCGACGACGTGAAGTTCGACTTGGTGAAGGAGACGTTGGGCAACGTCAGCTGAAGGTCGCTGGCGTTTTCGATCTGCTGCGCTTCGAGCGCTTCGCTATCGAAGGCACTCACCGCGATCGGCACTTCCTGCAGGCTCTGCGCCTGGCGCTGTGCGGTCACGATGATGATGCGTTCGTTGGTGGTTTCTTCCGCGATACCGGACTCTTCGCTATCGCCGGTAACATCTTGTGCATACGCGGGAACTGCGAATGCGCCGGCACAGATTCCGGCCATCAGGGTAGCCCTGATCCTCATAAACCCTCTCCTCATCCCTTTGGTCTTCTCTCAGGAGACCTGCCGCGCAGGCTATCATACAATCGTATGCACGCAAGTTTTTGCGCAGGATTCTTGCGCAAGAAGACGGATTTGGGTTTTCTTGTTGCAGCGCAGCAATTTCATCAAATGCAATTGACGCTACGGCATGGCGGAACAGCCGGTGGGTGACGTTACGGCGACCGAGATTGGCTCAGATGAGGTCCGAACTTTGCGCGATCTGCGAAATGCCGCGTTTGCCGCTCGAATCGCGGTTCAACTGCACCACGACATCGATCACGCTGGCGGCATAGGCGATCGTATCGCTGCGCGTCAGGCCGATGCCGGTCTGCATGACCATGAGCGAAAGCTGTTCGAGCGCACCGCGCAAAGAGTTGGCGTGGATCGTCGAGAAACTACCCGGGTGACCGGTGTTGATCGCACGCAGGAAGGACACGCTCTCCGCACCGCGCAGTTCGCCAAGGACGATCCGGTCCGGACGCAGGCGCAGCGCTGCCTGGAGCAGCTCGTTGGCAGTGACCTTGGCCTCGCCAAGCTCGCCCTTCACCGCGACAAGGCCGACGCCGTTTTCACCCGGCAGTTTCAGTTCGGGCGTATCCTCGACCAGCACTACGCGTTCGTGGCGCGGAATCTCGCCGAGCATGGCGTTGAGGAATGTCGTCTTGCCGGTGCTGGTGCCGCCGGACACGAGGATGGTGCGCCGCTGGCGGACCGCTTCGCGCAGGAATGCGACCGGTTCTGCCTGCGGATCGGGCATTGCGCCCTGCTCCGCCTTTGCGAGCGGGCCGGAATCATAGGCATCGAGCGGCAGGTCGAGACGGCGGTGGCGACGGATCGCCATGGCCCAGTGCTTGCGCGCAGCGGGCGGGCCGCAGAACTGGATACGGGCACCGTCGGGAAGCGTCGCACCGAGCAGCGGGTGTTCGCGGTTGATCCCCTGGTGACTGACCCGGGCGACCTGCTCTGCAAGGCGCTGGATCAGGCGATCGTCGATCTCCGGACGCAGCACTTTCTGCATGCCGCCCGCAGCCGCATCCTCGACCCATACCTCGCCCGGCCGGTTCACGAGAATTTCGGTGACTGTGTCGCGGCCCAGCCATTCGGCAAAGGGCTTCAGATAGGCTTCGAGATAGACGCTGCGCTCGCCCTGCAGGTCGACATTGGGCGCATCCTCTTCCGGATGATCGTCCGGCAGGAAAGGATGGATGTCGGCGCTCACCTCTTATCGACCCTGATCAGTTGACGCGCGAGAAATCGAGGTCGCGGGCAGTGAAGATACGGATCGGTTCGCCGATCTTCACCCGCACGGTGGGGCTGCGCGAACCGTCCTGTTCGGCAGCGGTCGCGGCTGCCGACTGGCTCGCTCCGCCGAGCACGATACCGCCTGCACCGCCAGTGGCCAGCGTGCCTAGGCCGCCAACGACCGAGAGCAGCATGGCCGAGCCGAAGCGGTTGAAGAAGCCATTGCCCGAGACCTTGCCCTGGAGGCCGGTCGTGCCGTCGAAACCGACCGCCGGCGAAGCGAGGCTGACCGATGCGCCATCCGGACGGATCAGACGCGTCCAAATCACATAGGCACGCTTCTGGCCGTTCTGCATGCCCGACTGGTACTGGCCGATCAGGCGGCTCGAACGCGGGACGAGCACGCGGCTGCCATCGAAGCTGCGCACGTCCTGGCTGACCACGGCGCGGACGTAACCCGGCACGTTGGTGTCGATCGCAGTCTCGAGAATGGCGGGGATCAGCGTCCCCTGCGTGACAGTGGTCGACGGATTGGTCATCGCCTTGGCCTGCGCCGGAGCGCCGCCGACACCGCCGACGCGGCTTGCGAAATCGGAAGCGGAATTGCCCTCGGCAGGCGCGCCGGAAGCAACCGCACCGTCAGCCGTCGGATCGACTGCAAGGCTGATCGGGGCCGTTCCGTCGAATACGACGGTCGGGTTGTTGAACGGATTGCCCACCGGAACGCTCTCTGGCGGCGCGGAGAGGACAGGTGCGGGTGCAGGCACGGCGCCCGCATCGTCCTGCGCCGGCGGCACGGCAGCGGGCACGGTAGCAGGCGCAACGACTTGCGCAGGTGCAGGAGCCGCCACTTGCGGATTGCCGATGCCCTGCGGTTCGGGCGTGCGTGCAGCATTCATGCTCCACAACGTGATCGCACCCAGACCGGCGACGATGGCAATACCTGCCACCATGCCCATGGCATCGCTCTTCCCGCCCTGTCGCGCCACGGCGGGAAAGGCATTGCGCTGCGCAAGATCGATGACTTCCGCATCGCTTTCATCGCGCGGATCGATGTCGTTCGCGATATTCGCGCCGCCACCCTTTGTCGGCATCTTCAGCGTGTTGCGCATCAGCTGTTCCCCCTCTGGGCAAGTGCGGTCTCGGCCGTATTCGTGCTGCGCTGCGGCCCGGTGTTGACCAGCGTCGCGCTGTCATCGCCCGAACGCAGGATGAGCGAGCGCGGCACGCCATCGATGACGATCGTATCGCCGCGCACGGTGTAGTTGACGGGACCCTCGGTGCCCTTGGCATTGGCGACCAGAATGGCCGGGACATCGCGCCCCGCAGGCCAGGTCAGGAAGGTGGCTTCGCCATCGTCGAAGGCGCGGTCGGGCAGGAGGCTCGCATCGCCCTCGCCGCTCCAGGCAAAATTGAGATCGGCCGGGTCGACCGACGAGAACGGATCTTCCGGCTGAGCCTCTGCAGCAGCCTGGGCCATCTCTGCCTTGCGCGCTTCCTCTTCCAGATCGACCGGATAGTCGAAGCGCAGCACGTAGACCGGCTTCGCATTCGGGCTGGCGACGAGGTCGAACAGATAGGTGCGCTTGCTGGTGACGACCGTCAGATTGGTCGCGGCACGCGGCTCGAGCGGTTTGACGAAGAGGATGTTGGCGCGCTTATTGGGCGTGACCTGCCACGTCTGCGAATTGCCGATTGCGACATTCTCGATCACCTCGTCATCGCCGAAGACGATGCTGGCCTGCACGTTGACGCGACCCGGCAGGGTGACGACGGAGAACTCGTCATACATGACTTCCTGCAGGCGCGAATCCGCCACGGCGGGCGTTGCAAGGACTGCGAGCGCGAGCGCCGGAATAAGCGCGCGATTCATGACTTCTTCTCCGTAGAACTGTCGAGGCTGCGCGGCGGAGCCGACTTGAACCGGCTGCCGATGCCCGATGTGCGACTTGGTCCCGCCGTAGCGGGAGAGACCTGAGCGCCACCTGAAGCGGTGGCGTAAACCTTGGTAGTGCGAGATGATCCGCCCGCGCTGCTGTCGTTCGCTGCAACGCCGGTGGAAATGGCGGACACGTCGATCCGGCGCGCCTGATCGCTCGCTTGCGTTGCGGCCTGCGCCTGCGCCAGCGGCTGCGTCACGACCGGCGCGGGAGCGGGCGTGCTCTTGGTATCGGTGCCGCCATCTTCCTTGGAGGGAACGAGGCCGAATACGGTCCAGCCCGATACCATCGCGGCCGCGACCTTGAAGACCATGACCATCAGCGCGACGTGGACTGCGCCGATCATGAAGAAGGCCATGCCTGCCTGCGCGGGGACGACGCCCGGCTGTTCGGTCAGAGCGGAAAGGATCGGTACCGAAAGCTCGAGCATGATCGATCCTCCCAGCACCGCGAAGAGCGGCGCGAGCGCGCACATCACGAGACCTTTGAGCCAGCCGGTGAAGAGCCCGCGCGTGCCGTTGAACAGCGCGAGGACGACGAAAATCGGTCCCAGCGCCACGAGGATTCCGAGCGCGATCTTGGTCGTGACCAGCAGACCGACGGTGCCGAGCATGAACAGCATGGCGCCGAGCCACATCATGCCGTGCGGGCTGAAGGCCGAGAAATCCTGGTTGTTGCCGCTCGCTTCCTGGATCGCGATGAAGACCACGTCGATCTTTTGCGCGAAGACATCGGTGGCAGAGCCCTGAGTGCCGGTGAGCACTCCCGCGAGATAGTCGGGCGTGCCGACGAACAGGTTCCAGACAACGCTCTGGTAGGCGACCCAGCTGGTGGCGAAGGTCAGCACGAGGCCCAGCGTCATCATGCGCGGGATCAGCGCACGCACACCGATATTGGTTCGACCGGTCAGCAGCAGGTAGCCGAAGATCGCCACATAGATCGTCAGGACGATCGTAAGCGTCGTGCCAAGCGCGCCGCCGGGCGCGAACAGCTTTCCGAAAGCTGCCGCGCTCGCTTCACCGGCAACGCAATCGACGCCGCGCAGTGCTGCTGCGACGCCGTTGCCTACCTGTCCGGCGACTTCCTGACACGCTGCGCTGGTCATTCGGCAGCCTGTCCGATTTCGATATCGTCGTTGGTGTCGTTCGCCCCGCCCGGCCATGCCGAACCGGTAAGCGCGGGGAACCAGTCTGCAGGCGCATCGCCCATCGCTTCGCGCAAGCTGTCGAGACGGCGCACCGAGCTTTCGCGGCCCGACAGCAGCGTCAGGACTTCGGGCGCACCAGAGAGATCGAGACGTACGACCACGCTCGCATCTGGCTGGCGCACGAGGAAGCAGCGGCTGTGCGCAGGCAACGTGCGGATCAGCGCGAGTTCGTGCGTAGTGAGGCCGAAGCCGTCGCAATAGTCTTCCGGACGCGCGCGCGAATTGGGCATGAAGACCATCGTCGCGGTCTGCTCGACCAGCGCGGTCGAAATGCGGCTTTCGAGCGCATCGCGTGCGCTCTGGGTCGCGAAGCCGACGAGGGCGTTGCGCTTACGCAGCGTCTTGAGCCAATCGCGGATGCGCGCAGCAAAGACATCGTCGTCGAGCGCCTTCCACCCCTCGTCGATGAGGATCATGGTCGGCTTGCCGTCCAGACGCTCCTCGATGCGGTGGAAGAGATACATCATGGTCGCGGTACGCAGCTTGGGATTTTCCAGCAGCGCGGTCATGTCGAAGCCGAGCACGCGGGCCGACATGTCGAGACGGTCCTCGGCATTGTCGAACAGCCAAGCGTGCTCGCCCTCGCCGATCCATGCACCCAGCCTGTCTGCAAGGTCGCCCGGAAGCGGGCGGCGGCTGCCCGAAAGCAGTTCCTTGAAGTGACGCAGGCGGCGCAGCGAAGCATCGTTCGCATAGGCGGCATCGACTGCGGCTGCGATCGTTGCTTCTTCCTCGGGACCTTCGGCCTTCAGCAGGACGCCCAGCCAGTCGCGCAGGAAGGCCCGGTTGGTCGGCGTGTCTTCGAGCGACATCGGGTTGAAGCCGGTCGGATGGCCTGCGCGGATGCTGTCATAGCGCCCGCCGATACCACGCACGAATAGCTCGGCACCGCGATCCTTGTCGAACAAGATCGTGCGGGGCGCGAACTTCTGCGCCTGCGCGGCGAGGAAGTTCATCACCACGGTCTTGCCCGAACCAGAAGGCCCGATGACCGAGAAGTTGCCGAGGTCGCCGTGGTGGAAATTGAAGAAGAACGGCGTCGCGCTGGTGGTCTCCAGCAGCGTGACTGCATCGCCCCAGTGATTGTCGTATGCCTGGCCAAGCGCGAAGCCGTGCAGGCTTCCGAAGCTCGCCATATTGGCGCTGGAGATCAGCGCGCGGCGCACGAGATAGCCTTCGTTGCCGGGGAACTGGCCCCAGAATGCAGGCTCGAGATTGGTGTCCTCGCGCACGGCGATCGCGCCTGTGTCGGCGAGAGCGGCGGCACAGGCGGCAGTTGCATCGTCGAGGCGGCCGAGGTCACGTTCCTTGACCATGACGGTCAGGTGGTGGTCGCCGAAACCGACGGCACCCGCACCCAGCTCGTCACGCGCGGCCATCATGTCTGCGCGTTCTGCGGCGGCTTCCTCGTCCGCACTCTTCAGGCGGCGGATGGCGAGGTCCATGCGCTCACGTGCAGTCTGGCGCTCGGTCGGTGCGTAACTTTCGGACACGACCATTTCGAAAGGCAGGCGCAGCAGGCCGTCAAGCAGGCCCGGGCTGGTCGCTTCGGGATAGTCCTTAAGGCCGAGGATCGAGGCGAAATCGGGCGAGCCCGACCCGCGCTGCTCGATTGCGTCGAGGCCGAAGCTTACGCGGCGATAGGGCAGCATCATGCCGAGATCGACGTCTTCGCTCGGCTTGCGCACGGGGCGCATCTCGCCGTTGTAGAGCGCCGAGAGGAGCTCGAGCATTTCCGAGTTCACATTGCCCTGCGGGCCTGTGTATTCGCCGAGCACGCTGGCGCCGTAGGACTGAAGCGAGGCGACGAGACCTTGCGCTGCCGCACGCAGCGATCGCAGGTCCTTGGGATCGGCTTCGAGACGGTCCTTGCGGCCGCGCATCTTCTTGCCGACGCGCTCGACCAAACCAGCCTTGCCCCGAGCCGGACGGCGGATGAGCGTGATGAACTGGTCGTTCACGAACAGCTGGCCCGAACCGAGCCGTTCCTTCCAGCGCGCATCGATATGGCGGCTGATCGGATCGGGGAACTCGGCATCGAGTTCAACCGAGACACGGCGGCGGATGACGTGGTGATAAAGCACGAAGCGCGCGTCGAGCGTGCTGCGCAGCATCACCTCGCGCGTTGCCGCATGAGCGTTGAGTGCGTCGCTATCCTCGGTCTCGAACAGCAGCCCGGGGACCTGAATCGCGGTCATCACGCTGCCGTCGCGCAGCAGGACGGTGCTTTCGTCGACCAGCCGCGCATAGGGCAGGCGGTCGCCGGCACGGGCTTCCTTGGCGCTCCACGAGGCAGGGCCGATCCATTTGCCGTTACGCGGCATAGCTGTTGCACCCCCAGTGCTTGTAGTTCTTCACCCGCGGGCACTTCGAAACCTTGGTGATCCACAGGTCGAAGATGCGCGGCTCGCGCAAACAGGCGAAGTAACCGACACCATGCATCACGAGCGCTGCGAACAGCGCCCAGAAACTGCCGGTGATCAGGAATATCTCGGTCGTCACCACCCCGTTGATGATGAAATAGTTGAACGTCACGCCCGCAAACATCTGCGGACGCGTGAGCGCTCTGTGGACGGGGTGGCGGACGAGAGCGGTCATCTTACGCAGCGACGCCCTGGATACCGGCAACGATCGAGGCTGCGCCGAAGAGAATGAAAACGCCGATGATCACGGTCGCACCGAAGCGCCAGTTGAGGCGGCCGGTCAGCATCATGAAGCCGACGGCAGCAACGGCCATCACAGCAACGGCGGTCGCGACATTGCCGAGGAGCGTACCCTGCAGCCAGCCCAGAGCATTGACGATCGGACCCGAACCGGCCGGATCCTGCTGGACCTGCGCGAGTGCAGCCGAAGGGCTGAACAGAGCGGCCAGAACGGCCAGCTTGGCGATAATCGATTTCAAACTTCTACTCCCGTGAGTGATCTGCAAGCCGCCCCATGATCGAGGCGACATAATTCTGGGTTTCGCGAATGCGCGGAATGCCGTCGGCACGTTCGACCCGTCCCGGCCCGGCATTATAGGCGGCAAGGGCTTTCTCCAAATCGCCGTCGAACCGGTCGAGCTGCTCGCGCAGATAGCGTGCGCCGCCTTCGAGGTTCGCAAACGGATCCTTGGGGTCGACACCGAGGTCGCGGGCAGTACCGGGCATCAACTGCGCGAGGCCCTGCGCACCGACCGGCGAAACGGCATCGTGCCGCCAGCGGCTTTCCTGCCAGACCATCGCCTCGATCAGCGATTCGCTGAGGTCATACTTGGCCGACAGCTCGGCCACCTTGGCGCGGTATACTTCCGGGACACCGCTGGCATGCGCGACAGGGTCGGCAACGACGATATCCGGCACGAAAATCTCTGCCGGCACCTCTTCGACAGGCGCGGCAAATGCAGCGTTTACGCTTTGCGCAGCAGGTAAGGCAGTGCCCCCGCCGGCTTTCCAGCGCGCACCGTCACCATCGATCTCCATTACATCCGCCTTCGCCGGGAAGGCGGCCAGCGCGGTGCAAATCAATCCCGTCACCAACGCCGGGTGTGTGCGAATCATATCGTACACCCTCCGTGCGGCCCCAATGGCCCTCATACATGACAGAAGGGTGACGTAAGCATGAATATGGTTAAATTGCGCCTAAACGAGCAAAAAAAGAGCCCATTTCACTAAAGGAAACGGGCTCTACTTGGGGGCGTCCCCCTACTGTGTGACAAGCTCAGCGGTTGGCCAGCGCCACGTACTGGCTGAACTCGCCGCGATCGATCATCGCAAGACCGCGACGCGCCAGCACGCGGGAATCGACCCAATCGCCGGTGGCAGTCTCGAGTTCGTAGCGGTCGGCATTCCGGGCAGCGGCAGCGAAGCGTGCGCGGGCCTCGTCATATTCGCCCACGCGCGCGAGGGCGACCGCGTGATTGATCTGACGGGCAGGATCGTGGTCCGAAAGTTTTTCGCATTCTTCGATAGCCTTGAGCGCTTCGCGGTCGTGACCGGCGACGAGCTCCTCATATCCGATATCGTATTCGGTATCGGGTGCGGTCACGACAAGTGCAGCCTCGTTTGCGAACACCAGAAGGGTAGCGGCAGCAATCAGGGACATCTCTCTTCTCCCAAACTTATGGGGAGTGGATATCGCCGCGCCGGACCGGCTGCAACAAAACCGTAACATTGTCATATTTCTGAAATGTTAGGTTTGGCGCACGAAAGCTGTTGAAACTGCAACACAACGGTCACGAACCAACACAAACTGTCACACGGCACCCTTAGCGGGCGAGTCGCGATCAACGAATTCGCATTCGAAATTCCGATTCTTTCCCGGTTTTTGAGGGGACCGTTTCCGTGACCAATTTTCACCGTTCGCTTATTCTCGGCGCTTCCGCCATTGCCCTGGCCGGCTGCGGCGCAGACGAAATCGTCTCGCCCGGCACCGGCGGCAACGTCACCATCAACAATGGCGGTGGCGGAGGCAGCACGCCTACTCCCACCCCGACTGCAGGCACCATGGTGACCCCGGCGGCCGGCTGCCCCACCATCAGCGACCCGCAAGGCCTTACCGACGACGGCACGATCTCAGGTCCGACCGGGGAATACCGTGTCTGCACCATGCCGGCACGCTTCAACGCCAGCGCCACGCTGCCCTATATCGAAGGCCTGCTTTACCGCATGAACGGCCGCGTCGATGTCGGCACCGACGGTGGCCCGTCGCCGACCAACTCGGACGGTCTCGACGACACCGATGTCGAACTGACCATCGAACCTGGCGTCATCATCTACGCATCGGGTTCGAGCTTCCTCAACGTCAACCGCGGCAACACGATCAACGCCGTCGGCACCGCCGACCGCCCGATCATCTTCACCAGCCGCGACAACGTCCTCGGCCTCAATAACGACAGTTCGTCGGGCCAGTGGGGCGGCGTCGTCCTTTCGGGCCGCGCACCGGTCACCGACTGCATCGCATCCGGCGCAACGCCGGGTACGGTGAACTGCGAACGCCAGGTCGAAGGCGCGGCCCAGCCCGCCATCTTCGGCGGCGCGACGCCGGGCGACAGCTCGGGCACGATGAGCTACGTCCAGATCCGCTACTCGGGCTTCGTCCTGTCGGGCGACAGCGAACTCCAGTCGCTGACCACCGGCGGCACCGGTTCGGGCACCGTCCTCAACAACATCATGAGCTACAACAGCTCGGATGACGGGGTCGAATTCTTCGGCGGCCGCGTGAATGTGAAGAACATGATCGTGGTTGGTGCAGAGGATGACAGCATCGACACCGACACCGGCGTGAAGGCCAACATCCAGTACCTCATCGCGATCCAACGCCCCGGCGCCGGTGACACGATCATCGAGGCCGACAGCGACAACGCCTTCAACGACAGCACGCCGCGCCAGAACACGCGCATCTCGAACGCCACCTTCGTCCACCAGAAGGCCGACGACCAGGTCGTTCGTATCCGCGGCTTCGCCGACTACTCGATCGCCAACTCGGTCATCGTATCGAACCAGGGCACGCCCTGCCTTCGCATCGACGGTCCGGAAGAGCTGAACCGCGCCGCTAATGCCGGCATCGACGAAGCCGGCCCGGTCGCCTTCGACTCGCTGGTTCTCGACTGTGCCTCGTCGCCCTTCCGCGACAGCTCGGGCGTTACGGCAGCGGAAATCGAAACCCGCTTCAACGCCGGCACCAACACCAACTCGGCATTCACCAACACGCTGGCTTCGCTCTTCCTCAACGGAAGCAACGAAGACGCTGTACCGGTATTCGACGTGACCGCATGGGCCAGCTTCTTCGAGCTTCCCGCCCGCATCGGTGCCGTCTTCACCGAGAACGCAGACTGGGTGAACGGCTGGACCTGCAACTCGAGCACGGTGACGTTCGACAGCAACGTCAGCGATTGCACCAGCCTGCCGGTCTACAACTGATCGACCAAATCCGGGGCGGGGGGGCGCAGTATCGCGCCCTCCCGCCTTTTTTCGAATTGTACCGAATTTCGACCTGAATTGAGGGGGTCAACACGATGTCCACTGGCAAGCAGCTTGCAGGGCTGCTCCTGCTCTCCACCGCCCTGACCTTTCCCGCTGCCGCCATCGCGCAGAGCACCGGGGCGGAGGGGCCGCCGCCGACCGAAGAGGAAGTTCCCGACCAGGAACTGACCGATGACGTAGAAACGGCCAATGAAACCGTTCCCGGCGATGTCGCGGAAGAAGGGCAGGCCGAACCGGATATCTCGATCCCGGGCGGCACCATCGTCGTCACCGGACGCCGCACCCGCGACGTCACCCGCGCCTCGCCGCAAGTTGTCACCGTGCTCGATACGGCCAGCATCGCGCGTACCGGTGAAGGCGACATCGCCGGCGCACTGGGTCGCGTCACCGGCCTTTCGCAGCAGGGCAACGGCCTCGTCTACGTCCGCGGCCTCGGCGACCGTTATTCACTGGCGCTCCTCAACGGCCTGCCGCTCCCCTCGCCGCAGCCGCTTAGCCGCGTGGTCCCGCTCGACATCTTCCCGACCAGCGTGGTCGCATCGAGCCTAGTGCAGAAGACCTATTCGGCCAACTTCCCGGGCGAATTCGGCGGCGGTGTGATCAACCTCACCACCCGCGCGATCCCGACCGAAAGCTTCCTCACCGTCAGCGGCTCGCTCTCGGGCGACAGCGAGACCACCTTCGGCCCCGGCTACACCTATTTCGGCGGCGACTGGGACTGGACCGGTTTCGACCAGGGCCGCCGCGACGTCGGCAATTACAGTGCTCTGCAGGGCTTCTTCGACAGCGGCGCCCGCATCAATGACGATAGCGTCGATACGCGCGCCATCCTGCAGGACCTGAACGATCCGAACCTCTACCTCGTGCAGAAGATCGGCGACCTTCCGGCGAATTTCTCCGCAGGCGTAACTGCAGGCACCTCGTTCGACGTCGGTTCCGACGGGCTGCTGGGCATCATTGCCACCGGTTCGATCAGCAACAAGTGGCGCAACCGCTTCATCACGAAGCAGACCGCCGTGAATGCCGATCTCGATCTCGACACCGACTTCAACGAGTTCGTCACCGACAACCGCGTGCTGGTGAACAGCCTGCTCGGCTTCGGTCTCGAAATTGGTGAACACAAGTTCCGCCTCACCAACCTCTACATCCACGACACGCTCAAGCGCGCCTCGCTGGAAGAGGGAACCGACTTTCAGGACGGCGACGATTCGCTGATCCAGGACACCTCGTGGTTCGAACGCCAGCTGTTCAACAGCCAGTTCGTCGGCGAGCTCGAATTCGGCGACCTCTCGGTGGACCTTCGCGGCGGCTATGCGCAGACCAAGCGTGAAGCGCCTTTCGAATGGACCTTCGAATACGTCCGCACCAACAATGCCAACGATCCGTTCGGCGACGTCTATCTCAACACGCTCGATCCGCAGCGTGGCGGTGCGATCGTCTCCTTCTCCGACCTCAAGGAAGACCTGTGGTACGGCGGGATCGACGTCGGCTACATCGTGAACGACTGGCTCAATGCCACCGTCGGCTATGCCTATACCGACACCGACCGCTTCTCGACCCGCCGCGAATTCGACATTCGTGCTTCCTCGGGCTTCCCCGATGCCTTCGGCGCGTTCCGCCCTGACAACCTTCTCGGTGATGCGCTGATCGACTTTGCATTCGATCCCGACGCGCAGGCGGCAGGCGGCATCGGCCCCTATAATTTGACCATCTTCGAAACCACGCAGTCGGACCCGGCCTTTGCCGCGGCGCTGGAAATCCATGCCGCTTACGGCAAGGTCAATATCCGCCCCTTCGACACGCTCTCCATCGATGTCGGCGTGCGTTACGAGGATGCGGTCCAGTCGGTCGAGGCAGTCGAGGTCTTTGCAGAGCCTCTCGGTTCGACCAGCGGCACGCTGCTAGAGAACGATTACTGGCTGCCCGGCGGTACGCTGACCTGGGAGCTGACCGACAGCCTCCAGTTCCGCGCCAGCGCCTCGAAGACCATCGCTCGCCCGCAGTTCCGCGAACTGATCTTCCAGACCTATTTCGATCCGGAAACCAACCGCCAGTTCAACGGCAACCCGCGCCTCGTCGACAGCGAGTTGACGAACTACGAAGCGCGTCTCGAATATTACATCGGCGGCGGCAGCCGTGCGAGCGTGGCCGGTTTCTACAAGGAAATCGAAAACCCGATCGAGGTCTTCACCAGCTTCTCGGACAACGAGATCATCAGCGGCTTCGCCAATGCCCCGAGTGCCGAGCTGTTCGGCGGCGAGGCAGAGCTGCAGTACAATTACGATCTCATGGACCTTGGCGGCTGGTTCGACAGCCAGCAGCTCGTGTTGATCGCGAACTACACCTACACCCAGTCGGAAATCAAAGTCGGACCTGACGACATCGCCAGCGTCTTCCCCTTTGCCGACCAGCCGGCGACCAACTTCTTCGATGACGGCGTTCCGCTGACCGGCCAGTCCGACCACCTGGTGAACCTCCAGCTCGGCCTCGAGGATCTCGATCGCCTGAGCCAGTTCACCGTGCTGCTCAAATACGCCAGCGAACGTGTGACCAGCCGCGGCGCAGGCCCCCTGCCCGACATCATCGAAGAACCGGGCCTCACGCTCGATTTCGTGGTCCGCCAGGGCTTCGAGGTGTTCGGTGACAAGGAACTGGAACTGAAATTCGAGGCCCGGAACCTGACCGGTCGCGACCACGAGGAATTCCAGAGCAACGGCACCAACCGGATCGACATCAACAGCTACGATGTGGGCCGCAGCATTAGCCTGGGCGCATCGATCAAGTTCTGAGGAACCCTCCTCGGACGACTAAAGGGGGCCGCTTCAGCAAGAAGCGGCCCCTTTTTTGTGCTCAGTTCAGAAAGTCAGTGGCTGTCGTAGACGTAGCCGAGCGAGCGCACGGTCCGGATTGGTTCGCCGGCCCCGACATTGCGCAAGGCGCGACGCAGGCGTCCGATCCACACATCGACGGTGCGTTCGTCGATCGGCGGATCCTGCTTGCCCAAACCGTCGATCAGCTCGTTGCGACTGAGCACGCGGTCCGCGTTTTCGGCGAAGAAACGCAGCAAGCGGAATTCATTGGGCCGCAGCGTGATGGGCTTGTCGTCCCAACGCGCCTGCAGGGCTGGCAAATCGATCTCGAGATCGCCCAGCTTGAAGGGCCTCGATCCGACCTGCGCGATACGGCCTGTGCCGAGCGCAAGGACGCGGTCGAGAACAAGTGTACGATCGACCGGGCCGACCACGTAATCGTCTGCACCGGCAGCCAGTGCGCGCCGCTTGTCTTCGGCATCGCAGCTTTCGAGGACCATGGTGACATGCGCGTCCGTTGTCCGCGGATCGGCGCGCAAACGACGGCACATCTCGAGGCCCGACAGGTCGTCGAGGACCCAGTCCACGAATGCGCAGACGGATCCTTCGATCAGGCGCTGCGGTCCTGCCGAAGTGAGGTGGCCGAATGTATAGCGCACCTCGCCATTGTCGAAGTCGTCGAATGCGTCGACCTCTTCGGCAGTCATCAGAATATTGATCACGGCCACGCCTGTGTCCTTGTCCCCTGTTACAGGAGCAGCGTTGGCCTATTCATGTGACTGGTTTGTGACCCTCTCGCGGGCTTTGTAATACTCCGAAGTTCAGCCGTTTTTCAGCGTCACCTTGCCGAACGACGGAGCTGTGGAGACAACGCCGACAGGCTTCTTGGGAAGGTAGGGTTTTTCGAGCCGTTCGACCTCTTCGTCGGTCAGGTCGAGCGACATCGCATCGACCGCCGCACCGATGTGTCCGGGCTTGGTCGCTCCGATAATCGGGGCGGTAATGCCCTTGGCGAAATGCCACGCCAGCGCAACGGTTGCACGGGACGTACCGCGCTCTTCTGCAATCGCCCCGACTGCCTCGATCACTTCGCGATCGGCATCGACATTCTGCGTGTATAGCGTCTTGCCGAAACCATCCGTCTCGCTGCGAACCGTGCTTTCATCCCATGCGCGGGCGAGCTTTCCGCGGGCGAGCGGCGACCAGGGAATGATCGCAACGCCCTGGTCTTCGCAGAGCGGGATCATCTCGCGTTCTTCTTCGCGGTAAAGCAGGTTCACGTGGTTCTGCATCGAGATGAAAGACGTCCATCCCATGCTGCGCGCCACTTCCTGCGCCTTGGCGAACTGCCACGCGGCCATGGAGGATGCGCCTATGTAGCGCGCCTTGCCGGACTTCACGATGTCATGAAGCGCCTCAATCGTCTCTTCGATCGGGGTCGAGGGATCCCAGCGGTGAATCTGGAACAGGTCGACATAATCCATCTTGAGACGGCCGAGGCTGTCGTCGATCGCCTGGAACAGGCTCTTTCTCGAATTACCTCCCGCATTGGGCGTATTGCGCCATGGCAGGAAAGCCTTGGTGGCGAGCACGATCTCGTCGCGATGTGTGAATTCGGGCAGCAGCTTGCCGACGACTTCTTCCGAAGCCCCTTTCGAATACATGTTGGCGGTGTCGAAGAAGTTGATACCCGCCTCGACAGCCTCGCGGATGAAGGGACGGCTTTCGTCTTCGCCCAGCACCCAGTCGCCATGCCAGCCCCTGGTCGTATCGCCATAGCTCATGCAGCCGAGGCACAGGCGCGATACCTTGAGGCCGCTGGGTCCTAAGTTGACGTATTCCACCGCCTCAGTTCCCCACGCTCAGGCCGCCGTCGACGCTGATCGTCTGACCGACGACGAAGTCGGCAAGCGGCGAGGCAAGGAACAGCGCAGCCCCTGCCATGTCCTCTGGCAGGCCCAGCCGTCCGCGCGGCGTGGCAGCGATGGTCTGCTTCTGGAACTTCTCGTCCTTCAGGAACACGTCATTGATTTTGGTATGGACGTAGCCCGGGGCGATGCCATTCACCCTGATGCCTTCCGCGCCGAAGGCAACGCCGAGGGACTTCACCATGCTGATCGCGCCCGCCTTGCTCGCACCATAGGCCGGGTTGCCGATAAGGCCGCGATAGCCGCCGATCGAGCTCACGATAATCAGTGAACCGCCGGTATCCGCCAACTTCTGGCGCGTCGCATTCGCGCAGTCGAGCAGGCTGTCGAGATTGACCTCCATCACCGCGTCCCAGCCCTCGCGGGTGAACTCTTCGCGGCCATAGCGCGCAATGCCCTGACACAGCACCACCACGTCGAGCGTATCGGGCCAGTCGAAAGCATCGACCGCGTCGCGGTCCGACACATCGAGCGAGTGGAAGGAAAGGCCTTCCATATCGCTATCGGGATAGTCCTCGGCAGAGCCGCGTGTACCCGTCACGTGGACGGTCGAACCAGCCTTGCGGAACCCCTGCGCGATGCCGTTCCCGATCCCGCTCGTGCCCCCCACCACGAGGACGGTCTTGCCGGAATAATCGAGCGGATCGGTCATAATACTCTCCTCAGATTGAGCGGCTGACGACTTCTTTCATGATCTCGTTCGTGCCGCCGTAGATGCGCTGGACGCGGGCATCGCGCCAAAGCCGCGCGATGGGATATTCGTTCATGTACCCCGCACCGCCATGCAACTGGAGCGCGGCGTCGCAGCACTCCCACTGAAGGTCGGTGTGCCAGAGCTTGGCAGCGCTGGCCTCGTCCGTGGTCAGTTCGCCCTTCAAGTGACGCTGGATCGCCCAGTCGAGATGCGCCCAGCCGACCTGCAGCTTGGCGGCAAGATCGGCGAGCGTGAACTTGGTGTTCTGGAACTCGAATACGGTCTTGCCGAAAGCCTTGCGGTCCTTGGTGAAATTCACCGCCTCGTCGAAAGCACGCTGCGCCCCGGCCTGCGCACCGACGGCAATCGACAGGCGCTCCTGCGGCAATTCTTCCATCAGGTGGATGAAGCCACGCCCTTCGCCGCCCAGCAGGTTCTCCTTAGGCACGCGGCAGTCATTGAAGAACAACTCCGACGTATCGGCGGCGTGCTGGCCGATCTTGTCGAGATTGCGCCCGCGCTCGAAGCCCGGAGTGCCTGCATCGACGAGGATCAGCGATGTACCTTTCGCACCTTGCGATGGATCAGTCTTGCAGACCACGATCACGCAATCGGCATTCTGCCCGTTGGTGATGTAAGTCTTCGAGCCGTTGATGACCCATTCGTCACCATCGAGCTTCGCCGTTGTGCGCACGCCCTGCAGGTCCGAGCCTGCGCCCGGTTCGGTCATGGCAATTGCGGTGATGATGTCGCCCGACACCATGCCCGGCAAATACTTCTGCTTCTGCTCTTCGGTGCCGAGGCGTTCGAAGTAGTTGACCGTGATGTCGTTCTGCAGGGTGAAGCCGGCAGACGAGCCCATGTAGCTGAGTTCCTCGGCAATCACGCAGTTGAAGCCGAAGTCGAGGCCCAAGCCGCCGTTCTCCTCGGCAACGGTCGGGCAGAGCATGCCCGCTTCGCCGAGCGCCTTCCACGCCTCGCGCCCGACGATGCCCTCTTCCTCGTGCTTGTCGAGATAGGGGACCATGTGTTCGGCAAAGACCTTGCGCACCGTGTCGCGGAAAGCCTCGTGGTCATCGTTATAGGCGAAGCGCTTGCTTGTATCGAGCATCGGTGGCGGCTCCCTCAGGCTTTCTGCATGCCGGCAAGGCGCTGGGTGATGATTTCCTCCGCCTGAGCCATGATCCTGTCGATCAGTTCCTGGCAGGTCGGGATATCGTTGATGAGGCCTGCCACCATGCCGCAAGACCATGCGCCTGCATCCATATCGCCTTCGGTCATGATGCGCGGATAGACGCCTGCGACCTGTTCGATGATGTCTTCGAACTTGAGGTCGTCGCCCTTGTCCTTCTCGATCTTGAGCAGTTCCTCGACCGCGTCATTGGTCATTACGCGCTCGGTATTGCGCAGCGGGCGCATGACGAGGCGGGTGTCGAGTTCGGAAGCCGCGACGATGGCCTTCTTCACGTTCTCGTGAACCGGCGCTTCCTTTGTCGCGATGAAGCGCGTGCCCATGTTCATGCCGTCCGCACCCATGGCGAGCGATGCCACGAGGCTCCGCCCGTCGGCCATGCCGCCGCTGGCGACGAAGGGGATTTCCAGCTCGTCCGCAGCGCGCGGGAGCAGGATCATGTTCGGAATATCGTCCTCGCCCGGGTGACCGCCGCATTCGAAGCCATCGACCGAGACCGCGTCGCAGCCGATCGACTGCGCCTTCAGGCTGTGGCGAACGCTGGTGCACTTGTGGATCACCTTGACGCCCGCATCCTTGAAGAAGGGCATGACCTGCGCCGGGTTGTTGCCCGCAGTCTCGACGATTTTCACGCCGCCTTCGATGATGGTGCGCACGAGGCCCGGGTAATCGGGCGCATTGACTGTGGGCAGGAAGGTGAGGTTCACGCCGAAGGGCTTGTCGGTCATGTCCTTGCAGCGCGCGATCTCGTTGGCGAGCTTTTCGGGCGTGCCCTGCGTGAGGCCGGTGATGATGCCGAGTCCGCCCGCATTGGATACCGCTGCCGCCATTTCCGCAAAGCCGACATAGTGCATGCCGCCCTGGATGATCGGGTGCTTGATGCCGAACATTTCGGTGATGCGGGTTTTCATGGGGCCTCTCCTCAAGTCTGATTGCGTTTTGCAACCGGTATCGGGGGGAGAGGGGAGAGTCTAGCGCTTCGCGACCCGCTCCAGCGCCTCGAGCAACTGCTGCCCCCGTTCCGTAAGGGAAAGCTTTTCGCCCGCTTCTTCGGCCAGTCCTTCGCGCTCCAGATCGGCGCCGGTCGGTGCGCGCATGATGCGACCGTACTGGCCGCCGTGGTAGATCAGCGGCTCTGCCTCGCGCCGGTCGAAATCGATGACCTCGCCGAGGAAGATGGCGTGATCGCCGCCCTCGTATTCGAAGCGCGCGCGGCAACCGAAGCGCGCAGCACAGCCTTCGATAAGCGGAGCGCCCTCGGGGCCGTCGGCCAATGCAAGACCATCGAACTTGTCGACACCGGGCGTGGCAAAACGGTCGGACATCGGCTGCTGATCGGCAGCAAGCACGTGGACCGCCCAGTTCTCCGCATCGCGGAAGACCGGGAGGCTGCCGGAATGAAGCGACAGGCTCCACAGCACCATCGGCGGATCCAGGCTGACCGAATTGAAGCTGTTTGCGGTAAGGCCCACCGGCGCGCCCGACGCATCGCGCGCGGTGACGATGGTCACGCCGGTGGCGAATGAGCCGAGCGCGTTGCGGAAAGCGAGGGGATCGAACATCTTCGCAGTCCGCTAGAACGCCTGTGTGCGAAGGGCAAGCGTCAGGCAGCGACCTTGGGCGCCGGGCAGTAGCGCTCGAGGTATTCCTTGTGCCCCGGCATGCGCTGGACGAGCCACTGGATCGACTTGGCCATTTCGTCGATTTCCTTGGCCGAAGCGTCGGCGACGCCATCCGCCATCGGGCTGGTGCCGTCCATCGTGATGCCCTGGCCGAGCATTACCGCGGCCCAGCTGGTGGTGGTGAAGAGTTCGTCTTCCTCGCGGAACACCTGTCCGTTCGCCTTGAACACCTCGATCTTCTCGGTGAGGCTGTCGGGCACGTCCATCGTGCGGCAGTAATTCCAGAATTCGGAATCGTCGCGGCGCGTGGCCTTGTAGTGCAGGATCAGGAAGTCGCGAATGCGCTCGTACTCGCGGACCGTAAGGCGGTTGAAAGTACTCGCCTGCGCTTCCGTGACACCGTCGAGCGACAGGGTAGCGATCAGCTTGTTCACGCCGGTGTTGATCAGGTGGATCGAAGTGCTCTCGAGCGGCTCCATGAAGCCCGAGGCCAGACCAAGCGCGACTACGTTCTTGTTCCAGAACTTCTTCCGGCGACCGGTCACGAAACGCAGGTGGTTCGGATCGGCAGTGGGCTTGCCCGCCATGTTGGCGATCAGGATATCGGTCGCCTCGTCGGCTTCCATGAACTGGCTGCAATAGACATGGCCGTTACCGTTGCGGTGCTGCAGCGGCACCTGCCACTGCCAGCCGGCCTTGTGTGCGGTCGCCTTGGTGAACGGCGGCGGCGGCGAGCCGTCGTCGCGATTGCATGGAAGGGCAACCGCGCGATCGCACGGCAGGTAGTGGGTCCAGTCTTCATAGCCGGTCTCGAGCGCCTGCTCGATGAGAAGGCCGCGGAAGCCGGTGCAATCGATGAAGAAGTCGGCCGCGATTTCCTTGCCGCTGTCGAGCGTCAGCTTGGTGACGTAACCGCTCTCGCCGTCGAGGGCGACGTCCTTGACGATCCCCTCGTGCCGCACGACGCCGCGCTGCTCGGCATATTTGCGCAGGTATTGCGCATAGGCGGTCGCGTTGATGTGGTAGGCGTAGTTGATCGGCGGCAGGTCGTCGCGCGCATAATCTTCTGTGCGCGAGAACTTGCCGTAATAGGCCGCCATCGTCTCGAGGTTGAACAGCTGCAGCGGGCGCTTGTCGCCGCGCTCGTGCATCTTGTGCCAGACCTGGTGGAAGCCGATCCCGCCGATGTCGTAGCCATAGGCACCGAAGGGGTGGATGTAGCTCTCGCCCACCTGGCCCCAGTTCTCGAACTGGATGCCGAGCTTGAAGCTGCCCTGCGTAAAGGACAGGAAATCGCGCTCGCTGATGTTCAGCGCCTGGTTGAATTCGACGAAGGGCGGGATGGTTGCCTCGCCGACACCGACAGTGCCGATCTGTTCCGATTCCACCACCGTGATCGCGAGATTGCGCCCGTCACGGATACGGGACAGCGCCGCCGCTGCCATCCAGCCTGCAGTACCCCCGCCCACGATTACAATATGTTCGATAGCCATCCCGAAAACCTATGCCAGCAATTCCGTCCTGTTGCCAGACCGCAACGGTCCTGTGGTAGGGGAATATTCTAACTTGTGAACGCTCACAACCCTCGATATGTTACAGTCAGATTGCGGGATTCGTCCTGACAATTACGCTTGGGATAGGGAGGAACAATGTCTCAGAAAACCACCGGCGTCGCGCCATTTTCGCGTCGCATTGCAGCGTTGACCACTGCATCCGGTCTCGCACTCGTGGCCGCGCAGCCTGCTTGGGCGCAGGATGCCGACACGGCCGAAGAACCGGCTGCCGAAGAGGTCGATGAAGAAAACGTCATCATCGTTTCGGGCTTCCGCGAGTCGCTCCGCACCGCGCAGGACTTCAAGGAACGCGCCGACACCGTAGTCGACGTCATCACGGCCGAAGACATCGGCGCACTGCCCGACCGCTCCGTGGCGGAAACGCTGCAGCGCGTCCCCGGTGTGAACATCGGTCGCTTCGAAAAGACCTCGGATCCGACCCGTTTCTCGGTCGAAGGTACCGGCGTAATCATCCGCGGCCTTCCCTACACGCGCTCGGAACTCAACGGACGCGACATCTTCTCGGCCAATGGCGGCCGTGTCCTGAGCTTCGAAGACGTTTCGCCCGAACTCGTGGGCCGTGTCGAAGTCTACAAGAACAGCACCGCCGATATGATCGAAGGTCATATCTCGGGCATGGTGAACCTCGTCACGCGCAAGCCGCTCGACAATCCCGGTCTTAATCTCGCCGGCTCGATCGAAGCCAATTACGGCGATCTGCGCGAAAAGTGGTCGCCCACTTTCAACATCCTTGCTTCCGACACGTTCGATTCCGCCGCCGGCACCTTCGGCCTGCAGCTGAGCTACTCGAACTCGTCGCTCAAGAGCCGTACCGACGCATCGCAGATCGTTGATCCCTGCTATCGTTCGACCACCGACCTCACCAGCGGCTGCGTCCGTGCCCAGGTCGTCAATTCGGGCGGTTTCCAGGGCGATATCCTGCTCGGCCCGGATGAATTCCCGGTTGCAGGAACGGGCATCGTGCCCCAGTTCGCCAACGTCCGCTCGACCACGCTCGACCGCGACCGCGAAGCGATCTCGGGCGTAGCGCAGTTCGAATCCGCCGATGGCGGCCTGCTGATGACGCTGGAATACCTGCGTTCGGAAACCGACTTCTTCACCGAAGAATATGCCATCCTCGGCCGTATCGACGACGGCGTCACTTCGCCGGTCCCGCGTTCCGGTTCGACCTGGACCTTCGACGAGAACGGTAACTTCGAAAGCGGTATCCTGACCTTCGGCGAAGGCGATGCCTATGCAACGCCGTTCGGCCTGGGCGGTGTCCCGACCGATACGCTGCGCTTCCTTCGTGGCACCAATTCGGTCACGCAGGATCTCTCGCTCGACGTCGACATGGAATTCACCGAGCGTTTCCGCGGCAGCGTGGACATGCAGTATGTCAATTCCAAGCTGACCCGCGATTCCGTATTCGGTGCGATGAGCACCTGGTCGGATATCGCCATCGATCTCAGCGGTGACATCCCGGATATCCAGTTCCTGGCTCCTCCGGGCGCCCCGGCTGACTACTTCAGCTCGGGCTTCTACACCTACTATTGGTTCGGTCTCGACAGCCGCGAGAAGAACGAAGGCGAGCTCTTCAGCCTTGCCGGTGATTTCGAATACGACATCAGCGACGACGGCTTCTTCAAGACGGCCAAGTTCGGTGCTCGCTGGGCTGCGCGCGATCGCGTGAACCGCAACACCAACTTCAGCACCTGGGGTAACCTCTCGGCTCCTTGGGCCGGTCGTGGCGGCTGTGCGCCCTGGGGCGAAGGTCCGGGCTGCTTCTCGGGCCCGGGACCCTATGTTCCCGACTGGGCCGGCTTCACGCCGGGTCGGTTCTACACCGGCCTGCCGGGCCAGGAATTCGCGATCGCAGGCGGCGCCTACGTCGACGAATTCCCCAATGCTTCGCAGTTCGTCAGCCCGTTTGCCGACAACTTCCAGCGCGGCAACGCCTCGACCCCGATCGCAGGTGGTTCGGCCTGGTTCTACGGCGGTGACGATTTCCTTCAGGAATATCTCGACGGCGTAACCGACCAGCAGTGGGACGACATTTCGACCTTCGGCCAGTCGCCCGAGCGCTTCAATCTCGGCGTTAACGGCCGTACCGGATGCGACATCGACGGTGTCTTCTGCCCGAACGAGATTTCGGACGTTACCGAAATCACCAAGGCAGCGTATGCTCGTGTCGACTACGGTCTGGACATGGCTGGCGGCTGGACGCTCGCTGGTAACATCGGCCTGCGCTACGTGCAGACCGAAGTCAGCAACGACTCGCTGGTCCGGTTCCCTGATCCCGAGCAGTTCGACGCTGTCGCCAACGGCGGCAACGGCGACGGCGTCGTGCAGGTTTCGGAGATCACCGACTCCTGTCCGCCCACGCCTCCGGGAGGCTTCGCGCCGGACATCCTCTACTGTCAGCTGACGGGTGCGCGCCTGGCCGAATACGCCTCGCTGTTCACCGGTGAGTTCGTGCCGGATACGCAGGACATCACGTTCGATCACTTCCTGCCGGCGTTCAATATCCGCCTCGACAGCGGAACGGGCTGGGTCATCCGCGGTGCGGTATCGAAGGCGATTTCGCGTCCCGACCTCAACCTGTTCAATGCAGGCGGTACGCTCGGCTTCAGTGGCAATGTCGATAGCGGTCCGCTGCTGTCGATCCGCACGGGTAACCGGAATATCCGGCCTATCGAATCGTGGAACTACGATCTGAGCGCCGAATGGTATTTCGACGACGTCGGCTCGCTTACCGCTGCGTTCTTCATCAAGGACATCGACGGTATCGTGCAGAACGGCCTCGGCCTGGTGAACTACACGGCACCCAGCGGCCTTTCGCAGGATGTCATCATCAACGGTCCGGCGAACGATATCGATGGTACGCTGAAGGGCGTCGAACTCGCCTACCAGCAGACCTATGATTTCCTTCCCGGCCTGCTGAGCGGACTGGGTTCGCAGTTCTCCTACACCTATGTGGATGGCGGCGACTTCCCGAACCCGAACATCTCGAGCATCGGTTCTCCCTCGGTCAATTCCGACGGCGCCCCGATCAACGCGGGTCCGTTCGTCAGCCAGCTGCCGCTGGCCGGCATTTCGGAGCACACCGTCAACGCTACGGTGTTCTACGAGAAGGGACCGATCTCGGCTCGTGCCGCCTACAACTGGCGTAGCGAGTTCGTGGTCACCGTCAGGGACGACCTCTTCCCGTTCTCGCCGATCTACCAGGAATCGGGTGGACAGCTTGATGCGTCGATCTTCTACAGCGTGACCGACAACATCAAACTGGGTGTCCAGGGCGTGAACCTTCTCGACGAAGTTACGCAGCTCTCGACCGTGGTCGACTACGACGGAACGCGCGTGAACAGCGCAGCATTCCGTAACGACCGCCGCTACACCTTCATCGCTCGCTTCAACTTCTGAAGCCTTCGATAGTGTGATTTGGGACGGGCCTCGGTTGCAAGACCGGGGCCCGTTCTTTATTGTAAAACACCAAGATGCCCTGCTGGCGGGTGCCTGCGTGATGTTACGGGATCATGCGCACGCCATTTTCGCATGGGATGGGGGATGTGAATATGGGTCGGCGGCGCCAGTCGGTGACAATCAAGCACGTGGCAGCCGATGCTGGGGTTTCGCTCCAGACGGTGAGCCGCGTCATCAACAACGAACCGAACGTGCGCCCCGCAATGAAAGAGCGGGTCCAGGCGAGTATCGACAAGCTGGGATACGTCCCCTCGATCGCCGCCCAGCGCATGAGCGGATCGCGTTCCTACCTGATCCTTGCGATCAACGACCGCGACCTGACCATCGCCGACTGGAAGGCACGCGAAGGCCGCGACTGGGTCGACCAGATGCTGCTCGGCGGCATGCTGACCTGTGCCGAACATGGCTACCGCATGCTGATCGAACTGGTCGACACGCATAGCGATCACGTGGAACGTGAGCTTAGTGCGGCGATCGCTGCGCTGCAACCGGACGGCGTCATCCTGACCCCGCCCCACTCCGAAAATGCGCTCATCACCGGCCTGCTTGCCGAAAAGGGCATCCCGTTCGCGCGCATCGGCTCGAAACAGGAAGGCCCGGGCATCGCGATGACCATGGGCGACAGCCACAATGCGCGGCTGGCGACCGACCATTTGATCGAGCTTGGACACGAGCGGATCGGCTTCATCGCCGGTCCGGAAGATTTCAGCCTGTCGGGTTGGCGTATGGAAGGCTGGGCCTCCGCGCTCGACGATGCAGGCTTTTCCTCCGAAGGCTTGTGCGAACGCGGTGATTTCGGGTTCGAAAGCGGCGCGAAGGCAGCCGAACGACTGCTCGACCGCGACCCTGCCCCCACGGCGATTATCGCCAGCAGCGACCAGATGGCGCTTGCCGTGCTGGAAGTCGCGCGCCGTCGCGGCTTGAACGTGCCGAAGGATCTCTCGCTGGTCAGCTTCGACAATTCGCCCATCGTGCGCTTCACCCAGCCTCCGCTGACGGCAATCGACCAGCCGATCGCCGCCACTGCGGCGCGTGCGGTAGAACTGCTCATCGATGCCCGCAAGAAACCCGCTCCGATCAAGCCCGTGCAAATCCAGGGCGAACTGGTGGTGCGCGGATCGACGGCGTCGGCCAGGGTAGATGCAGGAAACTGACGCTCGTCCGGAGCAGCGCCAGTCGCTTCGCTTTCTGTGGCTCTACGCGCTTGCTGCTGCAGGCGGAGCGGTATCCTACGTCCCGTTCCTGACGCTTCTGCTGCCGGTTCGCGCCGAAAGCATGACAGGCGCAAGCACAATCGACCTGCTCGCCTATTGTGCTTTTGCCGGAGCGAGCGCGGCCAGCCTCGCCAATATCGGTTTCGGTTGGGCTAGCGACCGCACAGGTACCCGCAAGCCGTGGATCCTCGGCGGGCTGGTGTGGTCCTGCGCACTTCTTGTCTCGCTCCCCGTCGCCAAGGATCCGCTGCAATTGGTAGGGCTCATCGTCTTGTGGCAGATCGGCCTGAACATGATGCTGGGACCGCTGGCGGCATGGGCCGGCGATGTCGTTCCCGACGGGCAGAAGGGCATGCTGGGCGGCTTGCTGGCCTTCGCACCCGCGCTTGGTGCCGCTTCAGGCGCGCTGGTGACTGTTCCGGACCTCGCCGGACCGGACGCAAGATTGACCATTGTCGCCTGCCTCGTAGCGCTCATGGTCCTGCCGGTGCTGCTGTTCGGCAAGCCGCGCCCCATGCCCCACCTTGCCGAAGACGTTCCGGAAAAGGCACCCGAGGTCCGGATCGCAGCTCGCGGTGCCGTTGCCCGAATGTGGCTTGCGCGGTTGCTGGTCCAGATCGCCGAGGCCGCCCTCTTCGCCTACCTGCTGATCTGGTTTCTTTCGGTCGATCCGGCTTTCACCGACAACGACACGGCGCGCATCTTCGCGCTGGTTCTCGCACTCTCGGTCCCGCTGGCCATGCTTGCCGGGCGCTGGTCGGACCTCAAGGACCGGCCGATACTCCCGCTGGTGCTGGGCGCCGCGCTGGGCGCTGCCGGCCTGCTCGTCATGGCATCGGTCGAGGGCATCGAGGAAGCGATTGCCGGATATCTCGTCTTCGGCCTGTCCACCAGCGTCTTCCTCGCCCTGCATTCGAGCCAGACCCTGCGCGTCCTGCCCAAGCCTTCGACGAGGGGCCGCGACCTTGGCATCTTCAATCTGACCAACACGGTTCCCAGCCTCATCATGCCGTGGCTCACGCTCGCGCTCGTCCCGGTATTCGGCTTCAGCGGCCTGTTTATCGTCCTCGCCGTGTTGACCGTCCTTGCAACACTCCTTCTGGCGACCATGCCCCGCCTCAACTAGCCGCTTGCTTTTGAACCGAACGCATGGCAGTTTTCACTTTGATAACGTTCTCAATCGGGAGAGGACGCGGAGGGATGAGAGACATGAAAGCGTTTTGGTTGGTGTCGGCTGCAGCAGTGGCCCTGGCAGGTTGCAACACCGTTCCGGCAGAAGTCGAAAGTACGCCGGTAGCAAGCGCCAGCACGAGCGAAGATGCACGGGTTGCCGACCTCGTTTCGCGCATGAGCCTCGAACGCAAGGTCGCCCAGCTCATCCAGCCGCAGATCAACAGCTTCACGCCGGAAGACATGCGCCGTTACCGTTTCGGCAGCTATCTCAACGGCGGCAATGGCGGCCCCTATGGCGACGAGTACGCCGAAGCCAGCGAATGGCTGCGCTATGCCGACGAGATGTATCTCGCCTCGGTCGAACCCATGGAAGGCGACGAGCCCGTCATTCCGACCATGTGGGGCACCGATGCGGTCCACGGACACACCAACATCATCCGTGCAACGATCTTCCCGCATAATATCGGACTGGGCGCGACGCGCGATGCCGATCTCATCCGCCGGATCGGTGCAGCGACCGCGGTCGAGATCGAAGTGACCGGCATCGACTGGAACTTCTCGCCCACCGTGGCCGTCGCGCGTGACGACCGTTGGGGCCGCACCTACGAAAGCTATTCGGAAGACCCCGCCATCGTCGCACCGCTCGGCGCTGCACTCGTCGAAGGCCTGCAGGGCCGCAAGGGCGATGCAAACCGCCTCGGCGCAGGCCATGTTATCGCCACTGCCAAGCACTTCTTCGGTGACGGCGGTACCGACCAGGGTGTCGACCAGGGCGATGTGAACGGCGACATCGAAGAATTGAAGGCGGTCCACGCCGCGCCCTACCCCGCGACCATCGAGGCCGGGGTGGAAACCATCATGGCCAGCTTCAATTCGATCAACGGCCGCAAGATGCATGGCAACAAGGACATGCTGACCGATGTGCTCCGAGGCGAACTCGGCTTCGACGGCCTCGTCGTCGGTGACTGGAACGGCCACGGCCAGGTTGCCGGCTGTACCAACACCGATTGCCCGCAGTCGCTGCTGGCGGGGCTCGACATCTACATGGTCCCCGACGACTGGAAGGGCCTGCTTGAGACGCTGGTCTCGCAGGTCGAGGACGGCACCATCCCGATGGCCAAACTCGACGAGGCGGTGAGCCGCGTGCTGCGCCTCAAGATGCGTGCAGGCCTGCTCGACGAATTCGTGAAACCTTCCGATCGCCCCAATGCCGGCAATTACGACCTGATCGGTTCGGCAGAACACCGTGCCATCGCGCGCGAGGCCGTCGCCAAGTCGCAGGTCCTCCTCAAGAACAACGGCGTCCTGCCCCTAAAGGAGGGCGCGAGTGTTCTCGTGGCAGGCGGCGCGGCCGACGATATCGCGCAGGCTGCAGGCGGCTGGACGCTGACCTGGCAGGGTGGCGGCGATCTCGACAACAGCTACTTCCCCGGCGCAACCTCGATCTGGAGCGGCCTCAAGACCGCGGTCGAGGAAAGTGGCGGCAGCGCCACGCTGTCGGCCGATGGCAGCTATTCGGACAAGCCCGATGTCGCCATCGTCGTCTTCGGCGAGGAACCTTATGCGGAATTCGCCGGCGACCGGAAGCATCTCGGCTTCACCGACGAGGAAGGCCTCGAACTCCTGCAAAAGTTCAAGTCCGAAGGCGTGCCGACCGTCGCCGTCTTCCTCTCGGGCCGGCCGATGTGGGTGAATCGCGAACTCAATGCTGCTGACGCTTTCGTGGCCAGCTGGCTGCCGGGCGGCGAAGGCGCGGGTATTGCAGACGTTCTGACGGGCGCGATGCCCGCTACCGGAAAGCTGGGCTTCAGCTGGCCTGCAACCTGCGACTACGGCCCGCTCAACGGCCCCGAAGGTGCGCTCTTCACCGTGGGCTACGGCCGTTCGTTCGACGATCTCAGCCCGTTGCCGACACTCGATGAAAATTGCGCCCCGCTCCAGCAGGGCGCGGCGAAGGACTGGTATGTCAACGGCCGCCTTGCCGATGGCGTGCTTGCCAACACTGCGACCGGAAAGCTCGACAATCTGCGCGGCGAAGCCGGCGGCATTTTCGCTATCGGCCTCGATCGCAACGCGCAGGAAGATGCCCGGGCGATCAGCTTCGGCCCCGGCGCCTATCTCGAGCTGGCACAGGGCGGCGGCGACAACGGATATGGCTATCGCGTCATCTACGAAGTCCAGACCCGCCCCTCCGCTGCCGTCTACCTGAAGGTTGGCGCAGGCGAGCCGCTGGACATCACGCAGCAGCTCTCCGTCGCGGAAGGCAAGGGCTATCGCGAGATGATCATCACCGATGCCTGTGTCGCCGATCTTGGTCCGTCGCTCACCTTCACGTCGCAAGGGCCGTTCAAGATCAACATCGGTAGCGTCGTGCGCGAGGAATTTGCCGAAGGCACCGACTGCTCGTTCTGACGGCGTATTCGTATTCGCTTTGTGCGCCGGAAAAAGGCTGGCAAACAGGGCATAGAAACAAACCGGGCGTCTTGGGATCGCACCGGGACTTGGGAGGACAATTGAAATGGCACTGGCACCCGACGTTGCGTCGAGCACCGATCCGAATCCGATAGAAGTCGACGACGACAGCCCACCCGTAGACGCGCCGGGCCTGCAGTATTTCGTCTTCGGCCTGTTCTTCATCTTCGGCGGCATCACCTCGCTCAACGACGTGATCATCCCGAAGCTGAAGGAGCTCTTCACGCTGAGCTGGACCGAAGCCATGCTCATCCAGTTCTGCTTCTTCATGGCCTATTTCATCGTCGGCATCCCCGGCGCGAAGCTGGTCAAGAAGCTGGGATACATGCGCGGGGCCGTGGCCGGTCTCGTGACCATGATGCTCGGCTGCCTGCTGTTCATTCCCGCCAGCCAGACGGCGACTTACGGCATCTTCCTGCTGGCGCTCTTCGTGCTCGCCAGCGGTGTGGTGATCGTGCAGGTCGTTGCCAATCCGCTCATCAGCCTGCTCGGCGCACCGTCGACGGCCCATAGCCGCCTGACCTTCGCGCAGGCTTTCAACTCGCTCGGCACCACGATCTTCCCGATCGTCGGCACGATCGTGATCCTCGGCAGCCTCGCGACCGTTACGGCAGACCAGCTGTCCGGCCAGGCGCTGGTGGAATACCGCCAAGCTGAAAGCGAGGCGATCTGGAAGGGCTACCTCGGCGTTGCCGGACTGATCGGCATCGTGGCGCTGGCCGTCTGGTCGTTCCGCAACCGCCTGCCCCATGACCCGAAGATCATGGGCGATTCCGCATTCGTCACCAACAAGCGCTACGGAATGGGCCTCGCGGTTGCCGCAATCGGCGGCGTGACCGCGCTCCAGTTCAGCCCGCTGATCGGTCTTGCGCTGATCTGCCTTGCACCTGCTGTCTGGCTCTACGACAACGACCTGATCAAGCGTACGCGCTTCGGTTTCGGCGCGCTGTGCATCTTCCTGTACGTGGGCGGTGAAGTCGCGATCGGTTCGGTCATCATCAACTACCTCACGCAGGAAAGCGTGATGGCGAACGGCGGTCCGGTGACGTCGTTCCTCAACGGCCTCTTCGGCTTCGAATCCAACGAAGTCGAATGGATGATCGGCCTTTACTGGGGCGGCGCGATGGTTGGCCGTTTCATCGGCTCCTACTTCCTGCGCATCTTCTCGCCGGGCAAGATCCTCGCCTTCAACGCGACCATGGCGATCCTGCTTATCCTGCTGTCGACCAACAGCACGGGCGAACTGGCAGGCTTCTCGCTGCTGGCAGTCGGCCTCATGAACTCGATCATGTTCCCGACGATCTTCTCGCTGGCTTGCGAAAAGCTGGGGCCGCGCGCAGCAGACGGTTCGGGCATCATCAACGTCGCCATCTTCGGCGGCGCAGTGGTCCCGCTGCTCTACGGCGTGGTTGCCGACGCAACCGGCGGCGACCTCGCCCTCGCAATGGCAATACCGATCGTCTGCTACGCGGTGATCGCCTGCTACGGGATCTTCGCAAGGCGTCCCGCCACCGCGTAGAATTCGAAATCAGAGACCTTTTCGGGGGTTCGCAAGGAGGCTTCGGTCTGCCATGCGGCCCCCGAATTCTTTTGCGGGCTATCGATCCGCCAGCTTCAGGGACCGCCAATGACCGACGCCGAACTCGCCGCCCACCTCGCCGAGGTTGCAGGCAAGATCCTCATCCAGGTTCGCGAGAGCGGCATGTTCGAAGGCAAATCGCTCGGCAAGGCGGGTGATGAAACCGCGAACCAGTTTCTGTGCCACGCGCTTCGCCAGCAGCGTCCCGAGGACGGCCTGCTGTCGGAAGAGGAAAAAGACAACCACGCGCGGCTCGACAAGGAGCGCGTCTGGATCGTCGATCCGGTCGACGGCACGCGCGAATATGGCGAGGCCCGCAGCGACTGGGCGGTGCATGTGGCGCTATGCGTGAACGGCAAGCCGGAAACCGGTGCAGTCGCCCTGCCCGGTCTCGACACCGTACTGCGGACCGACGCACCGATCGACGTTCCCGCGGCCGCGCAGAAGCCCCGCATGGTCGTCAGCCGCACGCGCCCCGCCAAGGAAGCGGTGTCGGTGGCGGAAACCATCGGCGCAGAGCTCGTCGGCATGGGCTCGGCTGGCGCCAAGGCCATGGCCGTGGTTCGCGGCGAGGCGGAAATCTACCTCCACACCGGCGGCCAGTACGAATGGGACAGCGCAGCGCCCGCAGCGGTCGCTCTTGCGCATGGCATGCACGCCAGCCGCATCGACGGTAGCCCGCTCACCTACAACCAGGCCGACACCTACATGCCCGACCTGCTGATCTGCCGTCCCGAATGGGCCGAGCGCGTGCTCGCCGAAGTGGCAAAGCTCGCCGACTAGGCCTCGACCTGCGCGAGCAATTGCCGCGCCCGGCTGAGGTGCGGACGATCCAGCATCTTGCCCTTGTGGCCGATGGTGCCCGCACCGGGATTGGCTTCGAATAGCGCGACGATCTCGCGCGCCTCGGCGATTTCTTCCTCGCTCGGGCTGAATGCCTCGTTGATCACCGGAACCTGTGCGGGATGGATCGCCAGCATTCCACGATAGCCGTCGCGGCGGACCTTCCCGGCGCGCTTCTCCAGTCCTTCGAGGTTGCGGAAGTCGCCGTCGATCGTTTCGATGGCAGGCACGCCAGCCGCTGCAGCACCGAGCAGGGTCAGGCTGCGGGCGAGTTCGTAGGTGAAGCTGTATTCGCCATCTTCGCCGCGATTGGACATGGCGCCGATGGAATCGGCCAGGTCTTCCGCACCCCAAGTCATCGCCACCAGCCGCGGCGCGCCTGCATAGTCACCGGTTGTGAACATGGCTGCGGCAACTTCGGTCACCAGCGCGATGACGGGCGTAGAGCCGGGTTCGATGCCCAGTTCCATTTCCAGCGGCGTGAGCATCTGGTCCAGCGCCTCGACATCGTGCCGCCCGCGCGACTTGGGCAGCATGATGCCGCCGGGGCGTGCGGGTATGATCGCGGCCAAATCATCGGCGGTGTGCGGGCCGTCGAGCGGATTGACCCGCACCCACAGCCGGTCGTGCTCGCCGTTGTCGCGCGTCTTCAGGAAGGCGCAGATCGCTTCGCGTGCGGCCGGCTTGGCGTCGTCTGCGACCGCATCCTCGAGATCGAAAATGACGATGTCGGCCTCCCCTTCGGTGGCCTTCGTCATCTTCTTTTCGCTGTCGCCCGGTGCGAACAGCCAGCTGCGGTGGCGCGCCGGAAGGGCCCTTGGTTGAGACACGTATGATCCTCTCTGCTCAGTCCTGCGCGCCTTGAGCCGCTCTTGCCGCTCCAAGTCAAGCCGGACACCGATGCCGGTCGCGGGTTGTGCCGCGCCGCATGTCTTGTAGACGCAGGGCAATGAGACAGACTTTCCGCAGCTCGCTCTACGTTACCATTGCAGGCCTCGCGGCCATCTGGGCGCCCAATGCGCTTGCGCAGGAAACCGACGCAGATGCCGAGGAAGAAGCGACGCTGATCGTCGTAACGGGCGAAGGACTGGACCAGACACCGGCCAGCCCAGCCTACGACACGCAGGTGATCGACCGCGAGCAGCTCGTCTCGACCTCTTCGGGCCGGATAGAGGATGCGCTCGCCAGCGTTGCGGGCTTCCAACAGTTCCGCCGCTCCGATAGCCGCTCCTCCAATCCGAGCGCGCAGGGTGCGACGCTGCGTTCGCTGGGCGGCAATGCCACCAGCCGCGCACTCGTCCTGCTCGACGGCGTGCCCATGGCCGACCCGTTCTTCGGCTTCATTCCTTTCACTGCCATCGCACCGGAACGGCTTTCCGAAGTCCGGGTGACGCGGGGCGGCGGTTCCGGCCCTTTCGGCGCAGGCGCGCTGGCGGGCACGATCGAGCTCGATAGCGCCGATGCGGCAACGCTCGGCGGCTTCGGCGGGCATCTCTACGCCAACGACCGCAGCGGCACCGAGAGCGCGGCCCATGTCGCGGGCGATCTCGGCGGAGGTTTCGGCGTCATCTCCGGGCGCTGGGACCGTGACAAGGGCTTCTTCACGACGCCGCCTGCCGACCGTGTCGATGCAAGTGCGCGCGCGGCCTACGACAGCTGGTCGGTACAGGCTCGCGGTGTCACACCGATCAGTGACAGCGTGGAATTGCAGGCGCGCGGGCTGGTCTATGACGATCGCCGAACCTTGCGCTTCGACGACGCTGACAGTTCGAGCACCGGACAGGATGCGAGCCTGCGCCTTGTCGGCAGGGGAGACTGGCAGTTCGACGCGCTCGCTTATGTGCAGGCGCGCAACTTCACCAATATCGTCATCAGTTCCACGCGCTTCGTGCCAGTCCTCGACCAACGCAACACGCCATCGACCGGTCTGGGCGGAAAATTCGAAATCCGACCTCCGGTGGGCGACAGCAATGTCCTGCGACTCGGCATGGACTACCGGCGCAGCGATGGAGAGCTTTTCGAGACTGCAATCAGCGCCTTTACCGGCGCCGTGCGCGAGCGGCGCAATGCGGGCGGCACCAATACCGACCTCGGTTTCTTCATCGAGGACGATCTCCAGCTCGGCCCTCTAACTCTCACGGCCGGCGCGAGGCTCGACCGCTACACGATCCGCGACGGCTTCTATGTCGCGCGGTCCGACGATGGCGCAGTCCTGGTGGAAGATCGCTTTGCTGACCGCTCCGGCTGGGACGAGTCCTTCCGCGGCGGCGCGGTCTTCGATGCAGGTGGCGGGCTGAGCCTTCGCGCAGCCGCCTATACCGGCCTGCGCCTTCCCACGCTCAACGAACTCTACCGACCCTTCGTGGTGTTTCCGGTCACCACCAATGCCAATGCCGCACTGGAAAACGAACGGCTCGAGGGCTTCGAGGCGGGGATAGACTTCGCGCCCGGCGAAGCTTTCGACCTGTCGCTCACCGCATTCCAGAACCGCGTCGAGGGCGCGATTGCCAATGTCACGCTCGACCCGGTGACCCGCCAGCGGCGCAATATCGATGCCATCGAGGCACGCGGTATCGAGGCAAGCCTCGGCCTTGCGCTAGGCGACCTGCGTTTCGATGGCTCGCTTGCTTATACCGATGCCGAGTCGCAGCAGGATGGCGCGGAATTCGATGGGAACAGGCCTTCACAGACCCCCGCATGGGTCGGCGGTGCCACGGTCAGCTATCGTTTCGGCCAGAGCGGCCTTGTCGCGGCGAACCTACGCCATGTCGGGCGGCAGTTCGAAGACGATCTGGAAAGCGATGTCCTGCCCGCCGTGACCACCCTCGGCCTTTTTGCGCAGGTACCGGTGACGGGCGATGCCTCGCTCGTCCTGCGCGGCGAGAATCTCACCGACGAGGATATCGTTACCCGCAACCAGGGCGGATCGATCGACTATGGCACGCCGCGCACCGTCTGGATCGGCATCAGGATCGGCGGCTAGCGATCGGTCATTGCGTCGCCGCGTCAGGCAGATATGATCCTTGGCCGAGAGAGGAGACGCCATTTCCATGAATGCCCAGCAAGACCTCGCCGCCCGTCACGAGGCGGTTGACCGCGATCCGGACAGCTACTGGCTGAAAGAGGCAAAGCGGCTCGACTGGGACACCTTCCCGACCATTGCCAATCGCAGCTCCTTCGAAGAGGCGGATTTCGGCATCCGCTGGTTCGAGGACGGCGAACTCAACGTCACCGTCAATTGCCTCGACCGGCATCTTGCGGAGCGCGGCGACAAGACGGCTATCGTTTTCGAGGGCGACGAGCCGGGCGAAGGCTACAGTCTCACCTATGCGCAAGTTCACGAGGAAGTCTGCCGCTTCGCCAATGCGCTGAAGGATTGCGGCGTCGGCAAGGGCGACCGGGTGGCGATCTACATGCCGATGATCCCCGAAGCGGCTTTCGCCATGCTCGCCTGCGCAAGGATCGGGGCGATCCACTCTGTCGTCTTCGGTGGCTTCTCCCCCGACAGCCTTGCCGACCGCATCCAGGATTGCGGGGCGAAAATGCTCATCACGGCGGATGAGGGTTCGCGGGGCGGCAAGCGCATTCCACTGAAGGCCAATGCCGACAAGGCGCTCGAAAAGTCGCCCGTCGATGCGGTCATCATGGTTCGCCGCACCGGCGGCGATGTCGCCTTCATCGAAGGACGCGACCACTGGTGGCATGTTCTGCGCGAGAAAGTCTCGGCCGATTGCCCGGCCGAAAAGATGAGCGCAGAAGACCCGCTTTTCATCCTCTACACCTCAGGCTCGACCGGCAAGCCCAAGGGCGTGATGCACACGACCGGCGGCTATCTCTACTGGGTGACCGCCACCTTCGACATGCTGTTCGGCGCGAAAGAAGACGATGTCTTCTGGTGCACTGCCGATGTCGGCTGGGTCACCGGCCACAGCTACGTGGTCTACGGCCCGCTCGCCAATGGTGCGACTACGGTGATGTTCGATGGCGTACCCAACTATCCCGACTTCGGTCGGTTCTGGGAGACCTCGAACCGGCTCGGCGTGACCATCTTTTACACCGCTCCCACCGCGATCCGCGCCCTGATGCGCGAGGGCGACGACTGGGTGAAGCGGCACGACCGCTCGCAGATCCGCCTGCTCGGCACCGTGGGCGAACCGATCAATCCCGAGGCGTGGAACTGGTATCACGAAGTCGTGGGCGATGGCCGCTGCGAGATCGTCGACACCTGGTGGCAGACCGAGACAGGCGGCGCGTTAATCGCTCCCGTGCCCGGAGCGGTGAAGACCAAGCCCGGCAGCGCAACCAAACCCCTGCCCGGCGTCTATCCGGCGCTGGTCGACAACGACGGTGCGCTGCTGGAAGGGGCAACTTCGGGCAACCTCATCATCACGCAAAGCTGGCCGGGCCAGATGCGCGGGGTCTGGGGCGACGAGGACCGTTTCTTCCAGACCTATTTCACGACCTATCCGGGGCGATATTTCACCGGCGACGGCTGTCGGCGCGACGAGGATGGCTATTACTGGATCACCGGCCGCGTCGATGACGTGATCAACGTATCCGGCCACCGTATGGGCACCGCCGAAGTCGAAAGCGCGCTGGTCGCCCATCCCAAGGTGGCGGAAGCCGCCGTGGTCGGCATGCCGCACGATGTCAAAGGCCAGGGCATTTACGCCTATGTCACGCTCAACGCCGGCGAGCCGGAGAGCGAGGAATTGCGCAAGGAGCTGCGCCAGTTCGTGCGTCAGGAGATCGGCCCGATCGCCTCGCCCGACGCGATCCAGTTCGCTCCCGCTTTGCCCAAGACTCGTAGCGGTAAGATCATGCGCCGCATCCTGCGCAAGATCGCGGAAGGCGAACCCGACAAGGTGGGCGACACCTCGACCCTCGCCGATCCGGCTGTCGTCGATGCACTAATTGCAGGCGCAGTAACCGGCTGACCGATTTCTACAGTATTTAGCCCCGCGGGATTTGTTTCTCTTCCCGCGGACGGCTAACCTCGCGGAATTACTATCGTGAGGGACGTTATGGGCTGGTTTTCCAAGCAATTAATCGATGTCATCGAATGGGAAGAACAGCCGGGCCAGCTCGCCTGGCGTGTCCCCATGGAAGACAACGAGATCCAGTACGGCGCCCATCTGACTGTGCGTGACGGCCAGCACGCGATCTTCCTCGACAACGGCAAGCTTGCCGACAGTTTCGACCCCGGCCTTTTCAAGCTCGACACGCAGAACCTGCCGATCATCACCAGCCTGGAAAACTGGGCCAAGGGCTTCGAATCCCCGTTCAAATCGGACGTCACTTTCTTCTCGACCCGCGAGATTACGGGGCTGAAGTGGGGCACTGCCCAGCCGATCACCGTGCGCGACCCCGAATTCGGCGCGATCCGCATCCGCGCATTCGGAACCTATTCCTTCCGCATCGGTGACGTCGAACAATTCTACCGCACGACCTTCGCCAACCTCGCCGAGCTGTGGATCAACGACATCGAGCCGCAGATGCGTTCGATCATCGCCACCAGCCTCGCCGCGACGCTCGGCTCGTCGGACGCGGCCTTCCTCGACCTTGCCGCCGACCAGCAGAAGCTGTCGGGCCTGCTCCGCCAAGCCGCAGACAATGCGACCGACCAGTGGGGTATCTCCATCCCGACGCTGTTCGTCGAAAGCCTCTCGCTACCCGAAAAGGTGCAGGAAGCGATCGACAGCGGCTCCTCGATGCGCGCGCTGGGCGATTTGGGCCAGTATGCGCGGTTCAAGGCCGCGGACACGCTCGACGAAGCTGCGGCGGCATCGGGCGGTGCGGCAGGTGCCGGCGCCGGAGTGGCTGCCGCAATGGCTCTTGGCCAGGTCATGAACGGGGGCCTCATGGGGGCAGGCGCAGTTGCCGCCCAGCCGGCCATCGGCGGCCCGGCTCCCCAACAGGTCGATCCACTCGAAATGATCGAGAAACTGCACAAGCTCCACGTGGCAGGCGCGCTGAGCGAAGAAGAGTTCGCCGCCAAGAAGGCCGAACTGCTGGCGCGTCTGGGCTGAGGGCCGGAAAAATGCTGTCCTGCCCCCAATGCGGTGCACCTGCGCAATCCGCGCTTCCCGGGCTGCCGCTAGTCACCTGCACGAGTTGCGATGCGCTGCTCATGGTCGATGGCGACAACATCAGGAATGTCGGCGACAGCGGCCGCATGCCGTTCGACGTCAGCCCCTTGCAGATCGGTACGCGACTGACGGTCGAGGGGCAGCGAGGGCAGATCGTCGGGCGTGAACGCTGGGCGTGGGACAACGGCAGCTGGAATGAATGGCTGCTCGATTTCAGTGGCGGCAAGATTGCCTGGGTGGCCGAAGAAGCAGGCTATTACATGATCATGAGCGCGATCCAGCCGCGCGCCGATGTGCTGAAGAGGCTTTCCGATCTCGGCGGGCAGGCCTGGGGCGTGCTTGGCGAGACCATACAGGTCGACAAGGTCCGCTACACCGTATCGGACGTCAAGAAAGTGTCCTGCGTGGCGAGCGAAGGCCACTTGCCGGAGCCGGTCGGAGCGGACTTCCCGCGCCGCTCGCTCGACCTGCGCAGCAAGGACGGCCGTGCGCTCACCTGGCAGCGCGACGCTCATGGGTCAGGAGTATGGGCGGGCAGATACTATCGCCTTGCCGAGCTTGAACCTGCCGGACTGCGCCAGTTCGATGGCTGGTCGATGCCCAGATATGCAGGTGCGCGATGACGACAGACGCGGTCGCACCTTCCGTCAAAGCCATCACCTGCCCCTCCTGCGGAGGCACGCTGGAACTGCGCGCCTCGGGTTTCTCTACACTGATCGTATGCCTTTACTGCGGCAGCGAGCTCGATCTTACGAACCCGCAGGTCAAGCTTCTCGCCGAGCACGCACAGGCAGGTGCCGAACTGGTCCTGCCGATCGGCAGCAGGGGCCACCTCAAGGGCACCGACTGGACGGTGATCGGCTATCTCGAGAGGAATGACGGCTGGTCCGCCTGGGGCGAATACCTGCTGTTCAACCCGTATGAAGGCTATCGCTGGCTGATCCATCAGGACGCAGGCTGGAGCTTCGGCGTGCCTTTCCTCATCCAGCCGGGATCGCCGCGCGGACTGACCCAGAAGATCGGCAACGAGTACTTCAAGAAGTGCTTCCGCGAGACGACCAACACGGTCGATTACGTGCTCGGCGAGTTCTATTGGCAGGTCCGCAAGGGCGACCAGGCCGAGGTGAACGGCTACGTCTCTGGTAACCGCATGCTGTCATGCGAGATCGTCGGCGACGGCTACGAATGGACAATGGAAGAGTGGGTCTCTTCGACCGAAGTGGCCGAGGCGTTCGGCATCGAGAACAGCGGCCAGTATCCCGAGACCGGCACGCATCCGCTCCCGCACCAGCCCAATCCCAATGCGGGCCTTGCCGGCTACATGTTCAAGGTCGGGGCAGCTGCACTTCTTCTCGCTCTCGTCTTCGCGATAGTATTCGGTAGCAGCAGCCCCCGCAGCGAAGTATCTCTCCTTGCCGGGAATTCGCCTCAGAGCAGGCAAGTGGTCATCGAGCCCTTCACCATCACGGGATCGTCACAGCCATTCACGATCGATACGCGCGGCGAGCCGGGCGACAACAGCTGGCTCGATGTCGAATACGTCCTGACAAACATGGACACCGGTGAAAGCCGCGTCGCCAACCAGCCGATCGAGTATTACTTCGGAGGCAACTGGAGAGAAGACGACCGCCGGGGGACAATCAAGCTCTCCTCGGTCCCCCCGGGACGCTACTCCCTCGAGGCCGAGGTCATTCGTCCAGAGGACGAACGCGGCGCGTATGTGGCGCAGACGCCGACGGCCAAACCGGTCGAGATCGTTGCAGGACCGGGCGGCATTTTCTGGTCGAACCTGTTCCTCCTGTTCGTCGTGCTGTTCGGGCCCGCTTTCTGGGTACTGGCGAAGGCAATGAGCTTCGAGGCGGTCCGGCGCGACGATTACGATTACGGGCATGACGATGATGACTGATCGCCTGCGGCAGTTGGGAGAGTTTCGATGAAGCGACGCCTTTTTCTCGTCTACGCGGGCACCGCGCTGGTCGCCTTCGGAGCTGCGGCGATGACCGGCTACTCGCCCTTCGGGGACGGCAAGCAGGAGCGCGACGCCTACAGCCGCGGCGGCGGACCGAGCCACAAATAGAATATCAACACCGGCGCAATCCATGCCGGAAGGGACAATTTCAGGGAGCCTTACATGCTGAACACCGACACTTTTCTGGCCAGCCTCGCCTATTCGCTGATGGGCATCGCGGTCTTCATCGTGACCTTCGTGATCGTCGACCTGCTGACGCCCGGCAAGCTGTGGCAGGAGATCATCGAAAAGCAGAACCGCGCAGTGGCAAGCCTTGCTGGCGCGGTCGCCATCGGCATCGCGATCATCGTAGCGGCAGCCATCCATGGCTGACACGGCGTCGGCCCTGCCACGCAGTCCGGCGGATGAGAGCAAGGAGGAGCGGCAGCCCGACCTGTCGCTCATCCTGCTGCTGTCCGTCTTCGTCGTGGCCACCTGCGGGCTGGTCTACGAACTGCTGGCGGGCACGATCGCGACCTACTTGCTGGGGGACAGCGTCACCCAGTTCTCGACCGTTATCGGGACCTACCTGTTCGCGATGGGGCTTGGCAGCTGGTTCTCGCGCTATGTGAAGCGCGACTATCTAAAATGGTTCGTGCGCGTCGAAATCCTGATCGCACTTATCGGCGGGACATCGGCGGCTAGCCTGTTCCTGCTGTTCACCGTGGTCGAGGATTTCCGCCCGATCCTCTATTCGATGGTCCTCCTGACCGGCTTTCTCGTCGGCCTCGAGATCCCGCTGCTGATCCGGATCCTGAAAGGCCGCTACAGCTTTGGCGACCTCGTCTCCAATGTCCTGACCTACGACTACATCGGCGCGCTCGCCGCATCGCTCGTCTTCCCGCTGGTGCTGGTGCCGTTCGTCGGTCTCGTGCGCGGCGGGTTCGTGATCGGCCTAGTCAACATATCGGTCGCGCTGCTGCTCGTGTTCCGCCTGCGCAAGGACCGGCTGCTCGGCCCTGAGCGGCTGGCTGCGGTACTGGTCGCGGCAATCCTGCTGGCAGGCGCCGTCTTCTCCGAGAAGCTGCAGTCGATTTCCGAAGCGCAGCTCTATGACGATCCGATCGTCTACGCGACCTCGAGCAAGTACCAGCGCATCGCCTTCACGCGCCGCAATGGAGACATGCGGCTCTACCTCAATGGCAACCTCCAGTTCTCCTCGCGCGATGAATACCGCTATCATGAGGCACTGGTCTGGCCTGCGCTTGCAAGAGTAGAGCGCCCGGCGAACGTGCTGATCCTTGGTGGCGGTGACGGGCTGGCGCTGCGCGAGGTGTTGCGCAATCCGGAGGTGGAGAAGGTCACGCTGGTCGATCTCGATCCTGAGATCACGCGTCTCTTCGCGACGGTTCCGGCACTGAGGCGCATGAACCTGAGCGCCTTCGACGATCCACGCGTGAACACGATCAACGACGATGCCTATACGTGGGTACGCGACAGCCGCGAGGCGTTCGACGTGGTCATCGTCGATTTCCCCGATCCCACGAACTATTCGATCGGCAAGCTCTATTCGCTGGGTTTCTACCGCTACCTAGGCCGCATCGTCGCGCCGGATGGTCTCGTGGCCGTGCAGAGCACCGCTCCCTACATCGCACCGCAGGCCTTTGCGATGATCGGCGACACACTCTCCGCGGCAGGCTTCGAGACCCGCCCCTACCACGTCTACGTCCCCAGCTTCGGCGACTGGGGTTTCACCCTCGCCGGCAAGAAGGCGCCGGGTGAGCTTGCCGCTCCGCTTCCCGAAGACCTCCGTTTCCTCACGCCGGAAGCGGAGAAAACGATGTATTCATTCGCGCCCGATATGCTGGCTTCCGCCGAGACGATCAATCGGCTCGACAACCAGGCGCTCGTGCGCACCTTTACCGCGGAGTGGCGACGTTATGGCCTCTGATATCGAACCGGTCGGCGAACATGCGCTGCTCGATATCGACGGTGCCAAGCGCCTCGACGAGCCCGAGTTCCTCGAAGCGCTCATGCGCGAAGCGGCCGAGACCGCGGGCGCCACGATCATCGGTTCGCACTTCCACCACTTCGGCGAGAAGCAGGGCGTAACCGGAATTCTCCTGCTCGCGGAATCGCACATCTCGGTACACACCTGGCCCGAACGCGATTTCGCCGCCTTCGATATCTTCATGTGCGGAGCCGCGACGACCTCGACCGCGGTGCAGTCGATCAGCAAGTGCTTCGAAGGCGCAAGGATTCACCTACGCTCCGAAAGCCGCGGCTGAGCCGGGCGGGCACGATAAACCCCCGGCAGGAGGAATGCCGGGGGTTCACGCGAGCTACCCTTGCCCTGAAGCAGGGGTCTCAATCGATCAGAAACGGTAGCTGACGCCAGCGCTCAGGACCCAGGGGTCGAGCTTGTGTTCGGTTTCGATGGCGAGCGTATCGCCAGCGTACCAGCGTGCGGTCGTGTCGACGAAATAGCGCTTCGCATCGAGCGTGATGCCGAAGCCGTCATCGCCGATCGCAATATCCGTGCCGGCCTGCAGCACGAGGCCCAGTTCGTCCGACAGCGTCGTGCGCGTCACGCCGAGGGGAATGGTGTCCGCACCCGGCTTCACATCGACCCACCAGAAATAGGTCGCGCCGGCCCCGATGTACGGCTTCACGCCCTCGAGATCGAAATGGTACTTTGCGGTGAAGGTCGCAGGGATGAGCTTGCCGTCCGATACCAGCTCGTCGCCGGTCAGGCCGGATACGGCATCGACATCGTGCTGGGTCATGCAGCAGATCGTCTCGATCGAGAAATTGGGCGTGAAGAAATATTCGATAGCCGCAGTTGGCGCCACATTGTCGTTGGCCTCGGTCTGTGTGCCAGCCGGCAGGCCCACGATATCGGTATTCTTCTCGGTGATCTTGCCGTCGGGAGCGACGAGCGTACCGAGCAGCTTGACCTGCAGCTTGCCGTCTTCGTCCTGCGCCTGTGCGGGAACGGCGATCATTGCGGCCCCGACGAGGCCGGCGGCGAGCAACTTCTTCATGTCCATCATCCTTCATCGCCGCAGCGGCCGCACCGCGCGGCCCAGGGTTGTTGCGGCGTGGTCACCATCTGGACCGACGGGCTGTGCGCTGCATTGATCTCGATCAAGGAAATGACGGGCCTGGAATGCGAGGGGGCGATCCATGGCTACCCAGTCCAACACATTCGAAACCTTCGCGCACAGCGTCAAGCTTGCGGAGCCGACCTCGCCCTTGCGCCAGCGCATCTGCGAGCTCGGGCGTCCCGTCCACCTGGCCGGAGGGTCTTCGCTGGAACTTGAAGATGCGGGCGCGCAACTGGTCTATCTCACCCGCGGATCGACCAAGCTGGTCGCCCATGCCTCCGAGGCGCGGGACCAGATCATCGCCTTCCACTTCACCGGCGATACCTACTGGATTCCGGCAAGCGACAATTACTCCTATTCGGTGTGCGCGCTGGGCGACTGCGAACTGCTGCTGTTCCCTGCGGACACCTTTCTCGAGATGGCGGAAACCGACCCGCACATCTTGCGCGGACTGATAGGCCAGATGACCGACGCGCTCCGCCGCTGCCGCGAGAAGGCGGTAGCGCTGGGCAGGAAGACAGCGTCGGAACGGATCGCGGTGTTCCTGCTCGGAATGGCGGAGCGTATCGGGACCGCCAAGGGCAATGCGGTCGTCCTCGACCTGCCGATGTCCCGGCGAGACATTGCCGAAAGCCTCGGCCTGACCATCGAGACCGTCAGCCGCCAGTTCACGATCCTGCGAGATGCCAAGACCATCCAAACAAGCGGCCGGTCCCTCGTGATCCTGAACGATCTCAGCCAGTTAAGAGCACAGGCAGGCTATCTGGCCGGCACTGCGTGACTACTTATCCCCTATTTGATCCAGATCAATGCGCTTGGCGCACCTGCGGATTACGCAGCGAAAAGATGGACGGAGATCCCCGATGAATGCTGAAACTGCCCTGACCCGGGTGGGCCTGTGGTTCCTGATCATGCTGGCCGCCGCAGGCGCCGCGCTCGCCGCAGCCGATAGCGGCTTTGCCGCGCACGCCTGGATAATCGCGATCCTCGGTTTCGTGATGATCTGGATGAGCGCTTCGCGTTTCGACCCGATGGGCCGCGCGCAAGGCTTCTTCAAGATGCCCGACGGCCCGTCACGCTATGATGACGATCCGATCCGTTGGGGCGTGATTGCCACCATGTTCTGGGGTCTTGCGGGCCTTCTGGCCGGTGTATTCATTGCCGCCCAGCTCGCCTTCCCGCAGCTGAACTTCGAACCCTATCTCAATTTCGGCCGGGTCCGCCCGCTGCATACCAGCGCGGTGATCTTCGCCTTCGGCGGCAATGCCCTGCTCGCAACGAGCTTCTACGTCGTGCAGCGCACCTGCCGTACGCAGCTCGCCTTCCCGACCCTCGCGCGGTTCGTGTTCTGGGGATACCAGCTCTTCATCGTTCTGGCCGCGACCGGCTACCTGCTCGGCGTCACCCAGTCGAAGGAATATGCAGAGCCCGAATGGTACGTCGACCTGTGGCTGACGATCGTGTGGGTGGCCTATTTCATCGTCTTCGTCGGCACGCTGGCGAAGCGTAAGGAACCGCACATCTACGTCGCGAACTGGTTCTACCTCGCCTTCATCGTGACCGTGGCGATGCTGCACATCGTCAACAATCTCGCCATGCCCGTCAGCCTGCTGGGAGCGAAGAGCTATTCGGCCTTCGCCGGTGTGCAGGATGCGCTGACGCAGTGGTGGTACGGCCATAACGCGGTCGGCTTCTTCCTGACCGCAGGCTTCCTGGCGATGATGTACTACTTCGTGCCGAAGCAGGCGGAGCGCCCGGTTTATTCCTACCGCCTGTCGATCATCCACTTCTGGTCGCTGATCTTCCTCTACATCTGGGCAGGTCCGCACCACCTCCACTACACGGCGCTGCCCGACTGGGCACAGACGCTGGGCATGGTCTTCTCGATCATGCTGTGGATGCCGAGCTGGGGCGGCATGATCAACGGGTTGATGACCCTCAACGGGGCATGGGACAAGGTCCGCACCGACCCGATCATTCGCATGATGGTGATGGCGCTGGCCTTCTACGGCATGAGCACCTTCGAAGGCCCGATGCTGTCGATCAAGAGCGTCAACTCGCTGTCCCACTATACCGACTGGACCATCGGCCATGTGCACTCCGGCGCGCTGGGCTGGAACGGCATGATCACCTTCGCCTGCGTCTACTTCCTCGTGCCCCGCCTGTGGAAGCGCGAGCGGATGTATTCGCTGCGCATGATCAACTGGCACTTCTGGCTCGCGACCATCGGCATCGTTTTCTACGCCGCCAGCATGTGGGTTGCCGGCATCATGCAGGGCCTCATGTGGCGCGAATACGGACCCGACGGCTACCTCGTCTGGTCGTTCGCGGACAGCGTCTCGGCCATGTTCCCGATGTACGTGACCCGCGCCGTGGGCGGCCTGCTCTACCTCTCGGGCGCGCTCATCATGAGCTACAACATCTGGATGACGCTGGCCGGCAAGCAGCGCGCGGAAGCGCCGCTCAAGGATGCCGCATACGATCCCGAAAAGGACCGTCCGATCGTTTCCCAGCCCAGCGCCGTTCCGGCCGAATAGGATCCTACGACATGACCGATCCCGTCGTCGAAGAAACCGTGAAGGGCCACAAGAGGCTCGAACGCAACATCACGCTGCTGGCCGTGGGGACATTCGTCACCGTCGCCATCGGCGGCCTCGTGCAGATCACGCCGCTGTTCTATCTCGAAAACACGATCGAGAAGGTCGACGGGGTGCGCCCCTATTCGCCTCTCGAACAGGCGGGCCGCGACATCTACATCCGCGAAGGCTGCTACGTCTGCCACAGCCAGATGGTCCGCCCGTTCCGTGATGAGGTGGAGCGTTACGGCCCCTACAGCCTCGCGGCCGAAAGCATGTACGACCACCCGTTCCAGTGGGGTTCGAAGCGGACCGGGCCGGACCTCGCCCGCGTAGGCGGACGCTATTCCGACGAATGGCACGTCCAGCACCTGGAAAATCCGCAGAGCGTCGTGCCCGAGAGCGTGATGCCGCAATACGGCTTCCTCAAGGAAACCGAGCTCGAGATCGGCGATCCCGCCGCCACGCTGACCGCGCTGCGCCGCGTCGGCGTGCCCTATAGCGACGAGGATATCGCCAAGGCGGAGACCGACATGCTCGCGCAGGCCGATCCCGACCTCGATGCGGGCGATCTGGCAGAGCGCTATCCCAAGACGCAGATCCGCGACTTCGACGGCAATCCCGACAAGCTGACCGAGATGGATGCGCTCATTGCCTATCTCCAGATGCTCGGCACGCTGGTCGATTTCGAAAGCGCGGCTCCGTACGAGGAACTGGCCGAGGAGAAAGGCCGGTGAGCTTCTACGAAACCTTGCGCCACTTTGCCGACAGCTATGCGCTGGTCGGCATGCTCACTCTCTTCGTGGGCCTCTGCGCCTGGCCTTTCCGGCCCGGTGCCAAGAAGCGCAACCACGAAGCCGCAACACTGATTTTCGAGGGGCAGGACGATGGCGAATAAGCGCGTCGACGAACCGACCGGAACCGAAACCGTCGGCCATGAATGGGACGGTATCGAAGAGCTCGATACCCCGCTGCCGCGCTGGTGGCTGTGGACCTTCTACCTGACGATCATTTTCGCGATCGGTTACGTGATTGCCTATCCGGCATGGCCGATGATCGACCGCGCGACGGCGGGCGTACTCGGCTGGTCGAGCCGCGGGGACCTGGCGGAAGACATGAGCGCAGCCGAGATGGCACGCTCCGGCGTTCGCGAACAGCTCGCCCGTGTTTCGATCGAGCGCTTGCCCGAAGACAGCGCGCTGATGCAGCAGGCCGTCGCAGGCGGTGCCGCCGCCTTTCGCGTGAATTGCGTGCAGTGCCATGGCTCGGGCGCGGCGGGCAGCCAGGAGCTCGGCTACCCCAACCTCAATGACGACGACTGGCTGTGGGGCGGCGACCTGAAGGCGATCGAGTACACTCTAGTGCACGGCATCCGTCAGGCCGGCGACGACGAAACGCGCACCAGCGTGATGCCGCCGTTCGCGGGGGCTTTCGACAGCGCACAGCTCGACGCGCTGACCGATCACGTGCTCGCATTGAGCGGCAAGGCAAATGCCAATGCGCTCGGCGCGCAGCTTTATGCCGATAATTGCGCGGCTTGCCACGGCAGCGGCGGCGAAGGCGATCGGGCACTGGGTGCGCCGACGCTCAACGATGCAATCTGGCTGCGTGGCAGCAGCCGCGAGGCGATCAAACGCCAGATCCTGCAGCCGCGCATGGGCATGATGCCCAAGTGGGAAGGCCGGCTCGATCCGGTGACGATCAAAATGCTCGCTGCTTACGTCCATTCGCTCGGGGGAGGCGAAGACTTCGTGGAGGTCGCCGAAGATCCCGAGGTAGAGGTCGATGAGCAACCCTGACGATCCGAAAGACGGCGGCGAGCGCGACTGGTCGGTCGTCGTCGAGGGCGGCAAGCCCAAGTCCAACGAACCCGTGTCGAGCGCGGTCGCCGAACCCGAAGCGGCGACCCGCCGGCACGAACCCCACGAACCGCCGCGCACCACCGTACCCGAAAAGCTCTACGAGCCGCGCAAGCAGGTGCACAACAAGCGCATCGACGGCCCGTTCCGTCGTTTCAAATGGTTCGTGATGGTCGTCACCCTGGCGATCTACTACGTCACGCCCTGGCTGCGCTGGGACCGCGGCCCCTATGCGCCCGACCAGGCAGTGCTGGTCGATCTCGCCAACCGCCGCTTCTACATGTTCGGCATCGAAATCTGGCCGCACGAATTCTATTTCGTGGCCGGTCTGCTGATCATGGCAGGGATCGGGCTGTTCCTCGTCACCAGCGCGGTCGGCCGTGCCTGGTGCGGGTATGCCTGCCCGCAAACGGTCTGGACCGACCTGTTCCAGCACGTCGACCGTTTCATTGATGGCGACCGCAATGCCCGCCTGCGCCTCGACGCCGCGCCGTGGACATGGGGCAAGGTCATGCGCCGCGCCTTCAAGTGGTCGATCTATGCCCTCATCGGCCTGGTGACCGGCGGTGCATGGATCCTCTATTTCGCCGATGCGCCCACGCTGTTCCGCGACTTCTTTGCCGGTGAGGCCGCGCCGGTCGCCTATATCACCGTCGCCGTGCTAACGCTGACCACGGTCACGCTGGGCGGTTTCATGCGCGAACAGGTGTGCATCTACATGTGTCCGTGGCCGCGCATCCAGACCGCGATGCTAGACGAAAAATCGCTGATCGTGACCTACAAGGACTGGCGCGGCGAACCGCGTGGCAGCCTGAAGAAAGCGCAGAAGAAGCCCGGCGAGTTCGGCGACTGCATCGACTGCACGCAGTGCGTGCAGGTGTGCCCGACGGGTATCGACATTCGCGAAGGGCCGCAGATCGGCTGTATCACCTGCGCCCTGTGCATCGATGCCTGCGACAGGGTGATGAAGGACATCGGTCGTCCGCGCGGGTTGATCGACTATGCCACGCTGGAGGATTGCGAGCGCGAGGCGGCTGGCGAGACACCGCGACCGGCGTGGCGCACGTTGATGCACCCGCGCAATATCGCCTACCTGCTCATCTGGGGCGGGATCGGCGGCGCGCTGCTGTTCGCGCTGGGCGTCCGCACACATACCGATCTCACCGTGGCACCCGATCGCAATCCGCCCTTCATGCTGTTGAGCGATGGTTCGGTGCGCAACTCCTATACGCTCAAGCTGCGCAATATGGAAAGCCGGCCGCGCGACATGGAGATCGCAGTCGAGGGCCTGCCCGGTGCGATCATGTGGACCGATACCATCAATCGGACAGCTGCTGCGCCGACCCAGACCGTCACCGTACCGGCTGACCAGGTCCGTACCGTACGCGCCTATGTCGCTGTTCCGGAAGGAGCGACGACGCGCGGATTTTTCTTCCGCCTTACATCGCTCGACGAACAGCGCGAGACCGACACCGTGGAAACCCGCTTCGATGCACCGGAGGACCAGTGATGCGACGTGAATTTACCGGCAAGGACATGGCCATGATCCTCGTCGCCGGCTTCGGCATAGTGATCGCGGTCAATTTCTACATGGCCTCTGTGGCCGTGGGCGGCTTTGGCGGTGTGGTGGTCGAGAATTCCTATGTGGCGAGCCAGAAGTACAACGGCTGGCTGAGCGAAGCGCGCGAGGCGGACAAGCTCGGCTATTCGGCACAGCTTGAGCGCGACGCCGACGGGCGCCTTCTCGTATCGACCCAGAGCGTTCCGCAGTCCGCCCTCCTTTCCGCAGAGCTGCGTCGCCCGCTCGGCCAGCCCGACGATCGCGCCATGACCTTCGAGCAGGTCAGCGGGGGCCGCTATGTGTCTACCGACGCACTCCCCTCGGGCCGCTGGATCGCTCGCCTGTCCATCGAGGCTGGCGAAAGCCGCTGGGTGGACGAAGTCGAAGTCCCGTGACCGCCCCCGTCACACTCGAAACGCCGGAAGGCGCGAAGCTGCTCGACAGCCGCTTCACGGTACCCGGCATGCGCTGCGCCGGTTGCATTGCGAAGATCGAGCGCGGCCTTGCCAAGATCGAGGGTGTCGATTCCGCGAGGGTGAACTTCTCGTCCAAGCGCGTAGCCGTGCGTCACACGAACAGCCTCGATGAAGAAAGCCTGGTCGAAGCCATCGCGGAGATCGGTTTCGAGGCACAGCCGGTCGCGGACAATCCGCTGGCTAAAGACGATCGCGAAGTGAAGCTGTTGCTCCGCGCGCTTGCCGTGGCGGGCTTCGGCATGATGAACATCATGCTCCTGTCGGTCAGCGTCTGGTCGGGGGCCGGAGGCGTCACACGCGAGCTGTTCCACTGGCTCTCCGCACTGATCGCCCTGCCCGTCGTCGCCTACTCGGGCCGACCGTTCTTCAGCAGCGCGGCCATGGCCCTGCGACACAGGCGCACGAACATGGACGTCCCGATCTCCATCGGCGTGCTGCTCGCAACTGGCCTTAGCGTCTACGAAACCTTTGCCGGTGGAGGCCATGCCTATTTCGACAGCGCGGTCATGCTGCTGTTCTTCCTGCTGGCCGGTCGCGCCCTTGATGCGACCATGCGCAACAAGACGCACGCAGGTATCGGCGCGCTCCTGTCGCGAATGGGCAAGAGCGCCGCCGTCCTCGACGAGGGCGGCAACCGCAAGATTGTCGCGGCTGAAGATCTGGAGCCGGGCATGCTCATGCTGGTCGCAGCTGGTGACGCCTTGGCGGCCGACGGCGAAATCGAGGAAGGCGAAACCGCGCTCGATAATTCGATGCTTACCGGCGAGAGCGCGCCGCACGCTGCGAGCGTGGGAGACACGATCTACGCAGGGGCCATAAACCTCGGCAATCCGGTTAGGGTCCGCGTGACCGCCACCGCATCCGATACGGCCATCGCGGAGATCGCCCGATTGATGGACGAGGCCGGACAGTCGCGCAGCAGCTATGTGCGGATCGCCGACCGCGCCTCGCGCCTTTACGCACCTGCCGTCCATTCGCTGGCACTGATCGCCTTTGCCGGCTGGATGATCGCTGGCGCGGGGTGGCACCAGTCCCTGGTCATCGCGATTGCGGTCCTCATCATAACCTGCCCCTGCGCGATGGGGCTGGCGGTGCCTGCAGCGCAAGTCGTGGCATCGGGCGCGCTCGCGAAGAAGGGCCTGCTGGTGAAAGACGGCAGCGCGCTGGAGCGGCTGGCGGAGATAGACGTCGCCCTGTTCGACAAGACCGGCACATTGACGCTCGGCGAACCGGTGCCGCAGGTCGATCACCTGACCGGACAACAGGCTTCGATCGCGCTCGCGCTGGCCCGGACGAGCCGGCATCCGCTCAGCAAGGGTATCACCAAGGCACTGGAACAGCGCGGCGTGCAGGCGGCCAAACTCGCCGATGTACGCGAGGAAAGCGGCCAGGGACTGACAGGGCTCTTCGACGGTAGGAAAGTGGCCCTCGCTCGACCGGAGACGGGGAGCGCGAATATCGCGACAAGCCTGATGATTGGCGACGAGCGGACAAAGATCCTCTTCGAAGATCCAATCCGGCCGGATGCGCCAGAGGCTCTCGCGATGCTTGCCGAGGGCGGTGTTTCCAGCTCGATCGTCTCCGGCGACTTCACCGAACCGGTCGAGGCTGTGGCACGGGAACTCGGCATCGACTGGAAGGCAGAACTACACCCGGAGGACAAGCTCGCGCTGCTCGATCGACTGAAGGCTTCGGGGAGCCGGCCGCTGATGGTCGGGGACGGGATCAATGACGGCCCCGCCCTTGCCGCCGCCCATGCGTCGATCGCCCCGGGTGGCGCGAGCGACGTGAGCCAGCAGGCTTCCGACGCCGTTTTTCTCGGCAGCGGGTTGATGCCGGTTGCCCTCGCCGTGCGTGTCGCTCGCAAGACGATGCAGATCGTGCGTCAGAACTTCGCTTTCGCGATAATCTACAACGTGTTCGCGGTGCCGCTGGCCCTCGCCGGGCTGGTTACGCCGCTCATCGCTGCAATCGCCATGTCGCTGAGCTCGGTAGTCGTGGTCGGGAATTCCCTCAGGCTCGCGAAGGCGGCACGATGACCGGACTGGCTTTCCTGATCCCCATTGCGCTCGGGCTGGGGCTGCTCGGCCTCGCGGCCTTCTTCTGGGCGATGCGCAAGGGGCAGTTCGAAGACCTGGACGGCGCCGCACAGCGCATTCTCATCGATGATGAGGACGACGAACAGTGAACCAAGCAGTGAGGCTGGGCCTGGCCTCCATTATTCCGCTCGCGGTTGGACCGTTGCCGGAGGCCGATGAGGTCCTCACGGCCAAGCTCTGCAATGGGGGCACGATCGAGATACCCTTGAGGAAAGAGCAGCCGTCCGACCGGCCGTGTTCGGCAAAAGCTTGCCATGCAGGGTCATGCCGGAAGCGAATTGATCTGGCTCAATGACCCAAGGCTTCGCCAGCCCCACACGGCGGGCATGTGGACATATTATCCTGACCTGCTGGCCAAGCCGGTACCGCGCTACACCAGCTATCCGACCGCAGCCGAATTCGGCGATATCGATACGGACCTCTACCGTCAGGCGCTGCAAAGTGCCGAGGGCGACATCTCGCTCTACGTCCATATCCCGTTCTGCGAGAAAATCTGCTTCTACTGCGGCTGCAATACAGCCGCAGCGGGGCGGAGGCAGCGGCTGGATTCCTATCTGGCCGCGCTCCACTCGGAGATCGAGCGTGTGTCCGGGCTGCTGCCATCTACGGCACGGGTCGGAAGGATCGCTTTCGGCGGTGGCAGTCCGAATGCGATTGCACCCGAAGACTTCGAGCGCATCGTCGACAGCCTATACGCCAACTTCTCGATTGAGGATGCGACTGTATCGATCGAGCTCGATCCCCGCACCATGACCAGCGGCTGGGCCGATGTCATCGCGCGTGTCGGCATCGAGCGAGCAAGCCTTGGCGTCCAGACATTCTCGGACAAGTGCCAGAAGGCCATCGGGAGAGTGCAGTCGGAAGATTGCATCGTCCGGACAGTCGACTGGATCCGGGATGCAGGCGTCACCTCGCTCAACTTCGATCTGATGTACGGGCTTCCCGGCCAAACCATGAGCGATCTCAAGGATAGCCTTCAACGCACGCGCGTCCTCGGAGCGGATCGTGTCGCTCTGTTCGGATATGCGCATGTGCCGCATGTCGTACCGCGTCAGCGCGCGATCGATGACAGCAATTTGCCTGACCAACGGCTGAGGTTCGAAATGGCAAAGATGGGCTACGGCTATTTCGCGACACACGGCTACAAGCCCGTCGGGTTCGATCACTTCGCCAAGGCGGGCAGCGATCCGCTGGCTCGGGCAGCCATGGAGGGGACCCTACGTCGCAACTTCCAGGGCTTCACTGATGACCGCAGCGACATCCTTATCGGTTTGGGGGCCTCCGCAATCAGCAGTTTTCCGCAGCTCCTCGCGCAGAATGCGAAGAACAGCGGTCACTATCGGATGATGTGCTCGCAAGATCAGCTGACCGCCAACCGCGGGATCGCGCGTTCGGCATCAGACCGTTATCGCGGTGCCGTGATTGAGCAATTGCTATGCAATTCTCGCGCCCGGATCGGAGCCTGCCTCATGCGCACTGCCCTTCCCAGCCTGCTGCCCTTCCTGGACCGGGGCCTGGCGACGCTCGACCGGGAATGGCTGACGATTACCCCGGATGGACTGCCTTACGCCCGGACGATCGCGGCGCTGTTCGACGAGCATCGCGCTGGCGTGATCAGGAAATTAAGTTCGGCAGTCTAGGGAGAGAAACGAAGGGGAGCAGACCGGACAAGGCGGCCCACTGCCCTCCAGTGCCTCAGGCGTTCATTAGACACCAGACCAAGGCGCTATGCTCATCCCGTCCGCTACAGACACAAAAAAAGCCCCGCTTGTAAAGCGAGGCTTGTCGAAATGATCGATTATGACGGTGGTTGCGGGGGTTGGATTTGAACCAACGACCTTCAGGTTATGAGCCTGACGAGCTACCGGACTGCTCCACCCCGCGGCACCGTGTGTTTCGCCAAGGACATTTAGCCCAGAGACGAAAAAGCCGCCGCTCGGTTCACACCGGCAGCGGCTTTTGAAACTGTGAATGGGTTTATACCACATGCCCGCCGGCTTTAATGCCTGGCGACGACCTACTCTTCCAGTGCTTGAGCACTAGTACCATCGGCGCTGTCCGGTTTCACGGCCGAGTTCGAGATGGGATCGGGTGGGTCACAGACGCTAAGGTCACCAAGCAATAGAGCTGGCGGACATGGGTTTTAAATCGATGCTTTGAGCTTTCTGGGCTTATCCGGCTTCGAAGTTTCCTCCGACCAAGACAGCACAGGGCTGTCGTTGATGGTGGGATCCTACAAGCGCGAAAAGAACTATTAGGACCGGTTAGCTACACGCATTACTGCGCTTCCACACCCGGCCTATCAACGTCGTGGTCTACGACGGTTCGAAGATACCTTATCTTAAGGGAGGCTTCCCGCTTAGATGCTTTCAGCGGTTATCCCGTCCGTACATAGCTACCCTGCGGCACCCTTGGCAGGATGACAGGTACACCAGAGGTACGTTCACCCCGGTCCTCTCGTACTAGGGGCAACTCCTTTCAAGTATCGACGCCCACGGCAGATAGGGACCAAACTGTCTCGCGACGTTCTGAACCCAGCTCACGTACCACTTTAATTGGCGAACAGCCAAACCCTTGGGACCTGCTCCAGCCCCAGGATGTGATGAGCCGACATCGAGGTGCCAAACGATTCCGTCGATATGAGCTCTTGGGAATCATCAGCCTGTTATCCCCGGCGTACCTTTTATCCGTTGAGCGATGGCCCTTCCACGAGGGACCACCGGATCACTATGACCGACTTTCGTCTCTGCTCGACTCGTCAGTCTCGCAGTCAGGCAGGCTTATGCCATTGCACTCTTGCAGACGGTTTCCAACCGTCCTGAGCCTACCATCGCGCGCCTCCGTTACTCTTTAGGAGGCGACCGCCCCAGTCAAACTACCCGCCATAGAGGGTCCCTGATCCGGATAACGGACCTAGGTTAGACATCAGAAAACAACAGGGTGGTATTTCACAGGTTGGCTCCACTCGGACTGGCGCCCAAGTTTCAAAGCCTCCCACCTATTCTACACAATTCTTTCCTAATGCCACTCTAAAGCTGCAGTAAAGGTGCACGGGGTCTTTCCGTCTAACCGCGGGTACTCCGCATCTTCACGGAGAATTCAATTTCGCTGAGCATATCCTGGAGACAGTGGGGAAGTCGTTACGCCATTCGTGCAGGTCGGAACTTACCCGACAAGGAATTTCGCTACCTTAGGACCGTTATAGTTACGGCCGCCGTTTACTCGGGCTTCAATTCGGAGCTTGCACTCCTCCTCTTAACCTTCGAGCACCGGGCAGGCGTCACACCCTATACGTCGTCTTGAAGCCGACTTAGCAGAGTGCTGTGTTTTTGCTAAACAGTCGCTACCCCCTGGCCTGTGCCCCCTGAAAAGAGTTGCCTCGATCCAGGGCCTCCTTCTTCCGAAGGTACGGAGGCAATTTGCCGAGTTCCTTCAGGATACTTCTCTCAAGCGCCTTGGTATACTCTACCTGACCACCTGTGTCGGTTTCGGGTACGGTCTATAATGAAGAGGCTATTTCCTGGAACAACTTGGCTGCCCTCTCAATCCAATAAGAGAGAACAACTTCCGCCATCCGTCACACATCTTCAGGCCCACGAATATTTACGTGGTTCCCATCGACTACCCCCTTCGGGCTCGTCTTAGGGGCCGGCTAACCCTGCGCCGATTAGCGTTGCGCAGGAACCCTTGGTCTTTCGGCGACAGGGCATCTCACCCTGTTTGTCGCTACTCATGTCAGCATTCGCACTTCCGATACGTCCAGAGTCGGTTACCCTTCTCCTTCACTCGCTTACGGAACGCTCCGCTACCGCTGCAGTAAACTGCAACCCTAAGCTTCGGTGCATATCTTTAGCCCCGTTACATCTTCGCCGCAGGAACCCTTATTTAGACCAGTGAGCTGTTACGCTTTCTTTAAAGGATGGCTGCTTCTAAGCCAACCTCCTGGTTGTTTTGGGATTCCCACATGCTTTCCCACTTAGATATGACTTGGGGACCTTAGCTGTAGGTTAGGGCTGTTTCCCTTTTGACGACGGACCTTAGCACCCGCCGTCTGTCTGCCGGATAAGACTCGATGGTATTCGGAGTTTGGTTAGGTTTGGTACCGCTCGCGCAGCCCTAGCCCATCCAGTGCTCTACCCCCATCGGCATACATCCGACGCTCTACCTCAATAGATTTCGCGGAGAACCAGCTATTTCCCGGCTTGATTGGCCTTTCACCCCTAAACACAGCTCATCCGAGAATTTTTCAACATTCACCGGTTCGGTCCTCCAGTGCGTGTTACCGCACCTTCAACCTGGCCATGCCTAGATCGCCGGGGTTCGGGTCTAATCCATCATACTCAGTCGCCCTATTCAGACTCGCTTTCGCTGCGCCTACACCTAACGGCTTAAGCTTGCATGGTAGATTAAGTCACTGACCCATTATGCAAGAGGTACGCTGTCACCCCCTATGGGGCTCCAACTGCTTGTAAGCATCCGGTTTCAGGTACTGTTTCACTCCCCTAATCGGGGTGCTTTTCACCTTTCCCTCACGGTACTGTGTTCGCTATCGGTCATGTGCGAGTATTTAGGCTTGGAGGGTGGTCCCCCCATGTTCAGACAGGATTTCACGTGTCCCGCCCTACTCGAGTCTTCTTCGATCATTTTCGCATACGGGGCTGTCACCCGCTATGGCCACTCTTTCCAAAGTGTTCTGCTAATTAACGAAGAAGCACTGGCCTGGTCCCGGTTCGCTCGCCACTACTACGGGAATCTCTGTTGATGTCTTTTCCTCCGGGTACTGAGATGTTTCAGTTCCCCGGGTTCGCTTCACCAAACCTATATATTCAGTTCGGTGATACCCTATCCACCTCTTTCCGGCCGACCCGAAGGTCGATCGAAAGGAAATGGTGAGGGTGGGTTTCCCCATTCGGAAATCGTCGGATCAAAGATTGCTCACATCTCCCCGACGCTTATCGCAGCGTGCCACGTCCTTCATCGCCTGCACATGCCAAGGCATCCACCAAATGCTCTTACCTCACGCTTGAGAATCCACACCATCAACGACAAGCCTGCATAAAAGCTGCGTTGGGATAGGTGCGGAGGAATATCTCAGCCAGATAATCATTTTGATTGATCTTGTTGTGATGCATAGCTCGCAAGATCTGCCCGAAGGCAAACCGTACAATCCATGCGCCACGGCATCGATTTAAAAACCCATTCACAATGTCAAAGAGCGGTGGTCGAAACCACCTAACCGCCAAATGCGGTATCTGTTTTCGTTTCATACAATCGGATTTGATGTCGCATCCAGTTACCTGGTGGAGCCTATCGGGATCGAACCGATGACCCCCTGCTTGCAAAGCAGGTGCTCTCCCAGCTGAGCTAAGGCCCCGTAAGACCAGGTATATGGTAGGCCCGAGTGGATTTGAACCACCGACCTCACCCTTATCAGGGGTGCGCTCTAACCAACTGAGCTACGGGCCTATGCGCCAGCGCAGGCCCTAAGGCCGCAGGCGGCAGAAGCCAGCTCAGGCTAACAGCATCTAACGAGCAAGCCCGTTAGGCTGTATCCGATTGATGAAAGGACATGAGGACGACGGCAATGTTCTTTGGAAATCACGAAGCTCTTCCAGCGGCTAGCGCCGGCGCTTTCGTGACAATCCTTAGAAAGGAGGTGATCCAGCCGCAGGTTCCCCTACGGCTACCTTGTTACGACTTCACCCCAGTCGCTGAACCCACCGTGGTTGGCTGCCTCCAGTAAACTGGTTAGCGCACCACCTTCGGGTGAATCCAACTCCCATGGTGTGACGGGCGGTGTGTACAAGGCCTGGGAACGTATTCACCGCGGCATGCTGATCCGCGATTACTAGCGATTCCGCCTTCATGCTCTCGAGTTGCAGAGAACAATCCGAACTGAGACATCTTTTGGAGATTAGCTAACCCTCGCGGGATCGCTGCTCACTGTAGATGCCATTGTAGCACGTGTGTAGCCCAGCCTGTAAGGGCCATGAGGACTTGACGTCATCCCCACCTTCCTCCGGCTTATCACCGGCAGTTTCCTTAAAGTGCCCAACTAAATGATGGCAACTAAGGACGAGGGTTGCGCTCGTTGCGGGACTTAACCCAACATCTCACGACACGAGCTGACGACAGCCATGCAGCACCTGTCACTAGGTCCCCGAAGGGAAGGAATCTGTCTCCAGAAACCGTCCTAGGATGTCAAAGGCTGGTAAGGTTCTGCGCGTTGCTTCGAATTAAACCACATGCTCCACCGCTTGTGCAGGCCCCCGTCAATTCCTTTGAGTTTTAATCTTGCGACCGTACTCCCCAGGCGGATAACTTAATGCGTTAGCTGCGCCACCCAAGCTCTATGAGCCCGGACAGCTAGTTATCATCGTTTACGGCGTGGACTACCAGGGTATCTAATCCTGTTTGCTCCCCACGCTTTCGCACCTCAGCGTCAATAACTGTCCAGTGAGTCGCCTTCGCCACTGGTGTTCTTCCGAATATCTACGAATTTCACCTCTACACTCGGAATTCCACTCACCTCTCCAGTATTCTAGCAACCTAGTTTCAAGGGCAGTTCCGGGGTTGAGCCCCGGGATTTCACCCCTGACTTGGATCGCCGCCTACGCGCGCTTTACGCCCAGTAATTCCGAACAACGCTAGCTCCCTCCGTATTACCGCGGCTGCTGGCACGGAGTTAGCCGGAGCTTATTCTCCAGGTACTGTCATTATCATCCCTGGTAAAAGAGCTTTACAACCCTAAGGCCTTCATCACTCACGCGGCATTGCTGGATCAGGCTTTCGCCCATTGTCCAATATTCCCCACTGCTGCCTCCCGTAGGAGTCTGGGCCGTGTCTCAGTCCCAGTGTGGCTGATCATCCTCTCAGACCAGCTATAGATCGTCGACTTGGTAGGCCATTACCCCACCAACTATCTAATCTAACGCGGGCCCATCTAAAGGCGATAAATCTTTGGTCCGAAGACATTATCCGGTATTAGCTCAAATTTCTCTGAGTTATTCCGAACCTAAAGGCAGGTTCCCACGCGTTACGCACCCGTGCGCCACTAACCCCGAAGGGTTCGTTCGACTTGCATGTGTTAGGCATGCCGCCAGCGTTCGTTCTGAGCCAGGATCAAACTCTCAAGTTTGTGAAACTAACCAATCAAGCACGATCCGAAGATCGCCAGCCCGATCAGCCAGAGTATCAAGGAGCCGATACCTGCACTGTCAAACGTAATGGATACGAATGAACATGCATCATCGCAACCAGACTGTGGAGCCTGGAAGGATGTGGCAATCGGCTTGAAATAACCGGTACTCGGAGCCTTGAGGTCCCCGGACCGGGCGCCGTCGCCCACATGTCCCTTCATCAAAAACTAACAATGTCAAAGAGCCGCTCAACAATGTTAGAGGGGACAGCTTTTGTTCCCCCGATTGATACCGGGGGGACCGGCTGTCTCTCTATGTTGGCGACCGTTGCGGTGGGCGGTGGAAGCCGCCAGCGCCGCGTCGGTGAGGGCCATCTAGGGGTGATGTTGGATTCGGTCAACACACTTTTCGAAAGTTTTTTGAACTTTTTTCGAAAACCGCAGAATTCCGCCGTTTCACCGCCATTTTTCGGTCACCCCTAGATGGTGCCATCTCGGACCGTTTCAAGCCTCGGGCGGCAAAACAGGCATCTGAGGCCTCGGAAACGCCGATTCAGCCCCCTCGTGACTCGAAAAAAAAGATGAATCGCGGGTCGGGCGGGTCGCGATTCACCCCGATTCACCGATTCAGGGCCGAATCCGACTCTAGGATTCGGGCCTGATGAGTGGCCGAGACGATTCTGCGGACGGATTCGGGAGGTGCGCCGCCTTGTGGTATGAGTCCTTATAGAGGCCGGCCTTCGCGAGCTGGCCCAGCGGAGAGACAATATGATCGAGCGCCCCCTTCTCGTCGCAGCGGGTTTGCTGTTGTGCGGCAACACGCCGGTCCCCCCACCCTCTCAGGATCAGGGCGTAGCTGCGCCGACGACCTCTCCCTCTGGAGATGCAGAGGCTGACAGCGACATCATCGACGTGGAGTTCGACCAGGATCGCTACGAGCGCATGACGGTGCCGGTCACCATCTCCGGCAAGGGTCCCTACCGCTTCTTTATAGACACCGGCGCGCAAGCGACCGTGGTGACGCGCAAGGTTACCGATGAGCTCGCACTCGAGCCGACCGGCCGCGCGCGCCTCGTTGCAATGGGTTCGAGCGAGATCGTCGACACGATCGACATCGACCAGCTCGAATTCGCCGACCGCAGCTTCAGCGGAATCACCGCCCCCCTGCTCGAGCGCAAGAACATCGGTGCCGATGGCATCCTCGGCCTCGACAGCCTGCAAGACCTGCGCGTGCTGATCGACTTCCGCGAGGACAGCATGTCGATTGCCGATGCGCGCAGCTCGCGCGGGAGCACGGGATACGAGATCGTGGTGCGGGCCCGGCAGCGGCTTGGACAGATGATCATCACCGACGCGCGGCTCAACGGGATCCGCACTGCGGTCATCATCGATACCGGGGCGCAGAATTCCCTCGGCAACCTCGCCCTTCTCAACCGCCTGCGCGCGCGCGCGCGCGAGACGCTCACCGCGACAGACGTAAATGGGGCCATTGTCGAAAGCGAACTCGCTATGGCGAGAAGGCTGGTCATCGGGGACATGGAACTGTCCAATGTCCCGATCGGATTTGCCGATAGCCCTGCCATCGAGGCGCTGGGCCTTTCGGACCGCCCCGCCCTGATCCTCGGCATGGGCAATCTGAGGATGTTCGAGCGGGTGGCGATCGACTTCGCCTCGCGCCGGGTCCTGTTCGATCTGCCCGGTTCGGTGAGGCGCCAGGATCTCGTTGCGCCAGGCTTCATGGCGACACGCACCAAATCCTGACCTTGCCCCGCGAAGCTTCGCGCCCCAGATAGCGGGGCATGCCGCCAGACACGATCACTTCCGACCAGCGGCAGGACGCCGAGAGCTGGGCGACCCTCAAGCGCTTCCTCCCCTATCTATGGCCGAAGGATAACACGTCGCTGCGCTGGCGCATCGCCATCGCGCTGATCCTCGTCCTGCTCGCGAAGGGCACGATGCTGGCACTGCCCTTCGCTTACAAGAACGCCGTCGATTCCATGTCGACCCCTGCCAACGAAGCAGCGATGGTCGCGATGGCTCTGGTGCTTGCCTATGGGCTTGGGCGGTTTGCCGGGACGACGTTCGACAACCTTCGCAACATCGTGTTCGAGCGGGTGGGACAGGAAGCGACGCGCGCGCTTGCAGAAGATGTCTTCCACCGGCTTCATCGCCTCAGCCTGCGCTTCCACCTGTCACGCCGCACGGGCGAGGTCACCAAGATCATCGAGCGCGGGACCAAGAGCATCGATTCCATGCTCTATTTCCTGCTCTTCAACATCGCGCCCACGATTATCGAGCTGACTGCGGTCGGCGTGATCTTCTACCTCAATTTCGGCTGGGGGCTGGTAGCGGCAACCGGCTTTACCGTCGTCGCCTATATAGTGGTGACGAGGCAGATCACCGAATGGCGCACCAAGCTGAGGCGCGAGATGAACGATCTCGACGGCCAGGCGCTGAGCCGCGCGGTGGATTCGCTGCTCAACTACGAGACGGTCAAATACTTCGGGGCGGAGCGGCGCGAGGAAGCGCGCTACGCCAAGGCCGCACGCGCCTATAGCGAGGCGGCCATCAAGTCGGATGCGTCGCTCGGCATGCTCAATATCGCGCAGGCCTTCATCACCAATGCGCTGATGGCCGGCGCGATGGCTTACACCGTATGGGGCTGGAGCCGCGGCGAGCTGACCGTGGGCGACCTTGTGTTCGTGAACACCTATCTCATCCAGCTCTTCCGACCGCTGGACCTGCTTGGCTGGGTCTATCGAACGATCCGACAGGGGCTGGTCGACATGGCGGAGATGTTCCGCCTGATCGATACGCAGGTCGAGGTCGAGGACCGGCCCGGAGCACCTGCCCTTATTATACAACGGCCTTCGGTCACCTTCGAAAACGTGGTATTCGGATACGAACCGGAGCGCACTATCCTCCACGGATTGTCCTTCGAAGTGCCCGCCGGCAGCCATGTGGCAATCGTCGGCCCTTCGGGCGCGGGCAAGAGCACGATCGCCCGCCTCCTGTTCCGCTTCTACGATCCGGCATCGGGCCGCATCCTGATCGATGGCCAGGACATCGCCGAAGTTCAGCAAGAAAGCCTGCGCGCCCATATCGGTATCGTCCCGCAGGACAGCGTGCTGTTCAACGACACCATCGGCTACAACATTGCCTATGGCCGCGAAGATGCGAGCGACGAGATCGTCGCCAAGGCCGCAAGCGATGCTTCGATCATGCCCTTCATCGAGCGCTTGCCCCAGGGGTTTGCGACCGAGGTCGGCGAAAGGGGCCTCAAGCTGTCGGGAGGAGAGAAGCAGCGCGTTGCCATTGCGCGTACGCTGGTGAAGGACCCGCCGATCCTCGTGCTCGACGAGGCGACGAGTGCGCTCGACAGCCGGACCGAGCAGGACATCCTCAATACGCTGAAGCAGGTGAGCGAGGATCGCACCACGCTCGCCATCGCGCACCGGCTATCGACGATTGCCGATGCCGACCGTATCCTCGTGCTCGACCACGGGCGGCTGGCGGAAAGCGGAACGCATGCCGAGCTGCTGCGCAAGGGCGAGCTCTATGCCGAGATGTGGGCGCGCCAGCAGTCCGAGGAAAGCGAGACCGAAAAGGCCGGCGCATAGCAATTCCACCCTTGCGGGTTGTGTTGCACTGCACAATCGTTAAGTAGCGCCCAGACCTTCCGGGTGCTAACGCGCGCCCTCCTTATATAGCTGGACAGACATCATGCCCAACCTCGGCGCGATCAAACGCGACTGGTTCTCCAACATCCGCGCAGACATGCTGGCCGGCCTCGTCGTCGCGCTCGCGCTGATCCCGGAGGCAATCGGCTTCTCGATCATTGCAGGCGTGGATCCGCGCGTGGGCCTCTATGCCTCGGTCGCGATTGCCATGGTCATTGCCTTTACCGGCGGGCGTCCGGGCATGATCAGTGCCGCGACCGCGGCGGTGGCCGTGGTCGTCGTGCCGCTGGTGCGTGATCACGGGGTGGAATATCTCTTCGCCGCGACGATCCTGATGGGCGTCTTCCAGGGCATCGCCGCGCTGCTGCGGCTGGACCTGCTGATGCAGTTCGTCTCGCGATCGGTGATCACCGGCTTCGTCAACGCGCTCGCGATCCTCATCTTCATGGCGCAGCTGCCGCAGCTCGACCCGACTGCTGCAGGGATCGGCTGGATGACCTATGCGATGGTCGCCGCAGCGCTGGCGATGATCTACATCATTCCCAAGTTCACCACCGCCGTTCCCAGCCCGCTGATCGCGATCATCGTGCTGACCGCGCTGACCATCTGGCTCGATGCTCCGGTCAACACCGTGTCCGACATGGGCGAACTGCCCGAAAGCCTGCCCTATTTCGCACTGCCGAATGTCCCACTGACTTGGGAAACGCTCGCCATCATCGCGCCCTATGCCGCGACCATGGCCGCCGTCGGCCTCCTGGAATCGCTGCTGACCGCGCAGATTGTCGACGACATGACGCATACCGGCTCGAACAAGCGCCGCGAGAGCGCAGGACAGGGCATTGCCAATATCGTCGCGGCGTTCTTCGGCGGCATGGGCGGTTGCGCGATGATCGGCCAGTCGGTCATCAATGTGACCAGCGGCGGGCGTGGGCGCCTGTCGACCTTCACGGCTGGCTTGTCGCTGCTCATCCTGCTCGCCGTGCTTGGCGATCTTGTGGGTCAGGTGCCGATGCCGGCGCTGGTGGCGATCATGATCATGGTCTCGATCGGTACTTTCTCGTGGAACTCGATCCCCAATATCGGCAAGCATCCGTGGCAGTCGTCGGTCGTCATGCTCTCGACAGTGGTGGTCGTAGTCGCGACGCACAACCTTGCGCTTGGCGTGCTTGCTGGCGTGATCCTGTCGGGCGTGTTCTTCACCCACAAGGTGATGACCATGTTCGAGGTAATCCGCGAACGTAAGGGCGACACCGCCATCTATCGCGCCAAGGGACAGATCTTCTACGCCAGCGTAGAGCGTTTCGAAGCCGCACTAGGCCCCGAAAGCACCCAGCCCGACCCGGCGGATCACGTCATCATCGACGTCCGCAAGGCCCACTTCTGGGACATCAGCGCGGTCGGCGCACTCGACAAGGTCGTCGAACGCATGCGCCGCAACGGCCGTAGCGTGCAGGTTCGCGGGCTCAACCGAGCGAGCTCGGACCTGGTCGACAAGTTCGCGCTGACCGACAAGACGGGCGTGGAGATCGGACTGGCGCCGCATCCGTGAGCGGGCGGGCTGCTTATGGGTGGTTAGCTGCCGAAGACCTTCCCTTATGCGTTCGGATCACATGTTGGACTAAAGCGATCAATCCCGTGAAGAACATCTGAGGTTTCCGAGCGCAGAATGTCATTCGGCGGACCATCGCTGATCATCTGGTAGATCCACCTGCCATCCCGAAGAAGATATGGCTGCTTCGGGGTGATGCTGTGTAAGTCTCTCCTCACCGCGGCGATTTCTGGACCGAAAAAATAGAGATCACCATGGCGAACAACGTCTGAGATACGCCTGGCGTCAGCCTCGCCAAAACGGTCGCGCAGCGCCTCATAATCCTCCCGCTTTTTCGGCGAGACGGCATTGAGAGCGTCAAAATATCCTTCAGAAAATTTTGCAGCGACCACCATATTCTTCTTGGGGAGTAACGTGCCAGAATCGATACCATAGAATTGGCCGGTGAAGACATAAAAAACGTAGCTGACGACGCGGCCCTCGTGCAGGGTCACGGAGGTCAGTTCAGTATGCTCAGACACTGTGCCAGAAAGCTTTTCGTTCAAGCATTGGGCTATCGCAATGCGGGAATCTGCTCCGCTACCAGATGATTTTTCTTCAGAGCATGAGGCGACAAGGATCCCCGAAAATATCAGGATGACCAGAGGCTTCATTGGCACTTTCGGTCAGTCTTTTGATTCAGATCGGAGCAGATGGCCAAGCTCACCGGCTTCCCGCACCGAACGGACTTGATTACCATCGAATGAAATGAGCCAAATACACGGAAGCTCAACAAAGCTCCCATGGTTCTTGAACCAAGCCGAACGACTTCCAGCCACTAGGTATGTTGGGCGAGATTGCGCCCTTGGTTCGCCAAGAAGCTTTATGCGTGTAACCTCGACTGGTCTTTCATCGCGCCTGCCCTCGCGCTCGTAAAGACTATCATCCGAAGTACAGCCGAAGCTTTGAAATCGGGCGTGTGCATTCCCTTCCCATGCATTGTTGAAAAACTGCGCAATAAGCTCAGGCCCCCGTTCGTAGTCATGCAATTTCTCGACAGCCCAAATGCTTTCCGCGGCGACATGGCTTGGCCATGTTGAAAGGCAAGCTACGCCCATTGCCACGAACGCTGCTTTCGTCCTGCGCATTGATGTGCTCCGACTCAATCCGACTGGTTCCAGCGCTGAAACATAGATAAGAAAAACTCGCGCAGGGCCGGTAGTTTATTCAAGCTCGCACGATCCACGAATATTGATGCTTCGAATTTCCCTCTATGAATGAGGACGTTGCAAATGTCATGCTCGTTGCAATAATAGACAATATTTTCAGCCTTGTAGAACCTTCCTCCGCGACGGCCATGGCTGCGTGCCATCGCTCTCCAAGTATGCTGATTGCCGAATTTTTCATGGTAGAGAACTTGGGTGTAGAGGTCGCTGTCCGTTGACGAAACAACCTCAAAGGTATCCATAGCTGCCGATGGTTCTGGATAGATCGCAATCGCCACACGGGCGTACCGAACCCCTAGATCAGCGCCTGCTCTTATTAGAAACTCTGTAGGAAGAGCTTTCTGGCTGGTAGCATACGAAGGGACCGCGAATTGCTCTATGTCAGCAGCAGGGATGCAAACTTCAGGAGCCGGACACCAATCGGTGGGAGGCTCATTCTCGTCGGTCATTGATAGCGAGGCGCGCCAACCAAGAGCGGCGACAAGCAGTACTGAAGCTAAAAGCGCGAACTTCTTCATTTCTGGCAGTAAACTCTCACACGAGGTCGGCCAATTCAAGATTAGTGAGGGCTTCCGTCCGCAATCGGGTCGTTAGCTGCCCGCCCGCTCATAGCAAGCTTTATGCCCCGCAAATCAGTCACGAAGTGGGTGGAAAGCAGTCATTCGTTATTCAGATTTGCCGACCTTCCTAAGGCGCTCAGCTTGTGCCTTGGCGCTCGTAATGGCCTCTTCTGAACACTCCGCTTCCGCCAGATCGTCGATCTCGTCTGCTGCTCTCTCGACCAATCTCTTTAATGAAAGCTCTCGCTGCTCTGCATTCTGAAGCTTATGACGGAGATTGCGCTTTTCTTCATCCATCGCCAAAGTCTACAAATTCGGACCCAATTCGCAAGTGTCCGCGAGTGTTTGGAGAAATACTGGTCGGTTCCCATACCTTCGCCCCCTCTTCGAGTGTTAGCCCACGAGCTCGATCAAGGCTGCGACAACGTCTTCGGCAGGGCGAGGCTTAGCTAGAACTGGCGCATCGATTTCCCGAAGATGCTCGCCCACTCTGTTCAAGTCGCCCGTATGGAGGACAAATGGTATGCTGGATCGGAGAAGACGATCTGCGGTCTCTCGACATGTTTCTCCCCCTCCCAGACTGACGTCGAGGATTGCTCCGACCACACCACCATCCTCGATTATTGCCCGAGCCTCGGCATTATTGACGGCCGTAACAGCTTCGTGGCCGGCGTCCTCAAATGCAAATGTCAGGTCCATCGCAATCAGCGGCTCATCTTCCAGAACAAGGAATTTCTTCACGGCAAGGCCTATCGATTGGCAATCGGCACGGTGATGAAGGCGCGCAAGCCTTCAGGATGCCACTCTCGCTCCAATGCTCCCCTCGAATGGGACAGAAGAGTATCGGCTATTTCGAAGCCAGTGCCACGAGATTGCGGCTCACCATCGACCGCTGGCCCTCCACTTTCCACCCATTCGATTTCAAGTGAACTACGGCCAAGCTTGTCCTTTTTATGCTCCCAGCCAACCGTGACCGTGCCTCGATCGGTCGACAGGGCGCCATATTTGGTGGCGTTGGTAGCGAGTTCATGAAGCGCCAGACCTATTGCGGAGATGGCGTTTGGTTCTGTTCGCACCCCGTTCCCTAAATAGATTATGCGATTTCCCTCTGGATCATACGGCTGGAGAACCGAACGGATTGCCTGTCCGACCTGAATAGTGCCTAACGCTGCTTCATCGAGTGTTGGCTCATACGATCGGCCAAGCGCCTGCACACGTTCGTTTATTTTGCGCGCCACGCCTTTAGCATCCATCGATCGCCCAGTGATATTAACGATCCCTCCGATAACGGCGAAAACGTTCTTCATTCGGTGTGATATTTCGCGGGCGAGCGCCTTGGCATGACGTTCTTCCGCACGAGACTGATGAATATCAGTCACATCCCACTGGCTTCCAAAAAAGTAGGTCAGGCGACCATCGGCATCGTAGATCGGACCTAGATGGAGTGTATTCCAGAAGCTTGAGCCATCTTTGCGATAGTTCAGCAGTTCGACGACAACGACGTCCTCGCCCTTGATGGCCTCTCGAATTTTGCCAACCTGCTCTTGGTTCGTATCTGGCCCTTGCAAAAAGCGACAGTTCCGACCGAGTATTTCTTCCCTTTGATAGCCGGTCAGTTGTTCAAAAGCTTCATTGCAAAATACGATTGGGTCGTCATCACTGTGAGGGTCTGTCAAACAGACAGCCATCCTGGTTTGCGCCATAGCCTGCTCGAAAAGAAGGCCGCTGGCCCCTTCGAAGCCCATTCGAGTAGCTTGGTTTGGATAGATAGGGCGATGAGCTTGGTCCGAAGATCTTAGACCATCCCGCTCGTCTCTTTCAGCCATTCCGTCGGCCCCCTCGCACGTCATATTTCAAGTTCAGATATCCAACGCGCGCATCCTTGGGAGGGTCCAAGGTATTTCACGTTGAGCGCACCACTCCAGTCCGACGAAGAAAGTTGAGTGTAGCAAACACCATAAGCTAGCTTAGCCAACGGCCGCTCTCGGGTCGTTAGCAGTCATCCGATTTTGTCTGCTTTCGCACAATGATAATTCCCGGACTAGCAGCCCGACGAAGTGCTCAATTTCTGTAAAGCGGCAAGCGACTCATCACCCCGCGCAGCCGGGACGAAGGCATGGTCGTGGTGAAACGCAGCGACCATATTGCAGGCTATCCCCGCATCCGCGAGCGTCCCTGACACGGCTGCCGTCAGCCCCACGCCCTCAAGGTCCGAATGCACCATCAGCGTGATGCGTGCGAAGTCCGGACCTTCGATGCCCAGTTCGTCTGCCAATTCAGACGGGACGATGGCCGTCACGCCCCCGTCCTCGCGGAAGGTCCCGATGGCCGCGCCCAATAGCTGCGGCGCGGTGTCGGGGGTGACGAGGACGAAGCGCCAGCGCTGGGTATCGAGCCGGGGCTCCATGGCGGCGATCATCGCCTCACGGTCGCGCACCGGCTCGCTCATTTAAAGGATGTACTTGCTGAGGTCGGTATCGCCCGACAGATCGTCAAGCCGTTCGCGCACATAAGCTGCATCGACCGTGATGGTCTCGCCCTTGTGCTCTTCGGCTTCGAAGCTGATGTCTTCCAGCAGCCGCTCCATCACCGTCTGCAGGCGGCGGGCGCCGATGTTCTCGACGCTCTCGTTCACCCGCGCGGCGATCTTCGCAACTTCGGCGATCGCATCATCGGTAATGTCGAGCGTGACTTCCTCGGTCCCGATCAGCGCCTTGTACTGCTGGACGAGGTTGGCGCGCGTTTCGGTGAGGATGCGCACGAAATCTTCCTCGGTCAGCGCACGCAGCTCGACACGGATCGGCAGGCGGCCCTGCAGTTCGGGCAGCATGTCCGACGGCTTCGCGACATGGAACGCGCCCGAGGCAATGAAGAGCACGTGGTCGGTCTTCATCGGGCCGTACTTTGTCGCCACGGTGGTGCCTTCGATCAGCGGCAGCAAGTCGCGCTGCACGCCTTCGCGGCTGACCGATCCGCCGCGCACATCGCTGACGGCGATCTTGTCGATCTCGTCGAGGAACACGATGCCGTTGGTCTCGGCATTCTCCAGCGCGACGCGGTTGACGTCGTCCTGGTCCATGCGCTTCTCGGCCTCTTCCTCCACCAGCCGGTCCCACGCATCAGGGACCTTCAGCTTGCGGCGCTTGAGGTTCGACTTGCCCATCGCCTTGCCGAGCATGTCGGAAAGGTCGATCATGCCGACATTGGCGGGCATGCCCGGGATTTCCATGTTGCCCTGCGGCTGGTCCTTTACCTCGATTTCGACCTCGGTGTCGTTCATCGCGTTCTGGACGATGCGCTCGCGGAAAGCCTCGCGAGTCGCCTCGCTCGCATTCTCGCCGACGAGCGCGTTGAGCAGGCGCTCCATCGCGGCCTGGCTGGCGGTTTCGCGCACAGCCTCGCGGCGGCGTTCCTTTTCGAGACGGATAGCTTCTTCGGCGAGGTCGCGTGCGATCTGTTCGACGTCGCGGCCGACATAGCCGACTTCGGTGAACTTGGTGGCCTCGACCTTCACAAAGGGCGCCTCTGCCAGCTTGGCAAGGCGGCGGCTGATCTCGGTCTTGCCGCAGCCGGTGGGGCCGATCATCAGGATGTTCTTGGGCGTTACCTCGTCGCGCAGGTCGCGGTCGAGGCGTTGGCGACGCCAGCGGTTGCGCAGCGCAACGGCGACCGCGCGCTTGGCATCCTTCTGGCCGATGATGTGTTCGTCCAGAGCGGCGACGATCGCCTTGGGTGTCAGATTGTCCATGTAGTTCTCAGACCTCTTCGAGGGTCACATTGCCATTGGTGAAGACGCAGATATCGGCGGCGACCTGCATCGCCTTGCGTGCGATCACTTCCGGGTCGTCTTCATATTCGGCGATCGCCTTGGCTGCGGCGAGCGCATAATTGCCGCCCGACCCGATAGCGGTGATCCCGCCTTCGGGTTCGAGCACGTCGCCATTGCCCGTGAGGACTAGGAGGTTATCCTTGTCCGCAACGATCATCAGCGCTTCGAGATTGCGCAGGTACTTGTCCGTGCGCCAGTCCTTGGTCAGTTCGACCGCGGCGCGAAGCAGCTGGCCGTTGTACTGTTCCAGCTTCTTTTCCAGCCGCTCGAACAGGGTGAAGGCATCGGCGGTCGCGCCGGCAAAGCCTGCCACGACCTTGCCGCCTTCGCCGATACGGCGAACCTTGCGGGCATTGGGCTTCATCACCGTGTTGCCCATGGAGACCTGTCCGTCTCCGGCAACGACGATACGATCGCCTTTGCGCACTCCGATGATGGTAGTTCCGTGCCACTGGGTCAGCCCGTGGCGATTGTCCTGATCACTCATGCTCCGCGATATGGGGTGCGCAACAGGGGGGTCAAGCCGAAGCGGTCAAATGACCTACTGCGGTCCGCCGCCGCCCGGCAGGCCCTGGCTGACCGTGCCGATGTTGCCGAACAGGTCCTGCAGGAAAGTACGCTCGCGGCCCAGGGTCGGAGTCTCGTCGCCATCGGGCGTGAGATAGACGACCTGCTCGATACCGCTGCGGTCGGCTGCAATCACGTTTCCGGCGCCGTCGAACTTCACGGCGAGGACCTGGTGCTGTTCGACGCGCGGACGCACGAAAGGCTTACGGCCCGTGGTCGACGACACGTAATACCAGGTCGGTTCGCCGAACTGGCTGGTGAAGGTCGGACGGCCCAGCGTCATTTCGACGCTGCGCTGGTTGTCGATTCCCGGCTGGACGGTGTTCACCAGCGTGTTGTCGACGACATAGCCACGCGGTTCGCGGATGGAGGAGCATGCGGCAGTGCCGAAAGCGGCCGTAGCCAGTACCGAAATGGCAAGGATTTTGGTGACCCTCATGGGAACTGCTTCAACTCCGTATCTCCGGCATGCTTGGCCTGTGCGGCCTTGCACCCTATATGCGCGACCGACGCCCTAAACGGCCTCGCGCGTGCATGCAACTTGGCAATGCGTGAGCGGTGGGGATGGCGGCTTGAATTGCCGCTGAACGAGCAAACAGGAAGACTTGCCCACATGTCCTTTTTCGCCCGCCTTTTCGGCACCCAGCCCGACCCGCGCGAACAGTGGCGCCCGCTGTGGCACACGATCGTCGAACAGGCGCGCGAGCCCGACTGGTACCGGATGTGCGGTGTGGCCGACACGGTCGAAGGGCGCTTCGACATGATCACCCTCGTCCTCAGCCTGACGATGCTGCGGATGGAGAGGGAAGAAGAACTCGCGCCCCATGCCGCGCTCGTCACCGAACTGTTCGTCGAGGACATGGAAGGCCAGCTGCGCGAAGCGGGCATCGGCGACCCCACGGTCGGCAAGAAGATCGGAAATCTCATGAGCAGCATGGGCGGAAGGCTCGGCAGCTACCGCCAGGCGCTGGCGAAGGAAGACCGGGCAGAGCTTGCAACGGCCCTGCGCCGCAATGTCACCATGTCGCAGGAAGATGAGGCCGAAGCGCTGGCCGAGCGCATAATCCGCCTGCGCAAGCGCTTCGAGCGTACGTCTGCAGACCAACTGCGCGCCGGGGAGCTCGCCGCATGAGCACCGAGACCAACGAACTCGTCCGCCTGATCAAGCCCCGCGCCCTGCCCGCCGGCACCATGACGGTCGAGGCAAACGAGGCAGAACGCGCCGCGCTTGCCAAGCGCTTCGGCATTTCGGCGATCCACGCTTTTACTGCAGAAGTCGAATTCGGCGAAAAGGACGGGGCCGTACTTGCAGAAGGCAAGCTGGCCGCCACACTCGAACAGCCCTGTGCCGTGACCCGGGAAGACTTCACCTACGATGTGTCGGAGGCTTTCTCGCTCCGCTTCGTGCCTGCCGCAGGCATGGGCGATTACGAGGAAGACGAGGAGTTCGAGCTGACCGAAGAAGATCTCGACGAGATCGAATACGAAGGCGAGACCTTCGACCTAGGCGAAGCGATCGCGCAGGAACTGGGCCTCGCCATCGATCCCTATCGCGAAGGCCCCGATGCCGACGAACGGCGCGAAGAGGCGGGTATCGAGAGCGACGAGGACCGCAAGCCCAGCGGACCGCTGGCGGAAGCTCTCTCTGCCCTGAAGAAGTAGGCTAGCTGCGGGCCTTGATGGCCGCTTCACAGCCACGCTCGGCAGCGATGCGCATCGATTTGTCGCCGAGATCGGACCATTCTAGGCCTGCGACGATGCAGCGCTGTCCGCGCTTCAGGCGCCTGCTTTCGATCAGCAGGGAGACATCTCCTTGATCCGAAATGCCGGCCAGCAGCGTGTTGCCATTGGCATTGAGCGGGACGGTCTGGGCCAGCTGCGCTCCACCTGCCTCTACAGCCAGCGACAACGCACGCACATCGTCGAAACGTGAATTCCGCGAGGCGGAGACAGCTACGCTGACGCGCTTTCCCTCCACCGGTTCCGCCTCGATCAGGGTAAGAGCGCTGTCTTTATCGACTGGATCAAGCGGGTAGTCGGACGCCTCGAAGGGAACGCAGTCCTTCGACACGAGATCGATGTCTTCCATGCTGCCGATCAGGGGTGCGCCCGGCACCTCCGCCCATTCGACCACGAACCGGCAGACCGGCACCACTTCCGGTAGCGCCAGCATGACATTCCCTTCTCTCGGATAGGGACCGGGAGGCAGGTAGTAGAAAACGCCTTTCGAAGGCGTGATCGCATAGGCGAGAAGGCTGTCGGCATCGGCGCCGAAATAGGTCCAATCGCGATAGGCGGCTTCCGCGTCGCCCGCTTCCTCGGCAGCCCGTTCCTGCGCAAGGTCGCGCAGGGCATCGTATGGTGCCCGCGGATTGTCGATATCGGCCCCGCCCCCGGGAAGCTCCACGATTTCATATTCGTAGGGTTCGGACGCTGCCCCCGAGCAGGCCGACAGACCTGCCAGGAGAGCGATTGCGGGGGAAACGGGCCGCATCACGATCAGAACGGAATGTCGTCGTCGAGATCGTCGTAGTTCGAGCCGCCGCCCTGGTTGTTGTTGCCACCCGACTGGCCGCCGCCGAAGCCGCCGCCACCCTGGCCGCCGCCATAACCGCCACCGCCCTGGCCGCCGCCGAAGCCGCCGCCCGAGCCACCACCAGAGCCGCCACCCTGGCCGCCACCGGGACCGTCGAGCATGGTCAGCGTGCCGTTGAAACCGCGCAGCACAACTTCGGTCGAGTAGCGGTCGTTACCCTGCTGGTCCTGCCACTTGCGGGTCTGGAGCTGGCCTTCGACATAGACTTTCGAACCCTTGCGCAGGAAGCGTTCGACGACATTGATCAGGCCTTCGGAGAAGATCGAGACGGTGTGCCATTCGGTCCGCTCCTGGCGTTCGCCGGTGTTGCGGTCCTTCCACTGCTCGCTCGTCGCGATACGCAGGTTGGCGACCTTGCCGCCGTTCTGGAAGCTGCGGATTTCCGGGTCTGCGCCCAGGTTTCCGATCAGCATGACTTTGTTGAGGCTACCGGCCATCGATTCGTCCCTTCGTGAATTTGTTACAGGCGGGCCTAACGACCCGCGCGAGTCGGTTCTAGGGCGATGCGGGGTATTACCCCCAGAGTGGACCTAGAGCCCGAGGCTCACCGCGATCCAGTATGTCGCGCCTGCAGCAATCCATGCCAGCGCGAACAGGTAGACCACCATCACGATCGGCCATTTCCACCCGTTCGTCTCGCGTCGCGCGACGGCAATGGTCGACAGGCACTGCGGGGCAAAAACGAACCAAGCGAGGAAGGCGAGCGCCATGGGCAGTGTCCACAGGGCGGCGATCCTTTCGGTCACACCCTGCGCTGCAAGATCCTCGTCCTCGGCGTTGATCGCATAGGTGGTCGCAAGCGCCGACACCGCCACTTCGCGTGCAGCGATCGCGGGGACCAGCGCAAGGCTCATCTCGCGGTTGAAGCCGACCGGCTCGAGCACCGGGTGGATCGCATCCGCGACGACGCCTGCATAGCTTGCATCGAGCTGGCTCTCGCCCTCGCCCGCCTTGGGAAAGCTCAGCAGGACCCACAGCGCGATGGTCGCGACGAAGATGATCGTACCCGCGCGGCGCAGGAAGACCCAGGCGCGCTGCCACAGGCCGATAGCGAGGTCCTTGACCCGCGGAAGCTGATAGCGCGGCAGCTCCATGATGAAGCCCGAGGCGGCACCCTTGGTCACGGTGCGGCGAAGGACCAGCGCAACAACCATCGCGCCGATGATGCCCGCGACGTAAAGCGCGAAGAGCACCAGTCCCTGCAAGCCGACACCCGCACCTACGCTTGTATCGGGAATGACCGCGGAAATGATGACGGCATAGACCGGCAGGCGCGCCGAACAGGTCATCAGCGGGGCGATCAGGATCGTGGTCAGCCGGTCCTTTGGATCGGCAATACTGCGCGTCGCCATGATGCCCGGAATGGCGCAGGCGAAGCTCGACAGCAGCGGGATGAAGCTTTTGCCCGACAGGCCGACGCCCGCCATCAGGCGGTCCATGAGGAATGCCGCACGCGCCATGTAACCGCTCGCTTCCATCACGAGGATGAAGGCGAACAGGATGATGATCTGCGGCAGGAACACGACGACCGAGCCGACGCCCGCGAGCACCCCCTCGGTCAGGAAATCCCGGAAGATGCCGGACGCCATCGTATCGGTAACCCCGGCAGAAAGGATGCCGACACCGCCTTCGAGCGCATCGGCAAAGGGTGTCGCCCAGGCGAAGACCGCCTGGAAAATGACGAACAACAATCCGAACAGGATGACCGGGCCGATCCAGGGATTGAGCAGGATCCGGTCGACCCCGTTCTCGATCGTGTGGCGGGTCGATTTAGAGAGGATCGCGGCGCGAGCCATGTGCTTCGCCGACAGGCGGCGTTCGGGAAGTGTCAGGTGCCAGCGCTTGTGTGCTTCCTCGTCGGCATGCGTTTCGGCTTCGGCGACTGCTGCCGCCAGTTCGGTGATCCCGCGGCGGCGGACGGCGACGGTCGGGATAACCGGGACGCCGAGCGCCTCCGACAGCGCTTCGGGATCGAGCGTCAGCCCGTCGCGTTCGGCAAGGTCCACCATGTTGAGCGCGACCACCGTCGGGCGGCCGAGTTCGAGCACTTCCTGCGCAAAGACAAGGTGCTGTTCCAGATTGGCGGCATCGAGCACGAGGACAAGTACATCGGGGACCGCTTCGCCTTCGAAAGTGCCCTTCACCACGTCGCGCGTGACTGCCTCGTCCGGGCTTGCCGCATCGAAACTGTAGGCACCGGGCAGGTCGAGCAGCTCGACCGGCTCGCCGCTCGGCAGGGTAAGGCGGCCTGCTTTGCGCTCCACGGTGACGCCGGCATAGTTTGCGATCTTCTGGCGCGCGCCGGTCAGCGCGTTGAACAGCGCGGACTTGCCCGAATTCGGATTTCCGACGAGCGCGGCAGTGTGCTTCCTGCTCATGCCCCTTCCACCTCGATCGCCGCAGCGTGTGCGCGGCGGATGGCGATGGTCATATTGCCGATGCGCAGGGCGATGGGATCGCGCGTACCGAAAACGCCGCGATGGACGATGGCCACTTCCGCGCCTTCGTCTACGCCGAGGGCCTGGAGCCTCTTGCCCTCGTCTTCGGCGAGAATCGCCCAGTCTACGGATGTAATGCGCGCAGTGCGCCCGCTATCGAAACCGTCCAGTGTCATGCCGCCCGCCCTGTCAGATCGGCAAGCTTGTTGCAACTGGTTATCAATAGCGAGTTAGCGTGCCGGATAGCGCAACCGACCGAGGAAACGCGTGACGCTGAAGGTTTCGCGCTCGGGATTGAGCCACTTGGCCTTCACCTTTTCGAACTTCATCACGCCTTCGATACGCCGGTCGAGGAAAGCGCGGGTCTCGGCCTTGTCCTCGCTAGTATCGTCGACAAACACGGCCAGAGTTGCGCCATAGATCGAGGCGAGGATCGCGCGCTTGGTATAGTGGTTGTAGTCGGTCGCCGTATCGCCTGCGAGCCGCCACATCAGGTCGGCCGTCTGCCAGCCGCGCTTCGCCGATTTTGCTGCGTTCTGCGGCATGGCCATTATGGCGAGCGCGCGGCGCAGCGCCTCTTCCAGCCCGGCAACCGCGTCGAGGCGGAACTGCACGAGGCTGCGGATACGCTCGCGGATCTTCATCGCTGCGATCACATCTTCGGGGAAGGCCGCAGCCATCGCCACATCGACCGCCTCGATCCAGGCGGAGACCATCTCGATCGCGCCGCCCTTGAAGGCGAGGCGCGCGACATCGACGTCGGCACCCATCTGCTCGGCAGCCATGACCAGCGCCTCTTCGCTCCAGCCGTCGAAGATGGCGGCATCGGCGATGGCAGGGGCCAGCGCGAGGCGCAGCTCGTCGAGCGTCAGGTCGGCGATATCGGGCGTTTCATTGGTCATTATTGCGGTCCGTATGTTTCGGCGGTCTTGTTGCCGGACTTTTCGCCCTTCTCGATTGCCTCGATGACGCCTGCGCGCGCGCCCAGCAGCATTGCGTAATCGCGTGCCGAACGGCCCGAATTGTCGGTCCGGTCCGGGTTGCCGCCATTGGCGATCAGGATCTCGACCAGTTTCAGGTCGCGGCGGTGCACCGCGCTGATCAACGGGGTTTCGCCGGTGGAATCGGACACGTCGACCTCGGCGCCGCGCTTGATCAACTGCTCGACGCCCTCGATGAAACCGAGCTGCGCTGCGATCTGGAGCGGGGTCGTGCCGTTCTTGTCGGCGATGTTGGGATTGGCGCCGCGCTGCAGGAGGAAGCGGACCCAGGTAAGGTCGCGCCGCTGCACGACCGCGTGGAGCGCCGTCTCTCCCGTAGTGATGTCGCGGGCATTGACGATCGTATTGCCCGGCTCGTCGAGCAGCTGGGTCGCGATGTCACCGTCACGGTCGCGCACGGCTTTCAGGAACTTGTAGCCATCGGACTGCTGCTGGGCGGCCACCGGGCTCGCCAGCATTGCCAGCAGTCCTGCGACGATCATCAAACCCTGCTTAATCCCTAGTGCGCGCACCGCTATTCACTCCGCTTGTCTTTTCCGCCGTAATCGGGCCGTTCGCCCTTGAATAGGCGCGGTTAGCAGACCATGAACCATCCTGTCATGCCCCGCGTTCCAACTCTTGTCCTTACCATCCTTTTCCTCGCTTCGTGCTCGCAGGAAGCGGCCGGTCCGCAACTGATCGAGCCCGACGGCCCGCCGCCGCTTGAAGGCGCCAGCATCGGAAGCGATTTCACCCTGACGGGCGAAGACGGGGAGCCGGTGAGCTTCTCCGATTTCGACGGGCAGTATCGCACGATCTACTTCGGTTATGCCTTTTGCCCGGACATCTGCCCAACCGACAACCAGCGCGCGATGGCCGGCCTCAAGCGGTTCGAGGAAGACTTCCCCGAACTCGGCGCAAAGGTCCAGCCGCTCTTCGTCAGCGTCGATCCCGACCGCGATACGACCGAGGTGCTCGGCGAGTTCACCGATGCCTTCCACCCGCGCCTGATCGGCATGACAGGCGATCCGGAAACGCTGGAGGAAATCGCGGGCAAGTTCGGCGTTTTCTTCTCGGTCCCCGAAGACCGGGGCGACGGCGGGTATCTCGTCGATCATTCCGGCCTGACGCTGCTGTTCGGGCCCGACGGGCAACCCCTTGCCCCCCTTCCCACCGATCAAGGGCCCGACGCCGTTCGGGACGAGCTGGCGAAATGGGTGCGCTGAGGGAGCGCTTCTGGGAACGGCCTCTGGCCGATCTCAACCAGACCGAATGGGAAGCACTGTGCGACGGGTGCGGGCGCTGCTGCCTGCATAAGGTCGAATACGAGGACACGGGCGAGATCGAGGAGACCAATGTCGCCTGCACCCTGCTCGATTGCCAGACCGCGAAGTGCACCGACTATCCCAACCGCAAGGCCAAGGTGCCCGACTGCCTGCGCCTGACACTGAAGCTGGTGGACCGGGTGCCCTGGCTGCCCGAAACCTGCGCCTATCGCCGCCGCGCCGAAGGTCGCCCGCTGCCGCGCTGGCACTACCTGATTTCGGGTGATCGCGAGGCCGTGATCGCGGCGGGTGTCTCCGTGGCAGGCCGCGTTATCAGCGAGGATGAGGCGGGGCCGCTCGAACATCACATCGTCGAATGGGACGATGGAGAGGACGACGCGGCATGATCGAATGCCTGCGCGACCAACATATCGAGCCGGAGATCGAACTGGGCGGTCGCAAGGTCCCGATCGAGCTTCGCCGGCATTCGACCGCCAAACGACTCACCCTGCGCCTCGCGCCCGATGGCAGCGCGGTGAAGGTCACCCTGCCCCGCTGGTGCGCTTCGAAAGAGGCGATCGCCTTCGCCCATGCACGCGCCGACTGGCTCGCCGCACAGCTTGCGAAAGTGCCGGAGACCCGCGACCCGGTCGTGACAGGCAGGATCGACTACCGCGGCCGCACGCTCGCGCTCGACTGGTGCGAAAGCGCGCCGCGCAAGCCCATGGCACAAGGCGACGAATTGAAGGTGGGAGGCCCGCAGGATACGCTCGGGCGGCGCCTCCAGAGGTGGCTCGAGAATGAGGCCCTCGACCTCTTCACCGGCGACGCCGCCTTCTATTGCGAGCGCGCCGGACTGCCCGCAGCACCGGTGCGCCTCACCCGCGCAAAGCGGCGCTGGGGCAGCTGTTCGAGCGAGGGTATGCTGCGCCTCAACTGGCGGCTGGTGCAGGCTCCCGACCACGTCCGCCGCTCGGTCGTGGCGCACGAGGTCACACACCTCGTGCATTTCGACCATTCGCCCGCCTTCCATGCGCTGCTGGACGACATTTTCGAAGGCGAGATCGAGGATGCCAACCGCTGGCTCTCGCAGCACGGCCGCACGCTTTACGCCAGCTTCAGCTAGCGGAAAGCCGCAAAGGCTATTATCTAGCCGTCATGCGCTTCAGGAACAGGATCAACCCGGTCGGCGGCATCGCCGACTTCTGGAATGAATTCAAACGGCCCAACCCCTATCGGTGGCCGATCCTTGCCGCGTCTTTCCTTTGCACGGGCACGATCTTCTTCTGGCTGACGCAGGAGCAGTATTACTATCCGCCCGAAGTGCCCGAAGTGACCTATATCACCACCTTCGCAGAAGGTCGGACTGACGAGGAAATCCGCCAGTCTAATGTCGAGAACCAGCGCGTGCAGGACGAACTCCGGGCCCAACAGGAGGCGATCGACGAGCGTCGCCGCGAATTCTACAAGACACTGGGCGCTGCAACCGGCTTCGACGTGGATTCGATGGAAGCAGAGGCAGAGGCCGAGCGCATTGCCGAAGAACGTGCCGAGCGCGAGCGGCTGGAAGGCCTCTTCGGCGAGGAAGAAAACCAGGCGGACAGCACAGTTGCCCCCGGCACGGAGTGACGCTCACTGGATGAGCGCCGCCGCGCGGCTGGCATCGCGAGGGCGGCCCATCTCGCGTCCCAATCCTGCAGTCGGCTGCATCCTTGTGAATGACGAAACTGTCGTCGGACGCGGCTGGACCCTCAAGGGCGGCCGCCCGCATGCAGAGGCCGTTGCCCTTAAGCAGGCAGGCGGCGCCGCCCGCGGCGCAACGGCCTACGTCACTCTCGAACCCTGCGCACACCGGTCGGGCCGCGGTCCTGCCTGCAGCGACCTGTTGATCGAAGCTGGCGTGGCGCGCGTAGTCATCGGGGTGGAGGACCCCGACCCGCGCACGGCGGGCAGCGGCGTCGAACGATTGAAGTCCGCAGGGATCGCGGTCGAAGTGCTTGCATCTCAGGACGCCGAAGCCAGCCTTGAAGGCTATCTCACCCGCGCACGGCTCTCTCGTCCGCATATCACGCTGAAGCTGGCCCTCTCGCTCGACGGGCTGATCGCGATGGAGGACGGCACCAGCCAGTGGATCACCGGCGCAGAGGCACGCGCACACGTGCACTCGCGTCGCGCTATGAGCGATGCGATCCTCGTGGGTGGTGCGACTTGGCGGCACGACAAACCCCGTCTCGACGTACGCCTCGAAGGGCTCGAACAACGCAGCCCCGACCGCGTCCTGTTGACACGCGGTGTTCCGCCGGACGTGGTGAAGGTCATCAACGATCCGGCACAGGTCGCCAGCTTAGAAGGCGTTCAGAATCTCTATATCGAAGGCGGTGCGGGCGCGGCGGCCAGTTTCCTTGCCGCCGATCTCGTCGACCGGCTCGAAATCTATCGCGCGCCGATCCTTATCGGAAAGGGAAAGCCTGCACTGGGCGATATCGGACTTGCCAGCCTTGCCGATGCGCATGGGCGCTGGACGCTTGCCGAGAACCGCCAGCTTGGCAGCGACGTCTTCACCGCCTATCGCCGCACGAGGCAATAGGGGTTTTCGAACACATGTTCACCGGCATTGTTACCGCCATCGGTCACATCGAAAGCGTGGAGACGCGCGGCGACAACCGCGTCGTGGTCGCCTGTCCGTTCGATCCCGGCGCGATCGACATTGGCGCTTCGATCGCCTGCTCGGGCGTCTGCCTCACCGTCGTCACGCTGGAAGGCGAGAGGGGCGATGCACGCATCGGCTTCGACGTTTCGGGTGAAACCATATCGCGTACCGTTCCGGGAATGTGGGAAGCGGGACGCAAGCTCAACCTCGAGCCCGCCCTGCGCCTTGGCGACGAGCTTGGCGGGCACATGGTCACCGGCCATGTCGACACCGTCGGCGAAGTCGTCTCGCGCCGCGAGGAAGGCGGCTCGCTCCACATCGCCATCCGCATCAGTCGCACCTTCGCTGCCTATGTCGCGGAGAAAGGCTCGATCACCGTGGACGGCGTATCGCTGACGGTGAACGACGTGCGCGACCGCAGTGACGGTACATGCGACTTCGCGCTCAACATCATTCCGCACACCGCCGAAGTCACGACGCTCGGCGGGCTGGCAGAAGGTGACCGCGTCAACCTCGAAATCGACGTTCTGGCGCGCTATCTGAAACGGATACAGCGCTTGGCGGGGTGAATCGCCCCCGCGCAATCCTTTCTAAATTGGGGAAGCCTTTTAGGTGACTTTCGGTCCGTCGATCTCAGCTTCGTCTATGAAATTCTGAGGGGTGAAGAGCAAGATTATATCCTCGACTTCTCAAATCGTACATTCAAAGACTTTTTCGTTCGCGAACTCGATATTGACATCGACGCGCTGCAGAGACCGGAAAAATCTATTCTCCGGTAGAATACCTTGGCCTTTGATTAAGGGTTTTTCCACCTATGCGGTGCGCGGCAGAGCCGATGTATGCTCGTCATTTTCTGCTTCTGTCCGGCTTCAACGGGGCCACCCGCTAGCGCGATGTCGACGAGCAAATTTCTTCCCAAGACCGTGTTCCATGTGCTCCATCCTGTAGGGGGGGTACCGCCGGGAGCTGAACGGCATCTCAGGCGAGCGGCCCGTTTTCAAACGCCTCGCGGGTAATCTCGTAGACGAGGTGGACCACGCGTTTGCCCTGGTAGCGCTCCAGTTCATACCGCTCGGTCCGCACCGCGCCGATGGCTTCCAGCGCATTGCGCGAGCGGTAGTTGGTGTCGCCGACGCGGAACTCGACCGTGCCGACTTCCTCGAATGCATGGGCGAGCATGACGCGCTTCATCTCGGGGTTGAGGCCCTTGCCCCAGCAGGTCGGCATGAGGAAGGTCCAGCCGATCTCGACGAAGCCGCCCTCGTCCTCCTCGACAGGGCCGTATCGGGTAGAACCCACGATGCGCTCGTCACTCTTGCGAACGATGGCAAGCGAGCCGCCAGCTGCCATCCCTTCGTCGAAGAAGGCATCGAACACCTCGCGGCGCCAGCGGTCGTGGATCGGGTGCTGTTCCCAGACAGCGGGATCGGAGGCAACTTCGTAAAGCGCCTCGCGATCGTCTTCGCTCAAGGGGCGCAGGACGAGCCGCTCGGTTTCCAGCGTCGGTTGCCGGTCGAGCGCCATGCCGTCTCAGCCCTTGGTCACGTCGCTCAGCGCGGCGATGAACTTCTCGGTATTGCCGGCATGAAGGCCCGCCACGTTGATGCGGCCCGAACCGGCCATGTAGATGGCATGGTCCTCGCGCAGCGAAGCGATCTGGTCCTTGCTGAGCGGAAGCATCGCGAACAGGCCGTTCTGGTCGGCCAGCGCGGCAAGGCCGAGGCCGGGCGCTTCGTTGTCGGCAGCAGCAAGCCGCTCGCGTACCCGGCGCATGCGGGTGCGCATCTCGTCGAGCTCTTCGAGCCAAACGCGGGTCATGCCCTCGTCCTCGAGCAGGATGCGCACGGAAGCACCGCCGTGATCGGGCGGCATCGACCAGTTCGCGCGGGCCAGCGCATTGGCGTTCGAAGCGATGGCGGAAACCTGATCAGCCTCGCGGGCGATCATGTAGAAGGCGCCCACGCGGTCACGGTAGAGGCCGAAGTTCTTGTCGCAGCTATAGGCGACCAGCGCCTCTGGCACCTTGGCCAGCACGGTGCGGACGCCCTCGACGTCCTCTTCCATGCCTTGCCCAAGGCCCTGGTAGGCGATGTCGAGGATCGGCAGCACGCCGGTCTCCGCAAACGCCTCCGCAATCGCGGTCCATTCCTCTGCAGTGTAGTCGATACCGGTCGGGTTGTGACAGCAGCCATGCAGCAGCACCGCATCGGCTTCGCCGGCACCGCGGATCGCGCCGAGGACGGCATCGATATCGGCAGTGCCATCGGCTTTAGCGTGATCGAAGGCGACCGTTTCAACGCCGACATCGTCTAGGATCTGCGCGTGGTTGGGCCAGCTGGGCATGCCGAGGTGGATGCGCTTCACACCGGCCTTCGCCGCGAGCGAGACCGCAAGACGCACCGCACCGGTGCCGCCGGGGGTCTGCATCCCTTCGACGCGATTGCCGAGCACGGAGTCCTTGCCGAAAATATAGGGCATCAGGGCCTTCACGAAGCCGCTGTCGCCTTCCGGGCCGAGATAGCTCTTGGAATCCTGCGTATCGATCAGCCGCTGCTCGGCCTGCTTGATCGCCCGGAAAACAGGCGTGCCGCCTTCGTTGGTGCGATAAACGCCAACGCCAAGGTCTATCTTGTCCTCACGCGGGTCGGCCGCATGCATCTTGATCAGGGCGAGGAGGGCGTCGGGAGCTTGCGCAGTAAGTTTGTCGAGCATGGCTGCGCTCTTTGCGCAGATATGCGTGGGGCCGCAACCTCAAACGAGATTGCGGCCCCTCAATTACCGCTTGATTTCGTATGCCTGCTTAGAAGGGCAGCCACTTCTGCTTCTTGGAGAACTTCATGTAACCTGCGTTGACGCCCAGCCGCAGGCCGGCGCCGACGCGGATAGGGATCAGTACGATATCGCCCTTGCGCACATAGCTCGCATTGAGCCCGCCGACGGCATAGGCCTGCCCCTCGGCTGCCGGGAAGCGCGAGTAGAGTTCTTCGGTGTCATAGAGATTGTAGACGAGGACGAAGGTGCTGCCGGCATTGGCACCCGCGTCAAGTCCGATCGAGGGGCCGGTCCAATAGACAGGGCGTTCGCCTTCGACCTTGTGATAGAGCGTGCCCGAACCATAGCGCGCGCCGACCACGAAGGCACCGCCCGCTTCACGGCCGACGATGTAGCCGTTGGGCTCGCCCTGGTCGGCAAGCAGCTTGCGGATCATCTTGGCGACGCCTTCCGCGCCCTTGCCGAACACGCCTTCGGCCGCGCCGATCAGGTCGTCTTCGCGGTAGGTAGTGTCGGGGTTTTCGACCTGCGGTCCGGAAACGGCATCGGAAGCAGCCCCCTCGGCATCCTGTTCTGACCACTGCGGCGCTGCAGTTTCTTCGGCAGGCGCTTCATAGGTAAAGCCGGGTTCAACGGATGTCGCATCGTCCGGCGTGACCGCCGGCAATTCGCCCTCCGCCGATTCGAGATCGCCATCGATCGGCGCGTCGTAGGCAGCGTCCGGATCGACCGTTTCCACCTGCGCAGCGAGCGGCGCTGCTGCAAGCGAGAATGCGGCCAATAAGGCGGCGGCAAATGTCCTGGCGGTATTCATATCGATCCCTTCGTGGAGCCTCGCGCAATCCGCGCAAACAGCTGCGCCATGAGCAGAATCCCATTCGAGCAGCCTCGCAATGAAACGGCGATGAACCGAATCCATTTTGCGCCGAGCCGAGTCCGATCCTGCCTTGCGGCCGCTCATTGGTGTTACGGGCAATTCTTCCCTTGTAGGGCCGTGAAGTGCTGGCTATAGCGCGCCCCTCGCAGCCGATAGGCACGCGCGCGGAGACGTGGGTGAGTGGCTGAAACCAGCTCCCTGCTAAGGAGCCATACCTGGTAACGGGTATCGAGGGTTCGAATCCCTCCGTCTCCGCCACTACTGCCCTGATAACGTGACTTCGCAGCCCGACATGGAATGCGATACTCTAGAAGTCGCTCCAAAAGCGCGTTTGTAGACGGCTGGAACGCTTGATACATCTTGATTGTTTTTCAACCCGGCGCCTGCGCTAGCTCGGCCTATTAGCTCCGAACTGCAAGATACGAGATTGCACTACTTTTGAAACCTCACGCTGGCGAGAAACTGTCTTTGCAGTTGAGCCATCACCTCCGACCGTTCTCAAGTTTCCAATGGCAGGAACTAGACTGTCCTGCCCCCAAACGACCGGAAACGGGTGGATAGCAGTCATTAAAATTGGCTTCCGGCGCTTCTTGAAGACTTATCCGGAAGCCATTTCAAATCAGACGCTGACGGGAATCTCGTCATCGTCGTCATCGGTTAGCAAGAGTATTGCCATGCCGATGCCTGCGATGGCTGCGATAATACCGGCACGAACAATGTCGCTGCCAGTGTCATCATCGTAAGTTTCTTGCGCAGTAACAGCGACTGGTGCCAACGCCAGCGAACCTGCTGCGGCGGCCAGTGCGATCTTGGAAAATTTCATTTTCGACCCTTTCGAGACAATAAGTCAGACGAACCCAAAATCGGGCGCGCCTATTCGGTGAAGCGTCGGGTCAACTTATTGGTTCCAGTATATTTTGAGTTTGAGACTTGCCGTTCTGCATCAGCGTCAACTGGTCAAAGTCTCGACTGCTAGCCGCATTCAATATGGAACAGGGCTCTCATGCGTGTAGTCATCCTTCGCCAACGAGCTCGCCAACGAGCTTCGAACTCAGCCTTGGATCGGCACAGCGCTGGGCATTAAAGTGGCGGGCGGAGGTGGATTGACCGGCACTTGGTGGCGCTAAAGTAATTTCAGCACCTTCTACTGCTCTCGCGTCCTTGAGCTGGGATAATATAGGCCGTTCGTTAAGTCGACCACCGGCTTAAATCGTCTGGGAGTCCATTTCCAACCCAGTTCGTGATTGGACCGCACGATAGCGATGTGCCGGAAAAATGTACGAGCAGCTAACGGCCGGCAAGTCGCGGACAGAGTGTTTGATCGCGTCATTTGCGCTTGAGCAATAAGAGGCTGAAGATAATTATAGAAGCGACACGCTGAGCGCTCCGAACCCCGCTTGCGGCACCAGCAGCAAGAACCTGTTTGTACGGCCTCCCAACTTCTAGCACATCAAGCAGTAGAACGACGTGCAGACAAACGCACCATCAGGACGGTACGTTGCGACTTGCGCTCTTCTGCCAACGTGTTTTCAGCCGGCTTTGCTTTTGAAATGGGTTGATGCTCCAAGCGCACTAGTTCGAACGATCTGTAGGAATGATTGTGAAGCAGAGTGATCTGATCTCCCCTGTCGGGGAGCGCTTCAAAAGCGAAGGGACCTAAATCCTCTTCACAATGACCTTCGTTGCCATCCAGAATTTTCACACGATAAACATTGGTCATTAATGCACTCAAGGGATCTGAACTCGACTATCCGCCCCACGCCTTTATGCGGGACAGGACAGGCTCCGAGCACTCATTTCGTAATCCAACTGACTGAGGAAATTTGTTGCTTCTCGGAGCTCAATCTCCTTTGCCTTGCTTGCTACCCGAGCCAGCCTTTTGACTTCAGACTGGCAAAAGCGAACCATGCCAATGAGATCCGGGTTTGCGAGGCAGCGAATGTCTACAAGTGACGGGAATGCAGAAGTTTTTTTCATTGCTCAAAGCCCCTTTTGAAGCAGGTTCATTTCGCTCACGTTCATCGTCTCGCTAAGTGCAAAGCCAACCCGTTCTCCATCGACCCATTTCGCAGTGGCATTCTGGAAACAGCGCCGCCCGATTTCGATGGTTGCGAGTGCGCCCTGTCGGATTTGGCCGCTTACGAGAGCGCAAAGACCGCGCTGACCAAAGTTGAGCGTTTCGCCGGCGATTTTGGCACCATCGGAGTAAATGTGGGCTGGCGCCGACATTTCCATTCGAACCGAGCGATACTTCTCGAGACGAAGCTGGAAGTCTTTGTCGATAGTCTCATTGGTAATGCCAACACGTCCTGCATCGGCCCAGACCACCCTGCCAACAATCGCGTCGCTATCACCCCACCGATAGGTGACCGGTTGCCCCTCTACCAGCGATGCGTCTTCCAGCTCGAAGCCTGCGCCGCCTGGAGAAAGATCTCGCAGCATAGCCACATATCGTTTGCCATCGCTTTCGATGAAGGCGGGTTTGAAGACGCGAAGATGTCGGAAGTTTGTGCGGCGCTCATCGATGTGTGGGTTCAAATTGTGCATAGGAAGCGAACCTTTCGTATCAAAAACAGACCAAAGCCTGTGTAATGATTGAAGGTTCGCTGAAACGAGCAAGAACCGGGAGATGTAAGCGGCAAATGTAACGTTACAAGCCGTGGGAAACCCCGCGATTTCGAGGGTGAGGCGAAAATTTCCAATCCAACGTTACAAATTTAGCTATTGGTCTTTAAGACTCTTGTAACGCGTCTTCCGATATGAGCAGACTTAGACTTGGGCCTTTTGCGATGGAAAGAAACGACAGTCTCATACGAGAAGTGCGGGCAATTCTGCGCTCGCCCCTCTTTCAGAGGTCACCTAGCCTCACCCGCATTCTGGAGTATTTGCTCTCTAGGGATCTGGCCGGTGACGGCAATCCTACACAATATGATATCGCTCGCGAAGCGCTCGGCAAAGCGGAGGACTTCAACGAGACCGTTGACAGTTCAGTGCGAGTGCAGATTTCTCGGCTGCGGAAGGCGCTATCTGACTACTATCTGACTCATCAGCCTTTGGATGGCTTGTACGTCCATATCCGTGTCGGCGAGTACAGGTTGCGGACCGCCCGAATCGAGATTGCGTATCCTGATATTGCTTCGGCACAGAATCATACGGCCAGTATCGGGGAGGCCCCTACGGCCGCGCCAGAGCAATCGGAAGATGCTGATAAAGCTGAAGAACAAGAGCCTCCCGCACCAGTAGCCGCGAAGGGAGCCGAACCACAAGCGGAAGGTGAGGCAGTCGAGAAAATCCGATCGCAACAGCCTGTTATGGCGGGCGTTGCAATCGCGAGTTTGCTAGCGGTGATTATGCTGGTCGTAGGCATGCCAGCTCCGAGCGAAGGGCTACGCAGCGCAAATGCCGTTCGGCAATCATCGAGCGTACCTTATGTCAGCCTAGAAGTTGGAGCCACGAGTGGTGCGCAAAATGGCCCAGCGCCTGGCAATCTGTCCGACCGCGTAGAAAGGCAAGCCAGAGAGCTGCTTCTGAAATCAATGGTGAGCCGTCTAGCCGACGAAAATTCCGGCCATAGGCCAAATTACGAACTCACCATCACGATCACGCAAGGGCAGGCAGGATCGTTTGGTGCCTCGTTGATCTTGACCGATTCCTCAAAAAAGATCGTATCCGAGCGTTCGATTCTGCCGAGAATGGCGGAATCCGAGCTTGTTGAGGCAGTAATCGACGAGATCACGAGCATAGTTTCTCCTGCGGGCTATATCGTTAGACATATTGGCTCGGAGATCGACGGTGAGCCACTTACAGACTTCGAGTGCTTCGTGCTCTTTGAGAGCGAACGGGCGCAAGCTAATCAAAGATTGTCGATGTTGGACCGCTGTATCGACGCTTACCCAAGCGGAGAGTTCACGCCATACCTCCGCATTCGAAAAGCTTTCGCCCAAGCTCAACAGCGCGTCGTTTCAGGCGACCTCCCGAACAAGGATAATCCAGAATGGAGAACGGTTTCGGCTGTCCTGGACGAGAACCCAGACAATCCTTACGCAAACACCTTGGCAGCAAAGCTCCTAATTGCGAGGCAGCAATGCGAAGAAGCTGCTCCATATGCGAGCAGCGCGTTCTCGCGCGGCCGGACTTATCCTGCGTTGGAACTGGCGGTCACGGTTGATGCTTACGGATGCACCGGCCTCGAAGAATTTCGAAAGTTCTGGGGCGAGCGAATTGCTCGTGTCGCAATGTCGAACCCAGAACCTCACAAGCTGCTCAAGACTTACATCCTGCTCGGTGCTGTAATTTCAGAACAGCCTGACATCGTGAGTAGCATTCGGGATCCGTTCTCGCTTTCAGACGCCAATGACCCCAGCGGGCAATTCAATCTGTCACTCAAGGCAGCTCTTTCGGGAGAAGCCACTAGAGGCGATATTCTGGAGATCGAAAAAACTTTACCAGCATACCTTTTCAATTCCGCGACACGAGAACTTTTCATGTCCCGTGTTAAGCATATCAATTCACTCCAAAGGCGCCCGGAATTGGCTTTGTGACAATCGATTTCGTTCTGATGCAGACGCCGAAGATTTAGGATCGGATTACAGAAAATTAATCTCTCCTCCGTATTTGCGCCTAGTGCATAGGACGGAGAATCGAAATGAATGCCAATTTGAATAAAAAGGTCGCTGGTATCCTTTCCGCGGCAGTGCTCGCACTCGTACCCGCTAGCAGCGCATTCGCTGCAACTCAGGGCGGTTTTGGGGCCACGTCTACTGGCTCAGTTAACATCAACGCTTCAGTCCCCGACAGAGTGCGCATTTCGGGTTTGCAGGACGTCAACCTAACAAATGTCGACCCGCTTTCGACAAACGTGTTCGATGCTCAGGATGTATGCGTTTTCTCGAACACCGCTACGCGCGGCTACTCTCTGACCGCTACCGGTAGCGGCGCCGCAAATGCCTTCACGCTCTCTGCTGGTGGTTCGACCGTACCATATACCGTGGAATGGGCGCCGAGTATCGGTCAGACGAGTGGTAGCACTCTTACGGCTGGAAACGTACAGACCGGATTCACCTCCACAGCTACTCATCAGCTCTGCAACACCGGACCTGCCGGCTCGGCAAGCCTGATTGTGAGACTGGCGAGCGCAGACTTGTCCACGATGCAATCTGGTCAGACTTACACTGGGACTTTGACCCTTCTCGTGCAGCCGGAATAAGGTTTTTGGGGATCGCGGTCGTTGTCCGCGGTCCCTGGCCTTTACCTCATATTAACCATGTTTCTACATAGAAGGGCTATGGCCAATAAGCTTGTCCACTTGCTCTTCCTTTCTATCCTGCTGGCGGCGCCGCTGGCCGGTGAACCACTCCACGCCCAAAATTCCGGAAAGATTCGCGTCAGTGGCTTCTCGGACATAAATTTCGGTGGTTTCCCCCAAGGGGGAGATGCCGTCTCGAGCCAGTCCATTTGTGTCTTCTCGGCAAATTCACTGCCGCTTTATTCGGTTACAGCGATCGGCGCCGGCAATGGCGGTCAATTCGCGCTGACAACTCCGGGCTACGAACTACCTATCGAGATAATGTGGTCTGAATTTGCAGGTCAACAGACTGGTGATCAGCTTCAGGCCTCAGTGGCTTCGCGGTCATTCACTACACTTGCTGTACACCAGAAATGTAACCGCGGTCCTGCTGCAACTGCGAGTTTGATCGTTCGCGTGCGGGAGACCGAAATCGCCAAAGCGGCGTCTGGGATCTATTCGGGCAACGTTACCCTGATTGTTTCGCCCAGCTAGATGCCATGGCTACCGTCTTTTCCTGCTTCCGTTTGGTGTGGATTGCGGCACTAAGCGCCATTTTCACAGCCAGTGCGGTGCACGCGCAATATGTCACGACCGTTCCAGATGGCTTTGAAGACCTAGACCAAGTGCAAAACCAGCTGGTCGACGTCGTTTTCGAAGGCCAATTGATCGGTATTTTCGAGATCGCGGTCGATCGTGAAACGATCACTTTCCGCGACGCTTCACTTTTAGTCGAAGCATTACCGCCGGACCTGCGCAATGAGCGGGTACGCGATGCTCTTTCGGGGCCGTTGGACCGCAACCTAGCTTTGGCCTGTCCACGTAACGCAACCAGCCAGAATTGCGGATACGTTGCGCCAGATATCGCGGGAGTGATCCATTACACTGATCGCTTTGAGATTCAGCTCTTTGTAAATGCCGCCCTTAGGGCGAAGTCGACTGTTCCGGTTTACCTTCCAAAGCCAACCGGGGAACTTAACGTGGTGTCTTACGGATCATTTTTGGCTAGCGGCGGAGGCGTCGATGACCGGCTGCGCCTATCGGCTGATCTCGATACGAATATTAGCGCCGGCGATAAGAGATTCCTGAGCACGCTCACTTATACTGATCAAAACAATCTTCAGATCGACGAAGCTGTTGGTGAGATTGACGCCCAAGGATATCGGGTAGCGGCCGGCCTTCTCTGGTCGCGTGCGGGTGCCGGATACGAGAGGCGACGACTGCTGGGCCTCAGCGTCTCTTCACAGGTCGACACTCGGCTAGACAAAGATCGACTTTTGGGAACGCCTCTAACGGTCTATCTTCAGACACGTGCAAAGGTCGAAGTATATCTCAATGACAGAGTCCTGTTTGCTCAGACACTGCCGGCTGGTAGCAATCAGATTGATACGAGCGCGTTTCCACAAGGGAACTATGAACTATCTTTGAGGGTATCGGAAATCGGCCGCCCCCCTCGGACTGAGACAAGGTTTTTCAGCAAGTCCCAAACGATGCCCCAGATCGGCGCGCCAGTGTTCTTTGCTGAAGCAGGCATCGACCAGCCCCTCTTCGAGGGTCAAATTTCAAGCATTGCCAATGAACAGTTTCTGTCTCGAGCAGGAACCATAGTTCGATTGGATCAGTCTCTAGCCGTTGGCGCTGCGGCTCAATTTGGAGGAAACGAGCTAGAAGCGCGTGCCGTTGCGGCAATTTTCAACGAGAATCTCACACTGGAGCTTATCGGAGGAGCCGGTTCGAAGGGAAGTAAGCTGTTTTCCTTATCTCTAGCTTCCGCTGGCTGGCAATCTTTCAACTACTCAATGGATGCTCGCTACGTGAGAGACGAAAGCGAAGGGCCTAGAGGAAGTATCTTCCGGCTGCGTGAATACGCCCGGGCCAATGGGACAGTCTCATGGACTCACGAGCAACTCCGGCTGTCTATCATCGGTAACCTGCTCAAGCTTAGCAACCGCTCCGATTACTCGATCGCCACCAACGCTCAGTATGATCTAATTCGGCAGAAGAATATGTTGGTCAGCTTGGTGGCGGAACATTCCAAATCTTCGATTGGAGACTCCTGGGCCGTAGGTGTCACGCTGAGGATGTTCGCCAGCAGTCACGGAGCAGAATCGGCCGTCGGCTTCAGCACGGACGCTTTTGGACAAGGCGAAAACGCTGATGGGATCTACAGCATTCACAGTCTGAATGGCGCTGTGGATGTCGGTGATAGTGGCCAACTGAGCGGGTTGGCGACCTATGAGGTCGGGCCCAATATTGAGAGCCTCAGCGGCGCGCTAGAGATGAATGCTCGCAGCTTTGCTTTGAATGGTAGTTTCCTGCGTGACGTCGGCGGCGATCAGAGCGCCTCACAGTATGCGCTTGGTGCCTCAACCGCGCTCATATTCTCCGGCGAAGGGGTGTCAGCTGGAAATCGGGGGACTCGAGACGGGTCACTGCTGGTCAATGTCGAAGGGGCGATGCCCGATGAGAAGTTTGAATTACTGGTTGATGGCCAACTTCAGACAGTAATTGAGGGGGGAGAAAGCAAGCTGATAGTTTTGCCCTCCTATCGCGCCTATCAACTGCGTATTCGGCCCATTCGCAGTAGGCCGATGACCATTGTGGACTCAGTTCGGAATGTGTCACTCTATCCTGGGAACGTCCGCGAGATTGTGTGGCACGTTGCCCGTCGAGTGGCGGTTATCGGGCAGCTCGTAACCGATGGAGGTCAACCTATACCCAATGCTACTCTTCGCTGGGAGAAGGAGGTCGCTGTCACTGACGAGGCCGGATATTTCCAAATCGAGACCGCGCCATCAGCTGAAATTGATGTTCATCCTATCGGAGGCGGGCATCTCGAATTCCAGATGCCTGAGTTCGACGATTCACTGGACTTCATCCGTATTGGGCCGGTTACTTTTAAACAATCGAAAGAAGGAATGTAATGTCGGTTCTGAAAGCAATTTTTTTAGCTTTTCTAGTGGTTGCTCTACCTTCGGCCGCTCATGCAAGCCTCGCGCTGGATCGCGTTATTGTAGACATGGCAAGCGACCAGCCAGCTCGAGCTGATATCGAGTTAACGAACGAGGGCGAAGAGCGCATGTACGTCGCTGTTGAACCATTCGAGATTTTGCATCCTGATACAGAGGAGCAACAACGAATTGAGCTGGATTTAGGGAGCGAGAATACGCTTTTTGTTTCCCCACGCCGCCTGGTCCTTGAGCCCGGTGAAAAGAGGCTTGTTCGTATCGCGGCCATTGGCGCGCGCCCGGCGATTGAGAGGACATTTCGAGTGCGAATTCGCCCAGTGGTCGGAGAAGTGGTTGGCGAGGATGACGGCTTAAAGCTGCTGGTTGGTTACGATACTCTTGTCTTGTTGAGACCCGATTCATTGACCGGACAGCTAGATGTGCAGCGGAAAGGTGATGCAGTTTGGATTCGCAACAATACAAACTCGTCCTACGAATTTTTCGACGGAAAGGCATGTTCCGAGCGCTTGCCGACCTGTCGTGAACTTCGGCCAAACCGTCTATACCCAGGCGAAGTTTGGGAGATCGCTGCCTTGCCTGACGAGAAGATCCAATTTACTCGCATCGTCGAAGGCACAGCCCAGAGGTTCGAGATCTGACCGGGCATAGGGATCCAAGTCGATCATATGCCTTACCATCACTTCTCAGTCGTTGCGGCTCGCGCCGAATTCTTAGAGGCTAACAAGCAACTGTGGCCCGCATTGCAGATGATATTAGAGATGGTTCGTCGCAATTTTCGACGAACTACCTCGTTTAGCTCGCAGCTAGTTGATGCAGACCTTAATAATAAAGCCCTGAAAAATAACATGTAATCTCTACGTAACGTTACATAGGCTGTGTTAAACTACAATTTCGTAGCAGATATGCCCATTCTTCGTTCACTAGTTGAATGGAGCATGCGCAATGAAACTCTTTGCCAAACCGATTTGTATGTTTTTGGCGAGCGTGACAGCGACAATGATTGTCGGCGCATCTGCGGCATTTGCAGGCGGGCACGCTGAAGGCCGAGTGTCGATAAGAGTATCTGTGCTTTCTGATGCAGATGCGGCATCGAGGTCAGCAGCAAAGCGCGTGAACGATCAACGGGGTTGGGCTGGCCTTTGCCAAGCGCTTTCCAGTTCGGACCTATTCAAGATTGTGACATTGGACGGAGACGCAGTTCGCAATGCAGGCAGTTCTTCTTGTGACCTTTCGCGCAAAGTTGATTCGACGGAGGTAGAACATCGGAGCAAGAGCAAGCCTTTGGCGTTAATGGTCAGTCCGATTTAAAGCGGGCGTAGGAGAATTGACGCCAACTGATCTTCTAAAGGTTCGCTCGCAGGGTCAGATTTATCAACCACAGCTTCTTGCCGCTCTTTGCAATTCCAAGGTCCCCACCCCACCCAGTTCGCGACTGATTTGCGGAGGTCGCGCTATATCAGAGGCGTACGCTATCGTCCTTCCTTTGCGGCGATAATTTCATCCGGAAGTTCGTCGAAATCCTCAGATTTCTCGATCTCTTTCTTGAGGGCACCGAACCTTCGATCAGTACTCTCTAGGGGTGGCGCCTCTGCATCGAGGTGCTGGCGAACGATTTGCAGACCCTCGATATCGCCGTCTGTCATACGATCGAGCGCGCTGCGGCCGCCGAAGATGGGCGCCTTGTTCGGCTTTTTCACCCATGCATTAGCGACCTCTTTTCGCGGCAGTAGCTTGTTGATGGCACGGAAGATGCCTAGGACATACGAAATGCGCAGGATCGTCGCCTGGCCGACCTCCGGTCCCTTTCCTTTCTTCCATGCACGCATCGTCTCGCGATCGAGCTGGCCCAAAACGGCTGCCTCGTCGCTCTCGCTAAGATCCCAGGCCTTCGCGATGTTGAAAAATGCCTTCAGCCCAATTCTAGCCGTCCGCTCGTCAATCACAACTATTCTCCATCTGCCCCGAAAAAGGGGAAAGTCCTTCGGTCGATCCCAGTATCAATCATGCGGAGAGCCGAAACAATCGCGATAACTGCGCTTCACCCAATTGCGGAGCAGACGGAAACCATGTTGCAGGCGTCGAGCGGGACCCCGCGCAATAGATCCACGAAAACGACCCCTCAGTCGGGATGGACCGAGAACTCGCCGCGCAAATAATCGAAATAGAATCCGTAAACCCCGCGGCGGCGGTGGCGAATACCCTCGGGCAATGGCTCGTGAGGCAGGCTGGCATCGCGTGCAGCGTCGCGTACGATCCGGTCGAACAGGTTGCCCTCGGGCCAAGTCGCGCAAAGCCTTACATTGCCTATCTTCCAACTAAGCACCCTGCCGTGATCGGCAGTGTATTCCTCCTCCGCCTCGCCCGATCGTTCCAAGCCGCCTTAAAAGTCCCGAGAACGAGAAGCCAGCGCTGTAGACGGGGCGGGCGAGCGTTCTAGGTTAGAAAAATCTGGAATCCTATATTTCGATGTTAATTCACCAAGCATGAGCCGGAGCATCGGTGGCAGGTGACCTTTTCGAAGCCTCCACGCGCGTGCGCGTGTCTCTGCAGAAATTACCGCTCCATGAGCATGTGGAGCACTACGCGCGGGCGCGCGAACATATAGCTAGCTAGAGCGTCCACTCTGGCGCGTTCTCGAAGAAATGCGGACATTCCGCTAACGACCCGATTGCGGACACGTGCGCAAGAACCAGGCTTGGGTGATTGAGGAATATGATCCGGAGCCGGGCGTCGATGTTCGATCGAATGCTTGGACGCCGCGAAAAAGGGCCTCCACTCCCTTGGGGAAGCGGAGGCCTGAAGTTGAAGCGGCGCCGCAAGAACAGCACCACCCCTCGGGTCGCCTCGTTGCAGGCGCACTGCATTCCGCTGTGTCGCTATTCCTTTTTCACGCATGCTTGCAGATACTCGATACCTGCGAGTTCTCCTTCGACACGTTCGCGCCCTTCTTCGCTTTCGATGACGAGGTCGATCGGTCTTCCGCCCAACTGATGATTGGGCTCGTTCATGAAGGAAATTGCAGCCTCTCGCCCTAGGACGATCATTGCCAATCGTGTTGTATCGCTCTGTCGCTTCGCCGCAGCCGGCGTTAGACGCGTTCCCCAATCGCGGTCCGACATCAGGTGTCGACTTCCACGGCGAACTCGAACTGATAAAATGGAAAATCCACATTGCCCTCCTCGTTAAAGCGGGAGCACAACGTATCTCTCAGTCGCAGTACGCTCAGTGGTACCAACTGCGATAATGCAGTGTCTATCAGAGTTGACCGGGCATGTCTTGAAGTAAAAATTTGCTGGTTGTTGGCTAGCTCGGATCATCCAACCCCAAGACTCAACAAATTTCGACATCGCATAAACCCGCAGCGAGCTTACGGCGGCAAGGGCCTGCCAGCAATTTTTACACTCTTCAATATCCGTCATTGTAATTTTTTTGCACGCTGCTATATGGAAATTGCCTAACGTCGTTTGCGACGGATATTGATTGCCACCAGCTACGCACAAGCGTGCTACCCGCACCTCGTCCATTTCATCCTTCTTGGCTCCGCAGCGGTACTCGTCCGCGCGGGTGATTTTTCGTATGCTAGGATGCTTTGTTGGCGAAAGAAGAGCTCATAACGATGGAGGGTGCGATCGATGAGATCCTGCCCGATGGTCGCTTCGGCGTCGTCCTCGATAATGAGCATCGCATCATCTGCTACACTGCAGGCAAGATGCGTCGCTATCGCATCCGATCGGTCGTTGGAGACCGCGTACATGTCGAAATGACGCCATACGATCTGAGCAAAGGCCGGATCGTCTTCCGTGAACGAACACAAGGGCCCATGCCCGCCGGTGCTCGCAAGCGCGGATACAGGCGCTGAGATCTGAAGAAGGCGGCGGGAAGACCCTGCCGGAATTACACATAATGAATACACTAAACGCGCGCGATGCCTCGCGCCCCAAGCTTTCCCTCCGTTTCGGCGCCATCCATGCGCAGCGTGGTGCGCGGGAAAACGCCAATCCTGGCCTCATGGCAACCGCCGAGCTGCGACGTGTCGTCGCAACGATGATCGACTGAGCCACAAACAACTTTCGCGGCCATGCATCAGCATCCCCGCCACTACAGGAGAACTGTCATGGACCTGAATCATCAATACGCCCAGCACCAACGGGCCCTCATGAGTGCCGAACGTGCTGCAAACGATGACGACCGCCTCGCCAAACTGGTGAAGGCTTCACACATTGCCGGACGCATAAGCGAATTCCAGCACGGACTGGGCGCTGCCGCAGCCTGTGCCTGGAGCAAAGCGCAATTTGCCAATCCGGCAACCCTGACGACAGGCTTCGAAGCAACTCACTAGTAAGTGAGACTTCTGTCGCCCAAAAAAATGCTCACGTTGAATTTCGACGGATATCGACGCCTGGCTAAGCAATCGGACATCTCCGGTTCGCGCGCCTTCAATACGGCGACCTCCTTTCAATTGACGACTTGACGCACGAACCCGGCTCGCAATCTCGCCAACCGGACACAAACGTTTCTTGAAAGGAAACGAAATGACTACTGGTACCGTAAAATTCTTCAACAGCGACAAGGGCTACGGTTTCATCCAGCCCGATGACGGCTCGGCCGACAGCTTCGTCCACATTTCTGCCGTCCAGGCGGCAGGTATGGCGACACTCGATAAGGAGCAGCGCCTCAACTACGAAGTTGAAACCGGCCGCAACGGCAAGGCAAGCGCGGTCAATATCTCGGCTGCCGACTAATCAGCTTACCCGAGTTCCTCTCGCGTGCTTTTGCGACCCGGCACGCGAGGGGGACACCCGTATATGATCCAGACTTGAGAGATGCACATTGTACCAATCGTTCGAATTTTACGAAGCGCGTGCGCAAGAAGCAGCTCTCGAAGCCGAGGCGGCGACGCTCGACAATGTCAAAAATCGCAACCTGCGTGCCGAGAAGTCGTGGACAAGGCTTGCTGAACTTGCGCGAAAAGTAGCGACAGACCGCGCAAAGGCCGAGCAAACCAAGGCGGAAAAGCGAGATGCCGAGCTTGCCCTGCAACTCTCGCAATTGAGCTAGAGCGAGGCTGCCATGTCTCTGCCCAAGGGATTTGCCATGTTCCGCCGAACCGACGGCACGGCTGCTGCTTGCCGGGTTTCGGCAATCCTTTTCGTCGGGAAAAACGAACGCGGTGTCGTTCTGAACTTCGCGGGCGGTGCACAGGTCAATGTGCATGAAGACTTCGATGAAGTGATGGCCTTGCTATCAGCAGAAGCTTGAATGGCAACGGCTGCGTCCGCTTTCCACCCACCTGGTGACGCTTTCACCGAGCTAGGAATGTGCCAGGAGCTGACGGGCGGCTAACGACCCGATTGTGGACATTCTGCTAAGCTCGAACTTGAGAAACCGTACTCAGTGTGCGGCTTGCTGCTCTGAAATATTCTCGCAGGTCAGCTCGGACCTGAAGCCGACCATTGCGGGACCGGCCGAGTGAACCGCGCCCGCCTGCATTGCAAAGGCTTCCATCAGCTTAGACCCGAGGCCCTTCTCGTTCTGGCCCTTGGAATCGAGCCCCAGCCCATCATCCTCGATCGTCAGACTCCAGTCTCCTTCCTTTGCATGGAAATACACGCCAATCGTTCCGCTTCTGCCTTCGGGGAAGGCGTACTTGAGCGCGTTGGATATCGCTTCGTTCATGTACAGACCCAGGGCGGCTGCGATCTCACGCGGCAGCTTGCATCGGTCGATTTCCCGAAAGAGTCGCACACCCTTCGGTAGAGCCGCGCTTTCGAGCCGATCAAGCAGACTGTCCATGAACACCTTTGTATCGACCTCAATGGTTTCTGATTGCTCTAGTGCAAGTTCCGAATATGCGTCCGCGAATGTTCGAACGCGGCCCGCTGCATCGTTCAGATGTTCATGAATGAGTGGGTCGGTGGCACTTCGCTTCTGTATTTCCAGCATGCTGGCAACGAGGGCGAAATTGTTCTTGGTGCGATGCTCGAGGTCGGCAAGCAGGATCAAGCGGCGATCCGCCGCAGCCTGAATTTCATCGACGGTCCGACGTGCCGCTCTTCGAAACGCTTCAGCAAAAATTACAACGATAAGGCAGCATGCCGCATTAAGGGCCACCCGCGGCGGGTCTGCCGGATCGATAAACTGAAACCCGCGGGTCTCGGGAAGAACAAAATACCATGCCCAGACGAACGTTACCGCGAATGCGGTCACTCCTGCCTGCCAGTGACCATAGAGTGTTACTAGCAACAAGGTTGGATATATAAGGGCAAAGGGACCCGACGTCGGAGCCCATAAATCGAAAACCGAACGCAGACTGATCATTGCGGCCGAGCACAATACCCCGAAAGTGATCTGGGCGGCGAACTGGCCCTGCCTAGTTAGGAACTGGTGGGTAACGTCAAATTGCGCGAGACGCTGCATGACAAACTTCCCGGGCGAAAAATGCATCCGGAGGCCAATTGCAACCGAAGCGTCGATACCCTTCCGCCCATCGACATTAACACACTAGGCCAGTTGGGAATATAAGTCGATGGCGGACTCTTTGCGTAGAAAATACATATGCATGCAGACTGTGTTGGTATTGCGGCAGGTGAGAGTGGCTCGCAGCTCAAAATTCAGCCGATCACCACATAGCGTCTACGAATGACTTCTCTGAATTTTCAAAGCGGGGGACGTCCGTTTCCCACCCAGTTCGTGGCAGCTTCACCGAGCTAGCGCCGTGACAGGAACGGACAGGCAGCTAACGACCGCGCTTGCAGACATTAGGCCGCGGCTTTCACTCACTCATTGGGCACAACTTCGTATCTCTCTCTCTAGGCCTTCAGAATCCGTCGGCGAGCCAAGAGAAAGAGAAGGCTCGGCCAAAAGACCGTGTTCGCGACGTCGACCATGGGAGCAAACAGGCCGAAGTGTTTGTCAGGGGTGAAGAGATCTGCCAGTTCGTTTGCGAAAGCAAAGAGATAGACCAGACCGATGGGAACCCACGATCTCATTCGGCGCCTGAAGAGCAACGACCCCAGAAAGAAGATTAAGAGGCCGGCGTGAAGGTGTAGCAGGGCTTCAGACGCGGCGAAGTAGTCGCCTATTGCACGCTTGGTCTCGGAATAGGTGATGAACCAGTTTGCCATCGTGGCGTCCTAGTGAGAAGAGAATTGGGTGTCACTGCGAATGTGGCAATCTCACTACGTCGGCTACCTGATCTGGAAATCAAGCAACGTAAAGCGAGCCGGCCCTGTCGCATAAACCCCGTGCCCCCGTCCGCCGGACCAGCCCATTACAAACCCGACCTTTTCCGCATTCTCCAAAGCTGCGCGAAATCCACGCATGTTTTGCATGCGACCACCGGTCACCGGGATCCAGTCATCGGCCAAATCAACGGTGAGCGTGTGCTGACCTGGCGAAAGGGGTACCGTTTTCTCGGGTGCCGAATACCACCGATACGCGGAGTACTTTCCGCGGCCTGACCAATTATCGCCCTCCCTCTGAAAGTACAGGCTCAGGATGGCTTGCGCCCCGGGCTTTTCGTTGGGGATAAAGCGCGTGCCTGGTGAAGCATCGATGCGATAAGTTATGGTCATGCTACGAGCGTACGTGAGTGGGCCCGTCTGCATCGTGATATATTTTACCTTAGCTTGCCGACTGGTTGGAAAGTCGAAGGCGGGTCCTGCATGGGCAACAGACATCACAGCGGGCATACCCACCGAATAGTTTTTTCCTCGGATTTCAGGGCCGATTTGCCATTCTGAATTGGCTTCAGAAGCAAAGACAGAGGCAGACAGGAGCGTTGCTGAAGTCAGAATGAGAACACGGATACTCATGCATCCGACATCGCATTGTGGAGGTTTCTCGGCACTGAACGCTCGTATTGAAGCGGTACCTAGCCTGCTGATGTCACGTCCATCGTCTGCTTGCCACCCAGTAGCAGACTTACAGCCTCCCACGTGACGATCCTGAAAGCTGCCGCTCAAAGGTCCTCAAGTTTGAAAGCTGCGCACCCAAGATTGTTGGTGGGGATTCAGTGGGACCGGGCCATTCACGTGCTCAAAGCGCCCCAAGCAGGACCCAAGCGCGCGACCAGCCGAACGGCCCTTCCGCAGTAAGGTTCGAGTTTTGCTTCTGAAAGGGGTGGTGCCGCTTACGTGACTCGAACACGTGACCCCATCATTACGAATGATGTGCTCTACCAACTGAGCTAAAGCGGCACATTCTCTTGCAAAAGGAAGAGAAGTGGAGGCCCGAGCCGGAATCGAACCGGCGTGCAAGGATTTGCAGTCCTCTGCGTAACCACTCCGCCATCGGGCCTCACCCGACCTCTCGGAACGGGAAGCGGCCCACTAGCGATTCTCGGAAAGCTTTGCAATCGCCTTACGTAACGTCAGTCTGGACGAAGGGGCGAAGGCGGGCAATGAGTGGCAAATGAGTATCGCCAGCCTGACCGATCCGATCACCGCCGAGGGCGGGAATACCCGCTTCGAAAATCTCGAACACTGGCTTCAGGGCCGCACCATGTATGGCGGAGCCTCCGCGCTCGTCGCCTATACGGCCGCGATCAAGGCGTTCACCGACCTGCCTCCTCTGCGCGCTGCGCAGGTAGCCTTCGTCGCGCCGACCGGGCCGGAAGTGGAGCTAAAGCGCGAGATCGTTCGGCAGGGCCGAAATGTAGCCCAGGTCCGCAGCGAAATCTGGTGCGAGGGCAAATGCACCCTCACCGCCTTCTGGCTGTTCGGCACCGAGCGCGAGCCCAATGCGGTGCACGAAGCGGCTCCGGTCGACAACTGGCCCGGCCCGCCCGAGGAGGCGCCCTACACGATGACCGACAAGGGGCCAGCCTTCATCCGCCACAATTTCGAACTCAAGCGCGCGCAGGAGCAGCGCGGACCGGGCGATCCGGTGGTGCGGCGCTGGGCGCGGTTGGCCGACCGCGAAGGGCTCGATCCGGTCAGCGAGCTGATCCTGCTCGGCGACGTCCTGCCGCCGGGTGCCATGCGGGCAATGCAGCGGCAGGGGCCGATCAGTTCGATCAACTGGTCGTTCAACCTGCTCGAAACCGCGCCCTCGACCCGCGATGGCTGGTGGCTGTCCGAAAACGCCAGCCAGCATGCAGCGGGCGGTTATTCCTCGGAACGGCTGCGGCTGTGGAATGCCGATGGAAAGCAGGTCCTCGACGGGATGCAATCGGTCGCGATCTTCGGCTGATGTGAACCACTGCGACGCGCGGTGCAGCAATCGCGCGGGAGCGACCGAACGCCAGCTTGCCTGATCACCCGATGGCTGCCAGTTTGCGCAGCGACGGGACACGCATGACAGGGCTTTCTATCAGGACCGCGTTTGCAGCGACGCTTGTTTCGGCAGGCGCGATGCTGTGTGCGCCACTTGCCCATGCGCAGTTTGCAGAGCAGGCCCTGCAGGTACCGCCTGCATGCTTGGCCGAGAATCCTCTGCCCGAGCCAGCCCCGCCCGCCGAGCCGGACGAAGACGCCTACGTCATGCCGACCACAGGTTTCGTCTTCACCCTGCCATCGCAAGAAAGCGAGATAGCCACAGAGCCGGAAGCCCCCCGCGCCCTTCACCATTGCGCACCGCCGCTGCCGGTGCCTCCCGTACGACCGACAGCGCCGAGCCTCTTCAGCATGACCGCGCTGCCCGTGGGAGGCGGCACCGTGCCGACGCGCAAGTGGGACGCAGCAAGGCTTGCGCGGCTGACCGTCCAAGCCGGCCCGTGGAATGCGATGCTGGCCGAGGCGATCGCCAGCCCCTCGCGCGATCCGCTGCTGGCGGTCAACAACTGGGTCAACTGGAACCTGCGCTACCAGGACGACGCCTATGGTGACCAATGGTCGAGCGCTCCTGCCACCCTCGCCCGCGGCTATGGTGACTGCGAGGATTTCGCGCTGGCGAAAATGGCGCTGCTGGAGAAGCTCGGTGTGCCGGGCCACGACATGTACCTCGTGGTCCTGCGCGACCGGCAGGATGTCGAGCACGCGATCCTTGCGGTGAAGCGCGGCGGTCGCCTGATGGTGCTGGACAACCGGACCGACAAGGTGCTGCCAGCTGAGCTGGTGCACGATTACCGGCCGATCATGAGCTATTCGGGGCCGTTTTCGTGGATCTATGGCGAGAGGGCGCGCTAAATCTCTTTGACAGCGGTGCAGGAATTCCTGCGAATTGGCACAGGCCTCAGGCGACCTCGCTCGGCGCTTGGAGAACCTGCATGGGTTTGCCAGCGATCTCTGTCCGGGCCTTGGCTGCAGCCCACAACACCGGATGGGGTTCTGCCGCGAAGGCACTCGGGGTCGCATCCATGAACCGGCGGAAATCGCGAATGAAATGCGGTTGGTCGACATATTGGGAATCGAGGGTGTCGATCCACGAAAGAGAGGGGTCCAGCATGAACTGGGCTAGGCTTCGCAGGAAGCGCTGCCGGCGCAGCAGGAGGTTCGGGCTGAATCCGAAGGCGGATAGGGACAGCCGCTCGAGCGCACGAACCCCGATCCCAACCTTCTCGGCAAGTTCCTTCACCGTGGTAACGGCGGGATCGAGCAATGCGCAATGGGCCTTGAAGATAGTGTCTTCCCTGGCAGCCGGCTGGCCCAGCATGCCAATCAGGTGCGCGTCGATCCGTCCCGTCACGTCGGCAAAATCCCTCCCGGCCCGCTCGCAAGAGAGCAATGGGGCAAAGTTGTAAAGAGGACTATCGCGGCCGAGAATCTCCCAGTGGTCGGCGAACTCGCATGCACGGATGCCGACGAAACGCGCCCAGCCGAGCGGCAACAGGCTGATCGTCCAATAGCGTCCCGGGGCCAGCGAGAAGCGTGTCGCATGACTGGTCGGACCGATCGCACATATCGGATTGCAGACCTTTAAGGGGCCGGGCCCAGTGCAGGCAGCCATATCGCCTCCCACCGTCATGCGAACGTTGGGCCATTCCGGATAGACCTGATCGAAAACCGTCTGCCTGTTCTTTTCCACTACGGTCAGCGAATAGGTGGAAATATACGGGCGCAACCGCTCAGCGGGCAGCGCGTAGCTGACCGAGACGCCTTGGTTCGCGCTGGCGGTTCGATTTAGAACTGCGCCCCCCTTGGGTGTTAACGTTCACCGAACTAGCTACAGGGCCGGGGGCTCCAGTTCCAGTAGAAGGTTGAACGGTGCGGCGGATGTCCTGCACACGATCCTAACTCGAGGACTGACCGCGTCGTCGAAGATCCGCAATCGGAAGCGCTTCGAAGATGCCGCGTCAAACGTCGGTAAAGTTGGGCGCTCGCTTCTGCATGCCCGCCATGACCGCTTCGATCTGGTTGGGCTTGCGCATCACTGCGTCCTGCTCGACGCTTTCGGCCATCAGGATCTCGTCGCCCGTTTTCTCGAACATCGCTTCGGAGAGGCGCTTGGCGCCGCGGATGGCTTCGGGATTCCGGTTGGCGATCTCGTTGGCGATGTCGTTCGCCTTGCCCAGCGGATTTTCGGTCACGTGAGTAGCAAGACCGTATTCCTTTGCCTCTGCACCGGTGAACTCGCGGTTGGTGTAGACCAGCTCGCGCAGCACGTCGTCGCGGATAAGGCCGCGCCACAAATTGTAGCCGCCCATGTCGGGGACGAGGCCCCATTTCAGCTCCATGATCGCCATGCGCGTTGCCGGATGGACCACGCGGATGTCCGCGCCGCTCGCGATCTGCAGACCGCCGCCGAAACAGACGCCGTGCACCGCTGCGATCACCGGCACGGGACACTTGCGCCAGGTCATTGCCGCTTCCTGCGCCCTGTTGGCATTGCCATGCGTGCGTTCCGCGAGCGGCTTGCGATCCCCGTCGGCAGTGAAGCTCGAGATGTCGAGCCCGGCGCAGAATGCCTTGCCCTCGCCCGCAAGCACCACAACGCGCAGCCCCTTCATCGTGCGCAGCTTCTCGCCAGCCTCGATGATCGCATCGAACTGCGCCGGGTCGAGCGCGTTCATCTTGTCGGGACGGTTGAAGCGGACCTGCGCAACGCCGTTGTCGGCAAGGTCAATCGTAACGCGGTTCTCGGTGGTCATGGCGTTCCTGCACTCTGCGGTATTCGGAAGCCTCCTCCTGCGTCATCGCGCCGCGAGTGTCCAGCGCGCGCCCAGCAACGACGCGGATCGCCTCGGCATCACCGTATCGGCGCGAGCCCAGCTGGTAACCGCCATCGGGATGCGTGTGGACCAGCCAGCCGAGCTGCGAGACCGCCAGCTTGGCGCGCAGGCGGGAGACGTGAACCTCCAGCGAATTCGTCTCCGGGTCGTGGCGCAGACGCCAGACATCCTGCAGCAATTCCTTGCGACTGACCTGTCGGTGCGGGGTCTCCGCCAGCCGCCAGAGCAGTCCGAATTCGCGCGGATGGAGGCCGATCCAGCGGTCCTTCAATCGCGCATCTCGGTGGAAGAGGTCGAGCACCAGCGGTCCGGCGCGGCGCTGTTGCGGAATGCTTTTAGCAAGCCCTTCCAGCTTGAGCAGGGCGGGAATGCCTCGCGGCAAATCCTCGCAGCGGAAGAAGGAATGCAGTGTCCAGCCCATGAGCCGGAGGTCCCACCGCCCCGGAGGGCTGGGGGATACGGAGAGCCATGAATATTCGGCGAGCGACATAAGGAACTCCTATGCCCACCCGTCGCCAAACCAATGGCTGACTTTGGATTTTTCCGTAATTCCGGTTGATTACCTATGCCTTGGAATGTTCGGCGAGGAACTTCTTGATGTTGCGCGCAGCCTGCCGGATGCGCTGCTCGTTCTCGACCATGGCAATTCGGACATAGCCTTCGCCCTCCTCGCCGAAGCCAACGCCGGCAGCGACTGCCACTTCGGCATGCTGTAGCAGTTGCTTGGAAAACTCGAGGCTGCCCATGTGTTCGAAACCGGGGGGCAGCTTGGCCCAGGTGAACATGCTCGCTGGCGGGTTGGGAATTGCCCAGCCTGCGCGAGTGAAGCTTTCGACCATGACATCGCGGCGGTGCTGATAACGCGCACGGTTCTGCTCGACGACCTCCTGCGGTCCGTTAAGAGCGGCACAGGCGGCGGCCTGCACGGGCGTGAAGGCGCCGTAGTCGAGATAGCTCTTCACCCGCGTCAGCGCGGCGATCAGCTTCTTGTTGCCGACGCAAAAACCGATCCGCCATCCGGCCATGGAGAAGGTCTTGGACATGGAGGTGAACTCGACCGCCACGTCCTTCGCCCCCGGTACCTCGAGGATCGAGCGCGTGGGCTTGCCGTCGTAATAGAGCTCCGAATAGGCGAGGTCGGACAGCACCCAGACCTCGTTCCGCTTGGCCCATGCGACCAGCCGCTCGTAAAAGTCGAGGTCGACGGTCTCTGCCGTCGGGTTGCTGGGATAGTTGCAGACCAGCACCGTCGGGCGCGGCACGGTGTAGGCCATCGCGTTGTCGAGCGCCTTCCAATAGTGCTCGTCAGGCGTGGTCGGCACACTGCGGATGGTCGCCCCCGCAATCATGAAACCATAGGTGTGGATCGGATAGGCCGGGCTCGGCGCGAGGATGACATCTCCCGGCGCGCTGATCGCGGTCGCCATCGAGGACAGGCCCTCTTTCGAACCCATGGTGACCACGACTTCGCTTTCGGGATCGAGCTCGACCCCGAAGCGGCGCTGGTAGTAATTCGCCTGTGCGCGGCGCAGTCCGGGAATGCCCTTCGACTGCGAATAGCCATGCGCATCGGGCTTGGAGGCCACTTCGCACAGCTTGTCGATCACGTGCTGCGGCGGGGGCTGGTCCGGATTGCCCATGCCGAGGTCGATAATGTCGCGCCCCGCCTGCCGCGCCGCATGCCGCATCGCGTTGACTTCGGCGATGACATAGGGAGGCATACGTTTGATGCGGTAAAATTCGTCGGACATTTAGGCTCTTCCGGGCGTTGATCTGTCACACTGATTACCTATTCACGCAGCATGCGCAAACGCCATTGATGCAGCGCGGCGCGGAATATTCTAAGTGCGGGACAAACAGCGCTTGCCCCCGCTAAGGAGCGATGATGACCGAAACGCCCGATCCGTTCACCAATCTCTACGAACACCCGGCAAAGCTGGCGCGGGCGATGTTCGCTCCGCTGACGGGGGCGATCGACCCTTCGCTGATGATGGGCGACACGCCGATGAAGCCCGTAGATGCGCAGGCCTGGGCGGAAACCGGCGCGAAGCTGCAGGCGCTCTGGGCTCAGTACCAGGCCGAGCAGATGAGCAATCCTCAGGCGCTGGTCCCCTATTTCGATCCGGCGCGCTGGATGGCCCTGGCGACCGACTGGTACAAGCAGATGCCCATCGCGCAGCCCGAACAGCAAAAGGCGCTGTGGGACGAAGGCATGGAGCTTTGGAACGCAGTGCTCGGCCAATACGGCCTCGGCCCGAAGGCGGGCGAGAACGCTGGCGGCGATGTCGAACTGCCCCGCAAGGACCGCCGCTTTGCCGACGAGAAGTGGCGCGCGCATCCCGCCTTCGCGCTGATCCACCAGACCTACCTGTTCCTTGCCGAGCGGGTCGAGCAGATGGCCGACACGATGGAGGGGCTGAACCCGCAGCAGCGCGAACAGCTCAAGTTCACCACAAAGGCGATTACCGAGGCGGCCAGCCCGGCGAACTTCCCGCTTACCAATCCCGTCGTCATGGAGCGCACGCTCGAGACCAAGGGGCAGAACCTCGTCAAGGGAATGGAGCACCTGCTCTCCGACATGCGCCGCGGGCAGCTCAGCCATACCGATGCCAGCGCCTTCACGCTGGGCGAAAATATCGCGACGACGCCGGGCAAGGTCGTCCACGAGACCCCGCTCTACCAGCTGATCCAGTACAGCCCGACCACCGACAAGGTCATGGCGACCCCGCTCGTCATCTTCCCGCCGTGGATCAACCGCTTCTACATCCTCGATCTGAACGAGAAGAAGAGCTTCGTGAAATGGGCTGTCGACCAGGGTGTGACCGTCTTCATGGTCAGCTGGAAGTCGGCCGATGCGAGCATGAAGGATGTGATCTGGGACGATTACGTCCGCGCGCAGATCGACGCGATTGACCACATCCGCGAGCGGCTGGGCGTGCCGAGCGTCCACGCCATCGGTTACTGCGTAGCGGGCACGACGCTCGCCGCAACGATTGCCCTGCTCCATCGGCGGGGCGAGGAAGGCAAGGTCAAGAGCGCAACCTTCTTCACCGCGCAGGTCGATTTCGAAAAGGCGGGCGAACTGCTCAACTTCATCGACGATGGCCAGCTCGGCACGATCAAGGCGCTCAGCCCCGACGGGTACCTCGACGGGCGTTACATGGCCGCGACCTTCAACCTGCTGCGCGGCACGGACCTGATCTGGAACTACGTGGTCAACAACTACCTGCTTGGCGAAGACTACCCCGCCTTCGACCTGCTGCACTGGAACGGTGACGTCACCAACCTGCCCGCCAAGTGGCACCAGCAGTACCTGCGCGACCTCTACCGCGACAACCGCCTGGTCGAGGCCGATGCGCTCAGCGTCGACGGCACGCCGATCGATCTGGGGCAGGTCAAGACGCCGACCTATGTCCAGGCGGGCAAGGAAGACCATATCGCGCCCGCCGAAAGCGTCTGGCGCATCAAGGAACACTTCACTGGCCCGATCAAGTTCGTATTGGCAGGCTCAGGCCATATCGCTGGCGTGGTCAACCCGCCATCATCGGGCAAGTACCAGTACTGGACCAATGACGGCGAGCCGCGCAATCTCGCCGAATTCCGCGAAGGGGCGGAAGAACATCCCGGTAGCTGGTGGCCCGACTGGATCGACTGGCTGCGCACGCAGGATGGCGAAACCGTGGCTGCCACCGGCAAGCGCAAACCGGGCTCGAAAGGCGATAAAGTGATCGAGGACGCGCCCGGACGCTACGTCGCCACGCGCTGATTTCCGGCCTAACCTGCTGAAAACACGCCTCGTCGCGGTTTATTGTGCAGTGCACAAAAAATCCTTGACTTCGCACCTGCAGTGCCTATTTTGTGCAGTGCAACAAATGCGAGGTTACTGACATGGCTGAAAGCCAGACCAAAATCGATGCTGCTGCCGAAAAGGCTTACGCCGAGGCTGCCGAAAAGAAGACCGCCGAGGTTAGCGCCAAGGCTGTCGAGAAGGCTGTCGAAGCTGACGCGACTGCGCCGGTGAAGACCGACAAGGTCGCTGAAGCCGTTGCCGCCAAGCCGAAGAAGGCTCCGGTCAAGAAGGCTGCACCGAAGAAGGCCAAGAAGGTCGCTGCGAAGAAGGCTCCGGCCAAGAAAGCAGCTGCCAAGAAGGCCGCTCCGAAGAAGGTCGCCGCCAAGAAGGCTGCACCGGCCAAGAAGCCGGTCGCCAAGAAGGCTGCTGCCAAGACCTCTGTTACCCCGATTACGAAATTGAAGGACACCATCATGGCTACCGCAAAGAACGCTAAGACCACCGACTACACCGCCAAGGCGAAGGAAATGGCTGCCGACGTCCAGACCCGCGCCAAGGCTGCTTACGACAAGAGTGCAGAAATGACCCAGGACGTCGTCGAATTCCAGAAGGGCAACCTCGAAGCTCTCGTCGAGAGCGGCAAGATCCTTGCTGGCGGCATGCAGGACATGGGCCGCACCTATGTCGAAGAAGCCAAGTCGGCTGCCGAAACCGTCCAGGGCGACGTCAAGAAGATGGCTGCCGTGAAGTCGCCGACCGAGCTGTTCCAGCTGCAGGGCGAAATCGCACGTCGCAACTTCGACGCCATGGTTTCGACCACCTCGAAGAACACCGAAGCCATGCTCAAGCTCGCCAACGAAGCTTTCGCTCCGCTCTCGAGCCGCATGAGCCTGGCCGCTGAGAAGGTCCGCAAGGCCGCCTAAGCGCGAAACACAATACCAGCTTCAACCCGCCGGGCATCTCTCTCCTCTCTCCCTTTGCCCGGTGGTTGAAAACGGCGGGTCGGATGGCACTTCGGTGTTGTCCGGCCCGTTTGCTTTTGCAGGCACGAAAGCGGCGAATTGACGTTTTCTTGACCCGTCTCCTCCAAATTCGGACAGGACACCGCTTGCGATTTTCGATCCGGATACGATATTGGCGCCTTCGATGACCCAGCCGCATCAATTCATGACCATCCGCGCCGCAGGCGACGATGATGATTCGCGCGACGGCGAAGGCCAGACCGGTCTCGCCACCAAGACGCGCGCCAAGCCGAAGAAGCCCAGCCAGTACAAGGTGCTGCTGCTGAACGACGATTACACTCCGATGGAATTCGTGGTGATCGTGCTGAAGCGCTTCTTCCGCATGGACATGGAAGAAGCGACGCGCGTCATGCTTCACGTCCACCAGAAGGGCGTCGGCGTCTGCGGCATCTTCCCGTATGAAGTGGCCGAGACCAAGGTGAACCAGGTCATGGATTTCGCCCGCGAGAACCAGCACCCGCTCCAGTGCACGCTGGAAAAGGCCTGAGGCGATAGCCTTTTTCGGCCATCCTGAACCCGATCCGGTCCGTGAAGGGCAGGAAAGCGTCTGGGACTATCCCCGCCCCGCTATCCAAGAAAAGACAGGCCGGCATATCGTGATCCGCCATCAGGGCGTGACGCTTGCCGATACGCGGAGCGCTTACCGCACGCTCGAAACCAGCCATCCGCCGACCTACTACCTGCCGCCGCGGGACGTCGCGACCCAGCATCTTGCGCCCAATCCGCGCCGTTCGCTGTGCGAATGGAAAGGACAGGCGCGCTATTGGGATGCCGTTGTCGACGGCGAAAAGCTCGAGGCTGTGTGCTGGAGCTATCAGGACCCGACCAGCGGCTTCCTGCCGATCGCGGGCTTTTTCGCTTTCTACCCCGAACCTTTCGATCAATGCCTCGTCGATGGCGAACAGGTCATCCCGCAGCCGGGCGGCTTCTACGGCGGCTGGATCACCAGCCGCGAGGCGGGCCCCTTCAAGGGCATCCCCGGAAGCCGTTTCTGGTAGGGCATGACGTGCGCAGATTTTCGCGCTAGGGCCTCAGCCACAGACGCGACCCAATAGCCGGAACCCGAGTGCTCAATTTCCTCCCCGCAATCGACCGCTACATCTTCCGGCTGGTGATCGTCCCCATGCTGGGGGTCTTCGCGCTGGCGGCCTCGCTGCTGGTGCTCGACAAGATGCTGCGCCTGCTCGACTTCGTCGCGGTGGAAGGCGGACCGATCGGCGTCGTCTTCAAAATGCTCGCCACGCTGCTGCCCGAATATGCGAGCCTTGCGATCCCGCTCGGCCTGCTGCTCGGCATTCTGCTAGCCTTCCGCAAGCTGGCGACCACCAGCGAACTCGATGTCTTCCGCGCCGTCGGCCTGTCCTATGGCCGCCTGCTGCGCGTACCCTTTGCCATCACCGCCGTGCTGATGACGGTCAATGTCGCGCTGGTTTTCTTCATCCAGCCGGTCAGCCGCTTCACCTACGAACGGCTCGAATACGAACTGCGCTCGGGCGCGCTGGGCGCCTCGATCAAGGTGGGCGAGTTCACCACGCTGGCCGACCGCATGGCCTTGCGTATCGAGGAGAGCGAGAACGAGGGCCGCCAGCTCAAGGGCATTTTCGCCCGCGTCGCAAATGACAAGGGACAGGTCCTTTCTATCAGCGCCAAGGAAGGCGCTTTCCTCGCCACGACCGACGATCCCGACACGATCATCCTGCGCCTGACCGAAGGCACCATCGTGCAGGACACCGGAAGCCAGACCCCGCGTGTGCTCACTTTCACGCGGCACGACCTGCCGATCGACCTGCCCGCAATCGAGGAATTCCGCGCCCGCGGAGAGGACGAGCGGGAGTACATCCTGCCCGAGCTGTTACGTATCGGCTGGGCCGACAACCAGACCGAGACCAAGCGCGATGCCTCTCAGGCCAGTTTCAATTTCAGGCTGGTCGAGGTGGTGATGATGGCGCTGATGCCCTTACTCGCCGTCGCGCTCGGCATACCGCCAAAACGAAGTACCAGCGCGCTCGGCGTCTTCCTCTCGATCATCATGGTGGTCGCCTATCACAAGGTGAACCAGTACGGAGAGGATCTGGCCGCGATAGGGATGTTCGATCCCATCCTCGCGCTATGGGTGCCGTTCTTCCTTTTCGCCGCGCTGATCATGTGGATGTATTACCGCGTTGCCTTCGTGCCGGGCGGACAGGCCATCGGCGCGCTCGAAAGCTGGTTCTCCAAGATCGCCAAGCGCATCGGCAAGCTGTTCAAACGCAACCGGCGCGTGGTGGTCGATGAGGAGGCTAGCTGATGCAGCTCGATTTCTTCCCCTCGCGCACGCTGACGCTTTACCTCGCCAAGCTGTTCGTCGTCCGTATCCTCGCCGTGCTCGTCATGCTGGTGCTGGTGCTGATGATGCTCGACCTGCTGTCGAGCAGCGGCAAGATCCTCGCGGTGGAGGGCAACGGACAGGGTGAACTGCTCACCTATGCAGGGCTTCGGATACCGCAATTGATCCAGCGCTTCCTGCCTTATTCGGTGTTGCTTGCGACGCTGATCTCGCTGGTGACGCTCAACCAGAACAGCGAAGTCATCGCGATGAAGGCCGCCGGGCTGTCGGCGCACCAAGTTCTCGCGCCGCTGCTGCTGACCGCGCTGGCCGTGGGTGTCTTCAGCTTCGCGTTCAACGAGAGGGTGGTGACCCGCGCCACGGCCACGCTCAAGGCGTGGGAGGCTGCCGAATACGGCCCGATACCCGAGGAATCCTCGGTCAGGGCCAACGTCTATCTCGCGGAAGGCAGCAATGTCCTGACCGCCGCCCAGCTTTCCGGTAGCGGCGAGACGATCCGCATGCGCGACGTCACCTGGTACCGCCGCAGCCCCGATGGCGCGATCATCGAGCAGATCGATGCCGACACGGCCAGCTTTGCCGGCCCCGGCTGGAGGCTGGAGGGTGTGACGCGCTTCGATGTCGGTTCCGCTTCCACGCAGGAGCAGGACAGCGTCGTCGTGGGCGAGGAACTGACCCCTGACCAGATCGACCTTGCCAAGATCGACCCGGACGCGATCCCATTCTGGGAGCTGGGCGAGCAGATCGATGCCTTCAAAGAAGCCGGCAGGCGCACTGGCGAAATGCGCGCCAAGTGGTGGCACAAGCTGTCCGGACCGCTCTCGTCCTTCCTGATGCCTTTGCTCGGCGCAGTCGCGGCCTTCGGCCTCGCCCGTTCGGGCCAGCTCTTCGTGCGCGCGCTGATCGGCATGGCGCTGGGCTTTGCCTATTTCGTGGTCGACAACGCCGCGCTCGCCATGGGCAATTTCGGTGGCTACCCGCCCTTCCTCGCGGCTTGGGCACCGTTCCTGCTGTTTGCCCTCATCGGCGAGACCGTGCTGATCCGCACAGAGGAATGAGCGATTTCGCCATCCGTCTGGCGCGCGCGGAGGATGCCGATGCCCTCCCCGCGATCGAATTGGCCGCAGGAAAGCTTTTCGAGACTGTCGAAGGTCTGGCGAATGTCGCCGGCATGCATGCCATCCCGGCCGACGAACAGCGCCTCATGATCCGCAAGGGCCACTGCCTGGTGGCGACGAGCGAGGACACCATTATCGGCTTCCTCTCGACCGAGCCTTTCCGCCGCGAACTCCATATCCGCGAATTCTCTGTCCATCCCGATGCGCAGGGCAAGGGGATCGGCAGCGTGCTGCTGCGCGCAATCGCCATCGATGCAAGCAACAGCGGATTTCAGGCCATTACGCTGACGACCTTCAGCGATGTGCCGTGGAACGCGCCATTCTACGCAAGGCACGGCTTCGAGACGATTGCCGACCTTGAGGCCCATCCGCGCCTTGCGGCCGACATAGAGCAGGAAGTCGAACACGGCCTCCCGCGCGAGCGGCGCTGCGCGATGATCAAGTTCCTCGCCTGAACATCTTTACGGGAACCGCCTCAATTTTGGCGCATTGATGACACAATGCTGCCATAAAGGAGATACGGCATGAAGAAGTTTGCAATTCCCGCCCTCGCCGCCGCCATGGCTCTGGCCGCTTGCGGTGAAGCAGAAGCACCCGAAGCCGAAGGCGATACCGTTGTCGTCGAAGAGCCGGCTGCAACCGAAACCGTCATGACCGATCCGGTCGCTACCGATGACGAAGGTTCGAGCGTCACGATCGACGGCGCCGATGTCGATGCGACGATCAGCGAAGACGGTGTACAGGCGGAAATCGACGCCAACTAAGTCACGACTTTCATGGGGTCGCATGACCCGTGATCGAAAGGCCGCTCCCAATCACCGAGGGGGGCGGCCTTTTTCGTGCGCGGTCGAAACTGGCTTAGGCGCGGCGCCCCATGGTGCTGCGTGCGATACGTGCCACCAGCACACCCATGCCCTTGTGGTTCGCACCGTGATAGGTCGAGCTTTCACCCAGTTCCCTGACCAGGCGGCGATGCGCCTCCGGCAGCGAATGGTAGGGCATCGAAGGCATCAGGTGATGCAGCGCATGATAGCGCAGGCCGACCGGGGCCCAGATCTCTGCGATACGGCCCGGCGGAGGCACGTTCACACTGTCGAGGAACTGCGCGGTGACGGTCATCGCCTCGCCCTCGTTCTCCCACAAATGAGCCACGAGCGTGCGCAGCTGGTTGAGCAGTGCCACGGCCGAGGCAACGCCGAGCGCGATCAGCAGCGGCTTCCAGCCGAATACGAACACGCTGCCGATCAGGAGCCAGGCCCAGATCGCACCAGCCGCTTCCTGCAACAGCACGCGCGGCTTCAGGTCGCCTTCGGGAGGACGACGGCGGAATTCGGGATTGATCGCCAGCGCACTCGCCCGCTGCCACGTGAGCTGGCGGATCGGCGGGATGATCGCACCCAGCGGCACCAGAACGGCAAAGCGGAACAGCAGCGCGACCGGCGCAAGGATCGCAATGATCACGAACAGCGGCAGGCTCCACGCATTCATTAGCGCGAGCGGCAGGTATTCGGGGTCTTCGACAGTCCCGTATTGCGTGCGCTTGTGGTGCAGCGTGTGCACCTGCTCGTACATGAATGACGGGGTCAGCATCGGGATGCCGACCAGCGCGTTCCAGGCCGTGCGGAAGCCCGGGAGCGCACCGTTACGGAAATGCGAGATCTCGTGAATGAACAGCAGCGCGCGGTACAGCGAGAGCACCGACACCACGGCCAGCACCACTGCAAGCGCAGTGCTTTCGATCAGGATCGCGCCCGCAAGCGTAGCATAGCCGATCAGCGCCGAAGCGATCATGTCGGTCCAGTAAATCGCGGCGCGATGCTCCGAGATATCCTTCGTCAGGTCGCGTGCTGCACGGAGCATCGCCTTGTCGTCGGCGATCTGCGAATGCCAGCCGCGCTTGTCGCGCTGTTGCGCGAGATCGGCGGCCGGAAGGGTCTGGTCGAGTTTCATGGTCTTTTTCCTGGGGGCGGCCTTAGTGCAAAGGCACGAAAAAGGACAGTGCCCGCTCTCGATCATAGTAATCGAAGCGGCGCGATTCCTTGACAAAGATCAACTGCCATACGCAGGGCTAACCGTGGCTGAACAGAGCGCCAATCAGAGGACCAATGCGTGGCTGACCAGAATATTGTTATCGAAGCTGTCGAAGGCAAGAAGGGGCGCGCCGCCTTCGTCGACCTAGGGCGCGAATTCGCCGCACGCGTGGAGCACACCGTTCCGCAGATCCGCTCCGAACAGCTCGAACTGATCGATCCGGACAAGAACCCCTTTTTCGGCCATGCCAGCGTCCAGCTGTTCCTCGCCAGGCGCGGCGGCAAGCCGGTGGGGCGGATTGCGGCCCATATCGACCATCTCGCGCTCGAACTGCCCAAGGAACAGGGCATGGGTCCGGGAACCGGCATGTTCGGGTACTTCGATGCCGAGGACGAGGTCGTGGCGCAGGCGCTGCTCGCTCAGGCCGAGGAATGGCTCCGCGAGAAGGGTATGACCCGCGTCATCGGCCCGATTTCGCTGTCGATCTGGGAAGAGCCGGGCCTGCTGGTCAAGGGCCACGACCATTCCCCGATGATCATGATGGGTCACGATCCTGCCGAATACCAACCCATGATCGAGGGCGCCGGCTACACGCACGCGAAGAGCCTGCTGACCTACGATCTCGACATCAGCAATCCGTTCCCCCGCATCGTGCAGCGCATCGTCCAGTCTGGCGAACGCAACGAGCGCATTCGCGTGCGCGGTGTCGACAAGTCGCGCTGGGCCGAAGAAATCCGCACGGTCCTAGAAATCCTCAACGATGCGTGGTCGACCAACTGGGGTTTCGTGCCCTTCACCGAAGCCGAGATCGCCTACGCCGCCAAGAAGCTGAAACCGGTCGTGAGGCCCGAACTCAACATGATCGCCGAACTGGACGGTCGCCCCGTGGCCTTCATGGTGGTGCTGCCCGACCTCAACCGCGTGCTGAAGAAAGTTCGCGGGAAGCTGTTCCCGTTCGGCTGGTTCCACCTGCTGCGCGCGCTGCGCAAGCCCACCGGGCTCGACATGCGCGTCCCGCTGATGGGCGTGCTCAAGGAATTCCAGAGCTCGCGTCTCGCCAGCCAGCTGGCCTTCATGATGATCAGCAAGATCCGTGACAATGCGACCGGAATTTACGGGTCGCAGAGGGCCGAAATCGGCTGGATCCTCGATGATAACAAGGGGATGGTCGCCATCGCCGACGCCATCGAAAGCTCGATCAACCGCGAATACGTGATCTACGAAAAACAGCTTTGAACGTGCCCGCCGGCGCATTCGTGGCGCCGCGGCAACACCCGGCTGCACAATCGCATCACACGGGAACCGCAGGGCCCCAAGCGCCGTTCGGGAGTTGGGGAGCCGCGATGGGGCGGCATTCCGATATTCACGGATCACCATGAAGCGCAGCGGCAATAACAAAGCAGCGAAAAAGCTGCCCCCTCACGTCCTCGTGGTGGAAGACGATGCCATCCTTTCGATGACTATCGAGAATGCCCTCGCCGATGCAGGCGTGGGCAAGATCGAACTCTGCGGCAGCACCGAGACCGCGCTCGAGGCGCTGCGCCGCAAGCGTCCCGATGCAATCGTTCTCGATGTCCACCTGTCCGACCGGGACGACGGCTGGGCGATCGCCGAACTCGTGCGCACTCTCGGCCCCGACGGGCCGCGCATCATCTTCTCGACCGGTTCGCCGGAAGACATTCCGGAAGAGATCGCCGCGCTGGGTTGCGTGCTCGAAAAGCCCTATGATTCCGCGGACCTCGTCGAGCTGCTCGGCAGGCCCGAGCGCACCGGTATTTTCTCGCGCCTGCGCGGCGCCCTCACAACCAATTAATCCCTTCGGGGCCTGTGCCGCTCTTCTTGCGGCGGGGCCACCCGCGCACCCGCCAGGCCCGGCATAGTAGCCACGCAAGAAAAAAGGCCTCCGCTCTCTTGGAGCGAAGGCCTTTCGGGATCGTATCACCAGCCGCTTGGACGGGAGGGGGGGTCTCGGCGGTGACATAAGCTAAATGACCCAGCAGGAATGGGGTTCCCCGATCAGATCAATTTTTTTCGCAAAGCTGTTGCGCCCCTCAGATAAACGGGCGTGAACCGCGGCCGCTGCGGTCGAATCCGGAAAAATCCGAAGCCTTTTCAAGGTCCGGCACGCACAGCTCGCGCGCGCTCCATTCGACCAACCCTTCGCGATCGAGCGCGCGGATCGTGCGATTGGTGTGGACGAGCGAGAGGCCCAGCATATCCGCGATCTGCGACTGGGTGACGGGTATCGACAGGGTGTTTCTTTCATCGGCTACTCCCGTCGCAAGCGCACGGTCGAGCAGCCAGGTGGCAAGATAGACGACCCGCTCCTTCGCGCTGCGCTGGCCGAGCGAGACGATGTGCCCCTCGAGCTCGGTCTCCTCTTTCGCAGCCAGCCACGTGAGATCGTAGCCGAGGCGCGGGTGCTCCTTGATCAGCGAGGTGAAATCGCTCCTGGGAAAAACGCACATGCGCGCCGCGATCAGGGCCTCGACCGTGTGACTTGCCGGCTCGTCGAATGCGCCCTGCAGCCCGACGAGGTCACCCGGGAACATGAAGTTCACGATCTGCCGCCTGCCATCTTCCAGCGAGCGGTAGCGGATCAGCACGCCTTCGAGGACCGTATAGAGAGAGCGTGCATGTTCGCCCTCGCACAGGATGGTGTCGCCACGCTCGCAGCGGACCTCGCCGTCCTTGAAGTCGGTCATGTAGGCCCGCTGTTTCTGTTCCAGCGGGCGCAGGCCCCGGCAATCCTGAAGCGGGCAATTCAGGCAATCATAGGGATCGGAAACTTCGTACACCGCAGCACCCCCAAGTGAGGCGAAATCCACTCTTCGCCGGGCCGCTTCGTCGGAGCAAATATGTCTTTTGTCAATTCGCGGTATTCTGCCAGTAACTTACGGAACCTAACTCGCGCACGGGCGTTCTCCACGCGCAAACCACGGAAGGGGTTATATGTCGCTTGGTGACCAGATTGCTAAAAACCTGCCTTACTTGCGCCGCTATGCGCGCGCGCTGACCGGATCGCAGGCAACCGGAGATGCCTTCGTTCGCGCTACCCTCGAGGCAGCGCTCGCGGACGAGCAGCTCAAGTCTTCGCTCGAAGGTGGCCGCGTGCCGCTGTATCGCGCTTTCAACAAAGTATGGGCCAGCGCCTATCTCGATGTGAGCGACGATGGCGAAAGCGGCAGCCACGAGGGTGCCGCCCAGAACCGTTTGAAGTCCATCACTCCGCTCAACCGCCAGGCCCTGTTGCTGACCACGCTGGAAGATTTCAGCGTCGAGCAGGCCGGCGAGATCATGGAGCTCGAGGCCGAGGAAGTCGAACGCCTCGTGCAGGAAGCGGTCGGCGAAATCGACCGCGAAAGCTCGACCAGCGTGCTGATCATCGAAGACGAGCCGCTCATCTCGATGCAGCTCGAAGACCTCGTGACCTCGCTTGGTCATGAAGTCTGCGGTACCGCCGCAACGCGGACGCAGGCGCAGGAAGTCGTCGCCGAGAAGACCCCGGGCCTCGTGCTCGCGGACATCCAGCTTGCCGACGGTTCTTCGGGTCTCGATGCGGTCGACGACATTCTCGCGATAGACAGCGTGCCGGTGATCTTCATCACTGCCTATCCCGAACGCCTGCTTACCGGCGATCGTCCCGAGCCGACCTATCTCGTGACGAAGCCGTTCCAGGAGCAGACCGTACGGGCTGCGATCAGCCAGGCGCTGTTCTTCGGATCGAGCCGTCCGCTCGGCTGAGCCGACGAAAAGTCAAAAGGGGAATGGCCGCCCGGAGACGATCCGGGCGGCCTTTTCTTTCTGCCTCTCGATGTCTTGATGTCGCGGCGGCCCGTCCGGCCCCGCGAGGATCAGTGACCTCTGGTGGAAGGTGAGGAACTGCGCAGTTCGAATTCGCTCGGCTCCCTCACCGGGACGAGCAGCGTGCAGCGCACACCTTCGGGATCGAAGTCGAGTTCGACCGGGTGGCGCAGTTCATGCGCGACGATCTTCTCGATCAGGTCCGTACCGAAACCGCGCTTTTCGGGCTGCGAGACTTCCGGACCGCCGCTCTCGACCCAGCGGATACGCGCAAGCTTGTCGTTCACGAGCGACCAGCGCACCTCGACCTTTCCACCCGTGCAGCTGAGCGCGCCATATTTGGCGGCATTCGTCGCAAGCTCGTGGATCGCAAGGCCGAGCGAAAGGGCGTCGTTCGGCGCCAGTTCGACATCGGGACCACCGGTATCGACCGTGTGATCATCGTCATTGGCATAAGGCGCCAGCTCGACATGGACGACCGACGCAATGGGCGTCGTGCCCCACTCGGAATTGGTCAAAAGATCATGCGTCGCCGAAAGCGCACGGATGCGATTGTCGATACCGGTAGCGAACTCGTCGAGCGACTCCGCGCGGCGGCGCGTCAGCGAGACAATCGAGAGCACATTGGCGAGCGTGTTCTTGACGCGGTGATTGAGCTCCCGCGTGAGCGAATTGCGGATCGAGTTCTGCTCTGCGAACCATTCCAGCGAGCGACTGTCTTCCTGCGCCTGCCGGGTAAGCAGGCGGGCGACAACCAGCAGGAGGCTGGCCACAGCGAGACCGAACAAGAGCGTAATCATGGACAGGGGCGAAAGGACGTCGTCGCTTTGCGATTGCACGACCAGCACCATCGTGCGGTTCGCCAGGTCCACTTCGCGCTCGACCGTTTCGCCCTCTTCCTTCCAGCCATCCAGCTGCGCCATGAGCTGGCGCTCGCTACCGCGAATATCGTAGAGCCGGATACCTGCATCTCCGCCCTGTGTGAGGTCGGACGCCGATGCAACGAACTGGGCCGCATTGAACGGGCTGTAGATAAAGCCCTTCAAGCTGCGTGACGCACCGAAACCATCAAAGACCGGCATATAGATCAGGAAACCGGCATCCGAACCGCCCCCCTCCTGGATCAGTGTGATCCGGCCGGTGGCAGTCGGCCTGACGGTGCGGGTCGCCTCGTCCATCGCTTCGCGCCGGACCTCTTCGGAATACATGTCGAATCCCAGCGCGCGCCGATTCCGCAGCGTGTCGGGCTGGAGATAGAGGATCGGGACGAGTTGCCGGCGCGGTTGCTGTTCGAGCGAGGGCGTGATCTTCGTCAGGCCGACCCGGCCTTCGTTCAAGGATTGCTCGAATTCGGAGACTTGTGAAGTTCCGATGGCCGGGGCCCACCCGATGCCTTCCGCACCTCGATAATCCGCGTCCAGCCGGAGTTCGGAAACGAAGGTACGGAACATCTCGGCCGTGACTTCGTCCTGCGCCCCGAACAGCGCGGCACCGGCGCGGAGGAATGACGAGTTCGAATAGGCGCGTCGCTCGATGGCCGCGGCCATTGTAACCGCCTTGCGGTTAAGTTCGGCAGCATCGCGGACGCGTTCGCCGCGCTCGATCGAAAAGACAGCAAGGACGGTGATCGCCGCGATCAACGCGAAAATAGCAAGCGGCGCGGCTCGCGGATATTCCACGAGCCATCGCTTGCGCTTCCCCCTCGCCATAAGATCGTTCTCGACCAGCGTTTTAACTCACTAGAACTGCCTGTGTGCGCCTACTATCCGCAGGTGCGCAGATTGTTCCGCCACTGCCAAGTCTTTTGCATCGACAATGGAACGGAATGGCCCCGATTGCGTTCAGCGTGCACATGGGATCGAACACCGGGGGCTTGTCCGTGCATCGCGCGCGAGGCTTCCTCCGGAATGGCAAGGACGTTATCAAACGCGATGAACGCTGAGAAAACTTCAGAAAATCAGCCCGAGAAGGGCTCCGACGACGCGAAAATCGCGCGCCCCAAGGAGGCCCAGCCCGAATGGGCCAATGGGCTGCGCAAGCTGTATGATTCGGTGGTGGAAGAACCTCTGCCGGACACCTTCAAGGATCTTCTCTCGCAACTGGATGCCAAGGACTGATGGAGGCTACGGAACGGACGGCTTCCGAAAAGGCCGACTTCAAACGCGAACTCACCGAAGTGGTGCCGCACCTGCGCGCATTCGCCCGCGGCCTGTGCGGCCGTGCCGACATGGCCGACGATCTCGTGCAGGAAACCCTGCTCAAGGCATGGGCCGCGCAGGAACGGTTCCAGCCGGGCACCAGCATGCGCGCATGGACTTTCGTGATCCTGCGCAACGCCTATCTCACCGACATGCGCCGCAACCGCTTTCGCGGCGAATATGACGAGACCGTTGCCGAACGTGTGCTGACCGCACCTGCCGGACAGGAGGAACCGATCCACCTTTCGGACATGCACCGCGCGCTGTTGACGCTCCCTCCCGAGCGCCGGGAAGCCTTGCTGCTCGTCGGCGCAGGCGGGTTCTCCTACGAGGAAGCCGCGAATATCTGCGGCTGCGCAGTCGGCACCATCAAGAGCCGGGTGGGCCGTGCCCGTTCTGCTCTCAACACGATGTTGGCCGACGGCTCGATCCCGAAGCGCTCGATCGACGACGATACTGCCCACCGCGCCATTCTCGAGGAACTCGACGATGTGGCGGCCGGCCAGGGCGTAGCGGCGCGCAGTTGAGGGTTCTTGCCCTCGCCCTGACATCGCGGCAGACAAGGAAGCAATGAGCGACGGCGACCAGATCAGCGAAAGCACTGCCAGCGAACCGGCCCCACCGGTTCGCGGTCGGCGGCTCGCGTTTGCCGAACAGGAACTGCGCCTGATTTCGGCACTCGTCGTGCTGATCGGGTTGGGGCTGTTCTTTGCCCTGCCCTTCGTTCTCTCGATCGGTTCGGTCGTGTTCCTGCCGGTCGTCACGGCGATCATCCTAACCGTAATTCTCTCGCCGCTTGCCGACAGGCTCAATGGCTGGGGCATACCCAATCTCCTGGCATCGCTGACTGCGCTGCTGTTCTTCTTCGCCATCCTGTTGCTGGCGCTCGCGCTGATCCTGCAACCGGCCGTGACGCTGTTCGACGAATTGCCGACGATGGCGCAGAATGTGGCCGACCGGTTTGCCGAGCTGCGCAACCGCTTCGCGTGGATCGGGCAGATGAACGACCAGCTCGCCGACCTCATGAGCCGCGGCGAGGAGCGTGAAGTCGTCGTTGCGACGCCCAGTCTGCTAGAAGAACTCGCCTTCGCCACACCGAGCTTCGTGATCGAGACGATCCTCACACTGCTGATGGCATTCTTCATGATCGAGGCGCGCGTCCGCCTGCGCCAGCGCCTGCTGTTCGGGCGGACCAGTTTCGGAACAAGTATCAAGGCCGCGCGCGTTCTGCGCGAAGTGCAGGACCGAGTCGCGGCCTATATCCTGACCGTCGGCCTCATCAATTTGGGTGTGGGAGTGGTCGTCGCGCTGGGTGCCTGGGCGCTCGGCGTCGACGCGCCGATCATGTGGGGCGGCCTCGCCGCGATCCTGAACTTCCTGCCCTATATCGGCCCGACGCTGATGATCGCATTGCTGGCCCTGTTCGGCATCGCGACGACCGAGACGGTATTTATCGGCCTGATCCCGGCGGCGGCCTATCTGGGGCTCCATACGGTCGAGGCCAATGTCATCACGCCGTCGATCCTCGGTGCGCGCTTCACCATGAACCCGGTGATGATCCTGATCGCCCTGTCCTATTTCACTTGGATCTGGGGCATTTTCGGCGCGCTGTTGTCGGTGCCGATCCTGCTGATGCTGACGGCCCTGTTCGACCATGTCGGGCGGCCGAACCTCGTCGGCTTCATCTTCGGCGAGCCACTGTTCGCCAACAACGTCCTCGAGATGGGCCAGGACTCCTCGGATACGTAAAAGGCCCGCAGCGCAGGAGCGCGGCGGGCCTTCTTTATCTACCGATGTCGGCAGCTATCAGCTCGGATAGGTCCATGCCGTGCCGCGCACGAGGTTCTCGCTCGCGAAGCTCCAGTTGAGCTTGCCGTTGACCGCGTCGAGATAGGCAGGACGCGCGTTCTGGTGGTCGAGGTAATAGGCATGTTCCCAGAGGTCGATGACCAGCAGCGGGTTCACGCCTTCCTGATCGGCCAGCGTATCGCCGTCATGCGTTTCTTCGATCGTGAGTTTGCCGTCCTTGACCGCGAGCCAGACCCAGCCGCTAGCGAAGTGGCCGGCGCCGCGTTCGGCAAGCTTGCTCTTGAGATTGTCGATCGAGCCGAAGGCATCGTCGATCATGCTCTTGAGTTCGTCCGAAGCCGAAGTTTCTTCTGCAGCCATCGAGTGCCAGTAGAAACCGTGGTTCCAGCTCTGGGCCGAGTTGTTGAACAGGCCCTGGTTGCTGCCACGTGCCGAAGCGATCACTTCTTCGAGGCTCTTGCCGGCAAGATCGGTGCCTTCGATCGCGGCATTGGTCTTGTCGATATACGCCTTGTGATGCTTGCCGTGATGGAAGCTCAGCGTCTTTGCGGACACGGCAGGTTCCAGCGCAGTGTCGTCGTAAGGAAGGTCGATCAGCTCAAAAGCCATGCGAATTGTCCCCTCTTGGGTTGGTGTGAATATAATTCCGTTGCGACCCTAACGCACCAGAGCGCGCGAAGTTGCACTAGGCTGCGGCGAAAGGAACGGAAAGGGGGGTAAGCAGTCTTTTCTTCGAGGCTTTTCCGCGTCAGAAGGGCGCCGCAGACAGACAAGGGGATCCGGATGTCGCGCAAGTTTTTCGGCACCGACGGTATTCGCGGGCGCACCAATGAAGGCGTGATGACCGCCGCCACAGCGATGAGGGTCGGCCAGGCGGCAGGCACGCATTTCCTTCGCGGAGGTCATCGCCACCGCGTCGTGATCGGCAAGGACACGCGCCTGTCGGGCTACATGATGGAAAGCGCGCTGGTGGCGGGTTTCACCAGCGTGGGCATGGACGTCATCATGACCGGGCCGCTGCCCACGCCCGCGATCGCGCTGCTGACGCACGAGATGCGCGCCGATCTCGGCGTGATGATTTCCGCCAGCCACAATCCTTTCGAGGACAACGGCATCAAGCTGTTCGGCCCTGATGGTTACAAGCTGTCGGACGAGGCCGAGGCGGCAATCGAACTCTTGCTCGAACAGGAGCCGCTGCTGGTAGAGCCGCACCGGATCGGCCGTGCCCGCCGGATCGACGATGCCGCCGGTCGCTACATCCATGCCGTAAAGCAGTCGGTCGCCAATGATATCCGCTTCGATGGCCTCAAGGTCGTGGTCGATTGCGCCAACGGCGCGGCCTACCAGGTCGCCCCCAGCGCGATCTGGGAACTGGGGGCGGAAGTCATCTCCATGGGCGTTTCGCCCAATGGCACGAATATCAACGACGGGGTCGGCTCGACCGCGCTCGATGCGATCAAGGCCCGCGTGGTCGAGGAAGGCGCCGATATCGGTATCGCACTCGACGGCGATGCCGACCGGCTGATCGTCATCGACGAGAAGGGCGAGGCGGTCGACGGCGACCAGATCATGGCGCTGATCGCTACCCGCCTGCACGCGCGCGGCGATCTCAAGGGCGGCGGGGTGGTCGCCACGGTGATGAGCAACCTCGGCCTCGAGCGTTATCTCGACAGCATCGGCCTCACGCTGGAGCGGACAAAAGTGGGCGACCGCTATGTCCTCGAGCGCATGAAGGAAGGCGGTTTCAACGTCGGCGGCGAGCAGTCGGGCCACATGATCCTGACCGATTTCGGGACCACGGGAGACGGCACCGTTGCGGCACTGCGCATCCTTGCCAGCGTCGTGCGGTCCGGAAAGAAGGCGAGCGAACTGCTCCATGTCTTCGATCCCGTCCCGCAACTACTCAAGAACGTGCGTTACCCGGGCGGCAAGCCGCTCGAGAATGAAACGGTCAAATCCGTGATCGCCGAGGCGGAAAAGGAACTCGAAGGCTGCGGCCGTCTCGTGATCCGGCCATCGGGCACCGAGCCGGTCATCCGCGTCATGGCGGAAGGCGACGATGCCGCGCAGGTCGAGGCGGTGGTCGACCGCATTTGCGATGCCGTGAGGGAGGCTGTCTGATGCTCGAAATGCGTCCCGATTGCGAACGCTGCGGCACGGACCTTCCCGCTGAAGCGCCCGGCGCCTTCATCTGCAGTTTCGAATGCACCTTCTGCGCCGATTGCAGTGACGCGCTCGACGACCTCTGCCCCAATTGCGGCGGTGAGCTGATGGATCGCCCCACCCGCCCCGCCAAGTTGCAGGATAAATTCCCGCCGAGCACGGAGCGCAAGTTCAAGGGATGAGCGAGTTCACCTCCCCTCCCCGCATCCTGTCGATTGCCGGATCCGACAGTTCGGGCGGCGCCGGTATCCAGGCCGATATCAAGACTATCGCCATGCTCGGTGGCTATGCCATGACCGCGATCACCGCTGTCACGGCGCAGAATACGCGCGGGGTACAGCAAGTGGGCGCGATGCATCCCGACCTCGTGATGGAGCAGGTCGCCAGCTGCATCGGCGACATCGGTGTCGATGCGATCAAGATCGGCATGCTCGGATCGCCCGAAATCGCGATGCGCCTTGCCGAGCGGCTCGACACCTTCGCCGGGCCGATCGTCTTCGACCCCGTGATGGTCGCAACCAGCGGATCGGTCCTTGCCGACGATGCCACTATCGCCGGCTTCGACGCACTGATGAAGATCGCGACCGTGGTCACGCCCAACCTCCCCGAGCTCGCCATCCTTACCGGTCGCGAGGAAATCGACAGCGAGGAAGTGTTCGAGGCCGCACTCGAACTGGCGCGCAAATACGACACCACAGTACTCGCCAAGGGCGGGCATGGCGAAGGCGACCAGGTGATCGACTATGTCGTATCTGCCAGCGGCAAGCTTGCCAGCTTCGGCCATTCACGGATCGACACGCGCCATACGCATGGCACGGGCTGCACGCTATCCGCCGCGCTCGCCACGCTGCTCGCCATGCGCCAGCCGCTGACCCATGCAGTGCGGATCGCACGCGCCTTTACCTACGCGGCGATAGAACAGGCGCCCGGTTTCGGTGAGGGGAGCGGACCGCTCGGGCACCATGCGGTGCGTAAGCTGTCCACTCCCGACGAGGGCTAACAGCCCAGATCGTAGAAATCGCAGAGATAGGCCCAGGCTTCTTCCGCGGTTTCACACCAGCGGAACAGGTCTAGGTCCTTCTTCGAGATCGTGCCTTCCTCGGCAATCGCTTCGAAATCGACGACGCGGGTCCAGAAATCCTTGCCGAACAGCAGGATCGGGATCGGCTTCATCTTGCCGGTCTGGATCAGCGTGAGCAGTTCGAACAGTTCGTCGAACGTGCCGAAGCCGCCCGGGAACACGGCCACCGCACGCGCGCGCAGCAGGAAGTGCATCTTGCGCAGCGCAAAGTAGTGGAAGTTGAGCGAGAGGTAAGGCGTCACATACTGGTTGGGCGCCTGTTCGTGGGGAAGGATGATGTTGAGGCCGATCGATTCCCCGCCCGCCTCGCTGGCGCCGCGGTTTGCCGCCTCCATGATCGAGGGGCCGCCACCCGAGCACACGACGAACTGGCGCTTGCCGTCCTCGATGATCGATTTCTCGGTCGCCATTTTGCCCAGCTTGCGGGCCTCGTCGTAATACTTGCTCTTCGCGACCAGGTTCTCGACGACCTTGCGGTCGTATTCCGGCAGGTCCTTCGCGCCTTCCAGCGCGGCTTCGGCCGCCTCGGGCGGGGGAATTCGGGCGCTGCCGTACATGACCAGCGTCGAGCCGACACCGGCTTCGTCGAGGACCATCTCGGGCTTCAGCAATTCGAGCTGGAAGCGAACCGGGCGCAGTTCCTCGCGCAGGAGGAAGTCCTTGTCCTGAAATGCCAGCTTGTATGAGGGGTGTTCGGTCTGCGGTGTGTGAGTTTCGAGGCCCTTCTTTTCGAACTGGGCCTCTTTATGTGCAGGGTAGAACTTGCGGTCCTGAATGCCGCGCTTGCGTTTTTCTTCTTCTGTCATGGGTCAGCGCGATAAAGCGCGCAGACGCGGGCGACAAGCAGAATGGAAGAAAATGGCAGGGGTGACAGGATTCGAACCCGTGGCCCTCGGTTTTGGAGACCGATGCTCTACCAGCTGAGCTACACCCCTGCAGCTGGAAGCGCGCGCATTAGTAGAGGTGCGCGCACTTGGCAAGACACGTATCGCACGCTCGCACAAACTGTTAGGTTCGCTCACGCCATGCATGCCCCCGTTCCCGACCTGATTCCGGCAGAATTGCTGCTGCGTGCCTATCGCAGCGGCATTTTCCCCATGGCCGACCACAGGAACGACCGCGAGGTCTACTGGGTCGAACCGCGCGAGCGTGCGATCATTCCTCTCGACACTTTCCGCATGTCGAAGAGCCTGAAGAAGGTCATCCGGCAGGATCGCTACCGCGTGACCTGCGACAGGGATTTTCCCGCCGTCATCTCCGCTTGCGCCGAGCCGCGCGAAGAACACGCCGAAAGCTGGATCAGCCACCAGATCGAGGCGAGCTACATCGCGCTTCAGGAACAGGGCTATGCCCATTCCATCGAGGTCTGGGAGGATGGCAGGCTGGTCGGCGGCCTCTACGGTGTCGCCTTCGACCGGGTTTTCTGCGGCGAAAGCATGTTTTCCCGCGCCGACAACGCCAGCAAGGTCGCCCTTGCCTGGCTGGTCGCGGCAATGCGGGCGTCCGGCTACGTCCTGCTAGACTGCCAGTTCATGACCGACCACCTCGCCTCGCTGGGTGCGGTCGCCATGCCGCAATCGCAATATCTGGGGCTGCTGCACTCGGCCCGCGGCGTTCCTTCAGGGCGAATACCGCAAGCGATCGCCGCAGCGAATGCTCACTCTTCGCCCGGGAATTCCATCGCGCAGGCCTTGACCCACACGTCATAGATCGGGTGTTCGACCACGTTGATGGATGGCTTGTTCTTGTACAGCCAGCCGGAAAAGACCTTGCGGAAATCGCTGTCACTGCCGCGTTCGAGCACGAGCAACTGGACGAAGGCGCCCTCGTCCTTGTCATATTCCCAGGGCGCGGTGCGTTCGCAGGCGCTCACGCGGACGATGACATCGCCCACGCGCTGCTGTTCGCCCGGCTTGAGTTCGAGATCCTGGCTGAGGTTGTTGCGCTTGTTGAGCAGGCCGATGGTGGCGGTACGCTCTTCCATCGGCGTGCCGATCCCGGCTTCCTCGGCCACGATCGCAGGCGGTTCGACGCCTTGCAGTTCTTCGGGAATTTCGGTTTCGACAGGCGCCGGCGCCGTCGGATCGTCCGAACAGGCGGCCAGCAAGGCTACGCCGGCCAGCAATGCGCCCGCGCGCAGCATCCTCAGGCGTCCGGCGACCAGGCTTCGTAGTCGCCTACGGCGCGGGCGCGTTTGCCGCCCTTTTCCAGCGCACCCTGCGGACGATAGGCAGCGGCCGTACCGGTGGCATTGGGCGTGAAGTCGGCTTCCCAGATTCGCGGAGGCGGCAAATTGCTTTCCGGGACATCGTCGAACGAGCCGTGCAGCCAGCCGTGCCATTCGCTCGGTACGTTGCTGGCATCGTTGCTGCCGGAATAGATCACCCAGCGGCGTTCGCGCTGGCCCTTCTTGGGCTTGGACCGGAAATATTCATTGCCCTGCGCGTCGCTTCCGACCTTTTCGCCGTTGCGCCAGCTCCACAGGAGCGTTCCGATGGTGGCACCATTCCACCAGGTGAAGATCTTGCCGAGGAAACTCATGGCCGCGCGCCTAGCTGATTCGCGCCCGCAGGCCAAGCATCTAGCGAGGGTTCCAGCACGCTTTTACCACTCCACGAGGTCGCCGGGCTCGATGCCCAGTTCTTCCGCCCTGCCGCCGCGCAGTTCGAGCACGCCGCTGGTCGAGCCGACCGAATAGACCGATTCGAGCGAATAGGGTTCGGTCATGGCGGCGATATTGAGGATGCGGCCGTCCGTGCCGATAAAGATGATGTCGAGCGGGATCGGCGTATTCTTCATCCAGAAGCTGCGTGCTGTCGGCTGGTCGCTCGGGAAGATCATCGCTTCCCAGTCGCCAAGCTCGGTGCGGAACATCAGGCCCTGCGCCTGCGCTTCGCGGCTGGCCGCCAGTTCGGCGCGGAATTCATGGACATCGTCGCCGCTGGTCACGGTGACCGGAATGATCTCGAGGCCCGAGACGGGATGTACGCTGGTTTCAGCCTGGGTCTCTGCGCTGGCCGGAGTGGCCTCGGCCGTAGGTTGCGGCGAACATGCGGCCAGCGCCGTCGCCCCGAGTGCGATGGCAATGCCCCGCAATTTCAATCCTGTGCGTCCCATGCCCAATTCTCCAGATCCTCGATCGATGGCGCCTCGCTGACGCGGCGCGCGTGCTCGAATGAATGGCCCGCGCGGATCATTGCGGCAAGCTGCTTTTCGCGTCGCTTGTGCGCTTCCTCCACCGGTTCGTCGTCCTTGGAAGCAGCAAAGGGGCCGAACCGCCGCCGCTTGGCGAGCGCGACGATCGCCTGGCGCGCCTCGGCTTCTTCCGGAGCGGTATCGCTGCGCAGCTGTTCTTCGATGCCGGCCGCGCGCAGGGTCTGCTCGACCCGCCGCGCGCCATAGCCGCGCGAGAGCAGTCCGTTGGCCTTCGATCGGGCATAGGCCTCGTCGTCGACATAGCCTTTTTCGGCAAATCGCTCGACCAGCGCCTCGATATCGGGCTGCCCGTCATCCTCCCAGCCACGCTCGCGCAGTTTGCGCTGGAGATAGCTGCGCAACTTGCCCGTAGAGGTCGCGAAACGCGCCACGTAATGCAGCGCGAGATCGTTCAGCCGCGTGCGATCAAGCGGTTTGGGAGGGCGGCGAGTGCGACGAGATGTTGCGGAAGCTTCAACCATCGGCCATATTCTTGCCACACTCCTTATCGATTGGGAAACGTCAAGTGACGGGCCGCTATAGGGAGAGCGGCATAATACTACATTAGGGTCGCCGTAAGGCACTGATTTTCAAAAGGTATCATAACATAGCCATGAACGACGCCGTTTTGACGCCGACGCCGAACGACTGCAACCTGCCGCGACGCAGGAGCGACTTCGCGACCTTCAACGATGCCATCGACTACGCTGCCCGCAGCGAAAAGGGGCTCAACTTCCACGATCCGCGCGGAAATCTTTCACGTGTCTATCCCTTCGCCGAGATGCGCAGCGACGCGCACGAACTCGCCTACAAGCTGATCGCTTCGGGCATCGGCAAGAACGAGCGCGTGGCACTGGTCGCAGAAACCAGCCCCGAGTTCGCCGCCATGTTCTGCGCCTGCATCTATGCCGGTGCATGGCCCGTCCCGCTGCCGCTTCCCACGACCTTCGGCGGCAAGGAAAGCTACATCGACCAGCTTTCGGTCCAGCTTCAGAGCAGCGACCCGCGAATCCTGCTCTATCCTGCGGACATTGCCGAAATGGCCAAGGCCGCTGCCGACAAGCAGGGCTGCGAAGGCGAGACCTGGGACGAATTCGCCAGCCGCGAAGGCCCGCAGTGCGAGCTTCCCGAAGCGAAACCCGACGACATCAGCTACCTGCAGTATTCCTCGGGTTCGACCCGCTTCCCGACCGGCGTCGCGGTCACGCATGAGGCGCTGCTCCACAATCTGCGCGGCCACGCCCAGTCGATGGATATCGGCACGAACGACCGCGTCGTCAGCTGGCTGCCGTGGTACCATGACATGGGCCTTGTCGGCTGCTTCCTGTCGCTGATCGCCAACCAGGTTTCGGTCGACCTGCTGCGCACCGAACATTTCGCGCGCCGCCCCCTGGCGTGGCTCGACCTGATCAGCCGCAACAAGGGCACCACGCTCAGCTATTCGCCGACCTTCGGCTACGATATCTGCGCGCGCCGCATTTCCAGCCAGAGCCACGTGGCCGACCGCTTCGACCTTTCGCGCTGGCGCACCGCGGGCAATGGCGCTGACATGATCCGCCCCGACGTGATGCAGAATTTCGTGAACGCTTTTGCCGATGCCGGCTTCAAGGCCAATGCCTTCACCCCGAGCTACGGCCTTGCCGAGGCGACGCTGGCGGTCACCGTCATGCCGCCGGGCGAAGGTATCCGCGTCGAGCTGGTCGAGGAAGAGCGCCTTTCCGGCCGTCCGCGCGACCTGTCGAAGCCCGCGCGCTATCGCGCCATCGTCAATTGCGGGAAGGCGATTCCCGGCATGGATGTCGAAATCCGCGACGAGAAGGGCAATGCCAAGGGCGACCACCAGATCGGCAAGGTCTGGTGCCGCGGCAAGAGCGTGATGCACTCCTACTTCCGCAACGAGGAAGCGACCAACGACTGTCTCGTCGATGGCTGGCTCGACACCGGAGACATGGGCTATCTCGCCGATGGCTACCTGTTCATCGTCGGCCGTGCCAAGGACATGATCATCATCAACGGCAAGAACCTGTGGCCGCAGGATATCGAGTGGGCCGTCGAACAGCTCCCGGGCTTCAACCACGGCGACATCGCCGCCTTCTCGATCGACACCGACAATGGCGAGGAAGCGCCCGCCGTGCTCGTCCACTGCCGCGTGTCCGAGCATGACGAGCGCATCAAGCTGCGCGACCAGATCGCCGACAAGGTTCGCGGCGTGACCGGCATGAACTGCGTTGTCGAACTCGTCCCGCCGCGCACGCTCCCGCGCACCAGTTCGGGCAAGCTCAGCCGCGCCAAGGCCAAGCGCCTGTACCTCGCCGGCGAAATCCAGCCGATCGAGCTGGAGTTGGCGGCCTAGTCGCTAAGTTTTATCTCATAGGGTTCAAGAAACTCCCGAGCCTCTTTTGAAGGCTTGCGTACGCTCCATTTGCCTTCTGCGAAGCCTGCGGCATGCCCGTGCCTCTCTTCCATATATTCAAACAAGGTGTCGTGCGGGATAAGGAACCACGCTCTGCTCGCTCCCTCGTTCCACGGAGAGCACGGGAACAACATCCAGATTCCACGTCCCGAGTATTTGCCTCGTTCGACATGTAAACGTCCCTTGAGTTGAACTGCGACGAGATCACCACTGGGTCTGCTCAGGACGAGATCTTCGCCTCCATCATCCGCCTCGGGACGATAGACCTTGTAGCCTTCTCTAATAAGAATGGCTGATACTTCCGCTCGGTTGGCGGCCTCGATCAAATTCGAAGAAAGCTTTGGCTTGTTCATAGCTTTTGAAAATTCCATGATAGCCTCTCGAAAGCCACCCTTGAAACCCGTGTTATACATAACTAATACAGGACTAAGGTTCTCACGGAGGTCTGCTGAAATATCATGAGTGACGAAACGCCCAAGGCCGCAACCGCGCCCGCACCTGCCAAGGCTGCCCCGACGACGACTGCGGCACCGCCCGAATTCGACCTGACGCCGCCCGATCCGGTACCGGCCGTCGCGCCCGAAAAGGCCGCGGGCCTCGTCCCCGTTTCGGAAGAAGTGAAGAGCAAGCTCGAGACCAAGGTCGACGGCTTCGTCGAGGACCTGCTCGCGCAGGACGCCAACTCGCCCGAATTCGGCAAGAAGGTCGACCAGCTGACCAACATGGGCCGCAAGGAAATTCTCGCGGCGGCGGGCATGTCGAACCGCTTCCTCGACCGTCCGGTCCGCGCGATGGACAAGGACGAAGGCGTCGGCGCAAACCTCTCGGAACTGCGCCGCGTGGTGGAAGACCTCGACCCGGGCAAACGCGGCAAGCTTTCAGGCACGCGCAAGTTCCTCGGCATCATTCCCTTTGGCAACAAGCTGACGAACTACTTCCGCAGCTACCAGAGCGCGCAGACGCACATCCAGTCGATCCTCTCCAACCTCGCCAGCGGCAAGGACGAGCTGATCATGGACAATGCCGCGATCGACGTGGAACGCCAGAAGCTGTGGGAAGCGATGGGCAATCTGGAGCAGATGATCCACATCTCGAACACGCTCGATGCCAAGCTGGAAGAGAAGGCCGCCGAACTCGACGCGACCGACCCTGCCAAGGCCAAGGCAGTGCGCGAGACCGCGCTGTTCTACGTTCGCCAGCGCACCCAGGACCTCCTCACGCAGATGGCGGTCAGCGTGCAGGGCTATCTCGCGCTCGACCTCGTCAAGAAGAACAATGTCGAGCTGGTGAAGGGCGTCGACCGCGCCAGCACCACCACCGTCGGTGCGCTGCGTACCGCTGTGACCGTGGCCGAAGCGATGACCAACCAGCGTCTCGTGCTGGGCCAGATCACTGCCCTCAACGACACGACCGCCGGCATCATAGACAGCACCTCCACCATGCTGCGCGACCAGACCGGCAAGATCCACGAACAGGCGGCGGCCAGCACCATCCCGCTGGAAACGCTGCAGCGTGCATTCCAGAACATCTACGACACGATGGACGAGGTCGACCAGTTCAAGCTGCGTGCACTCGACAGCATGAAGCAGACGGTCACCGTGCTTTCGGACGAGGTCGAGAAGTCCAAGGGCTATATCGCGCGTGCCGAGGGCCAGTCGCAGGCGCAGGCGTCGGTCCAGGATTCGGCCCTGCTGAGCATCGAAGGCTGATATGGGCGACCTGACCCGCGACAGCGACCGCATCATCGAGAACGCACGGATCGTGCGCGATGACAATCGCACCGGTGGACGCCACCGGCGCGAAGTGTCGATCGGCGCCGGTTCGGCCAAGATCAAGAAGGACATCTGGGTCAAGCGCATCCGCAATATCGCGATCGCGCTGTTCGGGATCTGGGTTGCAACCGGTGTCGCCGGCCTGATCCTGGACGGGATCGGCTTTGCGGGCGTCATGGCACTCGTGGTTGCAAGCGTTATCGCCATCGCGGTGCTGGGCAATTACCCCAAGCTCAAGACGCCCCGGCGCGAGAACCTGAACAAGGGCAACGTCAAGGACATGGTCGGTCGCACGGAACTCTGGCTGGAAAGCCAGGCGCCGGCCCTTCCCCCGCCAGCTGCGAGGATCGTCAGCGACATGGGCGTGCAGCTCGATGCGCTGGGCCTCCAGCTCGAAGGCGTGGACCAGAACCACCCCAAGGCGCGCGAAGTCCGCAGCCTCGTGGGCGAACAGCTGCCCGAGATGATCGACAGCTATCGCAAGATACCCGCGCACCTTCGCACCGAGCAGCGTGCGGGCGCCACGCCGGACGAACAGCTGACCGACAGCCTCGGCAAGATCAGCGGCGAAATCGACTCGATCACGCGCCAGCTGGCCGAAGGCTCGCTCGACGATCTGGCGATCAAGCACCGCTATCTCGATTACAAGTTCGGTGAAGGCGCTGCGACCGCACCGGAACTGGAGAACAAGAACTGATGCGCGTCCCGCTCCCCCATGACCTCGGCAAGGAAGAGGTCCGCCGCCGCCTTCAGGCACGCAGTCACGAAATCGGCGACGCCATCCCCGGCGGCATGGCCGACGTCGAGACCAGCTGGCCGAACGAGGACTGCATGGCGCTCGACATCAAGGCGATGGGCAATGTGACCCGTGCGCAGGTCCTGATCGAGGAAACGCAGGTGATTTTTGAGGTCAACCTGCCTCCGGCCCTGTCCTTCGTGGAGCCGATCGTGGCCAGTGCGATCCGCAAGAAGGGTCAGAAGCTTCTCGAAGCGAAATAAGCCCTATTTGGGTAGGAAATTTTTTCGATATTCATGCCGGAACCTTCCGCGATCTCAATCGCTTCTGCCTGAAGCAGGTTTGTCGGTTTGGCATGCGCATGGCTCCCCGGGTCGCGGTGAGCCGGGCACCCTTCCCTCGCAATCCCTGTTGGTTATCGGGACGGGGGTTCCAGCTTGAGACAGAATTTGAGAATGGCAACGCGTGCAGCCCATGACCGGCTGGACCGTATTGCCGCTACAATGCCGTTATCCTCGACAGGCGATTATGCCTTATTTCTTGGCGCGCAGTTCGCCGCGCGTGCGGCGATGGAAGAGACTTTCGCTGTGAATCCGCCCAGCCAAGTCGGCGAACCCCCGCGGCAGACGCAGCTGATTTTGTCCGATCTTAAAGAGCTCGGCTACGCGCCGCCTCCGCCCGCTGCGCCTCTCCACCTGGACGGCTCAGCGCAGGCACTTGGTGCGGCGTGGGTTGTCGCCGGCTCCTCGCTCGGGAACCGAGCCATGCTGGCGCAGCGTAACAAGGCCGGACTGTCTGGCGCGGACCGGTTTCTCTCCGATCCCGCCATGCCCGCCTTTTTCAGGACCCTGCTTGAAGTCCTCGAAACCCCCGACACTCGGGCTTCGGTCGAAGCCGCAATACAAGGTGCCCAAGCAGCATTCGCCCTGTTCGAATGCGCTTTCGCCGCACGGCAGCTAGAGACCGCAGCATGAACGCCGAAGAGAACAAGGTCGATCTGACGAATTGCGACCGCGAGCCGATCCACGTCCTCGGCCAGATCCAGCCTTTCGGGGCCTTGATAAGCATCAATGCGGACTGGTTCGTCAGCCAGCGCTCTGCCAACCTCGAAGAGATGCTCGGGCTCTCCGATGAAGTCGAGACAGGCGCCCGGCTGTCCGACATCCTTTCCGCCTCCGCTTTTCAAAGGCTGCGCAGCGCCGTCTCCGCCATTGGCCGGGGCGATCAGGTCGAGCGCCTGTTTGGTATCGACATGCTTGGCGACGGCAGGCTTTTCGATTGCGCGCTCCACTGCTCAGGTCGATACACGATCATCGAGATAGAGCCGCACGCCGAAGGCGACATAAACCGGCAGATGGCGATCCTGCGGCCGGTCATGGGCCGGTTGGAGAAATTGTCGGACGTCGACGCTTTGGTCGCGGATGCAGCGCGCCAGTTACGTGCCGTGCTCGATATCGACCGGGTCATGGTCTATCGCTTCCGTGACGACCTGTCGGGCGAAGTGATCGCCGAAGCCAAGCGCCACGATCTCGAGGGATTCCTCGGGCTGCGCTATCCGAAGAGCGACATTCCCGCTCAGGCGCGTGAGCTCTACAAGCGCAACCGGTTTCGCATCATCAGCGATGTCGAGAGCGATCCCGTTCCCATCACACCCCGACAGACACTCGAAGGCGAAGACCTCGATCTTTCGATGAGCACCCTTCGCGCGGTCTCGCCGATCCACATCGAGTATCTCAAGAACATGGGGGTCGGCGCCTCGCTGTCGATTTCCATCGTGATCGGCGGCGAGTTGTGGGGCCTGTTCGCCTGCCACCACTATTCGCCCAAGATCCTGCCCTATTCGCAGCGGACGACTGCCGAGCTGTTCTCTGAAACATTCTCGCTCATGCTGGAGCGAACCCTGTTCCGCGAGAGCGAACGGCTGAGGGAAAGGGGCCGCGAAGTGCATAACCAGCTCATGCGCGACATCGCGGCCGGTACGCCTCTTCACGATTGCCTGCCCACGCTCGATCCGGTCATCCAGGACGTGATCCCTCATGATGGTGCGAGCGTGTTCGTGGACGACATCTACGTCGCGCGCGGATCGGCTCCCAACGAGGAAGAATTCCGCGCCATCGTCGGCCAGCTTAACGGGGCCGCGACAAGCAGCGTTTTCATAACCGACCAGATATCAAGCCGCATCCCGAAGGCGGAACGGTTCGCAGATCGCGCGACCGGCGCACTCGTCATTCCCGTGTCACGCATGCCGCGCGATTACCTCGTGCTTTGGCGCAAGGGACTGGGCCAGACCGTAATGTGGGCAGGCAATCCGGAAAAGCCGGTCGAGCATGGCCCCAATGGCGCGCGCCTTACGCCGCGCAAGAGCTTCGAGGCATGGCAGGAAACCGTCGAGGGACGCAGCGAGCCCTGGACCTCGGGCGAACGGCAGGTTGCAGAGGGGCTGCGGGTTACGCTGCTCGAGATTATCCTGCGCCTGACCGACGAAGCCGTGAAGGAAAGGGCCAAGGCGCAAGCGAAGCAGGAACTGCTAATCGCGGAACTCAACCACCGCGTCCGCAACATCCTCAACCTCATTCGCGGACTGATCAGCCAGTCGCGCAGCGAGGCCACCTCCATCGAGGAATTTTCCGAGATCGTCGGTGGCCGGATCGCCTCGCTGGCTTCCGCGCATGACAATATCACCAAGGGCAACTGGTCGTCGGCGCCGTTGAGGGGCCTGATCGAGACCGAAGCGCAGGCCTATATTTCCGGCAAGCTCGACCGTGTCGAGATCGAAGGTCCGGAAGTGCTCATCGTGCCCGAGGCCTATACAGTGCTTGCGCTCGTCATCCACGAGATGATCACCAACTCTGCCAAATACGGATCGCTGAGCGACAGCTCGGGCACGCTCGAGGTCACGATCAAGCAGACAGGTGATGGATTCCTCCAGATCGGCTGGAAGGAACGCGGAGGCCCTCCGGTCAAGCCGCCCAAGCGCCGGGGCTTCGGCTCGACCATCATCGATCGCTCGATCCCCTTCGAACTGGGCGGCGAAACCAGCATCGATTACAAACTCGAAGGGGTGGAGGCGACCTTCACCGTGCCCGAACGGTTTGTATCCTGGGAATCTGCGGGCAATCCGGCCCCGAGCAAAAAGCCTGTTGAAGAGAAAAAGGCGGCTTCCGCAGACCGCGCCGATGTGCATGTGCATGCCCCCGAAACCGTCATGCTCGTCGAAGACAGCATGATCATCGCGCTCGATACGGAAGATTGCCTGAAGGAGCTGGGCGTTTCGACGGTCATCATGGAAAGCACCGTCGCCGGCGCTCTTCGCGCGCTTGAAAGCGATCGTCCGGACCTTGCCATCCTCGACTACAATCTCGGCAAGGAAAGCAGCGAGAAGGTGGCCGAGGAACTGGCACGGCAGAACATCCCGTTCTGGCTGGCGACCGGCTATGGCGAGATGAAGGACCGGCTCGATGAAATCGGAGCGCAGGGCCTGCTGGTCAAACCCTATGGCAAAGCCGACCTCGTAAAGATCCTCAAGGAGTGATCGGAAGTCCGGCGACGAGGCAGCGCGGGCAATCCGACAAGTCGACCTGATCCAGGTTGTTCGCTTGGGCGGAGCTGCCCGAGGCGATTTTCAGTGACCCGATCGAGCAATGCCCCTCGAGCGGGATGACCTGCACGGCGCCTTCGAATTTTTCGCGTACGCCCGCAATCTCGCCGCCCGCGATCTCCGCGACGCTGAACAAGGGGCCTTCGACCAGCATTTGCGTGCATGACGGGTCGATGGTGCGGCGCAGATGCGCAGGGTGTTCGCCGCCGATCGCGCTCTTCACCGCATCCTCCAGATGCAACGGCCGGTCGCGCCCGTAGTCATAGAGGCGATAGGTAATATCCGTGCTCTGCTGCACTTCGACCAGAGTCAGCCCCGGCCCCATGGCATGCACCGTTCCGGCAGGCACGTAGAGAAAATCGTTCGCGGCAACGTTGCGCCATGCAAGCAGGTGCTCGATCGATCCGTCCTGTGCCGCCTCGCGTATTTCCTCTGGGGCGATATCGCGGCGGAACCCCGTCGCCAGCTGCGCGCCGGGAGCAGCATTGAGGATCAGCCAGCATTCGTCCTTCCCGCGACCGGTCGGGCTCAGGTCGCACCGCGGGTGCACCTGCACCGAGAGCTTGGCGCTGGTGAACAGGTATTTGGTGAGGATGCTGTCGAGCGGAGCGTCCGGCTGGAACCAGATCTCGCCGACAGCTTCCTCGCAATCGCCGACGAGCGCGGGCGAGAGGTCGTCGCGACCCCACGGCTTGACCAGCAGCCTCGGCTCAATTGCACTGTTCGAATTCACTCAGACTTGTCCGTCGCCAGATTCTTTACCGCCTGCGCCGCGTCACGCGACAGGACAAGCACGTCCTCGCCATCGACGACAACGATGACATTGTCGAGACCGACCACCGAAATTCGTCGATCCATACCGACCGTCATGACGCCGTCCGCATCGATCGTCCGCGTACCGTCGGCGAGCAGGTCCAGTCCGGCTGCCTCCCGGGCATTCATCAGCGAGTTCCAGTCGCCGATATCGGACCAGCCGATGTCGGCCGACACTATGGCAGCGTGGGCCGTATTTTCCATGAGGGCATAGTCCACGCTCTCGCCATTGATCCGGGTGAATGCCGAGCTTTCGGGATGGAACTGCGCCCCGTCCTCACTGCCGTTCTCGACCGCTTGCCTTGCTGCTTTCGCCATTTCGGGACGGTGCCGGGCCAGCTCGTCCATGAAGGTGCCTGCACGGAAAACGAACATACCGCTGTTCCAGGCGAACCTACCGCTTTCGAGATAGGCCTGCGCGGTGGCTTCATCGGGCTTTTCGACGAAGCGCGCTACCTTGTGCCCTTCGCCAAGAGACTCGCCCTTCTCGATATAGCCATAGCCTGTCTCGGGGCGATCGGGTTCGATCCCGAAGCAAACCAGCTTGCCGTCCCTCGCGAGGCCTTGCGCCTTGGCTACGGCCTCGAGGAATGCCTGTCTGTCGGCAATATGATGATCGCTCGGACACACCAGCAGGATAGTGTCGGGCTCGACCCTTGCTGCGGCAAGTGCAATCGCCGGCGCAGTGTTGCGCGCTGCCGGTTCGACGATCAGGGAATAGTCCCCAGCCTGCTGCTCAACCAGCGGCACGTGCTTTTCGCCGGCAACAATCAGCGGTTCCGCAAAGAGACCGCCTTCATTCAGGCGGTCGAGCGTCTGCTGGAACAGCGTCCGCTCATCCAGCAGAGGCAGGAACGGCTTGGGCCTGTCCGCACGGCTGAGCGGCCACAGGCGCGTACCGCTGCCTCCGCACAGGACGACGGGCTGGATCACTTGCACTTCCTCACTGCGACCGGTCACTTGCCTCCTGCATAGAGGCGGGTCGCGCGCTTGTCAGTTGAAGAAACGCTGCCGGTAATAGAACGGGGCCGAAACGGGATTGCCCTGCGCATCGCGGGCTGGCTCGAAGCGGATCTGCTCGTAGGACAGCTGGCAGACCACCGCATCGGTCTCGGGGAAGGGGCTTGCACGGTAGATCGAGCAGGAGGTCACCCTGCCCTCCGGCGAGACCACCAGCCTGACGATGACCGACTTACCGATGCGCGCCTGCCTGCCGCCCGGCGGGATCGGAAAGGCCCTGCTGTCGGTAATCGAGCGGATGAGCACGGGCTCGGTCGCAGCGACACCGCCCTGCCCGCTTCCGCCCCTGCCCGATCCGGTGCCCACGCCGCTTCCTTCGGCACCGGTTCCTTCACCCGACTGTGTCGCACCCGAAGTCGTGGCGCTGCCGGTCGATGCGGCGCGCGGTACGGGCTGGTCTTCCTTGACCTGACGCCTGGGAGTCGGGGCAGTCACCGGCTGCGGGACGGCTTCCTGCCCCGGATCACCTTGCGCACCCTCGTCCGGTTCGGGCTCGGTAACCGGGGTCTCTTCCTCGGGTGTCGTTACCGTCACCGTGAATGCCGACACGACCGTGCGTTCGACATCGGCGACCGCCGTGGGCGCCAGCATACGTGCGAGTACGTAGAGGATTCCCAAGTGAATCAGCAGTATAAGCACGATAAGCCACGGATTGAGACGCTTCTTCGTCGCGCTGAAATTGGTCGCAGGTTCGGCCATGGAGATCAAACGGCGCAACCCGCCGGGACGTTCCGTCGCTTCGACCGGCAAGCTCGAAAAGGCAGGAGAAACGCTCATGGCCTCAGGCGCCGTCATTATCGACCATGCGGACACGAGGGGGCTGGATGCGCGCCGGTCTACTGCCGCCCGGCTGGGGTATCCCGCAGCCGCATTCCTCGCCTTCGCCGCCCTCGCCTATCTCAGCATCGATCTCACCCGCGGCGAAGGCCGGATCGCGGTCGTGTGGTTGCCGAACGCGCTTGCCGTCGCGTTCCTGCTACGACCTACCGCCCCGCACGAACCGGCACTGTTCGCAGCCATGTTTGTCGGAAATGTGCTGGCAAATACGGCTGTCGGCGACAGCCTCGTGACTGCGGCCTCGCTGGCTTTGGCAAACTCGGCTGAAATCTGGTTGGCGGTGATCCTCGTCAGGCGGTGGTGCGGCAATCGGCCGGACATGTCGAATACGCACGACCTGGCGCGGTTCATGATCTGTGCGGGCCTGGTAGCGCCTATCGCATCTGCCGCTATCGCCTCGCTGACCCTCGTGGGTGCAGCGGGGTTGGCCATTGCACCGATCCTTCGCTGGGCAATGTCCGACGCGCTCTCGATGCTGATACTCGCACCCAGCGCGCTGGTCCTGCACGATGCGATAGCCAACATCCGCAAGCCGACCCCGCCCGAAATCTCCGATTGGCTGCTGCTGACGGTCGGCGGCACGACCCTCACATTCGCGGTTTTCTATCAGACCGAATTTCCCCTGTTATTCTTGATCCCCCCGGTCGTGGTCGCCCATGCCTTCAGGCTGGGCGCGCTTGGCACCGCTTTTTCGGTCATCAAAGTCGCATCGATCGCTTTGATCCTGACCCAGCTTGGCAGGGGGCCGATCAACCTTGTTCCGGCGTCACTCGACGTCCAGATATTGGTGCTGGAAGGGTTTCTCGCTTCGTGCATGATCGTCGGCCTGCCGGTAGCCGCAGTGCTCGCCACTCGTGACCGGATTCTGGGCGAATTGGCAGCGGGCAAGAAGCAATTGGCACTGCTGGCGGACAACATCACCGATGCGATCCTGCGATACGATATCGACGGGCGCTGTACCTATGCCTCGCCCTCTGTTCGCAATGTCCTCGGGCTGCCGCCCTCACGCTTCCTGGGCCGATCGAGCAGCGAGCGCGTTCATCCCGATGCGCAGGCTGCGGTTTCGGACGTCGAAGAAGCATTGCTGACAGGCAAGAAGGACAAGGAGCGCTTCACCTATCGCCGATATCTCGATGGCGCTGACGGCAGCCCCGTCTTTATCGAGGCCGATTGCGCAGTCGCTTTCAATCCGGAGACCGGCGAGCGCGAGGGAATTATCGTCTCCGCGCGCGATGTCACCAATCGTATCGAGCTGGAACGCAAGCTCAAGCGCGCAACGGCGCATGCGTAGAATGCGGCTCGGGCAAAGTCCCAGTTCCTCGCGAACATGAGTCACGAGATCCGCACACCCATGAACGGCGTGCTGGGTTTTGCCGATCTGCTGAGCCGGATGGAACTCGATCCCGAAGCGGCGCGCTATGCCGACCTGATCGTGCGTTCCGGTCGCTCGATGATGATGTTGCTCAACGACATTCTGGACATCTCGAAAATCGAGTCCGGCCAGCTTGTCGTCGCCCACGAGAGTTTCGACCTGCCACAGCTTATCGGTGACTGCGAACGGCTTCACAAGAGCAGCGCCGAGGCCAAGGGGATTCGTCTCACCGCGGTCTGCCTGCCCGATGTGCCGCGCTCCATACGCAGCGATCCGCTGCGATTGCGACAGATCGTCCTCAACCTGCTCGGTAACGCGGTGAAGTTCACCGAGCGCGGCGAAGTAGCCTTGAAGGTCGATTACGAACCCGGCGAACTGGTCTTGACTGTCGAGGACAGCGGCATCGGGATCGCGCCGAAGCGGCTGAAGAATATCTTCGATCCCTTCGTACAGGAGGAGGCCAGTACCACGCGGCGCTATGGCGGCACCGGGCTCGGCCTCAGCATATCGCGCCAGTTGGCCGAACTGCTCGGCGGATCGCTCGATGCGAATTCCACTCCCGGTGTCGGATCGCGCTTCACCTTGCGCCTGCCCTTCGAAACGGCCGAAATCGAGCAGGAGGTCAAGGATGACCATTCCCGTCGCCTCCAAATTCGGGGCGAATCCTGCTGGCGGAAGATCACGATGTGAACCGGATGCTGGTCACTGCCATGCTGGAACAGCTCGGCCAGCGGGTCGAAACCGCCCATGATGGCAACAAGGCGGTCGAGGCCGTAATCGCGGCAAGGGACAGTGACGAACCTTACGACCTGGTGCTGATAGATATCCAGATGCCCGAATGCGATGGCTATACTGCAGCGCGTCGCATCCGGCGCGCAGGGGTCGACCCGAACAGTCTTCCGATCGTGGCCCTTACTGCCAACGCCTTTCCCGAAGACATCGCCGCCGCCCTCGAAGCCGGAATGCAGGCCCATCTGGCCAAGCCGCTGGTATTCGAAGAACTGGCACAAGCGCTGGCCCGCTGGATGCCCGTGCACATTGTCGATGAGGATGCCTTGGCTTCCGCCCCGCGCACGCAGCTCACACCTTCCAATGCGATGGAACAGCGCTGGAACGAGCGGAAAGGCGAGGCGATGCAGGCGGTGGGCTCCGCCCTGCGCGATGATGCGCTGCAAGGCGCCCATATCGAGGACCTCGCCCGGACCGTACACAAACTGGCCGGAAGCGCCGGCATGTTCGGCGAGGTTGAACTGGGAGAGAAAGCGGCAGCGCTCGAACGCGCGCTGCGGGCAAGCGTGGAAACCGGCGTGCGCCGCAAGCTTGCCCAGGAATTGCTCGAACTAGCCTGAGCGTTAGAAAGCCCACGGCACAAACGAAAAGGGCGACCACTAGGGGCCGCCCTTTCCTGTTTCGATTGAACGAAGGATCAGAACTCGTAGCGAGCGCCGACCTGGATCTTCCATGCCGAACCCGAGATCGAGATCGACTGGTCATCATCGGGGTTGAAGTTGTCGATGATGTAGCGGCCTTCATCGTCGTAATCCGCGAACGAGGTCGGGATGTCGAAGTTGAAGATCACGCGGTTTGCTTCTGCGTCGATCATGTTCAGGACGTTGTCGAAATCGGCGAAGATTTCGAGACGGTCGTCGACGAGGCCGGTCAGCTTGCCGAAGAACGGCAGTTCCTGGCTGATGCGCATGTCGAGATCGTACGACCACGGGTTACGGCAGGTGTTACGCTCGATGCTTGCGCCCGGCGTGTACTCGCAGCCCGAAGCAGCAACGTAGTCGATCAGTTCCTGGACCGCAGTTGCGTCCGAGAACGGCGACAGGTTCGGATCGTTGATGCCCGACGGGACGTAGAGCAGTGCGTTGTCCGAGCCCGAAGCGCTGTCGTTGAACACGCTGCCACCGTCGAACACGAGGCTGTACGGACGGCCCGAGCGGGCGCGGAAGTACAGGCCGAGCTGGGTCGCGTAGTCACCGAAGAACTCTTCACGGAAGCTGATGGCAGCCGTGAAGTTGTGACGCGTTTCGTAGTTCGAGGTCGAAACGGCCGGGTTCTGGCGATCGAAAGCAGCCGAACGGTCGAACGACGAGGTTGCAGTCGACGAACCGACGTCACGGTTGTTCTCCGAGTCCGTGAAGGCGTAGCCGAAGCGGAGGTTGACGCTACCGCCGTCGGTGATCAGGCCACCGTCGAAGCGCTTCGAAAGCAGCGCCGAGGCGATGTGGCTTTCGTAGCTCGGTCCGTTGGTCAGCTGGATGAAGTCATCCAGGCGCGTACCGAAGCAGTCACCGGTGAGGTTGTCGTATACCGGCGGCGTGCCACCCGTACCAACGAGCGTGGCGTTACAACCAGCATTGTTGATGTCGAGCGCGTCGTAGATCGGACGACCATCGATGGTGTAGCCGTTGTTGCCCTCATCCGGGTTCGGAGCCTGCACCAGGTCGACGAAGTTCAGCGTGTCGTTGAACCGCGAGTAGATGTAGTCGAGGTTCAGGCGCCAGTTGCTGAAGAAGCCGGTGTCGGTGCCGAAGTCGGTCGAGAAACCGAGGTTCGCACGCACCACGGTCGGCACGTCGAAATCGGGATCGGTCGACTGGACGTCACCACCACCGCGAGCGGCGGTGGCCGAACCGGAGTCGGTCACGCACTGCGGGAAGCCGGTGAACTGGCCCTGCGCATCAAGAACGTTGGTCGGCGTCGATGCACAGAACACCGAGGTGCCCAGAGCGGTCGAGAAGCCGTTGTTCGAGAAAGCGTTCGAGAAGTACACGACCGGGTCGCCGCCCGAGAACACGCCGACACCGCCGGTGATGCGCGAGTTCGAGAAGAACCCGTCATTGTCGAGTTCATAGGTGGCGCTGAAGCGCGGCAGCAGGACCGGGTCGAGCTTGCCGAACGAGTTGGCATTGGTGAAGCCAAAGCGGTCGTAGAACGACTGGTTCGCACGCGGTGCATCGCCGTCATAGATCTGCACGCGCAGGCCGGCGGTGATGCTCAGCTGGTCGGTCGCCTGCCATTCATCCTGTGCGTAGAACGAATAGATGTTGCGGTTGAACGTAGCAGCTGCCTCGTTGATGTCGCCGGTCGGCGTGGCGTTGATGTCAGCGCCGTATGCCTGGCCGGTGGCGATTTCGAATGCGTTCGGGAAGAACTCGAAGCCCTGGCTCAGGACACCGTTTTCGAAGTCGTCGAGGTTTTCGAAGTAGAGCGTACCGGTCGCGTTGATGGCGAACAGGTTGTAGACTTCGAGCGAGTTGGCTTCGGCACCGATCTTGAACAGGTGGTCGCCAGCGTCGATGTTGACCTGGAACTTGGCCTGGTCGATCTTCGTGTCGAGCTGGTTGGCCGAACGGAAGATGCCCGGGCCGGTGCTCAGCACGCCGTAGTTGAACTCACCCGGATCGGTTGCATCGGGAACGATGGTGCCGACCGAGAGACGCACGGTCGGGTTGTCCGACTGTGCTTCACCGAAGCCGACCGGACCCTGCTTGTCGCCAACTTCTGCGCGGCTGAGGCGCAGCTCGGTCGAAACCTTGTCGCTCCAGTCCGAGTAGAGGCGGACCGAGTAGTAGTCCGAGATCGTGCCTTCGTCTTCGAACGAGTTCAGGCCGGTGATTTCACCGCCGCCGAAGTCGGGCTCGATGTTCGATTCTTCGAGGCGCTGGTAGGTCGCTTCGAGACGGTGATCGTCGTTGATGTAGGCATCGATACGACCGAAGTAACGGACGCTGGTTTCGTCCAGGGTGCGCGGATAGCCGCCGATGTCCTGGCCGTAGACGTCACGTGCGATCTGCGCGAAGCGATCGAACTGTGCCTGGGTGACACCGAATTCGGGGTTGGCGAAGCCGCCGCCCAGCGGGCCTTCGTCGTTCGCGTCGCCGAGATCGGTTTCTTCGTAACCTGCGTAGAAGAACAGGCGATCCTTGATGATCGGGCCGCCGAGGGTGACACCCCAACGCTCTTCGCTACCCGACGAAAGGGGGACTTCCTCGCCATCCGGACGGATGATCGTGTCGGCCAGCATGCTGTCGTCGTAATAGGTGTAGAAGGCCGAGCCGTGGAATTCGTTCTGGCCCGACTTGGTCACGACGTTCACGAGGCAGCCCGTGAAGTCGGAGTATTCGACGTCGAACGGCGCGAATTCGACCGAGGTCTCGCGGATCACGTCGTAGGGAAGCGGCAGCGAGTTACGCGCTGCGAACGGGGTGCCGTTGAGACCGAACACGTCGGCCTGGACGATACCGTCGACGGTGAAGGTGTTCGAACGGTCGTTACCGCCGAGGCACGAGATACGGTCGACTTCGTCGGAACGCTCGAGGCTGACACGCGGGTCGAGGCGGATGATGTCGCGGACGTCGCGCGAAAGGCTCGGGAATGCTTCGAGGGTCGCTTCGCCGAATGCGGCGCCCGGGCCGACTGCGAGCTGCTGGACGTTCGCACGTGCGCCGGTGACGACGATCACGTTTTCGTCTGCGCTCTGCGTCAGTTCGAAGGTGAAGCTGGTGTTACCCGAAACGGTGATGAACTGCTGTTCGACCGACTGGCCTTCGTAGCCATCGGCCTGTGCGGTAACGGTGTAGGGGCCGCCCGGGACGAGCGAGCCGACGCGGAACGTGCCGTCGGGGCCCGAGGTCAGGACGCTCGACTGACCGGTACGGGTGTCGGTTACGGTGACGGTTGCACCCTGAACAGGAGCACCGGCTTCGTCGACCACGCGGCCTTCGATGCCCGAGGTGATCTGCTGAGCGGCAGCAGGTGCAGCGACCATGGCGGCCGTTGCGCTGAGGCTGACCGCGCTGGCAGCCAGGAGATACTTGAACTTCATCGGAGAAGACCCCTTCGTCTCATCGGATAGAAAAACGTGCACTGGAAATGCGCCGCCCGGCTAGGCTGGCGATGTTTCGGCAAAGCTATCCTTTTGTGACAGAGTCAAGACAACGGACCCACCCCTGTGGAGGGCGAGTCACTTTTTCACAAAAAAATAAAGTATTTCAGACGTTTACCGCTGTTGCAAAAACCACACAGCCGCCGAAAAGATTCGTTTCCCTACGAAACGGACTGCGGCAAAGCGTGGCTCAGGCGAGATTGATCTCGCGCAGGCGCTGCATCAGGTACTCATGACTCGAGATCGGCTCGGGGTGATCGCCCGGGTTTTCCGGGTCGATGCACGAGGGCAGGGTCTCGATCACGTAGTCGGGCCGGAAGTGCAGGAAGAAAGGCATCGAATAGCGTGCGCGATAGGCCGCTTCGCCGCGCGGATTTACCACCCGGTGGGTGGTCGAACGCAGCTTGCCGTTGGTCAGCCTGTCGAGCATGTCGCCGACATTGATAACCAGCGCGCCCTCGGGGACGTCAACGGCTTTCCACTCGCCCTGCTTGGTCAGCAGTTCAAGACCGGCTTCCTCCGCACCGAGCAGCAGCGTGATCGTGTTGATGTCGCCATGGGCCGCGGCGCGGATAGCGCCTTCGGCTTCTTCGCCTTCGAGCGGCGGATAGCGCAGGAGGCGCATGACCGAATTGCCGTCCTCGACCGTGGACGCGAAGAAATTGCGCGGCAGGCCGAGGTGGATTGCGATCGCCTCGAGCACGCGGCCACCGGCTTCCTCGAAAGCGGAATAGAGGCCGGAGAAGGTCGAACGGAACCCCTCGACCTCTTCGGGCCAGACATTGTCCGCCATGTATTCGGCCAGCGGGTGACCTTCGGGCAGTTCGCGCCCGACGTGCCAGAATTCCTTCAGGTCATGGACATTGGCGTCCTTGGCCTTTTCGGTTCCGAAGGGCGTGTAACCGCGAGCGCCGCCGCCACCGGGAATGTGGTAGGCCTTCTTCACATCGTCGGGCAGCGCGAAGAATTCCTTAGACAGCTCTTCCGCGCGGTCGATCAGGTCCTGCGGGATCCCGTGGTCGCGGATCACGGCAAAGCCGTATTCCTGGAAGCTGCGGCCGATCTCGTCGGCAATGTTCTCGAGCGGCTGCGCCAGCGACACAACCGCGATATCGGTGTTCGAATCGGTCATAATGGGTGCGCCCTTTAGTACGGAAGGAAGAGTCCTGCCAGCGCGGCACTCATCAGGTTGGCGAGGCTGCCGGCGGCGAGCGCGCGTATACCGAGCTTCGCGATGACCGGTCTTTGATTTGGCGCAAGGCCGCCGGTGACCGCCATCTGGATCGCAATCGAGCTGAAATTGGCAAAGCCGCACAGTGCGAAAGTCGCGATCGCGCGGCTGCGTTCTGTCAGCATGCCGGCTTCGGCAGAACCGAGGTCGATGAAGGCGACGAATTCGTTGAGCACGATCTTGGTACCGAACAGCCCGCCCGCGAACTGCGCCTGGCTCCAGTCGGAGATGCCGATCATGTACATGACCGGCGCGAAGATATAGCCGAGCAGCATCTGGAAGGTGACGTCGGGATAGCCGAACAGCCCGCCGATCCCGCCAAGAATGCCGTTCGCAAGCGCAACCAGCGCCACGAAGACCATGACCATCGCACCCACTGCAACCGCGAGCTTCACACCGGTCTGCGTACCCTGTGCAGCAGCCTCGATGACGTTGGCCGGCTTGTGGCCTTCCTCGAAAGTCTCGGCGACTTCGACTTCGTGCGCCTTGCCACTCTCGGTAAGTGCTGCCGGACCTTCTGCGCTGATGCGCGCTTCGGGCAGCTTGATCTCCTCGTCCGTGCCCGAAAGCTCTGCCGCGCTGCGGGCGAGTTCGCTTTCGTCGTCGGGCATGATGATCTTGGCCATCAGGATACCGCCGGGCGCGGACATGAAGGCAGCGGCCAGCAGGAACGGCACGGCTTCCGAACCGATGAAGCTGGCATAGGCGGCAAGGATCGTGCCTGCGACACCGGCCATGCCCACCGCCATCAGCGTGAACAGGCGGCTCGGCGTGAGCGAAGCGAGATAGGGGCGCACCACCAGCGGGCTTTCCGACTGGCCGACGAAGATATTGGCCGCGCTGCCCAGCGCCTCGACCTTGCTGATGCCCGTGATCCAGCCGATCGCACCGCCGACCCAGCGCACGAGGCGCTGCATGATGCCCCAGTGATAGAGGATCGACACGATCGCTGCGAAGAATACGATCACCGGCAATGCGGCGATCACGAAGGTGTTGGTGAAGGGGTTCGAACCCATCGGGCCGAACACGGCCTCGATCCCGATCTTAGAATAGTCGAGCAGGGCGATGACACCGTTAGACATGCCCTCGATCAGCTGGACGCCCCAAGGCGTGCGCAGGACCAGCAGCGCCATGATCGCCTGCAATGCGAAGGCCGCGCCCACGACGCGCAGCTTGATGCGCTTCTTGCCCGTCGAAAGAAGGAAGGCGATCGCCAGGATGGCGTGAATACCGAGGATATTGATGACTACTGGCGGCATGCCGACCCCTTTGGCTACGCGACTAGTTGCGGATGAAATCAGCCGCTGTCTTGCGCGGCGGGCCCGCTTAGTCAATTTTCGGGGCCGATTCCAGCTTCGGCTATCACCAGACCATAAGGGGCGCAAAACGCCAGCATGACCGACCAACCGGCCAATGAAACCCGCCTCGCGGCAGCAGCAATGCCTCTCGGGCTCTTCGTATATACGTTGCTGTATGGCGGCATGACCGTGCTTGCAGGCGTGCTCGCCTTCAAGCAGGTCCAGCTCTACCCGACCGATCTCGCTGTCGAGGCCGGCATCTTCGCCTTCCTCCTGCTGGTGGTGATTTCAAGCACGCTTGCGCAGCTCTACGGCGAAAAGCTGGCGAACAGGATCGTGTGGTGGGGCTTTATCCCGCTGCTGATCGCGTCCCTGCTGATGCAGTTGGTCCTCAACTTGCCCGCTTCGACCGAAATGGTCGAGTTCCGCGGCGACGACCTTGCCGCCTTCGAACGCGTGCACGCGACGCTCTGGCGAGTATGGGCCGCAGGGCCCGCTGCCTATATCGTGTCGCTACTGCTCAATGTCTGGATCTTCTCGCGGCTGCGCGGCAATTCGGAAGGCGCCTCGACCTTCTCGCTGATGGTCCGCGGGGCGATTGCATCGGCGCTCAGTCAGGCAATCGATTCGGTGATCTTCATCACGCTCGCTTTCTACGGCCAGTTCGAGATCACCAACCTGCTAATCGGTCAGGTCATCGCCAAGGTCGCGCTCAGCATCGTGCTGGTGCCTTTCCTTATCACCGGCGGCGTCGCGTTTGCTCGCTGGCTGGACCAGCGAAAGACCTGATCAGGCGTCAGGGCCGCTCGATACCGTCGATAATCCGGTCTTCGAGATGGTCCCCGTGCAGGACCGATATGTCGCCCGTCGTTTCGAGCACGACGGCGCGAACCTTGTCGAATTCGAGCACGTTAGCTTCGCGCAGCTTCGCAAGCAGATCGCTCTTGGCGACGCGCGAGGTCTCGAGGCCTTCTTCGATGATCTCGCCGTCGTACATCAGGAAAATGGGACCGTTCTGGATCGCATCTTCGAATGCATCCGACGCCCTGCGCCCCTTGGCGACAAGGTATTGCGTGAAGAACAGCGCTGCGGTGGCAAGCAGGGCTTGCGCAAAACCCTCCCATCCCGTCGCCTGAACCGCCCCGGCCAGAAGCGAGCCCGACGCGACAGTGACGACGAAGTCGAAGTTCGTCATCTTCGACAGCGTGCGCAGGCCGATAATGCGGATCAGCATGGTGACCCAGACGAGCCCGATTGCGGAAAGAACTGCCGCGCGCACAGCGACGTCGAGGAAAGTGTTATCGAAGAACATAGCCACCTAACGGGCTATGGCGTGATAAGCTCCTAGGCCGAGCAGCTTGCTCCGCCGAGTACGCAGAAACGCGCGCAATGCGGATGGTTCAAGGGCACATCGCCGCTCGCTTCAGCCAGGGTTTCGCCGAGGTCGAAACCGTCGTCATAAGGAATGAGCGTACAGGCCACGACACGCGGGGCGGGCTCCCCCTTGCGGTGGACGACCATGCGGCTCGATGCGCACATGATGTCTTGCGGAGACTTGCCGAGGATGCCCCAGCATTCGGTGGTGATCTCGGCGATGTCCTTGTCCTCGTCCATCTCGGGAAAGAGGACCAGTCGCGCCGGGTCATGCGCGTCGATGGCGATAGCTTCGCGCTCGAACAGTGCCGCATAGCAATCACGCGCAGCAACTTCGCCTTCCTCGGGCAGCAGGCGTCCTGCCACTGCGATGGAAAAACCGTTTTGCGACAGCCAGCGAAGTCCGTCGAGGCCCGGTTCCCAGCTGCGCGGACCGCGTTCGCCCTCGTGGACTTCCTTCGTGTGATGATCGAGGCTGACACGCAGCGTGAGCTTGTCACCGAACTGCTCGCGAAGCGCGAGCAATGCCGCTTCGTGACGCCGCATCGGCTTCATCGCATTGGTCAGGACAAGTGCCTCGAACCCGCGTGCGAGGCTGTCTTCCAGCATCACCATCATGTCCGGATTCATGAAAGGCTCGCCGCCGGTGAACCCGATTTCGCGCGTCCCCGCTTGCTCTGCTTCGCCAAGGAAACGCGCTGCATGTTCGGCCGACAGATAGACCAGCGCATCGTTGGTCGGGCTGCTTTCGATATAGCATGTCGCGCACGCAAGATTGCACAGCGTGCCGGTGTTGAGCCACAGCGTATCGAGCTTCGTCAGCGCGACAGAAGCGCGCTGTTCGCCCTTAGCGGTTACCAGCGGATCGCTGAATTTTTCCGCCGGAAGCGCGTCAGCCTCGACCCGAAAGGGCGACGGGCCGGTCGGTGCGTTACGTGCGGCTGTACGCGGTGCATTCACGAGAAGCGTCTCCGCATCGAGGCGAGGAAACCAGCGTATTTCTTCGGGATCGCCCCAAAGACGGTCGGCTCCCACGCAGTGAAGGCGGCGGCCTTGGTGATCTCGCTGCGGGTCGGATAGGCGATGATCGCCGAACCGAGCGCGAAGGTACTGCTCTTGCCCGTGATCGACTGGCTGATCGGCAGCAGCAACTCGCCTGCGTTCTTGCCGACAATGCTCGCGCCGAGGACTTTCTTACCCTTGAGCACCATCTTCATGTGGCCCTTGTCCTTCCCCTCGGCCAGCGAGCGTTCGTTGTCGTGGAATGTCTCTTTGACCACGGTGACCTTATCGCCATACTTCTCGCGGGCTTCCTTCTCGGTCATGCCGATTTGCGCGACCTCGGGGTCGGTATAGGTGCACCAAGGCAGCGCCGACCAGTCGACCTTCGTCGGCACGCCAAGCGTAATTTCGAGCGCCACGTTCGAGCCTTCGTATCCCGAGACATGCGTCAGCCTCGGGCCGGCGCGGCAGTCGCCGATGGCGTAGATGCCTTTGACGGAAGTACGACGACCCTCGTCGACCACGATCCCGCCGCGGCCAATTTCGACACCGATGTCCTCAAGCCCGAAGCCACGACAATTGGGCGCGCGACCGGTCGCGATCAGCAGGTGCGATCCTTCGATCACCTCGCCGGCCGCATGGACCTTGATCGCGCCAACGCTGCCTTCGACCTTGTCGGCCTGCCCTTTCACAAAGCGGACGCCTTCCGCCTCCATCGTTTCGCGCACGACCGCCACGCTGTCGGGATCGTCGCGGCCCATGAGCTTGCCCGGTTCGAGCACGGTGACCTTGCTGCCGAGACGACGGAAACTCTGCGCCATTTCCATCCCGATGACACCGCCGCCCACAATCACGAGATGATCGGGCAGGACATCGAGGTCGAAGATATTCTCGTTAGTGAGGTAGGGCGTCGCGTCGATACCCTCGATCGGCGGGACAGCGGCTTTCGAACCGGTCGCGATCACGATCCGCGGCGCGCGCAGCGTGCGTCCGGCGACCTCGACGCTCTGCGGGCCGGTCACTTTCGCCCAGTCGCGAATGACCTCGCAGCCCATTTCCTCGAACCGCTCTTCGCTGTCATGCGGAGCGATCGCGGCGATGGCATCGTGGATGTGCTTGTGCACCCCGGTCCATTCTACCTTCGGCGGCTGGAGAGTGATGCCGTAGCGCTCGCTCTCGTTCGCTTCGGCAGCGCGCTTGGCCGCAGCAATCAGCGCCTTCGAGGGTACGCAGCCGTCGTTCAGGCACTCGCCGCCCATCTTGCGCGCTTCGATCAGCGCGACGTCCAGCCCGAACAGCGCACAACCGCCAGCTGCCGTGAGTCCGGCAGCGCCGCCACCGATCACAATCACATCATGGGTGAATTTCATCGCTTGCTCCGTAACTGAATATGCGTGAGAGGCGAAAGGGAAGATTGAGAAACCGCCCATATTTCGCCCGAAAGAGACCATCGGTTACATGGCAATGGCCACCCAAGCGTGAGAATCCTCGTCACCGGAACAGCAGGCCTTCTCGGCGGAGAAGTTTGCAAGCGGCTGGTCGCTGGCGGCCACGAGGTGACCGGGCTGGTCCACCGCAATCGCGACATTCGCGCGAATGACGGGCAGCCGGTGGAGATCGCCACTCTGACAGGCGACGTGTCGCACGACCGGTTCGGATGGTCGGAGACCGCATTCGCCGAGGTTGCTTCCGCGCACGACTTGATCGTCCATTGCGCGGCAACCGTCCGCTTCGACCTGGAAGAGGCCGACTACCAAGCGGTCAATGTGGAGGGGACCGGCAACGCGCTCGCACTTGCAGCAGCAGGAGACATGGACTTCCTCCACATCTCGACCGCCTATGTCTGCGGCACGCGCAACGGCGCGATCGCGGAGGACGATCCGCTTCCGGAAAGCGGCTTCGCGAACGGTTACGAGGCGAGCAAGGCAGCGGGCGAGCGCCTGGTGCGGGACAGCGGCCTGAACTGGGCTATCGCGCGCCCCTCGATCGTGGTCGGCGAGCACGAAAGCGGCCGGATCCGCCAGTTCGACACGACCTATGCCGCCTTCAAGCTGATTGCTGAAGGCCGCGTGCGGCACATGCCGGCACGCAAGGGGGCGACACTCGATTTCGTCCCGCTCGATCACGTGGCGGGCGGGATCGTGGCCCTCGCGCAGGCGATGGAGCAAGCACGGGGCGGTACCTTCCACCTTGTCTCGGGCCAGCCGCTGCCGGTCGAGGAATTCACCGGCGCGATCGGCGCCTATGCCCAATTCCACGAGCCTGAACTGGTTGCGCCAGAGCAATTCGACCCGGCGATGCTGCCCGCGCTCGAGCGGCGCCTCTTCAAACGGGTGGCAGGGCTCTATGCGAGCTACTTCCAGCGCGACCCGCATTTCGGCGACGCAAATTTGCGTGCGGTGACGGGTTTGGCCTGCCCCGAAACGGGAGCATCTTACGTGCGCAGGCTCATCGATTATTGCATCGAAGCAGAATTCCTGCCCGAAGCGTAAGCCTGCCGCTCAGCGCACGTCGGGATAGTGCCGCTCCATGCGGCCGCGCAGGCCGAACGCCCAGAGCATGCCGACCTTGAAGTATATCCAGTTTGCCTTGAGCGGACCCCATGCCGCGATCCGGCGATCCGAGGTATAGACCCTCCGGCGCACCATCTTCACGCGGCCCAGTCGCGCGAATTTCACGCACAAGTCGGCTTCTTCCATCACCGCATCTCCGGGTGTGCAGCCTCCGACTTTCAGGAAATCCTCGCGCCGGAAGAACATCGCGTGATCGCCGAACAGGAGGCGGACGCCGCGCACGAACAGGTGCGGCCGCGTCAGCAGCGGGGCGTACCAGGTCTTCGCCCAGTTATGGATCGTGGTGCCCCACCGCGTCTTCTCCGGCCCGCGAATGACGGGGGTAAAGCTCGCCAGCGCTATGCGTTCGTCCGCCAGCGTCTCCTCGATCACCGCGACCATATCGGGAGGCGGGCACGTATCGGCATGCACCACGCAGGCCAGTCTCCCTTCGGCCGCCTCGACCCCCGCGTTGATCTGCCGCGCCCGCCCCTTCTCGCAGGCCATCACGCGCCAGCCTGCCTCGCGCGCAATCGCGCAGGTTTCGTCGCTGCTCCCGCCGTCGACCAGCAGGATCTCGTGCGGCTTGGGATCGAGGCGCTCGAACGCGGCGACAAGCTGCGGCAGCGCCTTGGCCTCGTCGAGCGCGGGGACCAGCAGGGTGACGCTCATTGCAGTTCGGGCCACTGGGCGAGGTCTTCGGCGGTGTCGATATCAGCCAGTTCGGGCAACACCGCCGGGCCATAGCCATGCGCCGCCAGGCGGGCGAGCGTTTCGGGCAGTACTTTCGGCGTGCTCCATTCCATGTCGTCGAACAGGAAGGGCACTGGCTCGGTGAAGCCGATAAGATAGTAGCCGCCGTCATTGGCAGGGCCGAGCACGACACGGCGATCATCCAGCGCGCCTGCAGCTGCCTGCAGCAGCGGCACTGAGATCCCCGGACAATCGCTGCCGATCAGTAAAGCGGGTGCCTCGACCCGCCCCATCTTCTCGCCGAGGTCGCCCCCTCCCTGATCGACCACCTTGGTGTCGGCGCCGAACAGGTCATGGAAAGCCGCGATCTCCCCGCCGGTCACGCGCAACTCGAAGTCCAGCCCGCTCGCGCGCGCAACCTCGACCGTATGAGCCAGCAGGCGGGCATAGATTCGCGCCGCGCCCTCTTCGCCCACGGCCGGTATGAGGCGCGTCTTCACCTTGCCCGGCACGGGCAGGCGAGCGAATATCGAAAGTTTCGGGGAAGCCATCGCAGCGCAGGATAGCGCGCTTGTCGCAAGGCGAAAGAGGCGATGGGAAGAAAGGTGGTGAGCCGTGCTGGGTTCGAACCAGCGACCTACTGATTAAAAGTCAGTTGCTCTACCGACTGAGCTAACGGCCCGACCACGGGCGCTCCCCTAGGCAGGTGAGCGATGGGGGTCAAGCATGCTTTGGCTTGCCATTCGCCCCATCCGCCACTTAGGTCGTTTCGGATGTCTGACAAGGGATCAATTTCGCAGCCGCTCGATGCGAAAGGCGCAGACAGCGCCAGCGGTGGGCCGTCCTTTTCGCTGGCGGACAGGATCGCCCGCGTAGTGTGGCAGGTCGCCTGGCTGGTGCTCGCACGCTGGACCCCTCCGCCGTTCCATGGCTGGCGCGCCATGGTGCTGAGAATGTTCGGGGCGAAGCTGGGAGACGGCTGCCGCGTGCACGCGAGCGTCCGCATTTGGCTACCGGCCAATCTCGAACTGGGCGACAACGTCCTGATCGGTCCGGGAGCAATCCTCTACAATCAGGGCCGTATCGCGATCGACAGCGATGCCGTGGTGTCGCAGCGCGCGCATCTTTGCGCCAGCACGCATGATGTCTCGGACAGCAATTTCCAACTGGTCCTGCGGCCGATCAAGCTGGGGCCGAAGTCCTGGGTAGCGGCAGAGGCCTTCGTCGGCCCGGGCGTGACCATGGGGGAAGGCGCGGTCCTCGCAGCGCGTGGCGCGCTGTTCGACGATGCGGAAAGCTGGTCGATCTATCGCGGCAATCCGGCCGCGAAACTCAAGCCCCGCGTGCTGCGAGCTGACGAAGCGTAAGCCCGGTCGCGGGATCGCGCCAGCGCGGCGCGACTTCTGCCGCAGGAACGAGGACGAAGTCGCGGCCGCGAAATTGCGGATGGGGTATCGTCAGGTTGGGCGCGTTCCACACCCCGCCGCTCCACAGGACGATATCGAGATCGAGGGTACGCGCGCGCCATTCGGCTCCCCGGCGGCGGCGGCCGAAGGCATCCTCTACCGCTTGCAGAAGTGCCAGCATCTCGCCGGGCGCGTGCCTCGAGGCGACCAGCGCGGCGCCATTGGCATAACGCCTTTGCGAAGGGCCGACCGGCAGGCTCGAGCGTATGCGCGAAATGTCACGCAGCACCACGCCCTCGGCATCGAGCGTGTCGAGCGCTGCACGCAGCACTGCCCTAGGGCCGCCGATCCGCGGCACGCGCATGTTCGATCCCAGCGCGATGACATAGCTGTGGCTGCTTGCGCCCGTCATGCCCCGCGCCTAGCCTTGCGCCGCAGCAAAGCAAAGGGAGGATGAGCGATGCGGCTTGCAGGATTATTGGTGGCTGGCGCAGTCGCCTTGTCGGGAGCACCCGCATTCGCACAGGATCGCGAACGGTCGGAGCACGAGCAACGGGTCTACGACATCTACCGCGACATCATCGCCTTCCGCACCGCCAAGGGGCACGGGCAGGTGGACGACATGGTCTCCTACCTCACCGCCCGCCTGTCGGAGGCCGGTTTTGCCGATGAAGACATCATGGTCACAGATTACGACAGCGACGGTGATCCGACCCAAGGGCTGATCGTGCGATACCGCGGTAACGGGTCTTCAGGCGAAAAACCGATCGTGCTGCTCGCGCACATGGACGTCGTCGACGCCCTGCCGGAAGACTGGGTGCGCGATCCTTTCACGCTGACCGAGGACAATGGCTATTTCTACGGTCGCGGGACGATGGACAACAAGTACGGGGTCGCCAATCTGACCGGCACTTTCATCCGCCTCATGGAAGAAGGCTGGACTCCCAATCGCGACCTCTACCTCGTCTTCTCCGGTGACGAGGAGACCGGCATGGTATCCACCCGCGCGCAGGCGAAGTGGGTTGCGGAGAACGTCGATCCGGACTTCGTACTCAATTCCGATGCCGGGGGGATCGGTCTGAGAGACGATTTCGAGCCGCTCGCCCAGCGCGTTCAGGCTGCCGAGAAGACCTTCGTTACCTACGAGCTGACCGTCACCAATCAGGGCGGTCATTCTTCGCGGCCGCGCAAGGACAACGCGATCTACGAACTCGCCGATGCCCTACAAAAGGTGCGCACCTACGAGTTCCCGGTTCGCGCGACGCCGCTCACGCGCAGCTATTTCGCAGCCCTCGGGCAGGCAGTGCCCGGCGAGCTCGGCGCGGCCATGCGGACCTTTGCGGAGAACCCCGAGGATGCGGCAGCGGTTACCACGCTACGGTCGGTGCCCGAATTCCTCGGCACCACGGGTACGACTTGTATCGCGACCATGCTCAGGGCCGGTCATGCCGAGAATGCCCTGCCACAGACCGCAACGGCGACCGTCAATTGCCGCGTCTTTCCCGGAGAGGGCGTCGAGCTGACCGCGCAGCGCCTCGCTGAGGCGATCGGCAATCCGGATGTCGGCATTACAATGCTGGGCGACCCGACCGAGAGCCCCGAAAGCACCCTGCGCGAGGATGTCGGCGCCGCTCTCGAAAAGTCGCTCATGACGCGCTTCGGGCGGCCCCTTCCCATCGTCCCCTACATGGAATCGGGCGGGACCGATGGCATGCATTACCGCACGCTTGGCTACAACACCGTGGCGATCAGCGGCGGTGCCAGCAGGCCGCAGGACGTGTACGCCCACGGGCTGGACGAGCGGATGCGGGTCGATGCCTTCTACGCCGGCCTCGACCACTGGACGATCATCCTGAAAGTGCTTGCCGGCAGCTAGAACAGCTCGTTCGGCACTTCGCGAGCGGCAAACTCGCCCAGAGAGAGCCTACGCTTGAGCTTGAGGAAACCCTTGCCCTCTTCAGTGTAGGGCACGGCGATATTGGCCGAGAAATTCGGTGCCCGCAGCAACACCGCGACCTCGGCATCATCATGCCGGTCGAGCGCGATGGCACAGGCCTTCACCCTTCCCTCCGCCACGCGCGGGCGCAGGATGGCGAAGAGGCGGTCTATCACGGTGCGCCTCCCGTCGATCGTATCGGTATCGAGCACTGCGACATTGTGGATCGCGCCGTTGCCGCGCAGCTCGAAGACCAGCGGGTGGAAATGACCGTCCTTTTCGATCCGCCCCACGGCGGCTTCGAGCGCCGCGGTGAAGAGGTGATCGAGCTGGTCCTGTGTAATCGCGCGACCCTGCACGGTGCTAGATATCCTCGCAGATCCGCCCGTAGAGTTGCGGGCGTCGATCGCGGAAGAAGCCCATGCCCGCACGATGCTTCGCCGCGCGGTCGAGGTCGAGCGTCGCGACAAGAGCCCCGGTGTCCGAAGCGCCATATTCCTCGATCAGGTCGCCCCATTCGTCCGAAATGAAGCTATGCCCGTAGAAGCTCTGCTGGCGGTCGGCCGGACCTTCATGGCCGATACGGTTGGCAGCACAGACAGGCATGCAGTTCGACACCGCATGGCCGATCATCGCACGACGCCACATGCGGCTGGTGTCGAGATCGGCATCATAGGGCTCGGAGCCGATAGCAGTCGGGTAGAACAATACTTCGGCGCCCTTCAGTGCCATCACGCGGGCGCATTCGGGATACCACTGGTCCCAGCAGACGCCGACACCGATGCGTGCACCGAACACGTCCCACACCTTGAACCCGTCATTCCCGGGGCGGAAATAGTATTTTTCCTCATAGCCCGGGCCATCGGGAATGTGGCTCTTGCGGTAGGTGCCCATGATCTCGCCATCGGGTCCGACCATGGCGAGCGTGTTGTAATAATGGTGGCCGTCGCGCTCGAAGAAGCTGGTCGGGATTGCGACGCCCAGCTTCTTCGCAAGCTCCTGCATCGCCCTGACGCTAGGGTCATCCGCCAGCGGCCTGGCGCGGGCGAAAAGTTCTTCCTCCTCCTCGCGGCAGAAGTAGTCGCCGGCGAAAAGCTCGGGCGGCAGGATCACCTGCGCACCCTTGCTCGCGGCCTCTTCGACCAGCGCGGACACGGCAGCGATATTGTCGGCCTCGTCCGGTCGGGCGAGCGGCAATTGCAGGACGGAAACGGTCAGTTCTCTCATGGGAGAGATGCGTTATTTCTCCCGAAGCGCGAAGTCTACCTGGATATAGACGTAGGAGCGCGTGGTACCGACCATCATGCCGGGCGATCCGCTCTCGGGACGCGGGCTGATCGCCAGCGGCGGAGGCGGGGGCGCGACAGGGGCGGTCCGCTGGACCATGGCCTCGTTCATCACCTCGGCACCGCGCAGCCAGGTGTTCCCCTGCTGCCCGCCAGCATCGCGAATATAGAGCACGCGGCTGATCTCCATGCCGGCGGCTTCGGCATAGGCCTCGGCACGGGTGCGCGCCGCCTTGTAGGCATCCGCATAGGCAAGGTTCGCCACCGCTTCGGGATCGCTCATCGTCAGGCTCGGCCCGCCGAGGACGTTGGCGCCGGCTTCGGTCACGGCGGTCACTGCAGCGCCTGCTGCATCGGGATCGTCCATTTTCACCTGGAAGACATTGCTGGCTTGGTACTGGCCCTTGCGGTCTCCCCATTCCACCCGGCGAACGGAGACATTCTGCGTCTGGATGTCCTCTTCGGCCACGCCCATTTCGCGCAGGGCCGCAACGATCTCGGCCAGCTTTTCCGCATTGGCTTCGCTGGCGGCCGTGGCGCTGCGCGAGAAAGTTTCGACACCCGCATTGAACTGCGCACGGTCGGGGCGGCTCTCGGCCTGACCGCTGGCGCTGACCGAGAGCAGCGTTTCGCCATGATCGACGCCGCGCGCCTCGTCCGCGCGGTCGCTGCAGGCGGCGAGCACGAGCGGGGCGGCCGCGGCAAGAATTAGTTTTTGCATAAGAAAATCCCTCCGATGTAACACTATTACATCGGAGGGATTGCAGGGTTCGGATTAACGCCGGATGGACGCCCTCAGTCTGCCTTCTTGAAGAGCAGCGTCATGCGGTCGCTCTCGCCGATGGCGAGATAGCGGTCGCGGTCCTGGTCGCCGTAACGAAGCACGGGAGGCAGCGTCCATACGCCACCTTCCCAGTTCGCCGGATCGTTAGGATTGGCATTGATCTCGCTTTCGGCAGCCAGTTCGAAGCCGTTGGCCTCGAAGATCGCCACCACGTCCTGTGTGCGCATGTAGCCGCGCTGGCGCGCGCCATAGTCATCATAGCTCGCGCCTTCGGGCGCGCGGTGCTGGACCACGCCGACCATGCCGTCATCCTTGAGCATGACGCGCGCGGCCTTGAGAACCGTGTCCGCTTCATTGCCGATGTTGAGGCCGTGCATCGAGCGGAAGATCAGCACGCGGTCGACCGTGCCGACGACATCTTCAGGCATCTCGTCGATCTCGAAGACCTTCACATTGTCGCCGTTGACGCTTTCCTGGCTGGTGGCGGCTTCGAAGAACCGTTCCGTCCAGCCCTTTGCGCGCGCTTCCTGTGCGCGGTCGCGATAGGTGCCGCCGTCGCTGTCCTGGTCGAAGGCGATATAGGTACCCGCCTGCGAGATATAGGGCGCGAGGACGCGGCTGTACCAGCCTCCGCCCGGGCCGTATTCGGCAACTGTCATGGTCGGTTCGACGCCGAAGAATTCGAGCGTTTCCGCGGGGTGGCGATACTGGTCGCGCGCACGGTCGTCATCGCGCAGGTCGGCGGCGAGGACTTCTTCCAGGTCGGGTGCATGATCGTCGGCAGCAAGCGGGGAAGCAATTATCGCGGCAGCCGCGACAGAAAGGAACAGACGCATATTTTCTCTCCTCGGGGAAATGCGAAGCTGTCCCTGCCCGTGCAGCGCACGGATGACAAGGTGGTTACCGCTTCCTACATGGGGCGCCGAGAAGGAGATTTGCATGGCTCAGGAACAGGTAATCGTCGCAGGCGGATGCTTCTGGTGCACCGAGGCGGTGATGAAGGACGTGATCGGCGTGAGCGAGGTCGAAAGCGGCTATATCGGCGGCGACAAGCCCGACCCGACCTACAAGGAGGTCTGCACCGGCAGCACCGGCCATGCCGAGGGCGTGCGCGTCACTTTCGACAGCGAGAGCATCACGCTCGACCAGATCCTCGACGTCTTCATGGGCACCCATGATCCGACCCAGCTCAACCGCCAAGGCAACGATGTCGGCACCCAGTATCGCAGCGCAATCTTCCCGACCGAGGATCAGCGCGGGGCGGCAGAGGCAGCCATCGCTCGGTGGAACGAGGAACACCCCGGCCAGAGCGCGGTGACCACCATCGAAACCGGCGAGTGGTATCCTGCAGAAGACTACCATCAGGAGTATTGGGAAGGCGAAGGCCAGCGGAATCCCTATTGCCAGGCGGTGATCCCGCCCAAGCTCATGAAGCTGCGCAAAAGCTTCCAGAAATACCTGAAAGAAGACGCCTGAGCGTCGGGTACGCAGGCCAATTGATGACCATCGCGATCATCGGCGCCGGCATGGCCGGCCTCAGTTGCGCCATGCGCCTGCGCGAAGGCGGACATGCCGTTACGCTCTTCGACAAGGGGCGCGGCCCCGGCGGGCGCATGTCGACGCGCCGCATGGAAGTGGACGGCGAGACGGTGCGCTTCGATCACGGCGCGCAATATTTCACCGCCCGTGATCCCGGCTTCAAGGAGCAGGTCCGAGCATGGCACGCGGCCGGCATCGTGGCCCCGTGGAAGGCCGGCGGTGAGGATGCCTGGGTCGGCACACCCGGCATGAACGCCCCGATCCGCGGGATGGCCGAAGAACTTGGCGTACGCTTTTCCAGCCGCATCGAGAGCATCGCGATCGATGATGGCGGCTGGCGGCTTGAGGGCGATGACATCGAACCAGCATCATACGATGCGGCAATCATCGCCGTTCCCGCCGAACAGGCCGCTCCGCTGCTCGCCCCGCATCGCCCCGAATGGAGCGAACTTGCGGAAGGAACGGTCTCCGACCCCTGCTGGACACTGATGCTCGCCTTCGATCAGCGCGTCGCGCACGAAGCCGACGCCGTTCGCGAGGCCGGACCGATCGGCTGGGCCGCAAGGGACAGCGTCAAGCCGGGACGCGGAGAGGGCGAGCGCTGGGTTATCCAGGCCGATCCGCACTGGTCCGCCGACTATCTGGAAGTCAATGCCGACGACGTCTCGAAACTCCTGCTGCAGGAATTCGCATCGGCGATCGGGAAGGACCTCCCCGCCATCGCGGCCAGCAGCGCGCACCGCTGGCGCTTCGCCAAGTCGGGGCGAGCAGGCGCGGAAAAGCTGTGGGACGCAGACTTGCGCCTCGGGGCATGCGGCGACTGGCTGATCGCGCCGCGGGTCGAGGCGGCCTTCATGTCGGGCCGCGCGCTTGCCGACGAGATCCTCGCCGAAGCCGGACCGGCATAAAAAACGGGGCGGACATCGCTGCCCGCCCCGTTCCAAAGTTCGAAATTGCCGTTGGCTTAGCCTTCAGCTTCCTCGGTAGCCTTGCTGACGAGGATGTTGATCGAGACGCGGCGGTTCTGCGCCTTGCCTTCGGGCGTGCTGTTGTCAGCTGCCGGATCCGATTCCGACATGCCGGTCGGGGTCAGCATGCGCCAGGGCTGCCAGCCGCACTTCTGCTGCAGGTAGTTCACGACGCGGCCTGCACGGCGCTCGGACAGGACCTGGTTGTAGTCTTCGTCACCATCGGAGTCGGTGTAGCCGACCACGAGCAGGAGAGCGTTGTCCATGGCTTCGGCCTGCGAAGCGATGTCGCAGATCTCGCGCTGGCCGTCAGCCGAGATGTTCCACTTGCCGCTGTCGAAGTAGACGTTGGTCACGCCACGGACGTTGTACTGGTCGATGTTCGCCATGCGGCCGCGCAGTGCTTCTGCCGCAGCAGCGTTGGCGTCGATGTCGGTGCGGTGCTCGGCAAACTGCTGAGCGGTTGCGCCACGGATCATGGCTGCGGTTTCGAGATCGCTTGCCTTGAGCTTGATCTGGCTGGCGACGAGGCCACCCGAGAATTGGAGCGTTTCGACTTCGACCGGGAGGCCATTCAGCAGCTGGCGCGAGGTCAGCTTCTTGCTGCTCAGGCCGAGGAAGCCGCCGGTTGCCTTGATCTCGGTACCATCGTCAATGATGATATCGGTGCGGGTGCCGTTTTCGAGCGTAACGGTCATCGTGTCGCCGGTGCGAGCGGTGATGATGCCTTCGACTTCGGGGCCTTCGGTCATGGCCTGGCCGTAGACGTCGATGTTGGTGTCTTCAGGTGCAGTTTCCTGCGCCGAAAGCGTCATCGGAAGCGCCAGCGCGCCAAGCAGGAGGGGGATCCCTGCGGTCTTCTTAAATGCAGTCACTTTCATACTCCTTCAATCCGCGACGGTCGGCTGGTGCGATACTACGGCTTCTTGCCCGGCCGCTCTTTGGTTGGAGCATGCCGGCCGTCGGTGTTCAAATCGGTTGGCTTGTCTTGGTTAGGCGGCGCTGGAGGCCGCACATTCGTTCGATGACAAGCTGATTGTTGCCCTGATGCTTTCTAAAAAGTGAATGGCAAGCTTGGGGGCAGCGCAAGGGGGGCGGTTCGGCCCGCTGGTGCGATGAACCGTTTAAATCCTGCCTTTTTTCTGCCCTTTTTTAGTCGGGCCTGCGCATCCTCGCGATGAAGAATCCGTCGATTCCCCCGTTTTCCGCCAGCATTCCGGGGTCGGTCCTGACCCAGCCGGAATCGTCCGGCAGGATACCATCGGGCAGTTCGTCGACGGCAATCGGTGCGGTCGGCAGCGAACTTTGCGCGGCGCGCTCCTCGCCTTCCTCGCGTTCGAGAGAGCAGGTTGCATAGACGATCCGCCCACCCGGCTTGAGCCAGCCAGATGCCTTCTCGAGCAGGGCCGCCTGAAGTTCGGCCATCTCCTCTATCTGTCGTTCGCCGATCCGGTGGAGCACATCGGGATGGCGACGCGCGGTACCGGTCGCAGTGCAGGGTGCATCGAGGAGGATGGCGTCGAACATGTGCTTCGGCTCCCACTCCAGCGCATCGGCGCGCACCGTGCTCGCTTTAAGGCCGGTGCGCTTGAGATTGGCCTTGAGCAGGTCGAGCCGCCGCTTCGAGATGTCGAGCGCGGTCACCTTCCAGCCCTGCGCTGCCAGCTGCAGCGTCTTTCCGCCCGGTGCCGCGCACAGGTCGAGCACGTGCCGCCCCTCGCCAGCCCCGAGCAGGCGCGCGGGCAGCGAGGCGGCAAGGTCCTGCACCCACCAGGCCCCCTCTTCGAAACCGGCGAGCTTCTCGATATTCTCCCCGCGCGCGAGACGCAGGTGGCCGGGCATCAGGCTGTCGGCGGCAAGCTTCGCCTTCCATACCTCGGTATCGTCCGGATTCTTGAGCGTCAGGTCGAGCGGAGGCGGTTCGGCAAGACCGCCTGCAATCGCCTCGGACCGCTCGCCCCAGCGCTCCGCCACATCGGCCGGCAGCGTAGGCGCTGCGGGCAGCGACACCTCGCGCTTGGTCAGGGTCGAGAAGACGCCGTGCGCCAGCCTGCGCGGACCGCCAGCCAGGAGCGGGAGGCAAGTCGCGATGACTGCATGCGGCGGCGTGTCGAGCCGGAGCCACTGGGCCAGCATCATGCGCAGCACCGTGCGGGCCTTGGCATCATCCGGCAGCGGCTTCTTCGTCGCGCTGTCTATCAGGCCGTCGAGATCGACCAGCCACCGCAGCACTTCGCTGGCGATTGCGCGGGCGAGAGCCTTGTCCTCGAACTTGCGCACATCCTTGGTGGCAGGCCCGAAGGCGATGTCGAGCATCTCGCCGCGGCGCAAGACCGCATCGAGCAGGCGTAGCGCGGCGCGGCGCGCGTGGATTCCGGGAGGCTGTGCCATTGGCTTTGTCGCCTAGCGATGGTTGAAACTTCGCGCCAGCCTGCGCATTTTAAAAGCATGACCAAACGCGCGACAAAGCGGCCCGAGAAATTCGAGAAGCCCGAACACTGGAGCAGCGAACCGCCGCCCGAGCCGAAAAAGAGCGACGACGACGAGGAGCTGAGCCCGACGCGCTACGGCGACTGGGTCAAGGACGGCATCGCGATCGACTTTTGATCAAATCGCCTTGAGCGAGATCTTCAGGCCGTCCTTCGGCTTAGGGATCGGCCAGGCCTGCCAGTCGGGCTGCTGCTCGAGGCTGATTTCGTAGCGCGGCAGCAGCTGCGCCATCAATACCTTCACCTGCATATAGGCAAAGTGCAGGCCGAGACACATGTGCGCACCGCCGCCAAAGGGAACCCACGCATATTTGTGCCGCGCCTTCACCTTTTCAGGCGTGAAGTGCATCGGATTGAATTCGTGCGGGGTATCCCAGTGCGCTTCCTCATGATGCACGAAATGGGCATTGATCCCCACGTGCTGGCCAGCCGGGATGCGGTAGCCGCCATATTCGAACTCGCGAAGCGCGCGGCGCGGTGTCGAGGGGACCGGGGGCACCATGCGGAGCGCTTCCTTGAACGCCATCTCGGTGAGTTCGAGCTTGCCCATATCCTCGTAGGCGAGGTCGCGCGGACGGCCGTTCGCATCGCAGCCACCGGTCACGCTTTCGATTTCCTGGCGCAGCTTTTCCTGCCACTCCGGATGCTTGGCCAGCAGCCAGACGAGCGAGGTCGCCGAACTGGTGATCGTGTCATGCGCTGCCATCATCAGGAAATTCATGTGATCGACGACCTCGTCGACCGGCATGAGGCTGCCATCCTCGTATTCGGCTGTCGCAAACTGGCTGAACATGTCTTGCCCGCCACCTTCGGCACGTCGGCGATGCGTTTCCTTGGTGAAGAAGTCGACGAGGAATTTCCGGCCATCGACGCCCCGCTTCATCTGGGTGAACGGTAGCGGATGACGTACGGGTGCGACACTTGCCTGCACCATATCGATGAAGGCCGTATTGATCTTGTCGGCCTCAGGACCCCATTCGATGCCGATGAAGCTGTCGGCAGCAAGATCGAGAGTGAGCGTCTTGATCGCCGGGTAGAATTGCATCTGCCCCTCGCCCCAGCTTTCTACCGTCTGCGCGATCCCGCGGTTCAGGCTGCCCGAATAATGGCGCATCGGCCCCGGCTTGAAAGCAATCGAAAGCGCACGGCGATCAGCGCGGTGATGATCGAAGTCCATCAGCATCAACCCGCGCGGGAACAGCTGGTCCAGGATAGGGCCCCAGCCCTGTTCGGAAGAAAAGTTCTTTTCCTTGTCGAACAGCACCAGCTCGTTCGCGTCGGCCCCGATCAGCGCAACGACCCAGCCGCCGAAGGCGCGGTTCTTGTAAACACGGCCATAGGTTTCGACCATGCGCTGCGCGAAGGCATGCGGATCCTTGAGCATCTTGAAGGTATTGCCGACCAGCGGCAGCCCGCCCTCGCCCGGAATGTGCGCGAGGTCGGCAGGGCTCGGATTTCCTTCGGTCCAATGGGTCGGGATCGGATCGTGTGCGGCGAGGGTGGCCATAGGTAGCTCCTGACAACTTACTTCAGTGTAAGTAATCGTCAGAAGTTAATCCACCCCGAAAGCTCGCGCTTCAAAATCGTCTCGAGCATGTCGAGCCCCGCGTCAGAGGTGTTGAGGCAGGAAAGCGCGGCGAACTTCTCGCCCCCTTCTTCTTCGAACTGCTCGCGGCCCTGGATCGCCAGTTCCTCCAGCGTTTCGAGGCAGTCGGCGGAAAAGCCCGGGGCTGCGATGGCGAGGCGCTTCGTGCCCTTGGCAGCTTCTTCCGAGATGACCGTATCGGTTGCGGGTTCGAGCCATTTTGCAGGGCCGAATCGCGACTGGAAGGTGACGCGGTAGCGCGGCACCCTGCCTGCCATTTTCTCCTGCAACAGGCGCGCGGTCTTCTGGCAGTGGCAATGGTACGGGTCGCCCAGTTCCAGCGTCCGCTGGGGCATTCCATGGAAGCTCAGCAGCAGGACCTCCGGCTCGAAATCGAGCGCGTCGAGCTGGCGTGTCAGGTCCTGTGCCAGAGCATCGATGTAAGCCGGATCGTCGTGATAGGGGGGCAGCGTACGCAGGCTCGCCTGCCAGCGCATCTCGCGCAGCTTGTCGGCGGCCTTGTCGACCACCGTCGCCGTGGTCGCGCCCGAATATTGCGGGTAGAGCGGGGCGAGCAGGATGCGATCGCAACCGGCATCCATCAGTTTCTGCATCTGGTCGGGTATCGAGGGGGCACCGTAGCGCATGGCCCAGTCGACAAGCACGCCATCGCCCAACCGAGCCTGCATGGCCTCTGCCTGCCGGCGCGTGATCACGGCCAGCGGCGAACCCTCGTCGGTCCAGACCTGCTTATAGGCATGTGCGCTTTTCTTGGGCCGCGTGTTGAGGATGATGCCGCGAAGGATCGGCTGCCAAGCGATGGCCGGAATTTCGACCACGCGACGGTCGGAAAGGAACTCGGCAAGATAGCGCTTTACCGGTCCTTTTTCGGGCGCCTCGGGCGTGCCGAGATTGACGACGAGCACGCCGATACGGCCCGATTTCACCGGCGGATGGTCTGCCGGGAGTGCTTGTTCCTGCCAGGTCATAATCCCTCCGAAAACAGCGGCAGCCGCTGCGGTCTCGCACCGGTGCTGGCGTGAATGGCATTGGCGATGGCCGGAGCCGCCACCGCCACACCAAGTTCGCCGGGGTCAAACGGTTCCGCTTCGCTCGAAATGAAGTCGACGACGATCTCGGGGCAATCGGCGAGGCGCGGCAGGCCCAGCCCTTCGAACCGCTTGGGCACCGGGTGCCCGTCGGCGAAGGCAAGCGGGCTACCCATAGCCAAGGCGATACCGAACAGAAGCCCGCCCTCAATCTGCTGGCGGGCGATATCGAGATTGACGATCCGACCGATATCGACCGCAACGCTGAGGCGCGAAACCCGCACCCGGCCTTCACCGGCACCGACCTGCGCCACACAGGTGATATAGCCGGCGGTCGCCAGGTCATCGCCCATCTTCAGCATCGCCACACCTTGTCCGGAGCCTTCTCGTCCGCCGTCCCAATCGCCCAGCCTGGTCGCGCGGCGTAGCGTTTCGGCCATGCGGGGCGATCCGCCCAGCATCGCCATGCGATAGAGGAAGGGATCGCGGCCTGCGTCTGCCGCCATCTCGTCGATGAAGCTCTCCGTCGCGAAGGCCGTCCAGACATGCGCCCCGCCGCGCATCCGGCCCACGGGTAGCGTGATGGTGGCAGGCACGTGCTCGACCGCCACATTGCCGATGCCGTAAGCAGGTACCGCGCCTTCAACCATGAAGGGGTCGGCCTCGCCACTTGCCTTGTCCTTGGCGGCTTCCGGAACGAGATTGTCGAACATCCGCGCACCCGTTTCGAGCATGGCGGAGGGCGCAATGACGCGGGTACGCAGGGCCACCGGCTGCCCTTGCGCGCCTCTGGACGCGGACACCTCGACTGAAACCGGCGGACGCGGCGGCACGGCCTGGAAATCCTGCGCGCGGCTCCACGTGAGCTGGACCGGCCGTCCTACCTGCTCCGCAATCTGCGCGACTTCGATTGCATGCTGCTTTTCCAGCCGCGCGTCGAAGCTGCCGCCCGCTGAGAGCGGGTAAAGTATGACGTCGCTCGCCGAGATACCGATCGCCTTGGCCGCCGCATCGCGCGCTGCGGCAGGAGCCTGCGAGGCGATCCAGAGCTCCAGCCGCCCGTCCTCGTAGCGCGCAGTCGCACTCGCCGTTTCCAGAGGCGCATGGGCTGCCGCTGCAAAACCGTAGCGCCGCACGAGATCGGGCTTACCCATCATGCCGTCAGGGTCGCCGATGGTGACGATCCGCTCTGCCAGATCGTCCGAACTTTCGATCGCCCGCTCCATCTCGGTATCGAGGACGATCTGTTCGAGCGTTCCGGGGCCCGTGAACTGCGGCCTCATGCGTGCAAGCGCCTGGTCGGCAATCCACCAGCTGTCGGCAACTGCGGCGATCCAGCGTTTCGAGCGCACTACGGTGCGCAGGCCGCGCATGCCGGCGACCTTGCTTTCATCGAAGCGGAGCAGTTCGGGCAGGCCGACCGGGCCGTGCCGGATCGAGGCATAGACCATGCCCGGCAGGCGCACGTCGGCAGCGAAGACATGCGTGCCATCGACCTTGGATGGAAGATCGAGCCGAGGGTAGAGCGTCGACCCATCGGCCTCGCCCGGGATCGGTTCCTCGAAGGCTGCGACGGGGCGGATAGGTGCCGGATCTGGCGGATCGAGCTCCGCAGCTTCTGCAACCAGTTCGCCGAAGGGAAGCCGCGTCTCGCCATTGATGACGAAACCCTCGACAACCTCGCATTCCTCCGGTTCGACATCCCAGCGTTCGGCAGCGGCGCGGGTCAGCATGTCGCGCGCGGTGGCTGCGGCCTGACGCAGCGGCATCTCGAAAGCGGCAAGGCTGGTGCCGCATGCCGTGGCGTTGAAGTCGTTGCGGCGCGCGAAGCGCTCGACCAGCCAGTCGTCCTGGTCCTCTGTCCAGGACGGCATGCTCGACCACAGCGGAGACCACCGCGCGGCAAGCGGGAGGTTGGCGAAATGTCCGGCGGGCGCGGTCGGTTCGATCCCCATCTGTCGCCAGTCGGCGCCCAGCTCGGTTGCCGCGACCTGCGCCAGCACCGTGCCGATGCCCTGCCCCATTTCGAGTTGGGGTATGGCGACCGTCACCACGCCGTCGCGCCCTACCACCAGCCAGCCGCCGAACAGCGCCTCGTCTTCACCAGCGCGCAGGGGACTGGGGTAGCTGCGCGGCCAGAGGGTCCAGGCAACAAGCAGGCCGCCGCCGGCAGCGGCGCCGATCAGCAGCTTGCGCCGCGATACCTCGATATCCTTCAGCTTCTCGCGGATATCCATGTCGCGAGCTTTTCTGCAATCGCATGGAAGGCTTCGGCATGTGCGCCGTCGCCTGCTGCCGGCGGATCACCGGCGTCGCTGCCCTGCCTGATATCCATGGCCAAGGGAATGCGGCCGAGGAACGGCAGTTCGAGCCGTCCGGCCGCGGCCTCGACACCGCCCGAACCGAAGGGATCGGATGTTTCGCCGCAATGCGGGCAGGCATAGCCGGACATGTTCTCGACCAGCCCGATCACCGGGACCCCTGCCGTATCGAACAGCTGGCCGGCGCGTGCCGCGTCGATCAGCGCAAGATCCTGCGGAGTGGATACCAGCACCGCGCCCGCCGGCTTGAATTTCTGGACCATGGTCAGCTGGACATCGCCCGTACCCGGCGGAAGATCGATGAGCAGGACCTGCGTATCCTCGCTCCAGTGCGCCTCGATCAGCTGGCCGAGAGCACCTGCCGCCATCGGCCCACGCCACGCCAGCGCCTTGCCCGGTGCGACGAGGTGGCCCATCGACAGGTGATCGACGCCGTACTTGCTTTCCAGCGGGATCGGCTTGTTGTCGCGCGCATCGGGCCTCTGCCCCTGGGTGCCGAAAATGACCGGCTGCGAAGGACCGTAGATATCGGCATCGACAAGACCGACCTTCACGCCCCTCTTCGCCAGCGCGATCGCAAGATTGGCGGTCAGCGTCGACTTGCCGACACCGCCCTTGCCCGAACCGACGGCAATGATCATCGGACCCTTGCGTTCTGCAGTCATGACCACGCGCACGTCTGCGATGTCCGGGACGCCTGCCAGCGACTGCTTCACATCCGCCTCGATTGCCAGCCGCGCATCCTCGCCCAGCCCCGCGACATCGAGCACGACCGTTGCGCGGCCTTCATTGATAACGCTCCCCGTCACGCGGGTTGCGATTTCGGGCGGCAGATTGTCGGTAATTCGGCTTTCGCTCATGGGCGAAGCTGCTGGCGCATCGAAAAGCGCGCCGCAACCCCTGTTTTTCCTGCGAAGCGTTCCTATAAGACACTTATGAGAATTTTTGACGGGTTAGGACAAAGGATCCGCCTCGCAATGGCAGGAAACAATCCTTGGGGTTCGGGGGGCGATGGCTCTTCGGGTTCCGGCAATGACGGTGACGGGGCGAAAGGCTCCAGCGGTGGCGACAAGGGGAAAGGTCCCCGCAACCCCTGGCTCCCGCCCGGTTCGGGCGGCGGCGATGGACGCCGTGGTCCCAATATCGAAGACATCTTCAAGAACCGCGGCCCCGAAGGTCCGCGCCGCAAGGGTGGCGGTCCGGGTGGCCCCGGCTTCCAGTTCCCGCAGCGCCCCGGCGGCAAGAGCTGGTTCCCCGTATTCGTGGTCGGCATCATCGGCCTTGGCCTGCTCGCTACCAGCGTCCACCTGATCGGCCCGCAGCAGAAGGCCGTGGTCAAGACGCTCGGCAATTACACCCGCACGATGGATTCGGGCCTGCAGTTCAGCGCCCCCTTCCCGTTCGAGACTGTCGACGTCGAGGATGTCGAAGGCGTCCGCCCGATCCGCATTCCGGGTAACAACAACCAGGCCAAGCTCATCCTGACGGGCGACCAGAACCTTGTCGACCTCAGCTACATCGTGCGCTGGAACATCAAGGACCTCGCCGATTACAAGTTCCGCGTGGTCGATCCCGAGGAAACGGTGAACGACGCCGCCGAAGCCGCGATGCGCGCCTCGGTCGCAGAGAAGAACCTCGACGAGACCTTCTCGGGCCAGGGCCGTGCCGCGATCGAGCTCGACGTGCGCGAACGCATGCAGGCAACGCTCGACGGCTATCGCGCCGGCATCCGCGTGCTCGGTGTCGAAATCGAAAAGGCCGACCCGCCCAGCCAGGTGGTCGACGCCTTCCGCGACGTGCAGGTCGCAGAGCAGAATGCCGACGCCGCCCGCAACCAGGCCCGGGGTTATGCGCAGCAGGTACTCTCGCAGGCCGAAGGTGAGGCAGAAGCCTTCGACAAGGTCTACGAACAGTATCGCCTTGCCCCCGAGGTCACCCGCCAGCGTCTCTATTACGAGACCATGGAACGGGTGCTGAGCAAGACCGACAAGACCATTGTCGAAACGGATGGCGTGACAACCTATCTGCCGCTTCCCGAGGTCCGCCGACGTTCGCAACAGGCGCAACCGACCACCACCGTAACCGCACCGGGAGGCCAGTAAGATGAACCGTCTTTGGGAAGATCATCGCCTTTCGATCATCGTCGCAGCCGTCGCTATCGTCGGCTTGCTGATGAGCGTCTACGTGGTGCCGGAAGAAGAACAGGCAGTTGTGATCCGAACCGGTGAACCGATCCGTACGGTCAATACGCCGGGCGGACAAAGCGATGCCGGCATCTACCTGCGCATGCCCTTCGTCGACCGCGTCGTACGGGTCGAAAAGCGCCTGCTCGATCTCGAAATGAGCGACGAGGAAGTGCTGTCGGCCGACCAGCAGCGCCTGCTCGTCAATGCCTATGCGCGCTTCCGGATTACCGACCCTGTTCGCATGGTGGAGCGTGCCGGATCGACCGACGGGGTTCGCTCCGCGCTTGAGCCGATCCTCAACTCGGTCCTGCGCCAGGAACTTGGCCGCCGCACCTTCCAGTCGATGCTGACCGCGGAACGCGGCTCGGCGTTGTCGAACGTCACGGCAAATCTCGACCGCCAGGCCCGCCAATATGGTGCCGAGGTCGTCGATGTTAAGATCATGCGGACCGACCTTCCCGACGCCCCGCTCCAGTCTGCTTTCCGCCGGATGGAATCGGATCGTGAGCGCGAAGCCCGGGCAATCCGTGCAGAGGGCGGACGCGATGCGCGCATCATCCGCGCCGATGCCGACGCAGAAGCTGCGCGTATCTATGCGAATGCCTATGGCAAGGATGCGAGTTTCTACGACTTCTATCGCGCGATGCAGAGCTACGATACGACCTTCGCCAGCGAGAACGGTACTGCGGAGAGCAGCATCATCCTTTCGCCGGACAATGAGTATCTGCAGCAGTTCCGCGGGCGCCGTTGACGGTTCGTCGAAGACCGGCGCGCCCGGATGCGCCCGTTCAAGGCGCATTCAGCGCCGAATTGCAGTCCTGATGCCGGAACCGCGAGCCGGGTCCGGCATAGGATATGCGTGGGACCAAGGTTCGCCGAAATAAAGAGGATTGAGAAGAGGACGTGAAGCCAGTGCGTTATGCCTATTCCGTGACCGCCGCCCTGTTGGCCGGTGGTGCCGCCCTTTCGCTGGCCGGCTATCCCGCCGGCGCCCAGGTCGCCCAGAACGACGATTCGACCATGGCCCGCGTGGTCCCGCGTGCAGGAGCACCGGAAAGCTTTGCCGACCTGACCGAGCAGCTGCAGCCTGCCGTCGTCAACATCTCGACCCGCCAGCGCGTCGAGATCGAGCGCAGCACCAACCCGTTCGAGGGCACGCCATTCGAAGGCCTGTTCAACCAGCGCCGCGGCCAGCAGGAAGATGACGAGCCGCAGTACCGCGAAGGCCAGTCGCTCGGCTCGGGCTTCATCATCTCTGCAGACGGTTATGTCGTGACCAATAATCACGTCGTCAGCCCTTCGGGTCGCGCGTCGATCCAGGAAATCACGGTCACCCTGCCCGACGGCACCGAATACGATGCCGAGCTGGTCGGTACGGATGCGCAGTCGGACCTCGCCGTTCTCAAGGTCACCCGCCGCGAACCGTTCCCCTTCGTCAAGTTCGGCGATAGCGAACAGGCACGCGTCGGCGACTGGGTGATTGCCATCGGCAACCCCTTCGGCCTCGGCGGTACAGTGACGAGCGGTATCGTATCGAGCGTCCTGCGCTCGACCGGTGGCGGCGCTTATGACCGCTACATCCAGACCGACGCCAGCATCAATCGCGGCAACTCGGGCGGTCCGCTGTTCGACATGCAGGGCAATGTGATCGGCATCAACAATGCCATCATCTCGCCCACCGGCGGCAGCGTGGGTATCGGCTTCGCCATTCCCGCAGAAACCGCCGCCCCGATCGTCGACAAGCTAGTCCGCGGCGTGGAAATCGAACGCGGCTATCTCGGCATCCAGATCCAGCCGGTGACCGAAGACGTCGCGTCCTCGCTCGGCCTGCGCCGCAACCGCGGTGAAATCGTGCAGATGGTCCAGGCGGGCGAAGCTGCCGAACGCGCCGGCATCGAGCCGGGCGATATCGTGATTTCGGTCAACAACCGTGAAGTCACGCCCGACCAGACGCTGTCCTTCCTCGTAGCGAATGTCGCCCCGGGCACGACCATCCCGGTCGAGCTGATCCGCGACGGCCAGCGCCGCACGCTCAATGTCACGGTCGGCAAGCGCCCGAGCGAAGAAGAGCTGCGCCAGCGCCAGATGTTCGATCCGGATGCAGAGCCGGAAGACGACATGGCGCCGAGCGACAACGAGGTCATCCAGGAACGCCTCGGCCTCCAGGTCCTCGAGCTCACGCCGCAGATCGCGCGCCAGCTCGGTGCGAGCAACGACACCAGCGGTCTCGTGATCGCATCGGTCAACCAGAACTCGGACGCGGCCCGCAAGGGTCTCCAGCGCGGCGACATCATCCTGACGGCGAACTATCGCCCGATGGTCGAGGTGGCCGATCTGGAGAAGACCATTCGTGGTGCCGAAGCCGACGATCGCGAAGCGGTCCTGCTGCGCATCCAGCGCCGCGGCGGTTCGCCCCAGTATATCGCGGTGCGCATGCGCTAAGGCGGCTCACTCCGAAACGAAAAGGCCCTCCCGGTTCGCGCCGGGAGGGCCTTTTTCTTTGCCTGCTGTCAGGCCGCCCTAAATTCGGGGCCGTGGTTCCGGTCTCTGCGGCCGTTCGTCACGCCCGATCGCATTGTCGAGGAAGTCATCGTCGATCGCTTGGGGCGCCCCATCCTCGCCGCGCCCCGGGCTCGGCTCGGGCCTCGGTCCGGGCACGCGTTGCGGACGGCCGCCACGGTTGAACTCGTCATCGAAGTCGCGCTGCACCCCGCCTTCGCCCGGGAAGGGCAGGTTGCCACCAGGCTGGTCGCTGCGACCGGGCTCGATCAAATTGCCCTGCTCGTCGATGTAGTAATAGTCGTCGGGATCGCCGAAGAAGTAATCGTCTTCCGCATCCATCTGCCATTCGGGCAGCTGCAGTTCGGTGTCGAACTCCTCGACCGGGCGATCCTTCACTGCATAGCGCATATAGGCGGCAAAGGCCTGCGCAGGCGCGCGTCCACCCTGCAGCCCGCCGACGCGGCGGTTGTCGTCGCGGCCCATCCATACGCCGGTGGTGATCCCCGAAGAGAAGCCAACGAAATAGCCGTCCTTGTTCGAGCTGGTCGTGCCGGTCTTGCCAGCAACCGGCCTGCCGATCTGCGCCGCGCGGCCCGTACCCGTCTGGACGGCCGTCTGCAGCAGGTCGGTAATGCCGCGTGCGACATGGTCGGGCACGAGCTGCGTGCTGCGTGCCTTGCGGTGCTGGTAGAGCAGCTCGCCGTCGGCGGTGGTGACCTTGACGATGCCATAAGGCTCGACCGAGGACCCGCCAGCCGAAACGGCCGCAAAGGCTCGTGTCATGTCGAGCAGGCGTACCTCGTTCGAACCCAGAACCATCGCCGGATAGGTGTTGATCGGCGTGCTGATGCCGAAACGCCGTGCCATCGACGCGACCTGCGAGAAACCGACCTCGTTACCGAGCTGCGCTGCAACGGTGTTGATCGAATAGGCAAAGGCCGTGCGCAGGTTCGTTTCGCCGATATTGCGGCCGTTCGAGTTGCGCGGGCTCCATCCGCCGATGGACACTTCGGTATCGACCACCCGGTCGTTCGGCGTGTAGCCGGCTTCAAGCGCAGCGAGGTAGACGAAGAGCTTCCAGCTCGAGCCGGGTTGACGCATCGCGTTGGTCGCACGGTTGTAATTGGTCTCGACGTAATCGGTGCCGCCCACCAGCGCGAGGATCGCTCCGTCGCGGTCGAGGCTGACCAGCGCGCCTTGCGCTCCATCGGGTGCATTGGCCTGGACGGCTGTCGTCGCCGCCTTCTGCATGCCGGGATCGAGCGTGGTCCAGACTTCGATCGGCTCGAATGTCTCGGGCAGCAGCAGCTCGAGCTGCGGCAGCGCCCAGTCGGTGAAATAACGGACCGAGTTGGTGCCCTGCTCCTGCTTGAGGTTCACTGCGGACACATCCACCTTGGCCTGATCGGCGGTGATGCGGCCCTGCTCGCGCATGAGGCGGAGCACGACGCTCGCGCGGCCCACGGCGGCATCGACATCGGCGGTCGGCGAATAACGGCTCGGCGCCTTGACGAGACCGGCGATAATCGCGGCCTCGGCAGTCGAAAGCTCGGTCGCCGGGTGGCTGAAGAACTTACGGCTCGCCGAATCGATGCCGTAGGCGCCTCCGCCGAAATAGACCTTGTTGAGATAGAGCTCGAGGATCTGTTCCTTCGAGAACTTCCATTCGAGCGCCATCGCCAGCACCGCCTCGCGCGCCTTGCGATCAAGCGAGCGGTTGGAGTTGAGGAAGACGTTGCGCGCGAGCTGCTGCGTTATCGTCGAGGTTGCACCCAGCCGGTCTTCGCCCGTTGCCCAGACATAGACGGCACGCGCAAGGCCATAGGGATCGACGCCGGGATGCGAATAGTAACGCCGGTCTTCGACCGAGATCATCGCGTCCTTCATCACCTGGGGGATCTCTTCCGAGGAAATCCAGCGACCGTAGCTCGGGCCGAGCTCGACCAGCTCGCTGCCGTCGCGCGCGCGCACGACAATAGTCTGTGCGGTCTGCGTCGCCTTGAGCTGGTAGAAGCTGGGGAGCGACCGCGCGGCGAATGCCACGGCAATGGCAAGGAACAGCGCGCCGAGCAGCGCCGCCGCGCCGCCCCAGACGAATATCCGCTTGCTCCACTTCTTGAGCGTGCTGAAGTCCCGCTTGCCTTCCGCCTCAGCGCGTGCGGCGCGTTCCGCGCGCGTTGCCCCTTTGCGGCGGCTGCCTCGTTTCGTCATGCTGGCCCTATGTCCTCAATTCTCTTGGAGCGGCATCTGGCCCCATATCCGCCACAATCTCGCATGGCGAGACGTAATGGAATGTGAACGCGGCGTCGCGGCCCGCGAAAACTATTCCCCGTCTTCCGGCTCGAAGTCGAGCGCGGCGGAATTGATGCAATAGCGCAGACCCGTTTCGCCCGGGCCGTCGGGGAAGACGTGGCCGAGATGCCCGTCGCAATTGGAACAGACCACTTCGGTGCGGATCATGCCATGGCTGGTGTCGCGATGCTCTTCCACCACATCGCCTTCGGCAGGCGCGGTGAAGCTCGGCCAGCCGCAGCCGCTGTCGTATTTGTCGTCGCTTTCGAACAGGAGCTGGCCGCATGCGGCGCAGTGATATTCCCCTTCGGCCTTGTTCTTGTCGTACTTGCCGGTAAAGGCCCGCTCGGTTCCCTTCTCCCGCAGGATATGGAACTGCTCGGGCGTCAGCTTCTCGCGCCATTCGGCGTCGGTCATCTCGAGCTTGTCGGTCAATGCAGGTCCTTTCCCTTGTGTGGCAGCGGTGCGCTTACCATATAGGCAAACAGGAGGCGGAGCGCACGGTTCCGGCTTTAGCTTGACGATTCGCAAGTCGGGGGCTAAGTGCGCCGCTTTCCGGCGGTCCTTCCGCCGCTTTTCGACACGACCAAACAAGATTTTCGCCGCTCTTTAGTGCGGCCTGCATTGAGGACAGACATGGCCAACACGCCGCAAGCCAAGAAGCGCATCCGTCGCAACAACCGCCGCGCCGAAATCAACGGCGCCCGCATGAGCCGCATCCGCGGTTTCGTGAAGAAGGTCGAGACGGCCTGCGAAGCTGGCGACAAGGAAGCTGCCCAGACCGCGCTCAAGAACGCCCAGCCGGAAATGGCTCGCGGCGTGGCGCGCGGCGTGATGCACAAGAACACGGCATCGCGTAAGCTGAGCCGTCTGACGAAGCGCGTCGCCGCGCTCTGATTCGCATCCGGCCTGTGCCGGATCGAGACGAAATTGAAGGGGTCGTCGCAACCTGCGGCGGCCCCTTTGTCATGCTGCAACTGCACACCTGCACTGCAACACCGGTTACCCCTTCACATAAGTGACGCAATTCTCGCGATTCGCACCGGGAAATGAGTGCTTTTCGTTGTAATTCAATCACATGAACGAAGGTCTGCGGGGTAGCGGTGAGTCAACAAGTTTATTTCGACTTTTTTACAGTTATCCCCCTTGCGACTCATCCCGAGCGCGACCTACACAATGGGAACTCTCGGGGGGGACAGCCCGGGTTTTCACATCGATGGCAATAGGGGGGAACTCGCGGACACCGATTCTGCGAGACGGCGGAGCCGTGCCGAACCTCCTGGCGCTACACAAAATATGGATTAGCCCTTGGACGGGCTGCTCGGGGGATTGAAGCACGATGGCAAAAGCGGGCGACATGGCCGGTAAACGGAAAGCGACTGACGATATGGAAGATCTCGATGCGGTGAATCTGGCTGCAGATTGGGCCGACATCAGCCAGGGTCTCCGCAAGGATCTGGGTCACCAACTTCACAGCCAGTGGATCAAGCCGATCCAGCTGGGCAAGATCGACTCGGAAACCGGTACGCTGGACCTCTTCCTGCCGACCGAATTCAGCGCGAACTGGGTCAAGGATCGATTCGCCGATCGCCTGAGCCTCGCCTGGAAGATCGCGCGCAGCGAAGTGCGCAAGGTCGCCATTTCGGTCCACCCGGGACGCCGCCAGGTCGCAGACCTGCAGCTGCACACCGACGGCCGCCGTCCAGCCAATGATGCAGACACCTCGATGATGGCGATCGGCGCCGACACGCTGGGCGATTCGGGCTTCACCTCGAGCGTCGGCCTCGATGCCTCGCTCACCTTCGCGGCCTTCGTCACCGGCGAAGCCAACGTGCTGGCCTTCAACGCCGCGCAGCGCATGGCCGCCGTCGAAAAGCCGCAGTTCAGCCCGCTCTACCTCAAGGCCGCCACCGGCCAGGGCAAGACGCACCTGCTGCACGCCATCGGCCACACCTTCCTCCAGACGCACAGCCGCAGCCGCATCTTCTATTGCAGCGCAGAGCGTTTCATGGTCGAATTCGTCCAGGCCCTGAAGGCCAACCGGATGATCGAATTCAAGGCCCGCCTGCGCAGCTTCGACCTGCTGCTGGTGGACGACATCCAGTTCATCATCGGCAAGGCTTCCGCGCAGGAAGAACTGCTCTACACGATCGATGCGCTGCTGGCCGAGGGCAAGCGCCTCGTCTTCGCTGCCGATCGCGCACCGCAGGCACTCGACGGTGTCGAGCCGCGCCTGCTCAGCCGCCTGTCGATGGGCCTCGTCGCCGACATCCAGCCGGCCGATATCGAGCTGCGCAAGAAGATCCTTCACTCCAAGCTCACCAAGTTCGCGCCGCTGGCCGTGCCTGAAGACGTGCTCGACTTCCTCGCCCGCACCATCACGCGCAACGTGCGTGAACTGGTCGGCGGCCTCAACAAGCTGATCGCCTATGCCCAGCTGACGGGCCAGGAAGTCTCGCTCCAGCTGGCCGAAGAACAGCTGACCGACATCCTTTCGGCCAACCGTCGCCGCATCACGATCGACGAGATCCAGCGTACGGTCTGCCAGTTCTACCGCATCGACCGCAGCGAAATGTCGAGCAAGCGGCGCGCGCGTGCCGTCGTTCGCCCGCGCCAGGTAGCGATGTACCTTTCCAAGGTTCTCACGCCGCGCAGCTATCCCGAAATCGGCCGCAAGTTCGGCGGACGCGACCACTCCACCGTCATCCATGCCGTGCGCCTAATCGAGGACCTGCGCCAGCGCGATGCGGACATGGATGGCGACGTTCGCAGCCTGCTGCGCCAGCTCGAAAGTTAAGCACTCAATTCCCAAGCCCTTCGGATCGCCCTTTGGGGAGGGAGGCGCGTCGACAGGCTCATCGCAGAGGCCTGTCGACAGCTTGACCACATGATGCCAACAGGCTCTCCATGAGCTTGCCCACCGACAATCCGGATACCGCCGGGAAGGCCTATGACCTGCCCGGCAGTTTCGCGCGCGCGCTGTGGCGCGGCGTCCTCTGCAAATGCCCGCGCTGCGGGGAGGCGAAGCTTTTCAGGCGCTGGCTGAAGCCGGTGGACACCTGCCCGAACTGCTCGCTCGACATTTCGGGCCAGCGTGCGGACGATTTGCCCGCCTATGTCGGGATTTTCGTCACGGGCCATCTCCTCGCCCCGGTCATTATCGCGCTGGTCACGGGCTATACGCTGTCGCCCTTCGCGCTGCTCGCCATCATCATCCCGCTGGCACTGGTCATGCTGATCGGCCTGCTCCAGCCATCGAAAGGCGCGGTGATCGCGCTCCAATGGTGGAACGGCATGCACGGTTTCCGGAAAGAGCGGATCGAGGACCGCAGCACGTGAGCCTGTCCCCCGAACGCCTCGAACGATTCGCACGCCATATCGTCCTGCCCGAAGTCGGCGGTGCGGGGCAGGCCGCGCTCGCCGGCAAGCATCTCGTGCTGGTCGGGCTCGGCGGGATCGGCAGCCCCGCGCTGCAGTACCTCGCCGCCTCGGGGATCGGGAAGCTGACGCTGGTCGATAACGACAAGGTCGACGCCAGCAACCTCCAGCGCCAGACGCTTTATAACGAGCGCGACATCGGTCACGGCAAGGCGGTTTCAGCCAAGCGCTGGGTCAAGCTGTTCGACCCCGAGCTGGATGTCGAAATCAGCGACCGCAGGATCGATGCAGAGCGAGCAGCCTCGCTCGTGGAAGGCGCGGATCTCGTGCTCGACGGGACCGACAATTTCGCCACCCGCCTCGCGGTGTCCGATGCCTGCGTTGCCGCAGGTGTACCGCTGCTATCGGCCGCGGTCGGCCGCTTCCAGGGACAGGTCGGCGCATTTGCCGGACACTTGCACGACGAGGCCTGCTACCGCTGTTTCGTGGGCGATGCCTTCGATGCCGAGGATTGCGACACCTGCGCAGAAGACGGCATGCTCGGCGCGATGGCGGGCTGGGTCGGCAGCTTCGCCGCCCTTCAAGCGGTGCGCATCCTGCTCGACGGTGTGAGCGCTTATGGCGACCCGCAATGGGGCCGCGTGAACCTGCTCGACGGGATGAAGCCCGGCATGCGGCAATTCACCATCGCCAAGGATCCTGAGTGCAAGGGCTGCGGCAGCTAGAAGCTGGCGCCGTCGACGAACTTGCGCGGCAGATCCTGCCATACCACCGGCTCGAACATCCGCATGTTCACTCCGACGCGGTCGTAATCGGGATCGACTGCCGTCCAGTGGGTGACGCAACCGCAGACTTCGCAATGCCACGTATCGAGCGAGCAATCGCCCTGCCGGTATGCGACGGCGCTTCCCGTCACCTTTAGCTTTTCTGGCGCGCAGTAATGCCACAGGCCGCCCACGCGGCGGCAGAGCGAACAATTGCACTCGCTCACTTCCGGCACGTTATCGTGTAGGGCAAGCTGGACTCTCCCGCAGTGACAGCTTCCGTCCAGCCCGCTCATCCCAGCATCTCTGCAACCCATTCGGGGACCAGCTTGCTCGCCCGACCCTGCCGCGATTCCTCGAACCAGTATGATCCCTCGCTGCGTTCGAGATTGAGCTCGAGCGTCTTCGCTCCCATTTCGCGCGCATCGCGTACGAAGCCTGCGGCGGGATATACCGCCCCGCTCGTACCGATGCTGACGAACAGGTCAGCGCGCCGAAGCGCCGCATAGATACGGTCCATCTGGTAAGGCATCTCGCCGAACCAGACGACGTCGGGCCGCAGTGCCTTTTCGCCGCATCCGGGACAGGCCGGTTGTCCCAACAGGGACTCGCTCCACTTGTGCCGCGTCTCGCACCGCGCGCACAGCGCGCTCAGCAATTCGCCATGCATATGGAGCACGCGGCTCGCCCCGGCCCTTTCGTGGAGGTCATCGACATTCTGCGTGACGATCAGCAGCTCGCCCTCCCACCGCTGGTCGAGCAGCGCCAGCGCATCGTGCGCAGGGTTCGGATCGACCTGCTGCACAGCCTCGCGGCGGGCATCGTAAAAGCGCTGGACCAGCTGCGGATCGCGGGCAAAGCCCTCGGGCGTTGCCACGTCCTCCACCCGATGCTGTTCCCACAGGCCGCCGGCGTCGCGGAAGGTGTCGATCCCGCTTTCTGCCGAAATGCCTGCGCCGGTCAGGACGATGATGTTGCGGATGCTCTCCATTCAAGCCATGAACCACACAAATGCAAGGAGGGGCAATGGCCAACATAGGTGTCATCGGCAGCAAGGGCGCAATGGGCGAGGCCCTGCGGCGCGTCATCGAGGCATCGGGCCACGACTATGCGGGCGGTGCCGACAAGGGCGACGATGTCGGTGCGCTGGCGGATGTCAGCGACGTGCTGGTCGACTTCTCCGCACCGGCTGCTCTGCAATCGAACCTGCATGCCGCGATCGGCGCGGGGATTCCGATCGTCATCGGCACCACCGGGCTCGGCTCGCAGCATCACCAGGCGATCGACGATGCGTCGCGCGCGGTACCGATCCTGCAGACTGGAAATACCTCGCTCGGCGTGACCCTGCTGGCGCATCTGGTGCGCGAAGCCGCCTCGCGACTGGGCGACGACTGGGATATCGAGATTCTCGAGATGCACCACCGCCGCAAGGTCGATGCCCCTTCGGGTACGGCGCTGCTGCTCGGCGAAGCTGCGGCCCAAGCGCGCGGGATAGAGCTTGCAGAGAACTCGGAAAGCGGCCGCGACGGGCAGACCGGCCCAAGACAGACCGGAGCCATCGGCTTTGCCGCACTTCGCGGAGGAACCGTTGCCGGCGAACACAGCGTGATCCTCGCCGGTGAACAGGAACGCATTACCCTGTCACACAGCGCGGAGAACCGCGAGATCTTCGCTCGCGGGGCAGTCCGCGCGGCCAGCTGGCTGCGCGAACAGGAGCCGGGCAGGTACACGATGGAAGAGGTGCTGGGGATCTGACACCATGAGCTTGCGCGAATATCTCCATCACCAGATCACCATCGGTTCGTGGCCCGACGGCAAGCTGACGGGGATGAACGTCCTCCTGATATGGGTGATCCTCGCGGCGGTCATCGTGGGTGTGATCTCGACCGAGCCCACGATCCTGAACCAGTACCGCCAGGAAATCCTTTGGGCCGAAATCACCTTCGGCGCTTTCTTCCTGATCGAGTATCTTGCGCGGATCTATGCGGCTCCGGAAACGGAGGGCGAGGGTTCCGACTGGGCCAAACGCTGGCAGTTCATCCGTTCGCCGATCGGTCTCGTGGACCTTGCGGTCGTTATCGTCAGCCTCGCACCCTTCTTCATCGCCAATGCGGCGGCCTTGCGCCTGTTGCGCCTCTTGCGGGTCTTTGCGCTGGCGAAGCTCGGCCATTTCTCCGCCGCCATGCGCGAGATTCTCGGCGCCTTGCGCGAACGCAGCTACGACCTGCTGGTCTGCGCAGCGCTCGCCTTCAGCCTCCTGCTGGTCGGCGCGAGCGGACTCTACTGGCTTGAGGGCCATCTCCAGCCCGACAATTTCGGCAGCATCCCGCGCGCGCTCTGGTGGGCCGTCATCACGCTGACCACAGTCGGTTATGGCGATGCCTATCCCGTCACCGTTGCCGGCAAGCTCGTCGGCTCGCTCGTCGCAGTGGGAGGCGTCCTGCTGGTGGCGCTGCCGACCGGCATTTTCGCCGCGGCATTTTCCGACGCAATGCAGCGCCGGCGCGAGGCGCTGGCGAAAGCGCTTGCCGAAATGGAAGAGATCGGCTGATCGCACTCGCATGACCAAGGACCAGATTTTCGAGTTTTTCCGGCGGCTCGCCGAGGACAACCCCTCGCCCGAAACCGAGCTGGAATATGGCAATTGCTACCAGCTGGTGGTGGCCGTCGCGCTATCGGCGCAGGCGACAGATGTGGGCGTGAACAAGGCCACGCGCGCGCTGTTTCGCGAGGTCGAGACGCCGCAACAAATGCTTGAGCTGGGCGAGGATGGCCTCAAGGAACACATCAAGACGATCGGCCTGTTCAATTCCAAGGCCAAGAACGTGATTCTCCTGAGCCAGCTGCTCGTCGACGAATATGGCGGCCAGGTGCCCGACACTCGCGAAGACCTCGTGCGGCTGCCCGGTGTGGGTCGCAAGACCGCCAATGTCGTGCTCAACTGCTGGTTCGGTCAGGAGACCTTCGCGGTCGACACGCACATCCTGCGTGTCGGGAACCGCACCGGTCTCGCCAAGGGCAAGACGCCCGAACAGGTCGAGGCGAAACTGGAAAAGCGCGTGCCCCAGCCCTTCCGTCTCGGCGCACATCACTGGCTGATCCTGCATGGCCGTTATGTCTGCAAGGCGCGCACGCCCGAATGCTGGCGCTGCCCGGTGGTGGACCTTTGCAGCTATCGCAAGAAGGTGATGGAAAAGCCGAAAGGCAGGTAAATCCGGCGCCTCTTGATGACCACGCGTAACTGCGGCAAATTCGTCATCGAGGGGAAGAGGGTATGGACACCAAGGCGAATGGCCACAGCGTTCCTGTCGCCGGCGACCTGACTGCCGGAGACCTGATAGCAGTGGTCAGGCAAGGCTGGCGGGATTTCATCGCGCGGCCGCAATACGGGCTGTTCTTCGCGTCATTCTATGTCGTGGTTGGCGCGGCCCTCTACTACCTGCTCATGGTTCGCGGCGAGACCCGCTGGCTGATCGCCTCGGTCGCCGGTTTCCCGCTGTTCGCGCCATTCGCGGCGGTCGGTCTCTACGAAGTCAGCCGCAGGCTCGAACAGGGACTTCCGACCAGCTGGAGCACGATCCTCGGCGCATTGCGCGGCCGCGGCGACGAGCAATTGTTGCTGATGGGCGGGATCATCTTCGTCGGTTTCAGCTTCTGGGTGATCATCGCCCATATGATCTTCGCCATCTTCGCATCGGCCGCAGGGCTTGGCGAAGGCATGGCCTTCCTGACTTCGCAGATGGGCCTGACCATGCTCGCAGTCGGCGGCGCGATTGGCGCGGTGATCGCCTTCGTCTTCTACGCAATCACGCTGATGAGCCTGCCGATGCTGGTCGATCGCGACGTCGATTTCATCACCGCGATCATCACCAGCTTCAGGACGCTGAGCGCCAATTTCGGCGTGTTGCTGCTGTGGGCCTTCGTGATCGCGCTGGCACTGTTCGCTGCGATCCTGCCCTTCTTCATGGGGCTGTTCGTGGTGCTGCCGGTGCTGGGCCATGCGACATGGCACTTGTACCGGCGGGCCGTGGGCTGACTCCTATCGTCGCCGTTTATATCAGGGTCGGCGCAGACGTCGCGCTCAAATTTGCGCTCCATTTCGTCGCAAATAAATTCCGCTCCGGCTTCAAAATCACGTTCAAGATACTCAGGATCGCCTGGGCGGAAACTCTGCGGGTACATTTCGACCATCAGCTCATTGCTAATGATTTCGCCTTCAGCCTCGGCTTCTTTTGCGTTCTCAGCGATCGGCGAATTGCATGACCAAAGCCAAGCAGGTGCGGCGCACACAAGAACAAGTCTATTGTGGCGACGGAGGCTAAACATCGTCCGCCGAGATCATCTCGGCCGTATCGATCTCGCCCGTCATCACGGCCACCGTCGTTGCTACGGCAGCATCGCCGCTGACATTGGTGGTGGTGCGCATCATGTCCATGATCCGGTCGACACCGGCCACGAAGGCGATCGTTTCGAGCGGCACGCCGACCGCGCCGAAGACCAGCGCCATCATGATCAGGCCTGCGCCCGGGATACCTGCAGCACCGACTGCGCCCAGCGTCGCGAGGATCGAGATCAGGAAATAGTCGCCCATCGTCAGATCGACGCCGAAGATCTGCGCGCCGAACAGCGTGGCGAGGCCGAGATACATCGCGGTGCCGTTCATGTTGATCGTCGCGCCGAGGCTGATCACGAAGCTGGCGACCGAATTCGACACGCCGAGGTTGCGCTCTGCGCAGCGCAGCGTCACCGGCAGCGTCGCGTTGGACGAAGCGGTCGAATAGCTCACCGCCATCGCGTCCACGATGCCGCGGAAGAAATCGCGGACCGGGAGCTTGGCGAGGAACTTGATCATGCTGCCGTAGATCAGCGCAATGATCAGCAGGCAGCCGAGGTAGTTGAGGCCCACCAGCTTGGCGAGGCTGACCAGAGCATCCATGCCGAGCGTGCCGGCCACCCATGCCATCAGCGCGAAGACGCCGAAGGGGGTCAGCTCCATGACGATCATGGTGACCTTCTGCATCACGACAGCGCCGCTATCGAAGATCTTCTGGACCGGTTCGCCGTCCTTGCCCGCCATCAATATGCCGATACCGATCAGCATGGAGAAGACGATCAGCGGCAGCACCGCGACGTCCGCCATCACCTGTACCGGGCTTTCGGGCACGATCGACAGGATCATGTCGACTGCCGTCGTCGGATTGGGTTCGGGCGTCGCGCCCTTGGAAATCGCCGAGGTGTCCACGCCCGCGCCGGGCTGGACGAAAGTACCGAGCGCTAGACCCAGCCACACGGCGATCTGGCCGGTGACGAGGAAAAGCAGCATCGCCCGTCCGCCGACTGCGCCGAGCTTGCGCAAATCGCCGATGGCCGCGACGCCGGAAACAAGGCTGAAGAAGATCAGCGGGACGACCAACATCTTGATCGACTTGATGAAGAAGTCGCCGATCCACTTGATGCTTTCCGCTTCGGGACCCCAGGCATAGCCGGTCAGCACGCCGAGGATGAGCGCAGTCAGCACGCGCTGCCACAGCGGAATTTCGAACCAGACCTTCAGCATGTGTGTCCCCTCACGTCCCTTGTATTTATGCCAGCGCGTCTTTCGCGATCGCCGTATAGATGCGGCTTAGCGTGGAAAGGTCCTCAATGGCTACAGCCTCGTCGCGCTTGTGCATGGTCGCGTTGACGAGGCCGAATTCGATCACCGGGCACACGGCGCGCAGGAAGCGGGCATCCGACGTGCCGCCGGTGGTGGACGGTTCGGGATCGACGCCCGTTTCCGCCTTCACCGCGCGCGCGATAATGTCGCTGAACTCTCCCGGTGGGGTGAGGAAGGGCTCGCCCGAGATGATCGGCTTGGCGACGCCGCCGTGCCTCTCGGCAATCGCGCCGACCTTTTCGGACAGCGAGGCACCCGAATGTTGGTCGTTGAAGCGGATCGAGATGCGCGCCTCGGCTTTCGCCGGAATGACGTTATGCGCCATGTTGCCGACTTCCAGATCGGTGATCTCGAGATTGGAGGGCTGGAACCAGTCGGTCCCCTCGTCCAGCACCAGCGCGTCGAGCTCTGCCAGCATGGCGACGAGCTTGGGGATCGGATTGTCGGCGAGGTGCGGATAGGCGACGTGGCCCTGCATCCCTTCGACCTCGAGCCAGATATTGACCGATCCGCGCCGTCCGATCTTCATCATGTCGCCCAGCCGGTTCACGCTGGTGGGTTCGCCCACGAGGCACAAGTCGGGCTGGTGGCCGTGTTCGCGCATGAAGTCGATCAACGCGCGCGTGCCGTGGAGCGCGGGGCCTTCCTCGTCACCGGTGATGATGAAGCTGATCGTGCCAGCATCCTGCGGCACGTGCTTCACTGCCTCGACCATGCAGGCGATCGCGCCCTTCATGTCGACCGCGCCGCGTCCGTAGAGCAATTCGCCGCGCACTTCGGGGGCGAATGCGTCGGAGGCCCAGCCGCCGCCCGGCGGGACGACGTCGAGGTGTCCTGCAAAGGCGAAGTGCTTAGAGCCTTCCGGCCCCTTGCGGATTGCGAACAGGTTCTCGACCGGCGCTTCGGGCGTGCCTTCCTCGCCATCGCCGCGAGTGAAGCGGTGAACTTCGAAGCCGAGCGGGGCGAGCAACGCCTCCATCTCGTCGAACACGCTGCCCGTTGCCGGGGTGACACTTTCGGCACCCATGAGGCGCTTGGCTAGATCAAGGACTTCGGTCATGTTGCCTCCGCTAGCAGGAGTACGCGCAGATGCCCAAGCTCGATCTCGATGCCATCCCCCAGACCAATGCGACCGGATATCCGCGACCTTATGACGAGGACGTGACGGGCCGCAATTATCGCCGCCTCGCGCCGGTTGGCGGGCTGACCAAGCTGGGGGCAAGCCATGTCGTGCTCGACCCCGGTGCCTATTCCTCGCAGCGACACTGGCACGAGGGGCAGGACGAGCTTGTGATCATGCTCCAGGGCGAGGCGATCCTGATCGAGGACGATGGCGAAATCCCGGTCGGGCCGGGCGATATCCTCGCTTGGCCCGCAGGCGAGAAGAACGGTCACCGCCTCCACAACCGTGGCGATATCCCTTGCGTATTCATCGCCATCAGTGGCGGAGACCGCGACACGGACCGGGGGGAATACCCCGATATCGACATGGTCTTCACGCCCGAAGGCTATTTCAGGAAGGACGGAACGCCCTACCCGACCAAGCGCGTTCCCTAGTTGCTCTCCGGTTCGGGCAGAGGTCCGGGCGCGAAGGCCTGTTCGAGATATTCCGCCATACGGATACCCGCCTGCGCGACCCGTTGGCGCGAGATGGGAATCGCACGCTCGATGTCTTCCTGCGTCAGCGCGGTTTCGTCGGGCAGGTCCTCGCCCTCGCACGCCGGCCGGTCGAAGGCGTTCGGATAAACGAAATCGCGGCTCGTCTGCCAGCTTTCGCGGCCCCATTCGTCGGGATTGCCGCCACCCAGTTCCGCACGCTCATCGGCGGAATAGCGGCGCACCATCGGCACGGGCGATGAGGTGATCGCACGCTCTGCCAGCGGCCCGTCCCAGATCCAGTGCAGGTTGAGACCGGGCGCAATGCCATAGGCGGTGTCGATGTCGTTGCCGCCGCGATCCTCGTGGTCGCCCGAATGAAGCGGCATGTGAACATCGCCGATGAAGTGGACCATGAAAGCGAGCGCTTCGAGCCGGATATGCGCAGGCAGGCTTTCGTCGGCCAGCAGGCGCTGGCTCCGCTCGATCTGCGCGGTCACGCAATTGCCGCCCGAGCAGTTGCGGCGCGGGTTATAGGCCTCGCACACGGGCGCGGTGCGGTAATGCCAGGCGGCAGTATAGCCCCAGCGCCAGCGGGTCCGGCGCACGCAATCGGGCCAGACGCTCGCATCCTCGAGACTGGCGAGATCGCATTCCGGCGTGCCGAGTTCGGGCGCCGCACGCAGCAGCCGCTCGATCTTGGCGCGGGTTTCCGGCGTCACGTTCTCCAGCGCAATTTCCGCCGTCGTCCGGTGCGCGAAGAAGCCCCAGGCCTGCGCCTGTGCCGGAAGCAGCGCGAGCAGCGCCGCACATGCGATCAGGAAACGGTTTCGTATTGCTCGATGACCCATTCTTCGTTTTCCGATGCTTCGATCCACGCCTTCATCCAGTCGTGCTCCCACACCGCCTGCATATAGGCGGCGGCGAAGCCCGGGACGGGGATCTGGTAACTGATGAACCGCGACACGACGGGGGCGAAGAAGATGTCCGCCGCCCCGAAGGTGCCGAAGAGATAGGGCCCGCCGCTGCCGAAGCGGCTACGCGCTTCCGCCCACAGGCCGAGGATGCGCAGGATATCGGCCTTGCAGGCCTCGCTCGGCTCGAAGCCGTCGAAGCGCTTGCGCACATTCATCGGGCATTCGCTGCGCAGAGCGGCATAGGAGCTGTGCATTTCGGCAACCATGGATCGCGCCATGCCGCGCGCCGCATCCTCTTTCGGCCAGAAGCGGTCGCGCCCGACCTTGTCGGCGAGGTATTCGAGCATGGCGAGGCTATCCCACACCACGATCTCGTCGTCCCACAGGAGCGGGACCTTGCCGTGGCTGGGCTGGATGTCGTCGCCCTTCTTGTTGGCTTCCCAGTTTTCGCCGAACAGCGGCACGACGATTTCCTCGAACGAGAGGCCCGACTGCTTGGCCGCGAGCCAGCCGCGCAGCGACCAGCTCGAATAGTTCTTGTTGCCGATGATGATCTTCATGAACCCACCTTTCGGATGCGCGGGTTAGAGGTTCAGGATTACACTGTCGAGGCTGAACAACACGACTTTCCGTGAGTGGCCGATGGAGCTAGTCAGGCGCCATGACCCTGCGCCCCTTCCACCTCGCCTTTCCCGTCCGCGATCTTGCAGAAGCCCGCGCGTTCTACGGCGGCTTGATGGGCTGCGCGGAAGGGCGGTCCTCGGACGAATGGATCGACTTCGATTTCTACGGTCACCAGATCGTCGCGCATACCGGCGGCGAGAGCGGCGACCGCGCGAGCAACCCGGTCGACGGGCACGATGTCCCGGTCCCGCATTTCGGCGTGGTCCTGACGATGGAGGACTGGCAGGCGCTGGCCGACCGGCTGACCGCTGCGGGGGTGGAGTTCGCGATCGAACCCACGATCCGCTTCAAGGGCCAGCCGGGCGAACAGGCGACGATGTTCTTCCGCGACCCGAGCGGCAATGCGCTGGAGATGAAGGCCTTCGCCGACGACGCGATGCTGTTCGCAACTTAGGCCGATACCAAAGGGCGCCGCTGCCCGCACCAAGGCATAAATTGCCCATCCGGCTGCAAGAGAGTAAAGACGTCTGCGAGTGGTCGCGTGCGCAGGGGCAAAACGCGATTCACAACGAGCAAACAACTCTCGAACCCAAGACCGGAGCCACCGAAGACGGCGTTCCGCTCGCCTTCAACCGGCCGGCGGTCGAGCGTCTCGAACCGTGGGTCGGCAGGGCGATCGTCGCGGTCGCGGAAGGCCCTCGCGACACCACCCTGCATGGCCTGCTGTGCAATGACGCTTCCTACCTGCGAAGCGCGGTCGACGTGGACTGGAGCGTCGAAACGGCTGACGGACTGCTCGCCATACGCGACGCGACCTTCCTGTGCGGCCAGCACTCGCGGGCAATGCCGCTAAGCTATTGCGGCGGTATCAAGGTCGCCGGCCTCATGCTTCGCCCGGGCGCCTTGCACACGCTCTTCGGCTTGGAGGAAGCAGCCATGGTCGACCGGATCCAGACGATCTCGTCGACCGGCATCCGCGACGAGGAAGTTACCGGCCTGTATTCGCCGGATATCACCCCGCAACAATGGCTCGAACGGCTCGAGGACTGGCTTGCCACCCGTATCGCGGTAATCGACCCGCCTCCGCCAGACCCCTTGTCGCAGGCCTTCGAATTGCAGGCATTCGAAGACCCGAATGAAAGCATCCATGACTTCGCCGAGGCACATAACGTTTCGGTCCGGACGCTCGAACGCGCGGTCAAACGGGATTTCGGTCTGAACCCCAAGCAGGTCATGCGCCGCGCACGCATTCTCGACCTGGCCGCCCGGCTGTGCGGCGTCGCCGACAAGGAGGAAGAGGACATCCTGCTGCGCTTTTTCGACGAGGCGCACCGGATCAGGGAGTTCAAGGCCTTCTTCGGAATGACGCCGGGCATCTTCAAGCGAAATCGCTCGGGGCTGCTGACACTCAGCCTCGAAATCCGGCAGGCGCGCCGGCTGGAACTGCTGGAAAAGATCAAGCCGGGTGCCGTTCGCCCGTGGATGCGGCGCGCCTTCCAACCGGCGCCCGACGCAGAAGAGTAGCGCGCCTCTACCGCCCGAAGGTCAGCGCCAGTCGGGCCCGAATATCTCGAAGCCGCGCGTTTCGAGCTGGTCGAGGACACCGCCCTCTTCTGCCAGCACGCGGAGCGGCACGACCGCGAGGGTCACGCCCGTATCGGCAGCCGCATCCGCGATCATCCCGGTCCACTGGTCGCGGATTTCCTCGCCGAGATCGTCATCGGTCCACGGCCAGCACGTGCCGAGCGCGATTTCCAGCGGGTTCGCCATTACGCCTGCAACGTCGAACTTGCGCCATGCATTGCCACGCGCCTCGATGACTTCCGGCCCCGCTTCGACCGCGTTCATCGCCGCCATCAGGCACGGGATGTGGCTCGCCGGTTCAGCCTCGGCCAGATCGTCGAGCAGGTCCTCGCCGCGAAACCGCTCGGGCCGCGTGATCGGAACATCGGCCCGCTTCGCCGCCTTGCGCACGATTTCGGTCGCGTCCTTGGTGGTATCGTCATCGAAATCGAGACGCCTCGCGAGCAGGTCGAAGGAAGTCATGAGGAAGCTGCGCCGGTCGTAGTCGATGTCGTACTCGGCTTGGAGCGCCGCCAGCCTCTCACGCTGGTCGGCAGAAAGGTAATCGCCGGCAGTCGTGCGATCGGGCAGCTTGGTGATCTTGCCGCCACTGAAGATCATCCGGAAGACATCGCCGGGCGAGAACTTCGGTGCCGCGCGCAGGATGACCCGGCTGGATTCGGCAGTGGCTTCTTCCAGCCGCTCGGGTTGCCATGGCGTGGCCTTGGGGACAGCAGCGATCTCGCCGACGAGGATGATCGTGCCGGTCGGCGTGTCGATGGTCCACATCGGCGCGCCCGAACGCTGCGCGGTAACGACGATCTCGTTCTGCGGAGAAGGGACCTGCGAAGCGGCAGGGACCGCGAAGAGCGAGACGGCAGCAAGACCTGCAACGGCGAATGACTTGGAGATCATGCGCGCCGGCCTAGCGAGCGGCGGATAGACGGTTTGTGAATGGAAACAGGCTGGTGGCGATCCGGACCCGGATCAGACGCCCGCATCCTGCAGCAGCGCGGCGCGCAGTTCGCCGATCCCCATGCCTTTCTCACTCGAGGTCACGTGGATGTGCGGAAAGGCAGCGACGTGCTTCTTCGCTTCGGCCTCGACTGCAGCGACGGTCTTTTCCAGCTCGCTCGCCTTGATCTTGTCGGCCTTGGTCATGACGATGCGGTAGCCGACGGCGGCCTCGTCGAGCATCTTCATCATCTCGCGGTCCACATCCTTCAGCCCGTGGCGGCTGTCGACCAGCACGAGGTTGCGCACCAGCACCTGACGTCCGCGCAGGTAGGTGCGCACGAGGTTCTTCCATTTCTCGACAACCTTCACCGGCGCCTTGGCGAAGCCGTAGCCGGGCATGTCGACGAGGCGGAAAAGCGTGGGTTCGCCGACCTCGAAGAAGTTGAGTTCCTGCGTGCGGCCAGGCGTCACCGAAGCACGCGCGATCTTCTTGCGGCCGACAAGTGCGTTGAGGAGCGAGCTCTTGCCCACGTTCGAACGGCCCGCGAAAGCGATCTCGGGCACGGTGGGGTCGGGCAGGAACTTGAGCTGCGGGGCCGAGAGGAGGAACTCCACCCGCCCCGAAAACAGCTTGTTCGCGCGCCGCTCCAGCTGGGCCAGTTCGGCGGCTTCTTCTTCGGTCACTGGTCTCGTCCTATTTCTCGGCCTTGGCTGCCGCAGCGGCCTTCTCGGCCTTCTCCTTCTCGGCCGCCGCCTTCAACTGCGGATGCTTCGAATAGAGATATTTCTGCTGCGCGAGCGTGAGGATGTTCGAGGTTACCCAGTACAGCAGCAGACCTGCTGCGAACGGGGCCATGATGAACATCAGCACCCAGGGCATGATCGCGAAGACCTGCTGCTGCACCGGGTCCATCGCGGACGGGTTCAGCTTGAAGGTCAGCCACATCGTCACACCCAGCAGCACCGCGAGCACGCCGATGGCGAGGAAGCTCGGCGGGGTGAACGGCAGCAGGCCGAACAGGTTGAGGATGGTCGCCGGATCGGGGGCGGAAAGGTCGCTGATCCAGAGGAAGTTCTGGTGGCGCATCTCGATCGCGAGGTAGAGTACCTTGTAGAGCGCGAAGAAGATCGGGATCTGCAGGATCAGCGGCAGGCAGCCCGCCAGCGGATTGACCTGCTCTTCCTTGAAGAGCTTCTGCATTTCCTGCTGCTGCTTGACGCGGTCGTCCTTGTACTTCTCCTGCAGTGCTTTCATCTTCGGCTGGATCGCCTTCATCCCCGCCATCGAAGCAAACTGCTTCTGCGCGATGGGGAACATCAGGCCGCGCACGATGATCGTCAGGATGATGATCGCGACACCGAAATTGCCGACCAGTTCGAAAATGTTCTTGAGCAGCCACAGCAGCGGCTTTTCGAACCAGCGGAACCAGCCCCAGTCGATCGCGAGACCGAACTGCGGAATGCCCGCATCCTGGTAGGCATCGAGGATTTCGCTGTCCTTGGCACCTGCATAGAGGCGCGAGGTGGTGGTGACCTTGCGACCGTTGGGAATGGTGATCGGGTCGTAGATCATGTCGGCGCGGAAAAGGTTACCGCCGAGCGAACGGAAGGTCGCATCGGGCGCAGCACCCTCCTGCGGGACCATGGCTGCAAGCCAGTAGATATCGGTGAAGCCGACCCAGTCGGTCTTGCCCGCAAGCGAGACGGTCTTCTCGTCTTCCACGTCGTCATAGTCGTAATCGTAGTCGACGCTCTGGTCGAAGCTGCCGATGGGGCCCGAGTGCGCGATGAAAAAGTCGGCGCTGGCGGTGTCGCTGGTGCGGCTTACGAGGCCGTAGGGCTGCACGACCACGGGGACGCCGCTGGTGTTGCTGACCGCCTGGTCGACGGTGAGCATGTAGTTTTCATCGATCGACCAGGTCTGTTCGAGCGTGAGGCCATCGCCTGCGACATGCGTCAGCGTAACCGGGTTGTCCTGCGAGAGCACACCGCCCGAGCTTTCCCAGACCGTGTCGTCCGAAAGCTTCTCGCCATTAACGAGAAAGCCGAACTGCGAAACCTGCTGCGCGGGCGTTCCGCGCGGCGAGAAGATGCGAACCGGCTCATCGTCCGAATCATCGGCGGTTGCCGCGTAATCCTTGAGCACGACATCGTCGAGGAACGCGCCCTGCAGGTTGATCGAACCGGCGACCTTGGGCGAATCGATCGCAACGCGGTCGGGCGAGGCGAGCGACGTTTCGAGATCGGCCGCTTCCTGCGCGATGGCGTTGGCGTCCTGCAAACCGCCGGTGCGCGAATGCGCGACTTCGGCCTGTTCGGCAGGCGTGTCGACCTTCTCGGCAGTGACGGGGACTTCTTCCGGCTGCGGATAGAAATAGTCCATCGCCCACTGCCAGCCGATCAGGACGGCCAGCGACAGGGTGAGGACGAGCACGAAATTGCGTGAATTTTCCAAGGTCGATCCCGTTGAAAGCTGTATTCGTTAGGTGGGAAGGGTGTGTTGCTACGTCAAGACAGCGATGCTTCAGGGCACCGGATCATGGCCGCAGCCCCCCCATGGTTGGCAGCGCAATAGCCGCTTGAAGGCCAACCATCCACCCTTGATTGCCCCGTATTTCTGAAGGGCCTCGATGGCGTACTGGCTGCACGACGGGGTGTAGCGACAGGTCGGCGGCAATATGCGGCTCGGGCCGAGCTGCCACAGGCGCGCGATCCAGATGAGCGGATACTTCATGCGCGGTGCGATCGCTTGTTATCGCGCTTGTGCCGGGGACGGCGAGGCCGGTCGCCCTCGCCCCTGGCGGCACGAGCCAGCGCGGCATCAAGCTCCTCGGTCATCGCCGCGAAATCGCGTTCGATCCCGCCTTCGCGGCCTATGAGGATGTAGTCGTGGTCGGGCAGGCCGCCCTCGGGAAGCGCCGCCCACAGCAATTCACGGAAGCGCCGCTTCATGCGGTTTCGCACGACGGCATTGCCGATCTTCTTGGTAACCGTGATGCCGTAGCGCTTGCCGTGACCTTCGTTCGGACGCGTCAGCAGGACGAAACCCGGCTTGGCATTGCGCACACCGCGATTGGCGGCGACGAAATCGCTACGCTTGCGGATGACGGACAGGCTCGGGTGCATGGAATGCAGATACGCAAAACGGGCCCCCGATGGGAGCCCGTTTGATTATCGCGATCGAAGCCGCGCCGGAGCGCGACCGATCAGGCGATTACGCGCAAAGGTTCTTGCGGCCGCGGCTGCGACGTGCACGGAGAACCTTGCGGCCACCCGGGGTGGCCTTGCGTGCGAAGAAACCGTGGCGACGGGCGCGCACGAGGTTCGAGGGCTGGAAAGTCCGCTTCATGGGAACACCTTCAGTTAAATTCGTTTTATGCCGGGCGAATCGCTCCGACGAAAAAAGGGCCGCCGCACGGGCGACCGCTCTCGTGGGGGCGCGCTTAAGGAAAACGGGCTGGAAGGTCAAGCCTGAAGCCTACCTTCTCGAAAGCAGCTCAACCACGATTGTTTCTGGGAACGACTGTAGGAAACTGAACCTGAAAACATTGGAGGGGCGCTGGGTCATTCCAGAGCCCCTCCAATTAGGAATTATTCGGCGTCCATGTCATCTTCGAGACCAGCCAGCTTCGGGCCGATCGTCTTCGCTACGTCAACACGCACTTCATTATTGTGCTGCTCGACGGTCATGGTGACATTGCCGTCCTTATCGAGGAGAACGGCTTCTTCGCCAGAGCCAAGCGGAGCAAGCTGAACGATCAGCGGCTTGGGATACAGGCGATTGCTTGCGCCGTTGCTACCATCGACGACTGCCCCGACGCCGCCACCAAGAAGGATGTTGCCGAAAGCCGAACCGCCGAGTTTCGACTGGATCAGGATGTAAGTCGGCTCGTAACCTTCCAAGCTAATGTCAGCGCGCAGATCGTCCTTCCGACGAAGCTCCAAATTGCACGGCGTGGTGCAGCTTGCTCCATTGCTGAATTCGACCAGCGCGCCATCAGGTCGCGTGTTTGTGGAGTAGTCAGTGTTGGTACCGTTCAGCACGGTTGCACAGCCACCAAGGGCCAAGCGACGCCGCAGCAGTTGCGACCACAACAAACTTATTCATTGATGTAAAACCCCTCTGTTGAGGCGTCCTGATTAGCGGGATTTCTGTTCAACAAAAGGGGCGCAAACTATTAACCAACAGGTGTTGCAATTCGGCCAATAAAGTGGTCGGAACTCTGAATGATATTACTATACCTGATCGCCGCATCAATTGTGCCCTCTGGCGAGACATTTTCATGCACGCCAACCGCGGTATGGGACGGAGACGGTCCGGTTTGGTGTGAAGAAGGGCCTAGGATTCGCATCGCAGGTATCGCCGCGCGCGAACGGGACGATAGCTGTCGGTCGGGGCACCCTTGCCCCGATGCAACTGGCCTTGAGGCAAGAGACAGGCTTGTTGCGCTTGTCGGCAAGCCTATCGGGAAAAATGGCCACGGGCATGTGCTTGTCGAGGGCCCAACGATGCGCTGCCTCTCTACGGGCTCGGCGGGAGGTAAACGTACTGGCGCTTGGTGCATATCTCCGGTTGGCGGCGATCTATCTTGTGAAATGGTTCGAGGGGGGCACGCGGCCAAATGGGACCGCTACTGGGGAGATCATAAATGTCGTTGAGGGAATGGGAGGACACCGAGGGCGAAGAAGATAGAGGCATCCTTCTGGAGTTTGGCTTCTGGATTTTCGTCCTAGTCGGGGGAATTTTGCTCTTGGTCGCGAGCGTCGCCTTGCCAACAAAAGCGAATGCGCACCCGGGCGGCCTCGCGGCTGACGGATGCCATAATGACCGGAAGAACGGCGGGCGGCATTGCCATAGAGGGCCAAAGGCAGGTCAACCTGACCGCACTTCCAGATCGGGTAGAGTCTATTACGCGAACTGTGATGCTGCACGTCGTGCTGGCGCCGCACCAGTTCGCCGTGGAGAACCCGGCTATGGGCGCCACCTAGATCGAGATAACGATGGAATTGGCTGCGAATAGCTTCCGCCGCATCCATGTCGCCGAGGCGCTGAGCTATCGGAGGCAGCCTCCGCGCGCCTGATTGACCACCGCTTTGCTGCCATGCAGACTAAGGCACAATAAAAGGCCGGTTCGGGGAGGGACTTATGCCTTACAAGAAAGCCTATATGTGGGTCGTATTCGCGACCCTGCTCACGATCCCTGCATTCTGGCGGGGCTATTTCGGCCGCATATCGGAGGCCGGATGGGAGCTGCATTTCCACGCCTTCACCGCCACCGGATGGATGCTGCTGCTCGCCGCGCAGGCCTGGGCCGCCCACCGCAAGGACCGGCTGGCGCTCCACCGGACACTGGGCAGGGCCAGCCTCTTCTACTTCCCGATATTCTTCGCCAGCGCTCTGCTGATCGTGTGGTCGATGGCCTTCAATACCGCTTTCGGCGACAGCATCATCTACGAAGCACATGGCGAAGGGCTTGGCGCCTACGATTTGCTCTCCGTCGCGGGAATGGGCGCTTTCTACTACCTTGCCCTGAAGGAGCGCCGCAGTGTCCACGTCCACGCGCGCTGGATGATCGGGACGCTGTTCCCGCTCATCGGCCCGATGCTGGCGAGACTGTTCGCCATTCCCCTGTTCATCGCTTTCGGCGAGACACAGGCAGTGACCGACATCTTCTATGCCGCGTTGATCGTCGCCCATGTCTTCGCCACCGCGATCGCCGTCTGGCTTTGGCGCGGCGCCCCCATCGCGGGCAAGCAGCCGATGAAGTGGGTCGCCCTGCTTACTGCGGGCCAGGCGGGCATCTTCGCCGTGGCGCGCCTTTCCGACGGCTGGCGCGAGGCGTTCATGGCGATGGGCCGGACCGATGCCATGCTGTGGGCCGGTCTGGGGCTGATCATCGGCGCCGCGCTGACCTGGGCCGGCTGGCAGGCTGGCAAGAGGCCAACGCCGCAGCCTGCCGGAGAAGTCGCTAGCGCAACCTAATCGCGGATTGGGCGTTGTGCGAGCTGAAAGGGGTTCGCCTATGCCTTTGATCCGCAACGCTTCTCACCTGTTCTTGGCCGCTGCCGGCCTCACGCTCGCCGCCTGCTCCGCGCAGACCGAGGGGCCGCAGTCTGCGGGTCCTTCGGGGACGGGTGGCGGTGGAGGGGCACTGGCGCTCTTCCCGATCCTCGATGCCGAGGCGGAGCCGGACGAGAACGTCGTCATCTCGCCGGTGAGCATCGATCTTGCATTCGGCCTGCTCCACGCCGGCGCGCGCGGCGAGACCCGCACGCAGCTGGAGCAATACCTCCCGCCGCTGGCCGATCCGATGGGCTACGAGACTGACAAGGACGACGTGAAGGTCGCCATCTCGAACGCGCTGTTCCTCGATGACCGCTTCCGTTTCCGCGACAGCTATGTCTCCCAGCTGCGCCGCGAGTACGAGGCCAAGGCGATCGCCACCGACTTTACCGACAAGCAGGGTGCTGCCGACACGATCAACAGCTGGGCGGACGATGCCACGGAAGGGCTTATCCCGGAGGTCATCCCTCCCGCGGCGATCACTCCCGACATGATCGCGGTCCTCGCAAACGCGCTCTATTTCGACGGGCTGTGGGAAACGAAGCTGATGTCGAGCAGCCAGCATCCCTTCCTCTTCGGTAGCGGGAGGGAAGCGCCCTTCACCTTCGTCGGCGAGACCTTCGAGACGCCCTATGCACGCGTGAAAGGCTGGAAGAGTGTGCGCCTGCCATACCGCAACGATCGCTATGCCATGGACATACTGATGCCGAGCGATCGCGAGATCATGGCGGCTGCCCCGCCGCTCGAACTGATCGAGCGCCTCAAACAGGAACTGGACGGCGACGAGACGGAACTGGTGCGGGTGGAGATACCCCAGTTCGAAACCGACTTTGCCATCTCGCTCAACGATACGCTGATGTCGCTGGGAGTCACCCTTCCCTTCGACGAGGTCAGGGTCGATCTGAGCGGATTGGCAGAACCCGGACAGCGCCCGATCGTGGTCAGCGACGTTCGCCACGTGACCAAGCTCCAGGTCTATGACGAAGGCACCAAGGCCGCCGCGGTGACGACAATCAGCATCGTGCTGACCGGAGGGCGCGTCCTGCCCAAGGACCCGATCCTGTTCCGGGCAGACCGGCCCTTTATCGCGGTATTGCGCGACCTCGAACGCGATGCGGTTCTGTTCATCGGCCGGATATCCGATCCCCAGCCATTCGATCCCGAAGTGGCCGAGTAGCCCTGCGGATCAGGTCTCTTCGCTGATGTCGAGGTTGAGGTGCACGGTTTCGTGCTCTTCCTCGCCTTCGAACTTGGCGAGGAAATCGGCGATCGGCATCGATTGGTCGGGCACGGTCGGCATGGCAGCCACCGGGCCCTGGTCGACATTGCCGGCGGCCGGCGTGGTGCGGACGTGGAGATACGGCACCCAGACTTCGCCGTAATCGGCCTGCTGGTACCATACGTCGAGCACGTCGTAGCTCGCCCAGCTGTCGTCGGGCTCCTTCAGGCGGATGCCTTCGCCAATGCGCGGCACCGCCATCGCCTTGATGCGAAACTGCGTCTGGTGCGTCTCGTTCTGGACTTCGATTTCGATCACGTCATTTTCCGGCTCAGCAGGACTTTCGCCCCCGATTCACACGCGTTTATGCCAGACAGGTGTTGCGATCGTTTTAACGATGACGTCACGAAGTCTGCATCACTGGCGCCTTTCTACACAAACCGCAGAATTTCAAGCGTTTCGCGTGATACTTTGCGTCTCGGCGGCTGGAAAAAGTGACGTCACTCTGGCGATTTTGGCGCGTTTTCGAAGGGCCATCTTAACCATCTTTGGGCTCGCAGCCGGCATAAGGCGTGTTCTTGAGCAGGTGCCGGTTGTAGTCGGGCGCACCGTCATCCCACCAGACAGGACCGCGCTCTCCAAGCGCCAGTTTGGCTGCGTGCACGCGCGACCGCGCGGCCTTCTCAGCGCTCTTGTCGCCGTGCTTCATGGCCGAGCCCACGGCGCGGCGCGCATCCATCAGTTCGCCGACCAGCCGCTCGCGTTCGGGCGGGTCGAGATCGGGATTGCTGGTGCGCCACAAGCGGCCGCGTACGATGATGTAGCGGCCGTCGGGCGTCTTTTCTGCAGGGTCGCTCAGGCGGCGTCGCGCGCCTTGCGCAGCGCTTCGAGGTCGACCACCGAGCCATTGCCCAGCGCTTCGCCGGCCTCGGCCTTGCTGCCGTCTGCACGGATGCCGAGATTGCTGCGCTCGACGAGGTGTAGATCCTGCGGCCCGAGGATCCGGCCGTCGTGGCTGAGGATCGAGGTCGGGCCGATCGGCAGACGGTCGCGCTCGTCGACCAGAACCGGGTTCTCGATGACTTCCTGGCCGTATTTCTGGCCCCACTGGCGCAGGGCGACCATGGCGGGAAGCAGGTCGAAACCCTTTTCGGTGAGGCGATATTCGATCTTGCGCCGATCGTCCGGGCACGGGTCGCGGCGCAGGATGCCGTGCTCGACCAGCTTGGCGAGCCGGTTCGACAGGATGTTGCGCGCAATGCCGAGCTCGCTGAGGAATTCCTCGAAGTGGTGCAGCCCGTTGAAGCTGGCGCGCAGGATCATAAAGCTCCAGCGTTCACCCATGACTTCAAGTGCTTGCGGCAGGCCGCATTCGGTCAGTTCGCGCAAAGGTTCGCGGATATCGCCCATAAATTTCAGTCCTCTTCCGGAAACCTATCTAGCGGATTTTCGGCTGCTGCCAAATTTTTTGCAAAAAAGGGTTGTGGAATGCAACCTATCTAAGTAGGTAGCGATTCGCAACCAGTTGCAAAAAGAAACCTATATTGCTCTTTTCGCAAGTGGTGTTGTAAAAATTGCACCAACCGAAAGGTACGATCGATGACCCTCTCCCTCTCCCTCCGCGCAAAGCTCGGCGTCCTTGGCGCTGCCCTCGCTTACACCACCGTCGGTTTCGGCACGCTGGCCATGCCCGCAGTTGCAGAAGCACGCGACACCGGCCCGTTCTACACCGCACAGCTTGCAGCTCCGGCTGAAGAAACCACCGTCATCGCTGGCGGCGTCGCCTGGAAGTGCCAGGACACGACCTGTGTCGCCGGCAAGGGCACCTCGCGCCCGCTGCGCATCTGCCGCGAACTCCAGCGCGACCTCGGCGAAGTCGTCGCCTTCACCACCAAGGGTGAAGCGCTGGAAGAAGCCAAGCTGGAAAAGTGCAACCGCTAAGCGCTTGCCGACCCAATCCCCCACCCCCTCTCCATCAGGGTGGACCTTCAAGCCCCGGCGCGACCCGCCGGGGCTTTTTTGTTGCGCCTCAGATCAGCCCGCGTGCGGCAAGATCGTTTTCCAGCGATGCCGCCTCGGTGAAGTGGTGCACCTGCCAGCCGCACTTGCGCGCCGATTCGATATTGGCCGGGTTATCGTCGATGAAGAGCATCGCTTCCGGCGCGTGACCGAAACGTTCGGCAGAAAGGCTGAAGATCGCCGGATCGGGCTTTGCGATCCGCTCTTCGCCCGACACGACAATATCGCGGAAGCGGTCGAAGATGCGCTCTTGGGGGCGGAAACCAGCCCAGAATTCCGCTCCGAAATTGGTGATCGCGAACAGCGGCACGCCGCGTTCGTCAAGCCGTTCGACCAGCGCGTGACTGCCCTCTACCGGCCCCGGAATGGTCTCGTTGAAGCGCGTGGCGTAGGCGCGGATTTCCTCGGCATAGTCGGGAAAGAGCGCGATCCGTTCGGGCACCATCTGCGAAAGCGGACGGCCCGCATCATGCAGGAAGTGCCATTCCTCGGTCACCACCTCGCCGAGTACCTTCTCGAGGCGGGCGGGATCGTCGATCATCTTTTCGAACAGGGCAGACAGCTGCCAGTGGTAGAGCACACGCCCCACATCGAAGACGACTGCATCGACCGGAGTATCCGTCATCGCTGAATTCCCAAATGCGAACGGCCCGCACTCCTTGCGGAGTCGGGCCGGTCGGTAGACATTCGCGGAAGGAGCCTTCCGCGCAGCCGAAGCTTAGCCCTGGCGGGCCTTGAAGCGACGGTTGGTCTTGTTGATGACGTAAGTGCGGCCGCGACGACGGATCACGCGGCAATCGCGGTGACGGCTCTTGAGCGACTTGAGGCTGTTGCGGATCTTCATCGTTTCTCTCTGATCAAATAAATGCGCGCCGGAGATGGTGCCCCGACGCGCCAATTTCAAGCGCGCCCGTTAGCGAGCGCGGTGATTCTGGTCAAGCATTTCCCCGAATTTCGGAGAGTTTGCGTTCCCATTGCAGCGCATGGCTGATGATTTCGCCCAGATCGTCGTGTTTCGGCTGCCAGGGCACGGTGGCGCGAATACGGCTCGGGTCCGACACCAGCTCAGCCGGATCGCCTGCCCTGCGCGGTTCCATCCGGCGTTCGATCTTCGTGTTGGTCACGCGGTCGACGGCATCGAGAACCTCGAGCACCGAGAAGCCCTTGCCGTAGCCGCAGTTCATGGTGAGCGAGCGATCATCCTGTTCGATCAGCGCCTCAAGCGCGAGCAGATGGGCATTCGCGAGGTCGCTGACATGGATGTAATCGCGCACGCCGGTGCCGTCGGGCGTGTCGTAATCGGTGCCGAAGACCGACACGCCGTCACGCTTGCCGGTCGCCGCCTCGCAGGCAACCTTGATGAGGTGCGTCGCCCCGGCAGTCGACTGCCCACTCCGCGCCTGCGGATCGGCGCCCGCCACGTTGAAATACCTCAGCGCACAGAAATTGAAGCCATGCGCGGCGCTCGCATCGGCGAGCATCTGCTCGGTCATCAGCTTCGACCAGCCATATGGATTGATCGGGCTCTTGGGCGAATCCTCGGTGATCGGCGAGCTTTCGGGAATGCCGTAGGTCGCAGCCGTGCTGGAGAAGATGAAGTGCTTCACCCCGCCGTTGACCGCCGCCTCGATCAGCGCGCGGCTCTTTACCGTGTTGTTCTCGTAATAGGCGAGCGGCTGCTCCACCGATTCGGGCACGATGATGGATCCGGCGAAATGCATGATCGCCTTGGTGCCCTGCTCGGCAAAGATGCGCGCGAGCAGGTCCGCATCGGCGATGTCCCCCTTATAAAGGGGAACACCATCGGGAATGGCGAATTCGAAACCGGTCGAAAGGTTGTCGATGACCGCCACCGGCCAGCCTGCATCCTTCAGCGCGAGCACCGCGTGGCTGCCGATATATCCCGCCCCGCCGGTTACCAGCACAGGCACTTTTGTGTCTTGTTCCATGGCCGCGACGCCTAGCATACGATTTGGTAAGGGCAATTGCCTAAGAGGCCGCCCGCATGCCTTGCGGAGCCTTGGGCGCGCCTGAGCGTTCAATGGGACACACCCGCCGGATCCGCATCGCATGAAAGGTCGCATGATGAAGCTCACAACCCTCCTTCCCGCCGCCATGGCCTCGCTCGCACTCGCCGCCTGCGCGACTGCGCCCGGCCCGGTCGAGGTCACGCGCTTCGTCGCGCCCGAAACCGCCGGACAGCTTGCCCAGGGCACGGTCTTCGTCGCGAGCATGGACGGGAAGGACGACGACAGCCTGTTCCTCGCACCCTACAAGGCAGCGGTCGCGGCGGAACTCGTCCGCCTCGGCTACGCCGAGAGCGACCGCGAGAGCGCCGACCAGATCGCGACCGTCAGCCTCGAGAAATACGTACTCGAAGCAGGAGGCGGACGCCGTTCGCCGGTGAGCGTGGGCGTCGGTGGCAGCACCGGCACCTATGGCTCGGGCGTGGGTGTCGGCATCGGCATCAACCTTGGCGGCGGCGAACGCGACAAGGTCGGCACCGAACTTGCCGTCACCATCCGCGATGCCGCTACGTCCGCCAGCCTGTGGGAAGGCCGCGCGGACTTCCGAGTGAAAGATAATTCCCCCCTTGCGCAATCAACCGCCAACGCGCAGACGGTGGCCGCCGCGCTGTTCAGCGATTTTCCCGGCAACAATGGCGAAACCATAGAAGTAGAGGTCTCCGAGTGAGCGATATCCGGATCGATTCAGCTTTCGACAGCGGCAACATCGAAGTCCTGTCGGTGGACGGCGCAACTGCGACGCTCGCCATTCCGCTGGATACGAACAGCGAGTTCAAGCAGTGGTTCCACTTCCGCGTCGCCGGCGCGAAGGGCCGCGAACTGGTGCTGAAGATCACGCAGCTTTCGGACAGCGCCTATCCCGATGGCTGGCCCGGCTATGACGCCTGCGTATCGGAAGACCGCGATTACTGGGGCCGCGCCTCGTCATCCTACGACAAGGACGAGCAGGGCGGCACGCTGACGATCCGCTACACGCCCGCCAGCGACATCGCCTGGTTCGCCTATTTCGCACCCTATTCGATGGAACGTCACCACGACCTCGTCGCCGAGGCAGCTGCGTCTGAAGGTGTCGACCATATCGCTCTCGGCAATACGCTCGACGGACAGCCGATCGACTGCCTCGAAATGGGCGAAGGCAGCTTCAACGTGTGGCTCTATGCGCGCCAGCATCCGGGCGAGACGCAGGCGGAATGGTGGATGGAAGGCGCACTCGAAGTGCTCACCGATCCTGCAGACAGCGTCGGCCGCAAGCTGCGCCAGCGTTGCCGCCTGCACATCGTGCCCAACTGCAATCCCGACGGCTCGCGCCGCGGCAACCTTCGCGTCAACGCAGCAGGTGCCAACCTCAACCGCGAGTGGGAAAACCCGACCGCCGAACGCAGCCCCGAAGTGCTCGCGATCCGCAACCACATGGACAAGACCGGCGTCGATTTCGCCATGGACGTCCACGGTGACGAGGCGATCCCCGTCAGCTTCCTTGCCGGCTACGAAGGCATCCCCTCGTGGACCGACGAGCATGGCGAGCGCTACTACAGCTACGAGCGCATCCTCGACCGCCGCACCCCCGATTTCCAGACCGAGTTCGGCTACACCAAGGCCGCTCCGGGCAAGGCAAATCTCTCGATGAGCACCACGCAGGTCGCCGAACGTTTCGGTGCGACCTCGATGACCCTCGAAATGCCCTACAAGGACAACCACGCCGATCCCGAGCCCGAGCAGGGCTGGTCGCCGGAACGCTGCAAGATGCTCGCACGCGACTGCCTTGCGGCGCTGGTCGTGTGGCTGGACGCGCAGGACGCCTGACGCGCCTCAGCGCACGATCGGCCTCTTGAGTTCGATCGTGCGCGCGTCCGCATCGATCTCCACATCGCCGCCATGCGGCAGGCTCAATTGCCCGCGGTGATGGCCGATATTCGCGCCCACGAATGCGGGAATCCCGAGCGGGGCGAGATACCTGTCGAGCACCTCGTCCAGCGTCAGTCCGGCATAGTCGGGGTCGTCCGAAGCGCAGTTGCGGCAGCGACCGAAAACCACGCCTGACGCCCTGCCGAGCACGCCTGACAGCGCAAGCTGCTGAAGCATGCGATCGATGCGGTATTCCTCCTCGTTCACGTCCTCGAGGAACAGGATCGCACCGTCGAAATCGGGCGTCCACGGCGTGCCCATCAAGGTCGAGAGCACGGTGAGGTTGCCGCCGAGCAGCCTTCCGCGGGCGCGCCCGGAAGTGATCGTCCGTCCGGTCGAGAGCTCGCCATCATCTGCCAGCACCGGTGTCTCGCCGGTGAAGCCTAGCCGCCAGAGGCTCTCCCAGCTCGCCTTCGGCCACGGGCTGCTCGCATTGGGCGCATGCAGCGTGGCAAATCCCGCCCGCGCAGCGATCGCGAGATGCAGCGAGGTCGTATCGCTATAGCCGATGAGCAGCTTGGGATTGCGCGCGATCATGTCCCAGTCGAGCAGTTCGAGCAGGCGCGCGCCGCCCCAGCCGCCGCGGATCGCGAAGATTGCGGCGATATCGTCGTCGGCGAACATGGCATTGAGGTCGGCCGCGCGTTCGGCATCAGTTCCGGCAAGGTAGCCGTCGGTGCGTGCGACATTGGCGCCCACCTTCGGAACAAGGCCCATGCCGCTGACATTGTGCTGCGCAAATGCGATCTCGCCTTCCGAAACCGCACTGGCCGGAGCGATCAGGCCGACCGTGTCCCCGAGCGAAATGCGGCGCGCTATCCTCCGACCTCGCGCCAGCGCAGTCGCCGGTGAACCCAATGCCAAGGAGAAGGCTGCCATCGAGCCAAGTGCGCCGCGCCGGTCGATCATGCGACCGGTCCTAGCGGGAGGCAGGCAGCTAGGCCAGCGCCTCAGCTAGCGGCGAGTTTCTGCGCTACGCTCTCGGGGGTGCCGGTGACCAGCAGTGGCTGGCTCCCGATGATGCCGACCAGAGTCTGACCATTCTCGCCGATACGCAGCCATGCGACATTGCTCGCGACGACCATGTAATTGCCGCCGCGGGATTCGAGATGAACGAACTTCATTGGGCTCACTCCGGACGCACTTTGCGCCACGAAATCCAGCTAGCCGAAACAAGTGAAGAAAGGCTTAGTCGAGGCTTGCGGGGCCGAAGGCGTCGGGCAGCAATTCGCTCAGACGAACGCGGCGCACTTCCTTGGGGCCGACACACAGGACGAGCGGATCGGTGCCGCCCAGTTGCGCCAGCTCGTTGAGCACCTGGCGGCAGCGCCCGCATGGCGTGATCGGCGCATCGCCGCCCTTGTCGAGCGGGCCCGTGACCGCGACCGCTTCCAGACCGCCGCGCACGCCATCGGCCATCGCCTTCGACACCGCGACCGTCTCTGCACACAGCGCGAGGCCGTAGCTCGCATTCTCGATATTCGTGCCCGTGACCACGCTGCCATCGGAAAAGCGCAGCGCGCTGCCCACGGCAAAGCTGGAATAGGGCGAATAGGAGTTCTCGGCGGCGCCGCGTGCGGCAGCGATCAGCTCTTCATCGGTCATGCGCCCACCCCTAGGGTCGCACGACCAGCCAGCGCAAGGGCTTCTCTGCCGCTTCGCTGGCGTAGGCCGAATTGGCGGTCCACACGGTCCATGGCCGCCCGCCGTAATCGGGCTCCGTCATGTTGCCATCGAGCCAGAGCGCGCGTTCGAGCCGGCGTGCCGGGCGATAGCGTCGTTCGAATTCTTCGCCAGGAGCAAGCACCACCGGCGCTTCGGTATGCGATTCGATCTGGTTCACTAGCGTCAGCAGCTCGCTCTGGACCGCAGCCTCCGACACGCGCTCGAAGCACTGGTCGGCGGTCCGCGTGAGGCGGATCGCAGGCGGCAGCAGTTCCGCATCGCGGGGGACGATCGTGACGTAATTGGCCGATTGCCCGTCTGCGGTTTCGCAAGGGTCGAACAGGTGGACCGCGCCGACCTGCAGTCCGGCTTCTCGGGCAGCTTCGAGATTGCGCGAGAAATTGGCGTCCTTTCCGCGCGCGCCGCGACTGGCCTCGAGGTAGACGAAGCCCGCACCCAGCCCCTTGAGCACTTCGAAATCGACGGCGCCGTCGCCCTCGCCGACAAGCGCGCCCTGGTCGGGATAGACCGCCTCGTCGGGCCGCCAGCCGCGCTGTTCGTATTGGAGCCAGAGCCAGTAGCCACCACCGATCAGTGCCAGCAGCAGCGCCAGCTTCACGATCAGCCCGAGACGGCTCTTCTTCTTCCTGCGCGCCATCGCCTCAGCCCTTGATGTGGAGCACGCAGATCAGCGTGAAGAGGCGGCGCGCAGTCGCGAAATCGGTCTCGACCTTGCCATCGAGCCGTTCGAGCAGGAGTTCGGCGGCGCGGTTGTGAATGCCGCGCCGGGCCATGTCGATCGTCTCGATCTCGCCCGGGGTCGCCTTGCGGATCGCCTGGTAATAGCTGTCGCAGATCGCGAAATATTCGCGGATCGGACGGCGGAAACGCGCAAGGCCGAGGAGCAATTCCTCGATCACCACGTCGTCCGTATCGGCAATCGTGAGCAAAAGGCGCCCGTCACGCACGGCGAGGCGCAGGTGATAGGGCCCGTTGGCGCCGCGCTCTGCCGCGCGCACCGGCTTGAAGGTATTTTCCTCGATCAGGTCGAAGATGGCGATGCGCCGTTCCTGTTCGATATCGGCATTGCGCCAGATGATCGTCTCCTCGTCGAGCTCGATCTTCGCAATGCGCTGGTCGCCGGATGAGGATACGGAATCGGTCATTGTTCGAAGGCTGCTTTCGCAACTGCGAGCATGCGGGGCAAGGGGGCATGTTTTCATCCCCGATATCCACAAGCGGCTGCGACAAATCCGCACGCCCAACCGCTTGATGCCGGAGTCCGGCTCGGACATGGTGCCGCGCATGGCCGACACCGATCTCCTTTTTCCCGCTACCGATTCGACTCCTGCCAAGGACGTGCAGGGCCAGACCCTGCCCAGCAACGTCGAGGCAGAGGCCGCATTCCTTGGCGCGGTGCTGATCGACAACCAGGTCGTGCAGGAGCTCAATACGCCGCTCCAGCCGCATCATTTCTTCGAACCGGTGCACCAGCGCATCTACGAGCGGATACACAAGCTGATCGATCGCAATTCGGTCGCGACGCCGGTGACGCTGAAGCCCTATTTCGAAAGCGACGAGGCCCTGAAGCAGCTCGGCGGCGTGACCTATCTCGCGCAGCTGACCGCCGACGGACAGGGCCTGCTCGCGACCGGCAAGCTGGCCGAACAGATCTACGACCTTGCGCTGCTGCGCGAACTGGTCAGCGTCGGCCGCAACCTCGTCGAAGGCGCACTGGACACCTCCGAAGAAGTCGCGCCGATGGACAAGATCAGCCAAGCGGAGGCCGATCTCTACAAGGTCGCCGAGGGCGCAACGACGGGTAGCGAGGCGCAGGATTTCCGCACCGCCGCGCTCGGCGCGCTGAAGATGGTCGAGGCCGCGATCAATTCGGGCGGCAAGTTCTCAGGCAAGACCACCGGCCTCGAAACGGTCAACGACAAGACCTCCGGCCTGCACAATTCCGACCTTATCATCCTCGCCGGGCGTCCCGGCATGGGCAAGACCTCGCTTGCCACCAACATCGCGTTCAACGCGGCGCGCCGCCTGATGGACGACAAGAAGATCGGCATCGAGGGCGAGGATTCGCCCGGCGCCGCCACGGCCTTCTTCAGCCTGGAAATGAGCGCCGACCAGCTGGCCACGCGTATCCTTGCCGAGACCGCAGAGATCTCATCGGAAAAGCTGCGTTCGGGTAAGCTGTCGAAGGAGGAATTCCAGCGCCTGTCCTTCGCCAGCCAGGAACTGAACGAACTCCCGCTATACATCGACGACACGCCCGGCCTCACCATCGGTTCGCTGCGCACGCGCGCACGACGGTTGAAGCGCCGGCACGACATCGGCCTCGTCATCGTCGACTATTTGCAGCTGCTGCAGGGTTCGGGCCGCGCGAACGACAATCGTGTGAACGAAATCTCGGAGATCAGCCGAGGCCTCAAGACGCTCGCCAAGGAGCTGCACGTCCCCGTGATTGCGCTTTCGCAGCTCAGCCGTGCGGTGGAGCAGCGCGAGGACAAGCGCCCGCAGCTGTCCGACTTGCGCGAATCCGGCTCGATCGAGCAGGACGCCGACATGGTCTGGTTCATTTTCCGCGGCGAATATTACCACAACGCGCTGAAGCCCGACACGCCTGACGAGACCAGCAGCGAGGACGTGCGCCAGAAATATGCCGACTGGGAAGCGCGCCACCTCGAGCTGGTCAACCGCGCCACTTTGATCGTCGCCAAGCAGCGTCACGGTTCGACCGGCAATGTCCCGCTGCTGTTCCAGAGCGAGTTCACCAAGTTCACCTCGCCCGAAATGCGCGGCGGCTACGAGGATTACGAATAAGGCCTAGATGCCGAGGTTGGTGCGCCGGGTGACGGTGTAGTCGATTACGGACACCAGCACCCAGCCGAGCGACCAGCGGATGCGGTTCCACAGGGTCGCGCGCTTGCGGTGCTTTTCCAGCGTAATTTCCTCCGATGCCTCGATGTGCTGCGTGACGAACTCGCGCATCCGGTCGGCCAGCGCCTTGTCCTCGATCCGCAGCATGATCTCGAGGTTCAAATATAGACTGCGCATGTCGAAATTGGCGCTGCCCATGTAGACGGCATCATCCAGCACCAGCAGCTTCGTGTGCAGCTTGCAGGGTGAGAATTCCCAGATCTTCGCCCCGCGCTTGAGCAGGTATTTATAGAGTGACCGGGTCGCCCCGATGGTGGCGCCATTGTCGCTCTTGGCGGCCATCAGCAGGCGCGTCTCGCCCTGCCTAGCCACTCCCGCGATCCGCTTGAGCAAGGTATAGGGCGGCGAGAAATAGGCCATGAAGATATCGAGCTTCGAACCTTCCTTCATGTCCTGCGATATGCGCCGCGCCCAGGTCGACAACCCGCGGGTCGGCCCGCCGACGAGCCAGCGCGCGCGGCCCGATCCGGACTTCCACTCCCAGTTGCGAACCGTCTTGGTAATTGCGCGGAAATGCGCCCGGTCGTCATCGGTCCACTCACGCAGCTTGGCGAACCAGTCGTTGAGACCCTCGACCCCGTCGCCCTCGATATGGATCGCCAGGTCGTTCCAGCCATTGCGTTCTGGCGGCGCGAAGTAATCGTCCTCGATATTGAAACCGCCGAACATCGCCCGCTCGCCATCGGCGATGACCATCTTCTGGTGGTTGCGAATGAGGTAGCGCATCGACCAGCGCGGGCTGAAGAAGAGATAGCACCCACCACACTCCACCAGCGGCTTGAGGAATTTCTCCGTAGCCGAGGCGCCGAAGCGGTCGATGATCAGCGTGACGTCGACACCGCGCGAGGCCGCCTCGCAGAGCGCATCGCGCAGTTCGGTCGAGACGTCGTCCTCGGCAAAGATGTAGAAGCAGACATCGAGCGTGTGCTTTGCCGAGCGGACCAGTTCCATCAGCGCTTTGCGCCGGTCATCGCCTGCCGGATAGAAGGTGAGCGACTGGCCCTGCGCCTCCACCGAAAAGGGCGGCGGATCGCGAAACGCGACCGGTACGGCTTGAGTGGCTGGCTCTCCCATGTGCCAGATGCTTTAGCGCGTGCAGCGAAAGGCGCAAATCCTTGACTATTTCGCCCCGCGACCCTATCTGCTCCGCTCTTTCCGAGATTCTCGAACTTATTACACCGGAGTGCCCATGGCGCGCGTTACCGTCGAAGATTGCGTAGACAAGGTTCCCAACCGTTTCGATCTCGTCCTGCTGGCTGCCCAGCGGGCACGTGAAATTTCGGGCGGTGCGGAAATCACGCTCGATCGTGACCGTGACAAGAACCCCGTCGTCGCCCTGCGCGAAATCGCGGAACAGACGGTCAAGCCGAAGGACCTCAAGGAAGCTGCAATCACCAACCTGCAGAAGATCCTTCCGGACGACGATGACGAGATGGATGAAGTCGGCTCGCTGAGCCAGTCGGCCGAAGCCCTGCGCATCACCGCATCGGCACCGACCCGTTCGACTTCGATCGGGGCAGACTACGAAGGCTGATCCTTCGGGCTTGCTGCAAACATGAAAACCCGCCCCTCACCGGGCGGGTTTTTCATTTGGCGAACCATTATTTGCGAAACGGAAGCAGCAGGCTCCAGACCAGCGCATAGGGGCGCTTGTCCTGGTATTCCTCGAGCCCGATCGTAAGCTCGCCCTGTCCCTTGCCGACGTAAGTACCGAAAAGGCGATCCCAGCCTGACAGCAGCGTGCCGTAATTGCTGTTGGTCTCGCGCTCGATGGTGGAATGATGGATCCGGTGCATGTCGGGCGTCACCAGTACCGCGCGGACCGGTCCCTCCAATGCGCGGGGCAGCGCGAAGTTCGCATGGGTGAAGAGCGTGGCGAGGTTGAAGACCAGCTCAAACAGGAAAACGCCCCAGACCGGCAGCCCCAGCGCGACCACGACCGTCATCTTGAAAACCATGCTCGCCACGATCTCTATGGGGTGGAACCGCGCCGCGGTCGTCACGTCGAAGGCAGGGTCAGAATGGTGGACCTTGTGCAGGCGCCAGAGCAGGGGGATCCGGTGGGTCGCCCAGTGCTGGACATAGAGAGCGAGGTCCATAGCCACGATGGCAGCGATGATCCCGGCCCATTGCGGTATGTCGAACTGGTTGAGCACCCCCCAGCCGCGTTCCTGCGCCAGCGCCGCCGCACCGACCATCAGCAGCGGGACCAGCAGGCGCACCGCCAGCGTGTCGATGGCAAAGAGCGCCAGATTGGTCACCCAGCGCTTGCCGCGCGGTGCGCGACGCGCCGGTGCCACGAGCTCGATCCCCGCAAACAGGGCGAACACCCCCGCCATTGCACCAAGGGCGTATAACTCAGCCGATGTGCCGATGGCGTCCATGTCCGGCTTTTCGCAAGGCGGCCACGGTGTCGCAAGTCCAATCGTAGCGGTTTGCGTCTGCGCAATGGCGGCCTATGATGCATCGGCACGGCAAGGGGGATTTCGTGAGCGATATCGGCGATGCAATCGGTACGGCGGTAGAGGGCGGCCTGTTCGCCAAGGCCATCGACGGGCGCGGCAAGAACGGCACCCCGCTCGAGAAGGGCCACTTCGCCGAAGGAACATGCCTTAATTGCGGCACCGAGCTTCTCGGCCCGCACTGCCACCAATGTGGCCAGCAGGCGCATCTCCACCGTACGCTCGGCGCTTTCCTGCACGACCTGCTCCACGGCGCGCTGCATTTCGAAGGGCGGACGTGGAAGACGCTCCCCAAGCTTGCGTTCAAGCCCGGTGAGCTGACCCGCCGCTATATCGATGGCGAGCGGGCGCGCTTCGTTTCTCCCATGGCGCTGTTCCTGTTCTCGATCTTCCTGATGTTCGCGGTGTTCCAGTTCGCGGGCATCACAGCGCCGACCGACCTGCAGGGAGATACCGGCGCGGACCTGACCGAACGCGCCAGCGAAGGCTTCCAGGCGCTCGAGGAACGGCTGGCAACTGTCGAGAAGAAGCTCGAAGACGAAGACCTCGGTGAAGCAGAGCGCACGAGGCTCGAAGCCGAACAGGAAGAGCTGTCGCAGCAGATCTCCGACCTGCGCGAAGCGGGCGAGAACATCCCCTTCCTGAAAGAAATCACCACGGGCGAGGCCTCCACCGCCCCAAGGCCCGAAGTGGACGAGGACGGCAACACCATCATTCCGCTCACCAAGGACGCGGACGGCCCGACCATGAGAATGGACGGTTCGGGAATCGACTGGGTCGATGCAGCCATCGGCAAGTGGCGCAAGAACCCGGGGCTCATGCTCTACAAGCTGCAGACGAACTTCTACAAGTTCAGCTGGCTGCTGATCCCCCTGTCGATCCCGTTCGTGTGGCTGCTCTTCGCCTGGCGGCGCAAGTTCAAGGCTTACGACCACGCGATCTTCGTGACCTATTCCCTGAGCTTCATGACGCTGCTGATCCTCACGATCACGCTTGCGGGGCTAGCCGGGGCGCACGAGATCTTCATCGTCTTCGCATCGATGCTGATCCCGCCGATCCACATCTACAAGCACCTGCGCGGCGCTTATGGCCTTTCGCGCTTCTCGGCCATCTGGCGCCTCGGCGTGCTGTCGCTGTTCATCGCGATCGTGCTGACGATATTCCTGCAGCTAATACTGCTGCTCGGCTCCTTCTGAGCTAGTCGTTCGGATTGGCCTGGTCGCTGTTTAGCTCGTCGCCGAGGATCGGTGCCGGGCCGGGGCTTTCCTTGTCGCCTTCCTCGATATGCTGCTCGAGATTGGCAGCGCCCTCGCTGACCGCACCGGCGGCATCCTTCGCGCCTTCTTCGATCACTTCGCCGACCACCGCGGCATTGGCTTCGATGTCGTCACCGGCAAGCTCGGCAGTGCGCGCGGCATCCTCCTGCGTTTCCTGCGAGCAGGCAGCGAGGCCTGAAAACGCGGCGACGGCAATGATGGCAGAGTAGGTGCGGTTCATGGTCTGACCCTCGAAATCGTGGATATACCCGCCACCAACGCAAGAAGGGCGCCGAGGGTTTCCCCGCGGCGCCCTTCCGTTTTCATTGGCTGGTCCGGAAATCAGGCCCCGGCAGGGGCTCCGTCACCAGAGCCGCCGAACTTCTTGCCCGCCTTGGGAACGGTCGAGCTGCCCGCCGGGCGCACGACCACAGGGCCCTTGGGCTCATCGGGGCGGTCGATCTTTCCGTCCTTCATCAGCTGGTCGATCTCTTCACCGGTCAGCGTCTCGTATTCGAGCAATGCCTGCGCGAGCAGGTGGAGCTTGTCCTCCTGCGCGGTCAGCACGTCCTTGGCACGCTTGAGGCCGCCTTCGACCAGTTCCTTGATCTCGGCATCGATCATCTTGTTGGTTTCGGCGCCGGCCATGGTCCGCGCGGTCTGGCCCATGCCGAGATAGCCTTCCTGGCTTTCCTCGTACATCAGCGGGCCGAGCTTGTCGGACATGCCCCACTTCGTGACCATGTTCTTGGCGAGGTCGGTGGCATACTGGATGTCGCCGCTCGCTCCGCTCGAGACCTTGTCGTGGCCGAAGATGATTTCTTCCGCGACGCGGCCGCCCATGGCGACTGCGAGGTTCGCGTGCATCTTGTCGCGGTGGTACGAGTAATTGTCGCGTTCCGGCAGGCGCATCACCATGCCCAGCGCGCGGCCGCGCGGGATGATCGTGGCCTTGTGGATCGGGTCCGATGCCGGCTCGTTCAAGGAGACCAGCGCGTGGCCTGCCTCGTGATAGGCGGTCATCTTCTTCTCGTCTTCGTCCATGACCATCGATTTGCGCTCTGCGCCCATCATGACCTTGTCCTTGGCGTCCTCGAATTCCTGCATCGCGACGAGGCGCTTGTTGCGGCGCGCCGCAAGCAAGGCTGCTTCGTTGACGAGGTTTGCAAGGTCCGCACCCGAGAAGCCCGGTGTACCGCGCGCAATGGTGCGCGGGTTCACGTCGGGTGCCAGCGGCACCTTCTTCATGTGCACGGCGAGAATCTTCTCGCGTCCGTCGATGTCGGGGATCGGCACCACGACCTGGCGGTCGAAACGGCCCGGACGCAGTAGCGCGGGGTCGAGCACATCGGGACGGTTGGTCGCCGCGATGATGATGATGCCTTCGTTCGCTTCGAAGCCGTCCATCTCGACCAGCAGCTGGTTCAGAGTCTGCTCGCGCTCGTCGTTCGAATTGCCGAGGCCGTGGCCACGGCTACGACCGACAGCGTCGATTTCGTCGATGAAGAGGATGCAGGGTGCGTTCTTCTTGGCCTGCTCGAACATGTCGCGCACGCGGCTTGCGCCGACGCCGACGAACATTTCGACGAAGTCAGAACCCGAAATGGTGAAGAAGGGCACGCCTGCCTCACCCGCGATGGCGCGTGCGAGCAGCGTCTTACCGGTACCGGGCGAACCGACCAGCAGCGCGCCCTTGGGGATCGTGCCGCCGAGCTTGGAGAAGCGCTGCGGGTCCTTCAGGAACTCGACGATTTCTTCCAGTTCCTCGCGCGCCTCGTCGATGCCGGCGACATCGTCGAAGGTGACGCGGCCCTGCTTTTCGGTGAGCATCTTGGCCTTGGACTTGCCGAAGCCCATCGCGCCGCCCGCGCCGCCGCCCTTCTGGACCTGACGCAGTGCGAAGAAGGCGATGCCGAGGATCAGCAGGAACGGCAGGATCTGGATCAGCGCATAGATCAGCATGTTGCCGTTGTCGGCTTCCTTGCCCGAATACTGGACGCCGTTTTCTTCCAGCAGCTCGGTCAGCTTGGGATCGTTGCGAACGGGGATCGTGCTGAACGCCTCGCCACCGGTCGTCTTGCCGACGATCGCCTCGTCGGAAATCACCACCGATGCGATCTGGCCTTCGGCAACCTTGTCCTTGAAGTCGGAGTAGAGCAGCGGAGTACCAGCCGGCTGGCTACCGCCGCCGAACAGCGAAACCACCAGCAGCAGGCCGAGGAACACGCCGCCCCATACCATGAGGCTCTTGATCCACGGGTTTGGGCCGTTGCCTTCGGGCTCGGGCGACTGGTTTTCGTTTTCGTCACGCATTGCTGGGTGCAATCCTTTCCTGGAATTGCTGATGTAGGTGCGGGCGTGTGAATGACAAGTTTAGCACAGGCGCTATTTCGGCGCTAATCGCGATCACACTCATCGACTGCGTAGGCCCGGCAGAACACCTCGACCGCCCCCTCGATACGCTGGCGGTCGCGCACTGGATCGACGGGATGGCCGAAACGCCGCTCGAGGTCGCCCATCCCCTTGCACATGCTGGCAAACTGTTCGACCGCCAGCTCGATATCGTCGATCTCGACCTCTCCCGCCTCCACCATCGCGCGCATCAGGCCGGCAAAGGCCGCCTTCATGCGGTGCGGACCCGAGGCCAGGAAAGCAGCGCCGATCTCCGGCTCATGCTCGGTTTCCGCAGCGATACGGCGTTCGAACTGAACCATTTCGGGGCGTGAGAGGAAGGCCATCATGGCCTCGCCCACCGCCGTCATTCGCTGGCGAAGCGAACCGCGCAGGTCTGGCGTCGTCTGGAACTGCCCGCGCATCTTCTCGCATTCGAGTTCCACTGCCGCGGCAAACAGGCCGCGCTTGTCGCCGAAGTGATTGTAGACGGTGACCTTGGACACGCCGGCATCTGCGGCGACCTGCTCGATCGAGGTCGCCGCAAATCCCGAATCGAAGAAGGCACGACCGGCCGCATCGAGGATCGCCTCGCGCTTGGCCTTGTCGGCCGGCCTCCCGGCCTTTTTCACGTCGCTTGACAAAGTGAACGGTCCCGTTCAGTTGAACGCCATCGTTCAGTAATGGACGAGTCGCCCGTTCAACGCAAGCAGAGGTCGCCAAGGACATGATCTGGATAGCCATCCGCATGCTGACGGGTGATCCGCAGAAGTTCTTCGGGCTGGTCTTCGGCATTGCCTTCTCGACCCTGCTCATCACCCAGCAGCTGACGATCTTCGTCAACCTGCTCGAACGCGGCGCGAGCGGCGTCTACAATGTCTCGAGCGCCGATGTCTGGGTCATGGACCCGGTCAGCCGCACCACCGATGTCGCCTATGCCATGCCCTCTACCGCGCTCGACAAGGTGCGCGGTGTGCCCGGGGTAGAATGGGCTGTCCCGCATATCCGTGCGCAGGCCTCGGTCCGCACGAAGGACGGCGATCTCGAAGGCGTCGCGGTGATCGGCGTGGACGATGCGACCCTCATCGGCCTGCCCAAGAACATGGTCGAAGGCTCGATCGACGTACTCTCGCAGCCCGACAGCGTGATCATCGACGATGTCGGCACGACGCGCATGTTCCCCGGCCAGTCGCCTATCGGCGAGCGGCTGGAGCTGAACGACCAGCGCGCGGTCATTCGCGGGATCGCCGACGCCGTCCCCAGCTTCACCAGCACGGTCGTCCTCTACACGAAGTACAGTCAGGCGCTGAACTACGTGCCCGGCACACGTAACCGACTTTCCTTCGTCCTCGTCGGCGCGGAAAACCCGGCGGAAGCGAAGGCTCTTTCCGAAAAGATCGAGGAAGAGACCGGCCTCAAGGCACAGACGCGCGAGGAATTTGCCCGCGACGGAGTCCAGTTCATCATCGATAACACCGGCATTCCCTTGAACTTCGGGATCACCGTCGCGCTCGGCTTTATCGTCGGCGTGGCGATCGTCGGCCTGACCTTCAGCCTCTTCATCCGGGACAACATCAAGCAGTTCGGCGCACTGAAGGCGATCGGTGTCACCAATGGCAAGATCCGCCGAATGGTCGCAGCACAGGCGGGGCTGGTGGGACTGATCGGATACGGTCTGGGCGTGCTCGGCACGGTCGGCTTCATCCAGGCCTTCTCCTCCAATCCGACCTTCAAGGGCTTCTACATTCCCTGGCAGATCCCGTTGATCAGTGCGGCAGCGGTCACGATCATCCTGGCGTTGACCGGCTGGCTGGCTCTGCGCAGCGTGCTCAAGACCGAACCTGCGTCGGTGTTCCGCTAATGGGCAAGAAAATGGACACCTCGGCCATCGGCGGCTGCAATCCCGAAGCGGCGATCTGCACGCGCGCCGTCACGCGTGATTTTCAGGCCGGGCAGCAGACGATCACCGTCCTCCACGGGATCGATCTCGACGTAAAGGCGGGCGAGCTCACCTTCCTCGTGGGCGAAAGCGGATCGGGCAAGACGACGCTCATCTCGATCATGTGCGGCATCCTCTGGCCGACCCAAGGCGAGGTGAAGGTCTTCGGCACCGACATCTACGACCTGTCCGACGATGAGCTGGTCGAATTCCGACTCAACAACATCGGCTTCATTTTCCAGCAGTACAATCTGATCCCCTCGATCGATGCCGCCAGCAACGCGGCCGTCCCGTTGATTGCACAGGGCATGGAGCGGCACGAGGCCCGTGAGAAGGCCGTAGCCATGCTGGAGAAACTCAATATCGGCGATCAGGCCGACAAGCTGCCCAACCAGCTGTCTGGCGGCCAGCAGCAGCGCGTCGCCATCGCCCGCGCGCTGGTGCACGAACCGCGTCTCGTGGTCTGCGACGAGCCGACCGCCGCGCTCGATGCCGCTTCGGGTCGCCGCGTCATGGACCTGCTGCGCGAAGTGGCCGTCGCCGAAGACCGCGCCTGCATCATCGTCACCCACGACAACCGCATTTTCGACATGGCCGACCGCATCCTCGTGCTCGAGGACGGGAAGGTCACGCATGACGGCGATCACATGCCGGAGGATCACTAATGGCACTCGATATTCGCAACTTGAGCTTCTCGCGGCAGATCCTGCCGGTGATCGCGGTGGTCGGACTGATCTTTGCCGCCCTCTACATCCTGTCGGGCCAGCCCGACCGCGAGTTGTCCGACCCCGACCGCGAACCGCCGCGCACGCCCGAAGCGCTGGCCGACGAGGCGCGTGTCGCAGGTTCGGGCATCGTCGAACCGTCGAGTGAGCTGGTCCAGATCGGCTCGGCCCTGTCGGGTCTCGTCACCGGCCTCTACGTCCAGCCCGGCGACCGCGTGAGCGAGGGCCAGACGCTGTTCACCGTCGATGATCGCGCCGTGCGCGCGCAGCTGCGCGAAGCCAATGCCGCGATTGCCGAAGCGCGTGCCGCCATCGCCGAAGCGCAGAGCGCACAGGCCACTGCCGCGAGCCAGCTCTCGCTCTATCGCAATGTCGACGACCCCGCCGCCGTCAGCCGTAGCGAGGTGATCCGCGCGGAAGGCGAAGCCAGCGCCGCCGCCGAGCGCCTTCGCCTGGCACGAGCGCGGCTTGACGCCGCCCAGGCCCGCGCAGGTTCGGCTCGCACCGAGCTGGGCCGCCTGACCGTGCGCGCCCCGATTGCGGGCGAAATCCTCGCGGTGAATATCCGCAAGGGCGAATATGTCAGCACCATGGGCGGAGGCGGCTCGCAGCCCTTCATCGAGATGGGCCAGACCCAGCCGATGCATGTGCGCATCGATATCGATGAGGAACAGGCCCCGCGCCTCGCCATGGGCGAACCCGCCACCGTCAGCCCGCGCGGCGCATCGGACCAGCAGGTACAGGCCAGCTTCGTTCGCGCAGAGCCGCTGGTCGTTCCAAAGCGCTCGCTCACCAATTCGGCTGCCGAGCGCGTCGATGTGCGCGTCCTGCAGGTAATCTACGAATTGCCGGCGGACTCGGTTGGCGACGACGGCCTGTTCCGTGTCGGCCAGCAGGTCGATGCCTATATGCCGGCGAAGGCAGGCGAATGATGCGCACCATCACCCTTGCCGCAAGCGCGCTGGCCCTGTCGGCCTGCGCGGGCGGACCTCCGCCCGAGGTCGCTACGCCAACGCCGGTCCTGCCGCAGCAGTTCTACCATGCACCTGACGCAGGAACGGGCGCAGAGCTTGCCGCGCTCCTGCCGACTTCCGATCCCGCTTATGACACGCTTGCAGCACAAGCGCTGGCAGGGTCCCCGACCCTCGGCGAGGCCGTGGCGCGGATCGAACAGGCACGTGCCGGAGCCGCACGAGCCGGGGCGGAGCGCTTGCCCGCTATCGGTGCCAACGCATCTGTCACGGGCACCCGAACCAATCCTGCGCAATTTGGCACCTCACTACCGCCGGGAATTGCCTTCGACACCGAACGCGTAGCCTATGCCGCCAACCTGACGGCGCGCTGGGATCTCGATGTCTTCGGCCGCCTGCGCGCGCAGGAACGCGCCGCGCTGGCCCGTGTCGACGCCGCCGACGCATCGGCGCTCGCCGTTCGCAACGCCCTGCTGGCCGAGATTGCCGCGAGCGTCATCGACTGGCGCACCCTCGAAGCCCGGCAGGCGGAGATCGAAGACGACATCGCCGCTGCCGAGGAACTGGCGCGGCTGGCGGGTGTGCGCGAACGCGCCGGGATTGCGCCGGGCTTCGACCGCGTGCGGGCGGAAAGCGCCGCCAATGCCTCGCGCAGCCGACTTGCCGCACTCGACAGCGAGCGTGCGCGGCTGACTGGTCGCCTCGTCACCCTGACCGCGCAGGGCGGCATGCAGGTTCGCGCCGCCATGGCGCTCGGGGCTGCGGACACCGAACTTCCCGCACCGCCTGTTGCGCTGCCCTCGTCGCTGCTGGTGAACCGGCCCGACATCCTTGCGGCCTCCGCCACGCTGGCCGCCGCCGATGCCGAGCTTGCCGCGACCGCGCGTCGCCGTTTCCCGACTTTCGACCTGTCGGCAGCACTCGGCCTGCTCGCCTTCAGTCCCGGCGACCTGTTCGACGAGGACAGCATCGTCGGCTCGATCGCCGCCACGATTGCCGGACCGCTGCTCGACTTCGGCCGGATCGAAGCCGAGATCGACGGCGCCGCTGCCGGAAAGCGTGCCGCATTCGAGGCCTATCGCGGCGCAGTCTATACCGCGCTGGGCGACGCCGAAGCCGCCTATGGCCTCGTCGCCGCAGCCGACCGCGAACTGGCCGCAGCTGGCGCAGAGGCAGAAAGCCTGCAGCGTGCTGCGCGCCTTGCCGAAACGCGTCAGGAAGCGGGCCTTGCCGATTTCCTCACCGTGCTCGAAGCGCGGCGGGCAGCCGATGCAAGCGGCGAACGTGCCGCGGCTGCGGTGGGCCGTGCCAAGCGCGCCCGGGTCCTCTTGTGGCAGGCGCTGGGCGGTGACCCTCAGCCGATCACGCGGTCGATCAGCCAGTAGGCCCCGATTATCCCGATGGGATAGGAGGCGAACCGGATTGCCCGCGCCTCCAGACCCGGCCTGACACGACGTAGCCCTTCCACCAGTGCCAGCACGGCGGCGATGACGATCAACTGGCCGGCCTCCACCCCGAGGTTGAAGCTGATAAGCGCGGCGGGCACCTCGCCTTCGGGCAAGCCGATCTCGCGCAGGGCTCCTGCAAAGCCGAAACCGTGGAGCAGGCCGAAAACGAACGCGACCAGCCACGGCAGGCGGCGGGTCAGCGTCTCGCGCGTGCCGCGGGCGATCTCTACCGCGAGGAAGACGATCGAGAGGGCGATCAGCGCCTCGACCGGACGCTGCGGCAATCCGGTCAGGCCGAGCGTCGTGCCTGCCAGCGTGATCGAATGCGCAATTGTGAAGGCAGTCGCTGCTTTCACGACGGCCCAGCCGCCGCGCACCAGCAGCACGAGCGCAATGACGAAGAGGAGATGGTCCCATCCCGTGAGGATGTGGTCTACCCCGATCAGGAAATAGCCCTGCCAGACCTGCGCGCTCGACGGGCGCTCGGCAATTGTCGCGAGCGGGGCTTCGGGCGTCAGGCGATGGACCTGTACGGGCCGGTCCTTTGGAGCAACGCGCAGGATAGCCTCGCCCGGCGCGGGGAAGCTCCAGCCCATCTCCTGTCCTGCCACCTCGCCCGAACAATTCACGTCGGCGCGGCCCGTCACGACTGCGGGCGCGATCACCAGGTCAGGGTTGCTCGAGAACTGGCAATTGCCGGGCAGGACAGGGCGTACCGGCTCGGTGTTTGCTCGCGGAGCACGCGGCTCGCGCCAGCCCAGCGACCACTCGGTTGCCGAGACCTGCTCGAACTGGATCGATACGGGCCGCAGTTCGTCTGCCGCAGCGACCGCGGGCATCGACAGCATCAGGACCGCAAGCAACCAACGGATCATTCGACCTCGATCCGGTAGGCGTCGCGCAGCACCTCGTAGGCCTTCTCGCGGCGCGCCTGGATGGTGCGGCTACGCCATTCCGCCTCCACCCTTTCGCTGATCTCGGCAAAGGGTGGGACGCTCCCTTCCCCACGCCGGTTCAGGCGCACGAGATGCCAGCCGTAGCCCGAGCGTATCGGGCCCTGCCACTGCGACCCGGCGGTAAGCCGCCCGACTTCCTCCGCGAACTGCATCCCGAACACTTGCGCCACGTCACGTTCTTCCATGCCTTCGACCGCGCGGGGCAGGCTGATCGTCTGACCGACAGGTTCCTCGCCATCGCGTGCGGCCAATGCTCCGCTCTCGCTGGAAAAGTAGACCTGCTCGAAAGTCAGCAGGCCGCCGGTTTCGAAGGCACCCGGGTTCTCCGCCAACCATTCGCGCAGTTCGGCCTCGGAAGGCTGCGCCAGTTCGACTTCGGCTCCGGCGAGTTCGTCCATCTTGGCCGCCAGCCTTCGCCTGACGACCGGATCACCCTGATCGAGCCCCAGCCGCAAGGCCTCGCGGTAAAGCACTTCCTCGCGAGTCCAGCGATCGATCTGGGCATCGAGTTCGGCATCTGTCGGCGGGCGCCCCATCGTGCGCTCGAAACCGAGCGCGAGCCCGGCCTGTTGCTCGCGGCTCAAGGTGATCGTGCGTTCGGCCGGATCGACGGGATCGCCACCGCGCGCGAGCAAGCCCCAGATCGCGGCACCGGCAATCAGGAAATGCGCGAGCGGATCGCGCAGCAGCCTTCTTATCATCGCTCGTCCATGATCGGCGGCCCGTCACCCGGTGCCCTGCGCGGACGCAACCAGACGGGCGAGGAATAGGCGCGTTCCTGGATGACATTCGCCTCGACCACGTCTGCCGGCAGGTCGAGACCGAAGCGCTTTGCATCGAACAGCACCCAGCTCGGCGTGGGGATTTCGATCACGCGCACATAGTAGAAGGCGCGCTGCCCTTCGGCGTAGTCGGGATCGGTCCAGGTAACCCGAAGTTCCGAAGCTCCGATTGAGTTCTCGTAGGTCGCCTCGCTCCGGTTGACCGTGTCGCCGACCGGCGGGACCGGCGAATTCGAAGCGCCATCCATTTCGCGCGCGCTCCACGCGACATCATAGACCTTTTCCCGGGCCTCGCCGCTCGCATCGACCCATCCCTTCACGACCTGCACGCGGTCGAGATTGGCGCCGTCGGGATCCTTCAGGGCGCTGATAAGGAAGGTCGCAGCCTTGCCGCTGTCTTCCAGCTCGCCGCCCATTGGCACGCCGCGTGTATAGCCTGCGCGCACCCAGTCGCCGTCCCAGTCGCCATCGGTGAAATCGAAGCCGGCGAAGAGCCGCACAACCATGCGCGGGCCGGTCGTGGCGTAGACCTCGCGCCGCATGAAGGCGTCGAAGATTTCCGCGCGCGTGTTCCCCCTCGCCCAGGCCGCGGCATAGCCGCCGGCAAGGTAATGCCAGCCAAAACGGCCGACCCGCGTACCGAGGTTCTGGCCCTCCATCGCACGGCCTTCGCGCGGCTCGTTGCCCGTGTGCTTGCCGAAGAAATTGTCCTCGTCACCCGTGGCCAGCGCAGTGTGGCTGTCGGTCGATCCGACGAGACCGAAGGCATAGGGATTGACGCCGAGCTGCTGTTCCAATGTCAGCCCGCGCAGCAGTGCCGAGCGGACGTAGCTGCCGGCATACATGTCGGGCGTAGCTTTCGCGGTCAGCGGCAAATTGCCCAATTCCCACCCGGCGACCCCGAAGCCTGCGAATTCATCGTTGGGCGAGAGGAAGGGATGCGTCTCGCTGTCGCCCTTGATCTGCGTCGCCTCGACCACCGGCTCGCGCGCGGCACGGCGGCGGGCATATTGCGCACTCATGGCGCCGCCATCGGGACCCGTCAGCTCGAACATCATGCCGTTCGACAAGTTGGAATTGTGCGGGATCGCCAGCACCTTGCCACCGGTGTTTTCCTCGTAGGCGTCCATATAGTCCCACAGGCCGGTGACCTCGCCGTCGATCCCCGGATAGGGAAGGATCTCGCCGGTCTTCGCGCTGCCGTCCCGGAACATGACCACGCGGTGCAAATTATTGCCGCCCGGCATCAGCGTCCATTCGAAGCCGGCAAAGGCGGTGAACCTGCCCGGCTCGTTATAGCGGTCGAGGATGTCGAGATGACGATCCCACAGCTCGCGCGTATTCTTTTCCTGCTGTGCGGGATCGCGCAGCGCTTCGGGAATCTCGTCATTCGCCGCTGCCGTGATCAATTCTGCCACCGCGCGCGTCGATTGCTCGGGGCTTTCGTGCATCATGTCGTACCAGCGGCGCAGTGTGGGATCGCGGACCATCATGCGCGGTGCATCGTAAAGCCTGCGCGTCGCGCCCATCGCGTCGGAATGATCGGCGATGACAAGGAAATCGAGCGGGCGGTCAAGCTTTGCCGTCATGCCCGTGGTCGCGGTGACCTGTTCCCCGCGGGCGAACTTGAGCGCGTCCTCGGGTCCGAGGCGAACGCCGAAACCGAAGGCATCGACAGAGACATCGGTATGGAGGTGGGTGTCGCCCCAATAGGGACGGTCGGGAAATTCCGCGAGCTCGATCGTGTCGGTGCCGTCGCCGGATTGCGCCTCGGTCGCGTCCGCCGGCAATCGATCGCTACAGCCTGCCAGCAACAGGCTTAAAGCTGCGACTCCGATGAGTTTTTGCATCGCTTGTCCTCCCCCGCGCAACTGTGCGCAGGGCGACGCGATCAGGTCAAGGTCGGCCCTTCGTCGAGCGGAGCGATCCACGCGCTCGAGCTGCTCTCTTCGTCATCGGAGTTGTAATAATAGTAGGTCCCGCCAGCGACCGCCGCTGCGGCAAGCAGTAATGCCGCAAGCATGACGAGGCCGTCGCGCACGATCAGCGCAAGCCCGATGGTCGCAATCGCCAGCATGGGGGCGGAACTTGCAAACGGCAGGACTTCGAGCGGCGGAACGGTAGCGCAAAGGATCAGGATCGCGAGGGCGGCGATTCTGATCCAGATGCCTTTCGTCAGGAATTCGACTCGGTCGCGGCTGTGTCCGTCGAGCCAGTGGGCGACACCGCGCAGCTTCCCGATAGCCTTGTGAAGCTTCTTCGATTCAACCGCGCGATCCTGGATGAACTGGGGCATCCAGATATGATCCTTGCCGAGCAGCAACTGCACCGCGACCAGCGCGATTATCGATGCCAGCACCGTCGGCGCACCCGGGATCGCCCCGATGGGAGTGATCTCGACCAGCGCGAAAATCATGATGAAAGGACCGAAGCTGCGCTCGCCGAAATCGTCGAGCACATCGCCGATACGCACCTTGTCCCCTTGCGAAGCAAGCTCGTCGAGTTCTCCGATGACGTCTTCTACGCCTTCGGGCTCCTTACCTGACTTGCCTTCGCGCATAGCTCTCCCCTTCGCCGATCAACGCACGAAGCGGGCAAATGGGTACAACCCCCTAAGCTCAGGCGCTTTTCTTGAGCAATGCGGAGCGTTCGCATCGGCACACGACTTCGCCGCGCTGGTTCACCGCTTCGTGGAGGAAGGTCACAATTCCCGTATCGGGGCGCGACTTGCTCTCGCGCAGGCCGATCACCTCGCTGGTGGCATGCAGCGTATCGCCAATAAAGACCGGCTTGGGCATGGCCAGCTTGTCGTAGCCGAGGTTCGCCACCAGCGTGGCGAGCGTGGTGTCTCCGACGCTCAGGCCCACCATCAGCGAGAAGGTGTAGGTCCCGTTGACGAGAATCTGCCCGAACTCGCTTTCCTTCGCCGCCTCGACATCGAGGTGAAGCGGCTGCGGATTGTGCGTCATCACGGTGAAGAAGAGATTGTCCGCTTCGGTCACCGTGCGGCGGATTTCGTGGGTCAGCTTGTCGCCGATTTTCCACTCGTCGAAGAACTTGCCCGCCATCAGCTATGCCCCATCACGGCTTTGACTTCGAGGAAGTCGTGGAAGCCCCACTCGCCCCATTCGCGGCCGTTGCCCGACTTCTTGTAGCCGCCGAAGGCCGCGTTCATGTCATAGCCGCCGTTGATGGCGACCCGGCCTGCACGGATGCGCTTGGCGAGCTTCTTGGCGGTCTCGATGTCCTCGCCCATGATGTGGCTGGCGAGACCGTATTCGGTGTCGTTCGAGATGCGGATCGCGTCTTCGTAATCGTCATAGCCGATCATCGCGAGGACGGGGCCGAAGATCTCCTCGCGCGCGATGGTCATGTCGTTGGTGACATCGGCGAATACGGTCGGCTTGACGTAATGGCCGGTCTCCAGCCCCTCGGGCTTGCCGGGACCGCCAGCGACCAGCGTTGCGCCTTCCTCGATACCCTTTTCGATAAGGCCCTGGATCTTGTCCCACTGCGCCTTGGAGACCACGGGGCCGATCGTGGCGTTGCCCTTGGGATCGCCCGGGATCACGCCCTCGGCAGCTTCCTTCGCCGCGGCCTTGGCTTCTTCCATGCGCTTGTGCGGAACCAGCATGCGGCTGGGTGCAGTGCAGGTCTGGCCCGAATTGCCCATCATGGCGGTGGTGCCGCGCATCACCGACTGGGTGAAGGCGCTATCGTCCAAGATGATGTTGGGGCTCTTGCCGCCCAGTTCCTGCGCCACGCGCTTGACCGTATCGGCAGCGTTCTTGGCGATCAGGATGCCGGCGCGCGTGGAGCCGGTGAAGCTGATCATGTCGATATCAGGATGGCCGCTCATCGCTTCGCCCACGCCCGGCCCGTCACCGTTGACGAGGTTGAACACGCCAGCAGGCACGCCCGCCGCATCCATGATCTCGGCGAAGATATAGGCGTCGAAGGGCGCGATCTCGCTGGGCTTGAGGATCATCGTGTTGCCGGTCGCCAGCGCAGGGAAGACCTTGCAGGCGATCTGGTTGAGCGGCCAGTTCCACGGGGTGATCATGCCGACCACGCCGATCGGCTCCCAGATGTGCAGCGTCGGGCCGTTCTGGCGTTCGAATTCGAACTTCTCCAGCACCTCGATCGCGGTCTGGCAGTGCCCGGCGAGCAGGCCCGTGTGCGGACCGTTGGCGAGGCTCATCGGCGCGCCCATTTCGTCGCTGACCGCCAATGCGAGGTCGTCCTTGCGGTTGGCGATCTCGGCCTGGATCGCGCGCAGAAGGGTAAGGCGCTCTTCCTTGCTGGTCTGGCTGAAGCTTTCGAATGCACGGCGTGCAGCGGCGACCGCCTTGTCGACATCGGCCTTGGTGCCGAAGCTGATGTGGCCGATCGTCTCTTCGGTGGCGGGGTTCTCGACCGGCTGGGTGTTTTTGGTGACCGGGTCGACCCACTGGCCGTCGATGTAGAACTTGGTGCAATCGCGCATTGGGAATTCTCTCCTTGTGCGCGGCTCTCTAGCTCCCTTGCGACCAGCGCGCCACCACCTCTTCGCCGTCTTGTGCACTGTCGCGGATCACGCCCGGCGTGCGATCGAAGCGCGGAGCCGGAGCAGTGTGCGAGCGCCCACCATGATCGACGAATGCACCGCGCGCCTTCATGTGCGGATGGTCCTTGGCCTCGTCGAGCGGGACAACCGGCGCGAAACATGCATCTGTGCCTTCGAGCAGCTCGACCCATTCGGCCTGCGGCTTCGTCTTGAACAGCGCGGCGAGCCTTTCGGTATAATCGTCCCAGTTGGAGGGATCCATCTGCCCTTCGCGTAGCTCTTCGGGCGCATCGGCGCGCTGGAGCAGCTCGGCATAGAATTGCGGTTCGATCGCGCCGACGCTGACTTCCTTGCCGTCTGCACAAGTGTAGCAGCGGTAGAAATGCGCCGCGCCGCCGAGCAGGCCCGCGCCACGCTCTGTGGTGCGCAGCGCGCTGTGCGGCTGGCCGTAGAAGAAGCTCATCAGGCTGGTTACGCCGTCGACGATCGCCGCATCGACCACCTGCCCCTTTCCGCTGCGCTCACGCTCGTAAAGCGCGGCGAGAATGCCGAAGGCGCAATACATCGAGCCGCCGCCGAAATCGCCGACGAGGTTCTGCGGCGGGATCGGCAGTTCGCCCCTCGCTCCGATGCTGTCGAGCGCGCCGGTGATGGCGATATAGTTGAGGTCGTGACCCGCAGCCTGTGCAAGCGGTCCATCCTGACCCCATCCGGTCATGCGCGCGTAGACGAGGCGCGGATTGGCTTCGAGTACGACATCGGGACCAAGGCCAAGGCGCTCCATTACGCCGGGCCGGAAGCCCTCGATCAGCACATCGGCATTGGCGAGCGCCTTCTTCACGAAAGCCTGCCCGTCCTCGCTCTTGAGATCGACCGCCGCGCGGTTTCGAGCGCGCTCGACCACCGTGTTCATCGGCTGGTGACCGGGCCGCTCGATCCGCACGACCTCCGCGCCGAGGTCGGCCAGCAGCATTGCCACGTGCGGGCCGGGTCCGATGCCCTGGAATTCGACGACACGAAGGCCGGTCAGCGGTCCGTTGCTCATATTTCTCTCTCCAGATCTCTCTCACGCGCACCAAAGCAAATCGGTGCGCAATTGCAACCGGTTTGAGAGTCAGGAGAGCCGCAATTCGGCTTCGGCGAGGTCTTCGGGCGTGTTGATATTGAAGAACGGGTCGGGGTCCGCGCCCTCCCATTCCACACCGACGTAGCCGAGCCTGTTAGCCAGTCCGAACAGCGAACGGTCCTCTCCCGCGAGATAGTCGGGAAGCGCCTCTTCCAGCGCTGCTACGCCCCAGAGCGAACAGACAGGAATGTCGCGGCCTCCGCTGCGCGCCATCGCGCAATTGGCACTCTCACCGATCTCGGCGGCGAGCCTTACGGGAACGTCTTCAGGGAGGAAGGGCGTGTCACAGGCCAGCAGCAGCAAGTGGTCGCACTCGCGCCGACGCGCCTCGTCTAAAGCTGCCGCCAGACCGGCGAGCGGCCCCGCTATCCCCTTGCGGTCGCGAATGGTCGCGCAGTCGGCTGCCAAGTCATGCGGCGAGACCACGACCGGCTCGCATTCCCACAACCGCGCCCGGTCGATCGCCCGCTGGAGCAGCGTGACACCTCCAAGCATTCGCTGCGGCTTCCCCCCGCCCATGCGCTGCCCCTCGCCGCCCGCGAGAATGGCGACGAGCATGTCAGACCGCCTGTTCGCCATAGTATAGCGTGACCGCATGCCGGGCCTCGGCGAAGAACAGCCAGCGTTCGGCCGCGAGGCCGATGGCGCAGGACAGCGTTGCCAGCGCGCTCAGGAGAAGAGGCATAAGTCCACCGGTGAGGTAGATCGTTGCCAGCAGGCAAAGGAAGGGCAGCACGAAGCCCAGTGCCACTGCGATCGTGCGCAGTTTTTCGGCATGCTTGCGGGCAATGCGGAAGCCCATTTCGCGCAGCAGGTAATTGTCATTGTCGTGCGGGCTGCCGGTCATCTCCACCTTGCCCAGGTGGCCGAGGCCGGTCGCCGTACCGGCCGTGCTGACAGGTGCCTCGTTGCGAATGAGGTTCCAGTAGGCGAGCTTGACCAGCAAGCCGGTCGCCAGCAGAGCGAGCGACAGCAGAGAGGTGATGGCCGCCGGTTTCGACTGGCCGAAGAGGTGGAAGATCGCGGTCAGCAGCACCGCGCCGCTCATCGGTCCAAGCACGAGATAGCCCGCCACCGTCCAGCCATTGTGCCATGCGGGGATAGGCCGCAGCGAGGCATAGATCATCGCCGTGCAATAAAGCGTCAGCAAGCTCAGGGCCGCGCCGGCGAGACCGGCCATTGCCGCTGCGCCGGAATTGGTGCCCATCACCACCCAGGCGAAGGCAAAGATGCCGAGCGGGACGAAAGCGATGATCGCCGCCAACCCTTCGCGCGATAGCCAGCTCGAGCGCCATTGCGACAGCGCGCGCCATGCGCGTTCGGGCCGGCCGAGGTGCAGGGTCGAGGACAGCAGGCCGGCGACGATCAGTGCGAAGGCAAGGCCGAGCGTCACGATGCCCAGCGAGGCATCTGGATAAACCTCGCCTAGCGCAGCGAGCACACCAAGCCAGATCATCATGCCGTAGCCCGCGCCGCTCGCGGTGGTGAAGAAGATGACGGATTTTGCCGGATGCATGTCCCTCAGCCCCTCACGAAAGAATCTTGTCGACCCAGCGCGCAATCAGGCCCGCGCCCTCGGTGCTGTCATCGGCGTGTTCTAGCATGCGCGGCGCCTTGTCACCTTCGCGCCCGTCCTGCCGTGGCCGTGGCGGGAGGTATTTATTGACCGGCTTGGTGCCCTGTTCCGGCATGAGGTCATAGCCGCCGCGCGCCGCGACCAGCTTCGAGACCTCGCTTTCCGGATCGCCAAGATCGCCGAAGCTGCGCGCACCTGCGGGGCAGGTCGAAACGCAGGCCGGCACGCGGCTCTCTTGCGGAAGGTTCTCGTTGTAGATCTTGTCGATGCAGAGCGTGCACTTCTTCATCACGCCTTCGTTCTCGTCATATTCGCGGGCGCCATAGGGACAAGCCCAGCTGCACAGCTTGCAGCCGATGCAGATGTCTTCGTTGACGAGGACGATGCCGTCTTCCTCGCGCTTGTAGCTGGCGCCGGTCGGGCACACGGTGACGCAGGGCGCATCCTCGCAGTGGAGGCAGGAGCGGGGGAAGTGGACCGTCTGGCCGTGACCCGCCTCGTCGGTGGTCTCGTAAGTGTGGACGCGGTTGAACCACACGCCGTCGGGCTTCTTGCCGTAGGGATCGTAATCGGTCAGCGGCGCGGACTTGGCGCCCGCATTCCATTCCTTGCAGTTCACCGCGCAGGCATGGCAGCCGACGCAGATATCGAGATCGACGACGAGCCCGAGCTTCTTGTCGGTTTTTTCGGGCAGGCTGGTCATGTCTCGTCGCTCACCCTGTTACCGCGTCCATCGCGAATGCCCTCGACCCAGCTGTGATTGGCGCTGCGCTGGCCAACGAATTCCTGCAATGGCTCCCTCCCGCCGGTATCCCCGCCCTGCAGGTCCTTGCCGAATTCCAGCGGTCCGTCCTTGCCTTCGAAGCGCTTGTCTATTGCCTCGAACACGGGCCAGGTCTCGCCCGCCTCCTCCTGGCTGCACTTCCTCAGCCGCACGCGGAGGTCATACCACGCCGCCTGCCCCGTCACCGGGTCGGAATTCGAATATTCCTTGACGCCTTTCTCGGGCAGCAGCTTCTCGGTGATAATGTGGTTGAGGAGGAAACCCTTCTCGAATTCGGGGCTGTCCTTGTCGAGGCCCCAAGCGCCCTTGCGCTTGCCGATCGCGTTCCACGTCCAGACCACCGACGGGTTCACGCCGGTCACCAGCCGCACCTGCGCCTTCACCCGCCCGCGCCCGTTCTCGATCCAGACCCAGTCATCGTCCTCGAGGTCATGCTTCGCCGCCAGATCGCGGTGCATGTGCAGCTTGTTGGCACTCGTGATCTGGCGCAGCCACGCGTTCTGGCTGCCCCAGCTGTGATACATGTGCATGGGGCGCTGTGAGAGCGCGTGGACGGGGAATTCCTCGCCACCCTCGTCCCTCTCGAGAAAAGGCTGGTACCAGATCGGCAGCGGGTCGAAATAGGTTTCGATCCGTGTCCGCTGCGCCTCGGGCGGTTGGATGTCGCCATGTCCCTGCGCCGCGAGACGGAATTTCTGCAAGTCTTCGTTATATAGCTGGAAGGTGATCGGATCGGCATGGCCCAGCCATGCCATCTTCTTCGCGTATTGCAGGTACTCGCGATTGGCGAACTTCATGAACTGCGCGGAGAGCGGTAGCTCCTCGTGCCAGAAGCACCCGTTCTCGATGTAGCGGGTGAGCTGGTCGGGATTGACTGCGCCGACGCCCGACTTGCTCCCGTCCTCGCCGCGCCAGCCCGACAGCGGCCCGACACCCGGCGCGCGCTCGTGATTGACTATGTAGTCCTCGTAGCCACCCGGGAATTTGGGCGAACCGTCCTCGTTCGTCATGCCCGGCAGGCCGAGCCTTGCCCCGATATCGAGCAGCACGGTCTGGAAGGGCCGCACATCGCGGTCGAGAGGAAGGACCGGCTGGCGGATGGCATCGCCGCCGCCATGGGCCGAGCTGATCGGCCGGTCGAGCATCGAGATGCAGTCCCACCGCTCCAGATAGGTCGTGTCGGGCAGGATCAGGTCGCAATAGGGGACCGTCTCGGAATAGAAGGCATCGGAGTAGATGATCTTCGGGATGACGTATTCGCCATCCTCGCGCTTCTTCGTGAAGTACCCCAGCGTCTCGGGGATATTCATCGAGCTGTTCCACGCCATGTTGGCCATGAACATGAAAAGCACGTCGATACGGTAGGGATCGTGGTTCGCCGCATTATGCAGCACCATGTGCATCATGCCGTGGAGCGCGAGCGGGTGCTCCCAGCTGAATGCCTTGTCGATCCGCAGCGGGTCGCCGTGCTGATCGACGATCAGGTCTTCGGGCGAGCGCGGAAATCCCAGTGGCGGTCCGTCGAGCGGCAGCCCCGCTTCCGCCTTGGGCCACGCCGCCTTTATGCCAGGCGGTATCGGTTTGGGGAACGGCGCCTTGTAGCGCCAGCCGCCCGGGCAATCGACCGAGCCAAGCAGCGCCTGCAGGATATGGATTGCACGGCAGGTGTGGAATCCGTTCGAATGCGCCGAGATGCCGCGCATTGCGTGGAAACTCACCGGACGGCCGACGAACTTTTCGTGATGGCGGCCCCAGGCGTCGACCCAGGGCTCCTCGACCACGATTTCCTTCTCGAAAGCCGTCTCAGCCAGTTCTGCGGCGATACGGCGGGTGACCTCCGCAGGAATGCCGGTGGTTTCTGCCACGGCATCGGGTGAGAATTCCGCGCCGAGATACCGCTCGGCGAGCAATTGGAAGGACGGCACCACAGTGCGCCCGTTGACCGTCCGCTCACCCGCGAAAGCCGGTTTCAGGTGGACGGCGTTGGCATGGACTGCCTTGCCCTGTTCGAGGCACCAGGCGAGCGGCCCGCCATCTGACGCGCGCAGGAATAGCCCGTCATCTGACGCACCCGGCTCGCGGATCACCAGCCACGGCGCATTCGAATAGCGCGCAAGGCTCGACCAATCGATCTTCTCGGCGCGTAGCAATTCGTGGATGATCGCGAAGACGAACAACCCGTCTGTCCCGGGCCGGATGCCGATCCACTCGTCCGCAATCGCGGAATAGCCGGTGCGCACCGGATTGACCGAGACGAATTTGGTCCCCTGCCGCGTTTTGAGATTGCCGAGCCCCAACTTTATCGGATTGCTGTCATGGTCGTCGGCCACGCCGAACATCATGTGATAGAGCGTGCGTTCCCAGTCGGGCTCGCCGAACTCCCAGAAGGCGCCACCGAGAGTGTAGAGCCCGCCAGCCGCCATGTTGACCGAACAGAAGCCGCCATGGGCTGCGAAATTATGCGTGCCGAACTGGCTTGCCCACCAGCCGGTGAGCGATTGCGACTGGTCGCGTCCGGTGAAGAAGGCGAGCTTGCCCGGATCGCGCTGGCGCACTTCGCCGAGCCATTGGGTGGCAAGATCGAGCGCCTCGTCCCACTCGATTTCCCTGAACTCGCCCGATCCGCGTTCTCCGACGCGCAGCAGCGGCTTGGTCAGCTTGGCAGGCGCCTTCTGGTGCATGATACCCGCGCTGCCCTTGGCGCACAGTACACCCTTGTTCACCGGATGGTCGGGATTGCCCTCGATATAGCGGATGGCGCCGTTCTTCAGGTGCACCTTTATGCCGCAGCGGCAGGCACACATGTAGCAGGTAGAAGTCTTCACCTCGTCGCCGACTTGCGGCGAGAGGCCAACGTCCTCGCGGACAGTCTCGAACGGATTTATGCCCATCTCCCTCCGTCGGACGGCGAGCCTCTACAATCCTCGCCACCCCTGCCCTGCTATTACAGGGCAATGGCGGCAGGGCAACCGGATCGCTGCAAAGACCCCTCGGCGATTGCCTTATCCGCCGACAAAGGGTAATTTCACGAAGCTTTCAAAACAGGCTTCGGGTTTAGCAGGGGAATAAGACTGGCCATGGAAATGCCCATGGAAGACATGCAGAAGAACGCTTCGCGTGCGACGGCTTTGCTGAAGTCGATGGCTAACGAGTGGCGCCTGCTGATCCTGTGCCAGCTTTCCCAGAAGGAAATGACGGTCGGTGAGCTGACCGAGCTCGTCCCGCTATCGCAATCCGCGCTCTCGCAGCACCTGTCGGTCCTGCGGCGCGAGAAGCTCGTGAAGACGCGGCGCAGTTCGCAGTTCATCCACTACTCGCTCGACAGCGAAGAGGTGAAAGCCGTGATCGGCACGCTCTACGAACTGTATTGCGCGCCTGCCGACGAAGGTGGCCTGCCGGGCTGCTGAACGGGTTCAGCCTTTGAACATCACCCGGTGGAGCGCCATCCCCGCCATGAGGCTGGCGAGGAAAACCACCGCTTGGAGCGGAGCGATCGCGAGGATCGCGAAGCCCGGGCCGGGGCATAGTCCCGCCAGACCCCACCCGATCCCGAACAGCGTCGCGCCCGACACCAGCTGGGGCGTGAGGTCCGACCGCTCGGGCAGGGCGAAAGCCTGCGCGAAAATCGGCTTGGTCATGCGCGGCACGAACCGCCATGCCACGGCCATCACCAGCACAGCGCCGCCCATGACGAAGGCCAGGGTCGGATCCCATGCGCCGAAAATGTCGAGAAAGCCGCGAATGCGCGCCGGATCGGTCATCCCGCCAAGCGCGAGGCCCGCGCCGAAGAGGAGCCCCGAAGCGAGCGGGGGCAAGTAATTGCGCAGGATCATCCGATTGCTCCCAAAAGGGCGACGGTAGCGATACCGGAGGCCATGAAGGTCAGCGTCGCCACGATCGAGCGCTGCGACAGACGGCTCACGCCGCAAACGCCGTGCCCGCTCGTGCACCCACTGCCGAGCCGCGCGCCGAAGCCGACGAGGACGCCTGCCACTGCCAGCAAGGGCAGCGACACGAATTCGGGGTTCAGCCCGCCCTTGAGCGTGGCCACGATGGCCGCACCCAGCGGCAAGCCGATCAGGAACAGCCACGCCGATCGTTTGGACATGCCTTCACTGCTCAGACCGACGGCGCGGCTGGCGATGCCCGACACGCCGACGATACGACCGGCACCGAGCAGCAGCAAGGCTCCGGCCAGGCCGATCAGCACGCCGCCAGCAAGCCCGTCGACAGGCGCCGCGTCTGGAAATCCGGGCAGCATCATAGCGTGTTCACCGGTATCTTGATGTAGCTCACACCGTTCTCCTCGGGTTCGGGAAGATGTCCGCCGCGCATGTTCACCTGCACGCCCGGCATGATCAGCTTGGGCATGGCGAGAGTGCGATCACGCGCCGTGCGCATTTCGACGAATTCGTCCTCGCTCGTGCCTTCCTTCACGTGGACATTGCCCTCGCGCTGTTCGGCGACGCTGCTTTCCCAGGCATATTTGTCCCTGCCCGGCGCCTTGTAATCGTGGCACATGAACAGGCGCGTCTGCGCGGGCAGCGAGAGAAGGCGGCGGGTCGAGCGGAACAGGACCCGCGCATCACCGCCGGGGAAGTCGGCACGCGCCGTGCCGAAGTCGGGCATGAACAACGTGTCACCGATAAACGCGGCATTGCCGATCACGATGGCATAGTCGGCGGGCGTGTGGCCCGGGACGTGGAGCGCAGTGCCTTCGATCCGGCCGAGCGTGAACGTCTCTCCGTCCGTGAAGAGATGATCGAACTGCGATCCGTCGCGCTCGAAATCGCTGCCGGCATTGAAAAGCTTGCCGAAGACTTCCTGGACCTGCGTGATCTCACGGCCGATGGCGAGCTTCCCGCCGAGCTTTTCCTGCAGGTAGGGCGCAGCCGAAAGATGGTCGGCATGCGCGTGCGTTTCGATCAACCATTCGACTGTCAGGTCGTTCTTGCGCACGTGGTCGAGGATGAGATCGGCCGATTCATGCGAGGTACGGCCCGATGCCGCGTCATAGTCGAGCACCGAATCGATGATCGCACACTGGCGCGTTTCCGGGTCATGGACCACGTAGCTGACCGTGTTCGTTTCCTCGTCGAAAAATGCCTTGATTTCAGGCTGCAGCGCCGCGTCGGCAAGAGCACGTTCGACCTGCCCTGCGGCTGCCTCGATTACATTGTCATCGGTATGGGTCATGGCGTCACCTTTATATGCGCAATATCTAATATACCTGCAGCGATAGTCAATGCCGGCTTGTCGGATTCCCTCATCACGCGACTGGCCAAGGGGCCGAACTGCGACTAGGAATCGCGCTCATGGCGTTATTCGACCCTCCGGCTTCCGCGCCAAATGGCGAAACACGCGGATTGCGGGACGGTTTCGGTCGGCATTTCTCCTACCTGCGCATATCGCTGACCGAGAAATGCAACTTCCGCTGCACCTATTGCCTGCCGGAGGGCTTCAGGAAACAAACGGGATTGGCGCCGGAACTTTCCCGCGACGAAATCCTGCGTGCCGTGCGCGGCTTCGCACGTCTCGGCCTCTGGAAGTTCCGCCTTACCGGAGGCGAACCCACGGTAAGGCCGGACTTTGCCGAAATCCTCGAGGCTGTCGCGGACGTTCCGGGCGCCGAACGCATTGCCCTGACCACCAATGGATACCGTCTCGCGCAAAACGCGAAGGCATGGCGGGAAAGCGGGCTCGACGCAGTCAACGTGAGCATCGACACGCTCGATCCGGAAGGCTTCGCAAAGATCACGGGCCATGACCGCCTGCAAGAGGTGATTGCCGGGATCGATGCCTGTCTCGACGCAGGCTTCGACGCGGTGAAGGTCAACAGCGTGCTGATGAAATCGCTGGGCGCAAGTGACTGGGAGGACATCCTGGCCTTCGTGGCCGACCGCCCGGTCACCTGGCGCTTCATCGAGCTGATGCGCACCAACGACAATGCCGGCTTCCATCGCGGTGAAGCCCTGCCCGGCGAAGTTATCCGCTCCCGCCTGCTCAAAGAGGGCTGGCAGGCACGCCCCCGCCAAGCCGGTGCCGGTCCTTCCAACGACTATCTTCACCCGGCGAGGCGCGGTTCGATCGGGCTGATCTCACCCTATGCCTCCGGCTTTTGCGAAAGCTGCAATCGCCTGCGCCTGTCGAGCCGTGGCAAGCTGCATCTGTGCCTGTTCGGTGACGAGGGCCTCGACCTGCGCGACCTCCTGCAATCCGACGACCAGCTCGATGCGCTGGTGGACCGGATCCGCGCTGCCATGCCCACCAAGATGCGCGCGCATCGCCTGCATGACGGGAACAGCGGACAGACCCCGCATCTCGCCTCGATCGGAGGCTGACAGCGCGCATGCTCGATTTCGATGCCGCGATCGGGAAGCTGGAAGCCGCGGTCCATTCTTTGGCGACCGAAGAACTGCCTCTCGCCGAGGCAGCGGCCCGCTTCCTCGCCCGGGACCTGTGCGCGCGCGGCGATGCACCGGCGAGGGCAATCTCCGCGATGGATGGCTATGCAGTGGCAGAAGCGTCGACGCGCCCGGGAGAATGGCTGACCGTCGCACATGAGATCAAGGCAGGCGCGGCCGATCCCGGCGCGCTGTCTGGCGGGGAGATCGCAAGGATCTTCACCGGTGCTCCGCTCCCTGAAGGTGCCGATTGCGTCATCATGCAGGAATATGCGGAGCGCGATGGCGACAGGGCCCGCTTCTCGGAAGGCTACGGCCCTGCCCGCCACGTCCGCGAGGCCGGGAGCGATTTTCGCGCCGGCGACATCCTCCTGAAGCGCGGCACCAGGCTGACGCCGCGTGCCATGGTCTCGGCCGCCGCAGCCGATGTCGCGGCAGTCGAGGTTTATGCCCGCCCGCGCATCGCCATCATTGCGACCGGCGACGAACTCGCTCCTCCCGGCAGCGCTTTCGAGACACCCGGGGCATTGCCGGAATCGGCCAGTTTCGGGGTCGCTGCGATGGCCGAAGAGATGGGTGCGCAGATCGTTTCCCGCTCGCGTGGAAGCGACGATTTGGACGAGTTGACCGGGCTGGCGGGACAGGCTCTCGACAAGGCGGACTGCGTGGTGGTCACTGGCGGCGCTTCGGTCGGAGACCATGATCTGGCCCGCCCGATGTTCGGCGAGGCCGGCCTCGACCTCGTCTTTTCGAGGATCGCCATCAAGCCGGGAAAACCCGTCTGGCTCGGCACATCGCGTGGCAAGATGGTCATCGGGCTGCCGGGCAATCCGACTTCGGCGATGGTGACCGCGCGCCTTTTCTTAAGGCCGCTGCTGGCCGCCATGCAGGGTGGCTCGGTTGCCGGACAGCTCCAGTTCCTCCCGATGCCGCTGGGCGCCGCCCTGCCGCCGACCGGCTCGCGCGAGACCTTCGTCCGCGCGCGGGGCACGCCAGACGGACTGGTGCCGCGCAGCAACCAAGAGAGCGGGTCGCAGGCTCCGCTGGCAGAGGCCGACTGGCTCATCCGGAGGCCGGCGGACACTCCCGCGTGTGAAGCGGGCGGCATGGTGCAGGCGCTGGCCTTCTGACGGGCGCGGGCGCGCTAGCCGAGGATGCCCGGCAGGTTCAGCCCCTTCTCGCGCGCACAATCCGCAGCGTCCTCGTAGCCCGCGTCGGCATGACGCATGACGCCGGTTGCCGGGTCGTTCCAGAGCACGCGTTCGAGCCGCCGCGCGGCATCCTCGGTCCCGTCGGCGACGATGACCATGCCGGCATGCTGGGAAAAACCCATGCCGACGCCGCCACCATGATGCAGGCTGACCCATGTAGCCCCGCTGGCTGTGTTGAGGAGAGCGTTGAGCAACGGCCAGTCGCTGACCGCGTCCGAACCGTCCTTCATCGCCTCGGTTTCGCGATTGGGGCTGGCGACCGATCCTGAATCGAGGTGGTCGCGTCCGATCACGACCGGTGCCTTAAGCTCGCCATTCGCCACCATCTCGTTGAAGGCGAGGCCGAGCCGGTGGCGATCGCCCAGACCCACCCAGCAGATACGCGCGGGTAAGCCCTGGAAGGCAATCCGCTCGCGGGCCATGTCGAGCCAGTTGTGGAGGTGGTGGTTGTCGGGCAGCAGCTCCTTCACCTTGGCATCGGTCTTGTAGATGTCTTCCGGATCGCCCGAGAGTGCAGCCCAGCGGAACGGGCCGACCCCGCGGCAGAAGAGCGGGCGGATATAGGCAGGGACGAAGCCGGGGAAGTCGAAGGCGTTCTCCAGCCCCTCTTCGAGCGCGACCTGTCGGATATTGTTTCCATAATCGAGCGTCGGCACGCCCGCGTTCCAGAAGGCCAGCATGGCTTCGACCTGCTTCTTCATCGAGGCGCGCGCGGCCTTTTCGACCGCCTTGGGATCGCTTTCGCGCTTTTCGCGCCATTCGCCCATGGTCCAGCCTTCGGGGAGGTAGCCATTGACCGGATCGTGCGCGCTGGTCTGGTCGGTGACGATGTCGGGCCGCACTCCGCGCTTCACCAGTTCGGGGAAAATCTCGGCGGCATTGCCGAGCAGGCCGACCGACTTGGCCTCGCCCGCAGCAGTCCAACGCTCGATCATTTCGAGGGCCTCGTCCACGCTGTCGGTCTTCTCGTCGAGGTAACGGGTGCGCAGGCGGAAATCGATGCTTTCCGGATTGCACTCGACCGCGAGGCAGCAGGCACCCGCCATCACCGCAGCGAGCGGCTGCGCGCCGCCCATGCCGCCAAGCCCCCCGGTGAAGATCCACTTGCCGGTGAGGTCACCGCCATAATGCTTGCGGCCCGCCTCGACGAAAGTCTCATAAGTGCCCTGCACGATGCCCTGCGTGCCGATGTAGATCCACGATCCCGCGGTCATCTGGCCGTACATCATCAGGCCCTTCCGATCGAGCTCGCTGAAGTGCTCCCAGTTCGCCCAGTGCGGCACGATGTTGGAGTTGGCGATGAGCACGCGCGGAGCATCGCTATGCGTGCGGAACACGCCTACTGGCTTGCCCGACTGGACGAGCAACGTCTCGTCGTCCGACAGCGTCTTGAGGCTGGTCAGGATCTGGTCGAAATCGCTCCAGCTGCGCGCCGCACGGCCGATGCCGCCATAGACCACCAGCTCGTCGGGGTTCTCGGCCACTTCACGGTCGAGATTGTTCTGGATCATGCGGAACGGCGCTTCTGTCTGCCAGCTGCCGCAGGTTAGGTCGGGGCCGGTGGGCGCTTTCACGTCGCGGGCATTGCGGCGGTCGATGGTCATGTGAGGTCTCCGAAAGTGCTTTCGATGCCGGCAAAGACCGCGGCGAGCGTATCGCGCAGCTTCGCGGCCTTGTCGGGGAAATAGGCGAAGGGCGGTTCTTCCGCCGCGAGATAGGCGCTTTGCGCGATCTCCATCTGGACGGCGTGGATGTTCTCTGCAGGCTGCCCGTAGTGGCGCGTGGTCCAGCCGCCCTTGAAGCGGCCATTGAGGACGTGGCTGAAAGCGCTTGCGGCACAGGCCTGCTCGACTGCGCTCTCGATCTGGGGGGCGCAGGATACACCCGAATTGGTCCCGATGTTGAGCACGGGCAATTCGCCTTCGAACAGGTAGGGCACGTGGCTGCGGATCGAATGGCAATCGTAAAGGACGGCGAACCCGTGCTGCGCTTTCACCCGCGCGAGCTGATCGGTCAGCGCCGCGTGATAGGGCGCATGGAACTCGGACTTTCGCCGCTCGATCTCGGCGGCCTCCGGCTCCTCCCGCCAGATCGACTTCGCATCGAAATCGGTCAGCGGGACGAGCGAGGTCGTGTTCTGCCCCGGATAGAGCGAGGCATCGTCGGGCGGACGGTTCGCATCGATGACATAACGATTGAAGTTTGCGCGAACGATGGTCGCGTCGGGGACCAGTCCTTCGTAAAGCTCGGGGATACGCCAGTCTGTGTCGAACAGTTCTCGCGCACCGGGTTCGAGCGCCTCGAGGATATGGTCCGGCAGCCACGTCCCCGAATGCGGCTGCGCAAGGACGATCGGCGAATTACCGGTCTCGACACTGACCGGGTTCATCCCAAGGCCTCGCCGATCGAGGCTTCGTGAAGTCCCTCGCAAAGCGGACCCGATGCAAGCAGTTCAGCTGCGGCCGAAATATCGCCATCGACCATGCGATCGCTGTCCAGCGTCGGCGAGGCTTCGCGGACGCGCGCCATCACCGACTGGAGCGCATCGCTGGTGCTGAGCGGGGCGCGGAATTCGATCCCCTGCACTGCCGACATTGCCTCGATACCGAGGATCGCGGAGAGGTTCTCGTTCATCTCGATCAACCGGCGTCCGGCATGGCAGGCCATCGACACATGGTCTTCCTGATTGGCCGAGGTGGGGGTGGAATCCACCGTACGCGGATTGGCGAGCGCGCGGTTTTCGCTCATGAGCGCAGCCGAAGTGACTTCCGCAATCATCAGGCCCGATTGCAGGCCCGGATCGGCGGACAGGAAAGCGGGCAGGCCGAAGCTGAGCGACGGATCGACCAGCAGGGCGACGCGGCGCTGCGCGATGCTTCCGACCTCGGAGACTGCCAGGGCAATGGCGTCTGCTGCCAGCCCCACCGGCTCGGCATGGAAATTGCCGCCCGAGACCACTTCGCCGTCGGACAGGACCAGCGGATTGTCGGTCACCGCATTGGCCTCGGTGCGAAGGACGTGGCCTGCATGGCGCAACTGGTCGAGGCATGCGCCCACGACCTGCGGAGCGCAGCGCAGGCAATAGGGGTCCTGCACGCGCAGATCGTCTTCGCGGTGGCTTTCCCGGATTTCCGACCCTTCAAGCAAATCGCGCACGATCCGCGCTGCGTCGATCTGGCCGCGATGACCGCGCAGGGTGTGGATCTCGTCGCGAAATGGCGCCGAGGACCCCATAGCCGCATCGATCGACAGCGCGGTCGTGACCAGCGAATTGGTGGCGAGGCTCCACGCATCGAACAGGCCGACCAGCGCCAGGGCCGCCGAAACCTGCGTCCCGTTGAGAAGCGCGAGACCTTCCTTGGCCTGCAGTTCGACCGGCTCCAGACCTGCCTTCTGCAAGGCAGCGCCAGCCGCCATGCGCTCGCCCTTGTAGAACGCCTCGCCCTCACCGATGAGCGTGGCGGCCACATGGGCCAGCGGCGCGAGATCTCCCGAGGCGCCGACCGATCCTTTTTCGGGCACGAGCGGGATGACATCGCTCGCGACCATCTGCTGGAGGCGTTCGATTACCACCGGACGCACCGCCGAGGCCCCGCGTCCGAGCGAAATGCACTTCAGCGCAATGATCAGGCGGACCACATCGGCGGGCAACGGCTTGCCGAAGCCCGCGCTGTGCGAGAGCACGATATTGCGTTGGAGAGCAGCAAGGTCGCTATCCGCGATCCGCACGCTGGCGAGCTTTCCGAAGCCGGTGTTCACGCCGTAAAGCGCATCGCCCTTCGACACGGCCTTTTCGAGCCTTTCGACGGCGCCCGCGACCTCGCCCATGGCCTCGCCCGAGATATGGAAGGCCGACCCGTCGCGGTACAGCGCCTCGAGTTGCGCCATGCCGACCTGGCCGGGCGAGAGCTCAACGCTCATGGAATTCTCCGTTCACGATCCGCCCGCGCAGCAGATCGCCGCCGAGCCAGTAGCCGAGGTAATCGGGATGCTGCACCTGCCACACGGCAAGGTCGGCGCGCTTGCCCGCTTCGATGGTACCGTACTCATCCGACAGGCCCAGCGCTGTGGCGGCATGACGCGTGGCTCCCGCAAGCGCCTCGGCAGGCGTCAGGCGGAACAGCGTGCAGGCCATGCCCATCGCCAGCCGGAGCGAGGACATGGGCGAGCTCCCGGGATTGGCATCGGTCGCGACAGCTATTCCCACTCCATGCTCGCGCAGGGCATCGACCGGCGGCAGCTGGGTTTCGCGTAGAGTGAAGAAGGCGCCCGGCAGCAGCACTGCGACCGTGCCGTTCGCGGCCAGCGACGCTGCATCTTCCGGCGCAAGATATTCGAGGTGATCGGCCGAGAGCGCTGTGAACTCCGACGCGAGCACCGCGCCCTTGAGATCGCTCAGCTGCTCTGCATGCAGCTTGACCGGCAGGCCAAGTTCGCGCGCCACTTCAAATACGCGGCGGACCTGTTCGGGAGTGAAACCGATGTTCTCGCAGAAGGCATCGACCGCATCGACGAGACCTTCCGCATGCGCCTGTCGCAATCCGGCGATCGCGACCTCGTCCACGTAATCGTCCGCGCGGCCTTCGTACTCGGGCGGCAGCGCATGGGCAGCCAGCCATGTCGTGCGGATACGCACCGGCCGGTGCTGTTCGATACTGCGCGCGACGCGAAGCATGCGCATTTCGTGGTCGATGGTGAGGCCGTAGCCGGACTTGACCTCGATCACCGCCACCCCGTCGGCAAGCAGATCGTCGACGCGGACCAGCGCAGCGGCCAGCAATTCCTCGTCGCTCGCCTCGCGTGTCGCCTTCACGGTCGAGCGGATACCGCCGCCCGCACGCGCGATTTCCTCATAGCTCGCCCCGCCGAGCCGCATGGCGAATTCCTGCGCACGGTCGCCGCCGAAAACGAGGTGACTATGGCATTCGAGAAGGGCCGGGGTGACCAGTGCACCGCCGAGATCGGTATCGGGAAAATCAGCGTACTCGGAAGGCAAATCCTGCGCGGGGCCAACCCAAGCGATCCGGTCTCCATCGACAGCGATGGCCGCGTTCTCGATCAGGCCATAGCCCTTGCCGGCGCTCATGGTCGCTGCACCGCATCCGTTGAAGACCCTACGACTCATGGGCTTGCGCTTCCCCTCTATGCGTGATTATGTATGCACATAATATTGGAAAGGCGCAAGCTGCTATGGCCGGTGAAATCTCTGCGCGGCAGGTCCTGACCCCGGGCGGCTGGCTCGCAAACCATGTGGTCCGCTGGGACGATACCGGTACGATCACCTATCTCGGCGAGGACGGCTTCGATGCCGCGAGTGCCGTGGGCACGCTGATCCCGGGCCTTGCCAATTTGCACACGCACAGTTTCCAGCGCGCCATGGCGGGCCTTGCCGAGACGCGCGGCCCATCAGGGTCGGACGATTTCTGGAGCTGGCGGCAGGTCATGTACCGCTTCCTCGACATCCTCACGCCCGACCATATCGAGGCGATCGCCGCGCAGGTGCAGATGGACATGGCGCTGGCGGGCTTCACCGCCTCGGCAGAGTTCCACTACCTCCACCACCAGCCGGGCGGCGGGCATTTCGACGACCCCTCCGAAACATCGCAGCGCATCTTCGCGGCGAGCGAGACCAGCGGCATCGGGCTGACCCATCTACCCGTGCTCTACAGCTATGGCGGGCTCGACAAGCGGGCATTGAACCAGGGCCAGTCACGCTTCGGATGCGGCCCTGCCGAGTTCGAGGCGCTTTACGCGACCATCGCGGACGCCGCAGGGCGCATGCCGTCCGACTTCCGCCTCGGCGTCGCGCCACACTCGCTGAGGGCCGTCGACGTCGAAGGCCTCGAAACATGCCTCGATCTGTGCCCCGACGGACCGATCCACATCCATGCCGCCGAACAGGTCAAGGAAATCGAGGAGGTGGAGGCCGCGCTCGGCGCACGGCCGGTCCGCTGGCTGCTCGACAATATGCCCGTCGACGAGCGCTGGTGCCTGATCCACGCGACGCATGCCGATGATGGCGAAACGTCGGGACTGGCGCGCTCGGGCGCTGTCGCAGGCCTTTGCCCGACCACCGAGGCAAACCTGGGCGATGGCATCTTTCCTGCACGAGATTTCCTCGAGGCAGGTGGGCGGTTCGGCGTCGGGTCGGATTCCAATATCCGCATTTCGGCGGCCGAAGAACTGCGCATGCTTGAAGTCTCGCAGCGCCTTGCCCTGCGCCAGCGCGCGGTGCTGACAAACGACGAGACCCGCTCCAACGGGCACAACTTGCTTGAGCGAGCGGCGAGCGGCGGCGCGCAGGCTATCGGACGCAAGGCAGGCTCTATCGAGACAGGCCAGCTTGCCGACCTCGTCGCCCTTCGCGACGATCTCCCCTTCCTCGACTGGTCCGATCCCGACCAGCGCATCGACAGCTGGGTGTTCGGTGTAGAGGGCAATCCGGTCAACGAGGTCTGGTCGGCCGGCCGCCATATCGTGACCGGCGGCGACCATGTCCGCGCTGGCGAAATCCGCCGCATGTTTGCCGCGACCATGGCCGAGTTGCGGAGCGCCCTGTGAACGGCGTCACCCACGGCGGCATCCGCGAGGCCATCCGCAATCGGATCGTTGCCGGTGAATGGAAGCTCGGCGAACTGATCCCCGGCGAAATGGAGTTCGCCGCCGAGTACGAGTGTTCGCGCACCACCGTGAACCGCGCACTGCAGGCGCTCGCGGACGAGGGTATCGTCGAGCGCAAGCGCAAGGGCGGCACACGGGTCCGGCCGATGCCCGCCCCGCAGGCGCAGCTGAAAATCCCGATCATCCGCGAGCAGGTCGAAAGCCGCGACGCGGCCTATTCGGTCAGGATAGTGCGCCGCGAAACTCTCGCCCCGACAGAAGAAATCGCGCAGTTACTGGGCCTGGGGCAAGAGGGCCGCTGCGCTTATCTCGAGACGCTGCACCTGTCCGACGAACGTCCCTTCGTATTCGAACGTCGCTGGGTGAATCTCGGGACGGTTCCCGATTTCGAAGAGGCCGACCTCGATCAGACGAGCGCCAATGAATGGCTGATCCGCACCGTGCCCTTCACCCGCGGCGATGTCAGCCTCTGCGCAACCAGCGCCGACGCCAAACTGACCTCCGTTCTGGGGGTCGAGCAAGGCGAGGCGCTCTTCACCATGAAACGCGTGACCTGGCTGGGCCAGCGCTCCGTCACCGCGACGCAGCTCTATTACGCAACCGGATACAGTCTCGATTTCGCCATCTAGGCTGACGCGTGAGGGACGCTTTTCGGGAAACTGAATTTTCGGGAAAATGGTGCCCAGAAGAGGACCCAAATAACTCATTCAAATCATTGATATTTTTGCTCAATCCGGAATGCGCGCAAGCGAAGCCCCGAGGCAAGGCCCCTAGCACACGCCCCCGCTGAAGGGCACCCGACGATGTCCGGAATGTCCGAGTCGACAACCGGCATTGTACGCCCGCGAACGGCTCCGGACAATGCCTGATCCGGCAGGCGTCAACATGCCAGGCTTGCCGCGGGCCGGCCGAATGGTCATGCTCGTGCGGAAACTGGAGCCCGGAGTGATGCATGGCTGAACGCAGCGGCAGGACCGCCTACCCCAGGATCGGGATCTGGTTCGACGAGAAGGCCGGGGACATCCATCTGAGCATTCCGGGGCACGGGCTCTCCACGATCAACGGCAAGACAGACAGCGCTCGCGGGAACCCGCACCTGTTCAACAAGCTCGCCAAGGCACTGCGCGACGAGGGCAAGCCTCATCCTCCCGTCATCGAGAACTGGAAGGATCGCTGACGGAACCGGCTCCAGACGCCCTGTCCTCCCCGCCTGAACCCTGTGCCGGTCAGACCATCTCGAAATGGATGAGAGCACGCTCGATCGCGGCGCGCTTTTCGGGCGGACAGGGCTTGACCTTGCGGCCCGGATCGATGCGGTTCGGTGACTGGCCACGGGTCAGGCCGTGCGAGGCCTTCACGTCGGCGATCCAGCAGGTCTGCGCAACGAAACCGTCGGTCTGACGGACCCGGTCGATGATTTCGCGATAGGTTGCCATGTATACCTCCTTCTTGAGAGGTCTCCCATTGAGAGCATGAAATCGGAGCCGGCTAGTCACTTTAGTATGCTTGCATTTGAAAAACGCCTGCTCCTGATGTGCCAACTGCCTTTTTGCGCCAAACTCGCTTCGGCCGGAAGCTGCACCAGATCGACAGCACCGAGCATCTGTCCGCACCAAATTCCCTCACGACAAAGCGATCGGTGTTTCAGATCTTCCTGATTGCTTCCCGATAGGTCTCCACCATCGCTTCGTGGAAGCGCAGACCGGCATCGGCCGTGAGCCTGGCCCGCTCCGCAAGGAGACCTGCCACACGGTTTTCGGCGGAAGCATTGAGCGCGTTGTAGAGCAGCGCAGAACCTACCGACCCCTCCCTCAGAGGTCCGGCTTCCGGTTCGCATTGGTCGACAACCGCGTGAAAGTTTGCCTCATCGCCCACGAGAAGCTCCGCAGCCTTGGCACCCTCAGTCCAGCCGGTAACACCGTGGAGCATCTTGCTCATACCGGGCTGCCAGAACCAGTCATCCGTTAGAATGCCCACTACTTCCGCACCATCCAGCCTTTTCCGATCGACCGGCGCGGCGAAAACGAGATAGGCTGCAGTGTTCGGCCGAATGTCGGGATGTTCTTCGCCGATCCAGCAGCTGTAGTGCTGAACAGCATTGCCGTTTCCTTCGAGTACTTTCGCCAGGTTCTGCCCCGCAAAGCCACAGTGCACTCCGCCATCTCCGAAGGCAAAGATCTCGTCAGGAGAATAGGTATGCAGCTCCAGCTTCGGCTGGTGGTCGTCTCCACGCGAAATACCGAGCGACAGATTGAGGGAAACACTGAAGGAGACTTTCCGCCAGCCGAGCATGGCAGCCAATTCCTCCTCGTATTCGTCTCCTTCGGTCAACGAGAACCGCCCGAACCCGCTGGATGCCATCCAGTCCAGCGCTTCAAATGGCAGGTCGTCCCAGCGCTTCTCGGAAAAGAGATCCCGCATGTCTTCGGGCACCACGAGCATACGAAGGTCGCGGCCGTAGGTCACCCTGCCGAGCTCTAGGGACGGTTCCGCCCAGTGCCGGTTGATGCCACCAGGAACGAACCGGGCAGCGACGATGAAATCCCTGAATTGGGGGCGCAGGAGATCGACCGGATATTCGGCAGCATCGCCGAACGCCGACGGGAGCACCGCGTCATACTCCTCCTGGTCGAAGGCCTCGAGATCTATCGGCGTATCGTCGAGGACAGACCAGAGCTCCACCAGACGGGTCTCCCTGCGAACCATCTCGACAATTCGTGCAGCATACTCGTCTAGCAGACCCTTGGCGGTCTTCTCACCGGGGTCCGTCGGAGTCCAGACGGGAAGAAATGAGCTGCCTTGGGCGAGAATCCTGATCGCCCTAGACTTTTCGACTTCGGCTAATTCGGGATTTGCAGAAGGTGCGATCAGCCTGGCCGCCGCTTCCGCGAGGTTGACAAATGTCGGTCCACTGGACGCATACGCACTGTCCTTTCCCGCGCGCGGCGCTTCCTCACCCGGAAGGCGGAAGTAGCGTTTGCGTTTCGCCCACACTCCATCGACTCCCGATGTCTCGACGATCTCTCTTGCACCATCGAGGGGATTGGTCGGGTTCACACGCTCCGCGAGTACTCCGAGATTTACGGCGAACACCGGCTTGTCCTCGGCTCTCAGACGCGAGCATGAACGGATCTGACCTTCCAGCGGGGGATCATCTGTCAGCGCTTTCAGTCCGCGGAGCGGTAGGGACGGCAGGTCGGCCGACTGGTTCTGGTTCTTCATCCTGCCCTCAATTCCTGTAGTTGGTGATTATGTCTCGGCCGTCGGTGACGATCGTCAGTCGCCCGCACAGCTCCGCCTGGCGAGGCGAGATCCTGCCTTCGGACTGAAGGCGCCGGAGCGCGGGGCGGGAAATGCTCAATCGGTAGCATCCGCAACCCGCTGGCTCTTCCCTGTCGCCGAACATGAAGACCAGATCCCGTTCGGCCGCTCTGATACCTCTCTGCTGGGCCCTGAGCCTCGCATGTGCCGTTACGCGCCCCTCTGTCCGAATTACTTCTGCTGCTGCTGTGTGCATCATTCGTCTCCGTTTCATGACGAGAAGAATGATGCAGGCGGCCCTCGACCGCACGCCCAGATTGGCAATTTATTCGGCAATGAAACATGCTGTTTTAGGTACTATACTGGCTTTTATTCGGCAATATGATTGGTAATCAAATCGATCATGGCCGGCAATAATAATGCCGGGAATGGCACAGCCGGGTAACGTGAGGGAAAAGTCTTCGAGGCTCGACCAGTTCTGGCACGAAGAAGGAAAGCTACCAGATGGATACGGGTTTCAGTCCATCCGAGACATGATCGGGGGCATCTTCGATGGCCAACGTCAGCCAGTCCTGACGGATTTGCCCTTCCGAGATGCAGTCGCCCGCTCTCAGGATATTCACGATGTCCTGCCCGGAAAACAGGCGCACCGGATAACGATCGGCCTCGATTTCGCGCTGAGCCTGTTCGCTGAAGAAGGATGTCGTGAAGTAGAGCCCGTATTGACCCCGCCCCAGCCTGGCTACGAGCCGCGACACCTGATCCGGCGTGATAGGGCTCCGGTAGCGCTTCGCCTCGCCGAGGAAATCGATCTCGTATGCAATCGGGTAAGGCAACCGGAACATGCCGAAGAAATCGATGCCGTGGTCCCCGGCTCTCCGCGTACGTGTCACCTTGTGCTCCAGCCCGGGCATGATCTCGGGCAACTTGTTGACCAGTGCCACGGTGAAGGCCTCGAATGCGACAGGCGAAAGGCATCTTACCTCTTCGAGGATTGCTTCGTCCTCCGATCCGGAAAGCGGGACTTGCTGTTCCTTGCGACGAATCTTCGAAGCCCAGACGTGGCGGCGATCGATCTTTCCCTTCCGGGCCCTCAACCATGACTTCGGAGCAAGTTTTCTGTCGACAGCATTGGTGTCAGCTCCTGTCACTCGGGCATTGAGCCAATCGACATCGACCTCTTCGACGTCGAGGATCGAGAGCAGTGCACGGAGATTCTTCACCGGCTTACCGTGATCCTCGAACCAGGCATGTCTGAGATCGGAAAGCACGCAGAGCCCGTTGAAGACCAGATAGCCCGATTGCCTTTTGGAAAAATGGAGGATCGGAGGCATCTCGTCCAGACGGCCTTCCAGCCGGATATTGTTTGCCGCCTCGAGCCGCGCATTGCCGCGAAAATCATTGTAGTGCTTTTCGCGCGCGGAAAACTTGGCGTCACCCCAGTAGATGATGTTTCCGCTTACCTCGTCGACCACGTCATCCCATGGATTGTGATGCTGTGCACTCATGTCTCTGGTGACGAGAACGAAGTACGCAGGAACATTTCTGCCGCTCTCGTTGTCGATCGGTGCAGAAACAACGTTGTCCTTGAAACGGATACCTCCGGAATTGGGGATCGAGCCCGCTTCAGTGTTCAGCCAACGGAGAATCTCGTCATCTTCGAAACTCAGGCCGCCCTTGTCCCGATATGCCTGCCCAACCCGCCAGATCCGTTCCGCCACTCCACCTACTCCTGCATTCTCGGCCTCGGACCGACCGCCTTTCGACCTTGGGGGTCAGGCTGCCTCGCGGCCTGCAATGTCGCGAACCGCAAACTGCATATCTCTCGCCTCATCGATGGCCCATGTCCTGTCGCAGATCTTCAACTGCGAAACCCGCATCATACCGCTCGGCTCAAATCCAGCTGGTTCAATGCAGCTTCGCGGCAAGATCGAGCCGTCCGGCATGAACTTCGTCATGATCGACATTGCAGAGCGTGACGAGATTGTCGGCCTCGTTCTTCCCGCCATCGCGATGCTCGTGAACGTGGTGGAGTTCGAGCAGTCGCCGCGGATCGTCCCTGCTCGCCTTGTCTCGTGTCCAACCGCAGACCCTGCACGCAAAACCGTCGCGCTCGAGCACCTCTATGCGTACCGGATCAGCGATCTTCCTGTCATGGGCAGGTGCCTGACGATCCTCTTCCAGTACGTAGCTTCCCACCGGCAAGTCGGGTCGACCTTGCTGTCGCGTCAGGACAGGCCAACCATCTTCCGTCCTGAGCTCCCTGGTACGCCGAGCCCATTCGCTCTTGTCCTTTGCAAGATATCTCAGCTCTTCACCGGTGATGGGATGCCCCGGATTTTTCCTGAAATAGGCAAGAAGCTTCGCCTTCACCGACGTCAGTGACTTGTCTCTGCGAATTCCGTTCAGAACGTTCCAGCGATGGGCAGCGTCCCGGTCCTGCTCGTCACGCATCAGGACATACTGATCGGTCCTGATACGACCTGGCTCGACGCCAAGAAGGTCCTTGAGGTCGGAAGTCAGACGTTCAAGCTCGCCGGAATCGTCACCCGCTTCGCTGAGAAGCTGCCGGAAGGTGACTCCGCTGTAGATCCACCATCCGAACTCCACTCGAAGTTCGCGAACCCTGCGAGGCCAGTCCTGAATTCCGGAAATCACCGCCAGTTCGTCACCTGCGATGAGTGTTCGCGGATAGGCGCGCAGATAGAAGAGAACCCGGTCCCGGCCTGAAGAAGCGTCCTCGCGAGAGATTAGTGACGATCCGATATCCCGGATGCCATGCACGACGGGTATCAGTGCAAGCACCTTCTTCCGAAGATCGGGACCGGACAGTGCGTTCGAAAACTTGTCCAGTTGCCCCTTCTGACGAGCAAGGGCCGCTTCGATATCCTTCACAAGGCGAACCCTTCGGGCCAATCAGGCCGTCTTCCTCAGTGGCTGCAGCATGCCTGCGACCATATCGCCGAGCGCGTGCGCAAGGGGCGGGGGGACGGCGTTGCCGATCTGCCGCGCAATTTCGACCTTGCTTCCGCAGAATTCGAATTCGTCGGGGAACCCCATGAGGCGCGCGGCTTCGCGATGAGTGATCGGTCGATGCTGGTCGGGGTGCAGGTACCTTCCCTTTTCCGGCTTGAAGAACTCGGTTCGGATCGTGACTGAAGGACGGTCCCACCACAGGCGCCCGAAAAGGTCCGTGCCGCCCGACTTCTTGCGGATCCAACAGGCAGGAGTGATCTCCGGCGCATTGCGCTGAAGGTCGAAGCGGTTCCCTCCCGGAGGCACGGCCTTGTAACGGGCGATGCTTTTCTCGGTCGGGTTCCGGCGAATATGCAGCGAGAGCGTGCCGTGGCCCTCTATTTCGGTGGCAACCGGCGGAGGAAGGTCCGCAATCTTGTCCTTTACCGTCAGCCAGCGCGGAAGGTTCGAATGCCTCGCTGGATCGCTGTGTGTCGCCAACGGAGGAAAGACCGGGCTCGAATTTTGGAATGACTTGCGATGCCAGCCGATCACGATGGTGCGGCGCCTCGTCTGCGCAACACCGTAATCCGCCGTGTTCAGTACTTCCTCTTTCGTATCGAACCCCATCTCGTCCGCCCTGGCCTTGATATCCGAAAGCTCCGGAGATCGGTACAGTTCGGCGACATTCTCCATGACGAAGACGGAAGCACCGGACAATCGAACCACATCCAGAAACGGCTCCCAGAGCGCGCGCCGGGCATCACCGTCACGCTTCTTGTTGAGCAGACTGAACCCCTGACATGGAGGACCGCCGATCACGACGTCAGCTTGAGGCACGCCATCCTCTTCGATCCATTTGTCGATGTCCTTGGGATAGCCCGGGCCGTCGATGTTCCGGGAATGCGTAGCCACTGCCGACGCATCGTTGTCGACGGCGGCAACGCATTCGAAGGCCCCGCAGAACTTCTTGTCTACGAAACCATACGACATGCCGCCTGCGCCGCAGAAAAGATCGATCAGTTTCCAACCCATGCGAGCCTGGTCCTTGCGTGATTTTGGACGATCATAGGGCAGACCACGCGCGGAACAATAGGAGAACCGGCTAAATCCCGGGAAAATTTTCCACGCTGTCGGGTGAACCGATTTCGATGAAGCTACTCTCTCCTGTCAGCCATTCGGCCAGTGCATCGACAACGAGCTCGCTTCTCCCCCGGCCCTTAGTCGTACACTCCCAGACGACGGCCGTCCTCCAACCCTTGGCCCGGATGCCTGCGATTACCTTCTGGTCGCGTGCCACGTTGGCCTCGAACTTCTTCTTCCAGAAGTCCGCCCGAGTACTTGGCACAGTCGCGAACCGGCATCCTTCGTGGCGGTGCCAGAAGCAGCCGTGAACGAATACCACCGCCCTGTACTTCGGGAATACGAGATCGGGGCGTCCCGGCAGATCTTTCGCATGCAGCCGGAAGCGGAAGCCTCTGCGGTGCAGCGCACGACGCACGAGCATCTCGGGCTTTGTATCCTTTCCGCCGATCCCGGCCATCATCCGGGATCTCGTCTTGCTGTCCACTGTATCCGTCATTTGCAGCCTGGAATGCTTGCCCCGACCTGGTATGGTGCTGACTGTGAAATACGGAGCGAGCCCTTTGCCTACAACCTTCGGAGTCATCGATCTCTTTGCCGGGCCGGGCGGCCTCGGGGAAGGATTCGCGTCCCTGAACAAGAACGGACATCGTCCTTTCGTCATCGGACTCTCCGTGGAAAAGGAAAAGTCGGCCCACCGTACGCTGACGCTGCGGGCCTTCATTCGCGAGTATGTCCGCAAACACGGCGAGCTCCCCGACGAATACATCGAGTTTCACGCAGGCCTCCGGGAAGAGCCGGACTGGAGCGGTGTCGACCGGGCCTCGTGGGAGCACGCGACGACGGAAGCGCGCTGCCTCGAACTCGGAACCGCCGAAGCAGCAGAATTGCTGAATGCCGGTATCGATCGAACCGCAACGCAACACGCCGACACCATCCTGATCGGGGGGCCGCCTTGCCAGGCATACTCGCTGGTCGGTCGGTCGCGCACGCGCGGCATCCGCGACTACCGTCCGGAGGACGACAATCGAAACTTTCTGTTCCGGGAATATATCCGTGTCCTCGATCGCCTGAGACCGGCTGCCTTTGTCCTCGAGAACGTCAAGGGCGTGCTCTCCTCGAAGGTCGGCTCGAGATTGATCTTCGAGGAGATCATGGACGAGCTGACTTCCCTGGGTGGCGCAGGCTCGGGGCTATACGAGCTCCGCGCATTGAGGCTCGAAAAGGGAAGGATCCGGCTGCACGAAATCGATTCTCCCTACGATTTCATCGTCAAGGCGAACAACTTCGGGGTCCCGCAAAGCCGCGAACGCGTCATCGTGATAGGCATTCGGAAAGACCTTGCTGCTCGAGCGGAGCAAGCAGCCTTCGACTTGCCTTTCGGCGACGAAATGACGGTTGGCGAGATGATCGGTGATTTGCCCGGCCTCCGGAGCGGGCTCAGCAGAACGCAGGACAGCGCCTCGACATGGAAATCCGTAGTCGCGGAGGCGGCAAGAGCACTGCGCGACGTTCACGCGAGCGGAAAAAGCAGCGCACTCGCCAGAACTTTCGGGCGCATAGCCGATCAGATCGACAGGAAGTCACCTTCCCGGCGGGAGGAACGACGTCTTCCTTCGAACTACGGACAATCCAATCATCCGCTTCGCCAGTGGGTCGAAAACGAAGAGCTGATTGCTCTCGCTCAGCATTCCACGCGGGGCCACATGGCGTCGGATCTCAAGCGCTACCTCTTCATCGCCGCATTCGGCCAGGCGAGCGGGAGGAATGCTCGCAAGCCTGACTGGCCCGAGAGTCTCGCTCCGGATCACCGCAGCTGGGAAAGGGGAATCTTCTCCGATCGCTTTCGGGTGCAACTCTCCGGAAAGCCTTCGACGACCATCACGAGCCACATATCGAAGGATGGTCACTACTTCATCCACCCCGATCCCCTGCAATGCCGGAGTCTCACCGTTCGCGAAGCGGCTCGACTGCAGACCTTCCCCGACGATTACTACTTCCTCGGAAACAGGACGCAGCAATATGTACAGGTCGGCAATGCCGTACCGCCCTACCTTGCGCGCCAGATTGCCCAGCTGCTCTTGCGGATCTTGGATGGCTCGCCGGATGGATCGAGCTCCTCCTCGGCAGAATTCGCGGAACTTGTTGGCTGACGCATCGGATGACCGTTTTCGGCCTTGGCCGGCGGAGAGGCCTTCTCGAAGAACTCATCGATCAGACCGGCCAGCCGATCGCGAGGCAGATCCGAGAGGGATTGAATTTCGTTTCTGATTCTGAGCCGCAGCGTCGCGAGACGCATGACCGGTTCCATTCTGTTCTTGCCGATCCGCTCGGAGGAACGCACCCATCCTTCGGCAAGTTCGCGCGCCAGCACCGGATCGGCCCCGATACTCGGGCGTTCGGTGATCTGAACCAATGCGTCTTCCGAGAGATGATCGAGGAGAGCCCAGCGATCTTCTCGTCCGGATCCACGGTCCAGAACTTTGGCGCGCATCCACAGGCGTTGAAACGCGTTGCGAACGCCTCCGAGATACCTTTCACGCGATTTCCCGAACCTCCAATGCACGATGTCAGGCGCGAGGATCACGGCCATGAAACACCAAACATCGTCCCGCAGGCCCTCGCCTGACGCGAACTCTTCCCGATCGGCTAACAGACCCGCCAAGGCAGCATCGAACGCGGCATGATCGTTCTTCAGGTCCGGGGCGCCGAAGCCGAATCCGGAGGCAAGGTCCAGCATGTCCTGACGAATTGCTCGAAGGAGCGAAGCCGAGGCGGTTGATCCGCCTGTCGCCGCGTATCGCACCCCTTCCGGAAGTACTTCAGGCGAGAAGCCCGACCAGCTGAGCTCGTCTTGACCCAGCATATGTTCGAGCATGCGATCGGCGATCGGCCCCGGCAGTCTGGGAAGAAGTATCATTCTGCGAATTCTCCCTGCTGCACCGCGACGGCCTGGAAGGATGCCCTGAACACACCAGGGCGGTTTTCCAGGAGGGACCTCGCATGATCGACGCCCAACCCGGGGAACGCGAGGCCCAGCCAGAAGGACGCCTGGGAACCGAGCGATCCCGTTTCGCACGTTTCGAGGATCGACTGCGCATCATCGTCACGAACGAGACATTCGCAGACCTGCCCCATTACATCGGCCATCAGGGAACGAAGCGTCTCCGGATCGCCGTTTTCCACGCGCGCAACCAGATCCTTGTCCCGCCCATTGAGATAGAGCCTGATCGACCCGTGGAAGTCGCGGGCCCAGTCGCGCGGGGACCAGTGAAGATACCATGGGGAGTCAGCAGCGGCGGTATCGCCTAGAAGCGAGCGCAGGTCAGCCACCTCTATCGGGAAGCGCGGCTCTTCGCCTTCCAGCCTGACGCGTTTGATGTCCCGCCACAGGCGATCTCCTTGGCGCAGCGGCGATAGTTCGCCTGCCGATGTCAGATTTGCCCCGAGGACAATCTGTGTCTGCAGGTCGAGCACATTCGACAGCAGATTTCCGTCGACCCAGAAGTCCAGCTCCAGTTCCGGACGCGCGCTATCCAGCGGAAACCACTCCCGGCGGATAATGAACCTGGGCATCCTTCCTTGCCCCGTACCGAGCCTCAGCGAGACTGCGAGCTCGAGGCTCCCCGCTTCGATCTCCAGATCCGCGGCCGCGATGTCGGGCCTGATCTTCAGCCTTCGGCTCAACCTGAGCGGCGTCGCGTAATCCCAATCACTGACAAAGTCTCCCGCTTCGTGAAGCTCTCCGTCACCCAAGGCAACTGACCAGGGCGAAGCCTCCACAGCGGACGATCCGAGAGTACGGAACGGGAAAGCGATGCGCGAACTCATGCAGCCTCTCCGCTCTCGAGTCGCGCATCGACGATAACGGCGCAATCCGCGGGCACCCTGACATAGATTTCGAAGCGACCGTCGGTCCCATCGACGGCAATGACACCTGTGTCGCTGACGAGCTGGCCGTCATCGCTCCTCATGCGCACGACCAGGGGTGGCTCGATCGAGGCATCGAGTTTGCCCGCGCCGTTTCCGTCCATTGCCACTGCAGCCTCGGCCAGCAGCCGCACGCCGCTGCGCGCAGCATCCTGTCGAAGCTCCGTCGAGAACACAGCGAGAGTCTGCCCGTTCTCTTTCGTGAGCCGCTCGAACAGGGGACGTGTCGCTCGGGCCTTTCTTGCGGATCCGCCGCCGCCTCCCCCGCCGCCTCGAGCTTCACCGGCGCCGTCTCCCGTGACGCCCGACAGTGCTGCGCCGAGTTTGCCTGCGGCCCGGGCGAGCGGAGGTGCATCCGAACTGGCGGTCGGCCGTCCCAGACCTTGTTCACCCATCTCGTGCGCATGTTGCTCGAGGCGCTTCAGCGCGACATTCACGAATGTCTGCTGACGGCCTTTTTCCATGTTTTTGGGCACCCAGTCATCGTGCGCCGGAGGTTCCGAGAAGGCGAATGCGCGCTCCACCTCGTCATCGTTGTCGGCGATAAAGACACCAGCCCATTCCAGGCGCTCGTCCGGATGAGGAGCTCCCTTGAGGTACTTCACCACGAGCTCGACGGGTCGCATCAATGCAATGTGGTGCGAAACTTGCGGAAAGAGACTGTCCTCCGCCACCAGCGGCCTCCGCTCACCCCTAAGGCCCTTCTCGATGGCGAGTTGCCCGAGGTGTTTTATCGGCTTTCCGCAGGCGATCGGACGAACGTCGTTCCCGCTGGCTGATCGCGCTGCGCGCATGGCCTTGCAGTAGAGGTCCAGTGGCGCAAATTCTTCGGGCGCCGGCATGGGCAGTTCTGCATCTCCGACGAAGACCCTGCAGCTGAATTTCTTCTGTACGGGAGCATCACGCATCATCCGGGGCCAGAAACTCCAGAGAAGGCCTTCGACGATCCGGCTTCCTATGGTGTGCAGGTCCTCGTCTTCGGTCTCGAAATCCAGGATCATTATGGAGGTGCCCGATCGGCCCTCCGGCCGCTCGGGGAGTCCGATCATCGCTGCCAGCTCGGCCGCGTCCTCTCCCCGTGCCGGATCCGCGATCCCGTCTCCGGCATCGGGTACACCCCACCAGTGACGCCCCGTGAACTGTCGCTTCATGCCGTCTTCCGCGAGCTCGAAACGGGCACCGACATGGCAGCCGATAAGACGGCGCTCTCTCTCGTCGCCGTGACCGACAAGCGTATCCACGAAGATCGTACTGCATCGGCTAACGGCATAGAGTGCCGACTTTCCGAATCCGTATGTCCCGCCCCCATGATCCGTGTCTCGCGGCGTACCGATGTTCCTGAGGAAATTTATGAAATCGGTCCGCTCGGTACCCACCGGGATCCTGTCGGCCCTCGTCGGTCCGCCCAGCCCGGAAGTACCGAAGTCGCAGATCTCGAGGACAACGGGCTCGCGCGCATCGAGGAAACGTCGCAGATTGGCTCGGGAAGTCCTTTCCTCCGGCAACTCCGCGAGAAGCTCGTCCCGGAAGCAAGACAGCTGGGCCGCGCTCAGCTTGCGCACCCTGATTTCGATTTCCGGTCCTCGACCAAGTTTGGCCGCGTCAGCGATGTTTTGCACCGCCTCTCGGATAACGGTCTGCAGTTTGCTGAGAGAAGGAGAACCCAGCAGACGCAGGAAATTTTCGCCTATGTTTCCCGTGGTGCCGTAGGGCTCCGAATGAAGGGTCAATCTGATCACGGAAGGAACAGCTCCTCTATCGCTCCGGTATTTTCGGGCGGGAGAAGGAAATGTGCGGCGACGGCCAGATCCGTGACATAGGTCAAACCTGAAACCCCCGCCGGTGCGGACCCTCCGGCGAACAGTGAGGGCACGACACGCGGAAAGCCCTCGCGGACTTCGTAGAGAGATTCTCGTTCGAGCCTGAAGGCGGCTGCATTCCAGTCCTCGTCGTCTACGTCATTGCATCCGATCGCTGCCAGCAACTCTCTGATCTTGCCCGGCTGGCTTGCGGACGCGAGAACCGCGCGCCCCAGACTGGACACCGAGAGCATTCCGGTGGCTGCAGCTTCGAGCTCGAAATGCTGCAGGTAAAGATGCCCACCGGCTGGTTCGCTCAGCTGTTCGAGGCCGTTGACCGTTATCTCTGTTTTTCCCTTCTTCGTCGTGACCTTGACCTCGAGAGCATTCGCTTCCTTCGAGAAGTCGTGACGGTCACTCGCTGGCCCGTTCCAGGATCGCCATGCTTCGGGGGAGCGGTCCAGCAGGCGCTTCAGCACAAGCAGCTCGCCTACCAGACCGGCGATCTTCCCTCTCGATACCACCGCTTCGGGTGATCTTATCAGGAGTGACCTGAATTCTTCGATAGTGGACCTTGCCGCCTCCACGCAGGGCATGCCACCTTGGACCCTGAGAAGGATTTGCTCGGCCACTTCGCCGAAGACAGTCTCGAGTTCCTGGGCCAGGCAGCTGAGATCCAGAAATCTCGTCGCGCGCCCTCGATCGCTGTATTCCGATACTCGGACATCGAGTGCGGGCGCGCCTGTCACCAGCGAGGGTTTCTCTCTCTTGCCGAGCGGCATGAGGAGGCGAGGCTCGCCCTTGGCCCCCAATGCCAGGCGGATAGGACCGTCGGGCGCGTCGATACCCGAGAGCTTCGTCGGAATACCCAGACCGCCGCTGTCGTCTGCGCCTGCACGAAGTATGGTCCAGCCGTCCGTGGCGGAACGCCGGTCATCGGTTTCCTTCATTGCTCACCAGCTCCATCCGCCAAGGCCGATTCCTGTGCCTCGGACATTGCAACGTCTTCGGCTTCCTCGGCCTCCATCCTTGCGAGGTCTTCGGGCGAAAGCGTAGGCAGTTCGACAGAGACGAAGTGCGCTCCTTCGGTGATGCTTCCCGGAAAGACGATCCCGACGCCGAGCACGTCGACCGCTGCACCGAGTGAAACTCGATCATCACCTCGTCCCGTGTATGGGGACACCCTGTCGATTGGATAGAGAAGAAGAAGCGGCTTTTGTCCGATATCGCGTTGGCGGAGATCCTTCAGCTGGTCCCAGCTTTGTCCACCTGGCGGTTTGCCTTCGCAATCGATCCAGACATCACGCTTGGACATAAGCGCCTTGATGTCGGCTGTTGGCCCGGTGTCCTTGAGCCTCGCGCGGTTTACCATTTGCACAGTTTCTAAAGGCCCAAGGGCCTGTTCAGAAACCTTCCCCTTGCCCGATTCAACGACTGCGATGTTCCAGTCACGAAGCCGGTCATCGGATTGATTTATAAAGGGGAGGAGGACATCTCGACGCAGGTCGCCATGGTCAGGGTGAAACCTGTATCTTTGGAGAAACTCGACGACCAGTTCGCGAGGCACGCTTTTCCAGACCGGCGCCTTCCAGTCTTCGCTTCGAAAACCACCTTGCGAAGCGGCCTTGAGCAAGTCCCCACCTGCTTCCCAATTCCCGACAAGTTCGTCCGCGTCCCGATAATGGAAACGGTAAGTCTGGCGATGGGTGCCCCAGTAGCTGATCGCACATGTCCTCGCGGCGCGCATCTTGGTTGCACCCGTGATTGCCATTCCGGGAATCGCCCGAATACGAACGGCAATATCCATTGGGTCCTTGTTCTCGAGGTGATAGCGCTCGATGTCCTCACGGATTTCCATCTCGACCCTCGCAAGGTTCCTGAAACTCAATTTCAGGTCTTCCGGCATCCAGATGCGAGGAAGGTCCTCGTAGTTCGGCCGATAGCCGAACCAGCGCCCCATCTGCAGGAGCGTGTCGTATTGCTTTGCGCTTCTGAGGAAGTAGCTGACCATCAGGCCCTCGAGTGTGAGGCCCCTTGCCAAAATGGATCCACCCGTGACGATGTAGGTCCGGGCAGGCTTCTCATAGTCGATGCGATTGTCGCTCGTTCCGTTCTCGATCGGAAATTCGAGATCTTCCAGCACGCCCCCGATATGATCGAAGAGCTCGTCTGAGGGAATTGATCTTGCCTCCGTGATTTCCCGAGGCAGACGCCCTTTTTCTTCATCCCAGATCGCGGCGAGCCGCTGCCCTGTTTCTGAAGCCGGGTCCATTACTGCCTCGCGAATGGAATCGACCCATTCCTTCATGCAGGCAGCGACTCGGTCGTGTGCGACCACGTACGCGGAAGTGTGCACAAGCATCGTCATGTGCTTGTTCGCGTCGCCGCGAGCACGTCTTGCTGCACAGCATCCGAGAAAATAGAGGATGGCTCGCTGAAGCGTTTCGGCGACCTCCGGTTCGAATGTTTCCCTCTCCGCCATGCTCACCGGTTGCATCTGCTGCTCGTCTTCCGGCGGGACATCCCTGATCATGTCCAAGCCTTCTTCTTCCGGCAGAATGTTGTCGGGATCGTCCGGAACACGTCCGAATAGCTTTTCGGTACCGAAATAATTCGGCGATGCGGGAAGCGCAGTGATGAAGTCGCGGGGATAGAGGTCGTCGAGCTCATCCTTGCCGCGCATGTCCTTCCGGAACGGATCAATGAGCACATTGGCGAAGGGGGTTGCCGTATAGCCGACATAGGAGACGGCCGGGATCATTCCGAGAAACTCGCGAATATGCGCATTGATGGCAGTGACGTCATATTCGCCACGCCCCGCGTTGACGCTTGCCTGGTCGCATTCGTCATCGATCACGAGAACTCTGAGCCGACGCAGTGCCTGAGCGTTCGTGCCCCGTACCGCAATCTTCAACTGCTTGAGCGGAGAAACGTTCTTCTTCACCACTGCGATCTGCGCCTTGCCCACGTTCGACAAGAAGCCGCCTTGAGGAGGAGCTCTGAAATCGATCGCCTCATCATTGGGGGTTCGCACATTCCAGTGCAGCTCGTTTCGCTTCACCAGGTCATTGAACATCCGCAGCTGCGTCTGATAGCGGAGCTTGTTTGTCAGTCCGGCCAGCAGGATTACCGTGTCGTAGCCGGCGTCGAGCGCCTTGGCGATAACCGCCGTCATGTTTGCTGTCTTGCCTGATTGCACGTGGCCGACAACAAGGCCTCTGCATGCAAATTGTTGTTTTTCGGAGTTCTTTGGATTCTCGAGCAAGGAGACAATTTCGTTCGATGCCTCATCGATCCCCTCAATGTCCGCTTCGGCCCACCCCTTCGAAAGCATGAACGTTTTCAGTGCGGGCCAGTGAAGATCTCCCGGTCGGGGACCGAAATACCATCGCTCGCGTTTGCGTATGACGGAATGTCTGTGGAGGATTTCGACATCGGCGAATTCCTTCTCGACGATCGCCCTTGCTTCATCGATTTCACTTGCGTGTGAGGCCGCGAAATCCGGGAAGAATGCTTCGAAGCTTTCGACGACGGCTGCGACTGCTAGGTCAAGGTCCCCCACCCCCGGGAGCTGCTTCAGTATTGCATCCACTAACTTTTCGACTTGCGGCCCCGGCACACGCCCTCCATTCATTAACTAACCAATATATATTTAGTAAAAATCAGACCTGAACTAATCACCAAAATGCCAAATGTTCAGCACGGAACTATTTTGCCAATGCTAAGAACCCATCCCAAGGTTTACTTCGAACTGCTTCAATTCTGGTTTCGGTTCGGCCCCTGGAGGAAGGCTCTTAAACTCGCCTTTGTCACCGCCTGATTGCGCCTCGATAAGTGAGGCGATCGGTAGGTTAATCGCTTGGCTTGTAGAGAGCCCGTTACCTTGATGGCGGTAAAGAACCCGTTTTTCAGGGCGATGATAAGGAGACAACACGGTCGAGCCCCCGAAATGCCCTGTGTTGCAGACAACGATGTTGCAGTAGATCATGCGCGCCAACGCCTCCGCTGCATGCTCGAAGGAAGAAAGGTCGGGATTGTAAGCGAGGACAAAAAGGTTCTGTATTCGCAGGCGGTACATCGCAACTCTTTCGAGATCGAGGAAATCGTAGCAGATCGCGACAGCAAAGCGTCCGAAGTCGCCAGCATCAAAGACCCAGACCTCGGGGACTCTTTGAAACTCGTAACCGAGCCCCGAAAGAAACTGTTCTTCGCGCCATGCTGGATAGGTCTTTCCTACATAGCGTACGGTAGTTCTTGTAGATCTGTCCCGGCGTCCCCACCCATTGGGGACAATTACCGCAGCGCGATTGAGAACGTTTGCGGCAGGCCGCCCGGGGGCAATTTGAAAGTCCATACCGGCAATAATGATGGCATTCGTTTGCGCAGAGATCCGCCGCAACCGAGTTAGAAAGCCTAATGGGACCGACAATTCGGGAAGCAGGATAATGTGCGGGCGCGGTGTTTCTAAAGCCAATGAAGCGACATGCTGCTGAATTTCGGAAATGACCCTCTCTTCCTCATAGCGCGTCATATTGACGGAAGTCGTCCAAGCCGCCGTATTCTCAATGGTTGTCTGAATGATGCCCACGCGCAGCGTGCTCTGATATGAATTGAGACTCATGCTTCTATTTCCGGAATTTCAACAGCATTTTTGCTTAGCTGGATGATATTCATCGGCACGAGTTGTCGAGGAGCATGGTTGAGGACAGTTAGCTGATTTCGCTCTAGAACCTGCTGTGCCTCAACAATCGCGTCTTTCAAAGCGGCGATATCCCTGAGCAATGGAGGATCGCTGCGCGTATCGTTGATTATGTCGCTTGCCCGGTTCCCAAAGAATGCCCATGGCGCGTTCTGAATCATTCGGGTTTCGACGCTTCTGGGCAATGTAGCGGCCTCGATGATACTCTGAGATCGCGAGGAGATGATGGATTCTTCGAGGCAATGCCTCACAAAACTCGTGATGTCCCGCTCCAGACCAGGCACATTCCAATACGCAGGCAATGAAAAGTCTCGAGTAATCAGCCCGAGCAACAGCAAACCGCAGCCCCGCAACTGATATGTCCACCGCTCGACAGGGCTAAGGTCCGTGCCAAAAAGCGGTTGGCGGCGATAATCCTCGATCTTGTTTGTCACGATCTCGATCTGCGCCCTCCGCGCGAACGAATGCCATGCCGTCCAAGTCCATTGGCCTACCAACCCAGCTTCTTCTTGAGGCGGGAGCTGAAGCCAAGCGGAAGGGAGCAGAATGTTGCTTGGATGGAGCTCATCTAGATCAGCGATGCTACCATCTCCAAAGCTAGTCGTCTTATCTAGCAACAATCGCATAATTTCGAGAGCGGTCCACTCACTCACGCGAGGATCAGATCGCGACAGATCTTCGAGAGCAGCCGTCCATTCAATAAGTGAGAGATAACCTTCCAATTTTGAAAGTTCGTCTTCGTAACGCTTAATAGCTTGCCCCGCCTCGCTGTCCTCGAGAACCAGCGAACGAACGAAGTCAGGCGATCGGCGATGATCAAGCAACCAGCCGGCATCTCGGGTATTGAGTTTGCGTGGAGGAGTCTCGGAAAGGAACTCCGAAGCCTGAGGTGGCAGCTCCTCTGGATGTTTTCGCAAGTTCATCCAATCCAAGAGATGCAATGGATCATGAGCCTGCGCAGAAACACGCCATGCGAAAGAGGCCTCATCAGAACGGCCGAACATCTCGAGAAAATGAACCCACACGCCAATGGATCGACCTGTTTTCTCAGTCCAAGTTGAGGAGTTAGATGCAAGACTCGGAGCGTCGATTGCTTCTGCCAATGCAGAGACACGCCTATTGATTGCGGAGAATCGTGGTTCTCGCGATGTTACTGCCTTTGCCAGTGCGATCGCAGCCCTCAGCGCTGAAATGGCGCTCTCATCGCAACAATGTCGCTCGCGGTCTTGTAAAAGGATCGCATTGATTGATGTAATTGATTTGGAGCTGGACACCGACAGCAAAAACCACCTCGCAGCCAAGCGCTCACGATACAATAGGTGTTCATTAGTGAGAGCGTGAGCTGCTGCAGCGACATTCACTGCCAGAGCCTGAAGCGAAAAGCTGGATAGATACTGGGCAGTAGGGAAATGATCACTTTCGGACTGCTTCACGATCCAGCTTAGCGTGGTGGCAACTCCGCCATGCCCAGTAACCCTGCAATAGCGGAAGATCCGCAATAATAGCCGGGCGCGATTAGGGTGTTCTGTAAAGGCGCGTTCCAAAAGCTTGAAATAGTGGGCAGTCAACTTGCGGTAGCGCTTGTAATCAGCATTCGACCTTTCCCTAAGCGACCGCCTGGCACCCTCTAACTCCTCGGAGTGGTCAGGCGATCTTTGATCCTCTTCGATAGATCGAAGCCGCCTATAGGCCCGCCAAGCTTGAACCAGTTCTGGTGATGGATTGAACGCGATTGGTACTAGCTGCGCAATCCTTCCCGCAGCGAATGCTGCGCGCGTATCAGCTCGTATTTCATCCTCAGGTATGCCCGCGAGCAAGAGCCATTCAAGCTCGCCGAGGCGTTGCATACGCGATTGCTCAGGTAGTATGTCGAAATCGGCGTTAGCCAGTTCAGATACCAACGCCAAAGTCTTGGTCAGGAGCGCCGCGGGCTGGCTTCCATCAAGCTCTGCCTCCGAGCGAACCTGCGACTCTACTTCCTTGTTTGCGGTTCCGGTAACAACATCGAAAATACGAGGTGGATCGTATTTAGTCTCGGAAATTTTCGCGCCAACGTCATACTGCTTCAACAAATTGTCATAGGCTTTGATCCAATCGATCAACTCGTCAAAGCCTGTTGCAATGATTGCATGATCATCAACGAACCTGAAATGGGCGACATTTCGATTTGTCAAAAGCTTGCGCTCAATTTCATCGTCAATTGGCAACATCAACACATTAGCGAGAAAGCCAGCGACCATGAGACCCGTTGGAAGGTGCGGGAATGAACCAGCTTCAGTGACCGGTTGCACGAGGGGATCTTCCAAGCGGCAGCTTCCATTCTTCGCTATAGAAAAATCTAGCATGTTGGAGAGTAGATTCTTTAGCCAGGGATCCTCATCAAATCCGTCCAAGTGGCTGCTGAATACTTTCAGTATGGCGTCAGTTCTTATGGAAGGGTAGAATCGCTCCAAATCGAGCGAGGCATAGTAGATCGCTTTGCTTTGTGCCTCAGGCCAGTAGTCTGGATCCAAATATCGCGGTCGCTCGGAGTAGCTGAAGGCTTGCTTTTCTGAATCTTCGAGCAGCTCTGGATCGCCAAGGCCGTCAACCATCAAGCGAGCAGTAAGCGACAATTGGCGACGAAACAGCGGCCAACTGTGTTGAAACTTTCGGTAGAGACGCCCTGTCGAATCTCTGTAAGGCCCAATCTCTAGCTTCTCTGAGCCATCATCGTCTTCCCACCAAGCGGCCTTATAAAGTCGATTACCATAACTCCAATTTGGCATTTTAGAGTCGAGGGTTGGACCAATGACATTCGCAACGGCAAGCCATGCTACTTGATCACGAACCTTTACGTGAAAGTATTGCCGCATGCGCGGCCCATCATCGTCCGGCTTCTTCGGTTGTGGGAGGTGGACGAGATTGGCGAGACGATATTCACCACTCGAGAGATCGGCGCTGATGGCTTTGAGTTGGCTATCGATATCTAACTCAAAAGCAGAAATCTCACCGTAGTCGATGAAGCCATCGGAATCGATATAGAGTCGCCGCGCTTTGCGCCACGCCCAAGAAAGATTTTCTGGGCTGGTTATTAGCTCGCGATAATTACGCATCTTTTGACCGATGTGCAATGAGGTATTCGTTGAGGTCGCTGCCTGTACTTAGTTTCTGAATATGCACTTGGACGCCATGATTGAGTAATACATTTCGTGTCCGCTCAGCCATTTGCGCACCAGCCTCATCATCATCGGGCAATAGATAGATAGTCTTATCGCTCAGGCGCTTACAGAGCTCGGATGACAGACTGGTGAAGGCTCCCGGCAAGCCTAAGGCTACGCGACCCAGTTCGTGCGCAGAAAGGACATCGATCGCACCCTCTACTAGATAAATCTCCGATGCTGATTCTATGGCATCGAGGTTGAATGGAATCTTCCCGATTCCATTGAGCCCCATCCACCTAGGCGTACCTGGATCGATACGTCTCGACTGGAGGAACAGTGGAACCCCTTTGCTAAAGTGAGCGAAGATGAGCGCTTGAGGCGGGAAGCAAAGATAGTCCGCTTGATTGGTCAAACCCGATCGTCTGATACGTGAGACACCAAATTGCTCCAAAAGATGGTTCAAGGTTTTCTTTGGATCACCCACCTGCCCAACTCCAAAAGTTGCTGCGGTGCGAATAGAAATGCAACGCCGAGCCAGATATGCGGCGCCTGATTTCTCTAGCGGCGATTGGCTAAGAAACGCTGCATAGATTTCTGCATCCGTAATTTTGGAGGGGCGCTGAGGTTTGATGGGTGCGCGATTGGAGGGCAAACGAGGCGGGACATCTCTCTCAGGCAGGCGTAGCAGCCAACGGCAGGCATCGATCTTTTCGACGCCTCGATATGCTGCGACAAATTCAATGACTGAGCCACCGCGCCCACAGCCAAAGCAATTGAATAAGTTCTTGCCTGTATCGAGAGAGAAGGATGGATTTCCATCGCGGTGGTCGACAAATGGACAACGCTGCAGTCGCTTAGCTGAAAGTTGCGCATTCAATCTACGAGCCGCGGTCAAAATGGGGACCGCACGTGCTGCCGACCAGTCTAATTGTCGTCCTCCGGCGCCTTTCATGTTGTTGCCTTGAGCCGGAAGCGCTCACGCGCACTCATCCGGTAGACGGCTGCCTGGTCTCGACATTTATGATGGCTTAGGAAGGTCAACTCATCCTCAGCCAATTCCGGATCCACATCGCGCCACCACGCACGTGGGTATCCGTCTTGTCCATCATTCCATCGATAACCTCGCCGCTTAAGAGCATACCGCATTTCGTAGGGCGCGCCTTCTGCATATATTCGTGTTACGGATCGTCGCACAGCATCGAGGAGTGCTGAAAATAACGAAGATTCACCAAGAGAATGCTCTCTTGTAAGAATAAAGAGGAGCGATTCACAATCTGCGATCGCCCGGTGTGCATCGTTGAAATATCCGAAATGGTTGAGCAAGTACTCCAGCTTGTAACTTCCAACGCCTTCAGCCTGCCAATCTATTTCCGTGGCGGAGCAAGCCCAAGGCAACTTTGCAAAGCTGGGGCAAATGCGCTCTGCAAAAGGCCGGTCAAAAGCAGCGTTGTGAGCAATGACAAGAGACACTCCGTCAACAAAACGTGCGACAGCTTCGGGATCGATCGAATGACCTTCAAGCATTTCACGCGAAAGACCCGTCAATTGCTCTACCTTGTCGTCTAGGGCGGCCCGGGGCTCTTGGAGAGCTTCAAAGCTCTCTACCACCGGCCCGATTTGTCCCTCGGAAGAGAAAGCGAATTTGATCATTCCCAGCTCGATCACATCATCAAGCTGAATGTCTAGACCGGTAGTTTCCGTGTCGAGAATTAGACCGAGGAATTGCCCCCCGACACCAGCCGATCCGACCCCGAGGTCCGGCGGGAGTCGACGAAGAATGCGGTAACGGCCGCTGCTTTCGAGCAACTTGGCCATCCCCTCCAGATCCTCGCCAACCGCCAATGCCGTGCCCCCCGCTTTGCCGAGAAATTCATAAACAAAACAACACAAAGAGACCCCTTTGGCAACAAATGACTATCGAAATAGGTAGCTTGAGAGACTGGCAGTGCATTCGAAGCGCGCTCTTCAGTCGCAAAAGGCTGCGCCCGACCAAATGTGGGTTGCCATCCCCAACGCTGATTTTCGGCATCACGCTTCGGCAGAAATGAACAACTAGATCCAAGTCTTTACGGCGATAACTCGGAACGACTGGATCATTGGATCCTTGATCATTCGGATCCAATGATCAGCAGGTCTCGAATCTGTCTAGACAGAAGATTCTTGTGCTCAAAGCAACACATTGAATTCATGATCTAAAACGATAGTGGCGTCTTGCATTAGTCGAGCGCGTTTGTGTCTCCGCGTCTCAGCGTACCCGCGGATATCAAACGGAATGGCCGATAGTACCTAAAGGGCCTTCCCCTACAAATGAATCAGATGCCTCTGAAGATGTCTGTTCTCCTGTTCTCGCTGTTCTTGCTGATCCAAAAACTTTGAAGGTTGAACGGATCTTTCCATGAGAAATCTGTTCGGCCAAGAACATCGAGAACAGAGGGACACACAGCCTCGAGCTTCGCACTCAGAGGCGCACCCTGCGATCGGCATCGTCTCTTTCCATGTGCTCGAGCTTTAGCTCCCGAGATGCGCTGTTGATTTCCAGCCTGACCTCGTCCGGCGAGCGTTTCGTCCAGTAATCGTAATCACAGAGCGCATAAACGATCTCTGGCACGTGATTGATTCGGATCTTCTTCAGCTTGCGGATACCCGCACGGTCCATCGAATGCTTTGTGCTCTTCCGCTGAAGGACATCGAACGCGAACAAATCCCTCAATTCCGCGGCTGAAATCACCTCGACGGGCCAACAGGCGGCCAACTCGCGAAACTTCTCGTCGTCCTCACTGCGTGAAAAGTCGATCAAGGCCGCCTTTGCTCGCGTCATTGGCGGAAGCCTGCCGGGCCAGAAGTTCGAAAGGTCCCGAGTGCGCAGAAATTCGGCAACCGACGCGATGAACAACGGATCGTCGAGCGCTCGATATAGGCGTTCATAGTATGCCGTATCTCGAACGGGTCCTTCATGCTCGACGACGAAGAAGCGGCGATCCTCGTCTCCTAGTGGGAGCGCACCAGTGTGATTAGAAAAGAAGATCCAGCGAGTACTGTTGTACTCCATATGCCTCCGGCCATACTTCGGATTGATCTCGCGAACCTCAGCCGTGACCAGCTGTCGCAGGGCCTGTGCATGCTGATAGCTCTGGCTTCCGCCCTCGTTGATCTCGTCGACAATCGCGCAAATGCAACGAGACAAGCGGTCGTTGAAACTATCGTCAAGGATGCTCATCAGGTCGAGTGAACTCGCCACATTCCCCGGCCAGAGGCGCGCGAGCACGCCGGAGACCCAGTTGCGTCCCTTTCCATGGACGCGCGAGATATGGATCCAGCCGAAGTGCGGAAGTACGCCAGGCTCCTGTTCGGCATGGCCCAGGAAGTCGAGAAACTGGTCTGAATACTCACCCCAGAGCCAGTGGATGTGATCAACGAAAAGTAAGGCGCGTTGCTTCCAGTCTTCCGGCTCATTTCCGCGCATCCGCGGTGCCCAGGTATTCAATGCCGTCAGGTCTCCGCGGGGAGCACTGGTGATCGCCGGGGCGCCAGCACGGAAAGTCACCGCATCGACCTCCAGGCGTCGAGGGTGTTCGAGCCATGCCTTTGAACAGGGGATCAACTTCCGGCGTCCATCCGGCAGTTCAACAGCATGCTTCGAAGCTGCCGTTGTGTTCCTGAAATCCGCGAGTGATTGGACGAGTTGAGGTGACGAGAGGTTGGCAACCTGAGAGCCATCCTTCACAAATACGTACTGTTCCAGCATATCCTCGAGCGAATAGGTTGATGCCGTGGGTATACAAATGTGCCCTTCGCCGATGCGCCGGTTCTTCTCGCGCTGCGTTTCTCGTCGTTCAACGCTCTGCCCCGCCTTATTAATCGCCCGTCGCGCGGCACGGATGGGATCAGCCTGATCAAGGCAATGTGCGCTGATCGAATTCGCCGGATTGAGAAGCAATCCCATAATCTGCCTTGGAGGGAAGCCGCGCCGAGACATCTCACAGCACAATGCGAACGTATCAGCGCTGCGGTCATGGCCCTTCGGCTGATCGACGAGCTTGCGAAGGGGATCATCTGGCCCGAGAGAGAGATCATCCGCAACGATGAGATCGAAGTTCTCCATGGAGATACAGGATTCTGGTTCGTTCCGCGCTTCGTGTTCATCGCGCCCGAAGGCATGCAGAAGATCGCCGATCGAAAGCTTGATGCCTCGATCGCCGTCATCCTGTACCAGTCGCGCCGGCATCTCCGTACGACCAAGGTCTCTCTTTTTCGCATCCGGGTAGTTCGTTGTACCTGGAAGCCGAAGAATTCTGTCTGCGTTAAACGCACTCTTGTCCCCTCCGAAGCGGCGCATGAGCCCTCGATTGGCTCGCTCGATATCGCTGATGCTGGCCTGTTCGACAGGCCAAAGCGCTTGGACGCCATTGCCAGAGATGATGATGAACTGCGGTTCCGGTGAAGCCGACTTCAGGCGGGCGACCGCATTGTCGATATCCCAGGGTGAGCCGTCTCGAGGCGGGTCCATGTCGACGTGGGCAAAACGCACACCTACGATGTCGTCCTTCTTGGGCTTGGTGTCTTGATCCGCCCGCGCGATGTTTGCCGTGTAGTAGACATTCCATTTGCTCCGGTTGTGATCGGATGCCCATCGTTCTGCCGCCTCGACGTCATCCCCAAACCAGCGGAAATTGGTTTTTCGACTATCGGGCTCGATCGCTCCAAGGTGAATATGGGGCGCAATATGCTCTAGGAAGCGCCGGAGGTCCGTTGGATTGCTGATGACTTCAGCGCTTGGGGGCTTCGGCTCGACATCATTGGCGACCTGACTTTGGCTGCGCACCCTCGGCGTCGAGATTTGCGACCCGGTCACTTGTTATCACCCCGCCCGACGGTGGGCAGACCGGCAAAGAACTCGTGAAGACTGGCCGTCCTCACAAGCGTCCGGCGGCCGAGCTTGATCGCCTCGATTTCGCCACTGCCGATCAGCTCATAGAGCCGCGTTCTGCCGATGCGAAATTGATCTACCGTCTCGCCGATCGTCAGGTGTTCTGGATAATCATACGTCATGTTCGTTCACCCGTGTCCTGTTGAACTCGGGAGATCCCATCACGACACGGGTGAACGAGAAAGAGATGGCAAAATAGATTTTTCGGCGGAAACACCCCCCACTGAGATTCCAATTCAGGCGGAGATGCGGAGCTTACTTATCAATCTTTCCTTGAACGGATTGACAGTATCTCTCCGCAAATCGGCCATCTTCTCACGGATCGTCTCTACGTTCGGCGTCCGCAGTTCCAGGTTTGTTCCTGCCCATCTTTTTTGATTGACCCTCGCGACTTCGAAAGCGGCATTCAGGTACAGCATCGTTGGGCGCGGTCGAGGTGTTGTTTCCTTGCTGACCGGGGACCGCGGCGAACATCTCTTTCCAAATGCAATTTCGTATAATGCAAGTAGACGACCGACTCGACGCCATTCGAAGTCTGCTGAAGGCCCCCGCCTCTCCCTGAAATGGTAGGGAATCAGCCATTCATCCCAGATCGTCCAGTCCCTTCCGTGCCCACTTTTGCTGGACGGCAGTCGGGGGGGGCGGGTTCGAGGTTGCCTGCAAACCGTCCACCAACTTCTTGAATTTATCGTGTGCGTTCCAAAGCGCGTCGACATCCTCGATCGGTATCTGATCTGCCAGCTTTGCGCGGACGCGTTCTCTTTCAACTGTATCCGCAATCATTGCCTTCAGCTCGGCAATCAGGTGCCGCGAGAGGGCATCCCGATGTTCCTCTGCGACAAATCTGTATCCAGCCGCTTCAAAGATCGGCATCGCCAATTCGGTCTCGTCGAGATTATTCACGAATGCACCACCCTCATTCTCAAGTCTGCCCATGAGAGACCTGACACCAAGGGAAACTAAGCACGCCCACGCAACTCGTCGAGATAGTCACTCCACCACTGCGCCATCCGAACCCGCTCATCCCAGTGCTGGCCGCGATGGTAGATCCCGCGAACCGAGTTCGAATCCTGATGCGCGAGCGCCCGCTCGATCGCGTCCTGGCTCCAAAGCCCGGATTCGTTGAGCAGGGTAGAAGCCGTTGCGCGCATGCCGTGCGCAGTCATCTCGTCGCCGCTGAACCCCATCCGGCGAAGCGCCCCATTCATCGTATTCTCGCTCATCGGCCGGTTGCGAGCGGTCAGCGAGGCAAAGACCAGTCCCTGACGGCCTCGCAGTTGTCCGAGCTCCTCGAACAGAGCAATGACCTGCCGGGACAACGGGACCTGATGCGGTCGTCGCGACTTCATCCGGCCTTCCGGGATTCTCCAGACTGCATTCTCGAAGTCGAACTCGTCCCATGTGGCATGACGCAGTTCGCCGGGCCTCACGAAAACATGGGGCGCAATGCGCAGCGCCTGCAGGGTGACCGGTGATCCCTCGAACCCCTCGATGGCACGTAGCAGCCCTCCGAGCTTCTTCGGATCGGTGATCGCGGCGTAGTGCTTCACGACAGGCGCGACGAGCGCGCCCTTGAGCGGCTGGGCAGGATCGTGCTCGGCCCGAAGGGTCGCCACCCCATAGCGGAACACCCGGCTGGCGAAGGATCGTGCGCGACGGGCGCTCTCGCGATTGCCCTTTCGCTCGATCCGCCTCAGAGCCGACAGCAGCTCGTGCGGGCTGACCTCGGAGATCGGTTCGTTGCCGATGGTCGGCTTGAGAAGGTCGAGGAACCAGCGCGCCTTCTTCAGCGTCGATTCCGCATAGCCTTCCTTGGCGCACTTCTCGATGTACTCCATCGCGACCTCGGCAAAGGTGTTGCCGGCCCTGATCTCCTCCTCGATCCGCTCCTTGCGTTTACGCCGAGCCGGATTTCCGCCGCGCCCGATCTCGACGCGCGCTTCGTCACGCTTCAGCCTCGCCTCCTTGAGCGAGACAAGCGGATAGGCGCCGAAGGAGAGTTTCTGTTCGCGGCCGGCGACCCTGTATTTCATGCGCCAGAGCTTGGAGCCGTTGGGACGCACGAGAATGTAGAGCCCGCCTGAATCGCCCATCTTGAATTCGCGTTCTCGGGGAGTCGCATTGCGTACTTGGATGTCGGTCAGTGCCATTCGGGGCCTCGCTGCAAGAACCAGCGAAATCGACCCCTGAAAATGTGGGGGCCTCGGCCTCGAAAAGGCCCCCAGACACCTTCCGGTTGAAGGTGAACGGGCGCGAACGATGCCGAACGATTTCACTGATTTTGTAGCAAATTTCCGCGGTTTGCGGAAGCTTTCGCGAACATCGGCGAAAGAACAAATGGTGCCCAGAAGAGGACTCGAACCTCCACGCCCTTGCGAGCGCCGCCACCTGAAGACGGTGCGTCTACCAATTCCGCCATCTGGGCACACTTACGAGACAAGCGGATCATAGGAGTCCGTGTCCGTGGTAGGCGCGGGCAACTAGCGAAGGGGTCGCCCCCTTGTCAACGCTATTCGCACCTCGATGAGAGGAACGCTTGCGGCCTCGTATGGGTTACGGCTAGGGGCAGCCCGAAATCCTAACGGACAGCATCAATTTCCAAGGCAGGTCATGGCAAACAGCAGCGCGCTCAACGGTAAACTCGTCGTCCTCATGGGTGGCAGCGGATTCCTGGGGAATTACGTGGCGCAGGCCCTGCTGGAACGGGGCGCCCGCCTGCGGATCGCGGCGCGCAATCCCGAAAAGGCGTTCAGCCTCAAGCCGCTCGCCAATCTGGGCCAGCTCCAGTTCGCCCGCTGCGATGCGACCAACCGCCAGAGCGTCGAGCGCTGCATCGAAGGCGCCGATGCCGTGGTGAACCTCGTCGGCAGCTTCCAGGGCGATCTATACAAACTGATGGGCGATGCGCCGGGCTGGATGGCCGAAGCTGCCATAAAGGCTGGCGCCAGCGCTTTCGTGCATGTCAGCGCGATTGCGGCCGAGCCCGACGAAGATACTACCAACGACTACGCAGCGGCAAAGCATCGCGGTGAGCAGGCCGTGAAGGCCGCCTTCAAGGACGCGACAATCGTGCGCCCGAGCATCGTCTTCGGCAAGGACGACAACTTCCTCAATATGTTCGGCGACCTGATCTCGAAACTGCCGGTGCTGCCGGTCTTCGGGCCCGATGCGCAGCTCCAGCTCGTCTATGTCGACGATGTCGCGGAAGTGATCGCGCGCAGCCTCGAAAATCCGGGCAAGCACGGCGGCAAGACCTACGAGCTTGGCGGCCCGGAAAAGCTGACCATGATGGAAATCAACCAGCGGATCGCCGATGCGCAGCACCGCAAGCGCACTTTCCTGCCGATGCCCGACGGTCTTTCGGCCACCTTCGCAGCCCTGCCCGGCACGCCGATGGGCACCGACCAGTGGAACCTGCTCAAGCAAGGCAATGTCGCCAGCGGCGACTATCCCGGCTTCGAGAAGTTCGACATCGAACCAAAGCCGCTCGGCCTGTTCCTCGACAAGTGGATGACGCGCTTCCGCAAGCACGGCCGTTTCGAGCCGCGCCTGTCGGCCTGATCGTAAGCTAGATCTTCTCGACGATCAGCACGGCACCATCGCTGCCGCTGATCCGGACCTTTTCGCCAACCTGCGCATCGCAGCCCTTGGCGAGCCATTCGCTGTCACCATGCTTTACGCGGCCGGTGCCGCCGTCGATCGCGGTCACGACGATCGCGGTCTCGCCGGCGAGGCGCATGCCGCGACGGTTCATCTTCGGATCGGCATCCTCGACCGGATTGGCGCGCAGGTAGTTGCGACCCAGGAATACGGCGCCGATCGAGAGCATCGCGAAGGCGACGATCTGGAGCGGGATGCCGATCGGCAGCGCGAACGCAATCACGCCGGTGACCAATGCGGCGCCTGCAAGCCACATCAGGAAGTAACCCGGCACGAGGATTTCGGCCGCGGCGAGGAAGAAGCCGAGCGCGAGCCAGACCCAGTGCGGGGCGAGCGATTCGAACCACTCCATCAGCGTGCTCCCGGCGTTCCGCCGCTACGCGGCACGGTGGGCGTCGCACTGCGCGGCTGCGGGCGCGGTGCGGGCGAAGGCGAAGGTGCCGTGCGTGTCGGGTTGGAGGGACGCGGCGGCGATCCGCCACCCGGACCGTCGCCCGCGATATCCTTGACCAGCTCGCCGATCCCGCCGAGCGAGCCGATGAGCTGTGTCGCCTCGACCGGGAAGAGGATGGTCTTGGCATTGGGGCTGGTGGCGAACTTGCCGACCGCCTTGGTGTATTCCTGCGCCACGAAGTAGTTGAGCGCCTGGCTGCCGCTATCCGCAATCGCGTCGCTCACGACCTGCGTTGCCTTGGCTTCTGCTTCCGCTTCTCGTTCGCGCGCCTCGGCGTCGCGGAAAGCCGATTCCTTGCGACCTTCTGCCTCGAGGATCGCCGACTGCTTTTCACCTTCTGCGCGCAGGATTTTCGAGGCACGGTCACCCTCGGCCTCGAGGATCTCGGCACGCTTCAGGCGTTCGGCCTTCATCTGGCGCGCCATCGCTTCCGAAATGTCCATCGGCGGACGGATGTCCTTGATCTCGACACGCGTGATCTTCACGCCCCAGGGCGAGGTTGCATGGTCGACCACGCTCAGCAGGCGAGCGTTGATCTCGTCACGCTTCGACAGCGTTTCGTCAAGGTCCATCGAGCCCATCACCGTACGAAGGTTCGTCGTCGTGAGCGCCATGATGGCATTGTAGAGGTTCGAGACCTCGTATGCCGCCTTGCCCGCATCGAGAACCTGGAAGAACACCACGGCATCGGTGCCGACCATGGCATTATCGGCAGTGATGATTTCCTGGCCCGGGATATCGAGCACCTGCTCCATCATGTTCACCTTCTGCCCGACACGGTCGATGAAGGGGATGATGAGATGGAGGCCCGGTTCGGCGGCGAGAGTGAACTTGCCCAGCCGCTCGATCGTGTAGACGTAGCCCTGTTTGACCACGCGCACGCCCATCGCGAGGAAGATTACGACTAGGCCGACTATCGCGACCAGAACACCCAGCAAATCCATTTGTGACCCCCGAAATTAGCCCCGTTCCGCGCATGCTAGCGCGAGGGTCTTAACAGGGGAAGAAAAACCGGATGCGGTCAGGACGACTTTTCTTAAAGAGCCTCCGAATAGAGCGCCAGCAGGCGCGCCCATGCCCGCTCTGCTTCGTCACGGTTGTAGCTCGGGCTGTCGAGAACGCAAAAACCGTGGTCCGCGGCGTAGACCTCGACTTCCGCACCGGCAGTGTCACGGCCAGCCTCGCGGAGGATGCCTGCGTGGGTCGGGGCCTCGGCATCGTCGTCCTGGCTGATCGCGACGAGGTAGTGGCCGTCGTCCTGCAGGATGCGGTGCGGGCTTGTCTCACTGTCGGTAACGAGGCCGCCTCCGTGGAAGCTCGCACCGGCGCTGATAACGTCTTCCGACCACGGGCCGTAGAGCGCGTGGCCGCCGGTCATGCAATATCCCTGCACACCGATCCCGCGGTTCTTGGCAACCTCATCCTGCTGCATCAGCCATCCGGCTGCGGCCGCATTGTCGAGCCGCTTGGTCTCGGCGGTGAACTTGCCGCGCCACGGGCGGACCTTCTGGAAGCCGCCGCTGGCTGCGAAGCTTGCGAAATCCTCGAACTGCTGGCCCGCCACGTCGCGGTAGTAGGGGTTGGCGAGCAGGACGGCATAGCCTGCCTCGGCAAGGCGGGTCGCCATCTGGCGTTTTGCCGGCCTGATGCCCGCAATGTCGGGCCAGAAGATGACGCCCGGACGCGGCGTGGTGCCGGAGGTGTAGAATTCACCGTCCAGCGTGCCCTCACCTGTTTCGAAAGACACCTTGCGCATCGCAGTGCCACTGGTTTCTGCAGAAGCAGAAACGGCTTGGTCGACCGGGGCACAGGCGGCTGCCATTCCGGCAAGTCCGGCGGCGCCGAACGTCCTGCGATCGAGTTCCTTTTTCGCCCAACGCTCCAGGTGGTGTTGATCGCACATCGCCGTCTCTCCCGTGTCTGCCCCGTCGCCTCGTGCGCAAGGGTGATGGACAAGAATACGCTTGGAAGGCAGGATAGGTTTCATCGAGCGACCCAAAGGCCGCCGGTTGAGGGAGAGAGAGGGATGAAACTTCGGGGCCTTGCCACGATGGGTGCGCTGCTTCTGGCGGCTTGCGGCAGCAATAGCGATGCGCCGGAAGGCGGTATCGACTCCATGCGCCTGATCAATGCCGATCAGGATAGCGCCAACTGGATCAGCCACGGGCGCACCTATTCCGAGCAGCGGTATTCCCCGCTCGACCAGGTGAACCGCGAAACCGTTTCCGACCTCGGCCTCACATGGTTCGCCGACATGGATACCGCGCGCGGACAGGAAGCGACGCCGCTGGTGATGGATGGCAAGCTCTATGTCACCAGCGCGTGGAGCAAGGTCTTCGCCTTCGATGCAGCCACCGGCGAACCGCTGTGGAGCTACGATCCGCAGGTCCCGGGCGAGACCGGCGTGAAAGCCTGCTGCGACGTGGTGAACCGCGGCCTTGCGGCCTGGGGTGACCACCTCTTCCTCGGCACGCTCGACGGCAGGCTGGTCGCACTCGATCGCGATACCGGCGAAGTGGCCTGGGAGAAGGTCACCGTCGACCAGGCGAAGAGCTACACGATCACCGGCGCACCGCGCGTGATCGACGGCAAGGTGCTGATCGGCAATGGCGGGGCCGAGTTCGGCGTACGCGGCTACATCGCTGCCTACGATGCCGAGGATGGCGACGAGCTCTGGCGCTTCTACACCGTTCCGGGCGACGACGGCGATGATGCGCCCGAATACCTCAAGGCAGCAGCCGAGACTTGGAGCGGCGATGCGCTGAGCGGAGAGGACAGCATCGGCGGTGGCGGCACGGTCTGGGATTCGATGGCCTACGACCCCGACCTCGACCTTCTCTATATCGGCGTTGGCAACGGAAGCCCGTGGAACCGCGCCTATCGCAGCCCGGGCGAAGACGGCACCGGTGAAGGCGACAACCTCTATCTATCCAGCATCGTCGCGATCCGCCCCGATACGGGCGAATACGTCTGGCACTACCAGACGACGCCGGGCGAGACATGGGACTACACGGCGACGCAGCACATCGTACTCGCCGACATGGAAATCGATGGCCGGGAACGACAGGTGCTGATGCAGGCGCCCAAGAACGGTTATTTCTACGTCCTCGACCGCGCGACGGGCGAGTTCATTTCGGCACAGCCTTACATCCCGCAAAACTGGTCGACCGGCATGACCGAAGACGGTCGCCCGATCATGAACCCGGAAACGCGGATCGATATCACGGGCCAGCCCGCGCTCGTCATGCCGGGCCCGCTGGGCGGCCATAACTGGCACCCGATGGCCTATCACCCGGGCGAGAACCTCGTTTACATCCCGGCCTTCGAAGCCGCGATGCTGTACGTGCCGGAAGCGAACTGGAAGCCCGACCGTGCGCGCGGCTTCAATGTCGGGTTCGATCTGGGCGCTGGCGATCTCCCACCCGATCTCGGGATGCGGCGCGAGATCCAGGGCACGATCAAGGGCATGCTCGTCGCCTGGGACCCGGTCGCACAGGAGCCGCGCTGGACGGTCGAACATCCCGGTCCGTGGAACGGCGGCCTGCTCGCGACCGGCGGCGGCCTTGTCTTCCAAGGCAATTCGGGCAGCGAGTTCGCCGCCTACAACTCGGCCACGGGCGACAAGCTATGGAGCTTCGCTGCGCAGACGGGCGTGGTGGCACCGCCGATGACCTACACGGTGAACGGCGAGCAATATGTGGCGGTCCTTGCCGGCTGGGGCGGCGCTTTCGCGCTCACGGTCGACGGCGAAATGATCGACAACATGCGACCGGTCCGCAACATCAGCCGCCTGCTCGTCTTCAAGCTGGGTGGCGGTGAGGCACTGCCGGACGAGCCCGACTTCGCACTCGCCCCGCTCGATCCGCCGCTCTCGCGCGCCAATGCGGAGACGATCGAACTCGGACGGGCGAAATATGCGCGTTACTGCGCTGTCTGCCATGCGCCTGCCGCAGTCGGCTCGACCGAACTGCCCGACTTGCGCCGTTCGGGCGCTCTGGAGAACCGCACCGCATGGCTGCAGATCGTTCACGGCGGGGCGCTGAAGGACAACGGCATGGCAAGCTTTGCCGACTCGCTCTCGGAAGACGAAATCGATGCGATCCGCCAGTATGTCATCAAGCGCGCCAACGAGGACAAGCAAATGGAAGTCGAACGCGCCAAGACGCGCGTCGCCGGGCGCTGATCAGCTCCTGAAGACCACCGTGCGCTGACCGTTGAGGAGCACCCGCTCCTCGAGGTGGAGGCGCACGGCTTCGGCCAGCACGCGGCTTTCGATCTCGCGGCCCTTGCGCACCAGCTCTTCCGGCGTGTCGGCATGGCTGATGGGCTCTGCCGCCTGGTGGATGATCGGGCCTTCGTCGAGATCGGTAGTGACGTAGTGCGCGCTCGCCCCGATCATCTTCACGCCGCGCTCGTAGGCCTGGTGATAGGGCTTGGCGCCCTTGAAGCCGGGCAGGAACGAGTGGTGGATGTTGATGCAGCGCCCGGCGAAATGCGCCGCCTGCTCGTCCGACAGGATCTGCATGTAACGCGCGAGCACCACCAGTTCCGCTTCGTATCGCTCGGCGAGCTCGCGGACCTGCGCTTCCTGCTGTGACTTGGTCTCGCGCGTGATCGGCAGGTGGTGAAAGGGAATGTCGCCCAGATGGGTGTGCTCGATCGCCTCGCGCGGGTGGTTCGAGACGATGGCGACCGGTTCCATCGGCATCTCGCCGATCCGCCAGCGGTAGAGCAGGTCGGCGAGGCAATGGTCGAACTTGCTGACCATGACCAGCACGCGGCGCGGCCGGTCGCGCAGGGCGAGCTTCCAGTCCATGCCGTATTCCCCGGCCAGCGCCGCGAAATCGGACCGGATCGCTTCACGCGAAACCTCACCCGGGTCGAATTCCACCCGCATGAAGAAGGCGTCCGAGGCGCGGTCGTTGAACTGCTGCGCTTCAAGGATATTGCCCCCGCGTTCGAACAGGAACGAGGAAACGCGGGCAGTGATACCCGGACGGTCGGCACAGGAGAGGGTAAGGACGAGAGGTTCGGACATGGTCGGCTTTTGGCGTGGCAGCAGGCGATCGGCAAACGCAAAGCGCTAGGCAGACCCCAAGCGCTCGTTTCTAGGCGTCGAGTTCGAAGATGACCTCGTGAAACCCGGTCTCGCGCAATCCAGTCTCGATTAGGGCCTTTTGCGTCTCGTCGAGATCGCCATCGAAGCGCACGACATGGGCGATGGGCTCTTTCAGCGAGAAGCCGCCTTCTGCGAGGACCTGCCGCATCGCCCTGACGAGCGTGTCTTCGAAATATCGGGCATGCTCGACCAGCCTCGCATCGGAGGAAAAGGCAAACTCCGCGCGCATATCAACGAATGTGCCGCTGCCCCGGTGCGTCACCTGTACGCGGTCGCGGTATATCGCGACATCGAGGTCGAGGCGGTGGATCACATCCTTATCGGCGCGTCAGCGCTTCCTCGCTCTGGGCCATGAGCTTTTCGATAATGACCGCCACCGGCTCTTCTTCCTTGAGCATGCCGACCGACTGGCCTGCCATCAGGCTGCCGTTCTCGACATCGCCGTCGATCACCGCGCGGCGCAGTGCGCCTGCCCAATAGTGTTCGATCTGCAATTGGGCTTCTTCCATCGCGATTTCCTCGCGGTCGAGCGTGCCGGCCACTTCGATCTGCTTGCGGGTAAATTCCTCGGTGCCCTTGTTCTTGAGCGCGCGGACCGGAATGACCGGCAGGCGCGGGTCGACCTGCACGCTGGCAATTGCGTCGCGGGCATTTGCGCGGAAGAAGGCTTTCTTGAAGTTCTCGTGGGCGATGCTTTCACTTGCACAGGCGAAGCGCGTGCCGAGCTGGACGCCTGCCGCGCCCATTTCGAGATAGCCGGCCATGGCATTGCCGCGGCCAATGCCGCCGGCCACGAAGATGATGTGGTCCTCGCTCAGTTCGGGAAGCATTTCCTGTGCGAGGACGCTGGTCGAAACGGGACCGATATGGCCGCCGGCTTCCATGCCTTCGATCACCAATGCATCGGCGCCCGAACGTAGGAGCTTCTTGGCGAGCGCCAGCGTCGGCGCGAAACAGATGACCTTGGCGGGGTTCTCGCCGCCCTTGATCGCCTCGACACTGCCCTTGGGCGGAATGCCGCCGGCCAGCACCACGTGGCTCACGCCCGCCTTGTCGCACACTTCGATCAGGTCGAAGAGCTGCGGGTGCATGGTGATGAGGTTCACGCCGAAGGGCTTGTCGGTCAGCTTCTGCGTCTCGGCGATCTCGGTCTCGAGCAGTTCGGGCGTCATCGCACCGCAGGCGATGACGCCGAAGCCGCCGGCATTGGAGATGGCGGAGACGAGGTTGCGCTCCGAGACCCAGCTCATGGCACCGCAAAGGATGGCGTAGCGCGAGCCGAGGAATTCTGCGCCGCGCTGCATCAGGCGGTCGGTCTTGGGATAGGTAGTCATACGTGGCCGCTTAGGGCGCACCCGCCCTTACGGCAAGCGGGTTCCTAGTCGCCGTAGACGATGCGCACCTTGTGCGCGGCATCGCGGGCCTTGCGGCGGGCCTCGTCGGTGTCGCCTGCGGTCGCGAGCGTCACTCCCATGCGGCGAAACGGCCGGCTCGTGGGCTTGGCGAAGATGCGCAGGTCGGTACCGTCTTCCTCCAGCGCCTCGGCCAGGCCGGCATAGGACAGCTCGGCGCTGTCGCGATCGGCAAGGATCACTGCGCTGGCCGAGGGACGCGCACGCAGCTGCGCTGGCACGGGCAATCCCATTACCGCGCGGGCATGAAGGTCGAACTCGGTCAGGTTCTGGCTGACCAGCGTGACCATGCCCGTGTCATGCGGACGCGGGCTGAGTTCGGAGAAGATGACCTCCTCGCCCTTCACGAAGAATTCGACGCCGAACAGGCCATAGCCGCCCAGATCGTCCACCACCTTGCGCGCCATCTCCTGCGCCTTGGCAATGGCGGCATCGGACATTGGCGTGGGCTGCCAGCTTTCCTGGTAATCGCCGCGTTCCTGCCGGTGGCCGATCGGCGGGCAGAAGGTCACGCCCTTCTTGTGGCGAACCGTCAGCAGGGTGATCTCGTAATCGAAATCGACGAACTGCTCGACGATCACGCGCTGGCGGTCGCCGCGCATATTGGCACAGGCATAGTCCCACGCATCTTCGAGCTTGTCCTCTTCACGCACCGTGCTCTGGCCCTTGCCGCTGGACGACATGACCGGCTTGATGACGCAGGGGAAACCGGTGTGCTCTGCAGCCGCCTTCACCTCGTCGAGGTTCTTGGCATAGCGATAGCGCGACGTGACAAGACCCAGCTCGTTCGCCGCAAGATCGCGGATCGCATCGCGGTTCATCGTCAGCTGCGCGGCGCGGGCTGACGGGACAACGGTGAAGCCTTCCTCTTCGAGCTCAGCGAGCACGGCGGTGCGGATCGCCTCTATCTCGGGCACGATGTAGTCGGGACGGTGCTTCTCTGCCGCTGCGCGCAGCTTCTCGCCATCGAGCATCGAGAAGACTTCGCGGTCGTCCGCCACCTGCATGGCGGGCGCATCGTCATAGGCATCGCAGGCGACGACATGCGCGCCGAGCCGCTTCGCCGAGATCACGAACTCGCGGCCCAGTTCACCCGAGCCGAGGAGGAGGATCTTCGCGGTGTGGCTCATGTCAGCTTCTCCCTCGCTTGCCCCCGCCGCCGGGCCAGCGGGTATTGCGTCGGACTTGATAGTGGAAAATGAGTGCGGTGATGAAAGAGGCAAGGAACGTCAGGCCGAGGGCGGCGCCGGCATCATAAAAGATTCCGTTCCAGCTCCTGCCATTGTACTCTCCCGAGAGCGCCTGAAGGACAATTGCGATAACCGCCAGCGTCCCGAAAACCATATACGCACGCCATGTGCTTCGAACGATGGCGCGCCACCCTCTCCAGATGCCGCGCCCGAAACTCAAGCAGCCTCGTCCGCCGCGTCGAGGCCGTAGGCGGTGTGCAGCACTCGCACGGCAAGTTCGGTCTCGTCCTCGTCGATCATCACGCTGACCTTGATTTCGGAAGTCGTGATGGCCTGGATGTTGATCCCGCGGTCGGCCAGCGCCTGGAACATGGTCGCGGCAACGCCGGCGTGGCTTTTCATGCCGACGCCGACGACCGATATCTTGGCAATCTTGCTGTCGGTGATGAGGCGGTTGTAGCCGATGTCGTCGCGCTTGTCCTCGAGCAGCGCCTGCGCGCGGGCGAGGTCGGCCTGCGGCACGGTGAAGGTCACGTCGGTCTCACCCTTGTCACGGCCGACGTTCTGGATGATCATGTCGACATTGATGCTGGCCTTGGCGAGCGGCTCGAAGATATGCGCCACCGCCCCCGGCTTGTCGGGCACGCGGGTGAGGATCACCTTCGCTTCGTTCTTGTCATGCGCGATGCCTGTTACGTGCTGGCGTTCCACGAGGCCCTTCTCCACCAATTCGTTCATTTCCTCTTCCGACACGATCATCGTACCCGGAAGTTCGTCTGCGGGGACAGCGTCGTCGCCCACGAAGCTGGAGAGGACCTGCACGCGCACGCCCTCCTTCATCGCAAGGCCCACGCTGCGGGTCTGCAGCACCTTGGCCCCCACGCTCGCCAGTTCGAGCATTTCCTCGTAGGTCACTGCCTTCAGCTTGCGCGCCTTGGCAACGATCCGCGGGTCGGTCGTGTAGACCCCGTCGACGTCGGTATAGATGTCGCAGCGATCCGCCTTGACCGCAGCCGCCACGGCTACGGCAGAGGTGTCCGAACCGCCGCGACCCATGGTCGTGATGCGGCCTTCTTCGGACACGCCCTGGAAACCGGGAATGACCGCGATCTCTCCGGCAGCCATGGATTTCGCCAGCGCCTCGCCGTCGATGCTGTCGACGCGGGCCTTGGCATGCGCCTCGATCGTGCGGACGGGCAATTGCCAGCCGAGCCAGCTGCGCGCCTTGCAGCCGAGCGATTGCAGGGTGAGTGCCAGAAGGCCCGAGGTCACCTGTTCGCCGCTGGCGACGACAACGTCATATTCCGCCGGATCGTAAAGCGCGTTCGCCTCGCGGCAGAAGTTCACCAGCCGGTCGGTCTCGCCCGCCATCGCGCTGACGACGACCGCAACCTCGTTGCCGCCCGCCGCCTGTTTGCGCACGATATTGGCGACGCGGCGAATGCGTTCGGTCCCCGCCATCGAGGTGCCGCCGAATTTCATCACGATACGTGCCAAGCGGGATGTCTCCGTGCTGGAATGCTTACGTTGAGGCTGCTAGCCACGCCGCATGAGCGATGCAACCACGAGCACTCCAAGCAATACTTCAGCAGGCCAAACGATCCGCCCCGATGAGGCGGCGCATTTCGGCAAGCTGGCCAAGGACTGGTGGGACCCGAAAGGCTCCTCCGCCATGCTCCACAAGCTCAATCCCGTCCGGCTCGAATTCCTGCGCGAGGCAATCGATTTGCACTGGGCAGGCGACATTCGCGATACCAGGCCGCTCGCGGCCAAGAGCGCGCTCGACGTCGGCTGCGGCGCCGGCCTGCTGTGCGAACCGCTGGCGCGTCTCGGCGGCGAGGTCACCGGGATCGACGCCGCGCCCGAAAACACGGCGGCCGCCGCTCTCCATGCCGAGAGGAGCGGGCTCGATATCCGCTACATGGCAGGCGAACTGGCGAGCCACGATATCGGCACGTTCGACCTCGTCACCGCGATGGAAGTGATCGAGCATGTCGCCGACAAGCGGGCGTTCGCCTCCCAGCTGGCAGCGCGGCTGGCCGAAGGCGGGCTGATGGTCCTCTCCACCCCCAATCGCACCGTGCGTTCGCGCACGCTTATGATCGGCGCTGCGGAGGGCTTCGGGCTGATCCCGAGGGGCACGCATCACTGGGACGATTTCGTCACGCCCGAGGAACTGTCCGACATCCTCGCCGGAGCGGGCCTTTCAATGGGCGAACCACGCGGCATCGCCTTCTCGCCGATGAAGGGCCTCCACCTCTCCGACGATCTCTCGCTCAACTACATCGTCACTGCGCGAGCGCGCTGACCACGAGGCCGGGATCGTCGGTGAAGACACCGTCGATGCCCTGCACCTTCAGGATCGTCACCATGCCGAGCACGTCCCCCGTGCCGTTTTCCGCCGTGCCGCGGCGTAGCATGGGCGGCAGGTAGGCGTTTTCCTTGCGCAGCGTCCACGCGTGCACGGCAAGTCCGGCTTCGCGTGCATCGTCTACGAGACCGCTCGGAACGCCCTCTGGCCCGAACAGCAGGCGCAGGTCCGTACCGATCGCATCGGCATAGGTCGCAATTTCGGCGAGCCCGCTCGGCGAGACCATGTCGTCATAGCGAAGCGCCGGTTCGTCCGCCGGCCCGTCGTCGGGCTTCACGAGCTGCACCAGCGGGACATCGACCAGCCGGTCCAGCCTGCGCAGCGGCCCGACTTCGAAGCTCTGCACGAAAACGGCGTCATCCGCATCGTCCAGCTCGGCTTCGCGCAGCGCGCGCACCAGCAGGTCGACGCTGTCTATGCCCTCGTCCTGAAGCAGGAAGGTGGGGTGCTTGAGTTCGGGATAGAGGCCGATTGTGCGACCGGTCTCGGCCTCTTTCGCCCGGACCAACTGCACGATCTCAGCGAAGGTCGGGATGGAATAGAGGCCGTCGAACCGCGCATTTGCAGGGCGCATGCCGGGGAGGCGCTCCTTTGCGCGCAAGCTGCGTAACTCGGCGAGCGTGAAGTCCTCCGCGAACCAGCCGCTCACCAGACGTCCATCGATGGTCTTGCTGCGGCGACGATCGGCAAACTCCTCACGGGCAGCGACATCGGTCGTATCCGAAAGCTCGTTCTCGTGACGCGCGACCAGCACGAGGTCCTTTGTCACCACGAGGTCCGGCTCGATGTAGTCCGCGCCCTGGTCGATCGCGAGTTCATAGGCGGCCAGAGTGTGTTCGGGACGCTCCCCGCTTGCGCCGCGGTGGGCGATGACCAGCATTTCGTCGGCAAAAGCGCTCGTTCCGGCTGAGACGAGGCCCAGCATTAGGACAAATTTTACCACGAATCGGGAGAATCGACGTGTCATGTTCAAGAAGCTCCTACTCGGTGCGGCCATCGTGGTTGGACTGATTTACGGTTCCTACGGCGATTACAGCACCATCAAACGCCTGATCGACAGCACCGCGAACGAGAACGCTCGCGGCTGGACGCACGGCGACAACCATGGCTGGGGCGACAGCAGCGGCTTCTAGAGAGCCGCCTGCCACTCGTCTTCCTTGAAGCCCACCAGCACCCCGCCGGAATGCTCCGCGACGGGGCGTTTTATCATGCTCGGGTGCTCGGTCATCAAGGCGATCGCCTTGGCGCGGTCGATATCGGCCTTGTCCGCATCGTCCAGCTTGCGGAAGGTGGTGCCGCGCTTGTTGAGCAGGACCTCCCAGCCAGCAGCATCCGACCAGCGTTCAAGCTTGGCCGCATCGGCGCCTTCCTTCTTGTAGTCGTGGAAGGCGTAGTCGATGCCGTTCGCATCGAGCCACTTCCTCGCCTTCTTGACGGTGTCGCAATTGGGGATGCCGTATAGCTGGATGGTCAAAGCGTAAGTCCTACAGGCTGGAACGTATGGAACACGGTCCTGCGCGAAAAAGCGCCGGGCCGCAAAACGCGCGCAAGATCGAGACTGGCGGCGTGATTGTACGGCTTCATGACAGCTGCCTAGCGTGAAGGCGGCGCGTAGGACAGATGCGCGCTGGCAATCGCGACGGCGAGCGCGTCTGCGGCATCGGCGCCGGCGATTTTCGCGCCCGGCAGCAGCACCTTGAGCATGGCCTGGACCTGCGATTTGTCCGCCCCGCCCGTGCCGACGACAGCCTTCTTGACCAGCCGGGCCGCATGTTCGGAAACCTCGAGGCCCGCCGAACCACATGCGGCCAGCACTGCACCGCGCGCCTGAGCGAGCTTCAGCGTCGATTGCGGGTTCTTGTTGACGAAGACTTCTTCCGCCGCCGCACGGTCGGGATTGTGCTCGGCAATCACCGCCTCGAGCGCCGTCTGTAGGTGCGACAGCCGCCGCGCCATCGGCGCCTTGGCATCGGTCGGTACCTGCCCATTGGCGATATGCGATATGCGCGAGCCCTCTGCCCGGATCACGCCCCAGCCGGTGCAGCTGAGCGAAGGGTCGAGGCCGAGGATGATCATCGCGCGCCCCCGCTCATCCCAGCCCGATGAGCCAGCCGAGCCGCCACGCTATGGCGAGCAGGAAGGCGCTGGCGAGGGTCAGGAAAATTGCCCACTCGCGCAGCTTCATGGCCGGACGCCTCAGGCGCCCACCTTCTCCATGACTTCGTCGGAGATTTCGTAATTGCCCCAGACGGTCTGAACGTCGTCATCGTCCTCAAGCGCGTCGATCAGCTTGATCAGCGTACCCGCACCCTTCTCGTCCATCTCGACGGTGATGTTGGGCTTCCATGCGAGCTTCACGTTTTCCGCTTCACCCAGCGCCTTTTCGAGGTCGCCTGCAACCTGGTGGAGATCGTCTGCAGCGGTCCAGATCGTATGACCGTCTTCGCTGCTCTCGATATCTTCCGCGCCGGCTTCCATCGCCGCTTCGAGAACCTTGTCCTCGTCACCGACGCTGGCGGGGTATTCGATCAGGCCGAGGCGTTCGAAACCATGCTGGACGCTGCCCTCTGTGCCGAGGTTGCCGCCGTTCTTCGAAAAAGCGGTGCGCACGGCGGTGGCGGTGCGGTTGCGGTTGTCGGTGAGGGCTTCGACGATGATCGCGCTGCCGCCCGGGCCATAGCCCTCGTAGCGGACTTCCTCGTAGTTTTCGCCGTCGGTAGCCGAGGCCTTGTCGATCGCGCGCTGGATATTGTCCTTCGGCATCGACTGGCTCTTGGCGGCATTGACCGCAAGGCGCAGGCGCGGGTTCATGTCCGGATCGGGCATGCCCATTTTCGCCGCCACGGTGATTTCGCGGCTGAGCTTGGAAAACAGGTTCGAGCGCTTTTTGTCCTGCGCGCCCTTGCGGTGCATGATGTTCTTGAACTTGGAATGGCCTGCCATGGGTTTTCTTACCGTGCGCAAATGAATGGATATCGGGCGGTCCCTTAGCCCGCCCCGCCCCCTCACGACAACCCTCGTAAGGCCTGTAACAATTGTGAATCCGCGCATTCAAAGCCGGTTCATGGCCAAAGGTATAAACCCCTGATCATTCGCTGGAAGAATGCCTGGGGGAAACGGCACTCGGCGACAGTATCGAAAATTCGTGTATGGTGGGCGCCGAGTTAGTGTGACGCGCCGGACGCGAAGCGAAAGGACGATTGCCATGACTACCCGTACCAAGGGTTGGGGGAACAAGCTGAAGCTGGCCTCCGTCCCGATGATCCTCGCAGGCCTCGCCGCCTGTGCCACGCCGGCATTCAAGGCCGACGTATCCCGTTTCGAATCGCAGCTGCCTGCACCGCAGGGCGAGAGCTTTGCCGTGGTTGCCGACGATCCGGCACTCGCAGGCGGGCTCGAGTTCTCGCAATATGCCGACATGGTCGAGCAGCAGATGCTGCGCCTCGGCTATGCCGAAGCCGCCACGCCCGAAGAGGCCACGCTGCTGGTCCGCTTCGACTATGGCGTCGACAACGGGCGCGAGCGCGTTCGCACGACCGGCTTCCACGACCCGTTCTATTCGCCCTGGTACGGCTACCGCGGCTACAGCGGCTTCGTTCGTCCGCGCTACTATCGCACGCGCGACGGCCGCATCATCCGCACCCGTAGCTATTACGGCGGACGCTGGGGTTACGGGTTCAACGACCCGTGGTTCGGCGGACCCGAAGTGCGCAGCTACACCGTCTACACCAGCGGCATCGACATGAAGATCGACCGCGCGGCCACCGGCGAGCGGCTGTTCGAAGGCAAGGCACAGGCCCTGTCGACCTCGAACCGCCTGCAGTATCTCGTACCGAACCTGGTCGAGGCCATGTTCACCGACTTCCCGGGCAATTCGGGCGAGACTGTGCGCATCTCGATCAAGCCGGAAGAAAAGACGGTTCGCCGGATCGATTGAACAGAGTAGTTCATCGTCTTGGACGGGGAACACCGAGGAAGGGCGGCCATGGATCGGGTCGCCCTTTTTTCGTGCCCTTCCCGAAAATGCCGCAGGCGTGCTATAAAGCCCGCCAATTCAGGGAGATGAGATGATGACCGCCCTTGCCGCACCCGCTGCAAACCGCATCCGCGCGATCTACTGGACCGTGGCCGCACTGGTGCTGCTGCTCCCCGCCATCGCGATGCAGGCCACCGCAGAGGTCAACTGGGGTCCGGGCGATTTCGCGCTCATGGGCGGCTTGCTGGCCATGGTCGGACTCGGCATCGAAATGGCGCTGAGGGCCACGCTTGGCGCTCGCGCACGGATGCTGGCGATTGCCGCGATGCTGGCGCTGTTCCTGTTGGTATGGGCCGAGCTAGCCGTGGGGCTGTTCGACTAAGCCACGCGATGCCAGACTATGATGCGTTTGCAGCCGGAATAGTCGGCAAGCGGATAGCTTCGGCTATCGAAACTTTCATGACATCCCTCGACCGCGGACAGCCCGACCGCGATGCGCTCGACGAAGCGGTTGAGGGCATCGGAGGTCTGTCGCCCGCGCATGTGGCGCGCGCGGACTCCGCCATCGGTTCTGCTGTCTCCCACCGCCGTCGCCGGCACGGAAATGGCCTCGTCAGCCGCATCTTTTCTCGCAAGCCGATAGACGCGCGGGATGTTCCCGGAAGCGAATGGCTTCTCATTTGCAGCCGCAACGGACGCGAGCGGCAGGCTGCGCTGGAGAGGCTCGAGGGGCCGCTCACCTCCCCTTTCTACTGCGCGCTGCTCGAATGGCGTTGCAACGATTGGGTACGTCAGGTTCGCAGCGTTGCGAGAGAAACCGCCGGACGATGCTTTGCGGCGACAGATGCACAGCTGGTGGCCGAGACGCTTTTTGCCGTGCTTGCGACCCGCAAGCGGTGGGGGCGCAGTTCGCTTGAGGAAAGCCCGATATGCCAGAGCGTTAGCCGGGATGATGTCGCGCAGGAGGTGGCACGAACCATCGGCTCTGCCGCAGCCGGACCGGGCACGAAGATCCTCTCGCTCGTACTCCGATTCCCCACACTGGACCGGCACTTGGATGACTTGTCTCGCAATGCAATCCAGCCGGGAGTGAGGGCGCTTTCGACGAAAGTCATGATCGATCGCGAAACGCGCTGGATCGACCACTACGAACGCCAGTGGATCGACAAGTCGATGGGGCATTGGCGCAAGGCTCCGGTGTACCGGACGCGCGAAGTACAGCACTCGTTGAATCGCAAGGGCTTGATCCAGCGCGCGCTGGACGATCCCTCCATTGCCATGCGATCGGCCGGGTTACAGGCGCTTATCGATCACATGCCCGAAAGCGAGTTCGCAATGGTGACGGCAGAAAAGTTTAAGGATACGCACCTTGCGGTCCTCGCTTCTCGCGCAAACTATCTGCTGCGCAGTTACGCCAAGGCCTAAGCCAGCTTGGCGTGGCCGCCGGTCGAGCCGAAGCCGCCTTCGCCGCGGTCGGTCTCGTCCAGTTCCTCGACTTCGTCCCACTTGGCCTGCGTGACCGGCGCCAGCACGAGCTGGGCGATGCGGTCGCCGCGCTGGATCGCGAAATCGTCGGCCCCGTGGTTGATCAGGATGACCTTGAGTTCGCCGCGATAGTCGCTGTCGATCGTGCCCGGCGTATTGGGCACGGTGATGCCGTGCTTGAAGGCTAGTCCCGAACGCGGGCGCACCTGGATTTCGTAATTCTCGGGGATCGCGACGGCGAGGCCGGTGGCGACGGCATGCCGCTGACCCGGGCGGATCGTCACGCTTTCGGCCGAAAGCACGTCCATGCCCGCAGCGCCGCCGGTGGCATAGGCCGGAAGGTCGAGACCGTGGCCGTGCGGCAGGCGCTTGATCTGGACGGCTACGGCATCAGTCACGCGGGTCTTCCTCCGGCTCTGCAAGCGCTTCGGCAGCGCGGATGATGAGTTCGCGCGCGACCTCTTCCTTGGGCATTTCGGCGAGGCTTTCGACGCCTTCCGAAGTCACGATGTGGACCTGGTTGAGGTCGCCGCCCATCACGCTCTCGCCAGCTGCACCGGCGACATTGTTGGCCACGATCCAGTCGGCACCCTTGCGCTTGCGCTTGGATTTGGCGTTCTCGACCACGTTTTCCGTCTCGGCAGCGAAGCCGATGAGGAGATGCGGGCGCTTGCGGCCTGCAGCCACGGCAGCGAGGATATCGGGGTTCTCGGCAAGGATGAGAGCAGGCGGCGCACTGCCGCGCTTTTTCATCTTTTCGCCTGCGACATGGCGGCTCTTCCAGTCGGCGACGGCCGCGACCATGAAGGCGCAATCGGCGGGCAGCGCATTGCGCACTTCCTCGGCCATGTCGTCGGCGGTTTCGACATCGATGCGGTCGACGCCGATCGGGGTCGGCAGGTGGACCGGGCCGGTGACCAGCGTCACGCGGGCGCCCGCAGCAGCGGCCATGGCGGCAATCGCGAAGCCCTGCTTCCCGCTCGAACGGTTGGCGATGTAGCGCACCGGATCGATCGGTTCGCGCGTCGGGCCGGCAGTGACGAGCACATGCTTGCCGTAAAGCGGGCGGTGTTCCGGATCCTCGTCGAAGATTGCCTGCCCGTAGAGCGGATCTGCCTCGAGCGGGCTTTCCGCTTCGAGCACTTCGACCTCTTCGGGGATCGGCTGCGCGACGGCGCGCTTGTCCTTCTTGCCGACGGTGTGGTTGATCGCTTCCTTGTCGGTCGGCGGAGCCGCAGCCGCGCCGCCCTTCTTGGCGAGCAACCCGCCCATGTCGGGAACGAAATCGGGATCGGGTTCGGATTCGCCCGCGTCGAATTCGGCTTCCTCGAAATCTTCTTCGAGGTCCTCGATCTCTTCGAACTCCTCGTCGATTTCCTTCTGGCTGCGCTTTGCAGTCGAACGCGGGATGATCGCGTTGAGCAGGCTGCCGAGGCCGGAGCGTGCCGAGAGGTCTTCTTCCTCCTCTTCGGGCTCTTCGACCTCTTCTTCGAAATCGTCTTCCAGTACCTTGGGCTCTTCCGCTTCCTCTTTCGCGGAAGGCGGAGCCAATGCAGGCGCGGGTGCCGCGAGTTCGTGCACGTCGATGTCGAGATCGAGAGTCTCGGCGATCTTGCGCAGGATGGCGGCGGGTTCGGGCAGGCGGCCAGGGCCGAATTCGCCGCAGGCCATCGCGCCCTCGTCCGGATCCATCACGGTAACGCCCGCCTGACGGAGCCATTCGGCGTTACGCTGGGTGGCCGAATGCTCCCACATGCGCACGTTCATGGCCGGGACGGTGACGACCGGCTTGTCGGTGGCGAGGATCAGCGTGGTGGCAAGGTCGTCGGCGATACCGGCAGCCATCTTGGCGAGGATATCCGCAGTGGCCGGGCAGACGACCACGAGGTCGGCCTGCCGCGAGAGCTGGATATGCCCCATCTCGACCTCGTCCTTGAGATCGAAGAGCGAGGTGTAGACCTTGTTTTCCGACAACGCGGCCAGCGCCATCGGCGTGACGAACTGCTGTCCGCCCTCGGTCAGGACGCAGGTGACGTCGCCGCCCGCCTTCCTGATCAGGCGTACGAGTTCACAGCTCTTGTAGGCAGCGATACCGCCACCGATCACGAGCAGGATCTTGGGGCCGCTCACGTGACGGTCCTCCTGACTGGAATCATGCGCGGCTTTGCCCGCGCGGATCGGTTGGTGCATTCCCATTGCGTCATCGATGCGCTTGCTAGCGCCCCCTGTCCGTCATTGCCAGCGCGCATCGCGCACCCGTTTGCAGCCTCCTCCTTGCCAGCCTATGGTGAAGAAATCGGAAACGGGGGAATTTTCATCATGCATTTCATACTGGCAGCACTGCTGGCGCTGGGCGCAATACTCGACCTGGTGCTGGGCGCGAGCTTCTTCGTCGACCCTGCCACGGCGGGCATCGACTTCGGCCTCCAGTCGCCAACGCCCATGGGGCTATCGGCGATGCGCGGTGATTTCGCGGCCTTCTTCTGGGTGGCGGCAATCAGCTTGGGAGTAGGCGCATGGAAGCGGCGCGCAGACGTGCTCTGGCCCGCACTCGCTCTGTTCGCGATCGCTTTCACCGGGCGGCTGGTGAACCTGTTCGTGGTCGGAGACTATGACGGGTGGTGGCAGCCGATGACGGTCGAGGCGCTGCACGTCATCGTGATCGCGCTGGCGATCAAGACCTTCCCCTGGAACGGGACTAGCCCAGCAGCCCCTGCGTAAACGCAAACCATGCCGCGCCGCCACCGGCGGCAAAGGTGACTAGGTAGCGCAGCCAGCTGCGCTCCTTCTTCACGCGGCGTTCCCACATCAGTTCCACCTCGGGTAGCGGCGGCGGCTCGGGCGCGCCGCCCTTGGGCGGGAAGCGGTCCTCGATCCGGCGCACGAGGTCGGGGATGCGCAGCAGCGTCTCGGTATCCTCGCGGATGCGGTCGGCGATCGCGGCCTCGGGGCCCAGCTCGTCGCGAATCCAACTGCGGACATAGGGGGCGGAAACGTCCCACATGTTGATCTTCGGATTGAGCTGCGTGGCGATGCCTTCGACCATCACCATGGTCTTTTGCAGCAGCAGCAAATGCGGCTGTGTCTGCATGTCGAAATCGCGGGTGATTGCGAACAGTCCATCGAGCATCTGCCCGACCGACAACTCGCTCACCGGCTTGCCGCGCATCGGCTCGCCCACGGCGCGCAGCGCAGTCGCGAACTCGTCCACGTTGTGATAGCTCGGGACGTATTGCGCCTCGAAATGGATCTCGGCGACGCGTTTGTAATTGCCCGTCGTCAGGCCGTAGAGGATTTCCGCCAGCCACATGCGCGCACGCCGGTCGATCCGGCCCATGATGCCGAAATCGATCGCCGCGATGGTCCCGTCCGCTTTCACGAACAGGTTCCCCTGGTGCATGTCGGCGTGGAAGAAGCCTGCCGCGATAGCCTGCTTGAGGAATGCGAGGACGAGGCGGCTCGCCAGTTCGTCCATGTCGTGGCCCGCCGCGCGGATCGCCTCGGTATCGCTGATCTTGATCCCGTCGATCCAGTCGACGGTCATCACGCGGCCATTGGTGCGGTCCCAGTCGATGCCGGGGATCTCGTATTTCTCGGTGCCGACCATGTGGTCGGCCAGTTCCGAAGCGGAGGCTGCCTCGCGGCGCAGGTCGAGCTCGCGATTGGTCCAGCGCTTGAAATTGGCGATGACGAGCCGCGGGCGCAGGCGCGACGCTTCGCCGCCCATCGCCTCGACATGGGCTGCGGCCCATTCATAGGTATCGATGTCGCGCGCGAACTGCTCGCGCACGCCGGGGCGCAGGACCTTCACCGCGACCTGTCGGCCATCGGTGGTGACCGCACGGTGGACCTGCGCGATCGAGGCCGCGCCGACCGGTACGGGGTCGAATTCGGAATAGAGGCTTTCGAGCGGCTGTTCGAAGCTTGCCTCGATGCTCTGCTTGATCTTGTCGAAGCCTACCGGCGGCAAATCGTCCTGCAGCTTGAGCAGGTTGCGCGCGGCATCCTCGCCCACGAGGTCGGGGCGCGTCGCCAGCGTCTGGCCGAGCTTGATGGCGGCAGGGCCGATATCGCGGAAAGCACCGGCATAGTCCGGCTCTTTCGGCTGGATCGTGCCTAGACGGGCGATGCGCGCGAGGCGCTTGACCGGCGGCGGCGTGTTGGGATCACGCTCGATCCCGCGAAGCGCGCCGTGCTTCGCCAGCGTCCGGCCCCATTTGAGGAGCCGCCAGATATGCGTTGCGGGGCGTGCCACGCCTTAGACTTTCCACCCCGAATGGATGTTGACCGCGCCGCCGAGGATCTTCTCGACCCGCGTGTTTTCGAAGCCCGCATTGCGGATCATCGCTTCGAATTCGGGCGGCTTGGGGAAGCGGCGGATCGATTCGGCGAGGTAGCGATAGCTCTCCTCGTCATTGGCGATCGCCTTGCCGATCTTGGGCATGAGCTGGTGCGAATAGAGGTCGTAGACTTCCTTGAAGCCCGGCCAGTCGGTCTGGCTGAACTCCATGCAATAGAAGCGCCCGCCGAACTTCAGCACGCGGTGCGCCTCGCGCAGGGCCTTGTCGATGAAGGTCACATTCCGGATGCCGAAGACGATGGTGTAGGCATCGAAGGTGCGGCTACTGAAAGCCAGTTCCTCGGCGTTCTGGCGGCTCCACACCAAACCGTCGATTCCGCGCTCCATCGCGCGTTCGATGCCGACGTCGAGCATGTCCTGATTGATGTCCGAGACGGTAACGCTCGCGCCCTTTTCGGCCATGCGGAAGGCGATGTCGCCCGTGCCGCCCGCCATGTCGAGGATCTGCTCGCCCGGCTGGGGCTTCACGCGCTTGACGAAACGGTCCTTCCACAGACGATGCATGCCGCCGCTCATCGCGTCGTTCATGATGTCGTACTTGGCGGCAACGCTCGAAAAGATCTCGCCCACGCGGCCGGTCTTCTCGCTCGCATCGATATCTTCGTAGCCGAAGGAAACGGTGTCACTCATGGGCCTAGTCATGGTCAGGGGCCTTAGGGGGAATTGAGCGGAGCGCAAAGGGTGTTAGAGGGTATTTCATGCCGGAATTACCTGAAGTCGAAACAACGGTGCGCGGCCTTGCGCGGTTCCTGCAGGGCGAGACGATCACGCGGGTGACCGTCAACCGTCCCGATATGCGCCGCCCCTTCCCACCCGATCTGGTGCAGGCGCTGACCGGCGCGAGCGTGACGCATCTCTCGCGCCGGGCGAAATACGGCCTCATTCACACGAGCCGCGATCATGCGATGATTTTCCACCTCGGCATGAGCGGGCGCTGGCGGATCGACCCGGTGGAGGACGAGAAGCACGACCACCTCGTGATCGAGACTGCGGGCCACCGCTTCGCGCTCAACGACCCGCGCCGCTTCGGTTCGGTCGATCTGATGACGAGCGGCGAGCTGGTGACATGGAAACCCTTCGCCGCGCTGGGACCGGAGCCGCTGGGCGACGACCTCACCCCCGAACACCTGCGCGAGGCCACACGCGGGCGCAAACAGGCGATCAAGCTGCTGCTGCTCGACCAGACCATCGTGGCGGGCCTCGGCAATATCTATGTCTGCGAAGCGCTGTGGCATGCCGGCATCCACCCGCGAAAGGCAGGCGGGAAGGTGACCATGCCGCAGCTTCGCCGCCTCGTCCCCGCGATCAAGGACGTGCTGGAACGCTCCATCCGCGACGGCGGCAGCACCTTGCGTGATTTCGCCCAGCCCGACGGAAACCTCGGCTATTTCGCCACCCGCTTCCACGTCTACGGCCGCGAGGGCGAGCCCTGCCACCACGAGGACGGCGGCACGATCCGCCGCATCGTCCAAGGCGGGCGCAGCACGTGGTTCTGCCCGGTTTGTCAGAGGTGAGAGGCGTGATTGATGACGGGGCAATCCAGCTTGCCTTGGCGGACGACCGGTTTGGTTCGAATGCGTGGCTTACATTCTACCTTTTCGGAGACCCCGAAGCGCTCCGAGCTATGAAGCCCGGGCTGATTGCAATGGACGCGGTCAATCTCGATGGCGAGGAAGCTGGCTGCTTCTATGCAAAGGTGCCCGTTCAACTGGAACGAACCGAACTCGAGAGAACTATCGCGAATGTTCGCGCACTCAGCAGCGAGCATGACGTCAGAATCGACATAGTGGATCTCGACTCATCGGCAGATGTCAGTTCATCCAAATTCTTTACGCTATGGACGGCTCCGTAGCTTCAAAGCTCGCCACCCTCACAAATCCAGCGAAGCATATTCCCGCGGCGGCGGAAGCCCGTCCATCTTCTCGCTCAGCAGCGGGCGGAAGCTGGGGCGGCTTTTCATGACCATGTACCAGTCGCGCGCCTGTTCGTGGCCGCGCCAGTCGATGCCGCCGAGATAGTCCACCACCGAGAGATGCGCCGCGCAGGTGAGGTCGGCGAGGCTCAGCTGCGGCCCGGCGAGCCACTGGCGCGTGTCGACCAGCCAGTCGATATAGTCGAGGTGGCCGTGCAGCATCCGGCCCATCTGGCGCAGCACCTGCCCGTCGGGCGACTGGCGCAGGATGAGCCGCTTCTTCATCTTCTCGTGCAGCGCAGGCTCGGTCACGTCGGCGTAGAAATTCTCGTCGAACAGCGCGACGAGCCGGCGGATTTCCGCGCGCTGCATCGCATTGCCGCCGATCATCGGATTGCGCTCGACCGTCTCCTCGAGGAATTCGCAGATCGCCTGGCTGTCGCACAGCGTCACGCGGCGCGCCGGATCGTGCAGCACCGGGGTGCGGCCAGCGGGGTTCAGCTGCCAGAACGCATCGCGCCCGTCCCACGGATTTTCGCGGACGAGTTCATAGGCGACCGACTTCTCCGCCATGACGAGGCGCAGCTTGCGGCTGAAAGGACAAAGAGGGAATTGGTGGAGCTGCCACATTGCACCCACGCTATTGCATCAGCCGCACCCGCGCGTCCACCGGTCCAATAGGGGTATTTGAAGAATTTCCCGCAGCGGGACTATTCGCTTCTTCGATGGCTATTCTTGCGGCAGGCTTTCCTGCAGGCGCGCGGCCATCTCTTCGAGCGCCGGCCTCATCTCCTCCAGCGCCTCTGCCATCGTGCCCATAGCTTCCATCGCGCGCGGCAAATTGCGCTCGATTTCCTCCGGAATCCGGCCGGCTTCGGGAGCCATCGACCGCAGCGTGGTATCGCGGTCGACCTCGGGCATCTCCTCGCCCGACATCTCGCCGGCGGCTTCCATCAGCGGACCGAGCGGCAGGTCGAGCAGCACTTCGCTGAGCGTGCGCATCAGCATCGCGGTCTCGCGCTGGTATTCGGGATCGGAGAATTTCTGTGCGAGGTCGCCCTGTGCTTCTTCCTCGATCTCGGGCGCGGGCAGGTCCGCATCCTGCGCAAGCAGGGGTGCAGGCGCGGCGAGCGCGGCCAGCGACAATGCGGACAAAACGGACTTACGCATGGAATTTCCCCTCGGGAGCGGCATCTGGCGGTTTGCTACCGCGACGCCGCTGAAAGGGGGCTGAACGGCTCTCAGATGCCCGAGGCGTCGAGCAGCGTGAGGCAAGCCGGCATGATCGCTTCCACGGCCTCGAAACCCTCGCCCTGGAAAGATGCCATTTCGCGGTTCACCAGCGCATTCACGACATCATGCGTGAAGCGGGTATCTTCCATGATCTGTGCAGTCACCCGGACGAAGAATTCTTCACCGCGCGGTTCCATCGGCGGATATGCCTGCGCTCGCTCGTATCCGGCATCCTGACCGCCAGCGACGAGCCCGAAAGCGACCCCGCAGCGGAAATTGGTCTGCTGTTCGAGCGTCAGCGGCGGTATCTCGGGAGCCGGCTCTCTTTCCTGCGCGGACGCGGGAATCGAAAGCACTAGGGCTGTGGATGCGATGATGGACCTGATCATGGCGCGGCTTCTAGCTGCGCTTGCATGAACCGCAAGCAACTTGCCTGCCCCAGCGAGCTTCCCTACGCCATCGCCGAAGAGGAGATTCGTATCATATGAAAACCAGAGCTGCCGTCGCATTCGAAGCCAAGAAACCGCTGGAGATCGTCGAACTCGATCTCGAAGGTCCGAAAGAGGGCGAGGTTCTGGTCGAGATCAAGGCGACGGGCATCTGCCACACCGACGCCTACACGCTCGACGGGCTGGATAGCGAAGGACTGTTCCCCAGCGTTCTGGGCCATGAAGGCGCGGGCATCGTGCGCGAGGTCGGCAAGGGTGTGACCTCGGTGAAGCCGGGCGACCATGTCATCCCGCTCTACACGCCCGAATGCCGGCAGTGTAAGATGTGCCTTTCCGGCAAGACGAACCTGTGCAGCGCCATCCGCGAGACGCAAGGCAAGGGGCTCATGCCAGATGGCACGACCCGCTTCAGCTACCAGGGCAAGCCGATCTACCACTACATGGGCTGCTCGACCTTCTCGAACTTCACCGTCCTGCCCGAAATCGCGGTTGCGAAAATCCGCGAGGACGCGCCCTTCCACACCAGCTGCTACATCGGCTGCGGCGTGACGACGGGCGTTGGCGCCGTGGTGAATACCGCGCAGGTCAAGCCGGGCGACAATGTCGTGATCTTCGGCCTCGGCGGGATTGGCCTCAATGTCATCCAGGGCGCGAAGATGTCGGGCGCGGACCGGATCGTCGGCGTCGACATCAATCCGGACAAGCGCAGCTATGCCGAGCATTTCGGCATGACCGACTTCATCAACCCCAAGGAAGTGACAGACGTTGTCGCGACCATCGTCGAAATGCTCGACGGCGGAGCGGATTACAGCTTCGACTGCACCGGCAATACCGATGTTATGCGGCAGGCACTGGAATGCTGCCACAAGGGCTGGGGCACATCGATCATCATCGGCGTGGCCGAAGCTGGCAAGACCATCGAAACGCGCCCCTTCCAGCTGGTGACGGGCCGCAACTGGCGCGGCACGGCTTTCGGCGGGGCCAAGGGCCGTACCGACGTGCCCAAGATCGTCGACTGGTACATGGACGGCAAGATCCAGATCGATCCGATGATCACCCATGTCCTCAAGCTCGAGGAAATCAACAAGGGCTTCGACCTGATGCATGCGGGCGAAAGCATCCGCAGCGTGGTCGTCTTCGACTGATGCCTTCCAAGGTGACCCTCGCCGAGAAGTTCGCTGGCTTCAGCGAGCACTGGGCGCCGCGCATTGTCGCGCGCTACGAAGGTCACGAGGTCCGTATCGCCAAGCTCGAAGGCGAGTTCGACTGGCACAGCCACACGCATGACGAGCTGTTCCTGTGCGTGGACGGCGAACTCGACATCCTCTTCCGCGACCGCACGGAGACGCTCTTGCCCGGCGACCTGCTGCTGATCGAGGCGGGAGAGGAGCACAAGCCATTCGCGCGCAAGGGCGAGGTGCAGGTCCTGCTGCTGGACCCGGAAAATGCGCCGAATACCGGAGATGAAGCAACTGCGACCAAGGCGGTCGAGGCATAAGGAGAGAGACCCATGTACAGTCACATGATGGTAGGTTCGAACGACATCGAACGTTCGAAGAAATTCTACGATGCGACCTTCAAGGCGATCGGCGGACGCGAGGCGATCGTCGATGACAAGGGACGCCTGATGTATCTCTACAATAACGGCGCGTTCCTCGTGACCAAGCCGATCGACGGCGAACCGGCAACGGCGGGAAATGGCTGCACGATCGGTTTCGCAATGACCCCCGAACAGGCTGACGCATGGCATGCAGCCGGCGTCGAAGCCGGCGGTACGGCAATCGAAGATCCGCCGGGCGAACGCCCCGGCTCGGGCATGTACCTCGCCTACCTGCGCGATCCGGACGGTAACAAGCTCTGCGCCCTTCACCGGATGGGCTGAGCCGCTTGAGCGATCGCGCGAACCGCGGCGAAGCGGGATTGCGGGAGGACCTGGACGCCCTCGCAATCCCCTTCGAGCATCACGAGCACGAGGCGGTTTTCACCGTCGAGGAAAGCCGCGGGATCAAGGCGAGCATTCCGGGCGAGCATACCAAGAACCTGTTCCTGAAGGACAAGGACGGCGCGTTCTGGCTGGTCACCGTACCGGGCGAGATGCGCGTCGACCTGAAGGCGCTCCCGCAGGCTATCGGCTGCAAGCGCGTGAGCTTCGGCAAGCCCGATGACATGGAACGCCTGCTCGGCCTCACGCCCGGTTCCGTCACCCCGCTCGGAGCGATCCATTCGGAGCCCGGCAGCATCACCGTGGTCCTCGACCGGAGCCTTGCCGAGGCAGGGCGCGTCAACGTCCACCCGCTTCGCAATACCGCGACCATCGGCCTGTCCGGCGCGGACACCTTGCGGCTGCTGGAGCATTGGGGACATGCGCCGATGATCGCAGACATTCCAGCACAGGACCCCGCATGACGCTCGACTACCTATCCCAGAACAAGGCTTTCGGAGGCGACCAGTTCGTCCTCTCGCACCACTCGGAAGCGACGGGGACCGAGATGACCTTCTCGGTCTATGTCCCGCCGCATGAAGAAGGCGCGAAGCTGCCGGTGCTCTGGTATCTCTCGGGCCTCACCTGCACCCATGCCAATGTCACCGAGAAGGGCGAATACCGGCAGGCATGCGCCGAGCATGGCGTGATTTTCGTCGCGCCCGACACATCCCCGCGCGGCGAGGACGTGCCCGATGCGTCTGACGAATATGATTTCGGCAAGGGCGCGGGCTTCTATGTCGATGCAACGCAGCAGCCATGGTCCAAGCACTACCGCATGCGCAGCTACATCGAAGACGAACTGCCGGGCGTGATCGAAGCGAACTTCCCCGCCGACATGACGAGGCAGGGCATCACCGGCCACTCGATGGGCGGCCACGGCGCCCTCACCATCGCCCTGCGCAATGCGGACCGCTTCCGCTCGGTAAGCGCCTTCGCCCCCATCGTCGCTCCGAGCAAGGTGCCATGGGGCGATAAGGCTCTGGGCCGCTATCTCGGAGACGACCGCGAAGCCTGGGCCGAATACGACGCGGTCGCGCTGATCGAAAACGGCGCGCGGGTGGACCACCTGCTCGTCGACCAGGGCACGGCAGACAATTTCCTCGAGGAACAGCTCAAAACCGGCCTGCTATCCGTCGCCTGCGCCAAGGCGGGCATCCCCGCCGACATCCGCATGCAGGAAGGCTACGACCACTCCTACTACTTCATCTCGACCTTCATGGCCGAACATGTCGCGTGGCACGCTGAGCGATTAGTCTGATTCTTCCAATCACTTTCACCTGAAATGACAATAACTTTCGCCTCTCATCACTTTGGCGAAGGGCGCTCGAATGGCATTTACAGAAGAAGAAAAACGCGAGTGGCATGAGCAAAAGCGGCTGCGAGAACAGCCAAAACCACGCCCCAGACCAGAGGCAATTGCGACCTGTATCGTCTGCCACCAACCTTTTGGCGTGGGAGAAGGTTCGCCGTTTTCCGAGTTTCCAATCTGTGACGTCTGTGACGGCTAGCCCTTAAAGCGCCAGCCACGCCTCCGCGACGTCCACGGCGTCATAATCGAAGCTCTTGATATCGATGCCGGGGATCAGCGCGCCTTCGAGTTCGACGGCTTTCTTCATCCAGTCGGAATCCGTCAGCACCGCGCATTTGTCGAACGCGCCGAGCATCTTGAAGAGCTTTGGCAGGCGGCTGAACTCGACGCCGATCGCGCCCAGTGTGGGCAGTTCGAAATTGGTGATCCGGTAGAACATCTTGCCGCCGGTCATGCCTTCGGACTTCTCGATCAGATCGTCGAGCGCCTTGCGCATGATGTCTGCGTCGACCTTGCCGTCCAGTACGATATCGACCCGGTCGGCAGCAGGCTTGGTTATGGTCAGCATGGGTCATCCCCTCGTGCAGCCGCGACACTGGCACTCGCTGGGCGCAGCCTACCACAAGACGCCGCCGGATGGCAGGGGCGACACAAGCGGCCGCCCCTGAAGCTTCCGATTACTCGTCCGCAGGCGCGATCCGGACCATCAGATGCGCAAAGGGCGTGTCCTTCCACATCACGTAGACCGGAGCCGAGGTGTCGTTGGTCATGCCCTCGTAAAGCGCGGGATCGGGCAGGATGATCATCAGGTGCGGACCGTCCTTGATCCACATATTGTCATCGGTGGGCTCGGTCGCGCCGGGGTCGAGATTGCTCACCCCCGGGGCGCCGCCCTCGCCAGCGAGCATGTAGGAGACGCCGAACTTGCCGGTCGGGAAGGCTTCGCCTGCCTGCAGTGCCCCGAGCGCTTCCATCCATGTGGCGTCGTTGCACATCGGTCCCATGCCCGGTGTCTCGGCAATGCAGGTCCAGCCGTTCGAGCCTTCGCGCAGGACATTGCCATCCGCATCGAGCACGGTGGCATCGCCCGTCACGTCGTCGGGACCTGCGGACAGGGCGCTTTCCATCGGTGTCTGTTCGGCAGCGGCGGTATCGGCAGCTCCTTCGGTGCCTGTGTCAGTCTCTTCGACCTTGGTGCAGCCGGTAGCCAGGGCAAGCAGCGCGATTGCTGCGAGAGCGTCGGATTTCCTCATGGTTTCCTCCCATCGAGCGACCCTCTCAATGGGAAAAACATAGCCGCGCACCGCCGATTTCGCAAAGCGGCAGCAAGCCGTTCAAATGGCTGATCTTCACGTCCACTGCGGAAGGGACAGCAGGGCGTCCGCGAATGGGAGCGAGCGAGTCGCTCCTATCCGTGCTCGGCGACGAATTCCTCGACCACAGGAGCGATCTTCTCGCGCCACTTGCTGCCATTGAAGATGCCGTAATGCCCGGCGCCCTCGGCCATGTAGTAGCGCTTCTTCGCGTCCTTGAGGTTCGGCGTCAGGTCCAGCGCCGCCTTGGTCTGGCCGAGGCCGGAAATATCGTCACGCTGGCCTTCGATCGCGAGCAGCGCGGTCTCGGTGATATCGCCGAGATCGATGCGCTTGCCGCGGTGCATGAAGGTGCCGTTGGGGATCGCGTGGTCCTGGAAGACCTCCTGCACGGTCTGCAGGTAGAATTCCGCGGTCATGTCGCAGACGCTGCGGTATTCGTCGTAGAAATCCTTGGTCGCCTGCGCGCTCGCCTCGTCGCCCACGGTGAGGTGTTTGAACATCTCGTAATGGCTCATCATGTGGTTGCCGAGGTTCATGCTCATGAAGCCGGCTAGCTGCATGAAGCCGGGATAGACCCGGCGTCCGGAGCCGCGATACTGCATCGGCACGGTGGCGATCACGTTCTGGCGGAACCACTCGATCGGACGTTCCATCGCGAGGTCGTTGACGCTGGTGGGCGAGCAACGCGTGTCGATCGGGCCGCCCATCATGGTCAGCGTCTTCGGCGCGCAGGGGTGCTTGTCGCGGTTCATGATCGCGGTTGCCGCGAAGACCGGGACCGAAGGCTGGCACACGGCCATCACATGCGCGCCTTCCCCGATGTGTTCGAGGAACTCGATCACGTAATCCATGTAATCGTCGAGATCGAAATGCCCCTCGTGCAGCGGCACGTTGCGCGCATCGGCCCAGTCGGTGACATAGACCGTGTAATTTTCGAGCATCCGCTCGACCGTGCCGCGCAGCAGCGTGGCATAGTGCCCGCTCATCGGGGCGACGACCAGCAGGCGCGGAGCATCCTCGGGCAGGTCTGCGCGGCGGAAGCGCTTGAGGTCGCCGAAGGGCTTGTTGACCACAGTCGCCTCGACAACCGGATGACGCTTGCCACCTGCCTCGACCGTTTCGATACCCCATGCAGGCTTGCCATAGGTCGCGGTGGCGTGGGCAAAGACGTCGAGCGCGCTCGAGACGATGGGGCCCATACCCATGTAACCGAAAGGCAGCGCGGGATTGGACAGCATCTCGGCCCCGATCGAGGCCCAGGTGCTGGCGCTCGAAAGCCAGCTGCGCTGCAGTTCATAGGCGTGGTAAAGCATTCTCGTCCCCTGCGGCCCGCTGTTGTGTTGTTTTTTGAGGCGGGATCAACGTGGACGGGGACTGTGCCCCGAGGATTGTCATTGTGCAATGCACAAACTGGGTAAAAGTGCCGGTAAGGCGCCTCACCTGTGGATTTTGCGTCGCACCGACACTAGGTGAGCGCTCATGGACGAGACGGGCGCCCAGACCGACAAGAAGCGCAAGCTGTTCGCGCGCCGCCGCAAGGGCGAGCCGCGTTCGCTCAAGCCGCTGCGCATGGTATTCGATGAATTGCGCAATTATCCCGGCCATGTGGCGCTGGCCTTTACCGCACTGGTCATCACCGCCACCGCGACGCTCGCCATTCCGGCTGGCCTGCGCTTCGTGGTCGACCAGGGCATGGGCGGCGACGGTTCGCAGCTGACCTTCTGGTTCCGCGTCCTGCTCGGGATTGTCGCCGTGCTCGCGCTGGGCACTGCAATGCGTTTCTATTTCGTCAGCTGGCTGGGCGAGCGCGTGGTCGCCGATGTGCGCAAGCGCGTGCAGGCGAACCTGCTGCGGCTCGCCCCCGGATTTTACGAAGTGAACAGCCCCAAGGAAATCTCCAGCCGCATGACCAGCGATACCGCGCTGATCGAGAACATGGTGGGCACCACCGTGTCCGTGGCGCTGCGGAACATCCTCGTGGCATTGGGCGGCACGGCCTATCTCTTCTACCTCGTGCCCGGGCTGACCATCGGGATGCTGCTGATCATCCCGTTGATCGTGGTCCCCCTGACCGTTTTCGGACGCCGCCTGCGCAAGGTCAGCCGCACCAGCCAGGACCGCGTGGCCGATATCGGTGCCAATGTGACCGAAGTACTCTCCGCGATGAAGATCGTGCAAGGCTTCAACCAGGAAAGCCGCGAGCAGGCCCGCTTCGGCGATACGGTGGAGCGGACTTTCACCGTCGCCAAGCGCCGGATCATCATCCGCGCCGCGCTGACCGCCTGCATCATCCTGTTCGTCTTCGGTGGCATCACCATGCTCGTCTGGAAGGGCGCGGAAGCGGCCAATGACGGCACGATCAGCTACGGCACCATCGTGTCTTTCGTCTTTGCCGCGGCTCTCGTGGCAGGCGCATTCGGAGCGTTGACCGAAGTCTATGGCGACCTGCTGCGGGCCGCCGGTGCCGCGAGCCGCCTGTCCGAACTGCTCGAGGAAACGCCCGGGATCGCCGCGCCCGACAAGCCGATGGCGCTGCCCACACCGCCGCGCGGCAGCCTGTCCTTCCGCAATGTGAACTTCCGCTATCCCACGCGGCCCGAAACCCCCGCGCTGGAAGATTTCAGCCTCGAGGTGGAGCCGGGCGAGACGGTCGCCATCGTCGGCCCCTCCGGCGCCGGCAAGTCGACGATCTTCCAGCTGGTCGAGCGGTTCTACGATCCGCAGAGCGGCACCGTCCGCCTCGACGGCATTGCGCTGACCAAGGCCGATCCGGCCGAAATCCGCTCGCGCATCGCCTTCGTGCCGCAGGAAGGCGTGCTCTTCTCCGCCAGCGCACGCGACAATCTGCGCTACGGCAATTGGGACGCGAGCGAGGAACAGATCTGGGCTGCGGCGCGTGCCGCCAATGCTGCCGAGTTCCTCGAGAACCTGCCGCAAGGCCTCGACACCCATCTGGGCGAGAACGGCACCCAGCTTTCGGGAGGCCAGCGCCAGCGGATCGCAATCGCCCGCGCGCTCCTGCGCGATGCGCCGATCCTGCTGCTCGACGAAGCCACCAGTGCGCTCGATGCGGAAAGCGAACGGCTGGTGCAGGACGCGCTCGAGCACCTGATGGAAGACCGCACCACTTTGGTCATCGCCCATCGCCTCGCCACCGTGCGCGCGGCCGATCGCATCGTGGTGATGGAAGACGGGCGCATCGTCGAACAGGGCACACACACCCAGCTTGCCGGCAATGGCGGGCTCTATGCGCGCCTCGCCAAGCTGCAATTCGGCACCGAAACCGCGTAAATCCTCGACCAATCGGGTCATCCACCCGACGAAGGGCGACTCCTGTCTCACCAGTCTGCTAGCCAGACCGGGCAAGGCCGCGTGCGTGTGGGGAACACCGCCGGTCACCAGATTACCGGGAGATTTTACATGACCAGGACACTTCTTGCTGCGGGTGCATCTGCATTCGCACTGATGCTCGCGGCCCCCGCCGCAGCCGAGGAAGCCGAAAGCGAAAGCACCGCGCCGACGATGGATTTCGGTAGCTGGGGCGTCGGCACCGACATGATCGACCAGGACGTCGATCCGGGCGACGACTTCAACGCCTATGTCAACGGACGCTGGATCGCCGAGAACGAGATCCCGGGCGACCGCAACCGCTACGGCGCCTTCGACATGCTGCGCGAAGAAGCGATCTATGACGTGCGCCGCCTGGTGAACGACCTCGTCGCATCGGACCCGGCGCCGGGCACTGCCGCGCGCCGCATCGTCGATGCCTACAAGTCCTACATGGATGTCGCGGCGATCGACGCTTCGGGCCTCGCACCTGCACAGCCCTATCTCGGCAAGATCTACGGTGCGCAGACTCTCGCCGACCTTACCGAGCTGTTCGGCACTCCAGGCTATCCTTCGCTGGTAAGCGCTGGCGTCGGCATCGATGCGCGCAACCCGACCCAATATGCCGTCAGCATCGGCTTCGACGGCATGGGCCTGCCCGACCGCGATTACTATCTCGTCGATTCGGAGAACAATCTCGAAATCCGCGCCGCCTATCTCGACTACCTGACGCAAGTCCTGACCATGGCCGGCTATGCCGATGGTCGCAGCGCTGCCGAGGCGGTCTATGCCTTCGAAACCGAAGTCGCGAAGCTGGAATGGGCGCGCCAGATGCTGCGCCGTCCGCAGCTGACCTACAACGTCCTTTCGCGCGACGAGCTCTCCGCAATGGCCGGCGACTTCCCGATCGACACGCTGCTGAGCACGGCACAGTTCGACGGCGAAACGCGCTTCCTTGCTCGCCAGCTGCCCCCGACCGAGGAGGAAATGTCGGACGAAAAGCTGACCGACGAGCAGCGCGCCATGATCGGCGGCGGCCTTCCGGGCATGATGAAGCTGCTGACCGAAACCCCGCTGCCGACGATCAAGGCATACATGGCCAAGAGCTTCCTCGGCTCGAACGCGGCGCTCCTGTCGACCGAGCTCGACGAGGCAGTGTTCGATTTCTACGGCCGCACGATCAATGGCCGCGAACAGCAGCAGGATCGCTGGAAGCGCGGCATTTCGGCAGTCGAAAGCGCGCTCGGCGAACAGCTCGGCGCGCTTTACGTAGAGCGGTACTTCCCGCCCGAGAGCAAGGCCCGCATGGACACGCTCGTCGCCAACCTCCAGCGCGCCATGTCGGGTGCGCTCGACCGCAACGAGTGGATGACGCCCGACACGATCGAGCAGGCCCGCGCCAAGCTCAACGGCTTCACCCCGATGATCGGTTATCCCGACGAGTTCGAGACCTATGAAGGTCTCGAGATCGATCCGACCGACCCGCTCGGCAACGCGATGAACGCGCGAGCATGGAACACCGAAGACAATCGCAAGCGTCTCGGCACCGAAGTCGATCCGACCGAATGGGGCATGTTCCCGCAGACCGTGAACGCCTATTATTCCCCGCTCACCAACCGCATCGTCTTCCCCGCTGCTATCCTGCAGCCGCCGTTCTTCAATGCCGAGGCCGACGAAGCCGTGAACTATGGCGGTATCGGTGCAGTGATCGGTCACGAGATCGGCCACGGCTATGACGACCAGGGCAGCCAGTTCGATGCCGAAGGCACTCTGCGCAACTGGTGGCAGGACGCGGACCGCGAGGGCTTCGAACAGTACACCGCGCGCATGGCCGAGTTCATCGAGGCCTATTGTCCGGTCGAAAGCGCCGAAGGCCCCGTCTGCCTGCGCGGCGGCCAGTCGATGGGCGAGACGCTGGGCGACGTGGTCGGCCTGCAGATGGCCTACCGTGCCTACAAGCTTTCGCTGAACGGCGAGGAAGCCCCCGTGATCGACGGCCTCACCGGCGACCAGCGCTTCTTCCTCGGCTTCGCGCAGATCTGGCGCGGGATGGAGCGCGAGGAGAGCTTGCGTAACCGCGTCATGACCGCGAACCACCCGCCGGGCGAATTCCGCCTCAACAATGCCGTACGTCACCTCGATGCCTGGTACGATGCGTTTGGTGTCACCGAAGACGATGCGCTCTACCTGCCGCCCGAAGAGCGTATCAGCATCTGGTAACCCTTTCTCCCGAGAGAGGAGTGGAAACCCCGTCGGCCTGCTTGGCCGGCGGGGTTTTTGTTGACTTGGCTTGGCCTTCTGCCATCCACCGCGACCTATGACTTTCCTGCAAGAACTCATCATCGCGATCGTCCAGGGGATCACCGAATTCCTGCCGATTTCGTCCTCGGGTCACCTCATCCTGATCCCGAAGCTGACGGACTTTCCCGACCAGGGCCCGCTGATCGACGTGGCGGTGCATGTGGGCTCGCTGCTCGCGATCATTCTCTATTTCCGCAAGGACGTGATCGGCCTTGCACGCGGCGGTTTCGCCAGCGTCGGCCTCGGCAAGGACGACGAGCAGCGCAAGCTGTTCTGGTTCGTCGTCATTGGCACCATTCCGGCCGTGGCGGCAGGCCTGTTCATCAAGGTGGGCGGCTATCTGGAGGGATTCCGGTCGACCGATCTCGTCGCGACCAATCTCATCGTGTTCGGCATCCTGCTCGGCCTCGCCGACAAGTTCGGCAAGCAGACCAAGGCCTATGAGGACATGAGCCTCAAGGACGCGATCCTCGTCGGCATCGCGCAGGCTATGGCCCTGATCCCGGGCACGAGCCGATCGGGCGCCACGATGACCGCGGCGCGCGCTCTGGGCTATTCGCGCGTGGAATCGGCTCGCTTTTCCTTCCTGCTGGCCATTCCGGCGGTTGCCGGTGCCGGCGTGCTGGCGGCATTCGACCTCGCCGATGCGACCGCGCAGATGCAGCAGGACGCCATTGTCACGGGTATCCTGACCTTCTTCACCGCGCTCGCGACGATGATCTTCCTGATGAACTTCCTGAAGCGGGCTTCGATGCTGGTTTTCGTGGTCTACCGGGTCCTGCTGGGGATCGCATTGCTCGCCCTGCTCTGACCGGAGACCGTCAACGGTTCGCCTTGTTTCCGTCACATTCCCGGAACCTTCTGCCGCAGCGTGGTTTGATTGGGCAAGTACCAGTTGCAAGGAAGCTTTGATGGGTCTGATAATCCTGATCGTAACCGGCGCCCTGTTGGGCTGGCTGGCGACGATCGCCCTCCAGATCGAAGAAGGACGCGGCATTCTGCGGAATGTCGTCGCCGGTATCATCGGTTCGCTGGGCGTAGGGCTGGCTACCTCGGGCGGCGTCTTTCTCGGCGCAATCCGGGCGAGCACGCTCCTATGGGCCGCTGTCGGAGCTATCGTGCTGATTGGCTTGTACAATGTAGTGCGCGAGAAAGCCTTGTCTTAGTCGCGTAACGCAGTAACCATCCAAATCTGGTTCCACCGTTTTCCGGCCGGAGCCTGTAATCAAGGGGAAGAAACAATGAAATTCACCAAGACCGCTCTCGTCGCTTCGGCTGCTGCCATGAGCCTCGGCCTCGCTGCATGCGACGGCCCGCAGGAAGAAGCCATGGAAGACCAGGCAGAGCAGATGGAATCGGAACTGGACGCCCAGGCTGAAGCCATGGAAGACGCCGGCGCATCGGAAGAAGCCGTCGAAGCCATGGAAGACAAGGCTGACGCCGTCGAAGACGCTGGTGAAGAAGCTGCCGACGAAATGGACGGCATGTAAGCCGCACATTTCCTTCGGGAAAAAGCGAAGGGGCTCCGGAGCGATCCGGGCCCCTTTTTTATTTTTCTCGGAACCAAACGCTCCGAGACACATTTTTGCCATGATTAGAGGGCGCCCGCATCACTGCGTCAGTGTCCGCAATCAGTCCACAAAAGGGGAAGTAATAATGAAGTTCACCAAGACCGCACTCGTCGCTTCGGCAGCCGCCATGAGCCTCGGCCTCGCAGCATGCGACAGCGCCGCCGAAAACCAGGCTGAAGACGAAATCGAAGCCATGGAAGACGTGCGTGACGCTGAAGTCGACCAGATGGAAGAAGCCGGTGAAATCACCGAAGACCAGGCCGACGCCCTCGACGACGAAACCGACGCTATGGAAGAGTCGATGGAAGACCAGGTCGACGAGACCATGTAATCCAGACTGTTCCTACGGGAACAAGAAAGGGCTCCGGAGCGATCCGGAGCCCTTTTTGTGTGTCCGGAGGCAACCAGCTCAGACCGGCTTGGCGCCCGATCCGCGCCCGCCGCGCAATGTATATTCCAGCGTGCCGCGGTTCACCACGTAATCGACATCGATCACCGCGGTATTGGCGTAGGTGAAGCCCGGACCGAGGCTGCGATAAAGCTTGTCGAAATCGCGCTCCACCGTCTGGCGGTAGAGATCCTCGAAGCTGGAAATCACGAAGTAGGTCGGCTGCAGGTCGCTGATCACGTAATCGGTGCGCATGACCCGGTCGACGTTCAGCATGATCCGGTTGGGGCTTTCCGCCTCCACCGAATAGACCACCTCGGTCGGGCCGGAGAGGATGCCTGCCCCATAGGCGCGGACATCGCCCGGCTTTTCCTCGATCAGGCCGAATTCGACCGTGTACCAGTAGAGCGACCCCAGCGCTTTCAGCCGGTTGTAGCGCATCGCCTTCCAGCCGGCCTTGCCGTATTCCTGCATGTAATCGGCATAGACCGGGTCGGTCAGCATCGGGACGTGACCGAAGACATCGTGGAACACGTCGGGTTCCTGGATGTAGTCGAAAGTCTCGCGCGTGCGGATGAAATTGCCTGCCGGGAAGCGGCGGTTCGCAAGGTGCCAGAAGAATACGTGATCGGGGATCAGCATGGGCACCGGGACCACGCTCCAGCCGGTCAGCTTGTCCAGTTCCTCGGACAGCTTGCCGAACTCGGGAACGCCGCCGCGCCCGAGATCGAGCTTCTCGGTGCCTTCCATGAAAGCCGTCGCCGCGCGGCCGGGAAGCATTTGCATCTGCCGCTTGAACAGATCGTCCCAGATCGCATCGTCCTCGCTGTCGTAGACGGTCTGCTTGGGCTCGAGCCAGTCGTCGCCGACATGCTCGGGCTTCTTCAGGGGTGCGGTGAAGACATCGTCCGGCATTTCGGGAAGCCGGGTAAAGTCCTGTTCTGGTTCTGCTAGCGTAGCCATATCACTGCTGTAGATAGTCGCTTTGTCACCGCCATTCAAATCAGGAGATGCGCGCAGCCATGAAACGCAAGGATTACGAAGCCAAGCTGGAGCCGATGCGCGAAGAACTGGTGGCAATGGCCCGCTGGGCACGGGTTACCGGACAGCGGATCGTCGTGCTGTTCGAGGGCCGCGACACGGCCGGAAAGGGAGGTGCGATCCGCGCGGTTTCCGAAAAGCTCAATCCGCGCCAGTGTCACGTTGTCGCTCTCGGCAAGCCGACCGAGGACGAGCAGGGCCAGTGGTATTTCCAGCGCTATGTCGACCACCTGCCGACAACCGGCGAGATCGTCCTGTTCGATCGCAGCTGGTACAATCGCGCCGGCGTGGAAAGGGTGATGGGTTTCGCCAGCGAAGCGCAGGTCGAACAATTCCTCGACCAGGTGCCCGCTTTCGAGAAGATGCTCGTCGACGACGGTATCCTGCTGTTCAAATACTGGCTCGGCGCGGACCAGGAAAAGCAGGAGGAACGGCTGCGCGAGCGGCTAGAAGATCCCTTGAAGCGCTGGAAGCTGTCACCGATCGACCTCGCCGCACGCGACAAATACGATGCCTATACCGAAGCGCGCGAGGAAATGCTGAAGCGCACGCATACCGCACACGCCCCGTGGACGCTGGTCGACTTCAACGACCAGAAGCAGGGGCGGCTGACGCTGGTTCGCGACCTGCTCGACCGGCTGCCCGACATGCATGTAGATCCGGCACCGATCGAATTTCCCGACCTTGGACGAGAACCGCTGGCGGAAAGCTACGGCGTCCTCCAGCCGATAAGGAATTATCCGATAGACTAGGCCGCGCGCTCGAACACGGCGGCCATGCCCTGTCCGCCGCCGATGCACATGGTCTCAAGGCCATAGCGCACCTCGCGCCGCTGCATCTCGTGCGCCATGTCGGCAAGGATGCGGATGCCGGTCGCGCCGATCGGGTGCCCGAGCGAAATGCCCGAGCCGTTGACGTTCACGATCTCGCGGCGGCTGTCGTCCTCGGCGAAACCCCAGCCTTTCAGCACGGCAAGTGCCTGCGGCGCGAAGGCCTCGTTCAGTTCGATAAGGCCGATGTCGTCCCAGCCGAAGCCGTTCTTTGCAAAGAGGCGCTCGACCGCGGGCACCGGGCCGATGCCCATGCGGCTGGGATCGCAGCCCGCTGCGCTCCACGAATGGAACCAGAGGATCGGTTCGAGGCCTAGTTCCTCGACCTTGTCTTCCGCCACCACAAGGCAGGCGGCGGCCGCATCGTTCTGCTGGCTGGCATTACCCGCAGTCACGATGGCATCCGGATCGCGCTTGCCGTCGATAGGGCGCAACTTGGAGAGGCTTTCCATATCGGCATCCGCGCGGAAGCCCTCGTCCTTGGCAAAGACCACGGGATCGCCGCGGCGCTGGGGGATTTCGACAGGCACGAGCTGCTCGTCGAACTTGCCTTCGTCCCACGCCTTCGCCGCGTTCCGGTGTGAACGGACCGCGAATTCGTCCGAAGCCTCGCGGCTGATATCGTAATCCTTGGCGAGGTTTTCGGCAGTCTCGATCATGCCGGTGATGACGCCGAAACGCTCGATCGGCTGGCTCATCAGGCGCCCGCGCGTAAGGCGGTCCCACAGCACCATGTCACCCAGCCGTGCGCCGTGGCGGGCCTTGGTGGTGTAGTGCTCGACATTGGACATGCTCTCGACCCCGCCGGCGAGCACGCAGTCGGCCATGCCAGTCTGCACCATCATCGCAGCAGTGGCGACCGCCTGCAGGCCCGAGCCGCAGCGCCGGTCGAGCTGCATGCCGGGCACTTCGATGGGGTAGCCGGCAGCGAGCCAGCTCCAGCGCCCGATGGCGGGAGCCTCGCCGCTGCCGTATCCTTGGCTGAATACCACGTCGTCGACGCGCATCGGATCGATGCCCGAACGCTCGACCAGCGCCTTGATGATCACCGCGCCCAGCGCGCCCGCTTCAAGCGGGGCAAGGCTACCGAGGAACTTGCCGACCGGCGTGCGGAGCGGTTTGCAGATGGCGACGCGGCGGAGTTCGGTCATGGATCAGTCCTTATCGGAGAGGCGGGCGATATCGCGGTCGACGAGCTTGCCGATCGCGCCCGAGGAGAGGCCGAGGCGGTCTGCGAGCACTTCCTCGGTATGTTGCCCGAGGTAGGGTGCGGGGGCGGGACCGCCGGCCTCGCGCCCGGGAATGTTGGCGAAGCTGCGGGTGGCGGGATATTCGAAACCCGAGGGGTTTGCGGAAGTCCGCGTAAAGAGCGGGTTCTCATCCACCAGCACCGGATCGTTGGCGGCTTCGTGCATGGTGCGATAGCGTTCGAAGGTGCAGCCCTCGGCGGCCATGCGGCGTTCGAGTTCTGGCCAGTCCATCGTTCCGGCGCGCGACTGGAAGAGGTCGAACAATGCGTGGCGATGCTTGAAGCGCGGGTCGTCGCCATCGGCGAAACGCACGCCGCATTCCTGCTCGAGAGCGGCAATCTCGTCTTCCACGCCGAAGGCCTTCACCAGGCCGGTCCACTGCTTCGCCGTCAGCGCGGCCACCATGAAGCGCGTGTTGTCGAGGCTGCGGAAATCGCGCCCGAACGCGCCCCAGATCGCATTGCCGAGCCGCTCGCGGTCGGCGCCGCGATAGAGCATTTCGGCCATGGCACCGCTGTTTGCGACCGTGCCGATGGCGACATCGCCCAGTGGCACGCGTAGCTCGCTACCCTCGCCCGTGTGGTCGCGGTGGCGGATCGCTGCGATCAGCGCGAAAGCACAATAGGCACCCGTGATGAAGTCCCACGCGGGCAGGACCTGGTTCACCGGCGGCGCGGTTGCCTCGTCCCAGTCTTCGGGCCCACACATCAGCGGATACCCGCTGGCGGCATTGACGGTGAAGTCCATCGCCTGCCGTCCGTCGTGCCAGCCCATGATGCGGACGCTCACGAGATCGGGGCAGTTTGCCGCGACCGCCTCGTGCGAGAGGAAGCTCTTTTCGGGCAGGTTGGTGATGAGATTGCCGGTCTTGGCCGAAAGCTCCACCAGCAGTTCACGACCCTCTCCGCTGCGCAAGTCCAGCGCGACCGACTTTTTCGCACGATTGAGGTTCTCCCAGCTCAGGCTGCGGCCCTCTTTCGTGAGCATGTAGCGGTCGTAATCGAGCCCGCCCTCCTTGTGATCGACGCGGATCACCTCCGCGCCCATCTGCGCGCAATAGAGGCCGGCCGTGGGGGACGCTACGAAGCTCGACGCCTCGATGATGCTCAGATCGTTGAGAAGTCCGTACACGCCTCAGAGGCCCGCCGCATATTCGCGCAGCATCCGCTTTGCGATCTGCAGCTGGAGGATCTGCGTCGTGCCCTCGTAAATCCGGTAGATGCGCGCATCGCGGAAGAAGCGTTCGGCGTCGTATTCGGCGAGATAGCCCGCACCGCCATATACCTGCACCACGCGGTCGACCACGCGGCCGCACATTTCGGAGGCGAAGACCTTGAAGGCCGCCGCTTCCTTCACCGTATCCTCGCCCCGATCGACGCGGGCGGTAACGTCCGCCATCATCGCTTCGGCGGCGTAAATCTCGGTCCAGCTCTCGGCGAGCATCTGCTGGATCAGCTGGAAATTGGCGATCGGCTCACCGAAGGCCTGGCGCTCGTTGGCATATTTGACCGCGCTGTCGAGCGCGCGGCGGGCATAGCCAGTGCTGGCGGCGCCGACCGAGATGCGCCCGTTGTCGAGGCTCATCATGGCGAAGCGGAAGCCCTTGCCGGTCTCGCCGCCTAGCAGCGCGTCGCCGGGAACATGCACATCGTCGAGCATGACGTCGGAGATATGGCTACCTGCCTGCCCCATCTTCTTGTCGGGGCTGCTGGTCGAAACGCCCGGCGTATCCATCGGGACGATGAAGGCGCTGACATGCGCGTTCTTGGGCAGCGCTTCCTTCTCGGTGCGCGCCATGATCAGGCCGACGTCGGCGTGCGGGGCGTTGGTGATGTAGCGCTTGGTGCCGTTGAGAATCCAGCCGTTACCGTCGGGATCGGGCTTGGCCATGGTCTGCATCGCAGCACTGTCCGAACCGCTGCCGGGCTCGGTAAGGCCGAAGCAGGCGATCTCGCCCGCTGCAATGCGCGGCCACCATTCCGCCTGCTGCTCGGCCGTGCCGCCGTTCTTGATCGCGGAGTTGAACATGCCGACGTTGATCGAGAAGATCGAGCGATAGGCAGGCGCGGCGTAGGCCATGGTCTGCACGACCTTGGCATATTGTGTGACGTTGAGGCCCGCACCGCCGTGCTCTTCGGGAACCGTCAGGCCGAACAGGCCCATTTCCTTCATCTCGGAAACGATATCCTCGGGCAGGGCGTCGTTCTCGATCACGTCCTTTTCGGCCGGGATCAGGCGTTCGCGGACATAGCGTTCGAGCTGGTCGAGAAACTGGTCGAAGGTATCCTGGTCCATGCCGGGATTTGACTGGGCTGTGCTCATTCGCTCTCTCCTTCGAATTCGGTACCGTCGGTGTCCTGCCCGCTCTCGTTCAGGCGCTGCTCTTCGAGCATGGAGGCGGCATCTTCCAGCGCCTCGGCCTCGCCCTCGGTCATCGGCGTCGTGGCTTGAGTATCGCCCGGCGATCCGCAAGCGGAAAGCAGGCCGAGCGGGAGGGCAAACAGGGCTGCGATTCGTATCATCGCGCGCACGCTATCGCGCATTGGCGCCATCGCAAAGCGCGCTACGGAAAGGGGCGCAAAGCGGCATGTCCTGCCGCATTGCGCCCCCTCCTATTGTGCAAATTACTGGCCGTCTTCGGACATGGCGTCCATTGCAGCAGCTGCGGTCGCAGCAGCTTCATCGCCAGCAGCTTCGACAGTGGCGGCTTCGGCTTCGGTCGGGCCGGTGTCTTCCTCGATCGCAGCGTCTTCGTCGGCGACCGGTTCTTCGGCTACCGGTTCCATGGCTTCGTCGGCTGCGACTTCGACCGTGTTGGCTTCTGCTTCGGTCGATGCGTCGTCGGCGCTGCCGCATGCTGCAAGAGCGAGGCTGGCGGTGGCGGCGGCGGCAATACGGAACTTCATTGCATTCTCCTTGGAGTTGGTCGGGGCGTGGTTAATCGCACCTTTGCCATCTCGCCAAGGGAAAAAGCACGAGAGCCGGTTGCGCATGGCAGGGCTTGCGGCAACACGGGGGGCATGGCCTCAGTCCCGATCCTCGACATGCCCGCCGCGCGCGATGCCCTGCGCGCGACCTTCGGCTTCGACGATTTCCGTGGCCGGCAGGCCGAGGTGGTCGAGCGAACGCTGGCGGGCCAGTCGAGCCTTGCGGTTATGCCGACGGGTGCCGGAAAGTCGCTCACCTACCAGCTTCCGGCGGTCATGCTGGAGGGGACCTGCGTAGTCATCAGCCCGCTGATCGCGCTGATGCACGATCAGCTGAGGAGCGCGCGGGCAAACGGCATCCGCGCGGCCACGCTGACCAGCGCCGATGCCGACTGGCGCGAGACGCAAGACGCTTTCCGCGCAGGCGATCTCGACCTGCTCTATGTCGCGCCCGAGCGTGCAAGCCAGCCCGCTTTCCGCGATTTCCTCTCTTCGGCGCGCCTCGCGCTGTTCGCCATCGACGAGGCGCATTGCGTATCCGAGTGGGGCCATGATTTCCGCCCCGACTACCGGATGCTGCGTCCGCTCATGGATGCCTTTCCGGATGTCCCGCGCCTCGCGCTGACGGCGACGGCGGACCGGCAGACGCGCCCCGATATCCTCAGCCAGCTCGGCATTCCCGAGGACGGTCTGGTACTGGCAGGCTTCGACCGCCCCAACATCCGCTACGCCATTCGCCATCGCGACAATCCGGTGCGCCAGCTAACGACGTTGATGTCAGAGCGCCCCGGTCCCGGCATCGTCTATGCGCAGACCCGCCGAAAGGTCGAAGACCTCGCCGAGAAGCTCGCGGCTGCCACGGGTCGGGAAGTCCTGCCTTATCACGCCGGCCTCGATCCGCAGACACGCGCCGCCAACCAGGCTGCCTTTGTGGCAAGCGAGGACATGGTGATCGTCGCGACGGTCGCTTTCGGCATGGGTATCGACAAGCCCGACGTGCGCTTCGTCGCGCATGTCGGCGTGCCCAAGTCGATCGAGGCCTATTACCAGGAAACGGGCCGCGCAGGCCGCGACGGGGACCCTTCGGCGGCGACGATGTTCTGGGGCGCAGGCGATTTCGCCACCGCGCGCATGCGCCTCTCCGAAGTGGATGAGGACCGACGCAACGCCGAGCGGGCGCGCCTCGATGCGCTGGCAGCGCTGGTCGAGACGCCCGAATGCCGACGCGCAGTGCTGCTGCGCCATTTCGGGGAGGACCCGCCAGCAACATGCGGCAATTGCGACAATTGCCTCGATGCGCCTGACGTGACTGACGCGACCGAATTGGCGCGCAAGCTGCTGTCCGCCGTCTACCGCACCGGCCAGAGCTTCGGCATGGGCCATCTGCAGAAGGTCCTGACCGGAGCAGAGGACGAGCGCGTCCGCCAGAAGGGCCACGACCGGCTGAGCGTCTACGGCATCGTCGAAGGCGAAGAGGCGCGGCTGCTCCAGCCGCTGGGACGTACGCTACAGGCGCGCGGCGATTTGCTCCCGACCGAACATGGCGGTCTCGCGCTGGGCGGCAGTGCACGCGAAATCCTGAAAGGCGAACGCGAAGTCGCCATCGTTGTCCCGCCCAAGCGCCAACGGCGCGGTAGGCGCAGTGGCGACGAGGCCAACCCGGTCGGCGATCCGCTATTCGAAGCCCTGCGCGAACTGCGCCGCGAACTCGCCGCCGAGGCGCAGGTGCCGCCCTATGTGATCTTCCACGACAGTACGCTGCGCGAGATGACCGCAGCGCGGCCGTCGACAATGGCCGAGTTGGGCCAGGTCGGGGGCGTCGGGGGCAAGAAACTCGAAGCCTATGGCGAGCGGTTCCTGCAGGAGATCGCACGCCACTGATCTCGGCCAGTTTGACTTTCACATCATTTGATATAAATATGATATCATAATTATATCGAAGGAGCGATTCGTCATGTCTGTCGAACAAACGGGAATGAAAACCAGCCGCGAGAGCGCGGCGACCAGCTACAATGGCTACATCATGTTGCTGGCGCTGTTGGTTGTCGTGGTCGCGCTCGCCCTCATCCTGCCCGGAAGTGCTCCGGACTATGGTGCCTCCAAGCTGGCCAAGATCGGGTTCGTCGGGACGCTCGTCGTCTCACTGGTGGGCGTGCTGATCCTCGCCTCGGGCTTCTTCATGATCCAGCCCAACCAGGCCGCGGTCATCACGCTGTTTGGCGAATATCGCGGCAGCGAGCGGACCGAGGGGCTGCGCTGGGTCTGGCCGTGGATGGGCAAGAACAAGATTTCCGCCCGCGCGCACAATATCCATTCGGACCGCGTGAAGATCAACGATCTGCGCGGCAACCCGATCGAGATCGCCTGCAACGTCGTATGGCGCGTGCGCGATACGGCACAGGCGAGCTTCGATGTCGACGATTACAAGGAGTTCGTGAACATCCAGATCGAGGCGGGCCTGCGCACCGTGGGTTCGCGCCACCCCTATGACGATTTCGAGGGCGAGGAAGTCACGCTGCGCAGCGGTGCGGAAGTCGTGAATGCCGAACTGCTCGAAGAGCTGAACGACCGCCTCAAGGTCGCCGGCGTCGTGGTCGACGAGGCGGGCCTCACCCACCTCGCCTATGCCAGCGAAATCGCCAGCGCGATGCTCAAGCGCCAGCAGGCCGATGCGATCATCGCGGCGCGTGCCAAGATCGTGCTGGGCGCTGTCGGCATGGTCGAGGACGCGCTGACCAAGCTTAGCCAGGACGGCATCGTCGACATGGACGACGAACGCCGGGCGACCATGGTCTCCAACCTGATGGTCGTGCTGTGCGGCGAGAAGGAAGCGCATCCGGTCATTAACGCCGGATCGATCTACTAACCCCCGGGGGCAGACCGGGAAATTCTCATGCCGCAAAAGAAAGCCTTCGCCTTGCGTCTCGACCCGGCAGTCCATGCCGCGGTCGAGCGCCTTGCTGCAGACGAGCTCAGGAGCGCCAATGCGCAGATCGAGATGCTGCTGCGCGAGGCGCTCAAGGGGCGCGGTATCGAAGTGAAGCAATCGCCACCCCCGCGCAGGGGACGGCCACCGAAGGATGCATCGGATGAGTAACGAAAAAGGCTGGTTCGCCCCGAAAAAGGTCGGATACGGATGCGGCCTGCCGACCGCCTGGCAGGGCTGGGCCGTGATGCTTGGCTACATCGCAACAGCCGTGGTTGCCGGCCTGATGTGGGAGAGCGGCGACGAGGTTTACAGCATCGCCGGGATACTCATCTTCCTGGCCGCCACCATTGCTTTCCTGCTGGTCGCATGGGCGACCACGCCGGGCGGCTGGAGATGGCGCCCGAGCAAGGACGACTAGCCCGTCACCCTATTTGGCTTCGGGTTCCTGTTCGAATCGGTAGCCGAGCTCTTCAACGAGCTCGTTGGCACGCTCGGCCACCTGCTTGAGGGTGGCATCGTCGTAATCCTGCGTGACGACGTCGAAGGACTCCTGGCCTTGCTCGTTGCCCAGGCTGGCTGAGATGAGGAAATAGGCGGCAGCCTCGATCGGATCGCGATCAACGCCCTCGCCGTGCAGGTAGAGAATGCCGAGCCCGCGGATCCCGTGGGGATTTCCGGCAGCTGCCGCCATCGAGTAGTAATAGCGTGCAGCGATCGGATCACGCTTCGTGCCGCGTCCGGTGGCATGCATCACCGCGAGGCTGGTCATGGCGTTGGTGAAGTCCTGCGCAGCCGATTTCTCGAAGAGCGCGAAAGCCTCCTCGGGAGTGCCGGGCGTTTCGCCGGTATCGATCATCACGCCGAGCCGCCACTGGGCATAGGCCACGCCCTCACCGGCGGCCTGCCGGTACAATTCGGCGGCGCGCGCCCTGTCGGTTTCGACATAGCGGCCATTGTCATAGAACCACGCGAGATAGTTGATCGCATTCGCATCGCCGTCAGCCGCGCCTTGACGGACCAGCTCGAAAGCCTCGGCTTCCTTGCCCTCTTCCATAAGCGCTTCGGCGCGGTCGCCGACCGTGTTGGCGAGGAGGAACAGCGCCATGGCCGGGGCGGCAAACAGGCGAACGAGCGAGTTGCGTATGGATTTCATCGGGGCAGGCTATGCATCGCGTCGCCGCCGCGCAACCGCAATCCTCCTGCGCCTGTGGGCGGAACGCCTGCCCCTGCCGGGTCGTTCTGAACGGGAAAGGAGACTGCAATGGCCGGTGGCTGGGCACGCGATGGTGCCGTACAGGACCAGATCGACGACACTGTAAGCGACGCGGTAAGCGCCGCGCGGGCGCGCATGCCCCGAGGCGAGAGCGCCGAATATTGCGACGAATGTGGCGATGAAATCCCTCAGAAGCGCCGCGAAGCCCTGCCCGGTGTGCGGACCTGCGTGCAATGCCAGTCGGGCCGCGACGCTGCGGTGCGCCAGTCGGGCATCAATCGCCGGGGCAGCAAGGATAGCCAGTTGCGCTGAGGCGCAGGCGCACTAAGGCACACGAATGACCTCCCCCTTCATCTGGTTGCAGCACGTCCTCCCCCACCACGCCATCTCGCGCGGCGCGGGTGCGATCGGCTCGAGCGAAGTGCCGTGGCTGAAGAACCTGCTCATCCGCCGCTTTATCGATGCCTATGACGTCGACATGAGCGAGGCGGCGCGAAGCGTCGAGCAGTTCAAGAGCTTCAACGACTTCTTCACCCGCGAACTGAAGCCCGGCATGCGGCCGCTGGCGGATGCCTCCGCGCATATCCTCAGCCCCGCAGACGGCGCCGTCAGCCAGATCGGGCGGATCGAGGAAGACCGGATTTTCCAGGCCAAGGGCCGGCACTTCACCGCGACGCAGCTGCTCGGCGGCGACGCGGAGGCGGCGAAGAGGTTCGAAGGCGGCAGCTTTGCAACAATCTACCTCAGCCCGCGCGACTATCACCGCGTCCACATGCCGGCCGCCGGCACGCTCAAGAGCACAACCTATGTCCCGGGCGACCTGTTCTCGGTGAACCAGGTGACGGCAGAGAACGTGGACGGCCTCTTCGCCAAGAACGAGCGGCTCGCATGCCTCTTCGAAGGGCCGGACGGCTTGTTTGCCAATGTCATGGTCGGCGCGATGATCGTCGCCGGGATCGAGACCGTTTGGTCGGGCCTCGTCGAAACGCACAATCCCAAGCTGGTGCGCGAGGATTTCTCCGGCGGCCAGCACACCTTTGCCGCTGGCGACGAGATGGGCCGCTTCATCCTCGGGTCCACGGCAGTCCTGCTGTTCGAACCGGGCAAGGTCGAATGGGACGAGAGCCTGAAGCCGGGCGATGCCGTCCGCATGGGACAGGCGATCGGCAAGCGCCTTCAGCCGAAGGCGGGCGCGTAGCTGACCGTACCGCTCGGCGCATCGCCATCAAGCGCGAGCCGCTGGAAATACTCCGCCGGAGGGCCGGGATAGGCAAGCTGCGGGTCGTGTTCGAACCCGAAGCGGGAATAATATGCCGGCTCGCCCAGCAGGACGATGCCCCGCGCGCCCTGTTCGCGCATGTCGGCGATCGCGCGCTGCATCAGCCGGAACCCCACACCCTCGCGCTGGCATGCCGGCAGCACGCTGATCGGGCCGAGACCGTACCAGCCCGTGCTGCCATCGGAGATCGTGACCGGAGAAACCGCGGCATGGCCAACGATGCGCTGGCCATCCTCGGCCACGAGCGAAAGGGTCAGGTCTCCGGCAGCGCGCAGGCGGTCGACGACTTGGACCTCACTCCCGTCGCTATGCTCCACCTCGGCGAAAGCAGCGTTGGTAACGACCGCGATCTGCGCGTGATCGGCGGGTTTTTCGGGACGAATGGTCAGCGCGCTCATGGCAGGATGTGCCCCGCCCTGTCGCGCTTGGTCGCGAGGTAGCGGGCGTTGTGCGGATTGTCGGGCAGCGAATGCGGCACACGCTCGGCAACCGTCACGCCTTCTGCTGCAAGCGCTTCGACCTTGGCCGGATTGTTCGTCATTAGTCGGATTTCCTTCACGCCTAGCAGTTCGAGCATGCGCGCCGCAGTCGGGAAATCCCGCGCCTCGTCGGGCAGGCCGAGCCGCGTATTGGCATCGACCGTATCGAAGCCCTGGTCCTGCAGGCGGTATGCGCGAAGCTTGTTGACGAGGCCGATGCCGCGTCCTTCCTGCCGCATGTAGAGCAATACGCCCCAGCCGCCCTTGTCCGCCTCGTCGCGCATGGCGTGCAGGGCAGCGTCGAGTTGGGGGCCACAATCGCATTTGAGGCTGCCGAGAATATCGCCCGTCAGGCATTCGGAATGGAGCCGCACCAACGGCGCCTTGTCTGCACGCTGTTCGCCGATGACCAGCGCGACATGCTCGCGCGTGTCGTCGGGGCTGCGGAAGGCCACGATATGCGCGCCTTCGGCCGCCGCCACCGGAAGCTTTGCACGCGTCGCGATGCGCAGGCGCTGCGGGTCGGTGAAGGCGGCAAGGTCGCCGACCTCCAGCGATGTGGCCTCGCCGGCGCCTTTCGGGTCGACGATGAAGGCCGGCAGGATTCCCGCGATCCGCGCCAGTTCCAGCGCCGTGCGGGCCTGTTCTTCCCAGTCGAGCGTGAGCGCCTTGAACGGGCCCTTCATCGGGTTCTGCAAGTCGAGCGCGGGATCGGCAACGCCGAGCGCAGCGGGTAGGTCGAAAGTCTCTGCCCCGCGGAGCAGGACCGGCTGGCGCGGCGCTGCCGCTTCGCGCTGGTTGGCCAGCTTGAGCGTCGCGGCGCGTGTTGCCGAGATTAGCATCGCCTCGCCCGAGACATCGGAAAATGCGGTCTCGACCGGTTGCAGCAGCGGAGCGCCCTCGATCGCCAGCGGCCAGCCGTGACGCAGCGCGTCCACCGCCAGTGCCGCGCGGCGCGAAGGCGATTGCTCGCTCAGAGCGAGAACTCCGTCACCAGCGGTACGTGATCCGAGGGCTTTTCCCAGTCGCGGGCGTATTCGTGGACCGAATGGCCGGTAGCCTGCTTGGCCAGCTCGGGGCTCGCCCACATGTGGTCGAGGCGGCGGCCGCGGTCGTTCGCCTTCCAGTCCTTCGCGCGGTAGCTCCACCAGCTGTAATAGCGTTCGGGCGCCTTGATGTGCTCGCGCCCGATGTCGGACCAGCCATGCGCGTCCATGAAGCGCTGGAGGCTCTCGACCTCGATCGGCGTATGGCTGACGACCTTCAAGAGCTGCTTGTGGTTCCAGACGTCGCTTTCGAGCGGCGCGATGTTGAAATCGCCCACGATCAGCGTCGGGCGGTCGACCTTGTCGGCCCACTGCGTCATGCGCTCGAGGAAATCGAGCTTCTGGCCGAACTTCGCATTGATTTCGCGGTCCGGCTCGTCACCGCCTGCAGGCACGTAGACATTCTCGATGATCATGCCGTCATACTCGGGCAGTTCGACACCGACATGGCGCGCTTCGCCATTGGCCTGCCAGTCGTGGCGCGAAAACTCGCGCAAAGGCACGCGGCTGACGGTGGCGACGCCGTGATAGCCCTTCTGCCCGTGAACAGCGACATGTTCGTAGCCGAGCGCCTTGAACGCCTCGTAGGGGAACTGGTGCTCCTGGCACTTGATCTCCTGGAGGCAGAGCACGTCGGGACCCGTCTCCTTCAGGAAACGCTCGACGATGGGCATGCGAAGGCGGACGGAATTGATATTCCAGGTAGCGACAGAAACCATGGCGCGGAGATAGGGCGCTCACGCCGAGGGGTCTACCTCCCCATACAAAAAACCCTCGAGCCGGGGGCATTGGCTCGAGGGTTCCTTGTGAGCGTTCGTCACGCTTGGATACGAAGCGGTTTGGTGGGCCGTGCAATCAACAGGGGGGAAATTGCCGCCCGCCGGTTCGTAAGTTCCGTTCTACGCCCGCTCGACTTGCTGCTCAATGAACATTCGGTCGCGGAAAACCGCAATATTCGAACGTTTCATCGCCGAAGCGTTTATCCCGGGCGACGGGACGATTTGCGGGGATCGCGGAAGGTGAATGCGCTGTCAGCCACGCTCACTCCGTAGCGGTGGTTGCGCAGCCGCACGGTGGTGCGGTGATTCTGCGAATCGAGCGCCACCCAGTGGGTCAGGCGGAGGCCGCCCGGGGCCGATCCGTCGCGGGCGAAAATCAGCGTTATGACGCCGAATTCGGGGCGATTCTTGTCGCGCACCTCGATGCTGACGACATCGTCATGGCTGGTCGGAACGAGCTTGCCGTATTTCTTCACGTCGCGGCTCGGATCGAGCAGCGCGCCGAGTGGCGAATTCTTGATCGGCCAGCGCTGGACCTGGTTCACCGAGTAATCGATCATGTACATCGACTTGCCGTTGGACACGACGAGGAGCTCGGCACCCTTCTCGTATTCGAAACGGATCTTGCCGGGGCGCTTCAGCGTCATGACGCCGGTCACGGAATTGCCGTTGCGGTCGGTCTGGACGAAGTCGGCCTTCATGGTCGAAATGCCGCGCAGCGCATCGACTGCACGGTCGAGATCGCCTGCGGCAGCCTCCACCGGCGCGGGCGCGGCATAAAAGCTTGCAGGTACGCCAACGGCCATGGCGAATGCCACGGCCGAGAGGATGGGTCGGTTCTTGAAGAGGGACAAGGTGTTCATGCTCCGTGATCTACAGTCGGAGCATTGAACTGTCACTGAACTAATCGCGTTCCCGCCGTTCAGCTTATGGGGCTAACGCCCCGCCAGATCACTTGATCTTGGCTTCCTTGAATTCCACGTGCTTGCGCACAACCGGGTCGTACTTCTTGAAGACGAACTTTTCGGTGTGGTTACGCGGATTCTTCTTCGTCACGTAGTAGAAGCCCGTGTCGGCGGTCGAGACGAGCTTGATCTTGACGGTTGCGGGCTTCGCCATGGCGTGTTCCTAAAGATCTTTCGGTAGAGGCCCTTCCCACACTGGAGATCGGGCCGAAATAATAAGGGCGGCGCGAGCTGCACCGCCGTGTGGCGCGCCCTTTGTGTGATTCCCGGCGAAAAGTCAAGCGCCAGTGGGCAGTCCGGCTACCAACTGACCTTGCCGCGATTGGCCTTCACCTCGCCGCGCGCCTTCTTTGCCTTGAGCCGCTTGACCTTGCCCACGCGGTTCACCCGGCTTTTCTTGCGCTTCTTGGGCGGAGTGAGAGCCTCACCCAGCAGCGCGACCAGACGTTCGCGAGCAGCCTCGCGATTCTGTTCCTGCGTACGGTATTCGTTCGCGGTGAGGACAATTTCGCCCGCCTTCGTGAACTTGCTGCCGGCGATTTCCTTCAGTCGCTCGAAGGCTTCGGGTGGCATGCCCAGCTGGAACACGTCGACCCGCAGCTGCACTGCGGTCGCCACCTTGTTGACGTTCTGTCCGCCCGGGCCGGAGGAAGCGATGAATTTCTCCTCGGCAATCTCCAGCGCCCGGTCGGCGATCCTACCCATCGGTGAACCCGAGCGCGGCGAAATCGCGCGGCAGCGGTGCCGCGGCTTCGATCGCGGGCTTTTTCTCGCGCGGGACGACCAGCCCAGCGGCGTGCAGCATGGTGCGCGGCGCGCCCTTTCCGGTGCCGTAAACAGGATCACCGAGCAGCGGCAGGCCGAGACCCGCCTGGCAATGAATGCGGATCTGGTGCGTCCGGCCGGTCTCGGGACGGAATTCGAGCAGCGCCTTGCCGTCATGCTCCATCAGCTTGCGCCAGTGGGTGACCGAAGGCTTGCCCTTCTTCGCCGCAATCATGCGCCAGCCCTTGTCGGCACTGCTGATCTTGGACAGCGAGAGTTCGATCGTGCCTTCCTCGCCTTCGGGGATGCCGGCAAGAATGCCGAGGTAGCGCTTTTCGACCAGCCGGTCCTCGAACGCCTTGGCGAAGCGCTTCAACGACTTGGGATTGCGCGCCAGCAGCAAGCAGCCGCTGGTATCGGTGTCGAGCCGGTGGACCGGCGAAGGCGGGCGCTGGAAGCCCAGTTTCAGTTGCTCGAAATGGTCCTCGAGGCAGGGGCCGCCGCGCTTGGGGCGGTCCACGGGAAGGCCGGCAGGCTTGTCGATGACGAGCGCTTCGCCGTCTTCGAAGATAATCGGAATATCGGTCATGCAGTCTTCAGTTTCGCGTGCACCATCCGGCGCAGCGCATTGGCGAGGAAGAAACCGTCCTCGAGATCGGCAATTGTGAGTTCGGCCTCGCGCGCCTTCCCTTCGTCGAGAAGCGACTGCCGATAGACACCGGGCAGCAGGCCGAGCGCGGCTGGCGGCGTCAATAGCACGCCCTTGTCATCGCGCACGAAGATATTGGTGACGCAGCCTTCGGTCAGCAAGCCGTCCTCGCGCACGAACAGCGCTTCTGCCGCACCGTGCTCCTTCGCGATCCGCTGGCCATCGTCGTAAAAACTCCGGTCGGTCGTCTTGTAGCGCAGGCGCCAGTCGCCCGGATCGACGGGCAGCGGCAGCACGATGCATCCCGCAGGTTCGCCCCACGGTGCGGGCATGTCCTGGATGTCGAGCGCGATCGCCCCGCTGCGTGCAGCGAGCAGGCGGATGCGGCTCGGCTTTTCAAGCACGAAACACAGCGCATGGAGCTGGTTGCGCGCCTCGTGCCGGTCGAAGGAAAACCCGAGCTCCGCAGCGCTTGTTTTCATGCGCATCAGGTGCTCCTCGAGGAAGTCGAAGCCTTCCTCGGGCGTGAAGCGCATGGTCTCGATCAGGTCAAACTGCGCCGCCTTGTGATCGGGAGAAGACGCCCGGGCGAAGGCGCCCTTGATCAGCGCCTCGCGCCACTCGGTACGCGGCTCGCTGTCGGCGACAATAGCACCGCCGACGCCCAGCACGGCCTTGCCGCGGGCATTCTCGATCTCGGTCAGGCGCAGCGTGCGGATCGCGACATTGAAGGCGGCATCGCCGTCTGCCCCGATCCGTCCGATCGCCCCGCAATAGGGGCCGCGGGGATGCGCCTCGACCGTGTCGATCAGTTCCATCGCGCGGATCTTGGGCGCGCCGGTAATCGAGCCGCAGGGAAAGAGCGCCCGTACGAGGTCGATTGCGCCTTTGCCTTCCTGCAACTGGGCCCGCACCACGCTCACCATCTGGTGCACCGTGGGATAGCTCTCGATCGCGAAGGGTTCGTCCACCCGCACACTGCCCGCCTCGGCCACACGGCTCAGGTCGTTGCGCATCAGGTCGACGATCATGAGGTTTTCGGCCTTGTCCTTGACCGAGCCCGCCAGTTCTTCCGCATGCGCTGCATCCAGCGCGGGGTCGGCCGAGCGCGGGCGTGTGCCCTTCATCGGCTTGGCCTTCGCCTCGCGTCCCTTCAGCGACACGAAGAGTTCGGGCGACAGACTGAGGAGCCAGTGCGACCCGTCGAAGATCACCCCGCCATAGCCCGCCTGCGCGGCCGGGCGCAGCGCGGCGTAGAGGCCCAGCGGGTCGCCGGTGAAGTTGCCCGCGAGCGGGAAGGTCAGGTTGGCCTGGTAGATGTCGCCTGCGCGGATCGCTTCCTGCAACTGGCCGAATGCCGCCTCGTAGCCGCCCGGTGACAGTTGCGGTTCGAGCGGACCGACGCCGCCACCGCCTTCGGCATTGGTCGCCAGCCAGTCGGGCATGTCAGCGGCCGGAATTCGCTCGGGTTCGTCGAACAGGCCGAGCCATACGAGCGGGCCCATCGCCCCCGTTTGCGCGTCGGCGAGGCATGCGAGCTTGTCATCGAGCGCCAGCCCGGCCTCGTAAGCGATGTAACCGGCCAGCTCGCCGCCACCCTTGCGGGCTGCTTCGGCCGCTTCGAGAACGCCGGCGACCTCGCCCGCGCGTCGTGCGACGAAAATCTCGCGGGGATTGGAAAACAGCAAGGCATCGGCAGCGCCGCTTTCGCGCGCATCATCGAGCAATACGAATGGGGTCCGGCCCGCCATAGACATCAAGCCTTTAGCGCCTTGGCCGCGCAAGTCGAGGGATTGCTTGACGCAAGGGCGCCTGCTGCCTCAAACCGCAGGCCGACTTTACGGGCAGAATACGAAACAAGGGACGGGCAAGAATGAGCACTCTTTTCCTCGGTCTGGGAGCCGATGGCGAAAACCAGCACCTGCGGCTCGAGCAGGCTAACCGCCACGGGCTGATCGCGGGTGCGACCGGCACCGGCAAGACGGTGACGCTGCAGGGACTTGCAGAAAGTTTTTCCGCCAATGGCGTTCCCGTTTTCGTGGCCGATGTGAAGGGCGACCTTGCAGGTATCTCGATGGCTGGATCGCCGCAGTTCAAGCATGCCGACAAGCTGGAAGGCCGCGCGAAGGAACTGGGCATGGACGACTATGCCTATGCCGATAACGCCGCCGTTTTCTGGGATCTCTACGGCGAGAAGGGCTTCCCGATCCGCACCACGATCTCGGAAATGGGCCCGCTGCTGCTCGCCCGCCTGCTCGACCTCAACGAGACTCAGGAAGGCGTGCTCAACATCGTCTTTCGTTACGCCGACGAGAACAATTTGCTGCTGCTCGATCTCGGCGACCTGCAAGCGATGCTGACCTTCGCCTACGAGAATTCGAAGGACTTGTCGGGCGTTTACGGCAATGTTTCCAAGGCCAGCGTCGGCGCGATCCAGCGCCAGCTGCTGAGCTTCGAAAGCCAGGGTGCCGACCGGTTCTTTGGCGAGCCTGCGCTGGAAATCGACGATTTCCTTAGCGTCGACGAACAGGGCCGCGGCATCATCAATGTGCTCGCCGCGGACAAGCTGATGCGCAGCCCCAAGCTCTACGCAACCTTCCTGCTCTGGCTGCTCGCCGAACTGTTCGAGACCCTGCCCGAGGTGGGCGATCCGGACAAGCCGAAGCTCGTCTTCTTCTTCGACGAGGCGCACCTCCTCTTCGACGATGCGCCCGAGGCGCTGGAGGACAAGGTTGAACAAGTTGTTCGCCTGATCCGTTCGAAGGGCGTGGGCGTCTATTTCGTCACCCAGAACCCGATCGACATTCCCGAGAAGATCGCCGGCCAGCTGGGCAACCGCGTCCAGCATGCCCTGCGCGCTTTCACCCCGCGCGACCAGCGGGCCATCAAGGCAGCTGCCGAGACCTTCCGCATCAACCCCGATCTCGACGTCGAGGAAGCCATCACCGAGCTCAAGGTCGGTGAAGCGCTGGTCTCGACGCTCGACGAAGACGGCGCGCCCACGATCGTCCAGCGCACCCTCATCAAGCCGCCGCATTCACGCCTCGGCCCAGTGACGGAGAAAGAACGCAAGATCATCAATTCGGTGAGCGATCTCGATGGGAAATACGATGAGGCCGTCGATCGCGAGAGCGCAGAGGAAGTGCTCGCCGCCAAGGCCGCCGATGCCGCCGCGACCGCCAAGGAGGTCGAGGAAAAGGGCGAAGAGGAAGTCCGCAAGCGCGAGCGCAAGACGCCTTCCATGTGGACCAAGGCGGGCAAGGCCGCGGCGACGGCTGCCGCAGGATCGCTCAGCTCCATCGCGGTTGCGACGGTGCTGGGCAAGAAATCGCGAGCCGACCCGGTCCGCACCGGCCTCAACGCCTTCGTGCGCAACATCGTCGGCGGTCTGATGCGCTAGAGCGGGAGGCGGAACTCCGCCCGCAGGCCGCCTTCCGGGCGATTGGACAATTTGAGGGTACCGCCATGCTGCTCTGCCACGGCGCGCGCGAGGGTTAGCCCGAGGCCTGCTCCGCCGGTGGCGCGATTACGGCTGGCCTCACCGCGCGTGAACGGTTCGAGCATTTCAGCGATGCGGTCTTCGGGAATGCCAGGGCCGTTGTCCTCGACACGCAGGATGGCCTCATCGCCCTCCCTGCCGATCCATACTCTAGCATCGCCGCCGTAGCGCAGCGCATTCGACACGAGGTTCCTGAGACCACGCTTGAGCCAGGTGAGATGGACCGGGGCGACCACGCGGGATGCGTCGAGCGCGATTTCCTCTCCCGTGTCTTCGAACTCCTCGACCACCGAGGCGGCGAGTGCGGCTAGATCGGTACGCTCGGGCAATTCGTTCGACTTGCCCACACGGGCGAGCGCGAGGATTTCGTCGAGCGTGAGGGTGATGTCCTCGATGCTGTCGACCATGCGGGAACGCGCCACCTCGTCCTCGACACCCTCCACCCGCACGCGAAGCGCGGCGAGCGGGGTCTTGAGATCGTGCCCGATCGCGCCGAGCATCACGTCCTTTTCCTCGAGCATGGCACCGATGCGCGCCTCCATGGCGTTATGCGCGGTGATCAGCCGCTGCACGTCTTCCGGCCCGCGCGGCTCGATCGGCTCGTACTGTCCGGGCGAGGCCGCGAACCGCTCGGTCTGGCGGGTCAGCTGGGCAAGCGGTCCCGTCAGGCGGCGCAGGACCAGCCACAGGATGAAAGAGAGCAGCAGCGTGAGTGCGGCTGCCCTCAGCAGCGGAAAAACAGGCCCGAAATGCTGGTGCGTATCGCGAACCGGTGCGCGCACGATCTCCCAGCCCTCGCCTTCGGAAATGCCCGCAAGTGCGACCGCCTTGGGCAAGTCGCGCTCTGTCAGGCCGCGGCGCATTGCGAACCTTAACAGGAAGCGCTGCGAGACCGGATCGGCACTGACCGGCCGCTCGACCACCCTGATGTCCGAGAATGTGCGGCCGTTGTCCCGCAGATTCTCGGCCAGCCGCTCCTCCAGTTCGGGGCGGCGGATGTCGACCGGAAGGATCTCGAAGCTGTCCGCCTGCCGGAAATCGGTGTTGGCAAACCGGCGGCGGTTCGGGCCGGGCCGGCGCTGCGGGCGACGTTCCTCCGCATCGCGCGCGTCGCGGCGAGGATCGATGGTCACGACCAGCGGGTCGTCGGCGAAGCGCGCGGCTGCGACGAGGCGCAGGCTGAGCGTATTGACCAGCGCGGTTTCGACGCGGTCCTTCTCGATACTGTAGGCGAGAAAGCCGTTTACGCCCTGCACGATGAAAAGCGTCAGTCCGAGTGCGAGCGTGAGCTGTCCGAGCAGGCTTTTGGGGAGGAAGCGCTTCATGCAGGCACGCGGGTGACGTCGGCGGCGAGGCGATAGCCGCCGCCGCGCACGGTCTGGATGAATTGCGGGTTGCGGGTATCAGCTTCGATCTTGCGGCGCAGGCGGCTGATCTGGTTGTCGACGGCGCGATCGAACAGATGCGCCTCGCGGCCCTGTACCATGTCGAGCAACTGGTCGCGGTCGAGGACCTGCCTCGGGTGATCGCAAAAGGCGCGGAGCATGCGAAATTCAGCCGTCGAAATCGGCACCAGCGTGCCTTCGGGATCGGTCAGGCGGCGTTTCAGCGGATCGAGCGTCCAGCCTTCGAAACTATAGGCGAGGTCTTCGGACGGTGCCGGGCCCGAACGGTCTGCCCGGCGCAGGACCGAGCGGATACGCGCGACAAGCTCGCGCGGTTCGAACGGCTTGGTGACGTAGTCGTCGGCACCGATTTCCAGCCCGATGATCCGGTCCATCGCTTCGCCCCTGGCGGTCAGCAGGATCACGGGGAGCTGGCGGCTCTCGACGAGGTGGCGGCAGAGCGAAAGCCCGTCCTCGCCCGGCATCATGATGTCGAGGAGGACGAGGTCGGGCGTGTCGCCTTCGAGCAGGCTGCGCGCCTGCGCCGCGCTTTCCGCCTCGCGCACGGCAAACCCCTGGCCGGAAAGATATTCCGCCAAGGGTTCGCGCAGGGTGCGCTCGTCATCGACAAGCAGGAGTGAGGTAGGCGCAGCATCGGTCATGTGGTCCTTTTCGCGCCTACCTCCTGGTTTGCATGGCGCGCAAGCGGCTTACTGGCTGCCGGCGTTGCGTTCGGCGCGAATGGCCTCGCGCATCGCCTTGTGACGGGCCTGCATTTCGGCAGTCGTCACCTGGCCATCGCCATCGGTGTCGGTCTTGGCGAACTGGTCTGCAACCGCCGCATCGAATTCGGCGCGGGTGATCGTCTTGTCGCCATTGGTGTCGGCAAAGCGCAGCATGTGCATGCCGCCGCGATGACCGCGCTTGCCGCCACGGGCCTTGCGCTCACCACCACGACGCTCGCCGCGCGCTTCGTGACCCGCCTTCATCTCGGCCTGCGAAAGACCGCCGGAGTTGTCGGTGTCGAGACGCTCGAAGTGCTCGGCCATGCGTGCTTCACGGCGTTCGCCGCGCTGTGCCCGACGCTGTTCGCGCTTTTCCATACGCTCTGCGTGCATCGCCTGCATTTCGGCCTGCGACAGTTCGCCATCGCCATTGGTATCGGCCTTGGCGAAATGCGCCTGGCGGCGGGCTGCGCGGTCTTCGGCATTGATGACGCCGTCGCCGTTAGCATCCATCCGGGTGAACATCTGGTCGGCATGCGCGGTCATCTCGGTGCGCGTGATAAGGCCGTCACCATCGGCATCGACCTTCATCTTGCCCATGTGGCCATGGGCGAGTGCCGCGGTGCCGGTCAGCACGAGCGCGGCGGCGGTCAGGGAAAGGGTCGTCTTTTTCATTTTCAAGCTCCTGGAATGGGGGAGCTGCAGCGCCGGGGGACTTGCGAGGGAGGGGAGGTAGGCGCCGCAGCTCGTGTGCCCTTTCTAGGCACCCAATGTCGCAGCAATATGCCGTGAAGCGGGTGTTTTGTAACGCTTTGTCGCAGGACGAAGTGCCTGTTCATGCTGGCGAAAAGTCAGCCTCGTCGTCAGGCGACCTTGTCCATCAGGAAGGCATTGAGCTTGTTGCCGTCCGGATCGCGGAAATAGGCGGCATAGAACAGCATGCCGTTCTCGTCCGGCTCTCCCCGCGGCCCCGGCTCGCCCTCGTCGCTGCCGCCGTTCGCGAGAGCGATGTCGTAGAGCCGCTTCACCTGGTCGCGATCCTTGGCCTCGAGCGCGACCATCGTGCCGTTGCCGACCGTCGCCTTTTCCCCGTCGAACGGCTTGGTCGCAGCGATACCTGCGCCGCCATCCCACTTGCCCCAGGCAATGAAGGTTTCGAAGTCCATCATCCGCCCGACGCCGAGTTCGGCGGCGATCGCATCGTAGAACTTCGCCGCCCGCTCCAGGTCGTTGGTGCCGACCGTAACATATCCAATCATCCGCGTGACTCCTTATCCAAAACGACTCGCGACCTGCGGAACATTACGGGAACATACGTAATCCTACAAGGGCTGGCACTCGCGTTCGAGCCAGGCCAGATCCTTGCCCTCGAGCTGCGGCGCGAGGATCGCGCGGGTTTTCGCATGGTACTCGTTCCACCATGCGATTTCGCGGTCGGTCATCAGCGACTTGTCGACCAGCTTGCGGTCGAGCGGGACGTGCGTGAGCGTTTCGAAAGTGAGGTACTTGCCCTCACTGCCCTCGATATTGGCATCGACCACCAGCACGAGGTTCTCGATCCGGATGCCGTACTCACCCGGCTTGTAATAGCCCGGCTCGTTGGAAAGGATCATGCCCTCGCGCAGCGGGGTCTCGGTACCGGGGAAAGCGCCGCCGGGCTTCGAGATACGCTGCGGACCTTCGTGGACCGAGAGATAGCTGCCAACGCCGTGACCGGTGCCGTGGCCATAGTCGACGCCTGCCTGCCACAGGTGCATACGCGCCAGCGCGTCGAGCGCGCCGCCGCTGGTCTTGTCGGGGAAACGCGCGAGGTCGAGCTCGATATGGCCCTTCAGCACGCGCGTGTTGCGGTCGATCATTTCGGCCGTCGGCTCGCCCGGGCCGACCCAGACGGTGCGCGTGATGTCGGTCGTGCCGTCGGGATACTGGCCGCCCGAATCGCAGAGGTAGATGCTCGAGGGCGGGATCGGGATATTGCTGTCCTCGTCCACCTTGTAATGCGGCAATGCAGCATGGCCAGCGGCAGCGCTGATGGTGTCGAAGCTGGTGTCCTTCATGTCCGGGCTGAGACCGCGGAATTCGCGCAGCTTCGCCGCGGCGGTGAGTTCGTCCACCTCGCCCGAGGGCGCATTTTCTTCGATCCAGCGGAGATATTTCACGACCGCCGCACCGTCGCGCGCCTGCGCATCGCGGTGGCCCTGCTGTTCGGCGGGGTTCTTGATCGCCTTGGGCAGGACGGCCGGATCGGCATCGCGTACGACGGTCGCCCCGCCCTGCTCCAGCGCATGGAAGATGCCAGCCACGGCGTGCTTGGGATCGACCGCCACGGTCTTGCCCTTGAGGTCCGCCAGCGCGGGCTGGAAGTCGGCGCGATCACGGATGCTGACCGCATTGCCGAGGTGCTTGGTCAGTTCCGGCGTGACCTTCTCGGGCGCGATGAACAGTTCTGCCGTGCCGTCTGCATGGGCGAGCACATAAGACAGCGCGACCGGCGTGTTGTCGACGTCTTCGCCGCGCATGTTCAGCACCCATGCGACCGAATCGAGTGCGGTGATGACGGTGGCGTCATAGCCTTCCTGCTTGAGCCAGTCGGCGATCTCGGCGCGCTTGTCCGCGCTTGAGCGGCCAGCGAATTTGTCGTCATGCGGGACGGCTGCGGCAAGCGAGGGCTGCGGGCGGTCGGCCCAGACGGCATCGATCGGGTTGCCGTCGACGGGCACAAGTTCGATGCCCTTCTTGGCGAAGAGCTTCTGGGCCTCCTCGGCCCATTCGACACCGTGGAGCCAGGCGTCGTAACCGATCTTGGCACCCTTGTGCGCGTTCTCGGCCAGCCACTTGGCGGGCGAGGTCGCAGGCACGTCTTCGTAGTCGTAGAGCTTGCCGTCGACCTGCTCGCGCACCTGGACGGTGTAGCGGCCGTCGGTGAACATGGCGGCCTTGTCCTTGAGTACCGCCGCGCTGCCGGCACTGCCGCCGAAGCCGGTCAGCCAGTGGAGGCGCTGGGCGTAGGAGCCGACATATTCGCTCATGTGCTCGTCGGAGATCGGGATGACGAAGCCGTCGAGGCCGCGCTTGTCCAGTTCGGTGCGCAGCGCGTCGAGACGGGCTTCATGGGTTTGCATAAGCATGGGCGAGAATTCCTTTCATCGGTGCCGCTCTGCACTTGGGCGAAGCAGCGCTTGCCGCGGCGCTTTGCCGCGCATAATCACCACCCTTCAATAGGGATCTGCGGCCACTCTTTCCACCTTTGTGCCGCACCGAAAGGGATCGCTCGTGACTTTCAACCGACTGGCTGCGTGCCTATCTGCCTGCGCAATGGCTTTCGCCGCACCTATCGCTGCCCAAATTGCCGAAGGGACATCCGTGACAGAACCGACCTCGCCGCCGACTGCAGAGAAGCGCGACTATTCCTACACCCAGCACGGGATCACGATTTCCGATCCCTATCACTGGATGAAAGACCAGAGCTATCCGACGATCGACGATGAGGATGTGCTCGAACACCTGAAGGCCGAAAACGCTTGGTTCGAGGCGCGCATGGCGCCGCAGCAGGCGCTGGTCGACGAACTCTACGAAGAGATGAAGGCGCGCGTGAAGCAGGACGATTCGACCGTCCCGCAGAAGGATGGCGACTGGCTCTACTGGTCCGAATTCGAGGAAGGTGCGGAATATCGCAAATACTATCGCAAGCCCGTTGCCGGCGGCGATGCGCAGCTAATCCTCGATGAGAACGCGCTGGCCGAAGGCCACGAATATTTCCGCCTTGGCGCATTCTCCGTCTCGAAAAGCGGCCGCTATCTCGCCTATTCGAGCGACACCAACGGTTCCGAACGCTTCACCGCGCGAATCAAGGATCTCGAGACCGGCGAACTGCTGCCCGACGAGATCCCCGGCACGCTGACCGGCCTCACCTGGGTGATGGACGACAAGGCGATCGTCTACGGCCTCGCGAACGAACAGTGGCGCGTCCACGATGCGACGCTGCACGTGCTCGGCACGCCGGTGTCGGAAGATGTCGAACTCTACCGCGAGGCTGAAAACGACGGCTTCCGCGTCGGCGCGGGGCTTTCGGCGCAGGAAGACTGGCTCATCATCGCGGTCGGCGACAGCGAGACCAGCGAAGTGCGCATGGTGCGTGCCGACGATCCGACCGGCGAACAGATTCTCGTCGCCCCGCGCAAGACGGGCCGCGAATACGATGTCGATGTGCGTGACGGCACGCTCTTCATCCACACCAACGACGATCACGTGAACTTCCGCCTCGCCACGGCGAGCCTCGACAAGCCGGGCGAATGGACCACGCTGATCGCCGGGTCGGACGAGTTCTACCTCTCCGATTTCGAGCTGTTCAAGGACTTCTACGTCACCGAAGGCCGCCTGCGCGGTCTCGACCAGATCCAGCTGCGCAGCTACGCCGACCCGAACCTCGTGAAGCCCATCGCCTTTACCGAAGCGAGCTTCTCGACCGGCCTCGCGAACAATCCAGAATACGACACGCAGAAGCTGCGCCTTGCCTACGAGAGCATGGTCACGCCGGATTCGGTCTATGACTATCATGTCGATGGCGGCGAACTCGAACTGCTCAAGCAGCAGGAAATCCCGAGCGGGTACGACGCGAACCTTTACCAGGTCGAACGCATCGAGATCGCTGCACGCGACGGGACGATGGTCCCCGTCTCGATCGTGAGCCGCAAGGATCGCGAACAGGGCGGCCCGCTGCATCTCTATGCCTATGGTGCCTACGGCTTCGCCTATCCGCCCAATTTCTCGACCACGCGCCTCAGCCTCGTCGATCGCGGCTTCGCCTTTGCCATCGCGCATATCCGCGGCGGCGACGATCTGGGCCGCAACTGGTACCTGCAGGGCAAGCTCAACGAGCGGACCAACACCTTCAACGACTTCGTCGATGTCGCGAAGGGGCTGATCGACAAAGGCTACACTGCCAAGGGCAAGATCAGCGCCAGCGGCGGCTCGGCCGGCGGCGAGCTTATGGGCGTCGTGCTCAACACCAACCCCGAACTGTGGGGCGCGGTTGTGGCGCACGTTCCCTTCGTCGACGTTCTCAATACCATGCTCGACAAGGACCTGCCGCTCACCCCGGGCGAATGGCCCGAGTGGGGCAACCCGATCGAGAGCAAGCAGGCCTTCGCCTACATCCTGTCCTATTCGCCCTACGACCAGGTGGTGGCGCAGGACTATCCGCCGCTGCTGGTGACCGCCGGGCTCAACGATCCGCGCGTGACCTATTGGGAACCGATGAAGTGGGTCGCCAAGCTGCGCGAATACAAGACCGATGACAACGAGCTGCTGTTGAAGACGAACATGGGCGCAGGCCACGGCGGCAAGTCGGGACGCTTCGCCTCGATCTACGAAGTCGCCGAGGAATATGCATTCATCCTGTGGCAGATGGGCATGACCGAGTGAGCACACGCTTTACTCAAGAGTTCACTGCGCTGCCCGAGCACATCGACGAGCTCGGGCACGTCAACAATACGGTCTGGGTCCGCTGGATCCAGGACCTTGCCACGGCGCACTGGAACGACACCGCGCGGCTCGAAGATGCCGAGCAGTTCTTCTGGGTCGTGACCCGTCACGAGATCGATTACCGCGGCAATGTTTCCGAGGGCGAGAGCGTGACGGGCGAGACCTGGATCGAAGGCGACCCGCGCGGTGCCACTTCGATCCGCCGGGTCGATTTCCGCAATGGTGCGGGCAAGGTGATCGTTTCGGCGGCCACAACATGGGCCATGCTCGACCGGGAAAGCCAGCGGCTGGTCAGGGTGCGGCCCGAGGTTCTCGAGCCCTTCCGCTAGGTCAGGCTGCCGAGCGCCCTGCGGTGGTTTCGGCCTCGAACATCTCGACCGTATCCGAACAGGTCCTGTTGCGGCCGGCACATTTCGCTTCGTAAAGCAGCTGGTCGGCGCGTGAATACAACGCCCCGAAATCGACTTCCTGTTGCTGGGCAAGCGTTTCGAAATCGAGCAGGCCCATGCTCGCGGTCACCGGGCTGTCGAGACCTTCGATCTCGGCCAGCGTACGCGAGCTGATTGCGCGACGACGCGCCTCGGCCCGCTTGGCTGCGTCCTTGCCGCGCAGCATGAGCAAGAATTCCTCGCCCCCGATGCGGAAAGCCACGAGGTTGCGGTCGGCTCCGCCCCTCAGCGTGTCGCCGGTATAGCGCAGGACTGCGTCGCCGACCGGGTGCCCGTGCATGTCGTTGATCGCCTTGAACCGGTCGATGTCGATGATCGCCATGACAGTGAAACCGTCCTGGACGAGCGCCGGGAAACGCGACTGTAGCGCGCGCCGATTCAACAGCCCGGTCAGATCGTCATGCTCGGTGAGCGCTTCCATGGCACGCGCGGCATCGAGCGCACGATCGCGTTCGCGGCGGATGGAGATGAACCGGTCCGCCACCGCCAGCGCGGTCGCCACGACCTCGAACAGGAGAGCAAGGTTCTGTGCCCAGGTCTCGTCGAAGGTGACTTCCGTAATGTTGATCGGATCAACGAAGAAAACAGACACCGCCTGGAAAATGACGATGGCCGTCAGGGGCGCAAATCCGAGGATGAGGTAGGGAGCCATCCGGCTGCCGGCTGCACGAGCCGAGAACAGGACGTAGAAATACCCCGCCAGCAATGTGCACAGCGCCCCGAAATAGATCCGGTCGATCCACAGGCCGAAGGGCTCCGGGAAGAAGGTCAGCACTGCGCCATTGGTGAGCACACCTGCCGCAACACACAGCATGATGACCTTGTGGCGGCGGGTCATGAATTCCTGTTCGACGAACTTGTAGGCGAACAGCACCGTCGCAAGGATCATCAGGTCGAGCGTGAAATAGGTGACGATGAGCTCGGCCGAATAGGAAATCGGCATGATCAGCGGGATCAGGCCCGACACGGCAGCGGTCTGGATGGCGGCCATGAGGCAGAACGCCGCATGGAACAGGGGAAACGACTGCCTCAGCGCCCTGAAGTAACCGAGATCGAAAATGATCGGCGCAAGGAACAGCCCGCACAGTAATGCGGCGAGGAGGTGGATGTAACCGGCTTTCGCCTCGACCGAGGGCTCCGCGACAAGCTTTGCCGCGACCAGGGTCTCGGGCCACCATGACTTGTCGAGTACCATGACGATCGCCACCGGCGGCGTGGCGGACTGCGGGAAAGCGACGATCGACTTGAGACTGGAAGAACCCAGCTGGGTGTCGGCAAAACTGTAGCTGACCGAACTTTGCGTGCCGTCCGCCTCGACGGCGATGACGGTCAGCTTCTCGTATTCGTTGCGGTCGAACTCGGCGTAGCGCGGAGGCTGCGCGCCTTCTGCAAGCTTGGTCAGGTCGTGGCGGATGAAGTGGCGTTCGGCATCCCAGTCGAATTCGGCACCCTCGCAGGTCCACCGCGATCCGTCCGACAGCAGGCTGTCATAGGTCGTCCCGGCCTTGTCCGAAGTGTGGCAAATGGAACCGGGCGCAAATTTCGCTGCCTGGGCGGCTTCCTGCGCGTAAGCGGCAGGCGCAATGGCGCCTAGTATCGCCAGAAAAGCGATCAATATCAGCCGCAAGAAGCGCGGCGCAGCCATGGCGAGATTCACTCCCATCGCTGCGCCATACGCGGTATCAATTAAGAGCAGGTTATCAAAAACCGCCCGCGCGTTAACTTTATCCCTTGAGGACGTCGGCGACAGGTCGGTAGGCGTAGCCAAGTTCGTCGGCCACGGCCTTGTAGGTCACCTCGCCCTTGTGGACATTAAGACCTTCGGCAAGATGCGGATCGGCAGCAAGCGCTTCCTTCCAACCCATGCGCGCAATGCGAAGAGCATGCGGCAGGGTGACGTTGTTCAGCGCATAGGTGCTGGTGCGCGCCACTGCGCCGGGCATGTTGGCGACGCAATAATGCACGATATCGTCGACGATATAGGTCGGATCGGCATGGGTCGTGGGCTTCGAAGTCTCGAAACAACCGCCCTGGTCGATTGCCACGTCGACGAGCACAGCGCCCTTCTGCATGTCCTTGAGCATGTCGCGGGTGACAAGCTTGGGAGCGGCCGCACCCGGGATCAGCACCGCGCCGATCACTAGGTCCGCGCCGCATACGGCGTCGTAGAGGTTCGCAGCGTTCGAAAAGCGGGTGCTGGCGCGCGTTTCGAAATGCGTGCCGACCTTTTCCAGCACTTCGGGATCGCGGTCGAGGATGGTGACGTCCGCACCGAGACCGGCAGCCATCTGCGCCGCGTTGAAACCGACGACACCGCCGCCGATCACCACGACCTTGCCCGGCATGACGCCCGGGACACCGCCGAGAAGGACGCCGCGGCCACCATGGGCCTTTTCCAGAGCGGTCGCGCCTGCCTGGACGCTCATGCGGCCGGCAACCTGGCTCATCGGCTTAAGGAGCGGCAGCTGGCCGCGAGGGCCGGTCACCGTTTCGTAGGCAATTGCGGTCACGCCGCTGTCGACGAGGTCCTTGGTCTGCGGCGCGTCGGGCGCGAGGTGCAGGTAGGTGTAGAGGATCTGGTCTTCGCGCAGCTTGGCGCGCTCGACCGCCTGCGGCTCCTTGACCTTAACCACCATCTCGCACTCGGCGAAGATTTCGTCGGGCGTGTCCACGATGCGCGCGCCGGCTTCGATGTACTGCTGGTCGGTCGCATCGATGCCGCAACCGGCCTGCGTCTCGATCCAGACCTCGTTGCCCTGCACGATCAGTTCCTTCGCGCTCTCCGGCGTGAGGCCGACGCGATATTCGTGGTTCTTGATTTCCTTGGGGCAACCGATGCGCATTGGGGGACTCCTTGATTTGGCGATGCCGTTACATCTGTAACCATCGACGGGCAAGGCTTGTCGTCCCCCGCAAGGGCACGAAATCACCTGTTGAGGCGCGCAGTTTCCGCCCGCACCTGCAAGCTAGATCGTGATCCAGGACAACTCGACGGTATCGCTGCCCGCAGTCTCCGTAACGCTCGAATCGATGCCGGCATCGGACAGCAGGTTCGCGACAATGGCCGCATCTTCCGCATTGCCGAGAACCATCACTGGCACGCCCGTTCGTTCGGCAGCCCAGATCGCGAGTTCGAGGCTCGCCTGACCCGCCTCGTTAGGCTTGCCGTCTTCCATCGCGATACGCGGGAGCTGCAGCAGCGGCGGCCTGAGGCTGGCAGTCCAGCCCGGCACAGACTTGGTCACGCGGCTCTCCAGCTCGCGATATCCGGACAAGCTAAGTTGCGGCAGGGGCTTTGCGGTTGCCGCAATGCGGCGCGTTTCGCGGTCTAGCATGACATCGCCCCGGGCCACCCCGGCTGCCACGGCCATCCGGTCCACCATGCCGGCAATCTGTCGCTCGGTCGCAGCGGCCTGTTCCGCAGCCCGCGCGCGGGCAAGTTCGGCCTGTTCTGCGGCACCCGGGTCGGCACCGACGCGGAATTGCTCGATGCTGACCGTCAGATCGTCACCCAGCCGCCTGCGCAAAGAGCGGGTGATATCTTCATTGGCATCGGCATCGAATTCAGGCGTGAGGACAGTCGCCGTGATGCGCAGTGGCTCGCTGTCCCAATCTATGGACTGTTCACTGATGCGGGAGCGATCGCCGAATTCCGCCTCGATCGTGTTCTTCACGATGCGCTGCGCGCTGGCTTCCCACGCGATCTGGCGCAGCGAAAGGCCGAGCGGGATCGCCAGCGCCACGAAGATGAAGAAGATCCCGACATTCTGGAACCAGCCCTGCCGGGTGGAGAGCGTGGTGCGGAATCCGTAAAGACGGGCCATCAGTGTGGCGGTCAGCGCGATAGTCAGGAAGTTGGTGAAGAACAGCCCCAATGCGCCGAAGAAAACCGTCCAGTTGAAGGTCGCAAGACCGAAGCCGACCACCGCTAGCGGCGGCATCAAGGCGGTCGCGATCGCCACGCCCACGATGCTTCCCTCGCGCCCGCGGATCATCGCGTAGGAACCGGCGATCGAGGAGAAGAGAGCCACGAGCAGGTCGAACAGGTTGGGGCGCGTGCGGGCCGCGATTTCTTCGGTCACGGTCTGGAGCGGCGACACGAGCACGATCAACGCGGCGAACAGCACCGCTGCAATACTGCCGAGCGCGAGCGAGCGCGCGGAAATCCGCAGCCATTTCTGCTTGCCGGTCGCAAGGGCGAAGCCGACCCCGAGGATCGGGCTCATCAGCGGCGAGAGCAGCATGGCCCCGATAACCACCGCAGGCGATGAGAGAAGCAGGCCGAGGATCGCGATGCCTGCCGACATCATGATCATCAGGATGTACCGCGGCGTTGCCGGACATTCGAGCGCGATCTTGGCGACCACCGCCTTGTGATCGACATCGCTGACAACCTTGTCGCGCCAGTACCGGCGCAGCGGCGCTATCGATCGGCCCAGCGGCGAATAGACCCAGCGCGGCGTATTTTCGGCCTTCTCGGTGGCGGCCTCGGTATCGGGTTCGGTTGCAGCAGATGAGTTCATCGGCGCCCTCTAGATCGGGTTTCCATCCTGGTCGCGGAAAATCTCGCGTCGGCCGACATGGTTGGCAGGCCCCACAAGCCCTTCGCTTTCCATCCGCTCGATCCACTTGGCAGCGGTGTTGTAGCCGACACCCATCTGGCGCTGGAGCCACGAACCTGAAGCCTTCTGGTTCTCGATAACGATCTGGCACGCCTGGCGATACTTGCGCTCGTCCGGATTGTCGGACGCGGTAAATTCGTCCTCGAAGTTGAAGCCGCCGTCTTCCGGCTCTTCGGTGACCGCATCGACATAATCGGGCTTGCCCTGCGCGCGCCAGTGATCGGCCACACGCTCGACCTCGTCGTCGCCCACGAACGGCCCGTGAACGCGAACCATCGCGCCGGTGTTGGGCTTGTAGAGCATGTCGCCCTTGCCCAGCAGCTGTTCGGCGCCCTGCTCGCCGAGGATGGTGCGGCTGTCGATCCGGCTCGTGACCTTGAAGCTGATACGCGTCGGCAGGTTGGCCTTGATGACGCCGGTGATGACGTCGACCGACGGACGCTGCGTCGCCATGATCAGGTGGATGCCTGCAGCACGCGACTTCTGCGACAGGCGCTGGATAAGCACTTCGATTTCCTTGCCGACGGTGACCATGAGGTCGGCCAGCTCGTCGACGATCAGCACGATCAGCGGCAGCGGTTCGTAATCGAGCTGCTCTTCTTCGTAGAGCTCCTCCCCGGTCTCGGGGTCGAAGCCGGTCTGGACACGGCGGCCGAGCGGCTTGCCCTTCTCCGCGGCTTTGCGAACCTTCTCGTTGAAGCCCGCAATGTTCCGCGAGTTCACGCTGCTCATCATGCGGTAGCGCTTCTCCATCTCCTCGACCGCCCATTTGAGCGCTCGGACAGACTTGGCCGGTTCGGTAACCACCGGCGAAAGGAGATGCGGGATATCGTCATAGGTCTTGAGTTCAAGCACCTTGGGATCGATCAGGATCAGGCGGCACTCGTCGGGCGTGAAGCGGTAGAGCAGCGACAGCAGGATCGCGTTGAGGCCCACCGACTTACCCGAACCCGTGGTACCCGCGACGAGCAAATGCGGCATGGCGGCAAGATCGGCGATGATCGGTTCGCCCGCGATGTCCTTGCCGAGGATCATCGGCAGGCTGCCCCTGTGGTCCACGAAGGCGGCAGAGGTCGCAAGTTCCTTGTAGCTGACCATCTGGCGATCGGCATTGGGCAGCTCGATGCCGATCACGGTCTTGCCCGGGATCGGCGAGACGCGCGCACTGATCGCGCTCATGTTGCGGGCGATGTCTTCTGCAAGGCCGACAACGCGGCTCGCCTTGATGCCTGGGGCGGGCTCGAGCTCGTACATGGTCACGACGGGGCCTGCGCGCACCGCGGTGATCTCGCCCTTCACGTTGAAATCGTCGAGCACGTTCTCGAGCAGGCGCGCATTCCTTTCGAGCGCGATCTTGTCGAGCTTGGGCGCATTGCTTTCGGGCTGGTCGGTCAGCAATTCATGGCTCGGCAGCTGGTAGCTGGCGAACATGTCGCGCTGCTTTGCCTTGGCCGGACGCGATTGCGCAGGAGCGGACACCGGATCGGCGATCTCGGGCGCACGGCGCGGTTCGCGCACGGGCGCATCTTCGTCCGCGTCATCATCGTCCGTGATCGGGGCCCGCTTCGCGCGCTTGGGTTTCTTGGGCCCCAGCGGAAGGTCGATCTCGGAGGTATCCGATCCGCGCTTCAGCATCTCCGGAAGTGTGAAGAACTGTGCCCAGTCGATCGCAAAGACCTTGGTCACCAGCGCCAGCCCGCCGCCCAGCGCGACGAGGCCCAGCCCCCCGATGATCCAGCCCGAAAACTCGCCACCGAAACGCGTCGCAACGGCATCGATGCCGCCGGCGCCGAGCAGGCCGGCCAGCCCGCCGGCACCCGCCGGAAAAGGTCCCGGACTGTCTTCGAACAGGAGCGAGATGACCGTGCCCAACAGCAGCATGGCCAGCATGAGCAGTGCGAAGGGACTCCACCATTTGCCGGGTGTCTCTTCTTCTTCGGGATCCTCGACCCCGGTCCACAAACGGCGCGCGGAAATCCAGAGCAGGGGCAGCAGCAGCAGCGCGGGGAGGCCGAAAGCGAAATAGGCGCGTTCGGCTGCCCATGCGCCGCTCAGCCCCATCCAGTTTCCGATCTGCGATCCGTCTGCGGCGGTTGACGGGCTGGGATCGGTCTGCGTGTAGCTGACCAGCGCGAGCGCGAGGAACAGCAGCAGCGCGAACAGCACCCCGCTGCCCGCCATATGCGTGGCGCGCCGCAAAGACCGGCGGAAAGCCGCCCGCCAGTCGGGTTTGGCGCCTGCGCGCGTTGCCATTCGTATTTCCCCTAATCCGTCGAGAGCGCGCAGTATGAATCCTCGGAGAGTCCGAGGTCAAGGCATGTTCGTCGAGCGGAGGCCGTCGATCGCGCCCCAGCGCGGCCAGTCGAGCTCGACCGCCCGCTTTGCATTCATGCCGCCCAATGCGATTACCGGGACCGGCGACTGCTGGGCCAGCACCTGAAATCCGTACACGCCCAGCGTCCTTGCGCCCGGATGCGAGGCGGTCGGGAAGACGGGCGAAAGGAATATGGCATCGGCACCGGCCGCCACGGCCTGCTCGATCTCGTCACCGTTATGGGCGGTGGCGAGCTTCAGGCCCCTGTCCAACCGCTCGGGCGGGCCATAGCTGCCGTCCGCACCCCAGTCTTCGTCGCCCGACAGGATGACAGTGTGGCCGAAGGATCGCGCGATTTTTGCGAGTTCGTCGAAGCGCGCGCGCCGCTGTGCCGGGTCAAGGTGATAATGCCGGAACACGAAGCCCGAACCGCGCGGCAAGGCGCGCAAGGCTTCCTCGAGCCCAGCGTCATTGCGTGCATCGCTCAGGAGCCAAAGCAGGGGGAGGGACTGGCGTGTCGTCACATCTCGGCTATAGCGCGCCCAAGATGGAAAAGGCAGATACTCCTCTCGCACAGGTCCGCGCCAATATTGCGCTGGTTTGCAAACGTGCCCGGCGCGATCCCGGCGAGGTTACGCTCGTCGCGGTCAGCAAGCGCCACGATGCCGCGACGATCGAACCGCTCCTGCTCGAAGGGCATCGTCATTTCGGCGAGAACCGTGTGCAGGAAGCGCAGGAAAAGTGGCCCGCACTGCGCGAGGCGCATCCCGGCGTGCAGCTGCATCTCGTCGGCCAGCTGCAGTCGAACAAGGCCGAGGATGCCGCCGCGCTGTTTGACGTGATCCACTCGCTCGACCGACCAAGCCTCGTGAAAGCGCTGGCCAAGGCCTTCGACAAGACCGGCAGGCAGGTGCCCTGCTTCGTACAGGTCGATGTCGGCGACGAGAAGCAGAAGGGCGGCTGCCCGGTTGGCGAATTGCCCGCTCTGATCAAGCAGGCCCGTGACGCCGATATCCCGCTGGCAGGCCTCATGTGCCTGCCGCCGGCCGATATCGAGCCCGCGCCGTTTTTCGCTTTCCTCGACAAGCTCGCGCGCGATCACGGGCTCGAAGGGCGCAGCATGGGCATGAGCGGCGACTACGAAACCGCGATCATGCTCGGCGCGACGCATGTGCGTGTCGGCACCGCCCTGTTTGGCGAGCGCCCTTCCTGACGCGTAATTCAACGCGCGCGATCAGCGACGCGTCAGCTCGAATGCGCGCGCTAGGCAGCGAAGCGGTAGCGCATAGAAAAAGGGGCGCCCGGAAGCGCCCCTTTCCCATTTTTCAAATGCTGCGTCCGATCAGAATTCGAACGTCGCTTCGACACCGACCTGGCGACCCTTCGACAGCGGCGACAGCGTGCCGCCTGCCGGGAAGAAGCCGAACGGCTGGTTGATGCCATTGCTCAGCGGACCGCCGAAGGGCAGCTGCGTATCGCCACCGGCCTGGACCTGGTCGAGCAGGTTCTTGCCGTAGAGCGAGAAGCTGAGGCCTTCCATCGGGGTGTCCCAAGTGATGTTGGCATCGAGGATCTGCGCATCCTGGATGTAACCGAAGTTGTTGTCGGTATACGCAAACTCGTCACGGAACTGGTAGTTCACGCGGGTCGTGATTGCGCTGTCACCAAGGTACAGCTCGTGGATCATGCCGACACCCCAGGTGATCGGGGGAACGCGCGGTAGCGACAGCGCGAGGTCGGCATCGTCGATCACGCCGTCACTCGAAATGTCGAAACGCACTTCGTCATATTCCGCGTCGATCACGCCGAGGTTGGCCGTGAACAGCAGCGAGTCGGTGACGCGCATGCGGCTTTCGGCCTCGAAGCCAAGGATCGAAGCATCGGCCGTGTTCAGGATGAACTGCGAGACACCGGCGGTCGGGCTCGACTGGTTCACTTCGCGCTGCATGTCCGAGATGTCGGTCAGGTAGACCGCGGCGTTGAGCGTGAAGGCACCGTCGTCCGACTGGAACTTGCCGCCGAACTCGTAGTTGTCGACCTTCTCTTCGTCGAAAGAGAAGTTGCCGCCCGTTGCCGGGACCACGACGTTTTCAAACACGGTCGCGTTGGTAATGCGGAAGTTGTAGCCGCCCGAACGGTAACCGCGAGTCCAGTGTGCGTAGACCTGGCCCTTGCCGAATTCATACTGCAGGCCGAGCTTCGGCGACCAGTTGGACCAGCTATTGTCATCCGTGAAGCCGTTGTTCTCGGTCGGGATGAAGGGGTTGGTGCCGCTGGTCGGGCAGGTGCCGTCGACCACCGAACATTCGGGACGCGGACGGATATAGGTTACGCCTGCATCCTTCTCTTCGCGGCTCCAGCGGAGGCCGGCGATGACCGAAAGGGCATCGGTGAGGTAGAACTGGCCGTTGGCGAATGCACCGAGAACCTGATGGTCCTGATAGCCACCGCCGTAGAAGGTCAGCGGCGAAAGCGGCGGAAGGTCACGCACTTCGGTATAGGCGATCGACTGGTCGAAGAAGAAACCGCCGACGGTCAGGTCGAAGCCATTGCCCGAAACCGCATAACGCAGTTCGTTCGAGATCTGGTCCTGCTCGGTCTCGGTGTTCGAGTGGAACCCGAAGAAGGGGGCGCTGTCGATATCGCCGAGCGTCGTCGCCTCATAGCTACGATAGCCGAAGATATTGGTCAGCGTACCCGGGCCGATGTCGACTTCTGCGGTAACCGAACCGGTCCAGATTTCATTGTCGTAATTGCCGGGCTCGTCGATCGCGAAATCGAAAGTGTCACGGCGGAAGATGCCGCGGTTCTGACCAGACGGGCCGTCACCTTCGGAGGTGAAGTAGTCGAGCTTACCGCGGATCATCAGGCCGCCGAAGCGACCTTCGAGTGCGCCGCGCAGGATCTTGGTTTCCGCTTCGCCGTGGTTCGAACCGTCGAACAGGTTGGTGAAGTAACCTTCGTCCTTGTTGTAATAGCCACCCAGTTTGAACAGCAGGGTGTCTTCGACGATCGGGCCGGAAATCACACCGCTGACGGTGTAGTTCGAACCGCCGCGGCCGCCATCGACCCACGGGCCGTCGACAGCTGCACGGAACTTGCCGCTGAATTCGTCGGTCGGGTTGCCGGTGTTCAGCAGGACCGCGCCGCCGGTCACGTTACGACCGAACAGCACGCCCTGCGGACCGCGCAGGATTTCCACGCTGTCGAGGTCGAACACGTCGAAGACGACGCCGCCGTTGAAGCCTAGGTACACGCCATCGACGAAGACGCCGACGGTCGGGTCGATCGAGGGGATCGACGAGTTGATGCCGAGGCCGCGGATCGAGAAGTTCGCCGTACCGCGGCTGGTGCCGACTTGGTCGAGCGAAACGTTCGGCGCCGAATAGGTCAGCGACTGGACGTCACGCACGTTGAGGGCATCAAGGCTTTCCGAATTGAACGCGGTCACGGCAAGCGGGATGTCCTGCACATTTTCCGGGTTCTGCGTCTTGGTGCCGGTGACGATGATGGTGTTGAGCGAGTCGATACCGCGGGCCGGGGTCTGGTCCGCTGCGTCGTCTTCCTGGACAACAGTATCGGTATCGTCGTCAGCATCCTGCGCCATAGCGGCCTGGGGGAGCAGCGTGAAACCTGCACCGAGAAGGGCAAGCGTGCGCAACGAAAGCGTAGTGGATCGCATGAGGGGTCCTCTCCTTTGGATATCTCTCGCAAGAATCAGTGGCCGATTTGCAACCTAACTGCAACAATCAAACCACGAACGGCTGTCAGGCGTCTTCCAACCGTGCCTGTAATGCATCACCTGCCGCCTCTACCAGTCGGGCCTCGAGGCGGTTCTGGCGCTCGCCCTCGACCAGTTTGCCGCCGGTGAGATCGGTCACGTAGAAGGTGTCGACCGCCCGTTCCCCGTAGTTGGTGATGTGGGCCGAATGGACCACCAGGCGGCTCTCGAACAGGACCCTCGCCAGCCGGTTGAGCAGTGCGGGACGATCGCGTGCGTTGACCTCGATGACGGTGAAGCGGTTCGAAGCCTTGTTGTCGAACAGCACCCGAGGCGAAACATCGAAGGCCTTGGACCGGCTGTGCGGCAGGGGCCGCTGGGCCAGCTTCGGCGTCAGGTCGATCCGGTTGGCGAGCGCATCGGAAATGCTCTGCTCGATCCGGCGCAGCTGCTGCTCCTCGCGGAACGGGGCGCCGTGCGGGTCCTGCACGAGGAAGTTGTCGAGCGCCCAGCCCGTGCGCGAGGTATGGATGCGCGCATCGATGATGTTCCCACCAGCCAGGTGGATGCCGCCGGCGATGCGGTAGAACAGGCCCGGGTGGTCTGACGCGATCACCGTGACCAGCGTTGCCCCGCGTGCCTCGTAATTTTCGCAGTGAACCGAAAGGTCGTGCTCGAGATCGCGCGCCGCGGCGTAATGCACGAGGTTGAGCGCGATGATATCGACCGGTTCGGCGATCCAGTAGGCATCGCCGAAGGTCTGTCCGAGCTCCTCGACCAATCCGGCCTTCTCGCCGAGCAATTCTCCGACCTGCTCCTTCTTCGCAGCGACCTTTTCCTTGCGACCATGCCGCATGTGGCCGAGCCGCATGCGCTCTGACGAGGCATCGTAAAGCTCGCCCAGCAACTGGCCTTTCCAGCTGTTCCACGTGCCGGGGCCCACCGCCCGTATATCGACCGCCGTCAGGATCGCGAGATGCCGAAGGCGTTCGACGCTTTGCACCTGCGAGACGTAATCCTCGATCGTCTTGGGATCGGTGAGGTCGCGCTTCTGCGCAGTATGGCTCATCAGCAAGTGGTTGAGCACCAGCCACGAAACCAGTTCGGTTTCACTCTCTGTGAGGCCGAAGCGCGGGCATAGTTCGAGCGCGACTTCGGCGCCGAGTTCGGAGTGATCGCCACCGCGCCCCTTGGCGATATCGTGCAGGAGCGCCGCCACGTAAGCCACGCGCCGTGAACTGACCTTGTGAATCAGGCGGGTGGCGCGCGGATGGTCGTCCTTGAGCTGGCCCTTCTCGATCTGGCTGAGCAGGCCGATGGCGCGGATCGTGTGCTCGTCCACCGTATAGTGGTGGTACATGTCGAACTGCATCTGCGCGTTGACCTTGCCGAAATCGGGCACGAAACGGCCGAATACGCCGGTCTCGTTCATCCAGCGAAGGACCATTTCGGGATCGTTGCGCCCACAAAGCAGCTCGAGGAACAGCGCATTGGCGCGCTCGTCCTCGCGCACGTCATTGTCGATCAGCTTCGCGTCGCGATCGGCCTGCCGCATGGTCTCGGGGTGGATTTCCAGTTCCTCGGCCTCGGCGATCTGGAATATCTCGATCAGCCGCACCGGGTCCTTGCGGAACCAGTCGTCCGATGGTGCGGCGATCCGGCCGCCGAAGACGCGATAGCCCTTCACCAGCCTCGGCTTGGGCCGGAAACCGGCAAAAAAGCCCCTGCGGGCAGCATTCTTCGCCAAATCGTCCTCGATATGGGCGAGGAACACGCCAGTGAGGCTGCCGACGCGCTTCGCCTGCAGGAAATAGAACTGCATGAAGCGCTCGACCTTGCTCTTGCCGGGGCGGTCGGCGAAATTCATCCGCTCGGCGACCTGCCGTTGGAGGTCGAAGGTCAGCCGGTCTTCGGCGCGCCCCGTGATGATGTGCATGTGGCAGCGCACGGCCAGCAGGAAGCGCTCGGCACGGCGGAAGCTGCGGTACTCGACCTGCGTCATCAGGCCGGTGTCGACCAGCTCTGCGGCACTGCTGACGCGGTGGATGAACTTGCCGATCCAGTAGAGCGTCTGCAGGTCGCGCAGGCCGCCCTTGCCGTCCTTTACATTGGGCTCGACGACATAGCGGCTGTCGCCCAGCCGCTTGTGGCGGGCATTACGCTCGTCCAGCTTCTGCGACAGGAAAGCGCGCTCGTTCCCGTCGACGACCTCGCGCGTGTAGCGACGCTCGCCTTCCTCGTAGAGATCGCGATCACCCCAGACATAGCGCCCTTCGAGAAGCGCGGTCCGGATGGTGAGGTCGTCCCTGGCCAGCCGGATCGCCTCGTCCAGAGTGCGCGTGGAATGGCCGACCTTCAGGCCGAGGTCCCACAACAGGTAGAGCATCGCCTCGACCACCTGCTCGCACCAGGCATTGCGACGCTCGCCGACAAGGAAGGCAATGTCGACGTCAGAATGCGGCGCCATCTCGCTGCGCCCGTATCCGCCCACTGCCATGATCGCGAGCCTCTCGCCCGCGCTCCGGTTGGCATTGGGATAGGTGTGCTGCGTCACATATTCGTGGATCACGCGCACCAGCTGGTCGACCAGAAATGAATAGCCTCCGGCCACGGCATGACCTGCCGACGGGCGCGCAGCCAGCCGCCCTTCCATCTCCGTCCGGCCGGCCTCGAGCGCGCGCTTGAGCGCCTCGACGACGGGCTGGCGCGACTTGCTGCCGCGTTCGGCGACCAGCGCCTCGATCTCGGAAGCAAGCTTGCGCCTGTCGATGATCGCGCGCTGGTCGGGGATCCGCGTAGTGCTCAACTGGGAACGTAATCCTTGGCATACATGGTCTTGACCGTGCGCTTGTCGACCTTCTGCGTACCGAGGCGCGGAAGCTGTTCGTCGGCTTTCCAGAGCACGCTCGGGATCTTGAAGGGCGCGATATGCTCGCGAAGGAATGCCTGCAGGTCTTCCTTCGAAAGGTCCTTGCCCGGATGCGTGAAATAGACCGCGGCAGGCACTTCGCCGAAGCGTTCGTCGGGAACGCCGAAGACGCTGCATTCGGCGACCGCGTCATGCGCGTAGATCGCCTCCTCCACCTCGATGCAGGAGATGTTCTCGCCGCCGCGGATGATGATGTCCTTCTTGCGGTCGACGATGAAGAGGTAGTTGTCCTCGTCGAGATAGCCGAGGTCACCGGTGCGGAAGTAGGCGTCATCGGTATAGGCCGAAGCGGTCGCCTCCTCGTTCTTCCAGTAGCCGAGGAAGTTGGCCACCGAGCGGATGCAGACCTCGCCCACTTCGCCCTGAGCGAGCTTGTTGCCATCATCGTCGAGGATGGCGAGATCGACCAGCGGCTTCGACGGCATGCCGGTCGAGCCGGGCTTGGCCATGTAGTTCTCGTTCAAGTTGCCGCAGCCCACCGCATTGGTTTCGGTGAGGCCGTAGCCCAGGAGCGGGAAGCCTTCCGGGAAGGCGTCCTTGATCTTCTTCACATGCTCCGGCGGACGCGCAGAGCCGCCTGCGGCGAAGCTCTTGCATTGCGACAGGTCGAACTTTTCCCTGTCCGGATGCGTCGCCATTTCATAGCTCATCAGCGGCACGCCGACGAAATAGGTGACCTTTTCTTCGTCGAGCAGGCGCAGCGCTTCGCCGGCATCCCACTTCGGCATAAGCACCAGCTTGCGGCCCATCGCGAAGCTTTGCAGGAACAGCGGGACCTCGCCCGTGACGTGAAACAGCGGCACGGCAACCAGCGCGCTGGGCTGGACCGTCGGCGCTTCGCCCTTCTCGGTCATCAGGGCAAGGATCATGGCCGTCTGCGCGACATAATTCATCACGCCCGAGACGACGCCGAGGTGATCCGAATAGGCCCCCTTGGGATGACCGGTCGAACCAGAGGTGTAGAGAATTGTCGCAAGATCGTCGGGACCGAGTTCGCCCAGCATCTTCATCGCCGTATCGCCAGCTTCCCAGATGGGCGCGAGGCCTTCGGCAGGAACGCCGTGGTCGAAGACGACGATCTTGGCCTTGACCGCATCACCGTCGATGCGCGCAGCGCGCTGGGCATCGGCGAGAACGAGCGAACATTCGCACAGCTCGATACCGTAGGCCATTTCCTCGCCGGTCCACCAGCCGTTCAGGAGCGTCGCGCAGCCACCTGCCATCAACGTGCCCATGTAGGCGATCATCCAGTTAGCGGAGTTGCGCGCGGCGATCCCGACGCGGTCGCCCTTCTTCACGCCGTGCTTGGTCGCAAGGCCGTGCGCGACATGCGTTGCTGCCGCATAGACTTCGCCGAAGGTGAGGCGCAGGTCGCCATCGACCAGGAAAAGTTCGTCCTTCTTCTCGTTGCAGAAATGCGCGAAATAATGCGCGAGGCTGGGCGGCGCATTCTTGAAGGCGGGCATTTCGACACCGCGACGTTCGATGGGGGTGGTTTCGAACATCTGGCCGGGGGCCGTAACGGCAGCAGTGAAGCGATGGATATCCTTGTCGAGATCGGTCGGCATGGTTGTGTAAGGTCCTCTCCGGTTGCAAGCGCGGGCATATCCGCATCCTCCCGACAAATTGCCGGTGAAGCTGCGAGACAGGCTTTCCCCAAAAGGCCTGCTATGCCAAAAGCCGCATCCGAAACGGGTCGCGCATGTCGGCTTTCGAGACGTTCTCTAAGGGGATAAAACCTTGCTGTCACTACTGGCCGCCACCGCGGCTGCTTCGGAACCGATCCAGTGGGCCGAACTGGGCCTGCGGCCCTATCTGTTCGAGATCGGCAGTTTCCAGCTGCGCTATTACTCGCTGGCATACCTGTTCGGCATCCTCTTCGCCTATTGGCACCTGTCGAAGATGATCAAGTCACCCGGCGCGCCGATGGCACAGCGTCATGCCGACGACCTCTTCTTCTACTGCACCCTCGGCGTGATCATCGGCGGCCGGCTTGGCTATGCGGTCTTCTATCGTCCCGATCTCCTGACCAGCGTCGAGCTGTTCAAGCTGTGGGGCGGCGGAATGAGCTTCCACGGCGGCGTAATCGGCGTGCTGCTCGCGATAACCTGGGTGGCATGGCGCGGCGGCCTCAACTGGCTGCGCATTTGCGACTACATCGCGGTCAACGTTCCGCTCGCCTACATGCTCGGGCGCATCGCGAACTTCATCAATGGCGAGCTTTACGGCCGTCCGGTCGAAGGCGACCTGCCTTGGGCGATGGTCTTCCCGAACGGCGGCGACATCGCCCGCCACCCCAGCCAGCTCTATCAGGCCGGCCTCGAAGGCCTGCTGCTCGGCATCCTGCTCATCGCGCTCTTCTGGAAGACGCGCGCGCGCTATCGAGCCGGCCTGCTGGTGGGCCTGTTCACCGTGGGCATGGGCGTCGGCCGCTTCGTCAACGAGTTCTTCCGCGAGCCCGATGCGCATCTTGCCGATCGCGTGATCGAGACGGGCCTGAGCCAGGGCCAATGGCTGTCGATCCCGATGATCGCAGTCGGCGTCATCGTGCTCGTCTATTCGCTGCTGCGCCAGCCGGTCGGTGGCGCCAAGTCCGAGCCCAAGCCGCAAACGACATGAGCACCGCCGGCGACGACAAGGATCTCGCCGCCCGCTTCCGTCGCCTGATAGAGCGCCACGGGCCCATGCCCGTGTCGCGCTACATGGGCGAGAGCAATGCGCTCTATTACGACAGCCGCGACCCGCTTGGGCAGGCCGGCGATTTCACCACCGCGCCCGAAATCAGCCAGATGTTCGGCGAGATGGTGGGCCTGTGGTTTGCCGATCTCTGGTCGCGCTCCGGCAGGCCCGATGCAGCCTATGTCGAACTTGGCCCGGGGCGCGGGACGCTGGCGCGCGATGCCCTGCGCGCCATGTCGAGCCAGGGGCTGAGACCGCCCGTCCACCTTGTCGAAGGGTCGCAAGCCTTGCGCGATGCGCAGGCCGATGCCGTGTCGCAGGCCGAGTTCCACGACAGTATCGAGACCCTGCCGGAGGACCGGCCACTCTATCTCATCGCCAATGAATTTCTCGACGCCCTGCCGATCCGCCAGCTGGTGATGACCGAGCGGGGCTGGCGCGAACGGATGGTCGCGCTGGCTGGCGAGGAGTTCGTCTTTGCGGCCGGTCCCAACCCGATGGACGATGCCGTGCCCGAAGACCGCCGCAGCCAGCCGGTCGGCACGGTGATCGAAACCAGCCCCGGCGCCGCCGCGACGATCGAGGAGATCGCCCGCCGCATCGACATCCAGGGCGGCGCGGCGCTGTTCATCGATTACGGCTACCTCCTGCCACAAGCGGGCGAGACCCTGCAGGCCGTGCGCGCGCACCAGAAGGTCGGCGTGTTCGACGCACCGGGCGAGATGGACCTCACCGCACTGGTCGATTTCTCGGTGCTGGTGGACATCGCCAAGCGCGCCGGGCTCGCGGTCGAGACTGCGACACAGGGCCATTGGCTCAGCGCGATGGGGCTTTCGCTGCGCATGCAGGCTCTTGCGCAGCGCAGCCCGGACCATGCTGCCCAACTTAAAGAAGCGCACGACCGTCTCGTCGGCACCGATGCCATGGGCAGCCTCTTCAAGGTCATGGCGATCACGCCCGCCCATTCCGCGCGGGGTGCCGGCTTCGGCTGAGGTTCAGGAATTGCCGGTCACTATGGTAACCCTTCCGCTAGCCCGTACGAAGGAGCCTGTAATGACCAAGCGCCTGCTTCCCCTCCTGGCCCTGTGCGTTGCCGCGCCGCTGATGGCCGCTCCGCCGGTCGAAGGGCGCTGGGTCACGGCAGAGAAGGACGCGGTCATAACCATCGGCGACTGCGGCCAGACGGTCTGCGGGCGCATCACGAAGTTCCTCGAAGCGCCACCGCAGGGTGCCGACCAGCGCGACGTCAACAACCGCGACCCGAAACTGCGTGGCCGCAAGCTGCTGGGCATGCCGGTCCTCAGCGGGTTCGTGGAAGAGGAAGACCTATGGCGCGGCGAGATTTACGATCCGAAGTCCGGCAAGACCTATCGCTCGGTCATCCGCCGGATAAATCCGACCACGCTCGAAGTGAAAGGCTGCATCGGACCCTTCTGCCAGACGCAGGTCTGGAAGCGCGCCCGCTGAGCTAGAGCCCCGCGCGCTCCGCCAGCCGCCTTGCCGCCTCGTCGAAGGACAGCTTGTCCTCCTCGCGGTCGACCGAATAATTCGCCTCGCGCATGGCCGCGACATCGATGGAATCGATGATCGGCCGCAGCGCCCCTACCAGCGCCTCGTCACGCGAGGCTTCCGGGCTGAGCAGCAGGACCGCGTCGTAATTCGGGAAGGCATCACGCGGATCGTCGAGAATGAAGAGGTCGTCCGCCTCGATCCGTCCGTCCGACGTATAGGCGCCGATTACATCGGCCTCACCCGATTGCAGCGCGTTGTACATGAAGGTCGGCGAGAAATTGCGCTGCTCCGCAAAGCGCAGGCCATAGGCATCGCGCACCGCGATCCATTCGGGCCGCTCGAAGAATTCCGGATCGCCGCCCACGGTCATCTCGCGCGCGACATTGGCGAGGTCCTCGATGCTCTCGAGGCCGCGCATCTGCATGGTCTCGGTGCGAACCGCGAAGCCATAGGCGTTCTCGAAACCGAGCCGTCCGAGAACCTGCATGCCGGTTTTCTCGGTCTCCCATTCGACGATCTGCGCATACATCTCGTCGCGCGGCGGATTATCCTCGCGCTTCATCTGATTGGTCCAGATCGTGCCGGTGTAATCGACATAAACATCGATATCGCCGCTGGCCGCTGCACTATGGGCGACAGCGGAGCCGAGTCCGTCGCGGTATTCGACCGCGAACCCTTCTGCCTCCAGCTGCTGTCCAATGAGGCGGGCGAGGATGTATTGTTCGGAAAAGCCCTTGGCTCCGATGACGACGCGGTCTTCGTCATCGCCTCCGCCGAATTGCGCGAAGAGAGCGGCGATCACGCCCAGCGCGACCACCAGCAGCCCGCCGAGCCACAGGCCGCGCCTGCGCTCGCGGAACCCGCGCTCGATGAGGCCCAGCAGCGTATCGGCGACCAGCGCAAGGCCCGCGCTGGCAATGCAGCCTGCCAGCACCAGCACCCAGTTCTGCGTCTGCAGGCCTGCAAAGATCGGATCGCCGAGGCTCTTCTGGCCGATGGTCGTGGCGAGCGTTGCTGCGCCGATGGTCCAGACCGCCGCAGTACGGATGCCCGCCATGATATAGGGCGCGGCAAGCGGCGCCTCGACCAGCAGCAGCCGCTGTCGAAAGTTCATGCCGACACCGGCCGCGGCCTCCATCACGCCGGGATCCAGATTGGCCTGCGCCGTCACCGCGTTGCGCAGGATCGGCAGCAGGGCATAGAGAGCCAGCGCCAAGAGGGCCGGCAGGAAACCGAGCGTCGGCAGCCCTTCCCCGAACACGGCACGCAAGCTCAGCAGGATCGGGAAGAACAGCGCGAGCAGCGCAAGTGCCGGGATGGTCTGGACGAGGCTGGCGAAGGCGAGCGAGGCGCGCGCGACCTTTTCAGACCGGCTCGCCCATACGGCCAGTGGCAGTGCCACCGCGATGCCCAGCGCAATTGCCGCAGCCGACAAGATGACATGGGCGGACAATTGGTCGCCCAGGCCGGTCAGCGCGTCCCACATTCCGTTCATGCCGAGAGCTCCGCCAGCCGTTCGGCCTGATGACGCGGAACGGCGACAAGCGCTTGCGCGATTTCACCGCCGGCTCCTGCGACGAGCGACTGAGGGGTCTCGTCTGCAACGATGCGGCCCGCGTCCATGACCAGCACGCGATCGGCCAGCAGCAGCGCTTCGGCCATGTCGTGCGTGACCATGACTGTCGTCAGTCCGAGTTCCTCGTGCAGCTTGCGCACTCTCTCGCCCAGAGCATCGCGGGTCACGGGATCGAGCGCGCCGAAGGGTTCATCCATCAGCAGCAGCTGCGGTTCGGCCGCCAGTGCCCGCGCGACACCCACCCGCTGCCTTTGCCCGCCCGACAGCTCGTCGGGCATGCGATCTACCATCTCGCGGTCGAGTTCGACCCATTCCAGCAGCTTGCCGATACGATCTTCGGGCAGGCGTTCGCCTGCCAGCCGCGGACCGATGGCAATGTTTTCCGCCACGCTCATATGCGGAAAGAGACCGATCGACTGGAAGACGTAGCCGATCCTGCGGCGCAAGCCCGCAAGCGGGAGACCTGCGACGTCATCACCGTCAAATGTGACCGATCCGGTGGTAGGTTCCACCAGCCGGTTCACCGTCTTGAGCAGGGTCGACTTGCCCGAGCCAGAGGCGCCCACCAGCGCAACGAAACTGCCCGCTTCGATTGCGAGATCGAGCGCATCGATAGCGCGGGTCGGGCCATAGGCTTTCGACACGCCGCTGAAGGTAAGGACGGGCTCGGGCATGACGGCTATTGCTCGTCATCCTCCGCTTCGGCAGGAGCCTCGTAGCTGACGCTCGTCAGTTCGACCCTCTTTCCTCCAGGTCCTGTGACGATCATCGTTTCGCCACGCAGGCGGCTGGTTTCCCAGCAGGTCTCGTTCGTTTCTGCCTCTTCGCCTTCGGGTTCTTCAGCTTGCTCGGGCGCCAGGCACAAGAGCTTGCCGCGCGCGCCGTCGGTATAGGTCCAGTCGCCCGTGCCATAGGGATCGCCATTGCGCAGGTCGCGATAGGTCCCGCCCTCGTCGAGATAGGTCGTGAAACGCGCGCCGTTTTCAGACAATGCCCGCCATGCCGTACCTTCCATCGTCGTCGGGACTTCGCCGCTATGGACTGCCGAAGGCGATGCCTCGCCCCCCTCATCTGCGGCAGGCGCGGCCCCTTCCTCTGCTTCGGGACCGGCACAGGAAGCCAGCAAAATGCTGATGGAAACAAGGGCGGTGCGATAGCGCATGAATTCAGGCCTCCGCTGGAGAGTCAGGCACCGACCCTAGGGCCGCAGCGCGGACTTGGCGACCCCCATGCCAATGGGAGCTTCAGTCGGTCAGGCTCTTACGCGGAATGACGAGCCTCACATCGAGGCCGTCGTCGGTATAGACGCGTTCGAAAGTCCCGGCGAGCTGGCTTTCGACTGCCATGCGCAGAAGCCGAGAGCCGAAACCTTCGCGCTCCTGCTCCTCGGTAATGCCACACTGGCTCGCCCGTTCTTCCCAGGTGATGCAGATGTCTCCATTCCCCTCGCAATCGTCCTCGACGAGGACCGCCACCTCACCCTCGGCACAGGACAGGGCCCCGTACTTGGCGGAATTGGTTGCAAGTTCGTGGAAAATGAGCGCCAGGGGCGTGGCAGCGCGGGCACCGATCTTCACGCCGGGACCAGAAACCGAGAACCGCTCCCCGCCCTTGGTATCGTAGGGCGCCAGCAAGTCGCGCAGCAGACCGGACAGGGTTTCTCCGCGCCGCTCGCTCATCGGGCGCACGTAGTCATGCGCGGAGCCGAGCGCACGGATCGCTTCGGTCAGCTCCCTTGCAAACTCGCTGACTTCCTCACGACCGCGCGCGCGGATTGCGATCAGGCCCGAAACGACGGCGAAGATGTTCTTGATCCGGTGCGAGAGCTCCCGCGCCAGCAGGTCGCGTGCCTCGGAAATCCGGTGTGCCTTGTCGATATCGACCACGGTGCCGAACCAGCTGACCGGCTGCCCTTCGGTGACGACCGGCAATGCGAGCGACTGGACCCAGCGATAGCTCCCGTCAGCGAGCTTCAGGCGCCACTCGTCCTCGAACAGTTCGGCAGCTTCTACCGCGGCATTGAACTTGGCGATGGTCGCGTCCCAGTCTTCCTCATGGATCGCCGGACGCCAGTCATCAGCCGTCTTCGGCGGTTCGAGACCGGTCAGCTCGTGCCACCGCGCATTCACATAGGTGAAGTTGCCGGCATCGTCCGCACGCCAGGCGATGCCCGGGACGCTATCGACCATATGCTGGAGCTCGCGCTCGCTCTGCCGCAGTGTCTGGTTGACGTGCCGCCCCAGCCGCCGCTGCCCAAGCCTGCGCATGACCGCCTGCGCAAGGACCGCAAGCCCGTCGAGCTGGAGTTCGTTCAGGCCCGTTTCGCGCGGTACCGTATCGATCACGCACAGCGCCCCGAGCGGAGCGCCTTCCTCGGAAATCAAGGGATGGCCGGCATAGAAGCGGATATGCGGCGGCCCGATGACGAGCGCGTTATTGGCAAACCGCTCGTCCTCGAGCGCATCCGCGATGACCATGGGTTCGCTGCCCAGCATGGCATGGGCGCAGAAGCTGGTCTTGCGCGGCGTAGTCGCTTCTTCGAGGCCGACCTTGGCGAGGAATCGTTGATCGTTCTTCTCGACGAAAGTCACCATCGCCATGGGAACATCGCACAGCTTGGCAGCGAACCTTGCGATGCGCTGCAATTCGTCGTCTCCAACGAGATCCTTGCCGCCGTAATTTGCAAGCACGGACAGGCGCTCGTCTTCACCGCAAAATTGCGGCGAAGGCTCATGATCGGCGGGGTAGACCTCCCCCATTGATGCAGCCCTGTCCATAAGCGGGCAGCTTACTAGGGCATAAGCACCTAAGTTTCAAAGGTTTTTACGTTAGTCGAGACTGCGAATTCATCCTGACTATTCATAGGTTTGCACAGCTCTCCCACCTCGGCTATCGCGCCGCAAAGAATTTCAGGGCGCCAACGGGCGCCCCGCGAGGAGAGAAACGTGCGCGCCACCCCCGATTTCGATTTCCAGCTTGGCGAAAGCGCCGACATGATCCGCGAGAGCGTATCGCGCTTCGCCGACGAACAGATCCAGCCGCTGGCCGAGAAGGTCGACCGCAAAGACTGGTTCCCGCAGGAACTCTGGCCTGCCATGGGCGAACTGGGCCTCCATGGCATCACAGTTTCGGAAGCCGACGGTGGGCTTGGCCTTGGCTATCTCGAACACGTTATCGCGGTCGAGGAAGTCAGCCGCGCGAGCGCTTCGGTCGGACTTTCCTACGGCGCGCATTCCAACCTCTGCGTCAACCAGATCGCCCGCTGGGGCAATGAAGAGCAGAAGGCGAAATACCTGCCGGGCCTGATCAGCGGCGAGCATGTCGGCAGCCTTGCCATGAGCGAGGCAAGTGCCGGATCGGACGTTGTCTCCATGCGCACCAAGGCCGAGAAGGTCGATGGCGGATATGTCCTCAACGGCACCAAATTCTGGATCACCAATGCCCCGTACGCGGACACGCTGGTGGTCTACGCCAAGACTTCGCCCGAAGCTGCCAGCCGCGGCATCACTACCTTCCTCATCGAGAAGGATTTCGACGGCTTCTCGATCGGCCAGAAGATCGAAAAGGTGGGCATGCGCGGCTCGCCCACGGCAGAGCTGGTGTTCGACGACTGCTTCGTTCCCGAAGAGAACGTGATGGGCCCCGAAAACGGCGGGGTCGGCGTTCTGATGAGCGGCCTAGACTACGAGCGCGTGGTGCTCGCCGGCCTGCAGCTCGGCGTGATGCAGGCCTGCCTCGACACGGTCATCCCCTACCTTCGCGAGCGCAAGCAGTTCGGAAAGCCCATTGGCAGCTTCCAGCTGATGCAGGCCAAGGTCGCCGACATGTATGTCGCCCTCCAGTCGGCCCGCGCCTACACCTATGCCGTCGCCAAGAGCTGCGATGCCAACAAGACCACCCGTTTCGACGCGGCAGGCGCGATCCTGCTGGCATCGGAAAACGCCTTCCGCGTGGCCGCAGAAAGTGTCCAGGCACTGGGTGGTGCTGGTTACACGCTCGACTGGCCGGTGGAACGCTACATGCGCGATGCCAAGCTGCTCGACATCGGTGCAGGCACGAACGAGATCCGCCGCATGCTGATCGGTCGCGAGCTGATCGGCGCTGCCGGATGAGCGGTGACGAAGACTACGTCTACGACGAGGAAAGCGGCGAATGGATGCCAGCTTCCGAGCTGGCGGCGAAGCAGGCAGCGGCCGAACGCGTCGAAGTTCGCGATGCGGTCGGCCATCTCCTCGAGGACGGTGACCAGGTCACGCTAATCAAGGATCTCGAGGTTAAGGGCGCCGGCCAGACGCTCAAGCAGGGTACGCTGATCAAGTCGATCCGGCTGACCGGCGACGTACAGGAAATCGACTGCAAATATCCCGGCATCAAAGGCCTAGTCCTGCGTGCCGAATTCGTGAAGAAGCGCTAGGGCCCGACACATGACCGCACCCGTTCTCATTTCCACTCTCGATCGCGAGGCTCCTGGCGCCAAGGCACGTTTCGAGCATAACAAGTCTCTTGCCGCAGACCTGCGCTCCACTGTCGCCGCAGCCGCTCTCGGCGGGAGCGAAGGCAGCCGCGAACGCCATGTCGGGCGTGGCAAGCTGCTCCCACGCGAGCGTGTCGAGCGCCTGCTCGATCCGGGCAGCCCCTTCCTCGAGATCGGCCAGCTCGCCGCCAACGGCATGTACGGCAAGGACGAGATCAACGGCGCGGGTATGATCGCCGGGATCGGCCGCGTGTCGGGTCGGCAGGTGATGATCGTGTGCAACGATGCCACGGTTAAGGGCGGCACCTACTATCCGATGACGGTCAAGAAGCACCTGCGCGCACAGGAAATCGCGCAGGAAAATCACCTACCGTGCATCTACCTCGTCGACAGCGGCGGCGCGAACCTGCCGCACCAGGCAGAGGTCTTCCCCGACCGCGACCACTTCGGCCGCATCTTCTTCAATCAGGCCAACATGAGCGCGCTGGGCATCCCGCAGATCGCCTGCGTCATGGGCAGTTGCACCGCGGGCGGTGCCTATGTGCCTGCCATGTCCGACGAGACTATCATCGTGCGCAACCAGGGCACGATTTTCCTCGCCGGACCGCCGCTGGTGAAAGCCGCGACGGGTGAGGAAATCAGCGCCGAAGACCTCGGCGGCGGCGACCTCCACGCCAAGAAATCGGGTGTGGTCGACCACTTGGCCGAGAACGACGAGCACGCGCTCACCATCGTGCGCGACATCGTCAGCCAGCTGGGCGCGAACACCGGTGCGGCGCAGGACGTTGCGCTCAAGGAACCGCGCGCACCCAAGTTCGACGCGGAAGACCTCTACGCCATCGTGCCCGAAGACGTGCGCGCGCCCTATGACGTGAAGGAAATCATCGCCCGCCTCGTCGACGGCAGCGAATTCCACGAGTTCAAGCAGCATTACGGCAGCACGCTGGTCTGCGGCTTTGCGCATATCTGGGGCATGCCGGTGGCGATCCTCGCCAACAATGGCGTGCTGTTCTCCGAGAGTGCGCGCAAGGGCGCACACTTCATCGAGCTCGCCTGTCAGCGCCGCATCCCGCTGCTGTTCCTCCAGAACATCTCCGGCTTCATGGTCGGCGGGAAGTACGAGGCCGAAGGCATCGCCAAGCATGGCGCGAAGCTGGTCACCGCGGTCGCCACGGCCACCGTCCCCAAGGTCACCGTTGTCATCGGCGGCAGCTTCGGGGCGGGCAATTACGGCATGTGCGGCCGCGCCTATTCCCCACGCTTCCTCTTCACCTGGCCCAATGCCCGTATCTCGGTGATGGGCGGCGAGCAGGCCGCATCTGTCCTCGCGACCGTCCACCGCGACGCCGACAGCTGGAGCGTGGAAGAGGCCGAGGCCTTCAAGGCCCCGATCCGCCAGAAATACGAAGACGAGGGCAATCCATATTACGCCACCGCCCGCCTGTGGGACGACGGCGTGATCGATCCGGTCCAGACCCGCGACGTGCTCGGCCTCGCCTTCTCGGCAACGCTGGAGGCACCGATTCCGGAGAAGCCGCAGTTTGGTGTGTTCCGCATGTAATTGGCGGGAAAACGGCGCATCCCTCTCGCTTTCCGTAGCGTAGCTGCTAGGCCTCGCAGGCAGGAGAGAGAATGCCCAGAGCCAATTTTCGAAAGCCGTCGCTGCTGAGTCGGATCGTGCGGCGCATCATCATGGTGCTGTATCGCTGGAAGGGCTGGAAGCTCGACGGTCGCCTGCCCGATCTCGACAAGTTCGTGATCGCGGGCGCGCCGCACACATCGAACTGGGATTTCGTGTTCTTCATCGGCGCCACGGCCAAGGAAGGCGTGCAGCCCAATTTCATGGGCAAGCACACGCTCTTCCAGGGCATGATGCGCAATTTCATGTTCGACATGGGTGGCATCCCCGTCGATCGCACCAAGCGGGCCAATTACGTCGACCAGGTCGCAGAAGAATTCAGGAAGCGTGAGCGGCTGGCGCTCGTGATCGCGGCGGAAGGCACCCGTTCGACCGACGGCAGCTGGAAATCCGGCTTCTACCACATCGCGCGCGCGGCAAATGTGCCGATCGTGCCCGCCTATGTGAACAACGACACCATGACGCTGGGCTTCGGTCCGCCCATCGTGCCGACGGAAAGCTACGGCGAGACGCTCGCCGAGATCGCCCGCTTCATGCAGTCAAAGCTCCCTGGCTACTATCGCTTCGACGTGCTCGAAGCGCAGTCCCGCAAGCTGATCGAGGAGGAACGCGCCGATGGTTGAGATGCTGCTTGTGAATGCCGCCGTACTGGTGACGGTCGTGCTGACCCTTTGGGCAATCTCTGTGAAGATTGGCGACGTCTCCTTCATCGACAGCTTCTGGGGCGCGGGCATGGCGCTGATGGCTTTCGCCAGCTGGCTGCAGGTGGAAGAGCGCGGTGTTCTCGCCCATTTGCTGCTGGCGATGACCGCGGCATGGGGCCTTCGCCTGGGCATCTACCTCCTGCGGCGCTGGCGCGAAGAAGGCGAAGACAAGCGCTACGAACGCATGCTCAGGAAGGACCGTGAGAAAGGCCGTTTCGCCTTCGCCGCACTGACCAAGATCTGGCTCGGTCAGGCGGTGCTGCTGTTCCTCGTTTCCTCGCCCGCGCAGGTCGGCATCCTGACAAGCGATCCCGCGCAGCAGCTGACCGCGCTGACGCTTGCCGGTCTTGCGCTATACCTCGCGGGCATCTTCTTCGAGTGGGTCGGGGACTGGCAGCTGTCGCAGTTCAAGAAGGACCCTTCGAACAAGGGCGAAGTCATGGACAAGGGCCTGTGGCGCTACACCCGCCACCCGAACTATTTCGGCGATGCCTGTGCCTGGTGGGGCATCTGGCTTGTTGTCGCCAGCGTCAGCTGGGAAGTCGCCCTGTGGACCGTGGCCGGACCGCTCTTCCTCACCTTCACGCTGGTGAAGTGGTCGGGCGCGGCCCTACTGGAAAAGGGCATGAAGCATACGCGCCCCGGCTACGAGGAGTACAAGAAGCGCACCTCCCCCTTCATACCCATGCCGCCCAAGAAAAGCGCCTAATCAAGGCCTCTCGGGGGTTTAACCTTCCGCGTGAATGGCTACATTGGCGCCATTCTTGAGGGGAACAGACGCCAGTGAGCGAAGACGAGATCGATCAGATGCGCAGCCGCTTCGCCCGCGAGGCGATGGCGTTGATGGAGCGCACTGGCGAGGAAGTGACCCGAATGCGGCTCGCGGCCGAACTCAGGGTCGCGCGTTCGCGGATCGATGCGGTATTTCCCGAAGACGGCGACCTGTTCGATGCGATCACGGCCGAATGGTTCGCACCCTATATCGGAATCATGGACGAGGTAATGGCCAGCGGCCTCCCTCCCCGGCGCAAGATGTATGAATTCTTCGCCCGCCGCTTCGTGTTGCTGAGGCAGAATTTCCAGGACGATCCGGCCGCCTTCCGCCTCTACATCGAGATGGGCGAACGCTATTTCGAATATGCGCAGAGCTATATCGACCTTGGCGACCACTACCTGTGCGAAATCATCGCGGAGGCGCAGGCCGAAGGACATCTGAAGGACATGGACGTCGATTTCGCACGTTCGGTCATCAACCAGATCGTCTCGACCTATCTCCAGCCTTACAGCATCGCCATGCTCGGCGACCGGCTGACAGAGGAAAAGCTCGCCCACATCGTCGACGCTATCTTCGATGGCCTTGTTGCAGCGGACGGCGGGGCGAGGTCGACCAAGGGCCTGCACGCGGCGTGACGCCATCATGGCGGGCCGCAAGATACTCTTCATAGGATTGAAATACGCGCCCGAGCCGATCGACATCGGGCGCTATACCGTTGGCCTTGCAGAGGCGCTGGTCGAACGCGGGCACGAGATTCGCGCCATCGTCGGCCAGCCCTATTATCCCGACTGGAAACTCTATCCGGAGTGCCACCGGGTCGATCCGGTTTACCAAGGGCGCGTCCAATTCCTTCGGCGTGCGCGAGACGCGCGTGCTCGAGAATGCCTATGGCTGGATCGAGTTCAGATACAACCGCGACTGGCAGCGGTGAGAAGAGGAAGCCTTCTTCTCGGACGCCTGAGCTTTGTGACCGCAGATGGGAGGGGATTAAATGCCCCTCCCGCTTGCCGATGGGCCGCCCATGCGGAATCTATTCCGCCATGGCGATTCTCTCCGACAAATGGATCCGCGAGGCGGCAACGACCCGCGGCATGATCGAACCCTTCACCGAGGCCCAGCGCCGTGAAGGCAACATCAGCTATGGCTTGTCGAGCTTCGGCTACGACGCGCGCGTGGCGGACGAGTTCAAGATCTTCACCAACATCGATTCAGCGGTGGTCGATCCCAAGGATTTCGCCAGCAACAGCTTCGTCGACAAGCAGACCGATGTCTGCATCATTCCGCCCAACTCCTTCGCGCTGGCGCGCACGGTCGAGTACTTCCGTATCCCCGACGACGTGCTGGTCATCTGCCTCGGCAAGAGCACCTATGCGCGTTGCGGGATCATCGTGAACGTCACGCCCTTGGAGCCGGGCTGGGAAGGCCATGTGACGCTGGAGTTTTCCAACACCACGCCCCTGCCCGCGAAGATCTACGCCAATGAAGGCGCGTGCCAGTTCCTTTTCCTGAAAGGGAACGAGCGGCCCGAAGTCACCTATGCCGACCGTGCGGGCAAATACATGGGCCAGCGCGGCGTTACCCTGCCCCGGCTCTGAGCGCAGTTCGGCGCTGACCCTGCGTCTTTGACTCTTCGCGCGGCTGCGCGCACATCTTTCCGCACATAGTGGAGAGATGAGACATGGCTGACAGGGAATTCGACATCATCGTCTACGGCGCAACCGGCTATACCGGGCGCCTCGTCGCCGAACATTTCGTGCGCGAATATGGCAGTGCCGCAGACGGTCCCAAATGGGCGATGGCGGGTCGCAGCGAGGACAAGCTGACCGCCGTGCGCGACGAGATCGGGGCACCAAGTAACACACCGATGATCGTGGCCGACGCATCCGACCCAGCCAGCCTCGAAGCCATGTGCAAGCGCACCAAGGTCGTCCTCACCACCGTCGGCCCCTACCAGCTTTATGGCGACGCGCTGGTCGAAGCCTGTGTGAAGACCGGCACCGACTATGCCGACCTGTGCGGCGAACCTGCCTGGATGGCGGAGAAGATCGCACAGCACCACGATGCGGCGAAGAAGAGCGGCGCGCGGATCTGTTTTTCGTCCGGCTTCGATTCCATTCCCTTCGATCTCGGCGTCCTCATGCTCCAGAAAGAAGCCAAGGCGCGGCATGGCTCGCCTGCGCCGCGAGTGAAGGGCCGCGTACGCGCTATGCAAGGGACTTTCTCGGGCGGCACGGCCGCCAGCCTCGGCGCGACGATGAAAGCGGCGATGAAGAACCCCAAGATCATCGGCATGCTGCGCGATCCCTTCGCGCTCACGCCGGGCTTCGAGGGGCCGGACCAGCCTTCAGGCATGGTGCCGCGCTACGAAGACGAACTGGGCAAGTGGGCAGCACCTTTCGTCATGGCCCCGATCAATACCAAGAACGTCCACCGCACGAACTTCCTCCTCGGCCACCCTTACGGCGAGGACTTCCGCTATGACGAGATGGTGCTGACAAGCCCGGGCGATGCGGGCAAGGCTGCGGCCAACGCCATGGTCGAGATGATGAAGAACCCGTTCGGCGCCAAGCCGCCCAAGCCGGGTGAAGGCCCGACAAAGGAAGAGCGCGAGAACGGCTTCTACGATGTCCTGTTCACCGGCGAATGGCCCGACGGAAAGTCGATGAAATACGCGGTGAAGGGCAAGTTCGACCCGGGCTATGGTTCGACCAGCCGCATGCTCGGCGAAACCGGCATGGCGCTGCTCGAAATCGATGCCGAGGGCGGCGTGGGTACACCCGGATCGTTCCTCGGCGAAGCCTTGGTGGAGCGGCTTCGCAACCGCGCCCACCTCAGCTTCGAGGTCGAGGAATAGGCCGCTCCTAGATGCTCATCCGCACTGTCAGGCTGACGTTGCGGCCGGGCAGCGGGACGAAATCCTTGGTGAAACTCGAATGACGGCGGGCCGTCTCGTCGAGCAGGTTTTCGGCCTTGAGGATGACCGTGACAGCCGGATCGCCGCGGAGCGGGCGCCAGGTGGCGCTCGCATTCAGGAGCGTGAAACCGTCGGTCTCGGTCTCGAAGGGTGAGACATCGCGCTGCGCATCGAACCATTCGACTTCGCCGCGCAGGCTGAAATCGCCCGCATCGGCTTCGAGCGCGCCGAGGAGGCCAAGCGGCGGAATGCGCGGCACATTGGTCCCGTCATCCAGCTCCGCATCGATATATTCGGCTCGGAAATCGGCGCGAAGGTCGAGATTCTCGCCCTCGTAGAAATTCCAGACCACCTCGCCCTCGACGCCCGAATAGGTCGCATCCTGCTGGAGGTAGAGGAAGACGGGAAGCTCATCTTCCTCTTCGCCATTGGCGCTGAGGTAGATGTATTCGTCGAACCAGTTGCGATAGGCAGCGAGCGAGAACTCGAAGTCGCCGGCGATGCCGCGCGCAAAAATTTCCGCACCCCAAGCGCGCTCCATCGACAGGTCGACGTCGCCGATCTCGAACTGTTGGGTCGCGATATGCGGACCTTCGGAGAAAAGCTCCTCAGCACTGGGCGCGCGCGAAACGCGCGAAAGGTTCACGCCGAGCCGGACGCTTTCGTCAGCCTGCCATGCAAGGCCGACCGCGCCGGAGAAGCCGTCGAACGAGCGCTCAACACCCAGCTGGACCGAATCGACGTCGGTAGTCTCATAGCGCAGCGAACCTTCGAGCTGCAGCGGACCATCGCCATATTCCTGCAGCGCGAAGAAGGACAGCTGCTCGGTGCGGTTGGGCGCCACATAGGCCTCTGCACCCTCGGCGAAGAAATCCCGGAAATAATACTGCACGCCGATCGATCCGCGCAGGTCGGCGACGGGGTCCTGGACCAGTTCCGCGCGCGCTTCGACACCCTGGACGTCGAAGGTCGTTCCGATCTCGTCGCCCTCGAATTCGGTATGCGTGTAGTCCGAATAGCCGGTGCGGATCTTCAGGCGGTCGAAGAAACCGTCACCCAGCGCGATATCGCCGCGCAGGTCGGCGCGATACTGGCGCAGGCCGATGCTGACGGTTTCGGGGCCTTCTTCCTCCTCGACATCGACGCCGCCCTCTTCCTCGTGGTGTCCTGCACCGGGGCGGATCGGAACACCGTAGAAGGTGTCATAGACCCCGACCGAGAAGCCGAGGTTCGAATCGCCGCGGAAGAAGGCAAGGCCGCCATTGGCGGTCCAGGTTTCGGTGCCGCTGTTGAACAAAGTGCCGCTGGCATTGGCCGCCTCGCGCAGCTCTTCGGCTTCCTCGAACTCGCCTTCAAGCTCTTCCTCGGCCGCTTCCTCGAGCAGTTCGGCGCGCAGGCCCTCGGCAAGGACGAAGCCGGGAACGTCGATATCGTCGGTCGTGCGATAGGATCCGTCGGCATGGAATACGAAACCGTCGCCGACAGGAATGTCGAAGGAGGCACCGCCTTCGCGAAGGTCGCCGACCGTGTCGACACGCACCAGCGCATCGATGTGCACCGGCTCGGTCGGAATGCGGCGCGGAATGCGCTTGTCGATCACATTGACGGCGCCGCCGATCGCCTGGCTGCCATAAAGAAGCACTGCCGGACCGCGCAGGACCTCGATGCTCTCGGCGGTTAGCGGATCGATCGATACGGCATGGTCGGCCGAGGTGTTAGAGACGTCGATCGCGCCGATCCCGTCGACGAGGACCTTCACGCGCTCGCCGGAAAAGCCGCGCAGGATCGGGCGGGAGGCACCCGGGGCAAAGCCGGTCGCTGTCACGCCGGGGAGGGATGTGAGGACCTCGCCGAGCTGGCCGTCCATGTTTTCGTCGAGATCGTCGCCCGAAACCACGCTGGCACCTGCGAGCAGGTCGAACTCGCGCAAGCCCTCCGCGCTGACAATGATCGTGCCGTCCGCGTCGATGCGGCGGTTATGGAAATCGTCCTCGCCCGTTTCCTCGACCACGATGGTCTCGGATGCGGTCGGACTGTCCTGCTGTTCTTCTTCGGCAGACTGGTCCTGCGCCATGGTCGGCGCGGCTGTGGCCACGGCGATGATGGAAAGCGAGGCAGCCAGGCTGCGGCGGAGCGATGCGGTCTGATACAACATATCTCGATGTAATAGTGTCGCATTCCCCAACTGCAACCGGATTCGCGACAAAATGCATATGCGCACGACGAACGGCAGCGAGACCGGATGGCCTGCTGCGTTTGATTCACGTCGTCTTGGAAAAATGGAGCGGGCGAGGCGATTCGAACGCCCGACCCCAACCTTGGCAAGGTTGTGCTCTACCCCTGAGCTACGCCCGCTCACTGGCGCTCTACCGGGCGTGGCCCGGTGGGGAGGCGCGCAACTAGCAACGGCTTATGAGTCTCGCAAGCGAAAAAATGCACTTTTTTGACCCGCGCCAATCGAGCGCCTACGCCCCTTCACATTCGCGAGCCGGGACCCACATGGGGACCCGACGTTATATTTACTGAAAGGCGGAATTACGTGGCAAGCATGGGGCTGAGCATCGACGAGCAAAAGGCAGTCGAGAAATTCAAGGCTGAGGTTGTCGAACCCTCGATGACCAAGCTGGTCATTCTCGATTTTTATGCCGACTGGTGCGGGCCGTGCAAGGCGATCGCCCCGATGCTGGAAAAGGTCGCGGCCGAGTATGCCGACAAGGGCGTCGTTCTCAAGAAGATCGATGTCGACCAGGAAAAGTTCATCGCTTCGCAGTTCCAGGTCCAGTCGATCCCGACGATCTACGCCATGTTCCAGGGCCAGCCGGTCGCAGACCTGACGCAGGCGCGCAGCGAATCGCAGATGAAGCAGACGCTCGACCAGATCCTTTCGCAACTGCCGATCCAGGGCGGCGATGGCGCTGGCGCGGAAGCGCAGATGGCCCAGCAGGTCGAGCAGTATGTCGCGATGGGCGAACAGATGCTGACCGAAGGCGATCCCGCGCGCGCAGCCGGTGTTTTTGCGCAGGTCACCGAAATGGCCCCCGACAATGCCGCGGCGCATGCAGGCCTGATCCGCGCGCTCACGCAGGCCGACCAGGTCGAGGAAGCAAAAGGCGTGCTTGCCGCTGTGGAAGCCAATCCCGCCCTTGCCAGCGATCCGCTGATCGAGAACGCCAAGGCCGCGCTGGAGCTTGCCGGCAACAAGGTCGACGACGGCGAACTGGTGGCGCTGCGCGAAAAGGCGCAGTCCGATCCCGCCGACATGGACGCGCGCCTCGCCTATGCCGAGGCGGCCTTTGCCGCCGGCGATCGCGATGCGGCTGCCGACGAACTGCTCGCCATGTTTGAGGCGGACCGCGAATGGAACGAAGGCGCGGCCAAGGCCAAGCTGCTCGACATCTTCAGCGCCGTGGGTCTCGAAGATCCGTGGGTGGTGGCAACCCGCCGCCGTCTTTCGAAGCTGTTGTTCGGATAGACGCGATTTGACCCGCCGCCTCTCCATCTTCCCCCTGCCCGGCGCGATCCTGTTCCCGGGACTGCAGCTGCCGTTGCACATCTTCGAGCCGCGCTATCGCGAGCTCGTCGGCAGCGCGCTGGCCAAGGACAGGCTGATCGGCATGATCCAGCCGCAGCGCAGTTCGGAAGGCGCGCCGCTCTACGAGATCGGCTGCATCGGCCGCATCGGCGATGTCGAAGCGCTGGAAGACGGGCGCTACAATATCGTTCTCGAAGGCGAGGCGCGCTTCCGTGTCCTGCGCGAGCTCGATGTCACCACTGCCTTCCGCCAGGTCGAGGCCGAACTGATCGAGGAGCCGGAAGGCGAAGTCCTCGCCAGCGTGGAACGTGCCGGGTTCGAATTCGAGGCCAAGCGCTTTGCGGCGATGCAGGGCTATTCGGTCGACTGGGATTCGGTCGAGCGGCTTGACGATGAAACGCTGATCAACGGGGTCGCCCAGATCGCCCCCTTCGACAGCGCCGCAAAACAGGCGCTGCTCGAGGCAGCGACCCTATCGGAACGCTGCGAGCTTATGATCCAGCTGATGCAGTTCTTCGCCCTGCGCGACGACGGCGACGAGATCGTCACCCTGCAGTAGGATCAGATCCCGAAACTGCCACGCAGCCCGTCGATCACATACTGGGCGGCGAGCGCCGCCAGCAGCACACCGAGGACGCGGGTGATCGCGGCTTCGACCTTGTCGCCGAAGAGGCGCATGATCGGCCCTGCTGCCATCAGCGCCAGCATCGTGATGATAAGGACCGCCGCCAGCGCGCCGAGCACGACGAGGTTCTGCTCGATCCCGTCCGCCTCGTTCATCAGCAGCATGATCGCGGCGATCGCACCGGGGCCAGCCAGCATGGGGATGGCCATGGGGAAGATCGAGACGTCTTCCACCTCGGGCGTCGAAGCGACTTTCTCCGCTCGCTCCTCGCGCCGTTGGGTGCGCTTCTCGAACACCATTTCGAAGGCAATCCAGAACAGCATCAATCCGCCTGCGATACGGAAGCTGTCGAGCTCGATGTGCAGCGCGCCAAGCAATTGTTCGCCGAACAGCGCGAAGATCAGGAGGATGACGCCTGCGATCATTGCCGCACGGATCGCCATGTTGCGCCGCTGCGCGCCGGTCGCCCCTTTGGTCAGGCCGGCATAGATCGGTGCGCAGCCCGGCGGGTCGATAACGACGAAAAGCGTGATGAAGGCGGACAGGAATAGCTGGGTCATTCGGCGGCTCCTGCGGGCTGGGCGATGCTCACGACCTGTTCCCAACCGGCCTCGGTCGCAAGCCAGACGACGTAGTGGCGTTCGCCTTCGCCCACCAGCTGGAAGCCCCATGCGAGCGAGCCGTCACGCGAGAGCTTCAGCGGAATTGCCGAGTCGGGTTCACCGACATCGACGGTCTTCTCGCAAGCCGCCACGGCGGTCTGGATCAGTTCGGGCGCCTCGGGTTTGACGTCCTGCGGAAAGCCGAAGTCGAAGACGTATTTGTAATCACCATCGCGCTGACGCTGCCAGACGGTGTTGAACGTGCCGACCTGCCCTTCGGGATCTTCGAATGCGCCTTGGGTCACGGCAAGCGATCCGTCGCAGCTCGACCAGAGCCGGTGCGGCTGCCATGACACGGCTTGGGCAGGATCTTCGAGCGTCTTGAGCCATGGCTTGGCCTCGATCGCGCCATTGCGGCCGAAGATCAGTGCGCCGTCCGCCGCATAGTCGAGGAAGGCAGTCCATTGCCCGTCTTCCTGCGCCGCGCGGGCAAAGGCGAGTTCGGTCGCCACCACCTTGCTCGGCTGGGCGACCGGCTGGAGGAACCGCCCGTAGCGGTCACGCGGGCTCGGCCCTGCATTGCAAGCTGCAAGGGTCAGTGCCGACAGGGCGAGAACTACGCTGCGCGCGATCACAGGCTTTCCGGAACGTCGAGGCCCGCGTTCCGATAGGCGGCGACCAGCGTGTTGCGCAGCAGCACCGCGATGGTCATCGGGCCGACCCCGCCGGGCACCGGAGTAATCGCACCGGCAACGCCTTCGGCACCGGCATAGTCGACATCGCCGACCAGACGCCCCTTCTCCTCGCCCTCGGCGGGAGGCAAGCGGTTGATGCCGACGTCGATCACGGTCGCACCGCCCTTGAGCCATTCGGCCTTTACCATTTCGGCACGGCCCACGGCGGCAACGACGATGTCCGCGCGCTTGACGACGACAGGCAGGTCCTTCGTGCGGCTATGCGCGATGGTGACCGTGGCATTGGCGTCGAGCAGGAGCTGCGCCATCGGCTTGCCGACGATGTTGGAGCGCCCGATCACTACCGCTTCGAGACCGGACAGATCGCCCAGCCGGTCCGTCAGCAGCATCATGCAGCCAAGCGGCGTGCAGGGCACGAAACCGCTCTGCCCGACGGCAAGCCGCCCGGCATTGGTCACGTGAAAGCCGTCGACGTCCTTGTTCGGGCTGATCGCGGCGATGACCGCCTTCTCGTCGAGATGGTCGGGCAGCGGAAGCTGGACGAGGATCCCGTCCACCGCCTCGTCGCGGTTGAGCTGGTCGACCAGCGCCATAAGGTCGGCCTCCGAGGTATCGGCAGGCAGCCGGTGCTCGAAGCTTTCCATGCCGGCAGCCACGGTCGCCTTGTGCTTGCTGCGCACGTAAACCTGGCTGGCCGGGTCCTCACCGACCAATACGACGGCGAGACCAGCCTTGCGGCCGGACCACTGCTCGAACTGACCGGCCATTTCGCCCACCCGCTCACGCAGGCGTGCGGCGAAGGCTTTTCCGTCGATCCGTTCCGCGGTCATACGGCGAGGATGATGTTGCGCAGAACGATCAGGATGATCTGCAAGATGATGATCAGGACCAGCGGCGAAAAGTCGATCGCCCCGGTATTCGGCATCAGCCTGCGGATCGGCCCGAGCACCGGGTCGAGCAAGCGATTGATGGCGTCATAGACGCTCATCAGGAATTCGTTGCGGCCGACCACGTTGAAGGCGAACAGCAGCCCGATGATGAACTGGATGATGATCAGCATCACGAAGATGGACGTGATCATTTCGATGATTTGATAGAGGGTAATCAGCACTTAGGTCTAACCCCGTTTGCTTGAGCCTGGCAGTCCCGTTTGACGAGGCTCTACTAGAGCCGTCCGGCCTTCGCCAGCCCTATCGGGCGCTTATCAAGGTCCCTGCACCGCGCGCGGTGAAGAATTCGAGCAGCATGGCATGCGGCACGCGTCCGTCGAGCACTACGGCAGCCTCGCAGCCTGCCTCGACCGCGCTGACGCAGGTTTCGAGCTTGGGAATCATGCCCCCGCTGATCGTGCCATCCTCGCGCAGCTTGCCGATGTCTTCCGGCGTCAGGTCGGTCAGCAGCCTGCCCTGCTTGTCCAGCACGCCATCGACATCGGTCAGCAGCAGCAGGCGCGCCGCACCCAGCGCCGCCGCAAGTGCGCCCGCCATGGTGTCGGCATTGATATTGTAGGTGTGCCCGTCCTCGCCGCTGCCGATGGGCGCGATGACCGGGATCATGCCGGAGGCCGTGACTTTCTCGATGATCGTCGTGTCGACCGCGCTGGGCTCGCCGACGAAGCCGAGGTCCAGCGCCTTCTCGATATTGCTTTCAGGGTCCTTGGTCGTGCGCTCGACCTTGCGCGCAGTCACCAGCCCGCCGTCCTTGCCCGACAGGCCTACCGCCTTGCCGCCTGCACGCGCGATCGAGCCGACGATCGACTTGTTGATCGCGCCCGACAGGACCATTTCAGCGACTTCCGCAGTGGCCTTGTCGGTCACGCGCAGCCCGTCGATGAACTGCGTTTCCACGCCGAGCTTTTCCAGCATCGCGCCGATCTGCGGGCCGCCGCCATGCACCACCACCGGATTGATGCCGACCGCCTTCAGCAGCACGACATCCTCGGCAAATTCGCGCGCAGCTTCATCGTCGCCCATGGCGTTGCCGCCGTATTTCACCACGAAGCTCTTGCCCGCATAACGCTGGAAATAGGGTAGCGCCTCGATCAGCGTCTGTGCCTTGGTGCTGGCGTCGCTCAAATCCATGCTGCGGTACTCGGTCCCTGTTGCGCTTGTCCGGTGCACTAGCTGGCCTGCGACGAGGGGGAAAGAGTAACATCTGTTCGCGGGCCAACAGCTGCGCTAGGCCTATGGCATGAGAAAGCTCCTTCCCCTGCTCGCCGCCCTGCCGCTGGCAGCCTGCGCCTCGACGCCCGACCTGCCTGCCTTGCCGCAAACGCAGCAAGCCTTCTGGGACGCTTTGCAGAGCCACTGCGGCAATGCCTATCGCGGCGAGCTCGCCAGCAGCGACGAGCGCGACAAGGACTGGCAGGGCCGCGCGATGATTGCGCATTGGGCCGAGTGCAGCGAGACGCGCACCGCCATTGCGTTTCATGTCGAGGAGGCCGACGGCAGCGGCTGGGACCGCTCGCGTACCTGGCTGGTGACCCGGACGTCGGAAGGTCTTCGCCTGAAACACGATCACCGCCACGAAGATGGCGAGGAGGACGCGGTCACCCAGTATGGCGGCGACACGCTGTCGGCAGGCACGGCGCGGGTGCAGGACTTCCCGGTCGATGCCTATTCGATCGCCATGTTCGAGCGCGAGGGGCTGGATGCCTCGCTCACCAATGTCTGGCGCATAGAGCTCGATCCTGCAGGCAGCGGCAATGCCCGCTTCGCCTACCAGCTGACGCGGCGCAACGACCCGACCCGCCTGTTCCGCGTGGAATTCGACGCGGACGAGCCGATCGCCCCGCCGCCCGCAGCCTGGGGCTGGTAAGCCCTAGTCGGCCCAGCCGTACTGGCGGCGGACTTCCGCAGCCATCGCGGGTTCCATGTGATCGATCATGACGCGCACGGTGTAATATCCCTGCGCGACGCCGGTCCGGTCGACATAGCCCCAGTCGCTGATGGCAGTGACCGGAACGCGGACGACATCGCCCAGCTTCCACCCTTCCGCATGCGGATTGTTCTTGAGGCGTCCGGTCAGGTAGTCGCCATCGCGTTCGACCGAGCCTACCCAGATGTGCTCATAGCCTTCGAGCGGGAACTTGAAGACGAAGTTGCTTGCGCCTGCGGGCGGGTTGTCGAGCAGGGCAAGGAATCGCGGCGCGCTCGCCTGCGCTTCGGCGATCGCGGCATTCATCTGCTCGTCGACGCTCTCGAACTCCATGATCGGATCGCCCTCGGCGTCCTGTGCCGAGAGTGAAACGGGCGCGAGCAGCAGGGCGGCGGCGAGGCTGGCTGCGCGGATCATTCGGGCTTTCCGCCGGTGATGCCGTAGCCGTCGACCGCCTCGCTCTCGACATAGCCGGAATGGTACATGTCCATGTGGATCGTACGCTCGGCAGGCTCGCTACCGTTGCAGGTGACGATATAGGCGTCGACGATGTTTCCGAACGGACCCAGGCCGACATTACCCGCGCGGGTGAATTCGGGACGCGACAGGTCTTCGCAGCGCAGGCGCGAGAGATAGGCGCGCTGGCCCTGCGGCATCGACGCACGCACCGGATTCTCAAGCGAACCGAGCGGATATTGCGAAGCTTCGGCAAGCGCCTTGTCGAGCTTGGAGCCCTGCATCGCCGATTCCCCGGCAAGCATGCGCGAGAGATAGGCGTCGGTATTTGCCTGCGTCGACGGTGCGACGGTGGTGACGCAGCCCGACAGCGCGAGCGCGGCAATCGGCGCAAGGATGGCAAGTCGTAGTTTCACGTGACCCCTCCTGTTGCCAAAGGTTTAGCGCCACAGGGCTCGACCTGCCAGAGGCGAGACCAGCATATTCTCGGGAAGTTGCAGGGCGGGCCTAGTCGAGGACGGGAGGGTATTGCGGCGCGGGACCGTGATCGAGGCTCAGGCTTTCGAGCAGACGAAAGCGTTCTTCTTCCGGCATCCATTGCCAGATGTGGAGGTAGCGGCCGCCGCCGGTCTGCACCCAGCCGATCTCCTCGCCGCGCCATTCGTGGAAGGTGTGGTGCGCCTCTTCCAGCATGCCCCAGTCACCCAGCCGGCTGATGGTGCGGCTTCCCGGCACAAGCAGGCGTCGGTTCTTGTAGCCTTCCGCATCGCCGCCGGGCGCACGCCGCGCGCATTGCTTTCGCGAGTTTTCGACAATGTCTTCGGCACTGTCGTGCGGCATGCCGACGAGATCGTGCAGCATGCGGTAATCGGGATGGAGCAGTTCCGCGACGGCGTCGGGATCGCAGCCTTCGAAAAAGCCCCAGAAGAGCTGCGCGTCACTGGCCTCTATCCGCGTCGTCGCCTCTTCGAGCGCAGGCATTGCGGGCGGTTCTGCAGCAGCAGGTGCGGCCTGCGCGAGCAGGAAGGCGACGATGGCGGACATGGTTCTCTCCCGTTGGTGTATCGCCTAGATAATACACCAACGGGAGAGGTCAAATACTATTCCGCTGTTTCCGCTGAGGTTTCTTCAGGCGCATTGGTCATCGGCGTGTCGGGCGTATCGACGGGGACCGCATCCGGGTCCTCCTCGGTCACGATCAGTTCGCCGCCGCCAAGGTCGGTGGCGTCCGCCTCATAGGTGGTTTCCTGCTCCTGGCCACATGCGGCCAGCGCCAGCGCCGCGCCAAGCGGCAGGGCGAGATATGCGTGTTTCGTCATGGCTCGTTTTCTCCTCTTCCGAACTGTCAGGCTGCGCGCGCTTTCGACACGATCGCGGTGATCTCGTCGAGCAGCGAGAGGCGCTGCTTCTTGAGCGCTTCGACCCGCTCGTCGCTGGCCGCCTCGGTCTCCGCCTCGATCCGGTGCACCTGGCGGTTCACCTCGTGATACTCGTCCGCAAGCCGCGAATAATGCGCATCGTCCCGCTTGAGCCGCGTTATCAGATCGCGGTCGCGCTTGAAAATCGTGGTGAGTTCATTGGGCGTGTGCTGCGACATGAAGTGCATCCTTTCGGTGTGTGTTGCAGCCCTCAATAGCGCGGAGTGTACCGCCACTCCTTGCGCCAGATCAAATTGGCGAAAGAGGCTTTGCTGCGCAGCCTTGCGGGAAAGCAGCCTCAGGGTCCGACGTTCGGCATGCCAACGATCAGGAAGGTCACCACCAAAGCCACTCCCATCATCTGCATCGATGCGATCGTATGGAGTGAACCCGTGAACGGCTGCTTGCGAGTCTTGTGGCGAAAGGCCGCGCGTCCCGCGTAGGCAGCGGGGGTACCTCCGGCGAACGACCAGAAGAGAAGCTTGCCTTCCGAAACGCGCCAACCGCCGTTTTCTGCACGGATCTTGTCCCATCCGAACAGCAGAAAGGTCCAAAGATTCACTGCGATCAGGTAATAGGCAACATAGAGCGGCTCTATTTGTGGAAGTTGGTCGGCTGCCGTCATCTCAGCGGACTGCCAGATGCCAGAGGGCAGCCACGCCAACCCCGATGAAGGGCGACAGAATCAGTACGATCCACGGCCAGCGTTCCTGCTTCAGACGTTCGACCAAGGGAAGTCGAAGGCCGCTCTCGGTATAGATCGTTTCAGATATCTTGCGCGGTTTGTGCCCCATCGGCTGCGCAGTTTACGTGCGAGATTGGGCGATGCAAGTGCTTGAGATGTCACCCGTCCGCGCTACCGTGCCACTATGCGACACACGCCCCGCTTCGCCCGGAAACGATCCCGTAACCGCAAGCGGCGCCTCTCTTGGAGGAGCGCGCGGGTTTGGCTGCTGCTGATCGCCCTCATTGCCGGCTGGCTCCTTCTCCGCGACCGGCTGAACCCGCCCGAGCCGGTGACCACGGTGGGCTCGACCTTCCGCCTCTGCGGGACGCCCGGACCGGGCCCCTGCGTGATCGATGGGGACACTCTGGCCATCGGCAATCGCCGTGTTCGCCTCACCGGGTTTGACGCGCCGGAGATGGATGGCGCGTGCAAGCTGGAGGTTGCGAAAGCCAATCAGGCGAAGCTGGAACTTCACCGGTGGCTCGCGCGGGGCCGTTTCGAATGGACGGGCGGGACCGAGCCACCTTACGACCGTTATGGCCGCGAACTTCGCGAAGCGCGGCGGGGCGATGATATGCTGGCCGATCACATGATCGAGGCAGGCCTTGCCGCGGGCAGCGGCTGGGGCGCATCGGCGGTGGACTGGTGCAGCGGGGAAGATGCCTGAGCCTTCGCGCAATGTGATATGGATCTCCGCATGACACAGGTCACAGCACCCGAATTACCGCCCGAAAGCCTGCTTGCGAGGCTGCGCGGGCCGGAATGTTATCGCGACGCCTTCAGGGCCAGCGTGCCGGGCGACGTTTCGCTGGGCGAGCTCGTCACGGCCTTCTTCTCCAGCCGCGTCTTCCTGACCGAGCGCATTGCGCTGCACCTCATCGGGCGCGGCGCGGGGCATGCGGAGATCGCAGCGCTCGCCGCGGGAGAAACCGAACACTTCGCCGCATGGGAAATGGAAGCGCGCGAGGAGAACGAGTTGCTGATGCACGATTTCCTCGACCAGACCTGCTGCTGGCTGGCCGTGTCCACACGCGGGCCGGACGGTGCGCTGGACGGCCCGCTCCCGGTGCCGGAGATGGGCCGGACCTTCATCTGGTTCGGCACCGGCGTGCGCGATGTCGGCGGGCCGATCATGAGCCGCCTGCAGGGCGCCCACCGCTTCTATGCGCGGCAGTTGCTGGCGGGCGCGGCGCGAGGGCTGGCGCGCTAGAGACGCTCAATCGAAGCGCGCATCGATCTCCGATTTGAGCGATGCGAAGTCCTCATGGTCGGTCACGGGAGCAACCCGTTCGGCCCACATGGCGTCGATCGCGGCGATGACGCTTTCGGGCAGCACCTTGGCATCGCTCCCTCTGGCCTGGACCTTGGTGGAATCGCTGTCGGCGGGAATGTCGAGGTGCTCTTCCATCACCGCACAGACGAGGGCATCGTCGAACTTGTCCTTGTGGGCGTGCATGAACTCGCGCTCGGTCGCCGCGATCACCATTTCGACCACGTCATCGCCGGGATCTATACCGATGAGGTCCGCCATTTCGCGAATCATCCGGCGCTTGTTCGCGACCGCCCATTTGTAGGTCGTCAGTAGCGTGTCGGCTTCGCCGCGCCGTGCGTACCAGCTCAGGAGGTGGGTGGCATAGTCGCAGCCACCCGGCCCTCCGCCAAGCCAGAGCGGCATGAACTCCTCGAGCGACAGCGCGCCCTTCTCGACATGCCAGCCGTCGAAGAAGCGGTACATAGAGACATAGGTCTCGTGCGGATCGCGCAGGGTGACGACATAGCGCGAGCCTGCCGGAAGCCGTTCGTATTCGCGGTGCGACTTGAACCCGCGCGGCTCGGCCTTTTGCGGAGCCTCCATATCGAAATCGAGCATCGTGGCCGTGTCTTCCCACGGTACCACTCCGCTGATGTCGGTAAAGTCCATGTCCACAGCGCCGGTGGCATGGGCCATGCGTAGCTGGTGGAACATCTGCTGGGTGAGCGTGGTGCCGCTCTTCGCCCAGCTTGTGATGTAGACATCGGTGGGCCGGGGAGTGATCGCATGACGCGGCTGCGGCTGCGTCAGCCCCGCCAGCGCCCCCATATTCGCCCCGAATTCCTCAATACTGCGCGCGCGCCGCCCCACTCCAATAGCCATCGGCTGCCCCTCCTCGGTTCAGGCGACCCGAGAGTTGGAGGGATGCCACGATTGGGCGGGGTTGGGAAGCTAGAGCCGTCTCCCGCCGCGCGTGCGAGGAAAAAGACCTCTGACAAATCCCAGTCCGTTGGATCGACGAAAACCTCGACTACCGCTCACCCCACTTCTTCCCGGCCACGCAGGAGATGATTATGCAAGGGCGCGAAAAGTCGGATCGCAGGGAGTTAGGTTTGCAGTGCCCAAGGGGTCCCTCAGTCTGTGATATTTGCGGCTTGCGATTTTTCTATATCCGACTGGAGGTCAGACGCACTCGGCCACACTTCAATCTTGTCGTCTCGAAAGGCGGTGGACTTAAAGGCAGGGCGCAGCACGGTATTCTCCCAGTGCTTTGAGTCTTTATTTCGTGAGCAATTATGAAGAAGGCTGTACTCTTCAACCAGATTTTTAAATTTCTCGCGCCCTTTTCCGACTGAACAGTTGTACATTAGAAGTGTCTGCTCGGCATCACTCATTTGAGCGCGCAATATATTCATAAAAAGTTGCTTGTTAGAACTGTTCGAATAGTGAACATATCGGACTATGTGATAAACGGTTCTAAAGTAATGAGCCAAGTCGTTTTGATATTTGTCATGAAAACTTCTAAAGCCCTTAATTACTCGATCCTCTTGCGAGGCGCCTTTCGATCCAGCGACGGACAGTCGGAGATTTCGTAACATCCTACTGAAAGCGTCCTTACCCTCGAATTTGTCAGTATTCTTCTTGGTCTTCTTCCCATCCAAGCCAACGACGCTCTTTTTACCTTGGATATCCGTACCTGCAACTATCTGAGTTAGTTGGTCTAGGAGATTATAAAAGGTTGCCTCAAATGATTGCTCCCTTGTCTGCCCGACCGCAATCCAGGCACCAGCAGCTGCGAGAGATGCCATAAAGGCGCTTAACGATCCAAAAGAGTCACCAAACTGGGCAGCGGTATCTTAATCGGGAATATCACTCGATTGGCCCTCAACTCTTTCGTCATATGCCCCCTCTGGAGCCATGACAAAAAGAGAGATTTGAAAATAAAGTCAAATCTTTAAGGCATTACTCCGCCGCGACAGCCCCTTCGCCGTCTTCGAACAGGCCCGGGCCTTCGTCTGCAGCCTCTTCCTCGTTCGCGGCCTTGGCGCTCTGGCGCTTGTCGAAGCTCGACCACACGTCGTTCCAGTTGCCCTTGGTCGCACCCTTCGAATATTCGGTCGCGCGGGTTTCGAAGAAGTTGGCGTGCTCCACGCCGTTGAGCAGCGGGGCGAGCCAGGGTAGCGGGTGATCGTCGACCATGTAGATCGGGTCGAGGTTGAGCTGGCCGAGGCGCCAGTCGGCGATGTAGCGGATGTACTTCTTGATATCCTTCGCCGTCATGCCGGACACGGGGCCCATTTCGAAGGCGAGGTCGATGAAGTTGTCTTCCAGCCGCACCGTCTTCTGGCAGATGTCGATGATGTCTTCCTTGACCGCCTTGGTCAGGCAGTCCCGCTCGCGCACGAACTCGTGGAACATGCGGATGATGCCTTCGCAGTGGAGGCTTTCATCGCGCACCGACCAGCTGACGATCTGCCCCATGCCCTTCATCTTGTTGAAGCGCGGGAAGTTCATCAGCATGGCGAAGCTGGCGAACAGCTGCATGCCTTCGGTGAAGGCGCCGAACATGGCGAGCGTACGGGCGATGTCTTCATCGTTGTCGACGCCGAACTGCTGCATGTAATTGTGCTTGTCGGCCATTTCCTCGTAATCGAGGAAGGCGCTGTATTCGCTTTCCGGCATGCCGATCGTGTCGAGCAGGTGGCTGTATGCCGCGATGTGCACCGTCTCCATGTTGGAGAAGGCGGTGAGCATCATCTTCACTTCGGTCGGCTTGAACACGCGGCCATATTTGTCGTGGTAGCAATCCTGCACCTCGACGTCGGCCTGGGTGAAGAAGCGGAAGATCTGCGTAAGCAGGTTACGCTCATGCTCGGTCAGCTTCTGCGCCCAGTCGCGGCAGTCTTCTCCCAGCGGAACTTCTTCCGGCATCCAGTGGATCTGCTGCTGGCGTTTCCAGAATTCGTAGGCCCACGGGTATTCGAAGGGCTTGTAGGTCTTTCTGGCTTCGAGCAACGACATCTTGTGGTCTCCGGCATCCGAGTGAACGACTCATATAGGGAATCATACGCCGGATTCGAAGGCAAGCAGATATGATTCGGTGGGGATAAGAACTGGGTAACTTTTTCGGGGCCCGCCTGCCTCGGCGCTTGCCCGCAAGAGTCTGCGCTTTTCCGCCCCCTAGCTCCGCGACGGGCTTACCGGGAAACCTCGAAGCCGCGCTGAATTTGCGACGAGTCGCGGAACGGGAAAGGCTCCCAAGCCGTTGGTTGTGCAAAGGAGTTATCAATGTCCGATCACGCACCCGACGCCAAGCAGCAGGACCAGTCGCAGGGCGCCCGACCCGGCGACCAGCAGCAGGCGCTTCACGCACAGACGGGCGGACCGCGTCCCGAATACGACCAGTACGAGGTCAATCAGGCCGGCAGCATCAACAAGCAGGCCGACGCGCAGCAGGGCTATGGCAATGCGCGCAACAACAGCGGCCAGATGGAGCAGGATGTCGCAACCGGCGATCTCGGCAACCAGCAGCTGCACCAGGGCGATGATTTCGACGGCGATATGCAGCCGGGCGAGATTTCGCAGCGGCCCGATACGCGCGCCGCAGCCGATGCCGACAGGCCGCTCGGCGAAAGCTGACACGAGTTTCACAGTACGGGGCTAAGCGGATTTGTCCGGTTTTCCCCTTTTGCGGGCAAGTCTCGCAACCCCGGCGCCCCGCCCCTCAAAAGGCGGGGCGTCATACGTTTGGCGCCATGTCCTTCGGTTGATAGTCGCCGATAGCCGGACGTGCAGCCGCTATCCGGGCTGCATCACCTGTGTGATGTAGAGGACGAGGCAGATCGACACCACGAGGGCAAATGCGAGCCCGATCTTCGCCTCGCGCGGATAGATGGTCGGGCCGGGCGCTTCGCCCTCCTGCTCCTCCTCCCCGATGCGACCCCTGTTCGGCGCGAAGAAGGCCGCCGCAGCGACTGCCGCCGGGACCAGCGCGAGATCGTCGGCGCTCACGACATCGACCAGCACAACGGGTAGCGCGAGCTGGAGCGCCATCTGGAAGGACGCAGAGAGGACCCGCAGGATGTCGAAAGGCTCGGGCTCTTCGTTCTGGTGCCACTGCAGCTCGCGAAGTTCGTCGGGGTGGGCACCTTCCTCGCGGCGAAGCAGCCGATCGATGCGCCACTGCCAGTAGGAATATTTGAGGTGCGGCCAGCTCTCGAGAGTCAGCGCGAACAGGAATGCGGCGAGCAGCCAGCCCCAGCTCCAGACGCTGATTTCCTCGAACAGTGCGAGAAATTCCCCCATGGCAGTTCGTCTATCCGACCCCTCTCATTTTCGCCTTTCCGGCTGGGAACTCCGACCCGTGCATCAGCCTCGACGAAGCGTGGACCGATAACCGATGCCGCCCGTTGATAGGGTATAAGCAACGCAAAACAAAAGGGTTTTACATGTTTGAGAAGCTACGCATCAAGGAACATATGGAAGTCGCCAACTGTGAAGGTCTCCACGTCGGGACCGTCGACGAAGTGAAGGACGACGCCATCAAGCTGACCAAGTCGGACAGCTCGGACGACATGCACCACTTCCTTTCGCTGGATGACGTCGAGAAGATCGACGACAACCGCATTTACCTGAAGGAAGGCGCACGCATTCCCGAAGGTCTCGGAACCAAGGCAGTCATGGAAGACGCCTAAACCGAATTTGCCGGATCCGATCCGGTCATGAAAAAGCCCCGCTCTCCAATCCGGAGGGCGGGGCTTTTCGTAGTCTCGCTACCGCTTACTGGCAGGCGAGGCATTCCTCGTAATCGGTCTGCTCGGCGGCGAGTTCGTACTTTGCCGCATCGGCCGTGTTGTCGGCCTCGACGCCGCCGGCGAAACCGGCGCGCTGTACCGACTTCGAGCGGAGGTAGTAGAGCGACTTGATGCCCTTCTCCCACGCCTGGAAGTGCAGCATCATCAGGTCCCACTTGTCGACGTCGGCCGGGATGAAGAGGTTCAGCGACTGCGCCTGGTCGATATAGGGCGCGCGGTCGGCTGCGAATTCGAGCAGCCAGCGCTGGTCGATCTCGAAGCTGGTCTTGAAGGTCGCCTTTTCTTCCGGCGTCAGGAAGTCGAGGTGCTGGACGCTGCCGCCCTTTTCCAGGATCGAGTTCCAGATCGCGGTCGAGTTCTTGCTCTTCTTGTCGAGCAGTTTCTCAAGATACGGGTTCTTCACGATGAAGCTGCCCGACAGCGTCTTGTGCGTGTAGATGTTCGCCGGGATCGGCTCGATGCAGGCGCTTGTGCCGCCGCAGATGATGCTGATCGACGCGGTCGGTGCGATCGCCATCTTGCAGCTGAAGCGCTCCATCGCGCCCATTTCTTCAGCGTCGGGACATGCGCCGCGTTCTTTCGCGAGCATCATCGAAGCTTCCGAGGCCTTGCCCTGGATGTGCTTGAACATCTTCAGGTTCCAGACCTTGGCCATCGGGCTTTCGAAGCCGATGCCCTTCTGCTGGAGGAAGGAGTGGAAGCCCATGACGCCGAGGCCGACCGAACGTTCGCGCATGGCCGAATACTTGGCGCGGGCCATCTCGTCGGGCGCACGGTCGATATAGTCCTGCAGGACGTTGTCGAGGAAGCGCATGATGTCCTCGATGAACTGCTTTTCGGTGTTCCATTCGTCCCACTTCTCGATGTTGAGCGAGGACAGGCAGCAGACCGCGGTGCGGTCGTTGCCGAGGTGGTCGATGCCGGTCGGCAGGGTGATTTCGGCGCACAGGTTCGAGGTCGAGACCTTGAGGCCGAGATCGCGGTGATGCTTGGGCATCATGCGGTTCACCGTGTCCGAGAACACGATGTAGGGCTCGCCCGTCGCGAGGCGGGTTTCGACCAGCTTCTGGAAGAGCGAACGCGCGTCCACCGTCTTGCGGACGCTGCCGTCCTTCGGGCTGATGAGGTCGAATTCCTCGCCATTGCGGACCGCTTCCATGAAGGCATCGGTGACGAGCACGCCGTGGTGCAGGTTCAGCGCCTTGCGGTTGAAGTCGCCCGAAGGCTTACGGATTTCGAGGAATTCCTCGATCTCCGGGTGATTGACGTCGATGTAGCAGGCAGCCGAACCGCGGCGCAGCGAACCCTGCGAGATCGCAAGCGTGAGGCTGTCCATCACGCGGACGAAGGGAATGATGCCGCTGGTCTTGCCGTTGAGGCCGACCGGCTCGCCGATGCCGCGGACATTGCCCCAATAGGTGCCGATGCCGCCGCCCTTAGAGGCGAGCCACACGTTCTCGTTCCAGGTGTTGACGATGCCGTCGAGGCTGTCGGAAACCGAGTTGAGGTAGCAGGAAATGGGCAGGCCGCGCGTCGTGCCGCCGTTCGAGAGAACGGGGGTCGCGGGCATGAACCACAGCTTCGAAATGTAGTCGTAAAGGCGCTGCGCGTGATCGGCATCGTCGGCGAAATAGTCGGCGACGCGGGCGAACAGGTCCTGATAGGTTTCGCCGGGCAGCAGGTAACGGTCTTCAAGCGTTTCCTTGCCGAATTCGGTGAGCAGGTCGTTGCGGCTGTCGTCCGTCTTCACGTCGAAGCGGCGGTCGAGGACCTTCTTGCTGTCGTCCTTTTCAGCAGCGGCCTTGGCAACTTCGGCCATGGCGCCAGCCATCGCTTCGCCAGCCTTTGCGGCGACGAGTTCTTCGCTACCTGCGTCTTTCTTTTCCATGGCCACTGCCTTTTCCGGCTTCGCTTTCGCCTTGGCGGGAGCGGTGTCTTCGACAGTATCCTGAGTGTCCAGATCCAGACCCATCGCCGCTTCGTCTCCGCTCTTGAAATCCATCGTGTGCCCCACCGTTTGTATGACCGCGGCGAGACTGTTCCCCCGCCCGTTCGCTCTGCCACCGAGTCGGAGAATGTGCTCTCCCGACTAGCATCGAATGCTTTGGGAGAAGACGAAAACTTATCCAGTTTTCTCCACAGGACCGGGCCGAATCCGCCTCTGACCCCATATGGGGACTGAAGGAGAAATCGCTAGGTCTTGTAGGTACCCCCAGGCAACCGACCACTAGATACTGAATCAGACACCTCCCGGGCGCAAGAGGGTCAACACGATTTTAACCGCTGCATTATGCACATGGGGCGGGTGTATGATGATGATGCAACGCAGCGACGCGTGGACCAAGCTGGCTTTGCGAGATCGCAAGCCTAAAAATGAATCAGTGAAAAAAATTTTGCGGGCACAATTGGCGAGCCGGGGCTTGTGAATCATTCGAATCGAGGCCGGAAATTTTGTTGCACGTCCGGCTCTATGGTGCCAGCCTGACTGCCATGCTCGAGCGTATCGATCCGGACATGCTGGCAATGCTGCGCGCCCGCCATGCAGAACCGCAGCGACGCTACCACGACTGGACGCACATTGCCGCCCTGCTCGGTCATTTCGAGCGGGTGAAAGATCGCATCGCTGACCGCCAGGCAGTGCTGCACGCGATCCTGTTCCACGATGCGGTCTACGATCCGCAGGCGAAGGATAACGAGAGAAGGAGCGCGGAGCTACTGCTTGAAACCGGCCCGCCGATCGAGCGGTCTTCGCGGGAGCTCGCGCACACCATGATCCTCGCGACCGAGGGGCATTATCTTCCCGACACGATCGGGGAGAGCGAGCGAAGCGACACCGCGCATTTCCTCGATATGGATCTAGCAATCCTCGGTGCGTCCGAAGAGCGCTTCGACATATACGAGGGCCAGATCAGGCAGGAATATGCGCACGTGCCCGACGATCGGTACCGCGAAGGCCGGGCCGCCGTGCTGCGCAGCTTTGCCGGGCGCGAACGGCTCTACTTCAGCGAATGGGGGCGGGATAGTTTTGAGGACCGGGCCAGGGCGAACCTTGCGCGGTCGCTGGCGGCGCTTGCGAGAAAGTTACGGACAAACAACAGAACTTCGACGCCACCCTTTCCCGCAGATCCGGGGTGACGCCGAAGCTTTACCGGCCGGGGGTGGCCGGAATTTGCAGATGAGTTACTGCGCGGTCGTGTTCGCGAGGTATGTACCCAGTGCGATCACTTCACGCTCTTCAGGTCCCTTTGCGAGCCTTGCCTCTTCGAATTCGGCAAGCTCCTCCGACAGCTCCTCATAAGAACGCCGGTTGTCGGCAAAAATGATGTTCGCCTGGAAGACCTGATCCTCTTCGAGACCCATCGGGAAGTCATCGAGCGAGCGCAAACCGCTTACCGCACGCACCGACACGCGGTCGATCCGCTTGTCGCCGGAGGCACGATAGATCCTGGCGTTGGTGGGATCGCCTTCTTCGTCACGCTCGAAGCGCACGATGGCGATCGCATTGCCGCTGTGCACATTGCTCCGATCGGCGATCCGGTTGAGCTGGCGGTCAAGGTCGCGGGAGACCTTCTTTACAGCCTGCTCGACCGAAGCACTCGGCTTCACGACGATCTGGGACGTGGCCGGGACGGCGAGAACTGCGGCGCTGACCGCAGTGGCGAGGGAAATTGCAAAAAGCTTGTTCATTGTGATCATCCTTCATCAAGAGAGATGATCGGCCGCAGAGAGTTACGCTTTGATCGCGACAGTCCAATTTTATCAGTTAGCGATGACGGTCATTGGTCGATCCAGTCGTTCCGGCTGCGGGACCGGTTGACGAAGCGAAAAATGAACCTGTGAAAGGTCGTTGTCAAATCGCGTTGGATAGTGTGTCGCATTAAGGCAATTTCGTAATTTACTGCCGTCAGCTGGCAATTTTCACCAAGCGCGCTGGTGTCATTTCTTCGATCTCCGGCAGCATGTGATCGATAACAAGCAAGCGACTCAAAGCCGCGACCGCATGTCATTCGACCTGTTCGTCGAGCGGCTTCGACACTCGTCGATTGAGCTTGTCAGTTGGTCGCCTGGCGGGCGTGCCCGGCGATGTGGCCGGCCAGCGGATCGACCAGTTCCAGCGGCAGGTCATGCCCCCAGCCGGGAATGGTTTCGAGCTTCGCGCCCGAGATGCACTCCGCCGTCTCACGGCCGCCCTCGCACGGTACGAGCGGATCGTCTTCGCCGTGGAGGACGAGCGTCGGCACGGTGATGTCCTTCAGCATTTCGCGGCGGTCGCCATCGGCCACGATCGCCGACAGGTGCCTCGTCGGACCTTCCGGGTAGAAGCTGCGGCGCACACTGGTGCGCGTGCGTTCGCGCAGGCGATCTTCAGGCGAAGGATAGCCCGGCGAACCGATGGTCCGGGCGAGCATGATGCCGTGATCGACGAGGACATCCTCGTCATTGTTCTTCGGACGCGTCACCAGCGCCTGCAGGGCCTCTTTCTTCGCCGGAGGCAGTTTCGGATTGCCGGTGGTCGAGAAGATCTGTGTGAAGCTGAGGCAGCGGTCGGGATATTTGGCGGCGACATGCTGCGCAATCATCCCGCCCATGCTGGCACCGACGATATGCGCCTTCTCGATCTCGAGCGCATCGAGCACTCCGATGCCATCGGCCGCCATGTCGGCGAGCGTATAGGGCACCTTGGGCGTCAGACCGATCTTCGACATGAGGGTCATCTTCACGAGACCCGGAGCCTTCACGCCGTCGAGCTTGTGGCTCAGCCCGACATCACGATTGTCGTAGCGGATGACGCGGTAGCCATGACCGGCCAGCGCTTCGACCAGCTCGTCGGGCCACAGGGTCAGTTGCGCGCCGAAGCCCATGATCAGCAGCATGGCAGGATCGGCGGGATCTCCATGCTCTTCATAATGGATCTCGATACCGTTGGCGGTGACCTTGGGCATTGCGGCGCTCTCCTCCTGCTGTGACGCCACCGCAATAGGCACGAGCGGGCCGCACTTGTCCACCCGATTGCGCTGCGCAACCGCACGCGGCATTTTATAGTAAATAGAAAGTAAACGATGACCTCTTTATTGTCGCTCATCTACAATTAATCTTGCATGCGGATGATACTATTTTCAACGTGGGCCGGGGAAGCGACGTAAATGGATTCTATCGACCGGAGGAAGGAAGCTCGCAGCCCGACGCGCGACACCGTCGCTTTCGAAGTCGGCGGACAATCCTTCGATGCGACGATGCGTAACCTGTCGCAGGCCGGGTGCATGATCGAATGCAGTGAAGCAGAGGCGGAAATCGGCCAGTTCTGCGAGGTTATGCTGCAGCCCGAATTCCCGGCCAGCGGCCGTATCGCATGGCAGCTGGGCGGGGCCCTGGGAATTGCCTTCCACCAACCGGTGCCCATCGGGATCGTGCGCAACTATGCGCTGGACGACTGGATGTTTCGCCGTATGGCAAACTCCTGACCACACCCTCTTTTCTTCTATTGTCGAAGTACAGAATGCAGTCCATTCAGTAGTTTCCGATCATCTACTAATAATTATTCCGCTTTGTCGCTTTCGTCCAAGCTCCTGACGCGGCTTGACGCTATAACCTATGTTGAAATGACGGATGGGGCTGAGGACAAGAGGAAGGCCGAAAGGCTTTGCGTGACCGCCGAGGTGCGTTGCAGCGCGCTCGGCTCCGTCACGCACGATGCCCTGCATGACATCTCGCTCGGCGGCTGCATGCTGACCGGAATCGAAACCACCCTACCCGCCGGGACGCCCGTGGATATTCGCCTGCTGAAAGGCGTCGAGGTCGCAGGTGTCGTTCGCTGGAACGCGCCCGGCAAGATCGGCGTGGAATTCCGCCACCCGTTGTCGAAGGCCGCGCTGATGTATTTCACGCTCGACGACCTGCCCGATTGCAAATCGGTCGCGCTGGACCACTTCGGCCGCAAGCTCCCGCCACTCGGGCGCCTGCAGAATCCTGCCTGAGCGCGCGGCTACCTGGCCTGCGGAACAAGCTGTATAAGCGAATGCCCTTCCACCCAGTCATAGGCGCTACACGTCACGCGCACGGCGAGATAATTCTGGCCGCCGCTTTGCAGTAACCCCCTGTGGCCGAGCGAAGCGAAGCTGCATTCCGACACGCCTTCGACACTGTCTTCGAAAACATCGCGCGTCTTGATCGGCGCCAACCTGTCGGCATCGACGACGCTTCGCGCCATGGCCCGCACGGACTTTACATAGCGTTCGCGCGCCGGCGCCACCTCCACCTCGAACGCGCGCTCCGGACCGAGTCTTGCTCTCAGATCGCCGCTCGCGGCTGCGCCGATCAATACCGACTTGTCACTGGCCGCGGGCTCGACCGGCGAGCCATCGAACTGCGCGAGCACCTCATAGGGATTGACCGCCAGCGGGTTGTCGTCGGTCGTGACTTCCCAGACGCTCGTCTGCGTTTCCGGATTCCAGTCGGCATCGCGCCTTGCGGCGTGGACCGGCCACAGCGTCTCCTCGCGCGTCTGCGGATCGATTGCCACGAGCCAGGTCTCGGTGCGCAGCGACATGTGCAGGCCCAGATTGTCCCGCGACGTACGCAGCACGAAAACCCTTTCCTTCGACATTCCGAACAGCGTGTCGGTGATGACGACCACATCGGGCGGTGTCGCACGTGAAGCCGAGGGCAGGATCGCGGTCCCAAGTAGCGCGACTGCCGAAACCAGCACCAGCTTGAAGGTCGAGGGCAGGGAAATTCTCATCCCGCCTTCTTGCCGCGCGCGACCTTTATGGCACCAGAACGGTATCGCGCGCCACGCTATCGGTTTCGGGATAATCGAGGATGAAATGCAGGCCCCTGCTTTCATGCCGCCTGAGCGCGCTTTTCACGATCAGCCCCGCACAATCGAGCAGGTTGCGCAGCTCGATCAGGTCGGTCGTCACGCGGAAGCTGCCGTAATAATCCTCGACCTCCTGCCGCATCATCTCGATCCGGTTGCCCGCGCGTTCCAGCCGCTTGGTGGTGCGCACGATGCCGACATAGTTCCACATGAACCGGCGGATTTCTGTCCAGTTCTGCTTGATGACGACTTCCTCGTCGGAATCGGTCACGCGGCTCGCATCCCAAGGGCGGATCTCGGGCGGCTCATCGAGCTGGTCCCAGCACGAAAGGATGTCCTTGGCCGCCGCCTCGCCGAATACGAAGCATTCGAGCAGGCTGTTGGAGGCAAGACGGTTCGCGCCGTGCAGCCCGCTCTCGGTGCATTCGCCTGCTGCCCAGAGGCCGGGCAGGTCGGTCTTGGCATCGAGCCCGATCTTCACCCCCCCGCAGGTATAGTGCTGGGCAGGCACGACCGGGATCGGCTGCCTGGTCATGTCTATGCCAAGCCCCATCAGCTTTTCGTGGATCGTGGGGAAATGCTCCTTCACGAACTCGGGCGGCTGGTGGCTGATATCGAGATGGACATAGTCGAGGCCGTAGCGCTTGATCTGGTCGTCGTTCGCCCGCGCCACGATGTCGCGCGGGGCGAGCTCCATGCGCTCCTTGTCGTACTGCTCCATATAGCGTTCGCCCGTGACCGGGTTGAACAGCCGGCCACCCTCGCCGCGCACCGCCTCCGTGATGAGGAAGTTCTTGACCTCGAGATTGTAGAGGCACGTCGGGTGGAACTGCATCATCTCCATGTTGGAGACGCGCGCACCGGCACGCCACGCCATGGCGATCCCGTCGCCAGTGGCGCCACGCGGAGCCGTCGAAAAGAGATAGACGCGCCCCGCGCCGCCCGCCGCGAGTACAGTGGCGCGCGCCACATGGGTAACGACCTCGCCGCTCTCCTCGTCGAGCGCATAGGCGCCCCAGACACGGCCCGAGCCGGAAAACTCTTCCTGGTTGCGGCCGGTAATGAGATCGATGCAGCTCTGGTGCGGCAGCAGCGTGATGTTCGGATTTTCTTCCGCCGCCTTGAGCAGTGCTGCCTGCACCGCCCAGCCGGTCGCATCGTCGACATGGACGATCCGCCGGTGCGAATGACCACCCTCGCGGGTCAGGTGCAGGTCCCCGTCGTCGCGATTGAAAGGCACGCCGAGTTCGCACAGCCGGTCGATCGCCTTCGGCGCGCGCTCGATCACGAACTCGACCGTATCGAGGTCGTTCAGCCCTGCGCCGGCGACCATCGTATCGCGGATGTGGTTCTCGAAAGTGTCGCCTGCGTCGAGCACGGCAGCGATGCCGCCCTGCGCCCATGCGGTCGATCCGCTGGTAAGCTTGCCCTTGGCAAGGACGAGCACTTTCTTGGTCTGCGCAAGTTCGAGCGCGGCGGTAAGCCCGGCTGCACCCGAGCCGATGACGAGGACGTCGTGGTTCTGGTCTGTCATGCCCCGGGTCATGCCGATCCAATCATCACGCGGCAAGCAGAGAACGACTCGCCGAAAACGCAGTTAACGCACGGCTAACGCGCGTTATCGCGCGAATCGACAGGGAACGGGACTTAAGAGGGTCGCAAACAATATGAAAATGGGACTGCTAGCCTGCGCGTTCGGGCATCACCGGGTCGATTCCGCCAACATGCGCAAGGCAGGTGGCATGCACGTCGGCAAATGCCGCTGCTGCAAGGCGCCGATGGAAGAGGTCGAGCCGCACGTCTGGGAAGTGCTGCGCGTCAAGGACGCTGGCCTGGGGCCGCGCAGCTTCGGATAATTCGCAATGAGCTCCCGGCGCGGGGTCAGCCTGCGCCGGTCAGCTGCACGAATACGTCTTCGAGGTCCGCCTCGCGGGTCGTCACGTCTTCGATACCGTATCCATGTGACTGCACCAGCGCGAGCACTTGGCCCGCGCTCGCCTTGTCGCGATCATAGGTGATGTCTAGCCGGCGCGGTTCGACCACCTCGGCTTTCAAGAAAGCCTCTTCCATGATCGGGCCGCCCAAGTCCTTGTCGACGCTGACCGACACGATCTTCTCGCGTGCCATGCCGACCAGCTCCTTTGTCGGCTTGTTGGCGATGAGTTCGCCGTGATTGATGATCGCGATCCGGTCGCAAAGCTGTTCGGCTTCCTCGAGGTAGTGCGTCGTCAGGACGACCGTGACCCCTTCCGCATTCAATTCCTGCACGAGCTCCCACAACTGGCGACGTAGCTCGACGTCGACGCCCGCAGTCGGTTCGTCGAGCACCAGGATCGGCGGCGAATGCACCATGGCCTTGGCGATCAGCAGGCGGCGCTTCATCCCGCCCGACAGCGTGCGGGCATAGGCATCGCGCTTGTCCGACAGGTGCACGGCGGCGAGCAGGTCCTCGCTGCGGCGATCCGCCTTGCCGATTCCGTAGAACCCGCCCTGGTTCTCCAGCACCTCGAAAGGCGTGAAGAAGGGATCGAAGACGATCTCCTGCGGCACGATACCGATCGAACGCTTGGCATTGCGCGTATTGGTATCGATGTCGAAGCCCCAGATCTCCGCGCTGCCCGAAGTCTTGCGCACCAGTCCGGCAAGGATGTTGATCAGCGTCGACTTGCCCGCGCCATTGGGGCCGAGCAGGCCGAACACACCGCCCTGCGGCACATCGAAGCTCACGCCCTTCAACGCCAGCTTGCCCTCGTCGCCCGGCCCGTTCGGGGCATAGCGCTTGACGAGATTGTCGATCCTGATTGCAGGTGGAGTGCTCATATGCGTCACCTAGGCTCTTGAGCCACTCCGTCAAACCCATTATCGGCACCAGCCATGAGTCTGCCTCCTCCCGAAGTGTCCAAGGTTACCACGCGCAGCGTGTGGTGCGACGGTGCAACCGATATCCGCAGCGGCGAAATGTATCGCGCGGCCGCGCTCGGGCATCCCAAGGTCTACCTGCAGATCGACGAGCATGGCTATGTCGACTGCGGCTATTGCGACCGCCGCTTCGTGCTCGAGGGCGGTCCGGCAGACGGTGTCGACCAGTCGCAGCTGATGGACATTTCCGAAGGCGGCGATCCGGGCCATCGCTAGGCGGACACGCTAAGTCCTCGCCAACCGGCGCGGCACTTCCTAAGTAGGGGGCATGACCGCACCGATTACCGATCCGCTCGCACTCGTCTACGGCAACAAGCTCTCGCCCGAAGAGGCGCAGGGCCTGACGCGCAAGCTGCTTTCATCCTGCGATGACGGCGAGCTTTACCTCCAGTTCATCGCTTCGGAAGCCTTTGCCTTCGACGACGGCAAGCTGAAGACCGCGGACTATTCGCGCGACAGCGGTTTCGGCCTGCGCGGCGTGTCGGGCGAAACCACCGGCTTCGCCCATGCGAACGAGATCAGCGCCGCCGCGATCCAGCGCGCTGGCGAGACCCTGCAACTGCTCGATGCGACGAGCAGTCCGCTTGCAGCCCCGCCCGAGCGCACCAACCGCCATCTCTATACCGATGTCTGTCCGCTCGACCTCGTGCCATTCGAGGAGAAGGTCGCGCTGCTCGAAAAGATCGACGCCGTCGCCCGCGCCAAGGACCCGCGTGTGGCACAGGTTTCCGCCAGCCTGCTCGCCAACTGGAGCGTGGTCGAGATCGTCCGCCCCGACGGTTACACCGCGCGCGACATCCGCCCGCTGGTTCGCCTCAATATCCAGGTCGTCGCCGAACAGAACGGCCGCCGCGAGACCGGCTTCTTCGGGCTGGGTGGACGCTATCTCTATGACCGCCTGTTCGACGAAGGCCAGTGGATGCGCGCGATCGACGAGGCTGTCCGGCAGGCCATGGTAAATCTCGACAGCATTGCAGCGCCGGCTGGCGAACAGACCGTGCTGCTCGGCCCCGGCTGGCCCGGAGTGCTGCTGCACGAAGCAGTCGGCCACGGACTCGAAGGCGATTTCAACCGCAAGGGCACCAGCGCCTTTTCGGGCCGCATCGGCGAACGCGTCGCCGCGCCCGGCGTGACCGTGATCGACGATGGCTCCATGGCAGAACGTCGCGGTTCGCTCAGCATCGACGACGAGGGCACGCCGACCCGCGAGACCGTGCTGATCGAGGACGGTATCCTCAAGGGCTACATGCAGGACCGCCTCAACGCGCGCCTGATGGGTGTCGAGGCGACCGGCAACGGCCGCCGCGAAAGTTACCAGCACGCGCCCATGCCGCGCATGACCAACACCTTCATGCAGGGCGGGAACGACGATCCAGAAGAACTGCTCGCCCGCATGGACGACGGCATTTACGCAACCAGCTTCGGCGGCGGACAGGTCGACATCACCAGCGGCAAGTTCGTCTTCGCCTGCACCGAGGCCTACAAGGTCGAGAAGGGCAAGATCGTCGCCCCGATCAAGGGCGCGACGCTGATCGGCGACGGCCCCAGCGTGCTCACCCGCGTGAAGGGTATCGGCAACGACATGGCACTCGACGAAGGCATCGGCATCTGCGGCAAGGGCGGCCAGAGCGTGCCAGCCGGCGTAGGCCAGCCGACGCTCCTGATCGACGGCATCACGGTAGGCGGCACGGGTTGACGCGCGAGTCGCGCAACTCATCGCAGGTTCAGGCGTTGTCTGGTACGAGGTAGCACTCGAAAATTCGGAGAAACGCTATGTTCAAACGCCTTGCCCTTTCGGCCGCAGCCATCGGCCTCCTTGCCGCGCCTGCCGTCCAGGCGGACGAACACGAGGGTGCCGAAAAGGAAATGACCAAGGGTGAAAAGCGCCTCGCCAAGATGCTCGAAGGCCGCGTTGCCGGCGAGCCGGAGCGCTGCATTCGCACCATCGGTTCGCAATCGCTCGTCCAGATCGACGATACCGCACTCGTCTACAAGCGCGGCGACACGATCTGGGTCAATTACACCAAGACCCCCGATGCGATCGACGACATGGACTACCTCGTCATCCGCAAGTTCTCGTCGACGCAGCTGTGCAAGACCGACCAGGTCGAAACCTACAGCCGCGGCGGGAATTTCTTTTCCGGCGTGATCTTCCTCGATGACTTCGTGCCCTATCGCGAGGTCGACAGCGAAGGCTAAGCGCCTCTTCGGTGCGCGCTGCACTTCAGCCTTGGCAGCAGGTCATCCTGCATACCTGGTTCGAGGAACTCGAGCCGTCGCACTGGTACGCCTCGTCGGATGCGGTCGATGCTATGCTGCGCGACCGCTTCGGCGAAGTGCTCGAGCGAGAGGGCGCAAATGGCCCCGACCATTTTCTCGACGACAGTAATGGCGCTCTGGCGGCGATCATCCTGTTCGACCAGATTCCCCGCAACATCCATCGCGGCACTGCCAAGGCCTTTGCCTGGGACCCGCTTGCGCAATCACTGGCGCGCGAGTTTGCAGCTCGTGGATGGCTTGGGAACGAACCGTCCGAAAGGTGCCAATTCGCGCTGATGCCGCTGATGCACAGCGAGGAATTGTCCGACCAGGAGTTGTCGCTGGAGCTCTTTGGCCGCTTCGCCCCGGGCGCACTCGACTATGCCCGCTCGCACCACGAGATGATCGAAAGTTTCGGCCGCTTTCCGCACCGCAACGATATGCTGGGGCGCAAGACGACAGCCGAAGAGCAGCGCGCCATCGATGCAGGCTTCAGCTGGTAGTCGAAGCGTAGAATTCGCATAGGTGCGAGACCGGACAGTCGTCGCACTTCGGGCTGCGAGCCGTGCAAATGCGTTTGCCGAACTGGATCAGCCAGAAATGCCCGTCGCTCATCGCCCATTGCGGCGAGCGCTCCTCGAGCTGCTGCGCCGTCCTGTCGGCAGTCTTCGCGTCGGTCAGCCCGACCCGGTTGCACACGCGGTGCACATGCGTGTCGACCGCGATGACATTCTTGCCGAAGGTGAAGCTCATCACGATGTCTGCGCATTTGCGGCCGATCCCGGGCAGGCTCATCAGCCCCTCCCGCGTGCTTGGCACCACTCCGCCATGCTCCGCCAGCAATGCCTCGCAGAAGCGGCGGATCGAGCGGGTCTTGTTGTTGTAGAGACCGCACGGCTTGATCGCCGCAGCGATATCGCGGTCGTCGAGTTCGAGCATCTCTTCCGGCGTCGTCGCGAGCGCGAACAGGGCCCGCGAGGCTTTCGCCGTATTGCGGTCGAGCGACTGGGCCGAAAGCATGCAGGAGATGCAGGACCGGAAGGCATCTGGCTGACCCTTGGGGCCCTTCGCCCCCGGCGTGCGGCCGGGCATCTCGCGCGCCAGTATCCGGTAGACTTCCTCGACCTGTAGCGCGTCCAGCATGCTGCCTTAGCGGTTGCCGGCGCGCTCGGTTCCGGTGTTGCAGAGCGACAGGGCGAGACAATGTGCGCAGTCGGGCGCGGCGGGGCGGCACCAGGTCTGACCGAGCTTTTTCATCAGCAGGTGATGCTCGTCGAAATCGGCCCCGTCCCATTCTTCGGGCATCACGGGCATGATCGCTTCGAAGGCGCGGTCGGTATTTGCCTTGGGCGGCACGAGCCCCATGCGCTGGAGGATACGCGTGTGATGGCCATCGAGGACGATCGCGCGGCGGTCGAGTGTGCTGGCGTTCATCACTCCGGCCGCGATCTTGCGCCCGATGCCGGGCAGTTGTTCGAGCCAATGCATTGCTGCAAGCGTGTCCATATCGGCGAGATGGGAGAGGTCGACCGCACCGCGCAATTCGACCAGCGCGGACAGGCTGCCCTTCAGGCGTTCCGCTGCGATATTGGGATAGGTCTGCGTGGCAAGTTCGGCCTGCAGTTGATCGAGCGGCGCCCCGGCCACCGCTTCCCACGAGCCATAGCGTTTGAGCAGCCGGTCGGTCGCGGCATTCGAGACCTCGGACTTCGTCCGCGCTCCGATCACGCCCTGCACCAGCACCCATTCGGGCTTGCGCCATTCCGCCGCCGCGCGCTCGATCCGCCCGAAGCGCTGGACTAGCAGCGCCTGGAGGCGCCGCAGAGTTTCGGTGCGCGGGTCGGGACCTAGCGGTAGCTGCAAATCACTCCCACTCGATCGTGCCCGGCGGCTTCGACGTGTAGTCGTAGACAACGCGGTTGATGCCCTGCACCTCGTTGACGATGCGTGTCGCGCAGCCGGTGAGGAAGGCGGCATCGAACGGATAGACGTCGGCGGTCATGCCGTCGGTGCTGGTCACGGCGCGCAGGCCGCACACGCTGTCGTAGGTGCGATAATCGCCCATCACGCCGACGGTCTTGACCGGCAATAGGACCGCGAAGGCCTGCCAGATCGCGTCGTAGAGGCCGGCCTTGCGGATCTCGTCGAGATAGATCGCATCGGCCTTGCGCAGGATGTCGCAGCGTTCTTTTGTGACTTCGCCGGGAATGCGGATCGCGAGACCCGGTCCGGGGAAGGGATGGCGGCCGACGAACATGTCGGGCAGGCCCAGTTCGCGGCCCAGTTCGCGCACCTCGTCCTTGAACAGTTCGCGAAGCGGTTCGACCAGCTTCATGTTCATGCGTTCGGGCAGGCCGCCGACATTGTGGTGGCTCTTGATCGTCACGCTCGGTCCGCCGGTAAAGCTGACGCTTTCGATCACGTCGGGGTAGAGCGTGCCCTGCGCGAGGAAGTCAGCGCCGCCGACCTTCTTGGCCTCTGCCTCGAAGACATCGATGAAGGTCTTGCCGATGAACTTGCGCTTGGCCTCGGGGTCGGTGACCCCGGCAAGCCCGTCCATGAACATGTCTTCGGCATCCACCACCACCAGCGGGATGTTGTAGTGGTCGCGGAACATGGTCTCGACCTGTTCGCGCTCGTTCAGGCGCAGCAGGCCGTGGTCGACGAAGACGCAGGTGAGCTGCTCGCCGATCGCCTCGTGGATGAGGATCGCGGCAACCGAGCTGTCGACGCCGCCCGACAGGCCGCAGATCACCTTGCCGTCACCGACCTGCTCGCGAATTTCGCGCACCTTGGTTTCGCGATAGGCGGCCATGGTCCAATCGCCGGCAAGGCCACACACATGACGCACGAAGTTGGCGATCAGCTTGCCGCCGTCGGGCGTGTGGACGACCTCGGGGTGGAACTGGGTGCCGTAGAACTTGCGCTTTTCATCCGCGATGACCGCGAAGGGCGCGCCGTCGGAAATGGCGACGATCTCGAAGCCGGGCGCGAACTTGGTGACCTTGTCGCCGTGGCTCATCCAGACCTGGTGGCGCTCGCCTTCCTTCCAGAGGCCGTCGAAGAGCGCGCACTGCTTGGTGACGGTGAGGTAGGCGCGGCCGAATTCGCCGCCTTCGCCGGTCTCATGGCCGGGGCGGACCTCGCCGCCGAGCTGGTGGCTCATGACCTGCTGGCCGTAGCAGATGCCGAGGATCGGGATGCCCGCCTCGAACAGCATTTCGGGGGCGCGCGGGCTACCCTCTTCCGGCACGCCTGCCGGCGATCCCGACAGGATGATGCCCTTGGGCTTCAGCCGGTGAAAGGCCTCTTCTGCCTGCGTGAAGGGTGCGATCTCGGAATAGACCCCGGCCTCACGCACACGGCGTGCGATAAGCTGGGTAACCTGGCTGCCGAAGTCGACGATAAGGATGGAATCGGGGAGGTGCGCGCTGTCCATGGATGCGCGCGATAGTCACCCCGCGGAAAGCTGGCAAGCGCTCCTGCCGAAGGCGGGTGGCGACATCTTTCGATCGAGGCCGCACGTGACCCAAACTGGCCAACCCTCGACTGCCATAAAACTACGGCCTACCCTGTTACCGGCCCTTACCGCACCGGAGCAGGCTTCAAGGCTTCGGGTCAGGCTCGGGAGGGATGGCCGGAGTGGCAGGCTGGGCTGCTTCACCGGCCTGGCCCGGTTCTGCAGGCACGGCAGCTTCGGCCTTGTACATCAGGAAATGGGGCGGATCCTGGTTGATGATGATCGGATCGTCGACGAGCGGCTTGGGGCCATCACTGGTTTCGATCTCCGCCACCAGATTATATGTGTAGATCTTTCCGTCGTTATTCTGGTCCCTGATCGTCAGCGAAGTATCGCCGTTTCCGCCCGGGACGGAGATCACGCCGCCGTTTTGACCGGCATCGGCGTTCGGCTTGTCGCCAAAGCTCTTCGCCAAGCGGATGCTCTTGTTGTTTGGTTGCCGGAGGTGTGCGTCGCAATCGACGCCGTTGACCTTTACCGTGTCCGACTTCCACAACAGCGTGATCTCGAAATCGCCGATCGGTGTTTTGCCCGCATTCTCTGCACGGCCGTTGATATTGCCTTGCTGGTCGACGATTTTCATGCCGCCTTTCGGACTGGTCTGCTTGTATTTGAAATCGCCCTCGTACCAGCCTGCATCACCATTCCATCTTACATTGTTTACGGTCACTTCAACTTCCACTTGAGTAGTCATGATGTGCTCCTTCGTTTGTGCTCATCCGCGACCGTTTATTGTTCATGCGATCCGGTTATCGATGACCGGATCCAGTCCTTTTTCCTCGAGGCTCCTGCGTAGCTGGCGCGCCAATGCGGTTTGGCCCAGCCGTTCCGCGGCTACCGCGCGCAAGGCGGTCTCGACCGGATGGAAACCCTGGCCGATGCTTTCGACTGCAATGGCCCGCGCATAGGAGGCCGCCGCCTTTGCGCCATCCCCGGATTTGGAGTGCGCAATCGCTTCGACCAGGTGCGCGGCAATAATCGACAGGACGTGTGCGGGATCTTCGCCGTCGAGCTTGTCCAGCCATTTACGAGCCACCGCCCGCAAGCTTTCCGGCGCCATGCCCGACTTGTCGGTGAGTGCCCGTTCGAGCTCCAGGGAAGCAGGTCGCTCGACGTTCCAGCTCAGGTTCTTCGGGTCGCGGGCCTTCAAATCGAGGAGCAACGCCTCGGCCCGCTCGTAATCGGCCGTTGCCAGCGACGACCTTCCATCGTTCCAGTTCACCATCGCCCTCGACTGGAGGACGCCGATTGCGAAGACCTTCGTCATGGTGTTTTCGGGGTCCTGCTCGATAAGCGTTTCCGCTTCAGCCGCCGCGTCATCGAGGTATTGCCGCGCTTTGCCCGTCTGTCCGCGGATCGAATGAAGCGAGCCCATGCTGCCCTTGGCGAATAGGCCCATGCGGCGCGCTTCGGCATGATTGGGTTCTGCTTCCAGCGCTTCGTTATAGAGCGCTAGTTCGCGTTCACGGGTTTCCGTCGCAGCCCGGAAGTCCCCGAGTACCTGATGGGTGCTCGAGACCCATGACAGGCCTTGCCCCCACTCGACGAGCCTCGATGCAGGCCTGCCTTCGGCCTCGGCCACTCTCGCAACCGTCGCAACGCTTCTCTCGAACAGGTCCAGCGCATCCTCGTAGCGCGCCTCTTCATCGGCGAGCGTTCCGAGATTGGAGAGGGCGTAAGCCTCCTCGAGCTGCCAAACGAGGTTCGAGCGGTCCTTGGCGGCGAGGCGGATCGAGATGTCGGCATACTGTCCCAATGCCTTCTTCGCTTCATCCATCTGGCCGCGTTGCCAGGCGATGAGACCGACCCAGAACATGCTCTGCCCGTGGTTGAACATGCGTTCCGGGTCGTCGGGTTTACGGGCAAGGAGCTCGCTCGTCGTGCGCGCCGCCTCACGAAAGGCAGGAAGCGCCTTGTCATTGTTGCCGCGAAGATTGTGCATTTCCGCGACGAGTTGCACGGCCCGGGCGCGGCGTCCGAGCTCTTCCGGGCTCAGGTCGTCGAGTTTCTGCCTTGCGTAATACTCCATGGCCCGGGCGCCGACACCATCGAGCACATCGAGACGTCCGACCGGCTCCAGTTCTTCCCGGAGGTCGGTGAGCATGTATTCGATCAACCCGTTCGCTTCGGCCCGCTCCTCGCGCGCGGTATCGCGTTGCTGCAGGGCGAACAGCGCAAGGCCGATCGCCACGACCATTCCGACAAAGGAAGCCGCAGCCATTATCGCCAGCCTGCGATGGCGTTGGCGGGCCTGCCGGTCGACCAGCTCGTCGAGCCCGATCCCGGCCAGCCCGGCCACCAGCTTCTGGACGCCAAGCTTGCGACCGTCTTCTTCGGGCCGCAGGTCTGCCGCGATCGGCTCTGCCAGCTGCTCGGTCGGTGTGCCGTCCTCGTAATGGACGAGCAGCGGGGGCGGCATATTGTATGGCGGAGCGCCGTCGACCACGGCAGGAAACACCCTCGCATCGCCATTGACCCGCTTGAAGAGGTCGATTTCCTTGGCGATCCACGGGGAAATCGCCGAATGCGGCGAGCACAGGACGATCAGCGCATCGCTATTGGTGAGCGCGCTTTCAAGGGCGGCGCCGAGATCTTCGGATGCCGGCAGTTCCTCGCGGTCCTTGAAAATCGGGCGCAGGCCGTCTTCCAGGCCGGGCGCATCGATCCCGTCGGGCAGCTTGAACTTTTCAAGCTGACCGTGGAGCCAGTTCGCGATCCGCTTGTCGCGGTGCGAATAGCTGATGAAAGCCTTGTAACGTCGTTCGGCCAAGTTGTCCCTCCGGATGCGACCCCGGATACGACTCGGCAACCCACTGTTTTGCCGGAAGGATGTCCCAAACTTGCATGCAATGCAAACGAGGGCGGTCACAGGCCACGGAGGGGATGGGCCAATTGCTCTTGCGCAAAACGCAACACACCCTGATGTTTTCTCACTTTCGTTCGCGAGCGAGCAACATTATTACAACCCCCACAGCCGACGCGGAGACGTCCCTCCCATTCTTCTCCCTCGGCACAGAGATGGCGACAGTCCCTTCCCCAAGTTGAACTGTCGTCGCCTTCCTCCGGGCCAGCGGGCCAGCCTTTCGAGCACTGTGGCCTCCTAGCACAGGGTTCGCTCCCCCGGAGGCGATATGGCAGCGAGTAGAGACGCGGCCGCCCACACACTCCTCTCCCCTCCCCCAACGTGTCGGCGCCGCGTCTCGAACTCGCATGTCAGACCCGCGTGTAACCTTCGCAAAGTTGCACGCGTAAAACCTTGCGCAACAAGACAAGGAATAAAAACGATGACGACGATCTACGGCCGCATTGCGGTGATCATTCTTGCAACCGGTCTTTCCAGCGTGGTGCTTTCGCCCGCGCTCGTCTGAGCCGACGCAACAGGCAGCCGGGCCGGCCCCGGGGCTAGTCCACTGTCCCGAGCCGCGTAGCCGCCTCGCGAAGTTCGCTCTTGAGCAACTTCCCGATGTGGCTGCGCGGCATCTCGTTTATGGGGTACAGGGCGCTCAGCCGCTGGGTCTTGCCCAGCCGCGCATTGACGGCTTCGCGGATCGCCTCCGGATCGCGCGCGCCCTCGCCCAGCTTCACGAAGCCGACCGGCGTCTCGCCCCAGCGGCGCGATTCGACACCGATCACCGCGGCTTCGACCACGTCCGCCTCTTCGAGCAACGCGTTTTCCAGATCCACCGGATAGATGTTGAAGCCACCCGAGATGATCATGTCCTTGGCGCGGCCGACCAGTTCGACAAAACCCTCCGCATCGAGACGGCCGATATCGCCCATGCGCTGCCAGACCTCGCCGGTATCGGGATCGGTCCAGTATCCTTCGCGCGTCTTTTCCGGCTGGTTCTTGTAGCCGGTCATCATCGTCTGGCTGCGCCCGACCAGGTTGCCCGGAGTACCAGCTGGGACGAGTCGGTCCTCGTCGTCGAGAACCTTGAGCTCGCTCCCGGGAGCCGGACGGCCCACGGTGTGCAGCTTGTCGGGGAACTTGTGCGCCTCGAGCAGGCAGACGACCCCGCCTTCGGTCATCGAATAGATCTCGATCAGTGCACCGGGCATCCGCTCCAGAACCTCGCGCTTCAGCTCGGCCGAAAATGGCGCTGAGGTGCAGTACTTCAGCTGCAGTGAGGAAAGGTCGAACTCGTCGAAGCGCGGTTCGTCCATCAGCCGCTGATACTGGACGGGAACGAGCATGGTGATGGTGGTGCGATCGTCCTGCGCGAAGTCGAGCCAGCGCACGCAATCGAACTTGCCCATCACGCGCACCGTTCCGCCTGCCAACAGCGCGGGCAGGAAGGCGACCATGGTGGTGTTCGAATAGAGCGGGGTGGACGCGAGGCTGCGGACCTCAAGTCCGTTCTCCAGCCAGCTGCCCGCCGTCGCCGCGAATTGACGCCAGCGCATCTGGTGCGAATGGACGATCCCCTTGGGCGTGCCGGTGGTTCCGGAGGAATAGATGATGTTGAACGGATCGGATTTCGCATGTTCGACTGCCGGAGCCTTCGTGCCCTCCGATGCCATCCAGCCGTCCAGTTCCTCGTCCAGAACGATCTTGGTCATGCCGGGGAAACAGTCATCGCCGAGTTCAGCCAGCTTCGCCCGGTCGATGAATATGTGCTTGGCGCCGGAATCGCGGGCCATGCCGGAAAGCTGGTCGGCGCTGGCGCTGGTGGTGAGCGGTGCAGCCACTCCTCCTGCGCGTACGGCGGCGAGGAAGACGAGCGCATAGGGCACGCTCGAAAGCCCAAGAATGGCTACCGACTGCCCATGCTCCAGCCCGTCTTCGAGTAGCCGCGCGGCAATCCGTTCGACCCGGTCGCCAAGCTCGGCCCAGCTGAGCGTGACGCTTTCGTCGCGTAGCGCAGGCTTGTCACCCAGCCTCGCGGCATTGTCGGCGATTGTTTGCGAAAAGGAGCCGAAGGTCTGCTCGAGTGCGGTGCGGTGCTGTGTCTCTCCCATGGCGCGCACCCTATCGACGGTTGCGCGCGTGTCGAGTCAGCATTCGATGACGTTGACCGCGAGACCCCCTTGCGAGGTTTCCTTGTACTTGCTGCTCATGTCGAGGCCGGTTTGGCGCATCGTTTCGATGACCTGGTCGAGGCTGACCGTGCTTTCCGCGCCCGTGCGGTGGAGCGCAAGGCGTGCGGCATTCACCGCTTTCACCGCACCGATGGCATTGCGCTCGATGCAAGGCACCTGCACCAGCCCGCCGACCGGATCGCAGGTGAGGCCGAGGTTGTGCTCCATCCCGATTTCGGCAGCGCTGGCGACCTGCTGGGGCGTCGCGCCCCACAGTGCCGCGAGCCCGCCGGCAGCCATCGAGCAGGCCACGCCAACCTCGCCCTGGCAGCCCATTTCCGCGCCCGAGATGCTCGCCCGCTGCTTGTAGAGCAGGCCGATCGCACCAGCCGTCAGCAGGAAGGTCCGGCGGCTCTCGGTACAAGGCTGCTCGTCATTGGTGACGCAATAGAAGCGGATCACCGCCGGGATGATGCCTGCTGCGCCATTGGTCGGCGCCGTGACGACGCGGCCACCGGCGGCGTTTTCCTCGTTCACCGCCATGGCGTAGCAATTGAGCCAGTCGAACAATTGCTCGCGCTCGTTCGACTGCGGATTGTCGGAGAGCTTGTCCCACATGTCCGGGGCGCGCCGCTGGACCTTGAGCCCGCCGGGCAGGATACCGCGCTGGCTGAGCCCGCGCTCGATGCACTGGTCCATAGCCTTCGCCACGCGGTCGACACCGGCAAGCGTCTTGTCGCGCGGCCGGAACGCGTCCTCATTCGCCAGCACGAGCTCGGCGATGCTCTTGCCGGTCGCAGCGCAGCTTGCGAGCAGCTCCTCCGCCGAACCGAAATCGAAAGGCACCAGCATGCCGGTGTTGATCCGGTCGTCCTTGGGCTTGCGCTTCAGCTGCGCTTCGGAAGCGACGAAGCCGCCACCGGTCGAATAGTAGGTCCGTCGCGCCAGTCGCTCACCAGCCTCGTCGAAGGCCTCCAGCGTCATCCCGTTGGGATGCAGGTCCGGGATCACATGACCGGCGAGATCGATGTCCTGTGCGGGATCGAAAGCGATTTCCCGCTTGCCGCAGAGCGCAATCACCTTGTCCTCGCGAAGCTTCGCAAGTGCAGCCGCCGCCTCATCGGGGCAGGTTGTGTCGGGGGCGAATCCCATCAGCCCCAGCATGGTCGCATCGACAGTGCCGTGACCGACGCCGGTCAGCGCCAGCGACCCCTGCAATTCGACCGCGATCCTGGAAGTGTTTGCGAGTTTCCCGGAGCGGTCGAGAGCCTTGACGAAGGTGCGCGCGATACGCATCGGTCCAACCGTGTGAGAAGACGAGGGACCGATCCCGATCCGGAAGATGTCGAGCACCGAAAGCATGGCCCTTGGATGCGCTTCCGGCACCCTAAAATCAACCGGTTTCAGATGAAACTTCCCGCTCTTTTCCCTGTGGGTAAAAAGGGGCCGAATCCTTTGGTTTTTGCCCTCGTCGAGCCTATATGATGGACATGGACGAGAACACCCCAGAACAGGGCGCAGAAGCGCCGAAGAAGAACGGTTACGGCGCAGATTCGATCAAGGTCCTGAAGGGCCTCGATGCGGTCAGGAAACGCCCCGGCATGTATATCGGCGATACCGACGACGGATCGGGTCTCCACCACATGGTTTTCGAGGTGTCGGACAACGCCATCGACGAAGCGCTGGCAGGTCACTGCGACCTCGTGCTGATCGAACTCAATTCCGATGGCTCGGTGAGCGTGGAAGATAACGGCCGCGGCATCCCGGTCGACATGCACAAGGAAGAAGGCGTCTCGGCGGCAGAGGTCATCATGACCCAGCTGCACGCGGGCGGTAAGTTCGAGAACACCAGCGACGACAACGCTTACAAAGTCTCCGGCGGCCTCCACGGCGTGGGCGTCTCGGTCGTCAACGCGTTGTCCGAATGGCTCGAGCTCACCATCTGGCGTGACGGCAAGGAACACTGGATGCGCTTCGAGCATGGCGATGCCGTGGAGAGCTTGCGCGTCGTGGGCGATGCTCCGCCGGTTGCCTCGAACGGCGACGAGGATGGCTTGAAAAAGGGCACGCGCGTCACCTTCATGGCGAGCCACGACACTTTCAAGAACGTCACCGAGTTCGATTTCGACAAGCTCGAGCACCGCTATCGCGAACTCGCCTTCCTCAACTCGGGCGTCCGCATCCTCCTGCGCGACAACCGCCACGAGGAACCGCTCGAGCACGACCTGTTCTATGAAGGCGGCATCGCGGCCTTCGTGAAGTATCTCGATCGCAACAAGCAGGCGCTTGTCGCCGAACCGATTTCGGTCAGCGCGGAGAAGGAGGGCATCGGTATCGATGTCGCTCTCGAATGGAACGATTCCTACTACGAGAACGTGCTCTGCTTCACCAACAACATCCCGCAGCGTGACGGCGGAACCCATCTGGCCGCCTTCCGCGCCGCACTGACGCGTACGCTGAACAACTACGCGACCAGCTCGGGGCTGATGAAGAAGGAGAAGGTCTCGCTTTCGGGTGAAGACATGCGCGAAGGCCTGACCGCCATCGTTTCGGTCAAGCTGCCCGATCCCAAATTCTCTTCGCAGACCAAGGACAAGCTGGTTTCCTCCGAAGTCCGCCAGCCGCTCGAGAGCCTGATGGGCGAGAAGATGACCGAGTGGCTCGAAGAGAACCCCAACGACGCCAAACAGATCATCCAGAAGGTGATCGACGCTGCCGCCGCCCGCGAAGCCGCACGCCGTGCGCGCGAGATGAGCCGCAAGGGTGCAATGAGCATCGCCTCGCTGCCGGGCAAGCTCAGCGACTGCCGCGAGCGCGACGCCTCCAAGGCCGAACTCTTCCTGGTCGAGGGTGACTCCGCAGGCGGCTCGGCCAAGAACGGCCGCGACAGCCAGTACCAGGCGATCCTTCCGCTGAAGGGCAAGATCCTCAACGTCGAACGCGCGCGTTTCGACCGGATCATCTCGTCAAAGGAAGTCGGCACGCTGATCCAGGCGATGGGCACGGGCCTGCGCGACGAGTTCGACCTCGAAAAGCTGCGCTACCACAAGGTCGTGATCATGACCGACGCCGACGTCGACGGTGCGCATATCCGTACGCTGCTGCTGACCTTCTTCCATCGCCAGATGCCCGAGATCGTCAAGGCCGGGCACCTCTATATCGCGCAGCCGCCGCTCTATAAGGTTACGCGCGGCAAGTCGGAGGTCTACCTCAAGGACCAGCCCGCCTTCGACCGCTACCTGATCGAAGCAGGGCTGAGCGGCCGCATCCTCGAAACCGCGGGCGGTGCGCGCGCATCGGGCGAACTGGAGGCCTTGGTCCAGCACGCGCTCAGCGTCCGCAATCACATGAACTACGTGCCGCGCAAATATAACGCCGAGATCATCGAGGCGATGGCACTGGCGGGCGCGCTGGACCCTGCCGGCGGCGACCGTTCGGCAGCGCTCAGCAAGGCTGCGGCGCAGCTGCAGATGGGCGATCCGGAAGCCCAGTGGTCCGCCGAAATGGGCGAAGACGGCCATGTCCGCTTCCACCGCGTCTGGCGCGGCGTCACCGACGTCCATGAAATCGAAGGCCGCTTCCTCGAAAGCGCGGAGGCCCGCAAGCTCCACCGCGTCGCGCAGGAAAACGCCGAGGTCTATGCCTCGCCTGTCCGCCTCATCAAGGGCAGTGAGGACGATGCCGAGGACCAGGTCGACGCGGCCGATGTCGAGGAGGCGGAAGATACGCCCGTCGTCGGCGACGATGCAATCATCCTGCCCACCCAGCTGGTCGATGCAGTGATGGCCGCAGGCCGCAAGGGCCTCAAGGTCAGTCGCTTCAAGGGGCTGGGCGAAATGGATGCCGAGCAGTTGTGGGAGACCACGCTCGATCCGGAAAACCGCGCCCTTCTGCAGGTCAAGGTCGAGGACGCCGACGTGACCGACGAGATCTTCACCCGCCTGATGGGTGATGTCGTCGAACCGCGCCGCGAGTTCATCCAGGAGAACGCACTCAACGTCGCCAATCTCGACGTCTGATCTGCCAGCACACCGCGAATAGGGGGGAGCGGGATGGAACACATCGGCAAGACACGGGTCGAGCAGGGCGGTTTCCTGCTCTTCCTCGCGCTGGTCACCGTGGCCGCGCTGGTCGTGGTGCTGCCCTTCCTCAACCCGCTGCTGTGGGCGAGCCTTGCGGCCATCATGTTCCAGCCGCTGTTCCGCTGGTTCCAGTCCAAGCGACCCGGCAAGGACACGCAGGCCGCCGCGATTACGCTGCTGGTGATCTTCGTCGCGGTCATCATTCCGACGCTGTGGATCGGCAGCGCGGTGGTCAGCGAGGCCGCGCGTCTCGTGGTCGCCTTCCAGAACGGCAATATCGATGTCGCGGACTGGTTCGAGCAGGTCTTCAGCATCCTGCCCGCCGGCATCCAGGAAAGCCTTACCGAAAGCGGAATGGGCGATTTCGGCGACCTGATGGCCCGCGCACAAGCATTCCTGCAGGCCAGTCTCGGCCTGATCGCGCAGCAGGCAATCGCGATCGGCGGAAGCATTTTCGGCTTCGTCCTCGCCTTCGCCATCGGGCTCTACGTCAGCTTCTTCCTGATTCGTGACGGCCGGAGGATTGGCGAGACCGTCCTCCATGCCCTGCCGATGGAGCGCGGCGTCGCCGACCGGCTGGCCGAACGTTTCATCGGGATCGTGCGCGCGACCATCAAGGGATCGGTCGTCGTGGGCCTCGTGCAGGGTGCGCTCGGCGCGATCACCTTCTGGATCGTCAGCATCCCCTCGGTCCTGCTGCTCGGCGTGATCATGGCAATCGCCTCGCTGCTGCCGGCAGTCGGTCCGGCAATCGTCTGGGGTCCGGCAGCGCTTTACCTGCTGGCGACTGGCGCGATCTGGGAAGGCGTGGTCGTGCTCGTTTCGGGCGTCGCGCTGATCGGCATGGCGGACAACATTCTTCGCCCCATCCTGGTCGGCCGCGACACCGGCATTCCCGACTGGCTGATCCTCGTCACGACACTTGGCGGAATAGCCCTGATGGGCCTGTCAGGGATCGTGGTCGGCCCGTTGATTGCCGGCCTGTTCATTGCCGGGTGGAGCATCCTTGCCGAGCAGCGCGACGAGGCAGAGGCAACCGCCTAGTCGATGACTTCGGCACCCAGTCGCGGGTTCAGGCCCGTGATGTAGTTCAGCCACTTCTTCGGGCGCCGCATCATCTTTTCCGGATAGACCACCTCGAGGCCGACGATCTTGCCGATCTCGCCGACGAAGTGGATGCAGTTGCGCGTCTCGAGGTCGTAATACTTGCCCGGCGCATTGCGCCACGCCTCCACCAGCGCACGAACCTCACGGTACTTTTCATCGGTCATCGTGATGGTGAAGTGGCGATTGGTCTTGGTCAGCCACTTTTCCTTTTCGACGAGGATCGTGTGCTCGACCGGGCCGTTGAGCACCGCCAGCGTCGTCCTTTTGGCGGAAAACCCGAAGTTCTCCTTCACCACGGTGCCGTCTTCCAGCGTCCCTTCCATCGACACGAAGGCATGCGGATAGCGACCGGCGATCACCGAGCCGTTGAACGAGTGGAAGGTAATGTCGACCGCTGCCGCAGCGAGCGAGGACCAGCCGAGCGCGACGAGGAGGGCGAAAGTACGGAAGATGCGAACCATTGCGCGGGCTTAGGGCAGGCCCGCGGGGATTCGCAACCGGTGTCGTACTCGGCTCAGCTTGCCAGGAGCGTCGCGTTGCCGCCTGCCGCAGTCGTATCGATGCACACCACGCGTTCGGTGGCGAAACGGGCTACATAATGCGGACCGCCCGCCTTGGGACCGGTACCCGAGAGACCCTCGCCGCCGAACGGCTGGCTTTCGACGACCGCACCGATCTGGTTGCGGTTGACGTAGAAATTGCCGACCTTCGCCCGCGCTTCGATATAGGCGCGCATGTCGTCGTTGCGGCTGTGCAGGCCCAGTGTCAGGCCGTATCCGGTGGCGTTTATCTCTTCCATGACCCGGTCGATTTCCGAAGCGCGATAGCGGACCACGTGAAGCACGGGTCCGAAGTTTTCGCGCTTCAGGTCGAGGATGGAATCGAGCTCGATAATCGTCGGGGCCACATAACAGCCCTTCGACGATCCGCGATGCAGCTTGCGGCGCCAGACCTGCGCACCGCCGGTCTTGCGACGGGCGACATGGCGTTCGAGCGCGGCCTTCGCATCGGGGTCGATCACAGGTCCGACATCGGTCGACAGCTCTTCCGGATCGCCGATGGTCAGCGCTTCGAAGGCGCCGCGGATCATCGCCAGCATCTCGTCATAGACGTCGTCCTGGATGTGCAGGACGCGCAATGCTGAACAGCGCTGGCCCGCGCTCTGGAAAGCGGAGGCCACGACGTCGCGGGTCACCTGTTCGGGCAGCGCGGTCGAGTCGACGATCATCGCGTTCTGCCCGCCGGTCTCCGCGATGAAGGTGGCAATCGGGCCATCGCGTCCCGCGAGGCTGCGATTGATCGCCTGCGCGGTCTGGGTCGAGCCGGTGAACGCCACGCCTGCGATGCGCGGGTCGGAAGTGATCATCTCGCCAACGTCGCCTGCACCGGGCAGGAGCTGGAAGGCGTCTTCGGGAATGCCAGCTTCATGGCAGAGGCGCACGGCGAGGGCAGCGATCAGCGGCGTCTGCTCGGCGGGCTTGGCGACCACGGTGTTTCCGGCGGCAAGCGCGGCAGCCGGCGGGCCGATGAAGATCGCGAGCGGGAAGTTCCATGGCGAGATGCATGCGAATACGCCGCGGCCTGCAAGGCTCAGGCGGTTTTCCTCGCCGGTCGGGCCGGGAAGCGGGATGGGCGCCGCGAACAACCGGCGCGCCTCACCGGCATAGTAGCGCAGGAAGTCGACCGCTTCGCGCAGCTCGAGCACTGCGTCCTGCAGCGTCTTGCCTGCCTCGCGCTGGCAAAGCGAAAGGAATTCGTCGGTGTGATCCTCGAACAGGTCGGCGGCAGCTTCGAGCAGCAGCGCGCGCTTCTCCCCGCCCAGCGCATTCCAGCCCGGCTGGATGGATTCGGCGCGGCTGATCGCTTCCTCGACCTCGAAATCGAGCGCGTCGCGGCGCGTACCCACCTGCGCGGTAAGATCGTGCGGCTTGTTGATCGGAGCCATCTCGCCTTCGGCCGACGACATGAATGTCGGCTCCGCCACCCACTGCTTCGCTTCGAGCGCCTCGAGCCGCTCCATCAGCGGCTCCCTGACCAGCGGATCGGACAGGTCGATGCCAGCCGAATTGGCGCGGCGACCGAAGATGTCGGTCGGCAGCGGGATCGCCGGATTGCGATAGGGCTCCAGCACCTGCATGTCGGCGACGGGGCAGGTGGTGAGCTCCTCGACCGGCACTTCGGCATCGGCCATGCGGTTCACGAAGCTCGAATTCGCGCCGTTCTCCAGCAGGCGGCGCACGAGATAGGCGAGCAGGTCCTTGTGCGTGCCGGTCGGCGCATAAATGCGCACATTGGTGCGGCGATTGCCTTCGACCTGGGCCAGCGCGCCGTAAATGTCCTCGCCCATTCCGTGCAGGCGCTGGAACTCGAACGGCTTCGCACCCGCCAGCGCCTTGATCGCGCCGATCGTATAGGCATTGTGCGTGGCAAAGGCCGGGTAGATCACGTCGTCGGCCGCCAGCATCTTTTCCGCGCAGGCGAGGTAGCTGACGTCGGTCGCAAGCTTGCGGGTGAACACCGGATAGTCGGTATAGCCGCCCACCTGGCTGAGCTTGATCTCGGTATCCCAGTAAGCGCCCTTCACCAGACGGACGAAGAACTTGCGGTCGTATTTGCGGGCAAGCCGCGCGACCCATTCGCACATCGGGACGCCGCGCTTCTGGTACGCCTGGATCGCAAGGCCGAAACCTTCCCACCGGCTGCCGTCTTCGCGGGTAAAGAGCGTATCGTCGCGGGCAAGCGCCTCGATGATGTCCATCGACAGCTCCAGCCGGTCGGCTTCTTCCGCGTCGATAGTGAAATGGATGTTCGCATCGCGCGCCTTTGCGGCGAGATCGCGCAGCACCGGCAGCAGGTCGACGATCGCCTTGTCGGCATGGAGGAATGTGTATTTCGGATGCAGCGCGGAAAGCTTCACCGAAATGCCCGGGCTGGTCGAGACCTTGCCGGTGGCTTCGCGCGAAAGGCGCTCGATCGCGCGTTCGTACGCCTGGCGATAGCGCTCTGCATTCTCATAGGTCATCGCCGCTTCGCCGAGCATGTCGAAGCTGTGGGTCAAGCCCTTGGCACGTTCGGGTGCCGCGCGCTTGAGGCTTTCGTTGATCGTGCGCCCGTAGACGAACTGTCCGCCGAGAATGCGCATCGCCTGCAGGGTCGCCTTGCGGATGACCGGTTCGCCCAGCCGGTTCACGGCACGCTTGAGCGTGGTGCCCATGCCCCTTTGCGCCTCTTCGGGCCGTTCGAGAACTTCGCCCGTCAGCATAAGCGAGAAGGTCGCGGCGTTGACGAAGGTGGAGGAGCTTTCGCCCATGTGCTCCGCCCAGTCGATATCGCCGATCTTGTCGCGGATCAGCGCGTCGGCAGTCGGCGCGTCGGGCACGCGCAGCAGCGCTTCGGCAAGGCACATCAGCGCCACGCCTTCTTCGGTGGCGAGCCCATACTGGTGGAGGAATGCATCGATGCCGGAAGCCTTCCGGCGACGCGCGCCTTCGATCAGCTTGGCTGCAAGGCCGGCGGCCTCGTCATGTTTCGCAGCGGCGTTCGCGGCCTGCGCCATCCGCTCGGCGACACAGGCATTTTCCTCGGCCTTGTAGGCCTCGCGCAGGGTCTGGCGGGAAATGGGGGTAAGGCGAACAGGATCGTGCAGGGCCATGCGACTCCGAGCAGCTAGAATTGAACTGCCCGCCACTTGGACCCGAAGCCGGGCGCTTTCAAGCTTTGTGAACGCCGGGCCGACCCTACGGCGCGGGGGGCTGTGACCTGCGGTCGAACCACTGTCCGACCTGCGCGCAGGCATCCTCGGACAGGTGCAGCCCCAGCTTGCTCCGACGCCACAGCACATCCTGCGCAGAGCGGGCGTATTCGTGGTCGACCAGATAGGCCAGTTCGGCCTCGTAGAGATCGCCGCCGAAATGCTCGCCCAGCTCTTCCAGCGAGCCTGCACCCCCGATCACCATGTCGAGCCGTGTGCCATAGGCGCGCGCCAGTCGCAGGACGGTTTCAGGCGGGAGCCAGGGGTGGCGTTCGCTCGCCTGCCAGAGGAACTTCGCGAAATCGCGATCGGCCATGTCACCGCCCGGAAGCGGTGCATCGGCGGTCCAGCTCCTGCCCGGAACAGGCATGTGCGAAGCAAGCTTCTCAAGCGCATGTTCGGCCAGCTTGCGGTAGGTCGTGATCTTGCCGCCATAGACCGACAGGATCGGCGCACCTCCTTCGCTATCGACCTCGAAGACATAGTCGCGGGTGACGGTCGAGTTGCTGGCCGCCTTGTCCTCGTAAAGCGGGCGGACACCTGCATAGGTGTGGACGATGTCCTCTTCGGTAACCCCGCTCCTGAAATAGCGCGTCGCCGCCTCGCGCAGGTAGGTGCGCTCCTCGGCGCTGATTTCCACACGGTCGAGATCACCCTCGTAGAGCATGTCGGTGGTGCCGATCAGCGTGTAATCGCGCTCGTAGGGGATCGCGAAGACGATCCGCTTGTCGGGCTGCTGGAAAATGTAGGCATGGTCGCCGGGGTATGCGCGCGGCACGATGATGTGGCTGCCCTTCACAAGCCGGAGATGGGCCGGTGTGCCTGCGCCGAGCGCGGTCTTGGCGACCGAATCGACCCACGGGCCTGCAGCATTGACCACGCAGCGCGCTGTGACGGTCCGATCGCCCGCATCGTCTTTCAGGGTCGCGGTCCAGCTGTCGGCGTGCCGTTCCAGACCGGTGCACTCGGTGCGGGTGAGGACTGTCGCCCCGCGCGCCTCGGCATCCATTGCGGTCAGCACGACGAGGCGCGAATCCTCCACCCAACAATCGGCATATTCGAATCCCGACTTGATCCCGTCCTGCAGGATCGACTGGTGCGGAGCGATACGCAGGTTCACCTTGTGCGAGCCGGGCAAGGTCTTCTTGCCGCCGAGCCGGTCATAGATCGCGAGGCCGATCCGCAGCATCCACTTGGGGCGCATGCCCTTGAAGTGCGGCAGTACGAAACGCAGCGGCCAGATGATGTGCGGTGCATTGGCGAGCAGCACCTCGCGTTCGCGCAAGCTCTCTCCGACCAGCCGGAATTCGAACTGTTCGAGATAGCGCAGACCGCCGTGGACCAGCTTGGTACTGGCCGAGGAGGTATGCGAGGCAAGATCGTCCTTTTCAACCAGCAGCACCGACATGCCGCGCCCGGCTGCATCGCGCGCAATTCCTGCGCCGTTGATCCCGCCGCCGACGACGAGAAGGTCGTAGGTCTCGCTCATTGAGCGCGGAACAGCCGCCCGGCGACCGCGTCCAGCTTGGCCATCAGTTCGCGATCATGCTTGTCCGGCGCGGTGAGAACCGCATCGTCGAGCGCGGTATCGATCGGAGATGGCGTGCGCTTTTTCGGCAGGCCTTTGCAGAAGGCCTCGACCGTTTTCACCGCGATCGCCGAATTCTTGTTCATCTGTTCGATGATCACGCCGACATCGACAGCGTCCTCGCTATCGCGCCAGCTGTCCCAGTCGGTGACCATGGCGAGCAGCGCGTAAGGCAGCTCGGCCTCGCGGGCGAGCTTGGCTTCCGGCATCCCGGTCATGCCGATCACTTCCGCCCCCCAGTGACGATACAACTTGCTCTCCGCGCGGGTCGAGAATTGCGGGCCTTCCATGGCAAGGTAGGTCGCGCCTTCGGTCACATCGGCACCGGCCTTCTCGGCGGCCTTGGCGGCATGCTTCGACAGGCGCGAACAGACCGGATCGCCCATCGAGACATGCGCTACGAAGCCGCTGTCGAAGAAGGTCGAGGGGCGGCCCTTGGTGTTATCGATGAACTGGTCGACCGCGACGAAGCGGCCCGGCGCCAGTTCTTCCGACAAAGATCCGACCGCGCTGATGGCGAGGATGTCGGTGCAGCCTGCACGCTTCAGCGCATCGATATTGGCGCGCGCATCGACCTTCGAGGGAATATGGACATGCCCCCTGCCGTGGCGCGGCAGGAAACGTACCCGGACATGGCCGATGGTGCCGCACAGGATCTTGTCCGAGGGCTTGCCCCAGGGCGATGACACCTCGATCCACTGGCGGTCTTCCAGTGCGTCCATCGCATAAAGGCCCGAGCCTCCGATGATGCCGATGGTCCACTCGCTCATGTCTTCTGCCCCCTGATTGCCCCCGGATACCGCCCATGCACGGGGCATGTGACCGGGGGGTTGGCGCTTTGGGTTAACGGTCAGGCAGGGGTGAAGAAAGCCAAGGCACAAGTAAAGCATGCACTTATTTGGCACGCGCAAACCTATTCATGCTGCAATGCAGCGTGCGAGGTTGACTCGTCCGGCACTTTGCCGCGCAATCATCGTAGATAAGAGGAACCATGGGAGAACCGGACCGTGCCGGAATTGCAGCCGCTGACATTTGCCACACTCACGCATCGCCTTCGCGAGCTGCATCAACGCACCCAGGAAACGCCGCTGTTCAACCCGGTCTTCCAGCTGGCCCATGACCTGTCGCGCGAACTGGAAGCGGGCGAGATCTCGCTCGGCGACATCGCCTCGCTGGTCGGCGAACTCGAAACCCGCTCGCTCGAGACGCGGGCCGACCGGCTGTGCACCCTCGTAAAGCCGCAGGACACCGCGCGGCGGATGGAGGAATTCTGCAAGGCCTCTGACGGTTTCGAGGCATTTCGTGACCATTGGTCGCATCCGCAGCTGCATGTCGTTTTCACCGCCCATCCGACCTTCCTGCTGACGCCGGACCAGACCGATGCGGTGGCAGAGGCTGCCGGGGGCGGCGACCCGGTTTCGGCAATGACGAACTCCGAACGTCCCGAGATCACCCTGCAGTACGAGCACACCCGCGCGATGCGGGCGCTTGCCCATGCGCAGGACGCGCGCGATCAGATCAATCGCAGCGTGTTGTCCTGCGCGGCATCGCACTGGCCAGACCAGTGGCGCAGCCTCGATCCCCTGCCGTTCCGTTTCGCCAGCTGGGTCGGCTACGACATGGACGGGCGCACCGATATCAAATGGTACACCTCGATCGCCTTCCGCCTGTCCGAAAAGGCGCAGCGGCTCGAACGTTATGCTGCGCAGCTTGAGCAAATCGACGCAGACCACGCGCTGGTCCACACGCTGCGTGCGGCACAGGCTGGTGCCGCTTCGAGCGCCGAGGAATTTGCAGGCGACCTGTCGGACCATGCGGACCTGTCCGCCGCGGCCAATCGCCTCACGGCAGAAGGCAGCGACAAACTGCTGAGCCTCGCTCCGCTGGTCTCGCAGCTCGAGGAAGAGGCGCTGTCGGCCGATACCGAACGCGCAATTGCGCTCAAGACGCTCGCCTCCGCCATGCGCGCCGATGGCCTCGGCATGGGCCACATCCATTTCCGAGTGAACGCCAAGCAGCTGCACAACGCGATCCGTTCGCGAATCGAGGGCGGCGCCGATCTCGATCTCGGCAGCAAGGGCGCAGTCGGCGCGCTGCGCGAACTGGTTTCCAATGCCGAGCCGCTGTCGGCAAACTTCGCCTCGCTGGCGGTCGAAAGCTCGACCGCGGTACGCCAGTTCCTCGCGATGGCGCAGATCTTGAAGCACGTGGATGCCGATGCGCCGATCCGCATGCTGGTGGCCGAGTGCGAACAGCCCGCAACCGTCCTCTCCGCGCTCTATTTCGCCAAGCTGTTCGGGATCGAAGAGAAGGTCGACGTATCGCCGCTGTTCGAGACCGAGACCGCACTCGAACATGGCGGGCGCTTCCTCGATGCACTGCTCAAGGAAGAGGCCTATCGCGACTATGCGCGGAAGCGTGGACGTGTCGCCATCCAGACCGGCTTTTCCGACGCAGGCCGCTTTGTCGGGCAGATCCCCGCCAGCCTTGCCATCGAGCGTCTGCAGGGCCGCCTGGCGAACGCAATGGCAGCAAACGACATGACCGACGTCGCCGCACTCGTCTTCAACACGCATGGCGAAGGCATGGGCCGCGGCGCGCATCCGGCAAGCTTCAAGGACCGCCTCGAATGGCCGATGAGCCCCTGGGCGCGCCGCCGCTTTGCCCGTGCCGGCATCCGGCTCGAACCCGAGGCCAGCTTCCAGGGCGGCGACGGCTACATGTTCTTCGCCACGCCGAAACTTGCGCTCGCGACGCTTTCGACGATTGCGGAGCTTGCGCCCGCCGACACCGATCCCGACGTGCCGACCGACCCCTTCTACCGGCGTACCGATCTCAGCCTCGATTTCTATCGCGCGATCAAGGATCACCAGCAGTCGCACCTCGAAAGCCGGACTTACAGCCGAGCGGTGACCGCTTTCGGTCTCGGCCTGCTCAATTCGACCGGTAGCCGCGTGTCGCGTCGCCAGTCGGACCTCAGCGCAGATCGCGACATGAGCCTGCGCCAGATCCGCGCGATCCCGCACAACGCGATCCTCCAGCAATTGGGCTACCCGGTTAACCTGATCGCCGGCATCGGCAGCGCAGCTGAGAGCAATTACGAGGACATCGCCGAACTGCTGCGTGAGAGCCCGCGTGGCCGCCAGATCATGCGCTATGTGCGCGCATCGAACGCGCTCGCCAGCATCAAGACGGTCGCCGCCTATGGCGAACTGTTCAATTCCGCTTATTGGGCCAGCCGGCCTTATCGCGGCACCGAGGAACACCTCGCGCAGGCCTGCGAAACACTGGCCGAATACCTGATCCAGGACGACCGCAACGGCGTATTCCGCCGTCTCGCATCGCGGCTGCGGGTCGACGCGCTCAAGCTGCACCGCCTGTTCGAGCTGGTGCCCGACGAGGACCCGCACCCCGAGCGCGAGCAGGCGCGCCGCACCATCGGCGTCCTCCAGTCGCTACGCCTCGCGCTGTTCCAGCACATGTTCCTCAAAGCCGTGTCGGTCCCGGCCTTCAGCCGCGCCAACGACATCAGCCGCCGCGACGTGCTGGAAATGGTCTTCACGCTGCGGATCGACGAAGCGCTCGCCCAGATGCGCCGCGCCTTCCCGGCAAGTTTCCCGATGACGCAGGACTTCGCGATGGAGGAAAAGGCCGAGTACCCGCGCGCAGGCAGCGAGGGATACGACGCGATCCGGCGCGATTTCATCGACCCGATCGAGGATTCCTATGGCCTCACTTTGCGCATCTCGACTGCGATCGCCAACCAGTTCGGCGCGCACGGCTAGGCGCCCGGGTTAGTCTTCGCCGAGCCCCCATTGCTCGAGCGCGGGTGAGATGAAGACCTCGGCATTGTTGCCGAGCACGGCATCGCGCGTGGCCCGGTAGCGGTCGACCTTCGTGCCGTACTGCTCGCGGATCGCCTTGGCGTTCAGCTGCGCGTCCTTGCCCCAGTGCATCGAGAATGGAATGCCTGCCTTCTTCAGCAGGTGCTGGAGACGTTCGGCCGCAAGCGGCGCATCGGTGGAAAGAGGGAAGTTCTTCGGCAGGCCGTCGATATTGATGATCGCATTGTGATCGAAGCGCAGGAAACCCATCGTCGCCGGGCTCTTTTCGGCGAAGCGCACGGTGAAGACGAAGTCCTTGCTGAACTGGCGGATGTTGCCCTCGCCCTCGGCCATGTCCATGGCAATTTGCATGACCTCGCCCAGCCGCTCGCGCGGAACGGCGAGCGCGGCATTGTAGACGTCGATGCGGATGTTCATCAGCCGGTGCGGGTGCCATTCGGCCGTGAGCTGCGAGAGCGTGCGCGGCGTGTCGCGTTCGTCGCAGGCGTGCTCCTTGAAATCCTCGAAGATTCGCCGCGGCACGTCGATGAGGTCGCGGATGCGCCCATCGAGATCCTCGGCAGGAAGCGGATTGTCCTCCGGCTCGCGGTGTTTGGTAACGCCGATCAGGCCCTTCACGCCTTTTTCGCTGATGGCTTCGAGCGTCGTGCGATTGACCTGCCCGCCGAGACTCTCGGGCTTGGCGTCGGTCTCGTAATCGAACCAGATGGTCTCGCACACCTCGTGGCCGAAACCGTCGAAGGGGTCGAAGGTCAGCTCGTAATAATGCGGTTTGGCGCCATCCGCGATGTCTCCCATCGCTTCGGCGAAGCGGCCCTGTTCGACCAGTTCGAACCAGTCGTCCGGCAGGACGCGCGCACGCTTGACGAGGCCGCAATAGAACTCGTCCACCGCCTCGATCAGATAGGCCGAAACGAAACCCATGCCGCCCACATGGACCAGCGCATCGGCGAACATCGCGCTGTCGCCGACAGAAGCGAATTGCTCGATCCACTCGTCGCGCAGGACCGGGTGGTCTGGCGACCCCAGCCACAAGTCGCGTCCGTGACCGCGCGAGAGGATCATGCCGCGGACATGCGTTTCGCAACCGGTCTCATCCAGCGTCGAACCGTGCGAGCCGGTGCCCACGATACCTGCCAGTGACTGCCCCTTGTGCGAGCCGGCAGTGCGTAGCGACAGGTCGCGCCCGCTCCGCCCGAGCCAGTCCATCAAGGCGTGGATCTTGGTGCCGCCGGTGACCATGACATAGCGGTGCTGTCCGTCGACACCGTCTCGAAATGCCTCCTCCGGCAATTCCCAGATGCCCTCGTCATCGTCGGTCGTCATGAGGGTGGAGAAATTGTGATAGAGGTCGCTCTGCGACCAGCCCGATCCGGTCACGCACAGCTCGCGGTCCTTGCCCGCCTCCGAACGGATGAAATCCTGCAGGATTTGCGCGCGTGCGGCGAGTTCGACTGCGACATTGCTGCCTGCTGTTTCGTGCAGCGCGGCCTTGCGGCGATGCAGCTTGGCGATCGAGCGGTGTTCATTGATCCACCCCCCGCCGAAATGCTTCCTAATCTCGGTCATCGCGTCATCCCCCCATATGCCCCATCCGCCTCGTGCCCCGCATGCGAATGTCGTCGCTCTCCAATACCGCCTTCCCTACATCAGGCTATTGGTTAAAACCGACGCGTGGAAGGTGAGCCTAGGGGGGAAGCATGTTCCAGACGATCCTGATTGTTATCGCGACCATCGCCGTGCTGGTCGGCGCATTCATGCTGCTCAGAAAATGGCTCAACTGGGGGCCGCAGGAAATTCCCTGCGCGCATTTCCATGACCATGTGCATCACGCTGCCCCGAACCGCTTCGTCCGTGATATCCAGCGCGACGCAGTGATCGATCACCACGACGACGACCCCGACCCGATGGCCGCGGAATTCAAGGAAATGGTGACTCGGTCCGCAGCACCCGCGCTCAAGAGCGCACCTCGACCCGTGGCGGAATTTGCCGCCGAGAGTGAACGCGAGAAGGTCCTGATGCTGTCGGGCGGCGGCCAGTGGGGCGCCTATGGCGCGGGCCTGTTCAAGACGCTGCACGACCGCAGCGCCAACGGGTTGGCGATGAAGAACGTACGGATCATCACCGGTATCTCGACCGGTTCGCTCCAGACGATCCTGCTGATGGTCGCGCTCGACCAGGAGGCGAAAGAGGAAACACGCCGCTACGCAATGGAGCGCCTCGAATGGGGCTACTCGCCGACGAAAGAAAGTGACGTCGTCGACAACAAGGGGATGATCCAGATGTTGCTGCGCGGCGCCCAGGCGGGCACCGGTCCGCTGCGCAAGCGCATCCGCAACGCGGTCTTCGAAAACGGCGATGCCACCATGCTGGAGGCGATCCGCGACAGTTCGATCGCGGGCTATATCGGTTTCGTGGAAGCGCATTGCGGGCTGTTCCACTATGTCGATGTGCGCGGCCTCGTGCGCGATGCACCCTGCTGGGAAAGCGCGGTCGATGCTCTGTGCGCGGCGACCATGGCTTCCTCCGCCATGCCGGTGTTCCACCAGCAGATGCGCGTGACGAAGGGCAAGAACGGCGACCGCTCGCTTTATGACGGGGGCGTCCGGCGCTCGGTCTTCTTCGAGCGCGCGATGGAAGCCATGCATGACGAGGTGCGCAGGCAGGCAGGGAAACCCGAAGACGCCAATCCTCCCGGTCACGAACAGGAAGAAGTCACGCCCGATTTCTTCGTGGTGCGCAACGGTCCCACGGTGCGGCATCCCGATCCCGATCTCGACGTGAACGACGGCCCGATTGCCAATGGCCAGCGCGGTTATGATTTGCTCGTCAACGAAAGCGAGATCGGCGCCATCGCCAATCTGCGCCTGCTCAACCCGCATGGTCGCATCTGGGTGACAACTGCCGACGGGTACGATTCCTTCGACTGCCAGTGCGACCACGCCGATTGCAGCAAGGAATCCGAGATGTTCAAGCCGGGCTTCATGGCCTGCCTGCGCGATCTCGGCCGTCACAAGGTCGAACGCGAGGGCGGCCCCTGGTGGGAGATGGCGACATTGGACGCGCGCTCAGCGGCCGAGCGTCACCGTCACGAGCACGCCTGAGGCCCGTTCGCTCCCGGCGATCCGTTCGCGCGCCTGGATATCGAGATCGACGAAGCCGCGGTGCGCGACCGTATCCGTCTCGTCGAACCAGTGGCGCAGCAACAGGCCCACACCTGCTCCCAAGGCCTCTTCATCGAACCGGCCGCTGTCGAAATCGGCGCGCACGAGCGCATAGGGCGTAAGCGTGGTGGAGGCTTCGTCGACCAGGATCGTCTGCCCGAGCCGCCCCTCGGCGAGCGCATAGGTCGTGTCGTGCTCGAAGAGGTAAGAGACGTCGGCATAGTAATGCACGTAGGTCCAGTCGCGAGCCGCCATCTCCGGCTCCAGTCCGGCGCCGCCCGAAATCGCACCGCGCACGGACCAGTCGTCGATCCCCTGTTCGTCGAGACCGACGAGCCTGCTCGCCTCCAGGTTAAAGTTCACCGACGCGAGCGGCTTGTAGCGCAGGCCGATCCAGCCTTGGGCCGCGTTGCTCGCGGCAAGGGTGTCACTCTGGAAATCGGATAGATAGGCCCGCGCGAAGAAACTGAACGGCCGGCCATTGCGCCATCCGCCGATGCGCCGAGACACTTCAGCGCCGACCTGCAAGGCTTCCTCGTCATCGGGGAGGACAGGTCCGAGCGGACGGCCAGCAGTGCTGTAGCTGGCCTGTGCGAGGAAGGACCAGTCGCGCGTCAGCTCGCGGTTTTCCCGGCGGATCGCTTCGCGTTGCTGAGGTGACAATGGCTGCTCTTCGGAATTGTCGAGCGCGAGGCCTGTCTCGAAAAAGCGCACCGCCCTGCGATCGAGCCCGCGCCGCTTCGCGCTGTATCCGGCATCGAGCGCGGATTGCCGGGTGAACCCGTCATATAGCGCTTCATTTTCGAGGATGTCCTGTGCAGCGGTATCGTCCCCCGCAGCGATTGCAACCATCGCCCAGTCGAGCGACTGGCGTGTTTGCAGCGAGGGATTGGCCATAGCCTGACCAATCACCCCGCGCGCAGCTGCATGATCGCCCGCATAGGCAAGGTTGAGCGCCTGTGCGCGCAGGAAATAGCTTCGCTTTGCCGGATCGGTTTCGAAACGGGCAGCGCTCTCGAACGCCTCGGCCGCAGCCTCTTCCTGCCCCGATTGCGCGCGCGCTTCGGCAAGGAGCCCCCACCAGACCGGATTTTCGGAATCGCTTTCCAGCGCAGCTTCGGCACCGGCGATCGCCTCGTCGTACCTGGCCGCGCGATAATCCTCGAAGGGATCGGTTGCCCGAACGTCCTGCGCCAGCGCTGCGCCCGAAAGGCACACGGTTACCAGCATGCCGGTTGCGGCTATGCGCATTCACTTTCCCCACCCGTTGAACACGCAGGGGTGCAACAAGCGCGCAGAGCGCGCAAGTGCTTGATTTGTCTTTGGAGATATCAGTCCGGTCAGGGGACTGTTGGTGCGGTCGAGAAGACTCGAACTTCCACGGCCTTGCGGCCACAACGACCTCAACGTTGCGCGTCTACCAGTTCCGCCACGACCGCACACAGTCTGCATCGGAAGCGAATCTCACATGCATGAGAAGCTTGGCTCCCGCCGGTAGGAGCGCGCCCCTAGCAACAGCTTTGCGAGGCGGCAAGCACCTATTTGCAGGTAACAGCCCTAGAGCGGTGCCCAACCCACTTCGGCATAGACCGCCGCACGCGGCACATCGGTGCGCGCTTCGTCGATCGTGACCGTCTCGCCGGGGGCCAGAGTGGGCTGCGGAGGCTGCACGACCCAGCTGTAAAGCTGGCGGTCGCGCTCATCGACCATGCGGATCAGGACCGGCGGCGCCTTGCGCGATTCGCGGGCCTTGTTGGTGATCTCGATCCGCGCGGTGAACATCCAGGTCTTGTTTTCCAGCAAGCGCCAGCGCTGCTGATCGACAGGGAACTTCAGTTCGAGGTCAGGCTGGGCTGCGCCGAACAGCGGCTTCTCGCCCGGCCACCAGTTGGGCGTACCGAATTGCGACATCGCCACGACCGCACCGGCGGCCAGCAGGGCGAAGATCGCCGCCGCCCAGGTCCACAACTTGAGCGTGTTGCGGCGTGGACCGAAAGGCGGCGCGTGATCGAAGCGCGAAACGAGGTCGTCCTCGTGCATCGGCTCTTCCGCCGGAGCATCGAAATCGGGTTCACGCTCGACCGGCTCGTCATAGGACGGCGGCATGCGCTCGTCGAAATCGGTCCAGCCGCTTGCGGGCTGGCGCGCTTCGGGTTCTGCCGGAGGCGGCGCTGCAGGTTCTTGCGCAGCAGCTGGTGGCGGAGGCGGGGGCGGCGCGGGAACAGGCGCGGGTTCGGCAACCGCCTCGCTCGCGATCACGTCATCCGCGCTCGAACCTTCCTGGTACCACGAGTGCTTGCACTTGGCGCAGCGCACGGTTCTCCCGTCGACGCCAATGGCGCTGTCGGGCACGACATAACGGGTGCTGCAGGCCGGGCATGCGATAATCATGGTGAATGAAAGCTCTATCGGGGCCAGCGAATCACGACAAGCGGCGCAGCTGTGTGCGAAAGCCCCAATTGGCTTTTTTCCACACCGAAGCGCGGTTATAGGCCCGAATAACGAAAATGGCCGCCCATATTTCCCTCGATCGCCCGGCAAACACCCGCCGATGAGCACGCATGAAAGCGATATCGTGCAGTTCGACAACGTCGGATTGCGCTACGGGACCGAGCGCGAGGTTCTCTCGAACATTTCGTTCACGCTGTTTTCGGGCCGGTTTTACTTCCTCACCGGAGAAAGCGGCGCAGGCAAGACTTCGCTTCTCAAGCTACTCTATCTCGCGCAGCGCCCCTCGCGCGGGGCGATCCGCATGTTCGGCCGCGACGTCATCACCCTGCCGCGCGACAAGCTGCCCGCCTATCGCCGCCGCATGGGCGTGGTGTTCCAGGATTTCCGTCTCGTCGACCACCTGTCCGCCTTCGACAACATTGCCCTGCCGCTGCGTGTCTCGGGCGTGCGCGAGGCCGATCTGCGCGGGCCGGTCGAAGACATGCTCGAATGGGTCGGGCTTGCGAACCGCGCCGATGCACGGCCAGCCACGCTTTCCGGCGGCGAACAACAGCGCGTAGCGATTGCGCGCGCGGTCATCGGCAGGCCCGAAGTACTCGTGGCCGACGAGCCGACCGGCAACGTCGATCCCGACATGGCGCTCAAACTGATGCGCCTGTTCGAGGCGTTGAACCGGCTCGGCACGACAGTGGTCGTCGCGACCCACGACCTGCAGCTTTTGCGCAAGGTGCCCGACAGCTTGATCATGCGGCTGAGCAAGGGCAGCCTGCTCGACCCGACCGGCGCGCTCAAATACCCGCCACGCCGCAGCGGTGGAGGCGGAGCATGAAGCGCCCCCCCACGATCGGCAGCGCAGTCGACCGCGGTCTCGCACCGTTCCGGGGGCGCCGTGCCGCGCACCTGCTGCCCAAGGCGCGCTTTGGCGGGCCTATCCCTTGGGTCATCGCGGTCATGGTCGCGCTCACCGTGCTGGCGGCAGGCGGGGCGCTTGCCCTGTCGAACATGGTGTCGAGCGCGCGCGGCGATCTTGAAGGCAGCGCCACCGTGCAGGTGATCGAGCCCGATGCCGATGCAAGGCAGGCCAAGGCCGCAGTCGTGGTCGACCTGCTTGCGCAGGACCCCGCAGTCGTCGGTTTCCGCGCCGTGCCGGAATCGGAAGTCGCCGAACTGCTCGAGCCATGGCTGGGCGGGGGCGAAGGCATGGAGGCGGTGCCGCTGCCCGCATTGATCGATGTCGAACTGCGCGATGGCACCGGCACTGCCGAGCTCGAGCGCATAGAGGCTGCGCTGCAGGACGCGGCACCCGGTTCGCGGATCGACAGCCAGGCGCAGTTCCTCGCGCCGGTTCTCTCGGCATTGCGCGCGCTTCAGTGGATGGCGCTCGCCATGATCATCCTGCTCGCCTTTACCGGCGCTGCGGCCGTCTGGCTGGCTTCGCGCAATGTGCTTGGCGGCAATCGCGACACGATCGAGATCGTCCACCTGTTGGGAGGAAACGACGACCAGATCGCGCGCGTCTTCCAGCGTTCGATCCTGTTCGACGCAATTGCAGGCGGACTGCTCGGCCTTGTGACGGGAGCGCTCGCGATCACGCTGATGGCGCGCCAGTTCGCCGCGCTCGATTCCGGAATGGTTGCAGGAGGGTCACTCTCCGCGCTCGATTGGGCGATACTTGCGCTAGTCCCGCTTTTCGCGGTCGGAATTGCCGTCTACACCGCGCGCATGACGGTTATTCAATCCTTGCGGAAAATGCTGTGATACTGCGCTTTTTCGCCGCCCTCTTCCTGATTTACGCCTTCGGCTTCCTTGCCTTCGCGGTGTCGCTTCCCGCGCCTGCAGCCAAGACCGAGACCCATGCCGTTATCGTCCTGACCGGCGGCGCCGGAAGGATCGACCGCGGGATCGAGGTCGTGGAGAGCGGCCTCGCCAAGGAAATGTTCGTCTCCGGCGTCGATCCGGAAGTGAAGCCGGCCGAATTTGCCGAGCAGTTCGAAGTCTCGCGCCGCACCATGGACTGCTGTGTCACGCTGGGCTTCCTCGCGGTCGATACGCGCAGCAATGCCGGTGAAGTTGCGGAATGGATGAAGGAGAAGGAATTCACCTCGGTCCGCCTCGTGACGACCGACTGGCACATGGCCCGCGCATATTCCGAAGTGTCGGGATCGCTGCCCGAAGGCACCACCATCGTGAAGGACGCCGTGGTCTCGCATCCCGACCTCGGCACGCTGTTCCTCGAATACAACAAGCTCCTTGCCTCGGAGATCTCGCAGGGGCTGCCGGTCTGACGCGATGATCCTGCTGCGCAATATCGTTTTCTATCCGGCGTTCTACCTCGGCTCTTTCCTGATCACGGCAGCCTCGCTGCTCAGTGCGCCTTTCTCGCTGGCAGCCTTCCGCCGGCGCGTGCGCAACTGGGGCCAGTGGCAGCGCTGGTGCCTCAAGCACATCATTGGCGCCGACGTCGTCATCGAGGGCGAGCCGCACGGCGAACCGGCGCTCTACGCGATCAAGCACGAGAGTTTCTTCGAAGCGATCGATGCGCCCAACCTGCTCGATTGCCCTTCGGTCTTCGCCAAGCAGGAGCTGTTCTCCATACCCGGCTGGGGCCGCGCCGCGCTTGCCTACGGCCTGATCCCGGTCGCGCGCGACAAGGGTGCGAAAATGCTGATGGGCATGATCCGCAGCGCCAAGGCGATGGTAGCCGACGGTCGCCCGCTGGTTATCTTCCCCGAAGGAACCCGCGTCCCGCATGGCGAACGGCGGCAACTGCAGGCGGGCTTTGCGGGCCTCTACAAGATGCTCGGCCTGTCCGTGATCCCGGTCGCCGTGGACAGCGGATTTGTATACCACCGCTGGCTCAAGCGGCCCGGCACGATCACCTACCGGTTCGGTGAACCGATCCCGCCCGGCCTTCCGCGCGAGGAAATCGAGCAGCGCGTGCTCGACGCCATAAATTCACTGAACGACTAGGCGGAGTCCGCTGCGGCCCTGAGGATCGCGGCAATCTCGTCCATCTGCTTCGGCGTGCCGATCGTGATGCGCAGGCCGTGCGGCAAACCCTGCCCGGGCAGGTGACGCACCGCGTAACCGCCTTGCGCCAACGCGGCGAGCGCGGCTTCGGCGGTCAGCCTGCCTTCGAACAGCACCAGCAGGAAGTTTGCCTTGCTCGGGATCGCCCGCAGGCCATGATTGCCCATGCTCGCAATCGCATCGGCAAAGCGTGCAAGCTCGCGATTGTTGGTTTCGCGCGATTTCGCGACGAAATCCTGATCGCCAAGGCCCGCAATCGCGGCCTTCTGCCCCGAGCCAGTGACATTGAACGGCCCGCGGATGCGGTTGAGCGCATCGACGAGATGCGGCGCACCGGTCGCCCAGCCGATCCGCTCACCCGCAAGGCCGTAAATCTTGGAAAAGGTCCGCGTGACGAGCACGTTCTGCTGCGCTTCGGCGAGCGCGAGCCCGCCATCGTCCTCGCCCGCCTCGAGATATTCGCCATAGGCCTGGTCGACGACCAGCAGCACATCGGCGGGCAGCCCTGCGTGCAGCCGCTCGATCTCGGCGCGGGGCAGGAAGCTGCCGGTGGGATTGTTCGGATTGGCGACGAATACCACCCGTGTCTTGTCGGTCAGCGCGCCGAGCAGCGCATCGACATCGGTCGCATAGTCGGCATCCGCCGCCTCGACCGGCGTCGCGCCGCAGCGCCTTGCCGCGATCTCGTAGACCACGAAGGAAAAGCGCGCGTAGAGCACCTCGTCGCCGGGGCCTGCAAAGGCCTGCGCGGCGAGGTTGAGCAGCTCGTCAGATCCCGTTCCACACACGATGCGCGCCGGGTCGATGCCGTGCACTTCGCCGATCTTCGCGCGCAACGCCGTGGAGTCCGGATCGGGATAGCGGGCAGGTCCTGCGGGCTCTGCGAGCGCTGCCAAGGCATGTTCGCTGCAGCCGAGCGGGTTCTCGTTCGCCGACAGCTTGACCAGCTCGCGGCCGTCGGCGCCTTTGCTTTTGCCGGGGACATAGGCGTGGATCTTTTCGATCCAGGGTTTCATTTCGGGTTTGTCTGCCATTGCGGCTTCGGCGCATGAAAGAAAAACCGCCCTTCGACAAGCACCTGTCGTGGCGCTAGAGGCGGATATATGGCCGGGGCATCACGAACACTGACATTGCCGAACGCGCTGCCGCTCGACGGCGGGGGCGAGCTGGTGGATGCCACGCTCGCCTTCGAGACCTATGGCGAACTCAACGAGGATCGCTCGAACGCCATCCTCCTGTGCCACGCGCTGACCGGCGACCAGTATGTTGCCTCGCCCCATCCCGTCACTGGCAAGCCGGGCTGGTGGGAACGGATGGTCGGCCCGGGCAAGCCGATCGACACGAACCGCTACCACGTCATCTGCGCCAATGTGATCGGCAGCTGCATGGGCTCTATCGGCCCTGCAAGCGAGGCATCCGACGGCAAGCCCTATGCGATGCGCTTTCCGGTCATCACCATCCGCGACATGGTACGTGGTCTCGTCGCGCTGCTCGACGAACTGGAGATCGAGACGCTGCACGCGGTGGTCGGCGGATCGATGGGCGGGATGCAGGCGTTGAGCCTTGCCGCCAACTGGCCCGACCGGGCAGCGCGTGTGCTCGTGATCGCCTCGACGAGCCGTCACTCAGCGCAGAACATCGCCTTCCACGAGCTCGGCCGGCAGGCGATCATGGCCGATCCGAACTGGCGGCAGGGCGACTATTACGAGGCAGAGGACCAGCCCGATGCAGGGCTCGCTGTGGCGCGCATGGCGGCGCACATTACTTATCTCTCCGAAGAGGCACTGACCGAGAAATTCGGCCGCAATCTCCAGGACCGTGACGCGAAGAGCTTCGGTTTCGATGCCGATTTCCAGGTCGAGAGCTACCTGCGCTACCAGGGCAGCGGTTTCACGCGCCGCTTCGATGCGAACAGCTATCTCTACATCACCCGCGCGATGGATTATTTCGACCTCGCCGAAGAGCATGGCGGCAAGCTCGCCAATGCCTTCGCAGGTACCGGTGCGCGCTTCTGCCTCGTCAGTTTCGACAGCGACTGGCTCTATCCGACCAGCGAAAGCCGCCACGTGGTGCGCGCGCTCAATGCAGCAGGTGCAGCGGTAAGTTTCGTCGAATTGTCCGCCCCGCACGGGCACGACAGCTTCCTGCTCGACGTGCCTGCGCTCGACCGTGTCGTGAAAGGCTTCATCGAATGAGCTTGCGTGCAGATCTTGCCGCGATTGCCGAAGCGATCGCGCCCGACACCCGCGTTCTCGACATCGGTTGCGGCGACGGTGCGCTGCTCGCCAACCTGCGCGACACCAAACAGGTCGATGCGCGCGGGATGGAGATCGACGGCACCTGCGTCGAACGCTGTGTGGCGCAGGGGCTTTCGGTGGTTCAGGGCGATGCCAATCGCGACCTTGCCGACTATCCGGACAAGGGCTTCGATTACACCGTGCTGAGCCAGACATTGCAGACGGCAACGCGGCCAGACCTCATGCTCGACCAGCTGCTGCGCGTCGGGCGTCAGGCATTCGTCAGTTTCCCGAATTTCGCCCATTGGCGCACCCGCTCCGCCCTTATGCTGGGTGGACGCATGCCTGTGACACGCGCCATCCCGGTTAGCTGGTACGAGACGCCCAACATCCACCACGTCACCGTGAAAGACTTCCGCGAACTCGCCCGCGAGAAGGGCGCGAAGATCGAGCGTGAATGGTTTTTCTCGGGCGGCAAGCCGGTAACAGGCGGCACCAACTGGCGCGCCGAATTCGCGGTCTTCCAGCTCAGCCGCTGAGCGCCTAGCCCGGCGGAGGCTCGGCCTTGTTGCCCCGTCCGAAGAACCCGCGCACCAGCTTGCGCGCCAGCCAGATCAGCCAGATCACGAAAGCGAGCAGGACCAGCGCGATCACGCCTGCGGCCACCGGAAATTCATAAGCGAGATAAAGCAACCCGATGGTCGCTACGTCCTCGGCCGATGAGACGGCGATATTGCTGACCGGTTCCGGACTGGCATTGACCACCCCGCGCGCACCCGCCTTGCCGGCATGCGCCGTCAACGCCGCACCGCCACCGAGCAGGAAGGCCACGACCTGCGTTGCCGGATCGGCCGGATCGATGATCGCCAGCGCCAGCAGCGCGCCACCGATGGGCCGAACGAAGGTATGGATCGCGTCCCACGCGCTATCGAGCCACATCACCTTGTCGGCGAAGAATTCGGCAATCGCGGCCACCGCGGCGATGCCCATGATCCAGGGGTTCGCCAGTATGTCGAGGCTCTGCAGATGCTCGGGGATCGGAATGGCATCGAGCCGCATGGCAAGGCCCGTCGCGAAGATGCTGAGATAGAGCCGCCAACCCGCCAGCAGGCTGACACTCCCGGCTATCCCGATGATTTCCATTATGCCCATGCGCCTAACTATGCGCCTCTTTTGCGCGCTCGTCCAACTGCTTGCCGGTTTCGACAAATGCCGATTGATTGATGGGGCGCTCACTGGCTATTAGGTGTGTGATACAACTAATACGGAGAGGCAGATGCCGTTTTCTTTCAAGCCCCTGCTCGCCTGCTGCGCCGCGAGCCTCGCATTGGCCGGCTGCAGCCACACCTATAACTCGCACGACGCCAACTGGGTGGGCGAGCGCACGGTCGGCTCCGGCACCATCGCGCAGGAAGAGCGTGAGGTGGAGGCGGCCGGTACGCTCGTCCTCTCCGCGCCGGTGAATGTGGTGCTGACGATGGGCGAGCCCGCGCTGACGGTCGAGGCCGATGACAATCTGCTCGATTTCATCGTGGTCGAACAGGATGGCGGCAGGCTGACGATCCTTGCTGAAGGTACCTACACCACACGCACTCCCTTCAACGTCTATCTCTCGTTGCCTTCCCTTGCCCGGATCGAGAGCCCTTCCGCGGGCGATATCGAGATCCAGGGCTGGGCAGCCGAAGGGCTCGATGTCGAAAGCAGCGGCTCGGGTGACATCACCTTCGAAGGCGCGCTCGGCTCGCTCAAGGCGCTCGCCCGCGGTTCGGGTGACATCGATTTTTCGAATTCCGCCATCGGAAGCGTGGATGCCGATGCCAACGGCTCGGGCGACATTACCTTTGGTCCGGTGGGAAATCTCGACGCGCGCGTGAGCGGCTCGGGTGACATCATCGCCTCCGAAGTCGGCAATCTCACCGCGTGGAACAACGGCTCAGGAGATATCCTCTATCTCTCGGCCAAGAACGTCGAGATTTTGAACCACACCGGCTCGGGCGACATCAGAGAGCGCTAGGCCTCAACCCCTTCGCAAGGCCTCGACATCGTACGGCCTGCCGAATGCGCCGCGCGGGATTTCGAGCGTCTCGCGCGGCCAGCCGCCCCTGTCGGCGACGGCGGCATAGGTGCTCTCGAGGAAGGCTATGAGCGCGCCCTCGGGATCGTCGCTGCTCCGGACTGCTTCGTAGGGCAGGACAAATTCGCCGAGGTCGGCGAGCCAGTAGGCCTCATCCGGTTTCACTTCCGCATCCGAGAATCCCTCGGGCGTCGGGTAGCCATAGGCATAGAAGGCCGCCTCATCGACCCCGCCGCCACCAAGCCAGAAACCGGCGCTGGCGACCTCGTGGCTATAGGCTTCGCGCGTCACCCGGTCGGGCAGGTTGGGAAAGCCCCCGGGATGGAGCGGCGCCTCTCGGCCGGAAAAGCGGGTCACGGCAAGATCGAAGCTGCCCCAGAACAGGTGGCTCGGGCTGGACTTGCCGACGAAGCCCGAACGGAACCGCTCGAACACGCGGTTGGCATCGGAGAAGGCGCGGTGAATGCGGGCGAGTGTCGCCTCGTCCCACGCCCTTTCGCGCGCATCCTGGGCAAAGGGAATGGCATCCTCGACCTCGTTCGGGGCGCCTGAAATGGATGTGTCTGCGCCTGCAAGACGGAGCAGTTCAGAAAGCTGCTCGTGAAAACGCTGGACCGTCTGGCCGGTCACTTCGAACCCGTCGGCAAAGCCGTTCGAAGTCTCGACCGCCACCGCGCTCGACAGGCAGTCGAAAATCACCTCGAGCTCACCGCCGGGCATCTCCACCGGATAGCTGCGAAAGCCGCGCGGCACGACCCGCAGGGCGAGGTGCCAGCTGTGATTGCACCACGGCAGAGCGCGCGTCGGAAGCTTGCCGACGACCTGCAGGTAGGCGTGCAGGCTTTCGATTACCGGGCGGTCGGCTTCGTAGTCGAGTTGCGGCCAGCGCGTCGTCATTGCTCGTCTCCCTTGCTGCCTACCCTCGAATACAAACTCGCCGCGGCTGCGAAAGCTCCGCGAAAGACGAGGTAGAGGAGGCAGGAAACTGCGACGGGCAGCGCGACGGCATCGAAGTGCAGCCCGCCATTCCAGAAGATCCGGTCCCACAGATATCCGGTCACGAGGAGGTGCGCGGCAATCCCGAGACCAACGCCCGCAGTATCGGCAGCAAGCGAAGGTATCGGCAATCTGCCCAGCAAACGCGAGGTCGAGAAGGCCACAAGCCAGACGCTTATCGACGATGCCGCGGTGAAGCCAAACCACGCATAGGGGGCTTCGGCAAAAGGCTGGCCGGGCCGCGAAACATGGTCCCAAAAGTCGAAGGCGCTGGCGACCCCGATGAGGATCGCCAGCGCCTTCCAGTGCTTTTCGATTCGCAGCGAGATCAGAAGATCTCGAACAGGCCCGCTGCACCCATGCCGCCGCCGACACACATGGTGACGACGCCGTACTTCGCCTTGCGGCGCTGGCCTTCGCGCAGGATGTGGCCGACACAGCGTGCGCCGGTCATGCCGTAGGGGTGGCCGATCGAGATCGAGCCGCCGTTGACGTTGAGCTTGTCGTTATCGATGCCCAGCTTGTCGCGGCAGTAGAGCACCTGCACGGCGAAGGCTTCGTTCAGCTCCCACAGGTCGATGTCTTCGATCTTCATGTCGAAGCGTTCGAGCAGCTTGGGGATCGCGAAGATCGGGCCGATGCCCATTTCGTCGGGCTCGGTACCGGCAACCGCCATGCCGATGTAGCGGCCGAGCGGGTTGAGGCCGCGCTTTTCGGCTTCCTTGGCTTCCATCACGACGACAGCGGCCGAACCGTCCGACAGCTGGCTGGCGTTACCGGCGGTGATCGTGGTGCCCGGGCCCATGACCGGCTGCAGCGAGGCGAGGCCTTCGAGCGTGGTCGAGGGGCGATTGCCTTCGTCCTTGGCGATCGTCACGTCTTCGTCGGAAACCTCGCCGGTTTCCTTGTTCATCACCTTGTGCGTGGTGCTGACCGAGACGATTTCGTCGTCGAAGATGCCGGCTTCCTGCGCTGCGGCAGTGCGCTGCTGGCTCTGCAGCGAGTATTCGTCCTGCGCTTCGCGGCTGATGCCATAGCGCTGGGCGACGGTTTCTGCCGTCTGAAGCATCGGCATGTAGATCGCGCCGTGCATGTTCACCAGTTCGGGGTCGGGCATCACGCGCATTTCCTTGGTCTGCACGAGGCTGATCGATTCCTGGCCGCCGGCCGCAACGATCTGCATGCGGTCGGTGATGACCTGCTTGGCTGCGGTGGCAATCGTCATCAGGCCCGAGGAGCACTGGCGGTCAATGGTCATGCCCGAAACGCCGATCGGGCAACCGGCACGCAGCGCGACCTGGCGGGCGAGGTTGCCTGCCTGCGCGCCCTGCTGGAGCGCGGCGCCCCACAGCACGTCGTCGACTTCCCCTGCATCGATGCCGGCACGCTCGATCGCGGGCTTTAGCGAATAGGAGCCGAGCGTCGCGCCCGGGGTGGAGTTGAAAGCGCCCTTGTAGGCCTTGCCCATACCGGTACGGGCGGTGGAAACGATGACTGCGTCACGCATGGTCATTCCTTAATTCTTCTCTGGTGTTGAACGTCTGTTCCTCCTGGGGAGGAGGGGGGGATCAGACGAAATACATCGTCATCCATTCACAGATCAGGGCGGGCTTGTCCTCGCCTTCGATCTCGATGGTGATTTCCATTGTCTGCTGCCACTGGCCGGGACGCTTCTCGGTCATTTCGAGCATCTTCCAGTGGCCGCGGATGCGCTTGCCCGAACGAACGGGATTGATGAAACGCGTCTTGTTGCCGCCGTAGTTGACGGCCATCTTGATGCCGTCGACGCGCGGCACGTCGCTGTTCGCGGTGAGATAGGGGATCATCGACAGGGTCAGGAAGCCGTGCGCGATGGTGCCGCCGAACGGAGTCATCTTGGCGGCTTCTTCATTGATATGGATGAACTGGTGATCGCCGGTCGCATCGGCGAACTGGTTGATGCGCTCCTGCGTCATTTCGACCCATTCGCTGGTGCCGACCTGTTCGCCTACCTTGGCTGCTACGTCCTGGGGGGTCATTCCTGCTCTCCTCGAAAACTGCGGGTTTACGCGACTCTGCATCGCGTTTGCGGGCGGACTCATGGCGCATGGAACACCCTCGCGCAACTGCGGGAAAACTGCCGTTACGGCATGGCGGTACCGGCTCGGGCGATTGGCGCACCGGGCGCGCGAAGGCCTTGCCATTATCGCGCAATTAACCAAGCGGTGCTAAACGCGAGGCTCGACCAACCACGGGATCTTCATGAGCGACGACTGGACAGATAGCGGCCTCACCACGCGCAGCTGGTTCAAACCGGCTGTCGCGCTCTGGTTCGCGGCACTGCTGGGCGGGGGGCTGTTCCTCATGCCCGCCAATGTCCATGCGGCCATCTTCCGGGCGACCGGGCTTGGCGGTCCGCTGGTCGTCTCGGGCATTGCCGCCGTATTCGGCCTCGTGCTCGGCCTCCTGATTGCCGGACGCATCGTCGCGGCCACCCGTCCGCGCGCCATCGCCCCGGGGCTCGAAGTCCACGATGGGGACGACTGGGCCGAAGACGAGGTCGAGGAACCGCGCCGGCGCCGCGTCTTCTCCGCACGCGAGGACATCGGTGAAGACGGTATCCGGACCTCCGACATTGGATCGCAGGTCGAGGAAGAGCCGGCCCAGGAACCGGCGCGCGCCTTCGAGGAAATCCTCGCAGAAATCCCCGCGGCTCCCGAACCCGAAGACAAATGGGACCGGGTCGACGCTGCGCCGGCAGAGGCGTGGGAAACGCAAGACCCTCCAGAAGACGAGCCGGAAACTCTTGTCGAGGAAGCCGAATTCGAACCGGTCGAGTCCTCCGAAGAATACGAGGCGGCCGCCGGACAGTTCGAGCCGCAGGCCTCGCTGGGCGATCTGTCGCTGGCAGAGCTAGAAGCGCGACTGGGTGCGGCCATTGCCAGCCATCGCCGCGCAGCTCTCGCCGAGCCGTCCGAGCAAGTGCCGGACGAAGCGGACGAAGATGCGCCTTACGAGGACGAATCGCAGCTGGATCAGCCAGCCGAAGACGATCCCGTGATCGCCTTCCTGCGCCGCGAGGCGACACGCGCCATGCCGGAAAAAAGCAACGCTCCGGCCGAACCGGCCTATGACCCGCAGGCAGCATTGCGTCATGCGCTCGACAAGCTGGGCAAGGTAGGCAAGCCGGGCGACTGACCCTACGGCGCGGCCACGTGGCTAGGCTGCGACCAAACTCGCGGATACCTATTCTCGTATGCTGCAATGCGGCATAAATCGGGAATTCTTGGCCCTTGTGAAATTTTGCTTCACTCCGGCAGCATTGCAAAACTGCATTCTTACCTGCAAAAGGCCCCCTCGCGACATTTTGGCGGCCGCGCATGCGGCGCTGCACAATTTCCGTTCGTCCAGCCGCGCATCAGGGCCGGTCGGGAAACGGGTCTTGGAGGAGGACGCTTCGGCGAATGCAGGTTCCGGCTCATCACGCTCCCGGTAAGGGGCCCGACACTCAGGGCCTTTACGATCCGCGCAACGAACACGATGCCTGCGGCGTCGGCATGGTCGCGCATATCAAGGGCGAGAAAAGCCACGCGATCATCGAGCAGGCGCTGACCATCCTCGCCAACCTCGACCATCGCGGCGCGGTCGGAGCAGACCCGCTGCTTGGCGATGGCGCGGGCCTGTTGATCCAGACTCCCGATCCGCTGATCCGCAAGTGGGCAGATGTCGAGGGTCATGTCCTGCCGGGCGAAGGCGACTATGCGCTGGCCATGTGCTTCCTCCCGCAGGAAGACGAGGCGCGTGAATTCGTCGAGAAACAGCTAGAACGCTTTGCCGAAAAGGAAGGCCAGCGCGTCGTTGGCTGGCGCGACGTGCCGACCACGCTCGACGGGTTGGGCGATGCAGTGATCGCATCGATGCCGGTGATCCGCCAGTGCGTGATCGCACGCGGCACGAATTGCGTCGACAACGATGCCTTCGAACGCAAGCTCGTCGTCATCCGCAAGCAAACCCTGAACCCGCTCGCCGCGCTTGAGGAAAAGCACAATATCCCGGGCCTCAGCCAGGCCTACATCCCGAGCTTCTCTAGCCGCACGGTCGTCTACAAGGGCCTGCTGCTCGCCAACCAGGTCGGCAGTTTCTACGACGACTTGCGCGATCCTGACTGCGTGTCGGCGCTCGGTCTCGTGCACCAGCGTTTCAGCACCAACACCTTCCCCAGTTGGCGCCTCGCCCACCCCTATCGCTTCATGGCGCATAATGGCGAGATCAACACGGTTCGCGGCAATGTGAACTGGATGGAAGCGCGCCGCCGCACGATGGAAAGCGAACTGCTGGGCGCCGACCTCGACAAGATGTGGCCGCTGATCCCGCACGGCCAGTCGGACACGGCCTGCCTCGACAATGCGCTCGAGTTGCTGCTGACCGGTGGATACAGCCTTGCGCATTCGATGATGATGCTCATGCCCGAAGCCTGGGCGAAGAACGAGCAGATGGATCCCGCGCGCCGCGCCTTTTACGAATATCACGCTGCGCTTATGGAACCTTGGGACGGCCCGGCTGCCGTGTGCTTCACCGACGGCCGCCAGATCGGCGCCTGCCTCGATCGCAACGGCCTGCGCCCTGCGCGCTGGTGCACCACGAAGGACGATCTCGTGGTGCTGGCCTCGGAAAGCGGCGTGCTGCCGTTCGCCGAGGAAGACATCACACGCAAGTGGCGCCTCCAGCCGGGCAAGATGCTGCTGATCGACCTCGAACAGGGCCGCATCGTCGAAGACGAGGAACTCAAGGCCGACCTCGCCGCTGCCGAGCCTTACGAGGCATGGCTCGACAAGGCGCAGTACAAGCTCGCCGACCTCGACCATATCGAGCCCGACCTTTCCGAAATCGCCGAAAGCGACATCCCGCTTCTGAAGCGCCAGCAGGCTTTCGGCTATACGCAGGAAGACCTCTCGCGCTTCCTCGAACCGATGGCCGCCAAGGGCGAGGACCCGATCGGTTCCATGGGCACCGACACGCCTATCGCCGTGCTCAGCGAAAAGAGCCGCCTGCTCTACGACTATTTCAAGCAGAACTTCGCGCAGGTTACGAACCCGCCGATCGACCCGATCCGCGAAGAGCTGGTGATGAGCCTGCTCTCCATGATCGGCCCGCGCCCGAACCTGCTCGGCCGCGATGGCGGTACGCACAAGCGCCTCGAAGTCAGCCAGCCCATCCTCACCAACGACGACCTTGCGAAAATCCGCTCGGTCGAAGTGGCGCTGGACGGCGCATTCCGCACCGCGACCATCGACATCACCTGGGATGCGAGCACCGGCGCAGACGGCCTCGCCATGGCGCTGAAGGAAATGTGCTGGGCAGCGACCGAGGCCGTGCTCGGCGATGCCAACATCCTAATCCTGTCGGACCGCGAGCAAGGTCCCGAGCGCATTGCCATGCCCGCGCTGCTGGCGACGGCGGCGGTCCACCACCAGCTGGTGCGACAGGGCCTGCGCATGCAGACCGGCCTCGTCATCGAGACGGGCGAAGCGCGCGAGGTGCATCATTTCTGCGCACTCGCAGGCTATGGAGCGGAAGGCATAAACCCCTATCTCGCTTTCGAAACGCTCGAGGCACTGCGCGCGAAGAAGCTGCCGGATCTCGAACCCGAGGAAGTCCAGAAGAACTTCGTGAAGGGCGTGGGCAAGGGCATCCTCAAGGTCATGTCCAAGATGGGCATCTCGACCTACCAGTCCTATTGCGGCGCGCAGATTTTCGACGCGGTCGGCCTGTCGAGCGAGTTCGTCGACACCTATTTCACCGGCACCGCGACCACGATCGAAGGCATCGGCCTCAAGGAAGTGGCGAAGGAAACCGTGCGCCGCCACGCGCAGGCTTTCGGCGACAGTCCCTTGTACAAGGGCATGCTCGATGTCGGCGGCATCTACCAGTACCGCATCCGCGGAGAGGACCATGCCTGGACCCCGCAGAACATCGCCAGCCTGCAGCACGCGGTGCGCGGCAAGGACCCGAAGAATTACGAAGAGTTCGCGGCAAGCGTAAACGAACAGTCCGAACGCTTGCTGACGATCCGCGGGCTGATGGAACTGAAGAAGGCCGAGCGCCCGCTCGACATTTCCGAAGTCGAACCAGCTGCCGAGATCGTGAAGCGTTTCAGCACCGGCGCGATGAGCTTCGGCTCGATCAGCCACGAGGCGCATTCGACGCTCGCCATCGCGATGAACCGTATCGGTGGCCGCTCGAACACCGGCGAAGGCGGCGAGGAGCCGGAACGCTTCCGCCCGCTCGACAATGGCGATTCGATGCGCAGCCGCATCAAGCAGGTGGCATCGGGCCGCTTCGGCGTGACCACAGAATATCTCGTCAATTCGGACGATATCCAGATCAAGATGGCGCAGGGCGCGAAGCCCGGCGAAGGCGGCCAGCTGCCCGGCCACAAGGTCGACAAGCGTATCGGCAAGGTGCGCCATTCGACCCCGGGCGTGGGCCTGATCTCGCCCCCGCCGCACCATGACATCTATTCGATCGAGGATCTCGCGCAGCTGATCCACGACTTGAAGAACGTCCAGCCCGATAGCCGTATCTCGGTCAAGCTGGTGTCCGAAGTCGGCGTGGGCACGGTGGCCGCAGGTGTGTCGAAGTCGAAGGCCGATCACCTCACCATCTCGGGCTATGAGGGCGGCACCGGCGCAAGTCCGCTGACCAGCCTGACGCACGCCGGGTCCCCGTGGGAAATCGGTCTCGCCGAAACGCAGCAGACGCTGCTCCTCAACGATTTGCGCAGCCGTATCGCGGTGCAGGTCGACGGCGGCCTGCGCACTGGTCGCGACGTCGCCATCGGCGCCCTACTGGGCGCGGACGAGTTCGGCTTTGCCACCGCACCGCTGATCGCGGCCGGCTGCATCATGATGCGCAAGTGCCACCTCAACACTTGCCCGGTCGGCGTTGCGACGCAGGACCCGGAACTGCGCAAGCGCTTCACCGGCACCCCCGAGCACGTCATCAATTACTTCTTCTTCGTCGCCGAGGAACTGCGCCAGATCATGGCGGAGATGGGCTTCCGCACGGTCGAGGAAATGGTCGGCCGCGTCGACAAGATCGACATGCGCCGCGTGACCCGCCACTGGAAGGCGCATGGCGTCGACCTCACGCGCATCCTCCACGCGGTGCCGATGCAGGAAGGCCAGCCGCTCCACCACACCGAAACGCAGGACCACGGCCTGGCCGCTGCGATGGACGTCGAGCTGATCGAGGCCTGCAAGCCTGCCATCGAAAGCGGGCAAGCGGTGCAGATCAGCCGCGAGATCCGCAATGTGAACCGTACCGTGGGCACCATGCTTTCGGGCAGGATCGCGGAGGCGCATGGCCATGCCGGCCTGCCGCAGGACACGATCCGCATAGATCTGACCGGGGTTGCCGGACAGAGCTTTGGCGCATGGCTCGCGCACGGCGTGACGATGAGCCTGACCGGAGATGCCAACGACTATGTCGGCAAGGGCCTGTCGGGCGGACGCATCGCGGTCAAACCACCGGAAAGCGTCGGCCGCGAACCGACCGACAATATCATCGTCGGCAACACCGTCCTCTATGGCGCGATCGCGGGCGAAGCCTATTTCGCAGGCGTGGCAGGCGAACGTTTCGCGGTCCGCAATTCGGGCGCGGTCGCCGTGGTCGAAGGCACGGGCGACCATGCGCTCGAATACATGACCGGCGGCACCGTCTGCATCCTGGGCAAGACCGGGCGCAATGTGGCAGCCGGCATGAGCGGCGGTATCGCCTATATCTACGATCCCGACGGCGAGTTCACTCGCCTCGTCAACCACGCGCAGGTCGATGTGCTCGACGTGCATCCGGGCGATGGAGAGGGCGCCGAGAAGAGTTGGGGCAAGCCGCAACAGCGCGCAGTCAGCGTCGACAATCCGGGCATGGGCGATCCGCTCTACCACGATGCCGAACGGTTGAAGGTGCTGATCGAACGTCATCACCTGCACACTGGATCGGCCCGCGCAAAGGCGCTGCTCGATGACTGGGCGAACGAATTGAAGAACTTCCGCAAGGTGATGCCGCGCGACTATGCGCGCGCGCTCAAGACGCTCGAGGACGAGCGCGAGGATGCGGCAATGGAGGCTGCAGAGTAATGGGCAAGGAAACCGGCTTTCTCGAGTACGAGCGCGAGGATCGCACTTATCTCGACCCCGCGGAGCGGCTGAAAAACTACAAGGAATTCACGGTCCCGCAGAGCGAAGAGGCGCTGCGCAAGCAGGCCGCGCGCTGCATGAACTGCGGCATTCCCTATTGCCACAACGGCTGTCCGGTGAACAACATCATCCCGGACTGGAACCACCTCGTCTATGAAGACGACTGGAAAAACGCGCTCGAGGTCCTGCACTCGACCAACAACTTCCCCGAGTTCACCGGACGCATCTGCCCCGCCCCGTGCGAGGCGGCCTGCACGCTGAACATCGTCGATGCGCCGGTGACGATCAAAAGCATCGAATGCGCCATTATCGACCGGGGCTTCAAGGAAGGCTGGGTCAAGCCGCAGGTGCCCGAGAAGCAGACCGGCAAGTCGGTGGCGGTGATCGGCAGCGGCCCCGCAGGCCTCGCCGCCGCGCAGCAACTGGCGCGCGCAGGCCATGCCGTCACCGTGTTCGAGAAGAGTGACCGGATCGGCGGGCTGCTTCGCTACGGCATTCCCGACTTCAAGATGGAGAAGCACCTCATCAACCGCCGCGCGGTGCAGATGGAGGCCGAGGGCGTCCAGTTCCGCACATCGAGCGAGGTCGGCGTGGAAGTCAGCTTCGAGGCGCTGAAAGAGAATTTCGACGCGGTGGTGCTGGCAGGCGGCGCGGAAGAAGCGCGCCAGCTGGACATCCCCGGCTCCGAGCTTTCCGGCGTGCGCCTCGCGATGGAATTCCTCACCCAGCAGAACAAGCGCAATGCAGGCGACGACGAAGTGCGCGCCGCCCCACGCGGCAGCCTGACCGCTACCGGCAAGCACGTGATCGTGATCGGCGGCGGCGACACCGGCAGCGATTGCGTCGGCACGAGCAACCGGCAGGGTGCGGCCAGCGTCACCCAGCTCGAGATCATGCCAAAGCCGCCCGAGCACGAGGACAAGGCGCTCACCTGGCCGGACTGGCCGGTCAAGCTGCGCACCTCGTCCAGCCACGAGGAAGGCGTGGACCGTGACTGGGCCGTGATGACCAAGCGCGTCGTCGAGGAAAATGGCGATGTCGCAGGCCTCGAATGCGTCCGCATCGAATGGGTCGACGGCAAGATTCGGGAGATCGAGGGCAGCGAGTTCACCCTGAAGGCCGACCTCATCCTGCTCGCCATGGGCTTCACCGGCCCCAAGCGCCGCGGATTGCTCGATCGGGCTGGCGTAGAGCTGGACGGACGCGGGAATGTAGCCGCCGACACGCAGTGGTACCTCACCAGCGAGCCAAACGTGTTTGCCTGCGGCGACATGCGCCGCGGCCAGAGCCTGGTCGTCTGGGCCATCCGCGAAGGTCGCCAGTGCGCGAGGGCCGTGGACGAGGCGCTGATGGGGGTTAGCGAACTTCCTCGCTGACGCTACGGCAAGCTTTATTTTTCGGTGAATTGGCGTAGTCTGAGGCCGTGGTCGCGATCCGTGAGGGGGATAGCGACATGGCGACACATGCGCACCAGGGATTGTCTGACGGCGAAGGCCGCCAAGTCGGTTCGATAATTCAATTCGTTGACCGCTGGATCTACGTGATGATGGCGGCTTACCTGATCTTGATCGTGCTGGTCGGGTTCATTCCGGACTCGCTGCAGAAGATCGCGGCGGTAGAAGCCGGGCAAAGGCCGAACTTCCCGCTCGCCATGCATGTTCATGCGGTCCTGATGGGCAGTTGGATGCTCCTGCTGCTCACCCAAACAACGCTCATGGCAACGGGACGCCGGAACTTTCACATGCAGCTTGGCGTGCTCGGCATGATCCTGGCACCGGCGCTAGTCTTGGCAGGCGTAATCCTCGTTCCGACCAACATCCGCTCCTTCTTGGATTTTGCTGCGGCAGGTTCTCCTGAAGTTCAGGAGCAGGTCGGTTTCTTCACCCACTTCATGACCAATATCGCGCTGATCCAGTTCAGGGCGGGTTTCTGCTTCCTACTGCTGGTCGTCCTTGCGCTGGCCAATCGCAAGCGCGATTCCGGCTTGCACAAACGGCTCATCATCTTGGCGACGATCGTACCTATGCCAGCCGCTTTCGACCGGATGACCTTCCTTCCGCATACGCTTCCGGATTCGCCACTTACCGTAGATTTGTGGCCGCTGTTCGCAATCGCCCCGATGTTCCTGTGGGACGTCTACCGCCAGCAAACCATCCATCGAGCGTATTGGATCTATGCATCAGTCATGGTTCCAACCGGCATTGCGGTGAACCTCCTGTGGAATAGCGACTGGTGGATGCGGACCGGAGGCGGATTGATTGGCGTGCCGTCCTGATCGGTCAGGTAGGCGGGCCGGGCCTTAGTCGAGGCTGGCGATTACGCGGTCGTCTTCACGCGCCGGCAGGCAGGCTTCCGGTGGCAGTGGTTCGAAAGTCTCTTCGGTGAGGCTGACCTGCGACAGTCCGTCGATCTTGAAATAGCCGAGCGCGGGAGCCTCGTCGACGCGGCGGCTCTTGTTGGGATTCACCGATCCCAGGTAGAAGGCATCGTTGCGCAAAACGATCTGATGCGGGGCCAGCGTCAGCGTGCTGGAATTGTAGACCGCGCTGATCATGAGCCGCTTGCGCATCGCTTCGGCCAGCACGGCCTGCACGAAGTTGAAAGTTGATTCATGTTGCATTGCAGCATGCACAGCGCATCCGGACCGCAATTGCAACCGAAAATGTGAACGGTCACACTCCGCCCGCTCAGACGGACCAGTCGATTGCCCCGCGTCCATTTGCCTCGAGGAAGCTGTTTGACCGGCTGAAAGGCTTCGAGCCGAAGAAGCCGCGATAGGCGGACAGCGGGCTTGGGTGAGGAGTCTCGATGAGGTGATGCCGCCCGTCGCGAAGCCCCGCGATCCGCTTCGCCTTAGCCTGCGCATGGCTGCCCCAGAGGATGAAGACCGATGGCTCGCGGCGTGCCGCCACTGCCGATACGCAGGCATCGGTCACCGCGTCCCAGCCGCGCCCGGCATGGCTGCCCGCCTGCCCCGCCTCGACTGTCAGCGTATTGTTGAGCAGCAGCACGCCCTGCCGCGCCCACTTGCTAAGGTCGCCATGGACAGGCGCTTCGATACCGAGGTCGGCCTCAAGCTCCTTGTAGATGTTGCGCAGCGACGGCGGCACTTTCACGCCTTCCGGCACGGAGAAACTGAGCCCCATCGCCTGCCCGGGCCCGTGGTAGGGATCCTGCCCGAGGATCACGACCTTCACCGCGTCGAGCGGTGTGAGCTCCAGCGCCTTCAGCCGGCTCCCGCGCGGCGGATAGACCGTCTTGCCCGCATCCTCCTCCGCACGCAGCCAACCGCCCAGCTGGCGTGCTTCCTCGCTCGCCAACACAGGCTCGAGGACGCTCTTCCAGGCTGGAGGTATGCTTTCGCTCATGCGCGGCATTCTGGACCGGCAGCGCGCAGGCGACCAGAGGCCCCTTCCCTCCTATCCACGATGCGCCTAAGGCCCTTGGCCATGGCAGTGCATTTCCACGAAGAAGACCTTCCCGAAGGCGTCCTCGCCGATGGCCCGGTGGCCGTCGATACCGAAACCATGGGTCTGATCACGATCCGCGACCGGCTGTGCGTCGTGCAGATCAGCGACGGCAATGGCGACGAGCATCTCGTGCGCTTCGGCCCCGAGAGCACCTATGACGCGCCCAACCTCAAGGCGGTCCTCGCCGATCCGGAGCGATTGAAGCTGTTCCACTTCGCGCGCTTCGACCTGGCAGCGATCGAATACTACCTCGGGGTCACCGCCGCGCCGTGCTATTGCACCAAGATCGCTAGCAAGCTGGTGCGCACCTACACCGACCGCCATGGCCTCAAGAACCTCGTCGAGGAACTGCTGGGCGAGAACATCTCAAAGGCTCAGCAGTCGTCCGACTGGGGCGGCCCGGAACTCAACCAGGCACAGCGCGAATATGCGGCCAGCGACGTGCGCTTCCTCCACCGGATGAAGGAAGAACTCGACCGCAGGCTGGAACGCGAAGGTCGCACGGAACTTGCGCAGGCCTGCTTCGATTTCCTTCCTGCACGCGCCCATCTCGACATCCTGGGATGGCAGGATCACGATATATTCAGCCATATGGGCTGATGGAGCGTTAGGTCGTCATGGTATTTCGCAAGCGCAGGATCGAAACGCAGGAGGCGCAGCAGCTACGCTCGCGCCGCCAGCATTTCGCTGCGCCGGGCGGAAGCCATGACAAGCTGGTCAAGTTCCTCGCCCGCACCCTGCCGATGGGCGTGGGCGTCGTCGCCGCGCTGATGGTGATCACACCGCTGAGCCCGCGCGGCGAGATCAGCTTCCTGCTCGACCGGAATGAAGTGGCCGTGATCACCGAACGTCTGCGCGTCGACAATGCGCTCTACCGCGGGCAGGACGAGCAGGGACGGCCCTTCTCGCTCACCGCCGGTGAAGCGGTCCAGAAATCGAGCGCGGAAGGCATCGTGCGTATGGACGATCTCGTCGCGCGCATGCTGATGAACGACGGCCCCGCACGCGTCGAAGCGCCAGGCGGCCAATATGACATCAACGAGGAAGTGGTCGCGATCAACGGGACCATGCGCATGGAAGCCGCAGACGGCTATCGCATGCGCGCGAGCGGCGTATCGCTCGACCTCGAGGAAAAGACATTGGTCGGTTCCGGCGGAGTGGAAGGGGCAATCCCCGCCGGCACATTCAGCGCCAACCGCCTGACTGCCGATCTCAACGAACGTCGGATTACCCTGTCGGGCCGGGCGCGCCTCCAGATGGAGCCCGGAAAGCTGAGGATGCCGTGATGACGAACCAGATTCCCACCATGATCAAGAGCGCCGCCGCCGGCTTCGCGCTGACCGCGGCCGCACTAGGCGGCATCCAGCTGTCCGCGCAGGCCATCGCAAGCCATAATTCGAATGCGCCGGTGTCCTATGCGGCCGACCGGATCGAGCTGCAGGACAAGCAGAACCGCGTGGTCCTGTCGGGCAATGTGCAGATCACGCAGGCCGGCCTCAACCTCAATGCGGCGCGCACCATCGTAAACTATTCGGATGCCGGCAGCCTCAGCATCCAGCGGATCATGGCCACCGGCGGCGTCAGCGTGACGCGCGGCAACGAGCGCGCGCAGGGCGATACGGCGGTCTATGACTTCAACCGCCGCGTCATCACCATGGCGGGCAATGTGCGCCTGAACCGGGGCGGCGATACGCTCAATGGCGGACGCCTCGTGATCGATCTTGCGAGCGGGGTGTCGAGCATCGACGGTCGCTCGAGCGGCTCTTCCTCGGTCACGGGTGAAGGCAATTCGGGCGATGGCCGGGTCACGGGCACCTTCTCCGTTCCCGAGAACTGATGACCGGAACGGGCCAGCGCGCCCGGATCGGGCGGGCGCTTCTGGCGCTGTGCGGGCACCGTGCCAACGAAACCGGTGAGCTTTCGGATACCGACTGGCAGGCGCTCGATCGACTGGCGGACCAGCACCGGCTGAGACCCTTCCTGCATGGCCGCACCACCCGCAAAGAGATTGGCGCCGCACCACAAGCTATCCGCGAGAACTGGCGCGAGGCGCATCGCAACAATGCCATCGCGGTACTCGCACAACGACGCGCCCTCTTGCAGGCAGTAGCCACGCTCTCCGGAGCCGGCATCGGAGCGGTCGCGCTAAAGGGTTCGGCACTCGCATGGACCGTCTGGCCCGCCCCCTCGGAACGCGAGATGCGCGATATCGACCTCCTGGTAGCCGAGGACAACGCGCCAACCGCCTATGAGGCCCTGCGCAGTGCCGGATGGAAGGCGCCAGAACTGTCGGCGGGTGAATTGGCCAAATTCGCCTCGAGCGAGACCCACCTGCCCCCCCTTTATTCGCCCGAGGCAGTGATGTGCGAGCTGCACGCCCGCGTCTGGGGCAATGCTCCGCTGCCCGGGTCATCCATGCCCCTGGGCGACGAAGCCGGTCTCCTCGGCCGTGCCCGCTACGAGCAATCTCTTGGCGCTGCGGTCCCGGCCACGTCCGATATGCTTGCCCATCTCGTCGTGCATGCCGCCTGTTCGCACCTGCTCAATGTCGGCCCCATGGCGCTGGTCGACATCGATCTCCTGTGCAAGCGCAGGGCCATCGACTGGAAGGCGTTCTGGGAGCGGGCCGAAAGAAACGGATACGATCGCCCTGCCGCATTGGTCTTCGCGCTGGTCGAGCGCTGGCAAACTCCGGCATTCCTCGAAACCAGCCAGTGTCCACACGAGATCGAAGCCGACCTTCTCGACGGGGCCGAACTGCTGCTCGTGCAGGATCTCGCAGCGCGAAAGGACATCAACGCGATAGCATCCTTGTCGTCCGGCATTCTGGGCGGAAGGATGGGCCAGCACCCCCTCGACCGGGCAGAGGGTCCGATCTCGCTCGCCGGAAGGGTGAAGCAGGTCGCCAGCCGCGCCTTCTCGGTAGGGCGCAGCATGCTGTCACCCGAGACGCGCCGAGACGGGCTAGCCACCGCGAAACTCCAGAAATGGATGGAAGGTTAGCGGCGCCCTGCGCCGGCGACGCGCGCGATGCCCGTGAGACCTTGGGCCAACAGCAGTTCGGATGACTGGCTATTGGTCAGCAATTCGCGGTGCAGTTCGGTGAGGCGCAGCGTCAGCCGGTCGAGCTTGGGACCGCGCCAGCGCTGGACCTGCTCGGCGATCTCGCGCTCTTCCTTCCAGAAGATGCCGAGCCGCGCCTTCTCTCCCTTGTCGAGATCCTGGTAGCGACGATTGCCCAGCGCCGCCGAAATCCGTGCCAGCTGTGCTGCGCGCCGCTCTACCGCGAGAAGCGTACCGACCGGATTGAGGCCGACCTGCTTCATCCGCGCAATCTCGGCCGCGACCTTGGGGCCCTGTCCCGCGAGTACGGCATTCACGAGGCTGGCGAAGCCGTCTTCCTCGGTCGCCGCGCCGATTGCGTCGAGGTCTTCCATCGTACCGGGCCGCGGCGATTGCGGGCTGGCATCGAGATAGGTGGCAAGCTTCGTCACCTCGCTCTGCGCGAGGCGTACGTCGAGACCGGCGGCGCGAGCAATGCGCTCTGCAACCGACCCGTCGAGGCGAACGCCGACGGCATCGCCCATGCCGCGCACGCTCTGCGTCACCGAGCGCAGGTCGGGCGGGTAGAACATCGCCACCACCGCATCCTTGCGCTTCTCCAGAAGCTTGGCGGTGCGCGACTTGTCGGTGGCCGAGGTGGCGACGACGATGACCGGACAGGCCTCGCCCGCGCCCATGTCCCCGGTTTCGAGCAGCGTCTTCAGCGCTTCGTGAGCCTCGTCACCGGCAACGCGCGACCAGATGTGGCGCTTGTCTCCGAAGAGCGAGGTCGAACGCGCTTCATCACCAAGCTTCGCCGGATCCGCGCGCAGTTCCGCGCCGGGAATCTCGACCCTCTCGCCGGGGTCGGGGAGCATGGCGACGATGTCGTTCGCAGCGGCGCTCGCGCCTGCCTCGTCCTGTCCGCAAAAGAAGAAGACCTTGCAGGTCTCCGCCGCACCGCGCGCCTTGGCAGCGAAGTCGCGTCCGGTAAGTTTCACTGGTCCCGCAGCGTCAGCGCGACGCGGGTCACGATACGATCGGCGATTTCGACCGAGAGGTTTTCGAGCGCGGTCTGTTCGGCTGCGATGGTCGCATATTCGCTCGACACCACGTCGATACCCGCGTCGGTCCCCTCGGTCGCATCGAGCAGGATGTCACCGGTTGCGGCATCGACCAACTGGTAGCGCGCGCGCAGCGTACGGCGCTCGCGGCTGACGGTATCGTCGGCGAGGACCGCCAGACCTTCAAGGCTGTCGTCCAGCCGGACATCGAGGCGGTAGCGCGGGCTTGCAACGCCGGCCGCACCCAGCTTGTCGACCAGGGCATTGCGCACCAGCCATCCGGCCTTGCCCGCAATCGGCGGCACATCGACCGCTGCCAGCCCCTGAGCCACCTCGCCGCTGCCGCCGCCTGCATACATGGGCGAAAGCCCGCATGCGGAGAGCGAAAGGGCGGAAGCGAGGGTCAGGAAAATACGCATCAGGTGACGATATTGACCAATCTGTCGGGCACCACAATGACCTTGCGCACTTCTGCACCGTCGAGCGAGCGCTGCACCTTCTCGGATGCCAGCGCCATGGCTTCGAGGTCTTCCTTCGACGCACCCTTGGGAGCGGTGAGCGTGTCGCGCAGCTTGCCCTTGTGCTGGACGGCGATGGTAACCTCGTCCTCGACCAGCAGCGCCGGATCGACTTCGGGCCAAGCGGCATCGGCCACCATCCCGCTCTCGCCAAGGCCGGCCCATGCCTCTTCGGCTAGGTGCGGCATCATCGGGGCGACAAGCTGGACCAGGCTGCGGATCGCGTGGCTGCGGCTTGCGGAAGGCGCCGCCTTCTCGACCGCACCGGTGAGTTCGTAAATGCGCGCGACGGCCTTGTTGAAGCCCAGCGCCTCGATATCCTCGGCGACGGCCGCGACGGTCTGGTGAGTCTTGCGGTCCAGCGCCTTGTCGTCACCCTCAGCGCCAGCGTCGTGGGCTGAGAACAGGCGCCACAGGCGGTGGACGAAGCGAGAGCAGCCTTCGATACCGGCTTCCGACCACGGCAGGTCGCGCTCGGGCGGGCTGTCGGAGAGCATGAACCAGCGCACCGCGTCAGCGCCGTAAGTGTCGATGATGGTGTCGGGGTCGACGACGTTTTTCTTCGACTTCGACATCTTGATGACGCGGCCGATCTCGACCGGCTTGCCGTCAGCGGTCAGCGTCGCGCCATCGGCAGAGCGTTCCACCTCGTCGGGCGAGAAATAGACCGGCTTGCCGTCCCCTGCACGGCTGTAGGTCTCGTGCGTGACCATGCCCTGTGTGAACAGCGAGGCGAAGGGCTCCTTCACGTCGATCTGTCCCATGTGCGCGAGCGCGCGGGTCCAGAAACGGGCGTAGAGCAGGTGCAGGATCGCGTGCTCGATGCCGCCGATATACTGTTCGACCGGCATCCACTTGGCGACTTCCGCAGCGTCGAAGGGCTTGTCGGCAGGCTGGCTGGCAAAGCGCAGGAAATACCACGAGCTGTCGACGAAGGTGTCGAGCGTGTCTGTCTCGCGCTCGGCCTTGCCGCCGCATTTGGGGCAGTCGACATGCTTCCATGTCGCGTGGCGCAGCAGCGGGTTGCCCGGTGTCTGGAAGTCGACATCCTCGGGCAGCGTAATCGGCAGGCTATCCTTGGGCGCAGGCACCACGCCGCAGGCATCGCAATGGATGAAGGGGATCGGAGTGCCCCAGTAACGCTGACGCGAAACGCCCCAATCGCGCAGGCGCCAGACGGTCTTGCCGGTCCCGCGGCCCTGTTCCTCGATGCGGCGGATGATTTCGCGCTTGGCGTCTTCGACTTCCATGCCGTCGAGGAAATCGGAGTTGACGATCACACCGTCGCCAGCCTCGGCCTCGCCATCGAAACCCTTGCCCGCCTCGTCCACGCTCGATGCAACGACGCGCGGGATCGGGAGACCGTACTTGGTCGCAAATTCGAAGTCGCGCTGGTCGTGGCCCGGAACCGCCATGATGGCGCCGGTGCCGTAATCCATCAGCACGAAGTTCGCGATGTAAACGGGCAGCTCCGCGCCGGTGAACGGGTGCTTGGCGGTGATGCCGGTGTCGAATCCGAGCTTCTCGGCGGTTTCGAGTTCGGCAGCGGTGGTGCCGCCCTTCTTGCACTCGGCGATGAAGGCGCGTGCCTCGTCACTGTCGATGCCTTGCGCAACCGGATGGTCACCGGCGACCGCAACAAAGCTCGCCCCGAAGATCGTGTCCGGACGCGTGGTGTAGACCGGCAGCCTCTCGCCGTTCGAGAGGTCGAAGCTGAATTCGAGACCCTTGGACTTGCCGATCCAGTTTTCCTGCATCAGCCGGACCTTGTCGGGCCAGTTCTCGAGGCTGCCCAACCCCTCGAGCAGTTCCTCTGCGAAGTCGGTGATCTTGAGGAACCACTGGTTCAATTTGCGCTTCTCGACTTCCGCGCCCGAGCGCCAGCCTTTGCCGTCGATCACCTGCTCGTTGGCGAGCACGGTCATGTCGACCGGGTCCCAATTGACCTCGCTTTCCTTGCGATAGACGAGGCCAGCTTCGTAGAGGTCGATAAAGAGCGCCTGTTCGTGGCCGTAATACTCGGGCTCGCAGGTCGCCAGTTCGCGGCTCCAGTCGAGCGCGAAGCCGAGGCGCTTCAGTTGGGCCTTCATGTGTTCGATATTGTCGCGGGTCCAGCCGCCCGGGTGCACGCCCTTTTCCATCGCGGCGTTTTCGGCCGGCATGCCGAAAGCGTCCCAGCCCATCGGGTGGAGGACTTCGTGACCGGTCGCCTTCTTGTAGCGCGCGAGCACGTCGCCCATCGTGTAATTGCGCACGTGGCCGATGTGGATGCGCCCGCTTGGATAGGGGAACATCTCGAGCACGTAGCTCTTGGGCTTGGGAGAATCGCTGTCGGCGCGGAAAGTCTGCGCCTCGTCCCACGCGGACTGCCAGCGAGCATCGGCCGAAGCCGGATCGAAACGGGTGTCACTCATGTGGATGCCTGTAAGGATTTCAGGCGCGAATGGAACCCGCTTCGCGCGGGGCAGGCGCCTAGTCTTCGGCGATCGCCTGGCGGCGCAGTTCGCGGGCCTTGGTCAGGATGATGTCTTCCAGCTTCTGGACCGTGGCGGCCTGGACCGGGGCGTCGACCCAGTTACCGGCCTGGTTGACCTGGCGGCTGGCAGCGACACGCAGCGCATCGGCGCGCAGGTCGGTGTCGAGGATGGTAACGGTCATCTTGACCCGCTCGCCCGCGTTGCCCGGGTTGGCATACCAGTCGGTCACGATCACGCCGCCGGCGCTGTCGGCCTGGAGCAGCGGAGCGAAGCTGACCGTCTCCAGCGAAGCACGCCAGAGGTAGGAATTCACGCCGATGGTCGAAACCTGGGCGGCGGCAAGGTCCGCACGCGGACGATCGTTGCTGCCACATGCCGCAAGCCCGAGACTGGCCAGCGCAACGGCGGCGACGGCGAGGGGGCGATTGAGATTACGGATTGCGGTCATGAACGGTCCTTGGATCCTTTAGGTGCTGCGGCTCTATAAAGCCTCGGCGCACAGGGGCAAGTTCTGCCTGTGCGCAGGACCGGCATAGACGCCTGCGGCGCGTGAACCATCGCTTAATCACGAGCCGCATGTGTGCCGCAAGCAACACCTTGAGGTCTATCGGGATACGCCCTGTGGAAAAGCTTCCATTCGTCGCACGTGGGGCGTAGGGTAACGCACTGGTTCGGAGTCGTTTTCACTCCATTCTGGAACCATTAATCCGGCAGTCGCCTTAATCAGGTGATCGATCCGGCAAGAACTGGGGAAGAGGCACACCAATGGGCAAGACGCTGCACAGCAAGGGCAAGGGACGGTTCGCGCCGGCCGTGCTGGCTGTTGCCGGTCTCGCTTTCGCCATGCCCGCAGCGGTTCTCGCCGTGAGTTCGCCTGCCGAGACCACGGTTGCCGAATCCATCGAATTCCTGCCCTTCACGCCTGCCGGGGCTGACCCGCAGCTGGCGCGCAGGGTTGCCGAAGTCATCGGCGAAGACGCACTCCGCTTCACTCCGGCAAGCAAGCCGCGCGTGACCGGTGAGCGCACCGTCAATTTCGCCGTTCGCGTTGACGATGCGACCGCACGATCCATTTCGGGCCGCAGCGCGCCCGACGCCGTCACTCTTGCGATGCCCGAAGCGGTCAGCCCGATCGCCGGTACGCGCTACAACCTCGGAATTGCGCGCGGCTTCCAGAGCTTCGCTCAGCCGACCCGCACGTCGCCTTCGGTGGCAGCAGGCGTCCGCGACAGTGTTCGCGACATCGCCATGCCCGACCTGTCGACTTTCGACAGCGGCGAAGATCGCAGCAAGCCGAGCCGTTTCCAGTCGCGAATCGCTCTCGAGCAGCGCGACCGCGCCGGCAGCACCCCGCGCACAATCCAGGGCGCTGGTTCGCAGCAGGTCGACTTGGGCGGTTCCTATCGCCTGAGCCGCAACCTCGACGTGACCGCGGGTGTCCGCCTGTCGCAGGAACGCGACCGTCTCACCCCGCTTACCGACGGGGTCGAGGATGACCAGGCCGTCTACGTCGGAACGCAGATCCGCTTCTGATCCGGCCCACCAGACGGCCTCTTACAACACGAATACGATTGTCCGGCTTTCTGTCGGCGTAATTGCCTTTGCGCCGTCACAATTTGGCGCATAGGGTCAGGCCATTCCGTAACGGAAAGCTTGGGAGAATCGATTATGGGCCGTGTTGCCATCGTCACCGGAGGAACCCGCGGGATCGGCCGCGCCATTTGCGAACGCCTGCGGGACGAACGCGATTGCACGGTCATTGCCAATTATGCGGGCAATGACGAGGCGGCCCACAAGTTCACCGAGGAAACCGGCATCCCGACAGTCAAGTTCGACGTCGGAGATTTCGATGCGGTGCAGGCGGCGTGCAAGCAGGTCGAGGAAGAGCACGGCCCGATCGAGATCGTGGTCAACAATGCCGGCATCACGCGCGACGGCACACTTCTGAAGATGAGCTACGAGGACTGGGATGCGGTCATGCGCACCAACCTCGGCGGTTGCTTCAACATGGCCAAGGCGACCTTCGCCGGCATGAAGGAGCGCGGCTGGGGCCGGATCGTCAATATCGGCTCGATCAACGGGCAGGCGGGCCAGTACGGCCAGGTCAACTATGCCGCTGCGAAGAGCGGCATCCACGGTTTCACCAAGGCGCTTGCGCAGGAAGGCGCGCGCTTCGGCATCACCGTGAATGCCATCGCTCCGGGCTACATCGACACCGACATGGTGGCCGCCGTGCCTGAGCCGGTGCTCGAAAAGATCGTCGCCAAGATTCCGGTCGGCCGCCTCGGCAAGGCCAGCGAAATCGCCCGCGGCGTCAGCTTCCTCGTGTCGGAACATGGCGAATTCGTCACCGGCTCGACCATGAGCATCAACGGCGGCCAGCACATGTATTGAGGCTGTGGTCGGTCAATCGATGAGATAGCCGACCACCCTCCATTTCCCGTGCTCTTCTTCGAGCGTGACGGTTTCGATCGCCTTTTCGCGGTTCTCGAAACGCGTCTCGAAGCGCACGATGGCCTGATCGAGGCGCTCTATTCTATCGGCATCAGTCTGCACGAGTCCCACGGTGAGCGTGGTGCGTTCCCTCACCTCACCCAAGGGCACCCGCGCAGCCTCTGACGCCTCGCGCCAGGTAGTCGCAGTATTGGGGTCACGGAAGGTACGCCCGGCCTCGGCAAAGCTGGCGTCCCAGTCTCCCGCATCGACGAGGGAGAGCCATTCGAGGGCCTCGGCCTCGAACCTTTCGGCATGTGCGGTTTCCAAGGCGGTGGCGGGATCACCGAACGGGCGGTCGGTTTCGCTCTGCCCTCCAAGGGCGAGTGCGGCGGCGAGTGCGATAGTCAGCATGAGTGCGATTCCTCCAATCCAGGCGGTCCGGGAATGGACCGGCTTCGAATGATCGGAAGGATCGGAAGGCGGGCCGGGTCTGGCACTCCCCAATTCCTTGCCCGCAAGATTTTCGGGTGCAGTTCCCTCTTGCTCGAACACCAGCCGGGCGGCTTCGCGGCTGCTGGTCACGCCAAGCTTGCGGCGTGCCGAGCGAAGGCGGTCGTTGATGGTGTGGACCGAGAGCGAAAGCTCCCTGGCCATCGACTTCGCGTCATGCCCGCGGACCATCAGGCGAAGGGTCTCCCTTTCCTTCTCCGTCAGTGCGTCATAGCCTTGGTCCATGGCCCAAACGTCTAGAAAGCGATCCGGCGGCTCGCCACCCCAAAAAATTCGTGGCGTATTTCAATGGTCGGGAGAAGAAAGGACGCTGGTCGACTCGGCAGGTCTATCAAATGATAATGCATGCCGATTCGAAGGCAGTTAGGGCGCCCCGCATGACGACCCCTTATCACCCTCCGCGCAAGTATTCGGTTCGCATCGACGGCCACCGCACATCGGTCAGCCTCGAGCCGATTTTCTGGGACCTGCTGCGCTCGGCGGCCGCCCGGCGCGGCGTTGCGGTGAACACGCTGGTCGCAACGATCGACGCGGAACGTATCCGCAGCGAGACGCCTCCCGGCCTGGCCGGCGCCATCCGCGTCTGGCTCGCGAGCCACGAAATGGTCTCCAGGCACGAAATGAGCGGCGGAATCGCTCCCGCCGCTCTTTCGAATGGTGTCGCCGAAGAGGCTTAGTACTTGGCCGTTGCGTCGCTCGCCGGATAGGTTTCGTCGAGCGCTTCGTCGGTCTTGCTCATCTTGTCGTGCGTAGTGGTCGATTCCGAACCGGCATTGCGGAACTGGCCTTCGGGTTCGCCGCTGGCAAAGGCCACGCCGTTCTCGTCGACGCGGTTCTTCTCGTAATAGCGATAGCCGAAGTAGCCGAGGGCACCGAGTGCTGCGAGCTTGAGGATCATGGGTCGTTCCTTTCGTAATATACTTGCCCAACAAACGGTTGGGGCAGCCGAAAGGTCCGAAAAGCTTCCTCAGTCGTCGCCGACCCGTTCGATATCCGCGCCGACAAGCTGGAGCTTCTCTTCCAGCCGCTCGTAACCGCGGTCGAGATGGTAGAGACGGCGGACCGTCGTCTCGCCCTTGGCGGCAAGGCCGGCGATCACGAGGCTCATCGAGGCACGCAGGTCAGTCGCCATGACTTCCGCCCCGGTCAGCTCGACCGGACCGCGCACGATGGCGGTGCGGCCGGTCGTCTCGATGTCGGCACCCATGCGGGTAAGCTCGGGCACGTGCATGAAGCGATTCTCGAAGATCGTTTCCTTCAGCACGCTGGTGCCTTCCGCCTTGCACAGCAGGCTCATCAGCTGCGCCTGCATGTCGGTCGCAAGGCCTGGGAAGGGAGCCGTGGTGAGGTTGTGCGCCTTGAGCGGGCCATTGGCAGCAACGCGCACGCCGTCCTTCTCCTGCGTCACTTCAACACCGATGTTGCGCAGCGCATGGATGGTCGAGGCCATGTCGTCGTAATTCGCGCCGCCCAGCAGCACATCGCCACCGGTAATCGCGGCAGCACAGGCGTATGAGCCGGCTTCGATCCGGTCGGGCATGACACGATAGGTCGCGCCGTGCAGGCTCTTCACGCCATGGATCGTCAGCTCGGACGTGCCGATGCCTTCGATCTCCGCGCCCATCGCGGTGAGCAGGTTGCACAGGTCGACGATCTCGGGTTCGCGCGCTGCATTGATGAGCTTGCTGGTGCCCTTGCACAGCACCGCCGCCATGACCGCATTCTCGGTCGCACCGACCGAGACAACCGGGAAATCGAATTCGCCGCCGGGCAGGCCGCCATCGGGCGCGCTGGCCTTCACATAGCCCTGCGCCAGTTCGATATGAGCGCCGAAAGCCTCGAGCGCCTTCAGGTGTAGGTCGATCGGGCGGTTGCCGATCGCACAGCCGCCGGGCAGCGACACGGTCGCTTCGCCGGTACGCGCAAGCAGCGGGCCGAGCACGAGGATCGAGGCGCGCATCTTGCGCACGAGATCATAGGGCGCGACCGAGCTGGTGATGCGCATCGCTTCGAGCGTGACATTGCGGCCGAATTCTTCCGGACGCTTGCCCGGGATCGTGTGGCTGACCCCGAACTGCGTCATCAAGTGCTGGAAGCCGTCGATATCGGCGAGGCGCGGCAAGTTGCGCAGCGTCACCGCTTCTTCAGTCAGCAAGGCACAGGGAATCAGCGTGAGCGCCGCATTCTTTGCGCCGGAAATGGGAATTGTGCCGGAGAGGCGATTGCCGCCGCGTACGAGAAGTTTGTCCATGGGCCCCTGCTCTTAGTCTTCACGGGGGCTGTGGCAAGCGTCATGCGCCTGTCATCGCTCCCGTCCATTGCAAGGCTCAACCGACCAGCGATTGACCTGTTCCCCCCTCGGACCTAACCCGCATGCCCATGAGCCACCACAAACCCATCAAGAAAGCCGTTTTTCCCGTCGCGGGTCTCGGCACGCGTTTCCTTCCCGCCACCAAGGCGATCCCGAAGGAACTCCTGCCCATCGTCGACCGGCCGCTGATCCAGTACGCGGTCGACGAGGCGCGCGAGGCGGGAATCGAGCAGATCATCTTCGTCACCGGTCGCGGCAAGACCGCCATCGTCGAGCATTTCGACGTGGCCTTCGAACTCGAGACCACGATGGAAGAGCGCGGCAAGGACATGAGCGTGCTCGACCCGACCCGCGCCACTCCGGGCGACATCATCACCGTGCGCCAGCAGGTCCCGATGGGCCTCGGCCACGCGATCTGGTGCGCGCGCGCGATCGTCGGCGACGATCCCTTTGCGATCCTGCTGCCCGACGAACTGATGATCGCCAACAAGGGCGGGACGGGCTGCATGAAGCAGATGGTCGAGGCCTATAACGAAGTCGGCGGAAACCTGATCTCGGTCCTCGAAGTGCCCGAAGAGGAAGTATCGAGCTATGGCGTGATCGCGCCGGGTGAAACGCTGTCGGAAACGCTGACCGAAGTCACCGGCCTCGTCGAGAAGCCGCCGGTGGAAGAGGCACCCTCGAACAAGATCATCTCGGGCCGCTACATCCTCCAGCCCGAAGTCATGCGCACCCTCGAAACGCAGGGCAAAGGCGCTGGCGGCGAGATCCAGCTGACCGACGCGATGGCCAAGATGATCGGCAACCAGGCGTTCCACGCCGTCACTTTCGAAGGCAATCGCTACGACTGCGGCAGCAAGACGGGCTTCGTCGAGGCTACGCTGGCACTCGCGCTCGAACGCGAGGACATGGGCAGCGAAGTTCGCGCCATCGCAGAGCGCCTGCTCGCGCGCTGATTATCCAGACCATGAAAAAGGGCCGGTCCGCCGCTATGGTGGACCGGCCCTTTTCTTTTGTACGGCTCGCGATCAGCAGCCGGTTTCGGCCGAAGCGCAATTCTCGTCGCGCGTGGCCTTGAACTCGTCACCCTCGTTCCAGTTGGGCCAGCTCGTGCTCATGCCCATCATGCGGCCGAGGCGATACATCAGCTGCAGGTCGGCCATCACGCCCGACCAGTCCCAGTTCGGATCGTATTCGTCCTTGGGGCCGTGATAGCGGTTCTCGCGATATTCGGTCGCGACCGCCGCACCTGCTTCGGTGCCGCCCTCGATCAGGTCTTCGCCGCCGTCGATGTAGAGCATCGGCACGCCGCGCTTGGCGAAGGCGAAGTGGTCGGAGCGGTAGTAGTAACCGGCTTCCGGGCTCGGGTTGGGTGTTGCCACGCGGCCATCAGCCGTGAGCGCTGCTTCGAGGAACTGGTCGAGCTGCGACTTGCCCGGACCGACCACGGTCACGTCCTTGCTCGGCCCTGCAATCAGGAAGGCGTCCATGTTGATACCGCCGACGGTCTGGTCGAGCGGGAACACCGGATTGGCTGCATAATAGTCCGCACCCAGCAGGCCCGATTCCTCGGCCGTCACGGCGAGGAAGACCTGCGTACGGCGCGTCGGGCCAGCCTTGGCATGTGCCTCGGCCAGCGCCACGAGCGCGGCGGTGCCGGTCGCATTGTCGACCGCGCCGTTGCAGATGTCGTCACCGTCGGGTGCCGGCGTGCAGCGACCCAGATGGTCCCAGTGCGCGGTGTGGATGACGTATTCGTCGGGCGCTTCGCTGCCCGGAAGCATGCCGATCACGTTCTGCGATTCGAAAGTGCGGATGTCGTTCTTGAAGCTGGTCGAAGCGGTCAGGCCGAGCGGCACTGGCTTGAAGCCCTTCTTCTTCGCCGCTGCCATCAGGGCATCGACATCCTGGCCGGCTGCCTCGAGGATCTGCTTGCCGACCTCGTTCTGAACCCAGCCGTTCATGATCGTGAGCGGCGGAGCGTTCTCGCCGCGCTGGGCATAGGCCTGCGGGCCCGACCAGCTGCTTTCGACCACGTTCCAGCCATAGGAAGCAGGCGCGGTGTCGTGGATGATAAGCGCGCCTGCAGCGCCCTGCCGCGCGGCTTCTTCATACTTGTAGGTCCAGCGGCCGTAATAGGTCATCGCCTTGCCGTTGAACGGGCCTTCGAGGCTCTCGGTGCCGAAGTCGGCATCGTTGACGAGGATGACGGCGGTCTTGCCGGTCATGTCGACGCCTTCATAGTCGTTCCAGTCGCGTTCCGGCGCATTGATGCCGTAGCCGACGAAGACCATCTCGCTGTCCTCGAGGCTCGTCTCGGCATCCTCGCGATAGGTCACGCCGACCCATTCGCTTGCATAGTCGAAGCTCATGTCCTCATCGCCACCCGAAACGGTCAGCGGAGCGAAGTCCTTGCCGGTGATCTCGACCAGCGGCACGCGCTGGACCCAGCTGCCGTTGTTGCCGGGCTCGAGGCCTGCGGCTTCGAAACGTTCGGTGAGCAGGGCGACGGTCAGTTCCTCGCCCTTGGTGCCGGGCATACGGCCTTCGAATTCGTCGGATGACAGACGCTCGGTAACCGACTTCATCGTCTCTTCGGAGATATCGCCGCTGGCGACGTCGGGAATGTCGAGGCCCGCCTGCGAGGCGTCTTCTTCGATATTGGCGTTGCAAGCGGCGAGCAGCAGGGCCGACGCAGCAACCAGTGTGGTCCGGATCATGAGGAACCTCTCTCCTGAATCAAATCGTGCGGGCGGCGTGTTGCAGCACACCGGGCGATCACGCAAGCTTGCACCTGCGATCATGCGCGGGCACATCGCCTCACTATGACAGCCGACTGGACCAGCGCGATCGACCGGGCACGCAAGCACGCGCCCTTTCTCGCGCGCGGGCTCGAACGGCACCCGGAGCTGGCAGAGCTGCTCGCGGCCGGCTCGGGCGAGGAAGCCCTCGAAAGGGCAAAGGCAGCAGGGTCAGGCCTCGTGGATACTGCGCTTTCGTTGCGGCGCGAGAAGCGGGCGCTGGGATTGGTCCTCGCAATTGGCGATCTTGCCGGCGGGTTCGATCTCGACAAGGTCATGCGCGAACTCTCGCTCTTCGCGGACCGCGCGCTGCACCGGGCGATCGAGGCGGCGATCTCCCGCCGCGTCGAAGGCGCTGGGCCCGAGGGAATGATGGGCCTCGCGCTGGGCAAGCACGGTGCAGGCGAGCTCAACTACTCATCCGACATCGATCCGATCCTGCTCTACGACCCCGAGCGACTGCCCCGGCGCGAGCGCGACGAGCCGGGCGAGGCCGCCCAGCGTTATGCCCGCGAAATCGTGCGCCTGCTCTCCGACGTGACGAGCGAGGGCTATGTCTTCCGTGTCGACCTGCGCCTGCGGCCCGCAAGCGAGGTCAGTCCGCTGGCCCTGCCACTCGATGCCGCCATCACCCATTACGAAAGTTCCGCCCTTGCATGGGAGCGCGCCGCCTTCATCCGTGCGCGGTCCAGCGCTGGAGACATCGGTACCGGCGAGGCTTTCCTCGACCACATCCGCCCCTTCATCTGGCGCCGCAGCCTCGATTTCGGCGCCATCGACGAGGTGCGGCGCCTGACGCATCGCATCCGCGAAAAGCAGACGGGTCCGCGCGAACCGGCGCCGGGCTACAATGTGAAACTGGGCCGCGGCGGGATCCGCGAGATCGAGTTCTTCGCTCAGACCCACCAGCTGATCCATGGCGGACGCGATGCCTCGCTGCGCCACAAGCAGACGCGCGCCGCGCTCGATGCATTGGCGGCAACAGGCCGGATCGGCGCAGATGACGCGCGCGCGCTCGGCGAAAGCTATGACGGGCTGCGCAGGATCGAACACCGCCTGCAAATGGTCGCCGACCAGCAGACGCATACGCTTCCCTCGGGTGAAGCGCTCGACAATGCCGCGCGGTTAGACGGGTTCGGCGATGGTGAGGCCTGGCTCGAGCACATTGCCGAACTGACCGCTCCGGTGGCCGAGCGCTATGACGCCCTTTTGGCAGAGGACGAGATATCGGTCCCGGTGGACAGCCCGCATGTCGAGCCTCCCGACAACAAGGCGAAGCTCGATCCGGCGCTCACGGCGCGAGTCGCCAACTGGACCGACGGGCGTTACCCGCCGCTTCGAAGTAGTGCCGCGCTGTCCGCCTTCGAGGCCATCCGTCCGACCCTGCTCGAATCGCTTGCCGCCTCCCGCGAGCCGGAGCGGGCGGTGGCGCGCTGGGAGAGCCTGCTCGAACGCATGTCGAGCGCGATCAACCTGTTCCGCCTGCTCGAGGCGCGCCCGGGACTGATGCAGCTCCTTGCCGATTGCCTGACACTCGCCCCGCCGCTTGCCGATGCCATTGCGCGCCGACCCGAACTGGTGGACGCGCTGATCGACCGCAGCGCGCATGAGTTGCCCGGAAGTCGCGAGGAACTTGTCGCCGCGATGCAGCAGGGCGAGCGAGGGGACACTTACGAAGACAGGCTGGACCGCATCCGCATCGTCACGGGCGAGACGCGGTTCGCGCTGGGCGTCCAGCTGATGGAGACAGCGCACGACCCGCTCGACATCGCAGCCGCCCTTGCCCGCGTCGCCGAAGCCGCGCTGGCCTCCGCGCAGGCTGCGGCAGAGGACGAGTTCGCCCGGCGCCACGGGAGGATCGAGGGCGGCGAACTGGTCGTTCTGGGTCTCGGAAGGCTCGGCGGGGGCGTGCTCACCTATGCCTCCGATCTCGACATCGTCTATCTCTTCACCGGCAGCCACGAGGCGGAAAGCGATGGCGAGCGGCCACTGGGCGCAACGCTCTATTTCAACCGGCTCGCACAGCGGGTCAGCGCCGCGCTTTCGGTCCCGACCGCCGAAGGTGCCCTGTACGAAGTCGATACGCGGCTGAGACCGCAAGGCGCGCAGGGCCCGCTGGCGGTGAGTGTCGACAGCTTTGCCCGCTACCAGCGCGAGGACGCCTGGACGTGGGAACACATGGCGCTCACCCGCGCCCGCGCGCTGACCGGAAGCGCGAAGGCTCGCACCGATGTCGATGCCATACTCAAGGACGTGCTCTGCCACGAGCGCAACGAAGCGGAACTGCGCGCAGACCTGCTCAAGATGCGCAATGAAATGGCGGCGCACAAACCCGCCAAGGGCGCGCTCGATGCCAAGCTGCTGCGCGGCGGCCTCGTCGACCTCGAGTTTCTCGTGCACTTCCTCCAGCTGCGCGACCGCAAGGGCCTGACGCCATCGCTCGACGAGGCGATAGAGCAGCTGCCCGAAGTGGAAGGCCTCGCCGAAGCGCACCGCTTGATGACGCGGCTGTTGGTCGGTACCCGCCTCCTCGCACCGGACCTCGCCATCCCTGGCGAGGCACCGTGCGCGATCCTTGCGCGGCTGTGCGAGGCGGATGACTTCGAGACCCTCCTCGCCCGCTTCGCCGATGCGAAGGCGCAGGTCGCGAAGAAATGGCAGACGATTTTCGGCGAAACCCTGGAGCTGGATTGATGACGACTTATGCAGAAGGCGATGCCTTCCCCGATTTCACGATGGAGACGCCCGAGGGCGGAACCGTGACCAAGGCCGACCTTGCAGGGAAGAAGGCCGTGATCTTCTTCTACCCGAAGGACAACACCCCCGGCTGCACGACCGAGGCAAAGGATTTCACCGCGGCCAAGGCGGACTTCGAAAAGGCAGGCACCTACCTTCTCGGCGTGAGCAAGGATTCGGCGAAGAAGCACCAGAACTTCATCGCCAAGCACGATCTCACGGTAGACCTCGCCACCGATGCGGAGGAAAACGGCCTGTCGGACGAGCTCGGCGTCTGGGGCGAGAAGAAGAATTACGGGCGCACCTATATGGGCATGATCCGTTCGACCTACCTGCTGGACGAAGACGGCAAGATCCTGCGCATCTGGCCCAAGGTCCGCGTGAAAGGTCATGTCGACGAAGTGCTGGAGGCCGCGCGCGGCGCATGACCTCTGTCGCCCGTGCCATTCGCGATGCCCTGCTGACAGGTGACAAGACCGCCAAGGTCTTCGCCACCCGCAAGCTCGCACGCGACTGGCGGCAGGGGCGGCTCGACTTCACTTTCGACTGCCCCATGCCAGAGCGACCCGAATGGCCCGACGAGCTGGAATTGCGCCTGCCCCGCGACATGCCGCGGCGCGGCAAGGGCGGTAGCGAGAAGGGCCGCATCGCGCTGTGGCACGCGCTCGCCCATATCGAGTTCGTCGCCATCGACCTTGCGCTCGACATGGCCGGGCGATTCGGCGAATCGATGGGACAAGTCTTTGTTTCTGATTTTCTTTCTGTCGCCGCAGACGAGGCGATGCACTTCGCATTGCTCGAGCGAAAACTCGATTCGCTCGATTCGCACTATGGAGCGTTGCCTGCGCACGACGGGCTGTGGAGCGCCGCGCAAGACACTGCGCATGACGTGGCCGCGCGGCTTGCGATCGTTCCCATGGTCCTCGAAGCGCGCGGCCTCGACGTCACTCCGGCGACGCTTGAAAGGGTCGCCAGGCAAGGTGATGAAAACGGGGCGAAAATTCTGCAGCGAATCCTTGACGACGAAATCCGTCATGTCGCCTTCGGTTCAAAGCACTTTCGCGCAGTCTGCCGGGCGCGTGGCGAGAACCCGCCGGAATCATGGCAGAAATTAGTCAAAACGCATTTTTCGGGAGGGCTAAAGCCACCATTCAACGACTCGGCGCGTTCCGCAGCCGGTTTATCGCGGGACTTCTACGCTGGTATTGCGTGATTAACCTTTAGGCCCATAACCCATACTCACGAATTGCCGGGGGGTTCCGGCGGGACAGAAATTATGACGGATGAGCAGCCGGGACGCTCTCATCGGTCAGGGATAAGAAGGCGCATCAGCGCCGACGGACGGGTTTAGCATGATCATCAAGCGCGCATCGCTTGCTTTCACCATGGCTGCTGCAGGAATGCTGGTTGCCGCCGCTCCGGCTCAGGCCGGAACCGACGGCGTCACCGCTGCGACCTCCGCTGCCGAAGGCGCGATCGATATCTCGAAGGTCAGCGACAGCGCTGCCGGAAGCGAAGATGCACAGTTCACCGAACTGTTCGCTCGTTGGGAAAACCCGACCGCTGCTCCGGCCATCACCGCTCCGCAGGTTTCGGTTCCTTCGCGCATGCCGCTCGAAGATGCACGGCTGACCAGCGATTACGGCATGCGCACGCATCCCGTTCTCAAGCGTCGCCTCGGTCACAAGGGCGTCGATCTCGCCGCTCCGACCGGCACGCCGATCTACGCCACTGCCGACGGTTACGTCTCGAAGGCACAGCGCTGGTCGAGCTACGGCAACTTCGTCTCGATCGAGCATGGCGCCCGGATCCAGACCCGTTATGCGCACATGTCGAGCATCGCGGTCGCCCCGGGCACCCGCGTCAAGAAGGGCGAACTCATCGGCTACGTCGGTTCGACCGGCCGTTCGACCGGCCCGCACCTTCACTATGAAGTCCGCATCGACGGCGAAGCGGTGAACCCGGTTCCCTACATGATCGAATCGGAAGCCCAGCAGGCCTTCGCGATCGCGATCGGCGAAGGTGGCCAGGGCGGCAACGACGAAGAATAATTCGTCGAACCGGCTTCACTGGAAAGAATAAGAAAGGCGGCGGGGACATCCCGACCGCCTTTTTTCTTGCCCGCAGGCCTGTGGTGGTTACGTTTCACCTTGCAACCGGACGAGTCCCGAAACGTGGACCGCCGGAAGGAGAGAGGACCATAGATGCACCCGATCACGCATGCACAGGCGCGCCCCGACCATCCCGCAATCATCATGTCGGGCAGCGGAAAGACGATGACCTATGGCGAGATGGACGACTATGCCAACCGCTTCGCCCAGCTCCTGCGCGCAAGGGGTCTGAACCGGCACGATCACTTCGGCGTATTGATGGAAAACACCATTCACTACCTGCCGATCGCCTGGGGCTCGCAGCGCGCAGGTACGATGATGGTCCCCGTTTCGACCCGCCTGACCGCACCCGAGATCTGCTACATCCTCAATGATGCGGGCGTGAAGCTGCTGATCACCACCCGCAAGTTCGATGACCGCATCGACGATATCCGCGCAGGGTGCGGCGACATGGAAATCCTCGTGCTTGGCGGAGAGGGTGACGAGGATTACGAGGCCGCGCTCGCCGCACAGCCTTCGGACCCGATCGTCGACCAGGCCCCGGGCCAGTACATGCTCTATTCCTCGGGCACGACCGGCAGCCCCAAGGGCGTGCGACCCGCACCGCCCGACAGCGAAGATATCGAGGCTGTCCCCGCGCTGGTCGGCCTCGCCGTCATGGGTGCCGGCATGCCGGCGGATGGCAGCATGGTCTATCTCTCGCCCGCACCGCTCTACCACGCCGCCCCGCTCGGCTGGTGCACTACCGCCCAGCGTCTCGGCGGGACGGTCGTGGTGATGGAGCATTTCGAGCCCAAGCACGCGCTGGAGACGATCGAGAAATACAAGGTCACCGACAGCCAGTGGGTGCCGACGCATTTCGTACGCATGCTCAAGCTCGAGCCGCATGAGCGCGAGGGTTACGACCTTTCCAGCCACCAGCGCGCCCTCCATGCGGCGGCGCCCTGCCCCGTGCCGATCAAGCGCGAGATGATCGAATGGTGGGGTCCGATCATCAATGAATATTACGCCGGCAGCGAAGGGATCGGCATGACGTTGATCAAGGCCGAGGACTGGCTGACCCATCCGGGCAGCGTGGGTCGGGCGATCTACGGCAAACTCCATGTCTGCGATGGCGACGGCAACGAGATCCCCGCCGGACAGGACGGCCTGCTGTTCTTCGAAAACGACCTCATCCCGACCTATCACAACGATCCGGAGAAGACGGCCGAGGCGATGCATCCCAAGGGCTGGATGACACTGGGCGATATCGGCCACCTCGACGAGGACGGTTTCCTCTACCTGACCGACCGCAAGAGCCACATGATCATTTCGGGCGGGGTGAACATCTACCCGCAGGAAATCGAAAACCTGCTGGTCACCCATGACAAGGTCATGGACGCCGCCGTCATCGGCGCCCCCTGCCCCGATTTCGGCGAGAAGGTCGTCGCGGTAGTCCAGCCGATGGACATGGCGGAGGCTGGCGACAGCCTCGAGGCGGAACTGCGCGATTTCCTTGCCCCCAGCCTTGCCAAGATCAAGATGCCGAAGCTGTTCGACTTCCGCCCCGAACTCCCGCGCGAAGCGAACGGCAAGCTCTACAAGCGAGAACTCCGCGATGAATACGCACGGAAGGCAGAAGAAGAAACGGAGCAGGCGTGATGGCAACCCAGGCGAAACCAAGGCTCGATCCCGAAACCGCCTATGAGGTGATCTCTCCCGAGAGCTACGCGCACTGGGACCCGCTGCTCGATACATTCGACCGCCTGCGCGAAGAAGCTCCGGTCGCCTGGGTCGAGGATCCGGAAGGCCGCCACCCGCCGTTCTGGCTGGTCACCCGCTATGACGACGTGATGCGCATTTCGAAGGACAATGCGACCTTCCTGAACAATCCGCAGACGGTCGTCTTCAGCCTCACCGAGGGGATCGAGTTCGCCAAGAACCTCACCGGCGGCAGCCCCCACATGGTCGCCAGCCTCGTCACCTTCGACGCACCCATTCACATGAAGTACCGCAAGCTTACGCAGGAATGGTTCATGCCCAAGAACCTGCGCCAGATCGAGGACGAGGTTCGCGAGCTTGCGCACAAGACCGTCGACCGGTTGCTCGAAGCGGGAGAGGGCGGGCCTGGGGGACAAGACAGCGTCGATTTCTGCAAGCTCGTCTCGCAGCCCTATCCGCTGCACGTCGTGATGCAGATTCTCGGCGTGCCCGAAGAGGACGAGCCGCGCATGCTCATGCTCACCCAGCAGATGTTCGGCGGACAGGACGAGGATCTGAACCAGTCGGGCATGAAGGATTTGCCACCCGAGGCGATCACCCAGCTGGTCGCCGGCGCGGTGAAGGATTTCGAGGCCTATTTCGCGAAGCTGACCGCCGAAAAGCGTGCCAATCCAACCGACGATGTTGCCAGCACGATCGCCAATGCCACTGTCGACGGAGAGCCGCTCAACGACCGCGACATGATGGGCTATTACATCATCGTCGCCGCCGCGGGGCACGACACCACGAGCGCCAGCACCGCAGGCGCGATGCTGGCTCTCGCGCAGGACCCCGAACAATGGGCGCGGGTGCGGGAAGACCGCTCGCTGCTGCCCGGTATCGTCGAGGAAGCGATCCGCTGGACCAGCCCGGTACAGCACTTCATGCGCACCGCGGCAGAAGACACCGAGGTCGGCGGGCAGGAAATCGCGAAAGGCGACTGGCTGATGATCAACTACGTCGCCGCCAACCACGATCCCGCGCAGTTCGAGAACCCGCGCAAGTTCGACGCCAGCCGGAGCCCGAACCGCCACCTCGCATTCGGCGCGGGCGCGCATCAGTGCCTTGGCCTGCACCTTGCCCGGCTGGAGATGCGCATCCTCTTCGAAGTCCTCCTCGACCGGATCGAGACAGTCGAATTGGCGGGCGAACCCAAGCGCGCCAAGTCGACCTTCGTCGGCGGGCTGAAGACGCTGCCGCTACGCATCAGGACCGCCTGAGATGGGGGCCTGGGGTGCAGGGCCGTTCGACAATGACGATGCTCTCGATGCAATCGACGAATTCGACAGTGTCGAGGCGATCGGTGCACAATTCACCGTTGCCGGCCTCGAAGGCTATATCGAAGCAGATCAGGCAAGCCTCATCATTGCCGCCGCCGAATGCGTCGCGGCAATGCGTGGACATCCGCACCCCGACCTACCCAACGAGCTGGCAGAGCGCACCAGCACTTTCGGAAAACCATCGCTCGAACTCTTCAACAGCGCGCGCGACAACATCTCGGCAGTTATGTCGCGCAGCGAATTGTGCGAATTATGGGCAGAGGAAGGCTCCGGAGACTGGAACCGCGAGATGACCGACCTGGTCGCGCGGCTGAACGAGCCCCAGGCCGCGCCGGGCAAGAAGAAGGCCAAGAAAAAGCCGGTCGACAATCCCTCACCTTGTGCGTTCTGCGACCGGCCGATGGGCAAGGAGGAAATGTCGATGTTCGACATCTCGCTGGCCGACGGCATGGGGAACTCCCTCAAGCAGGGCGGCTGGGCACATATCTCCTGCCTCAACGCCGCGCTTCATCCCAAGCACATGATCCAGAACTGGCAATTCGACCAAGAGCTGCTCGACTTCGCGATGAAGAAATTGCGCGAGGACGACTAGCAGCTCCAAAGCGAAATCGTTCTTGCGCTTCCCCAAGTCAAACCCGCGCAATTGCGGGGAAAATCGAACTCGGTTCGTCGCATATTCCTACGGTTCATCGCAGGAATTTGCTAAGTGAACCACATGACTACAACAGTAGGACGATCCGCTTTCGGGTGAAACCGGAGGGCGGGACTTCCTGCGCATAAGAAAGGGGGGAACATGACATTACTAGAGCCGCACAACATGCCGTTTGCGGCCGCTCTTGGCATCATGCTCGTCCTCGCGATCGTACAGATGATCGGTGTCGCCGATTTCGGTGATGCGGATGTCGATCTGGACGTGGATGGCGAGGGTTTGCCGGACGCGGGAATGTTCGACGGGCTGCTGACGCTGCTCGGCATCGGACGCATCCCGCTGACGATCTGGCTGGCGCTGTTCCTGCTCATGTTCGCAGGTATCGGCCTGTCGATCCAGGAGCTCGCGACAAGCCTCACCGGCGGCCCGCTCTACAGCTGGCTTGCCGCGCTGATCGCCGGCGTCGCCGCGCTTCCCGTGACGGGCCTCTTCGCCCGGCCGCTGGGACGCATCTTGCCCAAGGACCACACGACCGCTGTCAGCACCGAAAGCCTCGTCGGCCGGCGTGCGACGATCAGCATCGGTGTGGCCCGCGCGGGATCTCCTGCGCGAGCGAGGGTGAAGGACATTCACGGCCAGACCCACCGGGTCATGGTGGAGCCACACGAGGAATCGAGCGAACTCCACGAAGGCGACGAGGTCCTGCTCGTCCGCCGCGATGGCAACCAATTCTACGCGACCGCGCTCGCCGAGCGCCGCCTGTCGCCAACAGACAATCAATAAGGAGGAGCAATGGACAATCTATTTGGAACATCACTGGTAATGATCGGGGGTGCCACTCTACTCGGCATCATCATCATCACCTTCCTGCTGAAGATGTATCGCCGTGCCTCGAAGGAAATTGCCTTCGTGCGTACCGGCGTGGGCGGCGAAAAGGTCGTGATGAACGGGGGCGCTCTGGTGCTACCGGTCTTCCACGAAACCATGCCGGTCAACATGAACACGCTGGTGCTTTCGGTCATCCGCCGCGATGGCGAAGCGCTCATCACGCTCGACCGCCTGCGGATCGACGTGAAGGCGGAGTTCTACGTCCGCGTGAAGCCCGATGCCGAAGCGATCGCCATGGCGGCGCAGACGCTGGGCCAGCGCACGATGCAGCCCGAAGCCCTGAAGGACCTCGTCGAAGGCAAATTCGTCGACGCGCTGCGCAGCGTTGCTGCCGGCATGACGATGAACGAGCTGCACGAACAGCGTGCCGACTTCGTCCAGAAGGTGCAGCAGGTGTCGTCGAACGACCTCGCCATGAACGGCCTGGAGCTGGAATCGGTCTCGCTGACCGGTCTCGACCAGACGAGCATCGAGCACTTCAACGCGAACAACGCCTTCGACGCCGAAGGTCTGACCAAGCTGACCGAGCAGATCGAGGCGCGCAAGAAACTGCGCAACGACATCGAGCAGGACACGCGCGTGCAGATGGAAACGAAGAACCTCGAGGCGGACGCCAAGAGCTTCGAAATCGGGCGCGACAAGGAATATGCCCGCCTCCAGCAGGAGCGCGAGGTGGAAATCCGCCGCGCCGCGCAGGCCTCGGAAATCGCCCGCGAACAGGCAGAGCGCAGCCGCGAGGCGGACGCTGCCCGGATCGAGGCGAAGAAGCAGGTCGACGCGCAGCAGATCGAAGCCGACCGTCTCGTCGAAGAGGCACGGATCGACCAGCAGCGTGCGCTCGAAATCGCCCGGCAGGAGCAGCAGATCGCGGTCCAGAACAAGAGCCGCGAGGAAAGCCAGGCCAAGGCAGAGGCTGACGAAGCCCGCGCCAAGGCGGTTGCCGCCGAGGAGCAGGTCTCGACCAGCCGCGAAACCGAGATCGCCGAGCGTCAGAAGCGCATCGAGCTGATCGAGGCATCGAAGCAGGCCGAGCGCGACGCGATCAGCGTCCGCGTGGAAGCCGAGGCCGAGAAGGACGCTGCCACCAACCGCGCCGAAGCGCTGCGCCTCGAAGCGCAGGGTGAGGCCGAGGCCGAGAAGCTGCGTGCCGAAGCTGCACGCGTCCGCTTCGAAGTCGAGGCAGCGGGTCAGAAGGCGATCAACGAGGCAGCGAACATCCTGTCCTCGGACCAGATCAGCCTGCAGACCAAGATGGCCCTGCTCAAGGTCCTGCCCGAACTGGTCAAGGAAAGCGCCAAGCCGATGGAGGCGATCGAGAGCATCAAGATCGTCCAGGTCGACGGCCTTACCAATGGCGGCGGCAAGGGAGACTCCGGCGGAGCAGCCAGTGTCGGCGGATCGGGCAACCTCGCGACCGACGCGGTCAGCGCAGCACTTGCCTACCGCGCGCAGGCTCCGGTGCTCGACGGGCTGATGAAGGAACTGGGCCTCGACGGCTCGAGCCTCAACAGCCTGGTCAAGGGCCCGGCAGAGCAGACCGGCGGGTTCGCAGTCGAAGAGGAAGCCGAAGCAAAGGAAGAGCCGAAAGCGCTTCCGGCGAACGGCAAGTCCGACGACAGCGACAAGACCGCCGATGCCTGACCTCAAGGCGCAAGGCAAACGGGAGGGGGCGCTTCGGCGTCCCCTTTTTCTTTGCCCTCTCCCTTGAACCCTTTTTTGTTGCCTGACCTCGGGTCGCAGGCCTAACCGCACCCCATGAACGACACGCCCCGATGGACCATGCCCCCCGAATGGGCGCCGCAGGATTGGCTCTGGATCGGCTTCCCGCACGATGCCGACGAATGGCCCGAGGTTCTCCCGGCGGCGCAGGAGCAGATTGCCGCCTTCGCCAATGCCGTGGCCGAAAGCGGGCAGCAAGTGCGCCTGCTGGTCCGCGATGCGAATAACGAGCAGCGCGCGCGCGACCTCGTCAGTAGCTCTGTGAAGCTGGAACGGCGCGCCTATGGCGATGTCTGGCTGCGCGACACCGGCCCGCTGGTCCTGACCGATGCGACCGGTCATCGCATGGCGCAGCGCTTCGGCTTCAATGGCTGGGGCGGGAAATACCTGATGGAGGGCGACCAGACCATCGGCGCGCAACTCGCTGAAGACGAAGGTCTACATGTCGACATCGGCGACTGGATCCTTGAAGGCGGCGCGATCGATGGCGACGGCACCGGCTTGGTCGCGACTACCGAGCAATGCCTGCTCAACCCCAATCGCAACCCGCAGCTGACCCGCGAGGAGATCGAGGAGCGGCTGAAGTCCGATCTCGGCTTCAACCGTGTGCTCTGGCTCGGAGACGGGCTGATCAACGACCACACCGACGGGCATGTCGACAATCTCGCCCGTTTCGTTGGCGCGAACACGCTGGCCCTGCCCCGCGCGACCGGCAGCGACGATCCCAATGCGGAAATCTATGCCGATGCCAAGGCCCGCGCGGAAGCGGCCGGTGTCGCCGTTGTCGAGATTCCGTCACCGGGCCGTATCACCAGCGGCGACCGGATCGAGCCCGCGAGCTACGCCAATTTCGCGATCACGAGCCATCTCGTCGTCGTGCCGACCTTCGGCAGCCCCTATGACGAAGAAGGCGTTGCGGCGATTGCGGACCTCTTCCCGGATCGCGCCACGATCGGCCTCAGGGGCGACGCAGTGCTCGCTGGTGGAGGCGGATTCCACTGTGCCAGCCAGCAAATGCCGGCCGCCCGGGCCCGAATTTAACCTTTCGTTAGGGTTTCGCACCGAGAATGAGCCGCATGGCAAAAGCTATCGCTCTCGCACGCACGCATGTCCCGGCGCTTCCGCTGCCCGAAATCGCGCGCGCTGCCATCGTGAGTGGTTGCGGCCTCGCGCTGGTCCTCGCCGGTCCCGCGCTCCCCTTCTGACAATCGCCGGTTAGCTTTTTCGCGCTTCGTCCTGGCCGATCCAGGCGAATACTGCCGCGCGCAGTTCCTGCCACTTCACCGCTGCCCACAGGACGAGCGCGCTGAAACCAAGCAGCGCGACGCTGCCCGACCCGAAACCTTCGAAGACATCGCCCAGCGTGAAGGCAAGGAATGGCAGGCCGACGATCAGTCCCGCACGCCGGTTTGCCGCCAGCGCGAACATGGCAATGCCGAGGAAGATGACCAGCGCGCCGAGCAGGGCGAAGTCGCCGCTTGCCGCGAAGTGGAAGAGGTTGGGGACCAGTAGCAGGCTGCCGAGCATGTGGAGCCAGAAGGCCGTGTCCGAGGTTTGCGTGCGCCGCTCGCGATCCGACAGGTCGAGCCAGATGCCGAGCCCTGCGGCGCAGGCACCTGCCAGCAGCAGCCGGATGCGGATGCCGGTCTCGGTCGGTCCAGGAAGGGTACTCGCCGGATCGGTGTTGGCCAGCAGGTCGATGAAAAACACCGGCAGCATCGATGCCGCGGCCATTGCCAGCGCATAAGGTACGCGGTGGCGCAGCGCGAAGAGCACGTTGAGCAGGGCAGCAACAAGGCAAGCGATAATGACGCCGAGCGGTTCGATCCCGTCTCGGAAGCCCGAAAGATCGCGGCCACCGGGATTGATGGCCAGATAGCCGAGCAGGATGCCGGCGATGAATGCCACTGTGGCGAACTGTCCGGCGAGTACGATAGCGGGAAAGGCCATGCGGCGGATACGCACGAAGAACTCGGCCACCGCCCAGGTGACCACGCCCGGGATCAGCAGCGCGGCGAGCGAGCGCGGAAGCCAGTCGGTCGCCAGCTCTCGCTCCACGATGATCCCCGAACTGTGAAGCCAGACACCTGCGAGGATCCACGCGCCGAAAGAGACCGGCAGGAAACCCATCACGACGAAGATATCGTTGAAGCCCGACACCAGCCGTATGGGCTCTTCCTCTGCCGGTGTCTCTTCCGCGACCGGTTTGGGCGGCGGGACGAATTTCCCTGCGCTCGGCAGCTTGGCCCTCAGCGAAGCTGGTACCAGCAGCAAAGCGGCGCGCCGCATGGGCGACCAGAAGGCGGCCATGGCGAGGATGCCGAAACCGAGCGTCAGGCTGACACCGATCAGCCGGGTCTCGAGCGCCAGCCCTTCACCGAGCGAGGCCAGCGCATAGGCGACATAACCAAGGCTGGAGGCCAGCAGCGGCCTGCGGTCGATGATGAGTGCCACCAGCGCGAGCACGGCGACGATGACGAGTACGGGAGCTGCCGCGATGGGCTGCTCGAAGCTCGGCTGGAAACCGCCGATAAGAAAGATGCCGTGCACGAGGAGCGGGGCAGCGAAGATATGCAGCCAGAAACCCATGCCCGAGCGGCGCGTGGTGCGTTCCGGGTCCGACATGTCGGCTGCCATTGCGAAACCGAACAGGACGATACCCGCAAGCAGGCTTTCCCACGGTCCGCTCCCGCCCCATGCAGTTTCGAACAGGTTGCGCATGCCGAGGATGGTCGCGACCGGCGCGGCCACCACAAGCGCACCAGCAATGGGGATGCGGTAGGCTTTCCAGAACCACGCCATGAAGCCGGCAACCACGAAGCCAGCCACGAACTCGAGCAAGGCCGCCGCGACCAGCATGCCGAAGGCTCCGCAGACGGCGAGGACGATGGCGCTGAAGGCAAAGTTGCGCTGCTTGACCAGCGGAATAGCGAGACCTGCGGCCGCTGCCGCAACGGCTGCCCCTGCAAAGGGGCCGGCCGCTCCAAGGATCACGCCCAGCGCCAGCAGCCCCAGCAGGCTGGCGATCCCGGCGAGTATGTCTGCCGCGCCCGTGACGAGCCGCGCATCTTCCTCGTCACGGCGCTGCGCCGCGATATCCATGGTATTGTCCATCGACCCCTCGGTCCCCTGCTTGAGGCGAGAGGCATAGCAGTCCCGTCTTGAGAAAACCCTACCCTTGCAACAACTTCCACACGGCACCCGCCGCCGCGCCGCCCAGCACGAGGGCTACGCTCACCTGCCACTGGCGCGCGGTGACACGGCCGAAAGCGGCATGGCCGAACAGGTCGCCAACGAGGACCGCGGGGAAGAGCAGTAGCGCAAGCAGCACTTCGCGCATTCCGCCAACGCCAAGGGCAACGAACAGGATCGACGACAGCGGCGTGAGCACGAGGAAGATCGCCATCATCGAGGCGCGCGCCGCTCGGGGCTCCAGCCTGCCGCGCAGGTAGAACGGCGCCATTCCCGGTCCGGGCATCCCCGCAAAGCCGCCGAAGAAACCGGTGAAGAAGCCCGACAGGCCCATGGCAGGCTTGCGGGGCATGGCAACCTTGCCGAGCGGCACGACCACCAGCACGAAGGCTCCGAGCGAGACCATTGCTATCAGCACCCGGGCCCAGTCCGCGCTTAGTGTGACGAGCGCCCACAGGCCGAGCGGCATGCAGGCCAGCGCGAGCAAGGTGATCGGGATCGCAGACCTGTCCGCATCGCGACGGATGCGGCCGATATCCGTCAGGCCGATCAGGAAGAGCGAGATATTGCCCACCAGCACCGCTTCCTTCGGCGCGATGGTGAGCGCGAGAACCGGCACGATTACGACCGAGAGTCCGAACCCCGCGAGGCCGCGCACGAAACCGGCGGCGAGCGCAGTGAGCAGCGCGATGGCAATCGCTTCGAGGGGCAGGCCGAGCATCTAGCCGAACGCCTTCCACAGCGCCGCGAGCGCGGCCGCACCCAAAACGACGCCCACGCATATGCGCCAGATCCTGTCTTCGATGCTTCCCGAGGCCTTGTTGCCGAGCCAGTTACCCAGCAGCACCGCCGGGAACAGCAGCACGGCAAGCAGGAGAAGCGACCAGTCGAGCACGCCGATCGCAGCGCCGCTCACCAGCCCGGTGGTCGAAGCGCAGGTGAAGATGAGAAGCATCGAGGCCTTGGCCGTCTCGCGCGGGATGTCGCGACCGACATAATAGGGCACGACCGGCGGGCCGGGCATGCCGGCATATCCGGTCATCAGTCCGCTCAGGATGCCCACGCCGCCGGTAGTCGCCGGATGATGATCGAGCGCGCCTCGGCGGGGCAACAGGATGGCGACGAAGGCCGACAGGGCAATGAAGGCAATCACCACGCGCGCGATGGCGGGCGATGTCATGCTGAGCAGGTACAGGCCGATCGGCGTCGTCACCGCGACCAGCGCAATGATCGCCCACGCCGATTTCTCCGCGCTGCGCAGCAGCCGTCGGATCTCCGACATGCCGATAAAGACCGAGAGGAAATTGGTCAGCAGCACCGCATCGACCGGCGACAGTGCAAGCGCCAGCACCGGCACGATCAGGATGGCCATGCCGAAGCCGGTCAGCCCGCGCACAAAGGCAGAGCCGAACGCGGCCACCAGCGCGGCGACGACTTGCACGAGTGAATATCCGAGGACGATCATTCAGGTGGGCCCAGCGTCACGAGCCACACGTCTGGCGGCGCGCCATAGCGCAGCGGGAGTAGACTGGTGCCAAGTCCCGCACCCACGAAGACCGTCTGCTCGCCGTCGCGTATCATACCGCAGGCGAAGCGGTCGCCAAAGCGCGACATGGTCGAAACCGGCCCGATGACCGGCAGGCTGATTTGCCCGCAATGCGTGTGGCCGGCGAAGACTGCCGAAACCGCACGCGGAAGGTCGGGAACGATATCGGGTGTGTGGCTGACTACCACCGCCGGCCCCGCGCCTAGTGCCTCAAGCGCGGCAAATGTCGCGGGCACGTCGTCGTGGCCAGTAAAATCGTCATCCACCGCGCCGATAAGCAACGGCCCTCGCCGAGCAGCGGCATTGCGCAGGACAGTAATGCCATGACCTTCGAGCGCGGTGACCATCGCGTCCAAATCGACCCAATGGTCGTGATTACCGGGGGCAACCACCACGCCAAAGCGCGCTTCGAACGCTGCGAAGGACGCGGCCACTTCCTCCTCGGAATAGAGCTTCGTCGCGGTGCGTTTCTCGCTGATTAGATCGCCCGCCACGAGGATGAGGTCAGGCGACAGCGCATTCAACTGCCGCGCGATATGCTCCACCCGCGAAGGCGGCATATCGGGCCCTGCCACATGGACATCCGACAGGGCGAGAACCCTGAGAGGCGCTTCGCCCTCCGGCCAGCCAGCCACCGGCACATAAGCCTTGCGCACGATCGGGTCCGCTCGCGCGTTGGAATAGCCGAGCGCGAGGACGAGCAGGCCGGCCAGCACGGCGACCAGCGCCGCAAGTCCCAATCGCCGGATCACGGAAGACTAGTCCCGCAGGTCCGGCGGGGTCGCTTCGGCCTTGAGCATCGCGATGGCTTCCTCGAGCGGCATGACCTTCTGGTGCTGCTGGCCAAGCGTTCGGACGGCAACTGTGCCTTCCTCGGCCTCGCGATTGCCGACCACCAGCAGGTGCGGGACCTTGGCGACCGAGTGTTCGCGCACCTTGTAGTTGATCTTCTCGTTGCGAAGATCGCTTTCCACGCGGATGCCTGCAGCTTCCAGCTTGGCGACCGCTTCCTTCGCATAGTCGTCGGCGTCCGAAACGATCGTTGCGACCACCGCCTGTGTCGGCGCGAGCCAGCAAGGCAGGCGGCCGGCGAAGTGCTCGATCAGGATGCCGATGAAGCGCTCGTAGGAACCGAAGATCGCACGGTGCAGCATGACCGGGCGGTGCTTCTCGCCGTCTTCGCCGACATAGCTTGCATCGAGACGTTCGGGCAGCACGCGGTCGCCCTGGATCGTGCCGACCTGCCAGGTGCGGCCGATGGCATCGGTGAGGTGCCATTCGAGCTTGGGCGCATAGAAGGCGCCTTCGCCTTCCAGCTCTTCCCAGCCGAATTCCTCGTTCATCATGCCGGCTTCCTCGACGGCATCGCGCAATTCCTGTTCAGCCTTGTCCCAGTCCGCATCCGAACCGAGCCGCTTTTCGGGGCGCAGCGCGAGCTTGATCGCGAAGTCGAAGCCGAAGTCCTTGTACACGCCCTCGGCCAGCTTGCAGAACGCACGGACCTCTTCGACGACCTGAGCCTCGGTGCAGAAGATATGTGCATCGTCCTGTGTGAACTGGCGCACGCGCATGAGGCCGTGGAGCGCTCCATGCGGTTCGTTGCGGTGGCAGCAGCCCATCTCGCCAAGGCGGATCGGCAGGTCGCGATAGGACGTGATGCCCTGCTTGAAGACCAGCACATGGGCCGGGCAGTTCATCGGCTTGATCGCCATCCAGTCGGCGTCCTTGGCAACGCTCGGATGCGCACCGGCACCGCTGTCGTCGACCTCGGGCACCATGTCGGGCACGGCGAACATGTTCTCCGCATACTTGCCCCAGTGGCCGGACTGCTCCCACTGGCGGACGTCCATCAGCTGCGGCGTCTTGATCTCGCGGTAGCCCGCGCCGTCCATCTTGCGGCGCATGTATGCTTCTAGCTCGCGCCAGATGCGATAGCCGTTGGGATGCCAGAAGACGCTGCCGTGGGCCTCTTCCTGCAGGTGGAAGAGATCCATTTCGCGGCCCAGTTTGCGGTGGTCGCGCTTGGCGGCCTCTTCCAGCCGCATGAGGTGCGCATTGAGCTGCTTCTTGTTGAGCCAGCCCGTGCCGTAGATGCGCGTCAGCTGCGCATTCTTCTGGTCGCCGCGCCAATAGGCACCGGCGACGCGCATCAGCTTGAAGGCCTGCGGGTCGAGCTTACCCGTCGAAGCAAGGTGCGGGCCGCGGCACATGTCGAGCCAGTCTTCACCCGACCAGTAGACCGTCAGCTCCTCGTTCTCGGGCAGTTCCTTGGCCCATTCGGCCTTGAATACCTCGCCCTCGGCTTCCCACTTGTCAATCAGCTGCTGGCGGCTCCAGACCTCGCGGCGCAGCGGCTTGTCGGCCTTGATGATGCGGCGCATTTCCTCCTCGATCGCGGGGAGGTCGTCCATGGAGAACGGCTCGCGCGTGTCGGGCGCCTTCACGTCGTAATAAAAGCCATCGTCCGTTGCTGGACCGAAGGTGATCTGCGTGCCGGGGTAGAGCGACTGCACGGCTTCTGCGAGCACGTGCGCGAAGTCGTGACGTGCGAGTTCAAGCGCGTCTTCCTCGTCGCGGCTCGTCACCAGCGCGAGCTCGGCATCGCCTTCGAAGGGGCGGTTGATGTCGCGCAGCTCACCATCGACACGCGCGGCGATGGCGGCCTTGGCGAGGCCCGGGCCGATCGCGGCGGCGACGTCGGCAGGCGTGCTGCCGGGTTCCATTTCGCGCACCGAACCGTCGGGCAGGCTGATCTTCAAAAGTTCCGTCATCGTCTCATCCGTTGCTTGTCGAGGCCCATGGCACAACAGGGCGCACGCTTGAAGCGGCGTTTTGGGAGAATTTCGCGATTTCGGGAGGAACGCCTGCCACCCGAAACCGGGTGGCGGCAGCTCGCGTCAGTCCGCGACTACCCGCCCCCGGTTGCCCGAGGTGGTGGTAGTAGTGGTCGTGATGCATGCCTGCGTCATGCAGCCACAGATAGCGGCGAGAGGTTAAATTCTCAACCCGCTTCCAGCTTGCGCGCACCGGCGAGGGTCGAGAGGCGCTTGGTGGCGATCACGCCGGCACCCTTCTCGCGCACGCTCGAGAGGAAGCGGTATTCGCTGGTGGCACGGGTCGGCGTCAGTTCGACGGCCATGTAGCCGCGCTGGGACGCATCCATCCATTGCAGTTCCGGATTACGCTGCACCAGTGCGCCGGCAATCGCTTGCGGCGGGATCTGCGGCAGGAAATTCTCGAACCCAGGCGAGCAGACGGACTGCCCGCCGAACTCCACGCCGACAGCCTCGCCGCCATGCGCAAGATCGAAGGCCCAGGCATTATGCGTGTCGCCCGCAAGGCTAACCAGGTTCGCATCCGCCGCGAGCGCCGCCTCGAACAATCGCGCGCGCGCCGCGGGATAGCCATCCCAGGCATCCATGTTGAGCGGCAGTTCTGCGCGGCTCGCCAATGCGCCGGCGACCACGCGCTCGCGCACATAGGAGGGCAAGTTGTCTGGCAGCGTATCGGTGATCGACGTGGCCGATGCGAGCTTGCCCATCAGCACCTGCTGGACGAGCACCTGCCAGGTCGTGCCGCCCGTTTTGGAGCGTGCGAGCCCTTCCGCCAACCATGCCTGCTGGCCGGCGCCGAGCACTTCGCGGGAAGGATCGGCATAGTCGCCGTCGCGGAAGGCGGTGAGGCGGGCGATTGCTTCTTCAGGCGAAGACGTTCCGCGCAGGAGCGTGTTGTAGTCGAACTGCTGCGAGCGGGCGGACAGGCGGGTTTCGAGACGGAAGAGCGTGGCAAGGTCGCCGACCTCGTATTCCGCCCATGGCTCGTCCGATACCGGCATCCATTCGCGATAGGCCTTCATCGCCGCGCGCTTGCGTACCGACCAATCGCCTTCAGTGTCGCTCTGGTGGTTCTGCGCGCCGTCCTTCCAGCTGTCGTTCGCGCTTTCGTGATCGTCCCAGCCGGCAATCATCGGATAGAGCTGGTGGAGGCGCTGGAGGTCGCGGTCCTCGCGGTAGAGTGCATAGCGCGCGCGGTAGTCCGCCAGCGCCACGGTTTCCGATTGCGGATCGAGCAGGGCGCGGCCCGGCAATGTCTCCGCATCCGAGGGGTAGGTGCCTTGGGGGTATTCGTAGAAATAGTCGCCGAGATGGAGCGCACAGTCGAACTCGTTCGCCTCGGCGGCGTGGCGGTAGGCGTTGAACCAGCCGAAGCCGATGTTCGAGCAGGAGAATACCGCCATGCGCCAGCTTGCGGTCGGCCCTTCGGGCAGCGTCCGCGTGCGGCCCATGTCGGACACCGATCCGTCAGGGGCGGTGAAGCGGAAATAGTACCACTTGCCCGGCTCGAGACCTTCGGCCGAAGCCTTGCAGCAGAAATCATTGGCGGGCGAGGCGGTGACTTTCCCCTCGGCCACCACGCGGCGGTTCGCGTCCGCCTCCATCACCTGCCAGCCGATCTCGGTGTCCTGCGCGGCGACATAGCGCGTCCAGAGGAGCGTGCGGTTCTTTCCCGGTTCGCCGCTCGCAACGCCGTGCGTGAAGCCGGTTGCCGTTGTCCGCGCGGCCAGCGGCGCCGCGACGAGACCCGCCCCCGCCGCCGCTCCCTTGAAGAGCGACCGCCTGTCCAGCGCGGGCATTCCGGGCGACTGCGGCGGTTCGGTCAAAGACATTGGGGGGCTCTCCTCTCACTCGCCCCATGACTGCGCCCGATGTCGGCTTCGTGACAAGCAGAATTCGCGATGACGACAAGCACACTGTCCATGTTGGAAAGTAAGCTTGACATGGCTGCCGAATCATGACAAACAAGCTTTACATCAAGAAAAGGACGCTTGCCATGAAACAGATCCATCTCTCCCTGCTTGTCGCCGCCGCCATGATCGGCATCGCCGTACTCTCGGTCTATGAAATCGTGCCGCAGGAGGTGGCGCAGTTCTCGCCCTTTCTCCTCCTCGCCCTCTTTCCCGGCGCATGGCTGGGTTCTGACCGGTCCTGCAATCTATTGAAGAAGAGCAAGGCATGAGCACCGAGGCGAAGCGCGGCTTCACCCGCACCGTTCCCTTCTGGGCCGGGCTGGCGTTCGGTACCTTCGGGGCGGTTATGGGCCTCGCGCTTTCGGACGCCATTAATGCGGCGACAGCCCTCATACTGATGATCGTTCCCGCGGGCCTGTTCTTCCAGACCATGCGGGTCGCCAACACCACCGCCGCCTGCAGCGGACGCGGGGAGGCACAGCGCCTCTACGTGAAGCGGGTCGCCATCTTCGCCTCGACCTATCTCGTCGTCATCGCCCTGCAGGTCAGCCTGCTCGGCGGCGACGAAACGACAGAGGCCTCGCTCGCCGCTCGCGCGGCCCTGTCGGTCATGCCCGGCCTCGCCATCTGCGGGATCTTCTGGGCCATCGGACGCCTGATCCTCGACGAGAAGGACGAGTTCATCCGCATGCTGATCGTGCGTCAGACGCTGATCGCGACCGGCTTTGCCCTCGGCTTTGCAACCATCTGGGGCTTCCTGGAAGCGGGCGAAGTGGTGCCGCACATCCCTGCCTACTGGTTCGCGGTCGCCTTCTTCGGCGGCCAGTTCATCGGTGCTGTGTCCAACCGCATCACCCATGGTTCGTGGGGTGCGCTGTGAAGAACCGCCTCAAGGTCCTTCGCGCCGAGCGCGACTGGAGCCAGCAACATCTCGCCGACCTGCTCGAAGTCAGCCGGCAGAGCGTCAATGCGATCGAGACCGGGCGCTATGACCCCTCGCTCCCGCTCGCCTTCAAGATCGCCGATGTTTTCGAAATGGCGATCGAGGAAATCTTCCAGCGCGACTAGCCGATCACGCGCTTGACTTAAGCGACCCTTAAACCGCATGTCGTACCCGGACGGGATTTGAATACGACATCGAGTTTGGGGGTCGCTTTTTAACATGCATTACGAAAACATGCAGGCCGACAGTGCGTTCGGCTTCGACGGCACATGGCAGGATTTCGCGAAGATCGCTCTGCCGAACCTTCTGCTGACCATCGTCACACTGGGGATCTACCGTTTCTGGGCGACCACCCGCGAGCGGCAGTACCTGTGGTCGCACACGCGCTTCGTCGACGAGCGCCTCGAATGGACCGGCACCGGCAAGGAGCTGTTCGTCGGCTTCGTGCTTGTCATGCTGCTGTTCGCGCTACCGGTCTTCGGCATCCAGTTCGTTTCGCAGGCACTGGTGATGCGCGGTTACGAGGCGGCCGGCGTGCTTCTCGGCATGCTCCCGCTGTTCGCGATCTTCTACCTCACCGGCCTCGCCCGCTTCCGCGCGCTGCGTTACCGGCTCTCGCGCACGCGCTGGCGCGGTATCCGCGGGGGCAGCAACAACCAGGGCCTCGGCTATGGCGTTTCCTATATGTGGAAGACCTTCGTCGGCTACCTGGCGATCGGCCTTCTCATCCCCTGGTCGATGACCAGCCTGTGGAACGAACGCTGGGGCAAGATGAGCTTCGGCCCCTACGAGTTCAACGCGCACGCGGATTCGGGCAATATCTTTGCGCGTTTCCTGCTGTTCTACCTCTCGCCGATCATTTTCGTCGTGGGCGGCGTGATCGCTGCGGCAACCGGCGGACTGGCCGGATATGGCCTTGGCGGCGAGGAAGGGGCCGGCATCGGCGCCATGGCCTCCTTCTTCATCCTCGCGATCTTCTTCTACTTCGGCCTCGGCGTGATCGCGGTGGCTTTCTATGCCAAGTTCTACCGCGAGGCAGTCGGATCGACGCATTGGGAAGACCTGCACTTCTCCTTCGAAGCCTCCACCATGGACTGGATCAAGCTGCTGATCGGAGACGTGCTGATCGTCATGTTCACGCTCGGCCTTGGCTTCATCTTCCTGAGCTATCGCCACTGGAAGTTCATGATCGAGAACCTCGAGGCGAGCGGTGACATCCTGCTGGACGACCTCACGCAGTCGACCACCAAGACGGCCAAGCACGGCGAAGGCCTGCTCGACGCTTTCGACATCGGGGCCTTCTAACCGATGGAAAGCAGCTTCCGCACACCGGCCCAGTGGTACGATGGCCATAATGCCATCCGCCACGAGGGCGAGGCCCTCTGGGACGGCAGCGGTACGCTGTCGCTGCGCGGCTTTTCCAGCGAACTGACCCTGCCTTTCGCCGATCTCGAATTCGGCGAGCACCGTGGCGGGGAAATGGTCTATCGCCGGGCGAGCGAACCCGACTTCCGGCTGATCCTGCCCGAAGACCTGCCACCCGGCCTCGCAGCCAAGCTGCCCGAAAAAAAGGTCTATGGCGGCTGGATCGACAAGGTCGGTCTGGGCAAGGCCTCGGCCGCGTTCGCGGCGGTCAGCGTTGCCGCCGTGGCGCTGTTCCTGACTGCGCCCGACTGGCTCGGCCCGCGGGTTCCGCATAGCTGGGAGCGCAATCTGGGCGACGCCATGGTCGGCGATTTCGGCAACCGGCTGTGCAGCACGCCCGAAGGCGATGCCGCACTGGCGAAGCTGCTCGATGCCGTCGATCCAGACGAGCAACAGGTCCGCGCGGGCGTCGCCAATATCGGCATGGTCAATGCAGTCGCGCTGCCGGGTGGACAGGTGCTCCTGTTCGACGGTCTCGTGCAGGACGCGGAAACGCCCGAAGAACTCGCCGGAGTGCTCGGCCACGAAGTCGGCCACGTGCGCGAACGTCACGTGATGACGGCCCTCCTACGGCAATTCGGACTGTCGATCCTGTTGTCGGGTGCCAATTCGGGCGTCGGGGACACGGTCTTCGGTCTCGCCTCGATGGGCTATTCGCGAGACGCCGAACGCGAGGCGGACGAATTCGCCCGCGAGCGCATGGAGGAAAGCAGGGTCTCGCCGCTGGGTGCAGCGCGCTTCTTCGAGCGTATCGGCGGCGATAGCGAGGCGGAAGAGGATTCGCTGGTCGGCTGGGTGGCGAGCCACCCCGCTCCGCGCGAACGCGCCAAGGCATTCCGCAAGGCCGCCGAGGGCAAGACCTTCGCCCCCGTGCTGACGGCGCAGGAATTCGAAGCGCTCAAGTCGATGTGCGAGGATGATCCCGACGTCGAGGAATTCGACTTCTTCTTCTAGCCCTTGCAATCGCGCGCTGCCCATCCGACAGCGTCACGCCATGAACGATATCCGGTTTCACGAGATGGCCGATGGTCGCAGGATCGCTTTCCGCCATGCCGAAGGGCGCGGGCCGACGCTCGTCTTCCTGCCCGGCTACATGTCCGACATGGATGGCGGCAAGGCGACCGCGCTGTTCGACTGGACCAAGCAAAACGGTCGCGCCTGCCTGCTGCTCGACTATTCGGGTTGCGGGCGCAGCAGCGGCGACTTTGCCGACGGCACGCTGTCGAAATGGCGCGGCGAAGTGCTCGAACTTGTCGAGGCATATGTCGAAGGCGAAGTCGTGGTCGTCGGCTCCTCCATGGGTGGGTGGCTGATGCTCCTGGTCGGCCTGGCGCTCGGCGCGAAGCTGGCCGGGATTGTCGGCATCGCCGCGGCTCCGGACTTCACCGATTGGGGATATTCGGACGCGCAGAAGGCGCAGATGGCAGGGGGCGAGACGGTCTACGAAGTCAATCCCTACGGCCCCGAACCGACGCCGACCTACGCCGGCTTTTTCGCCGACGGACAGGCCCGGCGCCTGCTCGACAGTACGATTGCCATCGACGCACCGGTCCGCCTCATCCACGGCCAGCGCGATAGCGATGTGCCCTGGCAGATCAGCCAGCGCCTTGCCGACGCGCTGCGTTCGGACGAGGTTCAAGTGACCTTCGTCAAGGACGGCGACCACCGCCTGTCGCGCCCGCAGGATATCGACCTGCTGCTGCGTACGATCGGCGGACTGCTAGACCTTTCGGAGACCACGTGACCGCAACTCTCCTTCCCGCCTTCCTCCTGCTCATGCAGGTCGGCCCCGACCCCTCTGCAGGCGGCATGCCTGGCCTGCCGGACGAGCTGGCCAACCGGCCCGAGCGTCCCGGGGCGAGCGAGCCGCAACCCCAGACAGATACGCTCGCCACCTGCCTGCGTATCGCATCCTCGGACCCGCAGGCGGCGCTCGATCGCGCACAGGCGTGGCGCGAGGAAGCGCAGACCGATCTCGAATTCGCACAGTCCGCGCATTGCCTTGGCCTCGCGCTAGTGCAGCAGGGCCGGCTCGGCGAAGCCCGCCGTGCTTTCGAAGTCGCGAGCGGCGAAGCTCCGGCGGACAACCTCTCCTATTCAGCACGACTTGCCGCGATGGCCGGCAATGCCGCGCTTGCATCGGGTGATCCCGAGGGCGCCTTGCCGTTGCTCGATCGCGCCGGCGGACAGGCGCTGGCCGCAAACGACGGGGCGCTCGCCGCAGATCTCCGCGTCGATCTCGCCCGCGTCCTCGTAAGGCTGGACCGCGAGGAAGATGCCGCGATGGCGCTAGCCGAGGCACGCGAAGCCGATGGCGACGATCCCGAGGCGTGGCTGCTGTCCGCGACCCTTTCCCGCAGGCTCGAACGCCTCGGCGAGGCACAGGCACAGATCGAGCGGGCTGCACTGCTCAACCCGCGCAATCCGCAGGTAGGCCTTGAAGCCGGCGTGATCGCCGCCATGTCGGGGCGCGAAGGAGATGCACGCGCCAGCTTCCAGTCGGTGATCGACGTTGCGCCCGGCAGCCGCGAGGCCGAACGTGCCCAGCGCTATCTCGACCAGCTCGCGCCAGAAGAGGACAACTTCCCCGAATGACCGCTTACTCGATCCTCGATCTCGTTCCCGTCCGCGAAGGGGGGACGCTGGGCGAGGCATTCGAGGCGGCAACCGGCCTTGCCCGCGCCGCCGAAGAGGCAGGCTGCAAGCGCTACTGGGTAGCAGAACATCATGCGATGGAAGGCATCGCGGGCGGCGCGACGTCGGTCGTGCTCGCGCATGTCGGCAATGCGACCAGCACCATCCGCATAGGGTCGGGCGGCATCATGCTGCCCAACCACACGCCGTTCCAGATTGCCGAGCAGTTCGGCACGCTCGATGCGCTCTTCCCCGGGCGGGTCGACCTCGGGCTTGGCCGCGCGCCGGGAGCAGGCCCCGAACTCCAGCGCGCCTTGCGCAAGGACCTGCACAGGGCGGCAGAAATGTTCCCGCAGGACGTCGTCGAACTGATGGCTCTGATGGCGGGTGACGGCGAGATTCATCCGACACCGGGACGCGGGGCAAAACCGGAGTTCTGGATGCTGGGCTCGAGCCTGTTCGGCGCGCAACTCGCCGCGCGGCTCGGCATGCCCTACGCCTTTGCGAGCCACTTCGCGCCCGACCATCTCGACAGCGCGCTCGAAGTCTATCGCCGCGATTTCCGCCACAGCGAGGTGGGCCAGAAACCGCATGTGATGGCGGCGATGAACCTTTTCTGCGCCGATACCGAGGAAGAGGCAGAAACCCTCGCGACCTCGCAGATGCAGGCTTTCGTCGCCCTGCGCACCGGCAAGCCGTCGAAGCTCAAGCCGCCCGTCGAAGGATATCGCGACCAGTTGCCCGCTCCGGCACAGGCCATGCTCGCCCATATCGGTCAGGCGAGCGCCATCGGAACACCGGAGCAATGCGCCGAGGCGGTGCGTGCATTTGTCGAGCGCACCCGGACGGACGAGATCATCTTCGCCGGGCCGACCTTCGATCCGCAGGCGCGGATTTCTTCGCTGCAAAAGGCGATGCGCGCACTGGCCTCCTGACGCTACGGAAAGGACGCCGTGCATAGGATTGCAAAAATGCGCGCGAGTTGCCTTGAAGTGGTCCGACAACAGGCCTAATCGCCCTCCAGACCGTCGCATTTGACGACTCGGAAATTTCCCGGCGCCGCACATATCGTGCGCCGCAAGCGAGAGGCCCCCGATGGGTTCCAAGACCGCCACTACCCCCGCCGCCCAAGCAAAAGCCCTCGCGCAGCACATGCGCGATTCCATGCTGCCCGGGGACACGCCCTTCGATCCCGCACGCCTCAAGGACGCCGCGGCATTCGTCACCGAAGCCGCGCAGCAGCGCAAGTATGGCGAAGTGGCGATGGCGGTGGAATCGGTCACCGAAGGACACCGCTACACGCGTATCGCGATCATCAACGACGACATGCCGTTCCTCGTCGATTCCACCGCGAGCACGATCGCTGCGCTCGGCATCTCGATCGACCGCCTCGTCCACCCCGTCGTACCGGTAGAGCGCGCCGATGACTGCTCGCTGGCGACCATCCGAGAGGGCGAGCCGGAAGACGCCTATTGGGAATCGATGATCTATCTCGAAACGGCGCGCGTCGATGCCAAGCAGCGCCGCCTGCTCGAAGAGAATCTCGAAAAGACGCTGGCCGACGTCCGCGCCGCAGTGACCGACTGGCCCAAGCTGCAGGAACAGATGCAGCAGGATGCCGCCTCGATCGATGACGACGAAGGCAAGGCACTGCTCGAATGGCTCGATTCCGGCATGTTGACCCAGCTCGGCCATGTCGTGCGCATGCGCGATGGCGAGCAGACCGGTGCATTGGGCATCTGCCGCGCAGGCGAACCCGAACTTCTGGTCGATGCAAGCTTCGAGCGCGCCTTCAAGTGGTTCGAAGGCAAGGGCGAGAAGCGCAATCCGCTGATCATCAAGGCCAACCACCTGTCGCGCGTGCATCGCCATGTTCCGCTGGACCTGTTCATCGTGCCCCGCCGCGAAGGCAAGAAGCTGGTCGCCCTATCGGTCCATGCCGGTGTCTGGACCAGCGCTGCACTGGCCGCTCCGCCGCGCGGTGTGCCTGTCCTGCGCGAACGTCTCGACCGTATTCGCGACAAGCTGAATTTCGACGAGGGCGGTCATGCCGGCAAGGCGCTGGTCCACGCCATGACCGCGCTGCCGCACGACCTTCTGATCGGTTTCAGCGAGGAAGATTGCGAGCGCGTGGCTACCACCATGATGGGCCTCGTCGATCGTCCGCGTCCGCGCCTGGCGCTGGTCGAGGCTCCGCTTGCCCGCCACCTGTTCGCTTTTGTCTGGCTTCCGCGCGACATGCTGGCCACGCAGGTCCGCCTGCAGATCAAGGCGCTGCTCGAAGACAATGCCGCTGCCCGCCTGCTCGACTGGAGCCTCGAGGTGGAAGGCGGCAACCTTGCCATGCTGCGCTTCGTCCTCGACATTCGCGACGGCGCGAAGGCGCCCGATGAAAAGGCGCTCGAACAGCAGCTCCAGACCCTGCTTCGCGGTTGGAGCGAAGCGGTCGAGAACGAACTTCTCGACATGGTCGAAAAGGGCCGCGCCGCTGCGCTTACCCTTCGTTTCGCAGAGCATTTCCCGACTTCCTACCGCGCCCGTTTCGGCCCGCGCGAAGCGGCCGAGGACATCGCCCGCCTGCGCGCACTCGGCATCCATGCGGACGATGACGAGGACGGCGATGCGCCCCACCGCGGCGCCCGTCTCTACTTGTGCGAGCGCGAGGAAGAGGCCTGCCTGCGCCTTAAGCTCTACCAGGCCGAAGGCAGCCTGCCGCTGTCGGACGCAGTGCCCGTGCTCGAGAATTTCGGCTTCCACGTGCAGGCCGAGACCCCGACCGTGCTCAACGAAGGCATGTTCGGCACGATCCACGATTTCGCCCTGCAGATGGCGCCCGGCGTCAAGGCCGAGGACCTCGTGGCGCGCGCCGAAGAGATCGAGGAAGCGGTTGCTGCCGTGCTCAACGGCCATGCGGAAAACGACGTCTTCAACCGCCTCGTCGCCGATGCCGGGCTCGATGCCGACGAAGCGAACTGGCTGCGTGCTTTCTATCGCTACCTGCGCCAGGCGGGGATGGGCTTCACCATCTACACCGTGGTCGACGCGCTGGCGAAGAACCCGGACATCACCCGTGCGCTCATGGCTTTGTTCAAGGCGCGTCACGATCCCGAGTTCAAGGGCAATCGCGAAGAGGCCACTGCCGAAGCGCAGACTTCGATCAGGCGCGGCCTCGCCAAGGTCAAGGCGATCAACGACGACCGTCTGCTGCGGCTCTACAACTCGCTGATCGACGCGATCCTGCGCACCAACTCCTTCGCCCCCGCAGCGAACGAGGCGCTCGCGTTCAAGATCGACAGCTCGCTGGTTCCGAACCTGCCCAAGCCGATCCCCTGGCGCGAGATCTTCGTCTATTCGCGCCGCGTCGAGGGTATCCACCTGCGCGCAGGACCTGTCGCCCGCGGCGGCCTGCGCTGGTCCGACCGGCGCGACGACTTCCGCACCGAGATCCTCGGCCTGATGAAAGCCCAGCGCGTGAAGAACGCGGTGATCGTGCCGACCGGCGCGAAGGGCGGCTTCTATCCCAAGCAGCTCCCCGACCCCGCGCTCGACCGTGATGGCTGGGCTGCGGAAGGCCAGGCGAGCTACGAAGTCTTCATCCGCACGCTCCTGTCTGTCACCGACAACATCGTCGACGACAAGGTCGTGCACCCCGAAGGCGTGGTCATCACCGACGGTGAAGACCCCTATTTCGTGGTCGCCGCCGACAAGGGCACCGCACGCTTCTCCGACGTTGCCAATGCGATTGCCGAGAACCGCGACTTCTGGCTCGACGATGCCTTCGCTTCGGGCGGCTCGAAGGGTTACGACCACAAGGCCATGGGCATCACGGCCAAGGGCGCATGGGTATCGGTCCAGCGACACTTCCTCGAAATGGGGATCGACGTGCAGACCGACACGATCCGCGTCGCCGGCTGCGGCGACATGTCGGGTGACGTCTTCGGCAACGGCATGCTGCTGTCGAAGGCGATCCAGCTGGTCGCAGCCTTCGACCATCGCCACATCTTCCTCGATCCCGATCCCGATCCGGCGAAGAGCTGGAAGGAACGCCAGCGCATGTTCGACCTGCCGCGTTCGAGCTGGGAGGATTACAACCCCAAGCTCATCTCGCGCGGTGGCGGCGTCTTCCCGCGCGATGCGAAATCGATCAAGCTGTCCAAGGCAGTGCAGTCGATGCTCGGCCTCGAAGTCAAGGAAATCGAGCCCGAAGCCCTGATCTCCGCAATTCTCAAGGCGCAGGTCGACCTGATCTGGTTCGGCGGCATCGGGACTTACATCAAGGCCTCCACCGAGAATAACGTCCAGGTCGGCGATCCCGCCAACGATCCGCTGCGCGTCGATGCAAAGGACCTGCGCGCCCGGGTGATCGGCGAAGGTGCGAACCTTGGCACGACGCAGGCAGGCCGCATCGAGTTCTCGCTTCATGGCGGACGCTGCAACACCGACTTCATCGACAATTCGGCAGGCGTCGATTGCTCGGACAACGAGGTCAACATCAAGATCGCGCTCGCCGCTGCCAAGCGTGCGGACAAGCTGACCGAACCCAAGCGCGTAATGCTGCTCGAGGCGATGACCGACGAGGTCAGCGCGCTTGTCCTCGAAGACAACCGCCTGCAGGCGCTTGCCCTGTCGATCGCCGAGATCGGCGGCGCGCGCTCGATGGCGCCGCAGCTGCACCTGATCGAAACGCTCGAGGCGGGCGGCAATCTCGACCGCCGCACCGAAGGGCTTGCGGACAACCAGACACTGCAGCGCCGCGCTGCCGATGGCATCGGCCTCACGCGGCCCGAGCTGGCCGTGCTGCTGTCCTCGGCCAAGCTCGTGCTGCAGGACGCAATCGAGCACAGCGACCTGCCCGACGATCCGATCCTCGAGGACCTGCTGCTGCGCAGCTTCCCCGAGCCGATGCGCAAGAAGTTCAAGACGCAGATCGAGAACCACCGCCTGCGTCGCGAAATCATCGCGACCAAGCTTGCCAATGCCATGGTCAACCGCCTCGGCATGATCCACCCCTTCGAGCTCGCCGAAGAAGAAGGCGTCGAATTGTGCCAGGTAGCCGCGGCGTTCGTGGCGGTGGCGCACCTCTTCGATGTCCGCAGCCTGTGGACCGATCTCGACACGGCGAAAATGGACGAAAGCGCGCGCCTGCTCATGTTCGACAGGCTCGCCGCCGCGACCGCCAACCTCATGTCGGACGTGCTCCGCACGAGCGCCGGCTCGGTCAATCCGAGCGCACTCGTGGAAGAGCTCGGCAAGAACGTCACCGTGCTCATCAACTGCTCGGACGAACTGCTCGGCCGCGAACTGAAGAGCCAGTCGGCGGCGCAGAAGGAAGTCTTCACTGCCGCCGGAGCGCCCGAAGCGATCGCAACGCGCGTGACCCACATGTTCGACCTCGACGGGTCGATCGGTCTTGCCCGCCTCGCCGCCGATACGGAAATCGATCCCAAGCTGGTGACGCGCGGCTTTACCGCGATCGGCGCACGCATGGGTATCGACTGGGCACAGAGCACGGCGGCGAAGATGAATTCTTCCGACGTGTGGGAGCGCCTCCTGGTGTCCAACCTTGCGCGCGATTTCCAGCAGATGCGGCTCGAATTGCTGCGCCGTCTTTCGCGCCGCAAGGACGCCAAGGAAGACATGCCGCAGGTCGTGGCCAACTGGGCGGAAGACCAGTCGGTCGCGATGACCCAGTTCCGTACAATGGTCGATCGTGCGCAGGCCGAAACGCCTGTCGCGGCGGCGATGCTGGCGCAGATTGCGAGCATGGCGCGCAACCTGCTCGCCCGGTGATCTGCCTCTCTTTGCTTGACCGCGCGGGCGTTTGACGCCAGCCATTTGCGCCATGGAGCATTACGACGTCGTCATCGTGGGGTCGGGACACGGCGGCGCGCAGGCTGCGATAGCCTTGCGCCAGGCGGGCCATGAGGATTCGATCCTTATGGTCAGTCGCGACCGCAACCCGCCATACGAGCGCCCGCCGCTGTCGAAGGAATATCTCGCCGGCGACAAGCCCTTCGAGAAGATCCTGATCCGGCCCGAGCAGTTCTGGGCAGACCGGAACGTGACCCTTCACCCCGGCGCCAATGTAAACGAGGTCGATCCGGTCGGCCACGTCCTCAGGCTGTCGGACGACAGTAGCGTCACCTATCGCAAGCTCATCTGGGCTGGCGGGGGCGATGCCCGCCGTCTCGGCTGTCCGGGTGCGGAACTGGCCGGCATCCACACGATCCGCACGCGCCGCGATACCGACTCATTGAAGGACGAACTCGAGGCAGGCGCGCGCCGTGCCGTGGTAATCGGTGCGGGCTACATCGGTCTGGAAGCCGCCGCCGTGCTGCGCAAGATGGATTGCGACGTCACCGTGGTCGAGATGCAGGACCGCGTGCTGGCGCGCGTCGCAGGGCCGGAAATCTCCCAGTTCTACGCCGCCGAACATCGCTCGCATGGCGTCGACCTCAGGCTCCAAACCGGCGTCGAGCGGATCGAGGGCGACGGAGAGAAGGTGACCGGCGTCACGCTGTCGACCGGAGAGACCGTGGCCTGCGATATCGTGATCGTCGGCATCGGTATCGTCCCGGCCGTCGGACCGCTGATCGCGGCGGGCGCAGCGGGCAGCAACGGCGTCGACGTCGATACGTTCTGCCGCACATCGCTCGACGATATATACGCCATCGGAGACTGTGCGGCGCATCCCAATCCCTATGCCGGCAATGCGGTCATCCGTCTCGAATCGGTCCAGAATGCCAATGACATGGCGACCGTCGCCGCAAAGGCGATCATGGGCGACAAGCAGGATTACGACGCCGTGCCGTGGTTCTGGTCGAACCAGTACGACCTGCGCCTCCAGACGGTGGGCATTGCCAATGGCTATGATGCGACCGTGCTGCGCGGCGATCCGGCAGAGCGCAAGTTCAGCCTGATCTACCTGAAAGAAGGTGTGGTGATCGCGCTCGACTGTGTGAACAACACCCGCGACTATGCGCAGGGGCGCAAGTTGGTGATGGGCCGGGCCGAGATCGATCCGGACCTGCTCGCCGACACCGAGACCCCGCTCAAGGAGATGGGCTGAGCCGCCGGGCTGCCCAGTCGGCCGCTTCTGCTACCACCGCGTCGGGATCGCTCCTGAGCGCTTCGACTTGCGCAAGAAGCGTCGCATCACCGCTGTTCCCGGCGGCGTAAAGACAGTTGCGCACGAAACGATCGCGCCCGACCCGCTTGATCGGCGAACCGGAGAAGAATTGCCGGAAACCGGCATCGTCGAACGCAAGGAATTGCGAGAGCGCAGGCGCGGCGAGTTCTTCGCGCGGGGCCAGCTTCATGTGACGATGCGCGGTGTCGGCAAACTTGTTCCAGGGGCACACGGCGAGGCAATCGTCGCAGCCGTAGATGCGGTTGCCCAGCGCCTCGCGGAATTCCTCCGGGATCGGCCCCTTGTGCTCAATCGTGAGGTAGGAAATGCAGCGCCGCGCATCGAGCTTGTAAGGCTGCGGGAAGGCGTCAGTCGGGCAGGCATCCTGGCAGGCGCGGCACGATCCGCACATGTCGCGGTGCGGCGCGTCGGGCGCGAATTCCAGCGTCGTATAAATCGCGCCGAGGAACAGCCATGAGCCCTGTTCGCGGCTGACCAGATTGGTGTGCTTGCCCTGCCAGCCGATACCTGCCGCCTGCCCCAGCGGCTTTTCCATAACGGGAGCGGTGTCGACGAAGACCTTCAGTTCGCTTTCCGGCTCGCGCGCGATCAGCCAGCGCGCCAGCGCCTTCAGCGCCTTCTTCACGACATCGTGATAGTCGCGGCCATGCGCATAGACCGAGATGCGCGCCTTGTCGGGATGCTCCTCAAGCGCCAGCGGGTCGACATCGGGCGCATAGCTCATGCCGAGCGCGATCACGCTCCTCGCCTCGGGCCACAGGCCTTGCGGGCTGGCGCGCTCGACCTTGCGGCTCTCCATCCACTCCATCGAGCCGTGACGCCCTTCGGCAAGCCACTGTTCGAACCGCTCCGAACGCAGCACGTCTTCACCGGCAGGCGCAAAGCCGCAGGCGGAAAAGCCGAGTGCTTTCGCCTCCTCCCTCAGGGCCATTTGCAGGTCATCGGGTGATGCGGCCTTAACCAAACTTGCTGTTGCTCCCGTTCACTTCGCGCGCCTATGCCTTGGGTCCATGTTGACCAAGACAGGTGCGATGTCGCGAAATCCCGCAGAACACAACCGCCAGCTCGCCATCGAGGCGCGCGGGCTGGTCAAGCGCTTCGACGACACGCTTGCCGTCGACGGGGTCGACATATCCGTTCCCGAAGGTGCGATCTACGGCATCCTCGGCCCCAATGGCGCCGGCAAGACCACGACGCTGCGCATGCTGCTCGGCATTATCGATCCCGACGAAGGCGTGCGCCGCGTTTTCGGGCATGACCGCCCGCACGAAATCGCCAAGTGGATCGGCTACCTGCCCGAGGAGCGCGGCCTCTATCCCGCCATGAAATGCGACGAGGCCATCGCCTTCATGGGTTCGCTGCGCGGCCTGTCGCTCGACGAAGGGCGCAAGCGCGGGCGCGAGCTGATGGAGAACCACGGTCTCGGCCATGCCATCGACCGCCAGATCCGCCAGCTTTCCAAGGGCATGGCCCAGACGGTACAGCTGCTCGGAACGCTGGTACACAGGCCGAGGCTCGTGGTGCTCGACGAACCCTTCAGCGGGCTCGACGCGATCAACCAGGGTAAGCTCGAAGGCCTGATCCGCGAACTTGCCGATCAGGGGACCACGGTCATCTTCTCGACCCATGTGATCCATCACGCCGAACGGCTCTGCAACGATGTCGCAATCATCGCCGGGGGGCGCGTGCCCTATGCCGGCTCGGTCGACGCGGCACGTGACCGCATTCCGGCGCAGGTCCGTCTCGAAACCCGCAACGAGAGCGGCGAGTGGCGTTCCGCCCTGCCCGACGATGCGCGCCACGACACCAAGTCGGGCGGTGGGCATTTCTGGTATTTCCCTATTCCCGATAGCGGGATCGAAGCGCTGCTCAAGCGCCTGATCGACGGCGAGGCGGGCATCCTCTCGCTCTCGATCGAACGCGCGGGGCTCCATGATGCCTTCGTCGAAATCGCCGGCGAGGCGGCGGCACGGGCGCTCGAGGAAGGCACAGCGGAGGCAGGCCAATGAACACGTCCGACGAAGCGTCACGCCTTTCGCTCCTGCAGGCGGCATGGGTGGTCGCCCGACGCGACTTCAAGGCGATCCTGTTCAGCCGCGCCTTTTTCATCTTCCTGCTCGGCCCGCTGTTCCCCTTCATCGTTGCCAGCCTGGCAAGCGGTGTAGGCGGTCAGGTCCAGCGCGAAGTGTCGGTCAATTCGATCGCGCTCGTCATGTCCGAAGAGGATAGCGCGGCGATCCTCGCGGCACGCGAACGCGCGCTCGGCACGATGGATGGACTGCCCGAACTGGTTGTCCTGACGCCCGAGGAGGGCGAGGAAGCCGAGGAGGTCCTGGGGAGGACTAATCACGCAGTCCTGCTTAGCGGCGACCTTGAGAACCCCGTCCTCACCGGCCCGCATATCCAGATCCACCGCTGGGACGGGGCCGTCTCGCTGATGGCCGCCATGGCGACCGGAAGTGCGCCGACCACGTTCCCGAAGATCGAGGAGCGCCCGCTTGCCGATACGGCGGCCGCTGCGCGCTCCGATCGCATACGCACGGCACAGGCGGGCCAGCTGCTGCTGTTCCTGCTGATGATGCTGCTGGCAGGCATGGTGCTGTCGAACCTGGTCGAGGAAAAGGCCAATAAGGTGATCGAGGTGCTGGCCGCGGCAATCCCGATGGACGCAGTGTTCTTCGGCAAGCTCTTCGCGATGCTCGGCGTCAGTTTCGTGGGCATCGCGGTCTGGGGGAGCTTTGGCGGGGCGCTGTTCCTGCTCGCCGGCGAAGCCCTGCCCGACATTCCCGACCCCGCGCTGGGCTGGCCACTCTTCGCACTGCTCGGTGTCGCCTATTTCGCCATGGGTTACCTGTTGCTCGGATCGCTGTTCCTGACGATCGGCAGCATGGCGACCACCGTGCGCGAAGTGCAGACGCTGTCCATGCCGGTCACCATGGCTCAGCTGGTGGTCTTCTTCCTTGCCGCCTACGCGATGACCTCGCCCGGAACGCCGCTCGAGATCTTCGCGGCGGTCTTCCCGCTTTCCTCGCCCTTCGCAATGCTCGCACGCGCGGCACAATCGCCCGACATCTGGCCGCACATCCTGGCGCTCGGATGGCAGGCCTTGTGGGTGGCGCTCTTCATCAAGGGCGGGGCGACGCTGTTCCGCCGCCGGGTGATGAAATCGGGCAAGGGCTCAGGCGGACGCAAGGGAATATTCGGCCTCTTCGCGCGCAAACAGGGCACATAGACCTCCGGCCTGGCGGCGTCGTATCCTTGCAATGAGCCGCCATTTCATTGCGATAGGTTCGCTTTTGAAACGCACTATTGACACGCCTGTCAGTTAAGGCAGGATGGTGTGCGAGAGGAGAATCCAATGGCTACCATCGCGCCCGCGCGGCCAGAATGCCGCACCTCGCCGACGGCATATGAAGCGCTCAAGAAGCATTTCGCCGAGCATCCCGAGGAACGTCTGAACCACACCCACAAGTGGGATGTCAGCCGCAGCGATATCTATGCCGAGAACACCTGGCAGCCGATCTTCCGCGAAATGCGCGAGGCGGGACCGCTTCATTACATCCCCGAAAGCCCCTTCGGCCCCTACTGGGCAGTGGTCGGCCACAAGGCGATCCAGCATATCGAGGCGCTGCCCGAGACCTTCTCGTCCAGCTGGGAGCATGGCGGGATCACCATCCTCAACCGCCTGAGCGAGGAAGAAATCGCCGAGGCAGGCGTGGACCGGCGCGAATTGCCGATGTTCATCGCGATGGACCGCCCGCAGCATACCGGCCAGCGCCGCACCGTGGCGCCCAAGTTCACGCCCTCCGGCATGGCCGAGATGGAAGGCGAGATCCGCCAGCGCACGGGCGAGCTGCTCGATTCGCTTCCGCGCGGCGAGGTTTTCGACTGGGTCGACAAGGTCTCCATCGAGCTTACCACCGGCATGCTCGCCATCCTCTTCGGCTTCCCCTGGGAAGACCGCCGCCTGCTGACGTTCTGGTCCGACTGGTCGGGCGATACCGAACTCGCCACAGTCCGCTCGCTCGACGAGATGCGCTGGGGCTTCCTCCACGAGATGGCGGCCTATTTCCAGTCGCTGTGGGTAGAGCGTACGCACGACAAGGAGCCGGGCGACGACCTCATCAGCATGATGATCCACTCCGAGGCGATGAACCAGATGCGCCCGGAAGAATTCATGGGCAATCTCGTCCTGCTGATCGTGGGCGGCAACGACACGACCCGCAATTCGATGAGCGGGATCATCTACCAGCTCGACAAGAACCCCGACCAGCGCAAGCTGTTCGAGCAGCAGCCCGACCTGATCCCTAACGCGGTGCAGGAAATCCTGCGCATGCAGACCCCGCTGGCGCATATGCGCCGCACCTGCACCGAGGATACCGAGGTTTTCGGCCAGCAGATCAAGAAGGGCGACAAGGTCGTGCTCTGGTACCTGTCGGCCAATCGCGACGAGACCGTCTTCGAGAATCCCGACAAGCTCGACATCACGCGCGAGAATGCCCGGCGCCACATCGCCTTCGGCTACGGCATCCACCGCTGCGTCGGTGCGCGTCTCGCCGAACTGCAACTGCGCGTCCTGCTCGAGGAAATGCACAAGCGCCGCATGCGCGTGCATCTTGCAGGCGACGTGGAACGCGTGCGGGCGAACTTCGTCCACGGCTTCCGCAAGCTCGAGGTCGAGATCACCGAGTTCTGATGTAACTTTCGCGCGTTCCGGGCGTATTCATGGGCAGGAGCCTATGAGAAGACCCATGCACGATACACTCAGGAACCGGCGCGCCTTTCTCGGACTGCTGGGCACAGGCGTGGCTGCAACCACGCTTGCGGCCTGCGGATCTAGTGCGGCGCAGGCGAAGGATTTCCCGATCTCGCTGAGCGAGGCGCAGTGGCGCAAGAAGCTGACGAAGAGCGAGTTCTACATCCTGCGCGAGGCGGGCACCGAACGGCCCTACTCCTCCCCGCTCAATGACGAGAAGCGGGCAGGCACCTTCGTGTGCGCCGGCTGCGGCAACAAGCTCTATTCCTCGAAGACGAAATACGATTCGCGCACCGGCTGGCCCAGTTTCTGGAAAGCCCTCCCCGACGCGGTGGGCACCAGCACCGATTACAAGATCGGCTACCCGCGCACCGAAGTGCATTGCGCCGATTGCGGCGGGCATTTGGGGCATATCTTCAACGACGGGCCCCGGCCGACCGGCAAGCGTCACTGCATCAATGGTGCCGCGATGGACTTCGTCCCGGCCTAGTCGACTACGCGGTAGACCAGGAATTCTTCCGGCCCGCCGAGGTCCACAGGCTCGAGCCATTCGGGCGGATTGCCAGCTACCAGATCGGCGCCAAGCCCGTCCGGCGCGAGCGCCGTGAACATCGAAGCTTCGACCAGGTCGCTGCACAGCGCGACGTAGTCTGCACCGCGCGATGCTATGATCGGTCGCGCCTCGTCTGCCGCCTTCGTGAACCCGTTGATGACGTCCGCCATCGCCTCGTTGGCGCGGTGATGCCCCGTCGCGACCACACCGTGATGGCTTTCGAGCAGGATCGACGGTCCGATATCGAGCGTCGCGAAGACGGTCCCCTGCGGGAGCTTGCCGAGCAGGCCCGCCTGTTCGCGGATGACGCAGCGCGCCTCATCCACGCTGCGAGCGGGCTTTCCTTCCACTTGCGTATCGGGCGCAAGGTTCTGCCACAGGGTGACCGGGGTCATGGGCACGAGCAGCATGATCAGGATCAGGACCGAGGCGATACGCGCCGCGATCGCTTTCTCCATCCGCACACGTTCCAGCAGGCGGGTTGCCAGCCAGCCGAGCGGGATCGCGGCAATGATCGATGCGAGCGCGAGCGAACGGGCGACCAGCAGGGCCAGCACGATCGATGCGAGCAGCAGCGCGAGATATTCGGTCCACCAGACGCGCATCCAGCCCATGGACTGCGCGCGGATCGCAATGGTCGCGCCGACAGCCGCGGTCATCTGGATCAGGGCAGGGACGACGACCGCCGCGGCCTGCACCCAGAAGGGCTGGCCTTCGAGGACGCGGCGATACCAGAAGGCATCGACCGCCGGATCGAGTGCGGCAAAGGGTGTCCGCAGGCAATCGGGCGAAGACAGGGCGTAGGTCGCAAATGCCGCCGCCCCGACCAGCGAGAACAGCAGGATCAGGCCGAAGCCGCGCAACTTGGTCGTCTTGGCCAGGATCCAAGTTCCGAGCGCGGCAACAAGGAAGAAGCCGAGATGCGCGGGCGAGATGGAATCGCAATATTGCGTCCAGGCCGAGGGGCCACGGGTCGCGAGATAGAACAGCAGCAAGCCGCCCGACAGCGCCTGCATATAGGCCACCAGCCAGCCGCGCTGCGCATGGTCGAGCCACCAGCGCACGAACAGGATCGCCCCGAATGCGCCGGCCATGGGAAGGATTTCGAGCGAGATCGACAGGCCGAACGCCATGGCGATACCCGCTACCCAGCCGCCCTTGCGCGCATCGCGCCAGCTGATCGCCCATAGCGCCACCGCGACGCTGAATATCTGCCAGCCGTGATGGTCGATCCGCATCGGGCGGAACTGGAACAGCAGCGCAGGCAGGAAACCGCAGGCAAGCACGGCAAAGATCGCGGCGCGGGTGCCGAGCAGGCGCCATGCGAGGCGGCCGATGACGGCGGCGGCCAGGCCGAAGGTGATGATCGGCAGCGCGATCAGCGCCACCTGTTCGGCATTCGCCTGCCCCACGAGCGGGGTGAAGAGCATGATGACGGCGGCAAGCGGCACATCGACCAGCCGCGACCAGTGCATCGCCGTGCCTGCGGGCGGATCGATGCGATACTGCATCGGATCGAACCATGCCTGTCCCGCCAGCAAATCGCGCACCTGCACGAGGCGGAGCACGTCGTCGGGATCGGGAAACTGGCCCTTCAACAGCGAAGGCAGACCGGTCAGGAACAGGATCGCGCTGACTGCTAGCCAGGCAAGAATGATCTGTCCGAGGGGAAATTCCCCGAGGCGCGCACGCCGGTCGTAAGCCATGTCAGGCGTTAGAGCGGAAGACCACGCGGCTGCGCAAGAGCCAGGTCGCCGCAAAGCTGACGACAATTGCAGCCAGCTTGGAGAGACGCGGATCGATACCGGCAATCTCGCCCAGGCCTACGATTGCCGTGGTCAGCGCAAGGCCGACAAGCGCGGAGCCCACGAACAGTGCCTTCTGGCGGGTGCGTTCGGGACCGCGCTCGGCGACGGTGTCGTTGAAAACCGCACGGCTGGAAATCAGCCAGTGGGTCAGGATGCCGGCCGAATAGGCGGCCGCCGACCCGAGTGCGGCGGGAACCGCGAAGGCGAGGAGGGCGAGGAAGAGGCCCATGTCCACCGCCAGCGCCGCAACGCTGGCGAAACCGTAGCGCAGGAGGCGTATGCGCTGCAGCCTCGAGATCACTTCACTCATGCCCCGTTCCCCCTCGTTCGTCAGGCCTTAAGCGGCCTCGCGATCCTTGGCGTCGACCTTGGTCGGAACATCACGGACCGAGTTCAGCGCGGCGGCCTGGTCTTCGGTCAGCTGGCGGTTGGGCAGCGTGCTTTCGGCACCCTCGTCGCCGGCTTCGTGATATTCGGCGTCCTCGTTGACGCACCAGGTGTCATAGACGCGCTCGCCGGCGATGATGTTCTCCACCGTCAGCATGGCGGTCATCATGGCGTGATCCTGGTTGTTGTAGCGGTGCATGCCGTTGCGGCCCACGAGGTGCAGCGTCGGGTGCTTTTCCTCCAGCTCGATGCGCATGGCATCGACATTGGCGGCATAGTCCTCGTCATAGACCGGATAGGCCTTTTCCTGGCGGACCACGGCGCCCGATTTGACCTTCTTGCGGTCGACAAGGCCGAGAATTTCCATTTCGTCGGTCGCGAGTTTGACGAGGTCTTCGTCATCCATCGACCAGAGGCCATCGCCTTCGAAGCAGAAGTATTCGAGACCGACGCAGGCCATGTCTTCGTCCGGGATCATTTCCGGCGACCAACTGCGGAAGTTCTGCACGCGGCCGACCTTCACCTTGCTGTCGTGGATGTAGATCCAGTTGTCGGGGAAGAGGTCTTCGCCCTCGACCATCAGCGCCACGGTCAGGAAGTCGCGATACTTGAGGTCGTTCGCCTGCAGCGTCGACTGCGGCAGCGGGTGCAGACGCTTCGACAACTCGCGCATCGGCGCGCTGCTGATCGCGTGTTCCGCTTCGATGACGATGTCGCCATCGGGGCCTTCGGCGCTCATGCGCCAGCTGCCATCGGTGTTGGCCGAAAGCTGCTTAAGGCCATGACCCATGATGATGTGGCCCTTGCCCGAGGCAATGATCTTGTCGCGCGCGGCATCCCACATCATGCCCGGGCCGAGACGCGGGTAGCGGAAGGTTTCGAGCAGCGTCTTGGTTGCCATGCCGTCGTTCGGCTTCTTGTTGAGGCCGAGGCTGCGCTTGAGGCCATCGACCACCGCGCCCCAGAGCGAGAGGCCCTTGATGCGCTGGGCGGCCCAGTCGGCGCTCATCTCGTCGCAGGGCATACCCCACACCTTCTCGGTGTAGGTCTTGAAGAAGATCGAATAGAGCTTGTGGCCGAACTGGTTCACGGTCCAGTCCTCGAAGCTCTTCACGTCCTTCTTGGGGAAGAGCTTGTACTGGAGGTAGCTCGCCATGCAGACGGTCGAGCGCAGGATCCCGAGGTTCCAGAGCGCTTCGAAGGCACGCAGCGGATAGCTGTAGAACTTGCCCTCGTAATAGATGCGGCTCATGCGCGGGCGCTGGATGAAGTCGTCCTCGCCCAGGATCTCGTTCCACAGGTCGACGACCTGCTGGCTCTTGGAGAAGAAGCGGTGGCCGCCGATGTCGAAGCGGTAGCCTTCATGTTCGACCGTACGGCTGATGCCGCCGACGTAGGTGTCGTCTTTCTCGATGATCGCGACAGTCTTGCCCTGCTTGGTCAGCAGATAGCCTGCAGTGAGACCGGCAGGACCCGCTCCGATGATTGCAACGTCGACTTTGAGCGGATTGTTGGTCGTACCCATGAATACCCCCGATTTGTTGTCAAACCGGAAGTGAAGGATATTGGTTAAAAGGTACTTAATGCCTTGAGCAAAAACAGCGTCAGAGGGGCTGTTCCTGCAACATGCCAGGGCACTGGACCGCGGCGGCGAGCATCGCGAATTCCCTCAGCGAGAGCGTGTTGTCGAACACCAGGCCGTATTCGGCATCGCGGCGCCAGCGCACGGTCGCGCGCGTCTCCGGAAGCCCTTCCCCGGTCACGGCGAGCCGCTGGTCGATCGCGAAAGCCTCGTCGCACTCGACGCGCGCACCCTGCTGCGACAGGTTGACTGTCGTCGCCTGCGCCTTGCCCGACAGGGTCGAAATGGTCAGCGGGATCGCGAGATTCAGGCGCAGTTGGCGCTTGGGGAAATTCCAGGTCTCGTGGATCAGCTTTTCCACCTCGACCGGCTCTTCGAAACGGTAGCTCGCCTCGAAACCGTCGCGGCGTACCTCGGTGATCTCGTAGCTCTCGCCGTTCTGGAGCTCGAGCGCGAGCTTTGTGTCGTCGGGAAGGGCATGGAAGCTGCGGAAGGAGATGCCGGTGGCCGACACGTCCCTGATGACGCAGAGAAACTCGCCCTGCCCGCTCACGATCTTCGCGGCCCGGATCAGCGATGTGAACCGCGGTGCCCCGCGCAGCTCGACCGCGTCGGCTTCGTTCCTGTCATCCGCATTCAGCGCAGCGGAGTAATCCATCGTATTTCGTACCCCCAAGATCGGTCACGGACGCGATGTCCGCTGGCGATGGTCTTGGCCTAATGCCCCTTCGGTTTCGTCTATTATCGGCCTACGGGTTAATACGAATATAAGATGCCCGGCCCGGCACTGCGCGACTGGGGGCCGCGCCTGCGACGATGGTTCGGGAAAGGGCCTGGTGCGGGTGGTGGGACTCGAACCCACACGTCCAAGGGACAGGGGATTTTAAGTCCCCGGCGTCTACCATTCCGCCACACCCGCTTGATCAGCAGGGAGCGTGCCTAGCCATTGATTGGATTGGCTGCAATCGCTCAAACGGAGCGGCGGCGCGATTACTTCTCGTTCAGGCGCTCGCGGATTTCCTTGCCCGGCTTGAAATAAGGCACGCGCTTGGCGGGCACGTCGACCATTTCGCCGGTGCGCGGATTGCGGCCCTTGCGGGCTTCGCGTTCGCGCGTGGAGAAGGCACCGAAGCCGCGCAATTCGACACGGCCACCCTCGGACAGGCGCTGGGCGATTTCCTCGAAAAATATGTCGACGACCTGCTCCACCTCTTCGGCGCGCAGTTCGGGATTGTCTTCAGCAATCGCCGTGAGAAGTTCGGATCGGATCATCTACGCTCTCCTGACTAACGCTTACGCGGTAGTCAAATACCTTTTATGCGACCCTTACGGGCGTAATCGAGACGACCCCTCAAGTCGATTTTGTGGCAGATAAGGTGGATTTCCGCAAGCTGTCAGTTACTTGCCGGTATGCGCCCTTGATCAGGCGTCCGCGAGCAGGTCTGCAGGAGCGATTCCAAGGCGGTCCATCCGCGTACGGATCTCGGGCCATTCTTCCTTGAGAAAGGCTTCACGCTCGCGCTCGCGCAAAGTGGCAGATGCCCCCTTGGCCACATACATGCCGACGCCGCGCTGTACTTCGACGAGGCCGTCGTTCTGGAACTGCTGGTAGGCCTTCGCAACGGTAAGGGGGTTGGCGCCCTGCTCTGCCGCCAGCGCGCGTACCGACGGCAACATCTCGCCTTCACGGTACTGCCCGTCGATGATCGCCGCCGCGATCATGTCGCGCAGCTTGAGGTAGACGGGCTTGGACTGGTTGCTCATGGCGAATCCCCGATTGTCGTATAGTGCATCAGTGCCATAATACAGCGCGGCGCGCAAGGTTCCCGACAATCTCGTGACAGTTGGTCTCGCCTGTAACTAATGCTTCACATTGCGCGCCAGACCGCTAGGGTGCGCGCTTCTTCGGGGAGGGGTCGCGCACGAAGCCGGCCTTTCGACAAAACAAGGGATACCGGATTCGATGGTAGAAGGCGTCTTCTTCACATTCGACTCAGCGTTCGAAATGTGGACTTTCAGGGTTGCCGTGGTCGCACTGGCAGCATTTCTCATCGGCGGCGTGGTGCTGATCACCCGCCCGCAGGAAGAGGTTATCGGGCACCCCAAGGGCCTGTTCCTCCTGTTCATGGCCGAAATGTGGGAGCGTTTCTCCTACTACGGCATGCGCGCCCTGCTGATCTTCTACCTCATCCAGCACTGGATGTTCGCGGAAGAAAAGGCCTACGTGATCTACGGCGCCTACACCGCGCTCGTCTACATCGCACCGGTGGTGGGCGGCTATCTGGCCGACCAGTATATCGGCCAGCGCAAGGCGGTCCTCTTCGGCGCAGTCCTGCTGACCTTCGGCCACTTCTTCATGGCCTTCGAAGGGTCGGGCGGACAGGCAGATCCGATGATCAACGTCTTCTGGCTGGCACTTGCCCTCATCATCGTGGGCTCGGGCTTCCTCAAGGCCAACATCTCGGTCATCGTCGGCCAGCTTTATCCGCGCACCGACGTGCGCCGCGATCCGGCCTACACCATCTTCTACATGGGCATTAACGTCGGTGCGGCTACCGCATCGATCATCTGCGGCTATCTCGGCCAGACCTACGGCTGGGAATACGGCTTCGGTCTTGCCGGCATCGGCATGCTCATCGGCCTCATCTTCTTCGTCATCGGCAAGCCACTGCTGCTCGGCCAGGGCGAACCCAAGGACCCGGCCAAGATCAAGGGCGGCAAGGAATTCGTCATCTACGGTGCGGGCCTTGCAATGGTCGCACTGTGCTGGGCCGCTATCCAGTACCAGGAACTGGTCGGCACCGTGCTCGGCGTGTTCGGCGGCGGTCTCGTGCTCTACGTGCTGTTCACCGCAGTGACCAAGCTGGCTCCCGAAGAGCGTGACCGCATCTTCGCGGCCATGTTCCTCATCCTGACCTCGATCGTCTTCTGGGCGCTGTTCGAGCAGGCCGGTTCGTCGCTGAACGTCTTTACCGATCGCCATGTCGATACGCAGGGCGTGAACGCATCGATGTTCCAGTCGATCAACGCGATCTACATCGTGCTGCTGGCCCCGCTCTTCGCGATGCTGTGGCAGGGCCTCGCTCGCAAGGGCGCGGAACCCAGCACGCCGATGAAGTTCGGCCTCGCCGTGATCCAGGTCGGTCTCGGCTTCCTCGTCCTCGTGTGGGGCGCGGAAAGCGTTGGCATCAACGTACCGACGCCGGTCATCTTCATCTTCCTCATCTACCTGCTGCACACCACCGGCGAGCTTTGCCTTTCGCCTGTCGGCCTCTCGGCAATGAACCGCCTGAGCCCGGCCCACATGGCCTCGCTCATCATGGGTACCTGGTTCTTCGCCTCGGCCACCGGTAACTTCGCAGCCGGCCTGATCGCTGCCGCAACCGGCGGCGAAGGTGTCGGCGAGGAAGCCGGCAAGCAGGTCGTGCTCGACGTCTACTCGACCGTCGGCTGGTACGCGATTGCCATCGGTGTCGGCGTCATGGTCGTCAGCCCGCTGATCAAGCGCCTGATGCACCTCGACACGATCAAGGACGATGCGCTCGAAGGTCAGGCGGAAGCCGGTCTCGAGGCGCAGGAAGCCGGCGTCCACCCGACGTCGCGCAGCTGATAACGGGCGGGGGATCGTCCGACGGACGATTTCCCTCGACCAAATTGGATTGACCGGACGGGCCGGGGCAGCAATGCTCCGGCCCGTTCACTTTTGGGGGACTGCATGAAAAGACTTGCCCCGCTTGCGCTCGCCGCAGGCCTCGCCGCATGTGCCACTTCTGGCACCGGAAACGAAACCGCGTCTGCGTCCAAGCCGGACAAGGAATGGACGGTGCCCACCGGCCAGGACGGCAACGAGCCGTTCCCCAGCACCTACCGTCCCTATCCCGGACGCCCGACTGCGCTGGTCGGGGCTACCGTATTCGACGGCAAGGGCGGCAGGATCGACAACGGCACGGTCCTGTTCCGCGACGGCGAAGTCGTGGCTATCGGCGATGCCTCGCTTTCGACCGACGGCTATGACCGCGTCGATGCGGCCGGCAAATACGTCACTCCCGGCATCATCGACATCCATTCGCACCTCGGCGACTACCCCAGCCCCGCAGTCGATGCGCATTCGGACGGCAACGAGGCGACCAGCCCGACGACCCCGGAAGTCTGGGCCGAACATTCGATCTGGCCGCAGGATCCGGGTTTCTCGCGCGCGCTTGCCAATGGCGGCGTGACCAGCCTCCAGATCCTGCCCGGCTCGGCGAACCTGATGGGCGGCCGCAGCTCCACCATCAAGAACGTGCCCGCGCGCACCGTGCAGGGAATGAAGTTCCCCGGCGCGCCCTATGGCTTCAAGATGGCCTGTGGTGAGAACCCCAAGCGCGTCTATGGCGGCCGCGGACGCATGCCTTCGACCCGCATGGGCAACTTCGCAGTCAACCGGCAGACATGGCTCGATGCCCGTGCCTATGCCGAGGGCGACCGCGAGAAGCGCGACCTCGCCAAGGAAACGCTGGTCGGCGTGCTCGACGGCGACATCCTCGTCCACAACCACTGCTACCGCGCCGACGAAATGGCGCTGGTGATGGATATGGCCAAGGAGATGGGCTACAAAGTCTCCGCCTTCCACCACGCTGTGGAAGCTTACAAGATCGGCGATTTGCTGCGCGAAAACGGCGTCTGCAGCGCGATCTGGGCCGACTGGTACGGCTTCAAGATGGAGGCCTATGACGGCATCCTCGAAAACGCCGCCTACCTCCAGCGCGAGGATGCCTGCGTGGTCATCCATTCCGACGATGCGAACGGCATCCAGCGCCTCAACCAGGAAGCCGCCAAGGCACAGGCGGCAGGTCGCCGCGCCGGCATCGAGATTTCCGATGCGACGGTGATCTCGTGGATCACATTGAATCCAGCAAAGGCGATGGGCATCGACGCGATGACCGGCAGCCTCGAGCCGGGCAAGATGGCCGATGTCGTCCTGTGGAACGGCGATCCGCTATCCGTCTATTCGCGGCCCGAAAAGGTCTGGATCGACGGCGCCCTGATGTACGATTCCATGGACCGCAAGCGCCGGCCGGTAAGCGATTTCGAGCTCGGCCAGCCCGGTGAAGGAGATGTGAAATGATGCGCCTCCTCACACTTGCCGCCAGCGCAATCGCGCTCGCGGCCACTCCGGCCATGGCACAGGACTTCGCGCTGAGCGGCGTAACGCTCGCCACTGGCGACGGCAGCGAACCGATCGAGAACGGCGCCGTCCTCGTACGCGGCGGCAAGGTCGTCTATGCCGGTCCCGCTTCCGGCATGCCCGAAACACCCATCCAGCTGATCGAGCTTCCTGCGGATACGTGGGTCACTCCCGGCCTCTTCGCCACGGTCACGACGCTCGGCCTGTGGGACGTCGGCGCGGTCAGCGAATCGAACGATACGCGCGCCGGGGATTCGCCCTTCAATGCAGCGCTCGACGTGAGCCGTGCGATCAACCCGGATTCGCAGCATATCAAGATCCACCGCGCTGCAGGTGTGACCCGCGCTGCGACCGTGCTGACCAACACCGGTTCGATCTTCGGTGGTCAGGGCACGGTGATCGACCTCGGCGACGATGCCGATCCGGTCACCACGCCGCGTGCCTTCCAGGTCGTGCACCTCGGTGAAACCGGGGCGCGTCTTGCAGGCGGAAGCCGTGCTGCGACCTACGCCGAGTTCGCCAATGCGCTGCGCGAGGCCCGCGACTTCGCCAATGGCCGCTGGGACGCGGAAAGCGCCATGCTCACCCGCGCCGATGCAGAGGCGCTGGTGCCAGTCGTGAACGGCCGTCAGAAGCTGTATGTCGCGGTGGAACGTGCCTCGGACATTCGTGCCGTGCTCGGCCTCAAGCGTGAATACCGCTCGCTCGATCTCGTGCTGGTCGGCGCAAGCGAGGGCTGGCTGGTCGCTCCCGAAATCGCAGCGGCCGGTGTCCCCGTGATTGCCGATGGCCTCGACGATCTGCCGCGCAGTTTTGAAGAACTCGCCAGCACCCAGTCGAATGTCGGTCGCATGGCGGCAGCAGGCGTGAAGGTCGCGATCAACGCTTCTGCAATGGAGAACCCGCGCAACCTCAACCAGTATGCCGGCAACCTCGTCGCGCTGACCCGCGTGCCGGGCGCCGACGGGCTGAGCTGGGGACAGGCCTTTGCTGCGATCAGCTCGGTCCCTGCCGAGATCAGCGGCCTGGCTGGACGCGCAGGGTCGCTCGTGCCGGGTGCCGCTGGCGATATCGTGGTCTGGGACGGCGATCCGCTGGAGGTCGGCTCGGTGCCGACGCAGGTCTATATCGACGGGGTTGCGCAGCCGCTCGAAAACCATCAGAGCCGCCTCAAGGATCGCTACCGCGACCTCGACGAGAGCGATCTTCCCAAGGCATTCGACTGGTAAGGACCCAAAGACCGATGCGTTCGATGATACTCGCCCTGCTGGCGGCCTTTGCGGCTGTCGGTTTCCAGGCTGCCACCGCGCAGGACGAGAGCGGGCCCGACCGCTCGCAGGACCTTGCGTGGATGAGCGCGCAGCAAGCCTATCTCGCCGGTCTCAAGGCCGAGGATGGCTGGTATTCGATGGATGGCGGGCTGCGCTGGCGATATGTCGAATATACCGGGTCGCAGGATAAGCCGAGTGTCGCGGATACGGTGACCGTGCATTACGCGGGCACCTTCATCGACGGCGAGACCTTCGATTCCAGCTTCGACCGCGGCGAACCGGCGACCTTCCCGCTGAGCCGCCTTATCAAGGCCTGGCAGATGGCGATCCCGCAGATGGGCGTCGGCGACACGATCGAGATCGCTGCGCCCGCGGACGTCGCCTATGGTCCGAAGGGCAAGGGCCCGATCCCGGGCGGGGCGACCCTATTGTTCAAGGTCAAGCTGATCGGCATCGAGAACAACTGAGCGAGATTTGCCGCCGGAGCGGCTTGTGATAGCTTCCCTCCATCGGGAGGGACCTATGACACCTATGCTTGCGCTTCTTGCCGCCTCGGTTGCCTTTGTCGGCACGCATTTCGCCCTGTCGCACCCGCTGCGCGCGCCCATCGTGGCCAGAGCGGGGGAGAAGGGTTTCCTCGGAATCTATTCGATCGTCGCATTGGCGACGCTGGTCTGGATGGTTCTTGCGTTTAGGGACGTCGGGCCCGGCGGGACACCGGCATGGAACGGTTCGGGTGACGTGATCTGGATCGCAGCTACGCTGATCATGCTGGTCGCCTCGGTCATGCTGGCCGGCTCCTACATCGGCAATCCTGCCCTGCCTGCTCCCGGTGCCGAAAAGCTCGCCGCGAAAGAGCCGCATGGCGTCTTCCTGATCACGCGCCACCCGATGATGTGGTCCTTTGCCCTCTGGGCGCTGGTGCATGTGCTGGTCAGCCCCACGCCGCGCCAGTTCATCCTTGCGGGAGCGATCGGATTCCTCGCGCTGGTCGGCGCGCATATGCAGGACCGCAAGAAAGAGGTGCTGATGGGCAGCGCCTGGACCGGATGGGAGGCGAAGACCAGCTACTGGCCGCGCTTCGGTGCGCTCTTGAAAGCCGGGCCTGCGGCGTGGATCGGCGGCATCGTGATCTGGCTTCTGGCGACCTTCGGCCACATCCATGCCAACGGCATGCCCGCAGGCATCTGGCGCTGGGTCGGCTAGGCCTTAGGCGACATATCGAGCCACTTGCCGAAATTGCGCAGTGTCGGCGGCCAATCGTCGGGCCAGTCGGCGAGATTGCTCGCATTGAAGCCTTTCATCTCCGCATACTCGTCAGGCCAGTAAATGCTCCAGTCCTCATCCGCGATGGGCAGGTCCTTGGCGAGATCATCATCGGGATGCGGGGCAAGCCGGGGTTCCAGATACTCGATTGCAGTGTCCCACAGGAAGCAAGCCGTTTCCCCGGATACATCCGGCGCCATCATCGCGATGAACTGGTCTCGCGTTGGAGAAACTCTCTTCGCCTCGGTGCGCGCGATCTGGCGTGCCGTGTTTCGCCAGGCAACCGCACCCACGATCAGGAGAAAACCGACGACGAACAGGGTGCCCGCCAACCACTCGGGAATTCCCAGCGCCGCGCCCATGGCTATTGCCCGGTGAACTTCGGCGCGCGCTTCTCGATCAGCGCTTCGACGCCCTCCATATGATCCTGCGTCGAGTGCATCAGAGCCTGCGCATTTGCGGCCATCTCGAGCGCCGCGTCATAGGAAGTCGAGCGCCCCTGCCGCATCAGGTTCTTCGCCTGTCGCAGCGCATGCGGAGGCATGGCGGCGACCTTGGCAGCGAGCGTTTGCGCCTCGTCCATCAACGCATCATGGTCGACCACACGGCTCACCAGCCCCCAGTCGAGCGCGGTGGGCGCGTCGATCACATCGCCGGTGTAGAACAGCTCTGCCGCGCGTGCCTCGCCGATGATCCGCGGCAGGATCCACGTACCTCCATCGCCCGGAATGATGCCGAGCTTGAGGAAGGTGACGCCGAACTTGGCCTTGTCGCTCGCGATGCGCATGTCGGCGAGGCACGCAAGATCGCAGCCGAGCCCGATTGCCGGCCCGTTGACGGCTGCGATCAGCGGCACGCGCAGGCCATAGAGCGCGCGCAGGATCTTGTGGATGTTGTTGCGGTAGCCGTCGGCGATCTCGGGCGCGGTGCCGCCGAAATTGCCGGTCTTCTCCTTCATCGCCTTGATGTCGCCGCCCGCGCTGAAGGAGCGGCCAGCCCCTGTCAGGATCACGCAGCGTACATCCATGTCGGCATTGATCGCGTCGCATGCGGCGACGAAAGCATCGCCGTCTCCCGCTGCGCCGAGCGGGTTCATGCTGTCCGGGCGGTTCAGCGTGAGGGTCGTAACGTGATCGGCATTGTCTATGGTCAGCAGGCTCATGGGCGTGGGGTCCTTTCTCGGCTTCCATGGCAGCACACGGGACGCCCGTCACCCTGTCCCTCCGCTGCACTGCGCGTGCTCTCCCCCGACAACGTGGCCCTAGGAGGTTTACGGATGTTGCTCTTCCCGTTGCCCGCGCACTGTAAATACTCGGATCGAGGTGCCGGGCAGGCGCGTCGAAAGAGAGACGGCAAGTTAGCCGAAAGGATCTGTCATGGGGAAAGGTTTGCAAGAATTGGCGTTTGTCGCCGCAGCGGTCTGCCTTGCGTCATCCGCACAGGCCGCAATCGCCCAGGATAGCGATATCGTGGTGACGGCGCCGCGCGATGTCCCGCCGGGGACCGAGCCCGTATCGAAGGCGGTGAAGATCGGCGATCTCGACCTTTCCACCGATGAGGGTGAAGCGGAGATGAGGAAGCGTGTGAACGCCGCGATCAAGCATATCTGCTGGTCCCATCCCAAACCCGCTCGCTGGCAGGTCAGGCAAAACGAAGAATGCGATGCATTCGCCCGCGAAGGGGCCGAGACACAGATGGAAGCCGCGCTGGCAAGAGCCCGCGGTATCTAATCCCGGACCCCCTACCTCCCGCAGTACGGGCGGGTATCTTCGATCAGGCCCGCGCCTCTTCCACACCCGTGCTGTTATGGCGCAGTGCGCTCAGCACCTTGTCGACGATTTGCGGCGCATTGAGGCCCGCCTCGTCATACTGCTTGGCGGGATCGTCCTGGTCCTGGAAGACATCGGGCAGGCGCATGGTGCGGACCTTGAGGCCGTTGTCGGTCAGCCCTTCGTCCGATGCGAAGGTCAGCACATGCGCGCCGAGGCCGCCGATCGCGCCTTCTTCGACAGTTACCACGACCTCGTGGCTGCGCATCAGCTTTTCGATCAGGTCGGTATCGAGCGGCTTGGCGAAACGCATGTCGGCAACCGTGGTCGACAGGCCCTTGGCCTCGAGCTGGTCGGCAGCCTTCTTGGCTTCTTCAAGGCGCGCGCCGAGCGAGAGGATCGCGACCTTGGTGCCCTCGCGCACGATACGCCCCTTGCCGATTTCGAGCTTCTCGAGCTTCTCCGGGATCTCGACGCCCGTGCCTGCGCCGCGCGGATAGCGGAAGGCGATGGGGCCATCGTCATATTCGGCGGCCGTATAGGTCATGTGGGCCAGCTCCGCCTCGTCGGCAGCGGCCATGACGACCATGTTCGGCAGCGTCGCGAGATAGGTGATGTCGAACGAGCCCGCGTGGGTGCAGCCATCGGCGCCCACCAGGCCAGCGCGGTCGATGGCGAAACGGACGGGCAGGTTCTGGATCGCCACGTCGTGCACGACCTGGTCGTAGGCGCGCTGAAGGAAGGTGGAATAGATCGCGGCGAAGGGACGCATGCCTTCGGCGGCAAGACCGGCGGCGAAGGTCACGCCGTGCTGTTCGGCGATGCCGACATCGAAAGCCTTGTCCGGATGCGCCTGTGCGAACTTGTCGACGCCCGTACCGCTCGGCATGGCGGCGGTGATGGCGCAGATGCGCGGATCGTCATTGGCGATCTTCGCCAGCGTTTCGCCGAAGACGTTCTGGTAGGCGGGCGGGCCACCCTTCGACTTCTTCTGTTCGCCGGTGACGACGTCGAACTTGGCGACGCCATGATACTTGTCGGCGCTGTTCTCGGCAGGCGCGTAGCCCTTGCCCTTCTTGGTGACGACATGGATCAGGACCGGGCCCTGTTCGCTGTCGCGCACATTCTCGAGCACCGGGATGAGGTGGTCGAGATTGTGGCCGTCGATCGGGCCGACGTAATAGAAGCCGAGTTCCTCGAACAGCGTGCCGCCGGTGACCATGCCGCGGGCATATTCCTCGGCCTTCTCGAGACCGTCATGCACCTTGCGGCTGAGCTTCTTCGACAAGCGCGAGGCGAGGCTGCGCAGGCCGAGATATTCGCTGCTCGACACGGTCCGCGCCAGATAGGCGGACAGTCCGCCGACCGGGGGTGCGATCGACATGTCGTTGTCGTTGAGGATCACGATCAGGCGATTGCCCGCCTGTTCGGCATTGTTCATCGCTTCATAGGCCATGCCCGCGCTCATCGCGCCGTCGCCGATGACCGCGATGCCGCGACCCGGGCGATCCTGCATCTTGTTCGCCATGGCAAAGCCGAGTGCCGCGCTGATCGAGGTCGAGCTGTGCGCTGCGCCGAACGGGTCGTATTCGCTCTCCGCGCGCTTGGTAAAGCCGGAGAGGCCGCCGCCTTGGCGCAGTGTGCGGATACGGTCACGGCGACCGGTCAGGATCTTGTGCGGGTAGCACTGGTGGCCGACGTCCCAGACAAGCTTGTCGGTCGGCGTATCGAAAACGTAATGAATCGCCGCAGTCAGTTCGACGACGCCGAGGCCCGAACCGAGATGCCCCCCGGTCGTGCCGACGGCATCGATCATCTCCGCGCGCAGCTCGTCGGAGAGCTGGCGAAGCTGGCTTTTCTCTAGCTTGCGGAGGTCGGCGGGGGTGTCGACCGTGTCTAGCAGGGGCGTCTTGGGGCGTTCACTCATACGAATGCCTTACACGCGGTTTTCCGAACTGTCGATGAACGGTTTATCGCTGAAAATGCACAACTTGGCGCAGGCTAGGCCGCGCAGTCGTCGCACAGCCCGCGTAGCTCGACCACGGGCCGGACATCGGTAAAGCCCGCGTCCTTGCCCGCGTCTCGCAGCGCGCCGGTAACGCGCTCGTCGTCGATGTGGGTTGCCTTCCCGCAATCGTCGCAGATCAGGAAGATGCAATCGTGACGGCAGCCGGGGTGGGTGTTGACCAGATAGGCGTTCGCGCTCTCGATCCGGTTCGCAAGATTGGTGCGCACGAAGAGGTCGAGGATGCGATAGACGCTGTTGGGCGCCACGCGCTTGCCGCGCGCTGCCGAGAGGTTGTCGGCAATGTCATAGGCGCTGGCGGGTTTTTCGTGACGCGCGAGTTCCTCGAACACGGACTGGCGCATGCCCGTCCACTGTTCGCCGGAATCGGTGAGCGTGATGCGGGCTGCGTCGATCAGATCGTCGCCCGAATGTTCCTTATGCGCGTGCGAGTGTCCTGCCATGCGAAACAGGTAGGATCACACGGCGATGCGCGCAAGTCAGTTGCGGCGGAACTCGGCGCGGTAGAGCGAGGGGTAAAGACGCTTGAGCGCGGCGACCTTGGGCGCATCCCAGCGCACGATGTAGCCGTGGCGCGGGTTCTTGTCGGCGAAATCCTGATGGTAGGTTTCCGCAGCATAGAAAGTGCGGGCCGGTTCGATGCTGGTGACGATCGGCTTGTCCCACAGCCCGCTCTTCTTCAGCTGGGCCAGATAGGACGCGGCAACACGGCGCTGTTCGGCCGATACCGGGATCAGCTCGGCATTGTAATGCGCGCCCCGATCCGGGCCCTGGCGGTTCTTGAGCGTCGGATCGATCACGACCGAAAAGAAGATCTGCAGCAGCTGATCATACCGCACGACCTTGGGGTCGTAAGTGACCTTTACCGCCTCGACATGATCGGTGATGCCGGAGGAGACGAGCTTGTAGTCAGCCTGCCGCTTGGTCCCGCCGTGATAGCCGGAGACCGCGCTGGTGACGCCCCTGGTGTGGCTGAAGACAGCCTCCACGCCCCAGAAGCAGCCGCCTGCAAAGATCGCCGTCTTGAGACCGGTGCCCTCGTTCGCCTTGCGCGCTGCAGCAGGTGCCTCGACCACCTTTTCGGCGGCAAGCGCGGGCTGTTGGCAGGCGGCGGTCGTAGCAAGCGCGCCTGCGGCAAGGAGGAGGGCAAAGCGCTTCATCAGACGATAGCGGCCACGGCGGAGACGATTTCCGCGCCGTTCGAAAAAGCGACGATGATGGCGCCAGCGAAAAATCCGATGCCGAAATTGCGATAGAGGTCGGGGGTAAAGAGGCTCATAGTGTTATCTTTCGTGGGAATACCCCACGTGGTTACACGCCGCCCAATTGCAACGTGCTGAATGCGATGGTTGTGAACGGTTCAGCCGATCAGTCGGCCACCCCGTGGCAGGGCAGCCCGATTAGTGCCGGAAGTGTCGCATTCCGGTAAACACCATGGCGAGATTCTGCTCGTCCGCCGCTGCAATCACTTCCTCGTCGCGGATCGAACCGCCCGGCTGGATGATCGCGGTCGCACCCGCTTCGGCAGCGGCCAGCAGGCCGTCGGCGAAGGGGAAGAAGGCGTCCGAGGCCACCGCGCTTCCGACGGCGCGGCTCTGCTCCCAGCCATACTTCTCGGCAGCTTCCGCAGCCTTGATCGCGGCGATGCGCGAGGAATCGCGGCGGTTCATCTGGCCTGCGCCGATACCCGCGGTCGCGCCGTCCTTGGCGTAGACGATCGCGTTCGACTTTACATGGCGCGCGACCATCCAGGCAAAGAGACAGTCTTTCAGTTCCTGCTCGGTCGGCTCACGCTTGGTGACGACCTTGAGATCGGCCTCGGTGATCGCGCCATTGTCGCGCGTCTGCACCAGCAGGCCGCCGGTGATCGGCTTGACCAGCAATCCGCCACGACGCGGATCGGGCAGGTCGCCGGTGACGAGCAGGCGCAGGTTCTTCTTCTTGGCGAAGGCCTCGCGCGCCTCGTCCGAAACCGAGGGGGCGATGACGACTTCGGTGAAGATCTCGCAGATCGCGCGGGCGGTCTCGCCGTCGAGTTCGGTGTTCACGGCCACGATGCCGCCGAAGGCCGACACGCTGTCGCATGCCAGCGCCTCGTTCCAAGCCTCGATCAGCGTCGAGCCTTGCGCCACGCCGCAGGGGTTGGCGTGCTTGACGATGACGACTGCCGGTTCGTCACCGGCGAATTCGGCGCACAGTTCGAGCGCGGCGTCGGCATCGTTGTAATTGTTGTAGCTCAGTTCCTTGCCCTGCAGCTGCTCGGCCTGCGCGATGCCTTTTCCGTGGGGTCCGCTGGGGGTGTAGAGCGCCGCCTTCTGGTGCGGGTTCTCGCCATAGCGAAGCTCGACCGGCGCCTTGCCGTTGACCGCGAGGAAATCGGGGAAGAGCTGCTGCTGGTCGGCGAAGGCGAACCACTGGCTGATCATCGAATCATAGGCCGCAGTCGCCGCGAAGGCCTTGGCCGCGCACTTGCGGCGGAAGTCGAGCGAGGTCGCGCCGGTTGCTTCGAGTTCGCCCACCAGAGTGTCGTAATCACCCGGATCGGTGACGATGGTGACGAACTGGTGGTTCTTGGCCGCGCTGCGCACCATGCTGGGGCCGCCGATGTCGATATTCTCGATGATTTCGTCGCGCTCGGCACCGCGCATCACGGTGGCTTCGAACGGGTAGAGGTTCACCACCACGAGATCGATCGCGCCGATCGCGTGCTCTTCCATGGCAGCGGCATGTTCGGGATTGTCGCGCACGGCCAGCAGGCCGCCATGGACCATCGGGTGCAGCGTCTTCACGCGGCCGTCCATCATCTCGGGGAAGCCGGTGAGATCGGAGACGTCCTTCACCTCGAGGCCCGCCTCGCGCAGCGCCTTTGCGGTACCGCCGGTCGACACCAGTTCCACGCCCTTGGCGGCCAGCGCCTTGCCCAGCTCAACCAAACCGCTCTTGTCGGACACCGAGAGAAGCGCCCGCTTGATCGCCACGTCTGCCATTGAAACTTCTATCCCATTTTCTTGAGCAGCCAGGGGAAGCGTTCCCCGCTGCGAGCGGCCATGCCTTCGACCACGATCTGCTGCACCTCGTGCGGACGGCCGTGGCCATCGACCCACAGCGAATCCTCGAGCGTGCAGTGCGCCTCGCCGCTAGTGCCTGCGAGGCGAAATTGCCAGTAGCTTGCGTCGGGAAGGGCAAGGTGCACACCGTGTCCATCGTCGCTCACCCGCGCCTCGATCCCGCGGCCGAGATGGAAGCGCATGGCGAAACCGATCCTGCCGCGCTTGCCCTTGCGGGTGGAGGGTTCGAGCACGTCCTCGCCGCGCAATTCGCCGCCATCGTCCGACAGGATCAGGATGCGGCGGTGAAGCAGGCCGAAGCGCGAGGCATAGCCATTGTGGACCGCCTCGAACTTGGTCGCCTTGCGCGCGCCCTGCTCGATCGTCTCGCGGGAGAAATCGACTTCCTCGACACCCTTGCCGACCTGCCCGTGGAGGAGGACGGCGGTAGAATTCGTTTCCTCCAGCACCAGCGTCGAATGGGCGGAGGTTCCGCGCAGGCCCTGTTCGATGCGCGCCGGAACCATCGCGCCTGCAAGCTCTGCGCCGCCGCAATTGACGATGATCCGCTGCGCGCGATGCGAGAATTCGAAGGCGAGCGTGGAGGCGCAGGCATGGCGTGCATGGCGCGGCTTGGGCGGCGGCGCGGCGTCGAACACCAGCACGCCGTCCTTGCCGCGAATGCGCTGGTATCCCCAGTGCCGCGATTCGAGCATCGGGCGGCTCCGCACCCCGCTTGCAGTGACCAGCGCGTCGAGCGCTTCCTCGCTCATCGCTGGAGAGCCTTGCCAACTGCCCAGCCCGCGGTCGCCCATGCGCAGCGAAAGAAGCGCGGGCACGAGCAGGCCGAGGATCGATTCAATGCCCTGCGGCGGCTCGCGGCCGACAGCGGCGTAGCAGGCGCGAAGGTCGATCAGCAGCGCAATCGCTTCGGCCTGCGCGCTCGGGCTGCGCGAAAGCACGCCGCCGTCGTCGCTGACCAGTTCGCCCAGCGATCGCAGCAGCCCCGCCTCGCCATAGAGGCGGCGCGGCTTGCCATCGGGCATGAGCAGGCCGGCGGCGGTGATCCCCGCCCAGCCGCAAACCTGTGCCAGCCGGTCGTTCTCGCTCGCGACTTGCCGGTCAAGCCAGCGCGCGGTGGTCTCCATCGCTTCGAGCATGGCGGGCTTGTGCTTCTCGCCCTCGCCGATCAGCAGGATCGGTGCGTGGACCAGCCAGTTGAGCAGCCTCAGCCCGGCCAGCTCCACACTCCATGCCGGACCCTTGCCGACCTGCGGATTGGCCTTGAGCCATGCGGCGAAGATCGGGCCTGCCGTCCCGGCGCATTGCGCGCGGGTCGCGCAGGAAGAGAGATCGCGCATCCAGAGGAAGCCGTGCACCGCCCGCACGAAGGGCGGTGTGAGCTTGGACGGCGAATTGTAGTCGATCTTGTCGAGCGGAGCCTTGAGCCCGGCAACCTGCATCTGCCCCGCACGCAGCGAAATGCCTGCGATGCGATCACCTGCAAGCGGCGTTTCGACTGTGCCGAGCAGGCGTGGCTTTGCCGGCTTGCGCAAGGGTGCGGCGAGGATCGGCCCCGGGATACCGAGGCGGTAGCCCCAACGCATGACGCTTTCGATCGGACCGGTGCGCGGCAGGGCGAAATCTGCCGGCACCAATGCGCGCGCAGGCTCTAGCGGCTCGGGCTCTGCATCATTGGCAGGCGGCGGAACGGATCTGGGCTGCGGCGCCGGTTCTGGCGGAGCTTCGACTGCAGATTCCTCGGCCTGAACCTCGGGCTCGTCGCCCTCGACGACGTGGGGCTCGGGGTCGTCGAACAGGGGCAGCGCGACCTGCATCTCGTCGGCCGCGTCCTCGCGCGCCGCGTTCAGCAGGTCGGAGTGCCCCTCGCTCATCCCTGGCCCTTCAGCGCAGCGATGTTGCTCGCGTATTTCTCCGGCCCGCCGCGGAAGGTGGCCGAGCCCGCGACCAGCACGTCGGCACCCGCATCGACACACAGCGGCGCAGTGGTCGGATCGACACCGCCATCGACTTCGAGCCGGATGTCCTTGCCCGTCTTGTCGATCATCTTGCGGATCGCCTCGATCTTGCGGAGCTGCGAATGGATGAAGCTCTGCCCGCCGAAACCGGGATTGACGCTCATCACCAGCACGAGGTCGACTTCCTCGATGAGGTAGTCGAGCATCTTCGCAGGCGTGCCCGGGTTGAGCACCACGCCCGCCTTCTTGCCGAGGTTCTTGATCGCCTGGAGCGTGCGGTGGATGTGCGGCCCCGCCTCGGGATGCACGGTAATGATATCCGCGCCCGCTTCGGCGAAGGCTTCGAGATAGGGATCGACCGGCGCAATCATCAGGTGGACGTCGAAGGTCTTCTTCGTGTGCGGGCGCAGCGCCTTCACCACCGCCGGACCGATGGTGATATTGGGCACGTAATGCCCGTCCATCACGTCGATGTGGATCCAGTCGGCGCCCGCCTCGTCCACGGCGCGCACCTCTTCGCCAAGCCGCGCGAAGTCGGCAGAAAGGATCGAGGGCGAAATCAGCGGAGTGGTCATGCAGGCCTGCCTTGACGCGGGTCGGGAAGCGTTGCTGCGAAATACAGGTCTCCACCGAACCTCCACAAGCTTATGCGCAGGCTTATCCACGAGCGATCGGGCTTGGATTGCATTAAAGGCAACGCTAGGGAGGTGGACATGGGCGCCATCCGCAAATGCACCGGGAATTTCGTCGCAACGCAGGTCGATGACGAGATCCTGATCGTGGACCTCGAGGGGGGCGAGCTGTTTTCGCTTACGGGAACGGCGAAAGCGGTGTGGCAGGCCATCGACGGGCAGCGCAGCGAGGAGGAGATCGCCCGCCAGATGGCCCAGCTCTACGAAGCCGATCCGCAGGTGATTTCAAACGATGTCGCCGGCCTCCTCGGCCAGTTCGAGGACGCCTCCCTGATCGAGCGGGGGCAGCACAAGCCGCTTTGACCTTCCCGGACGGTTTGTTAGGGTGCGCGAAGAAGGATTGCTGACATGAAGACGACTGACGACAACGCACAAGGCCACAAGCCGCAGTGGGAAAAGCCCGCACTGGTCCGTCTCGGCACGATCCGCGATATCGCCCAGGGTCCCATTCCGCTCGACCAAGCGAACAACAACAAGAGATCCTGAACCGGCGCATCTGCGCTTAGGTCGATATGATTGCCTTCTGGCATGCAGCGCATGGAGACCGGCACGCTCCGCTCGACGCGTTGAGCGAGGCGCTGGAACGGTTTGATCGCAAGTCGGCGCACGTCCTGTCCGGCCCGGCATCGATCGCGCTGGCAGGAAGCCGTGACCACGTGGGTGAAAGCGGTGGCACGGTGGCAGCCTTCACCGGCTGGATCGACAATGCGGCCGAGCTTTCGGACCTGACCGGCGCCGCCACAGACAATCCCGCACAGCTTTATGCAGCATGCCTAGCGCAATGGGGCGAGGATGCGGATCGCAGGGTTGTCGGAAGCTATGCCGCTGCCGCCCTGCTGCCCGACCGAACGTTGCACCTTTCGCGCGCACCATGGGATGCGCCGCCGCTCTACTATCATCACGCGGAAGGCCGGATCATCGCATCGCCGTTGCTGCGGGCCCTGTTCGCAGCCGGTGCCCCGCGCGAGCCCGACTATGATCGGGTTGTCGATGAACTGGCCTATGATTTCCGATCCGGCGACGAACAGTCATGGTACCGCGAAATCTCCATGGTTCCGCTGGGCTCCCATGTCCGCATCAGGGGCGCCGTGCGGCAGGTCACCCGCTGGTACCAACCACCAGAGCCGATGCGGCCTGCGGATTATGACGAAGGCGCAACGGTCGAAAAGGCGCGGACCTTGCTCGAGGAAGCTGCCTCACGGGCCGCCGCCTGGGCATCGCGGCCTGCCGTCGCGCTATCCGGAGGCCTCGATTCCACCCTCGTCGCCGACGCCATGCTGCGCGCCTCACCCGCGGTAAGGCACTTGCACGCGATCACTTTCGTGCCGGACCGGAACTGGCAGGGGGAATGCGCGCCGGGCACGATGGGTGACGAGCGCCCCCTAGCGCAGCTGTTCGCACGCGCGCATGACCGGATAGATTGGCACATTGCCGACGACGACCACGGTCCACACGATCGCCGCGCGCGCGATATCTTTGCTGCGAGCGAGACCTTCGCTCCCGGCCTCGCCAATGTCGGCATGTACCACAAGGTCTATGCAAAGGCGCGCGAGCTGGGTTGCGACGCGCTCCTCACGGCCGACTTCGGCAATTCGACGATCAGCGATGCCGGACGCAGCGCCTATGCCGAATATGCGAGAGCGGGAGAGTGGAAGCAGCTGATCCGCCTGCTGAAGAACCGCCCCGGTGACGCAAGGCCGCTCTGGCGCAAGCTGGCCGCCATGAGCCTGTTGCCTCACCTGCCGCGCGCATTGCGGCAACATCTACGCAGCCTCGTGCACCCCGAGCGCACCGACATGACCGCGCTGATCACGCCGCTTTCTGCACAAGCGCGGGAAAGACAGGCCGCAAGAGCCCGCGCTCGTGGATCGAAGAGCGCTTGGTCCGACCTCACCAACGACCTCAGCCGCGCGGGAACGGTCGAGCGCGAATGGCGGGATGCCGACGGGCCAGGTCGCGACGTCGACCTCGCCTTCGAGCAGCTATACGGTGTGCGCAAACGCGATGTGCTGACCTATCGCCCGCTGGTCGAATTCTGCATGTCGCTGCCGACGAAAGCTTTCGCATGGGATGGCGAGGAACGCCGCCTTGCCCGGCTGATGGGCAAGGGGCGCGTGCCCGAGGCGATCCGGGTCAATCGCCTGCATGGCCAGCACAATGTCGATTGGCATGCGCGCATGACGCCCGCACGGCAGGACATGCTCGACCTGCTCGAACGAGCACGCGACCACGACTTCCTCGGGCACACGCTCGACATCGATCGCCTGAAGCGCCTGGTCGAAGAGTGGCCAGAGGCTCCCGACTTCAGCTGGGAGAGCGACTTTCCGCGCCGCCTCGCACTGCCGCGCGCGATCCTGGCCGCCCGCTTCATCGGACATGTCGAAAACCGCAATGAATTCTGACCGGGCTATGCGCCGCAACGTCGCTGCGCCATAGGGACGCGGTGACATTCGACGGGACCCTGAAAGCCATGTTCGCCATCGCATCGCGCCGACAGGCTGCCGCGCTGGCAATATTGTCGCTCATCACTGCAGCGAGCGAAGGGCTGGGCTTCGTGCTGCTGGTACCGATCATCGCCCTATTTTCCGGCAGCGAGCCCGCGACGCCGCTTCCCCTCACCCTGCCCGACGTGCCGCTTTCGGCGATGCTCGCGATCTTCGTATTGCTGGTCGCCGTGCGCGCAGTGGCCGAGATTGCGAGACGGCTCGTCGCCCAGGACCTGCGCGCGGGGCTGGTCGACAGCCTTCGGATGCAGGCAGTGACAGCGCTGCTTGGCGCGAACTGGCGCTGGACGATGACGCAGCGGCGCGGGGTGAGCGAGGCGCTCATCATCACCAATATCGACCGCGCCGGCTATGCGGCTGAAATGGCAACCACGCTGGTCCGCCTCGTGCTCGCGCTGGTGGCACTGGTGGCCGCCGCAATGGTCGTTTCTCCAGCCGCCGCACTGACCGGAGGGGCAGCGGGGGCGATCGTGCTCCTCCTCTACCGGCCCCTGACGCACCGCGCCCGTTCGCTCGGCAATGCCCTGTCGCGAAGCTACGACGCGCTGCACGGACGGCTCGGCGAAACGCTGGGCGCCATGCGGATCATCAAGAGCTTCGGGCGCGAACGCGAAGCGGCGCAATCGCTATCCGAGGACCTGCGAAACCTGCGCGCAGCAGAGCGCGGCTATGTCCGCGATGCCGCCATCGGCCATGCGGCACTGCAGGTCGGCGGTGCGCTGGTGGCGGCCTGCCTCGCCTGGCTGGCGCTGGCCTGGCTTGGCCTGCCGCTGGCGATCGTGCTCCCGCTTGCGGCCATCTTCGTGCGCGCCCTTCCCCTTCTTGGCGAGGCGCAGGTCGCAATGCAGGGATGGGGCCACGCCAGCCCTGCCATCGAAGACGCGCTGACCATGATCGAGCGGGCCGGAGCCGCCGCAGAGCCCGCGGCGGCCGCCTCTGCACCGCGCCTTTCGCGCATGCTGTCGTTCGACCGCGTTTCGCTGGCACATCGTCCGGACCGCCCTGCTCTGACGGAAGTCTCGCTGGACATAGAAGCGGGCACGATGCTCGCGCTGACCGGCCGCTCGGGAGCGGGCAAGAGCACGCTGGCCGACCTCGCCTCGGGCCTGATCGGCCCCGATGCGGGCACGGTCAGCATCGACGGGTCGGAACTCGACGCCGCAAGCCGCCGCGCGTGGCGGGGAAGGGTTGCCTACGTCCAGCAGGAGCCGCTGCTCTTTTCCGGCACCGTGCGCCAGAACCTGCTCTGGGCGTGCCCCGATGCGGACGAGGCGCAGGTGAGGCGGGCGCTCGAGGAAGCCGCCGCACAGTTCGTGTTCTCGCTGCCCGAGGGAATCGACTGCGACCTGGGCGAAGGCGGCCGCGCGCTGTCCGGCGGCGAGCGCCAGCGTATCGCGCTCGCACGCGCGCTGATGCGCGATCCGGACCTCATCGTGCTCGACGAGGCAACCAGCGCAGTCGATTCCGAAAGCGAACAGGCGATTGCCGCAGCGCTGCACGAAATGACCGGCAAGCGCACCGTGCTGGCGATTGCCCACCGGGGCTTGCTGACCGAAATCGCGGACCGGGTCGTGCGGATCGACAAGGGCCGCATCGCTAGCGACTGAACGGCGAATTCAGCCGCAATTCAGCGCCCTTCCCTATAACCGGCAGCATATCGGCGCAGTATCGCGCCATCCCGCCATGCGCTTGAACGCAGGCGGTGACCACTTATTGAAGGGGGCCATGACCATGACCACCAAACTTGCTGCCGTAACCGGTGCCGCGGCTGTCGCGCTTACGGGCCTTGCGCTCGCCACGCCCGCCGAAGCCCAGTACCGCGAGAAGATCACGCACGACCCGTCGCGCTGCGAGGCGGGCAAGGGTGCCGGCGTCTGGGTGACGATCAACGAGATCAAGGAAAGCAAGGGCACCATCCGGGTCCAGTCCTATCGCGCGACGAAGGAAGACTGGCTGAAGAAGGGCCGCTGGATCTATCGCATGGAAGCCCCGGCCAAGGCCGGCTCGATGCGCTTCTGCATGCCCCTGCCCGGCGCAGGCCATTACGGCATTGCCGTACGCCACGATCTCGATGGTGATGGCGAGACCGACATCTTCGGCGATGGCGGCGCCATGTCGAACGATCCCAGCATCAACATCTTCAACCTCGGCAGGCCGAGCTACAAGAAGGTCGGTTTCGATGTGGGCGACAGGGTCGAGAAAATCTCGATCCGCATGCGCTACCGCTGACGGCGCCTCGCGCGCCACAGCTCCCACGCCGCTCCGGGCATCGCAAGCAGCGGGTGCTTTTCGCGGAAAGGCGTCACTTCCAGCCTGATGCCGGTGTGGCGTTCCAGCTTCCACGCGCCGTAGCGCGCCGCGCCCTCGAAGGTCGTGGTGGCCTTGGCCAGCCGCAGGATATTGAGCGGCTTGCCCAGCCGTTCGCGTGCCGACCAGCTCTTCAGGATCAATGCCCGCCTGCCATCCTCCAGTGAGGGGTTAAGCATCGCGCCATCGCGCGTATAAGCGATGCCGTCCGCTTCCCATGCGAGCGGCAGCAAGCCTTCGAAATGGTCCTCATTGACCGACAGGATAGAATTTTCGCGCCCCGGGTTTTCGACCCGGAATTCGGCCCGATAGGTCGCCTGGAAGAGCGCGCGCCAGTAATCGTCGGGTGTGCCGCTTTCGGGGCCTAGCGCCGCCGCAAACCGCGCTGCGGTCCGAGCCGCCTGCGCAATTGCGTCCGAAACCTTTTCGCGCGTGCCCTCGCTCTTGCTCCAGATCAGCGCGCTCGGCTGCACGAAGCGCGTCCAGATCGTCGTATCGCGGCTATCGCCCCGTGCGGCTTCGGCAAACTTGTCGAGGCTCATGGTGGCGATCTTGGCGCGCAGGATTTCCCCGCCATGCTCCCATTCGCGGTAGCTGACCTTTGGCCAGACACGCTCCTGCTGCGGGCCTGGCAAGAGGATGTAGAAATCGAGCACCCCTTCGAGCGAGCCGGTCCTGAGATTGGAGCCGTAGAACAGCACCGCGTCCGCCCCGGCCTCCTCGCCCAGCATCCGGGCATAGGCCGCGACTTCGCCCCGCACCTCGCGCTCCAGCGATTGCGCGATCCGTTTTTCCAGCGTGTCGGTCACCCGGTAACGAAGGTCAGTTCGGGGCCCTGTTCGACCCGGTAGCTGCCCGCGGGGAAATGTTCGCCGTCGAGGATGAACTGCGAATCCAGCGTGATGGCAAAGCCCTCGGCCGAAAGGTGATGCAGGCCCGCATCGGCCAGCCAGCGCGGATGCCAGCCAGCGAGGATCGCGGGAACCGAGAACATGATCCGTCGGCGCGGATGATCGAGCACCAGCAGCCTGATCCCGTCCTGCCCCTTGCCGAACAGCTTGATGTCGAGCGGCATCATCTTGAGCGTCGAAGCGAGGATCAGGTTGCGAAGCGAAGGATTGCCGTGACGCGAGTGCGGCATCGGATCGCCCGAGGGCAGATATTCCAGCTCCATCCGCGTGCCGCGGCGCCAGACATTGCTGTCGCTTCCGAGCAGCGACTGGACCACACCCCAGGCGCTCGTCACGCCGACGGCGAGCGAGTTGAAGAAGCCCGCCTTATGCGCATCCTGCCCGGCATCGACCCCAAGCGTGAACGCGCCCGCGCCGAAGATGAAACCGAGCATGGGCGGGTTGTCGTCGCCGACCTTGGCGATAGTCAGCGGGCGACGCATGATCCGGCGGCCGCCTGCGCGATCCTCGAAAGCGGCGATCGCCTGGGCGAGCGACCAGTCGCGCGGGCTGCCCAGATCGACGTTGAGCGCATTGGTCTTGCCGCGCGGAAGGACAGCGAGTTCGGGCCAGCTGTCGCCGAATACGGCCTGCCCCATGGTAAGCACATCGCGCACCGTGCCGTCGCCGCCGCTGATAACGAGGAATCCGATCCCGTCACGCGCGAAACCGACCAGCGCATCGGCCAGCTCCTTGCGGGTCGAGGGGCGCGCAATCGTAACGTTCGAGCGGTTGCCAAAATCGGGCTCGCGACCCTTGTTGTGATGGCTGCGCGCACTGAAGATCACGCCGATACGCTGCGCCTGCGTACCGTCATCCGCATGGCGCGCCGCCGCAATTTCCGCTTGCGTCGGGAGATCGTCGAATTGGTAGATCTTGCGCTCCATGTTTTCTCTCGGCGCGGGGTCTAGGCAATTTGCAGCAGTTTGGCGAGTGCCGCGAGTATTTCCCACAGAAGTGGTTGCTCCCCTCAGCAAGAGGCGGCCCGGGCGCTTCCGGTCATGCTCCTGACGGGCGGCGATAATGTGGTAATCCGGTATCGTAGCTGCGGCAGCTCGCGACGGCTGGTATTTCAATTTCCCAAGATAAGGTTCCGCTTCGCATTTGCGAGGCACGATCGACTATTCGCCCCAACCCACGTCACCCAACCGGAGTACCCGCCGCCCAATGCAGTTCGACGACATAGATTTCGTCATTATCGGAGCCGCCAAATCGGCCACTACCTGGCTGCAAAGGCGTCTCCAGTCGGATCCCGCCGTCTACATGCCCGATCCCGAGCTGCACTATTTCTCCCGCGAATACGATCGTGGTGCGGAATGGTACCTTTCGCAATTCAGCGACGAGGGGCTTGGCAAGACGGTCGGCGAGAAATCCAATTCCTACCTCTACGAACCGCAGGCGGCAGAGCGCCTGCACCGCGACCTGCCGCACGTGAAGCTGGTCGCCCAGCTGCGGAACCCGGTCGCGCGGGCCTATTCGGGCTACTGCATGCTATACCGGCGCGGCGAGATCGGGGCGGATATCGAGACGCATCTCGATCCTGCCGGAAACCCCGACGAAAGGCTCCTCGGCTCGGGCAATTTCGCTTCCCACCTTCAGGCATTCATCGATCTTTTCGGGCGCGATAAACTCCTGATCACCTTTTTCGAAGGTGTCGCCGATGACCCTGACGGCCAGATCCGGCAGGTCCGCGCACACCTTGGGCTGCCGCCGCTCGAACTGGAGGAGGATGCGCGGCAAAAGGTCAAGGACAAGACCGACCCGCGTATCCCGCCCCACATGCGCAAGCGCCTTGCGTGGCTCAAGCCGATCGTGCGTCCCCTGCGCGGAAATCCGGCCTTCGAGGCCGCTCGCGGGCTGTTCGTCCGCAATTCCGAATACCCGCCTCTGACGGACGATTTGCGCCAGCGCCTGAACGACTATTACGCGCCCTCGATCGAGGCGCTGGAGAAGATGAGCGGGCAGTCTCTGGGTCACTGGTACGGACCTTCGGAAAGGTCGGGACGCTAGACACCCGCGAGCTCCAAACCGGCCTTATACCAGCCGGTTAGCAGCCCCCAAAGGCATGTTGCGGATTCCTATTCCTCGTCAAACCCGGTCGATAATGTGGTAATCCCCTATTGAAGCTGCGGCCTCGGGCACGGACTGGTAATTCGGCATGCAGGAATGCAGCAATTGAGACGACAGCCGCCTCGTCGATTGTGACGCCGGCGGCCTCGTCGGTGCCGAAGAGGAGTGAGCGGTATTTCGGTTCTTCTGGGCAAAAGCGCAGACATGAGCGGGGGCGACGCAGTCTGATGAAGAAGTTCATCATCACCGGAATACAGATGCGAAACAAAGGCTCGCAGGCCATGTTTCTCTCGCTCTACTACGCGCTCAAATCGATCTATCCCGACAGCGAGATCGTCGGCTTTTCGAACAAGTACGACACCTCGGAACAGTACAGCTTCAAGCTGCTTCCCTATGACGACTACACCCGCAAGGTTTTCAAATACCGGCTTAACGAGGTGCCCTTCCTTGCGCCCGTGCTGACGTCGCTCGCCAGCCAGTGGAAGAAGAGCGACAAGTGGGACGGCAAGATCGCCGAGATGGAAAAGGCGCTGGAGGAAGCGGACGCCATCTTCGATGCAAGCGGCTATACGCTCGGTTCGGGGTGGAGCATGGCGGGCGGCGGCCTCCTGCTGCAGACGATCGAGCTGGCGAAGCGCTACGGCAAGCCGATCGTGCTGATGCCGCAAAGCTTCGGCCCCTTCGACTGGGACGAGGAAGGCAGCGAGGAATTCCTCAAGCAGGTCAGGGAAGATCTGAGCTACTGCACAAAGATATTCGCGCGCGAGCAGGAGGGGTATGACTGCCTCACCGCGCTCGGCCTCGACAATGTCGAGCTGTCGACGGACCTCGTCATCAGGGAAAAGTTCTTCCCGAGTGCCAGCGACATCTATGCGCCGGGCGAAGCGCGGGAGGTCAGCTATCCCGCGCCCGATTCCGTCGGCTTCATCATCAACGAGAACGTCTTCCGGATCGGCGAGCCCGATGCGGTGCTCGACCTCTATGCCCAGATGCTCGACAAGCTCGTCGACGACGGGGAGAAAGTCTGCGTCCTGACGACCTCCACCGCCGATATCGAGCCGGTCGAGGAAGTCCTGAAAAAAACCCGTAACAGGGACCGCGTGGAAGTGATCCGGGGCGAGTACGCCAGTCCCGAGCTGATCGACATCATCGCTAGGTTCAAATACGTCGTCGCCTCGCGATATCATTCGGTCGTGTTCGCCTATCGCAGCGGCGTTCCGGCGATCATCCTCGGATGGGCGAGCAAGTATTCCGACCTTGCCGCCCATTTCCGGCAGCAGGATTACCTGTTCGACATCAGGGAGCCCGGCGTCGGCCGCATCCTCGAAAAGATCGAGCAGATGAGCGCGAACCATGAAAGCGAATCCCGGCGCATTCTCGAGTGCCTCGAAAAGATGCAGGGCGACGTCGTGAAGCAGGCGGTCGAAGCGCTCCAGGCGTGACGCATTTCCGGAAGTTCGACTTCCGCTGCGCCTGACCGATGGCGACAGAGCGTGAATGCATGGAGAAATTGGCGCACCCGACAGGATTCGAACCTGTGGCCTCTGCCTTCGGAGGGCAGCGCTCTATCCAGCTGAGCTACGGGTGCATGCCGTGGCGCGGGCGCTTAGCAAGGCGGGCGGCTGCTCGCCAGTGAAATCGGCCCCCGCCCATTTCAACCACGGTAACCGGCTCATTAGGATTTTAGCAATCGGCCTTGCGTAGCTTCATCCCCCATGAGCTCAATGTCGCACGAATTCGACCTTTCGCATGCCACCATGCTCCCGCCGCGCGGCGAGCGCAGCGATGCGGTGCTTACGCCCGCGCAGGTTGCCGCAAAGTGGGATGCGGTGCACGAGGCAGCTTCGGCAGTTGCGACACTCGCGCAGCTCGGCCCCGAAGAACTCGACGAAGGTCTGCGCGACCTCCCGCAAAGGGCTAGCGAGGCCGGCGGAGCGCAATACGAGCTGGTCGCACGCGGGATCGACGACCTGGCAGCGGTCATGCAGCCTGGCCTGCGCGCGCTTCTCGCAATGACCGACAAGGGCCAGGATACGACCAGCGCCGCGCTCACCCTGTGGCGCGAATTCCATAAGGCGCGCGACGCGATTGCCGCACTCGCAAGCGAGGCCTGACACTCGCTTCGCGGCTTGACCGCGTTCCCATTCTGTTCCAATCAGTCGCCATGAGCGATTCACCTGTCATCGAACCCGCGAGCGACGCCCTTGGCGTGTGCCGCGGCATCCAGCGCCTGTTCGCGCGCAACGACGTCTGGCTGCTGCCCGAAATGCCGCTTCGCAACGGCAGGCGCGCCGATCTGATGGGTGTCGATCCCAAGGGCCGCGTGATCATCGTCGAGGTCAAGGTCCAGCGAGGCGACCTGCTGGGTGATGGCAAGTGGCCCGACTATCTCGATTTCTGCGACCGGTTCTACTGGGGCCTGCCGCCGCACCTCGATCGCGGCGTGCTCGATCACGACGACTATCGCCCAGATTGCTGCGGGATCGTGGTGGCAGACGGCTATGACGGGGAAATCGTGCGGCCTGCGCCGCTCCAGCCGCTGGCCGCCGCGCGCCGCAAGACCGAGGTCGAACGCCTCGCCCGTGCGGCCATGCGCCGCGCAACCGTAGCCGGCGATCCACACTGCGCGCCATGGGGCAACACCGAATAGGCTTTCGCACTGTCATCCGGCTCGTCCATGCGCCATAGACCGGGCTGAGCCATGTGGACCGCCATCATCCTTTCCGCCCTAGCGATGACCGCGATCGTCGCCTTGCGCTATCTCGCCTCGAGCGGGATCTTCGCACTGGTGACCAACCGGAAGCTGCCCGGCTATCATGCAAAGCTGGGCCCGCAGATCAGGAAGGAGATCGGCTGGTCGCTCGCTTCGGCCGCGATTTACGGCATCCCCGCAGGCGTCATAGCATGGGGTTGGCAGGAGCATGGCTGGACCCGCATCTATACCGAGTGGGACGCGATGCCGCTGTGGTACCTGGCCGTGGCCCCGCTGATCTATCTCGCGCTGCACGACACGTGGTTCTACTGGACCCACCGGCTGATGCACCGCCCGGCATGGTTCCGCACCATGCACGCCGTCCATCACGCCAGCCGCCCGCCGACCGCATGGGCAGCGATGAGCTTCCACCCGTGGGAAGCGATAACCGGCGCCGTGGTAATCCCCACGCTGGTGTTCCTGGTGCCGATCCATGTCGCCATGCTCGGCATCGTGCTGCTGGTGATGACCGTGATGGGCGTCACCAACCACATGGGCTGGGAAATGTTTCCGCGGCGCATGGTTCACTCGAGGTTAGGGGGATGGCTGATAACCGCCAGCCATCACCAGCGACATCATGAAGAGTATCGATGCAATTACGGCCTCTATTTCCGCTTCTGGGATCGGCTTTGCGGGACCGACAAGGGGCTGAGCCCCAACGCATGACCCGCCTGTTCGCCCTCCCGCTCGCAGCACTCGCGCTTGGCGCGGGCGCGCCTCCGGCGGCCGAGACCGATGGCGCCAGCGTTACCGTCACGATCACCGAGCTGCGCAATGCCAAGGGCGTGATTCGCGCCTGCATGACGACGCAGGAAAAGAGCTTTCCCAAGTGCCGGGGCATTGCCGGCGCCCATGCCGCCAAGGTCGCCGCGCACGAGGGTTCGGTCACGCTGACGTTCGAGGGCGTGAAGCCCGGACACTATGCGATCGCGCTGCTGCATGACGAGAACGACAACGGCAAGGCCGACCGCGCGCTGGGCATGATGCCCAAGGAAGGTTTCGGCTTCTCTCGCGACGCAAAGGTGCGCATGGGGCCGCCCAAATTCTCCGATGCGGTTTTCGAACTGGGCGAGGAAGACAAGGCCCTGACGATCCGCATGCGCTACATGCTCTAGGGCGCCCGCCGCTCGCCCGGCAGGTAACCTTAACGCTAATTTTACTACACTCGGGCCATAGCCTGCGAGGATACATAAACTCGCATTTGCAAGGGCTATTGCACCTATGGACAGGCTTGGCGGCGCATTCGATTCGTTCGACGGTCACGATCACTTCGACGATTTCGTCGATGATGAGAGCGCGACCTCGAATCCCCCTCCCTCTCCGGTTGGCCAGGACGAGCGTCGCATGCAGGTGCGCGCCTACAACCACTGGGCGAGCCTGCTGGGTAACAAGCGCTTTCCGCTGATCGAGGATCTCGAGCCCGAATTCCTCGGCGATTTCGGCCCGCACTCTGTCCTGCTCGATTTCTCGACCGGCAGCAGCACGCCGACGATCCAGTTCATCGGCGATGCGCTGAGCAAGGAATGCGGCCTTTACGAGGCCATCGAGGAACTGAACGAGGTTCCCGAAGCCTCGCTGCTGAGTCAGGTCGCCGACAATTACCTCAAGATCCTCGCCGAACAGGCACCGACCGGTTTCGAAGCCGAATTCGTCAACGCCAAGGGTGCAACTGTACTCTATCGCGGCATCCTGCTGCCCTATTCGAGCGACAGCGACACGATCGATTTCGTCTACGCCGTCATCAACTGGAAAGAGGTCGCCGACGCCGGAACGGCTGACGCGCTCATGCAGCAGATCGACGAGGCACTCGACACGGCCAACCAGCAGCTGTCGCAGGCGCCGAACCCGACGCCGCTGCGCAAGCGCAATCCGCTCCAGCTCTCCGATCCCGATCCGATCATCGAAGAGCCGGTAATCGAGCCGGTTGCCTTCGAAGAAGTCGAAGCAGGGCCCGCACCGGCGCCCTCGCTGGGCGGCAAAGGCCGCGCGGTCGATGCCCTCGGCAATCCGATCGGCGGTGCACCCGCTGACGAAGGCGAAGACGAACCCGAGCAGGGTTACAGCGGTCCGATGACGGCAGCCGATTACGGCCTGCCCGAATGGGACGAGGACGAATATGAAGATGACGACGTCGACGAGGTGATCAACCCGCTCGCCGATATTGATCTCAACAGCCGCCTGCTCTCGCTCGTGAACCCGCAGGCGCGTGTAAAGAAATCGCTCGACCTGCATGGGAACGAGCAGGCTGCCGGCGATCAGGAAGACGCTCCGGAAGCGGAGGAGCGCGGCGAAATCGACGCGACCTATTTCGCAGCTGAGGAAACGAGCGACGATCCGGCCGAAGAAACGGTGGATTTCGCCGAGCCGGTCGAGTTCGCGGAAGAACCGGAAGCCGAAGCGGTCGAGGAATTCGCCGCCGAGGAACCCGAAGCGGTTGAAGAGCCTGCCGTCGAGCAGCCGGAAGATGAACTCGTTGCCGCCGAAGAGGTGGCTTTCGAGGAAGAGCCGGAAGAGCCCGAAGTTCTGGAAGCTGTCGAGCCGGTCGAAGCCTATGCCGAGGTCGAGCACGATGAAGCATTCGACGAAGAGCCGCTCGAGCTGGTCGACGAGATCGTGCCCGAAGAGCTCGAAGCCGAAGCGCAGGACGAGCCCGTCGTGGACGTGGAACCAGAACCCGAAATCGTGCTCGAGGCTCCCGAAGTTCAGGACGTGGTCGAGGAAGAGGCGGTCCAGGACGAGCCGGAAATCGTGCTCGAAGCTCCCGAGCCTGTCGAAACCTTCGAAGAGGACGCCCCTGAAGCGATCGAGGACGACGTCCTCGAACTGGCCGAGGCGGATGTCGTGGCCGAACCCGAGGCGGAAGCTGAAGCGGACTTCGAAGTCGAAGCGGTGGCCGAAGTCTATGCCGAGCCCGATTTCTCGGCGGTCGCAGAAGAGGCAGTCGAAGCCGGGGAACCGGTCGAAGCAGCAGCTCCCGCTCCGATCACCGCGAGCGAACTGGAAGACAGCCTCGCAGTCGCGAACCATCTCGCAAACTCGGAAGCGGCAGACGACGCGGAAACCCGCAAGGCGCTCTACGAGGCTGTCCGCCTCGCCTACGATCTTGCGAACTACCTGCGCGACGAGGGCAATCCGGCGGTAACGCAGGATGCTTCGGAAAGCATCGACGCACTCGCGGGCCGCCTGCGCGAACTCGAAGGACGCACGCTGTACGACCTGTCGGTCCGCGGTCCGGAATTCGCGCTCGTCATGGTCCGGCGCGGTCCGAATGGCGAACTCACCGTTCTTGGCGAAGTGCCAGAAGAGCAGGCGCTGATCGGCAGTGCCGCGCGCAAGCTGCTTTCCAAGTAACCCCTTCAGGATAAATATCTTGAGTAAGCAGGGCCCGGCGCGCTAGCGACCGGGCCCATGCCGTTTTTCAGCACCGCGCCCGTCCGTATCCAGCCCTATTTCGGATACCGCAATCGCGAGCGATTGTTCATCACTGCCCGGGCGCTGCGCTCTCGCGTCGGCAATTTCGAAAAGCGCGGCAAGTGGCGTGCCATGCGCACGATGATGGGCCAGTTCGCGAGCCACGAGGTCAAGGAACTGCCGGTCGAATTGGAGATCGTCTCGCCATCGGGCGAAACGCGTCGCCACCAGGGCCTGACCGACAAGGAAGGCTTCGCGCATTTCGACATCCCGCTCGAAGGGGACTGGCCCTATGGCGAACACCCCGAGTGGGAAACGGTCACCTTCCACTGGGAGAATGGCCGGGGCAAGCAATGCGCCGACGGCCACGTTCTCGCACCGGGACGCGATACCGGCCTCGCGATGATTTCGGACATCGACGACACGATCATCGAGACCGGCATCACCGGCGATTTTCGCGCGGTCCTGCGCAACTGGCGCCGTGTGCTGATGGAAATGCCCGAAGAGCGCATCCTCGTGCCTGGCGCGGACATGTTCTACAATGCGCTGGGCGGGAACGAGGGCCTGCCCGAGGGCAAGGGTCATGCTGGCGAACATTTGCCCGCACCACGCCGCCCCTTCTTCTACGTGTCATCGAGCCCATGGAACCTGTTCTCCTACCTCGTCAGCTACATGCGCGGGCGCGGGCTTCCGCTCGGCCCGATCCAGTTGCGCGACTGGGGGCTGAACCGCGAGACCTTCGGTTCGTCGAGCCACGGGGCGCACAAGCGCGCGGCGATCGAGGGGATCCTCGCGACCTATCCGGACATCAAGTTCGCGCTGCTAGGCGACGATTCACAGGGCGACCTGACAGCATTCTCCGCCATCGCGATCGACAACCCGGACCGCGTGCGAGCAGTGTTCATCCGCAAGGTGGGCGAGGCGATGAGCCCCGAAGAAGTCGCCGCCAAGGCAGCGCTCAAGGCAGCCAATATTCCACTGTGGCTGGGCGAGGGCTATGAAGAGGGGCGCAAGTTCCTGAGGTCGATCGGACTGCTCGATGACGAGGATGCCGAAGCGATCGTGAAATCCGTCGGTCATGCCCAGGATGCCAGCAAGGAAGAAACGGTTTGAAGGCCAGGCTCATGTGGATCGCAGGTTCGCTCATCATCATTGCACTCGTGGGATACGGAGGGCTGTCCTATGCCCTGCGGCAGAACCCCCATGCCGTGCTCGATACGGTCGACCGCATTGCCGGCCCCTCGACCTCGGTCGAGCAGGTCGTGGAAGCCAGCACCGGCCCGCACCGGCAGCAACGCCTGCTTGTCTATCGCGGGGAAAATGCCGCAGAAGCCTTGCCGGTCCTCGTTTTCTTCCACGGCGGCAGCTGGGCGCATGGCGACCCGCAGCACTACGGCTTTGCCGCACGCAGCTTTGCAGAAGAGGGCTTCGTCGTCGTGCTCGGCGGATACCGGCTTGGCGAAGCGGGCCGCTACCCCGCGATGCTGGAAGACACCTCGGCAGTCGTAGGCTGGGTTCATGCCAATATCGCAGAGCATGGCGGCGATCCGCAGCGTATCTTCCTCGGCGGGCATTCGGCCGGCGCCTACAATGTCGCGCAGGTCGCGCTCGAAAGGCGCTGGCTCGAGGAGGAGGGCGTTCCGCAAGGCGCTCTTCGCGGCGTGATCGGGCTTGCCGGGCCTTACGATTTCTACCCGTATGATTCGCCTTCGACCGAGGCTGCTTTCGGCACGGCAGGGGCGGGTGCGGAAAGCCAGCCGGTCAATCACGCGCGCGCCGATGCACCGCCCATGCTGCTCGTCCATGGCGAGGCAGATACGCTGGTGAAACCGCGCAATTCGCGCGCGCTGGCGAAGGCGGTAAGCGGGGCCGGAGGGCGCGCGGATACGCTCTTCCTCCCCGAAGGCGACCACAATGCCCCGCTGCTGGGCCTCGCCAATCCGTGGCGCCGCGACCCGCAGGTGCACAACCGCGTGCTCGCCTTCATGCGCGAGGCGGCAAAGGTTTCAGTTCCGGTTCAGCCGCAAACCCCTTAGGCTCGCCGCCAATGCGCCTGTTTGCCCACCTTCTCGCTTTCCTGGCCCTGGCGACATTCGCCGGCCAACCTGTCGCGGCGCAATCGATCCTGCGCGATGCGGAGACCGAGGCATTCCTCGACGATATCTCCGCCCCGCTGGTCGAGGCGGCCGGACTGGTGCCCGGCAATGTCGATGTGGTGCTGATCAACGATCCGTCGATCAACGCATTCGTTGCAGGCGGGCAGGTGGTCTACCTCCACTCCGGCCTGATCGACGCCGCCGACACGGCGAACGAGGTGCAGGGCGTGATTGCGCACGAGCTCGGGCACATAACCGGCGGCCACATCATCCGCATCCGCGAAGGTTATGGCGCGGCGACCAACATCACGCTGCTGTCGATGCTGGCCGGGATCGGCGCCGCGCTGGCCGGCGCGGGCGATGCTGCGATGGGCATTATCATGGCGGGCCAGCAGGCCGCGCTCGGCAAGTTCCTCGCCTTCAGCCGTACGCAGGAAGCCAGTGCCGACGCCGCCGGTGCCAAGTACCTCTCCGGCGCCGGCATTTCCGGCCGCGGTTCGCTCGCTTTCTTCGGCAAGCTGCTCAACAAGGAAGTGCGTTACGGCATCCGTCAGGACGACGAGGCCGGTTTCTATCGCACCCACCCGCTTTCGGGCGATCGTATCTCCAAACTGCGCGAGACCTACGAGGCCGATCCTGCATGGGAAGCCCCACTCGACCCTGATTGGGAACGCCGTTTCCAGCGCGTGAAGGCCAAGCTGCAGGGCTATGTCGCCAAGCCCGAATATACCTACCGCGACTATCCGGAAAGCGACCAGTCGACCCCCGCGCTGCTGGCGCGCGCCTACGCCTATCACAAGGAAGCGCGCATCGACCGCGCGCTCGACACCGCCGATGCGCTGATCGCGCGTGATCCGACCGATCCCTATTTCCTTGAGCTCAAGGGCCAGGTCCTTCTCGAATCGGGGCGTCCGGGCGAAGCCATCGGGCCGCTGCGGCAGGCAACCGAACTCACCCGCGCCGAACCGCTTATTGCCGCATTGCTGGGCCACGCACTTATCGCCACCGAGGAAGAGACGAATTACGAAGAGGCCGAACGCGTGCTGCGTGCCGCGGTGGGACGCGACCGCTACAATCCCTTTGCCTGGTACCAGCTCGGCGTAGTCTATGCAGCGCGCGGCGACATGCCCCGCGCGCGCCTCGCCAGTGCGGAACAGCAGGTGATGAACCGGCAGTATCCGCTCGCCCTGCGCAGTGCGCAGGCGGCAGAGGCCGGGCTTCCGCAAGGTTCGCCCGACTGGCTGCGCGCGCAGGACATCGCGATGGAAGCGCGGGCGCTGATGGAACAGCAATGCGAGATCAAGAACGGGCGTGGTTGCGCCGACCTGCGGCGCTGACACGAGGGGCAAGACAATGAGAGACGTACTGACCGTGCTGATTGCACTGCTGGCTGGCTTTGCCGGGGCGGCAATCTGGTCGCTGACCGGCGTGGGCAATGCCCAGACGCGCGAATACCTGCTCGAAAACCCCGATATCCTGCCCGAAATGGCGCGGGCCTATCAGGCGCAGGAGCAGCAGGACCGCCTTGCCTCGGTGTCCGACGACGTGCGCGAACCTTTCGCCGGCGCAGTGCTGGGTAACCCGAATGGTTCGCGGACACTCGTGAAGTTTACCGATTACGCATGCGGATATTGCCGCGCGAGCGTGGCCGACATCGACCGCCTGATTGCGGAAGACCCCGAACTGCGCGTCGTGATCCGCGAATATCCGATCCTCGGCAGCGAGGCCGCGGCGCGCATGGGTCTCGCCGCAGCGCAGCAGGGCAAGTTCGACGCCTACTACCACGCGATGTTCGCTTCCGGACCGCCAACGGCGGAAAGCATCAATGCCGCCGCCCGCGCGGCAGGGATCGACATGGAGGCTGCACAGGCTTTCGGCTCGAGCGCAGAGGCGACGGCAGAGCTCGAACAGACCTTCGCCTATGCCCGCCAGCTTGGCTTCTCCGGCACGCCGAGCTGGATCGCCGGTGACGCCGCTTTCGAGGGCGCGGTCGGCTTTGAAGAGCTCAAGGCCGCGGTGAGCGACGCGGACAGTTGATCCGGCGGCTCGCCCTTCTCCTGAGCGCTCTTCTCGCCTCCCCGCTCGCGGCGGAGGAGAAGGATGCGCTGCGCGAATACCAGCAGCTCGAGGAGCAGCTGTTCACCGCGGGCTACAGGCTCGCGGCGGCCAATGCTCCCTTCTGCGAGACCACCCTGCCCGCCAGCGGCTTCGCCATCCATGACGCCGCATCCTACGGCCAGAGCGAACAGGTGCGCGCCAACCTGGGCCTTCGCGGCGACATCGGCGTGCAGGCCGTCGTCGACGGATCACCAGCTGCAGTGGCAGGGCTGAGACAGAACGACACCATCCTCGCCATCGGCGGACGCATGGTCGAGCCCACCTGGCCGCCGACCAAGGAAGGGTGGCAACGCACACTGACCCTCATCGGTGCAATCGCCAGCGAGGGCGAGGACGGCACGCTCGACCTGATCGTCGCACGGCCGGGCAGCGAGATGATCCGCCTCGCCATCCCGACGGTGCCGGTCTGCGCCTCGCGCTTCGAAGTACTCGATTCCGGCGACGATGCATGGGCCGACGGCAAGCGTGTCGCGATGGGCCGCAAATGGCCCCCGTTCTCCTATGGGGACGAGGACGCCTTCGCAGGCTCGGTCGCGCACGAGCTGGCCCACAATCTCCTCGGCCACCTTTCGACCTTCGAGGAAACCGGGCGCAAGCGTCGCCTCACCCGGCTGTCCGAACGCGATGCCGACCGGATCATGCCGTGGCTGCTATGGAACGCGGGCTACGATCCGCGTGGAGCGGTTCGCTGGATGGAGCGCTGGGGCCCCAGGCATGGCGGCGGGCTGCTGCGCAAACGCACGCATGACGGCTGGGACGAACGCGTCGAATTCATCGAGGCGGAAATCGTCACTCTGAACGCGCTGATCGCCGAGCACGGCTGGGAGCCGGGCGAAGCCGACTGGCGCACCCATTTCCGGCAGGAACTGGCCGAGAAGCTCGACCGGTAGGAGCTATTCCTCGATCGCGGTCTTGTACATCGAGGCGAGCGGCTTCTCCATCACGCGGCGGACCATCGGCTCGAAGAACTCGAGACTCTCGCTCTCGTAATCGGGATCGAAAGCGGACTGGTCGTATTTCTCGCAGAATTCCGCGCAGGCATCGAAATGCGGGGAGTCGCGGAATTTTTCGCGCATGTCCTTGTCCATGCCGAGGTGGTGGAAATAGTAATAACCCTGGAAAGCGCCGTGGTTCTGGCAGATCCAGTGGATCTCCTCGGTCACGAACGGCTTGATGATTGCCGCTGCCACTTCGGGATGGTTGTAGCTGCCCAGCGTGTCGCCGATGTCGTGGAGCAGCGCCATGACCACATATTGTTCGCCGCGCCCGTCGCGATGCGCCCGAGTCGCGGTTTGCAGCGAATGTTCGAGGCGGTCGACCGGGAAGCCGCCGAAATCGCCGTCGAGCAGCTTGAGATGCGTGAGCACGCGGTCGGGCAAGTCCTTGGCAAACTCGCGATATTCCGCGCCGATGATCGCCCAGTCTTCCTTGGTGCCTTCCTTCATTTCGCGGAACTTGGCGCGTTCGCTAAGCGAATGGGCAAGGTTTTCGGGCTTGTTCATCGGTCTCTCCTTCTCCGCCATGCATAGTAGCGGCTGGCGCAATGCGCTGCAATTGCGCTAGGGCCTTGGGGAATGGCCGTGTTGCCCCTCAGTCCAACGCCCTTCTTTGCAAACAAGAACCAGGCGTTCTGGAACCTCCAGCTGGCCGGCTGGGGCGGAACCGCGCTCCTGCGCGCCATGTCGGCCTTCGCCAACGGCCAGCCTCTCGAATTCTTTTTCGTCATCCTGATCGCCACGATCACCGGCTTCTCGATCAGCCTGATCCTCTCGGTGATCTACGGCTACCTGATCCGGCAGCGACCGCTCGTGACCTGGGGCGGGACCGCGCTGGTGCTTGGCGTGGCGGTGGGCGCCTATGCCTTCATCGACAGCTGGGTGCTCGGTCTGACCCGCTCGACGGCCGAAACCGGCTTCGTGCGAATCTTCATCGGCATCTACTTCTTCGACCTTACGCTGCTGGGCGCTTGGTCGGCGCTCTATTACGCGATCAATTTCTTCCTGCAGGTCGAACAGCAAGCCGACCGGCTCGAACGGCTCGAGGCGCAGGCGACCAGCGCGCAGCTGGCCATGCTGCGCTACCAGCTCAACCCGCACTTCCTGTTCAACACGCTCAATTCCATCTCGACGCTGGTGCTCCTTAACCAGACCAAGCCTGCCAACGCGATGCTCACCCGCCTGTCGAGCTTCCTGCGCCATACTCTGATCACCCAGCCGGGCGGCAAGGTTACGGTCGCGCAGGAGGTCGAGACGCTGATGCTCTATCTCGATATCGAGCGTATGCGTTTCGAAGAGCGCCTGCAGACCGAATTCCGCGTCGAGGAAGCCGCCGCCAAGGCGCAGATCCCCTCCATGCTGCTCCAGCCGCTGATCGAGAACGCGATCAAATACGGCGTCAGCCCGCAGGAAGAAGGGGCGACCATTTCGCTGCTCGCGCAGATCGTCGGGCCGCGATTGCGGATCACCGTTTCGGACACCGGCCCCGGCGTCGATGTCGGCGGCGTGGCGGACGACCTCCCGGCCGTGATGGCGACCCACAAGCGCCGCGATTCGACCGGCGTCGGCCTTGCCAATATCCGCGACCGGCTCGCGCAGGCCTATGGCGACGATCACCGCTTCGAAATCCGCTCCCCCGAAAGCGGTGGATTCACCGTGCTGATCGAGATTCCGCACGAATTCGCCGACGCTGCGGAGCCGTCTACCGAAGCGCGTTCGACAGGGGAGGTGAAACCGGCCAGCCCTTCGATCGTTGAATCCCCGAATCCCCCCCAAAAGGTAAGCCAGGTAAAATGACTATCCGAACGATCCTCGTCGATGATGAGAAGCTCGCCATCCAGGGCCTCCAGTTGAGGCTGGAACCGTTCGAGGACGTCGAGGTGATCGAGACCTGCCAGAATGGACGCGAGGCGATCCGCGCGATCAAGACGCTGAAACCCGATCTCGTCTTCCTCGACATCCAGATGCCCGGCTTCGACGGCTTTTCGGTCGTGCAGGGCGTGATGGAGATCGATCCGCCGCTCTTCGTGTTCGTCACGGCTTTCCAGGAACACGCGATACGCGCCTTCGAGGCGAACGCGGTCAACTACCTGATGAAGCCGGTCGACGAGGACAAGCTCGCCGACACGATCGAGCGCGTGCGCCAGCGTCTCGCCGAGAAGAAGAGCAGCGACGAGGCCGATCGCCTGCGCGGTGTCCTCTCCGAAGTCGCGCCCGAAGCGGCGAGCGACATGGAAGGCGACGATTCCGAAGCTGCCGGTCGCTATGAAAAGCTTATCAATGTGAAGGACCGCGGCCAGATTTTCCGCGTCGAAGTCGACACGATCGAGCACATCGAAGCCGCCGGCGACTACATGTGCATCTACACGGGCGACAATTCGCTGATCCTGCGCGAGACGATGAAGGACCTCGAGCGCCGTCTCGATCCGCGCACCTTCCAGCGCGTGCACCGCTCGACCATCGTCAACCTCGACCAGGTCCGCCAGGTAAAGCCGCACACGAACGGCGAATGCTTCCTCGTTCTGGATAGCGGGGCGGAAGTGAAAGTGTCGCGCAGCTACCGTGACGTTGTGGCGCGCTTCGTTCACTGATGGCTTTCCAGCTCGACGGGTTCGATCTCGACACATTCGTTCAGGACACACTTGCCGAAGACCTCGGTGAGGGGCTTCCCGATGGTGGGCGCGACGTCACCAGCGAAAGCGTGATTCCGGCCGATGCGCGGTTCTCCGGCGTCATGGACACGCGCGATGCGATCCATGTTGCTGGGCTGCCGGTGGCAGAGGCTTTCTTCCGTGCGCTCGACCCCGACATGCAGATCGACATCCTCGTCGAGGAAGGCGCACACGTGCCTGCCGGGACCGACCTGATGCGGCTGGAGGGCAATGCGCGCGCCATGCTCACTGCCGAGCGTGCGGCGCTCAACACCGTCCAGCACCTCTCCGGCATCGCAACGATGGTCGCCGAGTATGTGGCGGCGATGGACAATCCCGATTGCACCCTGCTCGACACCCGAAAGACCATTCCGGGGCTTCGCCATCTCGAGAAATACGCCGTACGCATGGGTGGCGGGGCGAACCACCGCATGGGCCTGTGGGATGCTGCGATGATCAAGGACAACCACGTCCTCGTCGCGGGATCGGTCGGCGAGGCCGTCCGCCGCGCGGTCGAGGCGGGAGTGAAGGACATCATTTGCGAGGTCGACCGGATCGACCAGATCGAACCGGCGCTCGAAGCAGGTGCGACCCGCCTGCTGCTCGACAACATGGAGCCGCCTACTCTGCGCGAGGCTGTCGCACTGGTGGCAGGCCGTGTGCCGACAGAGGCGAGCGGCGGCATCAACCTCCAGACAATCAAGGCGAAAGCGGCAACGGGTGTCGACTACGTGTCAGTCGGCAGACTTACCCAGAGCGCACCTGCCGCCGACATCGGTCTGGACTTTACCCCGCTCTGAATTTCGGGCAGCACGTCTGCGTGGGATCGTCGTTTGGAGGGGAACGGGGGCGATGCGTCCAAGATCAATCAGGCTATTCGAAATGCTGTACCTCAGTGCGATCGCGCTGGTGGCGGCAAGTGCAATCTATGATTTCGGCGCACTGATCGCTGCGGCCGAGGGGGACCTGTCGCGACGCGGCATCGACCCGACGACGCTGGTGATCGCGGGCATCGCCTTCACCGTCTTCCTGATGCTGGCGCTGTGGTTCATGGTCGCGCGGCTGCGGATCGGCTTCGTGCGGTTCCTGCTGATCGCGCTGCTCGCGTGGCAGGCCTGGCCGCTGCCGCAGGCGCTTTCGAACGGTACCAGCGCGAGCGACGTCGTCGCCATTGCGACCATCGTGCTTCAGGCGATCGCGATCATCTTCACCTTCACACCCAGCGCGCGCGCCTGGTTTGCGGGACCCGGTCCGGACATCAGTGATCAGATCTAGCGCGTTTGCCGCAGGACTGGCGCTCGCCGCCCTGCCCGCGATCGCACAGGCGCAGGCGTTCCAGTGCGCGCTGCCGCAACGGGTCACCGTTCCCGAAGTGCGCAGCGAGGCACCGCGCCGCCTGCCCGTCACCGGCTATACGCTGGCGCTGAGCTGGGCCCCCGAATACTGCCGGTTCCGCGAGGACAGCCGCCGCGATGCGCGCCAGTGCTCGGGCGAGAGCGGGCGCTTCGGATTCGTGGTGCATGGCCTCTGGCCCGATAGCGGGCGCAGCTGGCCGCAATGGTGCGGCGGTAGCGACATGCCTGCGATCGAACTGCGCAAGAACCTCTGCGTCAGCCCCGATGCGCGCCTGATCGCACGCCAGTGGGAGAAGCACGGCACCTGCATGGCTCGCCGCCCGTCGACCTATCTCAAGGTCACGCGCATCCTCTACAATGGCCTGCAATGGCCCGATTTCGTGCGCATAAGCCGCGAGGACGACCTTACCGCCGGCACCATCCGTACGCGCTTTGCCGATGCCAACCCGGGCTGGTTTCCGGAGGCGGTCGGCGTTGTCCTCGACGAGCGCGGATGGCTGGAGGAGTTACGCCTCTGCTACGACAAGCGCTTCATGCCTGAAGCATGCGACCGCAGGCGCTTCGGCGCGCGCAATGACAAGGCCGCGAAAATCTGGCGGGGGTTGTGAAGGACCCCGAGCCTGATCATTCCTCGTCGGCGAAATAGCCAGCAAACTTCTCGATTGAGCGGGTCCATAACTGGATCTGGCGGCGGTAGTTCTCGCGCGTGATACCCCCATCGGAAATTATGTACATCCGTACCGAAATCCGCCCGTCGGGATCGACGTAGGCGCGACCGAAATTCTGGCGGTAATTGTACTTGGAGATCGCTTCGGCGATCTCTTGCGCGCTTGCATCGTCCGGCGAGCCGAAGGTCGCGAGCAATGAGGTCCCGTGGCAGTTGGTCTGGGCCTCTGCATCGTCACAGGCCAACAGCAACACATTGGCGTAAAGGTTGTTCGAAAAGGTCACATTGAGCGAATCGTTCGACGTCGAGGCTTCGAACGTCGCGTTATTCGCCTTGAGCGCAGTTTCGAGATCGGCCCGCGTGAAGACCCTGATGATCTCGCTTCCCTGCGCGAGTACCGGCGTCGCCGACAGGGCAAAACTCGCCGCGCAGATGAACAAAGCCGTCTTGATCTTGGTCATGATGGATACCCCCTTTGTGGGAAACCGTAATCATCCCTCCAAAACTTGCCCACCCCGTTGGTGCGCTTTCTCCCTGACAGTTTCAGGGGGTGAGGAGAGGCCGCCTCAGCGCCGCTCCCTGAAGAAGTCCCGCAGCATCTCCGCTGCCTTCCCCTCACCGATCCCCGCATAGACCTCGGGCCGGTGCAGGCATTGCTCCTGCTCGAATATGCGCCCGCCGTGCTCGACTGCGCCGCCCTTGGGGTCGCTGGCGCCATAGTAGACCTTGCCGATCCGCGCATGGACGATGGCGCCCGCGCACATGGCGCAGGGCTCCAGCGTCACCCATAATTCGCAGTCGGTGAGACGTTCTTGCCCCAGCGCCTCGGCAGCGCGGCGAATCGCAAGAATCTCTGCATGGGCGGTCGGATCGCAGGTATCGCGCGGGGCGTTGTGCGCCTCGGCGATCACCTCTCCTCCCCGCGTGACCACGGCGCCAACCGGCACTTCGCCCGCGGCCGCGCTGGCTTGTGCCAGTTCGAGCGCGCGCTTCATCGGTTGCGGAAGGGTCCAGCCTGTCATACCAGCGCCTCGCTAGCCCGCAGGCTTCGGGGGCGCAACGTGCTTGACGATTCGCACCCTCACCGCTATGCGCGCCGCTTTCCGGGAATAATGAGCCCCGCACCGCATCTGCGGCCAAGGGAACTCGCCCGCCCATTCGAACGAAGAGACTTATCATGTCGCGTATTTGCGAACTCACCGGCAAGGGCCGCCAGGTCGGCAACAATGTGAGCCACGCCAACAACAAGACCAAGCGCGTCTTCCTGCCGAACCTGCAGAACGTCACGCTGATGAGCGAAAAGCTGGACCGCAGCTTCAAGTTCCGCGTCTCGACGCAGGGCCTGCGTTCGGTCGAGCACAATGGCGGCCTCGACAACTGGCTGCTGAAGACCAGCGACGACAAGCTTTCGGCCAACGCGCTCAAGGTAAAGCGCGAGCTGAAGAAGGCTGCCGCCGCTTCGTAAGAGCGCGGCGCTTCGGCGCTTTCCCTTTCGGGATAATCAAAAGGCGCGCGGGGACTACCTGCGCGCCTTTTGCCGTGCCCGACCCCCGTTCACGTCCCACACCAGCTTGAGCAGCAGCGTGCGCTGGTAGCTGGCGAAATTGTCGTCCGAGATCAGCCACAGGGCCCAGTTGCCGCCCTCGTCGGTCACTGCGAGACCCTCGTAATTCTCGGTCGGGAAAGGCTCGTCGATCCGCGCGAGGAAAGTGCTGGGCAGGACCTCGTCCTTCTGGATGCCCGCCGGGTCCGCGATCACGAGCATGGCAGGAAAGTGCAGCGGAAGTCCCAGCCGCACTCCGCGCAGCAACACCACCATCTTGCCATTGGGCAGGAGCGATGCGTCCGAAGGCCGGTATCCGTCGCGCCCCTGGAACACGAAGCGCAGTGGCTCGGCCCCCGAGGTGGGATCGCCAGGGAAAAGCAGCGCCTCGTGAAGCCCATCGGCCAGCGCGCGCTCCTCGATCACCACGAATCGCCCGTCCTTCAGCCGTACCAGCGATTCGGGGCCCGAATTGCCGCCCCAGTCCTTCATCTCGTCGGGGCGGACCTGCGCGCGCATCTGCAATCCGGGGGCGAAGCGGATGATCTGCTGCGCCCATTCAAGCCCCGCCCAGACCTCCCCGCTACGCGGATCGAAGGCCAGCGATTCGACATCGACATGGCTCTTGTCGGCGCGCTCGAAATTGAGGAACTTGTCGAGCCTCGGCGCGGCCGAACTGCGATCGGGTCGGGGCAGGTGCATCAGCCTGCCGGCATCGTTCGCAGCGAGGAATTCGTCCTTCTTCCACGCGATCATCGCGGAGTACCCACCGAAATGGTCGTTCGCGCTCGACAGCACCCAGGCCGAATCGAGTACCAGCGGTCCCGCGCGGGCTGGATCGGTCTCGATCCGCTCGATCGTCACTGGCGAGGTAAAATCGGGAGGCGGGATTTCGCTGCGCACGAAGGTGCCCGGCGCAACGGCAAGGGCCAGCAGGCAGGCAAGGAGTATCCGCTTCACGCGCATGGCTCTGGCGCAGCTAGTCTGTCGCTACGCTGAGCGGAAGGGGCTTCACGGCATCGGGGGCAGGAACAGCAACGGATCGAGGCGGCTGTCGCGCCACATCAGGCTCCAGTGCAGGTGCGGGCCGGTTGCGCGTCCCGATGCGCCGACATTGCCGAGCAGCTGGCCCTGTTCGACCTCATCGCCCTCGGCAACGGCAAGCCGCGACATGTGGATGAAGGCGCTGTTGAGGCCCGCGCCATGGTCGAGGATGACGATCCCGCCCTCGAGGCTGAAGCCGGTGCGCGCGAGCACCACGACACCATCGGCAGGTGCCACGAAGGGCACGCCATTTCCCGGCGCGATGTCGAGGCCCGAATGGTAGCTGCCCGGTTCGCCGCGATAGATGCGCTGGCGGCCGAAGCGGCCCGAGATGCGCCCCGTGACCGGCCAGATGAACTGCTGCTTCCAGCCCTCAGCGCCGGTCTTCTTGGCGCGGGCATCGCGGATGGCGAGCCATTCGGGCTCGCGCTTGGCCCACCATTCCTCGCTGCTGCCGCTCGGCCTGAGCGCGACATTCACACGCTCGATGTTCCAGTCGCGCGGCGACACGCGGATCGGGTGCTCGACCGTCAATCCGACCTTGTGCGTTGCTTTCAGGACCTCGAGCGCGGGGGCATCGCGATCGAATGCGGCGAAGAAATTGCCCTCGTCGTCCACCGCTACCGGCGTGTCGCCGAGCGTCGCGGAAACCGTACCGGAGGGCACCTTGCCGCGAATCCAGCCGCCCTGCGTGCGCTCGCCCGATGCGACCGTGATCGCGAGCGTCTCGGTACGGATGGGCGGGGGAGCAGGCGTGGGGGGCGGAAGCGGCGCAGGGAGGGTCGCGACCACCGGCTCGGTCGCCGGTTCTTCGGAGTTCGAGACGACATCGGCGACCGGCGTCGAGACGGCGCAGGCAGCGAGCGTCAGGCTCAGGAGGGAAAGAGGCGCGACCCTTCGAAAACTCACGGTTTCAGGCGCTCGGTGGCGAGCTCTGCGCTGGCATAGGCCTCCTGGTACTCGACCGACCAGTAGCGCAGCTCGTCCAGCGCGATCGGCACGCCGCTTGCCGCGCAGAAGACGTGCTGGCCGCCGCGCAGCACGCGAAAGCCGTTGGGACCGTATTGCAGCTTGGCCTCGCCCGAAGCGGGGCCGGAATCCTTGTTCATCAGCATGGGATGCCTCTTAGCAGGCCGTGTCTAACCGAACAAATCATCCTGCGCGGGCGGCGTTCCCTTTTTCGGGGGTTTGGGGCGCGGCGCGGGTGTCGGGCGAGGCGGAGGCGCCTCTCCGGTCGAAACGTCGAGATCACCATCGCGGAACTTTAGCGTGAGCGCGGCCTCTTTCTGCGCCTGCACCTTGTCGGTGAGTGTCCTTCCGTCGGGGCCGGTCACCCGCACATAGCCGCGCTCCAGCGGCCGGTCGGGATGGAGCTGTTCGGCAAGGCGCGCAATGGCCGCGAGCTTCTCGCGCCGGTCGGCGAGCGGCTTCGTGACGAGCGAGGGCGTCAGGCGCACCGCCTCGAGCGAGCGCTTGGCATCGCGCAGGCTGCGCGAAAGCACCGCCGGCGAGAGACGCAGATTGCCTAGCCGCTCGCGTCCCTGCGCGGTCCTGTCCTGCAAGCCCCGGCGGAGACGTTCGGACAGATCGTCGAGCTGCTGCCCCTGCGGCTGGAGCAGCGTTTCGGGCGTCGGCAGCCTTTCGGCACGCGCCTGCAGACGCTCGCGGCCAAGCTGGACGGGGCGCAGGATGGCGCGCTTGGTCCGGGCTGCGAAATCATCGAGCGTGGCGGCGAGTTCGGCGCGCACGGGTACGGCGATCTCGGCAGCGGCGGTCGGTGTGGGCGCGCGCATGTCGGACGCTAAGTCGACGAGCGTCGTGTCCGTTTCGTGCCCCACCGCGCTGATTGTCGGGATCGAGCACTCGGCGACCGCGCGAACGACCACTTCCTCGTTGAAGCTCCACAAATCCTCGATCGAACCGCCACCGCGCGCGACGATCACGAGGTCGGGGCGGTCTGGATGGCCCTCCGGCAGTCCGGAGAACCCGCGCACCGCACCCGCGACCTGTTCTGCAGCGCCCTGCCCCTGCACGAGGACTGGCCACACGATCACGCGGCTCGGGAAACGGTCTGCCAGACGGTGGAGGATGTCGCGGATGACCGCGCCAGTGGGCGAGGTCACCACGCCGATGGTCTTTGGCAGGAACGGCAGGCGGCGCTTGCGGCCCTCGTCGAACAGCCCCTCTGCCTGCAGCCGCGCCTTGGTCTTTTCGAGCAGCGCGAGCAGAGCGCCCTCGCCCGCCAGCTCCATCCGTTCGACCACGATCTGGTATTTCGAGCGCCCCGGATAGGTCGTCAGCTTGCCGGAAGCGACCACCTCCAGCCCGTCCTCCGGCTGGAACGGCAGGCGCTGCGTATTGCCGCGCCACATGACCGCGTCGATCACCGCCTTCTCGTCCTTGAGGCTGGCGTAGAGATGGCCCGAGGCGGCGCGCTTCACACCCGACAATTCGCCGCGCAGGCGCACGAAGCCGAAACGATCCTCGACCGTGCGCTTCAATATATTGGAGATTTCGCTCACCGACAGCGGCTCGGCGTTGTCGCCGGCGCGGGACCTCGCTACCAACCCATCATTGTTGTCATCCGGTGGGAAACTTGCAGCCATGAATATCCTTTTGCTCGGCAGCGGCGGGCGCGAACATGCTCTGGCATGGAAGCTGGCGCAATCTCCTTCCTGCGACAAGCTGTGGGCGAGCCCCGGCAATCCCGGAATGGAAGAATGCGCGACATGCATCGCGCTCGACAGCGGCGACCATGACGCGGTCGTCGCGTTCTGCGGCGAGAACGACATCGGCCTCGTCGTGATCGGCCCCGAGGTCCCGCTGGTCGAGGGGCTTGCCGATGCCCTGCGCGCAGCAGGCATCCGCGCCTTCGGTCCGTCCAAGGCTGCGGCGCAGCTCGAAGGCAGCAAGGCCTTCACCAAGGAGCTGTGCGAGCGCGCGAAGATCCCCACCGCCAAGTTCATCCGCTGCACTTCGCTGGAAGCGGCGTGGGGCGCGCTCAAGAAGTTCGACGCGCCCTTCGTATTGAAGGCCGACGGGCTGGCCGCGGGCAAGGGCGTGGTGATCGCCGAGACCCGCGAGGATGCGCAGGAAGCGCTGTCCGAAATGTTCGACGGCAAGTTCGGCAGCGCGGGCGCCGAGGTGGTGATCGAACAGTTCCTCAAGGGCGAAGAGGCAAGCTTCTTCGCGCTGACCGATGGCGAGACCATCGTGCCCCTCGCCAGCGCGCAGGACCACAAGCGCGTGGGTGATGGCGACGAGGGTCCCAACACCGGCGGCATGGGCGCTTATTCGCCCGCCCCAGTGCTGACCGATGCCCTCCGCGAGCAGGCCATGCGCGAGATCATCGAGCCCACCGTGCGCACCATGCGCGAAGAAGGCATGCCCTATTCTGGCGTGCTTTATGCCGGGCTGATGCTGACCAAGTCCGGCCCCCAGCTGATCGAATACAATGTCCGTTTCGGCGATCCCGAATGCCAGGTGCTGATGATGCGGCTGGAAAGCGACCTCGTCGAACTGATGCTCGCCTGCGCCGAAGGGCGGCTAGGCGAGATCGAGACGCCGAAAATGTCGGGCGACTTTGCGCTGACCGTGGTGATGGCGGCAGAGGGCTATCCCGGCACGCCCAAGAAGGGCGGCAGCATCGATCTCGGCGAGGCCGAGGCAAACGGCGCCAAGGTCTTCCACGCCGGCACCAAGCGCGAGGACGGCCAGCTGGTCGCAAACGGTGGCCGCGTGCTCAATGTCACGGCCAAGGGCTCGACCGCCACCGATGCGCAGCGCAATGCCTACGAAGCAGTCGACGCCATCGACTTCGCAGACGGCTTCTGCCGCCGCGACATCGGCCAGCGCGAAGTGCGCCGCGAACGGCACGGGTGATGCAAGACACCTGCCGGTGTTGTCCGCTTTCAGGCTGAACCAGATCTAGCTTTCATGGCTCAAAGTGGGTGGCAAGGGGACATTCGCGGGATCGCATGATCGAAGTCCGCTAGCTTTAGAAGCAGACCCGTGCCGGACGCAT
>NZ_JAIGNM010000002.1 GCF_019711495.1 Qipengyuania xiamenensis
ATGCGTCCGGCACGGGTCTGCTTCTAAAGCTAGCGGACTTCGATCATGCGATCCCGCGAATGTCCCCTTGCCACCCATCTGACGACGCTTTCACCGAGCTAGCGTTATGTCAGGAGCGGACGGACGGCTAACGATCCGATTGCGGACATTGACGCTCAATTCGCTTCGTATGGCCTCACAGGGAAAAACGGCAAGCCGTCGGTAATCCCTCGCTCCCGGCGATAGTCGGCAACAGCCTTGAATCGCGGAATTTCGAAGATTGCGTGATAACGCGGGTCGGCCCTTATTTCCTCACTGGGGGCGAGGCGCCCGCCATTTAGCCAAAAACCGATATGTCCGACAGGGGCCACCTCGACCTTTTCCATCGCGAGATCGAATGCTGCGTCTACATAACCGTATCGGAAAAGCAGCAGGTTCCAGTCATTGATGCCCCACCCGGATCCCTCATCTATGTCGTAATCGCGCATATACGGGTTCGGTCGATCTAGGAAAATGAACTCGGCATGGCTCCTGAGCGATTGGGCCCGCCCGGCTTCTCCGGAATAGTAGGCGCGATCATCGTCATACATGGCAGCCATCGTCTCGATATCGTTTTCGTAGTCGTTTCTGCTGCCGATTTTGAGCAGCGCCGCCCACCATTGGTTTGCAGCACGCCAGCAATGAACCCTGCAGCTCAGGGCGCTTCGTTTCACCCCCGCGTAATCGTTAAGGCTTATGAGGTTGCCGCGGCGATAGACGTGTAACCAATAGTTGAAAGGATCAGCGTCCATCGCCCTGTCCAAATGCGTCATGGCCTCGCGCGTTTGACCGGCCATGTTTAGCGCATACGCTTTCAACTGGTGCGCATGACCGTCGTTAGGGCGACGCTCAAGCAACTCATCAGCCTTCTCGAGTGCGAAAGGAATGTCCCCGTGAGCGCCAAGCTTCGCGAATGCTTCCGCTAATTGCGCCATGAAATTGTCCGGATCAATTTCAAGGGCCTTGGCAATGCTCGCCTCATGTTGCGCCAAAAATTCCTCTCGCGACATCGTGTTGAAGGTCGCATTCGATCCTAGTGAGAGAGTCAAGGAAATGCCGGCATGCGCCGCTGCAAAGTCCGGTTCTATCGAAGCGGCCAGTTTCATCTGGCGAAATCCATCCCAATGGTCCTCCCAGGTTGTGACTGTGAGCCTTGCCATTCCATCGAGGAACGCCTCGTATGCGCGCGGATCAAGGTCTTGCGGGATCTCGACGTCACCCTGAGCGATCTTGCGAAGCGCGATCAATACGCCCGAAATCCTGTTTAGGAGAAGAGCCTCGAACTCGTCAGGATATCTCTTGTCGCCCTCGATTTCGCCGCTCCAGATCGGCCGCCCGGAGGATACTTCTACAAGACGTACCAAACCGGTCAGGCGGTCGCCGGTCGCCTGAACGTCGCCTTCGATAAAATGATCCACTCCAAGCCGCGCTCCAATCGCGGAAGGCGATAGATCATCGTCAGCGACCGCCCTTGCTGCGAAGACAGAGACAAACTCGATATCGGGCACCCGCGTCAGGTTGCTCGAAAGCGAGGCGTTCAGCGTCTCCCCACGTTTCTGCCATTCCTCGTCGCCCGTCACCTCGAACGGGAGGACCGCCAAAGTCGTCGGAGCTCGTTCCCCAGCGGTGATCGGGTCGGAAGGTGCTAGGATCCAGAATGCTCCCAATGTCAGGAGGACGAGGCCAACTGCTGCGAGCGAAGCGATGACCCAATTGCGCCACGGATTCGAGCGAGGGCTTGAAATAGCGGCGTTACCGCTCGATGCCGCTTCCTCACCGACGCTGGTCGATAGGATTTCGCCGTTCTGCTCTGGGTTTTCTGCGGTCTCTAGACTGTATCCGATTCCGCGTAAGGTGTGCAGGCGTCCCGCATCATCGCCTAGTGCCTTGCGGACAGCGGTTACATGCACCTGCAGGGCGTTTTCCTCGACAGTGACGTCTTGCCAGACCGCCTGCATCAATTCGTCCTTGGTGACGATCTCACCGCCAGCTTCTGCGAGGACAGTGAGTATCGACAGAGCCCGCGGCCCAAGATGCACATGCTCGCCATCCAGCAGGAGCTGGCGATGAGGCTGCAAGATATGCGACCCGATGCGAAACTCTTCCACATCGGCACCTTTCCCCGACCTTAAGAAAAGCTGTTGCCGTCGGTCGGTCTGGCGATCTTGTCACAATCCGAGGCGAATTGCCAATTCTGGTGGGGCCGGCTGGCGAACTTTCGGCAGAGAAATAAGTAGCTGATCTGCCTTATCTTCTCCGATTCCCCTTAAGGAAAACAACAGTTTTCAGCGTAGTTTCACGCAATCCTCATGCAACCACCAAGGCATCATTTCCCGCCCCGGCGCAAAAAGGTCTCACCACCGGGCAAGCGGAAATCCCGAGCCCTCTGGACGAAGAACACTTTGAACGATCGCGGAGGGCTCAGCCCACGGTACGGGCTGGATTTTCCTGTTTCCCACCGCGACCGAAAACGCATGAGGAAAGGATAATCAAATGAGCAAGAATCATATCGGAACCATCGCCATCGGTTTCGCTGCCCTGTCGATTGCAGCACCGCTGCAGGCACAGGAAACTCCAGACCTCCTTGTCGAGGCGTCCCCTGATGCGCGGGTCAGGATCGTCGATTTCAATGATCTCGACATCTCGCAGGCACAGGACATGGAGCGCCTGAGGAGCCGCGTCGCCGTGGCCGTCAACTGGGCCTGCCCCGCACGCATCCAGGGTCCGATCAATATCTACCCGGATCACAGCGAATGCCGCGCGAAGGCGTGGAGCGAGGCTGACCGGCAAATTGCAGATGCCGCTGCACGGATCGCGATGGGCAAAGCCGCCCCCACCCGGCTCGCTGTGATGGTTTCGGCCGGAAGCAAGTCGGCCAAGTAAGAGACACCCGGCTTCGGCGTCGCATCGACTGCACTGCGGGCTGTCGATGTCGACGCCGGAGATTTTTCGGAGTTGCCGAGAGGGCGATTCTAAATCCGCTTCCCACCCACTTCGTGACCGATTTGCAGAGCTAGCGCTGTGCCAGGAGCAGACAGGCTGCTAACGACCCGATTGCGGAAAGTCAGGTTTATGGATGGAGGTGGCGTTACTTGAGGGAACCAAGGTAGCGCCCAGCCTCGGTCGCGGCGGCCATGCGCGAACTGGCGAACGGCCCCTCCTGTTCAAAGAAGAAATGCCTTGCGCCGATCTGTTTTGCGGCCGCCAGAATGGTTTCCCAATCAAGCCGGCCTCGCCCGATGTTGGCAGTGGCAAGGCCAAGTGCATAGTCGGTTTGCGATGAAGGTGATAAGTCCTTCAAGTGCAATGACATCACGCGATCACCAATTGAGGCGAGGACCTCGACGGGATCGAGACCACCAGCGGACACCCAGCCAGTATCGATCTGAAAGCCGACCAAATCCGGGTCTGTCTCCACGACAATTATATCCCAACCTGTCCGGCTATCGATAGGGCGAAACTCCATGTTGTGGTGGTGATATCCGAAGCGCAAGCCAGCCGCTTTCATTCCAGCCCCGACAATATTCAGGTCTGCTGCCGTTCGAGTCCAGTAATCGGCATCCTTGACGCCGAAGAACGACGCGATCGCGCCGACAAAGTCGCCGCCCTCTGGCACAGCAAAATCAGGCCCAAGATCTGGAAATGGTACAATGGCGTCTTTCACGCCCAAGTCTGTGCAAGCTCGAAGAACCTCCTCAGGCGTTTCGATAGCTGCTGATATGTCGATATGCGTACTCACCACGTCGAGCCCTGCAGCCTCTGCCAGACGACGGACCTCGCGTGCAGGCAGAGGATAGTTTGATGGCAGTTCCAGTTCGCGGAAACCAAGTTCCCAGAGCCGGACAAAATTGCCTCCCACATCAGTCCAGACCTCGTCACCCAGCGTATAAAGCTGGATGCCAAGCTTTTGAGGGCCGGTAGGCGAAAAGAAGGTGGAATTGTGTGCCGACATACATCCGGCAGCCATAAGCGACCCAAGCGTCGCCATGGTGCCTTTGAGCGCGTTTCTCCTGCTTATCCGCAATGCATACACCACAATCCCTTCTACTTGTCGTGATGTATCGAATGCCATATGCACCTTCAAGCGGACGGGAGAATTCGATGATCCGTCAATCTGCTTTCAGTCGTCGCGAAATCTTGCGAAATTCTTTGATTTCCGCAGGTCTCGTCTTCGCAGCAAGCGGTTGCAGCGAGCCGCAATCTAAGCCGCTTGGGCTATCCGAAGAGCGTTTCGCCATTCTCGCAGCCACCAGCAATGCCATGCTTCCCGGCGGTGACGGTACAGGAGCCTTGGACGCTGGGTTGCCTCGTATCGTGGTGGATTTGCTTGATGAATGGGCGAGCGCCCAAACGCGCACAGGTCTCGTTTCAGCTATCGATGCAATCGGTGCCCTGCATTCGGCGGGTGTGGGTTTCTCACTTGCAGACCCCACCACCCAATCGCGTCTTTTGGAGACCCACGACATCGACATGATGGACATCGAGAAGCAGGGCGATGAAGGCCGCTGGTATCTGGCCCTGAAGAACCTCTTGATCGCGGGTTTCTACCATTCCGAGATTGCGTTGAACCGTGAGCTGGACTGGGATCATGACCCCGGTGGCTGGACCCCGTCGATACCCCTCACACGCGCAACGCGCGTGCAATTTTGGAACAGAGGCTGATGTTCGACGCCCTTGTCATAGGTTCCGGGATGAGCGGCGGTATCGTGGCAAAGGAACTATGTGAGCGCGGTCTCAAGACACTGCTGCTTGAGCGCGGACGGCATGTCGAGCATGGAACCGATTACACGGATTGGATGGAGCCTTGGGAAAGACCCCATTTGGACGGCATTCCCGAAGAGGAGGCAGCCCGCGACTATCCGATCCAGAGCAACTGTTATGCGATGACCAGCGCCACCAAGCAATTCTGGGTAAAAGATAGCGACCATCCCTATTCAACCCCAGAAGACCGCCCGTTCCGCTGGTACCGTGGGTTTCACCTCGGCGGTCGATCCGTGACATGGCATCGCCAGAGCTATCGTCTCTCGCAAATGGATTTCGAGGCTAACGCCCGCGAAGGCATCGGGTCTGAATGGCCGATCGGGTATGACGATCTCGCCCCTTGGTACGACCACATCGAAAACTTCATCGGTGTGGCGGGCGCGCGCGACGGTATCGATACTCTGCCGGATGGAGACTTTCTTCCTCCATTCGGCATGACCGATTTCGAGCGGGAATTTGCGCTGAAGATGAAAGCGGCATTCCCAGGACGAAACTTCATCCATGCGCGTACCGCGCATCTCAGCGAGTCGAGGAGGCATCAAGAAGAGTTGGGCCGCGGGCGCTGCCAGGCCCGCGATATCTGTCAGAGCGGTTGCAGCTACGGTGCTTATTACTCCAGCCTTTCTGGAGCTTTGCCGGCAGCAGAAAGAACGGGGAACCTCACTATAGTAACCGATGCCATAGTCGATTCCATCCAGTACGATCCACAGGCAGGCCGGGTGTCCGGCGTTCGTGTCATCGATGCAAAAACGAAGGACGCCAGAAGCTATGAAGCCCGGATCGTGTTTTGCAACGCCTCCACGATCCCTACCGCCGCGATCCTTCTTGCGTCTCGCTCAGAGGCCTTCCCGGAAGGTCTGGCCAATCGCTCCGGGATGGTAGGCAGAAACCTCATGGATCACCCCAGCACTTTTGTATCAGGCCAGTTCGAAGGAGGTCCCAAAACCTACTACCGGGGGCGCAGACCTACCACTTGCTATACTCCGCGCTATCGCAATGTGACCGAGCCTGCAGATTTTTCCCGCGGCTTTGGCATCCAGTGGTGGGGGACACGAACTCCAATTTTGGACAATGGTCTGGCTCAATCGGGGATCGGCAAAGGCTTGATGGAAAAGGCCCGGACCCCGGGCGCTTGGCGGATGGTGATGGTTGCCTTCGGGGAGATGCTCCCAAACCCGAAAAACCGAGTCACTCTGCACCCAACCAAGAAAGACAAGTGGGGCATAGCCTTGCCGCATATCGATTGTTCTTATGGGTCGAATGAACAGCAGATGATGAGCACGGCCATTGTTGATTGCCGCGAGATGATCGAAAGCGCCGGCGGCAGGGTTATGATTGAGAGTGATCCGCTTGCCATTCCCGGCGAGGGGATCCACGAGATGGGAACGGCCTGCATGGGCAAGGATCCATCAAAGTCGGTTCTGAACGGTTTCAATCAGTCGCACGACGTGCCGAACCTCTTTATCTCCGACGGTTCTGCGATGGCTTCAAGCGCATGCCAAAACCCGTCTCTTACTTACATGGCGATGTCGGCCCGAGCAGCCGATGCAGCTGCAGGCATGTTGAAGGCCAATTTGATTTAGCGCTAAGTCCTTTGCGCCCGCAGCAGTTCTTTCATCGCCCGCTTTCCACCCACTTCATGACCGATTTGCAGAGTTGGCGATGTGACAATAGCGGACCAGGCGCTGATGACCCGATCGCTGACAAGGCCCCACGCAGTTACCCGTAAGGCGGCCTCCCACCACAGCATTTATTTGTGCGACGATCGATTGTGTGACAGACAATGACTACGCCCACTTCTGGTGCTGATTAATCAGCGAATCCGGCCGGCTTGCGTTCGACCCAGTGTATAATGGGGGGATTTTTGCCAGCAGTAGATGTCTTCCTTTCTTATAGTCGTGCCGACAGCGAACGCGCACGATTGTTCGCGACCGCATTGGAGGAAGAGGGGCTGAAAGTTTGGTGGGATAACGTAATCCGAAGTGGCCAAGCGTTCGACGAGCAAATCGAAATAGCCTTGCGAACTGCGAAAGCCGTCGTTGTCCTCTGGTCGGAAAACTCGGTTGCCTCCCGGTGGGTGAGAGCCGAGGCCACGTTCGCGGAACGCCGCGATATTCTCGTCCCTTGCATGATTGAAGCTTGCGAGCGTCCAATTGCTTTTGAGCTCATACAATCGGCAGACCTTAGGGGATGGAGTGGTGCGACTAGCGACCCGACTTGGCGGGCGCTGGTCGAAGAGATTTCTTCCACAATAGGGGGAGGCGCGAAAAAGGCTTCGAAGGCTTGCACGCGCGTGGAAGCTCCGCGCGAGTTCGCTCGATCAAGTCTTCCATCGGGAGATAAATTGATCGCCGTGCTTCCGTTCGACAACTTATCGACCGACGGAGAGATGGCGTATTTTTCCGACGGAATATCAGAGGACATTTTGGGAAGGGTATCATCCGGTTCCGAGCTAAAAGTTGTCGGAAGAGCGCTGAGTTTCCAATTCAGGGGGACAGAGAAAGCCAAGGCAGCGCAAGCCCTTGGCGCAAGCCATCTGGTGGATGGTTCTATAAGGCGTGCTGGCAACAAAGTCAGGATATTCGCGCACCTCACCGAGGTCGAAAGCCTTACCACTCTTTGGTCGGAGCATTACGATCGGGACTTGGATGACATCTTCACGATTCAGGACGAGATCTCAGAGGCTATCGCTCAGGCGCTCGACGCAGCGTTTTCGCCGAGCAAAGCGCCGAAGATCGATCCATTGGCTTATGACCTCTACCTTCAGCTGCGCCAACTCATGTATCGAAGCATGGACCTCGAAAAGTTCGAAAGTTTGTCTGCTGGCCTCGTCAGGATGGCTCCAGAATTCGCTGATGGATGGGCTTTGCGTGCTCTGATCCTTAGCTGGCAAAGTCACGAGCTACCGTACAATGATCGCGATGCAATCATCGCACTTGGAAAAGGTGCGCTTGAGCGTGCCCTTTCAATTGATCCGAAATGCCCAAACGCAATCGCCGCTGAGTGGTCATTCTATTCGCCATTCGGGCAGTTCGTCGAGCAAGGAAAGCTCGAAGAAAAATGGAGTGCGATGTGGGAGCAGTCGGGCATCGCCAACGTCCACCACCCCTTCCATCTCGAATGCGTCGGGCGCAAGCGCGAAGCGATAGCCTTGATGCAAGAATATCGTGCGCGGAAAGCATATGTTGCTGACAGCTACCTCGGTATGGCGATTTGGCGGGCTGGACAGTTTGCCAAGGGGCGGGAGATGCTGGAGCAGGCGCTCGCTGCGGAACCCGGCGACTACAATGTCCGAGCCACGCTCATTGGCGTCTACACAAGAGATAATGATCGCGACGCTCTTGACCAGTTGTTGGACCCAGACGTTCTTCGCAAGTATTCGCTTGGTCAATATGCATGGGCGGCTGACGCCGGTCGGCTCGCACTGAGCGGGTCTACGGAGGCCGCAAGGACGTTCCTTGAAGATTACACCAAGCGACAGACGAAGTTTGGCTCAATCGAACCATTTCTTCTCGCACTATGGTCGGACTTGGGCTTCACTGATGAGGGATATAGGCTCGCAGAAACGGTGCGCCTGGGGCCGTCCGGGAACGAGGGGGACGTCTTAGGAGAAAATGCTTATCGTCCCCATCTGCTGTTTTCTTCTGCTTATCCGCAGTTGCGGCAAGACCGACGCTTCGTGAAGCTGTGTGCTAGACTAGGGCTTGTAGAGTACTGGCTTGAAACTGGCAGTTGGCCGGATTGCGCAGACGAGGTTTCCTATGACTTCCAAGCCGAATGCGAACGATACCGCTATCATCCGAAGGACCGGTTTCTGCCGAACAGAATATGAGAGCCTAGTTGTCTTTCTGCGCTGTTAAGCCTTAGTGTCCGCTTTCCACCCACTTCGTGACCGATTTGCCGAGCTAGCGGTGTGCCACGAGCGGACGTGCGGGTATCGACCCGATTGCCGTCGTTGTGAGACTGACCGTCTTGCAGTTCGGAAACCTCGGCTCCTGATTGTCTGAGTGCGTTGCTTGGTTGTGATCCGCTGGCCATTGCAAGGCTCGGCAGAGTGCATCTGCTTACCTTGTGAACACCGTTTGGGGTGCAAATTCAGCAATTTTGCGTTACGTCTAAAGGACTAAATAGAAGGTTGGGGGGGCACATGAAGAAGACGGCACTATTCTGCGGCATAGGCGCATTTCTGGCGGCGGGTTCAGGCGTTTCGGCCAATCAGCAATCGAGGATCAATCCCGACTTTCTCGAGGGTCGGCGTGACGCCCCTGAAGCTGAAATCCGTGAGCCGACACGGCGTGAAAAGGCAATGCTCATTCACATGATCGCCAGAGCTGTCAGACCCCATTGGCGTCCGCAGTCGACGTTGGACGGTCAGTCTACGACGGTGACATTTCGCCTCAACAGGGATGGATCGCTTGCCTCCCTCCCGAACGTCGTAAAGCAGATTGGGTTCGGGGGAGATGAAGGGTTGGCTAGTGAGCACGCTAAAATGGCCCGTTTCGCGATCATTGAGGCCGCGCCCTTCAATCTTCCTGAAGAGTTCTATCCGGCATATGAGACCGTGACATTGACACTTGATTGGTCAACGAGACGGTAAATGACGCTTGGACAGCACCAGTCGAATACCGTGCGGTATCAAAGAGGCTGATTGTCGCTTTTCCACCCACTTCGTGACAGCTTCACCGAGCAGGCGCTGTGTCAAAAGCGGACCGGCTGGTAACGACCCGATTGCGGCCGACGCGATGCTCTTCATTAGAGCCTACTGCGGTGCCTGCGCACTTCGCAGGCTTAGCCTACAAGAAGTTCGATAAGCTCAGCTTGTCGGTGAACGCCGGTCTTTTGGAATATCACGGATAAGTGTGATCGCACTGTACTATCCGAAACGCCCAGTCTTCGAGCTGTAGCAGCCCTTCCATCGCCCTTGATAATCTCAACCGCGACTGCTCTTTCCGCCGGTGTCAGACCGAACTCACGTGCGAGCCCGTGTACTCGAAGTGGAATACGCTTCTTCGGCAATGTAACTTGGACGAGCGCAGCCGGGCGATCAAGGCAAAGCCAATCGGTTTCTGAGCCCTTGGGGGATGCTGGAGTAACATCGATCCATACCCTTTGCCCGTCTGTGGAAGAGATGGCGAATGAACCACCAGACTGCGCCGGTGGCTGAGCTTTATCAATTAGATTTTTCAACTCATTGTGCCGTAAAGCGAGTTTCTCGCCAAAGCGAGAAGCTTCGATCAGGCCAAGCTCCCTAAGGTAATCTAAAGTTGGATTTGCGTCAGTCAGGATCTGATAGTCTTGATCAACAATCAGATTTGTCGTGAACCCGTGACTGTCACTACCTGATGTTTGCGATAAGTTCGAACTAAGCCGCTTCTCAATTCTACTTGCCCTCAACAGGTGGTCACACAGATTTTCTAATCGCTCTCGGTCCGTCAATGTGAAGCCAGCGTCTCGCGGTCGGTAAATTCCTATTTGCGCCAGACGCGAGCCGCCAATGGCTAAGTTTGCGAACAGTGCACCAATCCCGAGGTCATGTTCTGTCCACCACTCTCGATACTCAACGCTTGCCTCAAAAGATTCACGATCACGTTCACTGTCAATTCCGACAACTTTTCCCAGAGATACCGTTTCAGGGGGGATACCAAACTCGCCGGTTGGTTCATTTGCTTTTATATTCGCGTAAGTCTTGAGATGTGCTGGATCCATCATGGGCATCGAGCCGTCCACCAGGTGGCCATTTTCGAGGATCATCATGGCTGAATGAGATGCGCCCATCGCCTCGGCAATCGCAACGAGAGCACTGTCCCATTTTTCAGGAGAGAGCGCTGCTTCATATATTTCCGAAACAGCATGATCCAATTTATTAGGCTGCGTCACTGTGCAGGCTCCGCGTTGCTCCGATCCAATGATAGCATATTCCGGCCAAATTGGTTGAGAGCGAGGACCGGCTGACTAAGTGGAACCCAAGTAGGGAGGGCACCGCCTTCTTGTTTGACCTTAGCCGCCCCGCGACTCTTCCGCAGTGGATAGTAGTTGCCAGGCCAGCATGACTTGCCCGGCAACTACTGATCTATCATCTCGTTTTCACGTTTGACGTGACGGAAAGTGAGACAATTTCCACGAACCCCTGACGGCGTCTTGCATTTTCGATGACGTCATCGCGAATTGGCTGAACGTCAGCTATTGTTTCCTTTCGGCAATTGCGAATGTGAAGCAATTTGAAAGTGCCCAAATAGTTGACTTTGCGGCAGACCTTCCGTGCTGCGACCATTATCCGCGTATCCAGGGTATTCACCCCGGCAGGTGTCCTGAGATCCAAATCCATAAAGTGAACCTCTTCTGTCGGGGCATCCTGCGCTAGCGTCGGGGATGGGCAAATTCCGACGTAGGTTGCGAGGCAGAACGCCCATAGCGTGCATTTAAACATGGCTGTTTCCTTTCTTGATCGTCGCATCGACAAGAAGAAAATGAGCCAAACCCGTAGCCAGCGCATCGGACATATGTTCGATGCTTAGATGATCGAGCAAACAGACTTGAATGTCCGCTTGCCACCCATCTGACGACGCTTTCACCGAGCTAGCGATGTGCCACGACCGGACGGGCAGCTAACGGCCCGATTGCGGTCGCCCTGCCATGGCGATTTCCAGGTTCAATCGGACTCGACGTCGAATTCGGGGCGGCCATAGAACCGCATTTTTGGCCAATCCTCGACATACAATCTATTTGGATGCAAATTCAGATCGTGGCGGACATTTTCATCTCCTACGCACGAGCCGATCAATCGAAGATTGCCGAGCTCGTGTCTGCTCTTGAGGAGAACGGCCACAGCTTATGGTGGGACCAACAGATCGAAGGTGGTCGACATTTCGCCAAGGACATCGAAAAGGAGATAAGAACAGCCAAGGCAGTGATTGTAGCCTGGTCTGCCAGATCGTTGGAAAGTCACTGGGTGCTCGATGAAGCCAGCTACGCGCGCGACGAGCATAAACTGGTTCCGATCTCGCTTGAAGGAACCTTGCCTCCGTTCGGGTTCCGTCAAATTCAGTCGATTGACTTCTCAAACTGGCCCGAAGATGAGAAAGCTTTCCGTGATCTATTGCGCGCGCTGGCTCAAGAAGTCGACCAAGACGAAGAAGGTAAATCGCCTTCGACGCGACACGCCCAATCCTCGCCGGATGGTGCACTATCCAATGGAGCGGCCAACGGTTTGACAGCGATGAGTGCGCTGTCTCGTCGCAAACTCATTGTTGGCGGAATTGCCCTGTCAGGCGGCGTCGCTGCAGTTGGTGGGTGGCAGATGGGATTATTTCAGTCGGCAGGTTCAGCCGCCATCTCAATGGCCGTATTGCGCTTTGCCAATCTCACCGGCGATGAAAGCCAATCATGGTTCTCAGATGGACTTTCGAACGAGTTACGACAGGTCCTTTCGCGCAATCCACTGCTTCGGGTCTCCGCTCCGACGTCATCAACAGCAGATGTCGATGAAGACGATTTCTCACTTGGAAGATCGCTCGGCGTGCGCAGTATCCTGCGCGGCAGCGTACAGCGCATGCAAGACAAGGTTCGAATCTTCGCGGAGTTGCTAGAGATCGAAGATGGGTTCGTGAAGTGGAGCGAAAGTTACGACCGTAGCATTGAAGACGTCTTCGCCGTCCAATCTGAGATCGCTGAGATGGTTGCTTTTGCTTTGGTCACGCAGATCGCGAGCGAAGGTGAGGCGCGCCGCACGATAGAACAGCAGAAGGCAGTTGGCGGCACATCGGACATAAAGGCATATGAAGCTTATCTTCAAGGAATGGCGTTCCTTACTCTTTCGTCCGGAGTTGAGACCGACCGCGGCGCGTTGGAGCGGTTCGAGGCGGCTATTGCTCTCGATCCAAAGTACGCGACGGCACATGCGGCGCGTGCAACGGCGTTTTCAGCAATTGCCAACGCCAGTTCGGATTCTGCCGAAGCCAATAGACAGTTTGCCAGCGCTATCTCTGCGGCGCGAACGGCAATCGAGATTGAACCAAATCTTGCAGATGGTCACCAGGCACTTGCTTTTGCACTGAGCTACGGAAAGCTCGATTTCTCGGGCGCCTTTCGTCATTACAAGAAGGCGTTGGAACTCGCGCCTGGGGACCCGGCGGTCCTTGGAAATACCGCAATATTCCATGCGTACGGCGGACAGCGCATCATTGCACAGGAAATGATCAATCGGGTTCTCGAACTCGATCCACTGAATGCCCGGTCGTTTAGGACCGCGGGCTTTATTGCCCTTCTCGGGCGCGACTACGAGGCGACGATTAGACGGATGGATCAGGCTCTGTCGCTGAATCCTAAGATCGCCAGCGCGAATTACGGCATTGGTGTCGCTCGACTTATTAAAGGAGACTTTCCTGGTGCGAAATCAGCGTTCGATGCCGAACCCGTTTCCATCTTCAAGCTGACAGGTCTCGCGATTACCGCAGATAAGCTAGGCGATCAGAAAGGCGCTCGGAATGCGTTTGGAGAGATGATCGACGAATATGGTGATGCTTGCCTCTATCAACAGGCGCAAGTGCATGCTCAATGGGGTGACAAAGCGTCTGCTTTGTCAGCTCTTGCGAGGGCATTCGAAACTGGAGATCCTGGCGTTCTTTTTGCTCCGAATGATCCCTTGCTGGATTCTATCCGAGCTGAGCCTTCGTTTGACCAATTAATCTCGCCCGCAAAATTATGACAAGATTTGTGTATCAAGCGTAGGACACATCCGCTTTCCACCAAGCTCGTGACTGATCTGCGCCGCGAGCGGTGCGCCGATAGCTGGCGATCAGCGATAGCGTTTTTATACAATTTCTGGACAGGGTTTCGTTAGGCGATCTATAAAAGGGCTTGGCTGCAACCCGGTGTTTGGTCCTGATATGACCCCTAGGACCTTACGCAAGTGGAGCCCTTCGGGCCGCAGAACCGGGAATGCCCTGCCAGCAATGGCGGGGCATTTTTCGTGTGGGCCGCATTGTCCGCTTTCCACCCCATTTCCGGACATTGGGGGGTAGGGGGCGGTCGAATTCCTGCCATTGGAGACCTGAGGGCGGTCGGAGGACCTAGCTAGACCGCTATTACAGTTTCTCGCCCGCGCGAAGTTTCTAAAGTAGCAAAGCCTGGAAACTAGCAGTTCGGTGTTCAAGCCCCGAGCGAGCACGGACGCCTGCTTGAAAAACAATCAAGCTGTATCTTACGTCTCAGCCGCCTATGAGCGTGCTATTGGTGCTACTTTTAGGGCATCCCCTTCCGAATCGAGCTACAAGCTCACGTATTCCGGGGAGTAGTGGCGGAGAGGGAGGGATTCGAACCCTCGATACGGTTGCCCGTATACTGCATTTCGAGTGCAGCGCATTCGACCACTCTGCCACCTCTCCGCATGTCGGGTGCGCTTGAGCGGGCAGGGCCCGCGGGTCGAAGCGAGCGCGCCCATTAGCCGCCACCGGCTGGCTTGCCAACCCCTTTTGATGCTGAAATCGGGGGACGGCGGGGCACTACCCCTTGTCTATTCGCCGCAGCGCACCATATCCTGCCCACTCATGGACAGGGCTACGTTTTTCTCCGCAACGGCAGGTCGCACGATCGAGGCGCCCAGCCGCATCCGCACGCGTTTCGCCATCGGCGATGTGGTGCGCCATCGCGTCTTCGATTTTCGCGGCGTGATCTTCGATATCGACCCCGTCTTCGCCAATAGCGACGAATGGTACCAGGCAATCCCCGAAGAGATCCGGCCCGACCGCAACCAGCCGTTCTACCACCTGCTCGCCGAAAGCGACGAGAGCGATTACGTCGCCTATGTCAGCCAGCAGAACCTCATCCGCGATTCGCTCGCAGGCCCTGTATCGCACCCCGATGTGCACCAGTATTTCGGCGATTTCGAGAATGGCCGATACCGCATGAGGACGCGGCTCACCCACTGATCCGGCGCGGGTGCCTCGGTCGCGGGCATTCTCGCCGCGCAAGTCGCCTTGCGCCCCCATCGGAACCTCGCTAGAGGCCCGCTCTCCCGAAAGGGCGCGCGGAGCAGTGGCCGAGTGGTCGAAGGCGCACGCCTGGAAAGTGTGTATACGGTAACCCCGTATCGAGGGTTCGAATCCCTCCTGCTCCGCCACTTCCCTTTCTCAAGGGTTCCCACCCCTTATCTATTCGACTGTAATTGCTTGCATTTGGCGGTGTTCGGTGTCCTAAGCGTTGTCACCCAATGTCGCCTAATGCCAGATGATGTGGGGGCAGTTTGGGGGCACGAAATCAGTGAGGTGGGGGCATGCTGACCGACGCAGCAGTCAGAAAAGCGAAGGCGCGCGAAAAAGATTATAAGCTGGCCGATTCCGGTGGGCTGCATCTCTTCGTTACGAAAACGGGTCATCGATCGTGGCGCTTCAAATACAGATTCGGCGGCAAGGAACGACGACTTGTCTTCGGACCATACCCGGAAGTGTCACTAGCCCAAGCGCGCAATATGCGCGACGACGCCAAACGGCTTCTTCGAGAAGGTCGGGATCCGAATTACGAAGCCAAACTCGCGAAACTGACTAATACGCAGCGTCACGAGCACACGTTTGAAGCGTTGGCGCGCGAATGGCACAGCGTTCAGAAAGATCGCTGGACGGAAGTTCATGCCGACGATGTCATCAGCAGTATGGAGCGGGATCTTTTTCCCGTTTTGGGCGACTTGGCCATGCCAGACATCGATGAGCATCTAGTTCTATCGACTCTCCAGGCAGTCGAAGCGAGGGGAGCGATCGAGACCGCACACCGGCTCCGGCAACGAATTGCGAGTGTTTTCAAGTTTGCTCGCTTTAGGCAGGTCGTAACACACAATCCTGCCGATATAGGCGAACTCCTGAAGCCCGTGCCCCGAGGCAAGCGGTGGCCGGCACTTCTCGATCTGGACGAAATACGTGGCTTGATCGCTGCAGTCGACCGTGCCGGCGCCAATCCAGTCACCCGCTTGGCGTCAAGGTTTATGGCCCTGACGGCTCAGAGACCGGGAATGATCCGAACCGCGCCGTGGTCCGAATTCCACGACATAACATGGTCCGATGCTGGGGCAGTTGACGAGAATGCGTATTGGCTCATTCCCGCAGGACGCATGAAGCTGGTACTCGAATTGAAAGGTGATGACGCTTTCGACCACAAGGTCCCGCTGGCTCGCCAGTCCGTCGAAGTGCTTAAAACGGTTAGGCGACTGACTGGTCGCGGACCTCTGGTTTTTCCGGGCAATCGCTCCTCGTTTAGTCCTTTGAGCGAGAATGCGGTCAACTATATGTATCATCGCCTTGGTTACAAAGGCCGCCACGTCAGCCATGGTTGGAGGTCGTCATTCTCGACCAACATGAACGAGCATTTTGCGCGCCAACACGTGGGAGCCGATCAGCGCCTCGTACTTGAGCGTCTGATTGTCGACTTGATGCTCGCGCATACGCCTGCTGGAATGTCAGAAACCGAACGCCGATATAATAGAGCAGGATATATGGATCGTCGTCGCGAAATCGCGCAGCTCTGGGCCGACTGGATCATGGACGAGCAGATGAGCAGCACCGAGTTGCTTGAAGGGCCAAGGCGACCACTATCCAAGTCTCGCTAGGTTGGATTTTGCATCCAATCGGCGATTTGGGACTCACGCCAAGCAACCATGTTTACGCCGAGATTAACTTGGCGGGGGAAAGTGCCCCTCCCGATTTTTCGGTATAGGGTGGAGCAGCTCATACCCGTCACATAGAGAACCTCTTCGACACGAATGAACCGATCCAAACGCGCGTAGTTGCCGACAGAAGGCAGTTGGGTGCCGCTGTCGAGCGGGCGTAGTGGTATCTCTTCATCGTTTTCCAGACGCTCGGCGGACATTCGGCGGTCGATGCGATTGTTTTTGGGCATGGGCGTTTCTACCCATTTCCAGGGCGAGCCGCGCATGGGGCACCCCACCAACCCTTCTCTTTGGTGCCCATTGCTGTAGAAGAAACTCCGGTAAAACATCGACTTTCTGACCAATTTCCAACCGTTCCGCCATGGGCAAACTCAATTGCTCTCTATTCAGAAAATGAAAACAGGGCCTAATCTCTGAGAAGCCGCCCACTCCATAGTCGTCGCCTTTTGCTTGCCAGTTGGACCAGATGTCCTGCAGGTTTATGGGTCTTGTATCATTGAAGATCTCTTCAGCTTTATCATCGCGCAGCAAAATCGAACGATAGACAAGAAAGGCCTTTGAAACTGCCGCATCGTTTACACGCGGAAGGTTTACCGGTGAGAATGGAATCATCCGAGGACGCACGAGAACGCCCTTCCCTACGATCTTCGACGCATTGTCCTTCAGCTGCACTAAGCGCGTGACCGCAAAGATGAGCGTTTCGAAGGATGTCATGCCGAAAATCGCCTTGTGGAGCGAGTCGGCTGGCTGGTTTCGAAGGAAGTCAAAAAATGTGAGAGCCTGCTTGAGCGCACTTCGACGACTAGTGCAAGCACCCTGCAGGATGACAAGCAGCTCATCCTCTGAAAAGGTAAGTCCAGCCACAATCTCTTCGGCCTTTGGCTTGAGGTCCTTGACGAAATCACGCTGTGGCCATTGTTTCGATTCTCCCATCACTTTCTTTGAGATCAACTCAAGTGCAGTGAGCAGTTTATGGGCATCGGCGTAGAGCCCACTGAGCATTTGCTCTCGTTCAGAGATCGTCAGTCGGATTGGGAATCGGTCTATGACGTTACCGCGCGCAGCAATCATCTGCACTTGGTGCGCGCAATGGTAAACCAGAAGTCGAGCGATCAATGATTGCATAAGTTCGCGAGTTTCTCTCGCTGTCGTTCGCCCTATAGAAACCTTGATCGCTTTGCCGAGTCTCCCTCGGATCAGCAGATGGAAAGACGTCGGGCTTATCTTCATGATCCGAACGAGATCTTTTGCGTCCTGCACGGGATCGAGATCGAGCGCATCTGCGAGGAGCTCACGAGCACCTGGATGTGCGCGGACACACAGCATCCGATTTAGCCGATCTACAACTGAATCGATTTGAACTTGATCTGCAGCTTCAGCGCCAACGTGCAAGCGTGGCAGCCGGACGCGATGATCCATTAAATGCTGCAATGGAAGTCGCTGCGGTATGTCAAATGCAAGGGTAGCGTGAGCATATTGAAAGCGGCTCATGTTCTTTCGAAGAATGGTATCGATATTGCTGTCAATCGCTTTGCGAATACCCTCTTCACTGAAATCTGACCCGACATCGATTTTGGAGAAAAAGGCACTCAATTCAAGCTCCTGATGTATCTGTAATGCGCTTGATAAGGCGCTAATTTGCGCAGGACAAACAAGGGTGGGTGGGGTGCCCCCCGCCCATCGAACTGCGATCTGTGGTGAAAACCTGATGTCGGTCGAAAACCGATCAAATCAGGAGTTGAAACACGTGAGTAAAGATATCGTTGAACTGGCCAAGGCCGCTTCAGAGAAGCTTGATCAGAAGCTTCTCAAACAGAACGAAAGCAAAATCGCGGCGCGACTGTATGTCGAAGCGGTTCTCGATCAGCATCCGAAGCTGAAGCTGCCGCAGTTGCATGCCCTGCCGGAAACCGAACAGCTGATGAAGCAATATGCGGTCAGCAAGAATATGCTTGCGACCGCCCTGACGGAAGCACGGGCAAAGCGGAAGGCCGAAGAGCCTAAAACGGAAATCAAAGTTCCACCTCGCAAACGTCGGCGCACGAAGAAAAGTGAAGCCGGGCAGCATTCGAGTAGTCCCGACTTGCTGTCCGGCAGGCTGCAGAATTCGCCGATGTCGTCTGGCCGGGTGGCCAATGGGACTATCGCCGACCTCTAGATCAATCGAATCGCGAAATGCGTGTGGAGTGTGATCGATGGGGATTGGCGCAAGCGCGCTCAATAGCTCCTCAATCGATCCGCTTCCGGCTCAACAACCGGGATAATCAATATGACAACCAAACAGTTTCAGTCGCAGCGCACATGCGCTGCGGGTCCTCTCGTGGCGATTGGCGGCGATAAGGGCGGAGTTGGAAAGAGCTTCCAAGCCAGAGTCTTGGCTTGGCAGCTCCATAGTCGCGGCATTCCGCTCGCGCTTTGCGATGGAGACGAGCGCAACGCTCACCTCGAACGCCACTACAGTAGCCAACTCAATACGGTCCGCTTCGATGCCCGCAGCGAAGCTGGCTGGACGAGCATGTTCAACCACCTAGACAATGTTCCTGCAGATCATTCGGTGGTGGTCGATCTTCCGGCAGGCGCAGGCTGCATGCTGCACCAAGAAGCGGCGCGGCTTATCGCCAACGAAGACCTCGGAATGCCTACGATACATGTCTGGGTGGCAACCCCAGGTGAGGATTCGGTTCGCCTTTTCCGCGACCTGATGGCCATCGCACCTGCATCACGAACAGCGTTCGTTATGAACAAGCATAACGATGAAAGTCTTGGTCGCTTCGACATCTGGATGAACTCCCGGACACGCGCTGAATTTCTCGCAGAAGGCGGATTGGAGGTGACTCTGCCGAAGCTGCCGCAACGCCCGCATGACATGATTGCCAACCAACGGCTGCCCTTTCCCTCGGAACGCCCCGCGAGTTGGTTGCGTGGTGACTGGTTCACCTTCCTCTCGTTCAGGGCAGCAGTCGAACGCGAACAGGCCTCGCTGATCCGCCTGATCGAGGAGATGTGCTGATGGTTACGATCAAAGAACTCTTCATTCGTATGGTCGACCGTTCGCCCGACAAACGTGACTGCGAATTGATCGACAAATTGGCGATTACCCTTCCCGACGAACTCAAGAATGATATTGGGATGAAGGCCGAGCTTGTCTTGCGTGCTGCCCACATTCGGCAGCTCGAAGAAGTGATGAACGAAGCAGCAAATGTGGTTCGCCGCAAGGTCGAAATCGACGGCGAGAAGTGGGCCATGGATGCTGCCAATCGGGTCTGGCGCCGTGTCGAAGCACAGCTTCCTCCCAGCGCCTCTACGAAAGTCTTCTGGACGCTCATCGCGATCACATTTTGGTCTGCGTTGCTGGGGGCTGTCTTTTACAACATGGGCTGGAACTCGAGCGAAGAGACATACGAAACGGCCAGTGAAAGTCTGCAGGCTCTGACCGAGACCGAATTCGCCTTCTGCGTGGTCAATGCAGCTCAACATGCATCGCAGATCCGGTCCGGGAAAGGGCCCGGAGACGCCGCAAAAGCGTTGCGCGCTTCTACGCGCAATTGCGCCGCAGAATACGATCAAAGGCGCGTGGCGCTGCAGCAATAAGACTGAAGAGTGAAGTAGTGCGACCGCATTCGCGGTCGGCTGCCACCTCAATGGGTTCCTTAAACGGAATAGTGAGGAAATGAGCAAGGGCTGGCTATCGACTACCGCGCCCGTCCTTCGACGTCACGGAGGCTGCTCTCTGTCGTTCAACTCTGTCGCGCACCCTGCGTAGCCTGACCTTGCTGGTGGCAGTTTCGCCTGCCCCCAGACCCCCACACTGAACCACTAATGCTTAACAAGAGGAAGGAATGAAAATGCCTGGAAAACCCGGATCCGAGACCCGCTATCGCAACCACGTTCGCACAACCCGTTGGAGCGACCAGGAACTTGCCTACCTGACTGAGCTCGCGCATTACTCCGGATGCTCGGTCCCGGAGCTACTTCGCCGCCTGGTCTGCCGTGCCAACCACCAGATTATCATTTCGCGCGATTTAGTTTACCAAGTGACTAGGCTTGGCACGAACGTCAATCAGATCGCCAAGAAGCTCAACAGTGAGCAGCCGGTCTCTGCTGATGAACTGACAGCTGCATATCAGCAGCTTCTCAAAGCCGTGAGCGTCGCGCGATCATGATTGCCAACCCCACCTGGGGCGCGAACTTTGCGGGCCTTGTCGACTACTTGACCGAGAACCGCGACCACCAGGTCCTCCATTTTGAAGGGGTATCGTCCGTCGAAAATGCCGCTGCGGAAATGGAGGCTGCCGCATCGTTGAACAGCCGCGCAAAGAACAAGCTTCTCCATCTCTCGCTTTCTGCAGCCCATGAAGATGGCCAGCTTTCTGATGACAAATGGCTTTATATTGTAAGCCAGCAGCAAGAGGCCCTTGGCCTTGACGGCCATGCATTTGTCGTTGTGCGTCATGAAGACACTGAGCATGACCACGTGCATGTCTTCTGGTCCACCATTTCACCGCGAACTGGGAAGACACCACCCAAAATGTGGTTCCTTAAGAAGGGCTGCGCGACTGAAAATATCGGCCCGCAAGCCCTGACAACTGAACAGGTTGCGCGCGTTCCAGAGGCCTATCGCGCTCTGCGAAGCTTCGACTTCCGCGCCTTGGCGAGGGTACAAGATGTCTGTCGCCGCGTTGAGCGCGAGCTGGACCTGCGCCGACTGAATACGCCGCAGGAGGCCAAAGCGCAGCGTTTGAAAGCGTTGGAAAGGGAAGCCGAACCTGGTCAGAGAAAGCGTGCCGAGCGCACGGGTTCGGTGCCGCTGATGGAACGATCTGAAGAAATTCGAGAGGCTCTAGACCAGCGAGTTTGGCAATCGAGAAGTGATGCACTCGCAGCCATCGGTTTGCAGCTTGAACCTGTCTACACTGGCACAAAAACGAAGAGGCTTCGCGGTCTCACTATCGCTGATATCTCGGATCCGGGTAACAAGCTGAAAGCCTCTGCACTGGACACGGGCGTTCAGAAGTTCGGCTTGGGGTCACTGGACAAACGCATACTCAAAGGCACGCCAGACTTCAAAACATGGTGGCCCGAACGAAAGATGTCGTCCTCTTTTGAGCCTCTTCAAACTCCAGATGCGCGGTCAGAGCTCAAACAAGACTATGATCTGGAAGTCGCTCAACACAAGCTCGACCAGGAAGAACGCCGTCGCGAGCTAGCGGATTTGCGCATACGCCAGACCCGTGAGTTGCGCGCCAAACGGCGCGCCCTCATGAAGCAACGCAAAAACGAAGCTATACGGTTGAAGCCGTCGGAACGTCGAGCATTCTATTCGCGATTTTCGCAACAAGTCCGCAAGCGCGAGCTTGCAGAATTGGAAGCTCGCCACAGAGTCGAGAGATCGCCACTAAGGCGCAGACGAATGCCAACATGGCACCAGTTTATAGCGGCTCGTGCCGATGCGGGTTGTCAAAAAGCAGGCGCGGTTCTGGCAGCGATGCGGCCTGTCCAAACAGTCAAGAAGACAGTCACAGCAACTGGTCCGAAGAAGCGATTGTCGGTTCCGAACAAGGAGCATTCCAAAGATCAGCACTTAGCCAACCAACCGACAACGCGCATCCCAAAATCAAAGTCTTTTCTCTCTGGTCGAAATCAAGGAAACACCGAAATGCCCGAGCATTTGGCCGCGTATTGGCAGCGTCATAAGGGTGGCCAAGGTCGGTCTTGAGGGTTCGGCTCGCTGCCTTTCATTGGCAGCTTTGCGCCCTCATTTCGGTCATTCCGCCTACTCACAAGGCGTCGGAAAAGCAGACTAAAGCTCGATGGGTCGTGTCAAGCTCTCCACGATCCGGCATTCGCCAATCTTGTCGGCATCGCACGAGCGAAGCATCTGACTGAGTTCGTCGCGCAGTGATGCAAGGTCGGCGATCCTTTGCTCGACATCGGCCAGTTGCTGCCGAACAAGATGGTCGACATCCTTACATGGCTTCTCGTCATGATCGGACAGAGCCAGCAATTCACGCACCTGCGCCATGTTGAATCCCAGGCCTCGTGCTCTTCTAACGAAGCTGAGCATCTGCAGATGTTCGGTGGAATAGTCGCGGTAGTTGCTGTCGGTTCGATCTGCGGTGGGCAGTATGCCTTCGCGCTCATAATACCGGATCGTTTCCGCTTTCGTTCCGGTGGCACGCGCCAGTTCGCCGATACGCATTGCTTGACCTTGTAGTTGCTACAAGGTGCATATGTATTTGCGACTCGAACGTTGCAAGGAAATCGAAATGAGTTTGTCCTGCTGCGGCACACCAGAACCGAATGGTGGTGCGCACAACAATCCGCGCTGGCGTCTGATCTTGTGGATTGCGCTCATCGCCAACGGCGCGATGTTTCTTGTCGAGATTTTTGCGGGACTTGCTGCGGACTCCCGGGCATTGCAGGCCGACGCGCTCGACTTCTTTGGCGATGCGGCGAACTACGCTGTTAGTCTCGGCGTTGCCGGACTTGCCCTTGCCTGGCGCGCCAAAGCGGCCATGCTTAAAGCAGCAACCATGCTCGTTTTCGGCCTATGGGTGATCGGCTACGCAGTTTATGCGATTGCGGTTGGATCAAACCCGGAGCCCACGACCATGGGGGTCGTCGGCGTCGCGGCCTTGCTTGTGAACATATCTGTAGCACTAATGCTGTTCCGCTATCGGGAAGGCGACGCAAATATGCGTTCCGTTTGGATCTGTTCGCGCAACGATGCGATCGGAAACGTGGCCGTACTGGCTGCAGCACTCGGCGTACTGGGGACCGGACAAGCTTGGCCTGATCTCGTAGTTGCCGGCATTATGGCAGGCCTTGCCATCTGGGGCAGCTTGGAAGTTTTCAAACAAGCGCGAGTCGAACTAGCTCATGGCTGACTCGGCACCCAATAGAGCCGCAAACCTGCTTGCCAAGGAATATCGCGCAGCACAGAAGGCTGTTGAAGCGCGCCAGATCGACTTGGCTTGGCATCATCTGGAACGCGCTCACATTCTGGCCCAGACCCGTTTATGGCCACATTGCCAGTCGCACTGGAAGATGCTTTCGCTCGCCATAAATCAGCGTGATTTTCGCGAGGTGGTCGGTCAGGTTATTCGACTGATTCTCGCACCAATCGGCAACGCTACAGGCAAACTTCCATTGGGCAATACAGGTCGCGCTAATGTCAGTGGATTTACCGAGATGCCCTATCCGGACGATTTAGCGGACGCCATTTTGCAGCCTGTCGATTCCGATGGCGGCTTTTAGCTGTGTCAATACTTTGCAGGCGAAAATACATGAGCGGGTTCGGACAAAGCCGCCACGATAGCGCCTTGCACGAATCTCGCCGAAACCCTAGAGGCAGCGTAGCGATGCGACGTGTAATCATGCCTCTTCTTGCGCTTGTGGCACTGCTTTTCAGCAATCTGCTGATGGTGCCCGATGTGCATGCCGAACAGGGGGAGACTTTTGCGCACGCCGCCGACCATGTCTACGCGCATGGCACTGAACACTTCGATGCTGATTTCCCGGATGACGGCCAGAATCAACAAGACCACACGGGCGCCCACCATCACAATTGCAGTTTCAATTTGAGCGAAACTGGCAACCTGGCATCGAATGCTTTGTGGCATCGAGAAAAGTTAAAGCGGCCGCTGCGGGTAGCAGCCCTAGCGTCGCGTATGCCGTCCGTACCCCAACAACCGCCCAAGGCCTGACCGAGACTTTATGTTGAGGCGAGCGCTATCCCGCTCGCCTGGTTTCAGTCAGGAGATACGAGATGCGGTGCATTGCACTGGCCGCGGCACTGATAGCCGCGTCCATCGGCTCGCAAACATGGGCACAAGACATAATCACGCTCGACGACGCGCTTGAACTCGCGGGCGTTGGCAGCGGCGCGGAGGACGCAGCGTCTGCCAATCCGAGGGTCTACGGGCCTTTGGCGGAGGAAGAGGCAGCGCGCGCAGCCATCGCGCAGGCGCGGCTGCGACCTAATCCGGAGCTGAGCTTCGAGGCGGAGAATATTGCGGGAACCGGCGCGTTTTCCGGTCTCCGATCCAGCGAGTACACGCTGGGCTTTGCACAGCAGATCGAGTTTGGCGGTAAGCGCCGCGCGCGCATCGGAAGCGCGGAAGCATCGGCGAGGATTGCTGGGGTTCGCCGGGATATGTCGACCGCTGAACTCGCGCTGGCCGTGAGGGAGCGCTACATTGCGGCAGTCGCCTCTGGACAACGCGTCGAACTCGCGCGTGAAATCGTTGAGCGCAATCGCGAACTTGCGCGTGTTGCAACCGTGCTGGTCGAGGTTGGGCGAGAGCCTCCTCTACGCGCCATGCGAGCACAGGCTGCGCTTGCCGAAGCGGAAGCGCAATTGCAGGCTGCCGAAGCTGACGAGATTGCTTCGAGGCAAGCTCTCACTGCGCTGTGGGTGCCCACAGAAACACTTTGGCGTACGGAGTCTTCCTTTCCCGAGATTAGCTCACCCGTTACTGCGCATGAGGCGTCGGAACCGCTGCCGCTGCGATTGGCCAGTGCTCGTACCGAATTCGCTCAGGCCGAGATCGCTCGCGAACGATCGCTTGGCGTGCCGGACCCGACGGTCATGGCGGGTGTGCGGCGCTTCGAGGGCAGCAACGACCAAGCCTTTATTGTCGGCGTTACGATCCCGCTTCTTTTCGGCAACCGCAACCAGGGCAATGTCGCTGCCGCCGAAGCTCAGGCGCGCGCTGCGCAGGCACAGGAAGCGATAATCGAAGCCGATTATCGACTGGAATTCGAGCGTACCTTAACGCTTTATCGCTCTGCCGATACAAGGGTTGAAACCTTGTCGCGCGCTAGCCTGCCGCAAGCCGAGGAGGCGCTCAGACTGGTCGAGATCGGCTATCGCAACGGGCGCTTTCCCCTGATTGAAGTCTTGGCTGCCGCCGAAGCGCGCGACATCATCCGTGAAAATCTGATCGAAGCAGAAGAGACGCGCGCCACTCTTGCAGCGCGCCTGATCTGGCTGACGGCAGGGTGAGGATTAGGGTCATGAAACGTAACTACATACTCGCCGCCGTCGGTATTTTCGTTCTAACTGCGATCGCCATTTGGGCATATTGGCCTGAAGCGTCTGACGACCATAGCGGGGACGAACACGGCGAAGAAAGCCGCACGCTCGAAGGCATTGTGCAAATTAGTGAAAGGCAAATCGAAGCCTCTTCGATCGGCATCGAGACGGTCCAGATTGGCTCTGTCACCGAACTCGTTTTCCCGGCAACCGTCGCCGCGGCACCCAATGCGAGTGCTCGTATCGACGCGCGTGCTTCCGGGGTCGTCCGCGGCGTCAGCAAGACCCTCGGCGATTACGTTCGGCAAGGAGAGGCGATAGCACGCATCGAAAGCGCCGATGCGGCAGGACTCGCATCGCAGGTGGCAATCGCGCGTGCGCGCGTGAACGAGCTGTCGGCACTCTACGACCGCGAACGTCGGCTCTTCGAAGCGAACGTCACCGCGCGGCAGGACCTCGAAGCGGCGCAGGCCAATCTTCAGGTTGCACAATCGGAATTGTCTCGCGCTCAGGCGGCTGCCGCGGCAGCGGGAGTGAGCGGCGATGGACGCTCTCTCGCCGTCACCAGTCCAATTGCCGGGCAGGTCACCAGCGCCCCGATTATTCTGGGAGCCTATGTGTCCGCCGGCGATGAGCTGTTCCAGGTCATCAACGCCAGCGGATTGCAAGTCCAGGTCGCACTTCCTGCAAATGATGCAGCGAGAATCAGACCCGGGGACGAGGCTACGCTCGAACTGGGGCAGGGCCGCGAGATCGGCGGGCGCGTGCGTTCCGTCACGCCCGCACTTGACCCCGAAAACCGCAGCGCCACCGCCGTCATCGCACTCGCGCGGGGCGCACCGGATCTCCGACCAGGGGCATTCTTGCAGGCAAGGATACGCCCATCGGGCGAATTGGATACCGCGACGATTTCGGTACCCGAAGATGCTGTACAGATGGTGGAAGGGCGCGAGGTTGTCTTTGTCCGCATGGCAAGCGGGTTTCAGGCCATGCCGGTAACGACCGGTACGAGGTCAGCGGGGCGTATCGAGATTGGGTCGGGCCTGCGCGAAGGTCAGCAGATCGCAACGCGCAATGCCTTTCTCCTCAAGGCCGAGCTCGGAAAGGAGGAGGCTGAGCATGGCCATTGATAATCCTTCTTCGCTCGCGCCCGACCAGCAACACCGATCAGGAATGATCGGTTCGATCCTCAATCTGTCAGTTCGCTACCGCTGGGCGGTTGTGCTTATCGCTCTCGGCATCGCGATCTGGGGTTCAGTCAATCTCGCGCGCCTGCCAATCGATGCGGTGCCCGACATCACCAATGTGCAGGTGCAGATCAACACCGAGGCTCCGGCACTCTCTCCTTCGCAAATCGAAACGCAGGTCACCTTCCCGGTAGAAACCAGCATGGCGGGTATCGAAGGACTGGAGATGACCCGCTCGATCTCTCGCAATGGCTTCAGCCAGGTAACCGCGATTTTCGAAGAGGGCACGGACCTCTATTTCGCGCGGACGCAGGTTGAAGAAAGGCTCGCGACGCTTGCCGCCTCGCTGCCAGCGGGTGCCGAACCCTCAATGGGACCAATCTCCACCGGGCTCGGCGAAGTCCTGATGTACACCATCGAGTTCGATGGCGCCTACGGCAAAGATGCGTCGAGCGGCGGGCCGATGGGATGGCAACCCGATGGGAGCTTCGTTACCGATGACGGCGCGGTCCTCGATACCGAGGTGGCGAGAGCGGCATACCTGCGAACGGTTCAGGACTGGATTGTCGCTCCGCTCATGCGATCAACCGATGGCGTCGCCGGCGTCGACACGATTGGCGGCTACGAAAAACAGTATCTCGTGCAGCCCGATCCAGATCGCCTCGCGGGCTACGACGTTTCAATCGAGCAAGTTATCACGGCGCTGGAAGCCGCGAACCAAGCCGAAGGTGCGAACTTCGTCGAGCGCGCGGGGGAGGCCCTGCTCGCCAGGGTCGATGCCCGTCTGCGTACCACTGAAGATATTAAACAGGCCGTAGTCGCGACACGCGAGGGCATTCCTGTTCGCGTGGCCGACATTGCCACGGTTGAAGTCGGCGGTGATCTGCGAACCGGCGCGGGCTCGCTCAACGGTGAAGAGGCGGTGATCGGTACGGTCCTGATGCGGGCAGGCGAAAATAGCCGCACGGTCGCAGCCGGTGCCGCCGAGCGATTGGAAGAGGTGCGCGGGTCGCTGCCTTTCGGGGTTACGGCAGAAATCGTCTACAATCGCTCCACACTGGTGGATGCGACGATCAGGACGGTTCGCAACAACCTGACCGAGGGTGCGCTACTGGTCATCGTGATCCTGTTTCTGCTGCTCGGCAATATTCGTGCCGCGGTCATAGCTGCAATGGTGATCCCGCTTTCGATGCTAATGGCGGCGATCGGCATGAACCGATTGGGCGTATCAGGCAATCTGATGAGTCTGGGCGCGATCGATTTCGGGCTGATCGTCGATGGCGCCGTCATTATCGTCGAGAACAGTATCGCCCGTCTCGCCGCGAGGCAGGAGCATGAGGGCCGTCTGCTCACCTTGTCGGAGCGGCTCGTTGAGACACGCCTTGCCGCGCAGGAAATGATCAAACCGACGGTCTACGGGCAGGCGATCATCCTACTTGTTTTCGCCCCCTTGCTCACCTTCAGCGAGGTCGAGGGCAAGACCTTTTCGCCTATGGCCATCACCGTGATGCTCGCGCTGGCATCGGCCTTCATCCTCTCACTCACCTTCGTTCCGGCGATGGTAGCGCTTTTGCTGAGCAAGAAGGTCAGCGAAGGGGAAATGAAGCCGATCCGACTGGCCAAAGAGCGCTACGAGCCTCTTCTTCGCAAGGCACTCGTTCGTCCTTGGCCGATTGTCGGAACGGGTGTGGGAGTTTTTGCACTCGCAGCGGTGGTATTCGCTTTTCTAGGGAGCGAGTTCACGCCGCAGCTCGATGAGCGAGACTTTGCGGTGCAATCGCTCCGTATTCCTTCAACACCGCTTGAGCGTTCGCTCGATATGCAAAAGCAGGTCGAAGGCCGTCTTAAGCAATTTCCGCAGGTCGAACTGGTCTTTTCTCGCACCGGAACGGCAGAGGTCGCTACCGATCCGATGCCGCCGAATATCTCGGACGCCTATGTCATCCTCAAGCCACGAAGCGAGTGGCCCGATCCCTCGATCCCGAAAGACGAGCTGGTGAACGAGATGGAAGAAGCGCTCGGCGATCTCGTCGGCAATCTCTACGAATTCAGCCAGCCGATCGAACTGCGCTTCAACGAGCTCATCGCCGGTGTGCGCGGCGATGTCGCCGTGAAGCTTTATGGCGATGATCTTGCCGCTATGACAACCGCCGCCAAGCAAGTGGCCTCCGTTCTTGGAGGGATCGACGGCGCGGCAGATGTGAAGGTGCAGCAAGTGTCGGGCTTCCCGACTCTCGATGTCGCTTTCGACCGTCCCACGATCGCGCGCTACGGTCTTTCCGTCGAAGATGTGGCGCAGACCGTTGCCATCGCTCTTGGTGGTCGCAACGCCGGGCTGGTTTTCGAAGGTGACCGTCGCTTCGACATTGTTGTTCGGCTGTCCGACGCCAATCGCAACGACTTTGATCAGCTGGGTGTCCTGCCGATTGCCTTGCCGAACGGTGGCAGCGTTCCGTTGCGCGCCGTTGCAGAATTCAAGGTAGTGGACGGTCTGGCGGAAGTGCGGCGTGAACAAGGCCGCAGACTAGTGATCGTTTCTGCGAATGTCCGCGAACGGGATCTTGGGTCATTCGTTAGCGAAGCCCAAGCAGCGGTTTCAGATCGCGTCACGCTCCCGTCGGGGTCCTTTATTGAGTGGGGCGGCCAATACCAGAACCTGCAACAGGCGCAGCAGAGACTTTTCATCGTCGTCCCGCTCGTCTTTGCGGTAATTCTGCTCTTGCTCTACATGGCAGTGGGCAGCTGGGCGTCGGCATTGGCCGTGTTCAGCGCAATCCCCCTCGCCCTGGCCGGAGGCGTGTTCTTTCTCGCGCTACGCGGGATGCCGTTCTCCATTTCTGCCGCAGTCGGCTTCATAGCGCTTTCAGGGGTCGCGACGCTCAATGGACTGGTGATGATCACGGCCATCAAGCAGCGCCTCGCCGAGGGCCTGGCGCTGGTCGACGCGATCATAGAAGGCGCTATTGCGCGCCTGCGTCCGGTCCTGATGACAGCTCTCGTCGCCTCCCTCGGCTTTGTGCCTATGGCCATAGCAACCGGAACGGGGGCGGAAGTTCAGCGTCCATTGGCTACCGTAGTTATCGGGGGCCTCTTTACCGCAACCGCACTCACTCTGTTTGTTCTGCCGGTGATAACCGGTCTCGTACTGCGCGAGAAGCAAACCGAATTACCCAACGAGAAAGGCTGACACTTGTCGGACAAGCACGATCATGAGGGTTCTCATTCGCACGACCATGGGGGAATTTTTGGCGAGCGGACGGAGCTGATTTTTGCTCTGCTCTCCGGGTCCAGTCTGGCGATTGGCTTCGGAATCGAGCAGCTGGCAGATCAAGCCCCGGCTTGGGTTCCTCTCACCTTCTATATTGCAGCCTATTTCTTCGGTGGCTTCTATACGCTCAAGGAAGCCATCGGAAACGCATCGGCAGGCAAGGTCAAGATCGACTCGTTGATGCTGGTGGCAGCGGCAGGGGCCGCTTTCCTTGGTGAGTTTGCTGAAGGTGCCTTGCTCCTGTTTCTTTTCAGCCTCGGCCACGCCCTCGAAAACTTCGCCATGGGTCGGGCCAAGCGCGCGATCGATGCACTTTCGGAACTCGCGCCTGAGCGCGCGACTGTTCTGCGCGATGGTTCGCCGGTCGATCTTTCCGTTGAAGACCTTGTCGTTGGCGATGTCGTCCTGGTTCGTCCCAACGAGCGGCTACCGGCAGACGGTTTCATCGTGAAGGGCCAATCCGCTATCAACCAGGCGCCGGTCACGGGAGAGAGCATTCCCGTCGACAAGTCGCCAGTAGAGGATCGGGGCGCTGCCCGCTCTACGCCAGCTTCTATCAAGGCTAAATCGAGGGCATTTGCGGGCACGATCAATGGCAGCGGCGCGCTGGAGGTTGAGGTAACGCGCAAGGCCAGCGAAAGTACATTGAGCAAGGTGGCCGAGCTCGTAGCGCAAGCAGAGACTGAGCGCTCGCCGACGCAGCGGATGACGGACAAGTTCGAACGCGTCTTTGTGCCGCTCGTGCTCTTGCTTGCCGCAGTCCTCCTGTGCGCGCCGCTAGTGATTGACGAGCCATTCAGCGAAAGCTTTTATCGAGCCATGGCCGTACTGGTCGCGGCGAGTCCCTGCGCTCTCGCCATTGCAACACCGAGCGCCGTCCTTTCGGGTGTGGCCCGGGCTGCGCGCGGCGGCGTCCTTGTGAAGGGCGGTGCCGCGCTGGAAGACCTCGGCTCTCTTAAAGCGATTGCATTCGACAAGACGGGGACCCTTACCGAGGGCGAACCGCGGATCACCGAAGTTATTCCCGCCCCTGGCGTGGTAGAGAAGGAATTGCTGTCGGTTGCCGTGGCGGTCGAAGCACTGAGCGATCATCCCTTGGCGCAGGCAGTCGTTCGTGATGGCAAGGCGCGCTTGGACGACGCGGCTATTCCGAGCGCAGAGAACCTCGAAAGCCTGACAGGTCGCGGAGTGAAGGCACAACTCGAGGGTGAGACCGTCTGGATCGGCAAAGCGGAGATGTTCGGAAACGACGGCTTGAAACCGCTAACCAGCGAGGTGGCTGAAACAATTGCGCAGCTTCGCGAGAAAGGCCGCACGACCATGGCTATTCGCCATGGCAATCGTGACCTTGGCGTGATCGCCATGATGGACACGGCGCGGGAGGGGGCGAAGGAAACCCTTGCGGCACTGCGCGAACTCGGAATTGAGCGCATGCTGATGATCTCCGGCGATCACACCAACGTGGCTCAGGCGATTGCTGCCGAAGTAGGACTTGACGAAGCACGCGGCGACCTGATGCCGGACGATAAGGTCGCGACCATCGAGGCCCTAAGTACCGAGGCGAAGGTCGCCATGGTAGGCGACGGCGTTAACGATGCACCAGCGATGGCGCGCGCGACGGTCGGTATCGCTATGGGAGCCGCAGGTTCGGACGTCGCACTTGAGACCGCTGATGTCGCGCTTATGGCCGACGATCTGCGTCATCTGCCCTTCGCGGTAGGTCTTTCGCGCAAATCCCGCGGTATCATCCGCCAGAATGTTTACGTCAGTCTGGGCGTGGTGGCGATCCTAGTCCCGGCGACGATATTTGGTCTGGGAATCGGACCCGCTGTCGTGATGCATGAGGGGTCCACACTTTTGGTAGTATTCAACGCTCTGCGCCTTCTTCGTTATTAGTAGGTAGGAAAATGTTTTAGAGAGCGTCGGTCACCGCTGCTTTGCAGCAGCTTCGCTCGACAAGCCGTTGGTCTGCTAACGGCCTCACTATTGGTATAAGCGAGTAGGCTGACTGGACGGCAGGCATCAGGAAGCTGCTTCACATGACTGCTATCGGGTCGTATCCGAATGACAGCTATGCAGTGCCAGATCACCAATACCAGACAGACCGCTATCGGCCCCAAAGCTGCCGTCGTGAGGGAGTAGCGCTGAATGACTGGAATTGGGCCGGAAGCGGAAAGGCAGCTTTTATATCTTGGAGCAGACCAAGCGGACAGCGACAGTTGACCGTATCGCAATCCGGTGCATTAGAGAATGGTCTGGAGAAACCCCTCTTGGCATAGACTTTTGCCGTCGTCCAAACGCCCTTGCAGGACAGCCAACACGGAGCTGAGGGCAACAAACTAAATCGGTTTACTATTTAGCGCGCCTTTCCTACCATCCAGAGATGGCGAGAGAATCCTTTACGATTCAGGGCGCAGGCGCAATTTCCCTTACAGCCGAGGCTGAGGGGGATGCCTACGCCTTACCCGTCCTCCTTGCGCACGGCGGCGGGCAGACACGGCGCGCGTGGAGAAGGGTAGTCAGCGAGCTGGCTCAAGCCGGCTTTCGCGCAATCGCCTTCGACATGCGCGGTCACGGAGACAGCGATTGGTCGCCATGCGGAGCTTACGAAATGCGCGACTTCGCGGCGGATCTGGTCGCTGCAGCGTCGCGCCTGGACCAGAAGCCAGCGCTGGTCGGCGCTTCACTGGGCGGGCTCGCCGGACTGATTGCCGAAGGGGAGCTTGCTCCAGGTAGCTTTGCTTCGCTCACATTGGTCGACATTGCCCCGCGCATGGAGCCCGGCGGTGTGATGCGCGTGGTTGGTTTCATGGAAGAGCATGTCGATAGCGGCTTCGCCTCACCAGAGGAGGCAGCGGACGTGATCGCTCGCTACATGCCGCACCGTCCCAGGCGGGGCGCGAGCGATGGTCTGAAAAGCTATCTGCGGCAGAAGCCGGATGGGCGCTTCTATTGGCACTGGGACCCTGTGTTTATCCGTAATATAATGGCAGCCAGACAAGGCGACCCAGACAGCCAAGAACGTCAATCGGCAATGCTGAGCCAAGCTGCGGCGAATCTCACGCTTCCGCTTCACCTCATCCGAGGCGCCTCTAGCGATCTTGTTTCCGAAGAGGCCGTTTTGCATCTGCGACAACTCGCCCCCCATGCAGAATACACCGATATTGCCGATGCCACGCACATGGTCGTGGGCGATGCGAACGATGCCTTTTCCGCCGCTATCGTCGATTTCCTAGGGCGCCATCACTCATCCGATACAGCTCAGCCACATGGGACGAGGGAGCTATGATCGATCGAGAGCGCTTGCAGGAAATGCTGCATATCGCGCCGTTTCACCGATGGCTTGGGCTGGAGATTGCAACATGCTCCGACCAGGGAATCGAGATCACCATGCCTTGGCGCGAAGAGATCGTGTCGAACCCTATGATTGGGTCGGCGCATGGAGGGGTCCTGGCTTCACTGGTCGACCTCACCGGGCTTTATACTCTGCTTGCGGGGGGCGTCGCGGCGAGAGCGACGGCCGATCTGCATGTCGATTACCACCGTCCTGCAACCTCAGGACCTCTCACTGCTCACGGACGGATCGTGAAGATCGGGCGACAGATTTCGGTGGCGGAAACCCGGGTTCTCGGGCCCGACGGCAAGTTGGTCGCCAGCGGCAGGGGCGCCTACTTCTCGTCAACCGGATCAATTGATCAGCGCGGCGGGACTATTGATCTCGAACAGGCTCTTGCCACCCAAGGCCCAGCGACTTCTGCAGCGCAATCCACGCCAGCGTAAGGGCGCCTTTTGCCCGGACGAGATCTGCCGAAGCCTGCTGCTGGTCGCGTAGCGCTCGATTGAGATCAGCCCTCGAGATCGCTCCTGCCGCATAGCGCTGGCGATTCAGATCGGCGGCGCTATCCGCCTGGCTCTTGATCTGCGCGCTGGCTGCCAGCGCGACCCGTTGTTGGCCAAATCGTGCCAGAGCGCGCTCGGCATCCTGTAGCGCCGCGAGGACGGTTTGACGATAGTTGGCGACAGCTTCGTCGCGGACCGCCCCGGCGCGATCGACCGACGCGTCGACCCTTCCAAAATCGAGGAAGTTCCATTCCAGGCGGGGTATCGCCAATGCCGAAAATTCACCCACATCGAATATGTCGTCGGGGGAAGATCCGCCAAAGCCCAGAATCCCCATAAAGGACAGCTTCGGGAACCTTGCCGCTTCGGCCACCCCGATCCTGGCCGTTGCAGCGGCGAGAGTGCGCTCAGCCGCCCTGATGTCGGGCCGACGCGCGATCAGACTCGCCGGATCGCCGACAGTAACCTGATCCGGGGGCATAGGGATATCACGCGGCGTCGAAAGGTCTTCGTCCGTCGATCCCGGAATCCGTCCCGACAGGATCGCAAGCGCGTCTAGCAGGACGGCTGTATCGGCCTCCGCCTCGGCGAATTGGGACTTGAGCACCTCCAGCTCGGCGTTCGCATTGCCCACCGGGAACAGCGGCAGCGCGCCTTGCTGATACCGCTGATAAGTCAGGGCCAGGATTTCTTCCTGCAGTTTGATCTGCGTACGGTATTGGTCGGCGCGGAACTGAGCCTCCCGCAAGTTGACGTAGTTATTGGCAACTTCGGCGGTCAGCTGGACCTTTGCGTCCTCCGCATTGGCGACCGTTGCCGCAGCCTGCGCGTTGCCGGCCTCGATACGCCTCCGCGAGCCGCCCGCAAACTCCAGCTCCCAGTTGGCATTGAGACCAACATTGTAAAAGCTGAGGGCGTCGTCGCTTCCCGCCTCCGGATCGGGTTGCTGTGAGGAGGGGGGGGGGCCTCCTTGGATGTCGAGGCCGGGAAGCCGGCCCTGGATAGTGGTGGCCTGGGTTCCCAGCGCTGGCATTCTGCCCGCCCGATCCTGCCTGACCGATGCCCGGGCCTGCGCGATGCGCGCTTGCGCTGCCTGGAGCGACGGATTTTCGGACAACGCAGTTTCGACCAGCCGGGTCAGTTCAGGATCGTCGAGCGGCACCCACCATTCGGCAAGGGCCGGGTTTAGGACGCCTACGTCCTCGCCAGCGCGGACAAACCCATGGCCCGTATCCGCCGACAATATTTTCGGAGGGCCTGCGTAGTCCGGCCCAGCCGTACAGCCAGCCAGCAAGGCGATGAGGAGAAGCGATGGTATTGGACGGCGCATCATGTTAGGCTCAGTGCATCGAAAGGGAGACATTTTTTGGAAGCGGCCTCAGGAAGAGGACTAGCGGAACCGTCGCGAGGGTCAGGACCCCCATCACCAGGAAGACGTCATTGTAGGTCATTATGAACGCCTCGCGTTGGAGGGTGCGGCTCAGGACGGCCATCGCCCCCTCCATGCCGCCGAAGTTTCGCGCCAGCCCGTCGAGATAGTCCTGCAGCGAAACGCTGTTCGCATTCAGGGTCTCTTCCATCCGCCGGCTATGATGCCAGATCCGCTGGTCCTGGAACGATGCCAGAGCCGAAAGAGCGAAAGAGCCACCGAGATTGCGGGCGGCGTTGAAAATCCCCGAAGCGTCGCCGGCATCCTCCTTGGCGACCGAAGCCACCGTCGCCTGGTTCAGGAACATCATCGACAGGATCATGCCGACACCGCGCAAGAGCTGGCTCTCGGTGAAAACGGCACCCCCGGATTCGGCTGTAAGGCTGGTGCTGACAAAGCAGCTGACCGCCATCAGCAACATGCCGGCGCCGACGGCGATGCGAATGTCGATCTTCCGGATCATCAAGGGAAGCACAGGCATCAACAGGAAGGCCGGGACGCCCATCCAGAAGATGACCAGCCCGGTCTGAAGCGCATTGTAGTCAGAAATGATCGCGAGGAACTGCGGGATGACATAGGTCGAACCATACATCACCATACCCAGGGCGAGCGCCATGATCGCGACGCTGGCGAACTGTCGATTGAACAGGAGCTGCAATTTCAAGACTGGCTTGCGTGCCTTCACCTGTCCGTAGATCAGCGAGGCAAATCCGACGACTGTGATGATTGTGAGCCAGCGAATGAGAGAGGATTCAAACCATTCCTCGCGGTGGCCCTCCTCAAGGACGACCGTAAGTCCGCCCAGCCCCAGGATGAGCCCGACAATGCCCGCCCAATCCGCGTCGGTGAGATAATCCCACTTTGGCTTTTCGTGGGGCAAGCCAACGAGCAGCAGCAGCAGCAGCAGGCCGCAGACCGGCACATTGACAAAGAAGGCATAGTGCCAACTCAGATTCTCGGTCAGCCAACCCCCGATCAAAGGCCCCATCACGGGGCCGAGGATCACTGTCATGCCGAACAGGGCCATTCCGATGGGCTGCTGATGCGGCGGCAGCCTTTTGGCCACGATGGTCATTGCCGTCGGAATGAGCACGCCGCCCATGAAGCCCTGACCCGTGCGGCCGATGATCATGGTCGTAAGGTCGGTTGCAATCCCGCACAGCACCGAAAAGGCGGTGAACGCGCTGACCGCGATGATGAGGAGGGTTCGCAGACCGAACAGCCGTTCCAGCCAAGCGCTCAGTGGAATGACGACAATCTCAGCAACGAGAAACGAAGTGGCAATCCAGGTGCCTTCGGCGCCTGTGGCACCGATCTCGCCCTGAATGACGGGGAGTGCGGAATTGACGATTGATATGTCCAGCGTCGCGAGCATGGCGCCGAGCGCGCCCGCGGCCACAGCGACCCAGGCGGTAACGTCTGCGTTCTTTCGGCCCGCGGCCGGACCTCCGGGAGTGCCGGGGGCTGCCAGTGCCTCAGTCATTGCGTCCGACTCGAGATTTCTTCCAGTTCGCCGGCTGCATTCCGGGTATCGACCGTCGCCACTACCGACATGCCGGGAACGAGCAGGCGTCGCACTTCAGGGGGAGCTTCGATAGCGATGCGAACAGGGATGCGCTGAACGATCTTGGTAAAGTTTCCGGTGGCATTTTCGGGGGGGAGGATGGAAAATTCCGCCCCCGTTCCCGGCGATATGCTTGCCACTCGTCCCGCGATCTCAAGGTCGGGCAGGGCGTCAACTTCGAGCGTGACGGTCTGGCCGGGTCGGATGAGGCCGACCTGCGTTTCCTTGAAGTTCGCGGTCACGTAGATCGCGCTCACCGGAACCACCGTCATCAAACGTTGACCCGGTTGCACGAACTGGCCCACCCTCACCGAGAGATCGCCGACGCGGCCGGCCTTGCTGGCGCGCAGCAAGGTCGATTCAACCGTAAGGTCGGCTGTTTCCAGCTGAGCGCGAGCAGCGTCCGCCTGCGCCTGGGTCTGGCTGATCTGCTCGAACAGGGTCCCCCGGCGAGCGGTCGCGGCAGCCACCGCCGCCTGCGCAGCGGCGAGTTCGGCCCGCGCCTGCCGCGCCTGCGCCTCATACTGGTCTAGCTTTTCCCGCGGTTCGGCTCCTGTCGCGGCAAGGGGCCGATATCGCGCCACCTGGTCGTTCGCGAGGTCGAGTGCTGCGCCCGCGGCGGCGAGTTGGGCCCGCGCCTGGCGAATGGCTGCATCCTGTTCGGATACCTGAGAACGGATTGTGTCGGCACCGGCCAGGGTCGCAGCGATCTGCGCGCGCGCCTGTTGCGCTTGCGCCTGATAATCCCGCAGATCCAGTTGTACGAGGGCTCCGCCGCGAGCAACCTGCTCGTTCTCCCCCACGAAGACTTCTTCGACGTATCCCGCTACCTTGGAAGAGATAACGACGCTGTCGGCAGCGACATAGGCGTTGTCAGTCGACTGCATGTACTGTCCGTAGGTTACGTGCCGGTAGTACCACCAGATCCCGCCAAGCAGCACGGCAAGACCAACGATGATTAGCACGATGCGCAAGCCACGCCGCGATTGCGGTTTCGTTGGGGTTGTGCCCTCCTGCTCCGGTTCGTTGGAGGTATCGGTCATCTGACTCTTTCGGCAGCTTCAGTAAAAGGTGAACGCGTCTCGCGCCCTAAAAGCCGTGAGTCAGATAGTAAAGGCATTTAGCAGTTTGCATTTGGGCATCCGAGGCTATCCGACTACACAGCGCTATGGATGAAAAACCAGATACCATGTCACGGTCTCAGCGTCGGCAGAAGGTCATCACCGATGATGACCGCATTCTCTATCTTATGGACGAGATCAGTCGCGGCGCGCGCAGATTGTACGATGCGAGGGTCGCCAGGATCGGTCTCAATCAGACACAGTGGAGGATCATCGGACAACTTCTTCGCGATCCTGCCCTTACGCAGGCTGAAATAGCCAAGAAACTGGAGCTGGAATCGGCAACCATCGGCCAGGCGGTTGCAGGCCTTTGCGCACGAGGGCTGATGAAAAGGCTTCGAGCTGAGACGGATCGGCGAGCGTGGCAGCTCATCCTCACGGAGCAGCTAGATGATCTGCTGCCCGAACTGAGAGGCTCCGCGGATAGGCTTCATGATCTGCTTTGGCGCGACATTGCCGCCGACGAGAAGCGAACGTTGCAGCAGATTCTTGCAAGGGTATCGGAAAATCTGGACCAACACCGGGCCGAGGCTGAGTAAAAACATGGCTTCGCCCCCGGAAAAGCCTATCGGCAGCATCGCTCGCGCCGCGGAGATCGGCCAAATCCTAATGAGGCACGGCGCGAAGAATCTCGCCGGAGCCCTCGGATTTATTCCCTCTTCGAGCAATGTCATCGATCCTCGCGAATTTCGTCCGGCCGCAGTTGTCGCGTTCCTCCGTGACATCGGGCCAGTCGGCATAAAGCTGGGGCAGCTCCTCGCCACCCGAAGCGATCTGTTTACCGAACACTGGATCACGGCATTCTCAACCCTGCACGATCAGGTGTCGCCAGTGCCCTTCGCAGATATCGAGCCCGTACTTGCTTCAAGCTGGGGTGAGGACTGGCGGAGCGACTTTGCGGAATTCGACGAACAGCCTTTGGCGTCCGCCTCGATTGCACAGACCTATTCCGCCAAGCTGCGGGACGGTAGCGAGGTCATCGTGAAGGTTCGACGCCCGGGCACCGCCGCGCGGATGGAAGCGGATGTGCGCCTCCTTGTCCGCCTCGCCGGGATCGCGGAAGCACGGTCACCGGACATCGCGCGTTACCGGCCAGTCGAGTTCCTGCGGACCTTCGGCCGCAATCTCGCCTGGGAGATGGACCTCGCCGCGGAATCCCGAGCCTGCGAGCGGATCGGCGCATATCTCGACACCATCGACGTCAGGACCCCGGCCATCCATTGGGAACTGACCGGGCTGCGGGTGAACGTTCAGGAACGCCTGTACGGCAGGCCCGCATCTTCGCTGGGCGCCTCATCGGGCGATCCGGAGGTGGCGGCGTTCGCCAAGCGCTATGCCAACGCAGTCCTGCGCATGATCATTCTGAACGGCGAATTCCACGGCGACCCTCATCCCGGCAATGTTTTCCTGATCGGCGAGCAGGATGTCGGCTTCATCGACTTCGGATCGGTCGGGACGCTCACCAAGGCTAGGCGCGACGAGATCGTTCGCCTCGTGCTTGCGATCGCTGGCGAGGAAACGAGCGAAGTCGCGGATGTCCTGCTCGCATGGGCGGGGGAGCCGAAGGTGGATCGCAATGCACTCGCGGTGGATCTGGATCAGTTGATCGGAGAGTTCAGGGGGACCGTGCTTTCTGGAATCGAGTTCTCGCAAATTTTTTCCCGCGTTTTCGATCTTTTGCGGGATTATCAACTGGTCCTGCCACCCGATCTGGCTATCCTTCTGCGTACCTTGCTTACGGCAGAGGGTGTCGTCCGATCACTGGCACCCGACTATAACATTGCCGAGGACACCCGGCCGATCATGACGGAGCTTCTCGCCGAGCGGTTCTCGCTCGCTAGCGCTCGGTCGGGTTTGAAGAGACTTCGCGGTCAGCTGCTGGGGTTGTCGGCGTCCTTGCCCGACATACTTGCCACTGCGAACTCGATCGCAAAGTCAGGATATGTGCCGGTTCAGCTCGATCCGCTCAGTATCGAGCAGCTCGCTGGACTTCGCAATGAGCGTCAGTCCATGAAAGGCCCTCTAGCTGCCGCATTGATCGTGGCTAGCGCGTTGCTTGTCGATCAATCCTGGCTTCTGGCTGGCGGCGCGCTTGTGATTGCTGGGGTGGTGCTCATCCGAAAATCATAATGAAGGAGCAATTTAATTCGTGCACGGTCACGTTAGGGCAAAGCCGAACTTAATGAGGATTTCATGCGCCTCACTTCAGCGACCCAAACGCACCGCGAAGAAAATTTTTCGACCTATTGCGATTGAAGGCTTATTTTCCTCAATCAGACGAAACTTTGGAACGGCAGCTTTCAGGTTTGTCCTCGCCTGACTTTATGGCTGCTTTTGGGGCGCAAAGCCGCCATCAATGAATGGTGAAACCTTCGTGGCAACTCGACAACGAAGAAGGGGAAGGATGGTCATTTGAGAAGTTTGGTGGCTGACGCCGAAAGGTGAAAATTCCACAAGAGGCGCGCAGACTTGCAGCCAGCTGCGCGCCGCATCGAGACTCTCATGACAAGAAAGAATGTGAAAGGCACAGCGTCCTACGCAGGCGCGCTGCTCATTTGCCAAAACCTTGGCGAACTCACCGCATACGAACTCGCCGGCGATCAGATACTGATACCAGATGAGGACGGCGGCTCGTCCAACATCGCTCAGTCGCTAGTCCTCATGCCAGGCGTCAGCTTGGCATCCGACGAAATGGCGAGGGGCGTCGCGATGCTTGGAACATCCGCCCTTGGCGTCCGATGTCTGATCCAACCTGACGGCGAACGAATTCCCGACTTCACGGTGCTGTTCGCAGAGAACGGCAAAGCCGAACGCTTTGCAGCTATGCGCCCATGGTTCGATAGGGAAGGCGGCCTTTATCTCATTTCAGATGAAGACACGGCCACAAGCAACTCCCCGTGCTTCAAGTTCGACCGCGGCCTGCGCAAGGTCGCGCAGCCTTGGACCGACGAAGCCGACCGGCATCGCGGTATTGCCGAAGCCACGACGCTGCTTCTGGAGGAAGAGGCCGATAACCGGCCCGGCTGATCCCAAGAATGAAGTGGAGGCTCGGCGGTAAGGCCGAGTAGATTATGAAATTAAGAGGGGAGGGCGAGCTCGGCCAGAGCGGCCTCCCCCGAAGGATTATCCGACGTGAATATGATTACCCTGCAACGCCCTCTCGAGGGCGAACCCGTGCTGCCGCCTACTACCTACAGGACCTTCAGGACGCACAGCCGGTTCGGCGCCTTCCTGAGCGCAACAGGACTTTCGAGCGGGGGCCAAGATATGAGCGCCCACGCCGCAGACGGATTCTATGCCGACCGGGAAGCGAGCGTGGTCGTGACTGCCACTTCTTGCGACCGGCCGCTTTTCTTCCCCGAATGCGAGGCTCTCGCCCAGTTCCTGCAGATGGACTTGGTCCTGATGCGGTTCGATCCGCTCCTTGGTGCCTCGTTCGATGTGCTGATGGCAGGCAGCGATAGCTGGCTCTGCGACTTCCTCGCCTGGCGCCGCGATGGCGGAGACATGTGGCTGGTGCCCGCTCGGGCTTCGGGTCCGTACTTCTGCCTGAACGAGAGCGGGCTCGAAGCTTTCGAAGGCGCTCCTTACGCAAATGGGTCCGAGCGCTACGCCGGCATCATTCGCGCCATCGAAGCTCCGTCGTTCGAAGGGAGGTTCTAATCATGGCCCAGATCACTTCCAACAATATCGCACTTGTCGATGACGTGGTGGAGTCGCCGCAGACGAAGTTGAGCGTGTTCGTCCACGATTGCTGCGACGACCATCGCGACTTCGCCTTCTCGCGCCACTGGTACAAAGGTGAGGAGAACAGGATTGGTGTCCGGCCCTGGTTCGACAAGAAGCTCTTCCCCGGCGAGGACCGCCGGTACGGGTGCGCGGCCAAGTACGACCTGCTTCTGCCCCCGACCGCTCCGGGGGATCTTGGCAGGTTCGGGACCCTCGTTGACCGGTTCGACGATACTCTCCCGCCCTATGAGCAGCACGCGATGGTCCACGTGAAGATCATGCTCGATCCTGCTGAGGCCTGGCACGTCGGGTTCGAACGCGTGCGCAGCTACGCGCGTCATCACTTTGCGCATCGCTTTGCGACCGTCCTGATCGCACATATCCCGGGCCTCGCTGGCCTCAAGGGGCAGGGCAATCATGTTCACTGCGCGGTTCTTTCCCGCGAGGTCACTATCAATGGCTTCGGCGGTGCGTGCACCGATCTTTGCAGCGACCGTGGCTACGAAGCGGCGCTTGCAGCCTGGCGCGAACACAAGGAGAGCTGGGAGGATGAAGGAGCATGAGCGATGAAGCAAAGCCTGCTCCCTCAGCCTTCCTTGCTGAGCATCTGGCGCGCAAGGGACCGGAAGAACTCGACAAGATGCAAGCCACAATCGACCTCGCTCGCCAGCTGCTGGCGAGCGGGGAGGTCGAGCCATACGCCGACGGGCATAACCTCTTCGAATTGCCTCCTTATCCTTGGGAAGTAAGCGAGGCTGCGATCGATCTTCCAAGGTGTATCTTCCTTGGAACAGTGAGCGATCTGGCAACGGGCACCGGCCACACGGTCTACTTCGCGGCTGGCCTCGCTCGGGACGAGGATGAGTTCCGCCGCCAGCTGGCAGCTCACATCGGTCACACGCTTGCCAATGGTGCGACGGTGAAGGCGGGACTTGGAAACTTTCCGTTCTCGAAGACCCTCATCTCGCATCCGCTCCGCCAGAAGCTCCAGAAGTTTGATGAAGGTCGGAATGCGCCAGCGAGCTTCTTCTACCTCGGTCAGTGGCATGAAAATCGCTCGTGACGGCTCGCTGTCCGCAGGCTCTCTGCCTAGACCAGCAGGACCGGGCGAGGGCAACCAAGCATTTCCGTGAGATAAAAAAGAGAACAATAGAAATGAAGAACATCCTGAACCTAAGCGACCGGTACATTGCTATCCTCGACGTCGAGGCATCGGCGCTGGAGGCGGGAAGCTATCCGATCGAAGTGGGTGTGGCGCTCGTTCGCGGGCCGTCCGAGCCTATCGGTGTCGGAGCAAAGCTGATCCGACCGACCAAGAAGTGGCTTGATACCGGCGTGTGGTCGAAGTCTTCGGAAGCGGTGCACGGCATGCCTCTGGATCTAGTGAAACGTGAGGGCGAATCCGCCGATGAGGTCTGTGACTGGCTCAACGGTTTGCTCGGCACAGACACCATTGTTGCCACAGATGCTCCCAGATACGACCAGGATTGGCTCGACACGCTGTTCGCTGCCGCAGATCATGAGCAGAATTTCAAGGTTCTCGACTTTCAGGTCCTGACGCGAGACTTCAGCGCTGACCAGCACCGCCACCTTGCGTATCTGCTAAGGAAGGATGCTCCACCGCATCGTGCAGCTGAGGATGCATTGCGTCTGGCTTCCAAACTGATGGAGACGCATTGGGGGCACCCGCCGAGAGAAAGTCACTTACCCGCGTTTTCCGATTTCGGCGGAGAATCCAAGTGAGGCTGGGGGCACCTTTGGGGGCATGGGCTGAGGTACGACTCTGTAAAAGCCCGTGTCGCGGGGCCTATGGCGAAATATGTGGCTCCCTCCTGCTCCGCCACTTCCTCCTGTCCGATCTCACCGACCTGTAGGCGAGCGATCTCGTGCTCTGACGCATCGCTCGCCGCGGGCCGGTGATCGAATCCCGTTTGCGATTCCGTGCAGCATGCCTAAGTTTCTCTCCGAAACCGATTCTGCGTTTTGAGGAGAGAGCCATGACCACCACTTATGCGAACCTGATCGACGGCGAGATGGTGACGACGAGCAATACGTTCGAAGTCGTCAATCCGGCCAATGAAGAGGTCGTGGGTATCGTCCCCTCCTGCGGCAAGGACGAACTCGACCGAGCGGTCGCCGCCGCCCGCCGCGCGTTCAAGACATGGAAGAAGACCAGCGCGGAAGAGCGCCAGAAGGTCGTCATGGGCATTTCGGCAGCCATCAAGGACAATGCCGACGAGCTCTATCGCCTGCTCACCACCGAGCAGGGCAAGCCGCATGCACAGGCCCAGCAGGAAATCTACGGTGCAGCAGGCCTCGCCGCCGCGCAGTCGACGCTGACGCTCGACGATGTGATCAACCAGGATGACGACACGCGCCTGTCACGCACCCGCCGCGTGCCGGTTGGCGTGGTCGGCGGCATCGTGCCGTGGAACTTCCCGGTCATGATGGCGATCCAGAAGATCGTGCCTGCGCTGATTTCCGGCTGCACCATCGTGCTCAAGCCTTCGCCGTTCACGCCGCTTACCACGCTTCGGATCGCCGAACTGATCAAGGATTTCGTGCCCGCCGGCACGGTCAACATCATCACCGGTCCCGACGAGCTCGGCCCGATGATCACCGAGCATCCCGATATCGACAAGATCACCTTCACCGGCTCGACCGCTACGGGGAAGAAGATCATGGAAGGTGCCGCGGGCGACCTCAAGCGCATCACCCTGGAGCTGGGCGGTAACGACGCCTCGATCGTGCTGCCCGATGCCGATGTCGAGGCAGTCGCACAGCAGCTCTTCTGGTCGAGCTTCTCGAACGCCGGCCAGATCTGCGTCGCGGCGAAGCGCATCTACATCCACGAGGACATCTACGACGACCTGTCGAAGGCCATCGCGGAATACGCCAAGACCGTTGTCGTAGGCGACGGTTCGCAGCAGGGCACGGGCGTCGGCCCGATCCAGAACAAGAAGCAGTTCGACCGCGTTTGCGAGCTGATCCAGGATGCCAAGGACAATGGCTACCAGTTCCTGACCGGCGGCGATGTCGATCCTTCAGGCACCGGCTATTACGTGCCGATCACCATTCTCGACAATCCGCCCGAAGATGCGCGCATCGTGGCCGAAGAACAGTTCGGTCCGGTCATGCCGCTGATGAAGTTCGGTAGCGTCGAGGAAGCGATCGAGCGCGCGAACAATTCGGAATACGGCCTCGCTGGCGCTGTCTGGACGAAGGACACCGACAAAGGCGTCGAGATCGCCGAACAGCTCGAAACCGGCACCGTGTGGATCAACGAATTCCTGCACATCTCGCCGCTTGCGCCCTTCGGCGGGCACAAGCAGTCGGGCATCGGCGCCGAATACGGCATCGATGGCCTGAAGGAGTTCACCTATCCGCAGGTGATCACGGTCAAGCGCGACGCTGTCGTCTGATCCCCACTTGCGCTGCCATGACGCGTGCCTAGTGTGCGCGGCATGGCAGCTACTCCTCCCGCATGGCGCTTCGCGATCGATCGCGGGGGAACATTCACCGATGTCGTAGCCACCACTCCGCAAGGACGGCTGGTGACCGACAAGCTGCTTTCCGAGAATCCCGATCACTATCGCGATGCCGCGAGCGAGGCGGTTCGCCGTCTCATGGCCGCGCATGGTGAAGGTCCGATTGCGGAACTGCGCATCGGCTCCACTGTGGCCACCAATGCCCTGCTCGAGCGCAAGGGCGAGCGGTTGGCGCTCGCGATCACACAAGGCTTCGGCGATGCGCTGCGGATCGGCGCGCAGGCGCGTCCGGAAATCTTCGCCCGCCATATCGTCCTGCCCGAACAATTGCCCGCACGCGTGGTCGAGGTGACCGAGCGCGTCGGTGTCGGCGGCGAAGTCCTGACACCCCTCGACGAAGAAACTGCCCGGCGCGATTTCGAGGCACTGCGGGGAGAGGGCTTCGATGCAATCGCCATCGTGCTCATGCATGGCTGGAAGTATCGCGACCATGAAGAGCGACTGGCCGAGATCGCTCGCGAGATCGGCTTTGCGCAGGTCAGCGTGAGCCACGAGGTCGCCCCTCTGATCAAGCTCGTCCCGCGCGGCGATACGACCGTGGTCGATGCCTATCTCTCGCCGGTCTTGCGGCGCTACACCGACACTCTGCGCGCGGCGCTGCCCGATGCGGACCGCCTGCGTTTCATGCAGTCGAACGGCGGGCTGGCGGAGGTTGGCGCATTTCGTGGCAAGGATGCGATCCTCTCGGGCCCGGCAGGCGGTGTGGTCGGCATGGTCGCCGCCTCCGAGCCGTTGGGGCACACTAAACTCATCGGGTTCGACATGGGCGGTACGAGCACCGATGTCGCGCATTACGCGGGCGAATACGAGTTGACGGGCGACAGCGTCGTGGCCGGTGTCCGCGTGGCCGCTCCGATGATGCAGATCCACACGGTGGCGGCGGGCGGCGGCTCGATCTGCAGCTTCGACGGCGCGCGTTTCCGCGTCGGCCCGGAAAGCGCTGGCGCCGATCCGGGACCAGCCTGCTACCGCAAGGGCGGCCCGCTGAGCGTGACCGACTGCAACCTGTTCCTCGGGCGCATCGATCCGGCCTTCTTCCCGAGCGTGTTCGGCCCGAACGGCGACCAACCGCTCGATCCTGAAGCCTCGCGGCGGCGTCTGGAAGATATCGCTGCATCGCTCCCCGAACCGAAATCGCTGGAGGCCATTGCCGAGGGCTTCCTCGCCATCGCGGTCGACAACATGGCCAATGCCATTCGCAAGATCAGCGTGGCGCGCGGGCATGACGTAACCACCTATGCGCTCGCCTGCTTCGGCGGGGCGGGCGGACAGCACGCCTGCAAGGTCGCCGACGAGCTGGGGATCGAGACCGTGCTCGTGCATCCGCTCGCGGGCATTCTCTCGGCCTATGGCATCGGCCTCGCGCCGGTGAAGGCGATCCGCGAGGTCAGCCTGGTCAAACCGCTCGCCGATGACTTCATGGGGCCGCTGGCCGAGCTGGAAGCGGAAGCGCGCGAGGCACTGACCGGGCAGGGCATCTCCGACGAGGCTATCCAGCTCGAAAGCCGTGCAAGGCTGCGCTTCAAGGGCAGCGATTCCATGCTAACGGTAGACGTGGGCGATATCGCCGAGATGGACGAGGCCTTCCGCCTGCTCCACCGCCAGCGCTTTGGTTACTCCGATGCCGAAGCCCCGATCATCGTCGAGGCACTGAGCGTCGAGGCGAGCGGCATTTCCGGCGGCCTCGGCACGGCGCAGGCCGATCCGGTTGCGACCTCGGGCAACGCATCCGGCTCCTGGCGCACGTTGGCCCGCGCCGACATGGGCGAGGGCGAGGAGGTCTCCGGTCCCGCACTGATCGTCGATCCGGGTTCGACAACGGTGGTCGAGCAAGGCTGGCAGGCGAAGCTCGCCGAGGAAGGGACGCTGGTCCTGACCCGTGTCGTGGCGCTGCAGCGCGACCTTGCGGTGGGGACCGAGGTCGATCCCGTACGGCTCGAAATCTTCAATAACCTCTTCATGGCGATTGCCGAGGAAATGGGCGTGGTGCTCCAGTCCACCGCCACTTCGGTCAATATCAAGGAGCGGCTAGACTTCTCCTGCGCGCTGTTCGACCGGACAGGCGCTTTGATCGCCAATGCGCCGCATATCCCCGTCCACCTCGGCAGCATGGGCGATAGTATCGCGCGGGTGATCGAGGAGCGCGGGGAAGGCCGCGACGGGCGCGGGTTCAGGCGCGGCGATGCCTATGTCCTCAACGATCCCTATCGCGGTGGCACACACTTGCCCGACATCACCGTGATCGTGCCGGTCTTCTACGACGAAGAAAGCGACGAGCCTGACGCCTTCGTCGCCGCGCGCGGGCACCATGCCGATATCGGCGGGATCGCGCCCGGCTCGATGCCGCCCGAAAGCGCGACCATCGAGGAAGAGGGCGTCATGATCGACAACCTCCTGATGGTGGACGAGGGACATTTCCGCGAAGCGCCGGTGCGCGAAGTGCTGGCCTCGGCGAAATTCCCCGCCCGCAATCCCGAACGCAACCTCTCCGACCTGCGCGCGCAGCTGGCTGCCTGCACACGCGGCGCGGAACTCCTGCAGGGCGCGGCCCGCGACCAGGGGGCTGAGGTGGTCGAAGCCTATATGGATCACGTGCTCGCCAATGCGGAGGAGAGCGTGCGCCGCCTGCTCGACCGGCTCAAGGACGGCAGCTTTTCCTACGCAATGGACAATGGCGCAGTCGTGAAGATCGCGATCCGGATAAACGATGCGACCCGCTCCGCCGTTTTCGACTTCACCGGGACCAGCAACCAGCTACCCGACAACTTCAACGCGCCGCGCTCAATCACCCGCGCCGCGGCGCTATATGTCTTGCGCACGCTGATCGATGACCAGATTCCGATGAACGACGGGTGCTTGCGACCGGTTGAACTAATTGTGCCGCGGGGAAGCATGCTCAATCCGATGCCGGGCGCGGCAGTTGTTGCGGGCAATGTGGAGACCAGCCAGGTCGTCACCGACGCGCTTTTCGCCGCCACCGGCAGGCTCGCGCCGAGCCAAGGGACGATGAATAACTTCACCTTCGGCAACGAGGCGCACCAGTATTACGAAACGATCTGCGGCGGTTCTGGCGCCGGACCCGACCATGACGGGACCAGCGCGGTGCAAACCCACATGACGAACAGCCGCCTGACGGATGCCGAAATCCTCGAAACACGCCTGCCGGTGCGGCTCGAGAGCTTCGCCATCCGCCGCGGCTCTGGCGGCGCGGGCGCGCATCGTGGCGGCGACGGAGTCGAGCGGCGCGTCACCTTCCTCGAGGAAATGCGCGCCAATATGCTCGCCAACCGCCGCAAGGTGGCGCCGCGCGGGATCAACGGCGGCGGTGATGCGCAGCCCGGACGCAACTGGGTCGAGCGGGCCGACGGCACTATCGAGGAATTCGGGGCGACCGGGCACAAGGACATGATGCCCGGCGATACATTCGTGATCCTGACGCCCGGAGGGGGCGGTTTCGGGGAGGAAACACAATGAATTACTGGCCCCTGCTGGGCATCGCGCTGGTCGTGATCGGCTTTGCGCTGCGCTTCAATCCGCTGCTGGTCGTGGTCGGCGCGGCGCTTGCGACCGGGCTCCTCGCGGGCCTCGATTTCGTCGCCGTGGTCGAGGCACTGGGCAAGGCCTTCAACGACAACCGCTATATCTCGGTGACGTGGATCATCCTGCCGGTGATCGGCCTGCTCGAGCGTTACGGCCTGCAGCAGCGCGCCCGTGCAGTGATCGAGAACCTGCGCGGCGCGACCATGGGCAAGCTGCTGACGGTCTACCTGCTGTTCCGCCAATTGACGGCAGCCATCGGCATGAAGGACATCGGCGGCCACCCGCAGGCGGTTCGCCCGCTCGTCGCACCGATGGCCGAGGCCGCAGCGGAGAAGTCGCATGGCAAGCTCGCCGAGGACGATCGGCAGAAGGTGCTCGCCATGTCGGCTGCCACCGACAATGTCGGGCTGTTCTTCGGCGAGGATATCTTCTTTGCCATCGCCTCGATCCTGCTGATCCAGGGCGTGTTCGAAAGCTACGGCTATCCCCTCACTCCGCTGCAGCTGTCAGTGTGGGCGATCCCGACCGCGATCTGTGCCTTCATCATCCACGGCTGGCGCATCCGCGCGCTCGACCGAAAGATCGGGCGGGCCCCGGCGGAGGCAGGCGCATGATCACCTACGAATGGCTCTACGTCCTTGCGGGCGTGTTCTTCGCGATCTGGTCGCTGCTCAGCCTGCGCGACGGGCGCTGGGGCAATGCCTCCTTCTGGGGCCTGCTTGCCGCGAGCTTCTTCTTCGGCAGCCACCTCTCCGATTTCGCCAATGGCGTGCTGGTCCTCGCAATGGTTGCGATTGCAGGCACGGGCGCGCTGAAGCGCAGCGATCCGGAGACTACGAGCATCGAGGAGCGCCGCGACTATTCGAAAGTGCTGGGCAACAAGCTCTTCGTGCCCGCTCTGATTGTCCCGATCACCGCGGTGGCGGGTACGCTGCTCTACAATTACACGCCGCTCAAGGAGACCGGCCTGTTCGAGGCACGCCGCGAGACGTTGATCCTCTTCGGTGTCGGTGTGCTGATCGCGCTGGTGGTGGCGATGGCCTGGCTGCGCCCGCCTGCGCTTGCGCCTGCGGAGGAGGGGAGGCGGCTGCTCGATTCCATCGGCTGGGCAGCGATCCTGCCGCAAATGCTCGCCGCGCTCGGCGCGGTCTTTGCGCTGGCGGGTGTGGGCGAGATCATCGGCGGCGTTGCAGGCGACATCATTCCCGATGGCAGCGTGTTCCTCACTGTCGTCGTCTTCGCGCTCGGCATGGCGCTGTTCACGATGATCATGGGCAATGCCTTTGCCGCATTCCCGGTGATGGCGGCCGCGATCGGCATCCCGCTGCTGGTCGAGACTTATGACGGCAATCCGGCGGTGATCGGCGCCGTCGGGATGCTCGCAGGCTTCTGCGGCACGTTGATGACCCCCATGGCGGCCAACTTCAACATCGTGCCCGCCGCGCTGCTCGAGCTGAAGGACCAGAACGGCGTGATTCGCCAGCAGATCGGGACCGCGATCCCGCTGTGGCTGTGCAATGTCGCGATCATCTATGTGGGAGCATTCCTGCTGTGGAACTGACCGAGGATATCGGGCGCAATTTCGCGCGCGCCGCTCTGGGCCACGTTATGCGGCCCTTTCCATACAAGGACGATCACGTGTTCGAAAGCGAACACGATGTCCGCGCGCCGCGCGATGCGCATCCGGTATTCTTCGGTAGCTATGACTGGCATTCCTGTGTCCATGGATGGTGGACGCTGCTCACGCTCCGCCGCTTGTTTCCAGAGATGCCCGAAGCTGAGGAAATTGCTGCGCTTGCGGACGAGACCTTCACCGAAGAGAAGCTGGCGGTCGAGCTAGCCTATCTCGAAAGACCATCCGCGCGCGGGTTCGAGCGTCCCTATGGTTGGGGTTGGCTACTTTTCCTCCACCTAGAAGCGTCCCGGCACGGAGACCGGGATTGGGGCCGCCTGCTCGAACCAATGGCGAGGCTCTTGGCCAAACGGTTGCGCGAATATCTCGCGATCCTGACTTATCCGATCACTGTCGGTACGCATTTCAACACTGCATTTGCTCTGATGCTGGCCAGTGAGTGGGCCGAAACATGGGAGCCTGAGATGCTTGAGGACATCGCCGTCTGGGCCAGAAAGCAGTTCTTGCCGCGAAAGGACTATCGCGGCTGGGAACCGGGAGGAGATGAATTCCTCTCGCCCGTCCTCACCGCAGCCACGCTGATGCAGTGGGCGCTGCCGCGCGAAGAATGGGTGCGTTGGTTCGACGAACTTGTGATCGATAATGGCTGGCTGGAGAGCGAATGCTTGCCAGTGACGGTTTCCGATCGCAGCGACGGAAAAATCGCCCATTTGGACGGGCTTAACCTCAGTAGGGCGTTTTGCCTGTGGGAAATGGTCCCCTATCTGCATGACCGGCCTGAGCTGATCGACTTGCTGAAAAGGCGGGCGCGGCTACATCTCGAGGCCTCGCTCCCGCATGTAACCGGAGACTATATGGGCGAACACTGGCTCGCGAGTTTCGCCCTGCTCGCACTGCTGTCACGCTGACCGGATCGCTCAGGCGGTCCGGCGCCCCGCGTCGGGGGAAAGGCCGGAGCCATCGTCCCTTGCCATGCTCCGGGCGAAATCTTCGTCGATCACGGCGGTCTCGCTGATCGCGCGGACCATGCTTGTGCCGAGAAAGATTTCGTACTCGCCGCTGGCTACAGCAAATGTGCTGCCCGATGTCGGTCGTCCGATGTCTTCGCGCGTGATCTCGAAGGAGAGGAATTGCCGTTCGCCGGGGCGAAGGCAGACCCTTGCGATGTCGACAAGACGGGGCTCGGCGTCGCTCTCCGAAAGATGGCGAACATAGAGCTGGGCGGTTTCGGTGCCTTCACGCGCGCCGACATTGCGCAAGGCCCCGCTGACCCGGATACGGCCTGAATCGAAATCGAGGGCAAGGTCGGTCAGCGCGAAATCGGCATAGGTCTCGCCATGTCCGAACGGCAGGCCCGGTCGATCCTTCGTGCCGGGAAGACCATGGACGAGCTTGCCCGATGGGCTGGCCTCGGCGGTCAGGAGTTCGGCAATCGCGTGACCGCCCATCGCGCCGAGTTCGCCAGCATGCAGGACACTCGGCAGGAACTTGCCCTCGACGACGGGGTCGATGGCCGTTTTCCCGATGGTGACCAGCACGGTCTGCTCGTTGGATCGTGACAGCGAAGTGAGCAATTGCTGCTGCGCTTCTCCAAGCGCCGCACTCTCGCCAGTTGGCAGGACCACGACGACCGTTCCCGCGCGCTTCGCCGCTTCGCAGGCCATGCCAATCGCCATGCGATCCGCATCGATAAGCCGGTCGACAGGTGTGCCGTTGTTACGCAGGGCGAGGCCGGGGACATAGCGATGCGGCACGCCCAATTGCTCGAGCCCGTCGATAACGCTCGCCGCAAGACCTTCCCGCCCGCCGAGCGAGATGTGCCGGTCGCTCGCGGCGGGGCCGACGATCAGGATCTCGCCGGAATCGATGCCCAGCGGAAGCGTGGCCGGCATGTTTCGCAGGAGGACCGCGCAGCGCCGCGCCAGGTCGAGCGCGACTTCGCGATTGTGTGCGGGCATGGGGACCTTGGTGCGCGAGGTCGCAAGCCTTCCGGATAGCGCCTGGCCGAAGAGGCCGAGCCTGTACTTGGCGCGCAGAACCCTCGCCACCGCATCCTCGAAGCGCTGTTCGGAGATTCGGTTCGTCGTCACCGCCTCGACCAGCGAATCCACCGGCATCGAAGAATGCGACATCCCCTCCATCGAGAAACTCGCCTCGCTGGCCAGCGCATCCCATTCAGGCAGGACGATGCCGTCAAAGCCGCCCGGACGAGAAACCTTCGCCAGATGCGGTGCTATCGCGGTGCGCGTGCCTTCGGACAGGCGATGCAGGGCGATGGCGCCAACATCCGATCGCGCGATCACGTCCGAGCAGAGCGCGAGAGCAGCTTCATGGACCTGCTCGCCACCTTTCGAATGCGACTGGGTCAGGCCGAGGCAGGCGAGGATCGCGGCACCGTCCTTGTCATGGCTGCCTTGCAGGCCGTCGATGAAAGCCGCGGCAAGGATACTTGCGAGCCGATCGTGATCGGCGTGAAATGCCTCGCCAAGGCTGGCGCATCCTTCGCCAAGGCAAATCTCGGGGCCGAGGCCCCAGTTTATCCCCTTGTCGGCCGCTTCGCTGGCAATCACCTGGCCAGCCTTGGCGAGCGCTTCGGGATCGAAACTGGCGGCCATGGTGGCCGGTTCCGGAAACAGGGTGTCGAAGCCCGATCCGATCCGGCCGGTGAAGAGCAGCGGTAGGCCGAGGCGCGTTTCTTCCTGCGCCATCTGCTGAATGGTCTGGGCCTGGGCATGGTCGGCGATACCGCGAACGATACCGACGCGGCCTGCCCGCAGGGCGCGGGTAAAGCTCTCTGCGGCTTCGGGGTTGTCCGGGTCCGGAGCCTGCCTGATCGCAAGCTGGCCGGCCTTCTCGAGCAAGGTCATATGCGCCAGCAGGTCGCTGACGAAGCGCTCGCAATCGGGGTCGATACGGAACCGGTTCATGCGCGCAAGTCCGCGCGCCCGCGCACATGTGCAGGTACCCTGATCCCAATTCCGACGAGCCACTGCCCGAGCACAAAACCTCCCAGTCGATGCAAGAGGCTGCGCATCGACAGGCCCTCTCACGGGCGCGCCGATCGCAAGCCAGATGGGCCGGCAATCGGTGCACCGAAGCGAGGGATCGTGCGCCTGAATGGTAAATTTGACGTAAGCCTGCGCGGGAACGCGCTATTTGGGCCGCTGAAGCAAAGCTTTCGACAAGACGATTTACGACATAACAATATCTTTATATGTAGGCCGGGCGATGCGCACCGAAGCACTCTTCCGCGCCCTGGCCGACCCGACCCGGCTGAGGATCATGCGACTGCTTGGCTCGATGGAGCTGGCGGTAGGCGAAATCGCGCAGGTTCTCGGGCAAAGCCAGCCGCGCGTGTCGCGCCATGTGGGTATATTGTGCGACGCCGGGCTTGCCGAACGACGGCGTGAGGGAAGCTGGATATTCCTGCGCGCGCAGACCGACGGGCAGGGCGCCGTGCCACTACGATCGGATGTCGCCCGCCTGCTGACGCGGGCCGAATCCGCCGACCCCGGCTTTGGCGAACAATGCGAAGTCGATCGCCGCAAACTCGCCGAAATCCGCGATGCGCGCGAGGAACAGGCGCAGCAGTATTTCGCCGACCATGCCCATGACTGGGATGAGCTTCGGCGTCTCCATTCTTCCGACGAACAGGTCGAAGCGGCATTGTCGAAGGCGCTGGGTGACAAGCGGCTGGGCCGACTGCTGGACATTGGTACCGGCACCGGACGCATGGCCGAGCTCTTCGCGGAAGGCGCCGACCATATCGTGGCGCTCGACAAGAGCCTCGCCATGCTACGTGTCGCTCGCGCCAAGCTGCAGCACCTGCCGGCCGAACGCGTGGAGCTGGTGCAGGGCGACTTCTCCGGCCTGCCGTTTCCGCCGGCCAGCTTCGACACGGTGCTGTTCCACCAGGTCCTCCATTTCGCGCACAGCCCTGCCGCCGCTCTCTACGAGGCCGCCCGCGTGACGCGTGCCGGTGGCCGGATCGCGATAGTCGATTTCGCCGCCCACCAGCGCGAGGAACTGCGCGACCGTCATGCCCATGCGCGCCTCGGGTTCGAGGATTCGCACATGCGCGACCTGCTCGACGATGCCGGTTTCGACGTCGAAAATCCCGTGTCGCTGGAGGACGGCGAGCTGGTGGTGAAAATCTGGGTCGCCGAACGGCGGCGCATACAGGAAAGGAATTCGGCATGAGCCCCACGCTCGACCAGATGCGCGAGGCGCAGCGGGCGCTCGAAACGCCGCTATTCTCGGGCCTGCCCGGCGATATCGAAGTGAGCTTCGAATTCTTCCCGCCCAAGACGGAGAAGATGGCCGAGACCCTGTGGCACAGCGTCGAGACCTTGAAGCCGCTCGACCCGCGCTTCCTGTCGGTGACATATGGCGCCGGCGGGTCGACCCGCGAGCGCACTCATGAGGCCGTGCGACGGATCGTGGGCGAAACCGATATCCCTGCAGCGGCGCACCTGACCTGCGTCGATGCGACCCGCGAGGAAGTCGACGAGGTTGCACGCGAATATTGGGATGAAGGCGTGCGCCACATCGTCGCGCTGCGCGGCGACGCACCCGACGGCAGCGGGACCTACACGCCGCATCCCGGAGGCTACGAGAATGCCGCAGATCTCATTGCAGGCCTCAAGAAGGTCGCCGATTTCGAAATTTCGGTCGCCGCCTATCCCGAGGTGCATCCGGATTCGCCCGACCGGCAGGCCGATCTCGACAATTTGAAACGCAAGTTCGACGCGGGCGCGACACGCGCCATCACCCAGTTCTTCTTCGAACCGGAATGCTTCTTCGACTTCCGTGACAAGGCCGCCGCCGCAGGGATCGAAGGCGAGATCGTGCCCGGCATCATGCCTGTCCTGAGCTTCGCCGCGGTCCAGCGCATGTCGGGCCTGTGCGGCACCGCCATCCCGAACTGGATGGAAGGGCTGTTCAACGGCCTCGACGAACGTCCCGAAGCGCGCCAGCTGGTCAGCGCGACCATCGCCGCCGAGATGTGCCGCCGCCTCTATGCCGGCGGCGTGCGCCAGTTCCATTTCTACACACTCAACCGCGCCGAGCTGAGCTATGCGATATGCCATATGCTCGGCCTGCGCCCGAAAGCGTAACCCATGTCGAAGCGAGCCGAATTCGAAGCCGCCGCTGCACAGCGCATCCTGATCAAGGACGGGCCCTATGGCACCGAGATCCAGCGCGCGAGCCTCGCGCCGGAGGATTATGCGGGCGATACCGGGCTCGAAGCGGATCAGAAGGGTAACAACGACCTCGTCAACCTGACCCAGCCGCAGGTGATCCGCTCCATCTGCGACAATTACATCGACGCCGGCGCGCATATCCTTGCGACCAACACCTTCAACGCCAACCGCATCAGCCAGGCCGATTACGGGGCGGAAGCGCTGGTGCACGATATCAACGTGTCGGCGGCAAGGATCATCCGCGAAGCCGTCGATGCGCGCACCGACGGCGTCCAACGCTTCGTTGCAGGCGCGATGGGCCCGACGAACAAGACGCTATCGCTGTCCCCCGATGTCGAAGACCCGGGCTTTCGCGAAGTGAGTTATGACGAGATCGTCGAGGTCTATGTCGAACAGGCGCGCGCGCTGGTCGAGGGCGGGGCCGACTTCATCCTGATCGAGACCGTGTTCGACACGCTCAACTGCAAGGCCGCGATCATGGCGGTGAAGCAGCTGGAGCGCGAGCTCGGCCGCGACATCCCGCTGATGATCTCGCTGACGCTTACCGACCTCTCCGGCCGCAACCTGTCGGGCCATACGGTGGAAGCGTTCTGGTACACGGTCCGTCATGCCAAGCCGCTGACCATCGGCCTCAATTGCAGCTTCGGTGCCGAACAACTGCGCCCGCATGTCCAGATCCTGTCGGACATCGCCGATACCTACCTGATGGCCTATCCAAATGCGGGCCTGCCCAACGATCTGGGCGAATATGACGAGCTACCTGAAACCACGGCGGCGCTGACCAAGGTCTGGGCGCAGAACGGCCGCGTCAACGCGCTGGGTGGGTGTTGTGGCTCTACTCCGCAGCACATCGCTGCAATGGCAAAGGCTGTCGACGGCATTGCGCCGCGCACCGTGCCCACGATCGACCCCGATATGCGCCTTGCCGGCCTCGAACCCTTTACGATTGCCGCGTGATGAGTGATTTGACTACAGCCCGCTTCGTCAACATCGGCGAACGCACCAATGTGACCGGATCGGCCCGGTTCAAGAAGCTCATCTTGTCGGACGATTACGAGACTGCCGTCGAGGTTGCGCGCGACCAGGTCGAGAACGGCGCGCAGGTGATCGACGTCAACATGGACGAGGGCCTGCTCGACGCCGAAAAGGCGATGACGACCTTCCTCAAGCTGATCGCCGCTGAACCCGATATCGCGCGCGTTCCGGTGATGATCGACAGCTCGAAATGGGACGTGATCGAGGCGGGCCTCAAATGCGTTTCGGGCAAGCCCATCGTTAATTCGATAAGCATGAAGGAGGGCGAGGAGCAGTTCCTCGAACAGGCGCGCAAGTGCATGGACTATGGCGCCGCCGTGGTCGTCATGGCCTTCGACGAGACAGGACAGGCCGACACGAAGGATCGCAAGGTCGAGATCTGCAGCCGCGCATACGACCTTTTGACCGGCATCGGCTTCCCGCCCGAGGACATCATCTTCGACCCCAACATCTTCGCCGTGGCGACGGGGATCGAGGAGCATGACCGCTACGGTCTCGACTTCATCGAGGCGGTGAGTGAGATCAAGCAGCGCTGCCCGCATGCCAAGACCAGCGGCGGCCTGTCGAACCTCTCTTTCAGCTTCCGCGGCAACGAGACCGTGCGCCGTGCGATGCATTCGGTCTTCCTCTACCACGCGATCCCAGCCGGGCTCGACATGGCGATCGTCAATGCGGGCCAGCTCGACGTCTACGACCAGATCGACCCGACCTTGCGCGAGGCTTGTGAGGACGTGATCCTCATGCGGCGCGAGGATGCGACCGAGCGGCTGATCGACCTTGCCGAAAGCTACAAGGGCAAGTCTGCCGCCGACGAGAAGGCCGCCGAGGAATGGCGCGGCTGGGACGTGAAGAAGCGGCTGGAACACGCCCTGGTGAAGGGCATCGATGCGCATGTCGTCGCCGATACCGAGGAAGCGCGCGAGCTGGTCGCGGCCTCCGGAGGCCGCCCGATCGAGGTGATCGAAGGCCCGCTGATGGACGGTATGAACGTCGTCGGCGACCTCTTCGGCAGCGGCAAGATGTTCCTGCCTCAGGTGGTGAAATCGGCGCGCGTCATGAAGAAGGCGGTCGCCCACCTGATCCCCTTCATCGAGGCGGAGAAGGAAGAGGGTGCCAAGGCCAAGGGCGTGATCATCATGGCGACGGTGAAGGGCGATGTGCACGACATCGGCAAGAACATCGTCGGCGTGGTGCTGCAGTGTAACGGATACGAGGTGGTCGACCTCGGCGTCATGGTGCCGTGGTCGCAAATTCTCCAGGCCGCGAACGAGAACAATGCCGACATGATCGGCCTCTCCGGCCTCATCACCCCCTCGCTCGACGAGATGGTGACGGTGGCCGAGGAGATGCAGAACGCGAAGATGGACATGCCGCTCCTGATCGGCGGGGCGACCACCAGCAAGGTCCACACCGCGCTGCGCATAGATCCGGCCTACGAAGGTCCGGTGATCCACGTGCTGGACGCGAGCCGCGCTGTCGGTGTGGCCAGCCGCCTCCTGTCCGATACCCAGCGCGACGAATTCGTCTCCGACACGGCGAGCGCATATGTGAAGGTGCGCGAGGCGCGTGAGGGCAAGTCGCAGAGCGTGCTCCTGTCACTCGAAGAGGCGCGCGCAAACCACTACGACCCCTTCTACAGCGACCGCGCCGCACCCCCGCTGCGCCCCGGTATTCACGTGTTCGACGACTGGTCGCTCGAGGATCTGCGCGACTACATCGACTGGACGCCCTTCTTCCGCGCATGGGAACTGCACGGGACCTATCCCAGGATCCTCGACGATGAGGTGGTTGGCGAGACGGCGCGCCAGTTGAAGGCCGATGCCGATGCCATGCTCGACCGCATCATCGAAGACAAATGGCTCACCGCCAAAGGCGTCGCTGGCTTCTGGCCCTGCGCGCGCGATGGCGACGATGTGACGCTCCACCTCGCTGATCGCGAAGAGCGGGTGATCCTGCCCTTCCTGCGCCAGCAGGTGAAGAAAAGCCGCGAGCGCGCGAATATGTGCCTTGCCGACTTCATCGATCCGGCAGGCGACTGGATCGGCGGATTTGCCGTGGGCATCCACGGGATCGAGGAGCATTCGAAGCGCTTCCTAGAGGACAAGGACGATTATTCCGACATCCTCCTGAAGGCGCTGGCCGACCGCTTTGCCGAAGCCTTTGCCGAGCGGCTGCACCAGCATGTGCGCACCGACCTGTGGGGCTATGCACCGCAGGAACAGCTCACCAATGAGGCGCTGATCAAGGAGGAATACCGCGGTATCCGCCCTGCGCCGGGCTATCCCGCGTGCCCCGATCACAGCCTCAAGCCGATCCTGTTCGACCTGCTCGATGCGCCGAAGAATGCCGGCCTGGAATTGACCGAGAACTTCGCCATGTACCCGACGGCTGCCGTCAGCGGGTTCTATTTCGGCCATCCCGAGGCACAGTATTTCGGGGTCGCGCGTATCGGCCGCGACCAGCTGGAGGACTATGCGGCGCGGCGCGGTGTGGATATCGCCACTGCGGAGCGCTGGCTGCGGCCCAATCTGGATTGACCACGCTGGGCTAATCGCGCAGGGCATATCCGTCGGCTGCAGAAACGATTCTGTAGCGGGCGCGCACGGGAGAGTTCAGGCGGTGACTGCCGCCTGACGCCGAAGGAGCAACCGCCCCGGAAACTCTCAGGCAGATGGACCGTGCGCCGCCATCGACACTCTGGAAAGCGTCGCCGCTTCATGCGCGTGGCCACCGAAGGGGTAAGCGCGCTCATCTGCGCGTCAGTCTCTCAGGTTTCCCGACAGAGGGGGCATGGGTTGGTTTGGCGTCCCGATGGCGGGCGCTCCCATGCTTGCGAAGGACGGGACTTGAGCGAAGACAACGAAACCATCGACGAAGTGCAGACGCTGCCGCTTGATGCATGGCATCGCGGCAAGGGCGCGCGCATGGTGCCCTTTGCGGGCTATGAAATGCCGATCCAGTACGAAGGCATCGTCGCCGAACACAACTGGACGCGCGAACAGGCGGGCCTGTTCGATGTCAGCCACATGGGCCAGCTGATGGTCACCGGCGAAAAGGCTGCCGAGGAACTCGAAAAGCTGCTGCCCGGCGCGATCGCTTCGCTGAAGCCCGGCCGCACGCGCTACTCGCTGCTGATGGCCGAGGACGGCGGCATCCTCGACGATCTCATGGTCACCAATGCCACGCCCTGGATCGAAGCGGACGAGGAAGCAGGCACCGAAGGCCATTGGGGCGATCCGGCCTATTATCTCGTCGTCAACGGCGCGATGAAGTGGGACGATATCGCCCATCTTCGCGAGCACCTCGACGACGATGTCACGCTCACCCACATGGACGAGCATGCGCTGCTGGCGCTGCAGGGTCCCAACGCCGCGACCGCACTGAACCGCGTGATGCGCAACGTCATCGACGACATGGTCTTCATGGACTCCGTCACCCACGATTTCGGCGAATGGCCGCTGCGCATCACCCGCTCGGGCTACACCGGCGAAGATGGGTTCGAAATCTCGGTGCCTGCCGAATTCGCCGAGAGCCTCGCCGACCGGCTGTGTGCCGAAATCGAAGTGCGCCCGATCGGCCTCGGCGCGCGCGACAGCCTGCGCCTCGAAGCGGGCCTCCCGCTCTACGGCCACGACATTACCGAAGAAACCGACCCGGTCTCCGCCGACCTCCTCTTCGCGCTGACCAAGAAGCGCCGCGAGGAAGGCGGCTGGATGGGGCACGAGGCAGTGGCCAAGGTGCTCGCCGATGGTCCGAAGCAGAAGCGCGTCGGTCTCGACATCGAGGGGCGCATGCCGGCGCGCGAAGGTGCGCTCGTCTATTCGGGCGGCAAGCAGGTCGGTCGCGTGACCAGCGGGGGCTTCTCGCCCACGCTTCAGCGCCCGATTGCAATGGCTTACATCGACACGGATCTCACCGAAGAGGGAACCGAACTCGAAGTCGAGGTTCGTAAGAAGAGACTGCCCGCGAAGGTCGCACCCATGCCCTTCGTCCCCAACCGCTACTACAGAGGGAAGTGACCTGATGGCCCGTTATTTCACCGATGAACACGAATGGATCGACCTCGAAGGCGACACCGCCACGGTCGGCATCACCGATTACGCGCAAGGCCAGCTGGGCGACATCGTCTTCGTCGAACTGCCCGACGTCGGCACCGTTGTCGAAAAGGGCAAGGACGCCGCCGTGGTCGAAAGCGTCAAGGCCGCGAGCGACGTCTACGCCCCGCTTTCGGGCGAAGTGGTCGAAGTGAACGACAGCCTCGAAGACGACCCGGCACTGGTCAATTCCTCGCCCGAGGAAGACGGCTGGTTCTTCAAGATGACCGTCGCCGACACGTCCGAAATGGAAGGGCTGATGGACGACAAGGCCTACAAGAGCTTCTGTGACGGGCTTTGATGCGCCGTATGTTTGTCTTAGCCGCAGTGATGGCAACTTCGTGCACTTCGCTGGATTCGGCTATTGTTTCAGACACCTACACCGTACGCGAGTTAATTGAGGCTTTCGACGAACTTGATGGGTCGGAAGTTCGGGTGCGAGGCTGGATCGGCGGATGCAGGAACGAAAATGCCCTTTGCGGTCTGTTCGATGACGAGAGGTCGGCGAAGAAGGGCAGGATAAGTGGCTGGGCTCATGTGCTCAAAAATGAGAACGGTATCGCTCTACCTGCTCAGGGCTATGTCGTTGTGAAAGCGAAAGTGGTCGTAACCTGCCGCCACGACGAAGCAATCTGCGTTGAAAGAACAGGTTACTTAGTGCCCTTGTCCCTGAGACTACAGAGGTAATAGATGCGCTACCTACCCCTGACCGATGCCGACCGTTCGGCGATGCTCGAAAAGATCGGCGCGCCCGATGTGGACGCGCTGTTCGTCGATGTGCCCGAAGAAGCCCGCCTCGACGGGCCGATCCACGGGCTGCCGATGCACGCCAGCGAAATGGCGGTCGAAAAGCACATGCGGCGGCTGTCGAAGAAGAACCTGGCGGCGGCAGACGCGGCCTTCTTCCTCGGTGCAGGAGCTTACAAGCACCATGTCCCGGCCTCCGTCGACCACATCATCCAGCGCGGCGAGTTCCTGACCGCCTACACGCCCTACCAGCCGGAAATCGCGCAGGGCACTCTGCAGATGCTGTTCGAGTTCCAGAGCCAGGTCGCGCATCTCTATGGCTGCGCGGTGGCCAATGCCTCGATGTACGACGGTTCGACCGCCTGCTGGGAAGCGGTCGCCATGGCGAGCCGCATCGCACGTGGGAAGAAGCGCAAGGTCGTGCTCTCGGGCGCGCTGCACCCGCATTACGCCGAGGTTGTGAAGACCATGGCGAAGTTCACCGACGACGAGATCGCCCACGCCAAGCCGGCGATGACGGCAGCTCCCGACACGGACGGGCTGATTTCGCGGATCGACGACAACACCAGCTGCGTGGTGGTGCAATATCCGGACATCCTCGGCCGCGTCACCGACCTCCAGCCGGTCGCCGACGCCGCGCACGAAAAGGGCGCTTTGCTGATCGTCGTCAACACCGAGCCGGTGGCGCTGGGCGCGATCAAATCGCCCGGCGAAATGGGCGCGGATATCGTCGTGGGCGAAGGCCAGTCGATCGGCGTGGGCCTCCAGTTCGGCGGGCCCTACCTCGGCCTCTTCGCCGTGCGCGATCCCAAGCATGTGCGCATGATGCCCGGGCGCCTGTGCGGCGAAACGCAGGATGCCGAGGGCAAGCGCGGCTACGTGCTGACGCTTTCGACCCGTGAGCAGCATATCCGCCGTGAAAAGGCGACTTCGAACATCTGCACCAACTCGGGCCTCTGCGCGCTGGCATTCAGTGTCCACATGACGCTGCTCGGCGAAAAGGGCCTGCGCCAGCTCGCGATGGAGAACCACCGCCTTGCCTGCCTCGCTGCCGACAAGCTCGCAGCAGTGCCGGGCGTGACCGTGCTCAACGACGCCTTCTTCAACGAGTTCACGATCCAGCTCGGCCAGGACGCCCGCGCCGTGGTGCGTAAGCTCGCCAGGGACAATATTCTGGCAGGCGTCTCGCTGGGGCGCCTGTTCCCCGAACACGAAGAGCTGTCCGATGGCCTCATCGTCGCGGTGACCGAGACCACCACCGAGGAGGACATCGAAACGCTTGTCTCCGCGCTGAAGGAGGTGCTGTCATGAACGCGCCCAACGCATCCGGCTGGAAGCCCGGCACCCCCGTGCAGGATCACAACGCGATGGCTGGCCCAGACACGGTCACCGGCAACCGCGCGCTGATGCTCGAGGAACCGCTGATCTTCGAAATCGGCAACACCGAGACCACCGGCGTCGACCTTCCCGAGCCGACCGGCGGCGCGAACCGCCTCGGCGGCCTCGAGCGCAGCGAGAAGATCGGCATTCCGGGTCTCTCCGAGCCCGAGACCGTGCGCCATTACACGCGTCTCAGCCGCCAGAACTACGCCATCGATCTCGGCCTCTTCCCGCTCGGTTCGTGCACGATGAAGCACAACCCGCGCCTGAACGAGAAGGTCGCGCGCATGCCCGGTTTCGCCGACGTGCATCCGCTGCAGCCGGTCGACACCGTGCGCGGTGCGCTGGAGGTCGTGAACGAGCTGGCGCATTGGCTGATCGACCTTACCGGCATGCACGGCGTCGCGATGAGCCCCAAGGCGGGCGCGCATGGCGAGCTTTGCGGCATCCTCTGTATCCGCGCCGCCCTCGAAGCGCGCGGCGATGCGCGCGAGGTCATCCTCGTTCCCGAAAGCGCGCATGGCACCAACCCTGCCACGGCAGCCTTCGCGGGCTACAAGATCGAGGACATCCCCGCCAATTCGGACGGCCGCGTCGATCTCGATGCGCTCAAAAGCCGTCTCGGCCCCGATGTCGCGGGCGTGATGATCACCAACCCCTCGACGCTGGGCCTGTTCGAGCGTGACCTCAAGGAAATCTCCGACGCGGTCCATGAGGCAGGCGGATTCGTCTATTGCGACGGGGCGAACTTCAACGCCATCGTCGGCAAGGTCCGCCCCGGCGACCTCGGCGTCGACGCGATGCACATCAACCTGCACAAGACCTTCTCCACCCCGCATGGCGGCGGTGGCCCGGGTTCGGGTCCGGTGGTGCTGTCCGAGGCGCTCAGCCCCTTCGGCCCGCTGCCCTACACGGCGCGTACCAAGGACGGCGTTGTCCACCTGATCGAGGAAGAGGATGCAGATGCGTTCTCCGAAGAACACTTCGGCGGCAAGATGCAGAGCTTCGGCCGCATGACCGCATTCCACGGCCAGATGGGCATGTTCACCCGCGCGCTGAGTTACATCCTCAGCCACGGTGCGGATGGCCTGCGCCAGGTGGCCGAGGACGCGGTGCTCAATGCCAATTACATCCTGCGCAGCCTCGACGATGTGCTCGATGCACCCTTCGGCCACAGTGGTCCGTGCATGCACGAGGCGCTGTTCAGCGATAAGGGGTTTGCGGAGGACATCTCGACGCTCGATCTCGCCAAGGCGCTGATCGACGAGGGCTATCACCCGATGACCATGTACTTCCCGCTGGTGGTGCATGGCGCGATGCTGGTCGAGCCGACCGAGACCGAGAGCAAGGCGGCGCTGGACCAGTTCATCATGGCCCTGCGTAGCGTTGCCGAGCGTGCGAAGGCTGGCGACGAGACACTCAAGACCGCGCCGCATTATGCGCCGCGCCGCCGCCTCGACGAGACGCTGGCCGCGCGCAAGCCGATCCTCGCCTGGGAAGAGCCCAATCCTCCCGCTGGCGAGCCGACGATGAGCGAGCAGGGCGGACGTTGACCGCCCGCCCGCGGCCTTGAGGATCATCTTCAGCCGCAAGGGCTTCGACAGCGCGGCGGGTGGGGGCCCGTCGCCGATCGTTGACGGTCGTCCGCTGAGCCTGCCGATCCCTGCGGGCGCGGCCTCGCGCACAACCTATGGAGAGCTCGGGCTGGGCGAGCATGCATCGCATTCCAGTCGCGGCAAGCTGGGCGATGACGATCTCTGCCATCATGACCCGATGTTTCTTGCCAATGGCACCTGCCTGTTCGGACAGGTCGGGGCAGCACAGACCCATCTCACAAATCAGGGCGTGGGCGAGGGCGACGTGTTCCTGTTCTTCGGACTATTCCGCGAGGAGGACAGCGGCGAACCACACCACCGCATCTTCGGTTGGATGGAGGTGGAGCGCATGGTCCATCTCGCGGAGTGTGACCAGGAAGAGCGTTCCGATCTGGCGGCGCACGCACATCCGCATGCGCTCGAAATGCACGGCTCCAACGACTGCATCTACGTGGGTCCGGGCGGCACCGCGCCCCGGGCGTGCAACGCGCTTCGCCTCACCGTGCCCGGCGGCCCGCCCTCGCTATGGGAGCGGCCCGAATGGCTGAAAAAGGGCGGATTATCGTACCACGACCGCGCGGATCGCTGGCTGCGCGGCGGCCGGCTCAGGAGCGTCGCACGCGGGCAGGAATTCGTCGCCGACATCGGCCGGCGCAGGGCCCCGCGTGACTGGCTTGCAACGGTGCTCGACGAACTCAGAGGGTCTTGATCACCGCCGAGAAGTCGAGCCCGCCGTTTTCTTCGGCGAAAGTCTCGTAGATTTCGGTGGCATGCTTGCCGAGCGCGGTCTTGGCATCGACGCTGTTCGCAGCTTCCATGGCAAGGCGAAGGTCCTTGAGCATCAGCGCGGTGGCAAAGCCGCCCTGATAGTCGTTGTCTGCCGGACTATCGACGCCCACGCCGGGCATCGGCGTATAGGCATTGAGCGGCCAGCAATAGCCAGAGCTCTGCGAGCTGATCTCGTAGAATTTCTGCGGGTCGAGGCCGAGCTTTTCGGCCATTTTCATCGCCTCGGTCGTGCCGATCATGGTGATGGCGAGCAGCATGTTGTTGCAGATCTTGGCGGTCTGGCCCGCGCCTGCGTCACCGGCGTGGATCACCGCCTTGCCCATGGCGTTCAGCACCTCCTCGGCGCGCTTGAAGGCCTTGTCGGTGCCGCCGACCATAAAGGTCAGCGTCCCACCATTGGCCGCAGCGATACCGCCCGAAACGGGAGCGTCGACCATGTCGTATCCGGCAGCTTCGGCTTCGGCGATCACCTCTTTCGCGGTGGCGACATCGATGGTCGAGCAGTCGAGCAGCACTGCGCCTTCGGGTGCCTTGCCGATCACGCTGCCTTCGTAGACCGCTTTAACGATCCCGCCATTGGGCAGCATGGTCACGACACCATCGACACCTTGTACGGCTTCGGAGGCATCGGTGAAGGTCGCGCAGCCATTGTCCTTAGCCGTCGCAAGTGCCTCTTCCGAAAGGTCGAAGGCGTTCACCTCGTGCCCCGCCTTGACGAGGTTCGCGGCCATCCCGCCGCCCATGTTGCCGAGGCCGATGAAGGCGATTTTCATTCTGATTTCCTCTCGAAGTATTCTTTCAGCCGGGTGCCTGTGACGGTGCCGAAGAAGGACATGAGTCCGGCCAGGATTGTTCCAAGGACGACCATCAAGAGGCCTAGCCCATCAAAGCTGGAAGACGCCTCCGCGATCAATCCCGCAAGGAGCGCTATCGCTATCGCCGCAATCCCGCTTGGTATCACATTTTCCCATATCCATCCCCCGACAAGGCCGCACACGAGGCCAATCAGCGGATAGATTTCCGGGCTCATTACCTACCCTTCCACTTGCCTTCGCGCTTTTCGACGAAGGCGGCCATGCCTTCCTTCTTGTCCTCGCTCGCGGTGAGGATCTGGAAGATGCGGCGTTCGATGATCAGGCCCTGGTCGAGGCTGGTTTCGAAGGCGGCGTTGACCATTTCCTTGTTCGCGATCGCTGCCATCGGCGGCATCGCGGCGATCTGCGCGGCGGTCTTCATGGCATCGTCGAGCAGTTCGTCATGCGGCACCACGCGCGCGACGAGGTTGCTGCGCTCGGCTTCCTCGGCGCCCATCATGCGGCCGGTGAGGCACATTTCCATGGCCTTCGACTTGCCGATCGCCTTGGTCAGGCGCTGCGATCCGCCCATGCCGGGCGCGACGCCGAGCTTGATCTCGGGCTGGCCGAACTTGGCGTTTTCCGAAGCGATGATGAAGTCCGCCATCATGGCGAGCTCGCAACCGCCGCCCAGCGCGAAGCCGTTCACCGCGGCGATCCACGGCTTGCGGGTCTTCTTGACGATCTCGCTGGTCCAGGGCGCGAAGAAATCGTCGAGATAGAAGTCTGCCGCTTCCTTCTCGCTCATTTCCTTGATGTCGGCGCCGGCGGCAAAGGCCTTGTCGCCCGAGCCGGTGAGCACCGCGCACAGCTGGCTGCTGTCGGCCTGGTAGGCTGCGAAAGCCTCGATCAGTTCCTCGAGCACCTTGCTGTTGAGCGCGTTGAGCGCCTTCGGGCGGTTGAGCGTGATCAGCGTGACGGCATCGCGCTGTTCGACGGTGATGGTTTCGAAGCTCATAGCGGTTTCCATTCCTCGTTGGCGGGAAGCGGGGCGAATATGCTGTCGATCAGCTCCTCGCTCACGCCCTCGGGCGTTGCCGGATCCCATTTCGGGTCGTTCGTCTTGTCCACGATCACTGCGCGCACGCCCTCGGCAAAGTCCGGGCGGGTCAGGACGCGCGATGCGATGCGGTATTCCATGACCATGTTGTCGGCGAAGCTGTCGAGCTTCTCGCTCTCCGCCAGCTGGCGCAGCGCGACCTTGCAGGTCTGCGGGCTCTTGGTGCGAAGCGTGGCAAGTTCCTTGGCTGCCCACTCGCTGTCGTCGGCCTCGAGGCTGGCGAGGATGTCCTCGTAGCGGTCGGAGGCGAAATGCTTCTTGATGAGGTCGGCATTGCCCTCGATCCGCGCCGATGGCGGCGTTTCGGAAAGTTCGGAAAGGATGCCCGAGATCCGGTCGGGATGCTCCGTGATGCGCGCCTTGGCTTCGGCGAGCTTCTCGCTCGGCAGGTAGTGCGTTGCGATGCCCGCCCAGACGCATTCCGCACCGTCGAGCCGCGCGCCGGTGAGCGCGAGGAACTGGCCGAGGCGTCCACCAAGACGCGACAAGTGCCAGCCGCCACCCACGTCGGGGAAGAGGCCGATGCCGGTTTCGGGCATGGCAAAACGCGTATGCTCGGTCGCGACGCGGTACTTGCAGGGCAGCGCAATGCCCACTCCGCCGCCCATGGTGATGCCGTCCATGAAAGCCACGATCGGCTTGTCATAGGTCATCATCTGGTGGTTTAGCTGGTACTCGTCGTGGAAGAAGGCGCGCCCGCTCTTCCCGCCATCGTTGAGGGCGGAATTGCGCAGCAGGTTGATGTCGCCGCCTGCGCAGAAACCGCGGCCCTCGGCGTGGTCGAGTACCACCGCCTCGATGCCGTCATCATCCGCCCAGCCGGTGAGCGCCTTGCTCATCGCGTGACACATGTCGAGCGTAAGCGAGTGCAGGGCCTTGGGGCGGTTGAGCGAGATATGGCCGGTGCGGCCATGGGTATGGATGTTTACTTCATCGGTCATCGCGCAGGTCCTTACTGGCGCAGCAGGTCGCGGCCCACGATCATGCGCATGACCTGGTTCGTGCCTTCGAGGATCGAGTGGACGCGCAGGTCGCGCCAGAAACGCTCGATCGGATATTCCCTGAGATAGCCATAGCCGCCGAACAGCTGCAGCGCGTCGTTGACGATCTTGCTGCCATTGTCAGTCGCAAGGCGCTTGGCCATCGCCGAGAAGCGCGACTTGTCGGGCGCATTGTCGGTGACCTTCGCCGCCGCGAGGTAGAGCAGTGCGCGCGCCGCCTCGAGGTCGGTTGCCATGTCGGCGAGCATGAACTGCGTGTTCTGGAAGTCGGCGATCGGCGTGTCGAACTGCTTGCGGACCTTGGTGTAGGCCACCGCTTCGTCGAGACAACGCTGCGCACCGCCGAGCGAGCAAGCACCGATGTTGAGGCGGCCGCCGTCGAGGCCCATCATCGCGAAACGGAAGCCTTCGCCTTCGTCACCGACGCGGTTGGCGACGGGTACGCGCGCATCTTCGAAGATCACCTGCGCGGTGGGGGAGGCGTTCCAGCCAAGCTTCTTCTCCGGCTTGCCGAATGAGACGCCCGGCGTGTCCTTGTCGATCACGAGGCAGGTGATGCCCTTGGTCTTGTGCTCGGAAGTGCGGACCATGGTGACGTAGACATCGTTGACGCCGCCGCCCGAGATGAACTGCTTGGTGCCGTTGAGGACATAGTGGTCGCCGTCGAGTACGGCGTTGGTCTTGAGGCCTGCCGCGTCTGAACCACTGCCCGGTTCGGTGAGGCAGTAGCTGGCGATCTTCTCCATGCTGACGAGGTCGGGAAGGTAGCGGTCCTTGACGTCCTGCGAACCGAACTGGTCGATCATCCAGCTCGCCATGTTGTGGATCGAGATGAAGGCGCTGGTGGTCGGGCAGCCATAGGCCATGGCTTCCATGATCAGCGCGGCTTCCAAACGGCCGAGACCGATGCCACCGCTTTCTTCGGAAACGTAGATCGCCCCGAAACCGAGTTCGGCAGTGCTCTGGATCACTTCGCGCGGGAAGTGCGATTTCTCGTCCCACTCGCCGGCATGCGGCGTGATGTTGTCGGCGGTAAAGCGCTGCGCCATTTCTTGGATCGCGAGCTGCTCTTCGGTGAGCTGGAACTGTCCTGAATTCGTAGTCATGGGCTGCGCTCTAGACCGCTAAGGCAGGCAAGTGAAGAGGCGCGAGAGCCTAGCCCTGAACGATTGCTTCGGCCTCGATTTCGACTTTCCATTCCTTGCGGCAAAGCCATGGTGCGCCGACCATTGTTGCGGCCGGTTTTGCAGTGCCGAAGAAGCGTGCGTGGACTGCGCCGACGGCTGCCTGGTCTTCGAAGTCGGTGAGGAACATGCGGGTGCGCACCACATCGCCTGCGCTCCCGCCAAGATCCTCGATCGCCGCGACAATAAGCTCGCAGCAGCGCGCGGCCTGTGCGGCGGCATCGCCCTGGGTGGAGGATCCGTCGGGCTCGATCGGGCCGGTGCCCGCCACGATGATGCGGTTGCCTTCGCGAATGGCGCGGCAGAAGCCGAACTGCTCCTCGAAGGGCGAGCCGCTGGTGGTGCGCTGACGCCCGCTCACCCGCAGGTGATCTCGGTGATTTCCATTGCGCGGTCGTAGCGCACGTTCACGCGCTCGACACGGTAGTCCATCGTCCAGACCGAGTCGGGCGGACCCCAGCGCAGCGTCTGGGCGCCCGTATCCTTCATGATCGCCGCGCCCATTTCCGCAGTTGCGTCATGACCGATGTGGTACTGGGCGGGAGCCGCATCGCAGGTGCCGCCAGCGGCCGGGGCTGCGGGCGCATCGCTGCCGGCATAGGCCGTGGTGCAGGCGGCGAGCGACAGGGTGCACAGGGTCAAAAGGGCCGATTTCATGATGCCTCTCCTTCAGCTTCGCACTTGGTATAGGTCAGCGGCTCGGGAATGGCTTCATCTCCCGATTCCGAGCGGGTTAGCTGCATTCCGTCATCCGACAAGCGCCATTCCATGTCGCGCGTCCATTCCTGCCCTTCGCCCGAGAAAGCGAAACGGGCACTGATCATCGTGGCTTCCTTGGCCTCGACTTCGTCCACGACTGCACGCGATTCGTAGAACTTGATGCCCTCGCCATCGATGTCGATTAGTCCCTTGGCATCCCCGCGAGTGCTGGTGCAGTCGGCAGGAACCAGTCCCCACCGTCCGTGGAGTCCGCGGGGGATGTCCTTGCCCAGGATTTCGGGGAGGGGCTCCGCTCCGTCACCGATTCCGCCGTCGGGTTCGACAGGCATCATGGTTTCTTCGGCCCTGGGCGTATCGTCGACCGGATCGCCGCAGGCTGCGAGCGCTAGCAGTGTGAGAGGAAGGGCGGAGCGAAGGAGCTTGAACTGTGTCATGCTGTCTCCAACGCCCCGCCTGCTGTTCCTATCCCGCCTCTGGTTCACCCCATGGTCGGGATGACGAAGGCGTTCGATCCGTCGCCGCCGCCGTCGGGCCAGCGTTGGGTGACCTTCTTGGCCTTGGTCCAGAACTTGAGGCCTTCCATGCCGTACTGGTCGATGTCGCCGAAGCCCGAGCGCTTCCAGCCGCCGAAGCTGTGATAGCTGACCGGCACCGGGATCGGCACGTTGATGCCGACCATGCCGACATTCACGCGGGATGCGAATTCGCGCGCCGCGTGGCCGTTACGGGTGAAGATGGCGACGCCATTGCCGTACTGGTGCTCGCTCGGGAGGCGGACAGCGTCCTCGAAATCCTTGGCGCGCACGATCTGGAGGACGGGGCCGAAGATTTCTTCCTTGTAGCTTTCCATGTCGGTGGTCACGCGGTCGAGCAGCGTCGGGCCGACGAAGAAGCCGTCCTCGTGGCCCTGCAGGCTGAACCCGCGGCCGTCGATGACGACTTCGGCGCCTTCCTTCTCGGCCGTGTCGATCCAGCCTTCGACGCGTGCCTTGTGCTCGGGCGTGACTACGGGACCGTAATGCGCGTCGGGATCGTTCGAGACGCCAACGCGAAGAGCGTTGATCGCGGGGATCAGCTTTTCGCGCAGCTTGTCTGCCGTGTCCTCGCCGACGGGGACCACCACGGGCAGCGCCATGCAGCGCTCACCAGCCGAACCGAAAGCGGCACCGGCAAGGTCGTTGACGACCTGGTCGAGATCGGCGTCGGGCATCACGATGCCGTGGTTCTTCGCGCCGCCGAATGCCTGCACGCGCTTGGCGTTCGCAGAGCCGCGCGAGTAGATGTACTGCGCGATGTCGGAGGAGCCGACGAAGCTGATCGCCGGGATATCGGGATGGTCGAGGATGGCATCGACCATTTCCTTGTCGCCGTGGACGACCTGCAGGAGGCCTTCGGGGGCGCCCGCTTCGAGGAACAATCCGGCGAGACGTACCGGAACGCTCGGGTCGCGCTCGGAAGGCTTGAGGATGAAGGCGTTGCCCGCCGCAATCGCCATGCCGAACATCCACATCGGGATCATGGCGGGGAAGTTGAAAGGGGTGATGCCCGCACCGATGCCGAGCGGCTGGCGCATCGAATAGACGTCGATACCGGGCCCCGCTCCTTGCGTGTACTCGCCCTTCAGCGCCTGCGGGATGCCGCAGGCGAACTCGATCACTTCGAGACCGCGCTGCACGTCGCCATGCGCATCGTCGACGACCTTGCCGTGCTCGCTCGACAGCAGCTCTGCGAGCTCCTGCTTGTTCGCCTCGACCAGTTCCTTGAACTTGAACATCACGCGAGCGCGGCGTTGCGGGTTGGTCGCCGCCCATTCGGGCTGGACTTTCTTGGCCGCATCGACCGCCTTCTGAAGCAGGGCGGCATCGCCCAGTGCGACTTCGGCCTGGACCTCGCCGGTCGAGGGGTTCCAGATCTGGTGCTTGCGGGTGGGGGCCGGGCTTTCGCCGACGATGAAATGGTCAACCTGACGCATGGGAGAATCCTCTCTTTCCTTGCCAACGGCCTTGGCAAGCGAGAGGTCCGAAATCAACCGGTTTCAGATGAAACCTTTGCGTGAGAAGGCTAGCCGACCGCGGCCATCATCTGCGCGCACAGGATCGCTCCATAAGTGCCGAGCGCGTAGCCGAGCACTGCCAGCAGCACGCCGACCGGCGCCAGCGCGGGATGGAATGCGCCTGCCACCACCGGTGCGGATGCCGCGCCGCCGACATTGGCCTTGCTGCCCACCGCCACGAAGAAGAACGGTGCCTTGATGATCTTCGCGACCACCAGCAGCAGGACGATGTGGAACAGCATCCAGATCGCGCCGATCGCCATGAATGCGGGCGCGTCCATGATCTTGGTCACGTCCATCCGCGTGCCGATGATCGCGACCAGCAGGAAGATGAAGAGCACGCCGAATTTGCTCGCGCCGATGCCTTCCAGTTCGCGGGCGCGGGTGAAGCTGGCGAGAAGGCCTGCGGTGGTGGAGACCACGACGACCCAGAAGAAGCTGCTCGCGAGCGTGGCGTCCTCACCCTGCAGTTCGGCGAAGAAGTTGCCCAGCCATCCGCCAAGCAGGTGCGACAGGCCAACGACCGCAAAGGCGGCGCCGAACAGCAGGACGTAGTCGTTTGCCTTGGCCACACGCTCGATGCTGTCCGAATAGTCCTGCATCGTGTCCTGCAGCTTGGTGATCGAGGAACTGTCCGCGCCGAGCCACTTGTCGACCCGCTCATGCGCGCCTGCGCCGTAAAGCAGGAAGATCATCCAGATCTCGGCCACGATGATGTCGACCGCGAGCAGGGCAGCGAAGCCTTCGAGCGGATAGCCATAGACTTCGAGCATCGCCGTCTGGTTCGCGCCGCCGCCGATCCAGCTTCCTGCCAGCGTCGCCAGCCCGCGCCAAGCGGCGGTGTCGCCCGAGCCGATTACCGTGGGGTCGAACTGCGCGACGATCCACAGCGCGAGCGGTCCGCCGAGGATGATCCCGACCGTCGCGGTCAGGAACATGATGATCGCCTTGTTGCCGAGGCCGAGGATGCCCTTGATGTCGATGCTCAGCGTCATCAGGAACAGCGCAGCGGGAAGGAAATAGTCCTTGGCGATCGGCCACAGCTGGCTTTCGCTCGTGTCGATCAGCCCGGTGGTAACGAACAGCGAGGGCACGAGATAGCAGACCAGGATGATCGGCACGAAGACGTAGAACTTCTTCCACGCAGGCCGGTCGCGCGTCGCGAATACGAAGGCCAGAAGTGCGGCCAGAAGCCCGAGAATAATGCGATCGTCGCTGATCATGATGTGTGCGTCCCGCTCCCAATCGGATGTTTGCGGGCCTGCCTAGCGGCTTGCGGCAAGAAAAACCATGTTGACCCGCAATCGCGCCTTCCCCAGCACGAAAGCGGGTACTGAGGAGACGGTGAAGACATGGGCGATTGGATCGAACTTGCGCGTGATGCATGCGGCGAAGCGCAAGCCTATCTCGAAGCGGTCCGTGTGGAAACCGCGGGGCTCGTTGCCCCCGACGGCAAGCCGCAGACGGACCTTGTCGAGCAGCACCAGCGTCGGCTTCACGGATTTGCGTGGATCGGCACGAGTGTCGCTGCGCTCGAGGCGGTTACAGACTGGGCAGCGCGTTCGCAGCGGGCAGGGCGGTTCGGCGAGGTCGAGGAACTCGTCCTGATGATCGGCTTCGGTGAATACCTCCACCAGCTGACTTCGGCGCTCGCGATGAGCCAGAATGAATATGTCCGCCCGTCCGAACTCCTGGTGGATGAGGCGGCGCAAAAGCTCGCGCAATCCGAGGCTGCGAAGCCCTTCCTCGAGAATGGCAATACGGCATCGAACCGTGCGCGGCTTGCCGCATTGCTCGCCGAAGGAGCGCGCCCCGACGAGGCGTTCGACGACGAGACGCTCGACATGATCCGCGAGCAGTTCCGCGCTTTCACCACCGATCGCATCGCGCCCAAGGCGCACGAATGGCACCTCGCGGACGAACTCATTCCGATTGAAGTGGTCGATGAGATGGCCGAGCTGGGCGTCTTCGGCGTCTGCATCGCCGAGGAATATGGCGGCCTCGGTCTCGGCAAGACCGCAATGTGCCTTGTGTCCGAAGAGCTCTCGCGCGGCTGGATCTGTGCAGGCTCTCTCGGCACGCGCTCCGAAATCGCGGGCGAGCTGATCGGCGAGAACGGTACGCCCGAGCAAAAGGCGAAATACCTGCCTAAACTGGCCGACGGCTCGATCCTGCCGACAGCTGTCTTCACCGAGCCGGATACGGGTTCCGATCTCGCCTCCGTGCGCACCCGCGCTAGGAAGCAGGACGATGGCAGCTGGACCATTGACGGCGCGAAAACGTGGATCACCCACGCGGCGCGCGCAGACCTGATGACGGTCCTTTGCCGCTCGGACCCGGAGAGCCCCGGCTATTCCGGCCTGTCGATGTTCCTCGCCGAGAAAACCCGCGGCACCGATGCCGCCCCGTTCCCGGATGACGGCATCGACGGCAGCGAAATCGAGGTGCTCGGTTATCGCGGGATGAAGGAATATGCGCTCGGCTTCGATGGTTTCGCAGTTGCTGCGGACGGCCTGCTCGGCGGAGCTGAAGGACAGGGGTTCAAGCAATTGATGCGTACCTTCGAAGGCGCACGCATCCAGACCGCTGCCCGCGCGATCGGGGTGGCGTGGAATGCTTTCGATCTCGGCCTTTCCTATGCGCTGGAACGCAAGCAGTTCGGCAAGCCCCTGCTCGCATTCCCGCGTGTCGCGGACAAACTGTCGCTCATGGCGACCGAGACCGTCATGGCTCGCGAACTCACCTATTCGGCGGCGCGTCACAAGGACAAGGGCGAGCGCTGTGATATCGAGGCAGGAATGGCGAAGCTGCTGGCTGCGCGCGTGGCTTGGAGTAATGCCGACAATGCGCTGCAGATCCACGGCGGCAACGGCTACGCGCTCGAATACCAGATCAGCCGGGTGCTGTGCGACGCGCGTATCCTCAACATTTTCGAAGGTGCTGGCGAAATCCAGGCGCAGGTCATCGGCCGCGGCATGCTTGCGGGACAAGCGCGCCATTGACCGTCGGTTGGCGAGGCGGCAAATGGCCTCGCGATCGCGGGTGTAGCTCAATGGTAGAGCAGCAGCTTCCCAAGCTGACGACGAGGGTTCGATTCCCTTCACCCGCTCCAGCGCTTCCCGACCCGCCCGCGATTTGAACGCTGCTGCGCTTTGCGCTACCCGAAAGCCGCATCTGCGAAGAGGGAATCAGCGATGAGCATCTTTACCGATCACCCGCATTCGGTGGGCGAGAGCTATTTCGAGCATCTCGTGACTGCGGGCAGTTTCGGCGTCAGCCTGATTGCCGCCGGCTTTGCCTGCCTCGTGCACGGCATCTTTCCCTTTTGGTGCAAGACCACCGGAAGCCGCGCGGTGCGCCAGCTGGCCGACCGCATGATCCACGGGCGCGAGCGTTACGACGGGAATGCGCCCAAGGGCGAACAGATCGACTGGTGTATCTGAAGATCGGCCAGGCGAAGCCGCCGGGTTACTTGGGCGGCATCCTGATCGCGCCGTCGAGCCGGAACTGGTGCGCATTGATATAGGAATTGCGCGCAATCTCGCAGATCAGCGAGGCGAATTCTTCGGGTTCGCCGAGGCGTTTGGGGAAGGGCACGCTGGCATTGAGCTGGTCCCACATTTGCGGATTGCGGTCCTTCATCCCCAGCATCAGCGGCGTTGCGAAGATTCCGGGCATGACCGAATTCACACGGATGCCGAGGTCCATGAGATCGCGCGCCATCGGTAGTACGAGGCCATTCACGCCTGCCTTGCAGCTGCCATAGATGACCTGCCCGATCTGGCCGTCCTGCGCCGCGACGCTGGCGGTCAGGGTGATACAGCCGCGTTCGCCGTCATCGTTGAGCGGCTCGATGTTCGCCATGCCGAGAGCGGAGTGGCTGGCGATCCGATATGAGGAGACAAGGATGCCTTCCGCGCCATAGGCATAATCCTCGGTGGAAAGGCGCTTGTAGCCGCCCTTTTCCTTGTCCCAGCCCAGTGTCTTGCCGCGCCGGCTGGTCATCGCGCAATGGACGGTGACGCGTTCCTGCCCGTGGGCATCGCGGGCGCGGTCGAAACCTTCGACCACAGATTGCTCATCGGTGATGTCCACCTTGGCGAAAATCCCGCCGATTGCCTCGGCATGGGCGCGACCGCCTTCTTCGTCGATGTCGAAGATCGTCACCTTTAGCCCGAGATCGGCCAGTGCCTTCGCGCTAGCCTTGCCGAGGCCGCTTGCCCCGCCGGTTACTACCGCTGCCATGCCTTCGGTCAGTTGCATCTCGTCTCTCCTGTCGTGTCATTTTGCTTCCACATTGCTATCGCATGAGGCAGGCTGACACGCCAAGGAGTTAAGTGATGACCGCCGACCTGCATCGACGCCAGTTCCTGTCCGCAACGGCCAGCGCATTTGCCGCGCTGTCGCTGTCGGGCTGCCAGACGCGGGTTGGTTCAACGCCGCTGCCGTTTACAGGCTATGGCGAGCTCGTGCCGGATCCCAATGGCATGCTCAACCTGCCCGAGGGCTTCTCCTATCGCCTGATTTCGGCGTTCGGCCACGAGATGGACGATGGCGAACCGGTACCCGACGCGGCCGACGGCATGGGCTGCATCCCGCTGTCGCGCAGGGAAATTGCCCTCGTGCGCAATCACGAGCTGATGCCCGGCGCCGGCGGATCGGAATTCCTCGAAACCGGTTTCGACAAGGTCGGCGGCCAGGCCGTCCTGCCGGGCGGGACCACCACGATCGTGCTCGATGCGAAAACGCTGCGCAAGAAGCGCGAATACCGCTCGCTCGCCGGGACCATGCGCAATTGTGCAGGCGGCGTGACGCCGTGGGGCAGCTGGCTGACCTGCGAGGAATTCGTCACGACCGACGACCAGATCGCGCCCGACAAGCTGGCCAAGCATCATGGCTGGATTTTCGAAGTGCCCGCCGATGCCGGAAAGCAGATCAACCCCGAACCGCTGAAGGCCATGGGCCGCTTCAATCACGAGGCTGCATGCGTCGATCCGGAAACAGGCCTCATTTACCTGACCGAGGACCGTACGGACTCCGCGCTCTATCGCTTCGTGCCCAAGGTGCCGGGCGACCTCGCGCAGGGCGGCGAGTTGCAGGCGATGCGGATTGCCGGCCTGTCGGACACCCGCAACTGGGCCGAAGCCGCCATGCCGGTCGGCACGCGCTATTCGGTCGACTGGATAACGCTCGACAATGTCGAGGCTCCGCTGGACGATTTGCGCACGCGCGCAGCAGCTCAGGGTGCCGCTATCATCGCCCGCGGCGAGGGCATCCACATGGGGCTGGACGAACTCTTTATCTGCTCGACCAGCGGCGGGGCGATGAAGCTTGGCCAGATCTTCAAGCTCGTCCCCGGTCGCAACCGCAAACCGGACGAGGTCGAACTGTTCTTCGAGAGCGAAAGCAAGGAGCAGTTCAATTACGGCGACAATCTCGTGGTCGCGCCGAACGGGCACCTGATCGTGTGCGAGGACCAGTATACCGAGATTGTCGACAACCGCCTGATCCTGATCACACCGAAGGGCGAACCGCATGTCTTCGGGCGCCTGACGATGCAGACCGAACTGGCGGGCGGCTGCTTCTCGCCCGATGGGAAGTGGTTCTTCGTCAACGCCTATTCGCCGACGCGGACCTTCGCGATCACCGGTCCCTGGTACGGCTGACGCGATTGATAATTAATCGCAATAAACGAATGAGGTGTGCTGGTTGATCGATTGAAGCGATCACTGCACTCGAAACCCTTCGCGAAACTCTAGCGTCTCTCCGCCGTTGGTAGAGTGAACGAATTCAAGAAGGGAAATCTACAATGGCCGAACTCGGCAACAATGCGAAATCTGGTCTCGTTACGGCGCTTAACGGTGCATTGGCGGACACGATGGCGCTCTATTTCAAGACCAAGAACTTTCACTGGCATGTCGCAGGGCCGCGCTTTCGCGACCTCCACCTCCTGTTCGACGAGCAGGCGGCAGAGCTGATCGGTACGGTCGATGCGATTGGTGAGCGGGTCCGCAAGAATGACGAGTACACCCTTACCTCGATCGGGACCATCCAGGCCGAGACAAGCATCAAGGACCAGGACGACGTCACCATCACTGCCGATGCGATGGTTGCCGAACTGCGCGACGACAACAAGAAGCTTCACGACCGTCTCGGGTCGGTAAAGGAAGAAGCCGAAGCAGTGGGCGACAACGCCACCAGCGGCATCGTCGACGACTGGATCGACCAGTGCGAAGAGCGCATCTGGTTCCTCAACCAGACCAGCAAGTAATTCGCGAGAATAGCAATGCAGACCCGCCGGGACCCTTAAACCCCGGCGGGTTTCGTGTATCTGGAGTGGCCATGGCAGAAGCAACGATCATCGAGAACGCGACCGACGGCGATATTGCCGACTGGCTCGCGCAGCGGCTTGGCGAAGCATTCGCGGCAACCGAGGGGCCGGTGACCATCACCGTGCCGGGTGGCTCGACCCCGTTCCCGATCATCGAGCAGCTTTTGAAACGCGATCTCGACTGGTCACGGCTGGTGGTGTGGCCGGGTGACGACCGCATCGTGCCCGAGGATCACGAGGCATCGAACACAGGCAAGCTGCGCAAGCTGTTCGAACCGGCAGGCGCCGAAGTCGTCACGCTCACCATCATGGAGCAGGTCCCGCACTTCGACCTCGCATGGCTCGGCATGGGGGCCGACGGACACATCGCCTCGCTCTTCCCCAATACCGATCCGAAGCTCGACGAACCGCGCAGCATCCTGCGTCTCACGCCCGATCCGCTGCCGCCAGAAGCGCCGTTCGACCGCATCAGCCTGACGCTGCCTTCGCTCCTCGCGAGCGACCGGATCCTCTTCGTGATCCGCGGTACGGACAAGCGGACCGTGTTCGACCAAGCCCTTGCGGGTAAAAGCGATTTGCCGGTTGCCCGGCTGCTGGCAGGCGCTAAACAGCCTGTCACATGCTTCACCTGATACCTGCGCCGCTTCACCGGCTCGCCCTCAAGATCGGATACAAGCTGCAGCAGCGGATGCGCCGTACGACAGGTACGGCGCGCGACGGCGTGAGCGTGATCGGCCGCGACATCGACGGGCAGATACTCGTGGTCCGGCATAGCTACGGACCGGAAGGCTGGTATTTTCCCGGTGGCGGCATCAAGTCGGGAGAGAGCCCGGAAGACGCGGCCAAGCGCGAGCTGATGGAAGAAACCGGCTGCGAGATTGTCGGGCTCAGGCTGGTCGGCATGGTCGAGGAAGAACTGTCCGGCGCCAGCCACAAGGCGCACCTGTTCGAGGGTGTGATCGAGGATATGCCCAAGGCCGACGGTCGCGAAATCATCGAGGCACGGATGTTTCCGACCCACTCGCTTCCCGAACCGCTTGCCCCGACCACGCGGCTGCGGCTCAAGATGTGGCAGGCGCGCAAGAGCTAGAGCAGGCTCAACTGCGCATCGGGACGCTTGGGAGGTTCCTCTCCGTCGCGTTCCAGCTTCGATAGCGTGAGGCCCATCAGCCGGATCGGCATGGGCAGGGGAAGCACTTCTTCGAGCAGTACGCGCGAGACCTCGGCAAACTCGTCCTTGCTCGCGATCGGCTGGTCGAGCGTTCTCGCACGGCTGAAGATCTGGAAATCGGTGTATTTCATCTTCAGCGTCACCGTGCGGCCTTTCGCCTCGGCGCGCTCGATATAGCCCCAGACGATATCGATGATGTCCTCCAGCGTCTCGCGCAGTTCGCTGCCCGATGACAGGTCGCGGCTGAAGGTGCGTTCGCCACCTACCGACTTGCGCGTCCTGCTCGATCGCACGGGGCGCAGGTCGATCCCGCGGGCCGCACGATAGAGGTAATCGGCAAAGCTACCAAAATGCGCGCGCAGCCATTCGATATCCTTGGCCGCGAGATCGGCTCCGGTGGCGATCCCCAGCCGGCCCATCTTTTCCTCGGCCTTCGGGCCGACACCGTGGAAACGCCTCACCGGCAGCGACTGGACGAAATCCGCACCTTGCCCCGGGCGTATCACGCACATCCCGTCAGGCTTGTTCTGGTCGCTCGCGAGCTTGGCGAGGAACTTGTTGTAGCTCACGCCAGCGCTCGCCGTCAGCTTCGTCTTTGCCTTGATTTCCTGCCGGATGAGCTCTGCGATGCGGGTCGCGCTTCCGATGCCGAGCTTGTCCTCGGTCACATCGAGATAGGCCTCGTCGAGGCTGAGCGGTTCGACGAGGTCGGTGTGATGGCGGAAGATCGCACGGATCTGCTGGCTCACCTCGCGATAGACGTCGAAGCGGCTCTTGCAAAAGATGAGGTCGGGACATTTGCGCTTGGCCGTGACGCTGGGCATCGCGCTGCGCACGCCGAACTTGCGCGCTTCATAGCTTGCCGCCGCCACCACGCCGCGCCCGCTCGAACCGCCGACCGCGACTGGTTTTCCGCGCAGTTCGGGATTGTCGCGCTGTTCCACGCTGGCGAAGAAGGCATCCATGTCGACATGGATGATCTTGCGCAGGCCGTCGGCCTCGCCCTCATCGCTGTCGTCTGCCTCGCTCATGCTGCGCTAGATAGCGATCCGGGTTGCAAATCGGAACCTTGTGGTTCACCCGCCATTTTGTGCAGATGCGAAACGATCAACTTGCCAGCGGTGAACGCCCGCTTCCCGACCGCGCCAGGCGCGCGGCAATCGGCGAGCGCGAGCTGATCTGGATGATGGCGCTGCTGATGGCGTGCAACGCCTTCGGCATCGATGCGATCCTGCCTGCGCTCGACGTGCTTGCCGCCGATCTCGGTGCAGCCGGCAACGACCGCCAGTTCATCGTCGGCTCCTATTTGCTGGCGGCCGGCTTCGGTATCCTGGTGCCAGGCGCTTTTGCCGATCGCTTCGGGCGCAGGCCCGTGCTGTTCGTGGCCTTGGCCTTCTACATCGTCCTCTCGATCGCCTGCGCGCTGGCGAGCAGCTTCGACATGCTCGTCGCGCTGCGTGCCGCGCAGGGGTTCTTCGCTGCAGGCATCATCGCGCTGCCGCCCGCCATCATTCGCGACCGCGTGGGTGGCGACAAGATGGCCCGCATGATGAGCCTGATCTTCGTGATCTTCCTGCTCGTACCGGCCGTTGCGCCGAGCATCGGGCAGGCCATCCTCGTCGCGCTGGGAGACTGGCGCTGGATCTTCGCCTCCATGGCAGTGCTCGGCTGTGCGATGACGGCATGGGTCTATTTCCGCCTGCCTGAAACGCTGCACGAGGAAGACAAGCAGGATATCCACCTGCCGACCATCACGCGCAACATGAAGAGCGCAGTGACCTTGCGCGAAACCATCGGCTACACGCTCGGCAGCGCGCTGGTCTTCGGCGGACTGTTCGGTTTCATCAATTCCTCGCAGCAGCTCATCGGCGAGGCTTTCGGTGCGGGTGACAGCTTCCCGCTGATCTTTGCGATCTGTGCCGGATGCATGGCAATCGCCAACTGGTCGAACAGCCGCATCGTGGAGCACTTCGGCGCCCGCAAGGTTAGCCATGCCGCGCTGTTCGCTTTCATTGGCGTGGCAGCACTCCAGCTCTGGTTCGCTAACGATCCGGACGAGACGCTGTGGACCTTCGTGCCGCTGATGGCAGCCAACATGAGCCTGCTCGGTTTCATCGGCGCGAACTTCGGTTCGATTGCCCTGCAGCCTTTCCGCCATATCGCGGGCGCGGCCTCGAGCGCGCAGGGCTTCCTGCGCATGACGAGCGGCGCAGCGCTGGGCGCCTATATCGGCTACATGTATGACGGCACTGCGCGCCCGCTCGCGACGGCGCTTCTGATCACTGCCGTGCTGAGCCTGGTTTTCGTGCTCTTCTCCGAACGCGGCGAGCTGTTCGGCGAGAAGATGGACGATTACGACTAGCTTTCGCGGTGGCCGATGGTCCGTCGGAAGGTTTCCGGTAGGAACAGCAAGCCGACGAAGAGCGTCAGCAACGCGACCCCGACGGGATACCACAGGCCTGCGTAGATATCGCCCGTGGCCGCCACCATGGCAAAGGCGATAGTGGGCAGGAAGCCGCCGAACCAGCCATTGCCGATGTGATAGGGCAGGCTCATCGCGGTGTAGCGGATACGCGCGCTGAAAAGTTCCACAAGTAGCGCTGCTATGGGGCCGTAGACCATGGTCACCAGCAGCACGAGTGCGGTGAGGATCGCGACGACCAGCGGATTGTTGATTTGCGCGGGATCGGCTGAGGCTGGATAGCCTGCTTCTGCGATGGCCGTTTGAAGCTGTGGCAGATCATCCTTGCTGCGGATGTCGAACGTCTCGTCGCCGATGCCGACCAGCGTGCCACCGAACATGTCGTACAGCTCGTGGCTCTCATACGGGACACCGGACTTGGCCAACGCACTCTGCACGATATCGCAAGTCGTCGTGTCGAAAGTCTGCTTACCGATAGGGTCGAACTGGAAGGAGCAGCTGTCGACATCGGCGGTAACCGTGACCGGTGCGCGCTCCTGGGCTTCCGCCAACGCCGGATTAGCCGCATTGGTAAGCGCGCCGAACAGCGGGAAATAGAGCAGCGCGGCCAGCGCCAGTCCGCTCATGATGATCGGCTTGCGACCGATCTTGTCCGACAGCCATCCGAAGAACACGAAAAAGGGCGTGCCTATTACCAGCGCGATGGCGATCAGGATGTTGGCCGTCCCACCGTCGACCTTGAGGATTTTTTCAAGGTAGAACAGCGCGTAGAACTGGCCGGTGTACCAGACCACTGCCTGACCCGCGACGGCACCGAGTAGCGCGACGAGAACCCACTTGAGATTGCCCCAGCGCCCGAATGCTTCGGACAGCGGGGCTTTCGAAGTCTCGCCCTCTTCCTTCATCTGCTGGAAGACCGGGCTTTCGGAGAGCTGCAGGCGGATCCAGATCGAGATTGCAAGCAGGAGTGAGGACAGCAGGAAGGGCAGGCGCCAGCCCCATTCGGCGAAGGCTTCTTCGCCCATCGCGGTCCGCAGGCCGATCACCACCAGCAGCGCTGCGAACAGGCCAAGCGTCGCCGTGGTCTGGATGAAGCTGGTGTAGAGCCCGCGTTTGCCCTCGGGGGCATGCTCGGCGACGTAAATCGCCGCGCCGCCATATTCTCCGCCCAGCGCAAGGCCTTGCAGGAGGCGCAGCCCCACCAGCATGAGCGGCGCGGCAACGCCGATGCTGGCGTAGCTCGGCAAGAGGCCCACTGCGAAGGTCGACAGGCCCATGAGGCCCATGGTCACGAGGAAGGTGTACTTGCGCCCGACAAGGTCGCCCACGCGCCCGAACACCAGCGCGCCGAAGGGACGGACTGCGAAGCCTGCGGCAAAGGCGCCGAGCGCGAGGATGAAGGCGGTCGTATCGTTGACGCCCGAGAAGAATTGGGCGGAAATGATCGTGGCAAGGAGGCCGTAGAGGTAAAAATCATACCACTCGAACACCGTGCCGAGCGATGAGGCGATGATCACCTTGCGATGCGATTGCGCAGGCACTTCGGATGCGGCCATGAATTTCCCTCCCCGGCTGCCTTATTCGCTTTCCAGCCGTCTCCATGCAAGTCCGGCGAATTCGCACAGCAGCGGCCGCGTGTCGCGCGGGTCGATAATGTCCTCGACATTGAAGCGTTCGGCGCTGCGGAAGGGGGAGGTGACCTTGTCCAGCCGCTCGCGGATGGCGGCGAGTTCGGCTTCCGGGTCCTCGGCAGCTTCGAGTTCGGACTTGTAGGCGACTTCCAGTCCCCCCGCGATCGGCAGGCTGCCCCAGTCGCCCGAAGGCCAGCAATAGCGGTACTGGAAGGTCTCGGCATTGCTCATCGCGCTGCCGGCAATGCCATAGGCGCGGCGCATCACGATCGAGGCGAGCGGGACGCTGGCCTTGTAGATCGCGTTCATCGCCTGCACGCCATAACGGATCGTGCCCGCCATTTCCGCCTCGCGCCCGATCATGAAACCGGGATTGTCGACAAGGTGGACGATGGGCAGGCGGAACTGGTCCGCCAGTTTCACGAAACGCTCGACCTTCTCACTGGTCTTCGCTTCCCATGACCCGCCGAGATAGGACGGGTCGCTGGCGAGTACCATGACCGGCCAGCCGTCGAGGCGGGCAAGCGCAGTGATACAGGCGCGGCCCCACATGCGGCCGATCTCGAACACGGTGCCCTGGTCGAACACCATCTCCATGCATCGGCGCATCGAATAGACCTGCTTGTCCTCGCGCGGGACGAGGCTGAGTAGCGCCTCCTCGCGGCGGTGAACCGGGTCGGTGCAATTCGAACGGCGGGCAAGCTGGCCGACGTGTTCGGGCATGAAGGAGAGGAAGTGGCGCGCGCGGGCGAAGGCCTCTGCCTCGCTGCCGACCTCGTCATCGACCACGCCGTTGCGCGTGTGGATACCGCTGCCGCCGAGGTCTTCCTTGGCTTGGCTGTGGTCAGTCGAACCCTTGTAACTCTCGCCGAGACCATCGACGACGGCGGGCCCGGCGGCAAAGATTTGGCTGAGACCTTTCACCATGATCGAGTAATGACTGGCGACGGTCCGCGCCGCGCCGAGGCCAGCGGTAGGGCCGAGCGCCAGTGCCACGACCGGCACGGTGTCGAGGTTCTTCACCACGTCGGACCAGCCGGGAACTGCGGGAATGTAGGTCGCTCCGATCTGTTCGAGTGTCTTGACGCTGCCGCCACCACCAGTGCCGTCGATCATGCGGATGAGCGGGAGCTTGAGCTCATGCGCCATCTTCTCGGCCTGGACCATCTTGCGGGAAATCCCCGCATCGGCCGCGCCGCCGCGAATGGTGAAATCGTCGGCCGTGGCGACCACGGGGCGGCCATTGATCAGGGCCTTGCCGAAGAGGAAGGGGGCGGGAAGGACGCCTTCGAGATTGCCCTCCTCGTCATAACGGCCCTTGCCGGCGATCTTGCCGATCTCGCGGAAAGAGCCGTCGTCGACCAGTGCCGCAAGACGCGCGCGGGCATCCATCTTGCCGCGCCCGTGCTGGCGGGCGAGCTTGTCCGGTCCGCCCATCTGATCGGCCATTGCCTCGCGGCGGCGCAGTTCCTCGAGTTCGTTTTCCCAGCTCATTCGTGCCCTCACTCCTCGGGAAGGCACGCTTGCAAGCAACTGGCGGAAAGGGAAGCCCTATTCTTCTTTGGGCTCGACAACCGCCAGCACGGCCTCGACCTGAACCTGCGCGCCCTGGCTCGCGGAAAGCTCGGTCACCGTCCCGTCGAAGGGCGCGGTAAGCGCGTGCTCCATCTTCATCGCCTCGAGCACCATCAGGCGCTGTCCGGCGTTGACCGTGTCGCCCTCTGCCACATCGACCGCGATGACCTTGCCCGGCATCGGCGCGAGGATGGCGCCGTCGCCTGCCGCACCTGCACCGGTGCCGCGCGACTGGCGTTCGAATACGAAGCTTTGTCCATCGGCGAATACCACGGCGCGTTCGGGATCGACGAAGCCGGTTGCGAAGCTGTCGATATGAGATCGTGCTGCGCTGACGGTCCGCGTCTCGCCCTTGTGCGTGAGCGTTGCGTTGAGCTTGCCCGGGGCGTTGAGGCGCAGGCCGATCGGCAGGTCCTCGTGCTCTTCGGTTTCGGCAAGCGCGATGAAGTCCGCAGCGGTCTGCCAGATATCGTCATCCGCCTCGTCCGATGCCACGAGCGTGTCGAGCTTCGCCTCGATGAAGCCGGTGTCGAGATTGGCGTCCTCGAAGTCCTCGTCGCGCAGGCAAGCGGCGATGAAGGCGGCATTGGTCTTCACCGGCCAGATCTCGACGCTCTCGGCGATATCGGCGAGCTGGTCGATGGCCTCAGCGCGGGTTTCACCCCAGACGACGAGCTTGGCGACCATGGGGTCATAGAAGGGCGAGATCATGTCGCCTTCCTCGACGCCGGTCTCGATCCGTCCTTCGACGCCGAGGTCGAAATGTTCGAGCCGTCCGGTCGAGGGCAGGAAGCCGCCGGTGGGGTCTTCGGCATAGAGGCGTGCTTCGATCGAGTGACCGTCGATGAAGAGGTCTTCCTGCTTCATCGGGATGGATTCGCCACTCGCCACGAGCAGCTGCCATTCGACGAGATCGACGCCGGTGATCTCCTCAGTCACCGGGTGTTCGACCTGCAGGCGGGTGTTCATTTCCATGAAGAAGATGCGGTCAGCGCGCAGGCCTTCGCTGGCGTCGGCGATGAATTCGATGGTGCCCGCACCTTCGTAGTCGACCGCCTTGGCAGCGCGCACGGCGGCGGCGCAGATTTCTTCGCGCGTAGCCTCGTCCATGCCGGGGGCGGGGGCTTCCTCAATCACCTTCTGGTGGCGGCGCTGGAGCGAGCAGTCGCGTTCGAACAGGTGTACGACATTGCCGTGGGCATCGCCGAAGACCTGCACCTCGATGTGGCGCGGCGAGGTGATCCACTTTTCCAGCAACACCTCGTCGTTGGAGAAGCTGGCCTTGGCCTCGCGCTGGCAGCTTTCGAGGCTCGCCTCGAAGTCCTCGGGCCTATCGACCTTGCGCATGCCCTTGCCGCCGCCGCCTGCAACGGCCTTGATCAGCACGGGGTAGCCGATGGCGTCGGCTTCCTTCTTGAGGCGCTCCACCGACTGATCCTCACCCTCGTAGCCAGGAGTGACGGGCACACCGGCATCGCGCATCAGCTTCTTGGCTGCGTCCTTGAGGCCCATCGCGTCGATGCTCGATGGCTTGGGGCCGACCCAGATCAGGCCTGCATCGATCACGGTCTGCGCAAAGCCGGCGTTCTCGGACAGGAAGCCGTAGCCCGGGTGGATCGCCTCGGCGCCTGTCTGCTTGGCTGCGGCGATGATCTTCTCGCCCACGAGATAGCTCTCGGCAGCAGGCGAGGGGCCGATATGCACCGCCTCGTCCGCAGTGCGGACATGCAGCGCCTTGGCATCGGCATCGGAATAGACCGCCACGGTGGCGATCCCCATCTCGCGCGCGGTGCGGATGATGCGGCAGGCAATTTCGCCGCGATTGGCGATGAGGAGCTTAGTTATCATCGAGTGCGACCCAATCTGCACCGACAGCGGCGCATTGCGATGGCGGGACCATCGTGAAACTGACGTTGCCGACCTTCCAGGATCCGTCCCCGGCCTTCACCATGCTCATCGAATTGATCCCGCAGTGAACGACCGTGTCGCCGGCATGAAAGCTGTAGGGCCCCCAGACGAGCGCCATGTCGCCGTCGACGAGGACGGTCTCGTAGACCATGATTTCATCGAGGCCCGTGGGCGAGTTGAGCCAGTTTTCGAGATGATCGGCCGCCGTACGATGCTGAACCCGCCAATTGCCTTCTTCCATCCGGTTATGGATGTAGATCATCCCATTCGAATCCAGTGTCCCGGCGAGGGCGGTCTTGTCATCGCTGCGCAGGGCATCGAAAAAGGCATCGACCCCGGCAGTAACTGCGCGTTGTTCGTCGCTGAGACTGTCACTGGTGTCGTTTGCGTGGGCGGGTGCGGCAAGCAGAGCCGCGGCCAATAGGATGTGTCCTCTCATGCTGGGGGTCGCTACGCCAGAGGCGCGCGCGCTTCAAGCTACCATCCCGCAACCGGGCGGAAATCGTGGCGTGACCAGATGATCGGTTCTTGCGGGCCCGCGGGGCGGTTCCAGATCGCCTGGAAGAGTGCCGTCGTCATGTGCCAGGCCTTTTCCGGACCGCTCACACGCGTGCGGCTGTCCCAAGCCAGCTGGCCTCGGGTCAATACCTTGCGCCCGATAGCGCCGTAGATGTTTGCAGCAGACAGGACGGCCCAGCGATGGCGGAAGCGCAGGCGTTTCGCGCCCAGCCTCGCGGCGGCTTCGTGTTTTTCCATCAGCGCGATCATGCGCGGCATCAGGCTGGCGAGGATGAAGCGGTTTTCCGGCTTCGCGTGTTCACCAGGGGCGAGTCCGACCTCGGCCAGCCATTCTGCAGGCAGGTAGACGCGGTTCGCCGCGGCATCTTCCACGATATCGCGCGAGATATTGGCGATCTGGAACGCGAGACCGAGATCGTTTGCCCTGTCGAGCGTATCGCCGTCCTCGGGGTGCACACCCATGATGTGCGCCATCATGATCCCGACCGCGCCCGCCACGTGGTAGCAATAGCGCAGCATGTCGCGCTCGTTCTTCGGACTAAAGCCAGTCGCGTCGAGCGCGAAACCACCGATGACATCGTTGGCCATCTCGTAGGTCAAACCGCACTCGTCGGCGACGAGGCCGAAGGCGTCGAAGGCGAAATCGGCGGTCGGCTGTTCTTCGAGCGCGCGGCGGGTCAGCACACGGATCGCCTGGATGCGGTCCTCGGCTTCCTTGGGGGTGCCCTGGTCGCCCAGCGGGCCGCCCTTGTCCTGGTTGTCGGCGATATCGTCGCAGCGGCGGCACCAGGCATAGAGGAGCCAGGCGCGCTCGCGCGTGGGTTTGTCGAAGAGTTTCGAGGCCGCTGCAAAGCTGTGCGAGCCGACTTCGATCGATTCATGCGCCTTCGCCACCAGCGCACGCCGTTCGCGCCCGCCGCCCGCCTTGGGAACGGTCGGCCGCAGGTTCTGCGTGGTCAGGGGGCGGGGCTTGTTCAGAGGTCGGATGCCTTCATCTTGAAGATCGGAGTATGCGGCTGGTAGCTTTCCATTTTCTCCAGCAACGCACTTAACGTCTCTTCGGCGATGATGATCCCCTGGTGCGCGGGGCGGACGAAACCGACGTCCGCCATCTTGCGGTTGAAGGCGATCAGGTCGTCGTAGAAGCCGAAGGCATTTAGCAGGCCGACAGGGTTGTCGTGATAGCCGAGCTGCGCCCAGCTGACTGCTTCCCACAGCTCGTCCATCGTGCCGACACCGCCGGGAATGGTGACGAACCCGTCCGACAGGTCGGTGAACTTCTGCTTGCGCTCGTGCATGCCGGAAACGGTGTGCAACTCGGTGCAGTCGTGGTTGGAAACTTCGCTGTTGGCGAGGGCTTCGGGAATGATGCCGATCACCTCGCCGCCCGCGTCCAGAGCGCCGGAAGCGACTGCGCCCATCAGGCCGAGACGGCCACCGCCATAGACGACACCGATGCCGCGCTCCGCCAGCCCTGCACCGACGTCGCGGGCGAGTTCGAGATAACGCGGGTCCTCGGGCGATGCCGAGCCACAATAGACAGCTAGACGCTTCATGCTTCGATCAAATCCTCAACCATCAATCCGGCGGTCGCTTTCGCGCTGCCGACTACGCCGGGAATCCCGGCGCCGGGGTGCGTCCCTGCACCGACAAGATAGAAATTGTCGATCACATCGTCGCGGTTATGCCCGCGGAAAAATGCGCTCTGCGTGAGCAGGGGTTCGAGACTGAACGCACTGCCCTTGTAGGCGTTCAAGTCCATCGCGAAATCGCGCGGCGCATAGTGGAACTTGGTCCGGATACGGCCATGCAGGCCCGGGATCAGGCGGCGTTCGATTTCGTCGAGAATACGCTTTTCGAGGATCGGGCCCATTTCCTGCCAGTCGACCGACAGCTTGCCCATATGGGCGACCGGAACCAGCGCGTAGAAGGTGCTCATGCCTTCGGGCGCGACGCTGGGATCGGTCACGCTGGGGTGGTGCAGGTAGATCGAGAAGTCCTGCGGCAGGACGCCGTGATCGTAAATGTCCTCGAGCAGGCCCTTATAGCGCGGGCCGAACAGGATCATGTGATGCGGGATCCCCGGCCAGGTGCCCTCGACGCCGAAGTGAACCACGAAGAGGCTGGGAGAGAACTTCTTGCGCGAGAGCGACTTGGCATAGCTTTCGCCGCGCTTGGTCCCGGCCAGGAGGTCCTTGTAGCTGTGCATGATGTCGGCATTGCTGGCGACCGCGTCGAAGCGCTGTTTGAAGCCAGAATGGGTTTCCACCTCGCTGGCCTTGTTGCCGAGCGTGTGGACCTGCACGACCGGGTCATGCAGGCGGAAGGTGCCGCCGATCCGTTCGAAATGCTTCACCATGGCCGCGACCAGGCGATTGGTGCCGCCCTTTGCCCACCAGACGCCGCCGTCCTTTTCCAGCTTGTGGATCAGCGCGTAGATGCTGCTGGTCTTCATCGGGTTACCCCCGACCAGCAGCGTATGGAACGAGAGCGCCTCGCGCAGCTTCTCGTTTTCGACGTAGCTCGACACCATCGAATAGACGCTGCGCCATGCCTGCTTCTTCGCAAGCGCGGGTGCCGCCTTCATCATCGACTTGAAGTCGAGGAAGGGCACATGGCCGAGCTTCACATAGCCTTCCTCATAGACGCCGGCGGCATAGTCGAGGAAGCGCTGGTAGCCTGCGACATCCGCCGGATTGAGTTCGGCGATCTCGCGGAAGAGATGTTCTTCGTCGTTCGAATAATCGAAATTCGTGCCGTCGGGCCAGTTCAGCCGGTAGAAGGGCATCACCGGCATGATCTCGATGTCGTCGGCCATATCGTGACCGGTCAGCGCCCATAGTTCGCGCAGGCAATCGGGGTCGGTGATCACGGTCGGGCCGGCATCGAAGGTATGGCCGTCCTTCTCCCAGTAATAGGCGCGGCCGCCGGGCTTCGCGCGCGCTTCGATCACGGTCGTCGCGATACCTGCCGATTGCAGGCGGATGGCAAGTGCGAGCCCGCCGAAGCCCGATCCGATGACGCAGGCCGTCTTGCCCGTCGGCTCGGGAATAATCGGACCATCGCCGGACGTGGCAATGGGTGAGGACATGATTTCGGCGTTCATGAATTATCCTTGGACGAGGGGCGCGCCCTTGCCAAGCAGCGCCTTGATTGCTCGACCGACAGGTACGGGCGGCTTTCCGGTAAGGATGCGCAATTTGTCGAGCGGCGTGGAGCGGGCGGCATAGAAGCGTGAAATGAGTGGTTCCGGCAGACGATAGAAGCGTTCGAACACCCTGTATCGTTCCGCAGGTTCTGCCGCCTCGAACAGCATTTTTCCCAGCAGGCGGTAGTAGGCGGTTCGTTTCCAGTGCGCCTGGGCACGTTCTTCCACGAAATCGGGTAGGTTGGCGGCGTCCTTTGCGGCGGCATCTCCAATCGCCAGCGCATTTTCGGCGGCAATCGGCAGGGTGTAGCTCGTCAGGGGGTGGACGAAGCCGCCCCGCGCGCCGGCAAGCGCAATGCCCGGAATGGCCAGCGATGCACGATAGGCGGAGAAATCCCCTCCGGTAATGACCGGGAGGACGCCGGTTTCTTCGTGGAGGGTTTCGGTCTGCCAACCCCTCTGCGCGCAATATTTCGCGATCCTGTCGCGAAGTGTCGCGGCATCCACCACCGGGCTGTCCGTATAGTAGGTGTCCTCGACGAAAATCTCGTCGGCCCCCAGCGGGAGCAGGTAGACGAAGCGATAGGCATCGGGCTGGCCCACCGCTGCGTCCATGATCACCGGCCTGTCGATGCCGTGCGGTCCGGCGGTTCGGAGATGCTGGCCGAGGAAGACCTGCCAGCCACCTTCCAGATGTTTGCTGGGCACGGCGTCGCGGCAGTCGATGACTGCCTTTGCGGCGATGCGTTCGCCGCTCTCCAGCGTCACCCCCTGACCGTCGAGACCGACGACGCGCGAGCCGGTCAGGATCGTTTCCTGCGGTAGCAGACGGCGCAGGCCCGCGTCGAAATCACGGCTGTCGAGCGAGCGGTAATTGCCTGCCAGCCGGCGTTCGTGGGCCGGAAACCGCACGTCGTTACCACCGCTCCACTGCGTCTTGTCGAACGGTTCGAGCAGCGCAGTCTCTTGCGGTCCGAGATCCCCTTCGAACCAGCTCCAGCGATGATTGCCGCCAAAGCTGTCACCGGCTTCGATCAGGCGGACCGACAGCTCCGGTGCACTACGGGTGACGGCGAGCGCAGTGAGGCCTCCGGCAAGGCCCCCGCCGATGATGGCAATATCGGGCATCGCGCCGTTCCGCCGCGCCTCAGCCTCCTGCCAGATGCCGCTGGGCGGCGGTCTGGATAGCCGCTTCAATTTCCTTCTGGCGCGCGGGAGCCATGCCCGCTTTTTCCATTTCCGCCCGGATCGGCACGACGACGCCTTGCAGGTCGTTCAACTTCATGAGGGCGGGGTCGGTGGTGAAAAGCCGGACGAGTTCAGCCTGCTCTTCCGCGCTAAGCGTTCCGACGATCTTCCCGGCGCTCTTCATGACATCCTTGTCGAAATCCTTCATGTCGATTTCGCCATTGGCGACGCCACCCTCGATCGAGGCGCGGTTGTCCATCGTGCGGCTCAGCCCACCGAGCAGCTTCATGCCGAGCGGCGAGCGGTAGAATTCGGCGATCCGGGCAGCTTCCTGCTCGGTCAGGACTTCGGCAAGTGCTGACACGTAGCGCGGACGGAATTCATCCTGAAGTTCCTGGTTTTGGCGCGTGATGATGGGGCGGCCCGCGTCGATCATCGCGTCGAACAGGCCGGGGTAGGCCGCTTCCGCAGCGACCATGTTCGGATCCGCCTGCCAGATCGAGCGCACCACGACCAGCTGGTTCTCGATGACCATTTCCTGGTCGATCCCGTCCTGCATCGCCGCGACCAGTTCGACATAGGGTGTCGGCTGGGCGGGCTGGCTGGCGGCGGTATCCTGCGCGAGAGTTGAAGCGGGAAGGGCGAAGGCCAGACCAAGCGAAGCGGCGGCAATCAAAAGGTGTTTCATAGGCTTAGTTCTACGACGGACCGAGGCATGGCGCAATCGTGTGATTGCCTCTTGTGGAACGCGCGGGCGGCAAGGCCGTTTGCACGCTATAAACAGAGGGAAATCCAAAAATGTATCGCTTCCTGCCCGTGGCCGTTGCCGCAATCGCTTTCGCCGCGCCCGCCATGGCGCAAGAAGTCGAGGTAGAACCGCCGGCTCCCGCCGGACCGCCTGAAACCGTGTTCGACGGCGATTACCTGAGCGTGGGCGTTGGTGTCGGTTACAATGCCAGCTATTCGGGCAGCGACGACTACAACGTCAACATCCTGCCGATCGTGCAGGGCTCGCTCGGGGGTATCGGCATCAATCCTCGGCCTGCGGGTCTTGCCCTCGATCTCGTGCCCGATCCCGACGAGGGAATGGCGTTCTCCGCAGGGCCGATGTTCCGCCTGCGCAGCGACCGCGCCGATGTCGACGATATCAACGACGATATCGTGGCCGCCTATGGCGAACTCGACCGTGCTTTCGAGATCGGCGGAAGCGTAGGCGTCAAGTTCCCCAAGCTGCTCAATCCCTTCGACAGCCTGAGCATCAATCTCGACGCAACATGGGACGTAGCCGGCGCGCACGAGGGCATGGCGATCAGCCCGAGCGTCACCTATTTCACGCCGCTCAGCCGCGCGACGGCTGCATCGCTATCGCTCAGCACCACATTCGTGGACGATAATTTCGCCGATTATTACTACTCGGTGCCGACCATCAACACGCTGCTTCCCGATCCGGATGTCTTGCCCGGCTTCCAGGCCGAGGGCGGCATGCAGAGCTACGGCGTGAACCTGTTGCTCGCCCATGACCTCAGCGGTGATGTGACTGATGGCGGACTGTCGCTGGTCGGGATCGGCGGCTGGTCGAAACTGGTGGGCGATGCTGCCGACACGCCGTTTACTTCGATCCGCGGCGACGACGACCAGTATTTCGTGGCCCTGGGTGTGGGATACACTTTCTAGCGGATAGAATTCGCAGGCATCTTGCAGGCATAGTGCAGAACTGCGCAGTCTTGCCCGCATGACTGCAAATCCGCTCTCCCCGCATCGCAAGGCCGTTATTGCCGCGCTTGTCGTCACGTTCGTCACGCTGGCGATCCTGTTCGCAATGGATCGCCCGCCGATCTGCACCTGCGGCTACGTCAGCCTGTGGTATGGCGACATCAACGCCTCGGGCAACAGCCAGCACCTGTCGGACTGGTACACGCCGAGTCACATCATTCACGGCATGATTTTCTATGCGCTCGGCTGGCTGCTGTTCACGAAATGGGGCCTCGGCGGCAAGTCGGCAGGCAAGTGGAGCTTCACGCTCGCTGTTGCGATCGAGGCGGCGTGGGAAATCGTCGAGAACACGCCGCTGGTGATCGACCGCTATCGTTCGGTGACCGTCAACTGGGGCTATTCGGGCGACAGCATCATCAATTCGATGGCCGATATCGGCTGGATGAGCTTCGGCTTCTACCTCGCCCTCAAACTGCCGGTGAAAGTCACGATCGCGCTGGCGATCATCATGGAGATTGTCGCGGCGCTTGTGGTGCGTGACAATCTGACGCTCAACGTCATCATGCTGGTCTACCCGTTCGAATTCATCCGCGAATGGCAGGCGCTGGGCTGATCGCTCAATTTTTCGAAGCGCGCTCGGCCCATTCGGCCTTCTTCCGTTCGGCCCAGTCCACGCGGTCGCGTAGCTTGCCGTCATAAGGAACGCCGGGCGAAATCGGCAGCGACTTCACAGCGCCGATATCGAGGCCGTAAATGCGGTCGTCCTCGCCCAGATAGGCGCGTGCGGGGACGCCTTCTTCCAGATTGCCGTCCACCTTACGGATGCTGCCGGCATCGACCGACATGAGCCATTCCGAGTGGCTGTTGGCGAAGATGAGATAGACGATATCGCTGTCGTCGCCGGTCGGCTTGAACAGGCGGACGGTGCCGCGCCTGTCGCGTCCCCCGGCGTAGGCCCGTCGGCGGTTGATGCGCAGCTTGAGGTGCGAAATTCCCGCAAGGATGGTGACCGCCCCGAAGATCGTCAGGATGACGGCCATCGCCGTGGGCATGTCCTCCATGTCGGGAAACATGCGCAGGCCCGCGGCAATCAGGCCGCAGCCCACCAGAATGGCCAGTATCGCCCGCAAAAAACCCGCCTCCCGAATGGTCCAGAAGGCGGGTTATAGCTTTCAGGGCTTAAGATTTAAGCCTGTCAGTCTTCCTTGGTGCTTGCACCGGTCGTGCCTTCGGGCAGGTCTGGGCGCGTGTCGGGCATCGCCGCATCGCGGTCGCCCGTCTTCAGGTAGGTGTCGAACCAGCGCATCATGCGCAGGTTGTAGTCGTACCGGGCGGCGGCCTTCTGGTTGCCGTGACCTTCACCCGGGTAGAGCACGAGGCGCACCGGCACATCGGGCTTGCGCACCTTCATCGAGCGATAGAGCTCGTAGCTCTGGCTCGGCGCGACGCGCGTGTCCTCGGCACCGTGCATGATCAGCAGCGGCGTGTTGGCCTTGTCGACATGGTAGATCGGCGAGACTTCGAGCATCGCCTGCCAGTCGTCCCACGGCCACTTGCCCGAGTGGACGTTGTACATCTCGTAGGGAATGTCGGTCGTGCCGAACTTCGAGATCTGGTTCGAAATGCCGACGAACATCACCCCGGCGACGAACTCGTCGCTCAGCGCGGTGGAGCTCCACGCGGTGGCATAGCCGCCATAGGAACCGCCGGTCACGCCCACGCGGTCCGCATCGGCGATGCCTTCGGCCACCAGAGCGCGCTTGGCGTCGACCAGATCGGTGAATTCCGGATCGGTGTAATTGCCCGTGTGCTGCTTGGAGAAAGCGGTGCCGTAGCCGGTCGAGCCGCGATAGTTCGGCAGGAATACGGCATAGCCCTGTCCGGCAGCGACCTGTCCGGGCTTCGAATAGGCGGTTTGCCAGCCGTTGCTGTCATGCGCTTCGGGGCCGCCATGCACGTTGAGGATCAGCGGTGCGCCGCCGCGCGGGGCTCCGCCGACCGGCTCGATCAGAACGCCTTCGACTTCCTGTCCGTCGCGCGCGGTGTAGCGGAAGGTGCGCTGCTCGCCGAAATCGATTTCCGACAGCCAGCTGTTGTGCTGCGTCCAGCGGGTGAAGCTGCCGTTCTGCCACACGAACAGTTCGGTCGGATGCTTGGGGCTGCTGGCCTCGACGGCGAGCGTATTGCCGCCTGCCTCGACGGTGGAGAGGATCAGTTCGCCCCCGTCATGCTCTTCGGCGACGGTGCCGTCCGCGTTGTAGATCCGCAGCGCGCTCTGGGCACCCTTGTGCACCACTGCAGCGAGGCGGCCATCGGCCAGCCACTCGGCATCCACCGCGGCTTCCGGTGCGCCTGCATTGAGCGCACGATAACTGCCCGTTGCCACGTCGACGAGGTGCAGAGTGGTGTCGGCCGGATCATTCATATCGACGCCGGCGATCATGGAGAGCTGCTTGCCGTCGGGCGAGACTTCGATGTCACCCAGCTTGCCCGGGGTTTCGACCACGCGCAGCACCTTGCCGCTTGCAAGGTCGATCACATGCGCGCGCTTGGAAGTGTATGCGTCGTCGATCTGCGGGGTCGGGGCGCTGTCGACCACGGCGGTCTTGCCGCCCGGTGCGATCTTGAAGGCGCTGACGTAGCCGGGAATGGTCACTGCCACCGGCTCGCCATCGACTTCGCTGCCGACACTGGCGGAGAACAGGCGGTTGAGGCGGGCCTCTTCCTCATAGACGATGGCGTTGAAGCCGGCCTTAGATTCCTTGTCGCGCGCCTTGTCTTCCTCTGCCGAGGCAAGCATCCAGATGCGCGATCCGTCGGGGCTCCATGCGTAGGAGCGCACACCGGCACCGTCGACCGCCGCGAGCTTGCGCTGCGCGCCGCCGTCCACCGGAATGCCCCAGACGGCGCGATCTTCGTCGCCATCGGACCACATGAAGGTGACCATGCGGCCATCGGGTGAGAACGCGATACCCGAAACGGCCATGTCGTCGGGCAGGAAGTCGCGCGCGTTGCCGGGCGCGTAGGCCATCTTGAGCTGCTGCGTCGTGCTGCCGTTATCCTCACCATCGGTGATGTCGGGCAGGCTGGCCGTCGTGTAGGCGACGCGTGTGCCGTCGGGCGAGACGGCGATGGTGCCGACGCTTTCCAGCTTGGCAACGTCTTCCGGCGTCATCGGCCGCGCCTGAGCGGTCGCTGCGAGCGAGACGCCCGCGAGCAGGCTGGCGGCGATGGCGGTGGTGCGAATTAGCATTGGCGATCCTCTCCTGTTGGTCGCGCGCACTCATAGCGATGCAGCGCCGCATGGCAAACCGGGGGCTTGGCAGGGCCGGGCCGAGCGGGCATCACCTCCTGCGAGAGACACAGGGGAGAGACTCGATGCGTACAATGCTTGCAGGGATTGCAGCCGGACTGATGGCAACCGCCGCGCCGGTTCTGGCACAGACCACGATCATCCACGCCGACGGTATCGTCACCGACGCAAGCGAGCCGGTGAAGGGCCGCGTCACGGTCACGGTAACCGACGGACGGATCGTCAGCGTCGAGGACGGCTGGCAGGGCGTTCCCGACGGTGCTGAGATGATCCATCTCGAAGGCAAGACGCTCGTCCCGGGCCTGATCGACCTGCACACGCACCTGTCGGGCGACCCTAGCGGCGAATTCTGGCGCGCAGCCACCACGCCGCCCGAATGGAACGTGCTCGTCGCGGCCAAGAATGCGCATATCACCGCCAAGGCCGGTTTCACGACCGTGCGCGACGTCGGTTCGCGCACCGACCAGGTCATGCAGATGCTCGGCCGCGCGACGGCGGAGGGCATGCTGCCCGGACCGCGTGTCGTCACCAGCGGTCGCACCATCGCGATCGTCGGCGGACATGGCGACATCAACGGCTTCCGCCGCGAAGTGAACGATTCGCTGGGAACGTCCTTCTCCTGCACCGGGCCGGTCGAATGCGCGGAGCGGGTGCGCGAGGCGTCGAAATACGGCGCGGACCTGATCAAGATTACGGCGACCGGCGGCGTGCTCAGCCAGCAGGGTCGGGGCCTTGAGGCGCATTTCACCGATGCCGAGATGCGCAGCATCGTCACCACGGCGGAATCGCTCGGCCTCAAGGTCGCCGCACATGCCCATGGCGCGCGCGGGATCGAAGCTGCGGCGCGCGCAGGCGTGCACACGATCGAACACGGCACCTATCTCGATGAGGCTGCTGCCAAGGCCATGCGCGAAAACGGCACCACGCTGGTGCCCACGCTGATGGCGTTCGAAGGCATCAAGACCAATCTCGGCACCGGATTCTACACGCCGGTCGTGGAGGACAAGATCCGCGCAGTGAGCGAATATGCCGGCACCATCGTCGAACGCGCCCGCCGCTGGAACGTGAACGTCGCTTTCGGCACCGATGCAGGCGTCTTCCCGCATGGCGAGAATGCGGGCGAGTTCGCCCTGCTCAAGGCCAACGGGATGAGCGACCGTGACGCGCTTGCCAGTGCAACCACGGGTGCTGCCCAGATCCTCGGCATGGAAGGCGAGATCGGCCGCATCGCGCCGGGCTATTCGGCCGACATCATCGCGGTGGAAGGCAACCCGCTCGAAGACGTGACCGTGCTCGAGGATGTCGACTGGGTCATGGTGCGCGGACGCGTAATCGAGTGATCCGTTCCCGCATTGCCGCCTGCACGATTGCCTTGCTTGCAGGAGGCCAGCTGGGCGCCGAGGAAACCGAGATATGCCAGCGCGAGCTGGTCGTCCTTGGCGCAGGGCAGGATGCCGGTGCGCCGCAGATCGGCAATGCGCAGGACGATGGCCCGCAACTGCTGCCGAGTTCGCTTGCGCTGATCGACCGCGAGGCAGGTGCACGATATCTCTTCGATGCGTCTCCCGCGATTACCGAGCAACTGGCGGCGCTGGACCGCATCGCGCCGCCCGCAGGCGGCCTGGGGCTGGACGGCATTTTCCTGACCCACGCGCATATCGGCCACTATCTTGGTCTCGCCTATCTCGGGCGCGAGGCTGCAAGCGCAAAAGGTGTGCCGGTCTATGCCATGCCGCGTATGGCTCAGTTCCTGCGCGACAATGGCCCATGGAGCCAGCTGGTCGAGCTTGGGCAGATTGAAGTGGTTACGCTGGGCGACGGGAATGGGCTCCAGGCCGTGTCGCTAGCGCCCGACCTGGTGGTGGTTGCCTTGCCGGTGCCGCATCGCGATGAATTCTCCGAAACGGTCGGATATTACATCATGCCGGAAGGTGGCGGCGGCGCCCTCTACCTTCCCGACATCGACAGCTGGGATGAATGGAGCTGGCCAAACGGACCGATGCTCGCCACCATGCTTGCCCGGGCGGATCATATCTTCGTCGACGCAACCTTCTGGGACGATAACGAGCTTCCCGGACGCGACATGAGCGAAATACCCCACCCACGCGTCACCGGGACGATGGACCTGTTGCAGCATTATCCCGCTGACGTGCGAGCGAAGGTGCACTTCATCCATTACAATCACACCAATCCGCTGCGCGAACCGGACAGCGCCGAGAGTCGCGAGGTCGAGGCGCGGGGCTTTCATGTCGCGCGGCGCGGCGACCGGATTTGTCTCGACTGAGGCGCTATTCGCTTGCGGCCAGTTGCCGCCAGCTTCTCGGAACCGAGTAACCCTTCGCTTCCTGCACTGCGATGGCGCGGCGAATGGTCTCGCGCGCTGCGGCCATGCCGTTGCGCTCCTGGATCGCGGCGAGATTTGCGAGGCTGCGCGCATCCTCTGGATCGTTCGCGACTACTTCTTCGAGCCGCTGCATCGCTGTGCGATCGTCACCGCTGGCGAGCGCCAGCGCGACCAGCGACCGGCGTGCTTCCTGCGCCCTCGCAGGCGAAAGCTCGCCGGTTGAAAGCAGCGCGAGCAGTCCCTCTTCGCGCAAACCTGCATCATCCGCGTCCTGTGCGGCGGCAAACAGCTTTTCGCTGCCGACATGGCGTTCGCGCGCAGAATAGCTCTCGGTATAGGCAACGTGGCGATAGTGATCGATGGCGCCTGCCAGATCGCCTTCCGCCGCCAGATCGTCTCCCGAGGCGAGGATGCAGACTACCGTCTTGCTCAGCAGCGGGTCTTCGGATTCGCAGCCCTTGCGCTTGCGCATGATGAATTTGTGTGTGTGCGGCGTCATGCCCGATTGCGGTGTGAGGCCGGGAGTGCCGACATTGGAGGCGATGCCGCTGTTGGCGAAATGCGCGGTTCTCGGCACGCGCGATCCCAGCGCGACGCGTCGCGGCTTTTCGTCGGGATCGGCAGTGACGATGATTGGCGGGGGAGGGGTTTCCTCTTCCTCCGTCTCACTGACTTCCTGCGCCGCTACACCTGCCGGAAGGGCGAGCGCGAAAACCGCAAGGGCGAGGGGTGTCTTCATGCGTTCTCTCTCCACCAGAGCAAAAGCATGGATGAGCGGCCCGATGTTGGCAACCGGGGCAGGCCGCAATCGCGCCGTTCGTCGAAGCGGATACCGCAGCAATCGGGGAATATTTCCAATTTCCGGCGACGCGCCTACAAGGCTCGCAATAGTTAACAGGGGTTCCAGAAATGAAAATCGTGACCGGTGCGCTGCTTGGTGTGTCCGCCCTTTCGCTCGCAGCCTGTGCTTCGACACCCGGCGAGGGAGTAACCGTATCGCAGACCGGGGAGTACGAGCTCACCGGGACGATGGAAATTCCCGATGCCGACGACCAGTCGGCCCATGACGCCCTGTTCGCGCTGTTCGAGGATGCCGACGAGCGCAATCTCGAGCTTAATCCCATCGGCGCCCTGTTCCGCGGCGACATGCGCTATGCGGACCGGATCGGCGATTACCTGACCGACGAGTACAACGACCTGTCGCGCGCCGATGCCGAGCTCAACCTCGCCAAGCTGAAGGAAATCGACCGCGCCGCGCTCTCGCCGACCGACCAGCTTGCCTATGACGTGTTCGAATATAACCAGCGCCAGGCACTGAAGGCGCTGACGCCGCAAATCCTCGCCGTCACCGATGTGCGACCGGTGAACCATTTCTCCGGCTTCCACACCTTCTATCCCGACTTCGCCAGCGGGCAGAGCGCAGCGCCGTTCAAGACGGTCGAGGACTACGAGAACAATTTGAAGCGCCACGCCAATTACGTCGAGCTGACCGACCGCGCGATTGCGCGCTTCCGCGAAGGTCTCGACAGCGGCGTGCTGGAAACCCAGCTGACGATCGGCAATGTCATCACCCAGCTCGATACGCAGCTTGCGCTCGACATCGAGGAATCGCCGTTCTGGATGCCGGTGACCAATTTCCCGGAAGATTTCAGCGAAGCCGACAAGGCGCGCCTGACGCGCGAATATCGCGCCTCCATCTCCGAGGTTTACGCAGCCCATGCCCGCCTGCGTGATTTCCTGCGTGACGATTATTACGAAGAGGCCCGTGAAAGCGTTGGCCTTGCGCAGATGAAGGGCGGCGAGGCGCTCTATCGCCAGCTTATCGAGAACACGACCACGCTGCCGCTCGAACCCGATTACCTGCACAACCTCGGCCTGTCCGAGGTGGCGCGGATCAAGGACGGGCTCGAGGAAATCAAGGCGGAGGTCGCCTTCGAAGGTACGCTCAACGAGTTCTTCGACTACGTCCGCACCGATCCGCAGTTCAAGCCCGCCAGCCGCGAAGCGCTGACGCAAACCTATTACGATATCGGGAAAGAGGTCGACGAGAAGATCGGCGACTACTTCTCGCTCGTTCCCAAGAGCGAGCTGGTGATCAAGCCGTACGAACCCTATCGCGAGCAGTTCTCCGCTGGTGGTTCCTACCAGAGCGGCGCACCCGACGGGTCGCGCCCGGGCACCTTCTATTTCAACGCCTATGACCTGCCGAGCCGCCTGACGACCGGCAATGTCACGCTCTACCTCCATGAAGGCGCGCCGGGGCATCACTTCCAGATCAGCCTCGCGCAAGAGAACACCGACCTGCCTGCGTTCATGCGCTTCGGCGGTACCACCGCCTTCGTCGAGGGCTGGGCGCTCTATTCGGAGACGCTGGGTTACGAGATGGGCTTCTTCGAAGACCCGTGGAACCGCTATGGCACGCTGCAGGACGAGCAGCTGCGCGCGATGCGTCTCGTTGTCGACACGGGCCTCCACGCCAAGGGCTGGACCCGCGAACAGGCGATCGACTTCATGCTGGACAACAGCGGCATGACCCGCACCGAGGTCGTGGCAGAGGTCGAACGCTACATCGCCATTCCTTCGCAGGCTCTGGCCTACAAGGTCGGCGCGCTGAAGATCCAGGAACTGCGCGCGAAGGCCGAGCAAGCGCTTGGCGACGATTTCGACATCAAGGCCTTCCACACGCAGGTTCTCGATACCGGCGGACTTCCGCTGCCGGTCCTCGAGGCCAAGATCGATCGCTGGATAGCAGGGGGCGGCGCCTAAGGCGCGCTCCCGGCGAGCGGGAGATCCGCATCGCCTCGAAAACCCGCTTTTTCTTGCCGGAAGCCGCGCGCATCGCTGGAGATAGCGCACCTCCCGCCTGCGCGAAACTGTTTCAAATCGGGACTTTAGGCGCGCAAGTGCGGCGATAGGGGAACCTATTCGCTGCATAGGTGGTTTTACCGGTCAGGACGGAGGGAATGAGTTCATGGAGGTATACCATGTCTAGCATGTCCTTCCGCAGCAGCCGCCCCGACGGGTGGGTCAAGCCCAAGGCCTATAGCGACGCATCGCTGCGTTTTAAGGCCCATGGCAAGATCATCCCGATGGAGGAACCAGGTTTCCTGGCTCGTCTGTTCGGCCGGCGGTAAGCTGAGGGTTCAGTCGTAAAAGGGCAGGGGCCGGAAGTCGCATAGACTCCCGGCCCCTTATCTTTGTCCGTCGCTGGAGGCGGAGGAGGTCAGTACTCCTCCGGTTCCTCCGGCGTGTCGGCGGTGTGGGTGGGTCCTGCATCCTTCTCGCCGCGGGCGAGCTTGAACACCACGCCCGACAGCAGCGCGAGCGCCAGCAGGTTCGGCAGCGCCATGGCAGCATTCGAGATGTCGCCAAGGCGCCAGACCAGCTCGCTCGGCTGTGCGGCGCCAAGGAAGATGACCACGCACCACAGCACGCGCCACGCCATGTGCAGCTTCTTTTCGCCTGCGCGGTTCGAACCCTTCATCCGGTCATAGAGGAAGGTGATCGCACGCTCGCCATAGTAGCTCCACGTCAGCAGCGTGGTGAACACGAACAGGATCAGCGCAATCGAAGCGATCAGCGTACCGATCGGGATCGAGGCGATCTGCATCGGGAAGGCCGCGGCAAAGGCGCCGCTGGTCATCTCGAAGCCGACGCGGTCGGACTGCCAGGCATGCGCTACCGCTTCGGTGCCGGCAGTGAAGTCACCACGCACCGTCAGGATCACCAGCGCCGTCATGGTGCAGATTACGATGGTGTCGATGAAGGTGCCCAGCATCGCCATGCGGCCCTGCTGTTCCGGATCGTTCGTCTGCGCCACCGCGTGCGCGATCGCGGTCGAACCCTGCCCCGCCTCGTTCGAGAACAGGCCGCGGGCCACACCGGCCCGGATCGCCATGATCATCGCAGCGCCCACGAAGCCGCCGGTTGCGCTCTGGAAGTTGAACGCGCCGTGGAAGATGAGATAAAACGTCTCGCCAAGGTCCCCGAAGTTCAGGATCAGCGCGATCACGGCCATCACGATGTAGGCGCCAGCCATGAACGGAACGACCTTTTCGGCGACGTTACCGATCGACTTGATGCCGCCGATGATGACGATGAACACGAGGATCGCGACGATCAGGCCGCCGAGCCATTCCTCGATACCGAAGAGTTCGTTGAGGCCGTCGGCCACCGCGTTCGCCTGGATCGAGTTGCCCGTCACCAGCGCGGAGAACAGCGTACCGAGGCAGAAGACCACGGCGAGCCAGGTCCATTTCTTGCCCAGGCCCATCATGATGTAGGTCATCGGGCCGCCGCGCAGCACACCGTCGCTGGTGCGTTCGCGATAGCGGATGGCGAGCGAACCCTCGGCAAAGCCCAGAGCCATGCCGAACAGCGCGGTGATCCACATCCAGAAAATCGCGCCCGGACCGCCGAGCGCGATCGCGGTGGCTACACCGGCGAGGTTACCCGTGCCGACCTGTCCGGAAAGTGCGGTCGAAAGCGCTGCGAAGGGCGAGATTTCACCATCGCCCTGGCTCTTGCGTCCGGCGAACAGGCCCTTGAAGGCCGCGCCCAGCTTGACGATCGGGTAGAAGCGCAGGCCGACCATGATCCACAGGCCGATGCCCAGGAGGATGATCGTCATGGGCGGGAAAGGCAGGACCTCCGCCCCGTTCCAGGTGCCTACCCAGATGAAGTCGGATAGGTTGGTGACCGGTTCGATCATCCGTTCGCCAAAGCTTGGCGGTGCGGCATTTGCCATTTTAGGTATTCCCCTCAAACGTCCCGTATTCGGTAAAGCGCGCAAGCTAGCCACGTCGCGCCAGCTTGGAAAGGCGCAAAAACGCGGCTCTCCACCGCTTGCCTTTTGAGCGCGTGCCGCCTAAATGCCTCTGCGTCTTCCGACATCGATGAAGGAAAAGCCCCTCCCGACCTTGTATCGGGGCGGCGAAACCCCCATCCCGGAAGAGACGTAAGTTTCAACGCGAGAGCACGAGCAGATCATGGCCGAAACGCCCGACAAGACACCCAAGGCAGCCAAGGCGAACAAGACGTCGCCCGCCGAATTCGTCCGTCAGGTCCAGACCGAAGGACGCAAGGTCGTCTGGCCGACCCGCCAGGAAACGATCCGCATCTCGATCTTCGTCTTCATCATGATGACGATTCTCTCGCTCTTCTTCCTCGGCGTCGATTCGCTTTTCAGCGCCGTGGTCGGCTGGCTGATGACGCTGGCCTGATTTTCCAGGGGTAACGAGAACATTATGGCACGCTGGTACATCATCCACGCCTATTCGGGCTTCGAAAACAAGGTCCGCGATTCGATCATCGCCGAGGCCGAGCGTCTGGGCCTGTCCGAAGGCGTCGAAGAAGTTCAGGTCCCGACCGAGACCGTGACCGAGGTCAAGCGCGGCAAGAAGGTCCAGGTCGAACGCAAGTTCATGCCCGGCTACGTCCTCGCCAAGCTCAACATGACCGACGACGTTTACCACCTCGTGAAGAACACGCCCAAGGTCACCGGCTTCCTCGGCAACAACAACAAGCCGCAGGCGATCTCCGAAAAGGAAGCCGCACGCTATTTCGGCGGTGTGGAAGAAGCCAAGTCGGCCCCGAAGAAGCAGGTTTCGGTCGATTACGAAATCGGCGACCAGGTCAAGGTGCTCGACGGCCCCTTCGCCAGCTTCAACGGCCTCGTCGAGGAACTCGATTTCGACAAGCAGAAGGTCAAGGTCTCGGTCTCGATCTTCGGCCGCGCAACGCCGGTCGAACTGGAATTCGAACAGGTCGAACTGGTCAAGTAAGACCGGATTTCCGGACCCACGAAAAAGGGGCGCCCCGCAATCCGCGAGGCGCCCCTTTTCTTTGTGGCGTGTCTATTTGACCGGGGCTTCGCCTATGCAGCGATCAGGCCCAGCTTCTCGGAATAGGCGAGGCTGAGCATCAGCACGTCGACCGCCATATGCGCCAACACGCAGGCCCAAAGATTGCCGCCGAAGCGCATCCGCAGCCAGCCGAAGCCGATACCCACGACGCCGGTGATGATCACGCCGCCAAAGCCCTGGTATAAATGCGGAAGGCCGAACAGCGCGCCCTGTATCAGGATGACCGGCCACATCTGCCCGGCCAGCCCCGGCAGGCGGAACAGTCGGTCCATCAGGAAGCCGCGCCACAGCAGTTCCTCGCCGAGACCGGCTGCGAAAAGCGCCACCAGGACGATCCACAGCAGGAATGCGAAGTGACTCTCGGTCGCCCAGCCGATCACCTGTTCGACGTCGGGCAGGCCGAAACCTGCTGCCTCGACCAGCATTGCGCCGACGGTAAACCAGACGACGATCGAAATCGTCGCGATAACCGCCCAGAGAAGGGTCTTGGGCCAGCTTTGCGGTGTGCGCAGGTTCCACGCCTCGCCCAGCGCCCCGTCGGCCCGCAGCCATAGCCACGAAACGAACAAGGCGCCTGCCATGCTTGTCGCGACCGACACAGCCGCGCCGGTCGAGGATTCGCCCCAGATGGCGATGGCGGGGATGCCCGACATGAAATAGGCGATTACGACAGTGAAGAACTGCAGCGCGAAGCGTCCCCAGCCGAGCTGGCTTGCACCGCCGCTGGACGGGACCTGTTCTTCGGTATTCTTCAGATCGCTGGACGTCATGAACCTGCCCCCAATATGCGCTCGCAAATGAAAAGGGCGGCGCCTCCCCGGCACCGCCCTATCAACTCATGGCTTCGCGATCACGATGCCTTGGCGCGTTTTCCGCCCTTCTTTGCGGGCGCCTTTTTGGCCTTGGCCGAGCCACCCGAGCGCATCGCGGCGAGTTCTTCCTCTACCGTACGCTCCCGGCGCATCTCTTCGATCTCGCGCTCGACGCTCGCATTGCCGCGGCACGCGGCGCTGTCTTCGGTCGCGAATGCGGTGCGCTTTTCGAGGTTCTCGATGTGGTCCATGCGGCGCTCGGTGCGGCTTGCATAGCCGCCGCCCGATGCGCGGCCGCTGGCATTGCCGTCGGAGGCGCGCTGGTCGGAAAGGCGCTGCTTTACCTCTTCACGCTTGGTTTCCAGTTCGCGTTCGGCCGCTTCCATTTCGGCCATGTCAGCGCCGAGCTTGTCGATGTCCTGCTTGAGGCGGTCGATACCGCCGCGGCAATCTTCGCGGGCGATCAGCGCCTGGCGGGCGAGGTCTTCGCGGCCATTGTCCATCGCGATCTTGGCCTTGTCGCCCCAGTCGGCTTCGCGCAGTTCGGCCTGCGTCAGCTCCGCTTCGAGGCGGTCCTTCTGGCGGCGAGCCTTGGACATTTCGCCCGAAAGCCCGATTAGCGCCTCCTCGATTTCAGCCTGGAGCCGGGCCAGCATCTTGGCCGGGTTCGACGCGCCGTCGAGCGCGCTCGTCACATTGCTGGAAATCAGTTCTTTCACCTGGATGGCGATGCGAAACATCTTTGCGTCCCCCTGTTGCAGTCAAATACTTGCCTAACGACAATGTATTAAGGCTTTGAGACCGGAAAGATAGCGCAGTTTTAACCATCGAATGCGGTATAGCCCGAATTTCCTACTCTCGATGACTTTCGTAACGCCCGCGAATGACTTTCGCTGCGCGCATCGTTGTTCCTTGCCCAAGACCCTATCGAGGCCTTCGTCCGAGCGGTTTTCGCTTCAGGACCGTGTTCCAAGTGTTCCTTCCTTAAGGAACCGCCAGTGGGAACTTCCAGCCCGCGTCCAGCAGGGTGCTCCAACGCTTGCATTTGCGGGCAGAATCGCTATGTGCGCGCCTTCCCAAGCGACAGTTCGGGATTCCACGCGGGAGGCTTGCACTATGCAAACCGCTCGACCGCTCAACATGAGGCTGCATCGAAAGAGACAGCCGACAGTGTGAAAGGAGGCCAGTGATGGCCAAGAAGATCGAAGGCTATATCAAGCTGCAGGTGCCCGCGGGCACTGCAAACCCCTCGCCCCCCATCGGCCCGGCTCTGGGTCAGCGCGGCGTGAACATCATGGAATTCTGCAAGGCGTTCAACGCTGCCACGCAGGACCTCGAAAAGAACGCTCCGATCCCGACCACCATCACGGTGTACGCGGACCGTTCGTTCAGCTTCACCACCAAGACCCCGCCTGCTTCGTTCTACCTGAAGAAGGCCGCCAAGCTTAAGTCGGGCTCGAAGGAGCCGGGCAAGGTTTCGGCCGGCACCATCAAGAAGAGCGCCGTCAAGGAAATCGCGGAAGCCAAGATGGCTGACCTCAACGCGAACGATATCGACCAGGCAATGAAGATCATCGAAGGCTCCGCGCGCTCGATGGGCCTCGAAGTGGTGGAGGGCTAAGAACATGGCCAAGCAGACCAAGAAGCAGCAGGTTGTCGCCAAGCTCGACAGCGAGAAGCTCTACACCGTGGACGAAGCTCTCGCCACGCTGCGCGAGCACAAGGGCAAGTTCGACGAGACCGTCGAAGTCGCCATGAACCTCGGCGTCGATCCGCGCCACGCGGACCAGATGGTCCGCGGCATGGTTTCGCTTCCGGGCGGCACCGGCAAGGACGTCCGTGTTGCCGTCTTCGCTCGCGGCGACAACGCTGAAAAAGCCACTGCAGCTGGTGCCGACAAGGTCGGTGCCGAAGATCTCATGGAAGACATGCAGAACGGCAACCTCAACTACGACCGCGTGATCGCGACCCCGGACATGATGGGTGTCGTCGGCCGTCTCGGTAAGGTTCTCGGCCCCAAGGGCTTGATGCCGAACCCGAAGCTCGGCACCGTCACGCCGAACGTGGAACAGGCCGTGAAGGACGCCAAGGGCGGTCAGGTCGAATTCCGCGTTGAGAAGCAGGGCATCATCCACAGCGGCATCGGCAAGCTGTCCTTCAAGGATGCTGACCTCAAGGCGAACTTCGACGCGCTCACCAGCGCGATCGTCAAGGCGAAGCCTTCGGGCGCCAAGGGCAAGTACGTCCGCAAGGTCACGCTGACCTCGACGATGGGCCCGGGCCTCAAGGTCGATCTCGGCGAAGTCGAAGGCGCGTAAGCTTTTTTCGGCCTACCGCTTCGCTACTTGAGCGCACTTCTCGCTTAAGCAGCCGGTAGGCGGTAACGCAGACAAGAAACGGGCCGGGGGGAAACCTCCGGCCCTTTCTCATTGTGCAGCAGGCGTGGCCTTCAACTGCCGCGAGTAGAACCAGCCGATCCCGATCAGGCTGGCGCCCAGTGCCACGAAACTGGCGATGCGGATCAGTCCTTCCAGGCCGGCCGTATCGAAGGCGAATACCTTGATCACGGTCGCGGTCATCAGCACCAGCGAACCGACCCGCCATGTCCTCTCTTCGCGCCGGCTGCCGATCAGCAGGAAGACGATCGCCATCACGATCCCCACGAGCGAGCGCAGCAGGTCCTCTGCCTGCGTCATCGGTTCGGGTGGCAGGATCGAGCCGGCAAAGACCTGACGCAGCAGGGTAATCGCCGTCAGCAGCGCGACCAGCATGATCGCCCCGTCGAATGCCACGCGGAAGCGAGGCATCCAGATGCGGAGCGAGACCAGCACGCCGATCCCGACGGCTCCCGACAGCAGGGCCAGATTGGCCAGCGGCGCAGGACCGACGGCCTGTGCATCATACAGCGGGTTGTGCAGCAACAGCCCGAACCAGGCGAAGTGGGCGAGTGCTAGGCTGGCTAGCATCGAAGCTGTCCGGATGTTCGCTCCGATCCCGACAACGCCTCTCGCCGCGAACCAAGCCGCGCCGAGCAACAGTGCCTGCCAAGCAGTCCGCTCGGCGAGGCCGACATCGCGGAAGTCGGTCATGCTGTCGATCGCGAAGACCTGCTTGAAGAATACGTGCAGCGTCACGACCGCGACAGGAACAGCCGCAGGCCAGAGGGCCACGGCGCGGTCGCCCGCGAGGCGTACCACGAGGGGGATCGCGCCCATTGCGATTGCGAGGGGCAGGAGGAAGCCGGCAGTTTCGCGGACGCTCGGCAAGTCGGCGAGCATCATCGGTTTGCCGGCAAGGGCTTCCAGCCCGTTCTCCAGCCAGAAGAACAGCGGATCGAGCGCCCAGAGCGCGATGCAGATCGACAGCGCAACCATCGCCATTTCGCGCGCCGGCAGGCGCCAGCGCATGGCGAGGATCGCGGCCAGCGCCAGCCAGACGAGGGCTATCGGCGGGATAAGCTGGGCGAAGGTCGCAAAGCCAAGCAGCGCGGAGATAAACTCGGCCGCGTGGCGACGCTTTTCGGCCGGGTCGACGATCGCCAGAGCGGCGAAGACCGCTGCCGCAGAGAACCAGCGTAGTGCCGCGCTGAAATCCGGGACGCCGCTACCAATGAAAAGGCGTTCGACTTCGCGGAAGCCCCCATCGCTCGGCACGAGGCTGATGGCCGTCGCAACAGCAAAGAGGATCGCGAGCGCGCCATAGACATGGCTCGCGTCGAGGCGAGTTCGCATGGTTGCGATAAGGCCGAGCGTGATTGCCGCAGCGGCAAGCGGCGTCATCCAGTCGGGGAAGATGCATAGCGCGGCAAGGAAGGTGAGGATTGCCCCCGATGCGAGCGCCGCGACGGTCTCGAACGGGCGCGTCTCGCTCCAAAGCAGCCTTGCGGCGTAAAGCGGGAAAGCGGCGAGCGCGATGAGGCCCAGTGCCTCGGGCCACTGAAGAGTGTCGGTCGCGAGACTGTCGAACTGGGTCAGCACGACCACGCCGACTGCCAGTGGAATGCCCGCCGCCATGGCCGGTTCGACGAGGCTGTCGCGGTCGTGATGCAGGTGGAAGAGCGGGACGCCTGCAAACAGCAGCACGATGGCAGCTGCGACAAGCGAGAACTCGAAGGTGCCGAACTCAGGCCACAGCACGAGCAGGATCACCGCGATGATCCCCGCCATGACATTGCCGACCCGCATCTCGGGCCGCTCCCACGCAAAGAAGGCAAGTGCGGCACCGAGCAGGAGATAGAGCCCCCATGCCAGCAGCCCGAAGCCCGCCGATTCCACGAGAATTGCGAGCTGGATACTCGCCACTCCCGCCGAGATCAGCCGCGCCGGGTTCTCGTGAACCTTTGACACCAGCATGGTCGGCAGGATCGCGCCAAGTACGATTCCATAGACGCCGACGGCCGCGACATCCGCAGAGTTCATCCCGCCATCCATCAGGAGGAGGAAGCCCCAGCCAAGGCCTGCGACGAGGGCGGCAAGGCCCAGCCAAGGGCGGCCCTGCCGGTTGCCGGTGTAGGTCAGCCCGCTCGTGACAAGCGCAAGATAGAGCGAGAGCAGCGGGAGGTTTGCCTCGTCCCCACCGACCAGCAGCGGGGCCATGAAGCCTCCGATCAGGCCGAGAATTGCGCTGGGCAAGCCGAAGCGGAAGGACACGAAGATCGCCAGTGCGGTGACCGTGGCAAGGCCGAGAAAGGCAAAGGTCTGCCCGATCAGCCCGTATTGCGTTCCGGCGAGGTAGAAACCTGCGTAGAGCGTGGAGAGACCGGCACCCGACAATGCCTGTCGCACACGGTCGTCGCCCACGCGCTCCCGGAAGCGATAGGCCGCCTCCGCGCCAGCGAGGAGGACGACGCCGAACAGGAAGGCGAGTGCTACCCGAACGGGCGGGGTAAGGAGCCCTTCCTCGATCGAGTAGCGCACGCCCAGTATTCCGGCGACTGCAAGCGTGATCCCGCCGACCCAGATCGGGAGGCGGCGGCCGAAGATCTCTTCGAAATCGAAACCGCGAGGCGCAAAGTCAGCGGGTTCGACGATCTTCTCGTCTTCTTGTTCGAATGCCGCCTCGCGGGTGACAGCTTCAAGCTCTTCCGGCTCGTCCGAGCGGGTCGAAAGCGTAACACTCGAGGCAGGCGGTTCGACTTCGACTGCGAATTCCGGCTCGTCTTCCGCTTCGTCAGCCATGCCCGGCTCTGCGACAGCGACCTGTGTATCGGCAGGCGGTTCTACACCGCGCAGCGCCAGATCCATAAGGCGGGCATCTGTATGCGACTGGCGCAGTTCGAGTTCTTCAAGGCGCAGCTCGGCCTTGTAGAGGCGCTGGAACAGCGCAGCGCAGGCCGCCATGAGGCCGAGGACCAGGATCCAGAGCATTATGCGGAAAGGCTAGCGCGCTTCGCGTCCAGCGCAAGCCGCTCTCAGATTCCGCCGTGGGTAAAATCGAAGCCTGCTTCGGCAAGCCCTTCGCACAACGTCTTCAGGCACTTGTCGAGATCGGCCCGGTTGGTGGAGCGTACGACGAAGTTAGAGCCCACGCGCCCGTCTCGAAAGAAGGGATAGCTGCCGATCTGGCAGTTCTCGTAGGCGTTTTCGACGTCGCGAAGCAGGATGGAGACTTCGCTTTCTGGAATGAATCCGCCGACCGTCTCCGAAATGAGCGGAGCGCCGCCTTCGAGGCTGCCGGTGAGCGCATCGAGCATTCCCGCCGTGATGTGGGGTACGCCTGCCATCAGGTGGACATTGCCGATCCGGATGCCCGGCGCGCCGGACATGCGATTGGGGATCAGTTCCGCACCGTCGGGTACGCGCGCCATGCGCAGGCGCCCTTCGGTAAGGCCACCCTTGTCGGCATAATATTTCTCGAGGATCGCGCGCGCTTCGGGATGGATGATGACCGGCACGCCGAGCGCCTGCGACACGGCATCGACGGTGATGTCGTCATGCGTCGGGCCGATCCCGCCGGTGGTGAAGAGGTAGTCGTAGCCTTCGCGCAGCGCGTTCACGGCTTCGACGATCCGCTCGATCACATCGGGTACGATGCGCACCTCGGACAGGCGAATGCCCTGGACCTGAAGCCAGCTGGCGACCTGCGCGATGTTCTTGTCGTGGGTGCGGCCCGAGAGGATCTCGTCGCCGATGACGACGAGGCCCGCAGTATAGATGCGATCAGTCATGCCGGAACTCGTAATGCGGCTGGCGGCGGAAAGCTACTCTGCTGCTTCGAGTTCTTCTTCCGCACCGCGTGCATTGGCGCCCTTGCGGTGCAGCGACAGGATTCCGTCATCGACCGGGTCGGTGCTCATCCGCTTGCGATCGAGCACATATTCCTGATTGAGCCGCCACGGATAATTGACCGCGTTCTTGGGCATGATGTGCTTGGAACGCTGGATGTAGCCGGAAGAGAAGTCGAAAATATCGTCCTCCTCCAGCGTGTGGTTCTCGGGCAGGACGGGTACGGCGACATCGGCGCCCTTTGCCTTCATCTCGTTCAGCACACGGCAGACGTAGTCCGAATTGATGTCGGCGCGCAGCGTCCAGCTGGCGTTGAGATAACCGAACACCACCGCAAGGTTGGGCAGGTTCGAGAACATGCAGCCCTTGTAATAGAAGCGGTCCGCCAGATCGACCGGCTGGCCTTCCTGCGACAGCTGGATCTTGCCTGCCACGGCAAGCTTGAGCCCGGTCGCGGTGACGACGATGTCGGCAGGCAGGAACGTGTCGTCGGTGAGACGCACGCCGCCCTTTTCGAACGCCTTGATATGGCCGGTCACGACCTCGGCCTTGCCGTGCTTGATCGCCTCGAAGAGGTCGTCGTCCGGCACGAGGCACAGACGCTGGTCCCAAGGGTCATAGGGCGGGGTGAAGGGAGTGAGGTCGAAGTCCTCTCCCATGATCTTGCTGATCTTCTTGTGCAGGAACTGCTTCACCTTCTCGGGGCGGGTGCGTGCCCGCTTGAAGCTGATGTCCTGCAGCTTGATGTTCTTGAACCGGGTGATGCGATAGGCGAGCTTCTCGGGCAGGATCTTGCGCAGGAAGTTGGCCAGTCCGTCCTTCGCCGGACGCGAGAACATCCATGTCGGCGTGCGCTGGAGCATCGTGACCTTGGCCGCCTTGTCCGCCATCGAGGGGACGATCGTGACGGCCGTTGCGCCCGAGCCGATCACGACGACATTCTTGCCGGTGTAATCGAGGTCCTTCGGCCAGAATTGCGGGTGGATCACCTGCCCGCTGAATTCGCCGAAATCGAAGCCCGGATCATAGGGCTCGTCGTAATCGTAATAGCCCGAGCCGAGATAGAGCCAGTTGGCGGTGAGCATCTTGCGCTCGCCATCGTCGGTTTCGAGCGTAACGTGCCAGCGCGCGTCTGCCCCGCGCCAGTCGGCCGAAATGACCTTGTGGCCGAAGCGGATGTGGCGGCGGATATCGCGCTCATCGACGATTCGGTCGAGATATTCGAGGATGGCAGGGCCGTCGGCGATCGATTTCTCGTGCTTCCACGGTTCGAAATCGAAGCCCAGCGTGTGCATGTCGCTGTCCGAACGGATGCCGGGATATCGGAACAGATCCCATGTGCCGCCAAGGTTTTCGCGCCGTTCGACGATCGCGAAACTGTGATCGGGCGCCTTCTCCCGCATGTGCGCTGCCATGCCGATGCCGGAAATGCCGGCACCCACGATCAGCACATCGAAATCGGTGGCGCGGTTGCTCGTTGGTCTCTCTCCCATGAGAACCAGACTACCCCAAGCGGACCGCGAGGGGAAGTGTAAGTTGCGCGGTGCAACCTATCCTGCGGTTCAGGGTGCTTTCGCGGCGAGCGAGCGGCGCCTTTCCGCTGGGGTCTGTTCGAGGAAGCGGGGCGTGTTTGCCTCTTGCGCGAGCATGACGTCCGGGATGCCGGCCGGCCGCGAGATTCGCACGAACAACAAGGCGAGCAAGAGCGGGCCGAAATAGAAGGGCAGGGTCCGCAGCAGGGTCAGCAAGGTGCCGTCGCGGAATCCCAGCACTGTCATGGCGATGGCAAGCGCATAGGCCAGCCTTGCGAGCGGGCCACCCCGACGCATCAGCAGCAGCCGGTAGATCCCTCCGAAGATCAGCGCGAAGATCGAAGCCTGGATCACGATGCCCGGATAGCCGAGACTCATCCAGCCGATTCCCGGCATGGAGGCGGTCATGCCGATGGGGCGCCCATAGTCCCATAGCGAGAAGTGCTGGACGGGCGACCCGACAGGCTTGTCTTCCCAGATTGCGCGCGGGACAGGCTCGGTGAAAATCTGCAGCACATGGGCGAAATAATCGTAAGTGCCGGTGCGCTGGGGCACTGCATAGACGAGGTATTCGAAGTACTCGAGGCTGGCGAAATCCATGTGCTCGAGCGGATCGAGCGTCTGTTCGTCGATGTATCCGTCTCCGAGATCCTCGGCCACTATCGCGCGAACCGCGCCTCCGCGATCGATCACGATCTGGTTGAAGGCAACGGCGGCGACCAGCGCCAGCGCAACCGCCCGCCAGTCGAACCACTTGCGCCCCTTTTCCAGCAGCCAGCAGATGGCGACCGCAGCGGTCGCGTAGATGATCGCGTGGCGTGTTCCCGTTCCTGCCTGCAGGAATGCAAAGCCGGCGAAATAGGCCCAGCCCCACCAGCGATAGCGCGACAGCCAGACCGTCATCACAGCCATTGGCGCCATCATCAGCGCTGCATCGGTGAACCAGCCATTGCCCTGTATATTGACCATGTTCCCGGTTGCCGCATCGCGGACCATGGTTTCGAAATTGTTCACGCGCAGGACCCAGTTGCCGATCTGCGAATAGGCGGCGACCGGGGTGAGCAGCGCTATCGCAGCGAGGAACGGCTTGAACACCACCACGCGCATCCTGTCGTAAGCCTCACGCGGTTGTGCTTCGGGTCCTCTCGAGCCGATGCCGAGGGTCAGCGCGACGAACACCAGCATGCCCAGGTTCGCGCCAAGGATCACCGTGATCTTGTCGGACATCGACGGCTGGAAATCGTACAGACGATAGACGAAGTCGAAATCGTACCAGCGCGCGATCAGCGGCCGGAAAACGAAGATGAAGCCGTGGAAGACAAGATAGAAGCTGGCCGGGTGCGCCAGCGCTGCTGCCGTGTGCCGCATGTATGCGGTCACTGTCGCCAGAAAGACGATGACCGAGGCGAGGAGCAGGAAGTCGTACACTGGCGAAGCTTCTAGCGCCGCGGAAGGCGAGAAAACAGGCCCGTCATGGCTTGGCCCTGAGAAGGCCGATCAGATTGCGCACATCCTCCGCCCGTTCGCGGGAAACCACCTGCGCGCAGTAATCGGCAAAGCTCCACTCCAGCGTCTTGAGCGCCCTCGCGAGAGCCGGGATGAACTGGCTGGCCTCTGCGATGACGAGCGGCAGGACGAGGATATGAAGGGGCACACCCACGGCCAGAAGCGCGACACCCAACAGTAGTGCGGCAATGGAGCCGGTGAGGTAAATGCCGATCAGGCGTGCATGGCGATTGTCGGCTGCAAGCACGGCGACAGGAGCTGCCGACAAGGCGCGCAAGGTGGCGGCCACGATCAGGATCACGGCGACAGCGGGGTTAAATGCGGTCTGGCCCAGCGTGTAGAGGTCCTGCAGCCATGCGCCCGCAACCAGCAGGGCGCTGCCGAACATTACGGAGACGACAAGCGATACGAGGGTCATGGTCGCGAGCAAGCGGCGCTGAAGGTCTCGCCGGTCGCCTTCCAGATAGCCGCTCTCGTAATACTGCATCGCGTAGGACATGTTGGTGAACAAATCGAGCAGGCGGGTCAGCGTCCGGGTTGCGACGAAGCCTGCGAGGACGACAGCCCCGAAGCCCGCTCCGACCACGAGGACATAGCCCTGCAAATTGATGCCGAAGACCAGCGGCATCAGCATGAAAGCAAGCGAGGGCTTCCATATCTCGGCCAGGCTTTCGCGCGCCGGTTTGCGCGGACCGTCGAACAATTCGGGGCTGGCTTTCCGGGCAGAGAGATAAATGACTGCGGCGGCAAGGCAGCGGGTGAGGGCGAGCCACATTGCAAGCGTGGCGAGGCTGTCGGAAAAAGTGACAGCGGCGGCAATCACCACGATCTCGACGAGGCTCGCCGCATTGTAGAGGAAGATGTGATCGGGATAGCGTCCGGCCACGCGGAACGGGATGTCGAACACCGCCATCTGGCTGGTCGCGAAGATATAGAGACCGAGCCATGCAGCGGCCGAAGCGACATCCATGATCGCAACCGTATCGCCGGGATCGATGAAGGACGGTGCAGCGAACATCGCCGTTCCTGCGAAGAGTAGCGCCAGCATGGCAGTCGCCACCGCTCCGATCGACCAGGAGGTGCGGAAATCGCTGCGCGAGCGCTCGATGTCACCGCCGCGGGCGGCGGCCAGTGCAGCAGCGCCTCCGGCACCTGCGAAACCCGTTCCGACAAGCGCGATGTAGGCGGGGACCGAAAAAACGATCAGCCATGTCCCGACACGCTCCGCGCTCCAGCTGGCAAAGAAGATCGGGAGCGTCGCGAACTGGACGAGAATGCGGGTGGCGATCGAAGCGAGATTTGCGGCAACCCCGCGCAGGATGCGGCGGCGATCGCTCATTCTTCGTATCCGCGGCCCAGCAGTTTCCGGCCAACGGCCTTGGCAGCTTCGACGGCCGATTGCGCGGCCCCGTATGCGAGCGTGCGATTGCGCTCGCGGCGCGGATGCGCGGCCCATTGCTTGTAGCGCGCCGATATCGACCCTTCGAGCAGGCTGACCCATTGCTCGACCAGCCTGTCGGGCGCGAAGGCTTCGGCCTTCTGGTGTCCGGCGCTTGCGATCGACTGGTATAGAAACGCGTCGCTGCGCAGTCGCTCGACCTGCATCAGCAATTCCTGCCGATTGGTGGCAAGCAAGTGGTCGATCCCCGCAGTGCCGACCTGCGCGAAAGCGGAATCGGCCCCGCCAATGAAGGGCACGCCCGCAAACCAGGCGTTGATCATCTTGTTGGCGGGTTTGCGCGAATGGCGCGAATTGCCGAAGCTGCGCAAGCCGATCGCGATGTCGATATCGGAAAAGTCGTGCCAGAGCTCGGGCGGGCGGGCGACGAACTCGAGACCGCGCTGCGCCATGAGCTCCCGCCACTCGTCCTCACTGGCCGCGAGATTTCCTTCGACATTGCCGAGAAAGCCGATCCGTTTCACGCCCTCACGGGTCGGGTCGCGAGGAATGATGCCTGCCTGCGGCCAGAGATATTGCAGTGCTGCATCGTCGCACAGGAGGTCGGCATTCTGCTGGATATGGAACTGCGCCCAAAGCACGCGCGGGTAGTCGGCCTGGATCGAAACCTGGAATAGTCCCTTGCCCGGTCCCGACCTGCTGAGTGTCTTCGCCTTGGCGATATTTATCCGACCCTCGGCGGGTTCCGTGGCAATTTCTATTCCGCCGAATCCGGCATCGCGGAGCCGGCACCATGTTTGCACTGTCCAGCACAGGTCGCCATTTTCCGCGAAGGAGCTCATGATGTCGGGCCGCTGCAGCAGCAGGGCCTCGAAATCTTCCGACGCGATCGCCTCGCGCGCGCCGAACCTGTCGTTGTGCACGAAGCGGACCGGGACCTTGGATCCCAGCTCCTTCGTGCCCTGCGAAACTGTAAAGCCGCTCATGGCGTGTCAGAGCGGACGATTATTCGTCATCGCCCTTTTCGGACATGAACTTCACGATGTGGTCGAGCACCCCGGGATGAAGGGTTTTCTCGAAGGAGGCTCCCACGATGTGCCCTTCACGCCAGCGAACCGTGGCGGGGATGGGCCCGATCTTGCCGATCCGGACGAGGATATCCTTGTCGACTTCGAGGATCGAGAAACGGTCATGGAAGCGGCAACCGCTTTCCGAAATGTCCTTGATCCAGACATCGCGCGAGTAATTGTTCCGCTGGCGCCAGGCGCCTGCGACCTTCACTTCATGCCGTTCGCTACGACGATTTTCCATGGACCCCCACCTTCGTGCTGCAGTCGCCTTTTTCCATGAGGAACCACAGTGCGCAAGGCCTCTCGCATTCTTGTTTGGCTTGGGTTAGGGCCGAGCCGGGAGATTGCAGCGAAAATGACAAAAGACGCAAACGAGCGCCCGCATCGGGTAACTTCCATCGATGTCGCCGAACGTGCCGGTGTCAGCCAGTCGACGGTCAGTCGTGCGCTGTCCGGATCCGAAACGATCACCGAGGCAACCCGCCGCCGCGTCGAACAGGCTGCGGCCGAACTGGGCTATCACGTCAACATGCGTGCAGCGGGCTTGCGCAAGGGCGAAACCGGCACCATCGCCATCGTCGTGATCGGGCGCGAGGGGCAGGGCCCGGCTGCGATCAATCCTTTCTACTACAGCCTTCTCGGCAGCACCTGCGCGGCCGCTGCAGAGCGCGGCTATGAAGCGCTCGTGTCCTTCCAGGCGAAGGAAGACGAACTTTTCGGCCATTATGTCGGACGCCGCCAGGCGGACGGGGTCGTCGTCATCGGCACGGCGACGAATGGCCCTGCCTGGGACTATTTCCGCGAGGTGGCCCGATCGAGCAAGGCAATCGCCTTCTGGGGCTCGCCGTTCGACGATGCGGTCTGGGTGCGTTCGGACAATCGCGATGGCGGGCGTATCGCGGTCGAGCGCCTGATCGCCAGCGGCGCGAAGAATATCGTATTCGTCGGCGATACCAACTCCTCGCAGAAGCAGTTTCGCGAGCGGTTCGAGGGGTATCAGGAAGCTATCGCAGCAGCCGGTCTCGAAGCGCGCGATCCGATCGTGTCGGAAGGCGAGGACCGCGTTTCGCAAGGCCGCAATGCCGCGGCGCAGCTGGTCGAGACGGGTGCCAACTTCGACGGCCTGTTCTTCGCCTGCGACGCGATGGCGCTCGGCGCACTGGAAGAATTTGCGACGCGCGGCGTCGATGTACCGGGCAAGGTCGGTGTGGTCGGTTTCGACGGGCTGGGATCGGGCGAGTTCAGCAATCCGCCGCTCACCACGGTGGAGCCGGACTTTGCCGAAGCCGGTCGCCTGCTGGTGGAGACCGCGCTTGCCGCCGGCGAGGAGCAGGCAGAGCGGCGCGTTCCGGTGCGGCTCGTAGAGCGTTCGAGCGCTCGCTGAAGTCTTTCGTCGATTGGCGGTTTGCCAATCGCCTCCTGCCGCGTCTAAGCCTCCCCCACATCTCATTGGGGAGAGACTTTCATGAAGACCAGCATCGCTTCCGCCCTCGCGCTCGTATTGTGCGCGGGCTCGGCCCACGCACAAAGCCAGGAGCCCGAACCGAGCCCTAACCCGGTCGAGGAGCAGGAGGTCGATGCTTCGCAGGACGAACTCCCGCCCGAAGGCAGCGGCGAAGAGGTCGATGCAGCAGCAGCGACCGTTCCCATTCCCGGATCGGAGAAGAAGGACGAGGGCTGGGACGTAACCGCCCCGCGCGGATCGGTCCTGCGCGAAGTCGCGATCGACACCGACGAAGGCACGTGGATGGACGTGGACGTCTCGCCCGACGGCCGAACACTCGCTTTCTCGATGCTGGGCGACATTTACACCATGCCCATCACGGGCGGGACGCCGAGGCGGATCGCCGAAGGCCTCGCCTGGGAAATTCAGCCGCGCTTCTCGCCCGACGGCAGCCGTATCGCTTTCATCTCCGACCGTGGGGGCGGCGACAATATCTGGCTGATGAATGCAGACGGATCGAACAAGCAGCAGGTGACGAAAGAAACCTTCCGCCTGCTCAACCAGCCCAGCTGGTCGCCCGACGGGCGCTACATCGTCGCCAAGAAGCATTTCACCACGCAGCGCAGCGCCGGTACCGGCGAGATCTGGCTCTACCACGTGTCGGGTGGCGGCGGCGTCCAGCTGGTCAAGCGCGCCAGCGAAGCCGTGCAGAAAGAACTCGGCGAGCCGATCTACGCGCCTGACGGCAATGCGATCTACTACACGCGCAACGTCAGCTCCGGCCCGATCTTCGAATATGCGCAGGATTCCAATGCCGGCATCTTCCGCATCGAGCGCTACGATATCGACACCGGCGAAGTGACGACGGCAGTCGGCGGCTATGGCGGCGCGGTGCGCCCGACACCTTCGCCCGACGGCAAGAGCATCGCCTTCGTTCGCCGCGACAAGGACCAGTCCCAGCTTTGGGTCAAGGACCTGTCCACCGGGCAGGAGCGCATGATCTACGGCGCGCTCGACCTCGACCTGCAGGAGACCTGGGCGGTCTATGGTGTCTATCCGATGATGGACTGGATGCCCGACAGCCAGAGCATGGTCGTCTGGGCGGGCGGCAAGCTGCGCCGCGTTGCCGCCGATGGCTCGGGTACGCAGGACATTCCCTTCCGCATCACCGACACCCGCATGGTCGCGGAAGCTCCGCATCCGGTGATCGATGTCGCGCCCGACAGCTTCACGGCCAAGATCCCGCGTTTTGCCAGCGTGTCTCCCGACGGGCGTACCGTGGTCTTCGAAAGCCTCGGCAAGCTCTACACCAAGCCGGTCGGCAGCAGTGCCGAGCCGCGCCGCCTGACTTCGGGCGGGGATGACAGCCTCGAGCTCTGGCCGACATGGTCGCGCGACGGCAACCGCATTGCCTTCGTGCGCTGGACCGACAGCGGGCTGGGCAACATCGTGACGGTCGATCCGCGCGGTCGCGGCGAACGCGTCGTGACCCGCCAGCGCGGCCACTACGCGGTTCCGCAGTTCTCGCCCGATGGCGATACGATCGTTTTCGAAAAGCGCGGCGGCGGCTATCTGACTTCGCCCGATTTCTCTGAGAACGAGGGTGTCTATGCGGTTTCCGCCAGCGGCGGCACTCCGCGCCTCGTGGCACGCGACACGGCCACGCCGCAGTTCGCTGCGGATGACGACCGGGTCTTCATGCTGGCGCGGGCAGGAGGCAATCTCCAGCTGATCTCGGCCGATCTCGATGGCGAGAAGCGCCGCGTCCATGCGCAGGGCGATCTTGCCAACGATTTCCGCGTGTCACCGCGCGGCGATTACGTGGCCTTCCGCCAGAATTACGAAGTGTTCGCCATGCCGCTGCTTCCCGGCGGCCAGACGGTGACGGTTGGCGAAACGGCGAGCTCGCTGCCGGTGACCAAGGTCAGCAAGGGCGGGGCGGACTATATCGGCTGGGCGGATAATGGTTCGACACTCCACTGGTCTATGGGCCCTGTGCTCTATCGCGCCAGTACCGGCGCCCTGACGCCGAATGCTCCGGGTGACGAAGCTCCGAAGTTCACGCCGCCCGACACGGGAACCTCGATGGCGCGCACGGTCGCAGCCGACAAGGCGACCGGCACGGTGGCGATCACCGGCGCGCGTATCCATACGATGGCGGGCGAGGGTGCCGGCACCATCGAGAACGGTACGATTATCATCCAAGGCGACCGCATCGCCGCGATCGGTCCGGCATCGAGCGTGCAGGTGCCGAGCGGGGCGACGGTAATCGACGCAGGTGGCCGCGTCGTCATGCCCGGCCTCGTCGATGCCCATGCGCATGGGGCACAGGGCACGGGCGACCTCATTCCGCAGCAGAACTGGTCGCAGGTCCAGGCCCTCGCCATGGGGACGACGACGATCCACGATCCCTCGTCCTCCGCCAGCATGATCTTCGCCGCTGCCGAGCGTCAGCAGGCGGGTACCTTGCTCGCTCCGCGCACTTTCTCCACCGGCGAGATCATCTACGGTGCCAAGGCGCCCAGCGTCTATGCGCGGATCGACAGCTACGAAGATGCACTTGCCCACGTGCGCCGGATCAAGGCGCAGGGCGGCATCAGCGTGAAGAACTACAACCAGCCCCGGCGCGAACAGCGCCAGCAGGTCGTGGCGGCTGCGCGCGAGGAGAACATGCTGGTCGTGGCGGAAGGCGGATCGCTCTTCGGCATGGATATGAACCTCATCGCCGACGGCAATTCGACGGTCGAACACAATATCCCGGTCGACGTGATGTACGAGGACGTCCTGCAGATGTTTGCAGGCTCGGACACGAATTACACGCCGACGCTTACGGTGACCTATGGCGGCCTTGCAGGCGATCCCTACTGGCGCCAGGCGACCGACGTGTTCGACAACCCGCTGCTGGTTCACACGCCGCCCAAGATGCTGCTCGCTTCGACGGCGCGCCGCACCAAGGCGCCCGACTGGGCCTTCGTCGATGACAATTCGGCTCGCGAAGCCAAGAAGCTTGCCGATCGCGGCGTGAAGGTCAGCATCGGTGCGCACGGCCAGCAGGCAGGCATCGCGGCGCATTGGGAGCTGTGGAGCTTCGTGCGCGGGGGCATGTCGCCGGTCGAGGCGCTGCGTGCCGGCACCATCGAGCCGGCAAAGTCGCTCGGCATGGACCGCGATATCGGTAGCCTCGAAGTCGGCAAGCTGGCCGACCTCGTCATCCTTACCGCCGATCCGGCCGAGAACATCCGCAACTCCGACGATATCGCCCAGGTGATGCTGGGTGGCCGTCTCTACGACGCCAGGACCATGAACGAGGTCGAGACGGGAGACGAGGAGCGCCTGCCTTACTGGTGGGAGTGATCGCGACCCCGCTGAAAAGCGAAAGGGCGGCCCGGGATGACCGGGCCGCCCTTTTCCTTGGGGTATCTGTAAATGCGCGTTACGAAGCGCGAATGCGGGCGATGAGCTGATCGCATTCCGAGCGCATGTTCCCGGCCTGCTTTTCGAGGTCGCTCGACGATGCGAGGACCTGGCTGGCGGCTGCACCTGCGGCGATGCTGGCATCTTTCATCTGGCCGATGTGTCCGGCAACTTCGTCGGTACCGCGCGCGGCCAGATCGATGCTGCGGGCCAGGTCCTGGCCTGCGACCGACTGCTGGTCGACTGCGCTGGCAATCGAAATGGCAGTCGTTTCGAGCTGCTTGATCTGGTCACCGATCGAACGCAGCGCATTGACGCTGGCACCGGTGGAGTTTTGCATGTTGCGGATCTGGTCAGCGACTTCCTCGGTCGCACGGCTGGTCTGCGCGGCCAGTTCCTTCACTTCGCTGGCCACGACCGCAAAGCCGCGACCCGCTTCGCCGCCGCGTGCGGCCTCGATGCTGGCGTTGAGCGCGAGCAGGTTGGTGCGCTGGGCGATCGACTGGATCAGCTCTACGATCTGGCCGACCTGTTCCGCCGAAGCGGCGAGGGTGGAAATCGTCTCGTCCGCGCCTTCGGCATCGTCTGCGGCCTTGCGGGCGAGTTCGGCCGAATGCGATGCCTGACGGCTGATCTCGCCGATCGACATGGCGAATTCGTCTGAGGCAGCAGCGGCTGCAGTGACGCCTCCCGAGGCCTTTTCCATGGCGCCCGACACGTCGCTTGCCTGCGATGCGGACTGCTCGGCAGCGGACGCCATGCTCGAGGCGGTGGAGTTGAGCTGGCTCGAAGCGCTGGCAACGCTTCCGGCGATTTCGCCGATCGTGCTTTCGAAGCCTTCGGCGAATGCCAGCAGTTCCTGCTTGCGCTTTTCGGAGGCTCCCTTGCGTCCGGCGAAGAGCTCGTCGAGCTTGGTTCCGGACTTTGCGAAGACCAGCAGCGAGCGGGCGAGATCGCCGATTTCATCGACACGCGAAGTGTCTCCGACCTCGATATCGCGTGCCCCCTGCGAAAGGCGCTGCATTTCTCCGGCAACATGCTGGAAGGGTGCAATCACATTATTCAGCAGGAACCGCAGGCTGAAATAGCCGCCAAGCAGCGAGAGTATCGCAACGAAGAGGATCACCGTCCGGGCCGCGCCGGCATATTCGGCGTAAGAGATGCCGACCAGCCCGGCAATCGAGACGGTAATTACGCCGCCAAGAGTGAAGATCGAGGCGATCTTCGCTTTTTCAGGAAGCGACTTCGCCATGAACCAGGCAGAAACACCTTTAAGTTCGGTAGTTTCAACCGTGCTGCCAGTTTCCACTTCCGCGATTTCGCGGCTTAATTCTTCAGCCAGAATATTGCTTTGAGCATTCATTTCAGGCGGCTCCCCAAACCAGTCTTTCTGTCATAGCCGCCTATAGTTAACAGTTTGCTATGCGGCTCTTACTTGCTGCAGGAACTGATCGACCTGGTTGCGCAAGACGGAAGCCTGCGCCTCGAGCGCGTCGGCGCTGCCCAGGACCTGCGATGCGGCAGCTCCGGTGGCGAGGCTGGCTTCGCGCACCTGCACGATGCTCGACGACACTTCATCGGTTGAACGCGCCGCAAGATCGATGCTGCGCGCAAGGTCCTGACCTGCGACAGACTGCTGGTCGACTGCGCTGGCGATCGAGATGGCAGTCGTTTCGAGCTGCTTGATCTGGTCACCGATCGAACGCAGCGCGTTGACGCTGGCGCCGGTGGAGTTCTGCATGTTGCGGATCTGGTCTGCGACTTCCTCGGTCGCACGGCTGGTCTGCGCAGCCAGCTCCTTCACTTCGCTGGCCACGACCGCAAAGCCGCGACCCGCTTCGCCGCCGCGTGCGGCCTCGATGCTGGCGTTGAGCGCAAGCAGGTTGGTGCGCTGGGCAATCGACTGGATCAGTTCGACGATCTGGCCGACCTGTTCCGCCGAAGCGGCGAGGGTGGAGATCGTCTCGTCTGCGCCTTCTGCATCGTCTGCAGCCTTGCGGGCGAGTTCTGCCGAGTGCGAGGCCTGACGGCTGATCTCGCCGATCGACATGGCGAATTCGTCCGATGCGGCCGCGGCTGCGGTGACGCCGCCTGAGGCCGTTTCCATCGACTGGCTGACAGCGCCGCTCTGCTGGGTCGCCTGTTCTGCAGTCGCAGCCATGCTCGATGCAGTGGTGTTAAGCTGCGATGATGCAGCAGCAACGCCATTCACCACTTCGCCGACAGTCGCTTCGAATGTTACGGCAAGGCGCTGCAACTCGGCCTTGCGCTCACCGCGCATGGCGTTCTGTTCGCTGGCCATCTCTTCGATCCGGAAAGCAGCTTCGCGGAAAACATCCAGCGAACGGGCCAGATCGCCCAGTTCGTCCTTGCGCTGGAGAGCAGGGATGTGGACGTGCTTGTCGCCCTCGGCAAGCTGCTGCGAAACGTCAGTCAGGCGGCCGACCGTCCGCGTGACGTCGCGTGCGATGATCTTGGTGGTCACGAGGATCAGGCCGATTCCTAGACCTGCCGCTGTGAAAAAGGCGACGAAAAGCCACCCGATGACGGTGCGCGAATAGGCGTCGTGTTCGACAGCGTAGTCGATCAGGTCGGAGCGCAATTCCGTGCTCGCGTCGTTGAAGGCATTGCCGTCAGCCACGGCTGCCAGCGAAATATCGCGCAGCTGTTCGCCGTCGGTCGCATTGCGCGAACGGTCGATGTCGCTCTCGAACGTTGTGAGCTGACCGCGGAGCGCTTCGATCGTTTCGAGATGCTCCGGCAGGTGAGTGCTCGCGATCGGTGCAAGATCATTGAGGTTGCGGCGGGCATTTTTCGCTGCCGTTCGGCCGCTCTCGAGCGCCTCGCGGTTTCCGCTCAGCGCATAGTGCTGAACCTCTACAACCGCGGTGGTCGCATTGACCTTCAGCTCGCTGGCAGACGCGATTGCGTCCGAAATTTCCATGCGATCCGAGCGCAGGTCGAGCGCCAGCCAGCCACCAATGAGGATGGACGCGAGGATCAGGACAACTGCGCCGATATTGGCGAGCGAGAGCGAACGCAGCTTCGAACCAAGCGACATGTCGGCAAAGAAGCCCAGCACGCCCTTGCGATACGCACCTTCGGAGGCATCGAACCGCGCTTCGGCTTCGAAGTCCGCGTCATGGTCTTGCAGGAGTATGGCGTTGGCCATCAGTTCGCTGGCGGCCCCGGTCGGCGCATTCATGCTACTTTGCTTCCCTCATCTGGACGGTCGCCTTCCTTCGCGCCGTCATTGTTCTTTGCGAGTTGTTTCGTGATTTCATCGGCGGGCATGGCCTTGAAATAGAGCCAGCCCTGCATCTGGTCGCAGCCTGCCGAGCGGACCATCGCGGCCTGCTCTTCGGTTTCCACGCCCTCTGCCGTCACATCCATTTTCATCGCCCGCGCGACGGTGATGCTGGACAGCATCATGGCGCGGCTGCCCTCGTCTTCGCTGGCCTGTGCCACGAGGCTGCGGTCGATCTTCAGCTTCTCGAAGCGGAATTGCCGCAGGAAGCCGATCGAGGCGTATCCCGTGCCGAAATCATCGAGTGCGACGCGAACTCCGAAGCCGCGGATGAGCGCGAGGCTGCGCTCGGCAACGACAGGATCGAGCACGAGGCACGTTTCGGTGATTTCCAGCTCGAGCCGTTCGGGCTCGAAGCCCGTTTCCTCGAGGATATGGCCCAGCTGGATCGGGAATTCCGGATTGCGCAGCTGGGCGGCGGAAATGTTCACCGACAGCGTGACGCCTTCCCACTGCTGGGCATCGCAACACGCTTGTCGCAGCACCCACAAACCGATCGGATTGATCAGTCCCGATTCCTCGGCCACCGGGATGAAAGCGCTTGGTCCGATGTCCTTGCCGTCCAGGCGGTCCCAGCGAAGCAGGGCTTCGACCGCCGTGATACGCTGGCTCCGGCTGTCGAGCAGCGGCTGGTAATGCAGGTGGAACTGCCCCAGCGCGAGCGCGGCGCGAAGCTCGTCTTCCAGTTCCTTGAGCTGTTCGCGGCTGCGATCGAAGGCTTCGTTGAACCAGGTGCAACGCATCTTGCCGCCGCGCTTCGACGCATACATCGCCACGTCGGACCGGCGAAGAAGCTCGGAGGAATCGATTTCCTGTCCGGGGATGCTACGCGCAAGCCCGATGCTTGCGCCAAGTGTAAGGCGACGGTCTTCGACCTTGATGGTTTTCGACATGCGTTCGATGACCCGGCGTGATTGCCCTTCGAGCAGGGTGCCGGCGAGCTGGCCCGACATGAGCACGGCAAACTCGTCGCCGTTCAGCCGGTAGACCCGTGCTTCCTCCCCGCAGATATCGGCGATGATCGCACCGATCTGCTTGATCGCCGCATCGCCGAGGATGTGGCCATAGTGATCGTTGACGACCTTGAAGCCGTCTACATCGACCAGAGCCAGGGCGGTCTCGTGGTCCTTGGCAAATTCGTTTTGCAGATCACGGTGCAGTGCACGGCGATTGGGCAGGCCGGTCAGCGTGTCGTTGTTCGAAAGCCTGTCCAGCGCACGAAGATGGCGAATTCCCATAAGCGAGAATGCGATGATGCTCGCGAAGAAAGCGACCAGACCACCACCGAGAACTGCATTGAGAGAAACCGTGCCGGTCCGAGGTCCGACCACGCCCAGGACCGCAGTCGTGAGAACGATGCCGGCCAGCGCGGCGAGGGGCGCAAAAATTGCGAACCGCGTTTTGCGCTGCGTCTTGTCGGACTGAACTCGCACCAAAAACTCCTCGGCAGCCGACAGTCGTGCCGGGCTTCCAATCGCTAACGGGCATTCGCTAAAGAACGGTAAACCGAAATTTTACCTTGAAGGACAAGGCAGGCTGCGGGTCTGCGCCTTGTTCCCCTTGCGTGCCCCGGGTCCTCAGGCGACCTTGGAGGTCGCGCTACTGAGTATGGATGAAACACCGCCAACGGCCTTGGGCGAGTACATCGCCGAACCACAGGCAGCCGGTTCGAATTTGTCGGTCTGGCCAACCACGGTTTCGCCCGCGCCGAGCATGAGGAGGCCATCGGGCGCCGTGGCGCTGGCGAGCCGGTCGAATGCCTGGCGGCGGGTGTCCGGATCGAAATAGAGCAGGACGTTGCGGCACAGCACGAGGTCGAAACGGCCCGGCATCGGCGGGTAGTCGAGGATGTTCTGCTGCTCGAAACGCGTCATTTCGAGGACCTTGTCCGCGACCTTCCAGCCCTGCTTGGTTTCGGTGAAGAAATTCAGCATCTGCGCCACGGAAATGCCGCGCTGGATCTCGAACTGCGAGTAAGTGCCCGTGCGCGCCTGGGCGATCGCCTTGCCCGAAACATCTGTGCCGAGGATGTCGATCTTCCAGTCCTGCCAGCGCCCCGGCTGCTCGGCGAGCGTCATCGCAAGGCTGAGCACTTCCTGTCCGGTCGAACAGCCGGCCGACCAGATCGAAATCCGCTTGCTGTCGGCGCGCTTGCGCTGGAGTTCGGGCAGGACCGTGTTCGCGAGCGTCGCGAAATAGGCATGGTCGCGGAAGAAATAGGTCTCGTTATTGAGCATCGCCTCGACCACGCGGGTCGCAAGCTGGTGCTCACCGGGACGTTCCAGCATGCAGGCGAGCTGGTCGACATTCTGGATGCCGAACTCGCGGAAAAGGCCGGAAAGAGCAGTCGAGATGCGCCAGCGGCGGCTCTCGCTCAGGGTCTGTCCGGTACGCGATTCAAGCAGGTCGGCAATAATCTTGTGAGAGGCGTCTTCTACCGCCATGCATCAGCTCCCACGCTGGAAAGGACTTTGTCCGCAAGCTCTGCGGGAGGAAGAACGGCAGTCGCGAGACCGCGTTCGGTGATGTCGCGCGGCATGCCCCAGACGGCGCAGCTATCCGCGTTCTGTGCGTAGACCGAACCGCCCGCATCGATGATAGCATCGGCGCCGTCGGTTCCGTCGCGGCCCATGCCCGACAGGAGGACGCCTGCGACATGGCCGTCGTAAGCTTCTGCCAGCGTTTCGAACATCGGATCGACCGATGGTGTGCAGCCGCTCTTCACCGGATTGTAGGCAAGGCCGGTGAGATAGCGCCCGGCTGTCTTGCGAACGACCATGTGGCCGTGACCCGGCGCGATGACGATCTGACCACGGCGGATCTCGACGCCTTCATCCGCGAGAACCGCTTCGCGGTCCGATGCCATTTCCATCTGCTTGGCAAATACCGGGATGAAGCTGGCAGGCAGGTGCTGCGTGATGAGTATCGGCAGATCGAAATTCTTCGGGACCTGGCGCAGGAACAGGTTGAGCGCGTGGATACCGCCGGTCGATGCGCCGATGGCGATGACCTGCGGACGCTTACCGGCGCGGCGCTTTGCGGGTTCGGGCGCACTGCGCTTGGGCAGTTCGTGCGGAGCAAGGCCCGCAAGTGCGCGGATCTTCCCGATCAGCTGGTCGCGATAGTCGTCATTGAAACCGCCAGGGCGCGGCTTGAGCATGGTGTCGGCGGCGCCCATGCGAAGCGCCTCGACCGTGTGCTCGGCACCTTCCGCGGTCAGCGAAGAAATCACCAGGACCTTGGTTTCCGGCGATTGCTGCTGGATCTTCGGTAGCGCTTCGAGTCCGCCCATGCCGGGCATTTCGAGGTCGAGCAGCATCACGTCTACGCGATGGTTGCGCAACTCGTTGAGCCCGGCTTCGGCCGTGCTGGCGCTGGCGACAATATCCATGCCACCGGCACGCTGCAGCATGCGCGTGAACACCGTGCGCACGGTCAACGAATCGTCGACCAGCATGACGCGCACGGTACCTGCGGCAGGCTTGCGTTGTGACGCCTCTGATCTGTCTGAGCGGAGCGCGGTCACCACGGCTCTGACCCTCCGGTTCAGGCCATGCCGACGAGCTGAAGCTTGATCTGCAGCGTTTCGTGGTCGAACGGCTTCATGACGTATTCGTCGGCACCGGCGCTGATCGCTTCGCGGATGTGCGCAACGTCGTTTTCGGTGGTGCAGAAGACGACCTTCGGCTTGTCGCCGCCATCGCGCTGGCGCAGCTGGGTGATGAACTCGATGCCGGTCATGACGGGCATATTCCAGTCCAGCAGCACAACGTCGGGCATGTTTTCCATGCACTTGTTGAGGCCTTCCTGGCCGTTTTCGGCTTCGTCGACCGAGAAGCCGAGAGTTTCGAGAATATGACGCGAAACCTTACGGATAACGCGCGAATCATCGACGATAAGACAGGTTTTCATTGGAACGATCCCTTCACTTGCCAGACCGTCATAACGGCAGGCGGTAACTTTTCGCTTAAGCTGCGGCCGCTATCGGCCCCGATACGAGTTGCGGAATATCTACGAGGAGCGCTGGACCGCCGTCGGTCTCGACCATGCCCCTGGCGGCGCGCTGCCAGCCGTCGCCGAAACCGCCCGGAACCGCGACCGGTTCGCTGCGGGCTTCGCCCACGTCATGCGCCTCGTCGACCATAATCGCGTAGAGATGGCCTTCGACTTCCACCACGGCGGCGCGCTGGTCGCGCGACACGCAAGGCTGGTCGATGCCGAGCGCGAGCGAGCTGTCGATCACGGTCAGCGCCTGGCTACGCAATGCGGTCAGGCCGCAGATGAAGTCGGGCGTGCCGGGGATCGGGGTGATGTTTTCCACCTCGATGACCGACTGGACGGCGACTGCGGGGATCGCCGCGCGGCGTCCGGCAATCGTGCACATCAGAAGCAATTCGTTCATGCCGCCCTCCCGGTGCGGATACGCTTGAGCGCTGCGAGCAGGCCGTCGCGGTCGTAGCGGTAGATGGTGTCGTCGCCGGACTCTTCCGGATCAGGGCGCAGACGGATGGTCTCGCGGGCGACGCCCTTGGCGCCGTCGGTATCTTCGGCGAGCGCGATGGCGAGATCTGCTTCGCCTTCGTCCTCATCGCTAGCGATCCGGTATCCTGCTGCCGAGACCAGCGGTTCGAGAATGGTGCGGGCCCATTCGCTGTCCGAAGGGATGCGGCAGGTAAGCGTGTGATCTACTTTCCGCGCTGCCTTGTAGCGCGAGAAGACCGCATGACCGTCGAGCAGCGGGATCGGCTTGCCGCCGATCAGCGTGACGCCTTCGATATTGCGGTCAGCTTCGCTGGGCACGACATCGTCGGTGACATCGGCTGCGTCGAGGACTTCACGAACGGCATAGACCAGTTCGTTCTCGCCATCAGACAGACGCAGCAGGCGGCAGCGCTCTTCGGGCAACTCGCCCGTGTCGTGGCCGGCCAGCGTCAGGATCTCGCCGTCGATGATCGCCTGGGCGCGGTCGCCCTCGATGTCGATGGCGTCGCGCGAGATCGTGTCGATGCGGCGAACCAGTTCGAGGCGAACTGCGCGGTGGCGTCCATCGAGACCTGCGAAGAGCATGACCGGAACGGCCTTCTTCGCTTCGACTTCCTTCTCGCGCTCGACCGGAGCGGCCTTGGCGCGGACGCCGCCAGCCATGCCGCGCATCTGTGCGATGCTGGGCAGGTCGATCAGCATCATCGGACGGCCATCGTCGAGCAGCGTCGTGCCGGCGTAGAGGCGCGTTTCCATGATCGCCGGTGCGATCGGCTTCACCACCACGTCCTCGTGATCGAACACGCGGTCTACGGCGAGGGCGAAGACATCGTCGCTGGCGAGGCGAACGAGGATGAGCGTCTTGCTCTCCCATTCGCAATTGTCGTTGGTCTCGCTGCCGAGCACTTCGCCAAGCGAGAGGCAGGGAACGCGCTTGTCGCGGAAAGTGACGAGGCGGCGGTCGCCGGCCTGCGCGAACTCTACATGGCTCGAGTTGCCGAAGACGATTTCCTCGACGTAGCTGCGCGGTATTGCATAGCGCTGGTCGCCCGAGCCCACTGTCAGGGCCGCGATGATCGACAGGGTCAGCGGCAGCTTGAGGTGGAAGCTGGTGCCTTCGCCCGGCTTGCTGGTCACTTCGATCGAACCGCCGACGCGCTCGATATTGGATCGCACCACGTCCATGCCGACGCCGCGACCGGAAACCGAGCTGACTTCCTCTGCGGTGGAAAGGCCCGGTTCGAAGATCAGGTTCTGCTTCTGACCTTCCGACATCGCGTCGAGTTCGGAGCGCGAGTAGAGGCCGTTGGCGAGCGCCTTTGCAGCAACCTTCTCGACATTGATGCCGCCACCGTCATCGGTGATGACGAGGCTGATCTGGTTGCCCGACTGGCGGGCGGCGAATTTCAGCATGCCGATTTCGCGCTTGCCGTTCTTGAGGCGCTGCGCGGGCGTTTCGACACCGTGATCGATGGCGTTGCGGATGATGTGGGTCAGCGGGTCGCGGACCATTTCGATCATCTCGCGGTCGAGTTCGACCTCGCTGCCCTCGAAGTCGACCATGACCTGCTTGCCCAGTTCGTTGGACAGGTCGCGGACGAGGCGTGGAAGCGAGGAGAAGAGATGCTCGAGGCGCTGCATGCGCATGCGGGTGATCGAGGTGCGAACATCGGCGAGAATGGCCGAGAGGCGCTCGAAAGGGCCGTCGATGGTCGGCTGTTCACCGGCTTCGCGCAGACGGCGGGCAAGGTCGTTGCGCGCCAGCACCATGTCGGAAACGCCCTTCATCACCTCGTCGAGCAGGTCGACGGGAAGGCGGATCGAACGCTGCACGCCCTGACGCGGTGCGGCTTTCTGGGTGTCGCTGCCGTCGTCGGCCTTGGCAGCCTCTGCGGACCGCGTTTCGAGATCGGAGATTTCGATATCGCTCTGGACCTCGACTTCACCATCGGGGTTGAGCGCGGCAATCAGCGCGTCGTCACCACCTTCGCCCAGATCCTCGCCCGCTTCGATCGCGTCGGTCATTTCCGAAATGCGGTCGATGATGGCGAGAACTGCGGTCACCAGGGCGCTGTCGGGTTCGCGCCGACCGGCGCGGCATTCCGCCAGCGCGTCTTCTGCCGCGTGGCTCAGCTTTTCGAGACGGGGGAAGTCGAAAAAGCCGCAATTGCCCTTCACCGTATGGACGAAGCGGAAGATGGTGTCGATTCTCGCCTTGTCGGACGGATCGGCTTCCCATGCGACCAGTTCGCTGCCGGATTGCTCCAGCATTTCACGGGTTTCGGCGACAAAGTCGGCCAGCAGTTCATCCATCGGTCTTGGACCCCCAGTTCTCGTTAGGGTCCGCTATGGGGCAAGATGGTTAACGTTTCGTTTGGCCTGACCCGGCGCTTTGCGGGCCACTCTTGAGGACCCACCAGACAACCAGCGCCGCCAGCGCCCCGCCGGCAAGGTTCGCGACCAGTTCGGCGCCGTAGATCGCATCGGCGCCCCAGGCGCCGCGAAGCAGCCAGCCAAACGGCAGCATGACTAGGAACACGCGCGCCGCGCTCTGGGCGAGGGCGAAGGGCGCGCGATCGACTGCATTGAGCGCGCCATTGGCCGTGATCAGGAGGCCGAAGCCGGCATAGCCCCAGACCGAGATTTCGAGGTAGCGAGAGAACTGCGCGATCACCGCTTCATCGTCGGTGAAGAAGTCCGCGAACCAGTCGCCGAACAGGAACAGCACGAGTGCGGTCGTAATGCCGTATCCGACGCAGAAGAGACCGGCCCAGTACATCGCCCGGCGCGAGCGGTCGGCACGGTTCGCACCCCAGTTCTGCCCGACGATCGCACCGATCGACCCGGAAAGGGCGAGCAGGGGAACGACGGCAAAGCTTTGCAGGCGGCCCGCTGCGCCAAAGCCCGCAACGGCGTCTTCGCCCTGGCTGGCAAGCAGGGCGGTGAGGACCGAAAGGCCGATGGGATTGATCGCGTTGGAGAAGGCCGCGGGTCCAGCGACGCCGATGATTGCCTTGCTTGACGCGCCCAGATCGCATTCCCGGATCAGGGTGGGGTGGATGGCTATACTCGTCCGGCGGATGAAGAAGAGTGCGACGAGGATCGCGACCAGGAATCCTGCAATCGTCGCATAGGCCGCCCCGGCGACACCGAAGCCGTCGAAGCCGAAAGCGCCCGTGATCAGGATCGGGTCGAGTATCCAGTTGACCACCGAATAGGTGATCGAGATCATGGATACGTAACGCGCTTCACCCTGCCCGCGGAGCACACCCTGCAGGCCCATCTGTGTGAGCAGCACCGGCATGCCGAGCGAATAGGGCTGCATGTAGTCGCGGATCAGCGGCAGCAGTTCGTCGCTGGCCTGCATCAGGCGGAACAGCGGATCGAGCAGGAGGAAAAGGGCGAAGCCCAGAATGACGCCGATCGTCAGGGCGAAGACGACGCCGAAGTTCGCGCGCCGCTCGGCGCGTGCCTCGTCGCCTTCGCCAAGCGCGCGGGCAATCACCGAGTTGATACCGACCATGACACCGACGCCGAGGCTGGAGAGCGCGATGGTGATCGGAAAGATGAAGCTGACTGCGGCCAGTTCGGCCGAGCCCAGCTGGCCGATGAAGTATGCGTCGATCAGGCCGACCGACATGATTGCCGCGACCCCGATGATCATCGGTAGCGTCTGGGTGACGAGATGGCCGCGGATGCTGCCCTTGGTCAGTTTGGCCGTCTCGCTCATGCAAATGCGGCGCTAGCGGGGCAAGACGCGCTTGGAAAGCGTCATGTTGCTTCGTACTCCTTGCCGCACAGGGGGCGCTCGTGCGATAGAGGTTGCAAATAGAGACCCAAGGAGAGATCGCCATGGCAACGCAGATGAAGCCCAAGTTCGAATGCAGCGAAGAAGAGTGGAAGGTCCGTCAGGATCTGGCCGCCTGCTATCGCATCTTCGATCACCTCGGCTGGGGCGAAAGCATCTACAACCACATCTCCGTGGCAGTGCCGGGCGAAAAGGACACATTTCTCATCAACCCCTTCGGGCTTCTCTATGACGAAGTGACCGCATCGAACCTCGTCAAGATCGATGTCGAGGGCAACAATGTCGGCCAGTCGCAATACATGGTGAACAAGGCTGGCTTCACCCAGCATGCGCACTTCCACAAGCATCTCGGCGAGCGTGCGACCGCAATCTGTCACGTGCACACCACGGCCACCATGGCGGTGTGCAGCCACAAGGACGGGCTGGTTCCGACCAATTTCTATGCCTGCAATTTCCAGGGCCAGATCGGCTATCACGACTTTGAAGGCGTCACGGTGCGCCCCGAAGAGGGCGAACGGCTGGTCGAGAATCTCGGCAACCATTCGATCCTCATGCTGCGCAATCATGGTCCGGTGGTGATGGACAAGACCATTCCGGGCATGTTCCTCAAGATGTGGGCATTGCAGCGCGCCTGCGAAATCCAGGTCGCCACGCTCAGCCAGGGCGAGGCGAACATCGTGCCGCAGGAAGTGGTCGATGTGCACCAGCGCGACCTTCACGTCGTGGGCGACCAGGGCGGGGCAGGCATCTTCGATTTCGAGGCTTGGAAGCGTCGCGTGTCGAAGATCGACGACAGCTGGATGTCGTAAGGCCTCTCGACTTTCCAGCCGATTGAAGCGAAAGCACCGCCATGTCCCGCATGACGGTCAACGAACGTCCCATCGAATTCCTGATGGACCCGGAAACGCCCCTTCTGTGGGCGCTGCGCGATGCTGCCAACCTTACCGGCACCAAGTTCGGCTGCGGCGAGGGTGATTGCGGCTCGTGCATCGTGCATATCGACGGCGAACCCCTTCGCAGCTGCCTCGTCACGATCGCCGAGGCCGAAGGGCGGTTCATCACGACCATCGAGGGACTGTCGGGCGACCGGACACATCCCGTGCAGCAGGCCATGGTCGCCGAACAGGCGATCCAGTGCGGGTTCTGTACGCCCGGTATCGTGATGGCAGCTGCCGCGCTGATCGACCGCAATCCCGGTGCAAGCGAGGCGGAAATCAAGGCAGCGATCCCCAATATCTGTCGCTGCGGAGTCTATCCGCGGCTGGTGCGGGCCATCCAGCGTGCAGGCCGCGTCGCTCGCCGTCAGGAACGCATAAGCGCAGCACCTGCGCCGGGTATCAGCGCCGAGGATGCCGCACAGGACGTCCCGGCACTGAGCGCTCCCGAAGAAGCGCCCGAACGCGAATAGCCCCAAACGCAAAACGGCGACCCTTTTGGGCCGCCGTTTCGTTTATCGGGTCCGCTGCGCGGATCAGATCTCGAAGCGCACTCCGATGCGGGCGGTGAAGGGATCGCCCGGCTGGATGTTGTTGTCGCCATGCGCGCTCGGGTAATAATTCTCGTCGAGCAGGTTCTCGATGTTGAGCTGGATGCTCAGCTGTTCGCTCACCGTGTAGTAGGCGGCTGCATCGACGCGCCAATAGCTCGGCAGGACGACATCGTTCGAGAAGCTGGCGAACTGTTCGGACTGGTGGATTACACCCAGACCGAAGCCCAGCTGTTCCGACAGGTCGAAGCGGTTCCATGCGCTGATCGAATGACGCGGCAGCTGCTGCAGGCGCTGGCCGGCGGCACCGAAGGCGTTGTCGTTGAGGAGCTCGCCGTCGAGATAGGTGTAGCCGAGATTGGCCTTCCAGAAATCTGCGACTTCGCCGACTGCGCCGAGTTCGAAGCCTTCCGCACGGCTTTCGCCGGCAAGCACGGTCAGCGTCGGATCGGTCGGGTCGACTGCGCGGATGTTGGTGCGTTCGAGGCGGAAGATCGCCGCGGTCACGAGTACCTTGTCGAGCGGGGCCCACTTGGCGCCGATCTCGTAATTGGTGAACTTCTCCGGCTCGAACTGGCTGCGGTCGGGCGAGAGGACGAGGAACTGGTCGCCCGCCTGCGGCAGGAAGCTTTCCGCATAGCTGGCATAGATCGAGAGGTCGGGGGTCGGCTTCACGATCAGGCCGGCACGCGGGCTGAACTGTTCGTCGACCCGGTCACCCGCGACGCCGCCGATCAGGTCGAGCGTCTCGAGGTCGAAGCGATCCCAGCGCAGGCCGCCGACCAACTCGATGAATTCGCCGATCTGGAGCTGTTCCTGGGCATAGAAGGACAGGGTCTTGAGCTGGCTGTCACGCGAACGCGAGGTCGGATTGAGCGAAAACGCCGGAACGAAGATGACGTCTTCGAGAGCGGTTTCATTGGTCGTGTCGAAGCTGACGGTCTGGCGCGCGTTCTGCGTGTCCTGGCTGCTGGCCTCGACACCGAAGAGAAAGGTCGATTCCAGATCGCCGCTCTCGGCCTGCCAGATGGCATTGGCCTGGCCGATCCAGTTGGTACGCTCGGTCGTATCGCGATAGCCGCCCAGCGAAACGGTCGTGCCGTCGGTGCCGCCCGGAACGATGTTCTGGTAGGCCTTGTCGTAATCGGCGAACTGGAGGCTGGCATTGGCCGAAAGACCGCCGTTGAAGTCATGCTCGAGGCGAACGCGGCCGATGTGCACTTCGGCTTCGGAGAAGTTGAAATCGCGGTCGCCGAAGAAGGTGCTGTCGTAGCCGGTCAGCGGGCCACCATCGAGCGAGGGCACGCCGCGGTCGGTCACGCGCTCGTCATTGTCGTAGGTGTAGCTGGCGATCAGCGTGGTGTCAGGGCCGAGCGCTGCGGTCAGCGTGGGCGAGATGCCGATGAAGCGACCATCGTAGAAGTCGCGGTCGTTGTTGAATTCCTCATAGGTCGTGTTGAGGCGCAGCGCGAGATTGTCGGTCACCGGCTGGTTCAGGTCGGCGAGCAGTGCGAATGCACCGAAGCTGTCGACCGAGGCTTCGCCGCCGACAAATGCATCGGTCAGGTCTGCGCGTTTTGCAACACGGTTGATCGCGCCGCCACCCGCGCCGCGGCCGAAGATCAGGGCGTTGGCACCCTTGAGCACTTCGACACGCTCGATGTTGTAGAGCGAGCGATAGTACTGCGCATCGTCGCGCAGGCCGTCGATATAGAAGTCGGCCGTGGTTTCCTGGCCGCGGATGAAGACCTCGTCGCGGTGGCCTTCGCCCGATTCCATGCTGACACCCGGGACGTAGCGCAGGGCGTCATTGAGCTGGCGGATCGACTGGTCTTCGAGCTGGTCTTCGGTGATGAAGCTGACGGCCTGGGGGACATCGATCAGCGGGGTCGGGGTCTTCGTCGCAGTCGAGCCGTCTTCATTGTCGTAGCCGTCAGCGCGCTCGCCCGTCACCACGATATCGGTAGGGAGGTAGTCTCTCTCCGGCTGTGCATCAGCGGTGAGCGTCGAAGCCGCTGCGGGGGCGGCGAGGGCAGTTCCGGAAAGCAGAATTGCGAGAGTGGCGAAGGGCCTCATACGAATCTTTCTTATTGAGAATGATTATCAATTGCTGACCCCCTGCTATTGAGACCTATTCGCAATAGCAACCCTCAATCGCGATTTTCGGGATGAAAAAATCGCAAGAGCCGCTTTCACTCATCGCAACACCCGATTAGACGCACCGGCAAAGGAGACATCGAATGAAGGCCACCATCTGGCACAACCCGAAGTGCGGCACGTCTCGCAAGACGCTCGCCATTCTCGAGAACCTGTCGAAGGTCGAAGTCGAGGTGATCGAATATCTCAAGGATCCGCCGAGTGCGGAGAAGCTCTCGCAGCTCTACAAGGACGCGGGCATCACGCCCAACGAAGGCCTTCGTATCCGCGGAACCGACGCTGCCGAGCGCGGCCTGCCCGATGCCGATGCGCAGACCGTGCTCGATGCCATGGCCTCCGATCCGATCCTGATCGAAAGGCCCCTGGTCGAAACCGACAAGGGCGTCCGCCTTTGCCGACCGCAGGATACGGTCCTGGAAATCCTCTAACGCTTGTCGCGGGTAAGCTTCTTGTCCGCTTGCAAGGCCAGCCAGCCATAACCGAATACAGCGAGGCAGAGCGCCACGATAAGGCCGAAGCCGAGCCAGTCGGAGTGGTTATATAGCCAGACACCGAGCGCCGGGGCGTAGATGAAGCTCGCCCCGGCCACCGATGCGGTGATGCCTGAGGCCTGACCTTGCTCCGCGCGGGTTACGGCCAGAGAGGTGCCCGCCGTGCTTCCCGGGCGGAACAGTCCGAACCCCAGTGACGCAATGGCGTAGGCCAGCGCGATCGCGTGCAGATCGTCCGCAACGCCGAGATAAAGCACGCCAATTGCGGCGATCACGATCCCCGAAAGTGTTGCTGCCCGCGGACCCAGATCGAGTCGCGGTATCAGCCCCCACTGCGCCAGCAGGGTGGCGATCGCTCCGCACATCAGGACGAGCCCGATCGGCCCGGTACCTTCGGCGGGTGTCGCGCGAAGCCCGAGCCGGTCCAGCACGAGGAAGCCGATGATGCCGAGCACCATCGCCTGTGCGTGCCCGCCCAGCAGGCCGACAGTCACCCATGGCCGCAGGCGCGGTTCGAACCAGCGCAGCTTGTGCGGCTCTACCGCCTCTTCGTCCTCGTCCTCTTCATCGCGTTCGTGTGAAGATGTCGAACCGCCCGCATAGGGCGCGTCATAGGTCTGTCCGCGTGCGGGAAACTGCGGCTCGTCGTTCGGCAGCCTGAGGCGCAGCGTGACAAGTGTCGCGAGGCCGATCAGTGCAAAGATGATGAAGGGTCCGGTCAGTCCGACAAAGGGCAGGACCATCAGCGGTGCCAATGCAGGACCGATGACCGTGCCGAGGCCGAAACTCGACGCAATCAGTGAAAGCGCCTGCGTGCGTTCCGAGCGCGGCGTGCGGCTGGCGACATAGGCCTGCACTGCCGGCGGTGCAGCGCTCCCGAAGCCGCCATAAAGGCTGCGGGCGATCGCAAAGGCGATCAGCGCAGCCGTACCGCCAAGGACACCGACGAGGCCCAGCCACAGCGCGAGGCCGCAAAGCGCCATCGACGTGATGAAACCGATCATGCCAAGCGCCATCATGGCCTTGCGTCCGCGACGGTCGGATCGCTCCGCCCAAAGCGGTGCGCAGATCACCCACAACAATGCCGACCAGCTATAGGCAAGGCTGATCCACACGTCGTCGATTTCGAGGGCAGTGCCGATCGAGGGCATGACCGACTGCATCGCTGTATTGCCGGCCGCAGTGGTCAACATGACTGCAAACAGGAGCGCCATGCGCCCGCGCGGGATCGCCTTGCGCGGGGGCGCAGGCGGCGCTTCGGTCAAGACTGCTGGATCACGCTCCGACATGATGCCTGCGCTAGTCCTGCTCGCACGTGCTTGCAATGGGCTGGTGGGGCTGTCAGACCTTGCTGCCTGTCTTGGGTCGCACGAGGTAAGAGATTTGACCGGTCAAAACGGTATTGGCGCCATCGAACGCCGCAGTTTGAAGCAGAAGGCCGCTCGCCTGTTCGGGCAGTGGGGCGTATTCTTCAAGGGCTTCCTGGAAGAGCCGCGCATGGTCGGATCGATCATTCCGTCCTCGCGCTTCACCATCCGCAAGATGCTTGGCCGCGTGAAGTGGGACGAGTGCAAGGTGTTCCTCGAATACGGGCCCGGTGTCGGGACGTTCTGCCAGGAAGTCCTCGACCGGCTGCCCCGCGATGGCCAGCTGATCGTGATCGACACCAACCCGCTCTATATCGACTATCTCACCAAGCATTTCCGCGACAGCCGCTTCAGCGCGGTTCACGGCTCGGCTGCCGACGTCGAGGAAATCGTCAAGGCGCATGGTCACGACCATGCCGATTACGTGCTGTCCGGCCTGCCCTTCTCGACCCTGCCGGATGGCGTGGGACCTGCAATCGCTGCGGCAACCTACCGCGTGATCCGGCCGGGCGGCGCATTCCTCGTCTATCAGTTTTCCGCCAAGGCGCGCGACTATATGGCGCGCCATTTCGAGCGGATCGAGAGCGGTTTCGAAGCGCTCAACATCCTGCCGTGCCAGCTGTTCTGGGGCTGGAAAGAACCGAAGGACTGACCCTCAGGCTTTCGGCGCGCCGGTTTTCTGAAGCCGTACCAGCTGCATGTGGATCGCAGCCAAAAGGCAGACGATCAGCATGATGAAGAAGGCGTTCACCGCCGAGGATACGATCGTGGTCCCGAACAGCATGATCTCGGGCCCTGCGAGCGCGAAGATGAAGTTCACGATCAGCGAGAACACGGTCGACGCGATGATGAAGGCGACGAAGATCAGCGCATAGAAAGCGAAGAGGCGGAGGCTGTTGCCCTTCGTCAGCTTCCACGATCCGCCGAGCGCATTGATGGGGTTGCGAACCCCGTCGATCGCAATGATCGGCGATGTCATCGAGAGCTTGGTCAGGATGTAGATGAAGGCCACGAAAGCCGCGATTACGCCGAGAAACGCGCCGACGCTGAAGCCGATCGCGAGAGGTATGCCGATCAACAGGGTCGACACGAAAACGAGCAGCAGGCTCTGCAGGAGCTGTGCGATGAAATAGGAGGGGAAGGATACTGCGCCGGTCGTGATCGCATCGGCCACGGTCGGTTTGTCGCGATGTCGCAGCAGGGCAAGCATGGCCAGCAGGCCGATGCCCTGGACAATGGCAACGATGAGGAACACCCACCAGTAGTTCGTGTAGACCGCCATCACGGCATCGAACATCGCGTCGGAGCCCGGATCGGCCTGCATCTGGCCGAGTTCTGCGATCTCGGGGACGAACAGCATTAGGGCTGCATAGGGCACGAAGAAGAATACGCCCGCCAGGACGACCAGCAGCGCAAAATTGTCGCGCAGCAGCCGCGATGTGTCTTTCCATGCCGTGTCGAGATCGAATTTCATGCCGCTTTCCCTTCTGCCCCCTTGATAAGCGCAGCTTTGATCGCCACGCAATCTTCGATGACCCGGCAACTCCCCGAAAACATCGAATGGCGCACAGAAAGCGGGCAAGTGCCCTATCTCGATGCGCTGGCAGCGATGGAAGAGCGCAACCGGGCGATCTCTGAAGATGGCGAGCGCGAACTGATCTGGTTGCTCGAGCACCCGCCGGTCTACACCGCGGGTACCAGCGCCGATGGCGCCGAGTTGCTCGATCCCCGCTTCGAGGTGGTCGAGGCCGGACGAGGCGGACGCTATACCTATCACGGGCCGGGCCAGCGCATCGGCTATGCCATGCTCGACCTGAAGGAACGCGGCCGCGATGTCCGCTGCTTCGTCCATTCGCTCGAGGGCTGGGTGATCGCCACTCTGGGCGATATCGGGGTCGAATGCTGGCGCAGCGAAGGTCGGATCGGCATCTGGACGCGCGACGTCGACGGGCGCGAGGCGAAGATCGGTGCGATCGGCGTGCGCGTGAGGCGATGGGTGACGATGCACGGTTTTTCCGTGAACCTGTCGCCCGACCTGTCCCATTTTGCCGGGATCGTGCCCTGCGGGATCGAGGAATTCGGGGTTACCAGTCTCGAAAAGCTCGGGATCACACTTGCGCCGCAGGAATTCGATGAGGCATTGAAGAACCGCGCGGGCGACTTCCTCGACGCGCTGGATAAGAAGGGTTGCGCATTGCCATGAAGCGTCTCGTGAGTGTTCTGGCCGTATCGCTGGTGCTGGCTTCCTGCGGCAAGGACGCCGCCGAGGTAGAGGAGCGCAATGCCGACAGCACCGCCCGCGGCGAAGTGCTGGGCGGAACGATCAGCGACGACATGCTCCCGCTCGACACGGTGCAATCGCAATCGCCCCCGCGAGCAGGTCAGGATATCAGCGCTGGCGGCGAGGTAGACGAGACTTCGAGCAGCGAGCCGGATGCGCAGCCCGATCCGCAACCGCAGCCGGAACCCGAGCCTGTCGCCGAGCCGGTGTCCGATCCGGAACCCGAAACTGAAGCGTCAGACTAAGGGGGCAGCCCTATCCGGTGAGCGCCTTGGCCTTGGCCAGTTCGGCCTGCCCGACATAGCGACCCCTGAAAGCGATGCGCTCGGCATCGGGGTTGAGTGCAAACAGACCGACGATTTCGCGCGCTTCGGCGACCTCCTCCTGGCTGGGTCGGAACGCCATGTTGATGTCGGCCACCTGCGTATCGCTGATCGCGAGCATCCCTGTAAAACCGTCTGCCGCTGCCGCTTCTGCGGCGCGTTTCATGCCTTCCGGTTCCCGCAGGTTGCGGAATGGCGCTTCCAGCGCGTCGAGGCCCTGTGCATGGGCCGCCAGCAGGACCTGCGCCCGAACATGGGCGAGCGCATCGGTCCACAATCCGCCGGGGCCGCGCATCCGGCGCGCGCCGAGTGAGCGGGCAAGCGATGCTGAATCCCACAGGAGGCCGGAAACGCGTGCGTGCAACTCGTCCGCAAACTGGCTCAGGCGCAGTGCCGATGCGGCCGATCCGCCGACCTCGGGCACGATCCGCGTAGATCCTGTTTTCAGGCCGACGCGGCCTTCGAGCTCGTACAGCGCCGCTGCAAGTTCCTTGACCTGTTCGGGGCCGTGGCATTCGGCCAGGACGATCCCCTCGGGGGCCCCTTCGAGGGCGGCGGCGAGGTCCTGCCGCCACTCCATCCCGACCATCGGACCCACGCGGACCCAGCGGGCGAACTTGCGCGCAGCGACCAGCTGTTCGCGGTGTGACATCAGGAAATCGCGGGCAGCAAGACGGGTCTGCTGCTTGCGCTCTTCAGGGGCCGCCCGCGCCAGGTCGACAACAACTACATGCGCACCGGCCGTCGAGGCCTGCGTGAGGGCCTTCTCCTTGTCGGCTGGTGCGAGCAACCACGAGCGCATGCGAACGATTCTCCGGGCGGGTGTCCGACAGCGCCTTTCGCGCGAATCACCCGGCGGCAATATCGCTCGTCTTGGTTAGCATCGGGTAATCGATATACCCCTCCGGACCCGGCAGGTACCAGCTTTGCGGAACGTTTACATTGGGTTGCAGCTCTGCGCCGATGCGAAAACGGTCGGGCAGATCGGGGTTCGAGATGAAATCGCGGCCCCAGCTCACTGCATCGCAGCGTCCCGCCTCGATGTCGGCCACAGCCTGTTCGGGCGAATAATCGCTGTTGAGGACGAGGGTGCCCGAATAGAGCTGGCGGATCAGCGGGCTCTGCTTGGGCACTTCGGTCGCTCCGAATGTGCCGTCCGGACCCGGTTCGCGCAGTTCGAGGAAAGCAAGGCCCAGCTCTTCGACCACCTTGGCGGCAGCGCCGAAGGTCGCGGGCGGATCGCTATCGTCGCAGCCCTGCGTCTCGCCATTGGGGGACAGGCGTACGCCAACGCGGTCCGCGCCCCAGACATCGACCAGCGCAGTGAGCACTTCGCGAAGGAAGCGCGTGCGATTTTCGGGGCTGCCGCCATATTCGTCTTCGCGCAGGTTGGTGCTGTCACGCAGGAACTGGTCGACGAGATAGCCATTGGCGCCGTGTAGTTGCACGCCGTCGAAACCGGCCTTTTTCGCATTCTCGGCAGCATGGCGGTAATCGGCCACGACGCGCGCGATCTCGTCCTTCGAAAGCTCGCGTGACTGTTCGTAATCCTTGCGGCCCTCGAACGTATGTGCATGGCCCGGAGCCTTGGTGGCGCTCGCCGAAACCGGCGGATTGCCGCCGAGGAAGTCGGGATGCACGAGCCGGCCCATGTGCCACATCTGCAAGACGATCTTTCCGCCTTCCTCGTGCACGGCATCGGTAACCAGCTTCCAGCCTTCGACCTGTTCATCGCTCCAGATGCCCGGAGCTGCAGGCCAGCCGAGACCCTCGACGCTGATGCCGGTGGCTTCGGAAATGATGAGGCCCGCACCGGCTCGCTGGCGGTAATAGGTCGCCATCATCTCGTTCGGGATCGAGCCGGGCTGGGTCGAACGACCACGCGTGAGCGGAGCCATGAATATGCGGTTCTTCGCCTCGATGGCGCCAAACTTGAGCGGATCGAACAGTTTTTCGTGCATTGCGGCGAAGTCCTTTTTGGATGTCCTTGTGTGCGACAAGAGCTAGGGGGCGGTCATGGGAGAGACAAGCGCCACGGCTGACAAGAATGGCTTTCAGGCCAGTGCATGGCACTTTGCCGCGCTGATTGCCGGCAATGTCGCACTGGCGCTGGGCCCGTGGCTCGTACGCCTTGCGGACACGGGGCCGGTTTCCGCCGCCTTCTGGCGGCTCTTCCTGCCCATACCGCTGATCGCCTTCCTCGCGTGGCGCGGGAGGTCGCCCGGGAAGATCGACTGGCGGCTGGCGCTGCTGGTGATGGCGGCGGGCGTGTTCTTCTCGCTCGACCTTGCCAGCTGGCACATCGGGATCGAACAGACCCGTCTTGGCAATGCCGTTCTCTTCGGTAATTCCGGCAGCGTGATCCTGATGGTCTGGGGTCTTATCGCGCTGCGCCGTGCACCATCGTGGCGCGAAGGTGGCGGAGTGCTGGCGGCGATGGTCGGAGCGGCCATCCTCCTCGGACGTAGTCTCGAGATCTCGACGACTACCTTCATCGGCGATCTCTTCTGCCTTTTCGCAGGCGTCTGTTACGCCTTCTACCTCTTGCCGGCCCAGCGCGCCCGTGCGGTGCTGGGCCAGTGGAGCGTCCTGCTGCTGGTGAGCCTTGCGGCCTCGCCCCTGTTGCTCGGCATGGCCGTGTTCGCAGGCGAGCCGGTGTGGCCGGGCGAAGCGGGCTGGACGCCCGTGCTGCTGCTCGCCCTGAGCAGCCAGATCATCGGTCAGGGCCTGCTGGTCTACTCGCTGCGCCACTTCCCGCCGCTGATCATCGGCATGGCACTGCTGACCCAGCCGGCGGTGGCGGCGACTATCGGATGGTTGGTCTTCGGCGAGCTGCTGGTGCCGCTCGACATCCTTGGGATGGTGCTGGTCGGTACGGCGCTGATCCTTGCCCGCAGCAGCCCTCCGAGAGTGCAGCCGCGGCCGGAAGGCTGACTACCAGAATTCCCGGTTGAACTCGACGTGGTGCGCCTCGAACTGCTCAAGATCGGGGCCTTTCAGGCTCAGGCGGGCCTGAGCGGCAAGCTTGTCGGCTTCGTCCTTGAGGATCTTCTGCCTGCGCTCGTCCTTGATCGGCCCGGCAGCCTTCGCGAGCGTATCGAGCATGACTTCCGCGGCGATCGGCGAGGTGGCGACCGCGCTTCGGATCGCGCCGAAACCGCGCTTCACATAGTGATCGAAGTTGTCGGGAAGCGGAATGACCGGGCAGTCCTCCGCGTCCTCGCCGCAGATGTCCTTGCGCAAATCGCGCCGTCCGATTTCCGAAGTCGACGCGCCGAGCCAGTGCAAGGCCGTGATCGCGGTGAAAGGATCGTTGATACCAGGCGAAAGCGCCCGCAGCCCGATCTCTACCAGCTCGTCGAGAAGGAACTGCGGGTCCTGCTCGGGCGTGCGCGTCGATCCGAGAGTGAAACAGTCGCGCACCCGCTTCTCGATGTTTTCAGGGTCGCAGCCCTCGATCTCCATGAAGGGCATATCGCGGTGGACGAAGTCGCCCGTGCGGACCTTGAGGGAGAAGGTGCAGCCGCAATCGCGTGCGACGTCTTCCAAATCTTCGAAGTCGATCAGCTGGACATAGCCGGTCTTCCAGGCCGTCAGCGGTTTTCCGCCCCTGGGTTCGATCGCATCGGAAAACTCGTCCTCGACAGGGTAGGTTTCGCGGATGGCATCGAGCAGACGGCGGCCGATCCCCTCCAGCACCTTGTTGATGCGGATGGATGACGGGATGTGATTGAGGAAGAAAACGAGCACCGCAACGCAGAACGCCATGAGCAGGTAGGCAACCAGCAGCGATAGCTGCGGGGTGAATCCGGGGAGGGCGGTGGCGACGGCGTCTCCGCCGGTCGCGGGCGTCTCGTCTTCCGCACGCACTGCGCGCAGCACGATGAGCGCATAGACGAAGCTGCCGATGAAGGTGGCGAGACTGATCTGGTTGCCCCGATCCTCCATGAAGTTGGTCAGGAGGCGCGGGCCGTAATTTCCGCTGGCATAGGCGACCGCGGCAATCGTGATGGAGAAGACGGTCGAGGCAACGCCGATCATGCTGCCGGCCATCACCGTGAGCATGTCCGCCGCCCCCTTGGGACGCGACGGCACGATCCATTCGACATCGTTCAGGAATTCGGCAAAGCCGGAGCGGTCGAGCCACACCATGACCGAGGCGAGCACAGCGGCAAGAAGCGAGAAAAGCGCCGGATAGAACCAGTAATTGGCGTTCAGGCGCGCCCAGAAAAATCGCAATTCCGCTGTCATGAATGCCTAAACGCGCTTCCCGCCAAAGGGTTGCCTAGTTCGGCGCATGCGGCTGGTTCTGTGCTTGCTCCTGCTGCATTTGCGCATAGCTTTCACGCAGCACCTCCGCGATCTCGGCTAGCGAGATCGTGAAGACCCCACCATTCGCTTCGCGCCACATTGCAACACCTTCGCTGTGGTCCGGAAAATCCCGGTCACTCGACACGATCGATGTGACGCTCATGTCGAGAGTTTCCCGTGACACGGGGAGATGCTGGACCACATCATTTCCCGGGATCGACGAATAGTTCACGCCGATCATGGAGATGTGAAATACCTCCATCGAAGCTTCGTCAGGGCCAATGAATTCAATAGCCTGGATCTTGATCAAGGCGCCGGTGTCGGCCGGAGCGGTTTGAAACGCCCAAATCTGTCCGACTTCGTACTCTCCGCCCTCATCGGCAGCCAGCGGGCCGGCGAAAACGAACAGGAGAAGAAACGCACAAAGCTGGCGCATCATACCTTGCCCAGATCACCCTTGCCGATGGTGCCGCTGGCCATTTCGAGCATGCGGTCGAGGCTCTGCTTGGCCTTGAGGCGCAGGCCTTCCTCGATCTCGATGCGCGGCTCCAGCGTGTCGAGGCACTTGTAGAGCTTCTCCAGCGTGTTGAGCGCCATGTAGGGGCAGATATTGCAGCTGCAGTTACCGTCCGCACCGGGCGCGCCGATGAAGGTCTTTTCAGGCAGTGCCTTTTCCATCTGGTGGATGATGTGCGGCTCGGTCGCGACGATCAGCGTATCGCCCTCGAAAGTCTGCGCGAACTGGAGGATGCCGCTGGTCGAGCCGACATAATCGGCATGCTCGACGATGGTCGGCGGGCATTCGGGGTGCGCGGCGACAGGGGCATCGGGATGCTTCGCCTTGAGCTTGAGCAATTCGGTTTCGCTGAAGGCTTCGTGGACGATGCAGACACCCGGCCACAGCAGCATGTCGCGGCCGAACTTGCGGCTCATGTAGCTGCCCAGATGACGGTCGGGGCCGAAGATGATCTTCTGGTCTTCGGGGATCTGGCTGATGATGGTTTCGGCGCTGGAAGAGGTGACGATGATGTCGCTGAGCGCCTTCACCTCGGTCGAGCAGTTGATGTAGGTCAACGCGATATGGTCGGGGTGCTTTTCGCGGAAAGCCTTGAACTTTTCGGGCGGGCAGCTGTCTTCGAGGCTGCAGCCTGCATCCATGTCGGGCAGGACCACGATCTTCTCAGGGCTGAGGATTTTCGCAGTGTCGGCCATGAATTTCACGCCGCAAAAGGCGATCACATCGGCATCTGTTTCCGCCGCCTTGCGCGACAGTTCGAGGCTGTCGCCGACGAAGTCCGCCAGATCCTGGATCTGCGGGCTCTGGTAATAATGCGCGAGGATGATCGCGTTCTTTTCCTTGCGGAGGCGATCGATCTCGGCGAGCAGGTCGTCGCCTGTCGGAAGGCTGGTTTCGGCGGTCATGGTTCGTGTCCCGTCTGAATTGCTTTGAGGCGCTTATAGACGGAACGAGCCGGCTGGCGAGGGGGTTCCTTCCCCGATCCGACTTACATGGTGAAGCCGGGCGGCAGGAAGGCCTCCATCGGACGCTCGGCCCCCGGAGTACCGGCAATGACCTGCTCGGTAATGCCCATGCCGAACGATGTGTGAGCGATGGCGACCGAAATCGCGAAGACCGCAATATAGAGGCCCAGACCCCACCAATAGGCTGGATGCACGCGGCCCTGGCTGCGCTTGTCCGCGATCATGCCGATCGCCGGGAAGATCATCGTGCACAGAGTCGTGATGAGCCAGGCGTTGGGGATCATCAGCGGTAGCGGAAGCAGGCGGCCGAGCCCCGGACCGGTCAGGATGGCCATGCCGCACAACATCAGCCTGCGGTGCCAGCCTGTATAGCGGCGGCGGCGCAGCGCCCAGAAGGTCAGCCCGCCGAACAGCCAGACGAGCGCGGTATTGCTCCAGAGGAACTCGCTGACGTGGAAGAAAAACGGCCCGCCCGTGCGGCGTGCGACCACGACCATGATTACCGTGCCGAAAATCACCATCAGCGGCACCCAGAGATAGGCGAGCTTGCCGAAAGTCGCGTGGAGCGACCAGTTGCCGCTCGATGCGGTGAGATGCTGGCCGCAGTAGATGCCCAGCCAACTCATGAAGATCACGCCGTGGATGTGATAGGCGAGCGGAACGTCGAAACTCGACCGCCCCATCGCCAAGTTCACACTGAAACCGGCCACGATGATTAGCGACATGACGAAGGCCATGATCGTGAAGAAACGCGTGTTTCCGCGAATTGCATTATCCGGTGATGCGGCTGCCGTAGCCATACTCGTAACTCCCCCAAGAACGAGCGACCATTTTTCCATTTTCTTTTTGGGCTATTACCCCTGCCGCGCGCAGTCAATCGCCAGCATGTGGAGAAGCGTCAGGCTGCCTTCCAAACATCGCCGTCACGACCGGCAAGACCTCGGCGTTCGAGATCGATCAGGTGCGCAGTCACGGACATTTTCGCTGCGCCGTGCAGTTTCTCGTCGAGACCCTTGTACATCTTGGGCACGAAATCGGCAGCCTCATGCGGGCCTTCACGCAGGTGGCGCAGGATCTGGTTTTCGCGCTGGCGGCGGTGGCCGATCATCCCGCGAACCAGCTGGCGCGGCTTGGATATCGCCTCGCCGTGGGCGGGGTAATAGACCGTGTCCTGCTCGCGGGCGTAAAGCTTTTCGAGGCTGGCCATGTAGTCGGCCATGTCGCCATCGGGCGGGACGACCACGCTGGTCGACCATCCCATGACATGGTCGCCGGTGAAGACCGCGCCGCTTTCTTCCAGCGCAAAGCACAGGTGGTTCGACACATGGCCGGGCGTTGCGACGGCGCGGAGAGTCCAGCCGGGGCCGGTCATGGCCTCGCCGTCTTCCAGCACGCGGTCGGGCTCGTATGTGCGGTCGAAACTTGCATCCGCGCGAGGCCCGCTGTCGTCGAGCACGAGCGGCGCGCAGCCGACGATGGGGGCGCCGGTACGGGCAGCTAGCGTCTTGGCAGCGGGCGAATGGTCGCGGTGGGTATGCGTGCACATGATTGCGCAGACATGCTCTTCGCCGATGGCGGCATCGAGTGCGAGCAAATGCGCCTTCTCGTCCGGACCGGGATCGATCACCGCGCAGCCATCGCCGAGACCGACGATGTAACTCTGTGTGCCCGTATAGGTATAAGGCGAGGGATTGGGAGCGAGCACGCGGCGTACCAGCGGCTCAAGCTGCATCGCTTCGCCCGTGGGCCAGGGCTTGGGGGGAATTCCTGCCATGCCTCAAGCCTGTAGCGAATGGCGCGGCTTGTCGATAGGGAGGGACGCATGGGAGAGAAAATTCTGGTCCTCGACGCGGGGACGACTTCGACGAGAGCCATGGTCTTCAGCCGCGAGGGCCGCATGGAGCGCGTCGCGCAGGAAGAGCTGACGCAGCACTATCCGAAGCCCGGCTGGGTGGAGCACGATGCGAGCGAAATCTGGGACAAGACCTTGTCCTGCATGCGCGAGGTAGTGGGAGATGATGCGTCGTCGATTGCGGCGATCGGCATCACCAACCAGCGCGAAACGGTTGTCGCGTGGGACCGCAACACTGGCGAACCGCTTGCACGCGCCATCGTCTGGCAGGACCGTCGTACCGCCGGTTTCTGTGCGGAACTGAAAGAGGCCGGGCACGAGGCATCGGTGCAGGAGCGCACCGGCCTCCTGCTCGATCCCTATTTCTCGGGCACGAAGATGCGCTGGATGCTCGACAATGACGATGCGGTCCGCGCTGCTGCGGAAAACGGAGCATTGGCATTCGGGACCGTCGAGAGCTGGCTCGTCTTCAAGCTTTCGGGCGGTGAGCATATCTCGGACGCGAGCAACGCCAGCCGCACGCTGCTGCTCGCGCTGGAGGGCGATCAGTTCGATGAACAGCTGTGCGAACTTTTCGGTGTGCCGAAGGCAGCCTTGCCCCGGGTGGTGGATACCCACGGCAAGCTTGCGTCAAGCGACGCGGAATGGCTGGGAAGCCAAGTCCCGATCTGCGGCCTTGTCGGCGACCAGCAGTCGGCCACCATCGGGCAGGGCTGCCTGTCCTTCGGCGAGACAAAGGCGACATACGGCACGGGCGCATTCGTCCTGACCAACAAGGGAACCGACCTGCCACGTTCGGAGAACCGGCTGCTCGGCACCGTCCTGCACCAGGCAGGCGGAACGCGGACTTATGCGATCGAGGGCGCGTGCTTCGTCGCAGGCAGCCTGGTGCAGTATTTGCGCGACCAGTTGGGCCTGATCGGGAGCGCCTCGGAAACGGAAGATCTCGCACGGTCGATCGAGGACAGCGGCGAGGTGGTGATCGTGCCCGCCCTTGCCGGGCTCGGCGCGCCGCATTGGAAGCCGGATGCACGCGGCGTCTTCTCAGGCCTGAGCTTTGCCAGCGGGAAAGCGCAGATCGCACGCGCGGCGCTGGAGGCAATGGCGCACCAGACGCACGACCTTGCATCCGCATTCGCAGCCGACGGAGCGCCCTGGACGAGCCTCAAGATCGATGGCGGCATGAGTGCAAACGAGTGGATGGCGCAGGACCTTGCCGACATCCTCGACCTTCCCGTCGAACGGCCCGATTTCGTGGAAACCACAGCGCTGGGTGCGGCAATATGCGCAAGCGTGGGGGCAGGCCTCTATCCCGATCTCGGAAATGCGGCCAGCGCCATGCGCGGCGCGACGCGGACGTTTACGCCGTCGATGTCCGCGAATGTGAGGAAGGACCGGCTTGCGCGGTACGCCCGCGCGCTTTCGGTGGCCTGATCAGGCCACCCGGAAAGCCTGCGCGATACGGCCTTGCATCGCGCTGACGGGATCGCTTTCGGCTTCGTCGCCGGAGCGCATTTCTTCGTCGAGCCGGGCAATGCGGGCATGCAGGCGTTCGGTTTCGCGGATCAACATGCGCGTCGCCGGTTCGAGCAGTTCCATGTTCGCCGGATCGGACGGACGCTCTTCGCCGAGCGTGCCGTGGCGGCGCAGCTGCGACTTGCTTAGTTCGCCCGAGTGATAGGCGCGCTGGTTGAGCAGCCAGGCGAGCACGTGCATGACCCGGGTCGTGGTGCGCAGTCCTTCGACCGACAGGGCGATGCGTACTTCGTCGGGAGAGTTGCCGCGACTTGCCTCGTCGCGCAGGTCGAACACGGCGCGTGCCTCGTCGGCAAGCGCAAGGGCTTCGGCGTATAGGTCTTCGACGACCTGCTCGTGAATCGTACGGTCCATGTCCATGGTGAACATCGCGTTACCACTATCGATCCGCGCCGCCCACCGCCGGTTTGACCTGCGTCCCGATCCGGGACGCGCGTCCGGCGCGGCAATCAGGCGATAATATCAGGGATCAGGTTGTCCTCGATCGCCGAGATGCGGTCCTTTAACTGCAGCTTGCGCTTCTTCAGACGGGCGATCTGGAGCTGGTCGACGAAGCCGCCCTCATCACCTGCCTGGGTAAGCGCAGCGATGGCGGCGTCGAGGTCGCGATGCTCGCTCCTCAGCGTTTCCAGTCGCTTGCGCAATTCCTGTTCGTTCACCGTCGTCGTCCTTGAATCTCGCTTTATCGCATGGCCTGTGAGAGGGGCTTTGTAAATTCGCAAAGCTGTGATTTGATAGTTGGTCTGCGGCTCGTTCCGCACGGTTCGAGTCGCTTTGGGGTCGTCACACTCTGAAGGAGACGCATCGATGCAATCATCCCATGTCGCCGCACTCAAGGCCAAGCACGCAGGACTGGAAGCCCGCCTGCACGATGAACAGGCACGGCCGTCGCCCGACATTTCGATGATCCAGCAGCTTAAGAAGCAGAAGCTAAAGCTCAAGGAAGAGATCGCCGCCCACTGAGGCCGGCCCTCCTAGATTGCGGGGCGAAAAGGATTTCCTCTCTTCGCCCCGCTTCCACACCCTCGCATTTTTGCTATAGCCGCTGGCCATGTCAGCAGCTGCATCCGCCCGCCAGATTCTCACGCAACTGCATGAGGTCATGGCTGGCCGCCATCATGCCCAGCACAAGCTCGACCGCGTCGTCGAGATCATCGCCGACAGCCTGACGAGCGAGGTCTGCTCGATCTACCTCCTGCGCGAGGGCGAACTCGAACTGTTCGCGACCCGCGGCCTCAACCCCGAAGCGGTCCATGTCACGCGCATGGGCATCGGCGAGGGGCTGACCGGCATGATCGCCAAGAACATCGAAACGCTCAACCTGGCCGAGGCCAAGGCGCATCCCGACTTCCTCTATCGTCCCGAAACGGGCGAAGAAAAATTCCATTCATTTGCAGGGGTTCCGATCGTTTACCGCGAGCGGGCTGTCGGCGTCTTGTGCGTCCAGCATGTCGAGCCGCGACGCTACGAGGACGTCGAGATCGAGGCGCTGCAAACCACCGCGATGGTCCTGTCCGAGCTGATCGCGCACAAGGAACTCGTCGATGACGAGGACACGATCGACCTCGACGAAGTGCCGACCGAATGCGAGGTTCTGGAAGGGCTGACGCTCGTGAAGGGGCTGGCTGCCGGGCGGGCTGTCTTCCACCAGCCGCGGGTCGAGATCGACCAGGTCGTGGCTGAAGACATCGAGGCCGAGCGCCAGCGCGTCTACCGGGCCTTCGACAAAATGCGCGACCAGATCGACGCGATGGGCCGCGAACCGGAATTCGGGAAGGGCGGCGAACACGTCGAGGTTCTCGAGACCTACAAGATGTTCGCCTATGACGAAGGCTGGAGCCGCCGCATCAACGAGGCGATCGATAGCGGGCTGACTGCCGAGGCGGCAATCGAGCGCGTCCAGCAGCGCACCCGGATGCGCATGCGCGAAATCGACGATCCATTGCTCGCCGACCGGATGCACGATCTGGAGGACCTCTCGAACCGCCTGCTGAGGATCGTTTCCGGACAGCTCGGCACTGCGGCAACGCAGGGCCTGAGGCGCGACACCATCCTGTTCGCGCGCAATCTGGGGCCGGCGGAACTGCTCGAATACGACCGGCGACGTCTCAAGGGCGTCGTTCTGGAAGAAGGCTCGCTCACCGCGCACGTCGTGATCGTGGCGCGGGCGATGGGCATTCCGGTGCTGGGCCGGGTCGCTCGAGTGAGGTCGCGGGTTGCGGAAGGTGACGAGGTGCTGGTCGATGCCGACAAGGGCACCGTGACGCTTCGTCCTTCGCAGCAACTGCTCGACGCCTTCGACGCGCGCTTCACCAAGAGCCGCGAACGCGCGGCAACATATGCCGAGATGCGCGAGGTCGAGCCGTTCACGCGCGACGGCACCCGCATCACGGTCATGATCAATGCGGGCCTGCGCGACGATGTGAGCGCCCTGCAACTCACCGGCGCGGACGGGATCGGCCTCTTCCGGACCGAGTTCCAGTTCCTCGTTTCCTCCACCTTGCCGGCGCGCGAGAGGCAGATGCGTCTCTATCGCGACGTGCTCGACGCTGCCGATGGCAAGCCGGTCATTTTCCGCACCGTCGACATCGGCGGCGACAAGGCCGTTCCGTATCTCGACAATGATACCGCAGAGCGTGACGAGAACCCGGCCATGGGCTGGCGAGCCCTGCGCCTCTCGCTCGAACGAGAGGGCCTCTTGAAGGCACAGGCCCGTGCGCTGCTCGAAGCGGCGTCCGGCAGGCAGCTTTCGGTCATGTTCCCCATGGTTTCCGAGCCTTGGGAGTTCGACGCCGCCAAGGCGATCTTCGAAGAACAGCTCGACTTCCTGCGTGAACGCCGCAAGGTTTTGCCCGAAGCGATCGAATATGGCTGCATGCTGGAAGTGCCATCGCTCGCCGAAGTGCTCGACCAACTGCTGCCGCGCCTCTCGTTCATTTCGATCGGCACGAACGACCTCACGCAATTCCTGTTCGCCGCAGACCGCGCCAATCCGAAACTGGCTGCGCGTTATGACTGGTTGAGTCCCTCGATCCTGCGTTTCCTCGCCCGGATTTCCGCCAATATGGTCGGTAGCAATGTGCGCATCGGGGTATGCGGCGAGATGGGTGGGCGTAGGCTCGAAGCACTGGCCCTCTTGGGGCTCGGCTTCACGCGTCTGTCGATAACGCCGGCAGCAGTCGGGCCGATCAAGGAACTGGTGCGCAAGGTGTACCTGCCGGACCTGACCAGCCAGATGCAGCGCTGGCTGATTTCGCCTCCTGCGGACATGCGCGCGGCGCTCACCGAATGGGCCTTGAGCAACGACATTGAAATCGAGTGATTTTGTCGCTCATGCGGTGCGCTTCGTCGGCTTGCTGTCTGCCGCACCCATGCACGGCACTTGACAGGAATTGCTGCAACCCCTCTTTTCGCGTCCAGCCAGGGACGGGAACACCCGCGTAGGGTCATACATTCGGGAATCGCATGGAAGAAGACGACGCCGTCGAAATCGAGGAAACGCGCGTGCAGCGCGTGGGTGAACGCTTGCGCGAAACGCGCGAGGCCAAGGGACTGTCGATCGAGCAGGTCGCTGCCGACACCCGCATCCCCCAGCGACACCTTTCTACGATCGAGGCCGGACAGTTCTCGGCACTCCCGTCGCGGACCTACGCGATCGGCTTCAGCCGCACCTATGCGCGTACGCTGGGGCTCGACGAGAACGAGGTTCTCGACCAGGTCCGCGCGGAACTGGCCGAAGCCGACGGCACTCCTGCCGAACAGCCGGCGAAGTTCGAACCGGGCGATCCGGCGCGCGTCCCGGGGCGCGGCCTCGCGTGGTTTGCCGTCTTCGCCGCGATCCTTCTTTTGGGCGGCGTTTACGCCTTCTACTCCAGCTATTTCGCGCCCGGCCTCGGCCCGGCACCGCTCGAAGACCCCGCTGAACAGGTCGCCGAGGAAGCGGCAGCGGACCAGCCTGCGCAGGCTGCTGCTCCGGCCCAGCCGACCGGCGGACCGGTCGTCTTCACCAGCGAGATGGATGGCACCTGGGTGAAGTTCTACGACGCCAGCGGTACGCGCCTCTACGAAGCGCAGATGGCGGCGGGCGACAGTTACACCATACCCGCCGATGCGGATGGCCCGCAGATATGGACCGGTCGCCCTTACGCGCTGGCAATCACGATCGGCGGACAGTCGGTGCCCAAGCTGACCGAGGAAGATACCGTCGTGCGCGACGTGGCGGTTAGTGCCGAGGCGTTGCTGGCGCGCGACACTGCTCCCGCAGCAGACCCGGCCCCCGCCGCCGACGCAAACGACACCACCACCTGATCCACGGCGGATAAGCAGGCTTCATCCCCTCGACAGGATCGCGGGGGTACGGCAGATTCCGCAATAACGAAGCCCTTCAAAGGAGCATCCCGAACCATGATCGCACGCAGTGCACGCGCGCTCGGCCTCGGCGGCATCGCCCTGGCTCTCGCCGCGACTTCCATGCCCGTCGCCGCGCAAGACAATTCCGAAGCCCGGATCCGCAAGCTGGAATCCGAAGTCCGCGCCCTCCAGCGCAAGGTCTTCCCGGGTGCGGACGGCCGCTATTTCGAGCCCGAGATCAGCGCCCCCGCAACAACGCAGCCGGCAACCACCGCTGCACCCTCGACGACCGCGGTGACCGACATCCTGACCCGCCTCGATGCGCTGGAATCCCAGCTGCAGCGCCTGACCGCGCAATATGAGGTCGGCGGCAATGCCATGCGCCTGCTCGAAGAGCGGATCGAAGCGCTCGAAGCGGCCAATGCTCCGGCGCCTGCGCCCGCAAGCACGACGCGGCCTGCTGCGGTAACTCCGGCGGCAACGACGCCTGCTGCAACCACGCCTGCAGCAGAGCGGCCCGATCCCGCGCGGCTTGCCGCGGTCCAGCAGATCACCAAACCGCAGACCGATGATCCGGGTGACGACGAATATTCCTATGGCTTCCGCCTCTGGGATGCCGGCTTCTTCCCCGAAGCTCAGCAGCAGCTGACGCTCTTCGTCGAACGTTACCCTGACCATTCGCGCGCAACCTACGGCCGCAACCTGCTCGGCCGCGCCTATCTCGACGATGGCAAGCCGGGCGACGCCGCGCCCTGGTTCCTGCGCAACTACCAGGCCGACAAGAACGCAGCTCGCGCCGGTGACAGCCTGCTGTTCCTCGCGGAGTCGATGATTGCGCTTGATGACAAGCAGCGCGCCTGCATCGCGCTTTCCGAGTTCGGCGAGACCTACCCGGCGCTCGCGACCGGTCGCCTGCAGGGCCAGTACGCAACGGCCCGCAGCAAGGTCACCTGCAACTAAGATGGGTATCGACCCGGAACTGTTGGAGCGGTTCCGGGCCGATCTATCTGCCCTGTGGCTCGATGACGACGAGCCCGAGGCGAAGCTCGGGATCGCCCTTTCGGGTGGTCCGGACAGCCTTGCGCTTCTCCTGCTGGCCGCCTCTGCCTTGCCGGGGCGCGTAGAGGCTGCAACCGTCGATCACGGTTTGAGGGAGGAAAGCGCTGCGGAGGCTGCCCATTGTGCATCCATCTGTGCGCAGCTGGGTGTGCCTCACGCGACGCTCGCTGTGCAGCTTGCCGAGGGAAACACCCAGAGCCGCGCCCGCGAAGCCCGTTATGGTGCCCTGTCCGATTGGGCGAGAGATCGCGGGATAGATACGATCTGCACCGCGCATCACCGCGACGACCAGGTCGAAACGCTGCTCATGCGGCTCAATCGGGGGAGCGGACTGTCCGGCCTTGCCGGCGTGCGTGCTGCGGGACTTGCACCGCAGGGCGAGACTGTCGTTCTAAGGCCGCTGTTGGGCTGGAGCCGCGAGCAACTCGCTTCGATCGTTGCGGCAAGCGGCTTTTCTGCAGTCACCGACCCTTCGAATGATGACCCCGCCTACGACCGTGTGCGCATGCGCAAGGCTCTGGTGAAGGCCGACTGGCTGCAGCCCGAAGGCATCGCCCGATCCGCCCGGGTCCTCGCCGACATGGAAGACGATATTCTTGCCCTCGCGGCAGAGGATATGGAACTCGCCGGTAAGCTCAATGGCGATCGTTTCGAATATCGGCCGTTGGCGCGATCTGCCGTTTACCGCCCTTCCATCTGGGGCGAGATAATAGTCATGATCTTCGATCGTTTCGGGCGCAGTATCTCACGCAGCGATGCGGTGAGGATGGCGGAAGCACTCATGGAAGCCGAGCCGATCAACATCGGCGGTATCCACGCATCGCCGTCCGGGGATAGCGATGGACCCGTCTGGATTTTCGCGCGGGAAAATCCGCGCCGGTCCGGCTAGTTGCCCAGCGCAGCAGCCTGACGAGCGACCTTTTCGACTTCGGCCTCGTCGACTGCACCGCGCGGCGCGACCCAGCTTCCCCCGACACACAGGACGGGGTCGAAGGCGAGCCACTCCGGCGCATTCTCCAGCGTGATCCCGCCGGTCGGGCAGAAGCGGCACTGGCCGAAGGGAGCCGCAAGCGCCTTCAGAGCCGGAAGTCCGCCAGCAGCCATCGCCGGGAAGAACTTGAAGTGAGTGAGCCCCAAGTCGAGACCGCGCATGATATCGCCTGCATTGGCGATGCCGGGGAGGAAGGGGATGCCCTCGCGGATCGCTGCCTTGCCGAGGGGTTCGGTCAGGCCGGGCGAAACGATGAATTCGCTGCCCGCATCGATTGCAGCGGCCAGTTCCTGCTGGTTGGTGACCGTACCCGCACCGACGATCGCCCCGTCGACCTGCTTCATCGCACGGATCGCGTCGAGCGCGGCGGGTGTCCGCAGCGTCACTTCGAGAACGGGCAAACCGCCTGCGACCAGCGCACGGGCGAGGGGGACGGCATGCTCCACCTCGTCGACCACGATCACCGGGATGACCGGCGCGGTCTGCATGATGTCGGCGATAGCGGTCATGTGTGTTCTCTTGCGAAAGCGGCAGCGGCACCGAACAGGCCCGGCTGCGGATGGACGATGAGTTTGACAGGGATCGAGGCCATCAGCTCCTGAAAACGGCCCTTGGCCTTGAACCTTTCGGCAAAGCCCGATTTGAGCAGGGTCTCGCGAATGCGGTAGCCGAGACCGCCAGCGATCACGACGCCGCCGAAACCGCCCTGGGCCAGCGCGATATCTCCGGCAACACTACCCAGCGACATGCAGAAGCGGTCGACAGCTGCGGCGGCGAGGCTGTCGCTGCCGTCCTGTCCGCGCGTCCAGATTGCGATATCGTCTTCCTCGGCGACGGGCTTGCCCTCCATCGCGGCGAGCGTCTGGTAGATGTCCGAAATGGCCGGGCCTGCCACCACACGCTCTACCGAGACGCGGTTATGGCGCTTGCGTAGGCGGGCGAGGATCGCGTCGTCGATCTGGTCGAGCGGTGCGAAATCGATATGGCCGCCCTCGGTCGCGGACACGCGGTAAGTGCCGTCGGACTCGCGATAGAGATGCGCGACGCCGAGCCCCGTGCCCGGGCCGAGCACGCTGAGCCTTCCCGTGGGTGCGAGCGGCTTGTCCGGACCGGTCAGGTGTATGAACTGGTCTTCGCCGACACGGGCAACCGCATGGGCCACGGCTTCGAAGTCATTGACGATGCAATAGTTTTCTACGCCCAGCTTTTCCTGCACCAGCGCCGGACGAATGATCCAGGGATTGTTGGTGAAACGGATGACATCGCCGCCCACGGGGCCTGCGATGGCCATCGAGACGCGCGGCGGGAGCGAACCACCCATACGGTCGCGATAATCTTCCCATGCGGTCTGGAAGCTGGCGTGATCCTTGGTGTGGATCGTTTCGGGCTCGGTGAGGCTGATCGAGCCGTCATCCGCGATCGTTGCGATGGCGAAACGGGCATGGGTTCCGCCGATGTCTACGCTTACCAGTTCCATCTCAGAGCCCCGCAATTGCCAGCATCGAGGACGCGCCCTGTTCGGCGCCGTCGGCGCCATGCCTGAACATGGCGAAGTATTCGCGGCCCATTCCGGTCTCCGCCTGAGGTTCGGGGGCGGCATCGCGGCTGTCGAGGTCCGCATCGGTCGAGAGCGTTCCGGTTTCGGCGCAGACCTTTACGATATCGCCGTCACGCAGCTTGGACAGCGGGCCGCCGCCCAGCGCTTCGGGCGTGCAATGAATGGCTGCGGGCACCTTGCCGCTCGCACCCGACATACGGCCGTCGGTCACGAGCGCCACGCGATAGCCGCGGTCCTGCAGGACACCGAGGGCAGGAGTGAGCTTGTGCAGCTCGGGCATGCCGTTCGCGCGCGGGCCTTGATAGCGGACGACTACGACCACATCGCGGTCGAGTTCGCCCTTCTTGAAGGCTTCGTTGACGCTCGGCTGGTCCTCGAAAATGCGGCACGGTGCCTCGATCGTCCAGCGTTCGCGCTCGACAGCGGAGGACTTGAAACAGGCGCGGCCGAGATTGCCTTCGACGAGGCGCATGCCGCCATCGGCCTGGAAGGGATCGGAGGCAGGGCGAAGCATTTCGGTATCGCCGCTCGGACCCGGATCGCGCCAGACCAGTTCGTCGCCATCCATGCCCGGTTCGCGCGAATAGGCCTCGAAGCCGCCTTCCGCGACGGTCAGGATATCCGCATGGGCAAGTCCTTCGTCGAGCAAGGTGCCGATGACATATCCCATGCCGCCGGCATCATGGAAGTGGTTCACGTCGCCCGATCCATTGGGATAGACGCGTGCGACCAGCGGGACCGCCGATGACAGGTCGGACAGGTCGGTCCAATCGAACTTGATGCCTGCAGCGCGGGCCATGGCGGGAATGTGGATCGCGTGGTTGGTCGATCCGCCGGTGGCAAGCAGGCCGATCGCCGCGTTGATGATCGCCTTTTCATCGACGACGCGGCCCAGCGGGCGGAAATCGTCGCCGTTCTTGCGGAGTTCGGCAAGCCTGTGGGTGGCCTTGCGGCTCATTTCCTGCCGCAGCTTGGCACCCGGCGGTACGAAGGCTGCGCCCGGAATGTGGAGCCCCATCATCTCCATCATCATCTGGTTCGAATTGGCTGTGCCATAGAAAGTGCAGGTGCCGGGCGAATGGTAGCTGCCCATTTCGCTTGCCAGCAGTTCGTCGCGCCCGACCTTGCCCTCCGCATAGAGCTGGCGGGTGCGCTGCTTTTCCTTGTTCGAAATGCCGGTCCCCATCGGCCCCGACGGCACGAATACGGCGGGCAGGTGCCCGAAGCGCAGTGCGCCCATGAGAAGGCCCGGGACGATCTTGTCGCAGATGCCGAGCAGCGCGACGCCGTCATACATGGCGTGGCTGAGTGCTACGATCGTGGACAGGGCGATCGTGTCGCGGCTGAAGAGCGACAGCTCCATGCCCGCCTCACCCTGCGTCACCCCGTCGCACATGGCGGGTGTGCCGCCGGCGACCTGGACGGTAGCGCCCACTTCGCGCGCCCAGATCTTCATCCGTTCCGGATAGCGATAATAGGGCTGGTGGGCCGAAAGCATGTCGTTGTAAGCGGTCACGATGCCGAGGTTCGGCCCGCGGGCTGCCTTGATTGCTTCCTGGTCTTCCTCCGCCCCGGCGAAAGCATGGGCGAGGTTGGAGCAGGACAGCGAGTGGCGGTTGATCTGCTTGTCACCCTCGCGGTCCATCAACTCGAGATAGTCCCCGCGCGACTTGCGCGAGTTCTCGATCACGCGCTGCGTAACGCGGTGGATGGTATCGTTCAGCGGCTTAGTCATCGTGCCAGGTAACCCCGTCGCGTTCGGCCAGCGCTACTGCCGCGCTCGGCCCCCAAGTACCTGCTGCATAGGTCTTGGGCTTGATTTCGTTTTCGGCCCACAGGGCGCGGATGTGGTCGATCCAGTCCCACTGCGCTTCCACCTCGTCGCGGCGGACGAACAGCGTCTGGTCGCCGTGGATCAGGTCAAGCAGCAGGCGCTCGTAGGCGATCCGGCGCACCACGTCGGAAAAGGCATCGGGCATGGCGATGTCGAGCGGGACCGGGCGCAGGCGCAGACCGTCGCTGCCGAGGCCGGGCACTTTGGCCATCATCGAAAGCTGGATGTTTTCCTTCGGCTGGATTTCGATCACCAACCGGTTGGGTTCGGTCTTCGCACCGCGTCCTTCGAAGATCGAATGCGGGATGCAGCGGAACTGCACGACGATCTCGGTCACGCGGCGCGGCATGCGTTTGCCGTGGCGCAGGTAGAAGGGCACACCGCGCCAGCGCCAGTTGTCGACATGGGCCTTCACCGCGACATAGGTTTCGGTGTCGCTGTCCTTGCCCAGTTCCTCGTCATAGCCGGGCACGGTCTGCCCATCGACGGCACCTGCACGATACTGGCCGGTCACGACTTCGTTCGCCTTGATCGGGCGCAGGGCGCGCAGGACCTTTACCTTCTCGTCGCGCACTGCGGTGGCGTCGAAGCTGGTGGGCGGTTCCATCGCGACCAGTGCGAGCAGCTGGAGCATGTGGTTCTGCACCATGTCGCGCAGCGCACCGCTGTCGTCGTAATAGGCGACGCGTGATTCCAGCCCGACCGTCTCGGCCACGCTGATCTGCACATGCTCGATATAATTCGAGTTCCAGACTGGCTCGAGCAGGATATTGGCGAAGCGCAGCGCGAGGAGGTTCTGCACCGTCTCCTTGCCAAGATAATGGTCGATCCGGAAAATGCGGTCTTCGGTAAAGGCCTTGGCCACCGCATCGTTGATCTCGCAGCTTGAGTCGAGATCGGTGCCGAGCGGCTTTTCGAGCGCGATGCGGGCATTGCCCTTGGTCAGGCCCACACGTTCAAGGCCCGCGATCGTCGGTTCGAACAGGCTCGGTGCGGTCGACAGGAAGATGGCGAGGCCGTTGTATTCGCCGACCTCCTTGGCCAGCTCGTCATACCCCTCGGGCGTCGTCGCATCGACCGGGACGTAGCTCAGCCGGTTGAGGAAATCGGCCATCGGACCGCGGCGGTTCTTCGGGAGATATTTCTCCAGCGCCTCGCGGGCGAACTGGCGAAATTCCTTCGTGCTCATCTCGGAACGCGCGGTCGCGACGATGCGAAGGTTCGGATCGAGCAGGTTGTCCGCGTGAAGCGCGCAAAGCGACGGCAGGAGCATGCGCTGCGAAAGGTCGCCGGTCGCTCCGAACAGGAGCAGGCGGTCGGCGGTGAATGTCAGCTCTTGCATGGTGCCTTCATCGGCGTAGCTCTCCCTTTGATGCGTGGCCTATCAGCGCCCCGCATCATGCGCCATAGCATCGCATTCCTATTCACTTGTCGAGGGTTCGCACCCGGACCGAGCTCGACTTGAAGTCGTTCGCGCCGAAGCTGGTGAGGAAGCTCACGTCTGCAGCGTCGCGGCCGATGCCGATCTTCGCGGTCTGGGCGGGGTCGGCCATGCCGGTGGCGTCCACCAGTTGCCAGGTGCCGCCACCCGGTGTTTCGGGGTCGTTGAGGAATACCTCGGCGATCGCGTGGAAATCGGGCGGATCGACCCCGGGGGCATAGCAGGCGACGTATCGGGCCGGGATCGTACTGGCACGAGCCAGCGTCACAAGCGTATGCGCATAGTCGCGGCAAATACCGCGGCGCTCGATGAAGGTGTCGAGCGCCGTCGTGTGGATACCGGAAGCGCCGGGCACATACTGGAAGTTCTGGCGGATCCAGTCGCGAATGGCGGCAATGCGTGCACCGCCATCGGTCCCGCCGAATTCATCCTCGACGAAGGTCTGGAAGCGGTCCGCCGGGCAATAGCGGCTGTCGAACAGGTATTCGACAGCCTCGCCGGGCATTTCGTGCGGGGGCAGGCGTTTGAGGCTGGCGAGTTCGGCTAGCTGCCGCTCGGGCGATACCTCTGCCTCGTACCGGACCTCGAAATCGCCTTCGGCGCGGATCCAGATGCGCTCGCCGATATCGTCCTGGGCCGGAACGCGGGCGCAATGGTGCGTGTCGGACAAATGCGTTTTCGAAGAAAGGATGGTCTGTTCCGGGATCGCGGCAGCTTCGAACTGCAGCAACACGTCGGTGGGTCGCGGTAAATGGAAGGCGAAGCGCGTTTCTATCCCGATAGGCATGGTCCACAAACGTCACAGACAGCCTAAGGTTTCGGGGGAAGGGAAGGGTGGTCGAAAATGCTCCTTCCGGAAACGAAAAAGGGCCCCGCGAAGGGACCCTCTCGTATAATAAAGGCTTGTTTGGGCTTACTTGCCCATCAGCCAACCCCAGAAATCGAACATAAAGGCCTCCTGTTGGTTAACAGGATCCTTGTTTCATTAACCATAACTGTTTGTAAAGCGTTAACTATGCTTCAAGCGCATCGTCCTTACCGGAAACGTTGAATTTCAAAAGGTTAGTCAAGGAGATCGGTCGCGACAAAACGTAGCCCTGGACGTAGTGACAGCCGATTTCGTTAAGGATTTTCAGGGTTTCCGTGTCTTCGGCACCCTCTGCGACGACAGTGATTCGCGCTTCCTTACCCATCGCCACAACACTTGACGCAATCGCCTTTGCTTTCTGGCTTTTGGCCAGGTTGGAGACGAATAGTCGGTCGATCTTCAGTTCGTCGAACGGCAGTTCGAAGAAGGTTTCGTAATTGGCCGCGCCGGTACCGAAGTCATCCATCGAAATACGGACGCCAAGAGCCTTCAGTTCATTGAGAATGGTGGAAGCCGTCGCAAGGTCGCCGATACGCGAAGTTTCTGTCACTTCCAGGATCAGGAAGCGCGGATCGAAGCCGGATGCCTGCAATGCATTGCGGACGATGCCGACGATCCGCATATCGCCGAGCAGCGTCGCGGACATGTTGACCGACATCGACACGGTGCGGCCGCGGAAATGCATGAGCCTTGCAGCGCTGCACGCGCTTTGCAGCACGTAGCGGGTCAGGTGCTCCATGCGTCCGGCCTTTTCGCACTGGGCGATGAAGTGCATCGGCGGAATGAAGCCGCGCGCCGGATCATGCCAGCGTACCAGTGCCTCGACACCGGTCATGGTGTTGTGCACGGTATCGATCTTGGGCTGGTAGACGCAGTAGATCTCGCCAGCTTCCATCGCCTCGTCGATGCGTGCGCGAAGCGAGATGTCCCACAGCTGGTCGAAGTGCGAGCCCGTCTCCGCGATCTTGATCGGGTTGAGGGCTTCCGAGCTTTCCTCAGCAGCCGCCAGCGCGGCGGCTAGGCGGGTCGAGGGATCGCCGTCGAGGCGCGCCACGCCGAAACTGATGCCCACATCGACCGAGGAACCGGCAACGCTGATCGGCGCGGCAAAAATCGCACGCAGACCTTCCAGGTGATCTGCCAGCGCTTCCGTATCGTCTTCCTTGGTATGCCAGCCGAGATGGTGGCCTTCGTAGAAGATCGCCAGTTCGCTGTCGGAAGCCCGCAGGCGATCGACAAGCTTGAGGATGTATTGCGAGCGGTCCTCGCGCGCGAGCGTCTTGAGAACGTGCTCGTATCCATGAATGCGGGCAACGACGATGTGACCGTGCGTGAGGTTGTTCTTGAGCGCACTGACCTCGAGCGCGCGCAGGCGCGGCAGGCCGGTCTCGTTATCGACGAGCGCAAGCCGGTCCTTGAGCTGGGCTCGCGAGCGGAACAAGCCGTACCCTACGATGAGTGCAAAGCAGTAGGACAGTTCCATGCGCACGCCGATGTGGCTGCCGAAATAAAGCGCGGTGGGCAGGCACAGGACCAGCGCCGCATATCCGAGCTGGCGGCGCTTGCGCTTGCGAACCGCAATGATCATCGCCCCGAGAAGGAAAGCGAAGATCGTCAGGGCGCGAAGGCCTCCAACGAAGCCGGTCCGGCCGGCGCGCAGCGTTTCGGCGGCGTAGATGCTGACAAAACTTGGCGGGACGCCGTAATTGCCCGGTACCTTGATCTGGGCATCGGCAACGCTTTCGCCTTCGCCGATGATGACCGTGCGGCCGGCAAGGTTCAAATCGGAATCGCCGCGAGCGAATGCGGCAAGCTCTACCGACGCGAACTCGTCGGACGGAATCGTGTAATCGATCTGGAATTCGCCGGGCCGTGCATCGTCGATGCCGGCAAGCGACGCAGCAAGCGAAGGATAGCGGCGCCCTCCGACCGTGTGTCCGTATTCGTTCGTCCAGACGAGACCGAGCCAGTTGGTCGCACGGCGCGTGACGACGCGGTCGCTGTTCCCGGCGATCGCATCGATCGTGCGACGTGTCCTTTCGCCTGCAGTCGGCGAGCGTTCGATATGGTCCACTATCGCGGCGCGCGGGCCCAGGTCGGCGATAGCTTCCGCGAGTTGCTGATCGCTTTCGCTGGTCGATGCGCGGTCAAGCACCAGGTCGATGTAGATCTTGCCGACGCCCTGACGGTCGAGCTCTCGCAGGGTTTCGGCAAGTTCGATGCGCCGATGGTCGAGGGCGGGATCTTCCATGTCGCCGGGAACGCCGATGAAGACGATTTCCCCGGAGGGCGAGTGGTTCGCAAGCTTGGACTGGAACAGCCAGCTGAACTGGTCGATCGGCGCAAGGAACAGGAAAAACATGAGGGCGAGCGAAACCGCACCTGCGTAGAGCAGGTGGCGCAGGCGTCCCAGCAAGCCCTTCGAAATACCGGAAGTCGGCGTTTCGCTAGGGCCGGGGCCTTGGGTAAAGGCGCTTCGGTCGTTCATCCGAGGCGCTTATGCGCTCATTAAGTTTAAGAATGTTTTGACGCGGGCGCGATTTTTTCACGGGATGCGCCCGAAAGCTGGCCTCACAATGGTTAAAGGCGCGGTAGGATGTTGGATTAACGGCTTGCGTCGTTTCCTTGGATTGCCGCAGAATCCGGAGGGCGATTAACCGTTTCGATTCAATCGAATGGATCGAGAGTGGTGGGGTGCGTCAACAGGGTTAACCTGCTGACGCCCGGCACTTGCCTCAGGTGATGACACCGAAAAGGTCGTGTTCGTCGGCGTCCTCGACCTTCACCGAAACAATTTCGCCCGCCGCGAGCGTTTCGGGCACATTGCGAAGGTAGACCGCGCCGTCGATTTCCGGTGCATCGGCCTGACTGCGGCCGGTTGCGCCGATATCGCCGTCCTCGTCGGGCTCGCCAACCTCGTCGATGATGACGGGCATGGTCTTGCCGACCTTGGCAGCGAGTTTTTCCGCGCTGATCCGCGCAGTCACTTCCATGATGCGCGCGTATCGTTCTTCCTTCACGGCCTCGGGCACGTGATCGGGCAGGGCATTGGCCTGTGCGCCCTCGACGGGTTCGAAACGGAACGCGCCGACGCGGTCGAGCTGCGCCTCTTCGAGCCAGTCGAGCAGGTACTGGAAGTCTTCCTCGGTCTCGCCGGGGAAGCCGACCACGAAACTGGAGCGGACCGCGATATCGGGGCAGATCTCGCGCCAGCCCTTGAGCCGATCGAGTACCTTGGCCTCGTTCGCGGGACGCTTCATCGCGCGCAGAACCTTGGGGCTGGCGTGCTGGAAGGGAATGTCGAGATAAGGCGTCAGCAGCCCTTCGGCCATCAGCGGGATAACCGCATCGACATGCGGGTAGGGGTAGACATAGTGCAGCCGCACCCACGGCGGGGTGCCGCCGCCGATGTCCAGCAGGCCAAGCTCGCGGGCGAGGTCGGTCATGTGGGCGCGGACCTCGCGGCCATTCCAGATGCGGCTCTCGTGGCGCGTGTCGACGCCATAGGCGCTCGTGTCCTGGCTGATGACGAGCAGTTCCTTCGTGCCCGCCGCGACCAGCTTTTCCGCCTCGCGCAGCACGGCATCGATCCGGCGGCTGGCGAGTTTTCCGCGCAGGTCGGGGATGATGCAGAAGGCGCAGGAGTGATTGCAGCCTTCGGAAATCTTCAGGTAACTGTAGTGGCGCGGCGTCAGCTTCACATCCGGCTGCGGAATGAGGTCGATATAGGGACCCTGGCTGGGCGGGGCATGTTCGTGGACCGCCTCGACGACCTGTTCGTACTGGTGTGCACCGGTCACTGCGAGGACCTGCGGATGCGCTGCACGGATTGCTTCTGCCTCGTCGCCCATACATCCGGTCACGATCACGCGGCCATTTTCGGAAATTGCCTCGCCGATGGCAGCCAGGCTTTCTTCCTTCGCGCTGTCGAGGAAGCCGCAGGTATTGACCAGCACGACATCCGCGCCGGCATAGTCGGGGCTCATCGCATAGCCGTCGGCACGAAGGCGCGTAAGGATGCGTTCGCTGTCGACCAGCGCCTTGGGGCAGCCGAGGGAAACCATGCCGACCTTCTTCTGGTCGGGGATCGGGGAGGTGGAGGTGTTCATGCCAATGTCCGTGGATTTGCGCGCGCCCCTACACGCCTTCGCGCATTTGCGCTAGCACAAGCGTGGGTCGGCTCTGGGAGGGAGAGGGCAAATGAATCTTTTGGATGTGAATTGGCTGGCAGTCGTTCTTGCCGCGCTAGCCGGATTTGTCGTGGGCGGCATCTGGTACGGGCCGATCATGGGCAAGAGCTGGATGGTAGCCGTCGGGAAGACCGAAGAAGACCTGAAGAACATCAACCCGGCAAAGACGTACGGCCTGACCTTTCTTCTGGCGCTTCTGGCGAGCTGGACCTTGGCACATACATTCGCGAGCTACGCGGTCGACCTCTCTGTAATGGTCAAGGTGCTGACTGCAGTCGGCGTCGCGGTCGGTTTCATTCTTCCTGCGCTCTGGACGAATTATCTTTTCCAAGATGCGAAGAAGCCGCTTTACTGGATCGACGGTGGATACTGGCTGTTTTTCTATATTGCGATGGGGCTGGTGCACGCTTTTCTTTCGTGATCCAGAAATGAACCGCCCGGCAAGTTTGACGCATCACTCAATGACTGCTTAGTTACTCGCTTAAGCAGCAAAGTAGGGGAACGATCTTGTCGAAAGCTATCTATTGCGTCGCCGCCGGAGCGCTTCTGGCCGCCACTCCGCTGGTAGCCGGCGACGACGACAAGCCCACGATGCTGCGCGCCAAGGATGCGCATCAGGCTGCCTCGATGACGCTTTCGGAAGAAAACAAGGATGCCCGCATCTGCGTTCGGCAGAAACAGCTTGGTAGCCGGGTCCGGTTCAATCGCATCTGCATGCAGCAACACGAGTGGAAGGCTTACCTCGTATCGCTCGATGCGATGGATGACGAATGGAACAATGCAGCCAAGGGCAAGCTTATCAAATAGCGATCGAGGGTGCCGGCCTGTGCGCGTTGCCCGGCGGACACTCTTTGGGAGGCCCTGACGAGTTCCTGAAATTAGGAGATTTGCGATGCTCAAACTTGGTTTTTCTGCGGCACTTGCCGTTTCGTTCCTGGCCGTTCCCGCATTTGCCGGCGATGACGAAGGTGACGATAAACCGCAGTATGTCTACGCCAAGGACGCGCATCGTGCCGCCAAGCTGAAGCTGTCGGACGAGAACAAGGATGCGCGTATTTGTGTGCGCCAGAAACAGCTCGGCAGCCGCGTTCGCTTCCAGCGCATCTGCATGCCGCAGGAAGAATGGATCGCCTATGTCGACTCGCTCGAGGACATGAATCGCGAGTGGAACAATGCAGGCAAGGGCCTGCCGCCCGAAACCGAATTCGTCGGTCCCGCCGGTATTTAACCGGAATTAGTACCGCACGGCGCGGGGGCGCTCCTTATTTGGAGCGGCCTTCGTGCCCGTCGCCTTTTCTCTCGCCATTGGGCGTGGCGACGATCTCCACGATGATGTCGCCCTTCTGCAGGTTCTGGCATTCCTCTTCCCAGAAACCGATCGCACGACCGCCGCGATAGATGCGCAGGCCGCGCCCGCCGCTGTGCAGGTCGCTGATCGCACAGCCGCATTCGTCCTCGGTAACCTCGCGCTCGACCAGCTGGACACGGCCCGAGACGCTGGCGAGATCCGCCAGGTAATCCGCGATGTGTTCGCCCTTCGCGCTTCCGGCCAGTAGCAGGCCGGTAAAGCGCACGGGGTTGATGACATTGTTTGCGCCCGCCTGCCGGGCGAGCGATTCGTTGTCGTCCGCGCGTACCACGACACTGATCGGCACATGGGGCGCGAGCGCGCGCACGGTCAGCGTGATCAGGATGGTCGTATCGTCGCGCCCTGCCGAAATGAGGACATTCTGGGCCTCGCTGATCCGCACGGCCTTCAGCGTTTCGTCGCGGGTCGCGTCGGCTGCCATCACGTTGCAGCCCAGCGCCTCTGCCTCGGCAAGGCGATCTTCGCTCGGGTCGATGACCACAATGCACGAGGGGTCGGTACCGCGTTCGACCAGTTCGTCGACCGCTTCGGAACCCGAAACGCCGAAGCCCAGCACCACGATATGGTCCGAGAGTTTTTCCTGGATACGGGCCATGCGGAATTTCTCCCAGCTACGCTTGATTATGAAGTTGTAGGCGGTGCCCACGAAAATGAAGAAGACGGCGAAACGGATCGGCGTCACGATCACAGCCTCGACCAGTCGCGCACGGTCCGAGATCGGCGCGATATCGCCGAAGCCGGTCGTGGTGATCGAGATCATGGTGAAATAGATCACGTCGAGGAAGCTGACTTCCCCGTCGAGATTGTCGACCAGACCTTCGCGGTCCCACCAGTGGACCATGACGACCACACCGATAAGGAATAGCGCAGCGCCGAGGCGGATGCCGAGATCGCCCCAGACAGGCAGTTTCACGGCGCGGCGCAACGGCTTGAAGCGCGGACCACGGTAATGTGGCTCCCCCTTCCCGGGCGCAACGCGGTCGATCTGTTTCGGCTCTGTCATCCGGTGCCTAGGTGGCCCTGTGCAGGGGTGCGGTCAATAGCGCTTACTTCTCGAAACGCTCGCCCAGCGCCTGCATCGAGGCGTGATGGGTGAGGTCGAGCTGGAGCGGCGTGACCGAAACGTAACCGTCTGCAATCGCTTCCAGATCGGTGCCGTGGTCGGGAGTGTGCTCGATCGCCTGCAGGCCGAACCAGTAATACTTGAAACCGCGCGGGTCGCGGCCTTCAACCACCGTGCCGCGCGAATAGTCATGGAAGCCCTGCGCGACGGCTCGGATGCCCTTCACCTCGGCTGGGGCACGCGGCGGGAAGTTGACATTGACCAGCGTGCGCTCGGGCAGCGGCGTTTCGAGTAGCGGGCCGAGAACCTTTGCGCCCCATTCTTCGGCGGCGGAAAAGGACATGTTGTTGCCCGCATCGTCGCGGCCGATGACCTGGCTCATGGCAATCGAGGGAATGCCCGCAAGCGCGCCTTCGATCGCGGCGGAAACCGTGCCCGAATAGGTGATGTCGTCGCCGAGGTTCGCGCCGCGGTTGACGCCGGACAGGATGACGTCGGGTGCACCGTCCATCACTTGGCGGAGGCCCATGGTGACTGAATCCGTCGGCGTGCCGGTGACCGAGAAGCGGCGCTCGCCATGCTTCCTGAGGCGCACCGGCTTGGTGAGCGTGAGCGCGTGGCCCATGCCCGACTGTTCCTCGTCCGGCGCGCAGATCCAGATGTCGTCCGAGAACTGCCGCGCGATCGCTTCCAGCACTTCGAGGCCGGGGGCGAGAATGCCGTCGTCATTGGTCAGGAGGATTTTCACGTTTGCGGCTCCAGCTTGGTCACGCCGCCCATATAGGGGGCGAGGCATTCGGGAACGCGCACGATGCCGTCCTCTTCCTGATAGTTCTCCATCACCGCGACCAGCGTACGGCCCACGGCGAGGCCCGAGCCGTTGAGCGTGTGGACGAAGCGCGTCTTCTTCTCGCCCTCGGGCTTGTAGCGCGCATTCATCCGGCGGGCCTGGAATTCGCCCGTGTTCGAACAGGACGAGATCTCGCGATAGGCACCCTGTCCCGGCAGCCACACCTCGAGATCGTAGGTCTTGCGCGCACCGAAGCCCATGTCGCCGACGCAGAGCAGCACCTTGCGATAAGGCAGGTCGAGCGCCTGCAGGATACCTTCGGCACAGCCCGTCATGCGCTCGTGCTCGGCTTCGCTGTCTTCGGGGCGGCAGACGCTGACCAGTTCGACCTTTTCGAACTGGTGCTGGCGGATGAAACCGCGCGTGTCCTTGCCCGCCGAACCAGCCTCGCTGCGGAAACACAGCGTGTGCGCGGTCATGCGGATGGGCTCGACGGGTTCGGGGATGATCTGGCCAGCGATTGATGCGGTCAGGGGTACTTCCGAGGTCGGCACCAGCCAGCGCCCATCAGTGGTCTGGAAGCTGTCTTCCGCAAACTTCGGCAGCTTGTCGGTGCCGTACATAGCATCGTCGTTCACGAGCACTGGCGGGTTGCACTCGGTATAGCCGTTCTCGCGCGTCTGCTTGTCGAGCATGAACTGGGCGAGCGCGCGGTGGAGGCGTGCCATGTCGCCGCGCAGGAAGGTGAAGCGCGCTCCCGAAAGCGCCGCGCCGGTCTCGAAATCCATGCCGAGTGCAGGGCCGATATCGGCGTGCTCCTTGGGCTCGAAACCGAAGTCGCGCTTTTCGCCCCAGGTAGAGACTTCGACATTGTCGTTCTCGTCCGCGCCCTCGGGCACATCGTCCGCGGGGATATTGGGGAGGCGGGCGAGCATGTCGGTGAGCTCGGCACCCGCAGCGGCTTCCGCCTCTTCCCACTTGGGCATGCTAGCCTTGATCTCGGCGACCTCGGCCTTGAGCGCTTCGGCCTTGTCCTTGTCGCCCTGGCCCATGGCCTGCCCGATCGCCTTTGAGGCTTCGTTGCGGCGGCTCTGCGCTTCCTGCACGCGGGTCTGCGCCTCGCGCTTCTTCGCGTCGAGCGCGACGATCTGGTCTGCAACGGGCTCGCCGCCGCGCCGCTTCATGGCGGCATCGAAGGCTTCGGGATTGGCTCGGATGAAAGCGATATCGTGCATGGGCGGCGCTATGCCGATTGTGCGTGCGCTTTTCCAGTCAAGAAAAAGGGCGGCAAGCGGAGGAATCGCTTGCCGCCCAAGTCTTGGGTGAAGTTGGCCTCAGTAGTTGAAGGTTATAGTCGCGAAGACCTGCCGCGGGTTGCCGTAAAACGCGGTCAGCGTTCCCTCGGGCCCAAGCGTCGGGATCGGGAAACCGTTGGCCCCGTTCACGATCTCGCCGGTCACCGGATCGGTGGCGACGAAGGTGTAGCCGCTCGTCTTGTATTCCTTGTCGAGCAGGTTCTTGCCGTAGATGCCGAGGCTCCAGTTGCCCGAAGGTGCGGTGTAGACAGCGCTCGCATCGAGCAGGCCGTAGCCGTCCTGGTCGAGATAGGGATTGGGGATCTCGAACTGGCTCGTCTTGCTCCGGTAGGAGAAGGTCGTGCCAAGGTAGAGATCGCCTTCGCCCAGCATGGTTTCATAGCTGGCAGTGATGCTGCCGGTGAACTCGGGCGTGTTCTGGACCACGCGGAAATCGGCGACATCGGTCGGCGTGCTGCCGATGTTCGTGATGTACTCGTCGTATTCCGCGTCGATATAGCCGAGCGAACCGGACAGGTTGAACCCGCCGCTCAAGTTGGTGCGTGCTTCCAGTTCGAGACCCTTGAAGGTCGCCTTACCCGCATTGGACACGACGCCGCAGAAGGTGGGCAGGCCACCAACGGTGCAGGCAACCGAGCCCGGGATCTGGACGTCGGTGTAATCGGCATAAAAGGCCGCAGCCGCGATGCTGACCAGACCCAGATCGCCCTTGTAGCCGAGCTCGTAGCTGTCGACTTCTTCAGGTGCGAAGCTGAGGAATGCGGCAACCTCGTCATCGGTAGGAGCGCCGGGGGTGGCTGACGGAGCGTTCGCACCGACACCGCGCGGATCGAAGCCACCACCCTTGAAGCCCTTGGAATAGCTTGCGTAGATGTTGTGGTCGGGCGTCGGCATGAAGCTGATCGAGGCACGCGGGGTGAACTTCTTGAATTCGCGACTGCCGTCGAAATCGGTGCTCGGGCCGCCGAAGGGCACGCCCGCGCCGCCGAAGATCGGCGAGCCACCGCCGAGGTAGTTCTGGCGCAGGATGTCCGCGCTCCGTTCGTCCCACGTATAGCGACCGCCTACCGACAGGCTGAACTGCTCGGTCAGGTCGAAGGTGAAGTCACCGAAGACGGCATAGGTCTCCGTGTCGACATCGGCCCGCGTGAAAGCGGTCAGGCCGGGGAAGGTGGTGAAGATGCGAACGTCGAACAGCGTGTCGGCCTTGGCATCGAGGTAATAGAACCCGACGAGGCCCGTCAGCGCGCCGCCATCGTCCCAGAGGAGCTGGACTTCCTGGCTAAGCTGCTCGTTGAAATAGGCGCCGGGAACGTCGAGGTCGACCGCCGGAAGCGCGTCGAAATCGATCGGCGTGAAGCTGTCGTCCGTTCGCCATGCCGAAATCGAGCGCAGCGTCAGCGCATCGCTCAGTTCCAGTTCGGCATGCATCGAGACGCCGTAGCTCTCGACGTCCTGTTCCGGATCGTTGAGAGCGCCGCGCGTGTCGTAGACATTGTCGAGGACCGGTGCGCCCGAGGACAGGCCCGGGATCAGGCGATGGCCGCCGCGCGGATTGCTCTTGTCTCGGGTGTAGTCGCCCTGGATGCGGATGAAGCCGGGTTCGTCATAGCCGCCGACTTCAAGGCTCAGGCGGCCGGCCCAGATGTCCTTGTTGTAGTTTTCGAGGCCCGTGGTGAGGTTGTCACCGAAACCGCCACGCGAAAGACGTGCCAGCGAACCGCCGATACGCGCCTGGTCGCCCAGCGGCGTCGAGGCTGTGATCACGCCTTCGGCCTGGTCGTAAGTGCCGTAGGTGGCGCGGGCGCTGATCGAGGTTTCGAGCGGCAGGCGCTTCGTCACGTACTTGACCGCGCCGCCGATGGTGTTGCGGCCGTAGAGCGTACCCTGCGGTCCGCGCAGCACTTCGATCCGTTCAACGTCGTAGATGTCGAGCACTGCGGCCTGCGGTCGGTTCAGGTAGACATCATCGAGATAGATACCGACGCCCTGTTCGAAGCCCGATACAGGATCCTGCTGGCCGATGCCGCGGATAAAGGCCGACAGGGTTGAGTTCGTGGCACGGCTCGCTTCGAGGGTGACGTTCGGCACCGACTGGGCGATGTCGGTGATATCGAGTGCACCGCGCTGGGCCAGTTGTTCCCCGCCGATTGCGGTAACGGCGATCGGAACGTCGACGAGGCGTTCTTCCCTGCGACGCGCGGTCACGACGATTACGTCGCTCTCATCGGTCTCGGCAGCGGTCGTATCCGGCTCCGTGACATCTTCCGATTGCGCGGCGGCCGGAGTGGCGAATGCCAGGGTGGCCGTGCCGGCAAGCAGCAGGGCAGACAGGTGGCGTCGTTCGAAGTGCATTTGATTTTCCCTCCCGGATTATCTCTCGCCACCTCCAATATTGAAAACTGAACCACCTTTCAAGTTTGAACTTGCAATTTGCCACTGTGATCGATTAGCCAACGCCGGGAGAGGGGAAGGATTATCGCTGCAAAGCCGCCTGCTGCCGCCAAGGCTCCGCGCACCGAAAGGGGGCGCAAGACGCTGCGCAAGCTGCTCGATGCGGCGGCTGGCGAATTTGGCGATCATGGTTTTCACGAGGCTTCGATCAGCTCGATAACGCGGCGCGCGGGTGTAGCCTTGGGAAGTTTCTACACATACTTCGACAGCAAGGACGCAATCTTCCGCGCGCTGGTGCAGGACATGAGCGAGGCGGTGAAGGTCGCCGCGCGCGAGGCGATCGTGCCGGACATGCAGCCGCTCGAGATCGAGCGTGCAGCGCTGCAGGCCTTCCTCGAATTCGCGGGTGAGCACAAGGAAGTCTACCGGATCATCGACGAGGCCGAATTCGTCGATCCGCTAAGCTATCGCGATCACTACGAAACCGTGGCGGCACGCATTCGCGAACGTCTGGAGGCGGGGGGCGCAAAGGGCGAATTGCGCGATGGTCTCGGCGAAATCGAAACATGGGCCCTGATGGGTATGAACGTCTTCCTCGGCCTGCGATTTGCCATCTGGCGCGAGCAGGGCGACCCCGACAGCGATGAGGTCGCGCGAGCCGCCAATGCGATGCTCGCCCGGGGTGTCGCGCGGTAGCCGGACGCGGAACAGATGAGGCTCCAACCCGTTGTTAGGGCAAAGGAGAATTCATATGATCGGTAAGGTAATCGGAGCATTCGTAGGCGACAAACTCGCCAAGCAGACCAGCGGCCTCGGCGGTGCCGGCGGCGCCGCGCTCGGCGTGGTCGCAGCATCTGTGCTTCGCCGCATGAGCCTGCCTGCAATGCTTGCTCTTGGCGCTGGCGGTTATGTCGCCAAGAAGGTTTTCGAGAAGAAGAGTTCCGAACCCAGCGGCACCACGACCGCGAGCGAGCCGGAAGGGAAGGCCAAGGCCCGCAAGGCTGCATGACCAGTCTTTCGCATAAGCTCGAAGGGCCGTCCGCTTGGGCGGCCCTTTTTGTATGCGTGCGTTTGCGGCAAAACTTGTGGCGCTCGGTGATTGGGATTAACTCGACTGAATGAGCGCGCATTTCTCAGTCGAGGACCCGCTTGGCGGGATGAGCGACCTGTTCAGGGACAGCACGATCTCGCTTTCCCTGGCTGATTACACACAGGACGATTGCCCGCTGATCGGGATCAATGCGCGCTTCACCGAGCTTTCCGGATACACCGCCTCGGAATGCCTCGGGAGGAATTGCCGTTTCCTCCAGCCCGAAGGAGGGGCCGGCCCGGTACGCGAGAGAATGCGTGCTTTCCTGGGCGACGAAAGCATGGATCACGACCGCTTCGTCGTGCCCAATGTGCGCAAGGACGGGACGCCGTTCCTAAACCTGCTTTACATGTCGAAACTGCAGCGGGACGGGCGCACGGCGCTGATCCTCGGTTCGCAGTTCGATATCAGCAGGGTCGGCGCCTACGAAAGCGACATCTACGACCGCGCCTTGCACGAAGATTTGATCAGCCTCAAACTATTGACTGAAAAAACGAATTGGAGTCTTGTAACCAGCCTCGAGGCACTCGCTTCGAGTCATGCGATCATAGCACAGGCGAGGATCGAACCTTAGCCATTGAGTGAGGGGCAGGCGTACCTGTGGCCGAAAAGAATGCTGGCAAATCTACTTTTCCGATAATCGGTGTCGGAGCATCTGCTGGGGGGCTGGAAGCCTTGCGGTCGATGTTCAGCGGTTACAGCGAAGAGCTCCGCATGGCCTTCGTCGTGGTCCAACATCTCGACCCCACGCACGAATCGCTCATGGCCCAGCTGATCGAGCGCTACACCCCGATGGAGGTGAAGCAGGCAGAGGGCGGCGAGAAGATCGAGCCCAACCACATCTACGTCATCCCGCCCGGCCACGGCCTGGCCGTGGAGGACGGCGTCCTGAAACTCACCGAGTTCACCGATCCGCGCGGAATGCGGCGCCCGATCGACGACTTTTTCGAAAGCCTCGCGCGGGACCGCGACAACAATGCCGCCTGTGTCATTCTGTCGGGCACCGGCGCAGACGGCAGCAAGGGGCTGCGCCTCATCAAGGAGCGCGGTGGTATCTGCGTTGCACAGGAGCCGGAAACCGCAGCCTATGACGGCATGCCGGCTGCAGCCATCGGTACGGGACTGGTCGATATCAAGTGCCCCCCGAGCGAGATACTCAAATACCTCGCCGACTTCTTCGAACGCGGACATCTGGTGGAAGCTGCGGAGACCGACGATGGGCGGATCGCAGACCATGTGATCGAGCTTTGCGAGATCCTGCGCGACCGCGTCGGGCACGACTTCAGCGGGTACAAGCGCAGCACCCTCAATCGCCGCGTCGCGCGCCGCATGCAGGTGCTGGGAATCGACGAGGGCAAGGAATATGTCGATCATCTGCGTGAAAACGAGGAAGAGTGCCGCGCGCTGTTCCGCGATCTTCTGATCAACGTCACCCAGTTCTTCCGCGATCCGAAGCATTTCGAGGTGCTGCAGGAAACGGTGATCGACAGCCTCGTGGCACAGGCGAGGGACGGGCAGGATATCCGCGTCTGGGTGCCCGGCTGTTCGAGCGGTGAGGAAGCATATTCCATTGCCATGATGTTCGCCGATTCCAGCGAGCGGCAGGGCAAGCGCCCCTATGTCCAGATATTCGCCACAGATATCGACGAGGGCATGCTTTCGATCGCCCGATCGGCGACCTATTCGTTGTCCTCATTGAAGGATATTCCCGACCGCTATCAGGAGAAATACATCTTCGGCGGCACGGACCGCTTTTCGATTTCGCCGCGCATCAGGGACATGGTTCGCTTCAGCGAACACAACGTCGTTCGCGACCCGCCCTATTCGAAGATCGATCTCATCAGCTGTCGCAATCTGTTGATCTATTTCAACGAAGACCTGCAGAAGCTGACCCTGCCGCTGTTCCACTTCGCTCTTGCCGAGGACGGCTTCCTTTTCCTCGGCTCGTCCGAAACGATCGGGCGTCACGACGACCTCTTCGAGACAGCGGAACAGAGTACGCGCATCTTCCGCAAGAAGAACGTGAAGGGGAACTACACCCTGCGTCTTCCGGGAGAGATGGCCCGCACGTCCAGATTGCGGACGAGAAACCCCGAAGAGGGCGCGCCGCGCAACAATCGTCCGAACGAACTTCGGGCGCTGAAAATTCTCGCGGATCGCTACTCGCCGGTCAGCCTCCTCGTCGACCATGAAGGCATGCTCCTCGAACGCTGGGGCTCGGCGGGACGCTACCTCGAATTTCCCGACCGCATCGAGCGCAATGTGCATGTGCCGACACTAGCGCGGCCCGGCCTGCGTGAAGTCATCTCGCCGCTTATCCGCAAGGTGAAGGAAACCGGGCGGCGAGCGGCCGCCAAGAACATCCAGATTCGTACGGACTTCGGGACCATCGAGGCTCGCATCGTTTGCGAAGAAGTCCAGTCATCGGGCTTCCTGCTGGTGATCCAGGAAACCGGTACGCTGAAGCTATCGGAAGTCGATGATTTCGACGAATTCGATCTTGAAGACGGGCAGCGCCAGTTCCTGGAAGAGGAGCTTCAGGCCACGCGGCATCGCCTACGTTCGACTGTCGAGGAACTCGAGACGACGAACGAGGAGCTGAAAAGCTCCAACGAAGAAATGATGTCGATGAACGAGGAGCTCCAATCGACCAACGAGGAGCTCACCACCGTCAATGACGAGCTCAAGAACAAGGTCGACCAGCTCACCGTTGCCAACTCGGACCTCAAGAACTTCTTCGACAGCACCCAGCTCGCAGTGCTCGTTGTAGATCCCGATCTCCGCCTGCGCAGCTATACCGACGAAGCACTCGATCTTTTCCCCATCGACAAGAGCTATATCGGCCAGCAGCTGGGTGAATTGCCGCACCGGCTGGCTTCCACCGAGTTCGTCAATCTCGCGCGCGAGGCTGCGGGCTCGGGCAGGCAAAGCGAGATCAGCCTGCATTCGAAGGAACTCGACACAGAGCTCATCCTGCGCGTCATCCCTTATCGCCTGCTCGATGGGGACGTCGAAGGTGCAACACTTGTCTTTACCGATGTGACCCAGGCACTGTCGCTGGAGCGCGACTTGCGCGAAGAGAGGGAGCGCCTGAGACTGGCTCTCGAGGTCGCGAAAATCGGCATCTGGGAATACGAGCCGAAAACCGATCGTACGGTCCTCGATGAAACGGAGCGCGAGCTTCTAAACCTTTCGGACGACGATCCCGGCGATTCGATGGAGCCGATCCTCGATCTCCTCTCGGAAGAAGACCGCAACCGTATCAATCGCGCGCTGCGTATTGCGATCGACGGCGGTGAGACATTCGACGAGACCTTCCGCCTCCCGCTACCCGATGGCGAATTCCGCTGGCTGCACGGGCTTGGCAAGCCGATCGAAATCGCTGGCGAACGCAAGTTCATCGGGGTGACTTTCGACATTACGCCGGAACGCTCGATCCTTGCCCAGCGCGATCTCATGATCCGCGAGATGAACCACCGGGTGAAGAACCTGTTCTCGGTCATCTCGGCGATGGTCAGTATTTCGTCGCGCGGCGCGGAAGATGTGAAGGAATTCGCGACCGCGCTTCGAGACCGCATCCATGCGCTCGGGCGCTCGCATGCCCTCACCACGCCCCGGCCCGAAGGGCGGCGGGGCGAAGTTGAGCTGAAGGACCTGGTCGAAACCGTCCTCCAGCCAAGCCGCGGTGGACAGAAGATCTCGATGCCCTCCAGCATGGTGAAGGTCGGCGACGAGCAGCTAACTTCGCTGGCGCTTATCTTCCACGAATGGGCAACGAACTCGGCCAAGTATGGCGCCCTGTCGAGTGAGACGGGTTCGATCGCCATCGACTGGAATGTCACTGACGGCGAAATTTCGATTCAGTGGATCGAGAAGGGACCCGCTTCGGAAAGCGAAGATGTCGCAGGTTTCGGAACGCGCCTCATCGAAACCGCTGCACGTCAGTTGCATGGCACGGCTACGGGTGAGGTTACGGAAGAAGGCTACCGGCGGACCCTCGTCTACCCGACCTCATCCCAATGAGGCGATTGTCGTAGTATCAGTTTAGAGCGCCGGCGATCGCCTCGGCGATCTCGTCGCGCGATGCGGGTTTGTCCAGGCGGCCACAGGAAGCGAATTCCTCGCGCAGCTCTTCGTGGTTCAGGTTTGCGCTGACGAAAACAACCGGCTTTCCATGCTCCACGATCTTGCGTGCGAGCGGCCATACGGGACTGCCTCCGACATCGATGTCGAGCAGCGCCACATCGGGAGGCGAACCGGTCTCGATGGCGGAAATCGCATCTTCGATGGTGGTGGATTCCGAATGCACCCCGTAGCCGAGATCTTCGACTGTCATGACGAGATCGAAAAGCACAAGTGCCTCGTCATCGACGATCATCACATCGGTCATTCCTGCGCGATTCCCCGGTTTATACGCTATTCGTGCGGTTCGAACGCGCGGAGTCACGAAATCGTTCCACCCGCACGTTCGCTTTTTTGGCAGGGGCAATGCGGTGCAACTGCCAGCGGTCGCGGATCGCCTTCACGCGAACGAGGAAAGCTTCGAGGCCGTCCGATTTTGGCTGGGAGATGGTGGGCGCGGCAAGGATTGAACTTGCGACCCCACCCGTGTGAAGGGTGTGCTCTACCACTGAGCTACGCGCCCGCCCGAATGTGGCGCCAGAGCGCCGGGCAGGGGCGGGCCTTTACGCTGCGAATCGCAAGGTTGCAAGCACCTCAGTCGGCGAAAAAGGCCGCCAGTCGCGCGAAGAAGCCATCGACCGTGCGTGCCCCCTGTGCCCTTGCCGAAGCCGGGGCCGGGCAGGCGAGACAATAGGCCTGCGCGCCGCGCGTCGTCAGCAGTCGCTGCGCATCGTTCACGATCATTCCCGCACGAGCGCTCTCGCCTTCGGCCAGCATGGCAAAGACATCGCGGCTGCCCGATTCTTCCTCGCCCATGAGCAATTGGCGCAGGATCGTGTCGGCGGTGCTGGCCTGATCGCCGAGATAGGCTGCATGCCACTCACCGGTTCCAAGGTCCGCCTGACCGGCAACCCAGGCGAGCGCTTCGTCCATGCCGCCATACTCGTCGACAAGGCGAAGCTGGCGCGCGGTTCCGCCATCCCACACGCGACCCTGGCCGACGGTATCCACCTGGTCGTTCGTCATGCCGCGCGCTTCGGCAACGCGGGTGATGAAGTCGGTATAGCCGTCCTCGATCGAGGCTTGCAGGATCCGGTCCACCTCGGGCGTGAAGCCACCGATCAGGTCGGGCTGGCCCGACAGGGGGCCGGTCCGCACGCCGTCGGCGTTCACACCGATGCTGGCCGCTGCATCTTCGAAAGTGGGGAGCACGGCAAAGATACCGATGGAGCCTGTGATCGTATCGGGCTCTGCAAAAATCCTGTCCGCAGGAGTGGACACCCAATAGCCGCCGCTCGCGGCGACATTGGCCATCGAAACCGCCACGGGGATGTCGCGCGCCTTGTGGCGCAGGATCGCGTCGCGAATTTCTTCCGAAGCAAGCACCGACCCGCCCGGGGAATCGACGCGGACCACCAGCCCTGCAAAGTCACGGTCCAGTGCCTCGTCGAGAAGGTCGGCAATACGCGTACCGCCTGCCGTGCCGGGGCCTGCCTCGCCATCGACGATCTCGCCCGCGATGGTGACGACGCCGATCGCCTTGCCATTCCTGTCCCAAGGATTGGCCTCGAGCCACGCATCGAGCGGGGTCGAGGGATAGGCGCCGGGCAGGTCGCTCCAGTCGTCTTCGCCGACAAGTTCCGCGACACGCTGGCCGAATTCCACCCGGCTGCCGAGCTTGTCGACCAGTCCTGCGCTCAGTGAGGCCGCAGCAAGGTCGCCGTTGGCGGCCTCGACCCATTCGGCGGGCGTCTTGATCACTAGGTCGAGATCGACCGCGGGACGGGCGGCCTTCACATTGGCTTGCCATTCTTCCCACAGCGCACCGTAGAGCGCGTTCGCGTTCTCGCGCGCGGGATCGGACATGCCGGTTTCGGTATAGGGTTCGACCGCGCTCTTGTAGGTGCCGACCTTGTAGACGCGGGCGTTGATCTTCAGCTTCTCGAGCAGGCCCGCGTAATAGAGGCGATTACCACCGGGGCCGGCCACGACCGCGCCGCCGAGCGGGTTGAGCCAGACTTCGCTGGCGTGCGCGGCGAGGAACACGCCATCATCGGCATAGGCGGTCGCGTAAGTGAGCACCGGCTTTTGCGCCGCACGCACCCGATCGAGCGCTTCGCCGATATCCTGCAGGTGCACCTGGCCTGCACCAAGGAAACCGTCGAGGTCGAGCACGACCGCGGTGATCCGGTCATCTTCCGCCGCCTTGTCGATTGCTCGCACGAGATCGCGCGCCTGGTATTCGCCGACCGGCGCCGACTGGGAAAGGAGAGCCGCGATCGGGTCGATCGGAGTACGTTCTTCGACCACGACGCCGTCGAGCTCGAGCAGGAGAGCGCCTTCGCGCACCTGCGCGGGGCTGGGCCGTGCGGTCAGGACCGCGAACAGGGCCCAGAAGAACAGCAGCATGAAGAGCAGCACGAGGCCGTCCTTGATGCCGACCAGCAAGCGCCAGACCTTGCCTGCAAAACCCATGAATTCTCGTCCTTTGAATGCGTACTTGCCTATTGAGGTAGGGAAGGGGAGGGCGATGTGCCACAGGAATATGCTTGAGGGTGCTAAACCACTCGACTAAGGGCGTGGCTTTAATGACAAGTTCGGACACATCGCCTCACGCGGCCCGCTATCCTGCGGGTGCGCTGGCCTTCCCGCATCGCGACCTGCTGGGCATCGGCCAGCTGGAGCGACACGAAATCCTGTTCCTGCTCGACGAGGCGGAGCAATGGGTCGCCCTCAACCGGCAGCGCACCAAGCACAGCGACGCGCTGGCCGGCCTGACGATCATCAATGCCTTTTTCGAAAACTCCACGCGCACGCTGCTGAGCTTCGAGATCGCGGGCAAGCGGCTCGGTGCCGACGTGGTCAATATGCACGCTGCACAGTCCAGCGTGAAGAAGGGCGAGACGCTGATCGATACGGCGATCACGCTCAATGCCATGCGCGCAGACGCCATCGTGATCCGCCACGGATCGAGCGGGGCGACAGGCCTGATCGCGGACAAGGTCGACTGTCCCGTCCTTAATGCCGGCGATGGCCAGCACGAACATCCTACACAGGCATTGCTTGATGCGCTGGCGCTGCGCCATGCCCTGCGCGATCGGGGCGAGACGGCGGACGATTTCACCGGCCTCGTCATCGTGATCTGCGGCGACATCCTGCACAGCCGCGTTGCGCGTTCGAACCTGCTCTGCCTGCAGGCGCTTGGTGCGACAGTGCGTCTCTGCGCACCGCCCGCACTTATGCCGAGCGGGATCGAGGGGATGGGCGCCGAGGTGTTCCATGACTTCGACGCCGCACTCGACGGGGCGGATGTCGCGATGATGCTGCGCCTCCAGACCGAGCGGATGAGCGGCCAGTTCATTCCCTCGGCGCGGGAGTATCACCACCTCTATGGCCTCACGAAAGCGCGCCTCGAAAAGGCGAAATCCGATACGCTGGTCATGCACCCGGGGCCGATGAACCGTGGGGTGGAGATCGACAGCGAGGTTGCCGACATGATCGACCGTTCGATCATCACCCGGCAGGTCGAGATGGGTGTGGCGATCCGCATGGCCTGCCTCGACGTGCTCACGCGCCGCGCTCGCGGGGTCGAGGGATGGGGAGACGTCGCATGAAGCAGCATACTCCCATCACGATTACCAACGCCCGCATCGTCACGCCGGATGGCGTTCATGAAGGCTCGCTGCGCCTTGAAGATGGCAAGATCGCTGCGGTCGAGGGTGCGGTGGCGGACGAGGGGGATAACCTCGACGTACGCGGCAAGCTGGTCGCGCCCGGCCTCGTCGATCTGGGCGTTTTCGCTATCGACAAGCCGGCCTTCCATTTCGGCGGCATTACCCGCGCAGCCTTGATGCCCGACCAGTCGCCGATGCTCGACCTGCCGAGCCGGATTTCATATATTTCAAAGAGCGGGAAGCCCGATTTCTGGGTTCACCCGCTGGCCGCCGCGACGCGTGGTCTTGAAGGACGCGAAATCGCCGAGATCGCCCTGATGCGCGATGCCGGGGCGAGGGGCGTCGCAACCGGACGCCAGTGGATCGCCGATAGCGGCGTCATGCTGCGGCTGCTCCAATATGCCGCCATGCTCGACATGCCGGTCGTAACCCATGCCGAGGATGCGGCTCTCGTGGGCGAAGCCGTCGCCACGGCAGGCGAATATGCCACGCGCAGGGGCCTGCCGAGTGCACCGGCGCAGGCAGAGGCCATCGCCATCGCGCGCGACCTCGCGCTTGCCGAGATGGCGGGAGCGCGCCTCCATTTCCGGCAGGTCACGACGCGTGCCGGCCTTGAACTGATCCGTAAGGCCAAGGCCGCGGGCCAGGAGATCACGGCAGGCGTTACGCCCGCGCATTTCATGCTGTCCGACCTTGCGACGGCTGAATTCCGTACCTTTGCGCGCCTCTCGCCCCCGCTACGCAGCGAGGACGACCGGCAAGCCGTTCGCGAAGCGATTGCCGATGGCACCATCGACGTAATCTCCAGCGGACACGATCCGCGCGGGCCCGAAGACAAGCGACTGCCGTTCGCCGATGCCGAACCGGGCATGGCCGGCGCGGAGACGCTGCTTGCCATGACGCTCTCGCTCGTGCGCGACGAGGTCATCGACCTGCCGCGTGCCTTCGACCTCGTCAGCCGCAATCCTGCGCGCCTTCTCGGCGTCGAGGCGGGCGAGTTGAAGGCAGGCCTCGAGGCAGACATCGCGCTGATCGATGCCGACAAGCCCTGGGTCATCCAGAGCGCGAAGATGGAAGCGAGCGCAGGCAATACGCCCTTCGATGGCCAACCCACACAGGGGAGCGTGCTCAAGCTGTGGAAGGGCGGCGTCGAAGTCGCGCTCTGACGCTCCGCCCAAAAGAAAAGCCCCTCCCGGTCGGAACCGGAAGGGGCAAGGCTCGGTGGTATTTCTGGTTCGCGCTTAGCGCGCTGCGACCCTTACGGCACCGTTATCGAGCAGTGCGCCCGGCAGCGGGTTGTCCTGGGCGTAGGCGATGCAGCCGCCGCCCTTGCCCTTGACGCTGGAGCACATGGAGCGCGCCGTGTCCTTCGCATAGCCGGTGGCGGCTACGCGGAAGTAGAGGCGGCCATTGACGCGTGCGCGGCTGATCGTGCGCTCTGCATCGGCCAGCTCGGGATACATGGCCTGGAACTTGTCCCAGCCTGCCAGCGCGTCTTCCATGGTGAAGTAGGAACCGAGCTGGATGTTGTAATCACCCTTGGCAGCCGCGAGGCGCGGTGCGGGCTTTGCGGCAGGTGCCGGTTTCGAGGCTGCAGCAGGTTTCGCAATCGGCTTGGAAACCTCATCTTCACTATCAAGCGACGCAACCACGACCGGCTTGTCCGCTGCCGGCTGGGCCGGAACGAAACGCGGCTCGTCTGCGACCGGAACTGCAGGCGCTGCGTCGGCGAAAGTCGCCTCGGTATCGACGTCGAAGCTTTCGATTTCCTCAGCCGGTGCGGCTGCGGGAAGTTCGGCTGCGAATGCGAAATCGCTGTCCGCCTGTTCGACGTTCTCCGAAGCGAGCATGTCGACGCTCGGATTGTTGTTCAGCGCCAGCATCGTCGGCAGGCCCGGATCGTTCTGGATCTCGACGTCCAGCAGGCTCGCGATGCGGGTGCGATACTGTTCGGGGCGGGCAATTGCGCCCCATTCGGCCATGCGATCGCCGACCTTGTCGGCCGGAACGTCTTCGGCAACCATGATGCGCGCTTCGCGCCACTGGCCGCTCATCGCATAGGCATAGGCGAGGTTCTGGCGAACCTTGGGCGTGTTCTGGCCGCCGCGAAGTGCGTTGGACAGGACATGCACGCCGCGCTGCGGCTGGCCGGCGAGTGCGATGGCAAGGCCGTAGTCGGCCGGATCGATCGCGGCTTCATGGCGCTCGAGCGTGTAGATCGCGGCCGGGCGGTCGCCCATGCCGGTCTGTGCGAGCGAGAGGCTGATGACCGTGCGCGGCGAGGTGTCGCCGAGCTCGATCGCGTCCGAGAATGCCTGTGCTGCCGAAGCAAAGCGACCTGCTTCCAGATAGGCATTGCCGAGAAGGGTGCGGGTGTAAGCATCGCGCGGGCTGGCAAGGACAGCGGCTTCCGCGTGGTCGACGGCCTTGTCGCTCTTGCCCTTCTTCAGCGCGGTTTCGGCCTTGGCGGCAGAATGCGCGGCAGTGGGCGCGACCTTGCCGGTGCAACCGGCGAGAGCGGTCGATGCAAGTGCCGTGGTGACGGCAAGCCGGATCAAGGTGTTCCTGTTGGTCATTACTTTACCCCTCAAAAGGCGATCCCACGTCCTTCAAGTTCAATGTGAGCGCTGCTGCACCTGGGCAGCAAGGCTGGCGATTTCCGGCATTTCGGCCAAAAGGCCGTCAAGAGCGTCGGTCACGAGCTGCTGGGCGCTGCTTCCGCGAACGGTGCAGGCAAGACGCAGCATCAGGTGACGTTCCGGGTCGAGGCGCAGCGTGAAGGCCGCGCGCTTACCCTTGCTCGCCGCGCTGGTACGCGTGGCGGGCTTGGTCTTGTTCTTCTTGGGTGCAGCCATTGCCGAAGCTTCGAAGCGGACTTCGGTCTTCTGTTCCGGTTCGGCGATGTTGCCTTCTTCCCGGCTGGCAAGCTGGCTGGTGATCTTGTCGATCGATTCGCGGACCTGGTTCGCAGTCGGCGATTCGTCGCCCTGACGTGCGTTGATCGGGACGATGTCCGCACCCTCGGAAGGCTGCTCGTCATTGTCCTGTGCGAAATCGTTCTCTTCGACCTGCTCGACCGGACCAGCCTGGATCAGGCTCGATTCGGACAGCGAGGGTGCCTTGGGCATGATGCGGCGCGCTTCGCCCGCATCGCTTCCGGCTTCGGGGTAGGCAGGCGACGGGGCATCTTCACCCATGTCGTTCCACCCCAGGTCCTCGAGATTGGCAGCTGCCGCTACGCCGTCGACCGGGCCGAGGGCCGCGGACTGCGGACGCATGGCAGGCTTCGCGCCGCCCTTGCGTGCAAGCAGGGTCGAAGAAAGAGATGCGAAATTGGCGTCTGACATCCGGCTGGCCTCCGCCTTTCCTTAGTTGCTCTTACTGGGCCACCCGACGACCGAAGCCGCCGGCGGGGCGATATGCACCGGGCTGCTGCGCCTGCTGATTCGGCGCAGAGAAGACGGTGCGGCGGAACTGCTTTTCAAGCCGATCCGAAATATACTTCCAGAGAGCAGTGACCTCTGCCGACGAACGGCTTTCCGGGTCGACTTCCATCACGGTGCGGCCGTCGATCATCGAGGCTGCGAAATCGGTGCGATGGTGAAGGGTAATCGGGGCAACCGTGCCGTGCTGCGAGAGCGCGACTGCTGCTTCCGAAGTGATCTTGGCCTTGGGCGTTGCTGCGTTGACCACGAAGATCAGCGGCTTGCCGGCGCGTTCGCACAGGTCGACCGTTGCGCCAACGGCACGAAGATCGTGCGGGCTGGGGCGAGTCGGAACCACGATCAGTTCGGCGACCGAGATCACCGACTGGATAGCCATGGTGATCGCCGGCGGCGTATCGATGACCGCGAGCTTGAAACCCTGCTGGCGGAGAATCGCCAGGTCGGCTGCAAGCCGTGCGACGGTGGTCTGGGCGAAGGCGGGCAGTTCCGCCTCACGTTCGTTCCACCAGTCGGCGAGCGACCCCTGCGGGTCGATGTCGATCAGGACGACCGGGCCAGCGCCCGCTCGCTGGGCCTGAACGGCCAGATGTCCGGAGAGCGTGGTTTTACCCGATCCGCCCTTCTGCGATGCCAAAGCCAGTACACGCAAGGCTAGGTCCCCCTATAGCGCCTGTAACAATCATTATGCCGCTGGTGTGCGGCGGTCTCGAATTGAGGGGATCGCAGACTACCCCTAATTTAAGGTTAATCCTGTTAAACATTCCGCATCGCCCGGGTGGCTGCGAGATGTTAACGCACGGCCTGCTATTCCGTGGAGCAAGGCGGGACGGGTCCCGCTCCCACTTGGATCGGGGCAGACTTATGACGGCGGCGGGTAAATATTTGGTGGCATTGGGCTCTGCGGCAATCGCGGTGGTTTGCGCGGGGCCTGCGCTTGCAGACACGCGGTCCGGCGTGATCGCCTGGAATGCGGGTGATTACTCTGCCGCGGTCCGCGAATGGCAGGCGCCTGCCGCGCAAGGCGATGCAAATGCCCAGTTCAACCTCGCGCAGGCCTATCGTTATGGCCGCGGCGTGTCGCAGGATCTGACCCGCGCCGAGGAACTTTATGCTGCAGCAGCCGCATCGGGTCACGAGGATGCAGCCGATCTTTATGGCATCCTGCTGTTCCAGCGCGGCGCCGAGGCAGAGGCGCTTCCCTATCTGCGTACGGCCGCGAGGCGCGGGAACACGGCAGCGCGATATTTTCTCTCGCTCGCCCATTTCAATGGCGATGTGGCGGAGAAGGACTGGCCGCTGGCCTATGCCCTTGCATCGCTGGCCGATGTCGGTGGCCTTCCGCAAGCCACCCGCGCGCTCGGGCGCATGGATCCCTATCTCTCGGCCGAGCAGAAGCGCGAGGCGTTGTTGCTGGCCGAACAGATCGGCGAGAGCGGGCTGACCCCGAAGCGGGACATCAGCCTCATGGCCATGGCGCCTGGCGCAAAGGCAGAACCGACCCGCCAAGTGCGAACCGCTGCACCCGCTCCTGCCCCATCTCCCGCTCCGGCAGCGCAACGTCAGGCTGAAACGCAAGTTCGCACTGCATCCGCCGATAGAGCCGCGGGTCCTTGGAAGGTGCAGCTTGGTGCCTTCGGCGTACCGGGCAACGTCGGACGCATGTGGGACAGTGTCGCCGCGCTTCCCGAGATCGAGGGACGTGAGCGAATCGAGAAGCCGGCAGGGCGGCTCACGATCTTGCAGGCTGGCGGCTACGCCAGCCGTTCGCAGGCGAATGCCGCCTGCGCCGCGCTGAAGCGCCGCGGGCATGATTGTCTTGTGACCCGGTGATCCGGCCGCCTTTCCTGATTCGCCGATGCCGCTATGGGTGAGCGGGATGATGCAGGACAGCAGCCTCTCGTGAGCGACACGACACCCGACATGATCCAGCCGATCGCCGAGAGCGGCGATAGGATCGAAAGCCTCGACTTCGTGCGCGGAATAGCGGTGATGGGCATTCTCGTCGCGAACATCATCGCCATGGGTCAGCCGTTCGAGGCCGCCTTCTTCCCCGGCGCCTTCACGCTGACGCCGACCGATCTGGATATGCAGCTTTGGGTCGGGCAATTCGTCCTGATCGATGGCAAGATGCGCGGGCTTTTCAGCCTGTTGTTCGGAGCGGGACTATATCTTTTCCTCGAAAAGAGCTGGGAAAGCGGACGCACATTGGGCTTGCAGGCGCGGCGGCTGTTCTGGCTCGGCTGCTTCGGCCTCATCCATTACTACTTCATCTGGGCGGGAGACATCCTGTTCCTCTATGCGGTGTGCGGTTTCGGCGTGATCGCGCTTTCTGGCCTGTCGGCACGGCTGCAGCTGGCTTTCGGCCTGATCGGCTATCTGACCGGTGCACTATTCTTCGCACTCGTCAATTTCATCACGCTGCGCGCAATAGATAGCGACAACTCGCTTGAGGGTATGGGGCGCGCCTTCATGGAGGCAGCAGAATACGGTCTCGATGATGCGCAGGTCGAAACCGCTATCCGGCAAGACGGCACCTATTTCGATTTCGTGGCGCATACTTTCGAGGTGCACGCCACAGAGCCATTCGCCAGCCTGCTCGACGGGGCAATGGAGGCGCTACCGCTGATGGCGATCGGCATGGCGCTCTATCGCTTCGGTCTGTTCGAAGGCAGGTTGAATGGCCGAAGGCTGCTAGCCGCCTCGTGGGCAAGCTTTGTGGTCGGAGGCGCGGCGCTGCTGTGGATCGCTCTCGACACACTGGAAGGCGGCATAGGCTATTACGAGGGGCTCGCCGCATCGACCGGGTGGGCACCTGTCCCGCGCCTCGTCATGATGCTCGGCATGCTCGGGCTGCTGGTCAGCTATGCGCCCCGGGCGAGCGGATGGCTTGGGCAGAGCATCAAGGCGGCGGGGAGGGCGGCTTTCACCAACTACCTCGGTGCTTCGATCATGATGCTGTTCATCTTCGGCAACTGGGGTCTGGACCTATTCGGCGAGTTGCCGCGGACACTGCTCTACCTCGTGGTGATTCTGTCCTGGGTCGTAATGCTCCTGTGGTCGCGCCTGTGGCTGGAGCATTTCCGGTATGGACCGCTCGAATGGCTGTGGCGCTGCCTGACCTACGGCAAGGTCTTCCAACTGCGTCGCTGATTGCTTGCTATTGCGAATAAGTCGCATTATATCTGCTTTTGCGAATCAATCGCAAAGGATTTCACGGCGCATGTACACCTGCATTTGCAATGCCATTCGGGAAAGCGATCTGCGCAACGTGGCGCGCCGTTGTCCGGGCGATGCAGAGGCGTGCTACGCTGCCCTCGGCAAGCGCCCTGCTTGCGGGACCTGCCTCGACGAAGCCGACGCGATCATCTTCGAAGAGCGCGAAATGGCCTTCGAACCGACCACTGTCGCCGCCTAGTTTCCGCTACTGAAAATCGCTCGCAACTGGCGGAATTCCGCCATTTCCTCGCTATCCGGCCTTGTTTCCGCCGCATCGAGCGCGCATAGCTTCGCCTGAGATTTTCTAGCGGAGAAGTGAGCCATGAAAGGCGATCCCAAGGTCATCGAATTCCTGAACAAGGCACTCACCAACGAGCTGACCGCGATCAACCAGTACTGGCTCCATTATCGCGTGCTGGCCGACTGGGGCGTGACCAAGCTCGCCGAATACGAGCGGCACGAATCGATCGACGAGATGAAGCACGCCGATGTCCTGGCCGAGCGCATCCTCTTCCTCGGCGGCCTCCCCAACTTCCAGGCAATCCACAAGCTCAAGGTCGGCGAGACGGTCGAGGAAATCCTCAAGGCCGATCTCGCGGTCGAGATGGAAGCGATCCCGCTGCTCAAGGATGCGATTTCACATTGCGAGGAAGTCCGCGACTACACCACCCGCGAAATCTTCGAGCGCATCCTCGAGAGCGAGGAAGAGCACGTCGATTTCCTCGAAACGCAGTTCGACATGATCGAGCGGATGGGCCTCCAGAATTACGTGCAGCTCAATTCCAAGGCTGCCGGCGAGGGCGAAGAAGGCTAGTTCGGCCCCAGCTCCCAAAAGCTTGCATGGTCGCCGCCGTGCTTGGTCAGTCGGCCAAGCCTGCGCTCGCCCTCCCACAGCTCGGCGCTGCCATCCTGCATGTTGATGTCGGCAATGGCGAGGGCAGTGGGCACGTCCAGCGCGTCGACGATCATGGGGTCGCCACCGCTCGAGCACCGCTCTTCTATCGACACGTGGATCCGCGTCATGGCGTTCTCCTCTCTTGCTGTGGCGGATTGATGCGCAGCGGGAATGAACAGCGCGCAACCGCCCACCTACGGTCTCACCACAGGAACTGCCTGCCCCCGGTCTGGCGGAAAAGCAGGGTCAACCGAGTGATCTAGAGCCGGTCCATCGAGAGCCATTCGGTCTCGCCCTGCCAGATCTCGTCGAGCTTGGCCTTGGCCGCACGTGCCTCCATCCGGTTGCCTGCCGCAGCCTGTGCCTTGGACAGTCCGTAAAGCGCCCAGCCGTTATTCGGGGCCTGGAACAAAGCCTTGCGGAAGGCCGCGACAGCCTCTTCGTGACGGCCCATCTTGTAGAGCGCAGCCCCGCGCGACTGGGCGACCGGATAGTACCAGAAGGGCGGCTCGGAATAGGGGATGGTCGCCTCGATACTCTCGGCCAGTTCGAAATAGCGCACCGCGGCTGCCGGATCGCCGCTCGCCAGCGCCAGCCGCCCGCGCGCGGCAAGTCCCGCGAGTTTGACGATATCGGGAGCGGGGAAGCCCTGCCCAGTCATCGCCTGCACGTCGGGAGCTTCGATCATCGCGTCGATCTGGCCGATCACTTCCTCGGCGGAAGTCTCGTCACCCGCCAGCGCATGGCCGACCGCCCGGGCATAGAGCCGCATCGCGTCGACATAGGCGAGGTCGGACTTCTCATTCGTCAGCGCAAGGATCGCTTGCGGAGACCCGGTCTGGGCAAGGGCGAAATGCGGCGCGGCATGGATCGCCTGAACCCACGCCAGCTGGCGCGCAATATCGGCATCGAGGATGCCCTCGAGCCGCGCTGTCTCGCTCGCGACTGCCCGCATGTTGCCCACCATTTGCGCGCTGGTCAGCAGGAAATGGACGTTGTGCGGATAGTAGCCGTAGCGATAGAGCGCATCTTCCGGTGCGCTCGCGAGATAGGCCTGGTCTGCGCGCGCGGCGGCGATATTCGCCTCGATCGAATCCCCGTAGCGACCGATCCGGTAGTAGATATGCGCAGGCATGTGGACGAGATGGCCGAGCGCGCGCGGGCCGCTGCGGTTGAGCTCGTCCGCCGCGGCCTCTGCCTGTTTGGGATCGGGCCCGTTTTCGAGCAGGTGGATGAGCAGGTGCGAGGCCTGCGGATGCTGCGGATTGCGCGCGAGCACGGTCTCGATACGCTCGACCGCCTTGCCGATCCGCGGCTGCGCTTTCTTGCCTTCCGTCCAGTAGTTCCAAGGGGTGGTGTTCATCGCCGCTTCGGCCGCGAGGATCTGGAGGTCGTCATTGTCGGCATTGGCATCGGCTAGCGCCGCCATCGCGTCCGCGTATTGCGCGTCGAGCGCGGCTCGGTCCGCATCGAAAGAATAGCGCTGCGTTTGCGCCGCAATGATCGCCCGCTCGGTCTCGCTTGCATTCGCCGCGAGTTCGGTCGCGCGTTCGAGTGCCGCCAGCGCATCGCGGTTTGCGGCATCGTCCATGCCGGCGTTGATGTTCGGGCCATTGGCCAGCGCCACGCCCCACCAGCACATGGCGCAGTCGGGCGCGAGCCGGGCCGCCTCGCGGAAAGAGCGGATCGCCGCCTTGTGATTGAACCCGTATGTGAGCGCGATGCCCTGGTCGAAATAGCTGCGCGCTTCGCCGGTAAGCTCGGTGGCCGGAATGTCGTAGCGACCGGTATTTCCGATCAGGCCAATGGTGGCCCCTGTCGCAAGCTGGCTGGCACCGAAGGACCGCGCCAGTTCCAGCCGCCTGTCGAGCGCGGCGGCTCCCGTGAAGAAGCCCCGGCAAGCGTTGCGGCCGGGCAGGGTGGGGTCGAGCGCGGCGAGTTGCGCTTCGCTCAGCGCAGCAGACGTGGGCGAACTCATCGGGCCGGACAGCGCGAGCGGGGCGGCGAGGGCAATGCCCAGTGTGATGGGGGTTTTCATGGTCGGTCTCCGTCCGCGACCCATGAAAGTGGATGCTGTTCTTTTCTGTTGTGCCCCGGGATTAGCACCGCCCGGTCGAGTCGGCCAAATCTACGGGCCGTAGGTGCGCTCTTCCATCCGTTCGCGATTGCGCCGTGCTGCCACCCGCGTCTCGAGCAGGAAAGAGGCAAGGCCGGCCATCAGCAGGCCCATGGTGATGAGCCATGTGAGCGCGACGAAGGTCCCCAGCGGGGCCTTCACGAAGGCGCTGACGAACAGCAGCATGATGACGATGCTGATGGTGAATGCCGAGGCCGTACTCAGCATCACGGCGCGCTGGGCATGGACGCGGCGCTTCTCCAGCGCCGGAATTTCGACCAGCAGGTCGTTGGTCTCGTCGTCCCTGCCGGCTTTCAGGATCTTCTCGATCTTGTTGGCGACCCAGATGAGCCGGTTTGTCATCACGTTCATGACCGCACCGATGCCTGCCAGCAGGAAGGCGGGGGCCATGGATAGCTGGACCACGTTCTGCACACGGATCGAGGAACTGGTGCGTTCGAGAAGCTCGATACCCGGGATCAACAGCAGCGCGTCAGTCACGGCCTTCACCGCCGCTGAACTTGCCGCCACCTCCGCGGTTCGAATCGTAGGGGTTCTTGGGGCTCTTCAGCACCACGCGCACCGGCACGGCATCGAAGCCGAGCTTCGCGCGGATACCGTTGACGAGATAGCGTTCGTAGCTCTTGGGCAGATCGTCGAGACGCGTCCCGAAGACCACGAAGCGCGGCGGACGTACGCTCGCCTGCGTGATGTAGCGAAGCTTGATCCGGCGGCCGCCGGGCGCGGGCGGGGGATTGGCGGCCAGCGCATCGTCGAACCAGCGGTTCAATGCCGCAGTCGGCACGCGGCGGCTCCATGCCTCGCGGATTTCGAAGGCGGCCGACAGCATGGTGTCGAGGCCCTTGCCGGTCTTGGCCGATACGGCGAACAACGGAACGCCGCGCACCTGGCTGAGGCCTTCGTTGAGCGCTTCGCGAATGCCGTTGAACAGCGAGGAGGCGTTCTCCGCGATGTCCCACTTGTTGATCGCGACCATCAGCGCGCGACCTTCCTCGAGCGCATGGGCGGCGATCTTGAGGTCCTGGTGTTCGAGACCCTTGGTGGCATCGAGCAGGAGGATGACGACTTCGGCGAAATCGATGGCACGGCGGGCATCGGCTACCGAGAGCTTCTCCAGCTTCTCGGTGACCTTGGCGCGCTTGCGCATACCGGCCGTGTCGATCAGCCTGATCTCGCGCATCTCGTTCGTCTTGGGATCGTGCCATTCGTAATCGACGGCAATCGAATCGCGCGTGATCCCTGCTTCGGGGCCCGTCAGCAGGCGGTCTTCGCCGAGCAGGCGGTTGATGAGCGTGGACTTGCCTGCATTGGGGCGCCCGACGATGGCGAGCTTGAGCGGACCGGACAGGTCTTCCTCGTCCAGTTCCGCTTCGAGTTCCGCAGCGGCCTCTGCGGCCTCTGCCTTCGCGCCGATGATCGGCCAAAGGCCGGTAAAGAGGTCGGCGATCCCTTCGCCATGCTCGGCGGAGATACCCAGCGGTTCGCCAAGGCCGAGACTGTAGCTTTCGAGAATGCCCGGTTCGGCAGCCTTGCCTTCCGCCTTGTTGCACACGAGCACAACGGGCACATCCTGCCCGCGCAGCCAGCGGCCGATTTCCTCGTCCAGCGGGGTGAGGCCTGCGCGTGCGTCGACCACGAACAGCGCGGCATCGGCGCCTTCGAGGCTGACTTCGGTCTGCTTGCGCATGCGGCCCGGCAGGCTGTCGGGGTCTTCGTCTTCCCAGCCGGCGGTGTCGACGACGGTGAATTCCAGGCCCGCGATTTCCGCATCGCCCATGCGCCGGTCACGCGTGACGCCCGGCTGGTCGTCGACCAGCGCGAGCTTCTTGCCGACGAGCCGGTTGAACAGCGTCGACTTGCCGACATTGGGCCGGCCGATGATGATGACGGTGGGTTTTTCGGTTGCTGTCATGATGGTGCCTTGCGGGCAGGTGGGCGCAAATCGCTGCTTATGCAAGTTTGCGAGGCCATTCCTACAGGGTGGAGCGCTTGGAACACGGTCCTGAACGAAAAGGTCCCGCGGCGCGCATTTCGTGCCCGGATGGCGGAAATGCGCGGTTTGCGGGACCGGAAAGCTCTCATGCTGCCCGCATTGGCACGGGCGTAAGAAAGCAGGAAAGCCGTATCAGTCGGCCTTCGCGACGGGCGGTTCGTCGCCCATGTCTTCGAACCATGCCTCGACCGGGCCGTTGAGCTTCAGCGTCAGCGGGTTGCCGTGGCGGTCCATGGTCTTGCCGGCCTGCACGCGCACCCAGCCCTCGGGAATGTTGTATTCCTCGATATCGGTGCGGGTACGGCCCTTGAAACGGATGCCCACGCCGCGCTGGAGCACGTCGACGTCGAAATGCGTGCTCTTCGGGTTCACCGAGAGGTGCAGGGGCGGTGTCTGGGCTTTGGTTTCTTCGGTCATGGCGCGCGCCTGTAATGCGCGCGGGGGCGCGCGGCAAGATCAATCGGGCGGCGGCGGCGTTTCGAGCGGCGAGGGGCCGGGCTCGTCGAAATCGGGCGGCGTCGGCTCGATCGAAGGCGGTTCTTCCATCGGTGCCTCGTTAGGCTGGGTGCCGGGCGGCATTTCCGGCGGCGCACCGGGGTTTATCGTGTCTGGGTCGGGCTGCGTGGCCATGTCAAAATCCTTCGATGGGACGCTGGAAGAAACGGTCTATCATATTTGCCGGTTCCATTCCTCTCCCTCCCGCTTGCCCTTTTGGTCGCATCCTACTAGAGGCACGCGCCTATATGCGCGGCGAACCCTCGTTAGCGCAGGGCTTCGCTTTCAAGTTTGCGGGCGTGGCGGAATTGGTAGACGCGCTGGTTTTAGGTACCAGTATCGAAAGATGTGGGGGTTCGAGTCCCTTCGCCCGCACCAGTTTCGCTCATCGCAAACTCTCGCACAGACAGACAGTACAAACCTACGAGTTCTACACCCATGCAGATCAAAGAAACCGCCAACGAAGGCCTTAAGCGGGCCTATGCCATCACCATCCCGGCCAAGGAAATCGAAGCCCGTGTCGATGGCGAGGTGAAGAAGGTCGCCCCGCAGGTGAAGATGCCCGGCTTCCGCCCCGGCAAGGTCCCTGCCAACCTGATCCGCAAGATGCATGGCGAGCAGATGCACGCCCAGGCCGTGAACGACATGATTCGCGAATCGGTCGACAAGACGATGGCCGACAACAAGCTCAAGCCGGCGATGCAGCCGAAGGTCGAGCTGGGCGAAGGCTATGAGGAAGGCAAGGACGCCACCCTCACCGTCGAACTCGAAGTTCTTCCCGAAGTAGAAGCTCCCAGCACCGACGATCTCAAGATCGAGCGCCTGACTGTTCCGGTTTCCGACGAGGAAGTCATGGACGCGATCGGCAAGCTTGCCGAGAACAACAAGAGCTACAAGGACGCTGCCAAGACCAAGAAGGCAGCCGACGGCGACCAGCTGATCATCGATTTCGTCGGCCGCGTCGACGGTACCGAATTCGAAGGCGGCAAGGCCGAAGACGCAGCTCTCGTGCTCGGCTCGGGCATGTTCATCCCCGGCTTCGAAGACCAGCTCACCGGCGTGAAGACCGGCGACACCAAGACCATCGAAGTGACCTTCCCCGAAGATTACCAGGCGACTCACCTCGCCGGTAAGAAGGCGGAATTCGACGTCACCGTGAAGCAGGTGAAGGTCGAAGGCGAAACCAAGCTCGACGACGATTTCGCCAAGAACTTCGGTCTCGACGGCATCGACAAGCTCAAGGAACTGCTGCGCGGCCAGCTCGAGCAGGAAACTGCCGGCCTCACCCGCACGCAGATGAAGCGTTCGCTTCTCGACCAGCTGGCTGCCGGCCACGATTTCGCCGTGCCGCAGAGCATGGTCGATGCCGAATTCGACCAGATCTGGGCCCAGCTCCAGCAGGAGGCCGCTCGTTCGGAAAATCCCGAAGAGATGCTCAAGGAAATGGACGCCGAGAAGGACGACTACCGCAACATCGCCGAACGCCGCGTGCGTCTTGGCCTGCTGCTGTCGGAAATCGGCCAGGCGAACAATGTCCAGGTCACTCCGAACGAAATGAGCATGCTGATCCAGCAGGCTGCACAGCAGTATCGCCCGGAAGACCGTGAGCGGTTCATGCAGTACATCCAGCAGGAGCCGATGGCCGCCGCCCAGCTGCGCGCACCGCTTTATGAAGACAAGGTCGTCGACTTCCTCTTCGACAAGGCCGAGATCACCGACCGCGAAGTGACGCGCGAGGAACTCGAAGCCGCAATCGAAGCGGACGAAAGCGAAGAAGCCAAGAAGCCGGCCAAGAAGAAGGCTGCTGCGAAGAAGGCTCCGGCCAAGAAGGCGGCTGCCAAGAAGTCCGACGACAAGAAGGACGAGAAGAAGCCTGCTGCCAAGAAGGCTCCGGCCAAGAAGGCCGCCGCCAAGAAGGACGAGGGCAACAAGAAGCCCGCAGCCAAGAAGGCCCCGGCCAAGAAGAAGGCTCCGGCCAAGAAGGCTGCAGCCAAGAAGAAGTAAGCTTCATCCGGTTCAAGCAATCGAGAGGGCGGCGGGAGCGATCCTGCCGCCCTTTTGCTATTCCGGCTTTGCGTGAGGCTCGACGGCCAACCGGCTTTCGTCCGGTGCGAGGCAGGCCATTTCCTCTTCCTGCCCGTCATGGATGTGCGCGCGTCGCTTCTCGACATAGGCGATGAAGGGGCCGGCGATAATGCCGTGGCACACGATCGAGAGGAGGATCGTGAAGCTCGCGGTAGCCCAGAGGATATTCAGCCCTTCGAAGTCGGCGTGGTTCTGGCCGTAGGCGAGGTAGTAGATCGATCCCATCCCGCGCACGCCGAGGAAGGCGACGGCAAGCTTCCCGACCATGGGCAGATCGCTAAGCGCCTCCGACATTAGCCCTGCGACCGGGCGGATCACGAAAACCAGCGCAATCCCGACCAGCGCGGCCGGCCAGGTCAGCGCATCGAGCACGCCGCTCGCCAGCATGGCACCGAAGCCGAAGAGGACGGCGACCAGCACGATCTGCTCGATCTGGTCGATGAAATGGTGGCTGAGCTTGTGATAGCGGCTGCGGTTCTCGCGCTGGCGGGCGGTCACAGCGCCCACGAACACCGCGAGGAAACCGTAACCCTCCACCAATTCTGCCAGCCCGTAGCCCAGCAGCAGCGTGCCGAGCACGATCAGCCCCTCGCTGGTGCTGTATTTCGGCTGGGTCTCGCTATCCTCCTCGATATCCTTGACCGCCGCATCGGCCTCGCGTTCGAAGACGTACCATGCGCCCGCGCGGCCGACCGCCCAGCCGACTGCCACGCCTGCCGCGATCCGCCACACGAGATCGAGCGCCACCCATTCGAGCGTCCACGCGCCGAGCGAAGTCATGCCCACTGCAGCGATGGCGAGGTAGGTGAAGGGGAAGGCGAGTCCATCGTTCAGACCGGCCTCGACCGTGAGCGAAAAGCGCACATCGTGCCGCTCGTTCTCACCCGGCGGCCCGACCTGTACGCTTCGCGCAAGGACCGGATCGGTCGGCGCCATCGCGGCGCCCAGCAGCAATGCGCTGGCAACGGGTAGCCCGAGCGCCCACCAGCCCAGGAAAGCGACCGCCGCGATTGTGAGCGGCATCGCGATCACCAGCAGCGGCCAGATCTGTCGCCAGTTCTTCCAGCTGACGGGTCGGTCGATCGCAATTCCCGCCGCCATCAGCGAGGCGATGACGATGAACTCGGTGATGTATTCGAGGGCGAGCGCATCGAACCCGTCGAAGGTCGGGTTGATATGGGGCAGGTCGAACGGCAGCGAATAGAGCGCATATCCCGCAGCGACGTAGACGATGGGCAGCGACAGCCAGAACCGCGCGAGCCACTTCTCGAGCGGCACGGCGAGCATCAGGCCGAGCCCGAAGATCACGAACATCAAAATGCGCGGGTCGAATTCCACCGCGGCACAGTGACAGCGCCGCGGCTAATTGCAAGCGCGCCTCAGAAGTCGCCGCTGATGCGGAAGTTGAAGATCGGGCCGATCCGGCGGTCCATGTATTCGCGATAGGCGATGGGTGCATCGGGCCGGTCGCCTTCATAGACCGTGCGTTCGAAGTAATTGCGCGCGCCCAGCATGTTGCCGGCCAAGGCGCGCACCGTCAGGCCCATCACGTCCTTGTGCTCGACGAAGAACCAGCCGAAGGTCGGGCCTTCCCATCCCCGGCCGGTTTCGTAGCGGCGCGAATAGCCGGCGGGATTGAAGGTGTTGATGCCGTTGCCCACGGCCCAGTCGCTGTCAGGAATGTCGTAACGGAAGTTGACTTCGAGCCGGTCGACAAGGTCGTTCGAAAACACGCGGTCCTCGCCGGTGAAGGCGTCCGTCACGCTCATCCAGCGCTTCACGCCGTTGAAATCGAGCCGTGCCCCTTTCCAGCCGATCGGATCCAGGTTGATCGTGCCGGTCAGTTCGAGATGGGTCCTTTTGGCGTCGCCGATATTGCCCTGTGCCTCGCCACCGTTAGCCAGCGGGAACCAGTCGATGAAGTCCTCGAAATAGGCCTGCTTGGCCTCGAATTTGAGCAAACCCCATGCGCCGAGGCCCTTGTTGACCTCGAGGTCGAATTCCCAGCTCTGCGGCGGGACGAGCGAGTTGTTGCCGCCATTCTGGTTGTCGTCGTTGAGGTTCACGCTGCCAAGGAAGGCGCCGAAGGAAAGCTGGCCCACGCGGCGGGCAGCGGTAAGCGAGACGTCGAAATCGTCTGCCGGCTTCCAGCTCAGCGCCAGCGAACCCTTGGGGCGCTGGAACGAGCGTGAGTTCGCCGCCGAGCCGGTCTGTTCGATCTTGGAATATTCCGCGCCGCCCGTCGCCTGGAGCGAGAGTGTCGGCGATAGCTGGGTCGAGTAGCTCAGGATCGCTTCGTATCGGTCTTCGGTCACACCGCCATTCCCGGCCGGAAAGGCGATCCGTTCGAACTGGCCGCTATCGTCGAGAAGAAACAGTTTCGATCGGCGGTCGAGCCGGTTGAAGGCTGCTTCGCCCGACAGCTGCCAGTCGGCGGACCACATGTTCCAGCCATATTCGAAGCGGCCAATGCGCTCGCCTTCCTCGTCGGTCCGCTCGAAGCGCGAACCCTTCGGGTCGCTGCCGTCGTCGAAAGTGTCGATGAGCTGGGCTTCCCCGATATCGCGCTCGAACCGTTCCAGCCCGATGATCTTCAGCTTGCCCGGGCCGAGAGGGAATTCGATGTCGCCACCGATCTCGTATTCGGGGCCGCGCTCATGGTAGGTGGCTTCGCGGAAGCGCACCGGACCCGCGGTCGGGAAGCCGGTTTCGGGCATGTCGCGAAACACGAAGTCCTCGCCATAGCTCAGGTTCAGATTGGCAAAGGCCCCGCCGCCGAAATCATAGGTGAAATTGGTCGCGAGCTTGGGATTGTCGTAGCCGCCAGAGAACTTGGTCTGCTGCTCTTCGATCAGCGAGCCATCGGCCGCGGTCACGAGGATAGGGCCGTCCGCACCGAAGCGGTTGTTCTCGTTCGAAAGCGAGACGGTGAAATCGAGCGGGCCGTCGCTGCCCGTGAGCGAGATCTCTCCGCCGAGATAGCGCGCCTCGGTATTGTACGGGCGAAAGCCGGGATTGTAGCGGAACTGGCCCGAGGCGCCCTTGCTCTCGTAGATCACATTGGCGACGAGGCCGGTAAGGCCGGGTATGTCGAGCGAATTGCCATCGACCAGTTCGATCCGGATGACATCGCCTGCAGGGATGCGCGCCAGCTGGTCGCGGATCGAGTCGGACTTGCTGGAAAAACGCTCGCCATTGACGATGACGTTCTGGTTCGCCTGTCCAAGCCCTCGCTGGCCCTGATCATTGCCCCCTGAGATGGAGAAACCCGGCAGCCTGTCGACCATTTCGAGCGCATTGCGCGGTGCGAATTGTTCGAAATAGGACGGTTCGAACACGCGCGCCCCCTCGGTCACGGGCTGCGACGGTACGTTCGGGTCACCGCTCGCGGCATCGCTCGGAGACGGGTCCTCATTGGCCCATGCGGGGGTGGCGCCAGCAAATGCGAGGGCGATGATGCTGGTGGTAAAATGTTGGCTGCGGGCCATAAGCTCTCCTGCGATCCGAGCCTTCGCCTACATCTGTAGACGCACGGCGGTATCGGCCATCGACGGGCAGCATTCGAACGACGACTAACGACTACACTTGTCGACGAGCGTCGAGTTTGGTGGCGGATCGAAACCCAAGCGGGTTCGCCATCGCTGCTTGCAGGATGTTGTTAAAGTATTGGATTCTTGATGATTCAGGGGCGGTTCGACGGCGCGCGCCGCTAGAAACTGCCCGCGACGCTGAACCGGAAAATCGGACCCAGACGTTCGTCCTGCTCCTCGGTGAACAGGATCAGGCCGTCGTTTCGCGATCCGTCGAAGACGGTGCGGTCGAAGTACCTGCGCCCGCCGAGAAGGTTGGCGGCCGTGAGGTTCACGGTCAGACCGAACACGTCCTTGTGCTCGATGAACAGGTCGGCAAATACCGGACCCTCGTAGTCGCGCGAGACTTCCGAAAAGCGGAAGCTGGGGCGGATGCGATTGTAATTGAGGCTGGCCCCCCATGCGAAGTCGGTGCCGAGGACGTCGTGGCGCAGGTCGATCTCCAGCTCACGGTCCGCACGGCCGGAGAAATCGCGCAGCACGCCGGTCAGCGGGTCGAGCACCTCGCCTTCCTCGTACTCCAGTCGCAAATCCAGCTGCGCACCCTTCCAGCCCAGCTGGGCAAGGCGCAGGGTCGTGGTCCATTCGAGTTCGGTGCGGCGGGCCTTGTCGATATTACCGCGCGCCTCGCCGCCGCCGGCAAGCGGGATGAGGTCGGTGTAGTCCTCGATCCAGCGCTGCTCCGCCACGAAGGTGGTCGACCCCCATTCGCCCAGCGTCTTGGCAATTTCGAGTGTGACTTCCCAGGTCTGCGAAGGGACCAGCTCGTTATTGCCGGCGTTCTTGTTGTCCTGTTCAAGCGTCACGCTGGCGAGGAAGTCCTCGAAATCGAGCTGGCCGACGCGGCGCTCGAGCGCGAGCGAGATGTCCATTCCCTCCTCCGGCTGCCACGCGAGAGAGGCGGAACCCTTGGGACGGCGGAAGCTGCGCGAATTGGCTGCCGATCCGGTTTGCCGGATCTTGGAATATTCGCCGCCCACCGATGCCTGCAGCGCAAGCCTCGAGGTCAGCTGGCGGCTGTAGCTCAGGATTGCCTCGTAGCGATCTTCGGTGACGCCGCCGGTCCCTTCGGGGAAGGGTATCTCGACGAACTCGCCGTTTGCATCGAGTTCGAACAGGCTGCTGATCCGTTCCAGCCGGTTGAAGGCGGCTTCGCCCGCCAGCTGGAATTCGCCGCCGAGCATCGGCCAGTTGTATTCGAAACGGCCGATCCGCTCGCCATCGCCGCCGCCCACCGCGAAGCGGCTACCGGTCGCCAGCGTGCCATCGCGCGGCGTGTCGATGATGGTGGAGGAGGCGACTTCCTCGTCCCATGCCTCAAGGCCGATCAGCTTCATCTGGCCGGGGCCGAGCGGGAAGCTGAAATCGCCCGAAATTTCGTATTCGGGAGATCCGCCGTCGCGCGCGTTGAAACGATCGACCACCGTGCCATCGGCAAAGGTGCGCGTTTCGTTGCGCAGGCGGTCGAAGAAGCTGCGGGCGAAATAGCCGTTGAGGTTTGCGGTGGTGCCGCCGCCGAAGTCGTAGCTCAGCGCGCCGCTGACGCGCGGTTCGTCGAATGCACCGACAAAGATCGTGTCTTCGCGCAAAATCTGTGCGCCGCTGGCATCACGGAAGATGGTGGGCCCGGTCGCGCCGAAGCGGTTGTTGTTGTTCTCGAGGGCGAAAGTGTATCCGAGCGCGCCGCTGCTGCCCGAGATCGAAATCTCGCCGCCGTACCATTCGGGATCGACTTCGGTCGTGCGCACCGCGCCTTCCCAGATGAACTGCCCCGTCAATCCGCCCGAGCGGACCACCACATTCGCGACCAGTCCGACCAGTCCGGGGATGTCGAGCGCGGTCCCGTCGAGCAGTTCGATCCGCACGACCTTGCTTGCCGGAATGCGGCGCAACTGGTCGCGCACGCTGTCGGACTTGGAGGTCAGCCGCGAGCCGTTGACGAGGACGTTTTCATTGGCCTGGCCGAAGCCGCGACCTCCGCCGCCACCGCCTCCGGAAATCTGGAAACCGGGAAGGCGGTCGACCATGTCCAGCGCGTTGCGCGGGGCGAACTGCTCGAAATAGGAGGGCTCGAAACTGCGTCCATCCATAGTCGACGAGGGCTTTTCCTTGCCCTCTCCGTCGGTCTTCACATTGCCCGATATCTGACCGTCGGTATCCTCTTCCGCATTCGCGTGCACGGGCATGCCCAGCGCGAGCGCGGCACATGAAACGACGGGGGCTGCGAAACGCAGCAGTCTGGCTGGGCGTGTAACGATGGTTTGCGAGTCCTCTTGAGCTTCGCCCTCGTGCTTGCCGCGCAGGATGTGAAGATCGGTTCGACAGATGCAGATCTGGAACCGATGAATGGCAGTCCGGCTTCGCTGCGATAACCGCCCTGCAAGGCATGGGTTCCGCATCCTTGGGCAAAGTGATGCTTAACCCCCTTGAACATCGCGCCGCCTATAGCGACATAGGCCCACGATATTTTCACGGAAGGATTTTCATGATCGACCTGTTCGGAAGCGACGCACACGGCAGCCAGGGCCAGTTTGACCGCGATCCCCTCACCGGGGCGCTTGTTCCGACGGTGGTCGAGCAGTCGAGCCGCGGCGAACGCGCGTTCGATATCTTCAGCCGCCTGCTGCGCGAACGCATCGTCTTCGTCACCGGCCAGGTCGAAGACAACATGGCTTCGCTGATCGTTGCACAGCTGCTGTTCCTCGAAAGCGAAAACCCCTCCAAGCCGATCAGCATGTACATCAACTCGCCGGGCGGCGTGGTGACCGCCGGCATGGCGATCCACGACACCATGCAGTACATCAAGCCGCGCGTTTCGACCGTCTGCATCGGCCAGGCCGCTTCGATGGGCAGCTTCCTGCTGGCCGCCGGCGAGCCGGGCATGCGTATCGCGCTGCCGAACGCCCGCATCATGGTCCACCAGCCCTCGGGCGGTGCGCGCGGCATGGCCTCGGACATCGAAATCCAGGCGCGCGAGATCCTTCGTATCCGCAAGCGCATGAACGACCTTTACGTCCAGTACACTGGCAAGAGCCTCGACGAGATCGAAAAGGCGATGGATCGCGACACCTTCCTCGAAGCGGAAGAAGCGATGAAGTTCGGCCTCGTGGACAAGGTCTTCGAAGCGCGTCCGGAAACCGAAGGCGACGACGAACCGACCAAGGACGAGGACAAGGGTTCGGGCGGCGCGCCCGAATAATCCAGTCAAATCAGCGTCCCATGACGGGACTGTTGCATTAATGTCCTAGGAATTCGGCAACCCTGCGCCTTCAGCTTATGGCAAGGGGTTGCTGGTAGGTACATATTGACCGAATCCCGCACCGGCCTAGAGTCGGCGAATCCCTGTATTCAAGGGCTGGCGGGGGCAGAGCAGGAAATGACCAAGTTGAGCGGAACCGATAACAAGTCCACGCTGTACTGCAGCTTTTGCGGTAAATCGCAGCACGAAGTGCGCAAGCTTATTGCTGGCCCGACCGTGTTCATCTGCGACGAATGCGTGGAACTGTGCAACGACATCATTCGCGAAGAAACGAAGGCCGGTATCTCGGGCCGCAAGGACGGCGACGTGCCGACCCCTGCGGAAATCTTCGAAACGCTGAATGACTATGTGATCGGCCAGGACCGCGCCAAGCGCGTCCTCTCGGTTGCGGTGCACAACCACTACAAACGCCTCAAGCACGGCGGCAAGGCTGGCGATGTCGAACTCGCCAAGTCGAACATCCTGCTCGTCGGCCCGACCGGCTGCGGCAAGACGCTGCTGGCACAGACGCTGGCGCGCACATTCGACGTGCCCTTCACCATGGCCGACGCTACCACGCTGACCGAAGCCGGTTACGTGGGCGAGGACGTGGAAAACATCATCCTCAAGCTGCTCCAGGCTTCCGACTACAATGTCGAGAAGGCGCAGCACGGGATCGTCTACATCGACGAAATCGACAAGATTACCCGCAAGGCCGAAAACCCCTCGATCACGCGCGACGTGTCGGGCGAAGGCGTGCAGCAGGCCCTGCTCAAGCTGATGGAAGGCACCACCGCCTCCGTCCCGCCCCAGGGCGGCCGCAAGCATCCGCAGCAGGAATTCCTGCAGGTCGACACCACGAACATCCTGTTCATCTGTGGCGGCGCGTTCGCGGGGCTCGAAAAGATCATCGCCGACCGCCTGCAGAAGCGTTCGATCGGCTTCGGAGCGCATGTCGCCGATCCGGACAAGCGACGCATCGGCGAACTGCTCGAAAAGGGCGAACCGGAAGATCTGCTGAAGTTCGGCCTGATCCCCGAATTCGTCGGCCGTCTGCCTGTGATCGCCACGCTGCGCGATCTCGACGTGGATGCGCTGATCACGATCCTGACCGAACCGAAGAACGCGCTGTGCAAGCAGTACGCAAAGCTGTTCGAGCTTGAGAACGTGGAACTGACCTTCAAGCCGGACGCGCTCAAGAAGATCGCCGAGAAGGCCATCGCCCGCAAGACGGGTGCCCGCGGCCTGCGCTCGATCGTCGAAGGCATCCTGCTCGACACGATGTTCGACCTGCCCGACATGGATGGCGTCACGGAAATCGTGATCGATGCCGATGTCGTCGAAGGCAAGAAGGACCCGATCCAGGTCCACGGTCCGAAGGAAGAAGCCGCCTAGGCACTTCTCTCCGACACATCTTCGAAGCGCCGCGCGGTCTACGGACTTCGCGGCGCTTTTCGTTCGGGTGGACAAAAAAGGCCCCGCCGGACCGATGGGGTTGGTCGGGCGGGGCCAGGACCGTCGCTCTACGGTTGTTGGTGACCGGAGCGACGGGGAGGGGAAGGGGCGTTATCCGGGAAGGAAGACGCCGTTCGTGACGTGGATCACACCATTGGTGGTCTTCACGTCGGCCATGGTCACCGTGCTGGTGCGGTTCGCGCCGTCGGTGATCACGATGTTGTTGTCGGCCGAGAAGCTGGCGGTCAGTTCCTCGCCAGCGACGGTCTCGAAGGTGTAGCTGCCACCATTCTGCTGGATCGCTGCGGACAGCTTGGCTGCAGGCACGCGGCCGGCCACGACATGGTATTTCAGGATGTCCTGCAGGTCGTGCTTGTTTTCCGGCAGGAGCAGCGTGTCGACCGTGCCTGCGGGCAGGGCGCCGAATGCGTCATCGGTGGGGGCAAAGACCGTGAACGGGCCGGGCGAGGCGAGCGTGTCGACGAGATCGGCGGCCTGGACCGCTGCGACCAGCGTTTCGTGCACGCCGGTGCCGACTGCGGTCTCGACGATGTTCTTCTGCGCCTGCGCCGGCTTCGACTTGTGATGGTCGGCAGCGGCCGGGGTGGCGGTGGCCAGTGCGAAGCTCCCCATCGCGAGGACGGAAGCGACCGCTGCGGCCTTGAGCGGATTGGAAATCGACATTGTGTAACTCCTTGTGTTCACAAGTCCCGTCCAACTTGTGCATGGAGTTACGCAGGCCAACCCAGGCCGGATGCAAAGATTTTCAGATTTTCTGCAGCCGCCCCTGTGCGACCACCGGACCGGCAGCAGCCTCGGGCGGTTTTCCGCCCAACGGCTCACGCGTGAGAAGCAGCGGAGACCCGTCTGCCATCTTGGCCGCAACTTCGGGCGAAAGGGCCACGCGGCGCTCTTCGCCCGGAGCAATCACGCCGAGCGACATCAGCGGGCTGTCGTCCTGCGGATCGAGCCACAATTCGTGATCGTGGACGCCATCGGCGGTCAGTCCGCTGGCCGAAACGAACAGCTCCTCGCGTTCGGGCAGGTAGGTGACGGCAAGGCGCAGCGCGGTGTCGCCGATGGGGATCGAGGCAGCGAGCGGTTCGGCTTCGACAGTGTCCGGACCCACAACCGGTGCAGGCGTTTGCGACGGCGACAGGACCAGCAGCGACACGGCTGCAAGGGCTGCCGCTGCGGCGAAGCCCGTCGCCATCTTCCAGCGCCTGATACGCGCATTGAGCGAGATGACTTTTGCACTGTCCGATGCGCCTTCGAGTTCGGCAGCGATGCGCTCCCAGACTTCTTCGCGCGGGGTCTGCGGGGCGATTTCGTCGAGCAATGCGGCGAGGCGGTCTTGCCAGAAGGCGACGTCTGCCGCGAAGGCGGGGTCGGAAGCCTCGCGTGTGCGTGCCGCCAGAAGTTCCTCGCCCTCGAGCAGGCCGAGCACATATTCGGCGGCCATCACGTCGTCGGGGTGCAGATCATCTGTCATCGACCGACCTCCAGGCATTTCTTCAGTTTCATCAGCCCGCGTCGCACCCAGCTCTTGATCGTGCCGAGCGGCGTACCGGTATTCTCGGCGATCTCGGCATAGGTGGCACCGTCGAAAAAGGCCGTGCGGATCGCTTCGCGGGATTTGTCGTCCAGCTTTTCGAGGCAGGTGTGCACGCGCTCGTCACGCTCGGCATCGATCAGCATGTCTTCTGCGAGCGGGGCAGGGTCGCTGACCGGCGCCGCTTCTTCCTCGGGCACGCTGCCGCCCCGCACCTTGCCAACGCGCAGGCGGTCGATCGCGCGGTTGCGCGCGAAAGTGGCCAGCCAGCTGATCGGGCTCGCCCGTTCGGGGTCGTAGCGATCGGCGCGGCGCCAGAGTGTGAGGTAGACGTCCTGCAAGGCGTCCTCTGCTTCCTTTCTGTCCTTCAAGATACGGAGGCAGATTCCGAAAAGTTTCGTCGAAGTCGCGCGATAAATCTCTTCCAGCGCGCCGCGGTCGCCGCCCGCCAGCCGGCCCATGGCCGACTTCAGCTTTTCGCGGGCTTCGCTGGTGGCGCGCTTCATCAGCAACCGTTGTCGCTATGCGCGCGCGATTGTTCGATCTGGATGGTCGCGTGGTTGATCCGGTGGTGGTGCTTCAGTTCCGTCGAAATCTCGCGGAGGAAGCCGTCACCCGGATGCGGGCCGGGCATCACCAGATGCGCGGTGAGTGCTGTTTCGGTCGTCGACATCGGCCAGATATGCAGGTCGTGGATTTCCTTCACCCCTTCCAGGCCTGCAAGATATCCGCGTACCGCGCTTTCCGAAATACCCTTGGGTACGCCGAGCAGGCTCATGGCTACGCTATCCTTGAGCAGGCCCCAGGTTCCCCAGGCGATCACTGCGACGATCAGTATGCTGACGAGCGGATCTATCCAGAGCGCACCCGTCATCAGGATCGCGATACCGGCAAGAACCACGCCCACGCTTACCAGCGCATCGGCCGCCATGTGCAGGAATGCGCCGCGGATATTGATGTCGTGCTTGCGCCCGCGAAGGAAGAGCAGGGCGGTGCCGGTGTTGATCAGGATACCGATGCCCGCGACGATGACCATGGTCATGCCTTCGACCGGCGCAGGTTCTGCCATGCGGTGGATGGTCTCGAATGCGATCGCGCCGATGGCGACGAGCAGCAGTCCCGCATTGGCGAGCGCGGCAAGGATGGTGGAGCTCTTGTAGCCGTAGGTAAAGCGCTCGGTCGGCGGCTTCTTGGCAGCGATGCTGGCGCCCCATGCGAGCAGCAGGGCGAGTACATCGGAAAGATTGTGCCCCGCATCGGCAATCAGCGCCATCGAACCGGAAATCCAGCCATAGGCTGCCTCGACGATGACGAAGCCGGTATTGAGGATGATGCCGATCAGGAAGGCTTGGCCGAAGTCGGCCGGGGCATGGCTGTGCCCCCCATGACCATGGCCATGCCCGTGGTCGTCAGTGTGATCGTGGCTGTGACCCAGTCCCAATCAGGCTCTCCCCTATTCCAAAGCCGTCAGAGCGATGTGACCGCTGCGCTCCGTTCAATCAAGAAAAATCATGTAAAAACAGCATGATACGGAATAACAAGCCTTTGATGTTATAGTATTACACGGCCAGTGCAAGCACTAAGCCCGTGAAACTGCACTGCTTTTGCAATTCGTCTCTGCGCTTATTCGTAAACGCAGGCGTCGAGACCGTCGCGCCCCACGACCCCGATACGCGCCTCGATGGTGCGACCATGGCCGCGCAGCCAGCCCTTCGGATTGGTCACCGAGCGCTCCTTGGGCAGGGGAAGGGCGGCTGCCATCTTGGCAGCTTCGATTCGCGTCAGCGAGTTGGCGCCCTTCTGGTAATAGCGCTGCGCCCCGGCTTCGGCGCCGTAGGTCCCGATGCCCGTCTCCGCGACGTTGAGATAGACTTCCATGATGCGCCGCTTGCCCCAGACATTCTCGATCAGGAGCGTGAACCAAGCCTCCAGGCCTTTGCGGAAATAGCCACCGCCCTGCCACAGGAAGACGTTTTTCGCGGTCTGCTGACTGATGGTGGAGCCGCCGCGGATGCGGCCGCCCTTGGCATTGCTTGCCATGGCCTTGGCAATCGCTTGGGCATCGAAACCGTCGTGGCTGCAGAACTTGCCGTCTTCCGCCGCAATCACCGCACGAACGAGATTGCGGTCGATATCCGACAGCGGCTCCCAGTCCTTGGTGATGCCATTGCCATCCATCACCATCGTCGCGGTGACGGGCACGGGCACAAACTTGAACAGCGCCACCAGCACGAAGCTGAGGGCGACGAACCCGATCGCGAACTTGAACAGGAAAAGTGTCAGGCGGCGCAGCATCGAGTGGTCCTTACGCAAAAGCGGCGCGGAAGGTCCATCCTCCCGCGCCGCTCCTTATCTGTTTGTCCGCGTTTATGCGACGCCCGGCAGCAGCCTCTCGCCGGCGATGGCCTTCATCGCCTTCTGCAGCTTTTCGAACGCCCGCACCTCGATCTGGCGGATGCGTTCGCGGCTGACGTTGTAGACCTGCGAAAGCTCTTCGAGCGTCTGCGGGTTTTCCGTCAGGCGGCGTTCGGTGAGGATGTGCTGCTCACGCTCGTTGAGGGCGTCCATCGCCTCGACCAGCATGTCGTGACGCACTTCCTTTTCCTCGGCATCGGCGACGGTTTCGTCCTGCAGCGGACGGTCGTCCGTCAGCCAGTCCATCCATTCGCCAGAGCCTTCTTCGCCATTGCGCATAGGCACGTTGAGCGAACCATCGCCGCCCATCATCATCCGGCGGTTCATGTTGATCACTTCCTGCTCGGGCACGCCGAGATCGGTTGCGATCTTGTTCACATCGTCCGGATGCAGATCGGTGTCCTCGTAGGCATCGAGGTTCTTCTTCATGCGGCGCAGGTTGAAGAACAGCTTCTTCTGCGCAGCGGTGGTGCCCATCTTCACGAGCGACCACGAGCGAAGGATGTATTCCTGGATCGATGCCTTGATCCACCACATGGCATAGGTGGCGAGACGGAAGCCGCGATCGGCTTCGAATTTCTTCACGCCCTGCATCAGGCCGACATTGCCTTCGGAAATGAGGTCCGAAACGGGCAGGCCGTAGCCGCGGTAACCCATGGCGATCTTCGCCACGAGACGCAGGTGCGAGGTAACGAGCTGCGCTGCAGCTTCGCTGTCTTCGTGCTCTTCATAACGCTTGGCGAGCATGTATTCCTGCTCTTGCGTCAGCACGGGATATTTCTTGATCTCGGAGAGATAGCGATTGAGGCTCTGCTCACCGCCGAGCGCCGGTACGCTCAAACTTCTGGTACTGCTCACTTTAACCCTGACCTTTCTTGCGTCGACCTCTTTCGCCGGACCCCTGATGGGCATCCGCTCTTTTGGGCCACGCGGTTACATATAGCGCAAGCCGCCTTAACTTGCACTGACTTTCGTCGATATCAACGTGCGGTTTCGTCGATCAGTTCCCGCATGAGTTCGTTCATGTCGGGGGGCAATTCGGCGCGGAAATCCAGGCTTTCGCCGCTGATAGGATGGATGAATCCGAGTCGCGCCGCATGCAGCGCCTGACGCCTGAAATCGAGTGCCTCCAAGACCCCTCGAAGGGCCTTCGGAGTACGACCGTAAACCGGATCCCCCAATAGCGCATGGCCGATGGACGCACAGTGAACACGCACCTGGTGCGTGCGCCCCGTTTCGAGCCGGCATTCGATCAGCGATGCATGATCGAGGCGCTGCACGGTCTCGTAATGCGTGACGGCATGCTTTCCGCGCGTGCTGTCGTCGGGAAGTACCGCCATTTTCTTGCGGTCCTTGTCTGACCTGCCGATCCGGCCCGAAACCGTGCCCGACGGGGGATTGGGGTGGCCTGCGCAAACGGCGAGATAGCGCCGCGTTATCGAATGGTCGGCGAACTGTTTCGCCAGCCCCTCGTGCGCCGCGTCGCTCTTGGCCACGACGAGCAGGCCGGAGGTGTCCTTGTCGATCCGGTGGACGATACCCGGCCGCGCAACGCCGTTGATGCCCGAAAGCCTGCCCGCGCAGTGGTGCAGCAGCGCATTGACCAGCGTGCCGTCGGGATTTCCGGCTGCAGGATGGACGACCATGCCGGCGGGCTTGTTCACCACCAGCAGGTGATCGTCCTCGAACACGATATCGAGCGGGATATCCTGCGGGACCGTTTCGAGCGGTTCGGGAGGGGGCAGGGCGATGCGGTATGCCTCGCCGCCCGAAAGCTTGGCGGAACCCGATTTTGCCGGCTTCCCCGCAATTTCCACCGCGCCTTGCGCGATCAATCCCTTCACCCGTTCGCGGGAAAGCCCGCTCGCCTCCGCCAGCGCCTTGTCGAGGCGGCCGGCATTTTCGAGCGTTCCGGTGAGGACATCGGGCGTGGACATGCTAGGGCCATGCGCGATGGCGCTCCAAGTCTCAAGCGAAGTTGTCGAACGGCTGCTGGCAGAAGCGCGCAGCGCGCACCCGCGCGAATGCTGCGGCATCCTGCTGGGCGAAGATGATCGCATCGCCGCGATTGCGGTGGCGGATAACGTCCATCCCGCGCCCGAAACGCACTTCGAAATCGACCCGCAAGTCCTTGTCGATGCGCATCGTTCGGCGCGGCAGGGCGGGCGGCAGGTCATCGGCTATTACCACTCGCATCCGAACGGGCGGGCACAGCCATCCGCTACCGATCTGGAGCTTGCCGCGGGCGACGAGGCGGTCTGGGCAATAATCGCGGCAGGTGATGTGCGCTTTTTCCGCAGCGGGGCTGGCGGTTTCACTGCGCTTCCCTATGAAGTTCAGGACAGCTAGAAGGCTGCGCCTAAAGCGTATCTACGGGATTTTTAATGAAAGACAGTGAATCGATCGACCTTGCGGCAATGCTTTGCTCGCGCCTGTGCCACGACATGCTCAGCCCGGTCGGCGCGCTCAGCAACGGGCTCGAATTGCTGGCGATGGAAACCGATCCCGAAATGCGCAAGAGCGTGATCGAACTGCTCGAACAGAGCTCGAAGACCTCGACCAACAAACTGAAGTTCTTCCGCCTCGCATTCGGCGCTGCCGGCGGCTTCGGCGACCGCGTGGACGTCGAAGAGCCCAAGGCGCTGATCGATGCGCTGGTGGCGGACAAGGACAAGGTCGAAGTCCACTGGGCGATCGAGACGGCCAATCTCGCCAAGCCAGCGGTAAAGGTCCTGCTCAACTTCGCTCAGATCGCCATCGACGCGTTGGTGCGTGGCGGTTCGCTCGACATCGGGGCCGAAGTCCGCGGCAAGAACTGCGAGATCGTGGTCCGCGCGACCGGCACGAAGATCGGGTTCGACGACAGCATCGGCAAGGCGCTCGACGGCAGCCTGCCGCACTCGGAACTGTCCAGCCGCACGGCGGCAGCGCACATGATCGCCTTGCTGGCCGAACAAGCCGGCGGCGGCCTGCAATATGCCAGGACCGACGAGACACTGGTGCTTGGCGCGGTCCTCCCCGAAGCAGAAGGCCTGATCGGGTGAGCGGCGGCGAGCTGGTCCACGCAGAGCGGTTGTCGCCCAATTTCGACGACCGCAACCTGCCGATCAGCATGGTCGTCATCCATTACACCGAGATGCTCGGCCCCGAGGCCGCTCTCGAACGGATGTGCGATGGCGAGGCGAAAGTTAGCGCCCACTACCTGATTGCCGAGGACGGCACGGTCACGAGGCTGGTGCCCGAGGACAAGCGCGCCTGGCACGCAGGCGTCGCCTATTGGCGCGGGCACAAGGACGTGAACTCGGCCAGCATCGGGATCGAACTCGACCACCCGGGCCACCTCCATGGCTACCGCGACTTTTCGGACGCCCAGTTCGAGGCGCTGGTTCCGCTGGTGGCGCGCATGGTCAAGGAATACGACATTCCGCGCGCCAATGTGGTCGGTCATTCCGACGTCGCGCCGCAGCGCAAGATCGACCCGGGCGAGCTATTCCCGTGGGACCGCCTCGCCGAATACGGCCTGTGCCTGCCACGCCCAGAGAAACTGGAACGCGGCGATCCGTTCGACAATGACGCGAGCTTCTACCTCGCGCTCGAACGGTTCGGCTACGACATCTCCGACGGTCACAAGGCGGTCGAGGCCTTCCAGCGCCGCTGGCGTCCGGAAAAGATCGACGGCGTGATCGACGGACAGGTGCGCGCGATCCTGTTCCAGCTCCTGCTGGACCGCGACCGGGGCGTGTCGCGCTAGGACAATTGACCTGCATCAATGATGTGCCGCGCCAATGCGTGCAGGGCGCTTTTCGACAGCAATCGAGGAGCCGCACATGGCGCATACCGAATTCAAGAACTGGCCGGACATGGCCGCCAATTTCATCCCCGCGATCAAGGAGCTGCACAAGGGCGCCCCGGGGGTGATGAAGGCGTTTCGCGAGATGGGCGCCGCGGCGCACGAGGGCGGCGCGCTCGATGCCAAGACCAAGGAACTGCTGGCGGTCGCTATCTCGGTCGCGGTGCGCTGCGATCCGTGCATCACCTATCATATCGAAGGCGCGCGCAAGAAGGGCGCGACGCGCGAGGAAATCGCCGAGACGATGGGGCTGGCGATCTACATGGGGGCAGGCCCCAGCGCGATGTATGCAGCGCAGGCGCTCGAGGCCTACGACCAGTACACCGATAGCGCGGCCGGCTGAGCACGCTTCCAATCCTGCTTTGCGCACACTATATGCGCCTTCGCCAGGGGGCCGGGCAGCCGCGCTTATGCGAGGAAAGTCCGGGCTCCACGAAACAAGGGTGGCGGGTAACGCCCGCCGAGGGCAACCTCAGGGAAAGTGCCACAGAGAGCATACCGCCGATGGCCCGCAAGGGATCAGGCAAGGGTGAAAGGGTGCGGTAAGAGCGCACCGGGGTTCTGGTAACAGCGCCCGCATGGCAAACCCCACCCGGAGCAAGGCCAAATAGGGGCGGCGCGCCGCAAGGCAGATGCGTTTCGTATCGACCGCCCGGGTTGGCTGCTCGAACCATGGAGCAATCCATGGTCCAGACGAATGGCTGCCGCCGCGCGGCTGGTGTGCAAGCATACCGCGTGCGGAACAGAACCCGGCTTACAGGCCCCCTGGCATTATCATCCGGAACATGTTGCCCCTCCGGCGATTGGGCCGGTCATGAGCACTCACACGCATCGCAGCGCCCTGCAGCGCATCGCCATCGTCCTTGCCGTGGTCATCCAGATCGGCGCGACCTTCCTGCCGCAGCTCGGCTTCGGAGAACCCATCGGCGACCGTTCGGACAGCGTCCGCACGCTGATCACGCCCTCGGGCTGGGCCTTCGCGATCTGGGGGCCGTTGTTCTTCGGATCTGCGGTCTATGCCATCTGGCAGGCCTTGCCGGACCAGCGCGACAATGTCCTGCTCGACCAGATCGGCTGGCCGTCCGTAATCGCGCTATCGATGCAGGGCATCTGGGCGACCTATACGCAGTTCGAGAACCTAACAGTGATTTCGGCGATCATCATCCTGACATCGCTCGTCGCACTATTGGTTATCGTGCGAAGGATAGTGGCATTCGAGCGTCCCATGAGCCGTGCCGAGCGGATCATCGTGGCGGTTACTTTCAGCGCGCTCGCCGCGTGGCTGACGGCCGCCAGCATCGTGAACATTTCCGCGACGCTCGCCTATTACGGCATCGGCGGCGAGTTCCGGTATCCGATGATCACCTCGATCATCGTGGCGATAGGCGGCGTCATCGCAGCCATCGCCGTCGCGCGCAGCCGCGGCAACCCGTGGTATGCGGCAGTCTTCTGCTGGGCGCTGCTGGCGATCTATTTTCGCGGCGGACAGGAAAGCGGCGCGATCGCGCTGGCCTGCCTCGTCTCGGGGGTGCTCGTGATTGCAGCGGTCGTGCTCGGCCTCAAGCCGCGCGCCAACCGCCACCACTGGTTCGGCTGAGCGGAGCGGCGTTCAGCCGCGGCCGATGCTCGTATATTCGAAGCCTGCCGCGCGGACCTCGTCCGGGCGATAGATGTTGCGCAGGTCCACGAGGACGGGTGCCTTGGCGAGGTCCTTCACGCGGTCGAGATCGAGGGCACGGAAGGCGTCCCACTCGGTCACGATGGCGATCACGTCGGCATCCTTGATCGCGGCATAGGGATCCTCGACCATGGTGACCTCGGGCATCAGCGGCTTGGCCAGCTCCATGCCTTCGGGGTCATAGGCTTCGACATTAACACCTGCGTCGGTCAGCGTCTGCGCCACCGCGATGGCGGGGCTGTCACGCATGTCGTCGGTGTTGGGCTTGAAGGTCAGGCCGAGCAGCGCGACCTTCTTGCCGCGTGCATTGTCTGCACCGCCCAGCGCGTCGAGCACCTTGCGGCCCATGGCGCGCTTGCGCGTGTCATTCACCTTGACCACCGCTTCCACGATGCGGGTCGGGCTGTCGTAATCCTCTGCCGTCTTGAGTAGCGCGAGCGTGTCCTTGGGGAAGCACGATCCGCCATAGCCCGGCCCTGCGTGGAGGAACTTGGAACCGATGCGGTTGTCCATGCCGATACCGCGGCTGACGTCCTGCACGTCCGCGCCGACCTTTTCGCACAGGTCCGCCATCTCGTTGATGAAGGTGATCTTCGTGGCGAGGAAAGCATTCGCGGCGTATTTGATCAGCTCGCTGGTGCGGCGGCCGGTGAACAGGATCGGCGATTCATTGAGGAACAGCGGGCGGTACACGGCACGCATGGTTTCGCGGCCGAAATCGTCCTCGGCACCGATCACGATGCGGTCGGGGCGCTTGAAGTCGCCGATGGCGGCGCCTTCGCGCAGGAATTCGGGGTTGGAGACGACCGAGAACTTGTGGCTCGTGCCGCTGTCCTTGAGGATGCGCTCGACCTCGTCGCCCGTGCCGACGGGAACGGTCGACTTTGTCACGACGACCGCGTCATTCGCAAGGTTCTCGCCGATTTCCTTGGCCACGGCATAGACGAAGGAGAGGTCGGCATGACCGTCGCCGCGGCGGCTGGGAGTGCCGACCGCGATGAAGATCGCATCCGCGCCCTTGATGCCTTCGGCAAGGCTGGTGGTGAAGGTCAGGCGGCCAGCCTTGACGTTGCTGCCAACGAGCTCGGCAAGACCGGGTTCGTAGATCGGCATGATCCCGTCATGCAGGCGATCGATCTTGGACTGGTCCTTGTCGATACATACGACGTCGTGACCGAAATCGGCGAAGCAGGCACCCGAAACGAGGCCCACATAGCCCGAACCAACCATTGCGATCTTCATCTACGCATCCCCTTTTCGATAGAAATTTCGCCGTCTTCGCCGGCGACGGCCTGAATTATGCGGCGCCTATCGCCTTCCAGCACCATTGCGGTCAAGCGCCCCGTTCGGAATGCCCCGGTGTCTATTCCGATACGATGTTCACGGTCTTCGACATTCTCGAAGATGGTATGGCCGTGGATGATGACATGGGTGAGGGGTTCTTCGTGGCGCAGGAAGCGCTCGCGGATCCACAGCATGTCCTTGCGCTGCTGCGCATCGACGGGGAACGCCGGATTTACCCCGGCATGGACGAGGGCATAATCGCCCACGAGGATGATTTCCTCGAACGAAGCCAGGAAATCGCGATCTTCCTGCGGGACGATCTTGCGCATCACCTTCTGGACTTCGGCGACCTTGAGCTTGTTGTATTCCTTGCGCTTCAGCCCGTAGCTGAGAACCGTCTCGCGCCCGCCATGCTTGAGGAAGTGGCGCAGGATCTCGTCGTTGTCGAAACCCTGGAGGAACATCTCCTCGTGGTTTCCGGCAAGGTAGCGCACCTTGCGTTTCTTGCCCCACTTGCGGGCGAGCTTGATCACTCCCGCGCTGTCGGGACCGCGATCGACGAGGTCGCCGAGGAACACCACGGTCGTATCGGCAGGCGCTGCGGCGGCATCGTCCTGCTCGATCGCATCCTTGAGCTCTTCGAGCAGGTCGCGGCAGCCGTGGATGTCACCGATAACATACCAGCGTTCGCCATCGGGCACGCGTGCGATGCGTCGTGCGGGCGGCGCCTTGCCGAAGAGTTTGCGGATGGTTTCGAGCATGCTTGCTATGTGCGGGGTCACTTGGGGTGGAGACCACTTAGTGGCCCCGCTCGGAGCCTACAAGCTTTGCCGGACGGGCGGCGGGCTTTCGCAGTTGCACAATAGCCACGCTATATGTTGCAGTAGCGAAAAGTTTTCCCGAACATCTTGCGCGACTCCCGACAGTCATGCACGATCATTTCGATTTCGCCCGAGGATCCTTTCTCAATAAATCCAAGGCCCGGCGAAAACGCAGGTGGGACGAAGCACCAAACCGAACCTTTAAGGAGTTCGAAATGCTCACGTCCTTTCGCGGCACTCTTGCCGCTTCGATTACCGCACTCTCCCTCGGCGTCGCTGCACCGGCGATGGCGCAATCCGCCGACGAGGCGGACGAAACCACCGAAGACAGTGCCTACACCGTATCCGCCAATGTTGCGCTGACGACCGACTACCGCTTCCGCGGCGTGTCGCTCTCGGGCGGCGATCCCGCAATCCAGGGCGGCCTCGACGTCGGCCATGAGAGTGGTTTCTACGTCGGTGTCTGGGCTTCCTCGATCGAGGGCGGCGATGCCTATGGCGAGATGGAATTCGACGTTTACGGCGGCTGGTCGGGCGATGTCGCCGAAGGCGTCACGGTCGATGTCGGCCTGCTCTACTACGCCTATCCCACAGAGGAACTCGGCCTCGATACCGATTACTGGGAGCCCTATGCTTCGGTCGGTTTCAACCTCGGCCCGGCAGAAGCCACGGTCGGTGCCGCCTACGCCTTCGAGCAGGATTCGCTCGGCGGTGACGACAACCTCTACCTTTACACCGACGTCGGCTTCAGCCTGCCGAACACTCCGATCTCGCTGAGCGGCCACCTTGGCTACACCGACGGCGTGCTCGCACCGCCGCTTCTGGCAGGCGATGCGGACGACAGCGGACTCGACTGGTCCATCGGCGCGAGCGTTTCGTCCGGTATTGTGGAAGTCGGGGTTGCCTATGTCGGCGTCGAAGGTCCTTCTATCGACGGTTTCACCGATGACGCGATTGTCGGGACGATCACCGCCAGTTTCTGAGAATTCGCTGGCGATGGTTGGGGGCGCGCTTTCGGGTGCGCCCCTTTTCCTTTGCGTGGTGCACACCTAGATGGCCCGCATGGCCAAATATCTACACAGCATGATCCGCGTTTCCGATCCGGAAGCCACCGTCGCCTTTTTCAAGCTGATCGGCGTCGAGGAAGTCCGCCGCTTCGACAACGAGAAGGGGCGCTTCACGCTCATCTTCCTTGCCGCACCGGGGCAGGAGGGCGTGGCCGAGGTGGAGCTGACCTACAACTGGCCCCCCGAAGACGGCAGCGCGCCCGAAGAATATTCGGGCGGCCGCAATTTCGGCCATCTCGCCTATCGCGTGGAGAATATCTACGACACCTGCCAGCGGCTGGTGGATGCGGGGCACACGATCAACCGTCCGCCGCGTGACGGCCACATGGCTTTCGTTCGCACGCCGGACGGCATCTCCATCGAACTGCTGCAGGACGGCTATCTCGACCCGGTAGAACCCTGGGCGAGCATGGAGAACACCGGCAGCTGGTAAACCGCCGGTAATTCAACCGCGAGCTTACTCCTCGACGTAGGGGTTCTTGGCATCGTCCGGATGATCGGTGGTCATCCGGAGGATGGTGTAACCGACCACAGCCGAGATCAACGAGCCCATGAGGATGCCGATCTTGGCTTCCTCGATCAGCAATGCGTTGCCGGCAAACGCCAGGCCGCTGATGAACAGCGACATGGTGAAGCCGATGCCGCACAGGATCGACACGCCCCAGATCTCGGGCCAGCTCGCCTGGTCGGGCCGCGGCGCGAAGCCAAAGCGGTCGGCCAGCCAGATCGCCGAGAAGATGCCCACCTGCTTGCCGAGGAAAAGGCCTGCTGCAATCGCCAGCGGAAGCGGGGCCAGGATGCCTGCCACGCCCAGATCGCCAAGGTGCACGCCTGCATTGGCAAAACCGAAGACCGGCACGATGAGATAGGCGCTCCACGGAGCGAGATTGTGCTCCATGATCTCGACCATGGTCTCGTCGTCCTTGCCGATCATGGGAATGGTCAGCGCTGCAACAACGCCCGCAATGGTCGCGTGCACGCCAGAATTCAGCACCAGGAACCACAGCACGATCGAAGCGAGGATGAAGGGCCAGTATGCCTTCACCTTCATCTTGTTCATCGCGAACATGGCCGCGGTGACCAGCGCTGCCCCGATCAGCCAGCTCATCTTGATCTTGGCGGTATAGAACAGCGCGATCACCAGCACTGCACCGATATCGTCGACGATAGCGACGGTCAGAAGGAACAGGCGCAACGAGGCAGGTACCCGGCTACCCAGCAGGCCAAGCACGCCCATCGCAAAGGCAATGTCGGTCGCTGCAGGGATGGCCCAGCCGCGCGTCAGTTCGCCTGCGCCTTCAGCATTTACGAAGAAGAGATACACGAGTGCGGGAATTGCCATGCCCGCCGCCGCTGCCAGCACTGGCATGCGGCGTTGCTGCGCGGTCGAGAGTTGCCCCTCGATCCATTCGCGCTTCACCTCCAGCCCGACGACGAAGAAGAAGATCGCCATCAACCCGTCGTTGATCCACAAATGCATCGTGTTCAGCTTGAACACGGAGGCGTCGAACATCTCGCCATGGAAGAGGTGATGATATTCGTCCGCAAAGGCAGAGTTTGCAGCCAGCATCGCGGCAAACGCGACGAGGATGAGCAGGATGCCGGCCGAGGCGTCGCTGACGAACAGCGCGCGGACGGGGGCGAATACGATGCGGAATGCTGAAGGACGTTCACTCATGTCGGGAGGCTCTTTTTCTCAATCGATGCCCCGTTGCAAGGGCGGATTCCGCGCGATAGGGGTTGGGCAGGGGAAAAAGAAGTCGTAACCATCTCGCAGATAACGCTTTTGGAGGTCTTGGCGCTCGTCCAGATCGAGCTGCTGCTGTTCGCAGCTGTCTTCTTTGCAATCGGCCTCGTCGACGAACTCGCGATCGATATCGCCTATGCGTGGTGTCGGCTGACCGGGAGAGCGCGGACACACCGGGTCCCTGAAGAGGCGCTTCCGGACAACATGCTGAGCGGAATGGCCGCAGTCTTCATCCCGGCCTGGCGCGAAGACGCCGTTATCGGTTCTACCATCGTGCATGCGCTGGCTGCATGGCCGCAGGACGACCTGCGCATCTATGTCGGCTGCTATCGCAACGATGCGGAGACGATTGCCTCGGTCGTGGCAGCTGCCCGCGGCGATGAGAGAGTGCGGCTCGTCGTGGTCGGCGAGGATGGCCCGACCTGCAAGGCGCATTGCCTCAACCGGCTTCACGAAGCGCTCGCACAGGACGAGGTGCGTTCGGGCAGGAAAGCGCACATGGTCGTGCTTCACGATGCAGAAGACATGGTCGATCCCGCGGCGCTCACAATTCTGGACCACGCGATCTGGAATGCGGATTTCGTGCAGCTGCCGGTCATGGCGCTGCCGCCGTCCGATTCGCGCTGGATCGCGAGCCACTATTCCGACGAATTCGCCGAAGCGCATGCCAAGCACATGGTGGTGCGCGACGCGCTTGGCTGCGCGATCCCGGGCGCCGGTGTCGGCTGCGCGATCAGTCGGCAGATGCTGGCAAAGCTCGCCGTAGAGGCTGGCGGCCAGCCCTTCGCTCAAGGCGCGCTGACCGAGGATTACGAACTGGGCATGCGTGTCAGCGCAGCGGGTGGTTCGAGCCGGTTCCTCAGACTACGGACCGAAGACGGACGACTGATCGCCACGCGCGCCTATTTCCCGGACGAACTGGTAACCGCCGTGCGCCAGAAGACCCGCTGGACGCATGGTATTGCGCTGCAGGGCTGGGACCGGCTCGGCTGGGAAGGCAACGCCCTGCAACGCTGGATGACGTTCCGCGACCGGCGCGGACCGCTGGTCGCGCTGCTGCTTTTCATCGGTTACGCGCTGTTGGTTTCCGGGGTGGTTGCTGCCTTCGCGTCGCAGGCGGGACTTATGCAGCCTGTAGATCTGTCCCCGGGGCTGGAGGGACTGCTGATCCTCACTTTCGCCGGTCTTGTGTGGCGGACGGGGTTACGCGCCGTTTTCACCGGACGCGAATACGGCCTTGCCGAAGGGTTTCGCGCAATCCCGCGTGTCATCGTTTCCAACGTCATTTCCATCATGAGCGGCAGGCGCGCGCTTGCCGGTTACATCCGCACGCTGAGGGGAGCGCCGGTGGTCTGGGACAAGACAGAGCATTCCGCCCATCCGGCGCAGATATTCACCGAGGAGAAGACGGCATGAGCGCACGGGCGAAACCGGCCAAGGGCAGGCCGCTCGTCTTCCTCGCCACTCTAGGGCTGATCTGGGTGGCTGTGCGCGCGGTCGCCTGGCAGCTGCCGGCAAGTCCTGCTGCGCCCGAAGCAGCGCAACCCGCGCCGCGCCAACTCGCCGCGACCCCTGTCGAGGCGCCCAAGGCAGGCGCGGTCTCCGGGCCTGCAACGCTTGTCGAGGGCCTCGAGCCAGTCCCTGGCGCGCACGAGCACAGCCGTTTCATCGACAGCTCGGTCGCCGCCGGTCACGACATGCTGTGGATGTCCGCTTCGCATGATTGAGAGCTCCGCAGCGCTCTCAAAACGCAGATAGGCAGGGCCGGACAATGGTTCGGCTTTCATACAAGGTCGCCCTGCGATAGGGCGGTCCCTATGGACGTCTACCTGCCCATTGCGAACCTCTCGGTGAACGGTCTCTGGATCGTCGCACTCGGTGCGCTGACCGGCGTCCTTTCGGGCCTGTTCGGTGTCGGCGGCGGGTTCCTGACCACGCCGCTGCTGATCTTCTACGGCATCCCGCCCACTGTCGCTGCCGCATCCGCATCGACGCAGGTGACAGGTGCGAGCGTTTCCGGCGTCATCGCACATGGCAAGCGCAAGGGTGTCGATTACCGCATGGGCGCCGTCATGGTCGGCGGCGGTATCATCGGCGCAGCAATCGGCGCGCTGCTGTTCCGCTTCTTCCGCGCAATCGGCCAGATCGATGTGGTCATCAATGCGCTCTACGTCGTGCTGCTCGGGTCGATCGGCATCCTGATGGCGCGCGAATCATTGCAATTGCTGCGCAAATCCAGCGGCACGAAACAGGCGGCGCGCAGGCGGCATCACCCGCTGGTCGCCAACCTGCCCTGGCGCTGGCGGTTCTACGGCTCGGGCCTGTACATTTCCCCGCTCGCGCCGCTGATCGTCGGCATTGCAGTGGGCATCCTGACCATGCTGATGGGCGTGGGCGGCGGCTTCATCCTCGTGCCCGCCATGCTCTACATCCTCGGGATGAGCGCCAACGTCGTGGTCGGCACCAGCCTGTTCAACATCCTCTTCGTCACCATCGCCACCACGATCATGCATTCGCTGACGACGCGCGCGGTCGATATCGTCCTCGTCGGGCTGCTGCTGATCGGCTCGGTCACCGGCGCGCAGTTCGGTTCGCAGCTTGCCGTGAAGGCCAAACCCGAAGTCCTGCGGCTGGTACTTGCCAGCATCGTTCTGTTGATCGCCTTCCGCATGTTCCTCGGCCTGTTCTACCAGCCCGACGAAATCTACACGGTCTATCCGCTGTGAGGGCGCTGCTGCTTCTCTTCGCCGCGCTGATGCTGAGCGGCCAGCGCGATCCGGTGCTGGTGCCAGAGGTTTCGCAGCACGACGTGCAGGTCCGGCAGGGCTTCACGGGGACCGAACTCCTCCTCTTCGGCGCCGTGCTCGACCCGGCGGGCAGGGCGGGGCAGGACTATGACATCGTGGTGGTCCTGAAGGGCCCCTCCGAACCGATCCGCCTGCGTGAAAAAGAGCGTTTCGCGGGCGTCTGGGTCAATGCCGACAGCAACGATTTCCGCTCCGTACCCAGCTATTTCGCTGTCGCGTCCTCGCGCCCGATCGAGGAGATCGTCGATGCCAAGACCGCCGCGATCTACGAATTCGGCACGGGCTATATCCAGCTGTCGCCCAGCGGCAGCATCAATCCCGAGGAACAGGAGCGCTTTTCGCTCGGGCTCGTGGACCTTAAGCGTCGGCAAGGGCTCTACAAGGAAGACTTCGGCGGCGTGCAGATCAGCGAAGGCGTGCTTTATCAGGCGCGCATCTCCCTGCCTTCGAACGTGACGACCGGCACCTATTCTGCAGAGACTTTCGCGGTCACACGCGGCCGTGTCATTGCCTCCGCCGTAGCTGAAGTCGAGGTGCGCAAGGTCGGGTTCGAACGCTTCGTCGAACTGAGCGCGAACCAGTATGGCCTGCTCTACGGCTTCGTCGCGGTCATGCTTTCCGTCCTGATGGGCTGGGGCGCAGGCCGGCTGTTCGCCCGCCTCTGATCACGGCCAGTCGCGCACCATCGTTGACGCGATTTTAACCGTTTTCCGCCATCACGCTGGTCGAAGGCGCGTGTGCGCCAAACGAGGGCCAGGGCAGACTAATGAACGATATGGGCAACGGAAATTTCGGTTCCTACGATCCGCAGCGCCAGATGGAGGCGGAACAGCCGCAGCGTCGCAGCAACAGCCTGCGCGACCGTATCCGGCGCTCGGCCGATAGCGAACAGGCACCGGCTGCCGCCCAGTCGCGCTCGGGCTATGTCCACCAGCCGCAGGGCGAACAGGCCCCTCCGCAGCCCGAGACCCAGGCGACGCAGCAGCAGGCCGTCAAGCCCGAAGCTCCTGTAGCGTCCCAGCCTCAGCCCCAGCCGCAAGCGCAGGCCGAAGCTCCGGTCGAATCCGCTCCGGCTCCTGCTCCTGCCGCCAAACTTGGCGAAGCGCCGCCGCGTCCTTCGGACCTCGCACCCAAGGCTGCCCCCGAACCCGAGCCGCAAGAGCCCGAGGAAGAGCAGCCCCTCAGCGACAATGCACTCCAGCCCATCGGTGTCGTGCTGGAAATCGCAGGTTCCGGATCGATGATCGCGATCGACCTGCAGCGCCTGACCGAATGCGGCGAGGACCCCGACCCTGCCATCGCCATGGCCGGCCAGGTCGGTTCGCAGATCAAAATCCGTATCGGCAACAGCTGGCTGCTCGCCAGCGTCCGCAACCAGAAACAGGACCGCAAGGCCGGCAGCATCCTCGCCAACATCGACTTCCTCGGCGAAGGGATCGAGGAAAAGCTCACCGGCAAGCTGCACGGTTTCCGCCGCGGTGTGACCCGCTACCCGGTGCCGGGCGCGATGGTCTATCCGGCGTCGACCGCCGACCTGAAGCAGGTCTATGCCAGCGACGGCCGCAGCGCGGTCACGATCGGCAAGGTCTATCCAACCAAGGATATCCGCGCCGGCCTCTATGTCGACGCAATGCTCGGCAAGCATTTCGCGCTGCTGGGTTCGACCGGTACCGGTAAATCGACCAGTGCCGCGCTGATCCTGCACCGCATCTGCGAGGCCGCGCCCGAAGGTCACATCGTGATGATCGACCCTCACGGCGAATATTCGGCAGCCTTCCGCCAGACGGGCGTCATCCTCGACGTCTCGAACCTGCAGATGCCGTACTGGATCATGAACTTCGAGGAACACTGCGAAGTCCTGCTGACCAGCAACGGCAACGAGCGCCAGGTCGATGCCGACATTCTCGCCAAGTGTCTCCTGAAGGCGCGCAGCAAGAGCAAGCTGGCCCAGACCATGGGCAAGATTACGGTCGATTCGCCGATTCCCTACCTGCTTTCGGACCTCTCCAACGAGATCCAGGACCAGATGGGCAAGCTCGACAAGGCGACCAACTCCGCGCCCTACATGCGCATCAAGAACAAGCTCGACGAGCTGAAGGCCGATCCGCGTTACCAGTTCATGTTCTCGGGCATGCTGGTGGCCGATTCCATGGCCGACTTCATCTCGAAGATCTTCCGCATGCCTTCGAACGGCAAGCCGATCTCGATCATCGACGTTTCGGGCGTTCCTTCGGACGTGACCTCGACCGTGGTGGCCGTTCTCAGTCGCCTCGTCTTCGACTTCGCTATCTGGGGGCGCGAGGAAAAGTGTACGCCGATCCTGCTGGTCTGCGAAGAAGCGCACCGCTACGTCCCGAACGAGAAGAACGCCGACGGAAACTCGGTCGGCACCATCCTTTCGCGTATTGCGAAGGAAGGTCGTAAATACGGTATCTCGCTGGGCCTCATCACGCAGCGTCCGTCCGACCTTGCCGAAGGCGTGCTGTCGCAGTGCGGTACGATCATCTCGATGCGTCTGAACAACGACCGAGACCAGGACTTCGTCCGTGCAGCGATGCCCGAAGGTGCACGAGGCTTCCTCGACGCCATTCCGGCGCTGCGCAACCGCGAGTGCATCATCTGCGGCGAGGGTGTCGCAATTCCGATCCGCGTAAGCTTCGACAACCTCGAAGAGGTCAAGCGTCCGGCGTCGGAAGACCCGAGCTTCGTCGAAATGTGGAACAACCCGGGCGGCGAGGAAGACATCGTCCAGCGCACCGTACAGCGCTGGCGTTCGCAGGGCTGATTTTGTCTTCCGCACCGACCTCCGTCGGCGCGACCTCGGCGCTAATCCTTCGCTTCGCTACGGGCGCCTGCGGGCGGGCGGTCGCCCTTGCAGGGCCTCCACCGGCCCGGTTCTTGGTCACGGCAGTCAAAGCGCGACTGCGCGCCGCCGCTACTGCGGCGCCCGGCGTCTGAGGGTCACAAGAGGGCTACGTCCCTCTTGTGTCGCCAAACAAATGGATATGCAGGCGGTCGCTCATGCGGAAGCCGTGCTTCACGCATAGGTCGGCGAGCCATTTCTCCCGCTCGCGCAACGTCTCGCTGTCCGTGCCTTCGGGCATGAGGAAGACGTGGCCGGGCTTGAAGCGATAGCGGTCGCGTAGTGCCAGCACCTCGTCGACGTCCGAGGGTTCTGCAATCACGAACTTGAACCACGCACGCGGGTCGGTGGCATAGGCATCGAGCCGTTCGGGGATCAGCGCTAGTTCGGCCGGATTGCCACTGTGCGACAGTTTCGGGCTGACGTTGAACTGGTCGATCCGGATGTCGAGCGCGGTGCCGGCCTTCGTCGTCCCATTGGTCTCGATCTCGACCGAGATATCGGGCAACAGGTCGAGCAGCTTGGCGAGCGCAGGCGCCTGCAGCAGCGGCTCGCCGCCGGTGATGACGAGGCGCTTTTGACCCAGCGCCGTAATTCGCGCGGCTACTTCTTCCTCGTCCAGCGTGACCTGGTTGGCCTTGCGCTCGTATGTCACCCCGTCGCGGTGCGGACGGTTGTCGCCCTCGAAATGCCAGGTGTAGGCCGTGTCGCACCACTCGCAGGCGAGGTTGCAGCGCGACAACCGCATGAAGGCGACCGGCATGCCGGCGCTCGGCCCTTCGCCCTGTACGGAGGCGAAAATCTCCGGCCCGCCGTCGTCATCGGTGGCGAGGACGAGTGCCATCTCAGCTATACACCGTCACTTCGACGCGCATGCCTTCGGGATCGCGGAAGAAAGTCGCGGTCTCGCCTTCGAAGGCCTGCTTTTCCGGCACTTCGAAACCGGCAACGGCCATGCCTTCGCGCACGGCGTCGAGTGCCGCCATGTCGGGTGCGGTAAAGCCGAGGTGGTTGAGGCCGGGGGCATAGCGCTCGTAATCCGAAGTGCTCGCCTTGGCCTGCTTGAGGTCGATGCTCAGCCCGTCATCGCTCGTCCACACGTGGTCACGCGTCTTGGTGAACCCGATGAGGTCCAGCAAGGCCGCGTACCAGGGCAGGCTTGCTTCTAACGAGCGAACCAGCACCACCATGTGATCGAGCTTCATGCGCCTAACCTAGGCGCGTAAGCGCGGCCTTCAAGCGGTCGATCTCTGCGGTGTGATGCGCGTGGTCGGCGCGGGCCTTTTCGACTGCCTCGGGCTTCGCACGTTCGACGAAGTTCGCATTGCCGAGGCGCCCTTCGAGCGACTTGGCCTCCTTCGTCGAAGCTTCGAGTGCCTTGGTGAGGCGCGCCTTCTCGGCTTCGATGTCGATCACGCCTTCGAGCGGGACGATGAACGCGTCGTCGCCCGCGGCAACCTGCATTGCAGCGCCGCCGGGTGCTTCGGCGAAGTTCACCGGCGTGAGGCGTGCGAGGCGTTCGATAGCCGCTGCGTTCTCCTCGACGACCTTGCGGCCCAGCGTCGATGGCGAGGGGCAGAAGGCTTCCAGCTTCGCGCCCGGGGCAATGCCGAGCTCGTTCTTGGCCGTGCGTACCGCACTGGTGAGCGCGATCAGCCAGTCGATCTCGGCCTTCGCTTCGGCGTCGACCTCTGCCTGCGGATCGGGCCATTTGGCGGTGATCAGCGGGTAGTCGGGGCGGTCGCCCTGCTTCGACCACAGCTCTTCGGTGATGAAGGGCATGAAGGGGTGGAGCATGACGAGGATCTGGTCGAGCGCCCAGCCGGCGACGGCCTTGGTTTCCTCGTCGAAATTGCCCTTGATGAGCTCGATGTACCAGTCGCAGAAACGGTCCCACACGAAGTGGTAGATCGTGTTCGCGGCGGCATCGAAGCGCAGGTCGGCCATCGCCTGTTCGAGCGCATTCTTGGTCTCGACGACTTCGCCGATGATCCACTTGTTGACCGCTTGCGTGGCGGCGGGCGCGGCGATGCTGGTGCTCGCGCCGATACCGTTGGACTGGCAGAAACGCGTTGCATTCCAGAGCTTTGTCGCGAAGTTGCGATAGCCTTCGACGCGCTTCTCATCCATTTTGATGTCGCGGCCCTGGCTTTCCATGGCCGACATGAAGAAGCGCAATGCATCGGCGCCATACTGGTCAATGAGGCCGAGCGGGTCGACGACATTGCCCTTCGACTTCGACATCTTTGCCCCGTCCGCTGCACGCACCAGCCCGTGGAGGTAAAGCCGCGGCCACGGCGCTTTCCCGGTCAGGTGCATGCCCTGCATCATCATGCGCGCATCCCAGAAGAACAGGATGTCGAAGCCCGAGATCAGCAGGTCGTTGGGATAGTGCTTGTCGAGCAGGTCGGTTTTGTCCGGCCAGCCGAGCGTCGCGAAGGGCCAAAGCGCGGACGAGAACCACGTGTCGAGCACGTCGTCGTCGCGGGTGAGGGCGACGCCATCACCGGCCTGCGCCTGAGCCTCTTCCTCGGTCATTGCTACATAGGCCGTGCCCTCGGCGTCGTACCACGCCGGGATACGGTGACCCCACCAGAGCTGACGGCTGACGCACCAGGGCTGGATGTTTTCCATCCAGTTGAAGAAGGTCTTTTCCCAGCTCTTCGGGACGATCTCGATCGTGCCGTCCTTCACCGCCTCGATCGGCGCCTTGGCGAGCTTTGCGGCATCGACATACCACTGGTCGGTTAGCCAGGGCTCGATCACCACGCCGCCGCGGTCGCCGAAGGGAGTTGCGATTGTGCGTGGTTCGGCGTCGAGTTCCTGATCCTCGCCCTTCTTGGTCTTGGCGATATGCGGGATGAGGTAGCCTTGTTCCTTGAGGCGCTGGACCACCAGTTCGCGCGCACCGTCCACCCCGTCGCGCTTGAAGCGGTGGAGGCCGATGAATTCGTCCGGCACCAGCCCGTCGGCGGTCTGGCAGACGTTCGCCTCGCCATCGAGCATGTTGAGCATTTCAGCCGGCTTGAAGCCAGCGCGCTTGCCCACGTCGAAGTCGTTGAAGTCGTGGCCCGGCGTGATCTTCACGCAGCCCGAGCCGAGTTCCGGATCGGCATGCTCGTCGGCCACGATCGGAACGCGGCGGCCGGTGATGGGTAGCACGATGTGCTTGCCGACGACCGATTTGAAGCGCTCGTCATCGGGATGGACCGCCACTGCCATGTCGGCGAGCATGGTCTCGGGCCGCGTCGTGGCGACGACGAGGTGATCCTTGCCCTCCGACGTCGTGACGCCGTCCTCGAGCGGATATTTGAAGTGCCAGAACGAGCCCTTCACATCGGTCGTCTCGACTTCGAGGTCCGAGATCGCAGTCTTCAGCTTCGGGTCCCAGTTCACCAGCCGCTTGTCGCGGTAGATCAGGCCGTCGTTGTACAGATCGACGAAGGTCTTGAGCACGGCGTTCGAGAAATGTTCGTCCATCGTGAACTGCTCGCGGCTCCAGTCCATCGAACAGCCGAGGCGGCGCAGCTGGCGCGTGATCGTGCCGCCGCTTTCCTCTTTCCATTCCCAGACCTTGCCCACGAAATCCTCACGCGAGTAGTTCGTGCGCTTGTCCTGCTTCGCTTCCATCTGGCGTTCGACCACCATCTGCGTCGCGATGCCCGCATGGTCGGTGCCGACCACCCACAGCGCATCCTTGCCGCGCAGGCGTTCGTAGCGGATCACTACGTCCTGCAGCGTGTTGTCGAGCGCGTGGCCGATATGGAGCGAGCCCGTGACATTGGGCGGCGGGTTCACGATGGTGAAGGGCTCGGCATCGGGCCGCTCGGGGCGGAACAGGCCGTTTTCTTCCCAATGCGCGTACCAGCGCTGCTCGATATCGGCGGGATCGAAGGTCTTTGAAAGCTCGGTGGTCATGACAGGGCCTTTGCCAGCCCATTTTGTGCGATGCAACGCCGTAGGGGAGGAGAAAGGATACGCGCTTGTTTAGCGAGGCGTTTCCCCGCATACCGCGAGCCGCATGACAGGCTTGGCGCAATACGAACTGCAAGAGGGCGATGGGGGATCGGTGCTGAAGCTCACCGGGCCGTACCTCGTGTCTACGATCGGCCCGATCGACCAGGACCTGCGCGTCTTCGAAGGCGATATCGTCAGTGTCGATATTTCGGAAGTCTCCGAGATCGACACCGTCGGGGCATGGCTTGCCCGCGAAGTCGCCTCGCGCCTCGGTGCCGAAATTTCCGGAGCGGGCGAGCGCGCGCAGCGGCTGCTCGGCGCGCTCGAGGATATCGATGCGGAAGACGATCTTTCCGCGCCGCGCCTGCCGGTCTGGAGCCGCGTGCCCGAAGCGCTGGGGGAGAAGGTTTTCCAGCTGCGGACCGGAACTTACGGCGTTCTGAGCTTCCTTGGCTCCCTGCTGATCGCCGCCTGGTCGTTGATCCGCAATCCGCGCCGCTTCAGAATGGTTGCCCTCGTCAGGCAGGCCGAACTGGTCGGCGTGTCGGCGTTGCCCATAATCGGCTTGATGAGCTTCCTCATCGGGATCGTCATCGCCCAGCAGGGTGCTGTGCAGCTCGCGCAGTTCGGCGCGGAGACGCTGACGATCAACCTCGTCGGGCGCATTACCCTGCGCGAACTCGGCGTGCTGATGACCGCGATCATGGTCGCGGGCCGTTCGGGCAGTGCTTTCGCCGCCCAGCTCGGCACGATGAAGCTGACCGAGGAAGTCGATGCGATGCGCACGATCGGCATCGCCCCGATGGAGGCGCTGGTCATTCCGCGGATCATGGCTGCGGTGCTGATGATGCCGCTGCTCGGCTTCTACGCTTCGTGCATGGCAATCATCGGCGGCGCGGTGATCGGCGACGTGATGCTGGGCATTCCCTTCTGGACCTTCCTCTCGCGTATCCAGGAGGTCGTGCCGACCTACGACCTGTGGGTCGGCCTCATCAAGGCGCCGGTCTTCGGACTGATCATCGGTCTTGCCGGTTGCTATCACGGGCTCCAGGTGCGCGGTAATTCCGAAGAGGTGGGCACGCGGACTACCATGTCTGTGGTCTCGGCGATCTTCGCCGTGATCGTGCTCGACGCCTTCTTCGCCGTCTTCTTTACCGAGCTGGGGTGGGGCTGATGAACGCATCGAAGCAAACCCACAAGCACGAGCGCTACGAGGGCGAATACCCCATCGTGGTTGAAGGGCTGACCAACCGGTTCGGTCCCATTACCGTGCACGAAAACCTCGACCTCAAGGTCAGGCGCGGCGAGATTCTAGGCGTTGTCGGCGGCTCTGGCAGCGGCAAGTCTGTCTTGATGCGCTCGATCATCGGCCTTCAAACGCCGAACGAGGGCGATGTAAGGGTCTTCGACAAGTCGATCATCCATGCCGAACCCGACGAGCAGATCGGCGTGCGCGACCGCTGGGGCGTGCTCTTCCAGGGCGGCGCGCTGTTTTCTACGCTTACCGTGGGCGAGAATGTCGAGGTCCCGCTCAAGCAGTTCTACCCGGACATCCAGGATACGCTGCGCAAGGAAATCGCGCGCTACAAGGTGCTGCTCTCCGGCCTGCCCGAAGAGGCGGTACGCAAATATCCGAGCGAGCTTTCGGGCGGCATGAAGAAACGCGCAGGCCTCGCCCGCGCGCTGGCGCTCGATCCCGAACTCCTGTTCCTCGACGAGCCCACCGCAGGCCTCGACCCGATCGGTGCAGCAGCTTTCGACCGGTTGACGCGCGAGTTGAAGGAAACGCTCGGCCTGACGGTATTCCTGATCACCCACGACCTCGATACGCTGCACGAGATTTGCGACCGGGTTGCGGTGATCGCCGACAGGAAGATCATCGCGGTCGACACGGTTCCGAACCTGATGGAACTCGACCACCCCTGGATACAGGAATATTTCAACGGTCCGCGCGGCCGTGCGGCGCTCACAGCGCAGGCGCTCGACGAACTCAGGAAGCACATGGACCTGCCGATCGCTCAGCATGCGGTCAAAGCGTTGGACAATGCGTCCTCAACCAAGGATAAGGCGTAACCAATGGAAACGCGGGCAAATTACGTTTGGGTGGGGGCTGTTACGCTCGCAGTGCTGGCGGCGCTGGCGCTCTTTATCGTGTGGATCGCGCGCTGGGGCGAAGGCGCGCAGAAGGACTACGACATCTTCTTCAAAGAAAGCGTGTCGGGCCTCGCCAACGGCAGCCAGGTCAGCTTTGCGGGTGTACCCGTCGGGCAGGTCAGCCAGATCGTCCTGTGGGACAAGGACCCCGAATTCGTCCGCGTGCGCATCAGCGTGAAGGAAGATGTGCCGATCCTCGTCGGCACCACCGCGACCATCCAAGGAAGCTTTACCGGCGTGTCGACCATCCTGCTCGACGGTGCACGCAGCGGCGCTCCTGCGATTTCCTGCGATACCACCGCCTGCACCGAAGGCGTGCCGATCATCCCGCCCAAGCTCGGCGGCGTGAACGCGCTGCTGTCCAACGCCCCGCTGCTGCTGGAACGGCTGGCCACGCTGACCGAACGCCTGACGCAGCTGCTCGACGAGGAAAACCAAGGCGAGATCGCCGGTATCCTTGCGAATACCAACCGCATGACAGCCGACCTTGCGCAGACCGCGCCGCAGTTCGAACGGACCATGGCCGAACTGCAGGTGACCCTGCGCGAAGCATCCGAAGCGCTCGACCAGTTCGAGAAGGTGACGGCTTCGACCGACCGCCTGCTCAACCAGGAAGGCGCGCAACTGGCCGACCAGCTGCGCACCACGCTGAAGCAGGCCGGTGATGCATCGGAAGAACTGCAGGGCGTACTCGCCGAGGTGCGTCCCGCTACCAAGCAGCTTACCGAAAGCACGCTTCCGGCGGCCGAGGCTACGCTGCGTGATTTGCGCGCGACCAGCAAGGCGCTGCGCGAAGTGACCGAAAAGATCGACGAGAAGGGCGCTGGCGCGCTCCTCGAAGGGCAGCCGCTGCCCGAGTACGAGCCGTGAGAAGGGGCAAAGCTGCGATGACCACGCATTTCAAACTCGCCGTCCTTGCCCCTGCATTGCTGCTGGGCGGGTGCCTGTCTTTCGGTAGCGAACCGCCCGAGAGCCTGCTTACGCTGACGCCGACCGCGACCGCACCTGCGGGCACCGGCGGGTCGAGCACGGCGGACACGGCGATCTCGCTGGTTGAATTCCAGGCTCCGGCGGCGCTCAACGTCACCCGCGTGCCGGTGCAGGTCTCCGACACGGAGATCGCCTATCTCAAGGATGCGGTGTGGGTCGAAAGGCCCGCGCGCCTGTTCCGCCGCCTGATCGCCGAAACGATCCGCACCCGCTCGAACCGCGTGGTGGTGGATGGCGACGATCCGGGTGCGCTCGCCACCAATCGCCTGACCGGGACACTGCGCCAGTTCGGCTATGACGCGCGCAGCGGCAGCGTGGTCGTCGTCTTCGACGCCGTCCGCCCGGGCGAAGGCAGTGCGGTCGAGACGCGGCGCTTCGAAGCCAGCGTGCCGGGCGTTGCCGCCGATGTCGGCAGCGTGGGACCGGCGCTCAACCGCGCGGCAAACGATGTGGCGGGACAGGTCGCGGAGTGGGTGGAGTAATTCTCGCCCCCACGGACTGACTTGTTCCGCTTTCGAGCGACGCTGCAATCTGGATCGCTGACTTGAAGAACGTCTTCTGGATTATTTGTGCGCTGGGCCTCGCGCTCCTCGCCTACGATCTCGTGTGGTCGAAGCGCGAGCTGACCGACGAGAGCTTGCTGGCGACAGGCATGCCACCGCAGATCGCATTGATCGAGGACATCGTCTCCGAGCATGGCTGGACGATCGATTGCCGCGGCAGCTCCGGCGAAATGACGGTTGTCAGGCTGTCACCGGGCTGGTGGCCGTGGAAAAACTCGCCCGACGAGGTGCGCGATGCAACTTCGGCGGTAGCAACGACTGTGACGCCCTCGGCAAACCGCAGTGAAACTAGCGGCGGCTGCGACCTGCCAGCGGACCACTACGGTTTGCGGGTGGACAAGAACGACGACGTCATCGTGGTCGGGGTCGGACCTCGCGACGTGCTCGAGCACTATCTGGCGGAAGCACGCGAATGCGGAGTCAGGGGTGCGCGTCTGGGGCCCGCCACCCCCGAGCAGCAAATTGCCGTCACTGGCGAAACCTCACCGGATTGGGTCGGGCTTTTCGTCGATCCGAAGCTGGAGGACAGGACGGGGCCGCTCATGTGCATGGGGATCATGAGCCAACGCAAGCAGGCGGAACTGCTAAGTCAGGAATAGACCCGCCCTGGTCGGCAACCTGCCGGCGTCAGCCTGCCTTCGCGAAGCGGATTGCTGCGAGGAAATCGCCCTTGCGTTTTGCACGGCGCTCCTCGGCCTCTTCGTCGCGGCCCCACAGGTCCGCTTGCCAGTCCTCTTCGAGATTCGCCGCATCCCACAGCGCCTCGCCATCGGCACTGTCTTCCAGTGCCTCGAGCCCGATGCAGAGCGAAGCTGCGAGCGAGGTGGTCTGTTCGAGCGCCGTCAGGGTGAAGGCGTCGAGCGCTTCCAGCCTGCTGCGCAGCCTGGCGAGCGTTTCCTCGGTCTGCGGGCGGTGCAGGATGCCGCTGATCCGGTGCAGCGCCACGCCTTCGCGCGCTTCCATTCCGGCGACGATCGGCTCCCACACTTCCTGCTGGCGGCGGTAGAGTGCCTCTTCCGGATCGGCGCGGTAGCAAAGCGTGTCGGTCTCCGCATAGCCGAGCAGCTTTTCGACCACGGCATCCTTGTCGCGGGCGATCACGTCGAGCGCATAGTCGGTCATGTCGCGATAGCGGAACGTGCTCGGGTCGATGTCCTCGCCCTGTTCGCGCCATTCGGCGGCGAGCATCTCGGCAAGTTCCTCGCCCGGCACGACCTGCGGCTGTCCGCCCTGCGTCTTGATCGGGCGGCCATCTAGAGAAACCGTCCAGCCTAGTTCGGTGCTGGCGGTCGTAACTTCCTTATAGAAACGCTTCATTGTCCGTTCTTTTGCCAGCTTCTCATCAGGATCCGGGGCACGAGGAAGAACTCCACCGCGCCGATGACGAGCAGCACATATCCGACAGCTTCGGGCAGATCGAGGATCTTGCCGATGATCAGGGCGCCGATGAAGACCATCAGTACGGCTCCAAAACGGGCCGCCTGAAGGATCCAGAACTTGCGCGCCGCAGGATCGGGTTCAGCCACCTATCAATTCCTCCAGTTGTTCCATCGTATCGGCCACGCCGACAGCCCCCGCTGCGATCAGTTCGCGCGGCTCGTGATAGCCCCAGGCGACGCCGATGGCACGCACGTTCGCCGCGCGTGCCATGTCCATGTCGAAGCTGGTATCGCCGATCATAACGGCATGGCCCGCTTCCACACCGGCCTCGGCCAGCGCCTGTTCGAGCATCGCTGGATGCGGCTTGCTCGGATGGCGGTCGGCAGTCTGCAGCGTGACGAAGCGATGCTTGATGCCATGCGTGTCGAGACAGGCATGGAGACCCCGGTCGCTCTTCCCGGTAGCCACGCCCAGCAGCCATCCGGCCGCATCGAGCCGCTCGATCAGCGCGGCCATGCCTTCGTAGAGCGGCTCTTCGAGAATTCCTGTCTCGCGCCTGCTGCGGTAACCGGCCTTGTAAGCCTCGAGCGCGACCGCGCGCTGCTCGTCACTCGCATCGGGGGCAAGGATGCCGAGCGCCTGCGGGAGGCTCAGCCCGACCATCCGGCGCACCTCGTTGCGATCGGGCGGTCCGAGCTTCGCGGCGGCGAAGGCGTCGTCCATCGTGTCGCAAATGGCCGCCTGTCCGTCGACGAGTGTCCCGTCGCAATCGAATACGACGAGGCGGTTCACTTCTTGCCCTTTGGCGCAGGACGACCCTTGGGCTTTCCGCCGGTACCACCGCGCGCGCGGCGCGGTCCGCGCTGCGACTTGCGATAGGCCTTCGCGTGCTGGCGGGCCTTCTGCTTTTTCTCCTCGCGCGTTGCGGGCGGAGGATCGTCACGCATGGGTGTGGCGTCGCTGGCGTTCTCGTTGAAGCCGATCTGCTCCATGCTGGCCGCGAAATGTTCGGGCAGGTCTGCCGTCACGTCGAGCTTGCCGCCATCGGGGCTGTCGATGATCAGGCGGCGGGCGTGCAGGTGCATCTTGCGGCTGACCGAGCCGGTCAGGAAGGCATCCTTCCCGCCATACTTGCCATCGCCCACGATCGGATGGCCCATCGCCGCGCAATGCACGCGCAGTTGGTGGGTGCGGCCGGTCATCGGCTGGAGCTCGAGCCAGGCGACCTTCTTGCCCGCGGTCTCGACGACGCGGTACTTGGTCTTGGCCGGTTGCCCGCCTTCGTGGTCGACATGCATCTTCTCGCCGCCCGAACCGGGCTGCTTGGCGAGCGGAGCCTCGATCACGCCCTGCTTGATGTCGGGAACGCCGACGACGAGCGCCCAGTAGATCTTCTTGGCACTGCGGCCGGAAAACCGCTTGGAAAAGTATGCCGCGCTACCCGGGGTGCGGGCGACCAGCAGGATGCCCGACGTATCCTTGTCGAGCCGGTGGACGAGGCGCGGGCGCTGCTCGTCGCCGTCTTCCATATAGGCGTCGAGCAGGCCGTCGACATGGTTGAAGGTGTTGGTGCCGCCCTGCGTCGCGAGGCCCGGCGGCTTGTTGATGACAAGCGCGCTCTTGGTCTTCTTGACCAGCATCGCCTCGGCCTGTTCGAGCTCGGCCTTGGTCAGCTCGCGCTTTTCCTTGGGCTTCTTGTGCGGGGCATCGCCGCCCGGCGGCACGCGGATCTGCTGGCCTTCCTGCAGGCGATCGTCAGGCTTGGCGCGACTTCCGTCGACGCGGATCTGGCCGGTGCGCGCCCACTTGCTGACCGTACCGAAGCCGATCTGCGGGAGGTGGCGCTTGAACCAGCGATCCAGCCGGATGCCGTCATCATCCGCTTCCACGGTGAAATTGCGTACTTCGTCGGAGGTCTTCACGCTGCAATCCTCATTACGGCCAGTCCGACCATCAGCCCGCTGATACCGAGCGCGAACGATAAAATCGCATAGAGCGAGGCGAACAGGTACTGCCCGCGCTCGATCATCAGCACCATTTCGAGGCTGAAGGCGGAAAAGGTGGTGAAGCCGCCGAGCAGGCCGACACCCAGCAGGACGCGCAGCTGTTCGCTGTTTTCGCCGCCGTGCCGGGCAAGCCAGCCGGCGAGCAGGCCCATCAGCAGGCTGCCCACCGCATTGACGGCGAGGGTGGCGAAAGGAAACGCGGTCACGATAGGGGCGCCGAGCCAGTTGGTCATGGCGCGCCCCGTCTGGTAACGCAGCGCAGCGCCCGCCGCGCCGCCAAGGGCGACGTGCAGGGTTGCGACAATGGGGGACAGGGTGGACATCGTCCCAGCCCCTAGCCGCTCATGGCCTGCTATGAAAGGCGATAGAGCACGCTTGCCTTTTTCATCGCGAATCCGTATGTGCGCGCCATTCGAGCCGGTCCGGAACGGATTCGGCGCGCTTTTCGTTGATTAAGCGACACCCTATTCAAGGAGGCATACCCCGCTACTGACGCGGGCTCTGGCCCGTAAAGTCGAGGTATTGAAGTTTATGCAGATCATGGTTCGCGATAACAATGTCGACCAGGCCCTCCGCGCGCTCAAGAAGAAGCTGCAGCGTGAAGGCGTGTATCGCGAAATGAAGCTGCGCCGCCACTACGAGAAGCCCAGCGAAAAGCGCGCCCGTGAAAAGGCTGCTGCCGTTCGCCGCGCCCGTAAGCTCGAGCGTAAGCGTATGGAGCGTGACGGCATCAAGTAAGCCGTTGCACCAGCACCTAAGCTAAGCCATGAGGGCGCGGAGAAATCCGCGCCCTTTGCGTATCAGGACGAATTTTCATGACCGAGATCACCCGCGTACCGCTCCAGCCCATCAAGAAGGGATCGCTCGCCAAACTCTGGCTGGGCGTCATCGTCGCCATCCTGCTGGGCGCAGGCCTTGCATGGGCGGCAGCGCCCAAGGGCCTGAGCGTCGACACGATCACCGAAGGCACCGGACCCAATCCGCAGATCGGCGACGTCGTTTTCGTGCAATATGTCGGCAAGCTGGCCGACGGCACCGAGTTCGACCGTTCCCAGCCGCTCCCGATTCCGCCGGGCATCTTCCCCGAGGGCAACCCGCTGCTCTTGGAAGAAGGCGCGATCATTCCCGGCTTCATCGAGGGTCTTTCCCAGATGCAGAAGGGCGGAAAGTACGAGCTGACCATTCCCGGCGACATGGCCTATGGCGCAGAGCCGCCTCCCGGTTCGCCGATCCCGCCCAACGCCGCGCTCACCTTCGAAGTCGAGGTCGTCGATTTCATGAGCAAGGAAGATTTCCAGGCGCGTGCAGCGGCCCTTCAGTCGATGATGGGTGCAGGTCCGGGTGGGCAAGGCGCTCCCGAGGGCGAAGAAGCGCCCCAGTAGGCGTTTACGCGCTTGAAGACATGGGCACGCGCGGCTAACGCGCTGCCCATGTCAGTCACACGCGAAGAAGTGGCCAAGATCGCCTCGCTCGCCCGTATCAAGATGGGCGACGAGGAGCTGGATCGCATGGTCCCCGAACTCAACAACATCCTCGACTGGGTCGAACAGCTCGGCGAGGTCGATACCTCGGGCGTCGAGCCGATGACCGCGGTCATCCCGAACACGCTGCGCCTGCGCGACGATGTCGTCGATGCGATCCCCGAAACCTCGGGTGGCCGCCGCGATGATGTCCTCGCCAATGCACCGGTTGCCGAACACGGCTTCTTCGGCGTGCCCAAGGTGATCGAATAATGACCGACTTTACCCAGCTTGGCGTCAAGCAGATCCGCGACGGCGTGGCCGGCGGCGATTTCACCGCGCGTGAAGTGGCCGAAAGCTTCAACGCCGCCGTTGCTGCGGCTGCCGAACTCAACGCCTTCATCGTCACCACGCCCGACCATGCGCTCGCCGCGGCAGATGCCACGGACGCCAAGCGCGCGAAAGGCGAGGATCTGGGCAAGATGGGCGGCGTGCCCATCGGCATGAAGGACCTCTTCGCCACCAAGGGCGTGCAGACGACCGCTGCCAGCCACATCCTCGAAGGCTTCAAGCCCGAGTATGAGAGCACCGTATCGCAGAAGCTGTGGGACGCGGGTGCGGGCATGCTGGGCAAGCTCAATCTCGACCAGTTCGCGATGGGTTCGTCGAACGAGACGAGCTATTTCGGCAACGTCAATTCGCCGTGGAAGAAGGCAGGCACCAATGCCGCGATGAGCCCGGGCGGTTCGTCGGGTGGTTCCTCCTCCGCTGTCGCCGCGCGCATCGCGCCTGCCGCGACCGGCACCGATACCGGCGGCTCGATCCGCCAGCCCGCAGCCTTCACCGGCATTTGCGGCATCAAGCCGACCTATGGCCGTTGCAGCCGCTGGGGCGTCGTGGCCTTTGCTAGCAGCCTCGACCAGGCAGGCCCGATGGCGCGCTCGGTCGAAGACTGTGCGATCATGCTCGAAGCGATGGCCGGTTTCGATCCGAAGGATGCCACCAGTCTCCAGATGGACGTGCCCAACTGGGAAGCGGCGCTTTCGGCAGACCTGAAGGGCAAGAAGGTCGGCATCCCGCGCGAATACCGCATGGACGGCACCGACCAGGCGATCCTCGACAGCTGGGAACAGGGCAAGGCGATGCTTCGCGACGCTGGCGCGGAGATCGTCGACGTCTCGCTGCCGCACACCAAATATGCGCTGCCCGCCTATTACATCATCGCTCCGGCGGAAGCTTCGTCCAACCTCGCGCGCTATGACGGCGTGCGTTACGGCCTGCGCGATTTGCCCGAGGGCGCTGGCTTGCAGGACATGTACGCCGCCACCCGCGCTGCCGGTTTCGGCGACGAGGTGAAGCGCCGTGTGCTGATCGGTACCTATGTGCTGAGCGCCGGCTTCTACGATGCCTATTACACGCAGGCGCAGAAAATCCGCACGCTGGTGGCGCAGGACTTCGAGAAGGCGTTCGAGCAGTGCGACGTGATCCTCGCGCCGACCACGCCGACGGCCAGCTTCCCGCTGGGCTCGCTCAACGACGATCCGCTGACGATGTATCTGAACGACGTATTCGCCGTTCCCGCATCGCTTGCAGGTCTTCCCGCAATGAGCGTTCCGGCCACGATCAATTCCGACGGACTGCCGCTTGGCCTCCAGCTGGTCGGCAAGCCGTTCGACGAGCAGGGCGTTCTCAACGCAGGCCTCGCGATCCAGCAGCGCGCCGGTTTCGAAGCGCAGCCGGAGAAGTGGTGGTGAGCTTGAAAGGCGGCGCCCTAGACGCCGCCAAGGACCTGCTTCGCGGCGGGCCGATCTTCACTGCCAAGGCGGTTTTCGGAAAAGACCTTCCGCTCGGCAGGGGCGAGAGCATTTCGGTGCGTCCGGGCACGAGCGATGTCGAAGTCGTCCGTCAGGTCTGGCGCGACGAGCAATATGTCATCCCGCAGGACGAGCAGGTGGCCCGTCTCAAGCGCTTCGAAGCGGCCATTCGGTCGCGCGGCAATGTGCCGGTGATCGTCGATGCCGGGGCCAACATCGGCGCGGCGGCTCTTTGGTTCGCCCGTGAGTGGCCCGAGGCACGCATCGTGGCCGTCGAACCCGATGCGGCGAATGCGGCCATGGCGCGAAAGAACTGTGCGGGCCGCGAACGCATCGAGATCGTCGAGGCGGCGATCGGCGGGGAGGGCGGTTTCGTCTCGGTCGATAGCGAGGTCGAGGCCTATGCGGTCACCACCAAGCGCGCCGACAGCGGTTGCCGCGTGGTCACTGTCGACGATTGCGTCGCTATGGTGGAAGGCGGCGAATTGTTTGCGGTGAAGGTCGATATCGAGGGTTTCGAAGACGATCTTTTCGCTGCGAATACCGGCTGGCTTGACCGCGCCGCGCTGGTCTATATCGAGCCGCACGATCACATTTTCCCCGACCGGGGCACGAGCAGGAATTTCCAGGCGGAAATGGGCAGGCGCAATTTCGACCTGCTGATCAGGGGTGAAAACCTGGTCTACATCCGCCGCGAGGAGCAGACGATATGAGTACTTACCGCATCCAGGGCGCAACCGGCGAATGGGAGGTCGTGATCGGCCTTGAAGTCCACGCGCAGGTAACCTCCAACGCCAAGCTGTTCTCGGGCGCTTCGACCGCATTCGGCGCGGAGCCGAACACGCAGGTCAGCCTCGTCGATGCGGCGATGCCCGGCATGCTGCCCGTTCCCAACCGTGAATGCATCCGCCAGGCGGTGCGAACCGGCATGGCGATCGAGGCGCAGATCAACAAATGGAGCCGGTTCGACCGCAAGAACTACTTCTACGCCGATTTGCCGCAAGGCTACCAGATCAGCCAGCTTTACCACCCCATCGTGGGCGAGGGCGCGCTGCATATCGAGGCGGACGAGAAGGCCGGCATCCCGGAAGACAAGATCATCGGTATCGAGCGCATCCACGTCGAACAGGACGCGGGCAAGCTGATGCACGACCAGCATCCGACCATGTCCTATGTCGACCTCAATCGTGTGGGCATCGCGCTGATGGAGATCGTCTCCAAGCCCGACATGCGCAGCCCCGCGGAGGCTGGCGCCTATGTTCGCAAGCTGCGTTCGATCCTGCGCTATGTCGGCAGCTGCGACGGCAACATGGAAGAAGGCTCGATGCGCGCCGACGTGAACGTGTCGGTCCGCCGCCCGGGCGAGGAATTCGGCACGCGTACCGAGACCAAGAACGTGAACTCGGTCCGTTTCGTGATGCAGGTCATCGAATACGAAGCAAACCGCCAGGTGGACGTGATCGAGAACGGCGGCACGGTGGATCAGGAAACGCGCCTGTTCGATCCGAACACGGGTACCACGCGGACGATGCGTTCGAAGGAAGATGCGCATGACTATCGCTACTTCCCCGATCCCGACTTGCTGCCGCTCGAACTGGAAGACAGCTTCATCGAGGACTGCCGCGCCTCGCTTCCCGAGCTCCCCGACGCCAAGCGTGCGCGCTACGAGAACGAGCTGGGCCTCACGCCCTACAACGCGCGCGAACTGACCGCCGAAGTCGAGACTTTCGGTCGCTTCGAGACGCTGCTGGCGGCGACTGCTGCCAAGATCGGCAAGCCCGAGGCGAAGGTCGCGACGCAGGTCGCCAACTGGGCGCTCTCGGTCGCACCAGGTGTCGCCAAGTCCCTGGGTGACGAAGCGGACATGGCCAACGCCACCGCCGAAGCGCAGGCCAGCATCCTCGCGATGCAGGACAAGGGCGAAATCTCGGGCGGACAGGCCAAGGAAATTTACGAATTCGTCCTCAAGGACGGTGGCGATCCCGAAGCCATTGCCGACGAAAAGGGCCTCAAGCAGGTCAGCGACACCGGCGCGATCGAAGCTGCGATCGACGAAATCCTCGCCAATAACGAGGACAAGGTCGAACAGTATCGCGGCGGCAAGGACAAGCTGTTCGGCTTCTTCGTCGGACAGACGATGAAGGCGATGCAGGGCAAGGCCAATCCCGCGGTTGTAAACCAGATCCTCAAGGCAAAACTGGACGGTTAATAACTGCCTCTTGGGCGACCCTTATTAAGTTGACGATCCGGGCGTTTCGGCTAAATCTTCGCTCGGATCGTAAGTTCAACATCAGTATTGGGGGTCGCTAATGGGTCTTGCCCGTCTAGCTCTGCTTGCCCTGCCACTTTCCGTGGCTGCGCAGGCGCAATATGTCGACGAACCGCAACCGCAGCGGGAATTCACCGAAGCAGAAATCGAAGCCGTGCCCATGCCCGCGCTTCAGTTCGACATGGCTGAGGCCAATGTCGACGATTTCGAGAAGTATTTCTACTTCCACCGTCCGGAAACCGATTTCGCGACGGCTTACTACGACATCACCGAGTGTGATGCTCTAGCAAGCGGGATCAGCTTCTATGCAGGCCCCACGGCCGGAGACATGGCTGCGAACATGCTGCAGTACGGCGTGCTGGCAGGCGGCATCGGCGGCGCGATTGGCGGCCTTATGGCCGATGCTATCTTCGGATCGGGCGAGCGCCGCAAGCAGCGCCGTGTGAACATGCGCAACTGCATGTTCTACAAGGGCTATGACCGTTACGGTCTCGAAAAGGACCTGTGGCAGGAATTCAATTTCGAAGAAGGCAACAGCCAGACCGAGGCGACCGAGCGCGAGAACAAGCTGCTCATGCAGGCGCGTGTCGCATCCGGTCCCAAGCCCGAGCAGGGGAGGGTCGAACCGTGAAGATGATCCGCAAGGCAATCGCAGCTGTCGCCACCGGCGCAGCACTCGCAGTCGCTGCTCCCGCCGTCGCGCAGGAAGTCGAATACAAGCAGATCGAGGAAAAGAACCTCCTCAAGGGCAAGGATTCGATTGAAGCCGACAAGGGCTACATTCTCCTCACGCTTCCCAATCGCGGGAATGGCCTCTTCGTGAAAACTCCCGATGCGGACGACATCGCGGAATACACCGAGGAATGGGAAGAGAAGTACGAGAAGGCAGCCAAGCGGTATGAAAGCCGTCAGGCGCGCTACGAGAAGGAACTGAAGATCTGGGAAGGCCAGCGCACCAAGCGCTCGCCGCGTCCCGAAGCGCCTGAAGTCGTAACGCGCGAGACCTTCAGCATCGGCGATATCGAGCGCCGCATGCTGGTGTCGTTCGGCCCGCAATACGTGTTCTCGAAGGATACGGATGGCGAGAAGAGCTATTCCTACATGATCCAGGTCGAGCCGGGCACCTACACCTATTATGGTCCGATCTTCTACATGCCCAATGGCCAGACCCTCGGAACCTGCTACTGCATGGGTACGGTCAAATTCGAGGTCGAAGCCGGTGAAGTCACTGACCTTGGTACCTTCCTCGCGCAGGAATGGGCCAGCGACGAAGACATGAAGATGGCCACCGTAGGTTACGAAGCTACGGGTCGCGAGCCGAAGCCGGTCGAGTATTCGAACTTCGGCAGCCTGGCTGACTACGACGTCGTCCAGGCCGATCTCCGTGCTGCCGGCAAGATGAACAACTTCTTCGGCATCCTGATCGGACGTCACCCGCCGGTGGACGGTGTGCTCGCCTACGAACGTGACCGCATCATCGACGTGAAGGCGCGTGAAGAAACGGCTGAGATGGAAGTCGAAGCCGAAGCTATCGAAGAAGCGGCCGAGGCTGTCGCCGAAGCCGCCGAGGCGATCGAGGAAGCGGAAGCTGCGCTGGAAGAGGCTGCAGCGGCTACCGAGGCGCAGGCAACGGCACAGACCGAAGACTGACGTTTCAGGCAGTCGAGCCAGACACAAGGCACCGCGGGCGCACTGCTCGCGGTGCCTTTTTCGTTGCGCCATGCCCGTTTGACGGTCGTGGGCGGCTGTTCGACGAACGACAAGCCTGATTGCTTGCGGCCTTCGGCCATCCTTCCTAGGAGTTGAAACATCCCGCGCGAGGGGTCGCGCGTTATTTCTAGGGGACTCACTTTCCATGCGTAAAACCGCCACTGTCGCCGCCCTTCTGGCGTGCGCCGCTTCCGCACCTATTGCCGCCAAGGAAGGCATGTTCACGCCCGACCAGCTGCCCGAAATCGCCGAAGACCTTCGCGCGACCGGCCTCGAAATCGATGCCGAGGCACTGTCGGACCTGACCGGCTTCCCGATGGGCGCAATCGTTTCGCTCGGCGGTTGCTCCGCCAGCTTCGTTTCGGAAGTGGGCCTCGTGGTCACCAACCACCACTGCGCGCGGGGCTCGGTCCAGTTCAACTCGACAGCTGAAAACAACTATCTCGAAAACGGCTTCCTCGCGAAGACCTTCACCGACGAACTGCCCGCAGCCCCCGGCTCGCGCATTTACGTCACCACCGCCCTGTCGGACGTGACCGACCGCGTGCGTGACGGCATCGACACGATGAGCCCGACGGAGCGCTACGACGCGATCGAGCAGCGGCAGAAGGACATCACCGCCGAGTGCGAGGAAAAGGCCGGTTACCGCTGCCAGGTCGCCAGCTTCTATGGCGGCGCGCAGTACAAGCTGATCGAGCGCCTCGAAATCCGCGACGTGCGCATCGTCTACGCTCCGGCCGACAGCATCGGCAAATACGGCGGCGACATCGACAACTGGATGTGGCCGCGCCACACCGGCGACTTCGCCTTCTACCGCGCCTATGTCGCACCCGACGGTTCGGCTGCCGACTATTCGGAAGACAACGTCCCCTACGAGCCCGAGCACCACCTCAAGGTGAGCGCATCGGGCCTGAAGGAAGGCGATTTCGTGATGGCTGCCGGCTATCCGGGTTCGACCTCGCGCTATGCGACGCTGGCCGAGGTGGAAAACACTTTCAGCTGGTCCTACCCCACCTACGTCACGCTGGTGAACGACTGGATCGACACGATCGAGGAAGCCGCTCCCGAAGGTTCGGACGCGCGCGTGAAGTATGAATCGCTTCTCGCCGGCCTCAACAACTTCGAGAAGAACACCCGCGGCCAGCTCGAAGGCGCACGCCGCGTCGGCCTTGTCGAGCGCCGTGCGGAGCGTGAAGAAGCGCTCGCCGCCTGGATCGCTGCCGACGATAGCCGCGCTGCCTATGGCGAGGCGATTGCCGGCCTGCAGGCGCTCTCGGAAGAAAGCGCGACCAAGGCCCGCCAGGCCTTCTGGTACAATTTCGCGACGCGCCCGACGCTGCTCTCGACCGCTCAGCGCCTCTACCGCCTCGCGCATGAGCGCCAGAAGGAAGACGCGCTTCGCGATCCCGGCTTCCAGGACCGCGACATGACCTTCTTCCGCCAGGGCATGCAGGCGATCGACCGTCGCTACGATGCCTCGGTCGACAAGGCGCAGTGGCTGCTGTTCCTCGACACCTACATGGATGAGCCCGCGGGCAACCGCGTCGCCGTGTTCGACGAGGCGCTCGGCCTGACCGGCGATCTCGACGAAGCGGCGCTGTCGGCCAAGCTCGACGCCTACTATGCCGGCACCACGCTGGGCGACGTCGACACGCGCCTCGCGCTGATGGAAGCGACCCCGGCCGAGCTCGAAGCGCTCGACGATCCCTTCATGCAGTTGGCTGTTGCGCTCTACGAATACGAGCGCGGCCTTGAAGCCGAGGGCGAGGAACGCGCTGGCCGCGCACAGGCGCTTCGTCCGGCCTACATGGAAGCGATCACCCAGTGGCAGCGCAGCCAAGGCCTGCTGACCTATCCCGATGCGAACTCGACGCTGCGTGTGACCTACGGCACCGTACTCGGCGGTTCGCCCAAGGACGGCATGGCCTACCTGCCGTTCACCACGCTCGAGGGCATCACCGAGAAGGACACGGGCGAGGACCCGTTCAACGCGCCCGAGCGCCAGCTCCAGGAAATCCGCGAGAAGGACTACGGCAAGTACTACTCGGCCGAAGTCGGCTCGGTGCCGGTGAACTTCCTGTCCGACCTCGACAGCACCGGCGGCAACAGCGGCTCGGCGACGCTCAACGCGCGCGCCGAACTCGTCGGCCTGCTGTTCGACGGTACGTTCGAAAGCGTCAATTCGGACTGGGATTTCGATCCGCGCACCACGCGCACGATCCATGTCGACACCCGCTACATGCTGTGGGTGATGGACAAGGTCGACGGCGCGCAGGGCCTGATCGAGGAAATGGACGTGGTCGACTAAGCCGCTGCCTCCCGAAAACAGGAAGGGCCGCCGGTGAAAACCGGCGGCCCTTTGTGTTTCTGGAGAAGCGATGTAGCTTCGCCCCATGAAGTGGATTTTTATCGTCTTCGTGGTGCTCTACGTACTGGCGGTTTTCCTGCTGGCAGTGGGCACATTCGGTTGGTTCGGACAGGAGCGGGATCCGCTTTCCGGCGTCTTCCTGATGCCACTGGGCCTTCCGTGGAACATCCTGGGCGACAGGCTGGGGCTCGGCGGACCGCTGCTCGCGATCCTTTCACCGGCCATCAACGCGGGGATCCTCTACTGGCTCTGGAAGCGGTAGGGCTCATCCCCCCGTAATAAGCGCATCCACGACAACGTAGGTTTCCGGGCCGAACCGGATCGTTACCTGGTCGCCGTCGCGCGTCGAGGTCAGGTCCCAGCCGGCCGAACCGTCCGCCTGTGCGCTGTCCGCGCCATAGGGGGTGGTGCCGTTGAAAAAAATCGCGCGCTTGCGGCCGTCGGGCTTGGTGACCTCGACCAGATGCGTGCCGTCCTCGCCCCAGTTGCGCTTGACCCCCGCGTCGCAGGTTTGAGTGGGCGGTCCGTTGTCGAATCCGCAGCTCAACATCGTGGTGGCGTTGTAGTCGGTGCCCGCGACCGTGGCATCGCCCTCGCCATAGGCTGGCTCTACCGGGCCGTTTTCGCCCATCCCGGCATTCGCATCGCCCATCGGCACGCTGACGAGGCGCACGCCGTCGACGGTGTCGACAATCGTGCCGCCCAGCGCTTCGGCCGAAGCCTGGTTGGGGCAGCCGACAAGCATCGCGCTGTCGTCGAGATAGTTGGAGGTGGCAGCGCTCTCGCCGAGATTCCGGCAGGGATCGCCCGCGTTGGGATAGCCTTCACCGAAGGGCGCAAGGCTGTCCGGGATCGCGACCATCTCGTCGGTCGTGGGAGCCTCAGGCTCGGTTTCACCGCCACCGCAGGCGGCAAGGGCGAGCGCCGAAGCGCCCGCCGCAATAAGCTTGAACTTCATGCTGACTACTCCTGCGTTCAGCGGCACTTGGGATGGCGACCGATGTCGCGCAGGTCGTAGAAACGGCCATCGGCAATGGTCACCTGGACGCACTGGTTCGACTGCGCGCGCCACTGGATCGAGTAGCGGGTATTACCGCTGGTGAAATTATCGACCTGGCGGAAGCCGCGCCGTTCCAGCTCGCTCATTCCGCCCGCTGCCCGTGCGTCCTTGAGGTCCTTGAACCTTGCAACTTCGGCATGGCCGCCGCGACCGTAGTGGTGTTCCGCATTGGCCCGGCGCTCATCCACCCCGGCATGGTAGCCATCGACGTAATCCTGCGACTTGTCCGGATTGTGGAAGGGGTGGTGGTAGAGACCGTCGGTATGACCGCGTTCGAACTGCCGGTCAGCTTCGCGATCGTCGTTGTGCTTGCCGTCGTCGTGGTGGTGTGACTTGTGGCCGAGGATCGCGCCGAGGATGGCGGCACCAGCGACGACACCGACAGCGGCTGCGGCATCGGCACCCTTGTGGTGTCCGCAATCCTGGTCGCTGGCATCGTTGATGGTCATCACCCGACCATCGTAGACCTCGACATTGACGCAATCGTCGTCTGCGGAATCCCACCAGTAGCTGTAGACATAGCCGTTCGACTGCTTGTGCGTGGAAACATGGGTGAAGCCGCGATCGCGCAACTGGTATTCGGCATCGCGGCCGAGCGATCCGTTGATGAATGTCAGTTCACTGGCCTTTTCCGCCATTGCCGGAACGGCAACCATCGAACCGAGGGCGATGCTAGCTACTACGATCTTCGAGATATGGGTCATGCTTCCTCCCTTGCGCCATCGTCAAAATGACGCCGCTGCCAGAATGCGAATCGACCCGAAAAATCGTTATGCGAGGCACACTAAGGTGAAAAATGGCCGGAATGGGGCAATAAGGTGACCGGCGTTGCATTTAGTGCGTCGGGATCGCGCGCGGGTAGGGACGGATTGAGCCCGGCAGGCAAACAAAAAGGGCCGCGGGAGCAATCCTCCCGCGGCCCTTCCCGTATTCTGTGAGGGAGCTTAGCCCTGGCGTTCGCCGGTCAGTGCCATGTCACCGAATGCGCCGGCGTTGACGGTGCCCGTCAGCTGGTCGCCATTGACGGTTGCCTTGCAGTTCAGCGTCATCGGCATCGGCACGGTCATGTCCATCGCCCAGGTCAGCTCGTCGCCGTTGATCTTGCCGTCCTTGACGTCCATCGAGCCCATGCCGCCGGCCATCGAGCCGGTGAAGGTGTTGCCATCGTCACCCGGAACGACGGTGAACGTGCCCTTCTGGTCGCCCATCGGGCTCTTGACGACGGTGTCATAGGTTCCTGCTACGGACATGCGTATTCTCCTTATGGATGCGGTCGCTCAGCTGAGTGGACCGCGCAAACTCTGCGGGCTTGTTTACACGTGTGTCAGTTACGTTCAACTGCAAAGCCCATAGGCGAAAAAGGGGCGGGAACCGCTCTGTGTTCCCGCCCCTCGATTATTCAAAGGTTGCGCCGTGCTTACTCGTCGGCGGGAAGTTCGCGAACCTCGATCGGCAGGCCGAGCGGTTCGAGCTGTTCCATCACCTGTTCGGCATCGCCGACCACCAGCCAGATGAAATCGTCCTCGTTCAGTGCGGCGCGGGCCGCAGCATCGAGGCTGGCCGTGGTCTGGCCCTGGTACTTCTCGACCAGCGTTTCGTAATAGTCGTCCGGACGGCCATAGAGCGCGTTGTTCTGCAGCGCGCCGAGCACCGAGCCCGAAGTTTCGAAACGGCCCGGCAGTTCGCCGACTTCCGAGGCGACGTTGCGGGCCAGCTCTTCATCGGTCACGCCGCGGGTGGTCAGGAACTCGGAGATTTCCCGGCGCACTTCGGCGAGGCTGTCCCCCGTACGGTCGGCCTGGACGCCGCCGGCGGTGAAGTAGACCACCGCGTTTTCGAAGGTCTGCGCACCACCGCGATAGCCGTAGCTCCAGCCCTTGGTCTCGCGCAGGTTCATGTTGAGACGCGCGAGGAAGTTGCCGCCCAGCGAATTGTTCGCATTGGTGAAGTCGATGTAGTTCTCGTCGCGCGCATCGAGCGGCGTGAGCTGTGCGCCCACGATGTAGCTCTGCGGCGAGTTCGGGCGGTTGTAGAGGATGATGCGGTTGCCCTGCGTGGCCTGTCCGGTCGCGGCAAAGGTCTTGGTGCCCTTTGCTGCTGCCGGTGCATTCCAGTCACCGAACACCGCGTTGAGCGAGGCGACGACTTCGGCCAGCGGCTTGTCCGAGACGACGAAAACTTCGCCATTGTCCGGACGGATCCAGCGATCCTTGAAGGCGGAAAGGTCGGCTCGGGTGATCGCGCTTACGCTTTCGACCGTGCTCGTCCCGCCATAGGGATTGGCCTCGCCGAAGATCTCTGCAGGCATCGCGTTGAAGGCGATGCCGTTGGGCGACTTCATCTGCTGGCGGATGCCGGTGATCGTCTGCGTGCGGACACGCTCGAGATCGGCCTCGTTGAATGCCGGGTTGCGGATGATGTCGCTCATCAGTTCGAGCGAGGGCGTGAGGTTCGAAGACAGAGCCGACAGGGTGAAGGTCGAACGGTCGCTGCCGCCGCCGGTCGAGATGGTCAGGCCCAGGCGTTCACGCTCTTCGGCGATCTCCTGGCTGGTCATGTCGGCCGTGCCTTCGTCGAATAGGTTCATCGTCAGGTCTTCGAGACCGCGCATTCCGACCGGGTCGGCTGCGCTGCCGGCATTGAACGACATGGTGACATAGGTCGCGGGGACCGCGTCACGCATGGCGTAGGTCACCTGCATGCCGTTGGCGAGCGTCGCACGTTCGACATCGGGGAAGTCGAGCGAGGCGATCGTGTCGATCGGCGGGGCGGGGCGCACCGTGGTGACGGTCAGCTCTTCCGCATCGCGGTTGCGCTCGCTGGCGTTCTCATCGTCGGAAGCAACCGAGGCAGCTTCCTCGTAGCTGTCGTCACGCTCGCCCGGTTCGAGGACGAGGGTGAAGGCCGGACGGGTCATCCAGCGCTGCATTGCGGTCTTGACGTCTTCCGGCGTCAGCGTCGCGAGCGTGTCGAACTGGCTCTTGTAGAAGCCCGGATCGCCGGCGAGCACTTCGCCGCGAGCAAGCGTCACTGCCTTGCCGCCGAAGCCGCCGACCTGTTCGAGGCCGCGAATGGTGCCTGCAAGATCGCTGGTGGCAGCGCGGCGGACTTCATCAGCCGTCGGGCCTTCCGCGATGTATTCGGCGATCAGCTCGTCGAGGCGGGCCTCGAGCGTTTCAAGCTCTACGCCCGGCTTGAGCGTAGCGCTGACCAGCAGGATGCCGACGCGCTGGAAATCGTAGTTGCCTGCACCGACACCCACGGCAAGCTGCTCGTCGCGAACGAGGATTTCGTCGAGGCGGCTCGAAGCAAGCCCGCCGAAGACGCTGGCGCCGACGTTGAGCGCGGTCAGTTCCTCGCTCGTGATGCCGGGAACGGCCCAGTACTTGGTGATGGTCGTCGCTGCGACATTGTCACGCATGACGCTGCGCTTGTCTTCGGTAAGCACGGGGATCGCTGCTTCGGCCGGGTCGTTCACCGGGCCGCGATTGATCGGGCCGAACCACTTTTCCATCAGCGGCTTGGCTTCGGCAGCCGAGATGTCGCCCGCCAGCACAACCGTGGCGTTGTTCGGGCCATACTTGTCGCGGAACCAGCTCTGCACATCGTCCATCGATGCGCTGTCGAGGTCGGCCATCGAACCGATCACCGAGTGGCCGTAGGGGTGGCCTTCGGGGAACATGTTCTCGAGGATCTCATAGAAGACGAGGCCACCGGGCTGGTTGTCGCCCTGGCGCTTTTCGTTCTGCACGACGCCGCGCTGATTATCGAGTTTCTCCTGCGTGACTGCGCCAAGCAGGTAGCCCATGCGGTCGCTTTCCAGCCACAGCGCGCGTTCGAGCGCGGGGCGCGGCACCGTCTGGAAATAGTTGGTACGGTCGAAATTGGTGGTGCCGTTATAATCGGTCGCGCCCATTTCCTGCAGGTACTGGAAGTAGTCGTTCGGCGCGTTTTCCGAGCCATTGAACATCAGGTGTTCGAACAGGTGGGCAAAGCCGGTCTTGCCTTCGGGCTCGTCCTTCGAACCGACATTGTACCACACGGCGACGCCGACGATCGGGGCCTTGCGGTCCTCATGGACGATCACGTCGAGGCCGTTGGCCAGCGTGAATTTCTCGTAGGGGATGGCGACCTGGTCGACCAGCGTGGTCAGGCTCTCGGTCTCTGCAACCTGCTCCGTCGCGACCGAGGCACTGGAAACCGGCTCGGAAGAATAGGACGAACACGCCGAGACGGCGAGGGCAATAATACTGGTCGAAATTAGGCGCTTCATGTGGCTCTCTCCAGTGAAATAGACGGGCTGCTTAGGCAATTACGGATTGTGCGTCACCCTTTTCCGGCTGACGGCATTGGCGAGGACATCCTCGCGCCAGAAGTAGACCGGTTTCAAGCGGTGCTGGACGAACAGCTCCATCTGGTCTGCGTAATGCGGCGATTCAGGCCGCGTGGTGGCAGCGCCATAGGGCTGGATCGATTGCGATGTGACGCGTTCGCCCGGCATCCATTCCACCCACTGGATGAAACTGTCGCCGTGGCGCACGGCGAGGCGGCCGTCCTCGTTCACATCCCAGAGCGTCGAGGCGCGAAGCGTGTCCGACCCGCCGTCGAGCGGAAGGTCGATGTCGCCCTGCCGCAGTCGGAGCAGCTCGCTCATCGGCGGATCGATCCGGCCGAAATGGGTTTGTAGGTGTGCGACATGGGCTTCCAGCTCTGCACGGACGTCGGGCCATTCCTTGTTCTGGTAGGACGAGGACATGAACTCGCGGATCATCAGCAGGGCGAGCGCGTCTGCGCGGCCCTCGCTATCGGCATCGAAGTCCCAGCCCATCAGCATGTCGCGTGCCTCGGCAAGCTTGCCGTCGTCCGACAGGTCGAGCGCTTCGAGATCGTCCCACAGCCGCGCGACATAACCTTCGCGGGCATAGCCGGTGTCGTATTTGATCCGCCGGAGCGCCTCGCGGTCGAGCAGTTCGCTTTCGCTCAGCAGCTTGAATGCGCGCCGTGACCGGTTCGTCTGCTTCAGCTCCACGCCCAGTTCGGGTGCAAAGTCCTGCGGAGACAAGTCGCTGCCGTCACCCGCTGCGGTGAAGGGCGCGTTGTTGGCGTTGTAGAGCCAGCCCGAGGCGGGGTTCACGAGACGGGGTAGTTCCTCGTAATCGACCGCACCGTCCCAGACGAGGTCGGGATCGGTCCCGTCGAGCACGCCGCGCCAGTTCGCACCTTCGGGCCGGTCGGGAATGGCGGCGTTGTAGACATAGGCAATGTTGCCGTCTGCATCGGCGTAGATGAAGTTGGTCGAGGGGATGTCCATCCGCGCAAGGATGCCTTCCCATTCCTCGAGCGTTTCGGCCTTGTTGAGCCGGTAATAGGCGTCGAGCTGGCCGAGATTGTCGATCCCGCCATAGCGGAATGCAAAGAACCCCTTGTCGTTCTGGATCACCGGGCCGTGGACGCTGCGCAGAATGTCGCGGGGAATGGGCAGGGTCACGGGGCCGATGCGGACCGGAAGCGTCACGCTCTTCGTCTCAAGCTCGCGCCACTCGCCGCCGAAGCGATAGCGGGTCCCGCTCTCGTCCATTTCGAGTTCGTAGACATCGACCATGTCGGGCGTGTTGACCGTATTGGTCCAGCCGAGGTTCCTATTGTGTCCGAGGAAGGGGAAGGGCGAGCCGGGGAAGTTCGCGCCGGCATAGTGCCAGCCTTCCTCGCTCTCGACGACCAGCTCGTACCAGGCGACGCCGCCGCGCAGCGGCTGGTGGCTGTTGGAAATGAGCGTGGTCGGGCCGCCGGACTTTTCTGGCCGTACGGCAAAGGCATTGGAGCCGGAAAGCGCGCCGTCCTCGCCCATGTGCAGCGGCAGGGCGCGGGCCTGTTCGCCGCGTTCGGGCAGCGCGGGCGGGGGCGGAGCATCGTCTTCTAGCGTCGGGGGCGGGGGTGCGTCGGGGCGCGGGAAACCGGGAATGTCCGGGCCTTGTTCCGGGCGCAGGTCGCTGCCCTCGACCAGCGGCTGGATCACGCCGTTGAGACCGAAGAAAAACGGCTGGCGCAGCGCGAAGTTGGCGGCCACGTCCTTCCCGTCGACCGGAAAGAGGTTCGCCAGTTTCAGCTCGTCGGGGTTCTGCTGCGCATAGTCGTTGAGGCCGGTGGCATAGGCTTCGAACAAGGCGCGCGTATCTTCGGGCAGCTGCGGATAATGCCGCTCCGCCGTACCGCGCGCATCGAGCAGGTGATAGACGTAGTCGATCGCCGCGCCGTCCTCGCCCGCGATGGCTCCATAGCGCCCGCGGGCCATGGCGATTACGTCCTGCAGGGTGGCGAAATCGTCTTCGGCATGGGCAATGGCGACACCGTAGGCGACGTCGCGATCACGCTCGCCATAGATATGCGGCACGCCGTAATCGTCACGGATGATTTCCGCCGAATAGCTTTCCGTGCTGCGTGCTACATCGTCGCGCTTGGCCCAGAAGGGTTCCCAACTCGCCAGCGCCACGAATGCCACGAGTGCGAGTGCCAGAAGGGCGAATCCGATCCGCCCGAACCATTTCCACATAGAATTCAGTCCTCTCTCGAAACCTGCCTAGCGATGCTGTGCGGGAGTCGCAATCGGCAGGGCTGCGATCATGCTGGGCAAAACAATGGTTAGCACCCTTCCACTTTGCGGATTCGGCCCGCTAGCCAAGCCCTCGTGACAGCGCAGATCACCATCGGCCACGAAACGTCCGGCAAGCCGGTCGAATTCGACATCGAGGAACTCCTCGCCACCCGCTTGCTCGTCCAGGGCAATTCGGGAAGCGGCAAGTCGCACCTGCTGCGAAGGCTGCTCGAAGAGAGCGCGGGACTGGTCCAGCAGATCGTGATCGACCCGGAAGGTGACTTTCCTTCGCTTGCGGAGGAATTCGGGCATGTCGTGATCGATGGCGCGGCCTATTCGCCCGGAGAGATCGAAGCGCTCGCCCGCCGCATCCGCGAACATCGCGCCAGCGTGGTTCTCGACCTCGACGGGCTGGAGGTCGAACAGCAAATCCGCTGCGCCGCACAGTTCCTGACCGCTTTATTCGATGCCCCGCGCGAGCACTGGTATCCCGCTCTGGTGGTGGTCGACGAAGCGCAGATGTTCGCGCCAGCCGCCGCTGGCGAAATGGCGGAAGACACGCGCCGCATGACGCTCACCGCGATGACCAACCTCATGTGCCGCGGGCGCAAGCGCGGGCTTGCGGGTATCGTCGCGACGCAGCGGCTGGCGAAGCTCGCCAAGAACGTCGCCGCAGAAGCATCGAACTTCCTCATGGGCCGCACTTTCCTCGATATCGACATGGTGCGCGCCGCCGATTTGCTCGGGATGGAGCGGCGTCAGGCGGAACGCATCCGCGAGCTCGAGCGCGGGCATTTCCTTGCGCTGGGTCCGGCAATCACGCGCCTGCCGATTGCCTGCAAGATCGGGCCTGTGAAGACCGGCCACCAAGCACGCAGCGAAGGGCTGATGGCGCTTCCTGATACCGCGCCTGCGGACATGGCCGACCTCCTGACGCGCGATCTGGCGAGCGATGTTGCGACGCCCACGCCGCCGCCGGCTCCTCCGCCCGCGCCGTCGATGGACGAGATCGCCGACAACATCGCGCATGCTGAAGAGCGCCAGGTCGAAGCGCCCGCAGAGCCGGTCGAGCCCTCTGCAGTCATGATGCGGATCGAGCAGATCATCGGCGAACTCGCGGGGCAGGAAGGCATCGCCTTCCAGTCTGCCAGCGCGCAGTACCAGACCTTCCTCACCACCTGCCGCCGCGAACGCCTCATCGGCCCGATGCCCGACATGCATGCCTTCCGCCGGAAGTTCGCGATTGCCGGAGCAGGGCTGGGCGATCTTGGCGAGGAGATGACGGCGCGCATCATGCAGCTCGCCGGTGCAGTCGACGAAGACCTGCTCGGCCCCTTCCTCGTCATCGCCAAGGCGGCGCATGCAGGCGAAACGCAGGTCGACGAGAACGAGCTGGCGCGCGCCTATGGCACCAGCTCGCCGGGCCGTATCCGCCGCCTGCTCGATCACCTCGAGCGGCAGGGCCTGATCGTCGTGCGCGAGGATTTCGGCGGCGGGCGTACGGTCATGGTGCCGGGCCTGGAAGGGCTTCCGGCCGAATAATTTTGCCCTTGCCTCTCGCCAATCGGCAAGGCACCCCTATATGCGACTAACACACCTCGCTAAAATTGCAGGCGGGGTCTTGTGTTGCATAAGCGCCACACCATATTCAGGCGGTAATTTGATGGGGTATTCTCGATGAATCTCGAAAAGTTCACCGACCGCGCCAAGGGCTTCCTGCAGGCCGCGCAGACGGTCGCGATCCGCATGAACCACCAGCGCATCACGTCTTCGCACCTACTGAAGGCGCTGCTCGATGACGAGCAGGGCATGGCTGCGCAGCTGATCCAGCGCGCGGGCGGCAATGCCGGTGTGGCGATCACCGAAGTCGACACGGCACTGGGCAAGATCCCGGCAGTGTCGGGCGGCGGCGCGCAGCAGACGCCGGGCCTCGACAATGATGCCGTGCGCGCGCTCGACCAGGCGGAACAGCTTGCCGAAAAGGCGGGGGACAGCTTCGTCCCCGTGCAGCGCATCCTCCAGGCGCTGACGCTTGCCGACAATGACGCAGGCAAGGCGCTGAAGGCGGCTGGCGTGAACGCCAAGTCGCTCGAAGAGGCGATCCAGGAAGTGACCGGCGGCCGCACCGCCGACAGCGCCGGCGCGGAAGAAAGCTATGACGCGATGAAGAAGTACGCGCGCGACCTCACGCAGGCGGCGCGCGACGGCAAGCTCGATCCGGTGATCGGCCGCGACGAGGAAATCCGCCGCACGGTCCAGATCCTCGCCCGCCGCACCAAGAACAACCCGGCTCTCATCGGTGAGCCCGGCACCGGCAAGACCGCGATCGCCGAAGGCCTCGCGCTGCGCATTGCCAATGGCGACGTTCCCGACAGCCTCAAGGGTCGCACGCTCATGTCGCTGGACATGGGCGCGCTGATCGCGGGCGCGAAGTATCGCGGTGAGTTCGAGGAACGTCTCAAGGCCGTGCTCGACGAAGTGAAGGGTGCCGAAGGCCAGATCATCCTGTTCATCGACGAGATGCACACGCTGATCGGTGCGGGCGCGAGCGAAGGCAGCATGGATGCCGGCAACCTGCTCAAGCCGGCCCTGTCGCGCGGCGAACTGCACTGCATCGGCGCGACCACGCTCGACGAGTACCAGAAGTATGTCGAGAAGGACCCTGCGCTGCAGCGGCGCTTCCAGCCCGTCTACATCGACGAGCCGAGCGTCGAGGACACGATCAGCATCCTGCGCGGCATCAAGGACAAGTACGAGCTGCATCACGGCGTACGCATCACCGACGGTGCGATCGTTGCCGCTGCGCAGCTGTCCAACCGCTACATCCAGAACCGCTTCCTGCCCGACAAGGCGATCGACCTGATGGACGAGGCCGCCAGTCGCATCCGCATGGAAGTGGAATCGAAGCCCGAGGAAATCGAGGGCCTCGACCGGCGCATCATCCAGCTGCGGATCGAAGAGCAGGCGCTGCAAAAGGAAACCGACCAGGCTTCGAAGGACCGTTTGGAATCGCTCCGCAAGGAACTGGCCGAACTCGAACAGCAGTCGAGCGAACTGACCACCCGCTGGCAGAACGAGCGCGACAAGATCCATGCCGAAGGGCGGATCAAGGAAGAACTCGACCATGCGCGGATCGAACTGGAGCAGGCGCAGCGCGCCGGTGACCTCCAGAAGGCGGGCGAGCTGCAATACGGCAAGATTCCCGAGCTCGAAAAGAAGCTCGAGGAAGCGAGCGGCCACACCGAGAACGCGTTGCTCAAGGAAGAAGTCACCGAAGACGATATCGCCGGTGTCGTGAGCCGCTGGACCGGCATCCCGGTCGACAAGATGATGGAAGGCGAGCGCGAGAAGCTGCTCGACATGGAGAATATCCTGTCGAAGCGGGTGATCGGCCAGAGCCAGGCCATCGACGCCGTGTCCAAGGCCGTGCGCCGTGCGCGTGCGGGCCTCCAGGACCCCGGTCGTCCGCTGGGCAGCTTCCTGTTCCTCGGCCCGACCGGCGTCGGCAAGACCGAGCTCACCAAGGCGCTCGCCGGGTTCCTGTTCGATGACGACACCGCCATGGTCCGCATCGACATGAGCGAGTTCATGGAAAAGCACGCGGTCGCCCGCCTGATCGGCGCGCCTCCGGGATATGTCGGCTATGAAGAAGGCGGCGTGCTGACCGAAGCCGTGCGGCGCAGGCCCTATCAGGTCGTGCTGTTCGACGAGGTCGAGAAGGCCCACACCGATGTCTTCAACGTGCTGCTGCAGGTGCTCGACGACGGTCGCCTGACCGACGGGCAGGGCCGCGTTGTGGATTTCAGCAATACGTTGATCATCCTCACCTCGAACCTCGGCAGCCAGTATCTTGCCAGCATGACCGACGACCAGAAGGTCGAGGATGTCGAGCCGCAGGTGATGGACGTGGTGCGCGGGCACTTCCGACCCGAGTTCCTGAACCGGCTGGACGAAATCATCCTGTTCCACCGCCTTGCTCAGGAGCACATGGCACCGATCGTCGATATCCAGGTCGCGCGGGTCCAGAAGCTGCTCAAGGATCGCAAGATCGTTCTCGACCTCACCGACGGAGCGAAAAAGTGGCTGGGCCGGGTGGGCTATGACCCGGTCTATGGCGCGCGCCCGTTGAAGCGCGCGGTCCAGCGTTACGTGCAGGATCCGCTCGCCGACATGATCCTTGCCGGCAATGTGCCGGACGGGTCGACGGTGAAGATCGACGAGGGCGATGGCGCGCTCGAAATGAAGGTGTCCTGATCGAACACACGGGGCGCGCGAAGACCCGCTTCGCGCGCCCTGTCATATCGCCGCAACAAGGCAGGCGATTCGCATGTCGCATTCGAATGCCAAAATGCCGGCACGCCCGGGCGTGAAATAAAGTAATCCAAAATTCGCAGCCCGATATTAGATTCTTACGCCCGTAATTCTCCGGCTCCTAGGTGCGCCTCGAAAGTTGTGTGATTTGGGCAACAATACCTCCAAAACCGCCGCCGGCGCTTTGACTTGTACCTACGGTTAACGCAGAAACCGGCGCAGTTGGGACTGGGGGTCCGTCTTCCCGGAATAATTCCACGCAATGGATCCAGGCGTCACTAGGGGGGCGTCGCATTGTGTGTCCGGGGTAGGTGGCGAGCGCAGTTCCGGTTGTCGCGACTGGAGTATTCAATGCGAAAAATTCAATTCAACACGATCAAGGGTCTCGCCTTTTCGGCGTCCGCCTTGGCGCTCGTTTCGGGTGGCCAGGCTTTTGCGCAGGCCAGCGACGCTGACTGCCCCGAAGGCCAGGAAGAAGTCGACGGCGAATGCATCGTCCAGGACGGTGTAGACGGTGTTTCGAACAACGATCCCGGTAGCCAGGACGTTGTCGACGTAACCGAAACCGGTGCCGACGGCTCGCAGACCGCTGGCGCCATCGTCGTTACCGGCTCGCGTATCAAGCGCGACACCTACAGCAGCATCTCGCCGCTCCAGGTCCTGACCACCGAAACGGAAAACGAAGCCGGCCTGTTCGACGCTTCGCAGATCCTCCAGCGCTCGGAAAGTGCTGCCGGTACGCAGATCGACGCAACCTTCAACGGCTTCGTCCTCGACAACGGCCCGGGTTCGCAGACGCTGAACCTTCGCGGCCTCGGTGCCGACCGTACGCTGCTTCTCATCAACGGCCGCCGCGTTGCGCCCGCCGGTGTGGAAGGCGCGCCTTCGGCTCCGTCGATCAACCTCCTGCCGAGCCCGCTGGTCGATCGCTACGACCTCCTGCTCGACGGTGCATCGTCGGTCTACGGTTCGGACGCTGTTGCCGGTGTGGGTAACATCATCCTGCGCAAGGACTTCGACGGTCTCGAACTGACCGCCAACGGCAACATCAACCCGCAGGGCGGCGGCGACGACTACACTGTCGCAGCTGGCTGGGGCTTCAACACCGACCGCGGTTTCTTCGGTATCGGTGCTGCCTACCAGTACACCGACGCGATCCGCCTGCGCGATCGTGACTTCTTCCGTGGTTGCGACACCAACTACGAAGTCGACCAGAACGGCAACATCTACACCGTCGGTGTAGTCGACAACGCCAACGTCCTCGAAGACAGCGGCGGCACGATCACCGTTTCGGAAAGCGAATGTAAGATCCAGGGCATCAACGGCCGTATCTTCAACCCGTTCACCCGTCTCGGCTCGATCTACTTCACCGGCGGCGGCAACGGCAACATCCCGCTGCTTCCCGACTACAGCGAATCCACCGACGCCTTCGGCGACCCGGTCGACCGCAACGGTGATGGCATCCGTGACGTCGACTTCCAGGACGTGAACGGCAACGCTGCCAACCTCGACCGCACCTTCCAGAGCCAGCAGAAGCTCTACAGCGGTCTTGCATACGGTGAGTACACCTTCCCGGGTGCGGCAAACATCACGCCGTTCTTCGAAGCGCTGTACAGCCGTGCAGAGATTGAATCGGACAACACCGGCCTCGCTCAGTTCTTCCCGAGCGTGCCCGATCTCAACCAGTTCAACCCCTGTAACATCTTCACCAACCCGAACGGCACCGACTGCCGTGCGGCGGACAACGACTTCAACGGCCTGACCGGCACTCCGTTCGCTCTGTCGACCGGTTTTGCTACGCCTGTCGTTCCGATCGTCACCGTCCGCGGCGACCGTAACAACTTCGAAGTTGTTCAGGAGCAGTATCGCGGTGTTCTCGGTGTGCGCGGCGACCTGCCGTTCATCTCGCCGAGCTGGACCTTCGAAGTTGCCGGTACGTATTCGCGTTCCGAAGGTGACTCGGTCCGTCGCGGTATCCGTGAAGACAAGCTCGCCTTCGCCCTGGGTCTCGACCCGACGGCAGACTACGATGGCGACGGCATCGTCGACAACGACGGTGACGGCATTGCCGACGACTACAGCACCAACGTGGACGTGTTCGGCGCCTTCGGTGACCCGCAGTGGATCGGCGAATGTAACGCGGCTGGCCTTGCCAACCCCGATCTCGCTCCGGCCGACCTCCTGCAGGGCTGTGTCCCGGTCAACCTGTTCGCCCCGAGCCTGCTCGGTTCGACCATCGGTGACTTCGCTACCCAGGCAGAGCGCGACTACCTCTTCGGTGTCCGTACCTTCGACACGATCATCGAACAGAAGATCCTGTCGGCCTACATCACGGGTAACCTGTTCGAACTCCCTGCCGGCCCCGTGGGCGTCGTGCTTGGTGCCGAATACCGCGAAGACTCGATCGACTCGCGTCCGGACGAAGTTGCTTCGAACGGTCTCCTGATCTCGTTCTTCCAGGATCTCGGTGCCGTCGGCAGCAAGAACCTGAAGGAAGCTTTCGGTGAAATCGACATCCCGCTGCAGGCAGGCAAGCCCTGGGTTCAGGAACTGAACCTCAAGCTCGCAGGTCGTGTGACGGACGAAGAGTTCTACGGAACCAACTTCACCTACTCGCTCGCCGCCGGCTGGCGTCCGATCGAACCGCTCCAGCTGAAGTTCACCTATGGTACGTCGTTCCGTGCGCCGAACCTGCGTGAAAACTTCCTGGCCGGTCAGTCGGGCTTCAACACGATTTTCGACCCCTGCGCGGTTCCCGATGCAGCGTTCGACTCGATCAACGGCTACGATCCGACGCAGGACACGCGTGACCAGACGGTCCTCGACAACTGTATCCGTGAAGGCCGCGATCCGACCACCGTCGGTATCGACAACCAGGGTCTGAACACCTTCCAGAGCGCAAGCGTCGAAATCACTTCGGGTGGTAGCTTCGACCTCGATCCGGAAACCTCGCGTTCGCTGACTGCCGGTTTCGCCTTCGAGGAAACCTTCGGTGACGGCTTCGACGTTGCCCTTGGTGCGACCTACTTCGACATCAAGGTGAAGGACTCGATCATCGAGCCGTCGGCACAGTTCATCGTGAACGACTGTTTCACGCGTGACGATGGCCAGCGCAGCCCGTTCTGTGACCGTATCTCCTACGATACGAGCGCAACTTCGCGCTTCCTGGTCTCCGACGTCTTCGCCGGGTTCATCAACCTGAACCAGGAAAGCGTCCGCGGCATGGACTTCAACGCCAACTTCGGCAAGGAAGTCGAAATGTTCGGCACGCTGGTCGACTTCGGCCTGAACGTTCGTGCGAACCACCTGATCGAGCGTAGCTCGCTCTTCATCAACGATGACGGTTCGCAGGCATTCGATGACGACGCAGGTGAATTCAGCCTTCCCAAGTGGACCGGCCGCAGCACCCTGACCGCCGACATCGACAAGTTCCGCCTGTCGTACACCATCCGTTACACCGGTCCGGTGGAACAGGATGCTGACGGTATCGATGAATTCAGCGACGCATTCGGCAACGGCCCGGACGGTAACCCGACCGGCTTCGTCTCCGACACCTGCCTTGGTGGCGGTTCGCCGAGCGGTGTGGTTGCCGGTGACGGCATCTACTGCCGTGACGTTGGCTTCGCCGATGCGCAGTTCCTGCACACCGCTTCGCTGCGCTATCGTTCGGACACCTGGAGCTTCCTGGCCGGCGTCAGCAACATCTTCGACACGGCTCCGCCGCTCGTAGACAGCAACGAAGTTCTCGCCATCGCCAACACTGCGATCGGTGCAGGCTACGACTACAACGGTCGTGAATTCTTCTTCGAAGTTACGAAAGAGTTCTAATACCGTTCAGCTTTGATAAGCTAACAAATCTGGGCGGTCCTATGCGAATCGCGTAGGGCCGCCCATTTCGTTCAAGGGGAAATTCCGTCCCGCGGGACAAGTCTTGTGAGAGTTCTGAGATGAAGACTTTACGAACAGTACTGCTGGCAGCTGTAGCTGGCACCATGGCACTGGGGGTCGCACCCTCTACTGCACAGACCACCGGCCAACCCACCGTTCCGATCGAGGTCTGGGCGCTTCGCGATTCCATGACGCAGGTACAGGTTTCGCCCAGCGGGAAGAACATCCTGGTGATCAAGAACGAGAGCCGTGAGGGCGACTACCTCATGGAACTCTACGACACCGACGATCTCGGCAAGAAGCCGTACCGCATCGCAGCTGACCCGATGGAGATCATCGGCGCACAGTGGGTGAGCGACGATTACATCTTCGGCACCGCCTGGCAGCAGAACCGCAGCAAGGTGAACGGTCCCGAACAGGGCACCTACGACTACGCTTCGTTCATCTTCGATGTGAAGAAGAAGAAGTTCCGCCGTATCGAAGGCGTCTTCAGCATCGCATCGCTGCTACCGAACGAGCCCGATCACATCCTGATCGGAACCGGCCGCGAGGTCGGCAGCGCGATCGAAGTCGATCCTTTCTCGGCTTTCCGTCCGCGTGAATATTCCAAGCTCAACCTCAAGACGGGCGGCAAGCAGCTCGTCCTGAAGGGTAGCGAGAAGTACCCGACCGCAGTCTTCGACAGCGAAGGCAACGCACGCTGGACCTCGGGTTACGACCGCGCGACCAAGGAAGAAGTGACCTACTACCGCAAGCCGGGTGAAAGTTCGTGGACCGAGTTCGCGCGCTACGACCAGGACAAGCACGAGAACCTCTATCGCGTTCTTTCGGGCTTCATGGGTCTGCGCGGCTTCAAGGCCGACGATCCGAACATCGGTTACGTCATCGACAACCGCGGTGAAGACAAGGCTGCGCTCTGGGAGTTCAACTTCGAGACGGGTCAGTTCGGCGAGAAGCTCGCCGGTACCGACCAGGCCGACATCATGTGGATCCAGACGAGCTCGATCCCGGGTGACGACACCCTGGTCGCAGCCCGCTATCCGTGGGACAAGCGCAACCGTATCTGGTTCGACGAAACGGAAAAGGCGCTTTACGAAGCTCTCGAATCCCAGATCCCGCATGCGCACGAGGTCAGCATCTCGAGCCGTTCGCGCGATGGCAACACCATGATCGTCCAGAACCGCGGTCCGCGTGACCCGGGTTCGTTCTGGCTGGTCAAGGACGGCCGCATGAGCAAGCTCGGCAGCCGCAACCCGCTGCTCAAGCCGGAAGATCTCTCGGATGTCGAATTCATCCGTTATCCGGCTCGCGACGGCAAGACGATCTCGGGGTACGTCACCAAGCCGAAGGGTGAAGGTCCGTTCCCGCTGGTGGTCCTGCCGCACGGCGGCCCGCACGTGAACGAAGTCATCAGCTATGACGAGTGGGGCCAGCTCCTCGCCAATGCCGGTTACATGGTCCTGCAGCCGCAGTACCGCATGTCGGTGGGTTGGGGTCAGGAACTGTTCGACAGCGCCTATGGCCAGCACGGCCTCGCCATGCAGGACGACAAGGACGACGGTGCGCAGTACCTGATCGACCAGGGCATGGTGGATCCGGATCGCGTTGCGATGTTCGGCTGGTCCTATGGTGGTTATGCCGCTCTGGTGGCCGCTTCGCGCGAGCCCAACATGTACCAGTGCGTCATCGCCGGTGCGGCCGTTGCCGATCCCGAGAAGGTCTACAAGCTGCGTAGCAACCCGTGGACCCCGAAGGCGATCGATGACTGGGCGCAGCGTCGCGGCATGATCGGCATCAACCCGATCAACGAAGTGTCGAAGGTCAACGTGCCCGTGCTGATGGTGCATGGCGACGTCGATGCGCGCGTCCTCTACTTCAACTTCGAGGACTATCGCGACGCGATGCAGAAGGCAGGCAAGACCGATGCCCAGTTCCTCACCCTGACCGGTGCGGACCACTTCTACAGCACGCTCATGTACGAGCACCAGGAGCAGTTCTACACCAAGATGCTGGACTTCCTGGCCAACGATTGCGGACCGGGCGGCCTCTAAGGCTCTCGAACCGACAAACAGAAAGCCCGGCGGGAAACCGCCGGGCTTTTTCGTTGCCGTGATGGAAAGCTGGGGGCGGGCGCCTTACCGGACGCGGCGGCCCTTCACGCCGTTCTGGCCGTTGAGGCGGACCCAGAACGAACCCATCGCCGCCTGTTCCAGCTCGACCTCGTCACCGACCTTGGGCTTGAACCGGCGGGGCGGGTCGTTGACCTGCCAGACGCTGCCTTCGCTGATGGTGATCTGGTAACCTTCGCGGCCCACCTGGCGCACCGCAGTGATCTGCGAGGTCATCGCATCGTCGTTTTCATCGTCGCTGCCGCCGAAGATGCCGGTCTTGGGCAGCGAAAAGCCGAACAGGCCGCGGCGGGTTTCGCGGATATCTTCCTTGTCGACGACCTGGATCTCGCCGGAGTCGCTCGCGCTGACCACGGCCGCAACCTCGCGATCGTAACACGCAAGACGCTCTTCCGGGGCTTCGATCGACTGGCAATTTTTCAGCGCTGCGAGCTGTTCGCTCCCGTCGGCATCCTGCGCAAGCCCGAGCGAAGGGGGTGCCGCGAGGAGTATGATGATACCGGTTGCGGTAAGATTCTTTCGAAGCGTGGTCATGATCGCATACTCGCTTGGTTCTCTTGTGCACACTGCCTGCTTGAAGGCTTATCGGTGCGGTTTCGGGCCGCTTTGCTCGCGCTTTCCGGAGGATGTTTCAACTGTAACCGGAATGTCACACCGGCAAGATTCCGTTTATATCATTTGTGTCTGCGATTGCTCCCCGCCTGCGCATCGGCCTAGATGCGCCACATTCGGACACATGTCTGAATCCAGTCTTTTCTAGGGGTGCCGTATGTGTGGCATCTGAAATTGAGGGGAAACTAATGTCTTATCGTTTCACCAAGGCCTCGCTCCTGACGGGCACGGTCATGGCAGGTGCCATGATCGCTTCGCCCGCTCTGGCGCAGGCTGACGACCAGGATAACGAACCGGCAACCCAGCCGGGCGTGCAGGCTGAAGAAGCTGCACCGATCGTTGTCACCGGCTCGCGTATTGCGCGTCGCAACGTCGAAACCGCTGCACCGATCGCAGTCATCCAGGACGAAGAGTTCAAGCTCTCGGGTACCGTCAACGTCGAGAACGTGGTCAACACGCTCCCGCAGGTTGTCCCGGGCTTCACTTCGAACTCGAACAACCCGGGTACCGGTACCGCAACGCTGAACCTTCGCGGTCTCGGCTCGGCTCGTACCCTCGTCCTCGTGAACGACCGTCGCTGGATGTTCTACGATACCTCGCAGGTCGTCGACCTTAACACGATCCCCTCGTTCCTGCTCGACTCGGTCGACGTTGTGACCGGTGGTGCATCGGCAGTTTACGGTTCGGACGCACTTTCGGGCGTCGTGAACTTCAACCTGCGTCAGATCGACGGCATCGAAATGGGTGGCCAGTACTCGATCACCGAACGCGGTGACGGCGCTCGCTACGAAGTCCACGGTGCAATCGGTACCTCGTTCGACGACGGCCGCGGTAGCGCCACCGTCTTCGCCGAGTACTTCAACCGTGACTCGATCTTCCAGGGCGACCGTGGTTTCTCGAACTTCGCACTCGGCGGTGAAAGCTTCGGCCTGAACCAGCTGCAGTTCGGTTCGTCGACCCTCCCGAACGGCGTTATCCGTTACTTCGGTGACGGCGACCGCACCGGCACGGACTTCGCTGCCAACAACGCAGTCGTCTTCGACGATGTTGCAGGTGACTTCCGTCAGCGCGCTGGCGACACCTACAACTACGCTCCGGTCAACTACCTGCAGATCCCGCAGGAACGTTACCTGATCGGCGGTTACGCTGACTACGACATCGGTGGCGGTCACACGTTCTACACCGAAGTCGCATTCGTGAATAACCGCGTTGCACAGGAACTGGCTGCTACGCCGGTTACCGGTTCGTTCACCGTCAACCTCGACACGATCGAGCCGTTCCTCAACGCTGCCGACTTCGCTCAGCTCCAGCAGCTGAACGCTACGGAAACCGATGGCGATCCCGACAACATCCTGCTCTTCCTGCAGCGTCGTACGATCGAAACCGGTGCGCGTAACTCGCTCGACGAGCGTAACGCATTCCGCGTCCTCGGCGGCATCAGCGGCCCGATCGGCGATTACCTCTCGTATGACGCATACTACATGTATGCACGTACGCGTAACGCCAACGTCCAGGATGGTAACATCTCGCGTTCGGCCTTCCAGGCTGGCCTCGACGGTACCGCAGCACCGATCAACATCTTCGGTCTCGGCACCCTGACGGACGACATGGTCAACCAGATCTCGATCCGTGCACAGAACGGCGACGTCTCGACCCTCGAAAACGCTGTTGCCACCGTTTCGGGTACCTTCGGCGATTTCGCCATCGGTGCTGACTCGGAGCCGGTTGCATTCGCAGTCGGTGCTGAATACCGCGGCGTTGCTTCGCAGTTCATTCCTGACACCGCACTGGCTTCGGGAGACGTGATCGGCTTCAACGCCGGTAACCCGACCGAAGGTTCGTACAACGTCAAGGAACTGTTCGCCGAAGTTAACGTGCCGATCGAATTCGGTTCGGCTCGCCTCGAGTTCACCGGTGCAGGTCGTTATTCGGACTACTCGCTCGACAACGTCGGCGGTGTCTGGACCTACGCAGGTGGTGTCGAGTTCTCGCCGATCCCGGACGTTACGCTCCGTGGTCAGTACCAGCGTGCAGTTCGTGCCCCGAACGTGGGTGAGCTCTTCGGCGGTCAGTCGATCGGCTTCCCGGGCGCAACCGACCCCTGCGGTACCGCAGCAGCAACTGCCGGCAGCGCACTTGGCAACCTCTGTGTCGCCAACGGTGTTCCGGTCGCCAACCTCGGTAACCCGGGCATCCAGCTGAACGCGCAGATCCCTGCACTGTTCGGTGGTAACCCGAACCTCGAAGAAGAAACCGGTGACAGCTGGACTGCTGGTATCGTTCTCCAGCCGAGCTTCCTGCCCGGCCTGGCGATCACCGCCGACTACTTCGACATCGAGATTGCAAACGCGATCACCACGATCTCGCTGCAGAACTCGTTCGACCTGTGCTTCAACCAGGTGCAGGATCCGAATGCTCCGGCTTGCGGCGCGTTCTTCGGCAACGGTCCGATCCGTAACGCTGCTGGCGCAATCACCACTGCAAACCCGCCGGTCCTCGGTGGTCAGAACGTGGCAACGCTGGGCGTCTCGGGTGTCGACCTTCAGGCAACCTACAGCACGACCATTCCGTTCTCGCTGATGACCGACACGGGCGAACAGGACTTCAACCTGTCGTTCCTCGGTACCTGGACTGAAAAGTCGTTCTTCGAGCCGTTCGCTGGTGCGGACATCGTCGAATGTGCTGGCAAGTTCGGCATCAACTGCGGTGAACCGACCCCGTCGTTCAAGTGGACTGCGCGTGCATCGTTCGTCGATGGCCCGCTGACCACCTCGATCCGCTGGCGTCACCTGTCGGCTGTCGACGATGACGACGATACGGTCGACTACAACGCCTTCAACGGTGTTGAGCGTATCCCGGCATACGACATCCTCGACCTCACCTTCTCGGCTGAGGCTACCGAGAACGTCACCGTGACCGTTGGTGTGAACAACATCTTCGACACGCTGCCGCAGACGCCGACCTTCGACGCCGACGGCTTCGTTTCGTCGACGAACAACGGTACGCTGCTTGGTGACAACCAGGAGCAGGCCAACACCTACCCGAGCACCTACGAAGTGCTTGGTCGCGACTTCTTCGTCTCGGCTCTGCTTAAGTTCTAAGCGCAGCCGCGAGACGTCTCGCACAAGAGGGGCGGCGGACTTCGGTCCGCCGCCCTTTTTCTTTGTCCGCAATACGCGCAAGACGTGGCAAGGCGCACGCCATGGCCGTGCGGCTAGCGCGCGCTACTGATTTGTGGGTGGGGCTCAGGCCCGTTCGAGCGTGAGGAAGTCTGCAAAGGCGCGTCCCGAAGGCTCGCACACCTCTGCCGTATCGATAAGCGCCAGCCCGGCATCGCTGAAATGCGCGAGCAAGGTATCGCGATCGTCCGCCGCCGCACAAGCGCGGCCGAGGGACTCGATCCGGCCGATTTCGTTGCCGGCCTGGTGCTCGATCTGGTCGAGCGTGCCGAGCAATTGCTGGCGCGAACCACGCGCGCCATAGACCAGCGTCCGACGCACCGCCTCGGGGATTTCCCATCCGGGAGATGTCTGGCCCCAACGTTCGCTGCCTTCGCCGGTGACTTCCGTAGCAAGCGCAAGCGCGCCATCGGCATCGTCACTGTCCAGCGCCTTGCGGACGTGGGTGAAGAGGTCCTTCTCCGACAGCACCCAGCCAATCTGCTCGCGGCGAACCGCATTGTGTTCGAGGATCGGGCCGTCGCCGCGATGGACCATCAGCCCGACGCGTCCGTCCCCCGCAAGCATGCGCGCGACTTCCTTGGCGCTGCGCGAGGTATCACCATATTCGAAGCCGAACTGGCTGGTGATCGCATCGAAGCTTGCATCCTCGAAGGGTAGCTCTTCCATAGCCACACCAGCCATCACTTTCGCGCCGGGAGGCGGCGGTGGCAGCTGCGGTGCCAGATCGGTACCGGTGGCCTCGATACCCGGGCGCATCTGCATCAGCCAGGCCAGAACGCGGCCATCGCCTGTGGCGAGGTCGAGCACACGAGGCGTGCCCCCCACCTGCTCGATGAAGCCTTTCCACGCGGCCTGCTGGGCCTGCTCGATCGCAGCCCAGCGCTGCGGCATGCAACCGCCGCCGCCCTTGCGTGCATTGCGTGCCCAGAATTCGCCCCAGGCCTTCTCGTCTTGTGGCTTCCCGCTCATGGCCGCGCGCTATATCGCAGGCACGACGTCGAAGGCCACCGTCATTCGCAGCCCATCCCCGAACGGGGTCGTGCCGTGATAGAGGGTGCTCGGAAACAGTGCGAGATGCGCTTCCTTCGGCTGGATCGTGCGGATCGGTTCGAGATCCAGTCCAAGGTCGGGTGGAGGGCGTCCGACCTCAAGCCAACCTTGCCGTTCCTCGCCCTGCGCATCCTGCGGCACGATCAGGTAAAGCGCGGAACTCAACATGCCTTCGGGGTGGATATGCGAGGTGTGATAATCGCCTCCGCCGCGCAGGCGTACCGACCACGACCCCTGCAGCTTCCACGGATCGTCGCGGTGCCTCAGCAGCGGGTGATCGGCATCGGTTTGCGGCAGGTGTGCGCGATAGTCTTCCAGCGTCGCCCGGATCGCCGCGTGTAGTCGTGCGAAGATCTCTTCATGCCGCTGGAAAAGGATATGCCGCGTCTGGGTACCCCCGCGCAGCGACTGGCCGAGCGGGAGAGGGGACCCGTCATGCAGCTCGTGGAGCCGCTCTATCGCCTGCGGCAGGATAGTGTCGGCATTGCGCAATTCGCGCAGCTGGACCAGTTCCGCCTGACCATGCAGCCACTCGGCGCGCGGATCGTCCTTGAGCCGCCAGACGAGGCCGAGAAGGGCGAAGGCGGAATGTTCCAGCGAAGGATCGCGAACCGCCTCGTCGAGTAGCGCCTGAGCCCGGTCGAGTTCGCCCAGCCTGATCCTGTGGCGAGCTTCGTGGAGGCTGCGCATGCTGCCCTGCATCGGCAACTCCGCGAAAATCGCCTCTGCGCGTTCTGCCTGTCCCGCCTCGCCCGCATGGATCGCCTCGAGCAACGCAAAGCCAGGATTGTCGGGGAAACGGCGCCGGGCATCCGCGGCGACCTCTGCGGCCTGTTCGAAATGATCGAGCCCCGCTAGTGTCTGGGCATGTGCCATGGGGATCGACGGGTCCTGCTTCAGTCGCTGCGCCGCCTCGCGATATGGGGCGGTGAAATCGCTTTCGCCCTGCGCCAGCCTCAGTTGTGCAAGGAGGTGCAGCGCATCGAGCCAATGCGGGGCCTGCGCTACCAGCTGCTCGGCAATGCCACGCGCCTGTGCTGTTTCACCGGCCACGTCGAGCGCCTGCGCCTTGCCCAGCCACAGATCTGCCTCGGTATTTACCACGGCGAGGGCGGCATCGAAGAACTGCGGCGCCTGCCTTTCGCCGCGCGCCAGCGCGACGCGGGCGCGGCCGTGAAGCGCCTTGGCATGGCGCGGATCGAGCGCGAGGCACTTGTCGTAGCTTTCGCGCGCCGCCGCCAGATCTCCCGCCATGCGCGAGGTGTTCCCGCGAACCGACCAGTAGCGCGGTTGCGTTGCACCTGCTGCTTCACTCTCGGCAAGCAGCGCCAGCACTTCCTCATGGCGGCCCAGTTGTCCGAGCGCGATGGCGCGGTTGAGCACGTATTCGAGGTTGCCCGGTTCGAGCGCCAACGCACGCTGGAAGCTCGTTTCGGCGGCGACGGGCTCACCACCCCGCAGCGCCATCGATCCGGCGGTATTGTGAAGCCCGGCATGTTCGGGATGTTCGGCAAGGGCTTCGGCCAGCAATTGGAGGCCGCTCGGTCGATCTCCGGACCTCTCTGCCGCGATTGCGCGGGCGTGCCAGTCCTGCGGCGCGGTCGTCACTTGTCGCGCAGCCAGCCCACGATCGCGGTGCGTCCCATCGGCGCGAAAGGCGGGACGTAGGAGACCATGTGGCTGGTCGGCACGGCGAAAAGGTTCAGCGCGTTGAAGCGCGGGCGGAAGCCTTCGACGATGTCGCCTTCCTCGTCGAGGAAGTTGAGATAACCGCCCCAGTCGGGATGCCAGTCGTCCGGCGCGAAGTTGAGGACGTAGGCATAGCGCCATCCTTCGGCGACATGGCTGTCGATATGCCGTCCGAGATAGTGGTTCGGCGCATAGAGCGATGCCTGACCGTCCGCCTTTGTCAGCGTGCGGGTGCCGGTGATATCGCGCGCAAGGTCGAGGAACTCGGGCGCGTTGATGTATTCGAGCAGCAGTTCGTGCGGACCGCCCGGCTCCCAGCCTTCCTGCACCGCGGTGAGGATGGGATACTGGGCGAAGCGGAAAGCATAATCGCCGCGGGCGGAGGCCTGGTGCGCGGCCATGGCGGCGGCATTGACCTTTTCCGCACCGCCCGGTGCCTGGATTTCTTCTTGCCGGAAGCTCTGCGGTTCGATGCCCGGACCGTCGCCCGCCTGCACTGCCATGCCCCATTTGGTGGCGCGGGCGAGGATCATCTGGATCTCGCGCGCGGTTTCTTCGGTCAGCACGTCGCGCACCTGTACGCGCCCACGCTCGGCGAAACGCGCCGCCAAAGCCTTGCGGTCGAGGTCGGGATTGATTTCGAAGAGCTTCTTTGCGGCCATGGACGCAGCCTTACGACGCGCTCCGGCTGCCCGCAAGCACGGCTGCCCGCGAGTCCCCTCAAGCCGCACTTGACGTAAACGGAAACCGCCCATAGGCCAGTCGCAAATCGAAACGGAAAGAGGATTCTCCCCCATGCCTGAAGCCTATATCGTCGAAGCCGTACGTACCGCTGGCGGACGCAGGGGAGGGCGGCTTGCCGGTGTCCATCCCGTCGATCTCGCCGCAAAATCGCTCGATGCGGTGATGGAGCGTTCGGGCCTTGCAGCCAAGGCGATCGACGATGTCGTGATGGGCTGTGTCAGCCAGGGTGGCGAACAGGCAATGCAGGTCGGCCGCAATGCCGTGCTCGCTTCCAAGCATCTGGGTGAAGGCGTGCCCGCCGTCACGATCGACCGCCAGTGCGGTTCCTCGCAGCAGGCGATCCAGTTCGCCGCGCAGGCCGTGATGAGCGGGACGCAGGACGTAGTGATTGCCAGCGGCGTGGAAAGCATGACGCGCGTACCGATGGGCTCGACCGCGATGTTCCACATGAAAGAGGGTCTCGGTAACTACAAGTCGCCGGGCCTCGAAGAGAAATATCCCGGCATCCAATGGAGCCAGTTCATGGGCGCCGAGATGATCGTCAAGAAGCACGGCTTCACTAAGGACGATCTCGACCGCTTTGCCCTTTCCAGCCACCAGAAGGCCATCGAAGCGACCAAGTCGGGCGCATTCGAAGCCGAGATAGTGCCGGTAGAGATCGAGACGCCCGAAGGCACAGAAATGCACACGGTTGACGAGGGCATCCGTTTCGACGCGACGCTCGAAAGCATCGCCAGCGTGAAGCTCCTCAGCCCCGAAGGCACTATCACCGCAGCCACCAGCAGCCAGATCTGCGACGGTTCGAGCGCGGTGCTGGTCGTGAGCGAGAAAGCCCTGAAGGAATACGGCCTCACTCCGATGGCGCGCATCCACAATCTCACCGTAACGGCGGGCGATCCGGTCATCATGCTCGAAGAACCGCTGTTCGCTACCGACCGCGCTTTGGAGCGTGCCGGCATGAAGATCTCCGACATCGACCTGTTCGAGGTCAACGAAGCCTTCGCACCCGTGCCGCTCGCATGGCTCAAGCATACCGGTGCGGACCCCGAAAAGCTCAATGTCAACGGCGGCGCTATTGCGCTCGGCCATCCCTTGGGTGCATCGGGCACCAAGCTCATGGCCACGCTGGTCCACGCCCTGAAGGCGCGCGGCAAGAAATACGGTCTCCAGACGATGTGCGAAGGCGGCGGTGTCGCCAACGTCACCATCGTTGAATCGCTTTAAATTTTTAGAATCACGAGAGGATTACCCCCATGGAAGTCAGCAGCAATACCCCCGCAGTCGTCACCGGCGGCGCATCGGGCCTCGGTGAAGCTACAGCCCGCGCTATCGCCGCCAAGGGTGCAAAGGTCGCCATCTTCGACATGAACGAAGAGAAGGGCGAAGCCGTCGCCAAGGACATCGGCGGCATCTTCTGCAAGGTCAACGTGATGAGCGACGAAGACGTCGATGCGGGCTTTGCGAAGGCGCGCGAAGCGCATGGCCAGGAGCGTATCCTCGTCAACTGCGCAGGGATCGGTAACGCCATCAAGACCGCCAAGCGCGACAAGCAGACCGGCGAGATCAGCCACTTCCCGCTGTCCGCTTTCGAATTCGTCATCCAGGTGAACCTTATCGGCACCTTCCGCTGCATCGCCAAGTCTGCCGCGGGCATGATGACGCTGGACCCGCTTTCGGAAGACGGCGACCGCGGCGCGATCGTCAACACCGCGTCGGTTGCCGGTGAAGACGGCCAGATCGGCCAGGCGGCCTATTCGGCATCGAAGGGCGGCGTGATCGGCATGACCCTGCCCATCGCGCGCGACCTGATGCAGGAAGGCATTCGTGTGAACACCATCCTGCCGGGCATCTTCAATACTCCGCTGATGAACGCCGCGCCGCCCCAGGTGAAGGAAGCACTGGCCGCATCGGTGCCGTTCCCCAAGCGCCTGGGCAATCCCGAAGAATATGCCATGCTCGCCATGACCATGATCGAGTGCGGCTACTTCAACGGCGAGGACGTCCGCCTCGACGGTGCGATCCGCATGGCACCGCGTTAAGCGCCTTCGGCACAGGCACGAGAGGCCGCCGCTACGCAATCCGCGTGGCGGCGGCTTTTCTATGTGGTGCCCATGACAAGATTGCCGGACACCAGATCGCGCTTGGCTTCCAGCGCGGCGATCAGGAAGGTCATGAGCGCCCTGATACGCGGCGTATCGCGCAGGTCCGGATGGGTGAGGACCCATAGATCCTGCTGCGCGACCGGTGCAGCGTCGGTCAACCGCACGACACGCGGATCGGGATCGGCCATGAAGCAGGCACCGCGACCGAGGCCCAGTCCAGCGACCATCGCACGGTGGCGTGCGGTGATATCGTCGAGCCGCAAACCGACCGGCACATCGGGGTAGGGCGAGCTCTCGAGCCAGTCCGGCCACAATCCGCCGACCTTCGGCGCGATCCAGCGCAGTTCATCGCGCGGCGTGCGTTCGAGATACTCACGACTGGCGTAGTATGTGACGCGGTTCGGAAAGAGCCGTCGCCCGACAAGGTGGTCAGGCGGCGTATCGGTGCCTCTCACCACGACATCGGCTTCGGACCGGTCGAGATCGGCAAAGGCGAAACCCGTTTCCACGGTCAGCTCCACCCCGGGGTAGAGCTCGGTGAAGGCAAAAAGGTCCTCGAGCAGGAGATATTGCGCAATCGGTTCGGGCAGCGACAGCGTGATGGGACCGGAAATATCCTCTCCCGCCGCCTTGCTGTGCCGCGCACCAGCATGCGCCAGCGCTTCCATCCGCTCGGCAACCTCGACCAGCGTCAGCCCCAGTTCGGTCGGCACGTATCCGGTCGGCGTGCGGTCGAACAATATGCCGCGGCGGTCCTGCACTGCAGCCAGCCTGCGGGCGACGGTCGTATGCGTCAGTCCGAGCGAACCGGCTGCTGCACGCAGGGTCCCATCGCGGGCGAGGGCAAGGATGATACGGTAGTCGTCCCAAGTTTCCATTGGAACGTTTTTGCACCGCGTATCACTGAAATCTAGCCGAAAACGGCTCGATTTGGCTGTTATTGGTGCGAGAAAGTTCACTCATCGATGGAGATCACGGTGGTCCCGAAATTCAAGTCGACGCTCTTCCTGTCCCTTTGCCTTGCGGGCGTTCCGCTTTCCGCAGGCGACAGGTCCAATGCCACTGCTCAGGATGCTTCTGAGGTCACGACCGAGGCTGTTTCCTTCTCGTTGAAGCGCGGCGAGGTGTTGCAGATCATCGCTTCCGACAACCGCGAGGACGGACGGCAGGCGCGTCTCGACTATTACGCCAAGGTACTGCCGCTGGCGCAAGCGGAGGGATATCGCAGGCTGGCCCAGCTCAATGTCAGGGAATCGGTGATCAGCGACACCCAACCCGACGCGTTCTCCTTCTTCGCCTGGCCCGACGAGGCCGCCGAGAAGCGCTTTTCCCAGAACCCGGAATGGCCGGCATACAAGGCCACCCGCCCGGAAGGCTGGGACGAATTGTCCATCTACACGGCGAAGCTCACCGAGGACCTGTCGCTGACGTTCTCACCGGACAAATACTACACGGTCGTCGTCGCTTGGCCCGATGCCGAGACCGGTGCCGACTACACCCGCTATCTTGAAGGGATCGAACCGGCCGTCACGCGCGCCGGAGGCCGTTTTATCGCCAAGATCTACAACCCGCGGTTCGAAGCGCATGCCTCGCCAGACGAAGCGCCCGGCCAGTTGACGTTCGTCGAGTGGGACAGCTTGGACGGATTCCGGAAGGTACAGAAAATGCCGGAATACCTCGCTCACCGCGACTACTTTGCTTCCGGACTGGACCGGTTCGAGTTCCACTGGATGGAACTGGCGCGCTTCTGACGCAGCGGGCGGCGGCGGGGCATTACCCCGCCGTTCGTGCCTAGCTGACTGTTTCCATCAGCTTGATCGCGCCCACCCATTCGTCCTGTTCGGCTGCATCGGCGAGCAGCACAGCCACATCGCCGCGAGCGGCTTCGCCCTTGGGATCGACGTCGTCGCCTAGGCGGACCGAACCGGTCGGTCCGTCGTCCGTCAGAGCGACGGGGCGCAGGATCGCATAGTCCAGCGAGCTTTCCTTCAGCCGTTCGTCGGCAAGGTGCTTGGCCTGCAGGTAATGCGCGAGGTCGCTGTCGGGATCGGGATCGCCTGCTCCGACGGAGCTCAGCATGACGAACCGCTCGACGCCGGATTTCTCGGCGATATCGATCAGCTTGATCGCGCCGTCACGGTCGACTTTCCGTGTCATCTCTTCGTCGGTATCGCCGCCCGATCCCGCAGCGAAGATGACGGCATCGCATCCCTTGGTGACATCGTCGTCGAGCGACGTCAGGTCGCCGATTCTCTGCTCCACGCCTTCAGGAAGATCGCTTGTATCGGATGAGGACCGCACAAGGGCGACAGGCGCGTGCCCGCGCGAGCAGAGTTCGTTGACGAGACGGGTGCCGGTATTGCCGGTTGCTCCGGCGACGAGAATTTTCATGGAATTGGGCTCCTTGGGAGAAAGCTTGAAAAAATGGGTTCGGCTCAGGGCAGGAAAATGGCCTTGGTGTTGACGAATTCCTTCATTCCGAAGCCGCCATGTTCACGGCCGTATCCACTGTCCTTTACCCCGCCGAAGGGCATGTTCGGGTCTGCCGCACCGAAGGAATTGATGCGGATCATGCCCGTGTCGAAGTGATCCCGGGCCAGTCGGATCGCCTTGTCCTGATCCTTGGTGAAGATACCGCCGCCAAGGCCGTAACGGCTGTCATTGGCGATGCGCATGGCGTCTTCGTCGTCCTTGGCGCGGATGATCGAGGCTACGGGGCCGAACAGTTCGTCGTCATAGGCAGGCGTGCCCGGCTTGCAGTCGGCAAGCACGGTGGCGGGGTAATACCAGCCATCGGGATCATCTTCCGGGTCGCCGCCGCACAACAGCGTGCAACCGCCCTCGAGGCTCTTGCCGACCTGTTCGACCAGGGTATCGAACTGTTCCTTGCTGGAAACTGGGCCCAGCTGCGTGTCCTCGTCGGTCGGATCGCCCATCCTGGTGGCCTTCATCCGTTCGACGAAGCCTTCGACGAACTGGTCGTAGACGGCGTCCGTGACGACGAAGCGCTTTGCAGAAACGCAGGTTTCGCCATTGTTGTAGAGGCGGCCGGTGACACAGGTCTTCACTGCAAGATCGATGTCCGCATCTTCGAGCACGAGATAGGCATCGTTCGATCCGAGCTCGAGCACGGTCTTCTTCAGTGCTTCGGCGGCAGTCTTTCCGATATGGCGACCGGCACCGTCGCTGCCGGTCATGGTGACAGCGCGGATCTTGTCATGGGCGATGATCTCGTCGGACAGGTCGTGATCGACTAGGACCACGTCGAACAGGCCTTCTGGCAATCCGGCCTCGAGGCACAGGTCGCGCAGCAGCAGGCCGCTGCCGGTGCAGATCGAGGCGTGCTTCAGGATACAGGCATTACCCGCCATCGCATTTGCGGCCAGTACGCGCACGGGCTGGTAGAGCGGAAAATTCCACGGCTGGATCGAATAGATCACGCCGATCGGTGAATAGGTGACGATGCCGCGCTTCTTGCCGCCCGAATGCTCGCGCTCCTCGCAGGCGAGTTCGGACGGGCCGTTGTCGGCGCTATATTCGAAGATGCGTGCGCAGATCTCGACCTCGGTCTTGCCGTCCTTCAGCAGTTTGCCCGTTTCGCGGGTCATGAGGTCGCTGATGCGGTCGGTATTGTCGCGCAGGGCTTTCGCAATCTCGCGCAGGACTTCGCCGCGGTCTTCGTGACTGCGGGTTCGCCAATCCAGAAACGCTTCGTGCGCGGCATCGATCTTGGCGAAGGCTTCGTCCTTCGACATCAGGTCGTAGGTTTCGATGGTCTCGCGGGTTGCGGGGTTGTTGGTTGTGATCTGCGACATGGGGCACCTTGGGATGAATGGGGGTTCGCCTTTCCAACGGGCCCTCACGCTACCGTGTTCCGGAAACAATTTTTGCAGGAGGCGGGAACCGGCTAGGCGCCCGGATTTCCTAATCTTTCCGAGGGGTTTACGAAGGCAGGCTGCCGGAAGCCTGTCGCCCGGAGCGCACTGCCACGTGTAATCAAATGCGCCTGCCGGTACCGATTTTCTTGCCAGGACCGTGTTCCATGTGTTCCATCCTGGCGGAGAGACCGGAGAGGAAATCCAAATGAACGCCTACACGCAGATCAAGCTCGACATCGCCGACGGTATCGCCACCGTGACGCTGCATCGTCCCGAGAAGATGAACGCCTTCACGCGGGTGATGATGCAGGAGTTCATCGATGCACTCGACGTCACCGATGCCGACGACAGCGTGCGCGCGGTCATCGTGACGGGCGAAGGGGAGCGGGCTTTCTGCGCCGGCGCCGACCTCACGCCGGAGGGCGGGGGGCACGTCTTCTCCGATCCCAATCCGGTCGATGACCTGTCGGACCAGCGCGTGCGCGATGGCGGCGGGCGACTGACGCTGCGCCTCTTCAATTCGAAGAAGCCGCTGATCGGCGCCTGCAACGGCGTTGCCGTTGGCGTGGGTGCGACCATGCAGCTTCCCTTCGACATGCGGCTGTGCAGCGACAATGCGCGCTTCGGTTTCGTATTTGCGCGTCGCGGCATCACGCCGGAGGCCGCGAGCAGCTGGTTCCTGCCCAAGCTGGTCGGCATGCAGACCGCCCTCGAATGGTGCATGACCGGCCGCATCTTCGATGCAGCGGAAGCGAAAGATCGGGGCCTCGTGCGATCGGTCCATCCTCAGGGCGAACTGATGGATGCAGCGATTGGCATAGCGCGCGAGATCGCGGACAATACCTCGGCGGTTTCGGTTGCCATGACGCGGGCAATGCTCTGGCGGATCGGCGCGGGCGGACACCCGATGGACGCGCACCGTATCGACAGCCGCGCGATCTACCGCCTCAGCCGCAGCAACGACGCGAAGGAAGGGATCGCGAGCTTCCTCGAGAAGCGTCCGCCTGCCTATCCCGACACGGTGGGCGAAAACATGCCCGACTTCTACCCGTGGTGGGACGAGCCTGAATACGAATAGTTGCACATGTGATAGTCACAGCTGAAACCTTGCCAACAGCCGCGGGAAGGTTACAGCTATGCGACATGTCGTCACGCAAGCCCGCCAAGCGCCTCGCCGATTTCCTGCCGTACCAGCTGTCGATCGCGTCCAATGCGATCTCGACTCGTATTGCAGAGCAGTACCGTAAGCGGTTCGCGCTGAAGACGACCGAGTGGCGCATCATGGCTGTCCTCGGCGACAGCGGTCCGCTGACCCAGCGTGAACTGTCGCAGATGACGCTGATGGACAAGGTGCCGGTCAACCGCGCCTGCAAGACCCTGGAGAGCCGCGGACTGGCTGCGCGCACGCCCAATGCGAAGGACGGTCGCTCGCACCTGCTCGAACTCACCGCAGAGGGCAGGGCGGTTCATGCCGGCATCATGCCGCTGGCGCTCAAGATCGAGGCGGAGATGTTTTCCGTACTCAGCACCGAGGAGCAGGACGCTTTCCGCGACATGCTCGCCCGCCTGCGCGAAAATGCCGGGGACTTCGACGCAGAAAGCCTGGCCGACTGAGTAGCCGGCCAGGCCTTCCTGGTTCGATATTCGGTAGCTTCTTCGCCGACCCTACTGGGTCATGAAGGAGTCCGAGATGTCGCAGGCCGCAGGGCCGAGAATGACGATGAACAGCACCGGCAGGATGAACAGGATCAGCGGCACGGTCATGATCGCCGGCAGACGCGCTGCCTTTTCTTCTGCGCGCATCATGCGTTCGTTACGGAATTCGGCCGAAAGCACACGCAGCGCGGATGCCAGCGGAGTACCGTAGCGCTCGGTCTGGACCATGGTCGTGACCACGCCCTTCACGGCCTCGAGGTTCACGCGATAAGCGAGGTTGTCGAAGGCCTTCTTGCGCTCGTTGAGGAACGACAGTTCGATCGCGGTGAGGGTAAACTCGTCACCCAGTTCCGGATAGGCACGGCCCAGTTCCTTCGCCACGCGGTTGAATGCGGCGTCGACGGTCAGACCGGCTTCCGCGCAGATGACCAGAAGGTCGAGCGCGTCGGGCAGGCCCTTGCGGATCGCATCGGTACGCTTGCTGGCGATGTTGCTGAGGTAGATTTCCGGGCCTTTGTAGCCGAAGAAAACCGCAGCCGAGAGCGCAGCGACGCGCTTGAATTCCCAATCGGGGAAGATCTCGACGACATAGAGCAGCACACCGGCGATGAGGCCGAAGATCACGGGCAGGACCATGCGCAGACCGATAAGGACGACTGCGATTTCCTTGTTGCGGAAACCGGCCCATGCCAGCTTCTGCTGCATTTCCTCGACCTGGCTGTCCTGCAGGACCTTCATGTTGCCGAGGGTGTCGCGCACCTTGTCGGCCGTGTCGGTCTTGCGCACCAGGCTCTGGCGCTTCTTGGCGCCCGAGGTGACGAGGCCGGCCTTCAGTTCTTCACGACGGCCTTCCAGCGCCTTCACGCGCTTGGCCATCGGGTCCTTGATGGTGACCGCAGTGTAGATCGCGAAGAGAACCGCGAGAGCTGCCACGCCCATCAGGATGGAGCCGACGACGATGACGTCGAAGCCGAGGAGTGTGGGTCCGTTACCGCTTTCCATGATGACTTGTCCCTCGGGTCCTTAGATTTCGAAGCTGACCATCTTGGCCATGATGAAGGCGCCGATGCTCATCCATACGAGGCCGCCAAGGCCGGTGACGATCAGGCGCTCGTCGACGAAGAAGCTGCCGACATAGTCCGGGTTGATCCACCAGATCATGGTGAAGACGATGAAGGGCAGAGCGCCGACGATGTAGGCCGAGGCCTTCGATTCCGAACTCATCGCGCGGATCTTGAGCTTCATCTGTGCACGCTTGCGCAGCACGTCCGACAGGTTCGACAGCGTTTCGGCGAGGTTACCACCGGTTTCGCGCTGGATGGCGAGCGTGATGCAGAAGAAGTTGAACTCGGGGATGCCAAGACGATTGGCGGTTTCCTCGAGCGATTCTTCCATCGTGCGACCGATCTTGATGCGCTCGACGATGCCCTTGAATTCCTGGCCGACCGGGCCATCGACTTCCTGTGCGACGACCGAGAGCGTCTCGGTCACGGGAAGACCCGAGCGAAGACCGCGAACCAGCAGTTCGATGGCGTCGGGGAATTTCGTGTTGAAGTCGTTGGTGCGCTTCTTGATCGCGCGGCCGACGATGAAATGCGGGATACCGGCGCCGGCAAAGATGCCGATCGCGAAGGACAGCGGCAGCGAGCTGGTGCGCAGGAACATGATCACTGCCACGACCAGCGCAATGCCGAGCGAGACATAGGCGTACTGGCTGATCGTCCAGCCCTTGCCGGTCCGGTCGAGACGCATGGCGAGCGCTTCTACGCGCGAATCCGAACCCGCGGTCTTGTGACGCTTGGGCTTACGGGCCGCGATGGCCTTCTTCAGCTGCGATTCGACCTTTGCATCGGTGCTTTCCGAATGGCGGAAGCGCACCTGCTGCAGGCGGCGCTGGCCAGTCTTGGCAGCGTTGGGGCCGGCGAATGCGACATAGCCCAGGACGAGCAGCGCAAGGATGCCGACCGCAACCAGTACGAGCTGGATCAAATTCATCTGTCTACTCCGTCCCGTCCGTCATAATTCGTTCGTTGGTCCCGGAGCGCGAAGGGCAGGGCCCCAAGCGCTCCGGAAACAAGGTTATTCGACTTCGGCTGCTGCCTTGTCCTTCTTCGACACCAGACCCTTGAGGTCGAAGCCGCCGAGCAGCGATTTCTTGCCGGAAGCTTCTGCTGCCTCGTCGCTTTCTTCGTCGCCCAGCCCGATGATGCGGCTGGCGAGCTGCTTCATGCCGGCAGTGGCCTTGCCCGAGGCGTTCGCGTCGAGGAAAGTCTTGCCGAGCTTGGCAGCCGTGGCAGCGCCCTTCTGGTCGTAGGGGATCGAGATATCGATCTTGCGTTCGATCGAGGCTTCGAAATCGGCCTTGCTGATTTCTGAAGCGCCGGGCTGGACCTTGTTGGCAACGACCACCGGGGTGGCGTGCGCAGCATTGGTCTTGAGCCAGGACAGCGTGCGGATCGTGTCGCGTGCCGAGGCAAGCGTCATTTCCGTCACCAGCGTCACGACGTTCACGTCGTTGAGCAGGTGGGGGAAGTTGATCAGCATGTTACGCGGCAGGTCGATCAGCGTCATTTCGAAAGCGTGGCGGAATTCTTCCTGCAGCTGCAGGAAGGCCGCGCCGTCGGTCATGAGCGGCGAGTTGATCGGAGCCTCGGCCGAAAGGATGGCGAGGTTTTCGTTCGCACGGATCATGGCGCGTTCGATGAACAGGCCGTCGATGCGGCTCGGGTTGTCGATCGCGTCGGTCAGGCCGCGGCCGGGCTCGAGATCGAGCGTGAGCGCGCCGGTGCCGAAGTGCACGTCGAGATCGAGCAGTGCGGTCGGCATCTTCTTTTCCGCGCTGTAGTACCAGGCCAGCGAGGTCGCCAGCGTCGAGGCACCGACACCGCCGCGGGTACCCACGATGGCCGTCGAGATGTGACGCTTGATCTGTTCGCTCTCACCGCCGCGAGGTGCGCTGAAAACGGCCTGTGCCGCATTGAGCGAGTCGCGCAGGACCGAGGCCGACAGCGGCTTCAGGAGATAGTCGTGGATGCCGCTCGCGAGCAGGTCGCGATAGAGGCGCACGTCGTTCACCTGGCCGATGGCGATCACGACCGTGCCGGGTTCGCAAACCTCGGCCAGGGCGTTGATGTCGTTGAGCGGATCGCCGCTTTCCGACAGGTCGACCATCAGGATGTTCGGGCTGGCAGAGACCGACAGGGACTGCACTGCGTTGCGCAGGCCGCCCTTGTTGCACTTTTCCGGCTGCCAGCCGAGTTCGATCACGACCGGACGCAGGACGTCCAGCGCCGTTTCGTCGCAGATATAGGCTGCAAACGGATCGCGATTGCCGGGCATGCCGGGTTTCGAAAAAGCGCTCATGGCTCAGTTGCCTCCTTGGCTATTGGTTTCAGGCAGGCCGCCCGCGCCGGTCGGTTCCATCTCGCGGTAGGACTGGATTGCCTTGGTGGAAGTGGTCACGACCGTCTCGCCGGTGCCCTGCTGGCCCTGGACGAGGTCTTCCGGATTGGCGACCATCGCAGCCAGGTTGCTGTAGGTGGCGCAACCATAGTTCGGATTGGTCGAGTTCTTGTCGTTGGCTTCGGCCGTGTGCGACCAGTCCGGGCAACCCGGAACAGAAGCACTCGAACGCGTGATGACGACGCGTGCCTGGCCCGGCTGGGCGTTACCCACGGTCACCGGGGCACCCTCAGCCAGAAGAATGCCGTGGCGTGCTGCGAGTGCGGCGATGTCGTCACGCACGGCGAGGCTGTTGTTGCCATCGTCGATCGAGACACGGTCGCCGTAGCGCAGGTCCATGCTCTCGAACCAGCCGGCGAGCCGCTGCTGTTCGGAGACGGGCAGGCCGTCTGCATTGGTGCTGACGTCGAGCGTATAGTTCGAGCGTTCCACGACCGGCTGCTTGACGCTGTAGAGCGTGCGGTTGTCCATGTTGACGCCGCCGCAGGCACCCAGGGTGAGTGCGAGCGAGGCTGCCAGCGGAGCGGCGAGCTTGCGAGTGATGTTGATACGCATTGTTCTCGTCTCCCTTATTCGAAGCTGAAGCCGGGCTTGGCAGCAGCGGTCTTCTCGTTACGGCGGGCGTCCGCCTGTGCTGCGCCCTGTTCGCCGTCGGCTTGCGAACCCTGCGAAAGCTGCGGTGCGGCACCGCTGCCGTTTGCCGAAGGCATCGGGCGGCTTGCGCCCGAAACGCCGTCAGCTTCGCGAAGTTCGATCAGACGCTGGAACTCGGTCGGCTTGAGATAGCCGTCCGTGGGCAGGCGGATGTCGTTCGCATTGACCGGCTTCACCAGGTACGGCGTCACCACGATTACCAGCTCGGTTTCACCCTTGCGGTAGTTGGTCGAGCGGAAGAGGTTGCCGAGGAGCGGCACATCGCCGAGGCCCGGAGCCTTCTCGATCGAGTTCTGCGAGTTGTTCGACAGCAGGCCGGCGATCATGAAGCTCTGGCCGGAGCCGAGTTCCACGGTCGTTTCCGCACGGCGGGTGACCAGAGCGGGCACCTGGAAGCCGTTCAGCGTGATCGAGCCCTGGCTCGACAGTTCCGACACTTCGGGACGAACGCGGATCGAGATGCGGCCATTGGCCAGAACCGTCGGCGTGTAAGCGAGGCTCACACCGTAGTTCTTGTACTCGATCGAGACGTTACCCAGACCCTGGCTGAGCGGGATCGGGAATTCGCCACCTGCGAGGAATTCTGCCGTTTCGCCCGAGAGGGCGGTCAGGTTCGGCTGCGACAGCGTGGTCACGAGGCCCTGCGTTTCCGCAAGATCGAGCGCCGATGCGATGTCGAGGCCGAGGAGGTTGCCCTCGATGCCGATGGTCGAACCCTGCTGGCTGCCCGGGATAACCGTGCTGCCGTCGGGACCTTCGGTCAGGCCGACACCGAGACCGGCAGGCGAACCCGGGGTATACTGCGGGATCCACGAACCCGAACCCTGGCCGACACCGACCTTGAAGCCGCTCGATGCGTCGACCGAGGCGAGGTTCACGCCAATGGCGCGCACGACGCTGCGGCTGACTTCGGCGATACGCACCTGCAGGTTGACCTGCAGCGGCGTTGCCATGCGCAGGCGGCTGATGACGTTGGTGCCTTCACCGACATAGGCTTCGACCAGTGCCTGGGCGTCCGCTGCGTCTTCCGGAGCGGCGACCGTGCCGGTCAGGAGCACCGTGTTGGTGCCCATCGTGGCGACGTTGATCTTCGCTTCGGGCATCGCAAGGGCGAGCATCTGGTCGATGCTGCCGATGTTCGAACCGACGCGGACGTTGGCTGCCCAGATGATGTCACCTGCGGCGTTGCTGGCGTAGACCGTGGTCTCACCGCCGGACTTGCCGAACAGGTACAGCTGGCGCTGCGACTTGATCTGTACGTCGGCGACCTGATCGTTCGAGATGAACACATCGGCCATGGTGCCGGGTACGTTGACGAGTTCGCCGCGGCCGATCGAAAGGACGATGTCCGTGGTCGGGCTGACGACCGCCTGGGCCGTAGCCACACTGGTCGGAGCGGCTGCCAGCGGCGCGAGCGCCAGTCCGGCAAGCAGCAGTTTTGCGGTAAGACGACGTTTCATGGAATGGCCCCCTGAATGGCTTCCTGTCTTGATCATCGGATTAACGGACGGTGCTCAGCGCGACCGGAACAGTGCTTCCGGCGTTGCGAGTTCCCGAGGCAACCGAGGAGTTGAGTGCACCTGCACGGCCCACGGTGACGCGTTCCTGCACCTTGCCGCGAGTAACGATGACGCTCGGGCCCTGGCGGACCGGTGCTGCTGCACCGTCACCGCCGCCGCCACCACCGCCACGCTGGCGCTGCTGGGCGGGCATCGAGCTGCGCTGGAAGCGCGAGACGTCGCCGCCGGTCACATAGGTGCCCTTGGCATCGTCGGGACGCGCTACGACTTCGCGCAGCAGGCGTTCTTCTTCTTCCGGCGAAGCGTCGTCGGGGATCACGAGATCGCCCGATGCGATGGCGCGTTCGAGTTCGTGTTCGCTATCGGCCAGCGAACGCAGTGCGAGGCTGAGCGTACCGATGGTCTGCGCCACGGCCACCTTCTCGGCGATCGTCGGCGTGACTTCGATCGTCACCGTGCGGAACGGGCGGACCTGGGTCTTGCCGTCGACGGTGACCTGCGTGGTCGCCTGGTCGGTTGCGAGGATGCGAAGGTTACGAAGGATGGTTTCCGACGTTTTCAGCGGAGCACCTTCTTCGCCCTGGACGGTCTGCGTCAGGACCATGTCGACGCGGTCACCCGGGAAGACGAAGCCGGCAACGCCGCTCTTCGCATCGACGGGCACCGTGATGGCGCGCATGCCGGGCGTAAGGGCTGCAGCAAGGAAGCCGCGGTCGCCGGGGCTCACCAGCGAACCCTGGGTAACCGGTTCGCCTGCAGTGACTGCATGGCGGACAACCGTACCGATCAGTTTGGAGACATCGGCTTCACCATCGAGGAAGTATGCGTCCTGGACGAGCTCTTCCGGCCACAGCTGATAGCCGATGGCATCTGCGGTGATGATGGTACCGGTCGGCAGAGCACGCTGCGCGACAAGAACCTTCGGGCCCTGCGGTTCGACAACCGCTGCGGCCTCTGCCTGCGGAGCGGTGGCTCCGGCGATCATGCTGCGGGCAACAAGCGCGGTACCGATCGCAATGACCAGTGCACCTACCAGCAGAACAAGCTTCTTCCTATCCATGGCTATTCAGCCCCCTCGTTGGCCCGCGCAGAATCGGATGCGGGCAGCTATGGTTTCCATCTGTAAGTGGCGATTGGTTAAAATCGGGTTGTCAGCCCGCGGCGGTTGTAGAAATTCCCGCAAGAAAGCTGCCGCCGAGCATCCAGAGGCCAGCGACCGAGATGGCCAGGCCATAGGGAACACGCGGCTGGTGCTTGTGACGGCGGATGATTCGGATCGAGACGAGCGTCGCGATTGCAAGCAGGGCAATCGGGATCAGCGCGATGGCGATGGTACCCGTCTCGCTGGTGCCGAGCGACTGGACGACGCTGGACGGGATCGCCAGCTTCGGCCCGCCGAGCACGGCGCTGGCGAAGTTGCCTGCGATCAGCGTGCAGGCCACCAGTATAAAAGTATCGCGCACGGGCTTGCCGCCCAGAACGTTGGAGCGTGCAACGCCCCAGATGCCCATGGCCAGCGTCAGCACCCAGCCGACCATTGCCATGATGAGGACGAGGCCGAGGAAGTTCGTCGGCGGGAACCACAGGGCAAGCGCTGTTAGCAGTTTCACATCGCCGCCGCCCATCTGGCGGATCGCGAAGAACGCACAGCACACTGCAAAGGTAATGGCCGCGATACCGAGCTGGATCGCGACACCCGGCCACAGCGACAGTCCGCTGGCCCACCAGAACAGCGGGGCACCTGCAGCAATGGCGATGTTCAGCTTGTTGCCGATCGTGCGGCTCTTCAGGTCGGTGAATGCAGCGACCAGCAGCGCGATTGCCAAGGAGCCGAGCAGAACGTAGGTGAAAATTTCTTGGTCCATGACCCGCTTTCCGAATTTTGCTTCGGTATCGGGCTACACAAACATGCTTACCAAATAGTAACCATGACACGCGGTGCAACGGAGGCTGCCATCACCGGAACGCTAGAAAAGCCGATCGATCGCCGGGCTATTCCCGCCAATGCGACCGAGAGTTGCTGGACTGCAGAGGACGGCCACGAACTGCGCCGGATCGACTGGAAGACACCTTCACAAGAAACGCGGGGGTCGTTGCTTTTCCTTCCGGGGCGCGGTGACTTTTACGAAAAGTACCTGGAGAGCCTCGAGGAATGGCACCGCGCCGGATGGCGCGTGACCGCTGCCGATTGGCGCGGCCAGGCCGGGTCCGGGCGGCTGGGCGATGACCGGCTGACCGGCCACGTGGAAGATTTTTCCGACTGGGTCGCCGACCTCAAGCACTTCTGGGACAGCTGGATACAGGAAACGCCTGGACCGCACGTGCTGGTTGCCCATTCGATGGGTGGTCACATCGTTGCCCGCGCCCTTGTCGACGGGGCGATAAAGCCAGACGCGGTCGTGCTGTCGGCTCCGATGCTGGGGATGGCCGGTCCGCCGCTCCCGCTGGCAGTCCTGCATTCCGTCGCGCGGGTCATGACCCGTATCGGTTCACCCAAGCGTCCGGCCTGGAAATGGAGCGAGAAACCGGGCGAAATGCCCGCACGCCGCCGCGACCTGCTGACCCATGACGACGATCGATACGACGACGAATTGTGGTGGCGTGAGAAACGGCCCGAGCTTGCGATGGGGCCGGGCAGCTGGGGCTGGGTCGAACGTGCCTATGCCTCCACGCGTGAACTCGAAAAGCCGGGCGCGATGGAAAATGTGCAGGTACCCGTGCTTGTCGTGTCGACATCGATCGACAAGCTGGTCGACCACAAGGCGGCCGTGCGCGCGGCCGGGCGCTTCCCGAATGGCGAGTTGATCGAATTCGGCCCCGAGGCGCATCACGAGATCCTGCGTGAAGTCGATGCCGTGCGCGGCAAGGCCATGGACGGCATTTCCGCATTCCTCGACAAGGTAGCTCCAGCCGCGACGTGACGGATTTCGATTTCGCCATTGTCGGAGCCGGGATCGCCGGTGCCAGCCTCGCCGCCGAACTGGCAGAGGGCGGGGCCAGCGTCTGCGTCCTCGAAGCCGAGGACCAGCCGGGCTATCATTCGACCGGCCGGTCCGCCGCATTCTGGGAAGAGTGTTACGGCGGTCCGGAAATCGTACCCCTGACCCTCGCATCGGGACCATATTTGCGGGAGAACGGCTTCCTCACGAAGCGCGGCGCCCTTTACATCGGCCGCGACGAGGATGCCGGCGCACTCGATGCCTTCATGGAGCGCTTTGCCGATACCGGCGCGACGATCGAGCGACTGGGGCGCGACCGGCTGGAGGCACGGCTTCCCGGCCTGAAGGAGGAATGGACGGGTGCCATCTGGGAGCCCGCCTGCGCCGATATCGACGTGGCGGGGCTCCACGCCCATTACTTGTCGCGTGCGCGCAAGGCCGGGGTCGACCTGAAATGCCGCTCGAGGGTCGTGTCAGCCACACGCGCTGGCGGCACGTGGACGATCCGGACCGAAAGCGGCGATGAAACAATCGCCGAAACGCTTGTGAACGCTGCGGGCGCATGGGCCGACGGGCTTGCCCAAATGGCCGGCGCTCAACCGGTCGGTATCGGGCCTCTCCGCCGGACGGTGGTGCAACTGCGTACCGATCCCGCTCCATTGCCGGATCAGCCGCTCGTCCTCGACATTTCGGGGCGCTTCTACTTCAAGCCCGAAGCAGGGCGCCTCTGGCTCAGTCCGCATGACGAGGTGCCGAGCGAACCGTGCGACGCCGCGCCCGAAGAACTGGACGTCGCCACGGCTATCGACCGCCTGCAGCAGGTGGTGGACTGGGACATCGTGGGGCTGGAGCGCCGCTGGGCAGGGCTGCGCAGCTTCGCGCCGGATCGCCGCCCGGTCTATGGCTGGGATCCCGAAGTTGCAGGGTTCGCCTGGTTCGCCGGGCAGGGGGGCTATGGCATCCAGACCTCGCCAGCGGCAGCAAGGCTTGCGGGACAGATCCTTCTCGGGCGCGCGAGAGACCGGATGACCGAACAGCTCGACGCCTCGCTCTATGATCCTGCCCGCTTTGCCTAGCCAAGCGCGTATCAATTGTTAATGTGATCCCCGAATCCACCAACCCAACCGCAGACGAGAGGAATAACGATGGGTCACCATTTCGAAATCTACAAAGACAAGGCAGGCGAGTTCCGCGTGCGCTTCAAGTACAATTCGGAAGTGATGTTTTCGACCGAAGGCTACAGCTCGAAGGATAGCGCGAAGAACGCGATCGCCTCGATCCAGAAGAACGGACCCGGCGCAGAAACCGTCGACAATTCGTAATTCTATGTCCCGCCAGCGGCGATCGCTTCGGCGGCGTTGCTGGCGAGGCTGTCCACCCGCTCGTTTTCCGGGTGGCCCGAATGGCCTCTCACCCAGTGCCATTCCACCTTGTGACGAGCCGTCACCTCGATCAGGTCATGCCACAGGTCGGCATTCATCACCGGCTTCTTGCTCGCATTGATCCAGCCACGCTTCTTCCAGCCGTGCACCCACTTTGTGATACCGTCGATCAGGTACTTGCTGTCGGTATAGATCGCGACCTCGCACGGCTCGATCAGGGCTGACAGCCCGCGGATCGCAGCCGTCATCTCCATGCGGTTGTTGGTCGTCTGGGCTTCGGCGCCGGACATTTCCTTTTCGTGGCGCCCCATGCGCAGCAATGCGCCCCAGCCGCCCGGCCCGGGATTGCCCTTGCATGCTCCGTCGGTGAACAGTTCGACCCGCTTCATGCCAGTCGCCCTAGCGCCTGCGCCGCCTTATTCAAACGCTTCACGGCCCGCATTGTCGTAAAATTGCCAGCGCCGGACGAACTCCATGGGGTCCTTGCGCAAGACCTGCGCGTCGGGCGGCGTGTCGAGCCAGTCTTCCGCGCGGCTGGCGATGAACCGCAGGCAGGCACCCTTGGCCAGCAGCGGGAGGGCATCGCGTTCTGCCTCCTCGAGGCTGCGTATCGATTCGTATCCGGCGACCAGCGCATGCCCGAGCACGGCGTCATAGCTGCCTTGGGGGAAGCACCACGCAGCATGGGTCACTGCAAGATCGTAGGCCATCGCGTCGTTGCAGGCGAAATAGAAGTCGATCATCCCCGAGACCTCGTTGCCGAGCATCAGGACATTGTCGGGAAACAGGTCGGAGTGGATGATCGAACAGGGCAGGTCCTGCGGCCATTGTGCCACGAGGTCGTTCGCCAATGGCAAAATAGCAGGCAGTTCCGGATCGATCCCCGCCAGATTTTCCGCGCCGCATTTCTGCAGGATAGCGAGCGTGTCCGCGGGCGCGAGATCGTTTGCCCGTCTCCCGTCGAAGTCTTGCGCTGCGAGATGGACCCGTGCCAGCGCTGCTCCGGCGGATCGGGCCTGTTCGGCAGTCGGAATGCTGGGTGAGACGCCGGGCAGGAACTCGATCAGCGCGACCGCCTTGCCGTCGACATGCCGGAATGCCGCGCCGGAGCGGTCATGGATCGTAGCGGGAACCGCGCATCCCTTCGCTGCGAGGTGGTCGAGCAGGCCGAGGAAAAACGGGAGCTGCGCGGTATCGATCCGGCGCTCGTACATGGTCAGGATGAACCTGCCCTCAGTGGTCTCGACCAGCCAGTTGGAGTTGGAAACGCCCTCGGCAATCCCCTTGGCAGATATGAGATCGCCGACGTCGCATTCGCCGATCAGGCGCGCAAGCTCCTCGGCGCCGAGATGGGTGTAGACCGCCACCTATTCGGTGAGCTGGCGTGGCAATTTGAAGACCATGTTCTCTTCGGCCGCAGCAATCGGTTCTTCCTGGACCAAGCGCCAGTCCGACAAGCGGTCGACAACCTCGCGGACGAGCTTTTCCGGGGCGGAAGCGCCAGCAGTGAGGCCCATGGTCCCGACGCCCTCGAGCCATTCGGGTTCGATCTCGTCGGCACGCTGGATCAGCCGCGCATCGGTACCCAGCCGTTCCGCGACCTCGACGAGGCGAAGCGAGTTGGAAGAGTTCGGTGCGCCGATGACGAGGACGAGATCGCACTTGGGCGCGATGATCTTGACCGCAGCCTGCCGGTTGCTGGTGGCATAGCAGATGTCTTCCGCTTTGGGCGCAACGATCTGCGGATAGCGTGCTTCGAGCGCTTCGATGATGTCGGCCGTGTCGTCGACCGACAGCGTCGTCTGGGTGAGATAGGAAAGGTCGTCTTCCTGCGAGAACGGCAGGGTCGCGACATCTTCTACCGTTTCCACCAGGGTAATCCGGCCTTCGGGGACCTGGCCCATGGTGCCAATCACTTCCGGATGGCCCTCGTGCCCGATGAAGAGGATGTGCTGGCCTTTTTCGATCTGCCGTTCGGCCTGGCGGTGGACCTTGCTGACCAGCGGGCAGGTGGCGTCGACATAAAGTAGCTTGCGGCGGTCGGCCTCTGCCGGGACCGATTTGGGAACGCCGTGCGCGGAAAAGACGACCGGTACGTCGTCGGGCACTTCGTCCAGTTCTTCTACGAAGATGGCGCCCTTGGCCTTCAGGCTGTCCACCACGTAGCGGTTGTGGACGATTTCATGGCGCACGTAGACGGGCGCGCCATACTTCTCGAGCGCGCGTTCGACGATTTCGATGGCGCGGTCGACGCCGGCGCAGAAGCCCCGCGGAGCTGCGATCAGCAGCTGCAACGGCAGGCGCGGATCGGAACTGGAGGGATTCTGTGTCGTGGACGGAAAGGGGGCGTTCATGCTCGCCCCTCTAGCGCTTTGCATCGCGCCAAGCTAGGGCACGCGTCGCCCCGAAGGGCAGTTGAATACGAACACATGAGGAATGTCGCCGACATGACCAATCGCTTTCGCCTCCTTACTGCCCTTGGAATGGGTCTCGCACTGGCCGGTTGCAAGACCGATGGCGAGCTCGTTGTTCAGGGCAATGCGGTTGGTATCACGGCGGTGCGTACTGCCTGTCCGGCAGTCGGCATTCCCGACTACACCGGCGATGTTACGCTGTTCCGCGGCGCGACGGAGACGCTCGCAGACCTCGATGTGACCGCGGCGATGACCAACCTCACCTCGACCTGCAACGAGGAAGGCGAACGCGTCTATTCGGAAGCCAGCTTCGATGTGGTGGCGCGCCGTACCGATGTTCGCGGCTCGCGCACGGTTCAGCTCCCCTATTTCACTACAGTTCTTCGCGGTGGTAGCGCAGTCGTTACCAAGCGCGTCGGCACCGTCACTCTGACTTTCGCCGACGGTCAGGAGCGCGCGCAGGCCAGCGGCAAGGCCGGAGCCTTCGTCAACCGCGCAGAAGCGACGCTTCCCGCCGATGTGGTCGAACGCATCACTCGCAAGCGCAAGCCCGGGGATCCCGACGCGGCGCTTGATCCGCTGGCCGATCCCGAAGTCCGCGCCGCCGTGCAGCGTGCGACCTTCGAACTGCTCGTCGGCTTCCAGCTGACCGAGGACCAGCTGCGGTATAACGCCACGCGCTAATCGCGCAGGGGGATGCTCTGACATCTTGCGATTTTGCGCCAATCGTCTAGGCGCGCGGGCATGTCCGACATCCAGACTCTCCACGCCGGTTTCGCGGCGAAAATCGACGCCGTTCTCAATGCCCTCGAGATGGAAGGCCACCTTCCGCCCGAGACCAACCGTTCTGGCGTTACCGTAGAGCCGCCGCGCGATCCCTCGCACGGCGATCTTGCGACGAATGCCGCGATGGTTCTCGCCAAGCAGGCGAAGACCAATCCGCGCGCGCTGGCCGAACTGATCGTCGAGCACCTGAAGCGCGAGCCCGATATCACCGAGGCAAGCATTGCAGGCCCCGGCTTTATCAACCTGCGCCTGTCGGACATGGCGTGGGTGCGCGAACTCGAAGCGATCGCCGCGCTTGGCGACGATTACGGTCGTTCCGAGCTGGGTGGCGGACAGACGGTCAATGTCGAATATGTCTCGGCCAATCCGACCGGCCCGATGCACATGGGCCACTGCCGCGGCGCGGTGGTGGGCGATGCTCTGGCCGGACTGCTCGAGTTTTCCGGCCACAAGGTCATCCGCGAATATTACGTCAATGATGCCGGTGGGCAGGTGGACGTGCTCGCCCGCTCAGCACACCTGCGCTACCGCGAAGCGCTCGGCGAAGAGATCGAAATCCCCGAGGGGCTTTACCCCGGCGACTACCTGAAGCCGGTCGGCGAACGCCTCGCTCAGGAATTCGGCCCGGCTTACAAGGACGCGCCCGAAAGCGAATGGCTCGAGCTCTTCCGCGAACGCTCGGTCGCCGCGATGATGGACATGATCCGCGAAGACCTGTCGCTGCTCGGCATCCATCACGACCTGTTTTCCTCCGAGGCCAAGCTGCAGGCAGCGAAGAAGCCCGAAGAGGCCGAGGCGTGGCTGCGCGAACATGGTTTCGTCTATGACGGCGTGCTCGAAGCGCCCAAGGGCAAGGCGCCGCCCGAAGACTGGGAGCCGGTCGAACTGCCGCTGTTCCGCTCGACCGAATTCGGGGACGACCAGGATCGCCCGATCAAGAAATCCAACGGCGCGTGGACCTATTTCGGCGCCGACCTCGCTTATCACTTCCAGAAGGCCGAAAGCGCCGATGCGCTGATCGACATCTGGGGCGCGGACCATGCGGGCACGGTCAAGCGGATCAAGGCAGCCGTCGCCGCGCTCACCAAGGGCGCTGGCCGCGACGTGCCTTTCGACGTCAAGCTGGTGCAGATGGTCAATCTGATGCGCGACGGCGAACCGGTGAAGATGTCGAAGCGTGCAGGTACTTTCGTCACCCTCGCCGACGTGGTGAAGGAAGTGGGCAAGGACGTGGTGCGTTTCACCATGCTGACCCGCAAGCCCGAAGCGCAGATGGAATTCGACTTCGCCAAGGTGGTGGAAGCCAGCAAGGACAACCCGGTCTTCTACCTCCAGTACGCCCATGCCCGTATCCGCTCGACGCTGCGAAAGGCAGGCGTCGAACCGAGCGATGCAAATCTCGATCGCCTCGGTGCGGACGAACTGGCGCTCGTACGCGAAGCGGCGCAATTCCCGCGTGTGGTCGAAGCCGCTGCAAAGGCTCGCGAACCGCACCGTATTGCTTTTTTCCTCGGCGATCTCGCCGCCGCCTTCCACAGCTTCTGGAATGCGGGTAATGATGATCCGGCAAAGCGGATTATCCAGGAAGGCGACGCCGAACTTACCGCCGCAAGGCTGTTCGTCGCGGCACAGGTCGGACAGGTGATCCGCAACGGCCTCGGCATATTGGGTGTCGAGGCGGTCGAGGAGATGTAAGGCATGGCGCATTCGCCCTACGAGACGAGCGATACTTGGGACGAGGCCGAGGATCTCGAGCTGATCGAGTCCGAAGATCGCCTGCCCTGGCTCGAGGCGGATGAAGAGGAAGACGAGGCCGGTGGTTTCGCCACCTCGCGGCTGCTCATGCTGGGCGCGCTGTCGCTGCTGCTGGTCGGCGCGCTGGTCGCTGGCGCATGGTTCCTGCTGGGATCGAATAGTGATGAGCCGATTGCCGACGGTAGCCTGATCGAGGCGCCCGACGAACCCTACAAGACCAAGCCCGAAGATGCGGGTGGCAAGACTTTCCCAGGCACGGGCGATACCAGCTATGCCGTTGGCGAGGGGCAGACGCGCGAAGGCAAGCTGGCCGACACGCCCCCCGCACCCGAACCGCTGTCCGAAGCCGAAGTGGCAGGCCCGTCGCTCGCCAGCACGCTCAACGAAGGTCCGCGCCCCGCTGCGCCCACCGGCGTTGCCGTGCAGGTGGGCGCATTTCCCACGCGGACCGCGGCAAACGAGGCCTGGGGTCGGCTGATGCGCCAGACCGAAGCGTTAAACGGTGTACGTCACCGTGTGGTCGAGGCTCAGGTCGATATCGGCACCGTCTATCGCCTGCAGGCGATGCCGGGTGATCGCACGGCGGCAAATGCACTGTGCGACCGGCTCAAGAGCGATGGATTGGCCTGTTTCGTCAAATAGGGGCCCCTGACGGACTCGGACTGCCTTAATTTCCACACCTGCCGACTCCGCCGAGCTTGGCATTGCGCGCGAAAAGCAGCAGTTTCCTTCCATGACGCCCGCCATTTTCGGCATTTCCGGTCTTGCACTCACGGCCGACGAACGCGCCTTCTTCAAGGAGGCCGATCCTGCGGGCTACATCCTGTTCGGACGTAACTGCGAAACGCGTGACCAGATGCGCGCGCTGACCGATGACTTGCGCTCAATCCACGGGCGTGATCGCCTGATCGTCTCGATCGACCAGGAAGGCGGACGCGTGTCGCGGATGAAGCCGCCCGAATGGCCGAAATATCCTGCTGGCGAGGCCTTTGCCAAACTCTACGAAATTGCTCCTGCCTCCGCGATCGAGGCGGCGCGGGTCAATGCCGAGGCGATGGCTTATGAACTGGCGCTCGTCGGCGTCAGCGTCGACTACCACGCGCCGTTCGATGTCAGGCGGCCGGAGACCGACGACGTTATCGGTGACCGCGCTCTCGGCAGCGAGCCGATGCAGGTCGCAGCGTTGGGGCGCGCGGTGCTCGACGGTATGGCGCGCGGTGGCGTGGTCGGCTGCCTCAAGCACATGCCCGGCCACGGGCGGGCCACGGTGGACAGCCACAAGGAACTGCCGCGCGTCAGCGCGAGCGAGGCGGAACTGGAAGTCGATATCGAACCCTTCCGCAGCTTGTCCTCGCATCCGCTCGGCATGAGCGCACACCTTGTTTTCGATGCGTGGGATGCAGACAATCCGGCGACGCTTTCCAAGACGGTCATCGAAGATGTCATCCGCGGCAAAATCGGCTTCGACGGCCTGCTGCTGACCGACGATATCGACATGCAGGCGCTCGACGGCACGATCCCCGATCGCGCCGCGAAAGCGCTCGAGGCGGGCTGCGACATCATCCTGAATTGCTGGGCGAAAATGGACGACCAGCAGGAAATCGCGAACCGCTTCCCGACGATGCCCGAGGTGACTGCCGCGCGGCTCGAACGAGTCCATGGGGCCATGGGTGACATGGCGCAGGATTGCGATGTCGCAGGGCTTCTCGCCAAGCGTGATGCGTTGCTGGCGATTGTGGAGGAGGCGGCATGACCGAAGGAATGCTGTTTGCCGATACTCCCCAGCAGGAAGGCGACGACTGGGACGGCATCGCTGCCGAAGCGACGGTGGACAAGGATGCCCTCTATCTCGAGCTCGATGGCTGGGAAGGGCCGCTCGACCTCCTGCTCGACCTCGCGCGGCGCCAGAAGGTCGACCTGCGCGAAATCTCCATCCTCGCGCTTGTCGAACAGTATCTCGAATATATCGAGCAGGCCGAAGCGCTGAAGCTCGAACTGGCTGCCGATTACCTCGTGATGGCAGCGTGGCTCGCCTATCTGAAGTCGGCCATGCTTCTGCCCCGCGAAGAGCAGGAAGACCCGAGCCCCGAAGAGCTCGCGCTCAAGCTGCAACTGCGCCTCCAGCGCCTCGGTGCGATGCGTGAGGCCGCTGGCCGCCTGATGGGCGGTGACCGGATCGGGCGCGATGTGTTCCTGCGCGGCTCCCCCGAAGGGCTCGCCATTGTCCGCAAGACGCAATGGGAATGCGACCAGTATGCCCTGATCGAAGCCTATGGCCGCGTGAAGGCGCGCACCGCGCCGGCGGTCCACATGGTTCGCGAACGACCGGTGATGACGCTCGAGTCCGCGCTCGATCGCGTGTCGAACATGCTCGGTGTGACGCTGGAGTGGATGGAATTGCGCGAATTCCTGCCGCCGCATGCCGAACCGCGCCTGCGCAAGTCGGCGCTCGCCTCCAGTTTCGTCGCCGCGCTCGAACTGGCGCGTATGGGCAAGGCCGAAATCGCGCAGGAAGAAGTCTTCGGCCCGATGCGATTGAGGCGGGTCGCGTGACCGAACTGGAACGCGCCGTCGAAGCTGCGCTGTTCGCGTCGGAGGAGCCGATGAGCGTGGATGCGCTGGCGGGGTTCCTGGGTGACGCGGAGAAAACGGAAGTGCGCGAGGCGCTGAAGGCGCTTGCCGAAACCTATGAGAAGCGCGGTGTGCATCTCGTCGAACGGGGCAAGCGCTGGCATTTCGAGACTGCTCCCGAACTGGCGCACCTGCTGCGCAAGGAGCGCGAACAGGTCCGCCGCCTGAGCCGCGCGGCCACCGAAGTCCTTGCGATCATCGCCTATCACGAACCGGTCAGCCGCGCGGAAATCGAATCGATCCGCGGCGTGCAGACCAGCGGCGGTACGCTCGACGTCCTCATGGAAGCGGGTTGGGTAAAGATCGCCGGGCGGCGCGAGGTGCCGGGGCGGCCGACCATTTATGCGACCACGCCGGAATTCCTCGACCACTTCGGTCTTACCAGCCGCCGCGACCTGCCGGGAATCGCGGAATTGCGCGCCACAGGCCTGCTCGATCCGGTCGAGGACGCGTACGAGGACCTGATGGGCACGGACGATACGGAAGAGACCTCGCAGGACGATCGAGAGGCCGACGAAGCCTCCGATGCAGCCTGACTGGCTTTCGCGCTGCCACGTCCCTATATTGTATCCAACAGCTCACGCTTAGAAGGTATTCACAATGTCGCTCGGCCCCTGGCAGCTCATCATTATCGCCCTCGTGATCCTCGTCCTCTTCGGGCGTGGTCGCATTTCCGAGATGATGGGTGATTTCGGTAAGGGAATCAAAAGCTTCAAGAAGGGCATGAACGAGGAAGACTCCGAACCCGCGAAGCAGATCTCGCACGATGCGAAGCCTGCGGGCGAAGGCCTGACGGAAGATCAGGTCAAGACCACGTCCGACCCGAAGTAAGCCCGACAGAGAGCCGCTGATCCATGTTCGACATCGGCGCGGCCGAATTGCTGGTGATCGTCGTTGTGGCGATCCTCGTGATCGGCCCCAAGGACATGCCGAAAGCCATGCGCACCGCTGGTCGCTGGATCGGCAAGCTGCGCCGGATGTCCTCGCATTTTCGTTCCGGCCTCGATGAAATGGTCCGCCAGGCCGAAATCGAGGACATGGAAGAGAAGTGGGCGCAGAAGAACAAGGAAATCATGGCGAAATACCCGACCGGCAACGAACCGGACGGGGGCGCGCCGGAAAATCTCCTGCCGCCCGAGATGGAGCCGCTCGCCTCGGCCGGCGAAACCGCCGATCCCGATGCCGCCGCCGAGGCCGCGATAAAGCGGGCGGCGCCGAAAAAGGCGCCCGAGCATGGCGGCGAGCGGTCCGCAGACGAACCGGGCCTGCCCTTCGGCAAGCCGGAAAAGGACGGCTGACATGGCGTTCGAGGTCAAGGACATAGACGAGACGCAGGCGCCGCTGCTCGATCACCTGATCGAATTGCGCACCCGGCTGGTCCGCTGCGTCGCCGCGCTTGTGCTGGCGTTCGGCGTCTGCCTCTATTTTGCCGATCAGATCCTCGGCTTCCTCATCCAGCCGCTCAAGAAGGCCTTCCCCGAGGGGCAGGGCCAGCTGATCTTCACCAAGCTCTACGAGGTCTTCTTCGTCGAGCTCAAGGTCGCGCTGTTTGCCGGCTTCTGCATCTCGTTTCCCTATATCGCGAACCAGCTCTGGGCCTTCGTCGCCCCGGGCCTTTATGCGAAGGAAAAGAAGGCGTTCCTGCCCTTTCTTTTCGCAACGCCCTTCCTGTTTCTGGCCGGTGCGAGCCTTGCCTATTACATCGTCATGCCGACCGCATTCGAGTGGTTCCTCGGCTTCGAGGGTTCGGCAGGCGGGCTGGAGATTCAGGCGCTGCCGACAGCGAACGAATATCTCGGCCTCGTCATGCAGTTCATCCTCGCCTTCGGGATGAGCTTCCTGCTGCCGGTGCTGCTACTTTTGCTGCATCGTGCAGGGATCGTGACGCGCGACCAGCTGGTAGGCGCGCGCCGATATGTGATCGTGCTGGTCGTGGCGCTGGCGGCAATCATCACACCGCCCGACCCCGGATCGCAGCTTCTTCTGGCCGTGCCCCTGCTACTCTTGTTCGAAGGCTCGCTCGTACTGATGCGCATTTTCGACAAGCGCAGCGCGAAGGAAGCGCCGGCAGGAAAGGACGATCCCGAAGCCGATCAGTCGGCGTCGTAGACCTTCTGACCACCCACCCAGGTTTCCAGCACCTTCGTCCCGCGGATTTCCTCGGGCGTTGCCAGTAGCGGATCGACATCGACGAGGACGAAGTCGGCCCGCTCGCCGGGCAGCAGCCTGCCGAAACGACCCTCGGCGAAGCCTGCATAGGCTGCATCTGCGGTGAATCCCGAAAGCGCCTGTTCGCGATTGACGCGTTCGGTTGCCCGCCAGCCGCCAAAGGGCTCGCCTTCCGCATTGCTGCGGGTGATGGCTGCCGCGAACCCGGCGAAAGGATCGGGCGATTCCACCGGCGTGTCGGAGCCAAATGCGAGACGTCCGCCCATTTCAAGGATCGTGTTCCACGCATAGGCCCCTTGCAGACGCTCTTCGCCCAGCCGTGCCTCGGCCATGAACATGTCGCTGGTCTGGTGGACGGGCTGCATGCTGGAAATGATGCCGTGCTCTGCCAGCTTCGGCAGGTCTGCCGGGTCGACGATCTGGACATGCTCGATACGCCAGCGGCGGTCACCGTCGAAGCTTTCGGCAATCTCGCCGATCGCGGCGAGGGCCTCGGCATTGGCCGCCGTGCCGATCGCGTGGACAGCGGGCTGGAAGCCGCCCTGTGCGGCGCGCACCAGCACGTTGCGCAGTTGCGCCGGTGCCATGAGCGGCAGGCCCGTATTGTGCGGATCGTCCGAATAGGGCTGCTTGAGCCATGCACCGCGGCTGCCCAGAGCTCCGTCGAGATAGAGCTTCACCCCGTTCATCCGCAGCTTGTCCTCATAGAGCCACAACGAGGGGCGGGCTCCGGAGATCAGCGTCATCTGGTCGGGACCGGCCGCATAGGACATGATCCGCAATGTCAGCGAGCCGTTGTCGCCTGCCCGGCGGAAGGCCTGCCAGTCCTCGATGGTCGTGCCCATGTCGGCGACGGCGGTGATGCCGAAGCTGTGCAGGACCTTCTGCGCTTCGATGAAGGCGAGGTCGCGTTCGATCGGGCGCGGGGCAGGGACGGCGGCATTCATCAGCTCTTCGGCCGCGTCGACGAAAATGCCCGAGGGCGTCTTGCCATCGGCCAGCTTCTCGATCCGCCCGCCGCTGGGCGACTTCGTATCGGCAGTAATGCCCGCTGCGCGCATCGCGAGGCTGTTGGCCCAGCCTGCATGCCCGTCGACGCGGGCGAGGTAGACCGGCCGGTCGGATACGGCGCTGTCGAGTTCTTCGGCCGTCGGGAAACGGCCGAGACCCCATTTCTCTTGGTTCCAGCCGCGACCGAGGATCCACGGGCGGGCCTCGTTTTCGGCAGCGAAGGTGCGGATCTTTTCGAGCGCTTCCTCGAGCGAATTGGTGTCCGACAAATCGAGCGTCAGCGCGCCGAAGCCGACGCCCATTACATGGGCATGGGCATCGATGATCCCGGGGATCATGACGCGGCCTTCGCCGTCCTCTCGGTAATCGGTACGGGGCCGTTCCTGACCGCGCTCGATCACCTGCGCGATCTTGCCATCGTCATCGATCACCAGCGCTTCGAACCGTTTGACCTTGCCGTCTGCATCGATGGTGATGCCGGTGACGTTGTCGATGAGGACATCGGCATGGGCAGGCATTGCAATGGCGCTTGCGAGAAGTGCGGCGGCGATCTTGAGCTTCATCTGGTGACCCCTGACAATCGGTTGCCGCAAGCGATAAGGCATAGCTTGGGCTGAGCAAACCCTTTCGGCGATTGCGAAGCAGCCGCGTGCGGCCTAGGGCCGGGAACATGACCGAAGCAGCATCCCTTCGCGCCGAAGAACGCGCGACCGACCTTTTGACACTCGACGATGTGCGCGCGGCAGCGCAGCGCATCGAAGGCGCGGTGGTCAAGACGCCGATGATGCACTCGATTACGCTTTCGGAAATTACCGGCGCCGATATCTGGCTCAAGTTCGAGAACCTGCAGTTCACTGCCGCCTACAAGGAACGCGGCGCGCTCAATGCACTGCTCCAGCTGACCGAGGAGCAGCGCAACAAGGGCGTTATCGCCGCCTCGGCCGGCAACCATTCGCAGGGCCTGTCCTATCATGGCCGCCGCCTTGGCGTGCCGGTCACCATCGTCATGCCCTCGACCACGCCGAGCGTGAAGGTCATGCAGACCGAGAGCGTGGGTGGTAATGTCGTGCTTCACGGCGAGACCTTCGACGAAGCCTATGCCTATGCGCGCGAGCTCGAGGCAGAGCGCGGGCTTACCTTCGTCCACCCCTTCGACGATCCGCAGGTCGCTGCGGGGCAGGGCACGGTTGCGCTCGAAATGCTCGAGCAGAAGGACGATTTCGATTGCCTCGTGGTGCCGATCGGCGGCGGCGGGTTGATGAGCGGCATGGCGACCGTCGCCAAGGCGCTCAAGCCCGACATCGAGATGGTCGGCGTGCAGGCAGCTCTCTATCCCTCGATGTATTCGGCCGTCACGGGTGAAGAGCTGCCCTGTGGCGGTGATTCGCTGGCGGAAGGCATCGCGGTGAAGGAACCGGGTGCTTTCACACGGCAGATCATCGGCGAGCTCGTCGATGAAATCCTGCTGGTCGAAGAACCCAAGCTGGAACGCGCGGTTTCGCTGCTGCTGCAGATCGAGAAGACCGTGGTCGAGGGGGCAGGTGCTGCCGGTCTCGCCGCGGTGCTTTCCTATCCCGAGAAGTTCGCGGGCAAGACCGTGGGCCTCGTGCTGTGCGGCGGCAATATCGACACGCGCCTCTTGGCGAACGTCCTCGTGCGCGACCTGGCCCGTTCGGGCCGCCTCGCGCGCCTTCGCATCACCCTGCAGGACCGCCCAGGCGCGCTCTACAAGGTCATGCGCGAGTTCAACGAGCACAATGTCAACATCATCGAAATCTACCATCAGCGCATCTTCACCACGCTTCCGGCGAAGGGCCTGATCACCGAAATCGAGTGCGAGGCGCGCGACGGTGCGCAGATCGACAGGCTCGTGAAAGCGATGGAAGCCAAGGGTTACAGCGTGGAGCTGGCCGAGCTCGCCTGAGGAATCTTAACCGCTAACCCCCTGCAAAACGGGCGACTCGTCAGGGCCGCCCATTTTTCGTGGTTAATGGTCTTTAAACGCAGGCACAGGTCATGCATAAAGGAGTTGTTAACGAATTGAACTTCGTAGCAACGAGAGGACCCGCCAGCCGTGACGGCACCCATTCGCTTCCCCCGGTTTTTCGTGACCAGCCCTGCGCCGTGTCCGTACCTGCCGGGCCGCAGCGAGCGGAAGGTCTTTACCGAGCTGCGCGGCGAGAGTGCCGACGAGCTTAACGAGGCGCTCGGCCGGATCGGTTTCCGCCGCAGCCAGACCGTCGCCTATCGCCCGTCCTGCCTCGATTGCCAGGCATGCGTTTCGGTCCGCGTAGTGGCGGGCGAATTCAAGCCTTCATCCAGCCAGAAGCGTACGATGAAGTCGAACAGCGATCTCGTCGTGTCCGAATGCCGCCCATGGGCGACGGAGGAGCAGTACGAGCTGCTTCGTCGTTACCTTGCGGCACGTCATCCCGGTGGCGGCATGGCCGAGATGGACGAATCCGATTTCGCGGATATGGTGGAACATACTCCGGTATCCAGCTATGTCGTTGAATATCGGGAGCCGGGAGTAGGCTGCGAACCGGGTCGACTGGTCGGAGCATGCCTCACGGACGTACAGGGTGACGGGCTGTCGATGATCTACAGCTTCTTCGACCCTGATATTGAGGATCGCGCCGGGCTTGGGAATTTCATTATCCTCGACCACATCCGCCGTGCTGCGGAGAATGGGCTGCCTTACGTCTACCTCGGCTATTGGGTCGAAGGGTCGGACCGCATGCAGTACAAGGTCCGCTATCGCCCGATCGAGCGGCTCACCCGCGGCGGGTGGGAGCGTATGCCCGAAGACGAGCAGAAACGCCTTATCGGCGCCGCGACCGGAAAACGCCGCGATGCCGAAGGGGCTGCCCTGCCGGCAAAGGACGGCAACCAGCTGGAATACAAACTCGCCGACTGACCGCTTCAGATATTCGCTGACTTCGATCCTCGCCGCGCTGTCGCTGGCAGGGGTGCCTGCTGTCGCGCAGGATCGCGATGCGCCGGAAACGCTCGAAGACCTCATTCCCGATAGCGCAGTCGACAATGCCGAGGACTGGGCCTCGCAGGGCACCGACGCGCAGGACGATGCTGCCCAAGACGCGGTCCCCGCCCCCGACACGCCGATCGAGAGTCCGCAGGGTTTCACCCTGCCATGGCCCGAGGACATCGAGATCGACGGGGTCGAGCCGCTCGAACCGGAAGAGGAAATCGAATTCGTCGATCTCGATCTCGGCCGTGCACAGGTGGACATCGAGCAGGCCGAGACAGAACGGCTCGCCGACAATCTCGTACTGGGCTTTCCGCAAAGCGAACCGCCGTTTTCCGAACGCGGCGATTTCGTCGAGCGGTTCTCCGCGCTTTCGACGATCGAGGAGCTGGAGAACGAAGACGCGAGCGTCGCGCAGCTCGCTGCTCGTGCGCGAGAAGACGAGGAACTCCTCGGCGATCTGTTGAGGGTCTACGGTTATTACGACGGGCAGATCATCCGCTCGATCGGCGCGCTCCAGCCGGGAGAGGACGTCGCCACCGAGACGCCGACCGTGCGCTTCGACGTCATACCGGGCAATCGCTATCGCTTCGGAACGATCGACCTCGGTAATCTCGAAGCTGCGCCCGACTACGAAGAATTGCGTGCCTCCTTCGGCATCACCTCGGGCGACTATTTGCAGAGCGATACGATCGTGCAGGAGCAGTTCTCGCTCGACCGCAAGCTGGGCGAGACCGGCTATGCCTTCGCCGAGATCGACGAGCCCCAGCTCCTGATCGATCACGAGCGCGAGGAAGGCGATCTCACGCTCGAGGTCGAACCGGGCGGCAAATACGTGTTCGGCGGTGTGGTCAGCAGCGATCCCAAGTTCCTCTCGGGACGGCATCTGGGCTCCATCGCGCGGTTCGAGGAAGGCGATGTCTACCAGCGCAGCCTCTCTCTGGACCTGCGCCGTGCCGTGACCGCCACCGGCCTCGTTTCCTCGGTCAGTATCACCCCGCGCGAGGTTACACCGCCGCAAGGCGATGAGCCCGGCGTGGTCGAGATGGACGTCGATCTGGAACGGGCCAAGCTACGCACCATAGCTGGTGCGATCGGTTACGGTTCGGAAGAAGGTTTCCGACTCCAGGCAAGCTGGGAGCATCGCAACCTTTTCCCGCCAGAAGGCTCGCTGAGGCTGCGCGCAATCCTCGGTACGCAGGAGCAGCTGGGCGGGGTCACGTTCCGCAAGAACAATTTCGGCGGTCGCGACAAGGTTCTTACGGTCGATGCCTATGCCTCGGCGCAGGACACGGTCGCATATGATGCGAACACCGTCGCCCTGACCGGGACCTACGAGCGGCTTTCGACACTGCTGTTCCAGAAACCCTTCAGCTGGTCCCTGGGGGCGACCATCCTCGCCTCGGATGAACGCAATCGCGTCATCGGAGGCGTGCCGCGGCCTCGCCAGACCTATCTCGTTGCAGCGCTTTCGGGCCGCGCACAGATCGATACGACCGACTCGCTGCTCGATCCCACGCAAGGGTTCAGGCTGGCGGGCTTCGTCTCTCCCACAACCTCGCGCACCGCTGGCGAGCAGTACTTTTATTTCGCGAACCAGGCCGATGCTTCTTATTACCAGTCGGTCGGGTCGAGCGTCGTGGCGGCAGGCCGCGTCCGCTATTCCAGCATAGTCGGTGCGCCGATCTTTGCGATCCCGCCGTCGCGCAGGCTCTATGCGGGCGGCGGCGGCTCGGTCCGCGGTTACGGCTATCAGGCGATCGGTCCCAAGAACGATTTCGGCGAGGCCACTGGTGGACGCAGTCTCGTGGAAGCTTCCGTGGAAGCGCGCATCGACACCGGTTTCTTCGACGGCGCGGTATCGGTCGTCCCGTTCTTCGATCTCGGCGCGGTGTCGATCGAGGAAACACCCGATTTCCGTTTCGTGAAGTACGGCGCGGGCGTGGGCCTGCGCTATGACACCGGCTTCGGCCCGCTGCGCCTCGATGTGGGGCTGCCGCTCAATCCCGACCCCGACGATGCGCCGGTGGCGGTCTATGTCTCGCTGGGCCAGGCATTCTGATGGCCGAGACGGACGAAACCGCAGTCCAGCCACGCCGGTTCCGCAAACGCCGGGTGGGGAAGTGGGCGCTTGGCATTGTGGGGGCGCTGCTGCTCCTGATCATCGGTGCGCTCGCGCTGCTGAATACGCCCATCGGTGAGCGGTTCCTTGCCGATCGTATCGCCCGCGAAACCTTTCCCAACGGGCTCAACATCCGCATCGGGCGGATCGAGGGCAATATCTATGGCGAGGCGGTGCTTCACGATGTCGCCCTCTCGGACCCGGAGGGTGTTTTCCTGACGATCCCGCGCGCGGAGGTGGACTGGAACCCGCGCGCATGGCTCTACAATCGCCTCGATATCGACAGTTTCGTAGCGCGCCGTGCAACCCTCGCGCGAATTCCGGAGTTCCTGCCGAGCGAGGAAGAGGGACCGATCCTCCCGGGCTTCGACATTTCGCTCGACCGGCTCGAGATCGACGCGCTGACGCTTGCTCCGGCCATTACCGGCGGTGAGGCCGAGCAGGTCGATCTGCTCGCCGAAGTGCAGGTCGAGGACCGGCGACTCTTCGTGGACGGGAACGCCACCCTCGGCGCAGAAGACAGTCTCGCAATCTTTCTCGATGCAGAACCGGATGGAGATCGCTTCGATCTTTCAGCGGGCGTGCGTGCCGCTGACGAAGGGGTGCTGGTGGGAATGCTGGGGCTGCCGCGCGGTTACCGGGCGGACCTGATCGGCGAGGGCACGTGGTCGCAGTGGCGCGGCGGCTTGCTCGTCCGGGCAGGCGACGAACGGATCGCCGCGCTGCGCATAACCAATCAGGGCGGCAGGTTCGGAGCGCTCGGAAAGATCGATCCGAGCGATTTCCTCGAGGGTGTGGTCGCCAATGCCGTTGGCGAGGACGTTGCGATTTCCTCGCGCGTCGAAATCGACAACCGGGCGTTCGACGGTCGGACGATCGTGATCGGGAGCGGTATCCGCCTTGAAGGCGAGGGGCTTGTCGATCTTGCCGAGAACCGGGTCGACGACTTTGAAGTCGTCGCTCGTCTGACCGATCCGGCGATATTCGGCGAGGATTTGCGGCTCGAGAATGCGAGTCTGGATGCAACGCTCAATGGTCCGTTCAGCGACCTCGCGATCATTCACGACCTGCGCGTGGCACGCCTCCAGGCCGGCACCGCCGTGCTGGACGACCTGCGCCAGCGCGGAACGCTCTCTTACGATGGTTCGACCTGGCGTTTGCCGCTCGCGCTTTCGGTATCACGCGTGCGGACCGGCAACGCGCTGGTCGACGCGCGCCTGGTCAACGGCGATGGCCGCGGACGGCTGTCGCTTTCCGGAAACCAGCTGACCGGCGATGACATTCGCCTCTCCTTCCGAGGTCTGGCTGCCAATCTTGCCTTGCGCGGCAACCTCGATGCAGGGCGCTACCAGCTGCGCGGACCGGTTCGCGCCAACGGGATTGCCCTCGATAATGTGGGTGTTGCGGGCGGCACCGCGCTGGTGGACTTCGACGTCCTGCCCTCGGGCTGGCGAATTGGCGCGCAGCTCGATGCGCGCGTCTCGCCCGTCAGCAACGACACGCTGGCCAATCTCGCCGGTCCCGCAATCCGCGTGCGCGGCGGGATTGCCACCAGCAACGGTGCAGCGATCGACTTCGACGAGATGAGGGTGTCTTCGGAAAAGCTGACCATGGCGCTGGACGGGGCAATTGCCGACAGCACCACGACGCTTGCGGGCCGGGGCTCTCACACGGAATACGGCGACTTCACGGTCGAAGGGCAGATCGAGGACGGCGCGCCGACTGCGGAACTGGTCTTCGCGAAACCCTTCACCGGGCTTGAAGACGTTCGTGTCGCGATTGCGCCGAGTGATGAAGGCTTCTCGATCGATACCGCTGGCGATTCCCTTCTCGGCCCGTTCGACGGCGTCCTCGCGCTGTTCGCGCCCGAAGGCGGACCCACGCGCATCGATATCGAGCGTCTCGCAGTCTCCAACACCGATATCTCCGGCGACCTGACATTGGTCGACGGTGGTGCACGCGGCGATCTCGCGCTTGCAGGCGGTGGTCTGAATGGCACCATCGCTCTTGCACCCAAGCAGGGCAGGCAGAGTATCGGTCTCGATCTTTCTGCGCGAAACGCGAGCTTTGGCGGCGATACGCCCCTGACGATCGGTCGTGCGCAAATCGATGCAGAAGGGCTCATCGGCGATGGTTCGACGAGCTTCTCGGGCACCGCCAGCGCGCAGGGCATACAGTACGGTACGGTGTTCATCGGACGACTTGCGGCAAGGGGCGAAGTCGAAAACGGCGTCGGCAGTGTCGATGCGAGTATCGCCGGACGGCGCGGCAACCGCTTCGCGCTGGACCTGAATGCGCAATTCCGGCCCGAGCGCATCGCCGTGGCAGCAAAGGGCCAGTTCTCCGGTCGCCAGATATCCATGCCGCGGCGCGCCGTCTTGACCGCGCTCGACGGTGGCGGGTGGAGGCTGGCTCCAACGCAGTTGAACTATGGCGATGGCGCAGCGATCGCGTCGGGCATGTATGCGCCCGATGCGGCTGCGCTCGAGCTCAAGCTTGCAAGCATGCCGCTCTCGCTGGTCGACGTGGCGGTAGAAGACCTCGGCCTTGGCGGCACCATGTCGGGCGTGGTTGCCTTTCGTAGCCCGCGTGGCGGACTGCCGACCGGCACCGCGCGTGTGAAGGTGGAGGACCTCACGCGTTCGGGGCTGGTTCTCTCTTCCAAGCCGGTAGACCTGTCGCTGCTGGCCGAACTGACCGAAACCAGCTTCGAAGCGCGTGCGGTACTGGCGAATGAGGATATCAGGCGCGGGCGGGTGCAGGCTGTCATCACCGGTCTCCCTGCCTCGGGCGACCTTACGCAGCGGCTGCGAGCAGGTCGCCTCGATGGGCAGCTACGCTATCAGGGCGCCGCCGAGAGCCTTTGGCGACTTGCGGCGGTCGAGGCTTTCGATCTGACCGGACAGGTCGCCGTGGCCGCCAATGCCAGCGGCACCCTTGCGTCGCCTCAGGTACGCGGGACCGTCGTAAGCGACGATTTGCGTGTACGCAGCTCGCTGTCTGGCACGGACATCCAGGGCGTCAGTGTACGCGGCAAGTTTACAGGTTCGCGGCTCCAGCTCACACGATTTGCCGGCACGACCGAGAATGGCGGCACGGTAACCGGCAGCGGGATCGTCGACCTGGAAGGCCTTGGCGAGCGGGTCCAGGGCAGGCTTGTCGAAATCCGCGGCCCGACGCTCGACCTCAGGGCCAGCGTGAAGAATGCGCGCCTCCTCGAAGCGAACGGCCTTAGCGCTACCATCACCGGCCCATTGCGCATCGTCTCCAACGGGCTCGGCGGCACGATTGCAGGCCGCGTGAGGATCGACCGCGCGAGCTGGTCGCTGGGCTCTGCTGCGGAAGACATGCGCCTGCCCGTTATTCCGACACGTGAGGTCAACGCGCCCGCAGACCGCGCTGCACGCGTCGCTCCAAGCAGGCCGTGGCGCTACCTCATCGATGCCAAGGGCCGCAGCCGGATCGATGTCGATGGCATGGGGCTCGACAGCGAATGGGGCGCCGATATCATCCTGCGCGGGACGACCGACGATCCGCGCATCGGCGGCAGCGCGGAAGTCGTCCGCGGCGACTACACTTTTGCAGGCACGCGCTTCGAACTGACCCGCGGCGAGATCGATTTCGACGAAAGCGTCCCGATCGACCCGCGCCTCGATATTCGTGCGGAGACAGAGCGTGACGGGGTCGACGTGATCGTCACCGTGACGGGCAGCGCGCAGCAGCCCGAGGTGACCTTCAGTTCCGATCCTGCCCTGCCGGAGGAGGAAATCCTCGCGCGGCTGCTGTTCGGCGGGTCGATCACCACGCTTTCTGCGACCGATGCGCTCCAGCTGGGCGCGGCACTGGCGAGCCTTCGCGGCGGCGGTGGGATGGATCCGATCAACCAACTGCGCAGCGCGATCGGTCTCGACCGGCTGCGCATCGTCTCGGCCGACCCGGCGCTCGAACGCGGGACCGGAGTTGCCCTGGGCAAGAACTTCGGCCGACGCTTCTACGTGGAAATCATCACCGATGGCCGCGGATACAGCGCGACCGAGATCGAGTTCCGCATCACCAGCTGGCTATCGTTGCTGGGGAGCGTCTCGACCATCGGTCGCGAAAGCGCGGTGGTGGAAGTCAGCCGCGACTATTGATCGGCTAGCCTTCGTCGCCGGGAATCATGACCGCGTCGACAGGGATGATCACGCCATTGGTGGCTTGGGTTGCGGCACCGCTGAAACGCGCAACCTCGCCCGAAGGATTGGTCGCAACGACAGTCTCGCCATCCATCGAGAATGTGAGATCGCCGCCGCCGAAGGTGGTCATCGTCACTTCACCGCCCTGGCTCTCGATAGCAGCCGTGATATCTTCCGGCGTCAGGTGGCCGGGCAGGATGTGTTCGCGCAGCACGCCGGCAAGGACCGGACGCTGCTCTTCCGTCATCAGCGACTGGCCCTGTTCGCCGAGCGCGTTGAAAGCCTCGTCCACCGGGGCAAGCACGGTGTAGCTGGCGGGGCCATCGAAGATCGAGTTCAGCTGTGCGCTCGAGATGGCACCATTAAGGCTCGCCATTTCGGGAAGATCGCCAAGAGCAGCCGCCACGGTGCGCGTGGTGTAGTCCTGCGTCTCTTCAACGCCTTCCTCGGTTTCGCCGCTGCTGCATGCCGGCAGGATCGCCAGACCGGCAATTGCACCGGCCAGCACGAAGGGTTTCGTGAAGTTGGTCTTCATCTCTTTTCTCCAGGTCAGATGAGCAGGTCGATCGCCGCGGCGACGAGGCGCGTTTCGGGGTCGATCTGGTACACGTATCCGTCCGAGTAGCGGTACATGCGGTCCGGACTGTCGTAGTAGCGGTCCCTGTAGGCATAGGGCACGTTGTAGACGTCGTAACCGCGCGGCATGGGCTGGCCCACGGTGATTTCGTCACCCGTGATCAGCGCTGCCACGGAAGTGATCGCAGCATCCTCGGGGTCGACGCGGTAGATCACGTTATCGGCGTAGCGATAGCGATCCGGACCGCCCAGATTGTAATAGTCGACGTAATAATCCGGCACCTCGTAGCTGCGATATCCGCTCGGCCAGGCATTGCCGATTCCAAGCGCGCCGCCGAGCAGGGGGATCCAGCCGGAAATACCGCCCCGATCGCCGTAGCGGACGAGGTAGCCGTCGTTGTAGTAGTAGTCTCCACGGCCGTAGTTGTTCAGGCCGAACAGGCTCGGGCGATAGGCCGAACCGAAGAGGCTCCGCTCGTAGCGATCACGGACCTGTCCCGGAGGGTTGCAGCCATTGCGCTTCTTCGCGAGCCCCGGAGGGCAGCCATCGATGAGGCCACGCGAACGATCTTCCGAGAGCCACCGGTAGTCGCGATCGCCACGGATCACGCGGCGATCGTCACGATCGTCATAGGTGACGCGAACGTCACGGCGATCGGCGGCATTGCTGCGACCCTGTCCGTTACCGCGGCGCTCGGCCTGGCGGTCCTGGCCGTTGCCCCGGCGTTCGGCAGAATTGCCGCGCTGCTCGACGCGGCGCTCAACTTGACGGTCTTGCCGTTTTTCGCTCCGGTCCGGGCCACGATCGGCGCGAGCCTTGCCGTTCCCGTTCCCATTGCCTTTATGGCCTTGGGCAGCAGCAGGCTTGTTGCCTGCATTGCCCTGACCGTTACCTTTGCCATTTCCTTGGGCATAAGCCCCGCTTGCGGCGAGCGCGATGGCCGCCGCTCCAGCCATGATAAGACGCATTTCAATACTCCTTTGTCTTCCCCAACGGGGTGAAAAGGCATCGGGTTCCGGCCATTTTAGCTGTTCGTCGCGCGGAGGGGGGTCTTTAACTGCGGTAGAGGGCTACCTCCGCGCGGCGACGACGGACCAAACCCTTGAGGACGCGGCCACCGGCATGCTTCCACTTGGCGAATTCCCGAGCGGCCGCCTGGTGATCGCCTGCCAAATGTCGACGGGTGAGGGTGGCACGGGCGATTGCGCCGGTATTGTAGTGAAAACTGACCAGCGCATCGAACTGCCCCTGCGTGGTCGGCGCATCTCCGATGGCCTTGCGTACGTCAGCCGCATGGCGCGCGACATCCGCTTCAAGCCGTGCATCGCATTGCGCCTGTGTCCAGACGGTGCCCGAAGTGACATCCGCGCCGGTCGCGCCCCAGCCGATCGTCCACGGGTCGCCACCGGTGCCGGGGTCGGGATAGGCTTCCACCATGCCGTCGTGGCGCAATCTCGCGCAGCCTTCGAACGCCTTGATCAATTTGAGACCGGCCTTGGAAACCCCACAGGATGGAACGGCTGGAACACGGTCCTGGGACGAATCCAGCGAGGCGTCGATCGCGGTATCGAGGCGGTCCACTTCGGACTGCCGGAAACCACGCCCGAGCATGCGGCGGACGGTATCGAACAGGGACTTGCGACTCATGACTGGCACCTCTTGCTTTGAGACGAGGTGCAGCAAGTAGGCACAATGTTGTCGCGTAGGAAAACGATCCCGGCCGGTTGGCGGGATCAGGCCTCGGAGGCCGCGTCCTTATCCTTTCCCGCCTTGTCGGTGCCGGGCCGGCCATGCGGGTATAGCGTGGCGTAAAGCTCGTCGAGCGTCAGGCGCTCGTAGTGCATTTCGGGCGGCTGGTGCGGGTTTTCGACCTTGCCCATGCGGACGACGAGGCTGTCGCTATCCTCGTCGACAACGCTGTCCTGCTCTGCCGGAGCGCGAAGTCCGCGGGCATCGTCCGGCGGCGCAAGTTCCGCACAAAGCTCGTGAGCGAGTTGTGCGACGTCGAATTCTTCGGCGAATTCGAGGCCGTAGTGCTGGCCTGCGATCCATCGGATGGTGGCAGCGATTTCGCCCGATGCGGCAAGCGACAAGCGGACTTCGTCCCCGCTCGCCAGATTGTTTGCCTGCGTGATGGCCACCATGGCACCGTGCTTGGAAATATTGCGCAGGCGAGCCGTCGCGTCGCGGTCCTTCCAACGAAGCTTGCCGATGAAGACCAAGGGGTGGCGCTTCTGGATACCGCGCTGTTCGGCGCCGATCAGCGGCTTGGCGTTATAGCCTTCCATCGCCCGTTCACGCGCAATCGTCTTGACGATGAAGTCCTGCACGCCGGCTTCCGCGATGATCACGGTTTCCGCGATAAATTCGAGGCCCACGCGGCCGCGTCGCCCCCAGCGTACCGCAGTGGTGATCGGCGCGCACTCGTTGATCGCAAGGCGGACGGTCGCCCCGATCGGCGCATCGCCTTCATACCCGATCATGACGCCGTTGGAGGACAGGTTGATCACCTCTACCTCGTGTTCGACCCCGTCGATCAGGGCCTTTGCCGTCGTGCCTTCGAGGTAGTGGCGATCCTCGTTCCGCTGGTGGATGCTTCGTTTGCCACGGCGCGGGATAGCGACGGCTCCGAGGCCGGAAGCCTGCGGGTCCTGTTTGCGTTTCTTCTTCTGGATAATCACGTCCGCACGCGTTTCAGCGGCTTCTTCGGTGATGTCCTTGCGCCAGAAATTCATGTCTTTCCCGTCTTGCCGGAGGTTCCGAGGTCTCACGACTAGCCCCAGCACCCTAAGAAAGCGTGTAGGGCGGGGAGTGGGATGCCTGCGGGAATGAACAAGGGGCGCCCGGATCGCTCCGGACGCCCCTCTGTCTGGCCCTTGCTCGATGCAGGGGCCTATTCTGATCGCCCTTAGGCGCTGTAATACATGTCGAATTCGACCGGGCAGGGCGTGGTTTCGACACGCAGGACTTCTTCCCACTTCAGTTCGGCATAAGCGTCGATCTGATCCTTGGTGAAGACGTCGCCCTTCAAGAGGAACTCGTGGTCGGCTTCGAGCGCTTCGAGCGCTTCGCGAAGCGAACCGCAAACGGTCGGAACGTCGGCGAGCTCTGCCGGGGGCAGGTCGTAGAGGTTCTTGTCCATGGCTTCGCCCGGGTGGATCTTGTTCTGGATCCCGTCGAGACCGGCCATCAGCAGCGCGGCGTAGGCGAGGTAGGGGTTGGCCATCGCATCGGGGAAACGGAACTCCACGCGCTTCGCCTTGTCGCCCGCACCATAGGGGATGCGGCAGGCGGCCGAACGGTTGCGCGCCGAGTAGGCGAGCAGGACCGGCGCTTCGAAGCCCGGCACCAGGCGCTTGTAGCTGTTGGTGGTCGGGTTGGTGAAGGCGTTCAGTGCCTTGGCGTGCTTGATGACGCCGCCGATGTAGTAGAGGCAGTTTTCGCTCAGGCCGCCGTACTGGTTGCCGGCGAAGGTCGGCTTGCCGCCGTCCCAGATCGACATGTGGGTGTGCATGCCGCTGCCGTTATCGTCCTTGATCGGCTTGGGCATGAAGGTCGCGGTCTTGCCGTAGATGTGGGCGACCTGCTGCACGACATACTTGTAGATCTGCAGATTGTCGGCGGTTTCCACCAGCGTACCGAAGGTGACGCCGAGCTCGTGCTGGGCAGCAGCCACTTCGTGGTGATGCTTGTCGCAGGGCAGGCCCATTTCGATCATGGTCGAGACCATTTCGCCGCGGATGTCGACTGCGCTGTCGACCGGGGCCACGGGGAAGTAGCCGCCCTTGGCGCGCGGACGGTGAGCGAGGTTGCCGCTCTCGTATTCCTTGCCGGTGTTGGTCGGCAGCTCGATGTCGTCGATCGCATAGCCCGAACCGGCATAGCCGTCTTCGAAGCGGACATCGTCGAACATGAAGAATTCGGCTTCCATGCCAACGTAGATCGTGTCGCCGAGGCCGGTGCTCTTCACGAAGCTTTCGGCGCGCTTGGCGGTCGAACGCGGATCGCGCGAATAGAGTTCGCCGGTCGAGGGTTCGACGATGTCGCAGAACAGGATCAGCATGGGTTCGGCGCTGAACGGATCGACGTAGACACGGTCGAGATCGGGGCGCAGGATCATGTCGCTTTCGTTGATGACTTTCCAGCCGGCGATCGACGAACCGTCGAACATCAGGCCGTCTTCAAGCTGGTCTTCGTCAAGCGCCTTGGCGACCATGGTCAGGTGCTGCCACTTGCCCTTGGGGTCGGTGAACCTGAGATCGACCCACTCGATGCCTTCGTCCTCGATACGCTTCAGGACGTCTTTCGCACTTGCCATGTTGATTGTCTCCGTTGGGATTGTTCGTATTGCGCCCGCCGCGTGACGGGCAGGAATTGGTTAGATCGCGTCTTCGTCTTTTTCGCCGGTGCGGATGCGCAGGGCGCTCTCGATCGCGCTGACGAAGATCTTGCCGTCGCCGATGCGCCCGGTCTGGGCGGCCGCAGCGATCGCTTCGACGGTCCGTTCCGCGATGTCGCTGGGCACGATGACCTCGAGCTTCACCTTGGGCAGGAAGTCGACGACATATTCGGCGCCGCGATAAAGTTCGGTGTGGCCTTTCTGGCGGCCGAAGCCCTTGGCCTCGGTGACGGTAATGCCGGATACGCCGATCTCGTGCAGCGCCTCCTTCACCTCGTCGAGCTTGAAGGGCTTGATGATCGCTTCGATCTTTTTCACGTGTCCACCGGTCCCGTCTGAGCCGTGCGGGAAAGAGTCCGCACACTGGCCTAATGTGTTCTTGCGCGCGACGTTCCAAGAAACGTGCCAACTGCACAAATGGCGGAATTCGGGGAGTTGGTGAAGCGGGTGTAGTGAGACCTGCTCAAAGGCTGGACGTGGACTGCCTAAAAATTAGGCACGGGGCAGTTTGAGGCCTGCAGTTTCGGGCAGGCCGCACAGCAGGTTGAGGTTCTGCACGGCAGCGCCGCTCGCGCCCTTGCCGAGGTTGTCGAGCCGGGCCACGAGGCGCGCATTCCAGCCGCCCTCATTGCCGAAGACGAACAGCTCTAGGGCATCGCTCGGCTCGCTGTCCGTTTCCAGAAGCATTTCGCCCATGACCTGCTTCTCGTGCACGGTCACGACCGGCGCGTCACGGTAGAATTCCTTGAGGCAATCGCGCAGCGCGTCTGCATGCGGCTCGCCTTCCATGGCGCCGAGATGGAGCGGCACCTCGACGATCATGCCGCGATAGGCAGGCACGACCGAAGGCGCGAACAGGACTGGGTGTTCCAGCCCGGCATGCTCTTTCATCTCGGGAAGGTGCTTGTGCGCCAAGTCATAGCCATAGGCACGGAAGGCAGGTGCACCTTCGGCCTCGAAGCGTTCGATCAGCGCCTTGCCGCCGCCGGAATATCCGCTGACCGCATTGACCGTATAGGGCCAGTCGGCGGGCAGCAGGCCTTCGCGTACGAGCGGCGCGACAAGGCCGAGAAAGCCGGTGGGATAGCACCCGGGATTGCTGACGCGGCGGGCATCGGAAACGCGCGCGGCACCGACCAGCTCGGGAAAGCCATAGCACCAGCCCTCGGCGGTACGATGGGCGCTGGAGGCGTCGATCACGCGGGTACCGCCTGCCGGATCGATCAGTTCGACAGCCTCGCGCGCCGCATCGTCGGGCAGGCAGAGAATGGCGACGTCGGCTTCGTTCAGCGCCTCGCGCCGTGCCTCGGTGTCCTTGCGCCGGGCATCGCCCAGCGTGATGAGCGTGAATTCGCTGCGACCAGCCAGCCGCTCCGCGATTTCGAGGCCGGTCGTGCCGGCCGCGCCGTCGATGAAGACCTTATGCGTCACTGTCGCTGGCAAGAGCGCTTTCGCGCACATATCCGCTCGGACCTTCGGGTCCGCAGGTGATCCATGCCCAGTCGCCCGCCTGGTCGAGCAGTTCGACAGGCGAACCGGCATCGAGGGTGACGCCGTCCTCGGCATCGTCGCGCATCGCGATCTTGAGAGTGGCGGCGCTGCCGCCGATGTGGCGGACCTTGGGGATGACGTAGTGGGCGGCGAGGAAGGAATCTGCCAGCGCGATATGCGCAAGGTCGCCGCGCAGCGGCAGCGTGCCGGGCGCAGGCTTTACGATCGGACCCTTCAGTCCGACGATACCGGTTGGCAATTCGTAATTCGCAGCTTCGCTCACGCTGAAATCCCTGTTGCAGATGCGGGCGCTTAACCCCGGCAGGTGCCCGGGGCAAGCGCGAGAAACGGACTATGCCGCTTTGAAACGCTTTTGGAGCATGTGCCACGAAGCGCGCAGGCCGTAGGCGTCTCCGCCCTTGGGCCGGCCCGGCTTGGCCGAGGGGCGCCAAGCGAAGGTGTCGAAATGCGCCCAGTCGATCCCTTCGCCGACGAACTTGTCGAGGAACAGGCCGGCGACGCTCGCCCCTGCGAAAGAATTGCCATGTGCATTGTTGGTATCGGCAATGTCCGATGACAGCCATTCGGCATAGCCTTCGGGAAGGGGCAGACGCCAAGGTTCGTCATCGACCGTGCGGCCCGCGGTGATAAGGTCTTCCGCGGTCTCGTCGCGCCGGGTCATCAGGGCGGGATAGTCCGGACCCAGCGCCACGCGGGCTGCGCCCGTGAGGGTGGCGAAATCGACGATGAATTGCGGGTTTTCCTCCGAAGCGCGGGTCAGGGCGTCGCCAAGGATGAGGCGGCCTTCGGCATCGGTGTTACCGATCTCGACGGTCAGCCCCTTGCGCGAATTGAGCACGTCGCCGGGACGGAAAGAGTTGCCCGAGATCGCGTTCTCGACGGCTGGTACGAACAGGTGCAGACGCACCGGCAGCTTGGCGCCCATAATGAGGCCCGCAAGCGCGATCGCATGGGCGGCGCCGCCCATGTCCTTCTTCATCAGCAGCATGCCGGTGGAGCTCTTCACATCGAGCCCGCCGCTGTCGAAGCACACGCCCTTGCCGACCACGGCGATCACCGGATCGCTTTCCTTGCCCCAGGTCAGGTGCATCAGGCGCGGCGCGTGACTGCGCGCCGCCGCACGCCCGACCGCGTGGACCATCGGGTAGTCCTGCTCCAGCGCATCGCCGCGGACCACCGACAGCTTGCCGCCGTGGTCCTTGGCCAGCTTCTCGCACTGTTTTTCCAGCGCTGCCGGACCCATGTCCTCTGCGGGAGTGTTCACCAGATCGCGCACGAGACAGACCGCCTTCGCTTCGGCGATCGCATTGTCGATCCTGCCGGCTTCCTTGGTCAGCAGGATGCGCGGGCCGGTCGGGTTGGTCGGCTTCTTGTAGCGTTCGAAGGAATATTGCGCGGTCTGCCAGCCATGGAGGGCAGGGCCGGGTTCACCGCTCGCGCGGCGATAAGTGCCTTCGGGAAGCGCTTCGGCGAGCTTCGCCATGCACCAGCTCGACAGTTCATCGGGATTGGCAACACCGCCGACGGCAAACCAGCCATCACCATCGGGCACGATCGCGACTTGGTATCCGCTTCCATCGAACTTCTGTGCGGCCAGCGATGCGCGCTGCCCGGCGGAAAGCGATTTCACCCAGTCAGGAAATCCGTCCTTGTTTACCAGATGGATGGGGATAGCCTCCTGTCCACGGTCCGCTTGGATTAGGTCGGCTTTGTCGGCCATGATATGTCCCTTGAATACGAAGTAGGTCTTGCGAAGGTAATTCGATGCGTGCGCCCCTGTTCCTGATTTCGCTCGCCCTGTCGAGCGCGGGATGCTCCGAACAGGCAGACGAAAACGCCGTCGATGCTCCGGCAGCCGAGACGCAGCCCGTTCCCCCGACACCGCCCGAGCCGTCCCCCGAAGCGGTCACCTTCGACGATGATGAAGAGCGCAGCGGCGGAACGCGCGAGTTCGCCTACAGCTGGCCCGCCGCGGTAAATGCTCAGCCTGCGCTCGCGGCACAGTTGGAGGAGGAACGCGACGCAGCGCTCGCCTCGCAAAAGAGGGAGTGGGAGCAGTCGCTGGTCGATTTCCCAGGCGACTGCGTGACCTGCAAGGCACGCGGGTATGAAAAGGAATGGAAGGTCGTGGCAGATCTTCCCGACTGGCTGAGCCTGTCGGCCGACATTTACGAATACACCGGCGGCGCGCATGGCAATTACACCAGGCAGTCGCTGGTCTGGGACAAGCGGGCAGGGACCAGCCTCGCGGGGATCGACTTCTTCACTTCGCCCGTCGCCTTGGAGAACGCCCTCGGCGCGAGGCTCTGCAATGCGCTCGACCGTGCCCGCGAAGCGAAGCGCGGTATCAAGATCGATCGCAATTCGGGCGATCTCTTCAACGATTGTCCGGGTCTCGACGAAGCGAGCGTCCTGATCGGATCCTCGAACGGCCAGACCTTCGACCGGATCGGCGTCTATTTCGGACCTTATGTCGCAGGCCCCTATGCCGAGGGCGATTACGAGCTCAATTTCCCGGTCACCGCTTCGGTCATCGATGCCGTGAAGCCCGAATATGCCAGCGCTTTCAGGGTGAAGCGCTGACACTCTCGCAATTCGCGCGCAGCATCGCTACATGGACGCGCATGACCGAATACCAGGTAATCGACAGCGAACAGACCGTCTATCGCGACGGCACCATCAAGCTCCACGGGCCGGAAGGTTTCGAAGGGATGCGCAAGGCCGGACGCCTTGCCGCAGAAATCCTCGACGAGCTGACCGATTTCGTCGCGCCGGGCGTGACCACGGGCGAGATCGACGACAAGGTTCGCGGCATGATGCTAGATGCGGGCGCTGTTCCGGCAACGATGGGCTACCGCGGCTATGCACATAGCTGCTGCACCTCGATCAACCATGTCATCTGCCACGGTATTCCGGGCGAGAAGGCCCTGAAGGACGGCGACATCGTCAATATCGACGTGACCCCGCTACTCGACGGCTGGCACGGCGACACGAGCCGCATGTATTTCGCCGGCGAGCCTGCTCTGAAGGCGCGCAAGCTGGTCGACGTGACCTATGAATGCCTCATGCTCGGTATCGAGGCCGCCAGCCAGCCCGGCGCGCGTCTCGGCGATATCGGTGCGGTGATCGAGGCTCACGCGAAATCGCACCGCTACGGCGTGGTCCAGGAATTCTGCGGTCACGGTCTCGGCCGCCTGTTCCATGACGCTCCGGAAGTGATCCACACCGGCCGCAAGGGCACCGGACCGCTTCTGAAGCCCGGCATGTTCTTCACCATCGAACCGATGATCAATCTCGGCCGCCCGCATGCGAAAATGCTGCGCGATGGCTGGACTGCTGTGACGCGCGACAAGTCGCTGTCGGCGCAGTTCGAACATTCGATCGGCATTACTGAAGACGGCGTGGAAATCTTCACCACCAGCCCGCGCGGCCTCCACCAGCCGCCGTACTAAGCGTCTATTCGGCCTCGTCCCGCTTCGACTGCTCGAGGAACAGCTTTTCCTTGGCTTCGGCACGGCTGCTCGAGATGACGTGATCGACGCCCGCGATGGTGATCGCGAGCTCGCTTTCCTGCGTGATCTCGATGAAGCCCTTCGACTTCAGGTACCAGATGTGGAAGTCGAAGCTCTCGTCTGAACAGTCGAGATCGTTCTGGATATGGTAGGGCATGACGCCCGGCTGGCCGGCCTTTTCGCGGCGACGCTTGTATAGCGCGAGCAGCAGTTTTTCATGGATTTCGGCATCCTCGACCGCGGTCGATCCGTCGATGACGATATCGTCGCGTGGCTGCGGCTTGGCGGGATCGATACCCTTTTCGGTAGCGTAGGCACGGTCATAATCGGCACGTTTGCGGGGGTCCTTCAGGACCTTGTAGGCGCGGGTGGCTTCCTGGAACTTGTCGACGTCCGCCGTATCCGAATGATCCGGATGATAAAGCTGCGCGAAATGACGATAGGCTTTCTCCACGATCAAGCGTTCGCAGAACGGATCGACCTGCAGAATAGCGTAAAGGTCTACAAAATCTTCGTCGTCTTCCACCGTTGCCCCCGTAGCGGTGCCTGTTCGCGTCCAATACTGAAATAGATCGCAGCTGTCACTTTCCCAAAAGGGCTATTGTGTCAGTAATACGCAGGTCAGCTTTCCCTTGCCGCCTTTAGCGCAGCTGCGGCGGCAAGCGGGGCGAGGGCGCACAGGGCAAGGCTGATAGCCGCAGTCAGGAGTATCCCGCTGCTGTCGGGCCGCGAGAGGGCGCCCGCGCCGAAAATCAGGATGGGGACGGCAAGGGGGATGACCATCAGTCCGGCCAGCGCCGCTCCCCCGCGCAGGGAAGCCGTCAGCGCGCCGACCGCGAGACCGACCGCCGCAAGCCCCGGAGTGCCCGCGAGGAGGCCGAGCAGGACGGTCCCGGTCGTCTCGCCCGATAGGCCGAGGAGGGCGGCCGCAGGGAGCGTCGCGACGAGAAGCAGCGGCGCGAAGGCCAGCCAGTGCGCTATCAGCCGCACCACCATCACAAGCTCTTCCGAGACACCGCGCACATGGAGCTGGTCGAACACGCCCGCCTCCAGATCGCCGGTCACGAGACGTTCGAGCGGGAGGATAGCCGCCAGTAGGGCCGCCACCCAGATCACGCCGCCCCCGGTTCGCGCGAGCAGCGCTGCATCGGGTCCGACGGCGAAAGGATAAAGCATCGCCACGGCGAGGAAGAAGAGTAGCGGCAGGACCCCGCTGCCGCCGCTGCCACCGGGCATCAGCAGGCCGAGATCGCGGCGCAGCAGGCTCAGGAAAACACGCATCAGGAGAAGTACCCGATCGACACGGTCCGGTTGCCGGGCAGGGATATCTGCTGGTGCGATGCAACCACGGCAATACCGCCGCCCTCGCAATGCTCTGCCACGAGCGTTTCGACAGTGCGCTGTGCCTCGGTGTCAAGGCCGTTCAGCGGCTCGTCCAGCAGCCAGATGGGGCTCGAGCTATTGAGTAACCGGGCCAGCGCAGCGCGCTTTTTCTGGCCGGTGGAGAGGAACCTCACGGGCACATCCAGCAGTGCCTCGATCTGGAGGAGGCCGTAGACGCGGCCCGGCTGGTCCACGCTGTCGAGCTGCTCCCAGAAGCCGAGTGCCTTGCCCAGCGGCTGGTTCGGATCGAGCGCCAGCCGCTCGTCGACCAGTCCGATCGCTCCCGAGGTCTCGACCTTGCCCGCAAAGGGGCGCAGCAATCCGGCGAGTATCCGCAGCAGGCTGGACTTGCCCACGCCGTTTGCCCCCGCGACATGGACGGCATCGCCCGCCTCGCAGGCGAGCGTCAGCCCCTTGAACAGCAGCCTGTCGCCGCGCCGGCAGGCAATGTCGTTTGCGATGAGCTGCGCTTGCATGGGACGGTGCGATAGGCAAAAGGCTCACGCGCCACAAGCAAGAGAGGACCTGGCACGATGACCGTTGAACAGCTGACCGCAGAAGAACGCGACACCTGGATGCGCGCACTGCCCGAATGGTCGCTCTCGCGAGAAGGCAAGGCGATCGAGCGCAAGTTCGAATTTGCCGATTTCGCCGAAGCATTCGCCTTCATGACGCGGATCGCCATCATGGCGGAAAAGCGCGACCATCATCCCGAATGGTTCAACGTCTACAACAAGGTCGAGATCACGCTGACCACGCATGACGCGGGCGGGCTGTCGCTGCGCGACGTGAACATGGCCAAGAAGATCGACAAGCTCGTATGAGCCTTGTCGCCGCTGCGCTCCTGTCCGTGGGCGCAACCGGAGCCACCGAGCCACCCGGCTATCCCTTCGATGGGTTGTGGACCGGAACCGTCGGAAAGATGCCAGTCACGGTCTGCTTCACGCGCGGCCGGGGCTCCTATTACTACGACAAGTACCTCACCCCCATTTCACTTCGCGATGGCGATGCGGTCGGCATCTGGACCGAGGGTTATGGTGACGAGGCGCCGGACTGGTCGCTAACCCTTTCGGGAAGTAATCGCGCATCGGGCAACTGGGCACAGGGCGGGCGCGTCCTGTCGCTGGAGCTCGCGCGTCAGGAGTGGACGGAAACGGAAGATGGCTGGGGTGAGGCATGCGGGTCCGCCGAATTCCTCGGCCCGCGCAGTTTCGAACCGGACTTCTCCTTCGAAGAAAAAGAGCTTGGCGGCTGGCGCTACCGGGAGGTCGAGTGGCAACCGCCCGCGCATCTTGCCGACAATAGTTATTCCGGGTTCGAGTTCGTGCCGGAACAGCCGGGTGACGCTGCGATCCTGCAAGAGCTTGCTGCGGACCGGCCGTCCGGCAAGCCGGGAGATGCATTGTTCGACTGTATAAGCGGCAGCATCTCTTCCTTGGGGGTGGATGGGTACGTGAGTGCCGGGACGCAACCGGTCTTCGCAAATCCAAACTTCATTTCCGCGCTCACGACCACGGGCAACTTTTGCGGCGGTGCCCATCCCAACTTCTGGCTGGATTACCGCGTATTCGATCGCGAAACGGGTACCAAAATCGACATCCCGGAGAGCTGTTTTTCGTCCAACGGGTTTGCCTCGAACGAATGGGACAGCATTGTCGCCACGCCGGAGCTGCGTGATGTGGTGATGCGCTATTACGACAATGACGAAGCGGAATGTCGCGAAGCGATTGGCGAGCAGCTATATTGGAACGTCGGACTGGTCGAGGACGGGCTGGGATTCATTCCCTCAGTACCGCACGTTCTGACGCCTTGCGGCGACGATACTCTTGTCCCCTGGGACGATCTCGAGCCGTTCCTTTCCGAAGAAGGTCGCTCGGCGCTTAGCAAGGCAAAACGCTAGCGGCCCGTCGCTATTTCCCGAGCGGGCGAGCGGATCCACGGGTCTGCTTGCGCACGCGGCCGGGCATCCAGCGTGCGCCGAAGGCGAGCTGCTTGGCAGACTTGCCGACAAGCGTGTGCAGTTTCTCGCCATGCACCGCATCCCATGCGGCCTTGGCGACTTCCTCGACCGGCGTAATCTCGAGGCCGGCCTCTGTCACGCGGCTGCGGATGTCCTCGTTGCTCTTGGCGTTAGGGTTGTGATCGAGCAGCGGCGTGTCGATGAAGCTGGGCATGATCGAGCGGACCTTGATGCCGTCTTCCGCCCATTCGCCATCGAGGCTTTCGGTGATCGCGCGCACACCGAACTTCGTCGCCGAATAGACGCTGGCGCCCGGCGTGCCATAGACGCCCGCCGCGCTGGCCGTATTCAGCAGGCATGAGCCGGGAGCGGTCTTCTTGAGGTGCGGATATGCCGCCTGTGCGCCGAACAGCACGCCCTTTAAATTGATATCGAGGCAGCGCTCGATCTCCTCGACGCTGTTTTCTTCCAGCGCGCCGCCCAAGGGGATGCCCGCATTGTTGGCGAGCACATCGATCCGGCCGCCAGTGGCTGTGGCAAAGCTCTCCAGCGCCTCGTCCCAAGCGGCGCGGTCGCGTACATCGAATTTGTGCTGGAACACGAAGCCGTGGCCGATCATGTCCATCGTCGCTTCCATGCCGAAAGTGTCGACATCGCCGAGCCCGACGAACCAGTCACGCTGGCCGAAATAGAGCGCGATGGCCCGCCCGATGCCCGAGGCACCACCGGTGATGAAGATAGCCTTGCGTGTGCCCACCAATTCTCTCCCAATTCAGAGCGTCGGGTCGGCATAGGCATGCCAGGTGAAGATGGCCATGGCCCCGCGATAGGGCTTCCACTTCTCTGCCAGTGCGCGCGTATCCTTTTCGCTCGGCCTTTCCGGTAGGTCGAGCAGCTTGCCGCACGCTGCCTGCACGGCAAGGTCGCCTGCGGGCCATATATCCTGCCGCCCTTCCGCGAACAGCAGGTAGATTTCCGCCGACCAGCGGCCGATCCCCTTGATGCGGGTAAGCTGCGCGATGGCTTCCTCGTCGTCTTCCGGCAGGCTTTCGAGGTCCAGTTCGCCGCCCGCGACCAGTTCGCAAAGGCTGCGGGCATAGCCCTGTTTCTGCCGCGACAATCCGCAGGCGCGCAGCGTGTCGAAATCGCGCGCTAGCAACTCGTGGGCGTGCATGTCCTCGCCCAGCTCGGCCTCTAGCTTGTTCCACACCGAGGCTGCTGCCGCCACGCTCACTTGCTGGCCCACGATGGTGCGCAACAGGGTGCGATAGCCGGTCGGGCGAATGCGTTCTTCGGGATAGCCGACGCGTTCGATCGCGCCTGCCACCACGCGGTCTTCGGCCGCCACGGCATCGAGGTGTTCGCGTATCTGCGCAGTCGTGAGACCCATGAGTAGAGCTTGCCTTCCCGCTTCGCTTTGAATAGCAGCCCTTCGCATACGGCCCGCGTGGCGGGCGACGCAACACAGGAATGCATCGATGCCCAAGCTGATCGTCACCACCCGTGAAGGCGAGACTTCCGAAATCCAGGTCGAAGACGGCCTGACCGTGATGGAAGCCATTCGCGACAACGGTTTCGACGAATTGCTGGCGTTGTGCGGCGGCTGCTGCAGCTGCGCCACCTGCCACGTCCACGTCGATAGCGAGTTCACCGGCAAGCTTCCGGAAATGAGCGAAGACGAGGACGACCTGCTGGAAAGCAGCGACCACCGCGTCGAAACTTCGCGCCTGTCGTGCCAGATCCCCTTCACCGGCGATCTCGACGGCCTCAAGGTTACTATCGCGCCGGAAGATTGATCTTGTTTGCGTGAGGGGGCACCCGCGCCTACCTCGTCCAGCATGACACAGATACCCGTTCGCGAGCGTACGCTCGACCTTATCGGCAACACTCCGCTGGTGCGGCTCGAAGGCCCCAGCAAGGAGGCCGGCTGCGACATTTACGGCAAGTGCGAATTTGCCAATCCCGGCGCTTCGGTAAAGGACCGCGCCGCGCTCTACATCATCCGTGATGCAGAAGCGCGCGGCGAGCTGAAGCCGGGCGGCTGCGTGGTCGAAGGCACTGCCGGCAATACCGGCATCGGCATCGCGCTGGTGGCCAATGCCCTTGGCTATCGCACGATCATCGTCATGCCCGACAACCAGTCGGCCGAGAAGATGGCGACCTTGCGTGCGCTCGGCGCCGAACTCGTAACGGTCCCGCCGACCAAATATGCCGATCCCAACCATTTCCAGCACGTCTCGCGCCGAATGGCGGAGGAGACCGAGGGGGCGATCTGGGCGGGACAGTTTGACAATACCGCCAACCGCAAGGCGCATATCGAAGGTACGGCAAAGGAAATCTGGGAGCAGATGGACGGACGGATCGACGGCTTCACCTGCGCGGCTGGCACGGGCGGCACGATTGCCGGTGTCGGCATGGGCCTCAAGGAATTCGACGAGAACGTCGTTATCGCGCTGACCGACCCGCATGGTGCAGCGCTCTACAATTATTACGCCAATGGCGAGCTGAAGGGCGAGGGCTCCTCGGTCGCAGAAGGCATCGGGCAGGGCCGCATTACCGGCAATCTCGAAGGCGCGCCTATCGATACGCAGTTCCGCATCTCTGACGAGGAAGGCCTCGGCTGGGTGGCACGATTGCTGCGTGAAGAGGGTCTCTGTCTCGGCCTGTCGAGCGGCATCAATGTCGCGGGCGCTGTCGAACTGGGCAAGCAGCTTGTGGCTGAAGGGCGCGAGAACCCGCGTGTCGTCACGATCCTGTGCGATACCGGCTTCCGTTACCTGTCCACGCTCTACAATGCCGACTGGCTCCGCTCGAAGAACCTGCCGGTCTTCGACTGGCTCAAAGACAGCGATTGACGGCGGCGCCGGCATTGCCCAAGATTCCCGGCATGCCGCGTTCATTCGATCTTACCCGCGACAAGCCGCGCGTGACCGAGTTTTCCGAGGTGCCGCTCGGCGGCACGCGCGCGCAGGCCATGCAGCGCCTGCAGGTGGGTGTGGGCGGCGTCGTCCTCATGATCCTGCTGGTCGGCCTTGCCAGCCTCATCCAGGACCGTACCCGCGAAGTGGATGCCTCATCTGTGCCCGCCGCTGCGCCCACGACGGAACCCAGTGCCGCGCCGGTCCAGAACGATCCGCTCGTGGAAGCGGGCGTGGTCCCTGACTTGCCCGCACAACCGACGCCCACATCGACGCAATCGCCTGCGGTCGTGCCGGGACAGGGTTCGCCCGATGCAGCCACGCCGCCTGAGTAAGGCGCTCGCCCCGGTACTGGCCCTGTGCCTTGCTGCATGCGGAGGAAGCTCTGCGGACAGCCAGGTCGAGCCAGGTGCGACGGGGCAGGAAGCCGCCGAAAGCGTGAGCCTCGGCCTGTTCACCACGCTTCCGATCTACTGGGGCGAGGGGGCGGATATCGGTTCTATGCTGGATGGCGCGAGCGAGCCGGGCTGGGTGCGCCCGGCCCTTGAGAAGCGCGCTACTCTCGTTCCGCTCGACACGCTCGAGCAGGACTCGCTCGAAGGCCTGGGCCATGTGGTTCTCGCGCAACCACGACCATTGGCGCCTTCGGAGAATGTCGCCTTTGATAGCTGGCTTCGCGAGGGCGGGCGCGCGCTGATCTTCGCCGATCCCCTTCTTACCCAGCACAGCGACTACCCGCTCGGCGATCCTCGCCGGCCGCACGACATGGTCGTCATGTCGCCGCTGTTTACGCGCTGGGGGCTCGAACTGCGGTTCGACGATCGCCAGCCCGAGGGTGAGCGCCTCGTCGGCTTCGGCGATGGTGAGATCCCGGTCGATCTGGCCGGCGAGTTCGCGCTCGCCGGGAACGATGCGCGGGCGGATTGCTCCCTTAGCGACGGCGGCCTCATTGCGCGATGCAAGCTGGGCGAGGGCGAGGTGACACTGGTTGCTGACGCCGCGCTGGTCGACGATCATTTCGACAGTCCCCAAAGGCGCGCGGTGCTGGACACGCTGGTCGGCGAAGCACTTTCCGAATGACCTGATAGAAGTCCCCGGGACTCGGCCGGGGATTTTGCGGGACTCGCACGGGGAAAGTGCGGGATGACGACCGATTCCCGGTAGTTTTCCGAGGGTTGCGTTAGCTATTCGGTAACCAATCCACAGATCATTGAGGTATAATTCATTCGATAAAACAATGATTTGCGGACAATTCCCGTAAAATCCCGCAATTTTCCCTTCCATCCCCGCGCTTCCCGCGATAAATCATCCAGACATCGGACATGCCATTGTCTTTGCGCGCACCGCCAACGGCGATGCGAGCCGCGGAAGCTCGTGTTTCTGCGGACGGGGGAGGCTTGTCTGGTGAGGAGAACGATAAACGCCAACTGGGGACAGGGCAGTGCAATTCGGAGGGTACAGCGGTCAAGCCTATTCGCCTGCGGGCGATAAGGGCCGCTTTGTGCTTCCGCCGCTGTTCCGCAAGGCCGTCAAGGAAAGCTCCGACGGCCGCGTACTCTGCCTCATGAAGCACCCCACCTGGAACTGCCTCACCGGCTTCGGCCTCAGCCGCAAGACCGAACTCGACGCACAGCTCGATCGCGAGGAAGAGCTTGCCTACAAGGTCGGCCGCGATTTCGACCGCGACACCCGCGCCAGCCAGCTTTTCGGTTTCGTCGAAATGCCTTTCGACGACAGCGGTCGTTTCGTCATGCCCGAACACCTGCGCCAGCTCGGCCGGATCGAGGATGGCCTCTACTTCCAGGGTGGTGGCCGCTTCTTCACCCTGTGGAATCCCACGCAGCTTGCCGAAATGGGCGACGACTGGGCTAGCGCCAAGGCTGCCTGCGAAAGCTTCCTTGCCGACGCGAAGGCGAAGGGCAAATGAGCGAAGCGCCCCACATCCCCGTCCTCCTCGACGAGGTGATCGAGGCACTCGACCCGCAGCCGGGCGACGTGCTGATCGACGCGACATTCGGCGCGGGTGGCTATACCCGCGCGCTGCTCGAGCGCGGCGCGACCGTGCATGCCTTCGACCGGGATCCCGACGCTATTGCCTCGGGTCGCACATGGCGGGAGACGGAGGAAAATCCGCCCCGCCTGATCCTCCACCCGCACCGCTTCTCCGAAATGCTGGAGGTCATGCGCGATGCGGGCGTCGAAAGCGTGGATGGCGTCGTGATGGATATCGGCGTGTCGTCGATGCAGCTGGACCAGGCCGAACGCGGCTTCGCCTTCTCGTCGGACGGCCCGCTCGACATGCGCATGAGCCAGGAAGGCGAAAGCGCTGCCGATTTCCTCAACACCGCCGAGGAAGGCACGATTGCCGACGTGATCTACCAGTATGGCGAAGAGCGCCAGTCGCGCCGCGTTGCGCGCGCGATCGTCGCCGCGCGCCCGCTGGAGACGACGGGCGAGCTGGCGCGCGTCGTGCGCAAGGCGCTGGGATACAAGCCGACCGACAAGAAGGACCCGGCAACCCGCACCTTCCAGGCCATCAGGATTCATGTGAACGGCGAGCTCGACGAACTGTCCCAGGGGCTGTCGGCTGCCGAACACCTGCTGCGCGAAGGGGGCCGCCTCGCGGTGGTCAGCTTCCACAGCCTCGAAGACCGGATCGTCAAGCGCTACCTGCGCGAGGCATCCTCGACCCCGAGCGCCTCGCGACATGTCCCCATGGTCGCGCAGGTCGATCCGGTCTTCTCTAGAGTTTCCAAGGCGATCAAGCCGGGTGAGGCGGAAATCGCGCGCAATCCGCGTGCCCGTTCCTCGGTGCTTCGCCACGCAGTCCGCACTGCGACACCTGCAAGGGAGGCGGCATGATGGCCCATACCTCGCGCCTCCGCCAGATCGGCTGGCTCGCCCTCCTCGCAGTCTGCGTCGCTGCTTTCCTCGCGCTGACTTTCAAGGTCAACGCGGTGAAGAGCGACGTGCGCATCGTCGAACGCCAGATCATTGCCGCCGAACGGTCCAAGCAGATGCTGGAAACCGAATTCCAGACCCGCGCCAACCAGCACCAGCTTGCTGACTGGAACCGGGTCGAATTCGGCTATTCCGCGCCGCGCGCCGACCAGTACCTCGAACAGGAACGCCAGCTTGCCGCGCTCGGAACGCCGCGCGGCATCGGTGCTCCACAGCCCATTCGTGTCGCAATGGCCGACAACGGCCCCATCGAAGAAGAAGGCCTGTTCGAGGACTGGTTGGGCGATGATGATGCAGAGCCGACCCGCATGGTGAAATCGCGCGCGGCCGATCCCTCGCGCCGGATCGCCTCCAGCCTTGCCCAGCGGCTCGCCCAGCCTGCCAGCGTCTCCGTCGCTGCAGCGGAGGTCGCGCAGTGAACGCATTTTCCGCTCTCCACGGTGGCCCGGGAGCGGTGAGCATGGCGATGGCGAGCGGGCGGGTGCAGCTCGTGACGGTGCGCCAGCAATCGCTCGACCTCGCGCGCTGGCGCGTTCTCTGGATTGCCGCAGCCTTCGCCTTCGTGGCGCTGCTTGCACTGTCGCGGATTGCCTATCTCGGCATCGGTGGCGAGGGCGCTCGCGCTACCTCGCTCGAAGATGCGCTGCTGCCTTCGCGCGGCCAGATCGTCGATCGCAACGGCGTGCCCATGGCGCGCGCCTTTCCGGCCTACGCTCTCTGGTTCAACCCCAAGGCGATGGGCGAGGACGAGGCTCCGCTCGTCGGCAAGCCCGAAGATGTGGCGGCCAAGCTCGCCGAAATCTTCCCCGACCTCGATGAAAAGAAAGTCGCCGCGCAGCTCGCGAGCGGCAAGTCCGGCTATATCCGGAAGCGCCTGCTTCCCGAAGAAGCGAACCGCGTCCACGAACTGGGCGAACTCGCTTTGGAGATGCCGACCGAGGAAGACCGCCACTACCCGCAGGGCGCCATGGCGGCCCATGTGCTCGGCTATGTCGGTGCCGACGGCAAGGGCCGAGTGGGCATGGAGCAGGTCTTCGACAAGCACTTGTCCGATCCCCTGACGCGCGGCACGCCGGTGGCGCTGTCGATCGACGTGCGCGTTCAGGGCGCGCTCGAGGATGAACTGCGCCGTGGCATGAAGCTGACCCGCGCACAGGGCGGTGCGGGTATCGTGCTCGATGTCGACACGGGCGAAGTCGTCGCGCTTGCCAGCCTTCCCGAATTCGATCCCAACAAGATCGACGAAGAAGGCCAGAAGCTCATGTTCAACCGGGTGACCAACCAGGTTTACGAGCTCGGTTCGACCTTCAAGCCGCTGACCGTGGCCGCCGCAATCGACAGCGGCATGCTGCGCGATCTTGGCCGCCGTTTCGATGCTTCGCCGGTCACGGTCGGGCGTTTCACGATCCGTGACAGCCACGAGATGGGCGCCACGCTCAATGCCGTCGAAACGCTGATCCATTCGTCCAACACGACAAGCGCACGCATCGCCGATGAACTGGGTGCGGAACGTCTGCGCCGCTACATGATAGATCTGGGTATGAATGCTCGCCCGGAAATCGAAATTCCTGCCCGCGGCTTTCCCATCTGGCCGGGCGACAAATGGCCGCGCCTCACCAATATGACGGTCGGGTTCGGCCACTCGATCGCGGTTACGCCGCTGCACCTCGCCAGCGCCTATGCGGCGATGGTCAATGGCGGTGTCTACCGTCCGGCTACGCTCAAGAAGCTGGGTCCGGGCGAAGCGCCCAAGGGGCGCCGCGTGTTCAAGGCATCGACCTCCAGCCGCATGCGCCAGATGATGCGCGCCATCGCGGTCTATGGCACCGGCCGCAATGCAGATGCCCCGGGCTACCGCGTGGGAGGAAAGACCGGTTCGGCAGAAAAGCCGGGCGGCAAGGCGGGCTATCGCAAGACCGCGCTGGTTTCGACCTTCGCTGCGGCCTTCCCGATGGATCGCCCGCGCTACGTGGTGATCGCCATGCTCGACGAACCGCGCGGTACCCTTGCAAGCTCCTACCAGCGCACCGCGGCATGGAACGCTGCGCCGATCGTCGGACGCCTCGTCCCGCGCATCGGCCCGCTCATCGGCGTGCGCCCCGACGACAAGCGAGATATCGATATTTCCGCAATCACTCCCCTGATCCCGGAGGCGCAGGATGAAGCTGAGTAAGCTCTGCGCGCAGGCCGGCATGGATTGTCCCGATGACGGCGATACCAATGTCACCGGCTTTGCCATCGACAATCGCAAGGTCGCGCCCGGCACCGTGTTCGGCGCGTTCCAGGGCACGCAGGTCAATGGCGAGGACTTTATCCCTGCCGCGATCGAAGCCGGCGCCGTGGCCGTCGTCGCGCGCGCAGAGGCGAAGGTCGAAGGCGCGATCCACATCGCCAGCGACACGCCGCGCAAGACCTTCGCCGACCTCGCAGCGCAGTTCTTCACGCCCGTGCCCGACCATATCGTTGCGGTCACCGGCACCAACGGGAAGACCTCCTGCGTCGAGATGACCCGCCAGATCTGGCGCATGTCGGGCGAGCGCGCGGCGAGCATCGGGACGCTCGGTGTCACGACACCGGACGAGAGCGTGTCGACCGGGCTGACCACGCCCGACATCGTCACTTTCCTCTCGAACATGAGCGGCCTTGCGCGCGAAGGCGTGACCCACGTGGCCTACGAAGCCTCCAGCCACGGGCTGTCGCAATACCGCAACGAGGGCATCCCCGTCGAAGCGGCAGGCTTCACCAACTTCAGCCGCGACCATCTCGATTACCACGCGGATATGGAAGACTACTTCGCGGCCAAGATGCGCCTGTTCGACGAGGTCGTCTTGGACGATGCGACTGCGGTCATCTGGATGGGCGCAGGCGATAGCGGTTGGAACAAGCGCGTCGTCGAACATGCCGAGAACCGCGGTCTTGCCATCATGACCGTGGGCGAGGAAGGCGGAGATATCCATCTCTCGCACCGCGAGCCGACGCAGCTCGGCCAGTCGCTGACGGTCGAGCACGCGGGGATCGAACGCACCATCAACTTGCCCCTGATCGGCGCCTACCAGGTCTCGAACGCCCTCGTTTCGGCCGGTCTTGCGCTGGCGAGCGGGATCGATGCGAGCCGCGTATGGGATGCGGTTGCACGCCTCCAGCCCGTGCGCGGCCGTCTCGAGCGTGCCGTCATCGCTCCGAGCGGCGCACCGGTTTACATCGACTATGCCCATACGCCCGATGCGCTCGAAGCCGCGATCGCGGCGCTGCGTCCGCATGTCTCGGGCAGGCTCATCACCGTTTTCGGTGCGGGCGGCGACCGCGATCATGGCAAGCGCGCGCCCATGGGCGAGGCTGCTGCCAAGGCCAGCGATCTCGTCATCGTCACGGACGACAACCCCCGCGGTGAAGATGCTGCGGAAATCCGCCGCCAGGTGCTTGAAGGCGCGCCGCAAGCGCGCGAGGTAGCGGGCCGTCGCGAAGCAATCCATGCTGCCATTGCCGAAGCGGGCAAGGACGACATCGTCCTCATCGCCGGCAAGGGCCATGAAACGGGTCAGATCATCGGATCGGGAGAAAACATGCGGGTGCACCCCTTCGACGACGTGGAAGTCGCACGCGAATGCGCGGCGCAAATTGCCAGAGGTGACGCATGAGCGCCGCCATCCTGCGCCATCCCGCCTATCTCGAATGGCCTGCCGATCCGCGCGACCGCCTTCCGCTCACCCTTTGGGACGCACGCACCATTGCCGAGGCGGTCGGCGGAACGGCTAGCGGAGATTTCCAGGTATCCGGCGTCGAAATGGACAGCCGCGATGTCGTGAACGGCGACCTCTTCGTTGCGCTCAAGGGCGAGGCGATGGACGGCCACCGCTTCCTCGACAAGGCGTTCGAAAACGGAGCTAGTGCCGCCATCGTCGATCGACCGGTCGATTATCCGCATATCCTCGTCGACGACACCACCGAGGCGCTCCGCAAGCTGGCCGCAGCATCGCGTGCCCGCACGGATGCCAAGATCATCGGCGTCACCGGATCTGTCGGCAAGACGGGCGTCAAGGAAGCGATCTTCGCGGCGTTGGAACGCGCCAGCCGCGGTGCAGCCCATCGCTCAACGCGCAGCTACAACAATCACGTCGGTGTGCCGCTCAGCCTTGCGCGCATGCCGGCGCGCAGCCGTTTCGGCATTTTCGAGATGGGCATGAACCATGCCGGTGAAATCGAAGGCCTGACCACGCAGGTCCGCCCGCACGTCGCCGTCATCACCACCATCGCGCCTGCTCATATCGAGAACCTCGGTTCGATGGAGGCTATTGCCGACGCGAAAGCTGAAATCTTCGCCGGTCTCGAGCCGGGCGGCATCGCCGTCATTCCGGCCGACAGCGAATATTACGAACAGCTCCGCACCGCCGCCGAAAAGCTGGGTGCCAAGGTCGTGAGCTTCGGCCGCGCGCGCCATGCTGACATGCGCCTGCTGGACGCTATCCCCAGCGCCAATGGCGGCAGCCTCGTCACCTGCGAATTTCCCGAAGGGCGCCTGTGCTACACCGTCGCCGAGCCGGGCGATCACTGGGTCACGAATTCCCTCGCAGTCATGGCGACAGTACGTGCAGCCAAGGGCGATCTTGCAGCAGCGGGCCTCGCGCTTGCCGAGATGGGCGGTCTGAAGGGTCGCGGTGCGCGCCACGGTATCGACGTGCCGGGCGGCAAGGCTCTGCTGATCGACGAGAGCTACAACGCCAACCCCGCCAGCATGCGCGCAACGCTAGCGCAGCTGGGCCAGACGCCATCGACCCGCCGGATCGCCGTGCTGGGTTCGATGAAGGAGCTGGGCGACTTTGCCGACAAGTTCCACGGACAGCTTTCGGAACCCCTTATTGCGGCCGATGTCGACTATGCGTTGCTGGTGGGCGACGAGATGCGCGCGCTGGCCCGTGAACTGGGGAAACCGGCCTTCAACTCGCTTGGCAAGCCGCTCGAGTGGGAGCATTGCAATTCGGCCGACGAGGCTATCGAGCTGATCGAGGAATTCGGTATCGTCGCCGGCGACGCCGTGCTCGTCAAAGGTTCCAATTCGGTCGGCCTCGGCAAGCTCGTGGACCACTTTACCTAGGAGCCGCTGCGCCCCGATGCTGTACTTCCTCGCCGAGTATTTCAATTTCGAAGGTCTCTTCAACCTCGTGCGCTACCAGACGGCGCGCGCAGGGGCGACGCTGCTTACGGCATTGCTGATCGGCCTGCTCATTGGGCCGCGCTTCATCGACATGCTGCGCGTGCGACAGGGCAAGGGTCAGCCGATCCGCGAAGATGGCCCGCAGACGCATCTCGCCAAGGTCGGAACGCCGACCATGGGCGGCTTGATGATCCTCATCAGCCTCACGCTTTCGATGCTGCTGTGGATGGACCTTTCCAATCCCTTCGTATGGGCATGCCTGGCCGTGACCGGCGGCTTCGGCCTGATCGGTTTCCTCGACGATTACGACAAGGTCACCAAGGCCAGCCACAAGGGCGTTTCGGGCAGGGTGCGCCTGCTGTTCGAATTCCTCGTGGCAGGCGTGGCGAGCTACCTGATCGTCAGCCAGATCAACACCTTCCTCTACGTGCCCTTCGTCAACGACTTCGGCATCGAGCTCGGGCCGCTCTACTTCGTCTTCGCCGCCTTCGTGATCGTGGGGGCGGGCAATGCGGTGAACCTGACCGACGGGCTGGATGGCCTTGCAACCATGCCGGTGATCATCGCGGCGGGCACCTTTGCGGTCATCGCCTATCTCGTGGGCCGCGTGGACTACTCCGAATATCTCGGCATCCCGCACGTACCGGGTGCTGGTGAGTTGGCAATCCTGTGTGCGGCGATCATGGGGGCGGGTCTCGCCTTCCTGTGGTTCAATGCGCCGCCTGCCGCCGTTTTCATGGGTGACACGGGTTCCCTGGCTCTTGGCGGCGCGCTGGGCGCAATCGCGGTGGCGACGCATCACGAAGTCGTGCTGGCGATCGTCGGCGGACTGTTCGTTTTCGAAGCGCTCAGCGTCATCATCCAGGTCTTCTGGTTCAAGCGCACGGGCAAGCGGGTGTTCCGCATGGCCCCGATCCACCACCATTTCGAGCAGCTCGGCTGGTCCGAGAGCAAGGTCGTGATCCGCTTCTGGATCGTCGCCATCGTGCTCGCACTTCTGGGACTGGCAACGCTCAAGCTCAGATGATCACCTCGCCCGCCTGGAAGGACAAGAAGTACGCGGTGCTAGGCCTCGCGCGGTCCGGCCGGGCGACGGTCGAGGCGCTGCTGGCGGCTGGCGCGGACGTTCTGGTGTGGGACGACCGCGAGGAAGCGCGCGAACCGTACAGCGGGCGATGCGCCATCGGTGATCCGCTGGAGGCTGACCTGACCGGCTATGCTGGCGTGGTCGTCAGCCCCGGCGTCCCGCTCAACACCCACCCGATCAAGCCCCATGCCGACAGCTTCGGCGTGCCGGTGATCGGCGATATCGAGCTTTTCGCGCAGGCGCGCGAGCACCTGCCGCCGCACAAGGTCGTCGGCATTACCGGCACCAACGGCAAGTCGACCACCACCGCGCTGGTCAACCACATCCTCAAGACCGCCGGCGTGCCGACCACCATGGGCGGCAATATCGGCCTCCCGATCCTCGAGCAGGAGCCGCTCCCGGAAGGCGGGGTCTATGTGCTGGAACTGTCGAGCTACCAGATCGACCTGACCTATTCGCTCGATTGCGATGTGGCGGTGCTGCTGAATATCACGCCCGATCACCTCGACCGCTATGACGGTGACTTTCACGCTTATGCGGCGAGCAAGAACCGCCTGCTCGATATGCAGGGCGAAGAAAGCTACGCGCTGGTGAACTGGCCCGCTTTCACTTCCGGGCTGATCCATTCGGGCAAGGCCGGTTTCAACGGTATCATGGCCGCCGACAGTGAGGCACAGGCAAACTGGCCGTCGCTTTCCGGACCGCACAATGCCGAGAATGCCGGTGCGGCGATGTCAGCCTGTGCCTGGCTGGGATTGTCCGTCGAGCAGATCGAGCAGGGCCTGCAAACCTATGGCGGCCTCCCGCACCGCATGGAGCGGGTTGCCGAAATCTCCGGTGTCGCCTACGTCAACGACAGCAAGGGCACCAACACCGCCGCCTCCGCGCCCGCGCTGGCGGCGTTCGACGAGATCCACTGGATCCTCGGCGGGCTGGCCAAGGAAGCGGGATTGGGTGAGTGCGAGGCCAAACTAGGCCACGTCAAAGCCGCCTACACCATCGGCAAGGCCGGTCCGGACTTTGCCGCGCTGCTGGAAGGCCGCGTGCCGGTGGAGCAGTGCGAAACGCTGGACCGCGCGGTAACCGCAGCGGCCTCCAATGCCGAGGCCGGCGATACCGTCCTCCTTTCGCCCGCCTGCGCGAGTTTCGACCAGTACACCGACTTCGAAAAGCGCGGTGAGCATTTCCGCGAGCTCGTGGAGGCGCTCGCATGAACGCGCCGCAGCCCTTCGTCCCCGGTGCCAAGCGCAAGCCCGCCCATATACCGGGCGGCAAGCTGTCGCGCTGGAGCCAGATCAAGATCTGGTGGCGCGAGATCGACCGCGTGCTCCTCACGCTCATCCTTGCGCTGATGACTTTGGGCACCATCGCCGTTGCCGCGGCAAGTCCGGCGAGCGCAAACAGGCTGTCGACCTCTGCCGAAACTCTCGACCCACTCTACTTCTTCTGGCGACACCTCGTCTGGCAGGTGATCGCGCTCGGCGTGCTGATCGGGGCTTCGCTACTGACGCGGGAGAATGCGCGCAGGTTCGGCGTGCTACTTGCGGCAGGCATGATCGGCCTGTTGTTCCTCGTTCCCTTCATCGGTGTGGAGATCAACGGCGCGCGGCGCTGGATCAACCTGGGTATGCAGTTCCAGCCATCGGAATTCCTCAAGCCTGCCTTCGCGATTACGCTTGCGTGGATATTATCGTGGCGGATGCGCGATCCCAATCTGCCCGTCCTTGTCGTCGGCACCGGCCTGCTGGCGCTGATCGCCGCGCTACTGATGCTCCAGCCCAACCTTGGCGAAGCGATCCTGTTCGCAGGCGTCTGGTTCGTGATGGTAATCCTCTCCGGCGTGGAGGTGAAGAAGCTCGGGGCAGTCATCGGCGGCGTTACGGTGGCGCTGACCGCAACATATTTCCTCTATGACAATGCGCGCCACCGTATCGATGCCTTCTTCGGCGGCGGCACGGCTTTCGACCAGGTCGATCTTGCGAGCCGGACGCTGGTCGCCGGTGGCTGGACGGGCGCTGGCTATGGCCTCGGCATTCGCAAGATGAGCCTTCCAGAAGCGCATACCGACTACATTTTCTCCGTCATCGGCGAAGAATTCGGACTGATCGTCTGCGGCGTTATCGTTGCCCTTTACCTTGCAATCGTCGTGCGGGTGCTGATGCGGCTGGTGGACGAGGAAGACCTTTTCGCACTTCTTGCCGGAACGGGCCTCGTCGCGCTGTTCGGCGGGCAGGCCTTCATCAATATCCTCGTCAACCTGCAGCTGTTCCCCTCCAAGGGCATGACCTTGCCGCTGGTGAGCTATGGCGGCTCGTCGACCATCGCCATCTGCCTGACCGTCGGCCTTCTGATCGCCGTCACGCGGCGCAATCCCTACCTCAAAACCACGACAAGGGGACTTGGCGACCTGCTGGGCTTCGGGCAGGGGGATGGAATGAATGCAAAACAGGCGCGCAGCTCGCGCGAGATTCACCAGTGACCCGCTCTTCCCGCCATTACGTACTCGCCGCCGGCGGCACCGGGGGGCACCTGCTTCCCGCTTTCGCGCTGGCGGCCGAACTCGACCGGCGAGGGCATCACGTCGCGCTGATCACCGACGAGCGCGGTGAGGCGATCCCGGGCAAGCCCGACTTCATGCCCGCGCATGTCATTCCTGCGGGTCGCTTCGGCAAGAACCCGCTGCAGTGGATCAAGGGCACGAAGGCCGTGCTCGAAGGCCGCAAGATGGCGCTTCGCCTCTTCGACAGCTTCCAGCCGAGCGCGGTGGTCGGCTTCGGCGGCTATCCCTCGCTTCCCGCGATCCTTGCCAGCACTTCGGCAGGCATCCCGACAGTCGTTCACGAACAGAACGCCGTTCTGGGCCGCGTGAACCGCCTGCTGGCTGGCCGCGTGCAGGCGATCGCAACCGCCTATCCCGACGTCCAGCGCCTGAAGGCGGGCCACCAGGGCAAGACCTATCTGGTCGGCAATCCCGTTCGCCACGAGGTGCTCTCGCTGCGCGACGAGCCTTTTCCCGCCTATGACGAGGACGGGCTGCTGCGCGTGCTCGTTACCGGCGGTAGCCAAGGTGCGCGGGTGCTGTCCGAAATCGTGCCCGACGGGCTTGCTATGCTGCCGCCCGCGATCCGCCAGCGGTTGCAGGTGACGCAGCAGTGCCGCCCCGAAGACCTCGATGCCGTGCGCGAGCGTTACAGCAATCACGGTATTCCCGCGGAGCTTGCGACCTATTTCGAAAACATGGCCGAGCGGCTGGCCGATGCGCACCTGTTCATCGGCCGCGCTGGTGCTTCCACGATTGCCGAACTCACGGCCGTGGGTCGTCCGGCTATCCTGATCCCGCTGCCCATTGCGACCGATGATCACCAGGCCGCCAATACGCGCGAGATGGTAAAAGCAGGCGGCGCGCGGATGATCCGGCAGGAGAAGTTCGAGGGCAAGGAACTCGCAAAGCAGATCCGCGCGCTGGCGGATAATCCGCAGGGGCTCGCCAATGCGGCCCATGCTGCGTGGAACTGCGGCCGCCCCAAGGCGGTGGAAGACCTTGCTGACCTCGTCGAAAGCTTCGGCGGGGCAGACATGATGGATGTAATCCGCGTCGGCGGAAACAATGCTCGCGGCGCCACTCAGGGGCAGGTCGCGGGCCAGGGTGCGAAAAGGGAGCGCATGAAATGAGGGGCGTTCCGACAGATATCGGTATCATCCACTTCGTCGGCATCGGCGGGATCGGCATGTCCGGTATTGCGGAGGTGATGAACAACCTCGGCTACACGGTCCAGGGCAGCGATCTCAACGAAAGCCCGACCGTGGAGAGGCTGCGTGGGCAGGGCATCTCGGTCAAGATCGGCCACGAGAAGGAAAACGTCGAAGGCGCAGCCGTCGTCGTGACCTCGACTGCGGTCAAACGGACCAATCCCGAAGTCGCCCATGCGCTCGAAAACCGTATTCCGGTCGTGCGGCGCGCGGAAATGCTCGCCGAACTTATGCGCCTGAAGTCCACCATCGCGGTGGCCGGCACGCACGGCAAGACGACCACCACCAGCATGATTGCCGCGCTGCTCGATTGCGGCGAGATCGATCCGACCGTCATCAACGGCGGCATCATCGAGCAGTACGGCTCGAATGCGCGCCTCGGCGACAGCGACTGGATGGTCGTGGAGGCCGATGAAAGCGACGGCAGCTTCCTGAGGCTCGACGGGACGATTGCGGTCGTCACCAATATCGATCCCGAACATCTCGACCACTACGGCGATTTCGACGGGGTCAAGGATGCTTTCGTCGAGTTCATCCATAACGTGCCCTTCTATGGCGCGGCGATCCTGTGCATCGACCATCCCGAAGTGCAGGCCGTAATCGGCAAGGTGCGCGACCGCCGGGTGATGACCTATGGTTTCAACCTGCAGGCGGATATTTGCGGCGTGAACGTCCAGCCGCATGAAGGCGGCAACCGCTTCGACGTCATCGTGCGCCAGCGCGGCGAGGAAGATCGCCGGATCGAGAATGTGACGCTGCCCATGCCCGGACGGCACAATGTCCAGAACGCGCTCGCCGCGATTGCGGTCGCCATCGAGATGGGCTGTCCGGACGAGGTGATCTGCAATGGCTTCGGCAGCTTTAGCGGCGTGCGCCGCCGGTTCACCAATGTCGGAACCGTTGCAGGCGCGACTGTCATCGACGATTACGGCCACCACCCGGTCGAAATCCGCGCCGTGCTGGAGGCAGCGCGCGAGGCGACCGGCAACCGCGTGATCGCCGTGATGCAGCCGCATCGCTACACGCGCCTCAACGACCTGATGGACGACTTCCAGAGCGCCTTCAACGAAGCCGACCAGGTCTATGTCACCCCGGTCTATGCCGCGGGCGAAGACCCGATCGAGGGCGTGAGCTCCGAAAGCCTCGTCGCCGGTCTCAAGTCGCGCGGGCACCGCTCGGCAGCCACGGTCGAAAGCTGCGAGGATCTCGCGGCCAAGCTGGCAGGCGATATCGAGGAAGGCGACCTTATCGTCTGCCTCGGTGCAGGCGATATCACGAAGTGGGCAGCCGGATTGGCGGATGCCATCGAGAAGGAACGCGCTTCGTAATGGATCAGCCCGACGACGTCTGGAACTGGGATAACGGCATGGCGCCCGATTGCGCCGTCGAAGGCGGTATCGAAGCGCCGATCGACACCGAAGGGCTGCGCGGCAAGCTGACCCCGCAGGCGCCGCTCGCCAAGCTCGTCTGGTTCAAGACCGGCGGCAAGGCGGACTGGCTGTTCGAACCCGAAGACCGCGCCGACCTCGAAGAATTCCTCGGCCGCCTCGACGGCGACCTGCCTGTCATGGCGCTGGGTCTCGGCTCCAATATGATCGTGCGCGATGGCGGCGTTCCCGGCGTCGTGATCAAGCTCGGCAAGCCGTTCGCCGATGTCTCGATCGACGCAGACAGCTGCATCGTCGAATGCGGCGGAGGTGCGCATGGCATCCTCGTCGCCAGCGCGGCGCGAGACGCTGGTGTCGCAGGCCTCGAATTCATGCGCGGGATTCCCGGTACTGTCGGCGGCTTCGTTCGCATGAACGGCGGAGCCTACGGCACCGAAGTCGCTGACGTGCTGGTCGACTGCACGGTCATCATGCCCAATGGCGAGTGCCATACGCTGCCAGCCTCCGACCTCCAGTATTCTTATCGCCACTCGGCGCTGCCGGAAGGGGCCGTGGTCGTGTCCGCCCGTTTCAAGGGTGAGCCGGGCGACCCTGAAGTCATCGGCGCGAAGATGGACGAGATCGCCGAAGCGCGCGAGAATTCGCAGCCGCTGCGCACCAAGACCGGTGGCTCCACCTTCAAGAACCCGCCGGGCGAGAAAGCCTGGCAGCTGGTCGATGCTGCGGGATGCCGCGGCCTGAAGATGGGCGGGGCCCAGGTGAGCGAGAAGCACACCAACTTCCTGCTCAATGTCGATAATGCGACCAGTGCCGATATCGAGGGGCTGGGCGAGGAAGTGAAGCGCCGCGTCTACGAGAATTCGGGCATTGAGCTCGAATGGGAAATCCAGCGCGTGGGGCGTCCGTAGGAACACAGCATGACCGATCTTCCCAAACTGCATGTCGCCGTCCTGATGGGTGGCTGGGCCAATGAACGGCCCGTGAGTCTCATGTCTGGCGAAGGCGTCGCCAAGGCGCTCGAAGGCCGGGGCCACAAGGTCACGCGGATCGACATGGACAGGCAGGTCGCTGCCCGCATCGCCGAGACTGCGCCGGATGTCGTTTTCAACGCGCTTCACGGCGTGCCGGGTGAAGATGGCAGCGTGCAAGGCATGCTCGACCTGATGGGCGTGCCCTATACGCATTCGGGCCTCGCAACCTCGGTCATCGCGATCGACAAGCAACTGACCAAGCAGGCGCTGGTCCCACATGGCATTCCAATGCCCGGCGGGCGCATCGTGAAGAGCGCCGACGTGTTCGAACGCGATCCGCTGCCGCGACCCTATGTCCTGAAGCCCGTCAACGAGGGCAGTTCGGTGGGCGTCGCCATCGTTACCGACGAGGGCAATTACGGCAATCCGATTTCGCGTGATGCGAAGGGCCCGTGGCAGGATTTCGACGAACTGCTCGCCGAACCCTATATCAAGGGTCGCGAGATGACCTCGGCAGTCGTCGATTTCGAGGACGGTCCGCGCGCGCTTGCCGTGACCGAACTCAAGCCCAAAAGCGGCTTCTACGATTTCGACGCCAAATACACCGACGGCATGACCGATCATATCTGTCCTGCCGACATACCCGACCACATCCGCGACCTGTGCCTCGAGATCGCGTTGAAGGCGCACAAGCTCTTGGGGTGCAAGGGCACCAGCCGCACCGACTTCCGCTGGGACGAGGAACAGGGCGAGGACGGCCTTTTCGTGCTCGAAACCAACACGCAGCCGGGCATGACGCCGCTCAGCCTCGTTCCCGAACAGGCGAAGCACGCCGGTATCGAATATGCGGAACTGGTCGAGACGGTCATTGCGGCCGCGCTGCGCGATCACACAGCCAGAAAACGGGACGCGGGGCGCGATGGCTAAGGTCAAGCGCAAACCGACAGGCGTCCGGCGTTCCGCCGCGGCGCGTAGCCGTACCCAGAAAGCGCGGGCGGCCAAGAAACACACTTCCGGCCTGCTCGACCGGGCGATGGCCGCGCTGCCGTTTACCGAAGAGCAGTGGCACAAGTTCTTCCTGTTCCTGATCGTCGCTGCCGGTCTCGGCATTGCATGGACTGTCGCAAGCTATGCGGGCGTGCCGGAAATGGCGCGGACGGAAATAGCGAAATCGGCGAGCCGTGCGGGTTTCGAAGTGGAAAGGGTGCGCGTCACCGGGGTCGAGCGGCTCAACCGGCAGGCGGTCTATGAACGCGTGCTGGGCGAGCAGGATCGCCCGATGCCGCTGGTCGAGGTCGACGAAATCCGCGAGCGGCTGCTTGAGCTCTCCTGGGTCAAGGACGCGCGGGTCTCGCGTCAGCTGCCCGATCTCCTGCGCATCGATATCGTCGAGCGAGAACCGCATGCCGTGGTTCGCAAGCCCGACCGGCTGATCCTCGTCGATGCGACAGGGCATGAACTCGAACCCGTCTCGAGTGAGCAGGCAAAGGGAATGCTGCTGATCTCCGGCCCCGGCGCGCAAAAGCAGGTCGCCGAACTAAACCGCCTGCTCGATGCTGCGCCAGCGCTCAAGCCGCAGATCGCAGGGGCGGAATGGGTCGGTAACAGGCGCTGGAACCTCACCTTCAAGACCGACCAGCTGCTTGCCCTGCCGGAAGGCGACAAGGGTCCCGCGGCGCTGGTCAAGTTCGCCGAAATGGACGGGCGCAACCGGCTCATCGGCGGCAAGGCGATTGCCATCGACATGCGCGTGCCCGACCGGGCCTATCTTCGCTGTGCCGACGGGCCCTGTCCGCAGGGCATGAGCGCACAGGTGGAGGCGGAATAATGGCTACTCCTGCAAGCGCCCCGCTCCCGCGCGTCACCCGCGTCTTCGCCGCGGTGAATATCGGCTCCTTCCGTATTTCCGCGATGATCATGGGCCAGGCCGAAGACGAGGAAATGATCGTCCTCGGTTCCTCTCACCGTCGGGCTGAGGGGATCAAGCGCGGCTACGTCACCGACATGCGTGCCGCGACCCATGCGATCCGCAGCGCGATCGAGCTGGCGGAGGCCAATGCCAACACCAGCGTCAACGGCGTCTGGATCGCCTGTGCGGGCGCCGGCCTGACCAGCAAGATTTCCAGCGTCGAAATCGCCATCGGCGGCAGGCGTATCGACGAAGACGATATAGAACATCTGCTGTTCGCCGCACGCGACCATATCCAGCCCGATGGCCGCATGGTGCTGCACGCGCAGCCCGCGCATTACACGCTCGACGGTGCGCACGGCATTGCCGACCCGACCGGCCTCCATGCAGAGGCGCTCGGCGTCGACATCCATGTAACCCTGGCCGAAGGCGCGCCGGTCCGGAACCTCATCGAGGCGGTCCAGAGTGCGCATCTCGACGTCGAAGGCGTTGTCGCAAGCCCGCTGGCCGCAGCGCATGCGTGCCTGTCCTACGAAGAGCGCGATCTGGGGGTCGCACTGGTGGAGATCGGCGCGCAGGTCACCAATGTCTCGGTCCATGCAGGCGGCATGCTCTTGGGGTTGCGGTCGATCCCGGTCGGTTCGAACGACATCACCGATGCGATCGCTTCCTCGCTCGGCATTCGCCGGGGGCAGGCTGAACGCCTGAAGTGCGTCGCGGGCTCTGCCATCGCCACACCGAGCGACCACCGCGAGATGATTCCGGTTAACGCACCGGGCGACGAGCCGGGCGGACAACTCGCTCGGGGTGCCGACGAGCAGAACCGCATTCCCCGCGCCGAGCTGGTCTCGATCGTCACCGACCGTCTGGGCACGATGACCAGCGAGATCGGCAAGGGCTTGAAGGCAATGGGCTTTTCCGGCGCGAACGGTGGCCAGGTCGTCCTCACCGGCGGCGGCGCCGAGTTGCACGGGATCGCCGAATTCATGCAAGGCGCGCTTGGCCTTCCGGTCCGCATCGGCAAGCCGCCGGCCCTGCGCGGCCTGCCCGAAGCCCATGCAACGCCCGGTTTCGCGACGCTGGCCGGGCTGTGCCTCTATGCGGTCGAGGATCCGGTAGACATCCGCTCGGTCGGACCGAGTTACCAGCCCGCGCGGCGGTATTCGGGGCTTGGGCTGGTTAACAGGGTCGTACAGGCGGTTCGCGAGTATTTCTGAGATCGGCGAGAACCCGCCGAAAAGCAGGCTTGGGCATTGTGGATAAAGGCATTTAACCTTTGCATGGGTGAATCGCTTTGTGCCAAAAGGCGTAGTGACAGGCTTCGGCCGAATTTTATTCCCAAAGGGACCAGTAAATGAGCATCAACATCGGACCCGCCTCCAGCGACGACATGCGCCCCAAAATCATGGTTGTGGGCGTCGGCGGTGCGGGCGGAAACGCCATCGCCAACATGATGGAATCCGAAATCGAAGGCGTCGATTTCATCGTCGCCAACACCGATGCGCAGGCCCTCGCAAGCAGTCCGGCAGAAAAGCGCATCCAGCTCGGCCCCGACATCACCGGCGGTCTCGGCGCGGGTGCCCGCCCCGAAGTGGGCAAGGCGGCTGCCGAAGAAACCTTCGAAGACATCGAAGACGCGCTCGACGGCGTGAACATGTGCTTCATCGCTGCCGGCATGGGCGGCGGCACCGGCACCGGCGCTGCACCCGTGATCGCGGAAGCTGCGCGCAAGAAGGGTGTCCTGACCGTCGGTGTCGTGACCAAGCCGTTCCTGTTTGAAGGCACGCGCCGCATGCGCGCAGCTGAATCGGGTATCGACGAGCTGCAGAAGCACGTCGACACGCTGATCGTCATTCCGAACCAGAACCTGTTCCTGGTCGCCAAGTCGGACACCACCTTCAAGGAAGCCTTCGCGCTGGCCGACGAAGTCCTGCAGCAGGGCGTGCGTTCGATCACCGACCTCATGGTCATGCCGGGCCTCATCAACCTCGACTTCGCCGACGTGCGCAGCGTGATGAGCGAAATGGGCAAGGCGATGATGGGCACCGGCGAAGGCGAGGGCGACAACCGCGCTCTCGAAGCAGCCGAACGCGCCATCGCGAACCCGCTGCTCGACGGTGTCAGCATGGCCGGCGCCAAGGGCGTGATCATCTCGATCATCGGCGGCGAAGACATGAAGCTCCTCGAAGTCGACGAAGCGGCGAACCACATCCGCGAGCTGGTCGACGAAGATGCCAACATCATCTGGGGTAGCGCATTCAACCCCGAGCTCGACGGCAAGATCCGCGTTTCGGTAGTTGCGACCGGTATCGAGCAGGACGGCTCGGCTGCAGCCAAGCCGACACGCAATTTCTCCATGGCTCCGCAGCGCGCGCCGCAGCGCCCGGTTCTCGACCTTCAGGAAGATGCGGGTGAGGAAGAGCCCTTCGAGCTCAGCGAAGGCCTCTCGGCGGATCCGGAGCCGGAACCTGTCCAGACCTACGAACCGCAGCCCGAGCCCGCACCCGAGCCGGTCGAAGCGGCCATTGAAGATTCCTTCGACGACGAGCCGCCCTTCCGGGAAGAAGGCCTCTCGCCTGCCGGTGCCGATGATTTCGGCGATGACAGCGACGATGTCGACGGCATCGTCGATCCGCTGGCCGGCATGCGTAACGAGGAAACCGAGCGTTTCGACAATTACGAGGACGAAGGCACAGTCCCTCCGCCTGCAGATGATAGCGGCTTCGGCGAAGCAGCCGAGCAGGAAGGCTGGACCGACGATAGCGACGGCGGCCCGCCGCCGCTCGACCTCTCTGAACCGGTCGACGAAGGCGTAGGCGATGAATTGCAGCTCGGCGCCGATCAAGTTGCGGAAGGCGAAAGCCCGCTTGCGACGAAGCCCGCACGTGGTCCTGCTACGGGCGGTGACACTAGTGGCGGTTTTGCTGGTGGGGCAGGTGCAGCTGGTGCTGGTGCAGCGGCGGGTGGCGCCGGTGGCGCGCCGGCTGGTGGCGCTCCGGGCGGCGCGGCACAGGGCAGCACGCTGTTCGAGCGTATGGCTAACCTGTCGCGCGGATCGAGCACTTCGGACGAAGACGAGGATGACGACGACGAGGATGGCAGCGGCGCGCTGAACATCCCGCGTTTCCTCGGACGTCAGAACAACCAGTAGGTTAGCCTGAACCTTCGCGCCCGCTGGTGCGTTGGTCAAAGGATATGGCAATTAAACAAGGCAGACGCTGGGCTACGGGTGTTGCGCTGCTGGCGCTTGTCGCCGGTGCCTCGCCGGCCCTCACACAGGAAGTCGTTCAGGCGCTACCGGCACCCGGCTCGCAAGAGCTGGGTGACGCGCTCCAGCGCCTTGCGCGCAATTCGGGCGATATCGAGGCCCTGATCGATGCGGGCGATGCCGCTCTCCTGCTCGGCGATATTCCCGCGGCGATCGGCTTCTTCGGCCGTGCGGAGGATCTCGCGCCGACCAATGCCCGCGTATCCTTTGGACTTGCGCGCGCCTACACGCGTTCGCGCCGTCCGGTGGAGGCGCTCCGCCTTTTCGCAATGGCAGAGCAGGGCGGCATTCCGGTTGCGACCATGGCAGCCGATCGCGCGTTGGCCTTCGACCTGGTCGGCGATGCCGTGAGCGCGCAGGAGCTCTACCGTGTCGCGCTCGCACAGGAGGACAATCCCGAGACGCGCCGTTATCTTGCGCTGAGCCAGGCAATTTCGGGCAACCGCGAAGGTTTCGAGGCTACGCTCCTGCCCTTGCTGCAGGAAGGCGACAACGCTGCCTTCAGGACGCGCGCCTTCGGGCTGGCGATCCTCGGCGACACCGAGGCTGCTGTCACGATTGCCGACGACATGATGCCGCAGCAAATGGCGGCAAGGGTCGCTCCCTACCTGCGCTACATGCCGCGCCTGACGCCGGCCCAGCAGGCCGCTGCAGGGTCGCTCGGCGTATTCCCGCGCACGGCCGCGATCGGGCGCGACGATGCCTCGATTGCTGCTTATGCGACCTCTTCCGCGCCAGCCGCGCGCACTGCGGATGCGTCCCTAGCGCCCGCCGGGCCTGCGCTCGGCCGCGTCAGGGCAGCACAGGAACGGCAGGGAGAGCTCCCTCCGCGTTCGAGGTCCTCGCTCACCGCCTCGGACCCGCTCGAGCGCACAAGGCCGCGCACACGGCGGGTTGAGCGCGAAGAACAGGCCACTACTCCCACACCTGCGCCTGTGCCTGCACCGGCGCCAGTGCCGACACCCGCTCCGCCGCCGCCGCCGCCACCTCCACCGCCTCCCCCTCCGCCGCCGCCGGCGCAGAGCGTGGAGGATGCATTCAGCAGCTTCGATCTCGGAGACAGCGTTTCTGCGGCTCCCCGCAGCGGTGCAGTCGATATCACCGCCATCGAGGTGCCACGCGAAGTCGAGGCGAAGCCTGCCGCGCCGCCACCTCCTGCTCATCCTTCACGGTACTGGGTGCAGGTTGCGACTGGACGGGACATCGACGCTCTCGGCTTCGACTGGCGGCGCATCACCCGCAACGCCGACGGCGAACTTGCCGGCAAGAGCGGCTTCACAGCCCCCTGGGGTGAAGCCAATCGCCTGCTCGCCGGGCCCTATGACAGCGCTGCGGAGGCGCGCGAGGTGGTCGGACGCCTCAAGGCCAACGGGATCGACAGTTTCCCGTTCACCAGCGCCACCGGTGAGGAAATATTCCCGCTCGAAGGCGCCCGACCTGCGCCGGCTGTCGAGCGTCATCCGGCCCGCCACTGGGTACAGGTGGCGACCGGCCGCGATCTCGATGCGCTCGGATTCGACTGGCGCCGCATCGCACGCAGCGCGCAAGGTGCGCTCGACGGTATCGGTCCGTTCACCGTTCCCTGGGGCGAGGCCAACCGCCTGCTCGCTGGCCCCTTCGAAAGCCGCGAAGAGGCGCGCGAGATGGTCAACCGGCTGAAAGAGCGCGGTATCGATACCTTCACCTTCTCCAGCGAGGATGGCGAGCGGATCGTCGAACTCGACTGATTTTCGCGCCTATCCGTAAATCGGTTCTTGTGCACAGGGTTTGCACAAGCCGCTTTCGTTCTCCCCAAGAGCCTTCGCTGCGCCGATTGCCAATCGGCCCGCCGCTTCGGCACATGGTTTCCATGAGCCTGAGAAACCTCACCTGATGCGTTCCGTGGAAGCCAGATTCGAAGCCGAAGACGACGCGGCACCGCTCGAAATGCTTGTTGCACTGTTCGAGGCGCGCGGCTGGCCGTGCGAGGCGAATGCGGAAGAAATCAGCGGCGAGATCCAGGGCAGCTGGGCCAAGTACCAGCTGCGCGCGATCTGGCGCGGAGAGGACCGCGTCCTCCAGCTTCTCTGCCTTCCCGACATCCGCATTGCGGCCGAAAAGCAGACGGCGGCGCGCGAGTTGGTGGCGCTGGCGAACGAGCAGATGTGGCTCGGCCATTTCGACATCTGGTCCAATGGCAACGTCCTACTTTACCGCAATGGCACCCTGCTCGGGAATGATGGCCTGCTGAGCCTCGACCAGGCGCAATCGCTGGTCGAGATCGCGGTCGAGGAATGCGACCGCTTCTATCCGGCGTTCCAGTTCGTGCTGTGGGGCGACAAGGAACCGCGCGAGGCGCTGAAGGCAGCCATGGTGGACGCTGCCGGCGAGGCTTGAAGCCCACCGCCTTCGCTCTACAAGCGCATTCCATGAATATTCTGGTTTACGGCTACGGCACCATGGCCGGGGCGATGGTCGAAGGCTGGCTGCGCGCCGGCATGGATCCTGCGCGCATCACCGCATACAACCCGCGACCCAAGCAGGTCGCCGAGGGGGTGACCCTTGTCTCGGAGATACCAGAGAGGGCTTTCGATGCCGTGGTGCTTGGTTTCAAGCCGCACATGCTCGCCGATATCGCACCGGAAATGGCGGAGGTAACGCGCGGTGCGATCGTCTTGTCCATCCTCGCGGGCGTCGAGCTGGCGACACTGGAGGAACGCTTGCCGACGTCGCGGGGCTGGGTGCGGTTCATGCCGAACCTTGCCGTTGCCCTCGGAAAGTCGCCCAATGCGCTGGTCGAGCACGGATTGACAGAGGAGGATCGTGCGTCCGTGACCGAACTCGCGCGCCAGTTGGGAAGCGCGGAATGGTTGCCTGACGAAAGCCAATTCGAACTGGTGACCGCGCTGGCAGGATCTGGTCCGGGCTTCGTCTACCGCTTCATCGACACGCTTGCCGCAGCAGCGGGTGATCTTGGCCTCCAGCGCGATCAGGCACAGCGGTTGGCGGTCCAGATGGTGGAGGGTGCGTCGGCCCTGGCCGCGGCTTCCGAACATTCTCCCAGCGAACTGGCGCGACGTGTCGCGAGCCCGGGCGGGATGACCCAGAGAGGGCTCGACGTGCTCGACGAGAATGCGGCCTTGCGCCAGTTGATGACCGCATGCCTTGCTGCGGCGCGCGATCGCGGCCTTGAAATGGGCCGGGAAGCACGCAAATCTGCCGAAAAAGACAGTTAAATCGCGTTACCCACAAGCATTCCGGTTTCGCTTGAAATTACGGGTGTAAAACACGATATTGTCAGCAGAAGCAGGGTCGCAACCGCTCCCTGCGCTAGGGAGAATTGTAAATGGCCGATTGGAACGACACCGACCGCAGCCAGCACGCTACGTCCGTGCCGCGTGCGGGCGACGCCGTTGCGCGTGGCACCACCTTCGATGCTGGCCTGCGCCAGCACATGCTTTCCATCTACAACATGATGGCTTCGGGCGTGCTGCTTACCGGCATCGTTTCGCTGCTTTTCGTGAACACCGCGCTGTTCGACGCGGCCTTCACCATCGTGCAGACGCCTTACGGTCGTTCGCTGCAGGTGACCGGCCTTGGCTGGGTGATCAAGCTGGCACCGCTGGCCTTCATCCTCGTCCTGTCTTTCGGCGGGATCCAGCGCTTCAGCAAGTCCACGCTCCAGGCGATGTTCTGGGGCTTTGCAGTCCTGATGGGCCTGTCGCTTTCGACGATCTTCGCGATCTACACCGGTGAATCGGTCGCCGCCGCGTTCTTCTCGGCTGCCGCCGCTTTCGCAGGCCTGAGCCTGTTCGGTTACACGACCAAGAAGAACCTGTCGGGCTGGGGCAGCTTCCTGATGATGGGCCTGATCGGCATCATCGTCGCCATGCTGCTGAACGCCTTCGTGTTCCAGTCGGGCGCGATGGGCCTGGTCATCAACATCCTCGGCGTGCTGATCTTCGCTGGCTTCACTGCCTACGATACGCAGCGCCTGAAGGAAGAATACGCCTATCTCCGCGGCACCGAGTTCGCGGGCAAGGCTGTCGTGATGGGCGCCCTGAGCCTCTATCTCGACTTCATCAACCTGTTCCTCTTCCTGCTGCAGTTCCTCGGCAACCGCGAGTAGTCGCAACCGCCTGACGCAGCTAAGAGTCGCTTGATCGTGCCCGGGGCGGAAGTTTCGCCCCGGGCATTTTCTTTGCCTCCACAAGGCGCTAGGGTTTGGCCAGCTTCATCCCCCGTCAATGCGTGATGGGAGAAGATGAATTGATATCGCTCTAGGAGGGTCAGCGCACCGTGAGCCGAAATGCCACCCAATCTATCCGTGTCGCGGCAATCGCCGCGGCTCTTGCTGCAATCGCAGCCTGTGCTCCGCCGCCTCCCCCACCGCCGCCTCCTCCGCCGCCGCCACCGCCGCCTCCGGCCGTAGTCATTCCGCCGCGTCCGACGCCTCCGAGCGGCGCGACCACCAGCATGACGATCCCGATGGTTGCCGCTTCCGGCGTGCGCCAGACGGTGAATGCCAACCTCACCCCGGCGCAGACGACCTGGAACCTGCGCAGCGCCCTGAATGTCGCTGCGCTCAACTGCCAGTCGCCCGAGTATGCATCTCTGGTGGATAATTATTCCGCCAAGCTGCGCATCCATGCACGCGAGCTGTCGGCGACCAATCGCGCGCTGCAGGCCGAATTCCGCCAGCGCTACGGCGCGACCTATCGCGACGTGCAGGATTCCTACATGACGCAGGTCTACAACTACTTCGCGCTTCCGCCGGCGAAGAAGCAGTTCTGCGATGTCGCAAATGCCATCGGTGCCGAAGTGGTCGGCGTCGCACCCGGGGACCTCGAGGTTTTCGCTGCGACCGCGCTTCCCCGTATCGAGGCCGTTTTCGAGGACTTCTTCCGCGCTTACGAACAATACCGCATCGACCTGAATGCGTGGGATTCCCAGTACGGCCCGCCCACCGTCACGACGACGGTCCAGGGCTATACCAACCCGCTCGATCCTTCCGTCGAAGTAGAGCCGGGCGAAACGCTGGTCGGCACGATGCCTGCCACCGCACCCGTCAGCGCCGCTGGCGAACCGCAAGCGCCCGTCGATATCCCGCCCGCGACCGAGCAGACCCCCGTGGTGGTTGCGACCGATCAGGTGGATGCCGATGGCAACGCGGTCGTGACGCTGCCGACCGAGGGTCCGATCTTCCAGTCGGGCGAAGTGGTGCAGGGCCAGCCCACGGCTGACGATACGCCCGACCCGCAAAGCTGATCCGCCTCAAGGCGAACGTGAAGGCGGCTGGAGCGATCCGGCCGCCTTTCGCATGTCAGACGGGCGTGTAATCCGGAAAATTGCCAGCACAGGCCGTCAGCATGGCGCGGGTCGCATCGACATCGGCCGCCTCGATACCGGCGGGGAGGGGCTGGAGCTTCTCCTGAGGAGGAAAGGCGCCGTAGCCTGCGAAAAGGCACAGCCAGCTCATCGACGAATAGGCCGGGTTCTCGCCATTAGTGGCGCGATTGGTCTCGGCCATGTCCTTGTGCGTGAACCAGCCCGTCACCATGGCCTTGAGGCCATCGGGCAGGACATCGTTTGTCGCGTTCTCGCGCCAGTATTCGGTGTCCGAGCGCCGGTTCATCCGGTAATGCGCCACGATGTAGTCGCGGATCCCGTCGTAACGCGAGGCGACGCGCCGGTTGAACGTGTCGCGGTGCTGCGCGGTGAAGCCGCCGACCTCGTAGGCCTTGGCGAAGTCGAGCGCGGTAAAGATCACGATATGCAGCGCGGTCGCCTCGAGCGGTTCGATAAAGCCTTGCGAGAGCCCGGCCGCGAGGCAGTTCCGCGTCCAGCTGTTCTCGACGCGGCCCACCTTCATGCTCAGAAAGCGCGCTTGTGTGTCCTCGCCCGTGGTGCCGATGGCCTCGCGAAGCTCTGCCTCCGCCTCTTCGTCGGTGATATGGCGCGAGGAATAGACGTAGCCGTTACCGACCCGCGTCGTCAGCGGGATCGACCAGCGCCAGCCAGCTTTCATCGCGATGGCGTCGGTTTGCGGGCGCGGCGTCTGGTGATGCGGTGTAGGCATGACCACGGCGCGGTCGTTGAACAGGTTCTCGCCGAAGGAGAGGAACTTCGCGCCCAGCTTCTGCTGCGCGAGCACTGAAGCGAAGCCGGAACAGTCGACGAAGAAATCGCCCTCGATCCGCTCGCCTCCTTCGCACAGCAGGGCAGCGATGTCCCCGTCGTCGCGCAGTTCGACATCATCCACCTTGAGCGGACGATGCTCGACCCCGCGCGCTGTCGCCCATTCGCGCAGGAAACCGCCCAGCTTGTGCGCATCGAAATGATAGCCGTAGCTCGGGCCGAAGGGGAATGTATCGCCCGGCTGCGGCGCCTTGCCACCGTCGGCCAGCACGCTTGCGAGGAACCAGTCGTCGGGATGGGCGGGCACATCGATCCCGCGCCGCCGCAGCGCGCAATTATGCGCAAAACCCGGCTCGCTATGCAGGTCGATCGGGCCGGGGAAGGGATGGAAGTAGCTCTCGGAGCCTTCGACCTCGCTCCAGCCGGTGAACCGGATGCCGAGCTTGTAGGTGGCGTCGCAGGCGCCCATCCATTCGCTCTCCTCGATACCGAGGTGATCGAAGAATGCCTTGAGCTGCGGTGTCGAGCCTTCACCGACCCCGATGATGCCGATCGCGGGGCTCTCGACCACGGTGACCTTGCCGCCACGCTCACCCCATTCCCTGTGCAGCAGGCAGGCCGTGATCCAGCCCGCACTGCCGCCGCCGAGGACGACGACATGGGGAAGGGCGGGCTCAGTCACCCCTGCGGCACGAGCTCGATCGCGAAACCGCCTGCTGGCGCAATGCGCAGGTCGAGCGTCTGGTCGGACGTCACGGTGCGGGTTTCGACCTCCATGGCATGGCGGTCTTCGCCCTGGCCGTCTGCAGTCGCGCCGTCACGCCAGATCGTGGCGCGATAGCTCTTGCCTGGATCGAGGAACGACAGCGGCACGCTGACATTGCGCTCGGCCTCGTCGGTGACGGCACCCACGTACCAGTTGAGCGTGTTGCGATCGCGGCGGGCGATGACGGCGAACTCGCCCACGGCCCCGTCAACCAGCATGCTTTCCGCCCAGTCGGCCGGAACCCGCTTCACGAAGTCGAGCGCGCGCGGGTATTTGACGAGGTTTTCGGGCAGGTCGGCGACCATCTGGATCGGCGAATAGATCGTGACGTAGAATGCCAGCTGGCGCGCGAGCGTGCTCGGCAGGTCGGGTGCGGTCGCGCCGCGTCCCTCGAGCGAGAAGACGCCCGGCGTATAGTCCATCGGGCCCGACAGCAGGCGAGTGAAGATCAGTTCGGGCACGTGGCCGGGATCGTTCTTCGGTTCCGCCCAGGCATCGTATTCCGCACCGCGGGCGCCTTCGCGACTAACCCAGTTGGGGTAGGTACGCCTGAGGCCGGTATCCTTGATGGGCTCGTGCGGATTCATCGCGATCTGGTGCTCGGCTGCTTCTTTCACGACCTTGAGGTGGTGGCGGACCATTTCCTGCCCGTCGTGCCAGACGTATGTCTCGCCCCAGCCGCCTTCGCCGGCAGGTGCGATTACGCCGCCCGCATCGGCGACATAGCCGCTCTTCACAGCATCGATGCCGAGGTCCTGGTAAAAGGCCATCGCGTCTTCGAGCTGTTCCTCGTAGACTTTGATATTGCCGCCGGTTTCGTGGTGGCCGATGATCTTCACGCCCTTTTCCTCGGCGTAGCGGGCCAGTTCGGCGATATCGAAATCGGGATAGGCTTCGGTGAAGCTGAACTCGCCGCCATTGCCGAACCAGTTGCCGTCCCAGCCGACGTTCCAGCCTTCGATCAGCACACCGCGGAAACCGTGTTCGGCGGCGAAATCGATGTATTTCTTGGCGTTTTCGGTGGTGGCGCCGTGCTTCTCGCCGCTCGCCCAGCTCTCGATATCGAGATGCATGCCCCACCAGATGCCGATGTATTTGTGCGGGGTGAACCAGCTGACATCGCCCAGCTTGTTGGGCTCGTTAAGGTTGAGGATCAGGTCGCTCTCGAACAGACCCTTGGGGTTCGAGCTGATCTGGATCGTGCGCCACGGAGTGGTGAAGGCGCCTTCGCGCACCACCTTCGCGCCGCGCGGGCTCGGGGCCAGCTGCGCGCGCAGCCGCGTGCCATTGATCCGCTTCAGCCACATGCCCGAATAATCGACCAGCGCTGCTTCGTGGAAAGAGAGATGCGTGCCGTTCTGCAGCACCATGGTGACGGGTGTGTGCACCGTCGAGAGCGCGCTGATCGGGGTCTTCTCGTAGAGATATTCGTAGCGGTTCCAGTCGCCCGCCGGGATCGACCATGCGGTACCGTCGCTGGCGATGTTGAACTCGGTCAGTTCGTCCGCAATGTTGTAGAAACGCTGCTGCGGATTGTCGGGGAATTCGGTGCGGAAACCGATCCCGTCGTCGAAGACGCGCAGGCGGACGGTGATCTCGCGCGCGGCCTCGTCCTTCTGGCGGAACGTGAGGGCCAGTTCGTTATGGCTGTCGATCACCCACTGCTGTTCGCCCCAGGGCTGTTCCCAGGTGCTGCTGTGCGCCTGTTCGCGGAAGGCCACGACTTCGAAATTGCGGCGCATCGGATCGGCATCGGTGAAATTGAAGCCGATATTCGACTTGGTGATGATCGGCACGCCGTCACGGGTGACTTCGTAATAGGGAATGCCTTCGCCGTCGGCATCGAGCGTCACCTTGATACGTCCGTCGGGCGAGGCCACCGTTTCCGCCTGCGCAGCGGACAGCGGGAGGAGGGCGGCACCAAGAAGCAGAGCAAGGCGGGTCATTCGGAAATCTCCGTTATGATGGCGGCAAAGGCCGGCAATTCGCTTTGGCTCGCGCCATTGATAGCCATCAGAACTTCGCCTTGGCAATGCTCTGTCGCCAGAGTGTCCCTGCCGAGATTGAAGCGGCACTCGACGCGCTGGCCATCGGCCTCGCGCGTCACGACCAGCAGATCACCGTCATGTCGGCAGCTGGTCACAGCACCGTGGCGCAGCGCCGGATTGTCCTTGCGGAGCGCGATTGCGGTGCGCGTGAAGGACAGTAGGGAGTCCTTGTCCCGCAGCTGCAGTTCGACCGGGCGCGAGCGATTTTCCTCGCCCACTGGCAACCACGGTTCCTTGCTGCCGAAACCTGCGCATTCGGTCTGGTTCCACGGCATCGGGGTGCGGGCACCGTCACGGCTTAGGGTCAGCGGCCAGTTGGCGATGGCTTCGGGATCGTGGAGCTGGTCGAAAGGAATATCGACCTGCGTCAGGCCCAGTTCCTCGCCGTAATAGAAGATCGCATTGCCGCGCAGGCTGACGAGCAGTAGCGTCTTGAGGCGGGCAAAATCCTCACGGTCTTCGGGCTTGCACCAGCGGCTGAGCGCGCGCGGTGCATCGTGGTTCTCGAACGCCCAGCTCGGCCAGCCGATGTCCATGTCGTCGGGCCATTCGGCGAGCGAACCACACACGAGCTGCGCGGTAAGCGCTTCAGCGTAGAGGAAGTTGAAGCTGTAGGCCGAATTGAGGTGGTTCTCACCGGCCGTGAACAGGCGCATTTCGCGCATGGCGTCATCGCCGCCGACCTCGGCCACGGTGAAGATGTCGTCATACTCGTCGGTCAGCGCGCGGATACGCTCGATGAAGGCCGGGATGTCGGCATGGCCCTGGTTGAACTTCTTGATCTGGAAGTCGAAGGGCCGCGTACGCTGCTTGTCGGTAGCCGGGGCGGGCGGATTATCGCGCAGCTCCGGATCGTGCATCGCGAAGTTGAGCGCATCGATGCGGAAGCCGTCGACGCCGCGTTCGAGCCAGAAACGCATAACGTCCAGCACTGCGTCCTGCACCTGCAGATTGTGGAGGTTCATCTGCGGCTGCGAATTGAGGAAATTGTGCAGGTAATACTGGCCGCGGCGCGCGTCCCACGTCCATGCGGGGCCACCGAAGACCGATTGCCAGTTCGACGGTGGTGAACCGTCAGGCTTCGCATCGGCCCAGACATACCAGTCCGCTTTCGGATTATCCTTGCTCGAACGGCTTTCCTCGAACCAGGCGTGCTCGTCGGAGGTGTGCGAATAGACCTGGTCGATCAGGACCTTGAGGCCGAGTTCGTGTGCCCGGGCGATGAGATCGTCGAAGTCCGAGAGGTCGCCGAAGATCGGATCGACTTCGCGATAGTCGGATACGTCGTAGCCGAAGTCTTTCATCGGCGACTTGAAGAAGGGACTGATCCAGATGGCGTCGATGCCGAGGTCTGCCACGTGGGGCAGCTTTTCGGTGATGCCCGGAAGGTCGCCGATGCCGTCGCCGTTGGAATCGCGGAAGCTGCGCGGATAGATCTGGTAGATCGTCGCACCCTTCCACCAAGGGAGGCTTAAGGTTTCGGTCGCCGAGCTCATTCGGCGCGCTCCGACACGCGGCACACCGCCCAGCCGAAGGCGGGGAGGGTGAAGGCTGCGCTGCCGGGTGCCGAGACCGCAGAGGGGCAGGTGCCGGCAAGCGTCTCGAAGCTGCGCGCATCATAGCCAAGCGCTATGTTCGCACTCTGGCTTTTTCCGCTGGTGTTGAAGGCCAGCAAATACTCGCGCCCGTCTTCGGGATCGAAGCGGCTGGCGGCGAAGATGCCTGCTTCCTGGCCGTAATGGCGCACCACCTGCCTGCCTTTCGACAGCGCATTGTGAGCGCGGCGCACCTGCGAAAGCTCGGCGATCAGGCGATAGAGCGGATGGGCGGTGTCGAAGTTGCTGACCGCAGTGGTCGCTTCGGTGCCGATCAGCGTGTTGTCGTTGTAGCTGTCGGTGCGGCTGGGGAACATGTCCTCTCGCGCGGCCTGATCGTTGCCGTCGCCCACGAAGCCCTGTTCGGCGCCGTAGTAGATCACCGGCGAGCCGCGCAGCGTCAGCAGCATGGCATGGGCAAGCTTGGTGCGGGCCAGCATCTCGTCTGCGCCCATGTCCTCGTTGTCCCACCGCAGCATGGTCGTGAAGCGGCCCATGTCGTGGTTGCCCAGGAAAGTCGGCATACCGAGAGCGGCTTCCTCGCCGCCTTCGTAGAGCACGTCGCCATCGAACAGTTCGTTGAGGATGTAGGTGCCCTTGTTCTGGCTCACGACTTCGCGAATGCCCTGCTGGAAGGCGAAGTCGAGCACGGCTGGGAAGCCGTCGCGGCGGGTGTACTGCGCGATATATCCATTGTCGTGATCGTCACGGTAAACTTCGCCGAAGATATGGAAGTTCGGAATACCCGCCTCGCGCGCCGTGGCCAGCATCGCGGGTACGAATTCTTGCCAGAACTCGGGGTTCACATGGCGCGCGGTGTCGACGCGGAAACCGTCGATGCCGGTATCGCGAATCCAGCCCGCGTAGATGTCGATCATGCCTTCGACCACGCGCGGGTGCTCCGTGAACAGATCGTCGAGCCCTACGAAGTCGCCTTGGCGGCTGCTTTCGCCGGTGAAAGTCGTGTCCCCGCGATTGTGGTAGTAGATCGGGTCGTTGAGCCAGGCTGGGACCTTCACGTCCCGTTCGGCGGCCGGAACCACCGGCGTATAGGCGTAGGACGGATCGGTCAGCTTGGCGAAGTTCTCTGCGCTGCGATCTTCGTCGCCCATGAAACCGTCATTGATTGCCGGACCATCGACGCCGCCCTTGCGCGAATAGGGGAAGTCCCCCTTGCTGCGATAGGCATAACCGGTTGCGTCGCCTTCCGCATAGCGGATCACGTCGGCGGTGTGGTTGGTGATGATGTCCATATAGACCTTCATCCCGCGCGCATGGGCCGCGTCCACGAAGGCCCTGAATTCCGCGCGGCTGCCGAAGTGGCCGTCGGGGCGAGTGAAATCGGTGACCCAATAGCCGTGATAACCCGCGCTCTCATTGCCTTTGGGGCCCTGCACCGGCTTGTTCTGGAAAATCGGCGCGAACCAGATCGCGGTGATGCCAAGGCCTTCGAGATAGTCGAGCCGCTGGGTCAGGCCGGCAAGGTCGCCGCCGTGGAAGAAGCCCTTGTGGGTCGGGTCGAAGCCATGCTGCAGCGGTCCGCCGGTAAAGTCTCCAAGGTCGTTCGAGGTGTCGCCATTCTCGAAGCGGTCTGGAAGGACGAAGTAGACGATCTCTTCCGAAGGTGCGCGATCGCGGAACGAGGGCTCACCTGCAGTGGCCTCGGGCGGAGGTGTCTGCGCATGGGCACAGGCGGCTGTTGCGAGCGCCAGCAGGGGCAGGGCTGTGCGGAATTTCATGCGACACTCTCCTTCGCGCGCACCTGCGACACCAGTTTCCCGAGCACTTCGACGTGCTGCGGCATGGCGTTCGCGGCGCGAACCATCTGTTCTTCTGTATTGGCGAGCAGGCCGATAAGCTCGTTTTCCGGCAAGGCATCGGCGAGCGGATTGTAGCCTTCGGTCTCGACACCCTGTCCTGCGAGCACCTGGAACCACGCCACTTCGGTGAACAGCTCCTCGTGTTCACGGTGGATGTGTCCGTTCGCGCGCCACTGCTCCAGCTTGGCGGAAAGGGTTTCGGGCAGTTCGAGCGCGCGCATCGCGTCCCAGAACGGCTGGCCCTCGCGGCCATTGGCCCAGTAATGCAGCACGAGGAAATCGCGGATACGCGTCCACTCGAAGTCTGCCTGCGCGTTGAAATGGTCGACCAGCGCAGGGGCAGGGCGGCCTTCGCCCAGCAGGTTCAGCAGCCGGGCGAGCGCGCTCTGGACGAGATGGATGCTGGTCGATTCCAGCGGCTCCATGAAACCGGCGGCAAGGCCCAGGGCCATGCAGTTTCCGACCCATTGGCGGCGGCGCTTGCCGGTGGTGAACTTGAGGACGCGGGTGTCGCCATCCGCTTCGCCATCGAGATTGGCGAGCAGCGTGCTGGCGGCCTCGTCTTCCGAGATATGCGCGCTGGAAAAGACATAGCCATTGCCGATCCGGTGCTGGAGCGGGATGCGCCACTGCCAACCGGCATCGCGGGCGATGGAACGGGTATAGGGCGTGAAATCGCCGCCGCCACTGCAAGGCACCGCAACCGCGCGGTCGCAGGGCAGGAGGGCGGACCAGTCGTCGAACCCGGCCTCCATCGCGCCTTCGATCAGAAGCGCGCGAAAACCGGTGCAGTCGATGAAGAAATCGGCCTCGATGCGGCGCTCGCTATCGAGGGCCAGAGCGGTGATGTCTCCGTTTTCGGCATCGCGATCGACGCTTTCGATCAGGCCCTCGGTGCGCGTGACGCCGCGTGCCTCGGCCATGCGGCGCAGATAAGCCGCGTAGAGAGTGGCGTCGAAATGATAGGCGTAAGGAAGTTCGGGGCCACTTGGTCCGGGCATGCGCAGGGCGCGGGCCGCGATCTCGTTGAGCGAATAGTGGTCCAGCGTCCGTGCGTGGCCGAGCTTCTTCGCTCTCAGCCAGTGCTGGTGGAACGGCAGTACTCCAGCAGCCCGGCCAACCTGGCCGAAGGCATGCATGTAGCTGTGCCCGTCACCCATCCAGCCATCGAAGGCGATGCCCAGCTTGAAGCTGCCCTTGGTCTCGCGGAGGAACTCGCCCTCGTCGATGCCAAGCGCCTGGTTGAAATGGCGGATCTGGGGGATTGTCGCTTCACCGACACCCACGGTGCCGATGGTTTCGCTCTCGACCAGTTCGATATCGAAATGGGCCGGAGCAAAGCGGGCGAGCAACGCGGCTGCCATCCATCCGGCGGTTCCACCGCCTGCAATGGCAATTCGGAAGGGTTTCTGCTCGCTCACAATGGTCACCTCACCGCTTCAGGAGCGGTCCGGTTTAGCTGCAAGTTCATGGGTTCCAAGGGTGGCCGGGCGATCTTGCGAGCGCCCGGCCGGGAGGAACTTAGAACTTGTAGGTGAAGCCCGCGAGGAAGCGACGACCATATTCCTGGTAGTCGATGACCGCGCGCGGTTCGGGGACGTTGAACTGCGACACGAACGGCGCGTTCGTCAGGTTCTGTCCCTGCACGTAGACCGACAGGCCTTCCAGTGCGCTGCCCGGCTGGAATTCATAGCCGATCTGCGCGTCGACGATGGTCTCGTCACGGGCAAGGCGACGCGTGGGCGAACCACCGAAGCCGGTGAAGTCGGCAAGGAATTCCGAGCGATAGCGGACACTACCACGGGCGCTGAAGCCGTTCAGGTCATAGTAGAGCGTGCCGTTCGCAACCCACTTCGAATAGCCGGGGATCTGATCGATGTTGCCGTTGGCGTCTTCGATCTTGGTCTTGGTGTAGCCGACACCGCCGGTAACGCCGAAGCCGTTCAGCGCTTCGGTGAAAGTGTCGAAGGGGATCGTTGCCGAAAGTTCGGCGCCGTAGAAGTCGCCACCGCCGGTGTTCACCTCGGAGTCGAGGTAACCGATGGTCGTGGCGGGCGTCTGGCCGGCCGGGACCGGGAAGGCGGCATAGTCGAAGACGACGCGCGATCCGTCGATGTAGCTCACGAGATCCTTGTAGAAGACCTGCGCTGCCACAACGCCTGCACCTCCGGCGAAGTACTTCTCGATGTTGAAGTCGATCGCGTTCGCACGATACGGACGCAGGAGCGGGTTACCGCCGCCGCCGCTGATGAAGGGTACAAGGCCGGTAGGACTGTCAGCCTGGTTGTTATTGATGCCGTAGCTGATCGCGACACGCAGGTCGTCGAGCTGCGGGCGCTGGATCTGGCGGCTTGCAGCCAGACGGAAGACCCAGCCGCTGTCCAGACGGAGCGAGAGGTTGGCGCTCGGCAGGACGTCCCAGAAGTTATCGCCAAGCGAGAGATCGACCCGTTGATCCGGAGTGCCCGGGTCGTTGTCGAGGTCGACGAACGCCAGGCCGGTCGAATTCTGTTCGGTATTGATGGCCTGCACACCGAAGTTACCGGTGATTTCGCCACCGCCGATATCCTGCTGGACGTCGAACTGGAGGTAGGCGGTCATCAGCTTTTCGGTGATGCCATACGCCTTGGCCGGGATGTCGTTCGACGTGTTCGGATCGAGCACCAGCGTGCCGTCGGCAATCAGCTCACGCACGTCGTAGCTGACGATCGGGCCGAGGCCGAGATAGCCAAGGTCGGTCGAACGAAGCAGGGCGCCCGAAGGAATCGCGACTTCGGTCGCGCCGCCAGCGGGCGAGACGAAGAATTCGTCCGGCGTAAGGCTCTTGGCGCGGTCGGTATAGGCGAGGCCGAAATTGACGCCGGAGATGAAGCTGTCGATCTCCTTGCCGACACCGAGACGGTACTGGAACAGCTCGTCGTCGATGATGCGGTTGTTGTAGTAACCTGCCTGAACGCGGCTGCCACCCCATCCGAGCGGGTCGGTCAGGACGATCAGGTTCGGGTCCGAATAGTCGAGCGTCGGGCTGAAGCTGGTGCCCTGCGTGTTCGAGATGAAGCCGATGGTATCGGTTGCGCCGACACCGGCGCCGTAACCGGTGCCCGAATAGCTTTCGATGCTCAGTTCCTCGCGATCGGTACGCGAGTATCCGAAGTCGAGGAACGCGCTCCAGCCGTCGTCACCCTGGTAATCGAGGTTGAGGCCGCCCGAATAGAGGTCTGCCTGGCGCTGGAACACGTCGTTACGCACGACGCCTTCGACGTTCTCGAATGTGCCGGCCTCTGCGAAGCCACCGAAGGGACCATCTACGACCGTCGCAGTCGACGGATCGAAAGTCGTACCGAAAGCGCCGAAGCCGAGCGGAAGCTCGATGCCGCGCTTGGACTGGTCATCGTCGAAGTTCGAATAGAAGCCGTCGAGCGTGACCATCAAATTGGGATTGGCTTCCCACTGGAACGTACCGTTCACACCGAAGCGCTTGAGCTGGGTCGAGGTGACAAAGCTCTTGTTGCCGCCGATGACGAAGGGGCTGCCAGGTTCACCATTGCCCGCATAGCCCCAGGCGTTGAATTCCTGCAGCTGGTAGGGCTCGTCCGTATAGGCAGCCGAAAGCGCGAGGCCGACGGTGTCGTCGGCGAACTGGTCCACAAAGGTCGCGTTGACGCGATAGCCGAATTCCTTCGAACCGGCGTTCAGCGCGCCGAGGTCGGCGTAGCTACCCTTGGCGCCGATCGCGAGGATGCTTTCGCTCGCTTCCAGCGGACGAACCGTGCGTACGTCGACCGTACCGACGAGGCCCTGACCGACAAGGCTGGCCGTCGGGCTCTTGTAGACGACGACTTGGTTCACGACTTCCGACGGATACTGGTCGAATTCGACGGCGCGGTTGTCACCGGTCGAGGTCTGTTCGCGGCCGTTGAGCAGCGTCTGCGAGAAATCGGGGCCAAGGCCGCGGATGGCGATGACATTGGCACGGCCGTTGAGGCGCTGCGAGGTCACGCCGGGCAGGCGGGCGATCGATTCACCGATCGAATCGTCGGGCAGCTTGCCGATGTCTTCGGCAGTCACCGATTCAAGGATTTGGTCGCTGCGGCGCTTTTCTGCGACGGCGGTCGCCAGCGATTCACGGAAGCCGCTGACCACGATGACCGAGGATTCGTCTTCCTCGTCGGCCACGGGCTGGCCTTCTTCGGTGACGTCCGGAGTTTCGGGCTGGGTGCCCTGCGCCGAAGCCACGGTCGGAAGGCCGCCGACCAATGCCAGCGCCACGGCCGACGCGCTGACGCCGGTAAGATGCTTGCGGAATGCCATTCTGTAATCCTCTCCCCAAAGGCCCCAATTTCGCCGTGTAGCGACAGTCCCGGGCCGGAAAATCCTCTTGCGAGTCCGGACTTGTCGCCGGGTGCTCTGCGCCTCCAAGTATGTCCGCAGATCGGCCTCCGCATAGACGGCATACGTATACGCAAGCTGCGCGGCGAAGCGGCTTGGTGCACAAAAACAACAGTGAACGTTCACAGTTTGAAATTCATGTGAAGCGCGCGGTTTTGCGCGTTTCTGGGCGGAATAACGCGCTGAATATTTGCGCCGTTGCCAAACCCTTTATAGGGTCGAACCGGCAGCGCGGCAGAGGCGCTGCCTGGGGAGGAAGCATGGGACGCAAGCCGACCGGTCGGCCCACGAGTTTCGACATTGCCTATGCGGCGGGCGTTTCACAGCCGACGGTCAGCCGTGCCCTGCGCGGTGACCGTTCGGTCAGCGAAAAGACGCGTGAGAAGATCAAGCAGATCGCGCGTGATCTCAATTACACCGTCGACAAGAATGCATCCTCCCTGCGCTCTCAGCGGTCGAACACGATCGCGCTATTGTTCTTCGAGGATCCGACCCCCGACGAGAGCATGATCAACCCCTTCTTCCTCGCGATGCTGGGCTCGATCACCAAGGCCACGGCGGACGAGGGGCTCGACCTGCTCATCTCCTTCCAGCGCATGGAAGACGACTGGCACGTGAGGTACCAGGACAGCCACCGCGCCGACGGCCTGATCCTGCTCGGCTATGGCGATTACACGCAATATCGCGAGCGGATGGACCAGCTTTCGCGGCAGGGTACCCATGTCGCGCGCTGGGGTTCGGTGTCGAGCGACAGCAGCGGGGTGACCGTGGGCACGGACAATGTGCAGGCGGGGCGGCTTGCGGGCGAACATCTTGTCGAGCAAGGGCGTCGCAAGATCGCCTTCCTCGGTCATGCCGACGAACACTATCCCGAGTTCAACGGTCGCTATCGCGGTCTGGTCTCGGCTCTTGCCGATGCCGGTATCGAGGCGGACGAAGGTCTCCAGTTCGATGCGCTGACTACAGAGGAAGAAGGATTCTCCGCCGCCCGCTCGCTGATCGAAAGCGGGAGGGAATTCGATGCCATCTTCGCTGCCAGCGACCTGATCGCGATCGGCGCGATGCGTGCGCTTGCCGAAGCGGGGCGCAGCGTGCCGGAAGATGTCGCCATCGTCGGCTTCGACGATATTCCCGCAGCGAGCATGACCACACCTCCGCTCACCACGGTGATGCAGGACATCAAGCGCGCAGGGCAGGTGCTGGTCGAGGCGCTGCTGGCCCAGATCGAAGGTCGCGACCTGCCGCCGCGCAAGCTGCCCGGCAAATTGATCGTTCGTGGAAGCAGCGTAACCTCCTAAGCGTATTCGTATACGTAGTGGCCTCCTGCGAGCCTTCGTGCCAGCGTTGTGAGATTGAGGGACCGGGCATGAAGACCCGGCCGGGACGAGGATAAGCACTATGGACGCGACTTTGCGCGAGAAGCCCCGCCAGAGCTGGGCCGGACTGTGGAACATCAGCTTCGGCTTTTTCGGCATCCAGATCGGCTTTGCGCTGCAGAACGCCAATATGAGCCGCGTCTTCCAGACGCTCGGCGCGAGCATGGACGATTTGCCCGCCTTGTGGGTCGCAGCGCCGCTCACCGGCCTCATCGTGCAGCCGATCATCGGTCACCTTTCGGACAAGACCTGGAACCGGCTCGGTCGCCGCCGTCCCTACTTCCTGACGGGAGCGATTTTTGCGGCATTGGCGCTCTTCTTCATGCCGCTCAGTCCTGCATTCGGGGCGCCTCTGCTCTTCGCGGCGGCCATGCTGTGGGTCCTCGATGCCTCACTCAACGTGTCGATGGAGCCGTTCCGCGCCTTTGTCGGCGACATGCTGAGGACCGATCAGCATAGCGCCGGCTATGCCGTGCAGACTGCCTTCATCGGTGCAGGCGCGGTCGTGGGATCGATCTTCCCCTATTTCCTCGAGCAGATGGGCGTCGCGAATGTCGCTGCAGGCGGCGGTATTCCCGATACGGTCAAATACAGCTTCTGGTTTGGTGCCTTCGCGCTGTTCACGGCGGTCATGTGGACCATCGTGACCACCAAGGAGTTTTCGCCGGAAGAAATGGCAGCATTCGGAGAACAAGCCGAAGCCGATACCGCACAGCCGATCCGCGCGCTGGCGGCGAAGACCTATCTTTCCAGTGCCGTCTGGATAGCTGCCGGTCTCGTGGTCGTACTGGTCGTGCAATCGCTCGAGCTTCAGAAGGAAATGCTGCTGCTCGGCGCGCTGTTGGCTGTCTATGGCCTGCTCAGTGCCATTGCGATCTCGATGGCGAAGAAGGGGCAGGCGGCCAACATGCTCTCCAGCATCGTCGGCGATTTCGCTGGTATGCCCGACGTCATGAAGCGCCTCGCGCTGGTGCAGTTCTTCAGCTGGTCTGCGCTCTTCATCATGTGGATCAACACCACCCCGGTGGTCACCCAATATGTCTTCGGGAGCAGCGACACGGCGAGTGCCGCCTATAACGAGGGCGCAAACTGGGTGAACCTGCTCTTCACCGTCTACAATGGCGTGGCCGCCATCGCTGCTCTCGCGCTGCTTCCGGTGCTGAGCCGCAAGGTCGGGCAAGTCATGACCCATTCGATCTGCCTGACGCTGGGCGCGCTCGGCTTCCTTATGTTCTTTTTCGTGCGCGACGCGAACACGCTGCTGCTGGCCGAGGTCGGCATCGGCATCGCATGGGCCAGTATCCTTGCCATGCCTTACGCAATCCTCGCCTCGAACCTGCCGCAGGCAAAGCTCGGCATCTACATGGGGCTGTTCAACGTCTTCATCGTTGTCCCGCAGCTACTGGTAGCGACCGTGATGGGGCAGATCATGCTGTGGCTGTTCCCGGGCGAGCCCATCTGGACGATGCTCTTCGCCGCAGCCGCATGGCTGATCGCCGCGCTATCCATGCTCCGGGTGAAGGCAGCCATCCCGCAGGAGAACGTCCATGCGTGAGCTGATCGCAGCAACTGCCGCCTTCGCACTTGCAGGCGGGGCATACGCCATGAGCGGTACTGCCGACGAACCGGAAGAAACTGGATGGGCCTCGGACAGCAAGGTCACCATCGAGCATCCCGAATGGTCGCGCGATGCCGTGCTCTACCAGATCAACACCCGCCACTTCACCGAGGAAGGCACCTTCAAGGCTGCGCAGGAAGAACTGCCGCGCCTCAAGGAACTGGGCGTAGACATTCTCTGGCTGATGCCGATCCACCCGATCGGAGCTGAAAACCGCAAGGGCACGCTGGGCAGCCCCTATTCTGTCCAGGACTATTACGGCGTGAACCCCGAATTCGGGACCGAGGAAGACTTCCGTGCCTTCGTCCATGCGGCGCATGCACAGGGTTTCAAGGTCATCCTCGATCTCGTCGCCAACCACACCGCGTGGGACAACGCGCTCGCGAAGGAACATCCCGACTGGTACGAAAAGGACTGGAAGGGCGACTTCCGCCCTACGCCGTGGTGGGACTGGTCCGACATCATCGACCTCGACTGGTCTAAGCCCGGCGTGCGCGAGCATGTCGGCGGAGCGATGGAATACTGGGTCCGCGAATTCGACGTGGATGGCTACCGCGCCGACGTGGCGGGATACGTCCCGCTCGACTTCTGGGAAACCGCGCGCGCAAGGCTCGATGCGATCAAGCCGGTCTTCTTGCTCGGCGAAGTCCAGCAGAGCGGTTTCCACCACGCGGCCTTCGACGCGACCTATGCCTGGGACTGGCACAACACGACCAAGAACGTCGCGCAGGGCAAGGGCAACGCCACCAACTTCTATGGCTACTATGCCGAGAATGAGAGTCTCTGGCCGCGCGAGGCGATGCGCATGACCTATATCGAGAACCACGACAGCAATGCGTGGGAAGGCACGATGGAGGAGAATTACGGCGCTGCGCTCGAGGCGATGACCGCGCTGTCCTTCACCGGCGAGGGCCTGCCGCTCATCCATAACGGGATGGAGGCTTGCAACGCCAAGCGGCTCGAGTTCTTCGAGCGCGATCCGATCGACTGGCAACAGGACGAGAATTGCGGGTACGGCGACCTGCTTGCCCGGCTGATCGCCTTCCGCAAGGCCAATCCCGCGCTCGAAAACGGGCAGTGGGGCGCGGTGATGCACAAGGTCGAAAGCTCCGCCCCCGAGCAACTCTTCGCTTGGGTGAGGCAGGAGGACGGCAACAAGGTGCTCGGCCTGTTCAACATGAGCGACCGTCCCCTCGTGGCGACATTCTCTGACGACCTCCCGGTCGGCGATTATACCGATTTCGCCGACGGCAGCGCTGTGACCATCGAAAGCGGCGACCGCGTCGAACTGCCTGCCTGGGGCTACCGCCTCCTGAGCAGCACCGCGCAGTAGCGCTGCCCATACGATTGCAGGCGCACAAAAGGCGCGGGGGTACCCCGCCTGCGCCATTGTGCTGCCTGCCAACTTCTCCTATCGGGCTCGCGACCTTTCGCTGCTTGCCGGCGATAGAAGTGCGCGCCACAAGGTCGTCTCTCCGGCACGCCAGAACAGAACCCGTAAAGAGACCCTAATGTCCCTCACACATTTGCAGCGGCTTGAGGCCGAAAGCATCCACATCATGCGTGAAGTGGTGTCCGAGGCCAAAAAGCCCGTGATGCTCTACTCCATCGGCAAGGACAGCGCCGTCATGCTGCACCTTGCGAAGAAGGCCTTCTATCCTTCGCCGCCGCCGTTCCCGCTGCTCCACGTCGATACGACGTGGAAGTTCAAGGACATGTACGAACTGCGTGAGCGCAGCGCGGAAGAAGCAGGCATGGAACTGCTCGTCCACCAGAACCCCGAAGCGCAGGAGATGGGGATCAACCCGTTCGACCACGGTCCGCTCCATACGGACATGTGGAAGACGCAAGGGCTCAAGCAGGCGCTCGACAAATACGGATTCGACGCGGCCTTCGGCGGCGCGCGCCGCGACGAGGAAAAGAGCCGCGCGAAAGAGCGCATCTTTTCCTTCCGCACCGCCAGCCACGGCTGGGACCCGAAGAGCCAGCGCCCCGAGCTCTGGAACCTCTACAACGCCAAGAAGAAAAAGGGCGAGAGCATCCGCGTCTTCCCGCTGTCGAACTGGACCGAGCTCGACATCTGGCAGTACATCCATCTCGAGAATATCGAGATCGTGCCGCTGTACTATTCGGCCAAGCGCCCGACCTTCGAATATGAGGGTGGTCTGTTCATGGCCGACGATATCGAGCGCCTCGAAAAGGTCATGGGCAAGCGCCCCGAAATCGCCGAACGTTCGATCCGTTTCCGCACGCTGGGCTGTTTCCCGTTGACCGGCGCTGTCGAGAGCGAGGCGGCAACGCTGCCCGAGATCATCCAGGAAATGCTCCTGACCACGACCTCCGAACGCCAGGGCCGCGTGATCGACAAGGATTCGGGTGACGCTTCGATGGAGAAGAAGAAGCAGGAGGGTTACTTCTGATGACCGATCCCATCTACAAGACCGACGCCCTCATCGCCGAGGATATCGACGCCTACCTCGAGAAGCACCAGCACAAGACCATGCTGCGCTTCATTACCTGCGGCAGCGTGGATGACGGCAAGTCGACCCTGATCGGCCGCCTGCTCTACGATTCCAAGATGATCTTCGAGGACCAGCTCGAAGCGCTCAGCAACGACAGCAAGAAGGTCGGCACGCAGGGTCAGGAAATCGATTTCGCACTGCTGGTCGATGGCCTCGCCGCCGAGCGCGAGCAGGGCATCACCATCGACGTCGCCTATCGCTTCTTCTCGACCGAGAACCGCAAGTTCATCGTCGCCGACTGCCCGGGACACGAGCAGTACACGCGCAACATGGTGACCGGCGCTTCGACCGCCGATCTCGCCTGCATCCTGATCGATGCGCGCAAGGGCGTGCTGGTCCAGACCAAGCGCCACAGCTTCCTGTGCCACCAGCTCGGCATCAAGAACCTCGTGCTCGCCGTGAACAAGATGGATCTGATCGATTACGACCAGGAAAAGTACGACGCGATTATCGCCGGTTACGAGCATTTCGCCGAGAGCATCGGCATCGAGAATTTCACCGCGATCCCGATCTCCGGCCTTGCCGGCGACAACATCACCTCGCGTTCGGAAAACACGCCCTGGTTCACGGGCCCGACGCTGATGGAGCATCTCGAGGCAGTCGAGGTCCGCTCGGACGAGAACCTTGCCCACCCGTTCCGCATGCCGGTGCAGTGGGTAAACCGTCCCAATCTCGACTTCCGCGGCTTCTCAGGCCTCATCTCGACCGGTTCGGTCAAGCCGGGTGACACGGTCCGTTCTCTGCCCTCGGGCAAGACGAGCACGGTCAAGTCGGTCGTGACGATGGATGGCGACCTCGAAGAGGGCGTTGCCGGCCAGTCGGTGACCATCACCCTGAATGACGAGATCGACTGTTCGCGCGGCGACGTGCTGGCAGCGGCCGACAGTCCGCCCGAAGTCGCCGACCAGTTCGAAAGCACGATCGTCTGGATGGACGAGGACCCGCTCGTCGTGGGCCGTGCATACTGGATGAAGCTCGGTTCGCAGATGGTCAGCGTGACCGTTGCCGAACCGAAATACGAGGTCGACGTAAACACGATGGAGCATCTTGCTGCCAAGACGCTCCACCTCAACCAGATCGGTGTTGCCGAAATCACGACCGACAAGCGGATCGTGTTCGATCCCTATACCGAGAACCGCGCGCTCGGCGGGTTCATCCTTATCGACAAGATCAGCAACCACACGGTGGGTGCAGGCATGCTGAACTTCAGCCTGCGCCGCGCGCAGAACGTGCACTGGCAGGCCACCGACATCACGCGTGACGATCACGCCGCGATGAAAAACCAGAAGCCGCGCGTGCTATGGTTCACCGGCCTTTCGGGCTCGGGCAAGTCGACCATCGCCAACGAGGTCGAGAAGAAGCTGGCGATCATGAACCGCCACACCTTCCTGCTCGATGGCGACAATGTCCGTCACGGTCTCAACAAGGACCTCGGCTTTACCGAAAGTGACCGGATCGAGAATATCCGTCGCATCGGCGAAGTCGCCAAGCTGATGACCGACGCCGGCCTGATCGTGCTGACGGCCTTCATCAGCCCTTTCCGCGCAGACCGCCAGCTGGTCCGCGACATGATGGGCGAGGGCGAGTTCATCGAGATCCATGTCGACACTCCGCTCGAAGTGGCGGAAGCGCGCGACGTGAAGGGCCTCTACAAGAAGGCGCGTGCCGGTGAGTTGAAGAACTTCACCGGTATCGACAGCCCCTATGAGGAGCCCGAGGAACCGGAAATCCGCGTCAACACCGTGGCCATGAGCCCCGAGGAAGCTGCGGACTACATCATCAAGCAGATCCTGCCGCTCAAGTAAGGCGTAAGAACAGACACATGATCCTGTTTCGCGGGCGTGAAGCCCATTCGCGCAGCTTCGCGAAGGCTGTCAGCTGGCGTATTCTCGGCAGCTTGGACACCTTCGCGCTGAGCTGGTTCTTCACCGGCAGCGCAAAGGCGGCAGGCGCCATCGCGGTCACCGAAGTGCTGACCAAGATAGTGCTGTACTATTTCCACGAACGCGCCTGGGCACACGTGTCTTGGGGATTTGCGAAGGACGATCAGGCGGCCGGGAAAGCCGCCTGACAGTCTAGGTCGATCAGTCGACGAAATCGTCGACGCGCTCGATCACGATGGCAGGGGCCATGCCGCCCGCGGCACACATGGTGATGAGGCCATAGCGCTTGTTCTGGCGCTCCAGCTCGTCGACCATCGTGCCGATCAGGATCGAACCGGTGGCGCCGATCGGGTGGCCGAGCGCGATCGAACCGCCGTTCACGTTGACTTTGTCCCAGTCGAGATCGAGGTCGCGCACGAACTTGGCGGCGACCACGGCGAAGGCTTCGTTGATCTCGTAAAGGTCGATGTCGTCCTTGGTCAGACCGGCCTTTTCCAGAACCTTCTTCGCAGCAGGGACGGGGGCGTTGAGCATCAGCGTCGGGTCATCGCCCATGTTCGCAGTCGCGACAATGCGCGCGCGGGGCTTGAGGCCATGCTTCTGCGCATAGTCCTTGCTTGTCACGAGGACCGCAGCCGCTCCGTCGACCACGCCCGAGCTGTTGCCGGCGTGGTGGAAGTGCTTGATTTCGAGATCGGGATATTTGGCGTTTACCAGTCCGGCGAAGGTGGTGCCGTTCTTGTCGAGCGGGACATGGGCAATCTTGGTGAAAGCCGGTTCCAGCTGGGCGAGGCCTTCCATCGTGGTCTGCGGACGGGGGAATTCCTCGTGGTCGAGAACGACGTTGCCGTCATCGTCGACGACGGGGACGACCGACTTGTCGAAGCGGCCTTCCTCGATCGCCTGTGCGGCGCGCTGCTGGCTACGGTAGCCGACCTCGTCCAGTTCCTCGCGGGTGAAGCCTTCCATGGTGGCGATGGCATCGCCGCACACGCCCTGGTGGCTTTGCGGATGGCTCGCCTGCAGGCGCTCGTTATAGCTGCCCATCATCGGCGGCCTGATCCCGGCCTGCATCTTGTCCTTCGACATTTGCGCAGTGAGGCTCATCATCTCGGTGCCACCTGCAACCACGCAATCTTCCATGCCGCTCATGACCTGCGCTGCGGCCAAGGCGACCGAGGTGATGCCGCCGCCGCAGAAGCGGTCGAGCGTCGTACCCGACGAGGTAATGTCGTAGCCTGCATCCAGCGAAGCCATCCGGCCCATGTCGCCGGCCTGCATCCCGTCCTGCGTGCTGACCGACCAGATCACGTCGTCCACGGTCGAGGTGTCCAAGTTGTTGCGGTCCTTGATCGCCTTCAGGCAGGTTGCCGCGAGATGTTGCGGGTGCATCGCTGCCAGCGCGCCCTTGCCCTGCTTGCCGATCCCGCGCGGGGTACGGACGGCATCGATGATATAGGCTTCGGACATGGGCGTGTTCCTCTCTCGTTTGATCGAATCTTGCGGCTTTTGCCGGTTGACGTTTGCGTAAACCTCCCGCAGCAAGGGCGCAAGAACAGTTTCGTTTTGCAATTGGAGAGAGAGCCCCATGTCTGAAGACGTCCTGACCGAAGTCGACGACGGTGTCCTGATCGTCACGATCAACCGTCCAGAAGCCAAGAACGCCATGAACAAGGCCGCTGCCGAAGGCATTGCAGCGGCGATGGATCGCCTCGACGAGGACGACGACCTGCGCGTCGGCATCCTGACCGGTGCGGGCGGGACGTTCTGCTCGGGCATGGATTTGAAAGGCTTCCTGCGCGGCGAATCGCCCAGCATCGAAGGCCGCGGTTTCGGCGGCGTGGTGCAGGCTCCGCCGAAGAAGCCGCTGATCGCAGCTGTCGAAGGCTATGCGCTTGCAGGCGGCCTCGAACTGATGATCGCCTGCGATCTCGTGGTGGCGCACAAGGACGCCAAGTTCGGCATTCCCGAAGCCAAGCGCGGCTTGGTGGCGGCTGCCGGCGGCGTGATGATGCTGCCCGACCAGATCCCCGAACGGGTCGCGATGGAACTCGCGCTGACGGGCGATTTCATCGGTGCAGACCGCGCCTACGAAATCGGCCTCATCAACCGCGTGACCGACGGATCGGCGCTGGAAGGTGCGAAGGCGCTTGCTGCCAGCATCGCCGCCAATGGCCCGCTTGCAGTGAAGGTCTCCAAGCAGATCATGAAGGAATCGCGCGGCTGGGCGATGGACGAGCGCTACGACAAGCAGGCTCAGCTCATCGGACCGGTCTTCGTCTCCGAGGACGCACGCGAAGGCGCTGCGGCCTTTGCCGAGAAGCGCAAGCCGAATTGGAAGGGGAAGTAAGATGGCCGTTATCGACGTACCCCAGCCCGAATTCATGGACGACGAGGAGATCTCTATCTTCGCGGATGCAGTGGGTAAGTTCTACCAGCAGCATGCGCCTGAAAAGCGCGTTCTCCAATGGCGCGAAGAGGGCCAGGTCGAGCGAGATTTCTGGCGCGAGGCCGGTGAAGCTGGCCTGCTCGGCACCTCCGTCCCCGAGGAATACGGCGGCCATGGCGGTGATTTCCGCCACGAGATGGTCGTCATCGACCAGCAGGCCAAGCATGGCGTCGAGGGCTTCGCAGCCAGCCTGCACAACACGGTGATCCTTCCGTACCTGGTGCGGCACGGGACCGAGGAGCAGAAGAAGAAGTACCTGCCCAAGCTCGTCACCGGCGAACTGGTCAGCGCGATCGCAATGACCGAGCCGGGTGTCGGCTCCGATCTCCAGAGCATCACGACCACCGCTTTGAAGGACGGCAACGGCTACCGCATCAACGGTGCCAAGACCTATATCTCGAACGGCCAGACCGCCGATTTCATCATCGTGGTTGCCAAGACCGATCCCAACGAGCGTGCCAAGGGCATCTCCCTCATGCTGCTCGAGACCGAGGGCGCTGAGGGTTTCCAGCGCGGCAAGAAGCTCGACAAGATCGGGATGGATGCTGCCGATACGTCGGAACTGTTCTTCGACGATGTCTTCGTGCCCGCCGAGAATGTTCTCGGCGGTGAGGAAGGCAAGGGCTTCTACCAGCTCATGGGCGAGCTTCCGCAGGAGCGTCTGATCATCGCGATGGGTGCGATGACTGGGATCGAGAAGGCGCTCGAGACCACGATGGAATACGTGAAAAGCCGCAAGGCATTCGGACAGACGATCTGGGATTTCCAGAACACGCAATTCGTGATGGCCGATCTCAAGGCGCGAGCCACTGCGGCGCGGGTATTCGTCAACGATTGTATCGCCAAGCACCTCAAGCGCGAACTCAGCGTCGATACCGCCTGCATGGCGAAATACTGGGTCACTGAGCTTCAGGGTGAAGTCGTCGACAAGTGCCTCCAGTTCCATGGCGGTGCAGGTTACATCAACGACTACCCGATTGCGCGCATGTATCGCGACAGCCGCATCACGCGCATCTTCGGCGGTTCGAACGAAGTCATGAAGATGGTGATTGCCCGCTCGATGTAGCTTGCGCGCCCTCCCGGTCCGTATAGGGTCGGGAGGGCACGCATTCGGGGAGCGGGACGCTGCAATTGCGCGACAGGATGGGCATCGGCCGCCATGGCCGGATCGCAGCGGGCTTCATCGCCTGCGCGATGGTGCTCGGCGGTGGCGGTTCGCCCAGTCCTGCCGCCGAAATGCTCGTCCAGCTGGCGTTTGTGGTCGCTGTACTGGCATGGCTCTGGTGGGCCGGCGGCGAAGCGCCCGGCATATCGCGCCCAGCAATGCTCCGCACAGCCCCACCACCGCTATCACCAGCAGGAGGAAGCGCCGATCTGTGCGTGAAAGGGTAGAAACCGCCCACATCGTCCCGACGGGAGGAACCAGCACCAACAACGCAGCCAGCGTCAGCGGCGGGCTGATCGAAAGCGGCCGCCAGCTATCCTCGGCGCCGATCACTGCCAGCGATGCGATCTCAAGCTCCCGACCCGGCAATGCCTGCCAGATTGCCGGTGGCAGCGGGATGAGTTGCAGCAGGGGTAACGCGAGGAAGGCCAGCCCCAGATAGAGCAGTGGGCGCTCGGTCTTCCAGCAGTAAACCGTAAAGCTCTTCCCAGCGCTGCGAGATTGTCCCGGCGCTGAATGGTCCTCCGGCCAGGCCCAAGGCCGCGCGTGACATGCCCTGCCACTCGCTGTCGGACTTGCCGAGCGCTTCGACCAGCGCAGCGCGGATTTCTTCGCTTTGTGTCCCGCACCTGATTGCAGCCCCGGCAGCGAAGCCTTGTGGCAGGTGGCAGTGCTCGGTCATGATGGTCGGGACACCTGCCGCCCATGCCTCGAGGATTGCCATCGGCAGCCCTTCGCTCAGGCTGGGCAGGACCACGAAGCGGGCGAGGTCGAGAAGTGCCGCTTTCTGCGAACCGAAGGCGGTTCCGACGAACTCGATCCCGAACTCCCGGTGATCGCGCATGGCGTGTTCGAGCATGTCGATCCCGGCGTCGTCGCCCCATCCGGCCACAGTCAGCATGGCGCCTTCCGGCAGCTCCGCCCGCGCGGCGATCCAGGCAGCGATGAGCGCGGACAGGTTCTTCTTCTCGTGTATGCGACCGAGATAGAGAAGCGAGGGGCCGCGATGCTCTCCGTCGGGGACCGACAGGGCAGGCGCAGGATTGGGGACGATGGCAATCTTTGCGCTGTGCGTCTCGGTCGCGATGTCATGCGCTTCGGCATCGGTAAGCGCATGGAAGGCCGCGGCCGAGCGCCATGCACGCCGTTCCCACAGTGTACGGGCGAGATGCTTCTTCCACGCGTTGCGGGAGGTGATCCACGGATCGAGAATGCCGTGCGGGCTGATCACCAGCGGCCTGGCCGTGGCATTGGTCCAGTCTGCCGCGGCGTGGCTCGGATACTGCCAGATGCCGTGCAAGTGGAGCAGGTCGAGCCGCGCGTCATCGATTGCTTGTGGCAGGTCCGGTGCAAAGCCAAAGGCCGCCGGGCCCGACGGGACGACGAGCTGCGTCTCGATCCCGCCGAACCGCCATGCATCCTGCGACGTATCCTCTTCGCGCAGCCCGAGGATCACGGGCTGCGCGCCGAGTGCGTCAAGCATCTTGGCCCGCGCGAGGACCGCCTCGAAAACGCCGCCATTGCGGCGCGAGACCCACGAGGAAAGCAGCCCGATCCGCTTTCCCGCTATGGGCGAAGGAGTGCTCAGGCCTCGACCACCTTCTGTTCGATCGCGCCGAAGATCGAGTGGCCCTCGGCGTCCTTCATCTCGACGCGGACCGTGTCGCCCGGCGCCATGAAACGGGTCTTGGCCTCACCGTCTGCGATGGTCTCGATCATGCGGATTTCGGCGATGCAACTATAGCCAAGACCGCCCTCGGAGACCGGCTTGCCCGGATCGCCATCCGGGCCCTGGTTCGAGACCGTGCCCGAGCCGATGATGGTGCCTGCACCCAGGTCGCGCGTCTTGGCGGCATGGGCGACAAGGTCGGCGAGGCTGAAGGTCGCATTGACACCGGCATTGGCGCGGCCGAAAGGCTGGTCGTTGTAATCGACCATCAGCGGCAGGTGGATGACGCTGCCCTTCCACGCATCGCCCAGCTCGTCGGGCGTCACCGCGACGGGGCTGAAGGCGCTGGCCGGCTTGGACTGGAAGAAGCCGAAACCCTTGGCAAGTTCGCCGGGGATGAGGCCGCGAAGGCTCACGTCGTTCACCAGCATGACCAGCTTGATGTGGTCCGCCGCCTCTTCGCTCGACACGCCCATCGGGACATCGTCGGTGATGACTGCGATCTCGCCTTCCATGTCGCAGCCCCACTTGGTGTCCTTAAGGGGAATGTCGTCGCGCGGGGCGAGGAAGTTGTCGCTGCCGCCCTGGTACATCAGCGGGTCGTGATAAAAGCTTTCGGGCACTTCGGCGCCGCGTGCCTTACGCACCAGTTCGACGTGGTTGATATAGGCTGAGCCGTCCGCCCACTGATAGGCGCGCGGCAGAGGCGAATGCGCCTCGCGCTCGTGGAAGCGCTCGCACGGCACCGTCTGGTGTTCGACATCCGTGTAAAGCGCGTTCAGCTTGGGCGCGACCTCGTCCCAATTGTCGAGCGCGGCCTGCATCGTGGGTGCGATATTGTCGGCGGCGCAGTAACGTGTGAGGTCCTTGGAGACGACCACCAGCTTGCCGTCGCGGGTTCCGTCTTTCAGCGTGGCGAGTTTCATGGGAGGTCCTCTCTCTTATTGGTTTTCGGGATTGTCGGGTTGCGCGTCCGGGTGGGCGCGCTGGAATTCGGGAAGGGCGAGACAGGCTGCCTCGATCCGCTCAATATGGGGCTTGTCGCTGAAGTCGAAGTCGAACCGGCGCGCGTTATAGACCTGCGGGAGCAGGCAGACTTCGAAGAACCCCGGTGCATCGAACAGGAAGTCGGCCGTGCCCAGCTGCGCGAGGCGAGCCTCCAGCGGTTCGAGCGTGCGGGCGAGCCAGTGGCGGTACCACACGCCGATCTCTTCCTGCGACTTGCCGTATTCGTTGGCGAGGTACTTCAGCACCGGCAGGTTGAGCGGGGCGTGCAGTTCGGTCGCGATGGCATAGGCCAGTTCGCGGGCGACGTAGCGGTCCTCGATGTCGGTCGGCAGCAGCGGACGATCCGGATAGGCTTCGTCCAGCCACTCGATCTGCGCCATCGACTGCACGCGGTCCTTGCCGTCCACTTCGAGCAGCGGGACCGAGCCAAAGGGGTTGCGGCTGGTGAAGGCCTCGCCCTTCTGCTCGGAGGTGAGCAGGTTCACGGGGACATACTCGTACTCGAGCCCCTTCAGCTCCAGCGCGATGCGCAGGCGGTATGAGGTCGAGCTGCGATAATATCCGTGAAGCCTGATCAAAACGCGGCGATCCCCGTGATGGCGCGGCCGAGGATCAGCGCATGGACGTCATGCGTGCCCTCGTAGGTGTTGACTGTCTCGAGGTTCACCATGTGGCGGATCACCTGGTACTCTTCCGAAATGCCGTTGCCGCCGTGCATGTCGCGCGACTTGCGGGCGATATCGAGCGCCTTGCCGACGTTGTTGCGCTTCACGATCGAGATCATGTCAGGCGCAAACTTGCCTTCGTCCATCAGGCGGCCGACGCGCAAGGAAGCCTGCAGGCCGAGCGCGATCTCGCTCATCATGTCGGCAAGCTTGAGTTGGTAAAGCTGCTTCGATGCAAGCGGTACGCCGAACTGCTCACGATCGAGACCGTACTGGCGCGCTGCGTGGAGGCAGAATTCCGCCGCGCCCATCGCGCCCCAGCTGATGCCGTAGCGGGCACGGTTGAGGCAGCCGAAGGGGCCCTTGAGGCCCTGGACTTCGGGAAGGAGGGCATCTTCGCCCACTTCGACCTCGTCCATCACGATCATGCCGGTGGTGCTGGCGCGCAGCGAAATCTTGCCCTCGATCTTGGGAGCCGAGAGGCCCTTCATGCCCTTTTCGAGCACGAAGCCGCGAATGCCGCCGCCGTGTGCCTCGCTCTTCGCCCAGACGACGAAGACATCGGCGAAGGGCGAATTGGAAATCCAGGTCTTGGAGCCGGAGATCACGTAGCCACCGTCGGTCTTCTTCGCGACGGTCTTCATGCCGGCTGGGTCGGAGCCTGCGTCGGGTTCGGTAAGGCCGAAGCAGCCGATCAGCTGCCCGCTGGCGAGGCCGGGGAGGTACTTCTTCTTCTGCTCTTCCGAACCATAGGCATGGATCGGATACATCACGAGGCTGGACTGGACCGAAGCCATCGAGCGGTAGCCGCTATCGACGCGCTCGATCTCGCGCGCGATCAGGCCGTATGCGACGTAGCTGGCACCTGCGCCGCCATATTCTTCCGGAACAGTCGCGCCGAGCAGACCGGCTTCGCCCATCATCGGGAAGAGTTCGGGAGCATCGAGTTCCTTGGAGAAGCCCTCGATCACGCGCGGCTGGAGTTCGCCCTGCGCAAATGCATGCGCAGCGTCGCGGATCATCCGTTCTTCCTCGCTCAGCTGGTCGTCGAGCTTGAAGGGATCGTTCCAGTCGAATGGCACCATACCAGCCATGTGGTCTCCTTTGTAACTTGAATTTGCCGATGGCAGACAGCCGATGCAGGCGCAAGGGGGAGTCAGGCCGTCTCCGCATCGCCCGGCAGGAGCAGCGTGTAATCGGCCTCCTCGCAAATGCCGGTGACCCACTCCTCGCCCACTTTCAGCCAGGCATGGAATTGCATCTTCCCGTCCGCATCGCGCTGGGTGCCAATGAACAGGCTGGAGGCAATACCGCGCCGCTCCAGCATCCACCGTCCGGTCAGAGCTTGCGGCAGGCAATTGGGTGAACCGGGGACGTTGTTGAGGGCGCGCAGTATCGCCAGCCTGACCCGGCGGACGGTAGCGAGATCGGCATCCTGCTTTGTGCTGTGGGTGGCAATGGCGCCGAAGCGATTGCGCCACTTGCGCGGCGGCACGCTTGCAACCAGGAATTTCGCGTAGAGCACCATTGCGATCGCCTCGAAGGTGGCGATTTTGTCGACGCTGTCGAGCGCGAAGAAGGTGCGAAGCTTGGACATCAGGCGGGAGAGTATACCACTGTCCCGCCCGATCGCCTCACTTTACTTGGCTCAGTGCCTTGCGGCAGTCGTCGGCGCATTCGCGGCACATCTTGGCGCACCACTTGCAATGGTCGTTGTCATGCTTCTCGCATTCTTCGGCGCAGGTTTCACAGGCCTTGATGCAGGCTTCCATCTGGGCGCGCAGGACATCGATGTTCTGGGCGGTACGGCGGACGGCGAGGCGTGCGGTCGCAGCGCAGACATCGGCACAGTCGAGGCAGTTGCGGATGCACTGGGCCATGTCCATGTCTTCGGCCACGCAGGCGTCGGCGCAGCTGGTGCAGAACAGCGAGCACAGCATTGCGTGACGGGCGGCGAGGACGAGGTCTTCGGTCTTGTCTTCCACCTGCGGGTGGGCATCGATCATTTTCTGGAGCGACATGGGAGTTCCTTTCCTTGGGGTACGTGCAAGGAATGGGGCCGTGCGGTGCGCGGTTCCCGAAAAAGCCAGAAATTCGAAAGCGCTAGGCGGCTGCGGCTGCCCGCTGGACGGACTCGATTACCTCGGCCGGAGGACAGGGCTTGGACAGCGCCTGAGCCAGCGGAAAGCGGGTCGCTACTTCCTGCGGTGTGAGGTGGCCGGAATGGAAGATCACCGGCACGTTTTCGGCCATCATCTGCTCCGCCAGCGGGTAGACGATGCCGTCACCCAGCTGGACATCGAGAATGGCGATATCCGGTTTGGTCTTCTGGTAGGCAAGCATGGCGCTGGACAGGTCGTCAAAAGGACCTTCCACGATATAGCCGGCTTCCGAAACGGTGTCGCAAAGATCGTAGCCAACGATCAATTCATCTTCGGCGACAAGTACGCGTAGCTGTTGTCCCATGCAGCCTCTCCTCGTTCGCTCGACCCAACATTTGAAATGGGTCAAACGCGAGAAGGTTCCACGGTCAGGCTCCGGCCCCGTATTTGCCCGTAAATTCGGCGTCATTGCCATCAGCCAAAAGGCGGGCCTGGCCGACCCAGTCGTCGCGCCGGATGCGCCCTTCGAAGCGGCCGAGCTGGGCGTCGATACGGTCGATCTCCGCATCGTCCCATTCTGCGATCTGCGCGAAGGACGTGACACCGAGGCTTTCGAGCGTTGCGGCAAGCTTGGGGCCTACGCCCTTGATGCGGGTGAGCTCGTCGCCATTGCCGTCGCTCACCTTGACCACCGGCTCGGGGTCGCGGGTCGCGGCGGGAGGTGCATCGACCAGCGCGGAATTCCGCTGTGCGCGTTCCGCGCCCTCGTCGAGTACATCCTTGCTCGCGCCGGTCACGCGGGTGCGGCGATTGGTGCGCAGCAGGAACCAGGCAACGATAAGCCCGATCACGAGAGCGATGGCGAGCAGGATCCAGTGTTCGGCGAGCAGTTCGCTCATGTGTCGTCCCTCTCTTCTTGGACAAGATTTTCATCGGGATGCGGTGCCGGTGCGCGGCTCCACAGGGCCCAGCCGATCGTCAGGCCGATCAGATAGGCGACCAGCATCAGCGCGATGACTTCGAACCATATCGGCATATCAGCGGGGTCCCGGTGTATCGACGGACGTCGGGGTCAGCGGCTCCTTGCGGATGACCGAGAATTCGATGCGGCGGTTGGCGGGATCTTCGGGCGTCAGGCGTTCGACCGGCTCGCTGGAGCCGACACCGCGGGCGCGCAGCCCGTCACGCGGGATCCCGCGGCGGACGAGGGCTTCGCGAACGGTGCGCGCTCGGTCCATGCTGAGCGCGAGGTTTGCTTGCTCGTTGCCCGACCGGTCCGTGTGGCCGGTGATCGCGATGATCGAGCCAAGGCACGGGCGCAGCGCTGCGGCGACCTCATCGAGCAGGATACGGCTGGCGGGCACAAGTGCGGTGCTTGCTTCCTCGAAACGGATGGTGCGCGTGCGTAGCAGGCCGTCCACATCCTCCTGGCAGTGCAGGGGCTCGAATTCGGACTCGCCGCTTTCCGCATTGACGGAGCCGTCGATCCAGCTGACCCCGCCGACGCCGGGTAGGGCTGCAACGGCGCGCGCCGCCTTCGTGCGCTCTTCATCCTCCAGCGTTTCACCGCCGCTCAAGACGGGATGGCGTGAAGGGTGGCCGAAGCGGTTGGCGAAACGGGCCTCGACCGAGGGCGTGCCCGCGTCAGCCAGCGCGGGACCGGCTGCAGCGGCGAGCCGGTCGGCCATGGCGGCGCCCGATGCCTGGCTGCCCACATAGCCAAGCGCCGCCACGAGGGCGGCACCGAGCGTGATTGTCAGGGTAGGGCGCTGTGTCATCTCCAGCGCCTTCTACCTGCGCATCCGCCGCGTTCAAGGGGCGGATGCGCAGGGCGGGGGACACAGGCTACATTTGCGCTTCGGCAGTGCGGGCGAGCTCGACGAATTCCTGCCGGTAGTAGTCGCGCTGGCGACCGGCGAGGCTGACGACGTCCTCCCAGCTGAAGCCTTTCAGCAAATCGTCTCCGCGCAACTTCTGGCCGTAGGCGGCCACTGCTGCGGCGAAGGCGAAATCGCCCTGCGGCTGGCGGCGCGTCTGGAGCGCGGCTGCGGGCAGGCGATACTGGATCAGCTTCGATTTCGACCCGTCGGGCAGTTTGTAGCGCAGCTGGACGAAGGCGGCCTCGTCCGAGCGGCTGGCAGCGGGGCTTCCAGCCTCGGCGCCATAGCGGCGATCCGAGATCCAGCCCTTGTTGCCGGCCGGGATTATCTCGTAGATCGCAGTGACCTGGTGCCCGGCACCGATATCGCCTGCATCGACCGCGTCGTTGTTGAAGTCTTCCTCGCGAAGTGCGCGGTTCTCGTAGCCGATCAGGCGATACTGGCTGACGACGGAAGGGTTGAACTCGACCTGGATCTTCACGTCCTTGGCGATGGTGAAGAGCGTGCTGCTCATTTCCTCCCGCAGCACCTTCTTCGCTTCCAGCGCGCTGTCGATATAGGCGTAATTGCCGTTACCGTGATTGGCGATCTGCTCCATCATCGCTTCGTTGTAATTGCCCGTGCCGAAGCCGAGCGTGGTCAGCGTCACGCCGCTGTCGCGCTGCTTCTCGATCATCTCGATCAGCCGGTCGGTATCCGACATGCCGACGTTGAAATCGCCGTCGGTGGCAAGGATCACGCGGTTGACGCCGCCCTTGATGAAGCCCTGGCGCGCCATGTCATAGGCAAGTTCGAGGCCCGCAGCGCCCGCGGTCGAACCGCCCGCCTCGAGACGCGAGAGGGCGGCGCGGACCTTGGCGGAATTGCTCGTCGGTTCGAGCACGACCGCGGTGCGGCCCGCGTAGACGACGATCGAAACCTTGTCCTTGCCCGACATTTCCGAGGCGAGGCCGGAGAGAGCCCGTTTGACCAGCGGCAGCTTGTCGGGGCTGTTCATCGAACCCGACACATCGACGAGGAAGACGAGGTTCGCCGCCGGTCGCTCATCGCGCGGCAGGTCATAGCCGCGCAGGCCCACGCGGATCAGCTTTGCTTGCGGGTTCCAGGGGCTTTCCGCCGCATCGAGCGTGACCGAGAACGGCTTGCTGCGATCTTCCGGGCGGGCGTAGTCGTAGCGGAAGTAGTTTATCATCTCCTCAGTCCGCACTGCGCCGCGCGGCGGGAGTTGGCCCATGGTCAGGAACCTGCGGGCATTGGCATAGGCACCGGTGTCGACGTCGACGGAGAAGGTCGAGACAGGCTCGGTCGACACCAGCTTGATCGATGAGACTTCCTCGCCCGCATAGCGCTCGCGATCCTCAGGCGGCATCGGATAGGCATCACCGGGCACGCTCGCTCTTGCCCACTGGCCGGGAGGCGGCGGTGCCATGGCCATGTCGACCGTGGCCATTTCCGCAGCGACGCCCGGAGGCGCGGGAGAAACGGGCGGGGGAGGGGAAGCAATGTCGTAGGTCGCAATCGATTCGACCTCTTCGCTCGACTGGTCCTGCGAACAACCTGCGACGGCAATGATCAGCGAGCTTGTGGCGAGGAGCGACAATGCGGCTCCTCCTGCACGAGTGCGATTGTCCATATTCTTCCTCTCCATGATTCCCTACTCCTATGTAATGTTATCACATAAATAAAGGCGACATCATGTCTAAAATGTGGCCAAAATGAGGCATGAGTCAAGTTTGGGCACGCGAATGCAGCCGCAATCCTCCCGCGGAGGGCGGTAATACGTCTTAAAAACAGTAGCTTATCGAATATGCCGATTAGGGCGCGGTATCGCCCGATTCTGGCGAATTCTTGCGGAAAAGGACCCGATCTTCCGGTCCGAAACCGCGTTTCCAGATCACATAGCCGTATGTGGCAAGGATCGCGGGGATACCGAAAGCAAGCTCCGCCCATTCAGGAAGCAGCGTCGCGACGAAGCCGACGACCACTGTCGGCGCGGTCGCCCAGACCAGCGCCCATCGCCAGTTGCTCACCGGTGCCTTGAGCAGCCGCTTGAGGAGCAGCGCCTTGACGAGGCTGGATGTGCCGAGCGCTATCAGCATTGCGAGCGCCGCGCCCGCAGCCTTGAAGCCTTCATCCATGCCGAGATGGTCGGCAAGCGCGATCAGGGCCAGCGTCAGCGCACCCTGCAGCGTTATGATGCCGACCGAGATCGCGAGGTTTCGCTTGCGCGCGATGTAGACCAGCACGCTTTCCGACACGACAGCCATCGACGCGATGACTTCTGCCGTCAGCAGCAGCGCGAGTGCGCCCGTACCGCCGACGATGGCCGGACCGCCGAGGCCCATGACAGCCTCGCCCGGAATGGCCAGCGCCAGCGCTATGCCGGCCTGCAGGGCGATGATCCAGAAGCCGACCTGCCGCACCTGCGATGCGATTGCCGTCATGTTTCCGATCTTCAGGTTCTTGGTGATGACCGGCGAGAGGATCGGCTCGAAACTGGATTTCAGTTTCTGCGGCAGGCTGACGACTTCCTTTGCGAACCAGTAGATGCCGACCGTATCGGCAGAGGTCGACTGGCCGAGCAGCCACACGTCGAGCAGCCGCGTGCCGCGCTCAATGACATCGGCGCCCACCAGCGGCAGGGCGCGCAGGCTCATCTTGCCGAGATAACGCGGGCGCGGTCGCCAGCCGGCAGGCCTGCCGTAGGTCCGGAAGAACGACCAGGCAGCGGTCAGTAGAGCGGCATAGATCGCGCCAAGGAATGCAAGCGCGATTCCACCTTCGCCCACCCCGGGCACGAAGAACAACGCGGTGACGAGGATCGATTTGGTCCACGGCTCGACCAGGGCGCGTGCACGCACGGTCGTCGCGATATCGTAGCGGTAGGCCTGTGCCGCGAGCAGGATTTCGGTCAGCGCGAATGCCGGGATTGCCGCGATCATCCACATGTCCCAGCTGCTGTTCACCCCATTGGGGAAGATGATCACCGGGAATACGAGCAGGACCGCGCATACCACGAGCGAAACCGCCAGCGAGGCAAGCATCCCGTCGAACACGAGGTTGACCTTGCGGCGTGCAGCTTCGGGTTCGTCGTCTTCGGCCCCTTCGGCCAGGCGTTGCGCAAGGCCGCGCTTTTCGCCTAGCGCGCAGACCAGCGCCAGGATTTCGACCACCACGAAGGCGATAGCGAAGCGCCCCATTTCCTCGACCCCGTAGAGACGGTAGCCGACGAACAGGAAGGGCAGCCCGCCAAGCAGGCGCACGATGAAGCCGAGCGTGTTGGTGCGCCCGCCCTTGGCGAGCGTGGCCATGTCGTCACCGCCCTTGGCTGGTTCGGGCTGCGCTGGCGGAGCGGGCTGGCTCAAGCGTCGCTTTCCTGTTCGGCCTTAAGCGGCCGGGCAAGGATATCGCCCACCACGGATTTCGGCTCTGCGCCCGAAAGCAGCGCATTCACCGCGCCGACGATCGGCATGGTCACGCCATATTTGTCGGCAAGTTCGACCAGAACCGGCGCGGTATGCGCGCCTTCGGCCACGGTCTTGCGGTCGGACATGAGGCTGGCCGCGCTCTGGCCTTCGCCCAGCGCCTTGCCGAGCGAGAAATTGCGGCTCGAGGTGGACGAACAGGTCAGCACGAGATCGCCCAGGCCGCACAGGCCGGTCAGCGTTTCCGCGCGCGCGCCCAAAGCCTCGCCGAAGCGGAGCATTTCCGCATAGCCGCGTGCGATCAGCGCGGCGCGGGCGTTCTGGCCGAGGCGCAGGCCTTCGACGACGCCGCAGGCGATGGCCAGCACGTTTTTCACCGCACCGCCGATTTCCGCACCGGTCACGTCATCGGAATAATAGGGTCGGAAATTGGTGCGGGCGACGAGCGGGGCAATGCGCTCCCACTGCGCCTCTCCGCCACCGCATGCCAGCGTAACGGCTGCGGGAAGACCGGCCGCGACTTCATGCGCGAAGGTCGGGCCTGAGAGCACGGCGATATCGCTTTTCGGGGCCGCATCGCGTGCAACATGGTTCATCAGCCGGCCCGTGCCCGCCTCGATCCCCTTGGAGCACAGGATGAGATCGCGCGGGTGCGAGGGCATGGCCTCCAGCATTGCGCCCATGTGCTGTGCGGGCGTGACGACGAGCATCGCGTCGAGCGTCGCCATTTCGGCAAGGTCGCTGGTCGCGCGGATATTCTCGGACAGGGTCGCGCTCGGCAGGAAGGGGGTGTTCTTGTGGGCGGTGTTGATTTCTTCGACCAGCTCGACCTCGCGCGCCCAGAGCAGGACGTCGCGGCCATCGCTGGCGACCATTTGCGCAAGGGCCGTGCCCCATGCGCCTGCTCCAAGGACCCCTACGCTCATGCCTTCACTCCTGCTCCGCGCACCGGCTCCGCTTCGGGATCGAGCGGCCAGCGGGGCCGCGCAGAAATATCCAGCGGATCGGGGGCGAACCCGTCCAGTCCGAGCCGTTCGATGCCGGCCCATGCTATCATCGCGGCGTTGTCGGTACACAGCTTTGGTGGCGGTGCGGTGAACCGCAGCCCGCGTTTCTCGGCAACGGCTTCAAGCGCGGCACGCACCGAAGCATTCGCTGCAACGCCGCCTGCCACCACGAGTGTCTTCACCGCATCCATTTTGGCAAGCGCGATGCTTAACCGGTCGACCACGCAGTCGATGGCTGCCTGCTGGAAGCTCGCGGCGATGTCGGGCGCTTCGTATTTCCCGCTCTCGTGGGCGCGCAGCACCGCGCTCTTCAGGCCGGCGAAGGAGAAATGCGGCTCGCCGCTACCGACCATCGGGCGGGGGAGCGGCACGGCCTTGGCGTCGCCTTCCTTCGCGATCCGCTCGACTGCGGGCCCACCGGGAAAGCCGAGGCCGAGAATCTTCGCCGTCTTGTCGAATGCCTCGCCAAGCGCGTCATCGATCGTGGTCGCTAGTCGGCGGTACTGTCCGACCCCGTCGACCTGCAGGATCTGGCAATGACCGCCCGATACGAGCAGCAGGGCATAGGGAAATTCGAGGTCCTCGTCGGCAAGGCGAGGGCTCAATGCATGGCCTTCGAGGTGGTTGACCGCGATCAACGGTACCCCGCTCGCCATCGCAAGCGCCTTGGCGCTGACGAGGCCGACCATGACACCGCCGATCAGGCCCGGGCCTGCGGTGGCGGCAATTGCGTCGAGATCGTCAAGTTTTACGCCTGCATCGGCCAGTACGCCCTCGATCATCGGGGCAAGCCTTTCTGCATGGGCGCGTGCGGCAATCTCGGGCACCACGCCGCCGAAGGGCGCGTGCTCCTCGTCCTGCGAAGCGATACGCTGCGCCACGATGCGCCGGTCGCCGTCCACCAGTGCGGCGGCGGTTTCGTCGCAGGAACTTTCTATGCCGAGGACCAGAACCATTGTGCGCTTCCCCTTAACGGTATCGCTCGCTAGGGCAAGCGCGCGCCATGACCTCCATCATCCAAATTCGCCTCGGAACCCGTCGTTCGCCGCTTGCCATGGCGCAGGCGGAAGAAACCCGCTCGCGCCTCTGTGCGGCCCATGGCTGGGATGAGAGCGCAGTCGAGCTGGTTCCCGTTATCGCCAGCGGCGACAAGATACAGGACCGTCCGCTTGCCGATATCGGCGGCAAGGCGCTGTGGACGCGCGAACTCGATATCTGGCTCAGCGAGGGCCGGATCGATGCGGCGGTCCACTCGATGAAGGATGTCGAGACGCTGCGTCCTGACGAATTCGCCATTGGCGCCGTCCTGCCGCGTGCGGACAAGGCCGATGTGCTGCTGGGTGCAGCTTCCATCGCGGCGATCCCGCTCGGTGCACGGGTCGGGACCAGCGCTCCGCGCCGCGCGGCGCAATTGCTCAACGCGCGGCCCGATCTCGAAGTGGTCGGCATTCGCGGCAATGTCGCCACCCGCATGGCGAAACTGCAGGCGGGCGAAGCCGATGCGACATTCCTTGCCGCAGCAGGTCTCGAACGTTTGGGAGAAACCGGCGTGGGCACGAGGCTCGATCCGGAAGAATGGCTGCCAGCACCGGCGCAGGCCGCCATCGGGATCGAATGCCGCGCCGCCGACCAGCGCACCCGCGACCTGCTCGCAGCTATCGACGACAAGGCCAGCCGTGAGGAAGTGCTCGCAGAACGCGCGCTTCTCGAAGGGCTGGGCGGGACCTGCCATAGCCCCATCGCCGCCCTGACGCACCGCGACGGTGGGAAATTGCGCCTCAAGGCTGCCATTTACAGCGGCGATGGTGCCATCCGCATCAGCGACGAGGCCACTTTCGATGCGAGTGACCTCGATGCCGCCCGCCAACTGGCCGCGCGGCTTCTCGATCAAGCCCCGGCGCATGTTTCGGCACTCTTCGGAGTTCAGGCTTGAGCCGCCTGCTCTTCGTATTGCGGCCCGAGCCCGGGCTTCGCGTCACCATGGAAACCGCCGAGGCATACGGGCTTACGGTTCTCGGATGTCCGCTGTTCGAAGTCGAGGCGGTCGCGTGGGATTGCCCCGACCCGAGCGGTTTCGACGCCCTGCTCGTCGGCAGCAGCAACGTGTTTCGCCACGGCGGCCACAATCTCGAAAAGCTCGAACGCCTGCCGGTCTATGCCGTCGGCGAGGCCACGGCCGAGGGCGCCCGCGAAAAGGGTTTCATCGTCTCGCAGACGGGCAAGGGCGGGCTTCAGGCGCTGCTCGATAGGGTGAAGGGTCGCGAAATCCGCTTCCTCAGGCTGGCCGGCGAGAAAATGGTCGAGCTCGAGCGGCCCGAGGGTATCTCGATCGCAACCCGTGTGACCTATCGCATGCGGGATCTGGACCTGGCGGAAGATGTCGCCAGAGCCATGCGGAAAAGCGGCGGGGTGGTCCTGCTCCATTCGGGCGAGGCTGCAAGGCGCCTGCGCGAAGAATGCGATCGGCTGGAAATCGAGCGGACGAAGGTCACGATTGCCGCACTGGGCCCGCGGATCGCCGAAATTGCAGGTGACGGCTGGGAAAGTGTACACATCGCCCCACAGGCGCTCGACGCCGAGCTACTGGCCTTGGCGGAGCGATTGTGCCAGTAGGATAGCCGGATGAAACGCGCTGCAAAGATCGGCGCGGCGGGGTCGTGGAACGGAGTATAATGGAGAGTTTTTCGAGCAATCGGCGTTCGCCGACCAGCATGCGGCCCGTGCTGCTTGCCACGGTGGCCTCCTTTGTCCTCGGGGCAGCAGTCGCAGGCTATTTCACCTGGCGTTCGTCCGATGCGGACGAGGCCGAGAGCACGCCGACCGAACAGCCGCAGGCAGCGCTGACCACGGAAGCCGCCGACGACGGACCGACACCCAGCCCGAGCGCCAGCGCGAGCGAAGTTTCGGTCGAGGACGTCGAGCGCGTTGCCGAACAGCAGGGCGGTATCGACCAGCGCCTCGCCGCCGCCGAACAGCGCCTCACCCGGCTCGACCTGCAGGCACAGGCTGCTGCGGGCAATGCCGCAAGGTCCGAAGGCCTGCTGATTGCTTTCGCCATCCGCCGCGCCATCGATCGCGGTGCGGAACTGGGGTACCTGTCGGACCAGCTGCGGCTGCGCTTCGGTGATGCGCTGCCCAATGCGGTCAACACGATCATCACCTTCTCGCGCGAACCGGTCACTCTCGACCAGTTGATCGCGCGTCTCGACGGGCTCGCGCCGCAATTGCAGTCGGGCGACGATCGTGGCGGGTTCGAGCGCTTCACCGAAGAACTCGGCGCTCTGTTCACGGTGCGACGCGAAAGTGCGCCTTCGCCGCAGCCGGAAAAGCGGATCGAGCGTGCCCGCCTGTTCCTGCTGAGCGGACGACCCGACGATGCTGTGGCCGAGGTGCGCAACCTGCCGGGTGCCTCGCAGGCCGAACAGTGGCTGCGCGATGCCGAACGCTATGCCTCGACGCAGCGCGCGCTGGACCTGATCGAAACCGCGGCCGTGCTCGAACCGCGTCGCCTGCGCGATGGCGCAGGTAACCGGATTTCGCAGCCCAGCCCCGTCGAGGAATAGGGTCCGTCGGAGAGTAGGCCTCAGGCCTTCATCAGTTCGGGCACGTCGCCCGATACGCCGCGTGCTTCATCCATGAAGAACTTCTTCAGCCAGCCCGAACGCTGGACGCCTGCCATGCCGAAGCGCCGCACTGCGCTGGCGGTCTTGCCGGGCACGCCGAAGATGCGGGTCAGCGTGTCGGTCGCGCCCATGACCATGATGGAATCGAGCGCGCGCCATTTCTCGTAGCGTTCGAGGACCTGTGCATCGGCAAGATCGAGGCCGAGGCGGCGCGCTTCTTCCAGCACTTCGACCAGTGCGCCTACATCGCGCAAGCCGAGGTTGAGGCCCTGTCCGGCAATCGGGTGCATGCCGTGTGCGCTGTCACCGATCAGCGCCATGCGCTCGCCCACGATCCGCGCTGTGTGCTGGAAGCTGAGCGGGTAGGAGGTGCGGCCACTGTTGAACGACAGCGTGCCGAGAATATCGCCCATGCGTTTCTCGACTTCGGCGAGGAAGGCGCGGTTGCCGAGCTTGAGCACGCCGGCAGCGTCTTTCTCGTCCACAGTCCAGACAAGGGCGCTGCGGTGCTGGCCTTCGGGGCCGTCGAGCAGCGGCAGGAGCGCGAAGGGGCCGTCTTCGTAGAAGATCTCCCAGGCCACTCCTTCATGCGGCTTCGAATGGTCGAGGCCGGTGATGATCGCGCGGTGCGAATAGTCCCAGCTGGCCATCTTGAGCTCGGCTTCCTCGCGGGTGGGCGAGCCGCGACCCTCGGCGCCTACCAGCAGGTCGGCCTCGAGCACGGTTCCGTCACCCAGCGTGGCGCTGACCGAGAAAGCATCGCGATGGCGGCTGACGACATCCACCGGGGCGTGCATTGTGATCAGCGGTTCGTTCTTCGCCGCGTCGAACAGGGCGATGCGCAGCTGGCGGTTGGCGAACATGCGTCCCAGCGAGCCTTCATGCGCCTCGGGCGTGAAGTCGATCCGGCCCGGTTTCATCTGGTCGAGTACGGCGATGGATTCGATCGGGCAGCCATGCGGCTCCAGCGCGTCGGCAAGGCCGATGTTGCGGAACAACCGCCAGCTTGCAGTCGAGATGGCCGACGCGCGGCCATCGAAACCTTCCGCCGTCAGGTCGGCCGGATCGGCCCGGTCGACGAGGTGGCTCGAAAGCCTTTTTTTCGCCGCCGCGAGGGCAAGGGTGGTTCCCACGAGGCCGCCGCCGAGGATGAGCAAGTCGCGCTTGTCTGTCATGGGGGCAGTCCCTAATGCGCTCAGTGTGACCGAGGCAAGGACATTGGACGCAGCGCGCGGCATCTGGCTTGCATTTGTTGCGGCGCTGGTGCTGCTCTTCCCCGCCGTCGCCACCGCGCAGGAAGCGCGTTTCGGTGACGAGAATATCGCGGTCGAATTGCGCAGCGATGGCCCGCCGGTACCCGGTGAAACGTGGATGTTGGCGCTGAAGTTCACGCCCAGCAGCAGCGAATGGCACGGATACTGGTCGAACCCGGGCGATGCTGGCCAAGGCATGGCGCTTTCTCTCGACCTGCCCGGGGGATGGGTGGCGGGCGAGCCGCTATATCCGGTGCCGCAAACCCTCGTGATCTCGGGGCTGATGAATCACATTTACGAGGGCGAGCATGCCGTCCTCGTGCCTGTCGAGGTGCCAGCCGACGCTGCAGTGGCGAACATCGCGCCGATAACCGGTTTCGTTTCCTACCTCGCCTGCACGGACAGGATTTGCGTGCCGCAGGATGCGCGACTTTCGTTGAGCGAAGGCGGAAATTTCAGGGCGTGGCGGGCGGCGATCGCCCCGCCGCTCGACAGTGTTGCGGGATATGAAATCCAGCGCGACCGGCTGCGGGTGGGCATCCCTCTTCCTGCCGAGCTTGAACTGGGTGATCTGCACCTCTTCTTGGCGGACCCACAGATCGGCGGGTTCGCGCCGCAATATGCCGCAGTTCAGACCTATGTCCGCGAAGGAAATTTGCTGGTCGCCGAAATCCCGCTCCGGAGCCTCGCCGGACAGGAAGGCACAGCATTGCCCGAACGGATTGGCGGCATCCTCTCGCTCGGTGACGGGCAGGGGCTTCGTTTCGAGGCCGAACAGCGCGATGTGCCGCTTGAGGGCGTAAAGCCGATCCGCGGCCCGGTGGATATTCCGCCTCTCTGGATACTGCTCGCCGCATCGCTGGTCGGCGGGCTGTTGCTAAATATCATGCCCTGCGTCTTCCCGATCCTGAGCCTCAAGGCGCTCGCGCTCGCCAAGGCGGGCGGTGACGAGGCTTCCGCAAGGCGCGACGCGCTGGCCTATACCGCTGGTGTGGTGCTGGCCTGTGCCGCGCTCGGCGCTGTGATCCTGCTGCTGCGTTCTGCAGGCGAGCAGGTGGGATGGGCCTTCCAACTGCAGGAGCCCCGCATCGTGGCGGCGCTATTCGTGCTGGCGATTGCGATCACCGCCAACTTCCTCGGGCTTTTCCAGTTGCCCGGGATGGCCATCGCGGGAGGCAAGCCATCGGCCAAGGGCTCCTTCGCAACCGGCCTGCTGGCCGCATTCGTGGCCACGCCATGCACCGGCCCTTTCATGGCGCTGGCGCTGGGCGCGGCGCTGGTTCTGCGGCCCATTGAGGGCTTCGCGATATTCACCGCGCTAGGTATTGGTCTCGCGCTGCCATTCCTGCTCATCGGGTTCATCCCCGCATGGCGGCGCAAACTGCCGAAGCCGGGTCCGTGGATGGAGCGTTTCCGGCGCTGGATGGCGATCCCGATGGGGCTCACCGTACTGGCGCTGGCGTGGCTGCTGTGGCGCATTGCGGACGGCTTCTGGCTGACCATGATCGGGATCGTGAGCGTGTTGGTGCTCGCACTGCTGGCCTCGATGGGCCAGCGGCAGGCGAAAGGGCTGGGTGCCGAACGCATCTTCTTTGCCGGGATCGTGGCGCTGGCCATCTTCGCGCTGTCCTTCGTGCCGGAACCGGAAGCTCCCGAGGTGTCCTCCTCCCAGAGCATCCACGAGCCGATTGAATTCTCCGAAAGCGCCCTTGCCGAGGCGCGCACCAGCGGCAAGCCCGTCTTCGTCTGGTTCACCGCCGACTGGTGCATCACCTGCAAGGTCAACGAACAGGTCGCCATCGAGGATTGGGAAACGCATGAGGCGTTTTCCCGGGCAGAGGTGATCACCATACGCGGCGACTGGACGCGCCGCGATGAAGAGATTGCCAGTTTCCTTGCGCAACAGGGTGTGGCGGGTGTGCCGCTTTACCTGTGGTACGCGCCGGGCGGCGACGCGCAGCAATTGCCGCAGGTGCTTACTCCGGCGATGCTTCGGGATCTGGCAGAGCAGGCATCGTCCCCGCGCAGCGAGTGATGAACTCGGCCGGCTGGCGGCTGGCGTTGAGGATCATCGATCCTGCCCCTGGAATGGTCGCTTCTACGCTTCTCGGGCCAGTCAGCACTTCGAGCCTGGGATCATCGGCCCGGACCGATCCGCGCCACAGCCAGGCATCGCCTTCCTCATGCGCGTCGATAAACAGGCGTTCGACGTGGCCGTTGCCGATCAACGCGAGCATTGCCTTGGCATCCTCGTCTGCCGCGACATAGCGGCGGTAGACTAGTTCCTCTCCTTCGCATGCCAGCGAGAAGAGCGGCATTTCACCGGGCTTGCCGTAGAGCAGGCGCCCGCTCTGTTCGCTGCGCGCCCATGCCGCGCCGTCTGTATCGGGCGAGGCGACGGGGGTCGAAGGTGTGCGCCTTTCCTCGGTGATCTGCGCACGCGAGACATAGTCGTCCGAAGCGGGCGGCTTGCAGGCGGACAGCAGGGTAAGCGCACACAGCGCGGTCAGGCGAAGCATGATGCCGAGCTATGCCAGCGCAGGCTTGCGGGTCAACGCGCGCGAATGAATTCGCGCAGGTCGGCGCTGAGTTTTACCCGGTCCTCGTCACGCACGTACATCATGTGGCCGGCGTCGTAATATTTGAACGTCAGGCGGTCCTGCGGGATGCCGAAGCGATTGAGCGAATATTCCGCGCCGAAGAAGGGGGTCGCGAAATCGTACCAGCCCTGCGCGTTGAACAGGCGCAGCTGCGAATTCTCGCGCATCGCCTTGCCGATCAGCGGGCCGACATTGAGATATGCGTTGCGGCCCCAGCCATTGCCCATCGACCAGTCCCAGTAACGGCCCGGTTCGCGCCCGATGGACTGGTACTCACGGTCGGTCTCGAAGCCGAGGCCATCGCGCAGCCAGCTGTTCACCGCCGCCGTATAGCCTGCATCGATACCGTAGAAGCTTGGGTCGTTGTCGGGCGTCTCGCCCGCATTGTCGTAGTCGCGGCCCGTATAGCGCGCATCGAGGCGGCCGATGGTGAGGCCCCGGTCGCGCAGCAATTCCTTGTAAAAACGCTGGCTCGTGACACGCAGGTTCGCCTGGTCGAGATATTCTTCCGACAGGCCCGTCAGGCGCGAGAGTTCTGCACGCACAGCTGCGCGTTCCGCATCGGGCAGGTCCTGCCCCTTGAGCAGTGCAGTGGCGAAGGGCCCGATGGCGAACTGCCGCGCTTCCTCGGCAATGGCCTCGACCGACGGCGCCTGCACCTTGCCGTGATAATAGGCCGCCGCAGCCATGTTGGGCAGGGTCACGATATAGGCCATTTCGTTGCCCGGCGTCGGCTCGCGCCCGGCAAAATCGAGGATGGTCGACACAAGGATCAGGCCGTTCAATCCGACATCGTTGAAGGTCCCCCCTTCAAGCTCGTCGACCACCATTGCCGTGCGCGTGGTGCCGTAGCTCTCGCCGCCGAGATATTTGGGGCTGTTCCAGCGGCCGTTGTCGTTGATCCAGCGCCGGATGACCTGCGCCACGGCGCGCGCGTCCTGCCGGAGGCCGTAGTATTTCTCCGGATCGGTGCCCTTGGTCAGATAACTGAAACCCGTACCCGGCGGGTCGATGAAAACGAGGTCCGCCACGTCGAGCAGGCTCTCGGGATTATCGAGGATAGGGTAGGGCGGCGCCCCGTCATCGCGCGCATCGGATGGGATGCCAACGCGCTTCGGCCCCCATGCGCCCATCTGCAGCCAGACCGAACCCGAGCCGGGCCCGCCGTTGTAGATGAAGAAAACGGGCCGCGAGGTATCGCGTGGGTTCTTCACATAGCTGGTCGTGACTATGACCGCTTCCTGCTTGCCGTCGTCGCCTTCGAGGATCGTCTCGCTGACCGTGGCGGTATAGGAGATGCGCTGCCCACCGAAGGTGCCGGTGAGGTTCCTGGACTTTACCTGCGGTTCGATCTGCTCGGCTGGAGGCGTGGCAGGCTTCTCCTGCGCAGCAAGAGGGGTCGAAATGGCGAGAGCCGCAGCGGCGGCGAGCAGGCGCGTGATCATCATGTCGGTATGGCAAAGCCGCGGCCTCGCGTAAATTCCCCGATTACTGGCTAGGCTTCACGAACTTCATCACGAAGCGATCCGTCTTGCCGCGAATATCCGGGGCAAACACGCTGGTTTCGTAATCGTCTTCGGGATTTGCGAGCATGTCGCTTTCCGCTTCGAGGACAAAGCCGGCCCGTTCGAAATCGGCGCGGACCACAGCGGGGTCGATCCGGTGGAAATCGTCGACCGTCTTGCGCGTATCGCCCGGATTGCCGGAATGGTCGATCACGCCGACGACGCCGCCGGGCTTCATCGCACTATACAGGCTTGCGAGGTATGCATCGGGATCGGTGCGGGACATCTTGTACTGTTCCGATTCCCAGTAAAGGTCGTGGTAATTCAGGTTCATGATCGCGAAATCGAAGCGTTCGGCTTCCGTTGCGAATTCTTCGAAGGGATAGCGTTCCAGAATGATGCCCGGGTCGCGCTGCGACAGCGCGGTCCAGGCTTCCTCGTTGAAGAACTGTTCGGGTTCCAGCGCAGTCACGCTTCCATTGTCGCCGACGGCCTTGGCGAGGATTTCCGCCCAGTATCCGCCGCCTGACATGAGGTCGGCAGCCGCATCGCCTTCCTGAAGGCCAAGAAACGCCAGGACTTCGGCGGGCTTGCGGTTTTCGTCGAGCGCGCGTGCCTCTTCGGGACGGGCCTCGTTGGCGACAGCCGCGGCGAGAGCGTCGGCTGAAACGGATTGCGCGGTGTCGACTTGCTTGGTCGTATCTTCGGCCGGTTGCGAACAGGCGGCCAGCGACAGGGCAAGCGCGGTAGTCAGGATCAGGTGCGGCTTCACGGTTCTCTCCCCTTGCAAAATTGCGTGGGAAAGCGTGGACCCGGCGCGGGCCCATGAGAACCCCCGCGAGCTACGCCGGTCGAGGGGACGAGTGCACTGGTCGAAGTTCTACGGCTTGCCGCCCATCCGCTTGTAGCGAGTCTTGCCGTAGCGGGTCTTGCGCGTGCCGGGACGGCCGGCATCGCTCCTGCCGACGCGTGGTGCCTTTTTCTCTTCGTCGCCGAGGCCGAGTTCGTCGTTTTCCAGGCGGCGAATTTCGTCGCGCAAGCGTCCGGCTTCCTCGAATTCGAGATCGGCGGCGGCAGCGCGCATGCGCTTTTCGAGGTCCTCGATATAGGCGCGCAGATTGTGGCCGACGAGGTTGTTGCGCTCGTCGTCGCCCGTGTCGACGGTGACGCCGTCCTGTGCGGCCGTGTGCGCGACGATGTCGGCGATGTTGCGCTTGATCGTCTTGGGCGTGATGCCGTGTTCTTCGTTGTAGGCCTTCTGCTTCTCGCGGCGGCGGTCGGTTTCGGCCATCGCGCGCTCCATCGAACCGGTGACCCGGTCGGCATAGAGAATGACGCGACCTTCGACGTTTCGCGCGGCGCGGCCGATGGTCTGGACGAGGCTGGTCTCCGAACGCAGGAAGCCTTCCTTGTCCGCATCGAGAATGCAGACGAGACCGCATTCGGGGATGTCGAGACCTTCGCGCAGCAGGTTGATGCCCACCAGCACGTCGTAGACCCCGAGGCGCAGGTCGCGGATTAGTTCGATACGTTCGAGTGTTTCCACATCGGAGTGCATGTAGCGTACCTTCACGCCGGCTTCGTGCATGAACTCGGTGAGGTCTTCCGCCATGCGCTTGGTCAGCGTGGTGACGAGCGTGCGATAGCCCATCTTGGCGGTCTTCTTGCATTCTTCGATGCAGTCCTGGACCTGGTCCTCGACCGGTTTGATCTCGACCGGCGGGTCGACGAGGCCGGTGGGTCGGATGACCTGTTCGGCGAAGACGCCTCCGGTCTGCTCCATCTCCCACGTGCCCGGCGTGGCCGAAACGCAGAAGGTCTGCGGGCGCATCGCGTCCCATTCGTTGAAGCGAAGCGGGCGGTTGTCGATGCAGCTGGGCAGGCGGAAGCCGTATTCGGCCAGCGTGATCTTGCGGCGGTGGTCGCCCTTTGCCATCGCGCCGATCTGCGGCACGGTCTGGTGGCTTTCGTCGACGAACAGCAGCGCGTTTTCCGGCAGGTATTCGAACAGCGTCGGCGGCGGTTCGCCGGGAAGGCGGCCGGTGAGGAAGCGGCTGTAGTTCTCGATCCCTGCACACGAACCGGTGGCGGCAATCATTTCGAGATCGAAATTAGTGCGCTGTTCGAGCCGCTGTGCTTCCAGCAGCTTGCCTTCCTCGTGGAGTTCCTTGAGCCGCTCACCCAGCTCGAACTTGATCGCTTCCGAAGCCTGTTTCATCGTCGGGCCGGGCGTGACGTAGTGCGAGTTCGCATAGATCCGCACCTTGTCGAGGCTCGCGCCCTTCTTGCCGGTGAGCGGGTCGAACTCGCTGATTTCCTCGATCTCGTCGCCGAAGAAGCTGACCCGCCAGGCCATGTCCTCGTAGTGCGAAGGGAAGATTTCGAGATTGTCGCCACGCACGCGGAAATTGCCGCGCGCAAAGGCCACGTCGTTGCGTTTGTACTGCAGGGCCACGAGCTTGCGGATCAGCTCGCGCTGGTCGACCACATCGTCCTTCTTGATGTCGAAGATCATCGCCGAATAGGTTTCGACCGAGCCGATACCGTAAAGGCACGAAACCGAGGCGACGATGATGACATCGTCCCGTTCCAGCAGCGCGCGCGTGGCCGAGTGGCGCATCCGGTCGATCGCCTCGTTCACCGAGCTTTCCTTCTCGATGTAGGTGTCAGACCGCGGCACATAGGCTTCCGGCTGGTAGTAATCGTAATAGCTGACGAAATACTCGACCGCGTTTTCCGGGAAGAAGCTCTTGAACTCGCCATAGAGCTGCGCGGCGAGGATCTTGTTCGGCGCGAGGATGAGGGCAGGGCGCTGCAGTTCCTCGATGACCTTTGCCATGGTGAAGGTCTTGCCCGAACCGGTGACACCGAGGAGGACCTGAGTCTGTTCGTCATCGCGCGCCGAGGCCGTGAGTTCGGCAATGGCAGTCGGCTGATCGCCAGAGGGCGTATAATCGCTGACGAGCTTGAACGGCCGCCCGCCCATCGACTTTTCGGGACGCGCGGGTTTGTGAGGGACGAATTCACCGGTTGTGTCCGGCTCTTCCAGCCCTCTGCGAATTACGAGTTCAGCCATGCGCGCACATATGGGGTACGCCACAAGAGGGTGCAATGACGGCTTGTGCCGGGCCAACCGCTTGCCTAGCCTTGGCGGAGAAGAAAACCGGAGATTTCCTATGCGTGCGCCCGTTACCGCTCTTGTTGCATCCCTCGCCCTTGCAGCCTGCGGCAGCCCCGATCCCGACACCGACGGGGACGGCAAGATCAGCATGGAGGAAGCGCAGGCGAGCATGGAAGCAAGCGGCGCGGTCAAGCCGCAGCCGGGCCAGTATCGGGCCTCGGTCGAGCTGCTCGATTTCGAAGCGCCCGGCGCTCCGCCCGAGGCCAAGCAGATGCTCAGCGGCATGATGCAGCGCACCTTCGAATACTGCCTGACACCCGAAGAGGCCGAGAAGGGCTTCGAGGAAATGGCGCGCAGTTCACAAAGCGGTGACTGCTCGTTCGAAAAGTTCGATGCGGACGGCAACGATATCGATGCAGTGATGTTGTGCACCGGTGGTGGCATGGGCGAAATGCGCGTGACCATGGACGGCAGCGGCAGTGAAACCGCGTCGGAAATGACCATGACCATGGAAGGCAACATGGCTGGTCAGGGCCAGGGCACGATGACCATGCGCACATCGCACGAGCGCATCGGGGACTGTGCCAGCTAGGGGCACCGCCCCACATTCAGGAACCCGCAATCGGCCCGGCGCATTATTGCCGGACGATGGCAACACTACCGTTCTTAGAAACGCGTCAGGAATGGAGCCGGCGCCTTGCGCTGGCCGCAGAGCCGTGTCCCGACGATGCGCGCGGCCCGCGGGCGCTCCTGCTGCTGCGCGAATTCCTCTGGCCGCTTGAGCCGGTGAAGCGGCGTTTTTCACGGGTTGAGGTTACGCCTGCCGCCAACCCGCGCCGCGTGATGCTGCTTCCCGGTTTCGGGGCGCATCCGGTCCGCATGCGGTGGCTTGCCCGCCAGCTTGAAAAGGCCGGCCACACCGCGAAAAGCTGGGGCATGGGCGTCAATCTCGGCGCTACTGCCGATCGCTTCGCGAAAGTCGAGGAACGGCTGGAGGACCTGTTCGAACGGCGCGGGCAGAAGATCGTGCTTGTCGGCTGGAGCCTCGGCGGCGTGATGGCCCGCGAACTCGCCAAGCGTCATCCCGACAGGATCGAGAAGGTTGTCACCATGGGTTCGCCCTTCTCGGGCAGCCCGCGTGCGAACAATGGCTGGCGCGCCTATCAGGCGATTGCAGGCCACCGCGTCGACGAGCCGGAAATCGATACGGTCGTGGCCGAAAAGCCGCCGGTGGAAACCGTCGCCATGTGGAGCCCGCGTGACGGCATCGTCCATCCGCGTTCCGCCTGTGGCCGCGCGAACGAGCGCGATCGTGCGATAGCATTGCGCTGCTCGCACATGGGCTTCGTGCTCTCCAACGAAGCGATGACCGCGCTTCTTTCGGAACTGGACCGCTCCTGAACCTTTAGTTCCCTGACGGGTGGCGTCCTGCTGCCCGATGCGTATCATGCGCGATCAGTCCATCTCGGGGGAACATGAGCGGCAACGCCGAATTTTTCGACGAAATGCGCCAGCCGGACGGCTCGGTGCGTTCTGCCTATTCGAACTATTGCGAATGGTATGACGAACAGGACCCAAAGCTCCTGCGTCGCAAGCACTCCGAGGCGGAGACCAACTTCCGCAAGACGGGCATCACCTTCAATGTCTATGGCGAGGACGAGGCGGAAGAGCGCCTCATCCCCTTCGACATGGTGCCGCGCGTCATCGATGCGCGAGAGTGGCGCCGGCTGACGCGCGGGATCGAACAGCGCGTGTCGGCTCTCAACGCCTTCATGCACGACCTCTATCACCGGCAGGAAATCGTACGTGCCGGCAGGCTTCCCGAACGCCTGCTGCGCAATAACGAGGCGTGGTTGCCGAACATGGTGGGCTTCACGCCGCCGGGCGGGGTCTATACCCACATCGTCGGCATCGACCTTGTCCGTACCGGGCCCGACGAATTCTACGTGCTGGAAGACAATGCCCGCACGCCATCGGGCGTCAGCTACATGCTCGAAAATCGCGAGACGATGATGGCGATGTTCCCCGAACTGTTCCTGCGCTGCCAGGTGGAACAGGTATCGGATTATCCGCGCCGCCTTGCCAAGAGCCTCGCTGCCTGCGCGCCCGACTGTGCCGAAGACAAGCCGGTGGTCGCGGTTCTGACGCCGGGCATCTACAATTCCGCCTATTTCGAACACGCTTTCCTCGCCGACCAGATGGGTGCCGAACTCGTCGAGGGCAGCGACCTGCGCGTCGTGGATGGCCGCGTCGCGATGCGCACCACCTGCGGATACAAGGCGGTCGACGTGATCTATCGCCGGGTCGATGACGAATTCCTCGATCCGCTCACGTTCAACTCGGACAGCGTGCTGGGTGTGCCCGGTATCATGGACGTCTACCGCTCAGGCGGCGTGACGATCGCCAATGCCCCGGGTACCGGTGTGTGCGACGATAAGGCGATCTATTCCTTCATGCCCGAGATCGTGGAGTTCTACACCGGCGAGAAGCCGCTCCTGCCCAATGTCGAGACTTGGCGCTGTGCAGAGGAAGACAGCCTCAAATACGTGCTCGACAACCTTGCCGAACTGGTCGTGAAGGAAGTGCACGGATCGGGCGGTTACGGAATGCTCGTGGGTCCCGCTTCGACCAAGAAGCAGATCGAGGAATTCCGCCACAAGATCGTCGAGAACCCCGAAAACTACATCGCGCAGCCGACGCTATCGCTGTCGACCTGCCCGGTCTTCACCAAGAAGGGCCTTGCTCCGCGTCACGTGGACCTCAGGCCCTTCGTGCTGGTTTCGCCCGACAAGATCGACATCACCCCCGGCGGGCTGACGCGTGTCGCCTTGGAAAAGGGATCGCTGGTCGTGAATTCGAGCCAGGGTGGCGGGACCAAGGATACATGGGTGCTGAAGGACTGATATGCTCGGACGCACTGCAAACGGACTGTTCTGGATGTTCCGCTACCTCGAGCGGGCGGAGAATACTGCGCGCCTGCTCGATGCGGGCCTGCGCATGGCGCTTACTCGCGACCTCGTCACGGCGGAGGAGGAGTGGCGCTCGGTCATAGAGACCTCCGGCCAGCGCCAGAGCTACGAGAAAAAGCACTCGAGCTATACCGGCATGCAGGCGTGGAACTTCATGCTGCGTGAAAAGGAAAACCCCGCCAGTATTATCTGCATGTTCAGCGCGGTCCGCCAGAATGCCCGGCTGGCGCGCAATGCGATCAGCGGCGAACTGTGGGAAGCGATCAACGAAAACTGGCTCGTCATCGACGAGCAGCTGGCCAAGCCCGTTGGCGAGAACAAGGTCCTCGATGCGGTCAAGACGATCCGTCGTGCAGGCACCATGGCCCGCGGCGCGCTGACCGGATCGATGCTGCGCGAGGAGGGCTATCACTTCGCGCAAGCCGGTATGTTCATCGAGCGGGCGGATTCCATCGCCCGCATTCTCGACATCAAGTATTACCTGCTGCTTCCGTCGCTTTCCTATGTGGGGTCGAGCCTCGACACGGGGCAATGGGACACGGTGCTGCGCTCGGTCTCGGGTGACCGCGCCTATCGCTGGCTCAATGCGGGACGCATCGATGCGCGCGGTATTTGCGAGTTCCTGATCCTCGACGACCGTTTCCCGCGCAGCTTGGCGTTCTGCCATTCGGAACTGCGCAGCAACCTTGCGGCGCTGGCCCGGCTTCACGGCTCCGAAGGTGAAAGCAACGCATTGATGCGCGAAGCGGATACGAAGATCACTGACCTCACAATCGAGGAAATCTTCGAGCAGGGCCTGCACGAATTCCTCACCGAATTCATGTCTTCCAATGCGGCGATCGGCAATGCCATCGCCAGCGATTACAGGTTCCTAAGCTGATGCGCCTCTCGATCCGCCATACGACCCGTTACAGCTTCGATGCGCCGGTGGTGCATGCCCTGCAGCGGCTGCGCCTGACGCCCAAGGAAACGCAGGGTCAGGAAATTCTCGAGTGGTCGATGGACTACGAGAATGCTGCCGAAGAGCTCACCTACGAGGACCAGCATCACAATACGACCACCCTGGTTGCGGTGGAGCCGGAAGCGACCGAGGTCACCATCACCTGCCGCGGCAAGGTCGATACGCATGATCATGCAGGGGTGATCGGGCGCCATGCGGGGCACCTGCCCCTATGGAGCTTCCTTTCGCAGACGAAGCTGACGAGGCCCGGTCCCGGCATGAAGTCGCTGGTGAAGGACCTTAAAGGCTTCGAGGGCGGGCGGCTCGACATGCTGCATGAACTGTCGCGCGCGACGCTCGACCGGGTCGCATACGAAACCGGGACTACCGGGCCCCAGACCACGGCCGAGGAAAGCTATGCGGCCAAGAGCGGCGTGTGCCAGGACCATAGCCACATTTTCATCGGCGCGGCGCGGGCACTCGATGTGCCGGCACGCTACGTTTCCGGCTACCTGATGATGAACGACCGCATCGACCAGGAAGCGACCCATGCATGGGCGGAAGCTTTCGTCGACGGGCTCGGCTGGGTCGGCTTCGACATTTCCAACGGAATAAGCCCCGACGAACGCTATGTCCGCGTTGCAACGGGACGCGATTACCGCGATGCCTCGCCGGTAACCGGAATCAGCTTCGGCAACACCTCGCAGGTGCTCGAAGTGGATGTCGCGGTCGAGCAGCAGCAAGTGCAGCAGTAAACGAAAGAAAACTATGACTTATTGCGTGGGAATGAAGCTCGATGACGGGCTGGTCCTGATGAGCGATACCCGCACCAATTCGGGCGTCGACAATATCTCGGTGTTTCGCAAGATGTTCACCTGGCAGGTTCCGGGAGAGCGCATCATCACGCTGATGACTGCGGGTAACCTCGCCACCACGCAAGCCGTCATCAGCCAGCTGGAAGAGCGTACGAAGGCCCCCGACGAGCGCGACAACATCCTCCTCAAGACGCCGACGATGTTCCAGGTCGCCACCGAAATCGGCAATCTGATGCGGGACATCATTTCCGGGCGGCAGGACGCCAATGGCGCCAAGGGCAGGGGGCGTTTCACCGCCTCGATCATCGTGGCAGGCCAGATCAGGGGCATGGAGCCGCGCCTGTTCATGGTCTACCCCGAGGGCAATTTCATCGAGGCGAGCCACGATACCCCGTTCTTCCAGATCGGCGAGACCAAGTACGGCCGCCCGATCATCATCCGCGGCTACGACAGCACGATGAGCCTGGAAGATGCTGCCAAGCTGACAATGGTCAGCTTCGATTCCACGCTGAAGGCCAACCTTTCGGTCGGCCTCCCGCTCGACCTCCAGGTAATCAAGCGCGATACCTTCGAGGCGAGCCATGAGCACCGCATCACGCATGAGGATCCCTATTTCCAGGCAATCTCGTCCAGCTGGGGCGATGCGCTGAAAAACGCCTTTCATTCGCTGCCGGACTACTCGTTCTATCATCCGAAGGACTGATCGAATCCGTTTCGGATGCTAAAAAATCCCGATATTTCAGACGTTTCCCGGTAATGTTCTCAACTAGCGCCGGATCGGTATTTGTACGGAATTGGTATTCGTGCTGATTGTGCCAGTGTTCCGGCCATGGAACAGACACAAGTCCTTCATATCGTCGACAATTCCTGCCGCTCGAGGGCCGAACAGGCCCGCAAAGGCTTCGACCTCGGCCTCCATTGCGAAGTCTATGCCGATGCAGCCGAACTGATGGCGTCGCCCCCGCAGCGAGGCGTCGTGCTGGCAAGGGATGACGACGCCGAGAGCAGCGCGAGCGAAGTGCTTTCGCTGCTCTCGGAAAGATCCGCCTGGGTCCCGGTGGTCGCAACCTCGGTCGATCCGCGTCCGGGCAAGGTCGTCGAGGCGATCAAGGCCGGCGCGCTCGACTACCTTCGCCTGCCGCTGCGCGAAGAGCGGCTGCTGGCCATGGTGGCGCGTATCAGCGACGAGGCCGACGCCTATGCCGCCGCACGGCGCAAGGTCGTCGAAGCCCGTAATCGTATCGCCACGCTCTCCCCCAGAGAGCGCGAGGTTCTCGACTGGCTGGCCGAGGGACGCAGCAACAAGATGATCGCGCGCGAGCTGTGCATCAGCCCGCGGACCGTCGAAATCCACCGCGCAAACATGATGCAGAAGCTGTCGGCCACGCATGCGGCTGAGGCGGTTCGTCTTCGAATAGAGGCCGATACAACTACGTTGTAGTTAATGCTGCATTCGATCCAGCTCCATAATCCCAAGCATGGAGCTGACGTAACTGGCGGGCTAAATCCTATATTTAGCCATGGGCATATGATGATTCCCTAATATGCATAATTGAGCAAATTGTCATAAGAAACCATTCTGAACTGGTTTATCCGGTAAATTCCATAATTGTAAAAAATAGACACATATTTAAAAATCTAGGTATTTATACGTAGTATTTTTACTTGGAACATTCAGAGGTGATCGTGTAGTAAATTACGTATGGAGCACAAGGAAAAGCTACACATCGTAGATGGTTCCAGTCGTTCTCGAGCCGAACAAGCTAGGTTTGGTTTTGATCTGGGCTATCACTGTGAAGTCTACGCGGACGCGGATGAGTTGGTTCAAGCCGCTCCTTCCAAGGGCATAGTTCTGGCCAGGGATGGATGTGACTTTGGTTCAGTCGCAGGAGTGATCGAAAAGCTGAACGCGAATGGATACTGGCTGCCTGTCGTTGCTACAGGGACTGATCCAAATCCCAGTCAAGTTGTGGCGGCAATTAAGCAAGGCGCGCTCGATTTCCTGCGTCTACCCCTGAAATCGTCTCGCCTCACCAGCATGGTCAAAGAAATCCAGCAAGAAGCCGCGGCCTATGGCGAATCCATGCGTAGGATGGCTCAGGCAAGGGTTTGCCTTGCACGTCTCTCCCCACGCGAACGAGAAATTCTCGAACTCGTGGTTGCCGGTGAAAGCAACAAGGAGATCGCTCAAGAGCTGCAAATCAGTCCGCGCACGGTCGAGGTTCACCGGTCGAGCATGATGGGTAAGCTCGGAGCACATCGAGCTGCCGAAGTCGTTCGTTTGAGGCTTGAAGCTCGGCTCGGGCCAACAGAGTTGCTGAAGGCCAGTTAATACCGTTTCCGCCTATCTGCAGAAACTGCCGCTCCCGAGTTCGAGGTGCAGGTGGTCGTGATGCGCAGTGTTGTAATCCGGCCCGAGCACCGTGCCGAAGCGTTTGCAGGCACTGCGATGGATCACGCGCAGGAACTCGCGCTCCTCTCTCGATGCGTTCCAGCCGGACTTCACGCTGATCCTGCGTCCGTCTTCCAGCACGAAGGCGCCGACATCGATCGCCTCCGCGCGCGAATGGGCAGAAAGGCGGCCGGTCCCGGCAACATTGCGACAGGAATAGCTGCCCATGGTCTCGATCCGCGCGAGCGGACTGCCGAATATCTGCCGCGCGGCGCGGTCCACGCCATATCGTGCCCAGTCGGCAAAGGAATTGGCGAGCGGGCAGGCGACTGCGCCGAGGTTGGTCACCTGCAATTCGCCCAAGTCCCCGCCGACACGGTCGAGCTGGACCGAGTTCACCGTGCTGCATCCCGCGCCGTAAAACCTGTCGGGCAGGGGAGCGAAGGCGGCTCCGCTCGATCCCAGTTCCGCGAGGCATGTGCGCGCTTCGGGTTTTTCCCACGAAGGGTCGGCAACCTGTTCGACCGGACGCGTTGAGGCCGAAGAGCGTTCTTCCGGGCTGGCGACGCAGCCGGCGAGCGCTAATGCAAGGACGGAGCAGAGGGCGATCGAACCGCGCATGGTCGGGACTTTACCAGCGAATTGCTGAACATGGCGCTACCTGCGACAGGCAAAGCTGTGGGAAAGCCTATTCGGGCGCGGCGACCTGTTGCCACAATTCGATCTTCACGCCGTTGGGGTCGAGCAGCCAGGCGAACTTGCCATACCCCTCGTCGACGCTGTCGAGCACATCGACGCCCTTCTCTTTGAGCTGGGCGACGAATCCATCGAGGTCATCGACCCGTAGGTTGATCATGAAGCCACCCTTGCCGGGCTTGATATACTCGTCGTCCTTGAAGTGGCTGATCAGCGAATAGGGTTTCTCGCCGGCTTCCTCCGACCAGTCCAGTTGCGGGCCGTATTCGCCGTCGATGCCCAGCGTGTCGCGATACCAGGCCCGCGTGGCGGCGGGATCTTCCGCCACATAGAAAACGCCGCCGAGCCCGGTAATCTTCGCCATGCCTATGCCTCCTGCGGCTTGCCTGCCGGTGCCGTCGCCTTGCTGACCAGCCAGATCGCGACCCATGCCGCGATGAAGCCGGGGACGATCTCATATAGGCCCGCGTCCATTCCGGGAAGCTGGCTGTTCCAGCCAAGGGCAATCCATGCGGCGACGGTCCCTGCGCCGGTCACGAGGCCCGCGACTGCACCGGCACCCGTCATCTTGTCCCAGATCAGCGAAAGGATGATCAGCGGGCCGAAGGCGGCACCGAAGCCTGCCCACGCGTTGGACACGAGGCCGAGCACCTGGCTTTCCGGATCGCTGGCAATCGCGATGGCGGCCAGCGCGACCAGCGCCACGCAGATGCGGCCCACGTTCACGCTTTCGCGCTCGCTCGCTTCCTTGCGGAAGAACAGCTTGTAGAAATCCTCGGTCAGCGAGCTCGATGCGACCAGCAGCTGCGAGCTGATGGTCGACATGATCGCGGCCAGCAGCGCGGCCAGCAGGAAGCCGGTGATGACCGGGTGGAACAGCAGGTTGGCAAGGACGATGAAGATCGTCTCGGGATTGTCGACCACGAGGCCGTTGCGCTCGACATAGGCGCGCCCGGCAATGCCGATACCGATCGAACCGATCAGCGCGACACCCATCCAAGTCATGCCGATATTGCGCGCGGTCTTCACCTTCTCGACCGTATCGATGGCCATGAAGCGCACGATGATGTGCGGCTGGCCGAAATAGCCCAGGCCCCATGTAACGGCGCTGATGAAGCCGAGCAGCGTCAGGCCCTGCGTCAGGCTCAGGAAGCCGTCGACCGGTACATCGCTGAGCGAACCGCCGCTTTCACCGCCGGCACCGAACATCACCACCAGCGGCATCAGCACGAGCGCCACGACCATGATGCAGCCCTGGACGAAATCCGTGAGGCTGACGGCAAGGAAGCCTCCGACCATGGTATATGCGAGAACCACGAGCGCAGTGATCCAGATACCCATCATGTAATCGCTCATGCCCCAATCAGGCAGGATGCCGGCAAAGCTGGTTTCGAACAGCAATCCGCCACCAACGAGACCGGCTGCGGTGTAGACTGCGAAGAAAACCACCACGATGAGCGCGGAGACGACGCGCAGCGCCACCGCCTTGTCGGGAAAGCGATTGGCGAGGAATTCGGGGATGGTCAGCGCGTTGCCGCGCTCTTCGGTCTGCTTCCGGAGGCGCGGTGCGACGACGATCCAATTGACGAAAGCGCCCACGAACAAGCCGATGCCGATCCATGCCTCGACGAGGCCGGCCGCATAAAGGGCTCCGGGTAGGCCAAGCAGCAGCCAGCCGCTCATGTCCGATGCACCTGCGGACAGCGCGGCCACTGCCGGTGGCAGGTTCCGGCCGGCAAGGAGATAACCCTCGCTTGTGTCGGTCGAACGTTTCCAGGCCCACAGGCCGATGGCGATCATGGCCACGAAATAGAGGCCGAGCGAAATAAGTGTTCCAGTCTGCATGGACGGGCTGGTAACAAATGCAACCGGTGCTGGCTAGCTTCAGGCCGGAGCGGTGTCTGGCGAGGGGGTAGCGGCCCTTTTGCTGCTCTCATGCATTGGTGGCGTAATGCCTCTTACGCTTATCACCCTGCTGATGGCCTTCGCGTTTTGCGCGGTGCATCTTTTCGTCGGCCAGCTTCGCTTCCTCGATCGGAATCCGCGAAGCCGGTGGCTGTCCTTCGCCGGCGGTGTCGCGGTGGGTTATGTGTTCCTGCACATCCTTCCCGAACTCGCAGCGCATTCGGAGACCTTCGAGAAGGCGACCGGCTTCGATGCGACATTGGCGGAAGAGCTGGTCTACGCGCTATCGCTTGCAGGGCTGGCGCTGTTCTACGGACTGGAGCGTTCGCTCGCGATTTCACGGGACCGGCGGATGGCGACCGAGGGACGGGACCGCCCGCATCACCCGGTCTTCTGGCTCCATATCGGAGCGAGCGCGCTGCTGGTGCTGCTCATCGCTTACCTGCTCAACCACCGCGAGGACCCGACTCCGGCGGGACTGGCGCTCTATTTCGCGGCCATGATGCTGCACTTCGTAACCGCCGACTTCGGCACGCGGGCCGATCATCCGGAGATTTACGATGCGCGCGGGCGCTGGGTGCTGGCCGCAGCGACGCTGGGCGGCTGGCTGCTCGGCATCCTTGTCGAACTGCCCGAGCTGGTCATCGGCTGCCTCTTCGCATTCGTCGGAGGCGGCATCGTACTCCTGGTGCTCAAGGAAGAGCTACCGGAGGATCGCAAGAGCTTTTTCCTGCCGTTCCTTGCGGGGGCAGGGCTTTATGCCGCGCTCGTGCTGGGCGAGACCTGGCTCGCCGCAGCACATATGGCGGGATAGCTTTTAGCCCTGCGCGGCGCGCTTGGCGCGCTTGCGCTCGTGCGGGTCGAGGATAGCCTTGCGAAGACGGATGTTCTCCGGCGTCACTTCGACCATTTCATCGTCGTCGATGTAGGCGATGGCCTGTTCCAGCGTCATCACACGCGGCGGCGTCAGGCGGATGGCATCGTCCTTGCCGGTCGAACGGAAGTTCGTCAGCTGCTTCGACTTCATCGGGTTCACTTCGAGATCGTCGGGCTTGGCGTTCTCGCCGATAATCATGCCTTCGTAGATCTTCGCGCCGCCACCGATGAAGAGTTCGCCGCGATCTTCGAGAGCGTTGAGCGCATAGGGGACAGCTTCACCCGGGACCATCGAGATAAGGACGCCGTTCTGGCGACCTTCGATGGGGCCGCGATAGGTGTCGTACTTCTCGAACAGGCGGTTCATGATGCCCGTGCCGCGCGTGTCGGACAGGAATTCGCCGTGGTAGCCGATGAGGCCGCGCGAGGGGGCGGAGAAGGTGATGCGGGTCTTGCCCTGGCCCGAGGGACGCATTTCGGTCAGCTCGGCCTTGCGGCGCTGCATCTTCTCGACGACCGTTCCCGAGTGCTCGTCGTCGACGTCGATGACGACCGTCTCGAACGGCTCCATGCGCTGGCCGTTCTCTTCACGGAACAGCACGCGCGGACGGCTGATGCCGAGTTCAAAACCTTCGCGGCGCATCGTTTCGATGAGCACGCCCAGCTGGAGTTCGCCGCGGCCGGCCACTTCGAAGCTGTCCTTGTCGGCGCTTTCGGTGATGCGGATAGCGACGTTGGTTTCGGCTTCGCGGTAGAGACGGTCGCGGATCATGCGGCTCGTCACCTTGCTGCCTTCGCGGCCGGCCAGCGGGCTGTCGTTGACCGAGAACTGCATGGCGAGCGTCGGCGGATCGATCGGCTGCGCTTCGATCGGCGTCTTCACGCTGGGGTCGGCGAGGGTGTTCGAAACGGTCGCCTTTTCGAGGCCCGCAAGCGCGATGATGTCGCCCGCTACAGCGCTTTCAACCGGTACGCGGTCGAGACCGTCGAACGACATGAGCTTGGTGGCGCGGCCGACTTCGATGACCTTGCCATCGGCGTCGAGAGCGTGGATCGGATCGTTGAGATTGATCTTGCCCGACTGAACGCGGCCGGTGAGCACGCGGCCCATGAAGTTGTCGCGGTCTAGCAGGGTGGCGAGGAAGCTGAACGGCGCTTCGGTGTCGAGGCCGGGGGCCGGGACATGCTCGGTGATCAGCTTGAAAAGCGGTTCGAGGTCGCCCGAACGAGCATTCTCGTCTTCGCTGGCATAGCCATCGCGGCCCGAGGCCCAGAGCGACGGGAAGTCGAGCTGTTCGTCGGTGGCATCGAGCGACGCGAAAAGGTCGAACACTTCGTCGAGCACTTCCTGCGGACGCGCATCGCTGCGGTCGATCTTGTTCACGACCACGATGGGGCGAAGGCCCAAGCCCAGCGCCTTGCCGGTGACGAACTTGGTCTGCGGCATCGGGCCTTCTGCGGAATCGACCAGCAGGATGACGCCGTCGACCATGCTCAGGATACGCTCCACCTCGGCGCCGAAGTCGGCGTGGCCCGGAGTGTCGACGATGTTGATGCGCACGCCGTCCTTCTCGACGCTGGTGCACTTGGCGAGAATGGTGATGCCGCGCTCTTTTTCGAGGTCGTTGCTATCCATCGCGCGTTCTTCGACGCGCTGGTTTTCGCGGAAGGTGCCGGACTGGCGAAAGAGCTGGTCGACGAGGGTGGTCTTGCCATGGTCGACGTGGGCGATGATCGCCACGTTGCGAAGGTCGCGGGACATAATATGTGCTTTCGTAAGGATGCCGTAGCGGCGCGTGATTCCGGCGCAGCCAATTCGTGCGCGCCCCTAGCCGAAATGGTGCAATGCGGCAAGCATCAGCAAGTGTGACTCGAAAGGCACACTGCATGGTGTCTTGCATAGGTATGCCGCTTCGCCCTTGTTGGACGGCCCGCTGGCGAATAACTCACCGTCACTGCGTGATTTTGGGGAATGCGCAGCAACCCCAACGCAAGTTTCTGTGAGAGGAAGCCAATACATGAATTTCAAGAATACGAGCCTTCGTGCTGCCCTGCTGACCGGTGCCGCCGCCTTCGCGCTGCCCACCGCCGCCTATGCGCAGGACGAAGACCAGGAGCAGGCCTCTGTCGCCGATACGGCTGAAGAGCAGGCCGAGAGCCCCGATCCCAACGTCATCATCGTCACCGCGACGAAGCGTGCACAGACCCTCCAGGAAGTGCCTGTCGCCGTCAGCGTGACCACCGCCGAAACCATCGAGCGCGCACAGATCCGCGACCTCAAGGATCTCCAGACGCAGGTTCCCTCGCTTCGCGTGAACCAGCTGCAGAGCTCGGCCAACACCAACTTCCTGATCCGCGGCTTCGGCAACGGCGCCAACAATGCCGGTATCGAACCGTCGGTCGGCGTGTTCGTGGACGGCGTCTATCGCAGCCGTACCGCATCGCAGATCACCGACCTTCCCGACGTCCAGCGCATCGAGGTCCTGCGTGGCCCGCAGTCGACCCTGTTCGGCAAGAACGCCAGCGCCGGCGTCATCTCGATCGTCACCAAGGAGCCGGAATTCGAATTCGGCGGCCTCGCCGAAGTTTCCTACGGCAATTTCAACTCGATCGTCGGCAAGGGCCTCGTCACCGGTCCGATCAGCGATTCGATCGCATTCAGCCTCGCCGGCGGTATCAACAAGCGCGACGGCTACCTTGAAGATCAGGGTACGGGCAACGACGTCAACGACCGTGACCGCTGGTTCGGCCGTGGCCAGCTGCTGTTCGATGCCGGTGGCCCGCTCAAGGTTCGCCTGATCGCAGACTACGACAAGGTTGACGAAAACTGCTGCGGCGTCGTGAACCTGCAGCAGAGCGCTGCGACCGGTGCCGTCTTCGCCCTCGGTGGCGCTGTCAACGATCCGGCCAACGCGTTCGATGACGAAGTCTACACCAACTTCGATTCCTCGAATGACATCGAGAACAAGGGTATCTCGGGCCAGATCGATTACGAACTGGGTGCCTTCACCCTGACCTCGATCACCGCCTATCGTGAAAGCGACCTGATCACCGACCAGGATTCTGACTTCACGACTGCCGACCTGATCGGCCGCAACTTCGCGGACGTCGGCATCGACACCTTCACGCAGGAACTCCGCATTTCGGGCGAAATCGGCGACCGTCTCAGCGTGCTGCTCGGCGGTTACTACTTCGACGAGAGCATCGACCAGTCGAACGAGATCCTCTTCGGCGAAGACTTCCGCGAATATGCCAACATCCTGATCGGTGGCCCGATCACCAGCCCGCCGAACGATTTCGCGGTGCAGTCGATCGAAGGCACGCTCTCGGCACTTAACGGCCAGAACTATGCCGGTCAGTTCTTCGCTGCAGGCCAGGGCCTGATCGAAAGCTACACGCTGAAGAACGAGGCGCTCTCGATCTTCGGTCAGCTCGACTTCGAGATCACCGATGGTCTCGTCCTGACGCTGGGCGCGAACTACACCGACGACAGCAAGGAAATCACGACCGACGTCACCTCGACGGACGTATTCTCGGGCATCGACCTGGTGACTTCGGGCCAGACGGCGATCTTCTCGACCCTGCTCGGAAGCGCTGGCGTCAACCCGGCCGATCCGGCCCAGGTTGCGGCTTTCGCTGGTGCCAACCCGGCCCTGTTCGCGCAATTCCAGGCGATTGCGGCCTACAACTCGACGCTGTCGCCGACCGCGGCTGCGACCGATCCGAACCCGCTCAATGTTGGCGGTAACCCGCTGCTTCCGCTGCAGGCGTTGCAGTTCCTGCCGCCCTTCCTCGACGTTCCCAACGTGGTTGAAGATGGCAAGACCAGCGACGACGACTGGAGCTGGACTGCACGTCTCGCCTACGACATCTCGCCGACGCTCAACATCTACGCGAGCTACGCGACCGGCTTCAAGGCAAGCAGCTTCAACCTGTCGCGCGACAGCCGTCCGCTGCAGAGCGACCTTGCCGCCATCCAGGCTGCCGGTATCGCACCGGTCAACCTCGGCACGGGTTCGCGCTTCGCCGGTCCGGAAGAAACCGAAGTCATCGAACTGGGCCTGAAGGGCCAGTGGGATTACGCTGCGGGTAACCTGACCATCTTCCGCCAGAAGATCGACGGCTTCCAGTCGAATATCTTCACCGGCACCGGCTTCGCGCTGGCCAATGCAGGCCTGCAGGAAACCTTCGGTATCGAGTTCGACGGTAACGTCCGCCCGACCGACTGGCTGACCCTGAACGCTGCCTTCACCTACCTCGACCCCGAATATGTCGAGTTCCCCAACAGCTCGATCGGCGACCTCTCGGGCCGCCCGGTTGCAGGGATCTCGCAGTATTCGATGTCGATCGGCGGCCAGATCAACAAGGAAGTCAATTCCGCTGGCGATCGCGTGATCTTCAACACCAACTTCTACTACGAAGCTCCGGTGCAGGTCGCCGACGGTCTTCCCGGCTTCTTTGACGGTGTGAACCAGGAAACGGCCTTCGCTGCCGCCCGTCCGTTCCGCCGCGAAGTGAACGAGCTTTCGGCCAGCCTGACCTATGCCTTCGACATGGGTCTCGAAGTCTCGGTCTGGGGCCGCAACCTGCTCGACGATCGCTACATCACGACGATCTTCGATTCGGTCGCCCAGTCGGGCTCGATTTCGGGCTACTCGAACCAGCCGCGCACCTACGGCGCTGCGGTCAAGTTCAAGTTCTAATCGCGCAGGCGAAAAGAATACAAAAACGGGGAAGGGGGCTTTCGGGCCCCCTTTTCTTTCGCGAGTAGAACAAGTTATTTACTTATTGCCGTCTAGAAAACCCTTCTGCTGGAGGGTTGCAGATGGAATACATGTTCAGGCCGTACGCGCGTTACTTTGATTTTCGCGGGAGATCGTGTCGTAGCGAATACTGGATGTATACGCTGTTCCTGGTTTCGGTTTCGCTTGTTCTTCTGATCCTCAGCGGAGCGTTCGATGTGTTCCTGCTCGAAGATCCCTATGCGGGCGCAGACCTGGAAGACGTCGGCATGCTGGGGCTCGTCTGGCTCGTCTTCATGCTATTTTCCCTGATCCCGAGCCTCGCTGTGACCGTCCGCAGGTTTCACGACATCGGAATGTCGGGCTGGGCCTATGTGGGGCTGGCATTGTTCTCGTTGGTCCCGTTGATCGGCCTGCTCGGCAGTCTCGCTATCTTCGTCATTACAGTCCTGCCCAGCAAGGAAGGGGACAATCAGTGGGGCGAAAATCCGCGTGGATTCGGGGATTCCTACCATTCCAACATGCGTGACGACTATCGCACCGGCGGGGGTGTGCGCTACCGATAGGGCGCGCGCTGCGATCGCATTGCCAGTGCGCGGTGTGAATTGCGTCCGGAGCCTCTGAAATGACCAATTGGCTGACTGTGCCGGTCAAGCGCATGACCGATTTCAAGGGCCGTTCGCGGCGGCGCGAGTTCTGGATATTCTCGTTTGCGCTGTTGGCGTTCTGGGTGGCGTTCTTCCTTGCAGCCGACGCGCTGTTCCCGCTGCCGGAAGGGGTGCCGGGCGAGGCGCCACTCGACGATGTCCCGCCGATCAGCGTAGGCGCGAACAGGATGGTGGTGTGGCTCGGACTTCCGCTGCTGCTCTTCTTCGGCTGGGTGCACCTCGCCCTGTCGATCAGGCGACTGCATGACACCGGACGTTCCGGCTGGTGGTATCTGGTGATCCTTATCCCGTGGCTCGGGACGATCTGGCTGTTTGTCTGGTTCCTCCAGGACAGCCAGCCTTTCGATACGATCTTCGGACCGGACCCCAAGGGCCGCGTCGAAGTGCCGCCCAAGCCGGATCGCGAGTTCGACTACGTCCCGCTACCTGCCGCGCCGGTCCGGCGCGACTAGAGCGCGCGCAAGGCCTGTGCGGGCTTGGCGCGCAGCAGGGGCAGCGAACCGCCGATCGCGAAGGCAAGGACCACGAAAAGGCCGAGGCCGAGGACGGCGAAGACTTCCATCCAGTCGGGCAGCCAGTCGAATTCGAAAAGCTGTGTCACCACCAGCCACGCAGTCAGCGTGCCAAGGCCCAGCGCAACTATGGCCAGAGCGCCTGCGAGCAAGGCGTATTCCGCCAGCTGCATCTTGAGCACCTGTCCGCGATCCGCACCGAGGACCCGCAGCACCACCGTGTCGTATGTGCGCGAGGCGCGTGCGGCCGCAATCGCGCCTAGCAACACGGCAAGCCCGGCGAGAACCGCAACACTGGCGGCAGCGAGCGTCGCCAAGCCGACCTGCTCTAGGATCGTGCGCGCCTGCTGGAGCACGCCTCCAACTTCGATGACCGATGTCGACTGGAAATTGCGAACGAGCGCCTGCAGGAGCGGGCCGGTGGGCGTGCCCTCCGTCAGTTCAATGGTGGCGGCAAGGTTGTGCGGCGTATCGCGCAGGGCATTGGGGCTGAGCACGAACACATAGTTGAAGCCCATGCTCTCCCAGTCGATCGTGCGCGTGCTGGCGATCCGGGCCTCGATCTCTGCGCCCAAGACGCCGAAGACCAGCTTGTCGCCCACTTCGAGACCTGCGGCGGAGGCGAAATCATCCTCGACGCTGACGAGGTATTCGCCTTCATGCATCGGTCCCCACCATTCACCGTCGACCAGCTCGTCGCCCTCGGGAAGGGTGTCGGCATAGGTCAGGCCGCGTTCGCCGCGCAGCGCCCATGCACCATCGGGGATTTCCTCGAGGCTGGCGGTGCGGGTCAGGTCGCCTTCGGGGCCGAATGCGAGAACCGATCCGCGCAGTGCGGCGACCGCAGTCACCTGTGCACCGGCATCAGTTTCCGTCACGAGATCGCGGAATTCCGCCTCGCGTTCACGGGGCACGTCGAGCACGAAGTAATCGGGCGCGCGTTCGGGGACGCGCTTCTCGATATTGCCGTCGATCGAACTCTGGATGGCAGCGAGCAGCACGAAGGCGGCAAGCCCGAAGCCGAGCGCGGTCACCAGTGCACCGGTGCTCGAGCCGGGGCGATGGATATTGGCAATCGCCGCGCGGGCGATCGGGCTCTTGGGACGCGGAAGTGAAGCCGCGGTCTTGCGGATGCCCCAGCCGAGCAGTGCGAGCAGGCCGAATACGACGGCTGCACCGGCGAGGAAACCGCCAGCCAGCATCGGGCGGCTCGATGTGACGAGCGCCAGTCCCACGATTGCAGCAAGGCCGAGCAGGACTACGCCGATGGCGGCCTTGTCGCGGACAAGCGGCGCGACGCGGGCGCGCATCAGGGCCATGGCGGGGAAATTGCGCGCTCTCATCAGCGGTGGCGCGGCGAAGACCAGCGCGACCAGCAGGCCATATGCCGCCGCGAGCAGCAGTGCGCCCGGATCGATCACGAAGCCCGCATTGACAGGCAGGAGTCCTTCCAGCGCCTGCGCCAGGATCGGCACGACGGCGACACCGACTGCAAGGCCCGCGATGCTGCCGACCGCCGCTGCAGCGAAGATCTGCAAGGCGTAGATGCGGGCAATGTCCTTGGAGGTCGCGCCGAGGATCTTGAGTGTCGCCACCGACTGGCGACGTGCATCGAGATAGGACGACACACCGCCGCCGATGCCTATCCCGGCGATGACGAGTGCTGCGAGACCCACGAGGGTCAGGAATTCGCTCATTCGTTCGACGAAGCGGTCGGTGCCCGGTGCCGCGCGTTCTGCCGTGTCGATGTCGAAACCGGCTTCGGGGAAGCGGTTCTCGAGGTCTTCCTCGATCTCTTCGAGGTTGCGCGGCGTGGACAGCGCGACGCGGGTCTTGCTCTGGTACATCGCGCCGGGAGCCAGCAGGCCCGCGCGCTTGGGGAGGTCTTCGGCAACGATGATCGTCGGGCCGAGCTGGAAACCCTCGCCAAGGCGATCGGGCTCGTCTGCGATGATCCCCGCCACCGTCAGCGTCTCCGTGCCGATGGCGATGCTATCGCCAGCACCCACGCCAAGCCGGTCGGCCGCGCCGGGGGCGATATAGGCCTCGTTGCCGGTCGGGGCAGGCGCCTCGCCCCTGCGTTCGAGCATAAGCGTGCCGTAGAGCGGGTAGGCGGCGTCTACGGCCTTGAGTTCGATGGGCGCTGCGACGTCATCTTTGCGCGCCATCGCCTGCATTCGCGTTCCGGCCGAAACCGTTCCCAGTTCTTCGAGCGCGCCGCGCTCTTCCTCGTTCAGCGAGCGCTGCCACAACTCGATCTGCACGTCGCCGCCAAGGAAGGCCTGGCCGTTGGCTGCAAGCTCACGCTCGATTGCCGCAGTGAGCGAACCGATCGCGGCCAGCGCTGCTGTGCCGAGGAAAATGCATACGAGAAGGAGGCGCAGCCCCTTGAAGCGCGCATTAAGATCGCGCCGTGCAATGCGCCAGGCGGTGCCCCAGCTCATGCGGCCGTGTCGCTCGCGATCTTGCCGTCGCCCAGCGTCAGCACGCGCTCGCAATGTTCGGCAAGCTCAGGGTCATGCGTGATGACCAGCAGCGTCGCGCCGGTTTCCTCGCGGCGGTTGAACAGGAGCTCGACGATCTCGTGACCGGTCGCAGCATCGAGGTTGCCGGTCGGTTCGTCGGCGAAGATCAGGTCGGGGCGGGGCGCAATGGCGCGGGCGATGGCGACGCGCTGCTGCTCGCCGCCGGAAAGCTGCTGCGGATAGTGGTCGAGGCGGTGGCCGAGGCCAACGGCCTCCAGCTCGACCTTCGCGCGTTCATGCGCGTCGGTTTCGCCTGCCAGTTCCATCGGTGTTGCCACGTTTTCGAGCGCGGTCATGGTCGGCAGGAGGTGGAATGCCTGCAGCACGATGCCGATCCGGCCCCGTCGGGCGCGGGCGAGGGCATCTTCGTCCATGGTGGCGAAATCGGCACCCGCTACGCTCAGCGTGCCGGATGTGGCACGTTCCAGTCCGGACAGTACCGCCATGAGCGAGCTCTTGCCCGACCCGGACGGGCCGAGCAGGGCGACGGTCTCGCCCTTGCCGATGGTGAGGTCGAGCCCTTTCAGGATTTCCACCGGTGCTTCGGGGGAGCCGAGGGTGAGGCGCAGATCGCGCGCGCAAATCGCATCTTGAGAAGTCGTCACGCGGCTGCGATGGCAGATGGACCACCTCCGCACAAGGAAGCTCGCCGATGCGCCTTAGTAGTTTGTCGATACCTCTTTTCGCCCTGACACTGGCCGCTTGCGGCAGCGAGGTGGACGAGGCTCCGCCGCAGGCCGAAGCGACGACAGCCAGCGAGGCTCCGGAAGAGATCGTCGTCGAAGGCGAAGAGCGCCGCATTGTCGCATTCGGAGACAGCCTTTTCGCAGGATACAATCTGGCAGAACACGAAGGCTATCCGGAACGGCTGCAGCGTGCGCTCAGGCAGGCGGGCATCAATGCCACGGTGGTCGATGCCGGCGTATCGGGCGACACAAGCTCCGGCGGGCTGGAGCGGATCGGGTTCCTGCTCGACCAGCAGCCGGTAAAGCCGGATCTGTTCATCCTCGAACTTGGCGGGAACGACATGCTGCGCGGCATTCAGCCCGAAGCTACCCGCACGAACTTCGAAGGCATGCTCGCCGAATTGCAGAGCCGCGGCATTCCGGTACTCGTGATGGGAATGCGCGCGCCGCCGAACTACGGGCCGGAATACCAGCAACAGTTCGATGCGCTCTATGGCGAGCTCGCCCGCGAATATGAAGCGCAGCTGGTGCCTTTCTGGCTCAAGAGCATCTACCAGTCGCCAGAACTGTTCCAGTCGGACCGCATCCACCCGACGGCCGAGGGTATCGACCTGCTGGTGGCCGATACTATCGACGACGTGCAGGCGGCTTTGCCCGACGCAGGTTAAATCCGTTCGACGCTGCCGCCGGTCACGCGCCAGACCGCGGCTTCATTGGAAATGCTGTCGAAGGGGGCCAGCTCGGTCCCCGTCATCCAGACCTGCGCGCCGCTCGCAGCAAGCTGGTCGAACAGCGCGGCGCGGCGCACCGGATCGAGATGTGCGGCGACCTCGTCGAGCAGCAGGACGCCGCTGCGCCCCTGTGCCGCGAGCGCCGCGTGTGCGAGCGTGATGGCGACCAGCATGGCCTTCTGTTCACCGGTCGAGCTCTGGGCGGCAGGCACGCGCTTGGCCGCGTGAACCACTTCCAGCTCGTCGCGGTGCGGGCCTGAGAGGGTGCGCTGCGCCGCGCGGTCCCTTGCACGCCCGTCGAAGAGAGCCTGCGACAAGGATTCGGCACTGTCGGTGCCGCCGGGCGCATAGGTCAGGGCGGGGCGGGCGAAGGGCTCGCTCGGCATATGGGCGATGCGGCTCATCAGCGTATCGACCAACATCGCGCGACCGGCGATCAGCCTTCCGCCGTGTTCGACCATCTGCGCTTCGATCGCGTCGAGCCAGGCGCTTTCGGGTGCCCGGTCGTCTGCCAGCAGGCGGTTGCGCTCGCGCAGCGCGGCTTCATAGCGCGAGGCATAGGCGGCATGCGCCGGATCGAGTGCCAGCGCCATGCGGTCCATGAACCTGCGCCGATCGGCAGCAGGGCCGGTGAAGAGGCCGTCCATTGCCGGGGTGAGCCATGTCAGGGCGAGCCATTCGCCTAAACCCGTCGCGCTGCCTTCCGCGCCATTGATGCGTACGCGCCGACGGGCCGGGTGATCGCTTTCGGTATAGGTGCCGAGCCGGATCGCCTCTCCGTCCTCCTGCCTGAGGTCCGCGCCGATGGTGAAGCCGGTGTCCGCATCATGCTGGACCATGTCGGCCAGCGCTGCCCGCCGCAGCCCGCGCCCGGGGGCCAGCAGCGAAAGCGCCTCGAGCACATTGGTCTTTCCCGCGCCATTCTCCCCGACAAGCAGGTTGAAGCGCGAGGTGCCTCCCAGTTCGGTGACCTCGTGATTGCGGAAACGGGTGAGGGAAATGCGGTCGAGCATGGGGTCTGCGAGCCCTAGCGCGGGGCTCTGCTCCCCGCCACCGGAAAGCGAAATCCAAAAGTTGGGAATTTTCGCCAACCTTTCGGTTTCATTAACAAGAGCCGTCCCGTCGGTTCAGTTAAGAATGGCTGAATTCCGCCGTTTTTCAATTTTGGCACGGTGGTTGCAATGCTTGGGGTGTCCACCGGATGGTCCGGTGAACGATCAAGATAATTCAGGGATACAGACAAATGTTCGCTTTCGACGCTTCCAACAACAAGGCCCTCGCATCGGTCTTCGCTTTCGCTGCCTCGGCCATCATGATGGCAATGGCAATCGTCCCCGCTAGCCCGGCCGGCCTCATCGCCTAAGCCCTTAGCGCCCACACTCAATTCACTAGGAAAAGGATCTATGTTCGACCTCGAAAAATATGGCAGCAAGCTTTTCGCAGCAGCCTTCTCGCTTACCATCTCGGCAGCCTTCTTCGCAGCTGCTATCGTCCCCGCATCGCCCAATGGAGTACTGGCATGAACGACCTGAAATTCCGCGATGACAATGCCGTCAGCCCGAGCAAGTCTTTCCGGCTCGACCGCACCAACGGCAAGCTGATGGGCGTTTGCGCCGGCATTGGCCGCTACTTCGGGATCGACACCACGCTGGTTCGCGTCGGCTTCGTCCTGGGTACGCTGCTCGGCTTCGGCAGCTTCATCCTCATCTACCTGGCGATCGGACTGATCGCAGACTGAGTTCGATCCTTCCGCAACATCCCGGACAGACGGTCCGGGATCGGGCGAGAAGGGTCGGACTTCGCATTGGCAGGCACGAAGCCCGCCAATTCCTCACATGGCCGAGATACCGCCGTCGAGCTTCAGCTCCGCACCGGTCATGAACTTGCTCTCGTCACTGGCGAGATAAACCACCGCATTGGCGATATCGTCCGGTTCGCCGACTTTCTTGAGCGGGATCTGACGGGCGAGCTTCTCCATCAGCACATCCTTGTCGATATTGTGATTGATCGCCGTCCCGTCGAGGATCGGCGTATCGACGAATGTCGGGTGTACCGAGTTGCAGCGGATATCCATGCGGTTCTTCGCACAATGCAGCGCGATCGATTTCGACAGCATCCACACCGCGGCCTTGCTGGCATTGTAGGCGGGCATGGTGTCGCTGGCGATCAGGCCGGCGATGCTCGAGATGTTGATGATCGATCCGGGCGCATGTTCGCGCATCAGAGGCAGCGCCTTCTGGCAGCCGTGGAAGATGGAATCGACATTGACCGAGAAGCAGCGCTGCCAGTCCTCGAACTTGCAGGTCTCGATATTGCCGCCGACACCGATACCGGCATTGTTGACCAGTACGTTGAGACCGCCGAGTTCCCTTTCGGCGACATCGACCACGCGCTCCCACGCATCGGGATCGGTCACATCGTGCTGGACGCCGACGGCATGACCGGCACCCATTTCCTCGACGATACGGGCTGCTGTCGCCTCGGCGCCGTCCCCGTTGATATCGGTGCACAGCACTTTCGCACCTTCTTCGGCGAGCCTGCGGGCATGGGCCGCGCCCAGTCCCTGTGCTGCACCGGTAACCAGCGCCAGCTTACCCTTGCAGCGTCCGTTTGCCTTGGCTGCCATCGTCACTCTCCCTCGATAAATCCTTGTCCCAGGAGCGTGAGCATACGCACGTCGATGCCGCAACCTTCTTGGCGCTTGGCGGCAATAAATTCGGTCAGGCCCGAGCGTGCGACGCGGTGCACGGTGATGTTTTCACCTTCGACCCCGCCACCTTCGCCGACCTTGGTCAGACCGCGTGCACGAACGAAGGTGAAGCTTTCACTGACCATGCCGGGCGAGGAATAGAAGGTACCCAGATTCTCAAGAGTGGCGGCGCGGTAGCCCGTTTCCTCCTTGAGCTCGCGGCCGGCGGCGGCAAGTGGATCCTCGTCCTCGGCGCCGTCATCATCTCCGATCAGACCCGCCGGCAGCTCGAGACAGTTCATCTCCAGCGGCACCCGGTATTGCTCGACGAGCAGGACGTGATCCTCCTCATCCACCGCGAGGATGACGGCAGCGCGAATGCCGCGGCTGCGCGAGACATATTCCCAGCGTCCGCGTTTCTTCGCTGTGACGAACCTACCCTGCCAGACGATTTCCTCCGGCGCGTCGTGGTCAGCAATACTCATGGGGTCAAACCTCGATCAGTCGGTCGGGCAATTCGTTCTGGTCGTCGGCATCGCGCGGGAAGTGTTCGGCAAGGACGATGCCGACATCGCGCACACCTGCAGCAAGGCCTTCCGCCACGCAGCCCTTGGAAACCTCTGCCAGCATGTCGACCATCGCCTCGCCCCAGACTTCTGCAGGGACCTGCGTGGCAATGGCATCGTCCGCGACGATTTCGGCGCGGTGCTCGCGCATCGAAAGGTAGAGCAGCACGCCGGTACGCCCGTGGGTGCGGCGTTCCGCGCCGACTTTGAAGTGCTTGATAGCCGCATCGCGCACGCGCTGTGCGGTTACCGGCGAGGGGATCATGCGGAACTTGAGCGGCTGCCAGAGCTGCACGGCGAGCACGAGAAGCAGGGCGCCTAGCCCTGCACCGAGCACGAAAGTGAGGACCTGGCCGCGCGTCCATTCGCTGGACCATCCGCCCATGAGGCTGTCGAGCCAGTCGAGGACCGGTTGCGGGAAGGCGGCGAGCAGGCTCATCACGGTAAAGCTGATGCCAAGCGCCCACCACAGGGCGACATCGGTATACCCGTCCGACCTGTCGGCCAGCACGGTGACGATCTCGCCGCTCGTCTGCTGTTCGGCAGCGGCGACTGCTTCGGTCACGATCCGGTGCTGCTTTTCGTCCAGATAACCCATTTACCAGCCCCCCGAGGCGCCGCCGCCTCCAAAACTTCCGCCGCCTCCGGAAAAGCCTCCGCCTCCGCCGAAGCCGCCTCCCCCGAAGCCGCCGCCGCCCCAGCCCCCGCCGCGATCGTCGAGGCCGCGGGCAATGGCCTTGCCAGCTTCCCACAGGATGATGTCGCGGGCCGTATCGCCCCACGGGCCGCGGCGATAGCGACGCCGCCTGCGTCCGCCGCCGCGCAATATCGGCAGGATGAAGAAAAAGAAGATGAAGGCGAACCAGATCAGGCCACCAAGCGGTACGCCGCCCGAACTTTCGCGCTTTTCAGTCGTTCGCTCGGCATTCTGAGCGATCTGCGCAGCCTCTTCGGGAGGGAGTTCCAGCTGCTTGATGATTTCGTCGGCACCCCAGCTGATCCCGCCGGAGAAGTCCCCGTCGCGGAAATAGGGCTTCATCCCTTCGACATATTCGAAGGCGAGACCGTCGGGGATGATACCCTCCAGCCCGTATCCGACCTCCACGCGCATTTGGCGTTCGTTGGGTGCCACGAGCAGGATAATGCCGTCATCGTTTTCCGCATCGCCCAGCTGCCAGTAGCGGCCCAGCTGGTATCCGTATTCGGCGATGTCATAGCCCTGGAGGCTTTCCACCGTCGCAATCACGAACTGGCGCTGGCTGCGCTCCTCGAACTCGTCGAGCTTGCGGGTCAGTTCCGCCTCGGTGGCATCGTCGATGATATTCGCCTGGTCGAGAACCGGCGCGGTCCCGCGCTCGGGAAAGCTCGGCTGAGCGGCGGCAGGCACGGCGAGGCCGAGCGCTACCGCCACGATCACCAGGAGGCGTCTTAGATTATCCATGATCGCGCTACCCGCGCAGATCAGTTGGTTTCACTGCGCATATCGAGTTCGGGAGCCACTTCCGCGCCTTCCGATACGGCTTCGTAGGGCACCAGCGGCTCGGCGCCGTGGATGATGTTTGCGCCGATCGTTTCAGGGAAGGTGCGAATGCGGGTGTTATAGTCGCGAACCGCTTCGTTGTAGTCGCGGATGGCGACCGCGATGCGGTTTTCCGTACCCTCGAGCTGGGTCATGAAACGGCCGAAGTTTTCCTGGCTGCGCAGTTCGGGATAGCGTTCGACCGAGACGAGCAGGCGGCTCAGCGCGCCGCCGAGATTGTTCTGCGCCTGCTGGTACTGCTGCATCTTGGAAGCATCGGTGAGGTCGTCGCCTTCGAGCTTGATTTCCGGGCGCGTTGCCGAAGCGCGCGCCTCGATCACTTCGTTCAGCGTCTGTCGTTCCTGTTCGGCAGAGGACATGACGATCTGTTCGAGGTTCGGGATCAGGTTCGCACGGCGCTGGAATTGTGCTTCCACGTCGGCCCAGCGCGCCTTGGCGGTTTCCTCTGCCCTGGGCACCGAATTGATGCCGCAGGCGGAAAGGGCGAGGGCAAAAGCGCCCAGCATGGCGGTGCGAAAGGCGATGATACGATTCATGTCGGCATTCCCCTTGAAAACTGTCTTAGCGAGATAGGACGCTTACCTGTTGCTTTCAAGCGAGGCGGGCTTGAGGGCACAGGTTTGTCATGTCAGTAATGCATCACCGACAAACGGGTTGCTGGAGGGACTGCTGATGCTGAAAGATTTCAAGGAATTCATCGCCAAGGGCAATGTCATCGACCTCGCGGTCGCTGTGATCATTGCCAGTGCCTTCGGGGTAATTGTCGCCTCGTTGACCGACGAGATCATCATGCCGATCGTCGGCACGATCTTCGGCGGCGCCGATTTCTCGAACTATTTCGTCCTCTTGAGCACGCCCGAAGGCTACGAAGGCTCGCTGACGGACTATGCCGCACTGAAGGAGGCCGGCGCTGCGATGATCGGCTACGGAGCTTTCATCACCGCGATCGTCAACTTCGTGATCCTGGCCTTTATCATCTTCCTGCTGGTGCGTTACGCCAAGAAGGTGATGGCGGAATTCGAGGAGAAGAAAGAGGAAGCGGCACCGGCCGGTCCGACCGAGCTCGACCTGCTCAAGGAAATCCGCGACGAACTTCGCGCCGCGCGCCCCGACTACGCGCCCGACAAGGGCCCGATGGGCTGACGGATTACCCCTCTCTCGACCGGGAGAGGGGTACACTTCACATTAAGCGTTTCATCGCTATATGGAGCTTGCCGGTTTCGACCGGATATGGCGATAAATTGCGCTGTGTAATAGGTACAACGGACCCGGGGGCAGTACCCGGCGGCTCCACCATAACCCGCGGTAATACTGCGGTTTTTGACGGGGCCGAACTAGGATCGACGTGTGCTGAAAGACAGTGTTTTCGCCCGGGCTGAGTAACCCGTAAAACTGTTCACAACACACAAGTGCCAACGATAACGAAGCACTCGCTCTCGCAGCGTAATCTGACGGCCTAACGGCCTGATCTTACAAAGCTAAAGCGCGGTTGGACCCACCGGGCAACAGAAGCGGATTCCGGGGCTCCGGGGGTAGCTAGCAACAGAAACCCCCACCTTCCTTCCATTCAGACGACCACCTTCGCCAAGGCGGAACGGTTCTCAGCCCTGCAGCACGAGATGCGTGGGGCGCTGGCGCCAAGAATTTACCGTTTATCGATAAGATATGTCGTCGGTCATGTCCGACGAGGTAATCCGGCCCTTGGTCCATCGGCATGTGGAAGCATGGCCCGGCTTCGCTAGGGTTCATGTGCCTTCAGTTGCTGGGAATGACCTTGGACACCAATACTACAACACGTCGCTGGCGCGCCTTCGCCGATCTCCTGATCGTCGTCGGCGTCCTGGTCGGCGTCAAACAGCTCCTGCTTCCCGTGACGATGCTGTTCGCTGGCCCGGCCTCGACCTTCAGCGCGATGATCGTGGCCACATGGTTGCTTCGCAGAAGCAGATCGTCGTGGAGCGAGCTTGGCCTCCAGATGCCGGAGAACTGGCTGCGGACGATCTGGCACACGGCGCTGGTCTTCGTAGCCCTGCTCGCAGCGGCCGGAAGCTTTCAGGCGCTCGCCAACCTCTTCTTCGAAGACATTGGCACCAGCGGTAGGTTCGACTTCGTGGAAGGAAACTTGCCGGGTTACCTGATGATGCTCGCATTGGTGTGGACGCACGGGTCCTTCTTCGAGGAATTGCTGTTTCGCGCGTTCATTATCACCAGACTCGATCTGGGTTTCGGCCAGACGCGGTTCTCAGGCTATCTCGCGGTCCTGCTTGCGGCAGTATTCTTCGGCTACCGGCACTACTATTATCAGGGACTGCACGGTGCGGTCGTCACCGGAGGGATCGGGCTGGTCTTCGGGCTGATTTACCTGAAAGCCGGAAAGAGAAGCATCCTGCCGCTGGCACTGGCGCATGGGGCGATGAATTCGACCGCGCAGACGATCCGCTTCCTGGGCGGCTGACGCCGGCTGCTTTAATCCTGCGCCTTGTCTTCGCTGCCGGTGGATTCGGCGATTTCACGCGCTTCCTGCTCGTAGCGGATCGCGTCGAGGATTTTCGCCCCGCCAAGGAAGACCGCGCCGGCCGTGGCCGCCATCAGCAGATATCCGCCGAAACCGGGATATTGAACGGTGTAGTCGGCACCGCGAGTCATTGCGCCAAGGGCAAGGGCGTAGATGATCAGATACGCTTCGAAGCGCGTCTTGATCACGAACAGCCTTTTGACCTTCTTCCACATGGTGTGGCGCTTGCTCCTTTCTTAACCTCTTGAACTGCAATGAGCGTGCCAGTGACACGTTCCTGCCGAGTCGCGTGGTTAATCCAGAGACGAGTGTAAAAACCCTCGACGAAGAGTCGAGTTGGTTAACTTTTAAGCACCCGTTTTAAGCGAGGGTGTCCAAGGATAGGACAGTCAGCAAGGCCTCGCGTGCTTCGATCACACGGGTGGCCAATTCCTCGCTGCCGAGGTCTTTCGGGTCGATGGTTTCGGGCCACATCTGGGCCACAACGGATTCGATCCGGTCGGCCTTTGCCTCGTCCAGCATGAAGCGCTGGTCGACCGTTGCCGGGTCGGCCACAACGCGCAGGCGCAGGCAGGCAGGGCCGCCGCCATTCGCCATCGACTGTTTTACATCTACGGGCAAGACCTTGCGGATCGGACCATTGCTGGCGAGCATGCTTTCGCAATAAGCCCAGACGCTCGCGCTTTCCTGGCATTCGCTCGGCACCACCAGTGCCATTTCGCCGCCGGGCAGGGTGAGAAGCTGGGCGTTGAAAAGATAGGTGCGGATCGCCTCTTCGAGACTGACCGCGCTTTCGGGCACTTCGACAACTTCGAGTGCGGGGAATGCCTCGCGGATAGCCTCGTAAGCGCCCTGCTGGTCGGCAAAGGCGCGTTCGTGGGTGAAGAGCACACGCTCGTTCGCCACCGAGACCACGTCATTGTGGAAGGCGCCGGCTTCGATTGCTTCGGGGTTCTGTTCGATGAAGACGCACTTCGCCGGGTCGAGACCGTGGAGGCGCGCGATGGCGCGGCTGGCCTGCTCGTGCTGGCGCGCGGGGAATCTGCCGCCCTGGCGGCCCCAGACGAATACTTCGACGCCCGGTGCGCCATAGCCCTCGCAGAACCGCATGTGGTTTGCAGCGCCCTCGTCACCGAAGGCGGAAAGCACCGCATCGTGGACCGTAAAATGCTCTTCGTCGCCGAAAGCGATGGCGAGCTGCGCCTGCGTGTCCTGCCATTCCTGCGCCCGGTGCGGCATGGTGACGAGATTGGCCGGCGTGAGGTGACAGCGCCCGTCCGCCGTATCGGGGGCAGGGCTGACCGTGGCGGCATTGGCCGTCCACATGCTCGAGGCCGACCAGGCAGCTGCGAGCAGCTGGCGCGGTGCGGTCTCGTCGATGGCTAGCCCGCGGATCAAATCGCCATTGGGGCGGGGCAAGGGCAGCAGGAAGCCCTGCGCAAGTCCAAGCGCCATGTTCGAACGCATCTTGGCGATGCCCTGAAGAGCAGCCGCGCGCGGATAGGAGGTGTCGCCCTTGTGGCTGGCGCTGGCGATATTGCCGAGGCTGAGGCCGGCGTAATTGTGGCTCGGGCCGACGATGCCGTCGAAATTGATCTCGACGAGACTCATCGCGCCACGCTCCAGATGGTATCACCGACGCCCACTTCGAGCGCCTTTGCGCTGAGCTCGTCGATCGCCACCGTATCGTCATCGCCGAATTCGCGCATGCCGTAGGCGGACTTGAACGTGTCCAGCGTACCCGTGGCGATCAGAGCGCGCTCGCCGATATCGAGGTCGATGGCGGAAATCCTTGCCGGACGCGCTTCGGCGACGCTCTTCACCTGGTCGGTGCGCGCGGTCATCGTCGGGCCGCCGTCGAAGATATCGACATAACCTTCGGCGGCGAAGCCTTCGTTTTCCAGCATCCGCATGGCCGCCCGGCCGGTTGGGTGCGGGACGCCGATCACCTTCTTGGCCTCATCGTCGAGCATGGCGACATAGACCGGGTGCTTGGGCATCAGGTCGGCGATGAACTGGTTGCCGTTGATGGCGTTGAAATAGTCGGCTTCCTGGAAGGTCATTCCGAAGAAGCGGCCAGCGACACCGTCCCAGAAGGGCGAACCGCCGCGATCGTCGATCACGCCGCGCAATTCGGCGAGGATGCGGTCGGCAAAGCGGCTGCGGTGCATGGCGATGAACAGGTAACGGCTGCGAGCCAACAACAGGCCGAGCCCGCCCGCGCGTTCGCCCGGGTGGAGGAAGAGGCCGCCGACTTCGGAGGAGCCTTCGAGATCGGTCACGAGGCTGAGCAGTTCGGCCCGCACGGTGCGGTCGAGTTCCTGGCTATGCTGCGTCAGCGTGTTGAGGCGGTAGCTGTAGAACGGCCACTGCTGGCCGACCTGGGTGAACAGCTGGCAGGTGCCGCGAACCTGGCCGGTCTCGGTATTTTCCAGCACCAGCGTGAAGACATCGTCGCCCAGCGTATCTTCTGTGCGCGCGAATGCTGCCTCGGCGCGCTCCAGCTTCTTTGTCAGCGCATTCTTGTCCGCCGGCAGGTTGGTGAAACCGCCCCCGGTCAGCTTGGCCATCTCGTAAAGGTGTTCGAGATCGGAAATATGCGCAGCGCGCAGGCGGAAGGTCACAGATGGTCTCCGGTGGATAGCTTCGTGAGGACCAGCGCGCTCAGCGCGGCGCGTTCCCGCAGCGAAGGGACAATCATGAATTCGTCGGGTGAGTGGATGGCGCCGCCGCGTACGCCCATGGTGTCGACCACGGGTACGCCGGTGGCAGCGATATTGTTGCCGTCGCACACGCCTCCGGTCGATTTCCAGCCAATGGTCTGGCCGAGCTCGGCACCGCATGCCTTCACCAGGTCGAACAGGCGCTGCGCCTTGTCGTCGACGGGCTTGGGCGGGCGGGTGACACCGCCGTGGCGGTGGATGCCGACTTCATGCTCGCTCTCGATCATCTTGAGGATCGCGTCCAATTCACCGTCGAAGCGGTTCATCGCATCGGTCGACTTGGGGCGGATGTTGAAGCGCAGGATCGCAAGGTCGGGCACGACATTGTTGGCTGCGCCGCCTTCGATCTTGGCCGGGTTGACCGTGATGTCGTCTGCCTCGAGCGCCTTGATCCGCAGCACGAGATCGCTGGCTGCGACGATGGCATTGTGGCCCTCATGCGGATTGCGACCTGCATGGGCGCTGCGCCCCGTGATGGTGATCGAGTAATTGCCAGTCCCGCCGCGCGCATGTGCGAGCGTTCCGTCGGGCAGGGCGGAAGGTTCATAGGTCAGGGCGGCATATTTGCCGCGCGCCAGCTCCTCGATCAGGCTGCGGCTGGCGAGGCTGCCGGTTTCCTCATCCGAGTTGATCATCACGTCGTAACCCACGCGGGCAGAGCCCTCGATAGTCTCGAACAGCTTGAGGGCATGGAGGATGACGTCGAGGCCGCCCTTCATGTCCGCAGTGCCGGGGCCGTTGATGACCTCGTCATCGAGCCACTTCACCTCCTGGAAGGGATGGTCGACGGGAAAGACCGTATCCATGTGGCCGGTCAGGACGAAGCGGCGCTCCGCCTCGGGGCGCACGCGCAGGACCATGTGCTGGCCGTGAGGCTTTTCGAACTCGCGCCCCTCTGCCGAAATAGCCGTCACCGTTGCCGGATCGACCAGCTCGACTTCGCCGGGCAGGGCGGAGAAGGCATCGGCGAGGACACCCGCCATGGTCCTGAGCCCGTCTATATTGGCCGTGCCGGTGTTGATCGCTGCCCAATCCTGCACCTCGCGCAGCATCGTGTCGGCGTCGATGGCGTCGAGAAAGGCTTGCGGTGCGGTATCCGGTTTCATCGGTAACCTCCTTAGACGCGCGGACAATCAAGTCCACCCCGCCGCTTGCAATCGTCAACCGGTCTGGGCATAGCAAAGCCACTCCTCCCCGGGTCCACATTGCAAGCCATTCGCTTACCCAGAGGAGTTCCATGAGCAATTACGTGACGCGCGCCGGTATCGAGGTCGACCAGGCGCTGGCCACCTTCGTCGAAACCGAAGTTCTCGCGCCGCTTGGCCGCGATGGCGAAACGTTCTGGACCGGGTTCGCGAGCCTCCTGGGCGAGTTCGCGCCGCGCAACGCGGCGCTGCTCGAAAAGCGTGAGGATTTGCAGGCGAAGATCGATGCCTGGCATGTCGAGCGCAAGGGGCAGCCCCATGACGCGGAAGTCTATCGGGCGTTTCTCGAAGAGATCGGCTATCTCGTCCCCGAGCCGGGCGATTTCACTATCGGCACGCAGAATGTCGACCCCGAGATCGCGACTATGGCAGGGCCGCAGCTGGTCGTGCCCATCCTCAACGCGCGCTTCCTGCTGAACGCGGCGAATGCGCGCTGGGGCAGCCTCTACGATGCCTTCTACGGGACTGACGCGCTCGAAGCGCCTCCCGCGAGGCCCGGCGGCTATGACGAGGATCGCGGTGCAGCGGTCATCGCCGAGGCAAAGCGTTTCATGGACGAGGCCGTGCCGCTGGCAGACGGGACGAAATGGGCGGACCTCACCGATGTGAAGGACAATGGCATTCCGCTGGCCGATCCCGCGCAATGCGTCGGCTGGAACGACAAGGCCTGCCTCTTCAAACACAATGGGCTTCACATCGAGGTCGTCTTCGATCCGGAGCACCCCGTCGGCAAGACTGACCCAGCCAATATCGCGGACATCAACCTCGAGGCTGCCCTCACGACGATTGCCGACTGCGAGGACTCAGTCGCGGCTGTGGACGCGGAGGACAAGCTCCTCGCCTATCGGAACTGGCTCGGCGTGATACGCGGCGATCTTTCGGAAAGCTTCGACAAGGGCGGCAAGACGGTCACCCGCGAACTGGCGAAGGACTGTTCCTATACCGCACCCGACGGCGGTGAGTTCGCCTTGCCCGGCCGCAGCCTCATGTTCGTGCGCAATGTCGGGCACCTGATGACCAATCCGGCGATGCGCTGGGACGGCAAGGAAATTCCCGAGGGCATTCTCGACGCGGTGATGACCAGCGCGATCTCGGCGCAGGACGTCGCGGGGCTGGGCAAGTACGGCAACTCGCGGTGCGGCTCGATCTATATCGTGAAGCCCAAGATGCACGGGCCCGAGGAGTGCGCCTTCACCAACGACTTGTTCGATGCGGTCGAGGACCTGCTGGGCCTGCCACGGCACACGATCAAGGTTGGCGTCATGGACGAAGAGCGCCGCACTTCTGCCAACCTTGGTGCCTGCATCCACGCGGTGAAAGACCGCATCGTCTTCATCAATACCGGCTTCCTCGACCGTACTGGCGATGAGATCCATACCTCGATGCAGGCCGGTCCCATGATGCGCAAAGGCGAGATGAAGAACTCCGCCTGGCTGAAGGCCTACGAGGCGCGTAATGTCGGCATCGGCCTCAAACACGGCCTTTCCGGCCGCGCGCAGATCGGCAAGGGCATGTGGGCAGCGCCCGACCTGATGGGCCAGATGATGATCGAGAAGATCGGCCACCTGCGCGCCGGCGCCAACACGGCATGGGTGCCGAGCCCCACAGCCGCCACGCTGCACGCAATCCACTATCACCGGGAGGACGTCTTCGAGATCCAGAAGGGTCTGGGCAATGTGCCGGGCCTCGGTGACCTGCTCACTATCCCGCTTGCAGAGGGCACCAACTGGTCCGAGGACGAGATCGGCGAGGAGCTCGACAACAATTGCCAGGGCCTGCTCGGCTATGTCGTTCGCTGGATCGACCAGGGCGTGGGCTGTTCCAAGGTGCCCGACATCAACGATGTCGGGCTTATGGAAGACCGCGCCACCTTGCGAATCTCCAGCCAGCACATCGCGAACTGGCTGCTCCATGGGGTCATTTCCGAAGGGCAAGTGATCGATTCGCTGCGCCGCATGGCCGCGAAGGTGGACGAACAGAACGCCGATGATCCGACCTACGAGCCGCTGCTGGCGAACGAGGACGGACCTGCATTCAGCGCAGCCAAAGACCTGATTTTCAAAGGCGTCGAACAGCCGAGCGGATATACTGAGCCGCTGCTGCATGCCTGGAGGCTCAAGAAGAAGGCCGCCGCCTGACAAACTGCGGGTTCCTGCCGCAAGCAATTGCTAAGCCTTTAGCCATAGGCTGCCTTCCCGTAACGAAGAGAAGGTCGCCACAGTGTCTGCAATTCCTATTAGGGAGCGCCGCGAGGATCGCGTGGATCTGCTCGTCCGTGTGACCTTGCATACGGACGGTTCGAGCAGCGTCGTGAGGCTGTGCAATATCTCGGCGCGGGGCGCGCTGGTCGAAGGCGACGACTTGCCCGAGACGGGTCGCACAGTCGATCTCCAGCGGGGGGCGACTGCAGTGCAGGGCCGCATCATCTGGCGGGCCGGAAACAAGGCGGGCATCTCGTTTTCCGGTCGCACGGAAGTCGAATACTGGTTCCCCGAGGCAGAGCCGCAAAACTCGGTCGACAAGGCCTTCCAGCGCATCGCCCGCGAAATGCACCGGCAGGACAAGCGAGAGCCGGTGGTTGCGCCGCATCATCGCTCGCAGATCACCGCCGACGACATGGAGCGTTCCGCTGCGGCGCTGGAAGAGCTGGCCGATGCGCTGGCGGGTGAGCCGGACCTCTTCGGCCGTTATGCGACGCAACTGCAAGCGCTGGACATTTCGGCGCAGCTGCTGCGCAAGCTAGCCCTGCGCGAAGATTAGCCTAGGGCGCGCGCCAGCCTGACGAAATCGTCCACTTCAAGCGTTTCCGCCCTGCGCTGCGGGTCGATCCCGATCTCCTCGAGAGTTTCGACAGCTCCGGGCACAGCCTTTAGGCTCTGGCGCAGCATCTTGCGGCGTTGGCCGAAGGCCGCCTCGGTCAGCCGTTCGAGCAGCCGTGCCGATACGCCTTCGGGCATAGCGGCGGGTTCGACATGCACGATGGCACTCATGACCTTCGGTGGAGGGGTGAAGGCGCTGCGATGGACCTTGATCGCCATCTTCGCCTCTGCGCGCCACTGGGCAAGGACGGCAAGGCGTCCGTATGCGGAACTGCCGGGCTTGGCGACGATCCGCTGAGCAACTTCCTGCTGGAACATGAGCGTCAGCGAGGTCCACAGCGGCGGCCATTCCTCGCCGCCCATCCAGCGCGTGAAGAGCGCGGTGCCGACATTATAGGGCAGGTTCGACAGGATGGCGTAGGGCTCGCCCCCCATGACAGCATCATGGTCGAGCTTGAGCGCATCGCCTTCGATCACGCGGAGCCGGTCGGGGAACGCCATTGCGAGTTCCGACAGGGCGGGCAGGCAACGCGTGTCCATTTCGATCGCCGTGACCTCGGCCCCTGCGCGTAGCAATGCGCGGGTGAGCCCGCCCGGGCCGGGGCCGATCTCGAGTACTTTCTTGCCCGAAAGGTCGCCGGGAACGGCAGCGATCCGGTCCAGCAATTGCTGGTCGAAGAGGAAGTTCTGGCCGAGCGCCTTGGACGCGCTGAGGCCATGGCGGGCGATGACTTCGCGCAAGGGTGGCAGGTCAGTCACGGGCAGCGCGCCTCGTGGCCATCTCGCCGGCCATGCGAAGCGCGGCGATCATCGCGCCGGGATCGGCGATGCCCTTGCCGGCGATGTCGAAAGCCGTGCCGTGATCGGGGCTGGTCCGCACGATGGGAAGGCCGAGCGTCACGTTGACGCCCTCATCAAAATCCAGCGCTTTCAAGGGGATGAGCGCCTGGTCGTGATACATGGCGAGCGCCACGTCATATCCGCTGCGCGCGCGCGGGGTGAACAGGGCGTCGGCGGGGTAAGGACCGGAAATCCCCATGCCTTCGGCACGCAGTTCCTCGATGGCCGGGGTGATGATGCGCTCTTCCTCGTCACCGAAACGGCCGTCCTCGCCCGCGTGCGGGTTGAGGCCGCAAACCGCGAGCCGCGGGTTATCGATACCGAAATCATCGCGCAGCGCAGCCTCGACGATGCGGGCGCGGTGACAGATCAGCTCGGAGGTCAGCAGGGTCGGCACATCGGCAAGCGCATGGTGGATCGTCAGCGGGACGGCGCGAAGGCTGGGACCTGCCAGCATCATCACTGCATCGCGCCGCTCGAGCCCGCAGGCATCGGCGAGGAATTCGGTCTGGCCGGGCTGCTTGAACCCGACATTGGCCAGTTCCGCCTTGGAGATCGGGGCGGTGACGAGACCGGCAGCTTCGCCCGATATCGCCAGCTTCGTTGCGGTCTCAAGCGAATGGAGGGCCAGCTTGGCACCTGCTTCGAGCAGCGTGCCCGGATCGTAGGAATGGTCCGCCATGCCTAGAACGGGAAGGGCGCGCTGGAATACCTGCGGTGCCTGTTCCGGTTTCGAAATACGCTCGATCCGCAGGGGTATGCCGCATGAATGCGCAGCGGTCCCGATGACACCCGCACCGCCGGTCACGAAGAACGGCGGTATGGCGTCACTTTCGCGCCGCGACCATGCGGCGGCGATGATTTCGGGTCCTATCCCCGCCGGATCACCCAGCGAAACGGCGAGGGGGAGCGAGGCGGGGGTCAATTGTACTCGATATATGCGTCGTTGCGCAGGTCGCGCAGGTAACGCTGCGCCGCCTTGTTGACGCGCTCGTCTTCGATCTCGGCCATGAGCTCGTCGAAGTTCGGACCGGATTCGACCTGCGGGTCGTCACGGCCGCACAGCATGAGCACGCGCACACCGTCCTGCACCGAACCGAAGGGCGGCGTCACTTCGCCGACCTGCATGTTCAGCACCATGTTCTGGAGCTGGTCGGGCAGCGCGCGGGCGTTGATCTGATCGTTGGTGACGACATTGGCATCGAGCGATGCCGCGATTTCATCGGCGCTACCGCAGCCGCGCATGTTCTGGACACCGGCAATGAAGGTATCGAGCTTCGCCTGGTTGACCGTCGCATCTACAGCCGGGTCGAAAGTGACCTGGATCTGCTTGAGGCTGAGCGTCGCATCGCGCGGGTCGGCGGTCAGGACCTGGCGCTTTTCGCGCAGGAACACGATCCAGTAGCCACCCGAGATGGCGATCGGACCGACCAGCTGGCCGGGCTGCATCTGGCCGACAACCGTTTCCAGTTGCGGGTCCTTGAGCTGCGGGAGGTGGATCCAGCCGAGGTCGCCGCCGACTGCCGCAGTCGAGGCTTCGGAGAACTGGCGCGCATAGGCGACGAAGCTGCCGCCCTGGCGAAGCTGTTCGACGATCTTCTGGGCATTGGCTTCGACCGCCGCAGCATTCTGCGGGGTGGAGGACAGGAAGATTTCCCAGACCCAATATTCATCGGTGCCCTTCGAAGCGTTGAGACGCTCCATGAGCTCGTTCACTTCTTCGGCCGACACGTTGACGAACATCGAGACCTTGCGGCGCAGCAGGCGCTGCCATGCAAGTTCCCCCTGGATCTGGCGCTTCAGCGAAACCGGTGAGGAGCCGATCGAGATCAGGTAGGCGTCCATCTCTTCGAGACGGCGGTTGGACTGCGCAGCAAGCCGTGCATAGGTCTGGTTGACCTCCGCTGGATCGATCACGATTTCCTCGGCTTCGGCTGCCTGGATCTGCAGCGTCTCGTCGATGAGATTGCGCAGGACCTGAGCGCGGACGCGCTGCATTTCCTCGGGCGAAATTTCGCTCTGGCTGGCATCGACGAGCAGCGCGACGCGGTGGTCGAGATCGGTGCCGGTGATGACATGGCCGTTCACGACAGCCGTTGCCTTGCGGACATTGGGATCGGGATTGGTGAGCATGGTCAGCTCGCTCGGCAGGTTCAACGTATCCTGCGAGCCGACGGCCGATTGTGCGCCAACGCCCGGGGCGCTTGCGAGAATACCGATTGCCGCGGCCATGCCGGCCAGTTTCGAAACCAAATGTGCGTTCACGCTGTAAAATTCCCTTGCGGCGCGGTTGTGCTGCGCCCGAATGCTTCGGTCATGCCGCACCGCGGCTTAACCGTTGCTGATAAGCGATGCGCGGATAGCGCGTTTGTCCCCTGCTGCCAACACGCGCGCAAGGCGCTTGTGGAAGCAATTTTTAGCGGAAGCCGAGATTTTTCAGGCTCAAATAGAGCTGGAAGGTGTCGCCGCGCCGTGCGTCCCCTGCCGAAACATAGTCGCGCCGCCACGTCGCGCCCATTTCGAGGCAGTCGTCCTGGTAGGCAATGCCGAGGCGTGTGCGGATCGGCTGGAAACCATCACTGCTAAGCGTAGGGTCTTCCTCGCGATCGGTCAGGTTGAACACGCCCGACCCGAAAGCCGACCAGTAATCGGCGAATGCCACGCGCACCGCTGCGCGCAGTTCCTCGCGGTCCTGCAAATCTTCCACGGAGGTGATGTCGCGGTTGAGGCGCAGATAGCCGACTTCGGCATAGGTCCGGCTGGAGCCGATCGTCGCATCGAATTCGTTGCGGCGGACGGCGAAATTGTCTTTGTCGAGCCGGTAGCGGTGGGTGAGCTTGAGGAAGTCGCGGTATCGGATCTGGGTGCGCCCGACGAAATCGCTCACCTTCTCGGACAGTCCCGTCCCGTCGGGGAAGATATCGCGGTCCGAATCGAGCCTGTAGGACTGGCCCAGCGTCGTAAGCAGTTCCCAGCCCGGCCGGCGCAGCTTCCAGTCGAAACCGTAGGTGACACGCGCACCGTCTTCCACGCGGTCGTAGCCCGGGAAACGGTTGAGCGCGAAGAGGTTCGAATCCTCCAGATCGATCGCGCGCGCATCCTCGTTCGGGATGGCGAGGTTCTTGATATCGGGGGTCACCACGAGCTGCACCCGGGGCGTAAGTACCTGCTCGCCGCCGAAGAATTCGCCTACGAAGGGCCATTCGACGTCGATCGCGCCGAGCGCGACGCCGCGCGTCTCCCATCCCGGATTGCCTCGATAGGAGGCGGTTTCGGTGAACTCGTTGCCGTCCGAATGGTAGATGTCGCCGCGCAGAAGGCCGGTGAGGGTGACGACCTGTCCGAGGCCGGTAATGCGCTTCAGGTCCCATTGCGCCTTGGCGAAGGCGCGTTCGGTTTCCTGACCTTCCTTGCGGATGATCGCGAGGCTGTTGAGCTGTAACTCGACATTCCCGCCGGCAATCGGATCGTCGAGGCGATAACGCCAGTCCATGACGGGCAGGGCGACCGGCACATTGTCCTGGTCCTGGCCCAGCCGCAGTGTCTGCGTCGCCCATCCTGCCATCGAGAAATAGGACTTCTCGTCGATCCGCTCGAGATCGACCATCGAACGCAGGCGGTCGTCGCGGCTGATGTCGTAGCGGCGCAGGAAGGTGCGGTCGCTGGCGAGGCGGATCGAGCTCGTCAGGCTCCATTCGGGCGTGAACTGGAACTTGCCGTTGGCGAACAGGTATCCGCGCGGCTCGCTGTCGAAGGTGTCGGTGCGGGTCGCGTCGGTGAAGCGGCGGCTATGCGTTGCGTAGCCGGTGATCTGGTACGCGCCCTTGTCGGTTAGGTGGCGCCACTGTGCCGAGACCATCGGCGGTGCCTTGGTGAAAGCATAGGCCGATACTGTCAGGTCGCGATTGTCGGCAAAGCGGACGTAATAGCTGCCCGAAACCTCCACACCGTTGCTTTCAGAAATGCGCAGGTCGGGGACGAGGAAGCCCGATACCGCGCCACCATCGGTCCGCACCGACAGGCCGGGCAGAGGCAGGATGCGGGCACCGAATAGTTCTAGATAGGCGCCCTTGAAGCGAACCTTGCTGTCGGTCGGATCGTATATGACGCGCTCGGCGGTGATGCGCCAGCTCGGTTCCTTGCCACAGCCTTCGGGATCGGTCACCGCGCAGGCGCTGTAGGCGGCCTGTTCTAGTGCGATGGTGCCGTCGTTCTCGCGCACGCCGCGATTGGCTGCGAGCCTACCACCCTGGCGCAAAGCCAGCAGCAGATCGTCCATCGCGCCGGCTTCGAACTGGTCGGTCAGCTCGACGCGTTCGGAGTAGAGCTGGTTGCCGTTCTCGTCGACGAAGCGGACATTCCCGCTCGCCACGATGACGCCGGTGCGCTGGCTCCAGCTGACGCTGTCGGCCCGTAGCGACCGGTCACCGGAGCGCAGGACCACATTGCCTTCAGCCGTGGTGATGTCCGCGTCGGAATCATAGCTGAGGATATCGGCGGCAAAGGATATCTGCCGCTCGCCTGCCTCGTTGAATTCGGGCGGCGGCGGGGGAATGTCTTCCTGCGACGGGACTACGACCGGATCGGGCGGGGCCGGCAGGTCGCTCGGGCTCTCGCCTTCCGGCTCTTCGACTGTGCCGGTTCCGGTGGCCGCGCCTTCCTGCGCCGCCAGAGGTGCTCCGGCGACAAGCGCGAGCATGGCCACGCCCGTCCCGAGAAGGTGCGTTGCATTTGCAATCCGGTTGGCTCGGCTCGGGACCATGGCTTGCCTATCGCACCGGCCACGCCTAATCGCAATCGCGTTTCCTACGGCGCCGGCCGCAACAGGCCCGCTACGACCAGACAATATCTCGGGAGAATCCATGCACATCCAGTTTAGCCAATCCCGTCCGCAAGGCGCGCGCCTCATTGCGCATGTGGTCGACAAGGGCAAGCTTCCTGCTGCCACCAATGCCGCAATGCGCGCAGGCGCCGAGGCTGCCCGATTCAAGGGCACTGCAGGACAGACCTTCGACGGTTTCGTCGAAACGGACGGCGGTGTGGCGCGGTTGGCGCTGGCTGGCGCAGGCGACAAGAACGACGAAGCGCGCCTCGCAAACCTGGAAAAGGCAGGCGCGGCGCTTGCCGGCAAGTATCAGTCGACCGGCGACAAGCAGCTTGTGCTCGACCTGTCGGAAAGCGACCTGACCGCGATCGAGGCTGCGCATGTGCTGCTCGGCCTGCGCCTGCGCAACTGGCGCTATGACATCTATCGCACCAAGCTGAAGGACGAACAGAAGATCACGCTCGAAGGCGTGACCGTCGTAGGTGGGCCAGAAGGCATTGAAGGCGCCTGGGCCCATGCGGCCGCCTTGGCAGAGGGCGTGGAATTCACGCGTGAGCTGGTCACCGAACCGGCCAATGTGATCTACCCCGAAAGCTTCGTTGCGCGCTGCAAGGAGCGTTTCGAGGACACAGGTGCGGAACTGATCGTGCTCGACGAAGCGCAGATGGAAGAAATGGGCATGGGCTCGCTTCTCGGCGTCGGACAGGGTTCCACCCGCGAGAGCCGCATCCTCGCCATCCGCTGGAACGGCGGCGGCAGCGAGGCTCCCGTCGCTTTCGTCGGCAAGGGCGTGACCTTCGATACCGGCGGCATCTCGATCAAGCCGGGACCCGGCATGGAAGACATGAAGTGGGACATGGGCGGCGCAGGCGCGGTTGCGGGCGGCATGCTCGCTCTCGTCAAGCGCAAGGCGAAGGCCAATGTGGTCGGCGTCATGGGTCTCGTCGAGAACATGCCCGACGGTAATGCCCAGCGTCCGGGCGACGTGGTCAAGTCGATGAACGGCCAGACCATCGAGATCCTCAACACCGATGCGGAAGGCCGCCTCGTGCTGGCCGATGCGCTGCACTGGACGCAGGAAGAATTCCAGCCGAGCCGCGTGATCGACTTTGCCACGCTGACGGGTGCGATCATTATTTCGCTGGGCAATGAATACGCCGGTCTCTTCTCGAACGACGACCAGCTTTCCAAGGAACTGTCCGAAGCTGGCGAAGCCGTGGGCGACAAGGTCTGGCGCATGCCGCTGGGCAAGGCTTACGACAAGCTGATCGACAGCCCCATCGCCGACATGAAGAACATCGGCGGCAAGGGTGCAGGTTCGATCACCGCGGCGCAGTTCCTCCAGCGCTTCATCGCGGACGACACCCCCTGGGCCCATATCGACATCGCCGGCATGGCATGGTCCGACAAGCCCGGACGCACCTGGGGCAAGGGCGCCACGGGTTATGGCGTGCGCCTGATCGACCGTCTGATTGCAGACACGGTCGAGGGCTGACCGAAAGCGGCGTCATGGCGAAGATGAGGCGCAAGGCAGACCTTCCGACGAAGATCTGCGCGACTTGCGGCCTCAGCTTCGCCTGGCGCAAGAAATGGGCGCGCGACTGGGACAGTGTGCGCTATTGTTCCGAGCGGTGCCGCAGGAACAAGCAGGCTGGCGAAGGAGCCGGCTGAAGGGCCGTAGGGAAAGGGTCAGGTCATTCTCGTCGATTTCTACCAGCTCAGCCGCGATCCGGTCGACGTGACCGTGGTCAAGCTTGCCCGCAAGGTCATGCAGGCGGGCGAGCGGCTGGTGGTCGTTGCGTCGGATGAAGGCCTGCGCGAGCATCTGTCCGAGGCCCTCTGGCAGCATGGCAATGGCAGCTTCCTCGCCAATGGTCCTGCCGACGGGCCGCATGCCGCACGCCAGCCGATCCTGATCTCCGCCGATTGCGCAGCCCCGAACGAGGCGCGCATGGCCATCCTCGCCGATGGCCGGTGGCGCGATGAAGCCACGCGGTTCGACAGGGCCATGCTGCTGTTCGATGCCGATGCCACCGAGGCCGCCCGCGGCCTTTGGCGTGAACTCGCCGCCCGCGAGGATATCGAGAACCGCATCTTCAAGCAGACGCCCGAAGGCGGCTGGCGCGAGGGGCGCTGAACTTTCAGGAACTTGCGCCGCTTTCGCCCGTCGGTTGGGTATGCGTAGCGTTTTCCCAGTTTCACTTGCCCTGATCCTCGTCCTTACGGCGTGCGGGCAACAGGCGGATGAAGCTGCCGACGGTCCTGCAGAAGATGCGCAGGAAACGCTCGGATCCTACGATATCGATCCGCAAAGCGGCGAGGTTCGGGCAACACACACAGACGCGGCGGGCGTGACCACGACCATGCGCGCAGGCGAAACGGTCGAGGCTCGCCTTCCCGAACCCTTCACGGTCTATCCCGGCGCTTCGGTGACCAACACGACCCGTGTCGAGCAGGGCGACGGGGCTTTCGTGACGGTCGAATTCAACACGCCCGACGAGCGGGAGAAGGTGGTTGAATTCTATCGCCGTCAGTCACGCGATGCAGGGATCGAGCCGGAGGTGGAGGTTTCGGCCGGAGCCACCACCACGCTCGGCGGGGAGAACCGCGAGCGGCGCTCCAGTTTCGCCCTGCAGGTGACACGCGTCTCGGCGCTGACCGAGGGACAAGTCAGCATCGCGAGCGGTTTCGACTAATTCTTGCCCCTTCGCGCGCGCGGCGCTAGGGGCGCGCGCGAGAACATTCTCCCCCTACAAAGATATTCGCAAGGAACACTATCATGGCGGTTACCCGCACCTTTTCGATCATCAAGCCCGATGCCACCCGCCGCAACCTGACCGGCGCGGTCACCAAGATGCTCGAAGACGCCGGCCTGCGTGTCGTCGCTTCGAAGCGCATCCACATGACCCGCGAACAGGCCGAAGGCTTCTACGCGGTCCACAAGGAACGCCCCTTCTTCGGTGAACTGGTCGACTTCATGATCTCGGGTCCGGTCGTCGTTCAGGTCCTCGAAGGCGAAGACGCCGTGAAGGCTAACCGCGACGTGATGGGCGCGACCAATCCGGCCGATGCCGACGAAGGCACCATCCGCAAGACCTATGCCGAGTCGATTGAAGCGAATTCGGTCCACGGTTCGGACAGCGAAGAGAACGCAAAGATCGAGATCGATTTCTTCTTCGACGAGAACGAAATTGTCGGTTGATTGAAATCAAATTACCGCTGACCGATTAAACTCGGCAGACAGGTTAATGGGTTAGGTGATGGGCGCATCCTGGGTTAGGGTGCGCCCATCATGTTTTCGAGCGTCTTCAAATTCAGCTCGCGCAAGGCGACCCGCCAGCATTGCATTCGCAACTGCGTGGATTGCTTCAACGCGCGTGATTTCAAGGGCGCTCAGGCATACCTCGCCGAAGACATAAAAGTTTGCGATGGAAACTTTCGCGAAATTCGCGGCCGCGACGAACTGCTGAAATGTGAAGCGGGAATCGCGGAGCGTTACCCCGACCGCAAGGTCATTATCGAAGAGATGAACAATCATAACGGTTGCGTCCTGGTGCGCGGTCGTTTCGAAAGCCGGTTCGACGAAATTGCCGGACTGGCGCTCTGGCAGGTCGAATTCGATGGCAATCGCATCTCGCGCATCGATGTCACGCGGGATCAGCAGCGTGTTACGCTGCCCCAATTTGCGGTGACGGTTGCGGCCTGAGGGCCGACTCCCATTTTCAGGATGCGAAGGTTTCCAGCTGGCGGCTGTGTTGCCCGTGGCTGTCGCGTGACGCTCGCTGCAACTCGGTTTCGGCAGCCGAGCGGGCCTGCGGCGCGAATTCCTTACCCAGCGCGCGATAGGCATCTGCCAAGGCCGCCATCGGATCGTCGTTGAGCGCCTCGAAGTGTACGGTCGCTGCAACGGCATCGCGATCGGCCGAGAAAGCGGTGATCCGCCGAGCCCGCAAATCCATCTTCCGGCGCCATTCCGCTTCCAGCGCTTCGATATCGGCGAGATCGCTCTGGAAAGCCATCTGGCTCGCGACCATCGACACGCTGCTGGCAAGCACGCTTTCGCTGTCGCGCTCGCAAGCAATCACACGGGCGTCGGGAAATGCGGCAATCAACGCGGGCATGTCTTCGGCGAATTGCGGGCACTTGAGCACCCTTGGCCGATCTGCATTCCCCATAGTCGCCGCATCGGTCCGCAGGATGCGGGCGAACTCGCGATAGACGGGGGCGGCATCGCGCGCCTCGCTAAAGGCGACAAACGAGGGAATGCGCCATTGTGCCTCGAAAGCAGCGGGCGATAGCGCGGCGGCAAGCCAGCCGATTTCCTCGTCCGCGCGGGTGGCGCCGAAGGGATGCATCGCCTCTAGCCACGGATTGATTGCATGCGCGATGGCGAGGGCGGCGCGCGCCTTCACCGGCCTGAAATCGGGCGATGCCGGGATCGGGTCCTGGCTGTTGCAGAAACGCGTACCGCAAAAGCGCGGATCGGCTGCCAGCAGGCGTTGGACCCGCGTCGTCCCGCTGCGCATCTGGCCGAGGACGACGATGGGCGGTGCGATTTCGGTCCGGGCGATCTCGGGCTGCTCGCGCCACAGCTTGCCCAGCGTATGGCGCTTGCGGATGGCAGAGGTAATCTGGCCGTACGCCATGGTGTGCCCGAGCGCGTTGAGCTGTGCCTCTTCGCGAAGCGACCGGCACAGCACCTCGAGCCTCAGCCTGAAATCGGCGACGTCTTCCTCGTCACGGATGGAGATCTCGTCTTGCGCGCCATAGCCGCGACTGCCGATGTCCCAGAGGTAGTCGGGATCGAATTCCGGCTTTTCCTGCCAGCCTTTGCCCCAGACCGTCTCGAGCAGGCTGTCCAGCCAGCCTGCGAAGCGCGAGCGGGTGAAGGGATGGGGGCGTGGTGGGTTCATTCGCGCGGCGACTTCCAGCGCGTGTACAGCATCTCGGCGAGCTTGCGTAGCAGGTGCGCGCCGATGAGCACGCCGGCCGTGATGAGCACCGCGTCCAGCATGCCGACCTGCTCGGTCTGCCAGCTGTCATCACTGTCGAATGCGATCATCGCAAAAGCCATGATCGCCAGCAGGAAGAATATGTAGGGCGTGAGGCGGCGCATCAGAACTGGTCCGCCGCGTCGATCAGCTTGGTCGCGCTCTTCGGGGCTACGCTGCGCCAGCTGCGCTCCAGCCAGTCGGCAACATGGTTCCAGTCGAGGCCGGGCCGGTTGAGGATCACGCCGATCCACCCGCTCGCGCCGTAATAGGCCGGCTTGAAATAGGCCTGCGGCTGCGCTTCGACGAGGTCGAGCAGTTCGTCCATGCTGCCCGTCTTGACGAGGAGGGCGACATGTTCGCTGCCGTGATGCTGGTCATTGAAATAGGCGAAATACTTGCCCGATTTCTCGCTACCCGCGCGCCAGCCGGGCGAGCCGTGGCTTTCACGCTCGTGCGTCTGCGGCAGGGCGAGCGCAAGCTCGCGGACCTTGCCGAGCAGGTAGTCAGGATCGTTTTCGCGGCCCACATATTCGCTGACAACGCGCGGATAGAGCTGATGCTCCGCAAATCTTACGCGCTCGGCCAGCGTGTCGGCGGTTTCCCCCTCGCGGATGGAGACCTTCATCTGCCCGAGAACTTGTCCGGCATCGAGTTCGGGTGTCACCAGATGGACCGATACGCCGCCGTGCGTATCGCCCGCATCTATGGCGCGTTGGTGGGTGTCGAGCCCGGGATATTTCGGCAGCAGGGAAGGGTGGATGTTGAGCATCCGGCCTTCCCAGCGGGTCACGAAACCATCGGTCAGGATGCGCATGTAGCCGGCCAGCACGATGTAATCCGCCCCGGCGTCGCGCGCGGCCTTCTCCATCGCTTCGTCATGCTGTTCGCGTGGCATGCCCTTGTGCGAAAGCGCGAAGGTGGAAATGCCTTCGCCTGCCGCCAGTGCCAGCCCCTCGGCATCGGGATCGTTGGCCGCGACGAGGACGACTTCGTAGGCAGCACCGGGCAGTAGCGAGGCATAGAGCAACGCGGCCATGTTGCTGCCGCGTCCGGAAATGAAAATCGCGACTTTGGCCTTGTTAGCCAAGGTGCACGGCCTCCCAGTCTTCCTTCGCCGACCATGTGCCCAGCGAACCGCGCACCGTGCAGCCCTTGTCGCCCGCAACGATCTGGCCGACTGCGAGGACCTGCTCGCCGGCGTCTTCCAGTCGGCTGCGCACGAGTTCGACCTTGGACGGTTCGACTGCGAGCACCATGCCGACACCGCAATTGAAGGTGCGCGCCATCTCGCCCGGTTCGATATTTCCCTGTGCCTGCAGGAAGGCCATCAGCCCGGGCTGGTCCCAGCTGTCGGCATCGACTTCGGCATGCGCGCCCTGCGGGAGGACGCGCGGGATATTCTCGAGCAAGCCGCCGCCGGTAATATGCGCCATCGCGTCGATCAGCCCGTCGCGAACGATCGGCAGCAGCGTCTTCACATAGATGCGGGTGGGTTCGAGCAGCGTCTCGACCAGCAAGCGGTCTTGATCGAACAGAGCAGGGCGGTCGAGTTTCCAGCCCTTGTCTTCGGCAAGACGACGTACCAGCGAGAAGCCGTTCGAATGCACGCCCGAACTGGCCAGGCCGAGCAGGACGTGTCCCGGAGCAACGCGCTCGCCCGTCAGTTGCTCGCCGCGTTCGACGGCACCGACGCAGAAGCCTGCAAGGTCGTAGTCGCCGCTGGCATACATACCGGGCATTTCTGCCGTCTCGCCGCCGATCAGCGCGCAGCCTGCCTGCTTGCAGCCTTCCGCGATGCCCGCAATCACGCGCTCGGCAACACCGTTTTCCAGTTTGCCGGTCGCGAAATAGTCGAGGAAGAAAAGCGGTTCCGCGCCCTGGACGATCAGGTCGTTCACGCACATCGCGACAAGGTCGATGCCGACATGGTCGTGCCGGTCGGTGTCGATGGCAAGCTTGAGCTTTGTGCCCACGCCGTCATTGCCCGCCACGAGAAGCGGGTCCTTGTAGCCCGCGGCCTTGGGATCGAAGAAGCCGCCGAAGCCCCCGATTTCGCCGTCGGCGCCGGGGCGCATGGTGGACTTGACCAGTGGTCCGATCGCTTTGACGAGGCGGTTGCCCGCATCGATCGAAACCCCGGCCTGTTCGTAGGTATAGGAAGGCGTGTCGCTGCTCATGTTTGCCCCCTTGCGCATTCCGGCCGGAATTTCCAGCAAATGCGCTTGGATTTCCCGAACCGATTGGGCAAAAGGCCCGCCTGAATAGCCCATGCGGACATATTTTTTCCTTTCCCGGCGCGCCCGTTACGCCCTGATCGCTTCCGGCATCGCGCTGGCAGGCGGCGCTGGCTGGCTGGCGCAGGCACAGGTCGGTGGCCAGCGCGGGATCGCTGCAGTGGCCGCCTCGCGCGATATACAGGTCAGCGATATCGAGGTCGACGTGCGCGGCGATACCGGTGTCGAGGCGCGCGAAAAGGCGTGGAAGGAAGCGCAGGTCAAGGCGTGGGAGAAGCTGGACGGCCCGAATCTCTCCGATTCGCAGATCTACGGCATGGTCTCGGCAATCGTGGTCCAGCGCGAACGCCTTGGCCCCAAGCGCTACATCGCGACGCTGGGTGTGATCTTCGACCGCCAGAAGGCCAATTCCTATCTCGGCGATGACGGCATGTCGCGGCACAGCGCGCCGATGCTGCTGCTGCCGGTCACCATGTCGGGCGGAACGCATCTCATGTACGAGCAGCGCAATCCGTGGCAGCGCGCATGGGCGGAATTCCAGGCTGGGCAGAGCAGCGTGAACTACGTGCGCCCGAGCGGTGCGGGCGGCGAATCGCTGCTGCTGACTTATGGCCAGACAAACCGTCGCAGCCGCGTGTGGTGGCGCGACATCCTCGATTCCTTCGGTGCTGCCGACGTCCTCATTCCGATCGCCAGTCTGCGCTATTCCTACCCCGGCGGACCGATTGAGGGTACTTTCACGGCGCGTCACGGGCCGGATAACGAGTTTCTCGACAGTTTCACGATGCGGGCGGAAAGCCCCGAGCAACTGCCCGCGATGCTCGAGCAGGCCGTGCGCCGTTTCGATGCCGTCTTCCAGGTCGCGCTGACCGACGGCACCATCCGCCCCGATCCGACGCTCAATGTCAAAACGGGCGACCTCAATCCCGAGATCGCGCGCCTTGTCGAACTGGGCCGGCGCCTGAAGGCACAGGACGAGGCATTGGCGCAGGCCGCATCGCAGCCGACAGAGGCCAGCGGCGGTGCGATCAGTGCAGCGCCTGTCGCTACACCGCCGCCCGAAGGCTCGGTCGCGCTCTATACCGTCCAGTTCCAGACTCCCGACGCTTCCAGCTTCGGTAGCGTCCTTGCGGCCGTCAGGGGCACGCCCGGTGTCCGCTCGACAGGCGTGCGCAGCACCGCGATCGGGGGGACCTCGGTCATGACTGTCAGCTATTCGGGCTCGATCGCCCAGCTGGCAGAGGCCTTGCGCGGGCAGGGCTTCACCGTGCAGCAGGGAGCGACGGCGCTCTTGATCAGCCGCTGATCGCGTACACGGTGCCTGCATGAGCCAGATCGCGCTTCCGCTTACGCACTCCGGTTCCGAGGGACCGGACAGCATCATCATCGGGGAAAGCAACCGGTCCGTCGCCGAGGCACTGGCGGCATCGCAGGACTGGCCTTTTGGAACCGCGATCCTCGCCGGACCGCCGCGCTCGGGAAGATCGCTTTTCGCGCGCTGGTTTGCCTCGCACACCGGGGGCGGGGCGATCGACGATGCCGATACCAAGGACGAAACCGAGATCTTCCACGCCTGGAACCGCGCGCGAGAGGACGGTTATCCGCTTCTGCTAACGGTCGATGCGAAGGGCTGGGAAATCGAACTGCCCGACCTGCGCAGCCGGATGGGAGCCGCTCTCCAGCTCGAAATCGCGCCTCCGGACGACGATATGGCCGCACAGCTGATGCTGAGCCATGCTGCCCAGCGGGGGCTCGCGCTCGGCGAAGGCGCGCCTGCCTATCTCGTGCCCCGGATGGAGCGTAGCTACACCGCTATCGAGCGGATCGTTGCGGAAATCGACCGGCTCAGCCTTGAACGAAAGGTGCCTGCCACCATGTCGATCTGGCGCGACGCGCTCGACGCGGTTCAGGGGCCTGAGCAGGCCCGCTTGCTTTGAATGCACTAAAATGGAAGGATTGAGGCCATGTTGGAACGGCTGATCGCCTATCTGGACTCGATCAAGGCCCGCGATCCTGCACCGCGCAGCCGCTGGGAAGTGCTGCTTTATCCGGGTGTCTGGGCGCTGGCCTATCACCGTGCAGCACACTGGCTGTTCGAGGCCGAGCTGTTCTTCCTCGCCCGCCTGATCAATCACTGGAGCCGTATGGTGACCGGGATCGATATCCATCCGGGCGCCAAGATCGGCCGCAATTTCTTCATCGACCATGGCTTCACCGTCATCGGCGAGACCGCCGAGATTGGTAACAACGTCACCATCTATCAGTGCGTGACGCTGGGTGGCACCAACCCGACCAATGGCAAGGGCGGCAAGCGCCACCCCACGATCGAAGACGATGTGATCATTGGTTCGGGCGCGCAGGTCATCGGTCCGATTACGGTGGGCAGGCGTGCGCGTATCGGCGCCAATGCCGTGGTGACCGACGAAGTGCCCGAAGGCGCGACGATGATCGGCCTCAAGGCTCGCAGCACGCTGGTGCCGGCCGAAGAGTGGATGAAGGAATTCATGCCCTACGGCACGCCCTGCGACGATCCGTGCGAGGAAGCGCGCGAAGTCGGCCGCGACTGCATCGAGAAGCTGGAAGGCGAGTTGAAGTCGCTGCGTAGCGAAATCGCCGAACTGCGTGCTGCCGCCGAGCCCAGCAAGCGAAGCGGTACCGACGACTGATGAATCTCGGCAGCGCGAAGGTCGTATCTTTCCCCGGACGCAAGCCCGACCAGATCGGTTTCACCCGCGAGGAACTTACCCGCATTCTCGACGTGTACGGTCGCATGGTCGCCGCCGGACAGTGGCGCGACTACGCGATGGATTTCACCAAGGATGCCGCCACCTTCGCTGCCTTCGTGCGCCATGCCGAACGTCCGCAGGCCCGGATCGAGAAACGTCCGTCGCTACGCGGGAAACAGGGCATGTGGACCCTGTTCGGAGAGCATGGCCAGATCCTGAAGCGAGGCCACGAGTTGCCGGGCGTAGTCGCCCCTATCGAGCGGCGCCTCATGAAGGCTGTCGAGGACTGAACGCAAAAGAAAAGGCCCGCACCGCAGTGCGAGCCTTCTCCGATCAGTATGGTGTGATCTGTCAGGCGGTGGCCGGAAGCCTTGCCTGCATCTCACCCGGCAGCCCCTTCACCACTGCGGCGCGAATCGGCGTCCACAGCGCGCTCAGCGAGAGCAGGGCAGAGCCGATGACCAGTGCGGTAAGCGCGAAGGTCAGTTCGACCGCGCCGAATTCGCGGAAGAGGTAGGCCAGTGCGATCAGCACGTAGGCGAGGGCCGAAACCAGCAGCGCACGGCGGTCGATCGCCAGCGCGATCAGTCCGAATGCGATGTAGACCGCAAGCACGGCCACCGCAGCGCCTGCACCGATATTGTCGCCATCTGTAACGCCCAGCAGCGCGAAGATTGGGTGTGCGATCATCGGCGCGGCGAGCAGGTGCAGCCAGAAAGCCACGTCGCTGCGACGCGTTTCGCGGCGCGGGTCGCTCATGTCCCAGCGCATGGCGAAGGCGAAGATCACGAGACCGGCGACGAACACGAGGCTGAGGATCACGGTCTCGATGTTCGATGCGTTGGGCCCGATAATCGCTACCAGCAGAAGCACCGCAGTTGCGGCGATCGCCCCGGTGCCTGCAGCAATGGTGATCGGCACCATGAAGCGGCGCCAGTGGAGCCATGCGGCGCCTGCCGTGATCAGTGCCGACACGGCGAGCAAGGAGAAGCCGAGGGCGGCCTGCTCGTCACCCTGCGGCGAAAGCCAGCCGATGATTACGCCGGTAAGCGTCGCCATGACCCCGCCCACGAAGGCGAGCAGGAGGATGATGCTGGGCAGGGCCATACGGCGCTTGCGGGTGAAGAATTCGGCGAGGAACCAGGCCGTGCCCGCAACGAAGAGCGCGGCGAGCGACAGGGCGACACCCTGTGCCATCATGCGCTGTTCGCGCGTCTCCATCCACCAGTTTTCACCCACATCGGGCGTCCACTGGGGAACCGGATAGACTGCGCCTGCAAGCGCTTGCCCGATTGCCCCCATTGCGACGAGCATGATGACCACGCCGATCGATACGAAAATATCGTTGAAGCCGGTGATGAGCCGGAAATGCTCGGCGTCGGCGGGTAGTGCATCGCGCTGCGCGGCGGTGTGCGCGCGCAGGGCGTCCGCAGCTTCGGCGCTGATTGCGCCTGCCGCCACGGCTGAATTCAGGTCTTCCTGGCTATACATGCCAATCTCTCCCCATTGAAGAATGCTGCGGGTGATACGCCTACTGTATTAATACGTCAATACGCCTAGCTTCACCCGATGATGTTCACCGTGGGGCGCGAAGGTGCTTCTTCCTCGATCACCTGCGGTTCGATTTGCGGCAGGATTTCCATCTGCGCCTGCGTGATCTTCCGTGTCAGGTTGGCAAAGAGATAGGCCGAACCGAGCAGCAGGATGATCGCGAAGCTCAGGATCACGAACTCCATCCAGATCGGCGTCATGATGATGAGATTGGTCGCCGCATCGAGCGCGAATTTCACGATCATCGCGCTCAATATGAGAAGGCCGACGATGACCGAAGTCCACCACGCGGTTACGTTCTCGACCGTCGAATGGGCGAAATCGTCCCCTTCGCCCTCGCTGCGATTGTAGAGTTCGCGCATCGCTTCGAAGGGAAGCATGAGATTGGCGAGCGGGATGAGATAGGAAGAGACCGCGCGTCCCGGCCCGTATTTCGCCCTGATCCCGACGTCGCGCAGATTGGCATGCGCGCGCCATACCCACATCATTGCAGCGACGAGGAAGGCGAGGGTCGAAGCCAGGAGGACACCGAAAGTGATCACCCCGGGCGCATCGGGTTCAAGGCTCTCGTCGGAGGGGAGGAAGCGTCCCTCGAGGAAGAAGGCGCTGCTCGAGCGGTTATACCGGGCCTGCAGCTCGCGATATTGCCGCTGGTAGCCGTAGTAGTTCGAGGGCTGGCCGATCATCGCCTCGACTTCGGCGATCCGTTCGTATTCCTGCTTCACCGCGATCCCGCCCAGACCGAGCTGGACTAGGCCGGCGATAATGACGACGAAAGATAAAACCGTAACAACGAGCGACGTCTTGCGCAGCGTGCGCAAGTTCTTGTCGAGATCCATCGCAACCCCCCAAAGAAAAACCCCGCCGCATACTGCAATGCGGCGGGGCTTTTAGCAATCGGGATTGTCGGTTTTAGCCGCGAGCGCTGCTCGGGCCCGTGCCGGTTACCTTCTGCATCGCGGTCAGGATCGCGCCTGACTGCTCGCTGCCCGACTGCGGGGCCTTGAGGTTCGAGAATTCGCTGATCTTGTCCCAGTTCGCGGCGAAGCCTTCAACGGTACGCTCGCCATCGGGCAGCCAGACGGCGTCGTTCATGACGGTCCATGCCGAGTGATAGCCACCGGCGCCGGCGCCGACGATGGCGTTGGTCGGCGCGTCTTCACTGACGAGGAAGAGGGCGGCCGGAACCACGTTCACCGGATCGAACAGCTTGAAGGCTTCTTCGGGGAAGAGGTCTTCGGTCATGCGCGTACCTGCGACGGGGCTCAGCGTGTTGACCTTGATGTTGTACTTCGCACCTTCGAGCGCGAGCGTCTTGGTAAGACCGGCAAGACCCAGCTTGGCCGCGCCGTAGTTCGCCTGGCCGAAGTTACCGAACAGGCCGGTCGAGGACGCGGTCATCATGATGCGGCCATAAGCCTGCTCGCGGAAGGTTTCCCAGCATGCCTTGGTGACGAAAGCCGAACCGGTCAGGTGGACTTTGAGGACGAACTCGAAGTCTTCCGGGCTCATCTTGGCGAAGGTCTTGTCGCGCAGGACGCCTGCGTTGTTGAGCAGGATGTGCACGCCGCCCCACTTCTGCTTCGCGTCGGCGACCATCTTTTCCATCTGGTCGTATTCGGTGACGCTGCCGCCGTTCGACATCGCTTCGCCGCCCATCTTCTCGATTTCCTCGACGACCTGGAGGGCCATGTCGGAGTGGCCGGTGCCGTCGCGCGCACCGCCGAGGTCGTTGACGACGACCTTTGCGCCGCGGCGTGCGAGTTCGAGCGCGTATTCGCGGCCCAGACCGCCGCCTGCGCCGGTGACGATGGCTACCTTGTCCTTGAAGTCGATGGTCATGGGGGGGGCTCCTGCTTGGTTGTTTGTCGTTTACGTAAAGGTCAATTCAGGGCGCGGATTGGCATTTATCACCGCCCGTTGCAACCGTATGCGCGCCGAACCGCGATGCCGTAGGGGCAGGCGGAGGGCTGCTAAAGCCGCTTCAGCGCGGGGATCAGGGCTTCCAGCGAATCAATCGCCGCATCGGCACCGAGTTCCGCAGCCGGGGCATCGCAATAGCCATAGGCGGCCGCGATCACCGGGACGCCTGCCGCACGCGCAGCTTTCACATCGTAGCTGCTGTCACCGACAAAGGCGATCGTCCCGCCGCCGCAGGCCTCGCGGGCGTGCCAGATCGGGTCCGGAGCCGGCTTTGCGCGATGCTTGCCGTCGGGACCCTTGCCGAGGCTGTCGCCGCCCACGATGATCTCGAACCGGCTCGCCAGTCCGAGTGTCTGGAGGATATCGGTGGCGAAGCTTTCGAACTTGTTCGTGACCACCGCCATTCGCACCCCGCGTCCGCCCAGCGCTTCGAGCGTCTCGACCGCGTGCGGATAGGGGCGCGTGTGGACCGCGTTGTTGTGCGAATAATAGCCCAGCATTTCCTTATAGAGCTTGCGGAATTCATCATCCGCCAACCCGCCCTGCATGTCGATCGCCTGCTTGAGCATGATCTTCGCGCCGCCGCCTATCAGGTCGGTCGCGCTGTCGATCGGGACGGGTTCGAAGCCGCCGATGCCAAGCGCGTGGTTCACCGCCGTACCGAGGTCGCGGTGCGTTTCGAGGAGGGTGCCGTCTAAGTCGAAGGCGACGATATCGAAGGGAAAGCCGGTCATCGCCATCCGAGTGCAGTATGGTTCTTCAAACTGCAAGCGATTGGTGGCATGGCCCCTTTCCATGAGCAAAAGCCGAGATTTCGCCGCCGTCATCCTTGCTGCCGGCAAGGGCACCCGCCTCAAGAGCGGGCTGCACAAGGTCCTCCACAATATCGCGGGTCGCCCCATCATCGAGCACCTGATGGCCTCGGTCGAGGAGCTTTCGCCCGCGCGGACCATCGTGATCGTCGGTGACGAGCGCGAACAGGTCATCGGCCAGCTGGGCGAGCGCGCGGAATGCGTGGTGCAGGAACCGCAGCTTGGCACTGGCCATGCGGTCGCGCAGGCCAAGGAAGCTCTCGCCGGCTTCGATGGCGATGTGGTGATGCTGCTGGGTGATGCACCCTTCATCAAGAGCTCGACCATGAACGACATGCTCACCCGCCTGCGCGCTGCCGATGCGCCTGCCGTGGTGGTGCTGGGCTTCGAACCGGAGGACGCGCTGCAATACGGCCGGGTGATCACGCACCGAGACATGACCATCGAGAAGATGGTCGAGTTCAAGGACGCCAACGAAGCCGAGCGGGCCTGCCGCCTGTGCAATTCGGGCCTGATGGCCGCGCGCGCCGAGGTCCTGTTCGACCTGCTCGACCGTGTCGACAACGACAATGCGCAGGGCGAATACTACCTGCCCGACATCGTCAATGTCGCGGTGAAGGACGGCAAGACCTGCGCCGCCGTGGTCACCGATCGCCCGCACGAGGTGGTCGGGATCAACTCGCGCAAGGAACTCGCGGCCGCAGAGCGCCAGTGGCAGGATCTGAAGCGCGAGGAAGCGCTGGAGAACGGCGTAACGCTGAAAGCGCCCGAAACGGTCTTCTTCAGCTACGACACCGATCTTGCTCCCGATGTGACGGTCGAACCGAACGTCGTCTTCGCGCCCGGCGTGAAGGTGGAAAGCGGCACGCGCATCCGTGCTTTCAGCCATCTTGAAGGCGCACACGTCGGAGAGAACTGCGAAGTAGGTCCTTATGCACGCCTGCGCCCGGGCGCAGTGATGGAAAAGGGCAGCAAGGTCGGCAATTTCGTCGAGATGAAGAAGGCGACGCTGGGCGAGGGCGCGAAGGCCAACCACCTGACATATCTCGGCGATGCGACCGTCGGGGCAGGGGCGAACATCGGTGCAGGCACGATCACCTGCAATTACGACGGCTATTTCAAATACCAGACCAAGATCGGCGAGCGCGCTTTCATCGGCAGCAACAGCTCGCTGATCGCTCCGGTTGAAATCGGTGCCGATGCGATCGTAGCCGCGGGTAGCGCCGTCAGCCGCGACGTCGCTGCAGGCGAGCTCCGCATGGTGCGCGCCGAGCAGCTGGTCAAACCGGGTTGGGCCGACCGCTTCCACGACACGATGAAAAAGAAGAAGGCATCGGAGAAGAAGGGCTGAGCGAGGGCCGCACCACCTGCTGGCTTTGCGAGCGGCCAGTCGGCACGCGGGTCCAGTACCATCACCCGATCCCCAAATCGAAGAAGGGGCGGTTCACCGTTCCCGTCCATCCCATCTGCCACCAGGCGATCCACGCCAACTTCACCAATGCCGAACTCGCCCGGATCGGCGAAGATCGAGAATCGCTGGTCGAGAACGAGGCGATTGCAAAGTTCCTGCGCTGGATTGCCGGAAAGCCACCCGATTTCCACGCTCCGACGCGCAAGTGATCCGATGCATCCGGGAACGAAGCGGATGCGTAACTGCTGTCTGATAAAGTCATGCAGAGGATGTCGGAGATGGTGAAAGCGAAATATCTTGCCCTAGGTTTGGGCGCAGCACTGATTGCAGGCACCGCAGCCTATGCGCAGGGACGATATAGCGACGAGCCGGCTTTCGAACTCATCACCCAGCAGGGTGCCTTTGAGGTGCGCGAATACGAACCGATGATCGTGGCCGAGGTAACGCACACCGGTGATCGGATGCGCGCCATGAATGCCGGTTTCCGCCGGCTGGCCGCCTATATCTTCGCGCAGGAAGACGGGCGTGCGCCTATCGGAATGACCACTCCGGTCATCCGCAAGCAGGCCGAAAAGATCGCCATGACTTCACCGGTCACTATCGGCGAGGGCGAGGATACGGGCAGCTGGAACACGCGTTTCGTCATGCCCGATAGTTTTACGATGGAGACCCTGCCAGAGCCTCCTTCGGACATCACGCTGATCGAAATTCCGGCTCGCAAGATGGCCAGCGTCAAATTCGACGGCTGGGGTCGACAGGAGGATCTCGAGAAGATGGAAGGCTTCCTGCGCCGCTGGATGGAGGAGCAGGGGCTGGAGGCGGCCGGTACGCCCGAATATGCCTTTTACGATGCGCCGCGCGTTCCCGCCCGCATGCGCCGCAACGAGGTCATGATCCCGGTCAAATAGCTCTCAAGACAACGAAAAGGGGCGGCCCCGTCGCGGGACCGCCCCTTTCATTTTGTCTATAGCGAAAGCCTATTCGCTCTCGTTATCGTCCATCAGGCGCTGCATCAGGTAGATCATCTGCAGGGCCTGCAACTTGGCACGCTGTTCATTGTCGACGCCTCCCGAATGGCCGCCGGTCATGTCCTCGAAATACCAGTAATCCTGGCCGAGTTCCTTGAGCTTGGCCGCAGCCTTGCGGGCATGGGCAGGGTGCGTGCGGTCATCGGCGGTCGAGGCCCAGAGGAACGGGGCGGGGTAGTCCACGCCCTCGACGATCTTCTGGTAGGGTGAATAGCCTTCGATCCACGCGCGCTGTTCGGGGATACGCGGATCGCCGTATTCGCCGATCCACGAAGCGCCGCGGCCGATCAGGTGGTAGCGGAGCATGTCGAACAGCGGGATGGCGACGATGGCGGCGTCGAAGGCTTCGGGGGCCTGCGTGAAGGCCGTACCGACCAGCAGGCCGCCCTGGCTGCCACCCTGGATACCGAGCTGGCCGGGATTGGTGATCCCGCGCTTCACCGCGTCCTGTCCGACAGCGATGAAGTCGTCCCACGTGCGCTGCTTGTTCTCGCGGATGGCGGTCTGGTGCCAGCCGGGGCCGAACTCACCGCCGCCGCGCAAATTGGCGAGGATGAAGGCACCGCCCTTTTCGAGCCAGAGCTTGCCGGTGAGCGAGCGATAGCTGGGCAGCTGCGAGATCTGGAAACCGCCATAGCCATAAAGCAGCGTCGGCGTGGTGCCGTCCATCTCCATGCCCTTCGGCTTTACGAGAAAGTAAGGGATTTTCGCCCCGTCCTTGCTGGTCGCCTCGAACTGCTCGACTTCCATGCCGGTCGCATCGAAATAGCTGGGCGAGGTCTTGAGCACTTCCGGATCGCCGCTTCCGTCCGTGTACCAGAGCGTGCTGGGCGTCAGGAAATCGGTCGAGGTGAACATGATCTCGTCGGATTCCGAAGACGCGGTCGAGACGCCGAGCGTCGCATTGTCGGGCAGGGCAACTTCGCGCTTCACCCACTCGCCGTCCTCGAAATCGATCTTGAGCACCTTGCCCACGACATTGTCGAGGATGGACATGTAGGCGCTGTTGGCGGTCGAGTTGCCGCCGCGCTTGGTCTGGCGATCTTCGGGTGCCCAGACGAGGGTCTTGGTCGCACCGTTCGGGTCGGCCTTCCACTCTTCCAGATCTACCGCGATCAGCGAGTCGGCGGGGAAGGTCTGGCCCTGCGTCTCCCAGTCGACATCGGTCGAGAAGAGCATGTGGCCGTCGAGAATGCCGTACGGGCCGGCCTTCTTCGGCAGGTCGAGCTGCACCCATTCGTCGTCTTTCCAGAGGTAGTAGGCGCGTTCGTGGAAGGAGAGGCCGCGATAAGCGATGCGGGCCTGGATCTCGCCGTCGGGCGTGCGCAAGTGGTAGGCGCCTGCCGACACGTCCTTGGCATCGCCGCGGAAGATTTCCGGAGCATCGGCCAGCGCGTTGCCGCGTGTCCACATACGGGTGGTGAAGGGATATTCGCTCTCGGTGAGCGTACCTTCACCGAAGTCGCGGCCCACGAGCAGCGTGTTCTCGTCGACCCAGCTGACGCCGCCCTGGCTCTTCTCTTCGATTACGAAGCCGCCTTCGACGAACTGCTTGGTCGTCATGTCGAATTCGCGCAGGATGGTTGCGTCTTCACCGCCATCCGAAAGCGCGATCATGCACATACGCTGGTCGGGCGGCAGGCAGCTGCTGCCCTTGTAGACCCATTCCTTCCCCTCGGCCGCGGCAAGCGCATCGACGTCGAGGATGATTTCCCATTCCGGTTCGTCGGTCCGGTAGCTTTCCAGCGTGGTCCGGCGCAGCACGCCCTTGGGGTTCTTCTTGTCCTGCCAGAAGTTGTAGAGCCCGTCCTTGCGGATCGAGACGTAGGGCACGCGGTCCTCGGCATCGAGGATGGCAAGCGCTTCGGCGGTCAGTTCGTCGAACCGCGGGTCCTGCGCCATATGCGCCATGGTGCGGTTGTTTTCGTTGCGGACCCATTCCAGCGCTTCATCGCTGCGGGCTTCTTCGAGCCAGATATAGGGATCTTCGTCCGGGCCCGGTACGCCGTCCTCGGCGGCGAGCGAAGTGGGGGTGGCAATCGTCATGGTCGCTGCCAATGCCAGCGTCGAAACACGTTTCACAGTCCTCTCCTGCAGATGATGCGGGTCGGTTCTAACCTGCTCATACCGAAAGGAAAGGACAGCCTTGCTCGACGAGCGGGCTATCGGGCGGGATAAGCGTGCACCTGCATGGCTACATGCGGCAAGGGGCGGCGCTTATCGGGTGATCAATACGCCACCTCGCCTTCAGGCACTTCAATCGTCACACTCGCTATCTTGTCGGCCACACCGTTGAGCGTGACTGTGCGACCAATCAGAGTGAGCGACTGAGGGAACTGGTCCTCCGTGAAGGAAATTCCCGGAATACAACTCGGGACCCATTTCCCGCTCGCTATGAGAGCTGGCACCCAGCGATCGTAGCAGAGCCAGAAACTCTGGCGCGCGGTCTGGAAAAGGCCGCCTTGTGGTCCGCTAAAGCCGAATTCGATATCCAGCACCATCTTCGCATCGTCGGCGCTGGTCTGGGTGAGCGTAACGGGCTGGCCCAGCGTCGATATCTCGCCGACAGTTCCGCGATCGAATATCTCGCTGTTCGGCTCGGTTTTGAAATACCGCTCGTACAAGCCGTCGCGATCGGCATCGATCAGGCAGATCACATTGATGCTGCGCAGGGCGCGCATCGGCTCGCAAACCGTGCCGGAATGGTTTGCGACCGGGGTGAAATAGATCGAATTCTTCGACATTTTCTTCCCGCGCTCGTCCCGCAGGCGATCGTCCGCCTTGAGCAGGGAAGAAGGTCTGATCCGCGCGAACTCGATATCCTCGCCCCGAGCGAGAGTGTATTCATGTGTGCCTGCTTCGCCTGCAAGTGCGACCCACTGAATCTCGACTTCTCCAGAGGGAAGATCGAGCTGAGCGTCTTGAGCGAGAGCGACCGAGGCGGCCGTCGACAGCGACATCGCTACTGCGGCAGCGGACTTTTTATTGAACATGAAACGACCCCTTTGCTTATCGAATACTCATCTTTCTCGATCAGCATGGCAAGAGGCAAAGAAAAAGGGCGACCCGAGGGCCGCCCTTGATCTTGTGCGATTGTCCGAAAGGCTCAGCCTTCGACGTGTTCCGCGAGGACCGTCAGACCCTTGTCGCCCACTTCGGCAAAGCCGCCGCGGACTTCGATGGTCTCAGGCGCAGCGCCTTCGGTCTTGTAGACCTGGACTTCGCCGTCGCGGATGGTCGACATGAAGGGCGCGTGGCCTTCCAGCACACCGAATTCGCCTTCCGTGCCGGGGACGACCACCATGTGGACTTCCTCGGAGCGGACCAGCTTGGCCGGCGTGACGAGTTCGAAATGCAGAGCCATGCTTAGTCTTCTTCCGCCATCTTCTTGGCCTTCTCGACCGCCTGGTCGATGCCGCCAACCATGTAGAAAGCGCTCTCCGGCAGGTGGTCGTATTCGCCGTCGACGACAGCCTTGAACGACTTCACCGTGTCTTCCAGCTGGACGAACACGCCCGGGATGTTGGTGAAGACTTCTGCGACGTGGAACGGCTGCGAGAGGAAGCGCTGGATCTTGCGGGCGCGAGCCACGGTCAGCTTATCTTCTTCCGACAGTTCGTCCATGCCGAGGATGGCGATGATGTCCTGCAGGCTCTTGTACTTCTGCAGCGTTTCCTGAACGCGGCGAGCCGTTTCGTAGTGCTCCTGACCGACAACGCGCGGTTCGAGAACGCGGCTGGTCGAGTCGAGCGGGTCGACGGCCGGGTAGATGCCCAGCTCCGAGATGGCGCGCGACAGGGTGGTCGTTGCGTCCAAGTGGGCGAACGAGGTTGCCGGTGCCGGGTCGGTAAGGTCGTCGGCGGGAACGTAGATGGCCTGGACCGAGGTAATCGAACCCTTGGTGGTCGAGGTGATGCGTTCCTGCAGGTTACCCATGTCGGTCGACAGGGTCGGCTGGTAGCCCACTGCCGAAGGAATACGGCCCAGCAGTGCCGACACTTCCGAACCCGCCTGCGTGAAGCGGAAGATGTTGTCGACGAAGAACAGAACGTCCTGGCCTTCGACGTCACGGAAGTATTCCGCCATGGTCAGGCCCGAGAGAGCGACGCGTGCACGTGCGCCCGGAGGCTCGTTCATCTGGCCGAAGACGAGGGCAACCTTCGAACCTTCGCTGATGGCTTCGCCATTGTCGTTCTTGGCGATAACGCCTGCGTCGAGGAATTCGTGGTAAAGGTCGTTACCTTCACGGGTACGCTCACCGACACCGGCGAAGACGGACACACCACCGTGGCCCTTCGCGATGTTGTTGATGAGTTCCTGGATGAGAACGGTCTTGCCGACGCCTGCGCCGCCGAACAGGCCGATCTTACCGCCCTTTGCGTAAGGTGCGAGAAGATCGATGACCTTGATGCCGGTGACGAGGATGGCTGCTTCGGTCGACTGGTCGACGAAGAGCGGTGCCTCGGCGTGGATCGGGCTGGTGGTTTCGGCGCCGATGGGGCCGCGTTCGTCGATCGGCGCGCCGACTACGTTCATGATGCGGCCGAGCGTCTTCGGACCGACGGGGACCGAGATCTGTGCGCCAGTGTTGACGACTTCCTGGCCACGGACGAGGCCGTCGGTGCCGTCCATTGCGATGGTGCGAACGGTGTTCTCACCAAGGTGCTGCGCAACTTCGAGGACCAGCGTGGTGTCGCCGTTCTTCGTTTCGAGCGCGGTCAGGATTGCCGGCAGTTCGCCCGGGAAGGCGACGTCGACGACGGCGCCGATGACCTGGCTGATGGTGCCGTTGGGGCTCTGGTTAAGCTTGGGTGCGGTGGCCATGATGATGGTATCCTACTGGCTCAGTTTTCTGTGTGGTGGGCGCCGTGTTCGGCACAAAGGGCTTCAGCGTCTGCGAGCATCCAGCCGTCGTTCGCTTCATTGACGGCGAGGGTGGCCTTATGACGCAGGTATTCGTCTTCGCCGAGGCTGAATTCGCAGGCGACGGTGTCAGCACCCATCGCGCGGCGGCAGACAGCTTCGTTGACCGGCTCTGCACCTTCGCAGGTCGCTGCGAAGGTTTCCTTGAACAGCGCCTGGTCGGGCGCGGGCAGCGTGTTCACCGGCTCGGGCGTAACGACCTCGGTCGGGGTCGGCTCGGGCGCCGGCTCTTCACCGCAAGCGGCGAGCAGGGCGACGGGAAGGAGGAGGGCGAGTTTCTTCACGGGGCTTCCTTTACAGAGCTTCCGCACCGGCGATGATTTCGATCAGCTCGGTGGTAATGGCGGCCTGGCGGCTGCGGTTGTACTGGATCGTCAGCTTGTTGATGAGGTCGCCGGCGTTGCGCGTGGCGTTGTCCATCGCGGTCATCGAAGCGCCCTGCTCGGAAGCTTCACGCTCGAGCAGTGCACCGAACAGCTGCGTCTTGACGTAGCGCGGCAGGAGTTCCTCGAGGATTTCCTCTTCGCCCGGTTCGTATTCGACGACTGCATCACCGCTGTCGCCTTCGCCTTCGGGCGAGGGGACCGGGATCAGCTGGTCGACGGTCGGATCCTGCGCGAGGGCCGATTTGAAGATCGGGTAGACGAGGTGGGCAACGTCGAATTCGCCCTTCTCGAAACGCTCGATCAGGTCGTCAGCAATCTGTTCGGCTTCCTCGAAGCCGGGGTTGCGGACGGTCGAGGTGTCGAAGTGCTTGGCGATGCAGCTGGCATAGTCGCGCTTGATCGGCGCGCGGCCCTTCTTCCCGATCAGGTAGAAGGACACGTCCTTGCCTTCTGCGGTCAGCGCCCGCGCCTTGGCCTTGGCAGCCTTGACGATGTTGGCGTTGAGACCGCCGCACAGGCCCTTGTCGGTGTTCACGACCACCAGCAGGTGGCGCTTGTCCGATCCGGTGCCGCGCAGCAGCTTGGGCGCACTGTCGCCGCTCACCTTGGAGGCGAGCGAGGCCATCACACCCGACAGCCGTTCGGCATAGGGGCGTGCGGCTTCGGCAGCAACCTGCGCACGGCGAAGCTTGGCCGCTGCGACCATCTGCTTGGCCTTGGTGATCTTCTGGGTCGACTTGACCGAGTTGATCCGGCCCTTGAGTTCTTTAAGCGAGGCCATGACGGCTCCCTGTTAGGCTCGTGGGTCTCAGGCGAACTGCTTGGCGAAGGTCTTGAGTGCGTCGACGACCTTGTTCTTGGTGTCGTCTTCGAACTTGCCGCTGGTGCGGATTTCCTTGAGCACATCGCCATGCTCTGCACGCATGTAGCTGAGCATCTGCTCTTCGTAGTCGTTCACGCGGTCCACGGCGATATCGTCGAGGTAACCGTTGGTGCCGGCGAAGATCGAGACGGTCTGCTCTTCGAAGGGCATCGGCGAGAACTGCGGCTGCTTGAGCAGTTCGGTCAGGCGTGCACCGCGGTTGAGCAGCTTCTGCGTCGCGGCGTCGAGGTCCGAGCCGAACTGCGCGAAGGCAGCCATTTCACGATACTGTGCGAGGTCGAGCTTCATCGAGCCCGAAACCTTCTTCATCGCCTTGGTCTGGGCGGCACCGCCCACACGGCTAACCGAAAGACCGACGTTAATTGCCGGACGGATACCCTGGTAGAACAGGTCGGTTTCGAGGAAGATCTGGCCGTCGGTGATCGAGATCACGTTGGTCGGAATATAGGCCGACACGTCGCCTGCCTGCGTTTCGATGATCGGCAGCGCGGTCAGCGAGCCGCCGCCATTGTCGCCGTTCATCTTTGCAGCGCGCTCGAGGAGACGGCTGTGGAGATAGAAAACGTCACCCGGGTAAGCTTCGCGGCCCGGAGGACGACGGAGCAGGAGCGACATCTGACGATAGGCAACAGCCTGCTTCGAAAGGTCGTCGTAAACGATCACGGCGTGCATGCCGTTGTCGCGGAAGAATTCGCCCATCGCACAGCCGGTGTAGGGTGCGAGGTACTGCAGCGGAGCAGGCTCCGAAGCGGTTGCAGCGACGACGATCGAGTATTCCATCGCGCCGTTTTCTTCGAGCTGCTTCACGATCTGGGCAACGGTCGAGCGCTTCTGGCCGACAGCGACGTAGACGCAGTAGAGCTTCTTGAACTCGTCGTCGCCTGCGTTGAGTTCCTTCTGGTTGATGAAGGTGTCGATCGCGACAGCCGACTTACCGGTCTGACGGTCGCCGATGATCAGTTCGCGCTGGCCGCGGCCGACGGGAACGAGAGCGTCGATGGCCTTGAGGCCCGACTGCACCGGCTCGCTGACCGATTCGCGCGGGATGATTCCCGGCGCCTTGACTTCGACGCGCATGCGCTTGTCGGCAACGATCGGGCCCTTGCCGTCGATCGGGTTGCCCAGAGCGTCGACCACGCGGCCAAGGAGACCCTTGCCAACGGGAACGTCCACGATGGTACCGGTACGCTTCACCGTGTCGCCTTCGGCGATGTCGGTGTCGGCGCCGAAGATAACGGCACCCACGTTGTCGGCTTCGAGGTTCAGGGCCATGCCCTGCGTGCCGTTGGAGAATTCGATCATCTCGCCGGCCTGGACGTTGTCGAGGCCATGGATGCGGGCGATGCCGTCACCCACCGAGAGAACGGAACCGACTTCGCTGACTTCGGCTTCGCTACCGAAATTGGCGATCTGGTCTTTGATGACCTTGGAGATTTCTGCGGCGCGGATATCCATGAGTGTATTCCTTTAAGCCTTCATGGCCTGGGAGAGCGAATTGAGACGGGTGCGGATCGAGCCATCAATGCGCTTCGATCCGATGGTGACGACGAGGCCGCCGAGGAGCTCGGGGGCGACCTTCGTGGAAAGTTTGACGGTGCGGCCTTCGCGGGCCGTCAGCTTCGCCTTGAGATCGGCGAGCTGCGCGTCGGTCAGCGCGTGGGCGCTGGTGACTTCGGCGGCGACTTCGCCGCGCTGCGCCTCTGCGATCGAGCGAAAGGCGCGAATGATGCCCGACAGGTCGCGGAGGCGGCGGTTCTGCGCCAGCGTACCGAGGAACTTCTGGGTCAGGTCCGACAGGCCCATGATGGCTGCCACACCCCACAGGGCCTTTTCGGCCTGGCCGCGCGTCACGCGGGGGTTGGTGGTGAGCATCTTGAGCTCGGGCGATTCGGCAAGGCCTGTCTCGAGCTTGTCGAGATCCGATTCGACTGCTGTCACGGTTCCGGCCTCACTGGCCAGATCGAACAGGGCCGAAGCGTAACGTCCAGCAAGGCTAGCCTTGATACCGGCGGAAATTTCCACGCGTCTCTCGTCCTCTAGGGGTCGGAAAAGGGTTCTTTACGGCCACGCCGTTGACGAGCGAAAATGAGTCGCTCCGGCAAGGTTGGCGCGCGCCTAGCAAAGGGGGTGCGGCAAGGCAACCCGAGTCAGACCTCGAAAGATGGACTCTTTCCCCTGTTGGCGTAGGATGGTCTCGAAAAGAGACCTATTGCGAGAGGAGAGCTGCAATGGAGACCACGCCGCTATCGGCCCATTGCGGGGTCGAGGTCAGCGACGTTTCGCTTGCCCGGGCCGAGGGCGCGGATCTCGATGCGATCCGCGACCTTATATATAGGCACGGTGTGGCCGTCTTCCGCGACCAGGATTTCTCGCCCGACGATCACATCAGTTTCGCCAGGCGCTGGGGCGGGATCGACATCAACAATTACTTTCCGCTCACCGACGAGCATCCCGAGATCGCCGTCGTGCGCAAGACCAAGGACCAGACCACCAATATCGGCGGTGGCTGGCATACTGATCATTCCTACGACCAGATCCCCGCGATGGGGTCGATCCTCGTGGCCCGTACGCTTCCACCAGCAGGGGGCGACACGCTCTGGGCGCATATGGGCGCGGCCTACGAATCGCTGTCGGACGATATGAAGGAGCGCCTCGAAGGGCTGGAGGCATTCCATACCGCCGACCATATCTATGCGCCCGATGGCGTCTACGCGAAGACCGACCAGGGGACTGCCCTTCGCGGCCAGGACCTGAAAACCGGGGCGACCCATCCCGTTGTCATCCGTCATCCCCGCACCGGGCAAAAGCTGCTCTATGTGAATCCCGGTTTCACGATCAATTTCGTCGGTATGACCCGTCAGGAAAGCCTGCCGCTCCTGCAGGAGCTGTTCGCCCACGCCATGAAGCCGGAGCACCAGTGCCGCGTGGAATGGGCACCGGGCACGGTGGCGATCTGGGACAATCGCACCACCTGGCACTATGCGATGAACGACTATCAGGGCCATGCCCGCGAAATGCATCGCATCACGCTGAGCGGAGAAGCCCTCGCCGCCTAAGCCAGGCTTCGCGCTGCCTAGATCGGGGGCGACAGGGACCGGTGTCGTGGTGCCAGAGCTCGATAGCGACCGTTAGCCCAGCACGATTGAAGCGAAGGCAAGGCCCCACTCCAGGGCTTAGTCGCGCGGCTCGCAGCGATAGACCAGCCGCTCGTTCGGCTGTTGCGGGAGCATGCCGAGCACTTCGCCCTGCAAATCGCCAAGCTGGCTGGCCGCCCGGTCGGCACCGCAGGTGGGGGCGGTGTACTTGCCGCGCGCCTCGCGTGCCTCGTTCATATCGCTGCGCGAGAGCAGGTAGCGTTCCGAACGGAACACCATACGGTCGGGATCGTAGCTGTTGACCGAGACCGCATCCTCGGAATTGGGCACGAAGACGCGCGACCACGTGCCGGAGGCATAGCCATATTGCGTGCGTTCGTTGACGCAGCCGCTTGTCGTCCAGTCGAATTCGATATCGGGCGGGTTCGCCCCGCTGAACCTGCTGCGTTCGGGCAGAAGGCGGCAGACGAGGTTCGCATCGCCGCCATTGTTCGCGTTGGCGGGATCGGTGCTGTCCGGATTCTCGCCCGCCTGCATTTCCGCCGCGACGCGCCGGTCGATCTCGTCGAGGCCGGGGCGGGTCAGGAAGGCGATCAGCGCCACGATGACGAGGAAGCCCGCGATGCCGAAAGCAATCTTCACCTTCTTTTGGCGAAGTTCAGCATCCTCTGCTTCGGGCGCGATCTTTGCGCGCTCGCTCCACGCCCACATGGCGAGGCCGAAAGCGATCATGATCAGGATGAAAGCGAGAGCCATCCGGTCTTCGCGATCCTCGGCAACGCTCAGCTGTGCCTTGAGTAGTGCGCGCTCGCGGCGCTCGCGCGTTTCCTCGGCGCGCTGGGCAAGGCTCTGGCGGGCTTCGAACTGCTCGCGCTCGATACGCTTGCGCTCCGCTTCGTCGAGGTCGGCAAGGCTGCGGCACTGCGTGTCGTTGATGATCGGTTCGACCTCGTTCGCCCGCAGGAACGGCAGGAGCTCGCGGGTCGAAACGGCGAAAAAGAACTCGGCATCGCCGCCTTCATTGTCCGCGCCGAAACTGTTCACGCCCACCACGCGGCCGCAGGGGTCGAGCAGCGGTCCGCCCGAATTGCCGCGCGCGATCGGTGCCGTGTGCAGGATCGTGTCGAACTGGCGGCTGGGCCGTTCGCCCGAGACGAATCCGCGGCTTTTGACGGGCGGCATCGAGCGGAAGATATCGGCGAGGTCGAGGCCCTGTGCGCGATCGACGTTCATCGGATAGCCGACGCTGGTCACCTCGCCGCTGCTGGCAACGGGGCGGCCCGAAATAGCAAGCGGCGGGAGGCGCAGGCTTCCGGTCAGCCTTATCAATGCGAGGTCGTTACGGGCGTTGACCGAAACCAGCCGTCCATAGACCGCCTGGCCGCCGCCGCTGGGCACGATGCCAACGCGCAGATCGTCATCGCTCATGGCATCGCGCACGACGTGGGCATTGGTCACGATCAGGTCGGAGGTGACGGCGAAACCGGTGCCGTGGCTTACCGGGAACAGCTCGTCATCATCGTTGCCGATGATCACCACGCGCACGACGCCGCGCGCCGCCGCATCGATATCGGCGGGTTCGGCCTGCACCATGGCAGGGGCGAGGAGCGCCAGCAGCGCTGCAAAAATCGTGAAAAACCGTCCCATTCGCCGGGCCTTTTGCCAAGGCGCGACATTGACCGCAAGCTTCGGGATGCCGGCGTGCGCAGCTTTTGGAAGGAGTGTGCTTGCAAGAGTTAAGCGAGCAATGAAAGGATGTGGGCGATGACCGAGACGAAACCCCTCACCGACGACGACCGCTGGCGCATCGCGCTCGCCAAGGACCGGCGGTTCGACGGCGTCTTCGTGACCGGTGTGCATTCGACCGGCATCTACTGCCGCCCGTCCTGCCCGGCACGCGCTCCCAAGCGGGAGAACGTGCGCTTCTATTCCGACTGCGATGCGGCGGAAGCGGCGGGACTTCGGGCCTGCAAGCGCTGCGCGCCCGATCAGCAGAGCCGGGAAGAAAGCGCGGTGCTTGCTGCGCTGAACGTCCTGCGGGAGGCGGAGGAAACCGTCTCGCTGGAGCGGCTGGGTGTCTTGACCGATTATTCGCCGACGCATTTCCAGCGCATCTTCACCCGCGCGGTTGGGCTGTCTCCTGCCGCCTACCAGCGCGCCCTGCGCCGCGAGCGCGCGGACGAGGCATTGGGCGAGGGCAGCAGCGTCACGCAGGCGATCTACGAAGCAGGCTATGGCGCACCATCGCGCTTCTACGAGGACAGGAAAGACAGCGGCATGAGCGCAAGCGACTGGAAAGATGGCGGCAAGGGCCGCACGGTGCACTGGTCCGTGATCGCAACGACGCTCGGCGACATGCTTGTGGCCGCGACCGAGAAGGGCGTGTGCTGCCTCAGCTTCAACGAAAGCGAGGAGGAACTGCGCGCCCGCTTTCCCAAGGCCGATCTGGTCGAAGGCGGCGAGGAATTCCGCGCGCTGTTCGAGAAGGTGACCGCCGCCGTTGAAGCGCCGCACACGGCCACGACTGCCGACATCCCGCTCGACGTGAAGGGTACCGCCTTCCAGCAGCGCTGCTGGGAAGCGCTCCGCCAGATCCCCGCAGGCGAGACGCGAAGCTATGGCGAGCAGGCTGCAATGCTCGGCAACCCCAAGGCCAGCCGCGCAGTTGGCGGTGCAAATGGCGCCAACAACATCGCCGTCCTCATCCCCTGCCACCGCGTGATCGCGGCCGACGGTGGCCTGGGCGGGTATGCCTATGGGACGAAGATCAAGGCGGAGTTGCTGCGGCGCGAGCGGGGCGAGTGATGCCTCGAAGGATATGAACCGCCCCGGTTAGTCGGGCAGGTAGCTTGGGCGATTGGACGTCTCGCTCCCCCAATGGGGATTGTCGAGGGCGCCGTGCAGGCAGTAATCGAAGGCGTAAAGCGTGTGTTTGGGTTCGCGGGCGGTCCAGAAATATCGCGGAAGGTTTGCCGTTCGCGAAAGTCGTTCCGCTGCTTCTTCTGGTCCGGTGCCTAAAACCAGACACCCATCCTTGCGTTCGCGAAGCCAGGTCGCAAGTCGCGAACCCAGCTGGCGGATATCGCGCGCGGTCTCGTTCAAGGTCAGGTTGGTTTCCAGCGCAGCCAATCGGAAATCGGGCCACAATGGCGCCAGCGCCAGATCGGGCAGCGTCATCGATTGGCTCGCAAGAAGATCGCAATCGGTTGCGATTGCGGATCGCTGGGCTGCGCGCCACCTCAGCGTGTTGTCATAGCCAGCCGGCCCTTGAAGGCTCAGCGTGTCGAGAACGTCCCTGTAGGCGGTATCTTCATCAAAGGGTTGGGTGCGAAATTCGAGCGTCCGAATTGCTTCCACCAGCGCCACCGCACGCCGCGCCGCATGGGTTGCTTCCTGCCAAGAGTTGCAAGCGTAGTCGCTGCCCATAATGTTGCGGCTGTAGAAATCGGGCAGGCCCTCGTCGAGCCGGGCCAGCGGTATCGCAAGGTCATCAAAGGCTTCCTCCCTCGCACCCTGCCGGATTCCGTCATACAGGAATTCGGCCCAGCTGACGAAGATCGCCCTGAGGCTGTGGAGGCGGATGTGAAGCTCGGTGTCGCTGCCAAGGCCCCAAGCGCCGTTTCCGATATCTCCGACACCGGGATAAGCGCGCAGCGCTGCACGAACTGTGACGAGCCGCTTTGCTCTTAGGTCGGAGAGACTTGCCAACTTGATGCGCGGTGATGTCTCGCTGGAACCGACGCCGACGCGGAAAATAGGCTTTGTAAACTCGCTCACCGGGCATTCTCCTCCAGGAATCAATAGCTTGATGAGGTGCAGCTGGAAAAATTTCCCTAACGCCGCGCCTACTCAGAGCTTGCCGGCGTGAGCGTAGCGAGAAATGCCTCCGCACTCTCCAGATACTCCGCTTGCTTCTCCTCACCCATCCGGTCCCAGGTCGAGTAGATGCGTCCGATCCGCGGGTTCTTCTCCAGCCGCTCGCGGTGGCGGTCCATGAAGTGCCAGTAGAGCGGGTTGAAGGGGCAGGCACCTTCGCCGGTCTTCTTGCTCGGTGAGTATTTGCAAGCGGAGCAATAGTTGCTCATCTTGTTGATGTAATTCCCGGAGGCCGCATAGGGCTTGGAGGCCAGCTTGCCGCCGTCGGCATAGAGGATCATCGCGGCGACATTGGGCAGTTCTACCCATTCATAGGCATCGGCATAGACGACGAGGAACCAGTCCTGCACTTCGCGCGGATTGATGCCTGCGATCAGCGCGAAATTGCCGAGGACCATCAGCCGCTGGATGTGGTGCGCGTGCGCGTTGTCGCGGGTCGAGCGGATGCAGTCGGCGAGGCAGGCCATGTCGGTCGCGCCGGTCCAGTAGAACTCGGGCAGGCCGCGCTGGGCGTTGAGCGCATTCGCCTTCTGCAGGTGCGGCATCTGGTGGAAGTAAAAGCCGCGCACGTATTCGCGCCAGCCGATGATCTGGCGGATGAAGCCCTCGACCGAATTGATCGGTGCCTTGCCGTCCTTGTACGCCTTCTCCGCGCGCTGGCAGAGCTCGAGCGGGTCGAGAAGGCCGAGGTTGATGCTGGTCGAGAGCATCGAGTGGAAGAGGTCGTCTTCGCCCGCGACCATCGCGTCCTGGTAGGGGCCGAAGCATTCGATCCGCTCGGCAAAAAAGGCGTCGGCGGCCTCCTCCGCCTCTTCGCGGGTCACCGGCCATTCGAAGCGTTCGAGCGAACCGAAGTGGTCACCGAAGCGGCTCTCCACCAGCTCAATCACCTCCTGCGTGATCTGGTCCGGCTCGAACTTGGGGCGCTCGGGTGCGGAGAGGCCTTCCTTGGGCGGCTTGCGGTTCTCGCTGTCGTAATTCCACTCGCCGCCCTCCGGCTTGTCGCCGTCCATCAGAAGGCCGGTCTTGCGGCGCATCTCGCGGTAGAAGAACTCCATGCGGAGCTCCTTTCGGTCCTCCGCCCACTCGTCGAACTCGGCCTGCGTGGAGATGAAGCGATCGTCGAGCAGGATCTCGACTTCGCAGGCGAACTTGTCGGCCCACTGGTCCATCGCTTCGCGCACGCGCCACTCGCCCGCTTCGACCACGCTGACCAGCCGCGGTGAGTGCTGTTCGATCGCGCGGGCGACCTCGCCCGTGAAGCTTCCCGAATTGGCCTCGCTATCGAGCTTCACATAGTCGACCGTCCAGCCGGCATCGCGCAGTTCTTCCGCGAAGTGGCGCATGGCGGAGAAGATGAGTGCGATCTTCTGCTTATGGTGTTTGACGTAGGTCGCCTCGTCCCAGACCTCCATCATCAGGATGACGGTGTCGTCCTTCGTCCGCCCGCGGATAGAGGCGAGATCGCGGGTCAGCTGGTCGCCGAGAATGGGTACGAGAACGGGGCCTGACATGCCCCGACAATGCGCGAGGATGGAGAGAGTGCCTCAGACGAAGCTGTAGGGGTCGACGTCCACTGCCACGCGCACGCCGGGCGGGTGGTCGATGCGGCTGAGCCAGTTGCGGATCACGTCCTGCAATTGCACGCTGCGCCGGGCATTCATCAGGAGTCTGTAGCGATAACGCCCGCGCAGCTGCGCCATGGGGGCAGGGGCGGGGCCAAGGATCATGCAGTCGGGCACATCGGGGCGGGTATCGCCGATCCGGCGGGCGGCCTCGCGTGCCTCGGCCTCGTCTTCACTCGACACGATGATGGAGGCCCAGCGACCGAAAGGCGGCGCGCCTGCATCGCGGCGCATCTCGGTTTCGGCACTGTAGAAGGCGTCGCGGTCTCCTGCGGCGAGCGCGGCGATGACGCTGGCTTCGGGGTGGCGGGTCTGGATCAGCACTTCGCCGGGTTTCGAGCCACGTCCCGCGCGGCCTGCGACCTGCGCGACCTGCTGGTAGGTGCGCTCGCCAGCGCGCAGGTCCCCGCCTTCGAGGCCGAGATCGGCATCGACCACGCCCACCAGCGTGAGTTCGGGAAAGTGGAAGCCCTTGGTGACGAGCTGCGTGCCGACGATGACGTCGATTTCCTTCGCCTCGACCGCAGCGATGAATTCGGCTGCGCGGCCGGGCGAGTTGAGCGTGTCCGAGGTCGCCACGAACACACGCGCTTCGGGAAGGCGCTCGGCCACCTCGTCGGCGATCCGCTCGACACCCGGACCGCAAGCGACGAGGCAATCGGGTTCGCCGCATTCTTTACACTGGGCGGGACTGGGCGCTTCGTGACCGCAATGGTGGCAGGCGAGGCGGCGGGTGAAGCGATGCTCGACCAGCCATGCGCTGCAATTGGGGCACTGGTAGCGAAAGCCGCAATTCCGGCAGAGAGTCAGCGGCGCATAGCCGCGGCGGTTGAGGAAGAGGAGCGACTGCTCGCCGCGCTCGAGCCTCTCGGCAATACCGTCGACCAGCCGCTGTGCCAGCCACATGCCGTGCGGCGGCTTCTCCTCCTTGAGGTCGATCGTGTCGATATCGGGCAGTTGCGCCCCACCGAAGCGGCTGGGCAGGTCGACCTTAGAGTATATCCCGCTCTCGGCCATCTGCAGGCTCTCGAGCGCGGGCGTGGCGCTGGCGAGGATGATCGGGAAGCCTTCGAAATGCGCGCGCATCACGGCAACGTCGCGCGCATTGTAGCGCACGCCATCTTCCTGCTTGAAACTTGTCTCGTGCGCCTCGTCGACGACGATGAGGCCAAGCTTGGCGAAGGGCAGGAACAGCGCGGAGCGTGCGCCCACCACGACTTGTGCATCTCCGCTCGCCACGGCGCGCCATGCACGGCGGCGCTCGGTCGATTTGAGCGACGAGTGCCACAGTACCGGCTGGACGCCGAAGCGTTCTTCGAACCGGTGGAGGAAGTTCTCGGTCAGTGCGATTTCGGGCAAGAGGACGAGTACCTGCCGGCCCATGCGCAGCGCCTCTGCGACGGGTTCGAAATAAGTCTCGGTCTTGCCCGATCCGGTCACCCCGTCGAGCAGGAAGGGCGCGAACTTCTTCTCGCGCACGGCGGCGGAAAATATCTCGGCTGCCTCGTGCTGCTGGTCGCTTAACTCGACCTGCGCATAATCGGGCCGAGCCTCTTCGTAGGGGCGGTCGCAATCGACTTCGACCGGTTCGAGCACGCCCTGGTTCACAAGGCCGCGCAGCACGCCTTCCGACACTCCGGCAATGCCCGAAAGTTCGCGGATCGTCGCCTGTTCGCCTTCGAGCGCTTCCATCGCCGCCAGCCGCTGCGGGGTCATGCGTTCCGGCATGCCGCCTGTGAGGCGATACTCGGTTATACTCGCCGGTCCCTTGAGCGCGCCGCCGGAAGACAGCGCCATGCGTGCAACGCTGGCGAGCGAGGCGACATAATAGTCGGCCGTCCACTCGATCAGCCGCCGCAGCGGCTCGGGCAAGGGCGGGATGGGGTACAAACCCCTGAGGCCGCGCAATTTCTCGGCAGGAACGTCCGTACCCGGAAGTCGTTCAGCTTCCCAGACGATACCGACCACCGTGCGCGGACCCAGTGGGCACTCGACGACCTGCCCGAGCTCGACCGTCATGCCCTCGGGCACCTTGTAGTCGAGCGGGCCGAGAGCGGCATTGAGGACGAGGCAACGGACGCGGTTCATCTGGCGGCTCATATGGGCCGTCCAACCGATACGAAACAAGGGTGGGACTTTGTGAGGAGACAAGTAATGACCGATATTCTCGTGAGACCTACCGGACGCCGCGCCTTTCTCGGCGGCATTGGTATTGGCGGCGCAGCGCTGGCACTGCCCGGCTGCACGGGCCTTCCCGGGTTCAGCCTGGTCGATGCCGTCCAGCGCATCCTCTTCCTGTCGAGCGAGCGTGCCTTTGCGCGCATGTTGCAGCCGGACGGTTTCTGGGACGAGCAGGTTGCGACCGTTGGCCTCGAAGGGCTGCTGGGCGCGCGCGGCGGCGTGCTGTCGAGCATCCTGACCTCGCCGCTGTTCAAGGACCGGCTCTACGATGCATTCGGCGATATCGCCTATGAAGGTGCCGAACGCGCGGCTCCGCTGGTGACCGAGGCAGTGCGCACCATCGGCATCCGCAATGCGATCGACCTCGTGAATGGCGGTCCTACTGCAGCGACCGCTTTCCTGCGCGGATCGATGGGCGGTTCGCTGATCGAGGCGATGGTACCCGAACTCGGCGACGCAATGCGTCTCGCGCAGGACCCGCTGGTCGGCCAGGCGCTGGCCGCGTTGACCGGAACCGACATCCCGCAGGTCGCCAGCCGCGTCTCGACGCGGATCGACGACACGATCTGGCGCGAAATCGGCGCCGAGGAGAGCGCAATCCGCGCCGATCCCGCCGCAACGCGCGATCCGCTGATCATCGGAGTGTTCGGAACCGGTTCGCGGCTCTAGCCGCAAGGCACCCACATCGCTAAGGCATTCGGGGAATCGCAACACGCTTCCCCGGAGCCGCACACATGAAGTTCTTCGTCGACACCGCAGACATCGCCGACATCAAGGAAATGGCCGACACCGGCCTGCTCGACGGCGTCACCACCAACCCCTCGCTGATCGCGAAGTCGGGCCGTGACTTCATGGAAGTGACGAAGGAAATCTGCGACCTCGTCGATGGACCGGTCAGCGCGGAAGTCGTCGCTCTCGATCACGAGACGATGATGAAGGAAGCAGAGACCCTGCGGAAGATCGCGGACAATGTCTGCATCAAGGTCCCGCTGACGATCGACGGCCTCAAGACCTGCAAGAAGCTGACCTCGGACGGCACGCAGGTGAATGTCACGCTGTGCTTCTCGGCCAACCAGGCGCTGCTGGCTGCAAAGGCCGGCGCGACCTTCGTGTCGCCCTTCGTGGGCCGTCACGACGACAATGGCTTCAATGGCATGGACCTGATCCGCGACATCAAGCAGGTCTATGACAACTATCCCGGCTTCACGACCGAGATCCTCGTCGCCAGCATCCGCAATCCCGTCCACGTCCTCGAAAGCGCGCTGATCGGCGCCGATGTCGCCACCATGCCGCCGGCCGTGATCAAGGGCCTGTTCAAGCATGTCCTGACCGACAAGGGTATCGAAGGCTTCGTCGCCGACTGGGAAAAGACTGGCCAGACGATCCCGACCACCTAAATAGCCTTACGTGGCAGACCAGACCCCCCTCGACCTTTTCAAGCAGGCACTGACCGGCACGGCTCGCGCCATCTCGCGAGAGCCGGAGGTCGAGGTTGCGTGGAGCGCGGATAGTCCGACCCAGTCGGGCAAGAACTTCCGCGTGCCATTGCCGGGCCGGACGCTGCCGCAGGACCAGGCCGCCGAAGCACGCGGTTTCGCGGACAGTTTCGCTTTGAAGCTGCGCCATCACAATGAGGCGATGCACGCCAAGGGCGCGCCGCCAGAACCGATCGCGCGCGCCTGTTACGATGCGATTGAGCGCACGCGCTACGAGGCGCTGGGTTCGAACAATTATTCGGGCATGAAGGGCAACCTCGACGCTGCGGTCGAGCTTCGTACCGCGACCGATCCTATCGGGCGGGCGGAAGCAGCCAAGGACGTGCCGCTGCCGACGGCGCTATCGTTGATGCTGCGCGAGGCGCTGACCGGTGAGGAAATTCCCGACCGCGCCAAGCCCGGCGTCGACATGGTGCGCGAGGAAATCATGTCGCGCATCGGCACCGACATGGAAGATCTTGCAGGCGCTCTGGACGACCAGCGTGCATTCCAGGACCTGACGCTCGACATGCTGCGGCATCTCGAACTCACGCTTCCCGATACGCCCGAGGATGAGGGCAAGGAAGACGGCGAAGACGAGGAAGGCGATACGCCCGAGGACGATCAGGACACCGACGAGGAAGACGAGGGTGACGCCCAGCCGCAGGAAAGCGATGCGCGTGGCGAGGTCGTCGACGGCGAAGCCGATGGCGATGCCGAACAGGACGTCGAGGGTGAGCAGGAAATGTCCGACGGCGATCCTTCGGACGAAGACGGCGAGGGCATGCAGCCCGTGCGCCCGAACCGCCCGTGGACCGACCTTCCCGAAGAGTTCAATTACAAGGCCTATACCGACAAGTTCGACGAGGTGATCGAAGCCCCCGAGCTGTGCGATCACGAGGAACTGGACCGCCTTCGCGCCTATCTCGACAGCCAGCTGGCGGGCCTGCAGGGCATCGTCACGCGGCTCGCCAACCGCCTCCAGCGTCGCCTCATGGCGCAGCAGAACCGCAGCTGGGACTTCGACCAGGAAGAGGGCCTGCTCGATGCCGCGCGCCTGACCCGCGTGGTCGTCAGCCCCGGCCATGCGCTCAGCTACAAGATGGAGCGCGATACCGAGTTCAAGGACACGGTCGTCACCCTGCTGATCGACAATTCGGGTTCGATGCGCGGGCGGCCGATCTCCATCGCCGCGATCAGCGCCGACATCATGGCGCGCACGCTGGAGCGCTGCGGCGTGAAGACCGAAATCCTCGGCTTCACCACCCGCGCGTGGAAGGGCGGGCAGTCACGCGAGTCATGGCTTGCCGATGGCCGCCCCGCTGACCCGGGCCGCCTCAACGATCTGCGCCACATCATTTACAAGAAGGCCGACGAGCCATGGCGCCGCGCGCGCCGCAACCTCGGCCTGATGATGCGCGAGGGGCTGCTCAAGGAAAACATCGATGGCGAGGCACTGCTATGGGCGCACACCCGCCTGCTCGCCCGTCCCGAAGATCGCCGCATCCTGCTGGTTATCAGCGACGGTGCGCCGGTGGACGACAGCACGCTGAGCGTCAACCAGGCGGGCTATCTCGAAGGACACCTCAGGAAGGTGATCGAGTGGATCGAGAAGCAAAGCCCCGTCCAGCTCGCCGCCATCGGCATCGGCCATGACGTGACCCGCTATTACAAGCGCTCGGTGACGATCATGGACGTGGAACAGCTCGGCGGGACGATTATCGAGCAGCTTGCGGGTTTGTTCGAGGTGGAGAACCGATGAAAGTCACCGAAGCCGTCCAGTCCCGCCGCTCCGTCCGCGCATTCACCGACCAGCCGGTTGATCGTGAGGTCCTCACTCGCGTGCTTGAAAAGGCGCAGCGTTCGCCTTCGGGCGGCAATGTCCAGCCGTGGAATGCCGTGATCCTCACCGGCGATCCGATGCAGGCGCTGTTCGACCGGGTGGCGCAGGAATTCCCCAAGGGACGCGCGGCGCTGCAGCCTGAATACGATATCTATCCCAAGGACCTCGACGGCGCTTACGAGGAGCGACGCTTCGGCGTGGGCGAGGACATGTACGCCTCGCTCGGCATCACGCGCGAGGACAAGGCCAAGCGCCTCATGTGGTTCGCCAACAACTTCCGCGCCTTCGGGGCGCCGGTGCTGATGCTGGTCCACACGCCCAAGTACATGGGCCCGCCGCAGTGGAGCGATATCGGCATGTGGCTGCAGACGATCATGCTGCTGCTGCGCGAGGAAGGACTCGATAGCTGCGCGCAGGAAGCCTGGGCCGCCTACAGCCCGCAGGTGCGCGAGATGGTCGATATTCCCGAAGACCACATCTTCTTCTGCGGTATGGCCATCGGCTATCGCGATCCCGATGCGCCGGTGAACCAGTTCGATGTCAAACGTGCGCCGCTGGAAGAATCCGTGCGCTGGGAGGGTTGGCAGTAGGGCCGCCGCCACCTAATGGCCTGCGCATGACCGAAACGCCGCTCAAGCTGTTCAACTCGCTCACCCGCGAGATCGAGACCTTCACCACCGTCCACCCGGGCGAGGCGCGCGTCTATACCTGCGGCCCGACGGTCTACAATTACCCCCACATCGGCAATATGCGCGCCTATGTCTTTGCGGACGTGCTCGGCCGGACGCTGAGCTGGAAGGGGTACGATCTCACCCACATCATCAACATCACCGATGTCGGTCATCTCACCGACGATGCGGATGAGGGCGAGGACAAGATGGAGAAGATGGCTGCCGAGCGCGCGCAGTCGATCTGGGACATCGCGAAGCACTATACCGAAGCCTATTGGGCCGATGTGAAGGCGCTCAACATCCGCCAGCCGGCCAAGTGGTCGGTCGCCACCCATTACATCGACGAGATGATCGAGTTCGCGAAAGGCATTGCGGACAAGCACTGCTACGAGCTGGAAAGCGGGCTCTATTTCGATGTCTCGACGATCCAGGATTACGGCAAGCTCGCCCGCGCCGTCACCGAAGAGGGCGAGGGCCGCATCGACACGGTCGAGGGCAAGCGCAACGCCGCAGACTTCGCGATCTGGCGTAAGACGCCCGAGGGCGAAAAACGCCAGATGGAATGGGATTCCCCGTGGGGCAAAGGCGCGCCCGGATGGCATCTCGAATGCTCGGTGATGGGCGGCAAGCTCCTGGGCTTCCCCTTCGACATCCACACCGGCGGGATCGACCACCGCGAGATCCACCACCCGAACGAGATCGCGCAGAACCAGGCGCATTGCTGCACCAATGGCCTCGACGTGGCCGAGAACAGCGGCGCGCGCATCTGGATGCACAACAACTTCCTCGTCGAGCGCAGCGGCAAGATGAGCAAGAGCGCTGGCGAATTTCTTCGCCTGCAGTTGCTGATCGACAAGGGCTACCACCCGCTCGCCTACCGCATGATGTGCCTGCAGGCGCATTATCGCAGCGAGCTGGAGTTCAGCTGGGACGGCCTCGGCGCGGCGCTTACGCGATTGAAGCGCATCGTGATGCAGGCCGAGCGGCTGAAGGACACGCCTGCAGGCGATCCCTCGCACCAGAAATTCGCCTCGATGCGCGAGAAGTTCGCGACCGCGATTGCCGACGATCTCAACACCTCGGTGGGGCTGGTGGCGCTCGAAGAGGCGCTCGCGGTCAAGAAGGTGGATGCGGGCGTGAAGCGCGCTGTGATCGAGGACATGGACCGCGTGCTCGGCCTCGACCTGTTCGATCTCAGCCGCAAAGACCTGCGCATCAGGCCCAAGACCGCCGAGATCACCGAAGCCGAGATCGAAGCCGAACTCATCCGCCGCAAGGAGGCCAAGGTCGAGAAGGATTTCGCTACGTCCGACGCCATCCGCGAGACGCTTGCCGCCAAGGGTGTCGAGGTGATGGACGGCGATCCGCTCGGCTGGGAGTGGAAGCTCGGCTGAGTTGCGGTTAGGGACTTAATCCGAAGAGGAGAGTCTCACCCATGACCAAAGCCGTGATGTCCGCCCTGATCCGCCCGCTGGTGGAGCCGCGCCTGCCCGAATGGGTGGAGCCCATGTGGTTCATGACCAAGGAAGAGGCGCTGGAGTTCGCTCCGGAGGCCGAGATCGGCTGGTTCGATCTCAACGACAAGGAGCCGATGATCGAGATCGCGAAGGCCGCGACCAGTCTCAAATGGCTCAACTCGATCTACGCCGGCCTCGATTTCATGCCGCTCGACCTGCTCGCAGAGCGCGGCGTAACCGTGACCAATGGCGTCGGCATCAACGCCATCACCATCGCCGAATATGTCGTCATGATGATGCTGGCTCATGCGAAGGGCTATCGCGAGGTCGTGCGCGCGCAGGAACGCCATGAATGGCTGCTCGATAGTCCGGGCAAGCGCGAACTGTCGGGCGAGCGGGTGCTGCTCCTTGGTCTCGGTGCGATCGGGTCGCTCATCAAGACGCGGCTGGAGGCCTTCGACATGACCGTGGTGCCGGTGCGCAGGTCGGGCGGGGAGGGCAGCTTGCGCCCGGGTGAATGGCGCGAGAAGCTGGGCGAATTCGACTGGGTCATCCTCGCCGTGCCCTCGACCGAAGAAACCAAGGGCATGATCGGCGCGAGCGAGCTCGCCGCAATGCGTCCCAACGCCGTGCTGGTGAACATCGCCCGCGGCGACGTGGTGAAGCAGGACGATCTTGTGGCGGCGCTGGAAGCGAAGTCGATCGAGGCCGCTCTTCTCGACGTGACCGACCCCGAGCCGCTGCCCGAAGATCACCCGCTTTGGGGCCTCGATAACGCGCAGGTCACCATGCACCTGTCGGGCCGCGCGCAAACCAAGATGTTCCAGCGCTCGGCCGACCGTTTCGTCGAAAATCTCGAGCGCTGGCACAAGGGCGAGCCCGTGCAGCCGCAGATGGACCTCGCCGCGGGTTACTGATCAGGCGTCCTCCAGCAGGAGGAGGTCGCACTGCACGACCATGCGCGGGCTGGGTGAGAGGCGGTGCTCCACCTCCACGATACCCGCATCGGCTACAAGCTGGCCGGGGATTGCGAATTCGTGCTCGGGCAGGCAGGCGACGAAGCTTTCGCCCGCCTCGACGGCTTCCTCGCCCGCGAAGAGCAGCGACAGGCTGTGCCGCGTCCCGGCGAAGGTGATGCTCGCCCAGGATTTCTCGGTGTGGGTGATGACCTGCCCCTGATGTTCGCACAGAACCATCAGCGCGGTCCGCAAGCGGTCGCTGGCCGAACGGCGTGCGCGCGGCGGGCGAGGGGGCTTTCCTTCACTGGACATTGAGCGCCTCCTGCGAGGTTTTGCCGTTCGCGGCCTCGAAGCCCATCATGAAGCCGCGAATGCGAGCTTCGGTCCCGCTGCGCGGTTCACGGCCCATGCGCAGGTCGAGCACGAAGCGCGGATCATGCGCGGCGAGGCGGCCGAACTTGGTCGGCGGCATGTCATGCGCGCGCAGGAATTTCTCGATTGAGCGGATCAGCATCTGCAAAGCTCCCCATGGCTGGTTCCAACTGGCGAATCGCTCGCCTTGCTCCTGATTCGTTCCGGTCCAAATCCTACTTGTCTAGGAAAAATCCTATGCTATAGGAATTTTCTCGCATGGGTCCTCTTTCGATACCGAATTCCGGTGTGTCGAATGGTCCCGCAGGAAGGAGCAACGGCGTGGCAGACATGACCCCGGAACGCGCAAGGCTGGTCGAATTGACCGAGAAGAGCCGCACGAGCCTCGCTTCGCTTTCTTCGATGTTGGGTCGTAATTCCAGCTACTTGCAGCAGTTCGTCCGCAAGGGAAGCCCGCGCAAGCTGGAAGAGGTCGACCGCCGGCGGTTGGCAGAATTCTTCGGCGTGGACGAGGTCGAATTGGGTGCCGATCCCGATCTTCGCCCCGCAAGCGAATCGAGGGATTTCGCGGCCGTCCCAAGGCTCGCGCTGGACGCTTCGGCAGGGCCGGGCGCCTTCTCGGCGGAAGAAATTTCCTTCGACAGCTTCCGCTTCAGCCGCCGCTGGCTGCGCGAGATGGGTCTCGAAGGGGCGGATCTCACCGCAATCCGCGTCGAGGGTGACAGCATGGAGCCGACCTTGCGCAGCGGGGACGAGATTTTTGTCGACCGCAACAAGCGCAGCGGCGAGGGCATCCACGTCGTCCGCATCGGCGATGCACTTCACGTGAAGCAGGTCCAGACCAGCGCACCGGGACGGATCGCGCTGATCAGCGCCAACGATGCCTATGCCCCGATCGAACTCGAGCGCGGCGAGGTCGAGATTATCGGCCGGGTCGTGTGGAAGGGCGGAAGGTTGTGACGCCCATGGAAGATGATCCCGAGGGCTTTCGAGAGACCTATAACCGGCGCAGCTTGGCCTCCTGTGGTGGATGCCTCTTCGTTGTATTCCTTGTTCCGTACGTGCTCTGGCTTATCGGCCTGGGGACGGAGGCGAATGTCCCGATATTCGTGACGCTGGCCGCTTTGGCGGCCGGATGGTCCATCTGGGCAAGGATGAGCGTGAAATGCCCGCGCTGTGGCCGGCCGCTGGGTTATTCGCCAGTCGCGCCGCCAATCCTTGCACCGAAGATCTGCCACGGATGCGGACTGGATTTAAGATAGTCGGAAGACCGCTGAGCGACGGGAGACCCTGCGGCAATTCCGCAGTCGGCATGACTTAGCTGGGAAGTCGGTGGTAATCCTCATCCTGCAGCGTCAGCATGTAATCGGCGATCAGCTCGATATCCTCCTCGACCAGATCGACGTCCATTTGCATGGGGTAATTGTGCGCGTCCGAGAGGAAGGCGACCAGCGTCTCCCGCGTGACGCCGGGAGAATTCGCGATATCGGCAAAGCCCGGAGCTTGCGGGTTGGGAGAAATCTCGTTCGTCTTCACCGCGTGGCAATCGCCGCAGATCGCGGTAACGAAAATCGGCGGCTCCTTCTCCGCGCTCGCGGCTACAGTAGTTGCGGCGGGCGCTGCGGTTTCCACCGAGGGCCCGTTGACCTGGCATCCACTGGCGAACAGGCCGAGCATCACGATTGCCTTGAAGTGCCTCACATCCATCCTCCTATTGGGCGAGGATAGCACAAGCAGGCGTCCCCGCATTGATGTGGATCAAGAATTGCCGGCGCCTGACCGTTTCGCGTCAGCTTTCCCCCTGCGCCCTGAGGTCGGTGTTGTGCAGCCGGACCTGCGCGATGTCGTTCTGCTCGAAAACAAGCGAGATCGCGAGCGGGGAATCGCCGTCGACATCGGGGCATTTCCAGAGAATCACGATCGTGTCGGGCTTGTCCTCGTCGAGCACGCGGCGGGGATAACGGTTGCTGCAATTCGCATAGAGCGACTTGAGCTGTTCCTGTTCTTCTGCGGAGGGTGCGCGGACGAAGTCACTGCCGACGAACTCGCTTTCGCCTTTGACCGCGTTGGCAAAGCGCTTGGCCACATCCACCTTTGGGTCCTGGCCGGCTGAAAGGCTGGCAGAGCACGCCAGCAGGACGGCTCCCGTCATGAACTTCTTCATCGTGCGTTCTCCTCCATCACCCCTCAAGTCGCGCTAATAATGCCACTTTCCCGGCAGGGCGGCAAACGGGAAGCACGCAGCGCGGGTGCATGCTTGCAATCGCAGGGCGTGCAGGCCATCTCGCCTTTCATGACCGATACTCCTGCGACCCCGCCCATGAAGGCCGGCATCGTGCCGGTGACGCCGCTCCAGCAGAACTGTTCGCTGATCTGGTGCACGGCCACCAACAAGGGCGCACTGATCGATCCCGGCGGCGATCTCGACAAGCTCAAGGCTGCGGTGAAGCAGACCGGTGTCGAGCTTGAGAAGATCCTCATCACGCATGGGCATATGGATCACTGCGGTGAAGCCGGTGTCCTCGCAAAGGAACTCGGCCTTCCGATCGAAGGCCCGCACGAGGCCGACCGGTTCTGGATCGCGCGGCTCGAGGAAGACGGCGCGCGCTACGGGATGAATTCGCAGGTGTTCGAACCCGACCGCTGGCTGGAGGATGGCGACACCGTGACCGTGGGCGAGCTCACGCTGGAGGTCATCCACTGCCCCGGTCACACGCCCGGCCACGTGGTCTTCTTCCACAGGCCGAGCAAGTTCGCCGTCGTCGGCGACGTGCTGTTCCAAGGCAGCATCGGGCGCACCGATTTCCCGATGGGCAACCACCAGGACCTCATCGATGCGATCACGAAAAAGCTGTGGCCGCTGGGGGACGACGTGACCTTCATCCCCGGTCACGGGCCGACCAGCACCTTCGGGCAGGAGCGCAAGACCAACGCCTTCGTCAGCGACGCGGCGCTGGCCTGAGCGCCACTTACATCACGCCGAGCGGGATCAGGACCGCGACTGCGGCAAGGCCGAGCTGCGTAAGCATGGTGATGATGACGCCGATCGAGCGCCCCTTGGCGAGCGTGCCGCCATCCATGCCGAATCCATGGGCAACGCGTCCCAGCATGTAGATGCCGGCAACCCATGCCAGCCACGGGTTCCCGCGCCCCGAAAGCTCGATCGCTGCGATCAGGATCAGCACGAAGGCGGTATTCTCGACGAAGTTGAGCTGCGCGCGCATGCGTGCGGTCAGCGGGCCGCCTGCGCCATCGTCACCGATGGATACCTTGTGCTTGAGCCGCATCTGGCCGACGCGGATCGAAAGCCAGAGGTTGATGATTGCCGCAGCTGCAGCGGCGGTCAGCGTGACCGGAAGGACGATACCCATTCCCATTTCTCCCTTTGCGTACCCTCGTGCCCTTGGTTAGGGGTTGGGCCGAAGGGCGGCAATCGGGCCTTGAGGATTATCCTCCACTGCGCTTGCATCACCCTGAAAATTCGCTATAGCGCGCGCCTTCACCGTCACGGTCGGGATTTTCCAGCCACCGCGCCTCTTGTGCGATGCCTGACTGTCCCCTAGGGCGGCCACCGAAATTGACTGAAATTGTTTGAGGAACAGGTGCCGAGATGGCCGTCCCCAAGAGAAAAGTATCGCCCCACCGTCGTGGCAACCGTCGTGCGCATGATTCGCTCAAGGTCGAAGCTCATCACGAGTGCTCGAACTGTGGCGAGCTGAAGCGCCCGCACAACCTGTGCCCGCACTGCGGCTACTACAACGGGCGCGAAGTACTCGCCCCCGAAGGTCTCTAAGACCCTAACTTGATTCGGAGAGTGTCATGAGTCTGCCGCGTATCGCCATTGATGCGATGGGCGGGGACGAAGGCGTTCGCGTAATGATCGAAGGCGCCGCGCTCGCGCGTAGGCGCCACGATCGATTCAAGTTCCTGCTTGTCGGTGACGAGACGCGGATCAAGGCCGCGCTCGAAACCCACCCCGGCATGGCGGAAGCCAGCGAAATCCTGCATTGCGAAGACGTGGTCGGCGGCGACGAGAAGCCCAGCCGGGCGCTCCGCCGTGCCAAGACCACCAGCATGGGCCTTGCCGTCGACGCCGTGAAACGCGGCGAAGCAGGCGCTGCCGTGTCCGCAGGCAATACCGGCGCGCTGATGGCGATGAGCAAACTCGCGCTGCGAACCATGCCCGGCCTCGACCGTCCGGCACTGGCCGCGCTGCTGCCGACGCTCGGCGATAATGACGTGATCATGCTCGACCTCGGCGCGAACCGCGAATGCGACGCGCGCAACCTCGTGCAGTTCGCTATCATGGGCGCTGCCTATTCCCGCATCGTCACCGGCCGCGAGCGCCCGCGCGTTCGCCTGCTGAACATCGGGACCGAGGAAACCAAGGGCACCGAGGACATCCAGGCCGCTGCCGACAGCCTTCGCGCTGCATCCGGCCTTGCCATGGATTTCGAAGGCTATGTCGAAGCCGACAAGATCAACCGCGGCGAATGCGACGTGGTCGTGTGCGACGGGTTCTCCGGCAACATCGCCTTGAAGGCCATCGAAGGTGCGGCACGCTTCGTGACCGACCTGCTCAAGCGCGCCTTTTCTTCCTCGATCAGGTCGAAGGTCGGCTTCCTCGTATCGCGCCCTGCGACCGAGCTGCTGCGCCACCATCTCGACCCGAATAACCACAATGGCGCCGTCTTCCTCGGCCTCAATGGCGTGGTCGTGAAGAGCCACGGCAGCGCCAATGCCAAGGGCGTGGCCAATGCGGTCGAAGTTGCCGCGCGCCTGCTCGAGGACGACATCACGAACCGCATCGCCAAGGACCTTGGCGCATTGGGTTCCGAAGAGCTTTCGGCCAAATGATCCGCGCAGTCATCACCGGTAGCGGCAGCGCGCTTCCCGAACAGTGCGTCACCAATGCCGAGATGGCGAAGCGCGTGGATACGACCGACGAATGGATCGTCGAGCGTACGGGCATCCGCCAGCGCTATATCGCTGGCGAGGGTGAAACCACCTCCAGCCTTGCCACCGAAGCTGCCCGCAAGGCGCTCGAAGATGCAGGCGTGGACGCGAGCGAGATCGGCCTGATCATCCTCGCGACCGCAACCCCCGATCACACTTTCCCTGCAACCGCTACGCAGGTGCAGGCAAACCTTGGCTGCCGCGGCGGCGTTGCCTTCGACGTGCAGGCCGTCTGCTCGGGTTTCCTCTACGCGCTGGGAACTGCCGAATCGCTGCTGCGGACCGGCATGGCGAAAAAGGCGCTGGTCATCGGTGCAGAGACTTTCAGCCGCATCCTCGACTGGGAAGACCGCACGACCTGCGTTCTCTTCGGCGACGGGGCAGGCGCAGTGGTCCTCGAAGCGCGCGATGTGGCCGATGACGGACCGGGCATCCTCGCCACGAAGCTTCATGCCGATGGCGAGCACAAGGACCTGCTTTATGTCGACGGCGGTCCGTCGACCACGGGCGAGGTCGGCAAGCTGCGCATGAAGGGCCGCGAGGTCTTCCGTCACGCCGTCGTGAACCTTGCCGACGTGCTCAAGGAAGTCCTTGAAGATGCGGGCGTGGACTCGGGCGATGTCGACTGGGTCGTTCCGCATCAGGCGAATGCACGCATCCTCGATGCGACGGCGCGCAAGCTCGGCCTGTCCACCGACAAGATCGTGGTGACCGTCGACCAGCACGCCAACACCTCGGCTGCGTCGGTTCCGCTCGCCTTCGACGTTGCGCGCAAGGACGGGCGGATCAAGCAGGGCGACCTCGTCATGTTCGAGGCGATGGGTGGCGGCTTCACCTGGGGCGCCTCGCTCGCGCGGATTTAACAATTGATGTTTTTTTCGGCTCCTCGCATTGCCGAAATCCCAAAAATCCAGTAAGTTGCTGATCTCGCAATAACCCAGGGTCGCGTCTGGGGAAGGACAGTAAATGGATATGATGCGCTCCGTGGGAACGCTGACCCGCGCAGACCTCGCAGAAACGATCAACCGCAAGATGGGCCTCAGCCGTGCGGAATCGCTCGATCTCGTCGAAGATATTCTCGCCAAGATGTGCGACGCGCTTGCCCGCGGCGAAAACGTGAAGATTTCCGGCTTCGGCAGCTTCGTCCTTCGCGACAAGAAAGAACGTATCGGCCGCAACCCGAAGACCGGTGTCGAAGTGCCGATCACGCCGCGCCGCGTGATGACCTTCCGTGCCAGCCAGCTGTTGAAAGAGCGGATTGCAAAGGGCTGAGTTTAGCGGTTAAAACCGCTCATGGCCGAATTTAGCGATCACAAAGAAGCAGGTGCCCTACGCACCATTGGCGAGGTTGCCGCTGCAACCGGCATCAAGACGCATGTGCTGCGCTATTGGGAACAGCAATTCCCCCAGCTGAAGCCGCTAAAGCGTAGTGGCGGTCGGCGCTATTACCGCGCCGAAGACGTGACGCTGGTCGAGACAATCGACCGTCTGGTCAATCGCGACGGTTACACGCTGAAAGGCGCCAAGGCCGCCCTGCGCGAAGTGCCCGACCAGCAGGCTGCCGCACAGGCCCCTGTGCGCACATCGGATACGGGCGATATTCTTCCCCGCCTCAAGATGATCAGGGACGATCTGAAAGCCGCTCTGGCGGCCTGAGCCTCAATCGGACGGAATAAGCGTCAGTTCCGTCTGGCGTCCGTCGAGATAGCGCACCGTTTCACCATCGAACCAGGCATCTTCTTCCGACCGGAAGTCCACGCGCTGGCCGCCCCATTCGGGCACTTCGAAATAGTTGGTGAACTCGATCGACCAGGTCGTACCGGCGTTGACCGTACCGCTGCCGCGTGGGTCGGGGCTCTGGTTGTCCCAGAATCCGATGGCAGGGCCGGCGCCATGGCCATGGAAGCCGATAGGGTGGCTGTAAATCGAAGGGTCGAGGCCTTCTTCCAGAGCAGCCTCGCGCGCCCGGGCAAGGATCGCATTGCCGCTGTCGCCTGCACGGAATGATGCGGTCAGGATGTCGCCGACACGATTGGTGCGCGCCAGTCCTTCGCGCAGACCCGCAGGCGCCTCTGTCTCTCCCGGCCTCAGCACATAGGCGAGATGCTGCGTATCGGTGTTGAGCCTAAGGTAGGTGAGGCCGAAGTCGGTCCACAAGAGGTCGCCCGGCTGGATCACAATGTCGTCGTAGATGATCCCCTCTGTGCCCTCGCGCTGCACGGCGACGGAGGGGTGGAACCACGGATCAATTCCGAGCGAAGCCAGCTTCTCGCGATACCACCAGCGCACTTCGCTCGTGGTGGTCTTGCCCGGCGTGATAACCTTTCGGGAAAAGGCCTCTGCAATCAGCGCGTGTGCGATCCGCACGATACCGGGATAGAGGTCGAGCTCGGTCTGCGTGCGGCTTTCGAGCCAGCGCACCGAAAGCGTCTCGCCCGATACGATGCGGTCCTCGTATTCCTGCGGAAGGGCCTCGGTCATGGCGCGATACTGGCTCAGCGTCATCCCGTCACCGAAACGAGTGGCATCGGAATAGTTGATCGCGATTCTTTGCGGATCGCGCGCGGCAATGATGTCGGCCACCGCCTTCCACTGGTCGGGTTCCTCTTCGGGGGCCCATGAAGGCTCGAACAGGTCGGCAAGCCCGTAGCGGCTGACCGTCAGGCGCTCGATCGGCTGGCCGTCACCCGGATCGAAAAAGATCAGGATCGTCCGTCTGCGTGCATGGAAACTCTGCGCGTCGAGCATGGTGGCGAGCACCGGCTCCTCGAAATACTCGCGCGACATCAGCAGCCACATGTCCACGCCCTGTTCGCGCATGATCGCGGGGATCACGGTGTCGAGCCGCTCGGCGAGGATGCGGTCGCCCACCCCGGCGCGCTCCTCCAGCGGCAGGATCGCGGGAAGGGCGGGATTGGCCAGCTCAGTGTCGGACATCGCGACCGCGGACAGACCGGTCTCGCCTGCCATTGCCTGCGGTGCGTAAAGTGCTGCGAGGGTGGCATATGCGAGAGCCAGCTTGCCTTGGTTCATGGTGTCGTGACCTCGTAATTTGCCTGACTGGTCGCTGCGGAGCTGGCAGGTTTGCTGCCGCAAACGCCTGTTGCGCAGCCGAAGAAGAACTTCCGGAATTCCGAGTTCAGGCCCGCATCCTCCAGCATCCCTGAAAACTCGCGCGCATCGCCGAAATTGGCGGAATATTGCCCGATCATCGCAAAATCGTGTGCTCCGCGCAGCAGGACGCGCTCGACCATGGGAAGTACCCGGTCGAGGTGCAGGCGATAGAGCGGTCGTAGCGGCCACCCTTTGGGATCCGATGCCTCGATAAATGCGAAGCGGCCTCCTGGCTTGAGCACACGCGCGATCAGTTCGGCAAGGCGCCGGTGCTGCTCGGGATTGAAGGTCTTCAACCCGAAGGTCGACACGACGAAGTCCGCGCTTTCATCGGGAAGCGAGCTGGCAAGAACGTCGTCCTCGCGGAATTCGATCTTGTGGGCGCGCATTGCGTGGAGGCGCTCCATCGCGCGGCGATGCATGCCCGCCGAGATGTCGACGGCGACGATCGATTCCACTTGGGGTGAGTGCGAAAGCAGGTGAGGCCAGACCTCGCCGGTACCTGCCATCAGGTCGTATCCGTGCCGCGCTTCCGCCGGGAGATCGAGCATCTCCACGCATTGCCGCCGCCAGATCTGGGTGAAACCGAAGGAGCAGGCGTTGCTGAAGGCTATGTAACGGTCAGAGCAGCGATCGAAGACGTCGCGCACGAACTCGGGATCGTAGATGTCCTGCGATGACACCTATTCGGCTGCCAGCAGCTCTTCGGCAGCGCCGAGGTCCACGCTGACGAGGCGGCTCACGCCTTTCTCGATCATGGTCACGCCGAACAGGCGATGCATGCGGCTCATGGTCACGGCATTGTGGGTGACGATGAGGTAGCGCGTGTCGGTTTCCTTCACCATCGCTTCGAGCAGGTCGCAGAAGCGGTCGATATTCGCATCGTCGAGCGGCGCGTCGACTTCGTCGAGCACGCAGATCGGCGCGGGATTGGTGAGGAACAGGGCGAAGATCAGCGCAGTTGCAGTCAGCGCCTGCTCGCCGCCCGACAGCAGGGTCAGCGACTGGAGGCGCTTGCCCGGCGGCTGGGCGAAAATCTCGAGGCCGGCTTCCAGCGGATCGTCGCTGTCGATCAGCGCGAGGTGCGCTTCGCCGCCTTCGAACAGGCGCGAGAACAGCGTCTTGAAGTGGTCGTTGACCTTCTCGAACGCTTCGCGCAGCCGCTCGCGGCCTTCGCGGTTGAGGTTGCCGATCGAACCGCGCAGCCGGTTCACCGCTTCGCGCAGTTCTTCTTGCTCGGCAGCATTGGTGCCGTGCTCGGATTCCATCTTTTCGAGCTCTTCGGCAGCGACGAGGTTGACCGGTCCGATCCGCTCGCGGCTGGCGGTGAGGCGGTCCATCTCCTCGGTCTCGGCCTCGGCGGCCTTGACGCTGTCTTCCTCGAACTCGAATTTCGCGGGCAATAGCGGGGGAGGGGACTGGAAACGCTCGCCCGAAATGCGCGCCATTTCGATGCGGCGGCCGTCCTGGTTCTCGGCGCGCTCGGACAGGCCGGCGCGGTTTTCGCGAGCACCGGCGAGTGCCTCGTTCGCCTCGTTGAAAGCGCGGTCGGCGGCTTGCGCGACTTCGGCAGCGGCGGCGACGGCCTTTTCGGCCTCGGCGAGTTCTGCGCCGAGACGCTCCCGCACCGTGTCGCCTTGCTCGATTTCCTTCATCAGGCCTTCGGGCTTGGCTGCGTAGATCGCCCGTTGCTCCTCGATCTCCTCGAAGCGCATTGCCATCTCGGAAAGACGGCGCGCGGCTTCGCCGGAGCGGGCCTGCCAGTTGGCCATGTCGCTGCGCTGGGCGGCCGTGCGTTCGCGGGCGACCGCGAGCGACTGGTCGTGCGCAGCCAGTTCGGCGGCGCGGGCCTGCAGGGTCGAGCGGGCGGCCTCGTTCTTCGCGCGAGCGGCCTCTAGCGATGCGCGGCCAGCCTCGGGATCGGGCAGGGCATCGCGCTTGCCTTCGGCGGCAGCGACATCGGCCTTGGCCTGTCCGACCACATCGGCGTGATCGTTTTCGGCTTCCTGCAATTCTGCCAGCCGCGCGGTAACGCGTTCGCGCTGCGCCTCTGCCTGATCGAGCGCGCGCAGGGCCTGCCGCTCGGTGTCGGAAGCACCGGCAAGTTCGCGTTCGGCGGCGACGAGATCGCGCTGGAGTTGGGACAAAGTCTCGCTTGCCTGCTGCTGCGTCTTCTCGGCAGTATCGACCGATGCCTGCAATTCGGGGACGAGCTTGTCGAGTTCGACGAAGCGGTTCTCCGCCTCGAGCCGGGCTGCTTCGGCGGCGCCTTCACCATGGACGACGAGACCGTCCCAGCGCCGCAGCCTGCCGTCGAGCGTGACGAGGTTTTCGCCCGGTGCAAGGCTGCGTCCGTCGTCCTTTTCTGCCACATGGACGAGGCTCAGCCGGGCGCGGAGTTCATCGGGGCATTGCGCCAGATGGTCGGAGAGGCTGTCTGTGACCTTCTTCGGCGCATCGGCACCGGTCCAGTAACGTCCGTCGCTGCCTTCTTCCGGCATGCCAAGGAGCGCCTTGCCATCGCGGCCCAAGGCAGCGGCGACAGCGCGCTCATATCCCTTTTCTGCGCGCACACCGTCGAGCGCCTGCTGGCGGCCCGAGCGCTTGGCAGCAGCCCGTTCGCGGGCCTCGCGGTCACGCTTCAGGGCATCATACTCGCGGCTTACGCCGGAAAGCTCGGCCTTGGCCGCGGAATAGGCGCTCGCCGCCTCGTCGCGGGCCGATTGCAGATCGGCCTTGCGGACCTGCATTTCCTCTATCGCGGATCGCTTGGTATCGATTGCCGCAGTCGCTGCATGGGCGGCCTTGCGCGCCTCCTCGACTGCGGCGTCCAGATCTTCGGCAGCGAGCGCCTCGCGCTGGTCGCTGATCCTGCGGCCTTCCGCTTCCACGCGTTCGAGCCGGGCCTTGGCTTGGCTAACCTCGGCCTCGACCACGCGCCATTCGGCCTCGACACCGGCATTGTCAGCGGTGGCCTTGGCAAGAGCGAGCTCGGCAGTGCGGCTGGCACGTTCGGCGTCTTCGCTCTGCGCAACCAGCTTGGGGCGGCGTTCTTCATCCGCGGCAAGCGTCTTTTCGCTGGCGGCCAAATCCTTCTCAAGCCGCGCCAGGGCCTCGGCGGCGTCCTTGGTCATGCGGTCGGCATCGCCGCGATCTTCTTCGAGGCGGACCTTCTGGCGTTCGAGGTCGGCAAGGCGCTGTTCGGCTGCTTCGAGCTGGCTGGTGAGCGCAGCCATGCGGTGACCATGCGCGCTGGCATCATCGCGCCGGTCGGCCTGTTCCTCGCGCGCTTCGGAGAGCTTTTCGGCTGCCTCGCGCTGCGCCTTCTGCGCTTCGTTGGCAGCCTTCTGCGCCTCTGCCACGCGTGCATCCGCATCTGCGGCGGCCTTCTTCGCTTCCTCGGCTGCTGCGGCAGCATCGCGCCAGCGCGCGAAGATCAGCCGTGCCTCTGCGGTCTTTATCTCGTCCGACAGCTTGCGATAGCGCTCCGCCTGCTTGGCCTGCCGGCGCAGCGAGGCGATCTGGCTGTCGAGACCCGCCATCAGGTCTTCGAGCCGTTCGAGGTTCTTTTCGGTCGAGCGTAGCTTGCTCTCGGCATCGCGGCGACGGACGTGGAGGCCCGCGATACCTGCGGCCTCTTCCAGCATCATGCGCCGTTCGACGGGCTTGGCCGCAATGACCTGCGCGATCTTGCCCTGGCTCACCAGCGCAGGGCTGTGAGCGCCGGTCGCCGCGTCGGCGAAGGTCAGCGCCACATCCTTGGCGCGCACATCGCTGCCGTTGACGCGGTAGGCGCTGCCTGCGCCCCGTTCGATCCGGCGGACGACTTCGAGGTCCTCGCCATTGTCGTCCTGCGCGCTGAGCACCACCTCGGCAAAATCGCGCGGCGGGCGAGTGGCCGTGCCGGCGAAGATCACATCTTCCATCCCGCCCGAGCGCATGGACTTGGGCGAGTTTTCGCCCATGACCCAGCGGATCGCCTCGAGCAGGTTGGATTTACCGCACCCGTTGGGGCCGACCACGCCGGTCAGCCCGGGTTCGATGCGCAGGGTGGACGGCTCGACGAAGCTCTTGAAACCGCTCAGTCTGAGCTGTTTGATGAGCATCGTCTTATCGTCCCCCCTCTTGGCGCCGGCTTACCGGGCGCCGGCTGCCTGCAAGATCGGTTCGAGGCCCTGCCACTGGTTTTCCTGCAGGCGGCGGCCGTTGAGGAAGAAGGTGGGGGTGCCCGTCACATTGAGTTCGTTGGCGGCGTTCCGCGAAGTCTCGGCGATCTGCGACACGTTCTCGCTATCGGAGAGGCAAGTGCGCGCCTGATCGGCAGAAATGCCGCGAGCCGCGAAGAATTCGATCAGGCCTGCCGCCTGCGCGAGGCCGAGGAAACGCTCTTCATACGGAGCTTCCATGGCAGCACGATAGCTTGCATCGTTCACCTGCAGATTCTGGCTGAACTGTTCGAGCGACGCCCAAGCCTGGTCCGAAAGCGCATGGAAGCTTTCGGGAGTGCCGCACTGCACCAGAGTCGAGATCGTCACGTCGAGAGGATCGCGCAGGAGCGGACGAATTTCGTAGCTGACGACGCCGGTTTCGACATAGTCGTTCTGCAATGCGAGCGAACCGTTGGTCGCGAAGTAGGCGCAGGCACCGCAGGTGTGGCTGGCGAATTCGACGAGCTTTAGCGGGGCGTCGGGATTGCCGATCACGTAGCCGCCGTCATCGGTCTTGCTCGCGGTTTCGAGCCAGCTCTGTCCTTCGGGTGCGGGGATGGCGGCGATGGCATCGCCCTCGATAGCGCCTGCGGTGTCTTCCGCGGTTTCACCGCAAGCTGCCAGCGCGAGCGCCAGCGGAGCGGCAAGGGCGAAACGAAGGGTCTTGTTCATCGATAATCCTCTTTCGTGGACTGGAAAGACTATGCCACGCATGCGGTAAGGTGAAGCGCGGCCCGGGGCGTGTCCACAGGGCTATCCCCCGCAAATCCGCCTGTGAGGCCGCTTTAGACCTATTGGAAATATGAATCGAGCACGGGCTGGAGGGTCTGCCAGTTATGTGCGTCGAGCCGGCTTTCTCCCATCAGGAATGTGGGCGTGCCGCGAAGTCCGAGCCGGTCGGCATCCGCATTGCTCCGGTCGACGATAGCCCTGGCCTCGTCGTAATCGGTAAGGCAGCTGTCGAGCTGGGTGCGCGAATAGCCGCGGCGTTCCATGATCTCGTAGAAACCTAGGTCACTCGCGATCGCCTGTGCGCGCGAAGGGAAAGTTCCGAAATTCCAGCGTGCCTTCTGGGCCGGTGTCGCCTTATCCGCTGCCCCCATCCATTCGTCGAACTTGAAGATCAGCGCTTCGTGGTTGGCGAAAAACTTGTCCGGCGCGCCGCAGCGCACTGCGAGGGCTGCAGTCAGGTCGACCTGGTCGCGGATCAGGTGGCGGACTTCGTAGGAAACCTTGCCCGTGGGCACGTACAGCAGCTTGATCGCGCCTTCGCCGGTCTGCGCGAAATGCGCGCAGTGCGAGCAGGTGTAGCTCATGTATTCCACCAGACGCGCCTCGGCCTCGGGATTGCCGATCAGGTGCCCTCCCTCGGTCTCGGCGATTTGTGCGCCCCAATTGCCCTTTGGCTGGGAGGATGGAAGTTCGCTGCTTTGCGCGGTGGCGGTCACGGCGAGCAGTGATGCCGCTGCACCGAGGAGGGGGCGGGTCAGTCGGGAGAGTGCAAACACTTTCAGTCTTTCCTGTCTTCGTCACTGCCAAAGCTGCGTGCCAGCGATTCAAGCACGGTGCGCAGCTCGGGATCTCCGATATCGCGCAGGCTGTCACCCAGTTCCATCGGGATCGGCTTTAGCGAGGGGGGAGCCTTTGCCCTGTTCCTGTCTTGCGGAGGCTTAACCGCACCTTGCCGCAGCTTGATCCGTGCCACGGCCTTGTAGCCGAAAAAGCGGTTCACGCGCTCGGTAATCTCGGGGAGGACCTGCTGGATCAGCGGTGCATGGGCGGGAAGGACGACCAGCTCGAGGATGCCTTCCGACTTCTCGCCCGGGGGGAAGCGGATCATTTCGGGCGTGCAGACGCGTGCATGCGTTTCACCTACTATCTCGGGCCAGCGGCTGACGATCGAGCTCTGCACGAAGCCGAAGCGGCGGAAGGCCGGACGACCGATCTGCGGCATGAGATCGGAAATCGGCTTGGCCGCCCCGCCACGCGGACGTTCGTAAGGCTTTGCAGCCTTTTTCCGGCCTACCGCTTCGCTGCTTGAGGTCAGGGATTTCTTCCCCTTGCTCTTTTCTGTTTTTGGCTTGTCGCTTCCCATTGCGGCAGTGCTCATGCCATAGGCTTCGCGTGGCCGCCATAGTCTCCGAACAACTCCTCGACTGGTACGATGCGCATGCCCGCGACCTGCCGTGGCGTGCGCGACCGGGTGATCCGGCGCCCGATCCCTATCGCGTGTGGCTGTCCGAGGTCATGCTGCAGCAGACAACCGTCGCCGCGGTGAAGCCCTATTTCGAAGCATTCACGAGCCGTTGGCCGACCGTTGAGGACCTCGCCGCCTCACCCGAAGAAGACGTCATGGCTGCATGGGCGGGGCTGGGATATTACTCGCGCGCCCGCAATCTCGTGAAAGCGGCGCGGGCGGTAGCTGAGCGGGGCGGTTTTCCCGAAACGGAAAAAGCCTTGCGCGAATTGCCGGGGCTTGGCGCCTATACGGCTGCAGCGGTCGCCGCGATCGCCTTCGACCGCAGGGCCGTGGTGGTCGATGCCAATGTCGAACGCGTGGTTTCGCGCCTGTTCGCAATCCGCGAGCCCTTGCCCGGATCGCGCAAAGCCATCCGCACCTGTGCGGAGGAAATCACTCCCGACAGCCGGGCCGGCGATTTTGCGCAGGCAATGATGGATCTCGGCGCGACGATCTGCACCTCCCGCGATCCCAAATGCCTGTTGTGCCCCCTCCAGACGGCCTGCCGCGGAAGGGCAGAGGGCGACCCGGCGTTGCTCCCGGTCAAAGCGCCGAAGAAGGCCAAACCCGTGCGTCAGGGCAAGGCGTGGTGGATCGAACGCGACAGTGCTGTCTGGCTCATCCGCCGCGAAGGGAAGGGCATGCTTGGCGGAATGCGCGCCTTGCCGGACGACGGCTGGTCCGCTGGTGGCGACGGGTCGGGCGCTCCGCCACTGGACGGGGAATGGCAGGGCGCGGGTGTGGTGCGCCATACCTTTACGCATTTCGCGCTGGAACTGTCGGTCGAACGCCAGTCGACGCGGGAAGAGCCGCCGGGTCATGGCGAATGGTGGCCGGTGGACCAGCTCGAAGAAGCTGGCTTGCCGACCTTGTTCGCCAAAGCCGCGCGGCTTGTTCTGGCCTAGATAATCCCGCCGCCGATGCTCAGGCGGATCGCGGCAATCAGCAGCACCACGAGGCAGAAATTGCGCCCGCCGTTGCTGGACGACATCTGGCCGATGACGATGCCGATCACGATCAGCGGTAGCGCGAACCAGTTGGCCCAGCCGAGCAGCGGAATGGTCGCCGGAATGACGATGACCAGCGATACGATCCCGAACAGGATAGAGAGTAGATTGAGCATGTGTCTTATATGGGTAGCACAGCGATCGATTGCAAGCGTTTCAATTCGCAATTGACCGTTCAGCTTCGCGTCCGCATCAAGGCGCGCAAACAAGTTTGGAGAGATACCCGATGGCCTTTCGTGAATTCGATGCACCGCAACTTTCCCGTCGTTCGCTGTTTCGTTCCGGTGCCTGGCTTTCGGTCGGTGCGGTTGCGGCTGGTGTCCCCGGGGCATCGGCGCTCATGGCGCATGATATCGGTCACGCGTTTCCCGAGGTCGCCAAGCTGGCCGAACGCTACGTGTCGCAGCGCAAGGTCGCGAACCTGCTCGTCTACCTCGGCCGCGGTCAGGACGACATGGCGCATACGGTCGGCGGCGGTAAGCTCGCCTTCGGAAGCGACTCCAATGTCGGCGAGGATTCGCTCTACCGTATCTATTCGATGACCAAGCCGATTACCGGCATGGCGACCATGATGTGCATCGAGGACGGGCTTTTCGGCCTCGATACGCCTCTTGCCGAAATTCTGCCGGCTTTCTCGGACATGCAGGTGCTCAAGACGCCCGATGGTGCGCTCGACGATACCGTTCCGGCCGAAACGCAGATCACGATCCGACATCTGCTCACGCATACGGCGGGCCTCAGTTACATCATCGACGCCAAGGGCCCGCTGCTGGCCGCCTTTGCCGAGAACGGCCTCGTCGGTGGCAGGGTCAGCCGCATGCCGATCCCGGGCCTGCCCGAAGTCGATGCCGCACCCTCGCTCGAAGTATTCGCAGACCGGCTGGCGAAGCTGCCGCTGGTGGCACAGCCGGGCAAGAAGTGGATCTATTCGGCCAGCATCGACCTGCTCGGGCGCGTGATCGAAGTCGCCTCGGGCCAGAGCTTCGAGGACTTCCTGACCTCGCGCATCTTCGAACCCTGCGGCATGACGAGCACCTATTTCGCCGTCCCCGACAGCGAGCGGGCGCGCATGACCACGAACTATGGCTTCCTTGGCGAAATGCCGATCCCGATCGATCCTGGTCCGAGCTCCGTCTTCCTCGACAAGCCCAGTTTTCCCGCAGGCGGAGGCGGGCTCGTCTCCAGCCCGCGCGACTATGACCGCTTCCTGCGCATGCTCCTCGGCTACGGCCAGATCGACGGCGTGCAGGTCATGGAAAGCGATACCGTGCGCACCGGCGTTTCGAACATCCTGCCTGCCGGTGTCGACACGACCGGTTCCTGGATCGAAGGCGAAGGCTTCGGCGCAGGCGGTCGTTCGAGCAACGGCAGCTACGGCTGGGGCGGTGCGGCAGGCACGCTGGCCGCTGCCGATTTCCGCATGAACATGCGCACCGGCCTCTACACCCAGTACATGCCGCCCGAGAAATATCCGATCAGGCAGCAATTTATCGAGGCTCTCGCCACCGACCTTATGGCCGCGAAAGCCGCTGCCTGATGCTGGCATTCACCGGATCGAGACTGGACCGCGCCGACCACGTCCGCGCAGACCCTGACCGACTGGCAGGCTACATGAACTGGAAGGCGCGGCTGCTCGCGCTGGACGGGCTGATGCCGTCGCTCGATGACGAGGGCCGGCTGGCATGGGGCACGCTCGCCGATGCGGGCGAGGATGCCGAGCTGGTGTTCCTCGGGCTCGATGACGGCAAGGCCTGCTTTGCCGCCGTCCCGCCCAAGGGTGACGCCAGCCCGCGCATGGCGAACCCGCAGCTGTGGTCTTTGATGGCTACGCTCCAGCCGGACGACCTTGCGCTTTATGGCGGTGCGCGCAGCATCGTCGACTGGCACGCGCGCCACCGTTTCTGTGCGCAATGCGGCGGCGATACCAAGCTCGCCAAGGGCGGCTGGCAGCGAGACTGCACTGCTTGCGGCGCGAGCCATTTCCCGCGCACCGACCCGGTCACGATCATGCTGGTCGAATATGACGGCAAGCTGATGCTGGGCCGCGGTCTCGGCTGGCCGGAAGGCAGCTTCTCTGCCCTCGCGGGCTTCGTCGAACCGGGCGAGAGCATCGAAGAAGGCGTCGCGCGCGAAGTGCTGGAGGAAAGCGGCGTGAAGGTCCGCGACGTGTCCTACATCGCAAGCCAGCCGTGGCCTTTCCCAAGCCAGCTGATGATCGGCTGCCATGCCTATTCAGATGACGATGCGCTGACCATCGACGAGACCGAGATGGCAGAGATCAACTGGTACACGCGCGACGAGGTGAAGGCGTCGCTGGCGGGCGAGGGGCCGTTCAGGGCGCCGCCAACCCATGCTATAGCGCATCACCTGATGCATTGGTGGATCCACAAATGAAAGTGCTTGAGAAATGAGTGGGCCGCGCAAACTCACGATCGACATCTGGTCCGACGTCATGTGCCCCTGGTGCCTCGTCGGCTGGGGCAACCTGAAGCAGGCGCTGGCACATCTCGACGGCGAACTCGACGCTGATATTCGCTGGCACGCTTTCGAGCTCAATCCCGACATGCCGGAGGAAGGCGAGGAGCGCACCGCGCATATCGCGCGCAAATACGGCCGCACGATCGAGCAGTCGAAACAGGTCCAGGGACAGATGCGGCAAGCCGCCGAAGCTGCCGGTGTCAGCCTCGACTACGAGGGCGACGCGGAGCCCGCGCCCGATGCGATGATGTGGAACACATTCGCCGCGCACCGCCTGCTGACCTGGGTGATCGAGGAGCACGGGGCCGAGAAGCAGACCGAGCTCAAGCTCGCGCTGTTCGAAGCTCATTTCAATCAGCGCCGCCGCATCGGCGAGCGTGAGGTGTTGCTCGATGTGGCCGAAAAGGTCGGCCTCGACCGTTCAGTCGCCGCCGCCGCGCTCGACGATGAGGAACTCGCCCGCAAGACCCGCGTCGAGGAACGCGCCGCGATGGAGATGAACATCACCGGCGTGCCCGCGATGATCGTCGAAGGTCGCTTCATGATCCCCGGCGCGCAGCCGCCCGAGGCCTATGTGAACGCGCTCAGACGCGTGGCGGAGAAGACAGCGGCCGTTGCCGAGGGCTGATGTCCCCTCACGACGCTGTTTCTTACCTCCTGAGCTGAATTTGCGCGGTGCCCGAGCCTGGGGCATGATGGCGTCGCCGTTCGGGCATCATGAGAGGGAGGTTTCGAATGCAAAGGCAGTCGCGTGCATTGATGGGAGGGCTGGCAATTGCTGGCGTGCTGTTTTCACCCGCCTTGCGAGCCCAGGAAGCTTCGTCGTTACCCCAACCGCTGCAAGACAAGATCGCTGTCGCCAAAGAGGCTTGTGCCGATTTTGACGGCGGGGAATTCGCGCTCGAGTGGGGAGCGATTGAAAGGGTGGACCTTGATGGCGATCTGGTCGCCGACTGGGTCCTGAACGAAAGCGGCTTTGCGTGCTCCACTGCTGCATCGCTCTACGGTGGGACGGGCGGAAGCATGTCCCATTTCCTGGTCGACGGGCAGGTCAGTTCGTTACTCAACCAAGGCTGGGAAGTCGTGAGCCACGGGCGCTACCGAGTGGTCCTTGCCAAAGTACACGGATCGCAATGTGACGGGATCAACCCCACGCCGTGCGTGACCTCAAGCGTTTGGGACGGAGAAGCCAAGGAGTGGCGTTCGGCATCGGCGGATTGGGAGTGACCCCTCCATCAAGACTGCCTTGCTGAGGCCTTTCCGCGGCGGGCCGGCGCCAAATTTGCAAGATCGAGGTTCTCCTGCTCTTGTGCCTGCTGCCTTCGAGCATGCAGGGGAACCAGGATGAAGCATTTCGCAATTGGAGCCGTACTCGCTCTTTCTCTGGCCGGGTGTTCTCCCGAGACACCCCAGGCGGATAGCCCCAGGGAGAACGTGCTCGAGCTCGAGGTACAGGGACTTTCGTTTGTCGGTCCCGACACGGTCAAGTCCGGCTGGACCACAATTCGTGTCATCAACAATGGCGGGATGACGCACCACGCACTCGTTTATCGGCTGCCCGACGGGATCACTGCCGAGATGGTGGACGAACAGGTCGTCGTTCCTATCCAGCAAAGCCTGACAGCGGCAATTGCCGGAGACACGGAGAAGGCGGCCGAAATCGCGGCGACCATGCCAGCGTGGGTTGGCGACCTCACCTGGCTTGGCGGACCGGGCATGATGTCCGATGGTGTCACCGGCGAAGCGACGATGTACCTGGAACCGGGCAACTACATCGTCGAATGCTACGTCAAGACGAACGGCGTCCAACATAATTACAATCCCGAGCCTGGCGAGTTCGGCATGGTATTCCCGCTGACGGTAGTCGCCGAAGACGGCGGAATGCCCGAACCAGATGCGAATGTGACGCTGACGCTCTCGAATAGTGGCTACGAGATTTCAGAGGGTGGTTTCGTCCCCGGCGAAAACTCGGTGCGGGTGAACTTTGCAGAGCAGCAACTCTACAACAATTTCGTCGGCCACGATGCCCATGTCTTCCGCATCGATGAAGGCACCGATGTCGATGCGGCGGCAAGATGGCCCGACTTCTTTCCTGTCGATGGCCAGCAGACGCCAGCACCCGCGAGCTTCGTAGGAGGAATTCACGACATGCCGGAGGGCGCCACCGGTTATTTCAGACTTACGCTGGAGCCGGGCGACTACGGGATCACGGCAGAAATCCCGGATGCGCAGAAACGCGGTTTCTTCCAGCGGTTCTCCGTTGCGGCTGCCGAGTAAGTAAGCTGACCGTCTAGCCCCGAAAAACAAACGCCCCACCGGCATGAACCGGCGGGGCGTTGCTCGCTGTGAATTGGTAAGTGCGCTTAGCTTGAGCGATTGTCCTGCATTGCCTGGCGCGTCTTGGGACCCTTCATCGCGTCCTGCGCTGGGTTGTCCGAACCCACTTCGGGCTCGCGATTGTCGGGATCGAAGGCGCGGTTCAGTTCACCGCGCGAGCCGACCTGACGGTTCACTTCGCCACCCGACGAGCTTTGCTGCGAGGGCGTGTCGTATTCGGTGAGTTCGTCGATAAGTTCGTTATCGGGGTGCATGGACTGGCGTTCGGGCATGAAAATATCTCCTTTGCCCTATCAACGGCGAAATAGCTGATAACGATCCGCAATTCGTCGCGTGTGAGGCCCGTCCGGGCCAGCGCCTAATAGCGGTGGCAGATCACCAGCACGCGCATGATCCCGGGCTCGTTGCTGAATACGTCTGTCGCGCGACCGGTCTCGACGTCTTTGAGCACGGCCTTCACGCGCTTGGGTATCTTCCATGCAGGAACCCAGCGGTTCTTCTTGATGTCCGCACCAAGCGCCTCGCCCACATCCCGTGCATCGCCGCAATCACGGATGGCGCGGGTTTCCTCGCGGAACCGTTCGCGCGAAATCTCGGAGCTTTCGACCGACAGCTGCACGAGGTGGTAGTGAGGTCCGGAGCCGGACCCGGTCTGCGCGAACACGATGCCGGGCGCGGCCATGGCGAAGCTCGCCGCCAACAGCGCCGTTGCTTTGATCGGACTCTTCACCCTCGGCATGCTGTCTCTCCTGCCGCGAGGCCCCGGAGGCCTCGGGACGGTCAGCGGCCCTTGTGTCGTAATCTACACGAATGGCGGGAATGCGCCAATCAGCGACCCTGCTACCGGGCGCACCGGATCAAATGAGGCCGAGACGCTCCAGCTTTCCGGCCAGCTTGCCCGGCAATACGTCGCCTATATCCTCGCCCTCTTCGAGATCGCGCGGTGGCTCTCCCTTGAGGTAGCGCCAGCCCTGATGGGCGCGCTTGGGGCGGGGGTGGACGCGGATCAGTTCGGGCTTGAGGTCGATCGACCAGCGCCCCGTCGAAGTCTCGCTGAAGCCGAGGATCTCGCTGCGCGCCACGATGCTGTGCTGGTGGATCCAGTAGAGAGAGCCGCCGATGCACTGTTCCCATTTGGTCGGGCGATAGCGCGTCGTGAGATTGGGGCTGCGCCGCTGTGCGTACCAGCTCTCGATATCGGCAAAGCTCTGCGCGCCGAAGGCGATCTTGGTCAGGTGAAGCGGCATGGGCTTATACTCTAGGCAGTTGGTCGGGGTCCTCAACCCCTTCAGACGACCCGCATCGCCACGGCGAGGCCGAGGAAGGCAAAGAAGCCCATCGAATCGGTAATCATGGTCACGAAGACGCTGGAGGCCACGGCAGGGTCCTGGTCGAGGCGATCGAAGGCAACCGGCACGAGTACGCCCGCAAGACCCGCGGTGACCACGTTGATCACCATGGCCAGCGCGATGACGAGGCCGAGAAGCGGCGTGAAGATCGCTGCGGTTGCCGCGCCGATCAGCACCGCGATGGTGAGACCGTTGAGGAACGCTACGCGCAGTTCCTTGGTCAGGATGCGCCGCGTGTTGCTGCTGGTGAGCTGGTTCATTGCGATAGCGCGCACGGTAACCGCCATGGTCTGCGTCCCTGCATTGCCGCCGATGCTGGCGACGATCGGCATCAGCACGGCGAGCGCGACCAGCTTCTCGATAGCCGAACCGAACAGCGCGATGATGAGCGATGCGACAAGCGCGGTGCCGAGGTTCGCCACCAGCCAGCGCACCCGGCTGGAATAGGCTTCGCGGATCGGCTCGTTGATGTCGCCTTCGCCGGCACCGCTCATCAGCAGGGCGTCCTCGCCCGCTTCTTCGGCGATGATGTGGACGATGTCGTCGACCGTCATCTGGCCGACGAGGCGGCCATCGGGATCGATCACGGCGGCGCTGATCAGGCCGTATTTCTGGAACATCAGCGCGACTTCTTCCTGGTCGAGCTCTGCCGGGATCAGCGTCTGGTCACGCTTCATCACGTCGCCCAGCGCCACATCGCGCGGCGTGCGCAGGATCCACGAAAGGTTGCACGTGCCGACCGGGTGCATGCGCTGGTCGATCACAAAGACCTCGAAGAAGTCGCCCGGAAGGTCGCGCTCCTCACGCAGGAAGTCGATAAGGTCGCCGACCGTGATGTGTTCGGGCACCGCAACGAACTCGCGGCTCATCAGGCGCCCGGCGGTCTCTTCCGGATAGGCGAGGGCGGTCTCGATCGCGGTGCGGTCTTCGGGATCGAGTTCGGCGAGGATGGCCTTCTGGTCGTCCTCGTCCAGATCCTCGATCAGCTGGACGGCGTCATCGGTCTCGAGCTGCTCGGCAATCTGCGCCACCGCGTCAGCGGGCAGCGCCTCCATCATCTCCTCGCGCACGTAGTCGTTGAGCTCGGCAACGACTTCGCTGGTCATCAGGTCGGTGATGGCCGTGGCAAGCTGGTGGCGCTCGTCCTTCTCGAACAGTTCGAGAAGGTCGGCGACGTCGGCGGGGTGGAGCGGCTCGACAAGGTCGTAGACCTCGCCGGTATCGCCTGCTTCGAGGGCATCCTCGACCGAGCGGACGAACTCGCGCTTGAGCGTGTTCTCCTCGTCCATGCGCTCGTCGTCGATGCGGTCGTCCGGGCGGCCGCCTTCGTCAGGCGCATCCGCCAGCATCACATCGTCTTCGAGGGGGCGATCGTCCTGCGCCATGGCGCGAAAGCTCTAGGCAGTAAGGCACATAAAGCAAGCGGATGGTGGCAGTGAGGTGGTGACACTGCGGCCACAATCCCTATGTAGGCGCCAATCGAATTACAGGAGAATCCTCACAATGGCCGACAAACTGACCTTCACGCTCGACACCGGCGATGGCGACAACAAGGACGTGGTGATCAAGCTGCGTCCCGATCTCGCACCGGGCCATGTCGAGCGTATCACCACGCTGGCGGGTGAGGGCTTCTACGATGGCGTGGTCTTCCACCGCGTAATCCCCGGCTTCATGGCGCAGGGCGGCGATCCGACCGGTACCGGCATGGGCGGCAGCGACAAGCCCGACCTCAAGGCCGAATTCAACAGCGAACCGCACACCCGCGGCACCTGCTCGATGGCCCGCACCCAGGTGCCCGACAGCGCCAACAGCCAGTTCTTCATCTGCTTCGACGACGCGGAATTCCTCGACGGCCAGTACACCGTCTGGGGCCAGGTCGAGAGCGGCATGGAACACATCGACGCGCTGCCCAAGGGCGAGCCGCCGGCAAACCCGGGCAAGATCGTGAAGGCGACTGTTTCGTAAAGTGCGAATTGCGTTATTCGCATTGGAACTGCCAATAATTACCCGCTAGGGGTAATGGCGAAGAGGGAAGTGGTGACTCGATCCCTTGTGGAAGGGGACCGAACTTGCTGTCCGGCTACTCCGACTTCCCTCTTCTGCTCTCTTTGTGCCAGCGATTTGCTATGAGTCACAAGGGGGATAACTGTAAAAAACCTGAAAAAAACTTGTTGACGACCTCATGCGTTGGCGAGGCAGGTGACCGGACCTACAACATCTAGCGATTGCGGCGATGAAACCGACCAATTCCCCCAAGACCTACAGGGTCAAGAGCTTCGGCTGCCAGATGAACGTCTATGACGGCGAGCGCATGGCCGAGATGCTGGGCGAGCAGGGCATCGTGCCCGCGCCCGAAGGCGAGGAAGCCGACCTCGTCGTGCTCAACACCTGCCACATCCGCGAGAAGGCGGCGGAGAAGGTCTATTCGGACATCGGCCGCCTGACCAAGGCTGGCCGCGAGGCAGGCAAGGAGCCGCTGATTGCGGTCGCGGGCTGCGTCGCGCAGGCCGAGGGCGAGGAGATCATGAAGCGCTCCCCGGCGGTCAGCATGGTCGTCGGCCCGCAGGCTTATCACCGCCTGCCCGAAATGCTCGACCGGGCAGTGAAGGGCGAGCGGGCGACCGACACCGACATGCCGGCAATCGCCAAGTTTGCAGCATTGCCCGAGCGCCGCCGCACCAATCCGGCGAGCTTTCTCACCGTGCAGGAAGGCTGCGACAAGTTCTGCACCTATTGCGTGGTGCCCTATACGCGCGGTGCGGAAATCAGCCGTCCCTATGCGGATCTTGTGACCGAAGCGCGGAAGCTGGTCGATGCGGGCGCGAAGGAAATCACACTGCTCGGCCAGAACGTCAGCGCATGGTCGGGCGAGGACGAGAAGGGCCATCAGGTAGGCCTTGCTGGCCTGATCCGAGACCTTGCCAAGGTCGATGGCCTCGCGCGCATCCGCTACACCACCAGCCACCCCGCCGACATGGACGACGCCCTGATCGCCGCGCATGGTGAGATCGATAAGCTGATGCCCTTCCTCCACTTGCCGGTGCAAGCGGGCAGCGACCGTGTCCTGAAGGCCATGAACCGCAGCCACACGGCGGAAAGCTATCTCAAGCTGCTCGACCGCTTCCGCGCCGCGCGGCCGGACCTTGCGCTGTCGGGCGACTTCATCGTCGGCTTCCCCGGCGAAACCGATGCAGAGTTCGAGGAAACCCTCGCGCTGGTGGACGAGGTCCAATACGCGCAGGCCTTCAGCTTCAAGTACTCGCCGCGTCCCGGAACCCCCGCCGCGACGATGGAAGGGCAGGTGGCCAAGGAGGTTATGGACGAGCGCCTCCAGCGCCTCCAGGCCGCGCTCAACCGCGACCAGCTGGCTTTCAACGAGGCGAGTGTGGGAAGAACTTGCGAAGTCCTCGTCGAGCGCAAGGGCAAGCATGCGGGCCAATGGCTCGGCAAGTCGCCATGGCTCCAGAGCGTCTGGTTCGAAGGCGATGCCGCGATCGGCGACCTCGTGCAGGCCGAACTTGTCGAGGCGGGTCCGAACTCGCTCGCGGGCAAGCTCCGCGAGGCTGTCGCGGCCTGATCAGCCTTCCGGGGTGACCTCAGGATCGAGGTCGATGAATTCCGGCATTTCGGCGATCACGACTTCACCCGTCGTCTCGGTCATCTCCGCGGGAGCGACCGTGGGATTGGAAGGATAGGCCTCACCATCGAACTTGAGCAATGCGTTGCCCGAAGGCCCGCCGCCGCCGGACACCGCCACGGTAATGTCCTTCCAGCCGTTGGTCGCGCTATCCAGCACCGTCACCGGCGTGCGCGAGACGCTGATATCGCCGACCTTGCGCCACATCGGTCCTGCAGGAGTGAGCACGAGCGTCGGGCAGCCGCCCGTACCGCAGAAATAAGGAGCGGCGAGATAGACGATCGCCTCGTCGGCACCGTCGCCATCGAGGTCGCTCCACGCCAGCGCGTAGCGCATGGTTCCGGCCTCCGGATATTCCTGCAGCAGGAAGTGCCGGATGTCGTCTTCGCGAGTGGGGGCTGCTGCTTCGGTCGTTTCGGTCTCGGGAGCATCGGTCTCTGCTGCCTCGTCCGGTTCGGTCCCGGAGGAACACCCTGCAAGGGTAATCAGCGTAGCGGCTGCGAAGGCAATACGAAGCATCTGCTTTCTCCCGGTACTGCGAGTCGGTGCAGGAGTGTGATCGCAGCTCCGGTTCATGACAAGCCGGTTACTTTCCACCGCCATCACATGGCCCCCTTCTTGCGCGATACGCGTTGAAGAGTAACCTTCCGACTCGAAAGCTAATGCGAAAGGAGCAGATGGCTCGCAAACCAGCACGGCAGGCCGATCCGGTCTTGACCAAACCGCCCGCACCGCAGCGCGAAGTGCGCCGCGCGCAAATCGATCTCGAATTCGAAAACCAGAGCCTGCTAGGCGCGCTTTTCGGACAGTTCGATGCCAATCTCGTGCAGGTGGAAAACCGGCTGGGCGTGTTCATTTCGGCTCGCGGCAATTCCATCCATATCGAAGGCCCCGAGGACAGCGTCGCCCGCGCACGCGATGTGCTCAACGAGATGTATGACCGCCTCGCCATGGGGCAGGATCTCGACCAGGGCGCAATCGAGTCGCTGATCGCAATGTCGAACGAACCGACGCTCGACGGCATCATGGACGGCAAGCCCGACGGCCCGCCGATCATGATCCGTACACGCCGCAAGACCATCGTGCCGCGCAGTGCGATGCAGGCGACCTACATGCGCAGCCTCGTGCGGGACGACATCATCTTCGCGCTTGGCCCCGCAGGTACCGGCAAGACCTATCTCGCCGTCGCTCAGGCCGTGGCGCAGCTCATCAACGGCAGCGTCCAGCGACTGATCCTGTCGCGCCCCGCCGTCGAAGCGGGCGAAAAGCTGGGCTTCCTGCCCGGCGACATGAAGGACAAGGTCGATCCCTATCTGCGCCCTCTTTACGATGCGCTCTACGACTGCATGCCACCCGAACAGGTCGAGCGACGGCTGGCGAGCGGAGAGATCGAGATCGCGCCCATTGCCTTCATGCGCGGGCGCACGCTGGCGGACAGCTTCATCATCCTCGACGAAGCGCAGAACACCACGCGTGAGCAGATGAAGATGTTCCTCACCCGCTTCGGTCAGAACAGCCGCATGGTAGTCTGCGGTGACCCGCGCCAGGTCGACATCCCCGGCGGCGACGGCATGAGCGGTCTCGCCGATGCGGTCGGAAAGCTGGAAGGCGTCGAGGGTTTCGGCACCATCCGCTTCACTGCCGCAGACGTCGTCCGCCACCCGATCGTCGGGCGTATCGTGGAGGCCTACGAAGGGCCTGCCGCGTAAGTGGATCTCGACATCGAAATCGACGGCTGGCCGGACGATCCGGACTGGGAAGCCCTGTGCGAGCGTGCCCACGAGGCCATTGCAGGTGTCGAGCCTGCACTCGCCCATGACCGCCTGACGACGAGCGTCTTGTTCACCTCCGACGAGCAGGTGCACGAACTCAACAAGGAATGGCGCGGCAAGGACAAGCCAACCAATGTGCTTTCCTTCCCCATGCTCGAGCGCGGGGATTTGCTCGACTTGGGCGACGACGGTCCGCCGGAAATGCTCGGCGATATCGCCCTCGCCTTCGAGACGTGTGAGCGTGAAGCAGGAGAGAAGGGCATCAGCCTTGCCGATCACACGGCCCATCTCCTCATTCACGGTTTCTTGCATCTTGCAGGCCATGACCACGTTGATTCCGACGAGCAGGCCGCTGCGATGGAAAAACTAGAGATCGAAGCGCTTGCAAAGTTGGGTATAGCGGACCCATATGGGGACCGCTGAATTTTAGGAGTTTACGACCCGGCCCATGGCCAATTCCTCACCCCCCGCCGGAGACGCGGAGAGTAGCAGCGGGCTCTGGCCCGCCATTCGCAAATTGTTCGACGCCGAAGGTGGCGAGCGGTCCCTACGCGCACAGCTCGAAGATGCAATCGACGAGCACGAAGGCGAAAACGGCTCCGAAGACGCCGAGGATACCGCCAAGGGCGATCTTTCGGGTGTCGAGCGGCAGATGCTGCGCAACCTGCTGCATTTCTCGGAACATGATGCCGACGATGTCGCCGTGCCACGCGGCGAGATCATTGCGGTCGACGCAGGCGCCACCTGGGACGAGGTTGTCGCGACTTTTTCCGAGCACGGCCATTCGCGCATGCCGGTATATCGCGGCCAGCTCGATGACGTGATCGGCATGATCCACATCAAGGACATCTTCCCCTTCCTTGCGGAGAAGAAGACCCCGCCTGCGGACTGGACGGTGCTGATGCGTCAGCCTCTCTATGTGCCGCAGACACGCAATGCGCTGGACGTACTTGCGGATATGCGCGCGCAGCGCATGCACCTTGCCATCGTGCTCGACGAATTTTCCGGCACCGATGGCATCATCACCATCGAAGACCTTGTCGAGGAGATCGTCGGCGAGATCGAGGACGAGCATGATGACGCTCCCGAGATCTGGATCGCTTCGATCGGCGAGGGGATGTGGGATTGCGACGCTCGCGCCGAACTGGACGACGTTGCCGACAAGATCGACCCGCGCCTCGCGGAGGTCGAGGAATCAGTCGATACGCTGGGCGGCCTCGCTTTCGTATTGGCGGAACAAGTGCCGCCGGTCGGCAAGGTACTGGAACACCCCAGCGGCTGGCGGATTGAAATCACCGACGGGGACGAGACCCACGTCACCCGCCTTCGCCTGCACGCACCGGAAGATGATACGAAAGCAGACTGACCCTCGATGATAGTTGCGCGAAAGCGAACATTCTGCCTCGACAGCCTGCGGTTTGGTGAATAGGCCGCTCCCATGGCTGTCCGCAGGCTCCCCCCGCTTCGCGCCCTCGAGGCCTTCGTCCGCACCGTGCGGCTCGGCTCGGCGCGTGCAGCGGCGGACGAGCTGGGACTGAGCCCTTCGGCACTTTCGCGCCGGATCGGGAATCTCGAAGACTTCGTCGGCAAGAAGCTGTTCACCCGCGCACGTCAGGCGATGCAGCTGACCGATGACGGCCATGCCTTTTACGAGGCGGTCAACCCGCAGCTCGAAGCATTGGCTAGGGCGGTGGAAAGCCAGTCCGAAAACCTTTCGGTCTTGAGACTGCACCTTGGCGTGCTGCCACTGTTCGGCAGCCAGCGTCTGTTTCCGCGCCTCGCGGAACTGCGTGCACGCCATCCGCTGCTGCATATCGATATCGATACGGGGCCCCATCTCGAGGACCGTGTGGGCGATACGCTGGATGCGGCGATCATCCTGTCGCGCGGACCCGCAAGCGGACTGCATGCAGTGCGGCTGGACTTCAACATGGTCCATGCGATCGCAAGCAAGGAATTGGCAGCCAAGCTGGGTGACGAGCCCGATCTGGACGTGCTCTCCAAACAGACCTTCCTGATCCACAACGAGCTTCCCGAAAGCTTCCGCGCGTGGAAGGCCGAGCTGGGCCTGCACGACTTCGAGCCGACGGCCATCGATCATTATGATTCAGGTCAGCTGATGCTCGAAGCGGCGGCGCAGGGCCTAGGGATCGCGATCATGCACGATGATCACCTCAAGCGCGCCGCGGACAATCGCCTGACGAACCTCTTCGGCGCTGCAGTCGAAAGCCCCTATAGCTACTGGTTCGTCTGCAAGCCCACCGCGCTGGAAGAGCGCCCTGTGCGTCTCTTCCACGACTGGCTCGTGAAAGCCGGCCTCTAAGCCTCGGGCGAGCCCGGCGGGGGCTTGTAGCGCACCGCATCGACCACGTGCTTGTAGTCGCGCAGCGGCTTTCCGAGGTTGGCGACCAGTTGCTCTTCGATCTCTTTTCGCGCCTTGGCCGCAATAGCCTTGCGACCGTGATGATCTTCCGGGCTGAACGGCTCGAGATAGATGATCCGAAGCCTGAAAGTGCCTCGCCGCGCCATCACGCGCATGGCGTTGTGAAGGCCGCTCTCCTCGCCCACCCATGCGATTTCTTCGGAATGCTCGCCATAATCGACCACGGCAGGCTGGACCATGACGCCCGGCGGTGGCGGCTCGAGGACGGAAATCATCGAGGACTTGAACGGCAGCAGTGAATGTCCGTCGGTGACGGTTCCTTCGGGAAAGACGGTCACCGACCAGTTATCCTGCAAGGCTTCCTTGAGCGCGTTGATCTGTTCAGCAACACCCATGCGGTGCTCGCGCTTGACGAAAACCGTCCGGTTGAGGCTGCACAGCCACCCGATGACCGGGACCTGGCTCAATTCCCACTTGGCGACGAATGCCGTACCGCTGGCGCCTGCCATCGAGAGAATGTCGAGCCAGGAGACATGATTCGAGATGAAGAATACGTCGCGTCTCAGCGGAGTGCCGACGATCTCCGTCCGCGCACCCACCACGCGTGCCGTGTATCGCAAGAACAGCATGGGGAAGGGCGAGCCGTAGGCGAAGATGCGATAGGCATAATGCATCGGCACGAAGACGAGCAGCAAAAGCAGGATGCCGATCGTGCGCAGGACGAAGCGGATCCAGCCGGCAATCGTCAGCGGCACGTTCTCGCCGCGTGCTGCAGCGAGACGTTCGGCCGAATAGCGGGCTAGCTTGGGATCAGCTTTCGCGGTCGAGCCGGACGCCATAGAGTTCCATGCGGTGGTCTACGAGACGGTAGCCGAGCTTCTCCGCGATCTGCTTCTGCAGCGCCTCGAGTTCGGGGTCGACGAATTCGACGACCTTGCCGCTTTCGACATCGATCAGGTGATCGTGATGCGCCTCGGGGGCAGCTTCATAGCGGGCGCGCCCATCGCCGAAATCGTGGCGATCGAGAATTCCCGCCTCCTCGAACAGGCGCACGGTCCGGTAGACGGTAGCGATCGAGATGCCGGGATCGATCTTGTTGGCCCGCTCGTGGAGCATTTCCACGTCGGGATGATCGTCGCTCTCCGACAGCACCTTGGCGATAACGCGGCGCTGTTCGGTGATGCGCAAACCCTTGTCGGCGCAGAGCTGTTCGAGGTCGATACGTTGATGCAATTCGGCTTCCCAAATGAATGACGCCCCGCACCCTTATCGGGCCGGGGCGTCTTCCTCAAGGCGAACCGAAAGGCTTTAGGCAGCCTTCTTGCGACCGCGCTTCTGGCCGGGTTTGCGGCCAAGGCCGATCTTCTTGGCAAGATCGCGGCGCGTGTCGGCGTAATCAGGGGCGACCATCGGGTAATCGGAGGGCAGGTCCCACCGCTGGCGATAGTCGTCGGGCGTCATGTCGTGTTCGGTCGAAAGGTGACGCTTGAGCATCTTCATCTTCTTGCCGCAGTCGAGGCAGACGATGTGATCTTTCTTCACCGAGGCGCGAACCGAGACAGCCGGATCGGGTCGGACTTCTTCCGGTGCACCGCTGCTGCCAAGGCCGGACAGGGCCGAATAAACGTTCGAGATCAGCGCGGGGACGTCGTCAACCGCAACGCTGTTATTGGAAACGTGTGCAGCGACGATGTCTGAAGTGAGCGTAATGAGGGTCTCGGACATATCGACTTCGAATTCTTCCATAAGGCTAACTCCCATCTATTAGGGGGCCTATTGGGAGTTTTTCGGGCTGTCTACTGCAAATTGTAAAAATCCGCCATTCCTGTCGCGTGTATACAACTCTGCCGGTGAATCGGCGATTTCAGCCTACTTCGCGGGCGAAGGTCAGCGCATCGATCGGGTTTCCCAAGACAGTCCGATAGTAATCGGGGCGCAGGCCGATCTGGGTGAAGCCGGCATTGCGATAGAAGCTTTCCGCCGGATTGTTGGCGCGCATTTCGAGGAAGACTTTCGCCGCCCTGCGCTGTGCCGCGGTATCCAGGAAGCGGTCGAGCAACCTGCGACCGACGCCCGATCCCCGCACGGCGGGGCGTACCGCGATGAGCAGCAGTTCGATCTCGTCCAGCGCCTGTCTGGCGAGGACGAACCCCGCTGCCTGCTCTCCCTCTGCACAGGGTTCGCCGCAATCATTGGCAAGCAACATGAAAGTAGAGGGAGTAAGGAGCGAATCTTCGACTTGCCTGCGGGTCCAGGCCTCACGGAAATGCGGGTCGAAAGCCTCCTCCATCACCTCCATGAGTTTGTCGAGATCGGTCACCGGGCAGGCGCTTTCGCATCGGGCGCCCTGCCGTATATGGGCGAGAGGTCGGACGTGAGGACGCTATCGGGAAGGCCCAGCGCGTGGCGCGCATCGGGCAAGCAGTCGAACGGGGTTGCCGTGCCATCGCCGAGCATGGCGGCAAGGTCTTCTGCGCGATTGCCCGCGATGTCGGGAAAAACCTCTGCGGCCGCTGCTTCTGCAGGCTGGAGCGAACTGGCCTCGGAACGGGCAGTGCCGTCGCCATTGTAATTCTGGACGAACCACTGGCCGTGGCCACCATTCATGCAGACGGTTAGCGGCCGCTCTGGGTCTGCCATTCCGCCTTCCGACCGGGCGAGGGCAGCGACCAGTGCAAGTGTCGGGTAGCCACTGACTTCCGCACTCCAAGCAATGCCCAGCGCGCGTGCCACGGCAAGGCCGATCCGTACGCCGGTAAAGCTTCCCGGACCAAGCGAGACACGGATCGCATCTGAGCGACCCTGATCCTGCAAACCCGCAATCATCGGGACCAGCCGCTCCGCATGGCCGCGGCCCAGAACCTCATGACGCGCGTCGATCAGCGCGTCACCCTCGAACAGGGCGACGGAACAGGCCTCGGTGGCGGTCTCTATTGCAAGCGTACGCATTGGCTGCGCCCTGCCTCAGCCGGACGCAGCCTGCAAGTCAGGCGATGGAGTTGAACTTGTCGAAATCGGGGCGCGGACTGCGATCGAAGATGGTCGACTTGTCGCCATAACCGATGGCGCAGACCCAGTCCGCGCGATGCCGCGGGTGGTCTGCGAAGAAGTGTTCGGTCACCTTGTCGAGGTCGACACCCGACATCGGACCGCAATCGAGCCCGAGAGCGCGAGCCGCAATCATGAGGTAAGCGCCCTGCAGCGCGGAATTGCGTGCGGCGCCTTCCTTGCGGCCTTCCTCGTCGCCTTCGAACCAGCTCTTCGCGTCGGTATGCGGGAAGAGCCAGGGCAGTTCTTCGTGGAAGTCGATATCGTAACCGATGATCACCACGGCAGGCGCGGTCTTGATCTTTTCCTTGTTACCTTCGGAAGCCATCTCGGCGAGCTTGTCGCGCGATTCCTGCGAAACACACCAGACGAAGCGCCCGGGCTGCATGTTCGCCGAGGTCGGGCCCATCTTCAGCAGTTCGTAGATCTGGTGGATCTGCTGTTCGGTCACTTCCTTGTCGTGCCAGCCGTTATAGCTGCGCGCTTCGCGAAAAATCTGGTCGAGCGCGTCTGCCGACAGGTGGTTGTCGTGGAATTGCTTGGTCATCGTAATCCTGGAAGTTCGAGGTTGGGGTTCAGGCTTCGCGGACTTCAACGACCTCGGGCACATAATGTTTCAGCAGGCCTTCGATGCCATGCTTGAGCGTGGCCGAAGAGGACGGGCAACCGGCACAGGCGCCCTGCATCTGCAGGTAGACCACGCCTTCCTTGTAACCGCGATACTGGATGTCACCGCCATCGCCGGCCACAGCCGGACGGACACGGGTTTCAAGCAATTCGTTGATCTGCGCGATGATGTCGGCATCCTCCGCGCTTTCCTCGACCATCATGTCGTCTTCGGCCGGGACTGAAATGCCGCCCGCGGTGCCCGGCGCGAACAGCGGGGCTTCGGAGACGAAGTGGTCGAGCAGGACCGACAGTACGATCGGCTTGAGATCCGACCAGCTGACGCCGGGAGCGGCCGTGACGGTTACGAAGTCGCTGCCGAAGAACACGTTGGTGACTTCGCCCGTGTCGAAAATCGCCTGGGCGAGGGGGCTCGCCTCGGCCGCCTCGGGGCTGGCGAATTCGCGGGTGCCCTGACCCATGACCGCGCGCTGCGGCAGGAATTTCAGGCTGGAAGGATTGGGCGTGGTTTCGGTCTCGATGAACATGGCCGCGATGTAGGAGGCGGCGCTGGCAGGCACAAGGCACGAAAACCTCTCGACCATTCACTGGCGCTTCACACACCCTGTCCCTATATCCCGAGACATGACAGGCACTTCGCGCGCACTTCGGCGTCTCGCACTTCTTCTTCCTCTCACGTTACTCGCTTCGCAGAGCTTGACGGCGCAGGAATCGGCCCATTCGGGAGACGTGCGGATCGCGGTCGTTCCGAACCCGAACGCGCAGCAGTATCCACGCCCCGAATCGCTTCAGGCCGAGAACGAGGTCCCATGGATCTACGAAGGCAGCGACGTTCCGCGTGACGAGGAATGGAACTTCGGCAAGCTTGAAAACGGCCTGCGCTATGGCGTGCGCGAGAACGGCGTGCCTCCGGGCCAGGTCTCGATCCGCGTGCGTATCGATGCCGGTTCGCTGCACGAGGACGATGACGAGCTGGGTTATGCGCACCTTCTGGAGCACCTCTTGTTCCGCGAAAGCCAGTATCTCGGTGTCGCAGAGGCTATCCCGCGCTGGCAGAAGCTTGGCGCGACCTTCGGCAGCGATACCAATGCCGAGACCAGCGCAACGCATACCGTCTACAAGCTGGACCTGCCCAACGTGACGCCGGACAAGCTGGAAGAGAGCATCAAGCTGATTTCGGGCATGGTCCGTGCTCCCGTCCTGTCCGATGCAAATGTCGACGCAGAAGTGCCGATCGTTCTTGCCGAGAAGCGTGAACGTGGTGGTGTCGCCGAACGAATTTACGAAGCGCGCACCCGGACCCTGTTCGCAGGTCAACGCCTTGCCGACCGGATCACCATCGGGACCGAAGAAACCCTGACCTCGGCTACCGGCGCCTCGGTGCAGGACTTCTACGATCGTTGGTATCGTCCCGAAAACACGGTCATCTCGGTTGTCGGCGACCTCGATCCAATGCTGCTGGCATCGATGGTCGAGAAGTATTTTTCCGGCTGGGAAGTCGAAGGGTCGCCCGTGCCGGCACCCGATTTCGGCGATCCGGTTGCACCCGCCGGCGCGGATCCTGCCAATCCGGTGGGCGAAGTCGCGGTCATCGCAGAACCGAACGTCCAGCGGTTCCTCACGCTCGCTTACCTGCGCCCATGGCGTCAGGTGAACGATACGATCGTCTACAACGAAGGGCGTTTGCAGGAGCAACTCGCCCTGCAACTGATCAATCGCCGTCTCGAAGCGCGTGCGCGCTCGGGCGGCAGCTTCGTTCAGGCGGGCGCCGGTGAGATCAAGCTCAGCCGGTCCACCCACATGACCGTGGTGCAGGTCGCTCCGCTGGGTGACGACTGGGAAGCTGCATTGCAGGATGCGCGCGCGGTGATTTCCGATGCGCTGACCACTCCTCCCACGCGCGAGGAAATGGACCGCGAACTGGCCGAAATGGAGGTCGCCTACACCGACCTTGTGGAACAGCGCTCCGTCCTGCCCGCCGCGCGGTTTGCAGACGAACTGGTGAACGCGGTCGATATCCGCGAAACCATCGCTGCACCCGAAACCTTCCTGATGGTGTTCAACTCCATGCGCGCCAAGGCGACGCCCGACAGCGTCCTGCAGGAAACCCGCGATCTGTTCAGCGCTGATGTCATCCGCGCATTCTACGTTACTCCGGATGCCGGCGACGCGACGGAACGGGGCCTGCGCACCGCTCTGCTGGAAGATGTCGATGCCGCCGGCAATGCCCGTCTGGCAGCCCAGACCGTTTCGTTCGACGATCTTCCGGCCATCGGTGAACCTGGTGAAATCGTCTCCCGCGGTTCGCACGGGATCGGCGAGGTCGAACGGATCACCTTCGACAATGGCGTGACAGCACTCCTGCTCGCCAACGAATACGAGCCGGGTCGGACCTATGTGAAGGTTCGCTTCGGCAAGGGCTACCTTGCGTTCGATCCGGAAGACGCGGCCTATATCAGTCTCGGCCAGCAGGCGCTGTTCGCAGCCGGACTTGGCGAACTCGGTCAGGAAGAACTCGACCGTCTGCGCACCGGTCGCAAGCTCAGCTGGCAGCTGGATATCGGCGACGGAACTTTCAGCTTCTTCTCCGAGACACGCCGTCAGGACCTTGCAGACCAGCTCTACCTCTTCGCTGCGAAGCTGAGCATGCCGCGCTGGGATCCGAACCCGATCACGCGCGCAAAGGCCTTGGCGAGTCTCGGCTACGAGCAATATTCCGCCAGCCCGGGCAGCGTCGTGTCGCGCGACCTCAACTATTATCTATATGACGAGAACCCCGTGTTCCGCACGCCGACCCCCGATATGCTCGAGGCCGCCGACGTGGAGGGCTTCCGGGAAGTCTGGCAGCCGATCCTCGAACAGGGTCCGATCGAAATCCTGATCTTCGGCGACTTCGATCGCGAGGAAGCGGTCGAGGACCTGCGTCGTACCTTCGGCGCCTTGCCCGATCGCAAGCCCATTCCGCAGGAGATCCTGGCACGCGAATACGCGCTGGGTGATTCCGGCGAGACCGTCGTGCGCTATCACAATGGCGAGGAAAATCAGGCTGCGGCCGTGATTGCCTGGCCTGCCGGTGCAGGGCGCGGCGGCATGCGCACTTCGCGCCAGCTTGCCATCCTGACCGAAGTCATCAGCAACCGGCTGCTCGACGCCATGCGTGAGAAGTTCGGCGCGAGTTACTCGCCCTCCGTGCGGATGGACTGGCCGACCGACGTCGAAAGCGGCGGGTCGATCCTGGCCTTTGCGCAAATGCAGCCGAAAGACGTGCCGGTGTTCTTCGCGGAAGCCGATCGTATCGCAGCCGATCTCACGAAGAACCCTCCCACCGCCGAGGAACTCCAGCGCGCTGCCGAACCGCTACGCAGCTATTACGAGCGCCTGTCGAGCGGGAACTACTTCTTCATGAGCGAGCTGGAAGGGTCGACCACCGACACGCGCCGCATGCAGTCGCTGCGCGGTTTCCTGCAGGATTTCCAGCAGCCGTCCAGCGATCGGATGCTTACGCTGGCGCAGCTCTATCTGGCGGATCCGGCATGGCGCATGGCGGTGCTTCCCGAAGGACAGGAACTTGCGACGCGGGTTCCCTCGGGTGGTGCTGCAGCGGGTCGCTGAAGCGATCACGGCAATCGCGCTTTTGCCTTTGCCAAGTTTAACCTGCTTGCGCGATAGGTCTGCATGGGCTTGGCAGGGCCCCGCAATTATTGATCAAATGGACTTATGATGACACGCGAATGGGCACCCGATAGCTGGCAGAACTTCGAAGCGAAGCACCTGCCGCGCTATGAAAGCGAAGCCGCGCTTGCCGAGGCGACGCAGGCGCTCGCCAGCCATCCGCCGCTGGTCTTCGCTGGTGAGGCGCGTGCGCTGAAGGCCGACCTCGCCGAAGTCGCTGCCGGTAAGGCTTTCCTGCTGCAGGGCGGCGATTGCGCGGAAAGCTTCGCCGAATTCCACCCGAACAATATCCGCGATACCTTCCGCGTGCTGCTGCAGATGGCAGTCGTCATGACCTTCGCCAGCAAGCAGCCGGTTGTGAAGGTCGGACGCATGGCAGGGCAGTTCGCCAAGCCGCGCAGCTCCGACACGGAAACGCAGGGCGATGTGACGCTGCCGAGCTATTTCGGTGACAACGTCAACGGCATCGAGTTCGATGCTGCCGCCCGGCACAACGACCCGCAGCGCATGGTCCGCGCCTACTTCCAGGCTTCGGCCACGCTCAACCTGCTCCGCGCTTTCGCTGGCGGCGGCTATGCGAACCTGCGGCAGGTCCACCAGTGGACGCTCGATTTCATGGGCCGCAGCCCATGGGCGGACAAGTTCTCCGACGTTGCCGATCGGATCGGCGAAGCGCTCGATTTCATGGAAGCTTGCGGCATCGACCCTGCAACCGTGCCGCAGCTGCAGGGCACCAGCTTCTACACCAGCCACGAGGCGCTGCTTCTGCCGTACGAGCAGGCGCTGACCCGCCGCGACAGCCTTACCGGCGACTGGTACGACACCAGCGCGCACATGGTCTGGATCGGCGACCGCACCCGCTTCGAAGGCAGCGCGCACATCGAATTTGCGCGCGGCATCGGCAATCCGCTGGGCATGAAATGCGGGCCGAGCCTCAAGACCGATGCGCTGCTCAAGCTGCTCGACACGCTCAATCCCGCGCGCGAGCCGGGGCGCATCACGCTGATCAGTCGCTTCGGCCATGACAAGGTCGAGGAAGGCCTCCCGCGCCTCGTGCGCGCGGTAAAGGCGGAAGGCCATCCGGTGGTGTGGAGCTGCGATCCGATGCACGGCAACGTCGTCAAATCGGACAGCGGCTACAAGACGCGGCCGTTCGACCGCATCCTGACAGAGGTGAAGGGCTTCTTTGCCGTCCACCGTGCAGAGGGCACGCATCCGGGCGGCATCCATGTCGAAATGACCGGACAGGACGTGACCGAATGCGTCGGCGGCGCTGTGGCGATTACCGACGAAGCGCTCAAGGATCGCTATCACACGCATTGCGACCCGCGGCTCAATGCGGCGCAGTCGCTGGAGCTCGCCTTCCTGATCGCGGAAACACTGAATGCCGAACAGGCCCAGCAACAGGCCGACGCCGCCTGAGGCACAAACCGCATAAGGGCTAACCGCTAGTCCACCGACTACCCGATCTTCGCGGTCGGTCGCCTACTGCGTTGGCAGGAGGTGCTGTCGGTGCGATCGAGTCATGGTTCAGCGTTCGATTTCGTTGCAGCTCTGGCATGGGCGGTACCCCTTGTGCTTGCTGCATGCGCAGTCCTGATCCCGGGCGAAATCGGGCACCCCGTCCTCCTGCTGATGTCGCTCGCCGCACTGACAGCACTTTCCTACCGCTACACATTGCTCAGCCGGAAGCTTGCCCGGAAGGCAAAGGGCTTGGACCGCAGTGTCAGACAGCTTGAGGCCGCCGAAGGTTTGGCGGGCATCGGGCGTTGGTGCATCGAGCTGGAACCGAGGCGGCATCTCTGGTCCGAAGAGATGTGTCGCCTGGCAGGTCTGGAGGAAGGGACCGCACCGACAAGGCAGACGCTGTCGGCAATCATGCCGAAGGGCATCGACCAGCTCGAGACAACACTTTGCGCCCACCGAATGGATCGCGACAGTTACGCGATCGAATTCGAGCTGGAACATCCGCGAGGCGAGTGCCGCATTCTGAGGGCCCGCGCACAGAACAGTTTTTCGCCCGAAGGTACGCGCGAACAGGTTTTCATGGTCGTGCGCGACGTGACCGAAGAATATTCGCTCCAGCAGGATCGTGAGCGCGCCATCGAGAGGGCCGAGCAGGCCGAACTGCAGGCGAACACCGATCCCCTGACCGGTATCGCCAACCGCCGCTCCATCATGAGTGAACTCGACCGACGCATAGTCTGGTCGCGCGACACAAGTGAGCCGCTCTCCGTGATCGTTTTCGATATCGATCACTTCAAGTCAGTAAACGATGGTCACGGACACATGATCGGCGATCGTGTAATTGCCAAGGTCGCCAAGATCGCCTCTGGCCAGCTGCGGGAAAACGACGAAGTGGGACGGATCGGCGGTGAGGAGTTCCTCTGGATCATGCCGGGCTGCGACAGCGGCGCCGCTGTGCGCGCGGCGGAGCGGCTGCGCTGGGCGATCGAAGCCGGCACCCACGGGGCGCCGCTACCGTCGGTAACCATCAGCGCAGGCCATGCCGAGTTGCGAGGTGGCGATTCCGCCCTCATCCTTTTCGCACGAGCCGATGCGGCGCTCTACGAGGCAAAAAGAATGGGCCGCAATCGCGTTGCCCAGGCAGCCTGAGCGACGATCAAGTTCTAATTCAACATATTGAAGGGGTTACCGGACTTTCAACCGTCACGGAAATGCGCCATGATGGGCCATGGTCGCCGCCTTCTGGCGTCCGCAGAGAGGGGAGGGCGAGACTTTGTCCCGCATCCAAGCCGATCAATACCTGGCCGCCAATGGGCTTGCCGACCGCTATTCAGCGGTAAGGGCGCTCAGCGAGGCGCTCGTCTCGCCCCTGTCCGAGGCCGATGCGACCCTGCAATCGATGGAAGATGCTTCGCCGGCGAAATGGCACCTCGCGCATGTGACGTGGTTCTGGGAAACCTTCCTGTTGCGCGACCATCTGCAGGGCTATCGTCTGTATGACGAGGATTGGCCCTTCGTTTTCAATTCCTATTACGAGGCCGAAGGCGAACGCATCGCGCGCTTTTCGCGCGGCATGCTGTCCCGGCCGACGCTGGCGGACATTCTCGCGTGGCGCGCGCATGTCGACGAGGCGATCCAACCGCTTCTCGAGCGCGAAGAATTGCGCCCGCTCGTCGAGCTCGGCCTTGCGCATGAGCAGCAGCATCAGGAACTGCTCCTGACCGATATCAAGCACGCGCTGTTCCAGAACCCGCTCGGTCCCAAGATGTGGGAAGAGGGCGCTGCTGAAGACATTATCAGGCCGGAAGGCTGGTATTCTCACCCGGGTGGTGTGGCGCTGGTCGGCCATCAGGCAGAAGGTTTCGCCTTCGACAATGAAGGCCCGGCCCACCGTGTCCTGCTGGAACCCTTCGCGCTTTCGGCGAGCCTGGTGAGCAATGCAGACTGGGCCGAATTCATCGCCGATGGCGGCTATGATGACGCGCGCCTCTGGCTGTCTGACGGCTGGGCATGGCTCAACGAAAACAGGATCGCCGCACCTGCCTATTGGCAGGATGACAAAGCCTTCACCCATTGCGGTTGGCAGCCTCGCGACCCCGATGCGCCGGTAACGCACATCTCCTATTTCGAGGCCGATGCCTTTGCCACCTGGGCAGGTCACCGGCTTCCGACCGAATTCGAATGGGAAGCCATCGCGCGCGGTCAGGAAGGTGATGCTCCTGCGCATGATTCGGCAGGCGGCAACCAGCTCGACGGCGCCGAGCCGCCGCTGCCGACCGGTAGCGAGGGGCTGTTCGGCGATTGCTGGCAGTTCACGCGATCCGCTTATCTCCCCTATCCGCGCTTCGAGCCTGCCGCCGGTGCGGTTGGCGAATACAATGGCAAGTTCATGAGCGGGCAGTTCGTCCTCAGGGGCGCGAGCTGTGCGACCTCGCGCGGTCACTCGCGTCCGAGCTACCGCAATTTCTTCTACCCCCACCAGCGCTGGCAATTCACCGGGCTGAGATTGGCCAAGGACATATGAAAAACGAACAGGGAATAGCGCTCGTCGACCGCGACGAGGACGGCGTCGATCGCGCTTTCCGAGAAGACGTCCTTGCGGGATTGAGCCAGCGCCAGAAGGCGATCCCTGCTCGTTGGCTGTATGACGATGCAGGCTCGCAGCTGTTCGAGGACATCACCGACCTCGAGGAATATTACCCGACCCGCGCGGAGACTGAAATTCTCGAGGCGAGGGGGCAGGAGTTCGCCAAACTGATCGGTCCCGGTCGTGCTGTCGTCGAATTCGGTTCCGGCAGCTCGGTGAAAACACCCTTGCTGCTCAATGCAATCGCACCGGGTGCCTATGTTCCGCTAGACATCTCGGGAGATTTCCTGCGCCAGTCGGCTGCAGCCCTGTCCGAGAAGTTTCCCGGGCTGAACGTCTATCCGGTCGAAGCCGACTTCATGCGAGAGGTCGCGCTTCCCGAAGAAGTGCTGGTCATGAGGAAGCTCGGCTTCTTCCCCGGGTCCACCATCGGGAACATGGTCGCGCGCACAGCAGTCGACCTCCTGCGCTCGATGCGTGCGACGCTGGGGGCTGAAGAGGGTGAGACGCCGCAATTGCTCATCGGCATGGACCTCGTGAAGGACCGCGAGGTGCTGGAGGCAGCCTATGACGATTCTCGCGGGGTCACGGCGCAATTCAACCTGAACCTCGCCCGCCGGATCAATCGCGAATTGGGCGGCACCATTCCCGTCGAATCCCTGCGGCACACGACCTCTTGGAACGACGATTTCGCGCGTATCGAGATGCATCTCGAGGCGACGCGGGATATCGCTTTCAAGGTTGCAGGCCGCAGCTTCAGCATGAAGCGCGGCGAGACGATCCACACGGAAAACAGCCACAAGTTCACGCGCCGTAGCTCGAATACCCTGCTTCTGGCAGGGGGATGGACGCCGGTCGAACGCTGGACCGACGAAGCCGGCCGCTTCTCGCTCATCCTTGCCGAGGCTACCGAAAAGCGCGAGGCGCCCTAGTTCATCGACGGGCAGGGTGCGATTGCCTATATCGGGCCCATGGAATTGCAGGCCGTCTTCGATGCAATAGCCGATATCGTGCGCGCCGTGCCGCGATCGGGCTTGCTGATCGGTATGGTCGCTGCGCTTCTTGTCGGCTGGATCGGCGCGCTCATGCTGCGCAACAAGATCGTCGGTGGCCGGATAGTCCGCACGCTGAGTACGCTGGCTCTTATCGGCATCCTGCTCGCCGTGCTCTTGCAACTGGCGCGCTTCGATCCGCGGCTCGACGCGGTGACGGAGCTTGGCCTGCCCGAACAACGTATCGAAGGCAGCGCAACCGTCATCCCGCTCGCTCCCGACGGGCATTACTGGTTGCTGGCACAGGTGAACGGCGTTCCGGTGCGTTTTCTCGTCGATACGGGCGCCACCCTGACCGCGCTGTCCTCCAATGACGCTGCAAGGGCCGGCCTTGAACCGAGGCCGGGCGGCCTTCCGGTAATGCTCGGCACGGCCAATGGCACCGTGACGGCGGAGCTCACCACGGTAACGGAACTGCAGTTCGGCAATATCGAGGCGCGTGGCCTCGACGCGGTTATCGCTCCCAACCTGGGGCGGACCAATGTGCTCGGAATGAACTTCCTCTCGCGGCTGGCAGGCTGGCGGGTTGAGAATGGCGACCTGATCCTCGATCCGGGTGACCAAGACGCCGAGTGAGCGTTTGACCGCAGCGCCAGAGCCGTTAAGTCGGCTGTGATGGCAAGCCCCACATCGCTCCCATCTCCGCCCGGCCTCGCCGATCTCCTCGGCCAGGGGCCCGTCTCGCTGTTCGTGGATTTCGACGGGACGCTGGTGGGCATTGCGCCGACGCCCGACGCGATATCGGTCCCGACCGACCTGAACCTGCGCCTCAACTCGCTGCGTGACCGGCTGGCTGGCCGACTGGCGCTGGTGAGCGGTCGCTCGCTGGACGATCTGCAATCGCATCTCGGTTCGCTCGATATTGCGCGGGCCGGATCGCATGGAGCTTCGCGCTTTCGCGCAGACGGCTCGCGACTGGGAAAGGCGCCTCAGGGTTTGCCCGAGGAGGCGGTCAGGGACTTGCGGTCCTTCGCGGAGAAACACGGATTGCTCTACGAGGAGAAAAGCCACGGCGGTGCGCTCCATTTCCGTTCACGCCCGGATTTCAGCGAGGCAGCAATCGGCCATGCCAAGGCGGTCGCGCTTCGACACGAACTGGAACTGACCAGTGGCAAGTCTGTCGCGGAACTCGTCCGCCCGGGGGCGAACAAGGGCGCCGCGCTCGAAGCTTTCATGGGGATCGAGCCGTTCGCAGGCAGCATTCCCGTCTTCATCGGGGACGACGTGACAGACGAGCACGGGATGGCCGCCGCAATCGAATTCTCGGGTTTCGGCATTGCAGTCGGGGAACGACCAAGCAAGGCTGCGCGCTATCACCTCGAAGACGTCGCCGCAGTGCACAATTGGCTGGATCTATGAACGAAGCAAACCTCGAACTCTCTCCCATCGGAAACTGCCAGGTCAGCGCACTGGTCGATAGCGAGGGAGGGTTCGTCTGGGGATGCGTTCCGCGGGTCGACGGCGATCCGGTATTCTGCTCGCTGCTCAATGGCGACAAGCGCGACGAAGGTGTCTGGCGCTTCGAGCTGGAAGGGCAGGTGTCCTCCAGCCAGCACTACATCCGCAATACGCCGATCCTTGTCACGCGCCTGGAGGCGGAGGACGGCAGCGCACTCGACATATTCGATTTCGCCCCGCGCTTCGAGCGGTCCGGGCGCATGTATCGCCCCGTGGCCTTCGCCCGTATCGTGAGGCCGGTTTCGGGCGCCCCGCGCCTTCGGGTCCGGCTCGCGCCGATGAAGAACTACGGCGAGGAACTGGCCAAGACCACCAACGGCACCAACCATGTCCGCTACCTCGTCGGGGACCAGGCATTACGCCTCTCGACCGATGCGCCGGTCGGCTACCTTATCGAGGGTCGCAGCTACCGTGTCGAAAGCGACCAGCACTTCTTCCTCGGTCCAGACGAGCCGTTCGTAGGCAATATCCGCAGTGAACTACGCCGGATGGAAGCGAGCACGAAAAAGTACTGGCAGCACTGGGTTCGCGGCCTGCACATCCCGCTCGAATGGCAGGAAGAGGTGATCCGGGCCGCTATCGCGCTCAAGCTCTGCCAGCATGAAGAGACTGGCGCGATCGTCGCCGCCCTGACGACGTCAATTCCCGAGGCGCCGGGAAGCCAGCGCAACTGGGATTATCGCTACTGCTGGATACGCGACAGCTATTACACCGTGCAGGCCCTCAACCGCCTTGGCGCGCTCGATGTGCTGGAAAAGTATCTCGCCTATCTGCGCAACATCATCGACGAGGCCCGCGGCGGACAGATCCAGCCGCTCTATTCGGTCATGGGCGATACCGAATTGCACGAAAGCGAGGCCGAGCACCTCGCCGGCTATCGCGGCAACGGGCCGGTGCGCATCGGCAATGCCGCCTACAAGCAGGTGCAATACGACTGCTATGGCCAGATCGTGATGCCGACCGCACAGGCGTTCTTCGACACGCGCCTTTTGCGCATGGCGGACGACCGCGACTTCGAACATCTCGAGGAAGTGGGCGAGGCGGCATGGGCAAAGCACGACAAGCCCGACGCCGGCCTGTGGGAATTCCGCACGCGGCAGGAAGTGCACACCTATTCCGCCGTGATGTGCTGGGCCGCCTGCGATCGCCTGGCCAACGTCGCCGCGCAATTGGGCAAGGGTGACCGGGTGACCTTCTGGAAAGAACGGGCCGAGGCGATCCGCGCCAAGATCGATGCCGAAGCCTGGAACGAGGAAGGTCAGCATTACGGCGCCAGCTTCGAGAGCGATTATCTCGACGCAAGCCTGCTCCAGATGGTCGAGCTGCGTTACCTAAAGGGCGATGACGAGCGCTTCCTCAAGACCTTCGAGGCGGTCGAACGGGACCTGCGGCGGGGGGATCACATGCTCCGCTATGCCGCCGAGGACGATTTCGGCGCGCCGGAAACCGCCTTCAACGTCTGCACCTTCTGGCTCATCGAGGCCCTGCATTTGACCGGGCGCAGCGCCGAAGCGCGCGAACTGTTCTGCTCGATGCTCAGCCACACGACCAGATCGGGCATGCTGAGCGAAGACCTCGACTATGACACCGGCGAGCTGTGGGGGAACTTCCCCCAGACGTATTCGCTAGTAGGTATCATCAATTCAGCTGGCCATCTTTCGAAGAACTGGAGCGAGGTACGGTGAGTGCCGACGCCCGTCTTGTCGTGATTTCCAACCGCGTCGCGGTGCCGAAGGCACGCGGGGCGGCCGGTGCGCAGGGCGGACTGGCAGGGGCGCTGCATTCGGCGCTGAAGAGCCGCAAGGGGCTCTGGTTCGGTTGGTCGGGCGAGGAAAGCGACAGCGGACGCACCGGCAATATCGCCACGCAGACGAACGACGGTGTCACCACGGCGACCATCGACCTGTCGCAGCGCGATATCGAGGAATATTACAACGGCTACGCCAATTCGACGCTTTGGCCGCTGTTCCACTACCGCCTCGACCTCGCGAAATACGAGCGTGAAACCGGCAAGGGTTATGAGCGGGTCAACGAACGCTTTGCCGAGCTGGTAACCCCTCTGCTCGAAGACGACGATGTCGTCTGGGTCCACGATTATCACCTGATACCGCTGGGCGAACGGCTGAAATCGCGCGGCTGCAAGAACCGCATCGGATTCTTCCTGCACATTCCCTGGCCCGCCACCCGCCTGTTCGTCTCGCTGCCCTATCACGAGCGGCTGGTGCGGACGATGCTGCACTATGACCTGGTCGGTTTCCAGACGCAGGAATGGCTCGACAGCTTCCTCCACTATTGCCGCACCGAGCTTGGCGCGGATGTGGATGAGGCCAGCGGTGAAGTCACCCTCGACGGGCGCACCACGATTGCGCGCGCTTATCCCATCGGGATCGACTGGGATCATTTCAGCAGTCTCGGCCAATCCGGCGAGGCCCGGCAGGCGCAGCAGCGCCTCATGAGCTCGACACGCCGACGCACCGCCATGATCGGGGTCGATCGGCTGGACTATTCGAAGGGATTGCCCGAACGCCTCGACGGGATATCTCGTTTCTTCGACAAGTACCCCGAACGTACGCGCGATCTTGTTTTCGTGCAGATTGCGCCGCCCAGCCGCGAGGATGTCGACAGCTACCAGCATATCCGCGCAACGCTCGAGCAGAAGGCCGGCCAGATCAACGGTGCGCGAAGCGAAGTCGATCTCGTACCGGTGCGTTACGTCAACCGCGGATATACCCATGCCGAGCTGTTCGGGTTCTTTCGCGCATCGAAAATCGGCCTTGTCACTCCGCTTCGCGACGGAATGAACCTTGTGGCCAAGGAATATCTCGCTGCGCAGGACCCTGAAGATCCCGGCGTGCTGATCCTTTCGCGTTTCGCAGGCGCAGCGGCACAGATGCAGGATGCCCTGCTCGTCAACCCGCACAGCCCGGATGATCTTGCCCATGCGATCCGCACGGCGCTCGATATGCCGCTGGAAGAACGCAAGGAGCGCTACGAGAGCCTGATCGGAACCGTGCGCGACGACAATGTGCAGGACTGGACCAGCAACTTCCTCGCCGACCTGGATAGCAGCCGCGATTAAGCTTTCAGGACTCGGCCCGGTTCGAGGGTGAATCGCGCCCGCGACCGGCTGCGAATTCCAGATGCTCGGTCAATTCGCGATGCCGCGGCTTGTCCGAACGCGGGCGGAGGATTTCCTCGACCTTACGAAGCAACAGGGCCGGTTCGAAGGGCTTGCGCACGTAGGCCTGCGCATCATTGAAATAGGCTTGGTTCTCGTCTTCTACGCCGGAAATGCCGGTAAACATGATGACCGGAAGATCGTAGTTCTCTGCCGAAGATCGCAGTGACCTGAGGACCTGGCTCCCGCTGAGGCCGGGCATGTCCTGATCGAGCAGGAGGAGGTCGGGGCGCCGCCACTGGAGCAGCTCCAAGGCTTTCTCCCCGTCGCCCACCCAGCCGCAGGCATACCCTGCGTCCATCAGCAACTGGCACGCCAGTTCGGCAATGATCTCGTCGTCGTCCACAATCAGGATATGCGGCAAGTACTCCTCCTTTTCCGGCTCGTGGCGGCAGTGGCGGGGGAAGTCGCAAAACGCAGTGAGCGCGGCAATACGCATTGTTACGCGGGTCTGTGACTGGCACTGACCTTTTCATGATTCGCGATCCCTTCCTTCCGACCGATGGCATTCACAATTTCCGCGATTTCGGCGGCTGGGAGATCGCCGGCACCGGACGGGTGAAAGGCGGACTGCTGTGGCGCTCCGGCCAGCATGTCGGTGCGAGCGATGCAGACCTGCAGGCCATCGATGCTCTCGGCATCAAGACCGTGATCGACTTGCGTGGTGCTTCCGAACGCGAGCGCAATCCCTGTCGTCGTGCGCCGGGCTGGGACGGAGAGGTTATCGCCTTCGAAGGTGAGACCAGTTCGAGCCCGCCGCACATGGATGTCGCGCCGGACACCACGACCGCCGAATTCGCTCGCGAGCGGATGATCGGGGTCTACACAAGGATGCCGCGCAATCCCGCGATGACCGAAATGTTCTCGCGCTATTTCGGGGCCTTGGCGGATCGTGATGGGGCGAGCCTCGTCCACTGTTTCGCCGGCAAGGACCGCACCGGTGTGGCCGCTATGCTGGTGCTGCACGTCCTGGGTGCCAACAGGGACCAGCAGATGGCGGAGTTCCTGCGCACCAATGATGCGCCCACGCTGGAAGTGCTGGCGAGCCAGTCGGTCCCAGGCATAGAGGCACGGCTCGGCCGCAAGCTGGATGAGGAAGCGATCAGGGCGCTTCTCGAAGTCCAGGAAGATTATCTCGCCACCTTCTGGCGGGTGGTGGACGAGGACCACGGCTCGCTCGATCGCTACCTCGAAAACGCTTTAGGTGTGGATGAGGTGTTGAAGGACAGGCTGCGCGCGCGCTTCGTGGCGTGACTCTGCGCAGGCCAATCCCCATATAGCCCCTCTACCCCGATCCAGACGTACCAAGAGACTTCGACATGGCTACCCATCGCACCAAGATGCTTATCATCGGCTCCGGCCCCGCAGGCTATTCCGCGGCAATCTACGCTGCGCGCGCGATGATGGAGCCGATCGTGGTGCAGGGCCTCCAGCCCGGCGGCCAGCTGACGATCACCACCGATGTCGAAAATTACCCCGGCTTTGCCGACGTCATCCAGGGCCCGTGGCTGATGGAGCAGATGCAGAAGCAGGCCGAACACGTCGGCACCCGCATGATGTGGGACACGATCATCGACGTCGATGTGTCCAAGGGTTCTCCTTTCACGGCCAAGGGCGACAGCGGCGATGAATACATTGCCGACGTGCTCGTCATCTGCACCGGTGCGCAGGCCAAGTGGCTTGGTGTGCCGGGCGAAATGGAACTGGGCGGCAAGGGCGTATCTGCCTGCGCGACCTGTGACGGGTTCTTCTATCGCGGCAAGAAGGTCGCGGTGATCGGCGGCGGCAATACCGCAGTCGAAGAGGCGCTCTACCTCACCAACCATTCCGACGATGTGACGCTGATCCACCGCCGCGACGAACTGCGTGCGGAGAAGATCCTGCAGGAGCGCCTGCTCAACCACCCCAAGATCACGGTCCTGTGGAACAAGACGGTCGAGAGCTTCGAGGCGGGCGAGAATGGCGCTCTGGGCCATCTCAACCTGCGTGACACCGTCACCGGTGCCGACAGCACGTTCGAGACCGACGGTGCTTTCGTCGCCATTGGTCATGCCCCGGCAACCGAGCTGTTCAAGGGCAAGCTGCCGATGGACGATGGCGGCTACCTGCTGACCGAGCCTGGCTCGCCCAAGACCGAGATCCCGGGCGTTTTCGCGGCAGGCGATGTCACCGACCACACCTATCGCCAGGCGGTAACCGCCGCCGGCATGGGCTGCATGGCCGCGCTCGACGCAGAGCGTTTCCTCGCAACGCTGGAAGTGGCGGAGCGCGAAGCGGCCGAATAAGCCGCCCCGGCACTCCGTCGGCTTACATCACATGTGAATATCGAACGCCCAGATCGCGGCGTGGAAGATCAGTGCGATCAGCACGAGGCTCGACAGGGCGAACAGCACGAAGCGCACCATCACCTTGTTCGCGGTCGCCTGAACGATCGAATGGATGATCCTGAGGCCGACGTAGATCCACGCGAGCAGCGCGTTCATCCCGTCGCCCATGCCGACCATGGCGAGCAACAACGCGGTGGCGTAGAACACCGTCGGCTGTTCGTGCAGGTGGTTGTAATTATGCGCTTTCCACTGGACTTCGGCTGGCAGCGTGTCGTCGAGCCCCTTGGTCTTGCGGGCATCGTCCGGCTGGATGCCGGCCTTGCTCATCGCGGGAATGCGGGTGGCGTACATCCAGAGCCACATCACCATCGTCCATGCGAGCAGGACGACGACGGGCTGGAGAATTTCGGCTTGAATCACGTGTTTCTCTCCTGATCAGGCAGGGGCGAGCGAGGGATCGAACAGCAGGGTCGCCATGACGGCCCGGACGGCCAGCACGGTGAGCACGATGCTGGACACGACGAATATCAGGAAGCGCAGCTTCACGATATTGACCGTCGCCTGATAGAGCGAATGCACGATGCGCAGCGCGACATAGGCCCATGCCAGCAGTACATCGAGTGCGCCTGCCCCCATGATCGCGAGGATCACCACGGTCGGGTAGAAGATCGTCGGCTGTTCCATGAGATGCGCATAGTTGTGCGCTTTCCACTGCACCTTGTCGGGTATCACGCCTTCAAGGTCCTGGCCGCGTCCGCCGGGCTTGGCATCGCCGAGACCGCCACCGATTTTCTTGATCGCCGGAAGCCGGGTGAACGCCATCCAGTAAAGCATGACGAGCGACCACAGCACGAGCACCGCTGCCGGTGCGAGCATTTGAGCCTGCATTTCGGTAATTCCCTCCCAGTTGCAAATGCAGACCTGTCCCGCAGGGCCGCGAATGTCAAACCTGCGCGATGGTCCGTGCAAAGCTCTGCGCGTCGGTATTGCCGCCCGTGACCATGATCACGGTGTCCTCGTCCACCGGCACCTTGCACGCCAGCGCGGCGGCAAGGGCGGCGGCGCCACCCGGTTCGACGACGAGGTTTAGCTTGGCAAAAGCGAAACGTTGGGCCGCGCGCACTTCCTCGTCGCTGACCGATACACCCGGCTCGGCGCGGCCTTGAAGAACGTCGAGGTTCACCTGCTTCGTGGCATCGGGCTGCAAGGCGTCGCAGATCGTCGATGGCGGATCATCGCCGACCCGCACGATCTCGCCCGCAGCCATGGCCTGTCCGACCATGTCCCACCCTTCCGGCTCGACGACATGGATCGCACTTTCGGGGCAGGCGAGGGCGAGGCCTGCCGCAAGGCCTCCGCCGCCACAGCACACGACCAGACGCGAAGGGGCGTGGCCAAGCTGCGCCTCGATCTCGACCCCGGCGCTACCCTGACCCTCGATTACCCACGGATCGCCGAAGGCATGGACGAGTGTTCCGCCGCGATCTGCGATCAGCCGCGCGGCGACCTCGTCCCGGTCCTCGCCTGGGCGCTCGTAAAGTACGATCTCCGCCCCCAGCGCCTCCGTGGCTTCGAGCTTAACCTTGGGCGCATTGCGCGGCATCACGATAGCCGCCTTGATCCCCAGCCGGCGCGCGGCCCATGCGACGCCCTGCGCGTGATTGCCCGAGGATACGGCGACGACGCCGCGTGCTTTCTCCTCATCACTCAGGTTCGACAGGCGCCACCAACCGCCGCGGATCTTGAATGCGCCGACAGGCTGCAGGCTTTCCGCTTTTACATGGGTCGTCACTCCGCCGATCTCGACCGGAAGCAGCGGCGTTGGCGGCAGGATGGCTGCAATCGACTTCGCCGCGTTGAGCACGCCCTGTCGCGTCGGTTTTCTCATATCGTCTCGGACCATTTGGCTAGCTTAGTGCATTTCGCTAGAGGGCGCGCAAGAATCGAATTTCAGAAAAGAGGTTTCATCCATGTCGACAGTTCTGGTCATCGGTGCAGGCGGCGTCAGCTCGGTCTGCGTTCACAAGATGGCGATGAACAAGGATATCTTCACCGATATCCATCTCGCCAGCCGCACCAAGTCCAAATGCGATGCCATCGCCGCCAGCGTGAAGACCCGCACCGGCGCGGATATCTCGACCTACGAGATCGACGCGGAAGAAGTCCCCGCGATGGTGAACCTCATCAAGAAGGTGCAGCCGAGCCTCGTGGTGAACCTCGCGCTGCCGTATCAGGACCTGCCAATCATGGACGCCTGCCTCGAAGCGGGCGTGAGCTATCTCGACACCGCGAACTACGAGCCGAAGGATGAAGCCAAGTTCGAATACCACTGGCAGTGGGCCTATCACGACCGCTTCAAGGACGCTGGCCTGATGGCGCTGCTGGGTTCGGGATTCGACCCGGGCGTGACCAGCGTTTTCACCATGTGGCTGAAGAAGCACAAGCTCAAGACCATCCGCCAGCTCGACATCCTCGACTGCAACGGGGGCGACCATGGTCAGGCCTTCGCCACCAACTTCAATCCGGAAATCAACATCCGCGAAGTCACCGCACCTGCGCGCCACTGGGAGAACGGCGAATTCGTCGAGACCCCGGCCATGGCCAAGAAGGTCGAATTCGACTTTGAAGCCGTCGGCCCGAAGAACATGTACATGATGTACCACGAGGAGCTGGAAAGCCTCGCCAAGTTCAATCCCGAACTCGAACGTGCGCGCTTCTGGATGACCTTCGGTGATGAATACATCAAGCACCTGACCGTGCTGCAGAACGTCGGCATGACGCGCATCGACCCGGTCCGCTATCAGGGTAAGGACATCATCCCGCTCCAGTTCCTCGCCGCCGTGCTGCCCAAGCCTGAATCGCTGGGCGAAACGACCAAGGGCAACACCAATATCGGCGTCATCGCTACCGGTGAAGCGCTCGACGGTTCGGGTGAGAAGACCTTCTACATCAACAACATCTGTTCGCACGAAGCCGCCTATGAGGAAACCGGCAACCAGGCCGTCTCCTACACCACCGGCGTGCCTGCGATGATCGGTTCGGCCATGATGGTCACCGGCAAGTGGTCGGGCGACGGCGTCTTCAACATGGAAGAAATGGACCCCGATCCCTTCATGGACATGCTCAACGAGCACGGCCTGCCCTGGCAGGTGAAGGAAATGGATGGCCCGGTCGACTTCTAACCTCCTTGCCGTCGCGGCCGCGCTGGCTCTTGCCGCGTGCTCGGGGCCGGGCAGGGAAGACGCGCCGCGCGTCGAGATGGATGCCGACTGGGCGCAGGTGCCCGAGGGTACTGCCTATGGCGAATTGAGTGCGGTCGATGTCGATAGCCACGGCCATATCTTCGTGCTCCATCGGGCTGGGCGGGAGTGGAAAGAGCCATTCCCGACCGATCCGATTGCCGAGCCGACGGTTTTCATGTTCGCGGCGAACGGCAAGCTGCTCGGCAAGTGGGGAGCAGATACGCTCGTCATGCCGCACGGTCTATCGGTCGACGACGAGGACAGGGTCTGGATCACCGACGTTGCGCGTGAGCAGGTGCTGCGCTTCAGCCACGAAGGAGCGGAGGAACTTGCGCTGGGTGAGCGCGGCGTGACCGGGCAGGGCGATGGGCAATTCGGTCGACCGGCCGACATCGCCTTTCTTCCCGGCAAGGTGCTGGTCGCCGATGGCTATCTCAACGACCGGATCGCGGTATTCGACCGCGAAGGCAATTTCCTCGAAAGCTGGGGCGAGGAGGGCAGCGCTGCGGGCGAGTTCGACCTGCCGCACTCGGTCGCAACCGACGCGAACCGCGTCTACATCGCCGACCGCGAGAACGGGCGGGTCCAGGTTCTCACCCATGCAGGCGAACCGTTCGCAAGCTGGAAGCCGCGAGGGACAGGCCATCCCTATTCCGCGAAACCGATCGGCGGCGGATATGTGCTGGTCATCGAAGGGCGCGACGGGGTGGGCCGCTATGGCGCGATCGGCAGGCTATACCGTGAGGACGGTTCGCTCGACCGGATCTTCGATGCGGGCGTCGATCCGCGCACCGGAACCAGCCTCGGCCACGATATCGCGGTCGCACGCGACGGCAGCGTCTACATGGTCGACAACAAGGCGAACCGCGTCGTGAAATTCGAACTTGCTGCTGCCGGCCTCGAAACCAGCGAGTGAGTTCGCCCTTTCGCATTGCCGCTTGCGCGCCTAGATGCGCCCCATGGAAACAAAAGCCGGCGATCCGGGCGCCTTTGCCCATTTCGATTTGAACCGTGTCGACAGCCCCGCCTTCGTGGTGGATGCGGCGAAGCTGCGCGCCAATTGCCAGATCCTGGCCGAAATCCGCGACGAGGCGGAGATCAAGATCCTCTCCGCGCTCAAGGCATTCTCCATGTGGAGCGCTGCGCCGATCATCGGCGAGTATCTCGACGGGGTTTGCACCTCGGGCCTGTGGGAAGCGCGGCTGGCATCGGAATTCTACGACGGCGAGATCAGCACCTATTGCGCGGCCTACAAGCCGGAGGAGCTGGACGAGGTCTGCCGCCTGTCGGACCACGTGATCTTCAATTCGCCCGGCCAGATGCAGCGCGCCGCGCTCATCCTCGAGAATGCCCGTGCCTCGGGACAGGATTTCGAAGTCGGCCTGCGCATCAATCCGCAGGTGCCGACCGGCGAGGTGCCGCGCTACGATCCTTCCAGTCCCGGCAGCCGCCTCGGCTTTCCGATCGACCAGCTGACGCCCGAGATCATGGAAGGCGTCGAAGGGATCCACTTCCACAATCTGTGCGAGCAGGACTTCGAGCCGCTGCACCGCACCTGGGACAAGGTTTTCGACGCCATCGAGCCGTGGTTCGGCCAGCTCAAGTGGATCAACATGGGCGGCGGGCATCACATCACCCGCGCCGACTACCAGCGCGAGGAACTGGTCGAATTCCTCAGAGATGCGAAGGACGACACCGGCGCCGAGATCTACCTCGAACCGGGCGAGGCGGTCGCTCTGGATGCCGGTATCCTTGTGGGCACCATCCTCGACACCGGCTTCAACGGCGTGCCTGTCGCCATCGCCGACGTCTCGGCGACCTGCCACATGCCCGATGTCATCGAGGCTCCCTATCGCCCCGCAATGCTGGGCGAGGCGATGGACGCAGAGACGCCCGAAGTACGCATCGGCGGACCCTCCTGCCTCGCCGGCGATGTCATTGGAGATTATCGCATCCCCGGCGGCGCGGAGGTTGGCAAGCGTTTCGCCTTCCTCGATCAGGCCCATTATTCGATGGTTAAGACTAACACTTTTAACGGGGTGCAGCTGCCGTCGATTTACATGTGGGACAGCGAGACGGACTCCCTCGAACTCGTGAGGGAGTTCGGTTACGAAGATTTTCGCGGAAGGCTGAGCTAGGTCGCCGATCCGCCAAGGGGGATAGTTTACATGAAAATGCACGCACTTCGCGCAGCGATCCTTGCTGGTTCGCTCACAATGGCCGGCGGTATGGCGGCGGCCCCCGCTGCCGCGCAGGAATACGTGCCCGAAAAGGTGGTGAAGTCGGTTTCGACGGCGGATCTGCGCGCGCTGGTGTCTTCGCTCGACCACGAAGAACTCAGGGTTATGGAAGAGGACTACGTCGTCGTCGCCAAGGATGCCGATGGCCTTGCATATACCCTGTTCGGCACAGCCTGCGATGTAGAACCGATTTCGGGATGCCAGGGCATCATGGCGCAGGTTCGCTATGACCTGCCCGATACCGTGACCCACGCCCGTCTGGCCAAGGCCAACCTCGAAAACGCCGCGCTGAACGTGTGGGCGGATTTCGAGAACGAGACACTGGGTGTCACGCGCTACGTGGTGATCGATCACGGTGTGACGATGGCCAATTTGCGCGAGAACATCTCGGTGCTGCTCAGCCTCGCACCAGGGGCGGTAGGTACCGCTAACGGCGACGAATAGGGTCCGAAGCGCAGGCGCGTCTCTGGTTGGCGCTTTCCTGTAATTCGACCGGCTGTGCGAGGTGCTCGTCGGGCCGACGGAACGGCCGGCTTCGCCATGTTTTCTTAGGGTAAGTCCGGAGCTCTTGCGCGAGCGATTTGGCTTGATTTTTTGCCGAATCTTACTATTTGCGCGGCTCCTGCTGCCCCAAGGGGACTTCCTAACCGCAAGGCAGCTTGTCGTTTCATGGTCCGCACGGACCGTTTAGGGGGTCCCTTGAGTTGCAGCATTTTCCTGATGCCAAGGCTGTAGTCCGCGCACTTTCGCCGGACGAACCTGTTATCCTCAACCGCCCGCACGCCGCTGCGCGCGCTGCCCGCTTCTTTGTCGAGAAGTTTCCGGGCAAGTCGCTCTATGCGGTGAAGGCCAATCCCTCTCCCGACTTGTTTCGCATCCTGTGGGACAATGGCGTGACGCATTACGACGTCGCTTCCATCGCGGAAGTGCGCCTCGTGCGCTCGGTACTGCCCGATGCGACGCTGTGCTTCATGCATCCGGTGAAATCGCCCGGCGCGATCCGCGAAGCCTATTTCGAACACGGCGTGAAAACCTTCAGCCTCGATTCCAGCGAAGAGCTGGCGAAGATCGTCAAGGCGACCCGAGATGAAGACGGCGAAGATGCCACCGACCTGCGCCTTTGCGTTCGCCTGCGCGTCTCCTCGGAGCATGCGGCGCTGAGCCTTGCGAGCAAGTTCGGCTGCGACCTCATCGAAGCGCCTGCGCTGCTGCAGGAAACCCGCCAGTATGCAGACTGGCTGGGGGTATGCTTCCACGTCGGCAGCCAGGCGATGAGCCCGTTTGCCTATGTGCAGGCGCTGGACCGCACCCGCGCGGCGATTGCCGAGGCTTCGGTGGTCATCGACATGATCGACGTGGGCGGAGGCTTCCCCTCCGTCTACCCGGGCATGGAGCCGCCGCCGCTCGAAGATTATTTCAAGATCATCCACCAGCACTTCTACGCGCTGCCGATCGCCTACAACGCAGAGCTGTGGTGCGAACCTGGCCGTGCGCTGTGTGCCGAATACAGCAGCCTCGTGGTGAAGGTGGAAAAGCGCCGCGGCGAGGAACTCTACATCAACGACGGTGCCTATGGCGCCCTGTTCGATGCCGCACACGTGGACTGGAAATTCCCTGTCCGCGCGCTCGAGGACGACCTCATCAAGCCCGAAATGGACTTCGCCTTCTACGGCCCGACCTGCGACGATGCCGATTACATGCCCGGCCCCTTCGCCCTGCCGGAAGACATCCAGGCTGGCGATTATGTCGAGATCGGCATGCTCGGTGCGTATGGTGCGGCGATGAAGACCGATTTCAACGGCTTCGGCGCGGCAGAACGCATCATCGTGACCGACGAACCCATGGCAAGCCTCTATGACGGCAGCCGCGACCGTCCGCAGGCCGACAACGTCGTAAACCTGCGATAGGCAATTCTCATCCGTACTCGGAACGGTGGTTTTCGAGTACGGATTTTACCCGGCCGAGCGCTTCTCCGACGAGCGTGGGGAATTCTTCCGTCTCCAGTTCCCGAACGGCGTTGTGAGCCGCAGCAATCCGCTTGGCCTGCGCCCAGTCCGTGCCCAGCGCGATCGCCCATTCGCGAAACTCGTCGGCTGCACCGGCATGTGGCTTGAGCGCCTTGGCCAGCGTCGGGTGGAAGTCGACCCTCCGGATCATCGTCAGCAACGAAAGCGGAAAGCCCTTGTCGAGATAGACGAGGGTGTCGTCGACATGGATCGTCCCGCTGCTGCGATGCAGGGCCAGCACGGATGAGAAATGGACGCTCTCGTCCTCGTCGACCAAGGGCACGCCTGCAGGAACCTTGAAGTCGAAGTCGACCCCGAACTTTTCCCTGAGCGCATCGTCCTCGCATTGCGTGTCCTGCCACGGCAGTTGCGGCAGCTTCCGCTTGTGCCGCGCGGTCCCGTACAGGCGCGCATCGGGATAGGCGTCGTGCATCCAGTCGCAATGCAGCGTGTGGAACGGGTGCAGGTTGAGGATCGCGGTCAGCTTGCGCCCATTGTCGGTCAGCAGGTCGACTTCCCTCTTCACATCGTCGGGAAGCGTATAGCTGTCGAGAAAGACGAAATTACCGTCCGTGAGGCGCACGAGCGAGGCCTGGGTGCCGAGGTTGATAACCCCGCCCAGCCTGAAATCGCCGTTTACGCGCCAGAACCCTTCGCCAATTTCGGTCAGTCTGCCTGTCATGAATTCGCCTCCTGCAAAGCGAACCATCGAGGCATGCAAGGTTTCCCGCGACGCGCGAATACGGCGCTGCGGGAGGCTTATTCGCCGAAGCGCACCATGACCTGCGCGCCGACGCCGACATCGGGGCTACCGTCGGCAAGGCCGGTATAGGCGTAGCCCTGCAAGCGCAGGCCGTCGTTGAGCTTGTGAGTGAGCGAGCCGGTGACTTCGCTGCGATTGGGCGATGTGGGAAGCGACCCGTCGCGCCAGTCGTAATCGAGCCCGAAGGTGCTGTCGCCGGAGACGAAATAGAGGCCTGCACCGGCCAGCCATGCATCCTCGAGCGGATAGTCGTCGTTCTGGCCGTTGAAGCGGCGTCCTGCGCGCACGGCTGCGCTGACATCGCCGAACACCTGAAGCACTTCACCTTGCAGCGTGAAATCGGTCGTGCCGGTGCTGAGCGCCTTTTCCTGCGAACCGGTCGGCAGCTTTACCTTACCGGTGACGTCGAAATAGGTCGTATCGGACACTTCGAGGGAATAGGTCGCCGCGATATTCGTATCGCCGATGCCCGAGCGTGAGGCCGTACCTGTCGAGCCGCCACCGCCAGGGCCACCGCCGCCGGGTCCGCCGCGCACGCCGCCTTCACCCGGAATGAGGTCGGCTGGGCCCGAGACGTTGATGTAAGGCACGGACACGCGCACGTTGAAGTCGCCGGTCTGCCATTTCACCGTAACCGGTACGGCGAGGAAATCGGTGTCCTCGTCCTGACCGTAATCGCCGGTCGAATAGTCCACGCCGACGGCCAGCTGGACGTAATCGTCTTCCGCATGCGCGGCCTGTGGCATTGCGATCAGGCAAGCGGCGAGGGCGCCTGCGACAAGGGGCTTGGTCATGATAGGATTTGTTCCACTCGATATGGTTGCGCGCCGCACGCCCGGCCTCCTGAACGACCGGGCATGCGACGCGCTGGAGTATCCGGATTAGCCGCCGCGGCCGGGGCGATCCGGACGTTCCGGACGCTCGGGCTTTTCGGGCTTCTCGGGCTTTTCGGGGCGCTCGGGCTTGGCCGGACGCTCGGCACGAGCGATGCGCTCTGCCTTTTCATGCGTCACGACGGCGCGCTCGCCTTCGATCTTGGTGATCGTGTGGACGTTACCCGAGGGCGTTTCCACCGTCTGGGTCCAGCCTAGTTCGACCGTTTCGAAGGTCGGGTTTCCGTCGGCATCGAGGACGGGATTGCCGTCTTCGTCGAGGATTTCGCGTTCCTCGGTCACCGCTTCACGCGTCACGATCGCGCCGTTGGTTTCGGCGGTTTCGGTCGTCGTGTCGGTATCGGTGCCGGTGTCTTCCTGCGCCAGAGCGACAGGTGCGACAACGGCGATAGTCAGTGCGGTCGGCAGTGCGACCAGAGCAATTTTTTTCATTACAACCCTCCATCGAGCCTTGGCGCGAGCGATCACCCGCGCCGAAAACTCGTTCGGCTACCCGTCTTAATTTCCTTCAAAGGAGCAAGGTTAGTTCGACAGGCTGATGCATGGCAGGGGTGAGCGGAGAGGCCGCGAATTCTGCCCGAGTCATTGGTTAAAACCGGGTTTCCGCGGGGTTTCAGTCGAACCCCACGAAGCAGGCCGCCTCATCGACGCTTCGCCGGGTGATCTTGACCGGGTTCGCGGGGAAGTCTTCGTCCGGCCAGCCCATGGCGACGGCCTTCATGATGACCTGGTCGTCGGGAATGCTGGCATGCTCGCGCACGACCGGCGATTGCATGATGCCTTGCGAATTGATCACGCAGCCGAGGCCGCGGCTCCACGCCGCATTGACCAGCGCCGTGGTGACCGCGCCGCAATCGAAGGGCGTATCGTCGCTGCCCGACAGTTCCTTGTCGTAGGTGATGATCACGCAGACGGGCGCGTCGAACTGGCGGAAGCCGCGCAGCACCCAGTCCTGCCGCTTTTCCTTGTCGTCGCGCTCGATGCCCATGGCCTCGAACAGCTGGATCGCGCAGCCGATCTGGCGTTCGCGATGGACGCCTGCAAAGGGCTCGCCCCGGCGGAATTCACGGCTGTCGGGTTCGCCTGCAAGGATGCGTTCGGTATTGCCCTTGCGGATCCGGTCGAGCGGTTCGCCGGTGATGACGTGGAAGTGATAGGGCTGCGTGTTCATCGAGGAGGGCGAACGCATGGCAAGCGTCAGCACTTCCTCGATCAGCTCGCGCGGGACGGGCTTGTCCAGATAGCCGCGGATCGAACGCCGTCCGAGGACGACTTCATCGTATTTCTGGTCCGGATTTCCGCTCATCGCGTGCACTCTCTCCCTTGTCTCGGCACAGGTCTAGCCGAGCAGGATGGAAGCGCAAAGGACGCTACGTTCAGGCGGCGTCGTAGTCTCCGGCGAGATACTTGTCGCGTAGCTGGAACTTCTGGACCTTGCCCGATCCTGTCATCGGGTATTCGTCGACCTCGACCCAGACGACCGGCGTTTTCTGTGCCGCCAGATGCTCGCGGCAATGCGCCTTGAGAACGACCGGGTCGAGCGAGGCACCTTCCGGCGTGCGGACAAAGGCAGCGACGATCTCGCCCCATTTTTCGTCCGGCAGGCCGACCACCGCGACCTGTGCGACCGTGTCATGTTCGAGCAGGATGTTCTCGATCTCTACGGGGAAAAGGTTCTCGCCCCCGCGGATGATCATCTCCTTCACGCGTCCGGTAATGGTGATGAAGCCCTGTTCGTCCATCATGCCGAGATCGCCTGTGTGCATCCAGCCGTCGGCATCGATGGCTTCCGCAGTGGCTTCGGGATTGTCGTTGTATCCGGCCATGACGCTGTAACCGCGCGCGCAGATCTCGCCGACCTGGCCCAGCGGCACGACCGTATTGGTCTGCGGATCGCGGATCGAGACGTCGAGCTGCGAGAAGGGCTGGCCGATAGTCTGGGTCTGCTTGTCCATCGGATCGCTGTCGCGCGTGCCGGTGAGCAGGGGAGAGGTCTCGGTCATGCCGTAGCCATTGGTGAACCTGCAGCCGAAGCGGTCCTTGATGCGGCGGATCAGCTCTGGCGAGACCATGGAACCGCCCGCACCGATCACGTCGACCGATGTGAGATCGCGCGGGTTCGCATCGTCGACCTCCAGCATCATCATGTACATCGTCGGGACGCCGATGACCGAGGTGATCTTCTCGGATTCCACCAGCTTGTTCGCCAGGTTCGGCTCGAACATCGGCGGGAGGACGATATGCGTCCCCGACTGGCAGGCGCCGAGCACCGAGACCGCACATCCGGTGGTATGGAACAGCGGCGCGACCAGCAGGAGCTTGCCCTTGGGGTCGATCCCGAGCCGCTCGAAGGAATGGCGCGAATTGTTCGTTAGCCCGTAGTGATGCAGCAGCACGCCCTTGGGAAAGCCGGTGCTGCCCGAAGTGTACTGGATCTGCGCGATGTCCGATGGCGTGACCTCCGGACGCGTTGCCGAAAGCGATCCCGTGGCAAAAAGCGCGTCCGCGTCCTGCATGTCGACGAGTTCGCGCAAGCGGTCGTTGTCTTCGCCAATCGCCTTGGCGATGTCCGCCATCGGATTGCCGCGGAAGCTGCCGATGTGGAACAGGCCGACGGCAGAGGACTGCTCGATGACATAGGCGAGTTCGCGCTTCTGGTACCCGGGATTGGCGGTGACCAGCACGAGGCCTGCAATTCCGAAGGCATATTCGCACAGGATCCATTCGGGGATATTCGGCGCCCAGATGACGATCCGCTCGCCCGGCCGGTATCGGGTCAACAGGGCATCGGCGAGCTTCTCCGCATCCGCGAGAAGTTCGGTGAAGGTCCATTTTCGGCCTGCCTGGCCGGTTTCGCTGAACTCTTCGAGTGCGATATCGTCCGGCCAATTCGCGGCAGCTTCGCGCAAGGCGGAGCCGACGGTGGTGTCGTGCAGCTCAAGGTCGGTTTGGCGGGGAAAGAAGCTTTCGGTCAGCGAAACGTCGTACATCGGGCGGCTCTCCATCCGGCCCGGTGCAACGATCGATCGTTTTCTATCGCAGGCCGCAGCCACCAAGAAAGCCGATCAGGCGGCTTCCCGCAACTCCATGTCCATGCGGTCCCAGATCTCGACGAGAGCGTCGACGAGCTGGTCCATCATTTCCGGCGTATGCGCGGGACCGGGCGTGAAGCGCAGGCGTTCGGTGCCCCGCGGCACGGTCGGGAAGTTGATCGGCTGAACATAGACGCCGTATTCGGCCAGCAGGATGTCGCTGATCTGCTTGGCGCGGACCGGATCGCCGACCATCAGGGGGACGATATGCGTCACGCTGTCCATCACCGGCAGCTTGGCTGCGCGCATCTTCGCCTTGAGAGTCGCGGCAGCTGCCTGCTGCGCGTCGCGCTCTTCCGAGCTTTCCTTCAGGTGCTTCACCGCAGCGAGCACGCCTGCGACCAGCACGGGGCTGAGCGAGGTGGTGAAGATGAAACCCGGAGCATAGGAGCGGATGCAGTCGATCACGCGCTTGTCAGCCGCGATATAGCCACCCATCACGCCGAATGCCTTGCCCAGCGTACCCTCGATGATGTCGATGCGGTGCGCCGCTTCGTCACGTTCCGAGATGCCGCCGCCGTGGTTGCCATACATGCCGACCGCGTGGACTTCGTCGATATAGGTGAGGGCGTTGTATTTTTCGGCGAGGTCGCAGATCGCGTGGATCGGGGCGACATCGCCATCCATCGAATAGACGCTCTCGAAGGCGATGACCTTGGGCGTTTCCTCGTCCTCGGCAGCCAGCAGCTGTTCGAGATGTTCCAGGTCGTTGTGGCGGAAAACCCGCTTCTCGCAGCCCGAATTGCGGATGCCGGCGATCATGCTGGCGTGGTTCAGTTCATCCGAAAAGATCACGCAGCCCGGCAGCAGCTTCGCCAGCGTCGAAAGCGTCGCGTCGTTCGAGACATAGCCGCTGGTGAAGAGCAGCGCGCCTTCCTTGCCGTGGAGCTGGGCCAGTTCCTGTTCCAGCTCGACATGGAGGTGGGTGTTGCCGCCGATATTGCGCGTGCCGCCCGAACCTGCGCCGACATCGTGCAGGGCGTTTTCCATGGCCTCGATCACCTTGGGGTGCTGGCCCATGGCGAGATAGTCATTCGAGCACCACACGGTGATCGGCTTGGGGCCGTTATGTCCGTGGAAGCAGCGCGCATTGGGGAATGCACCCTTGTTGCGCATGATGTCGATGAACACGCGATAGCGGCCCTCCTCGTGGAGGCGGCCGATCGCTTCATCAAAAACCTGGTCGTAGTTCACCCGGGAACACCCGTCTCAACGCCGTCCAAAAGCGGCCGAATATGGCGCTGCACATAAGCAAACCAGTTGCGTTTTGCCACCGCGATCTTTGCGAACGATTCGCAAGATTCAGAAGCGTCTGAGCGAATTTATGCCGTATTGTTCGAAGGCTCCGGACAGCCGCTCGAAATCCTGCAGGTCGCCGGTGGTGACGGCGAAGCTCTTGCTCCAGCGGGAGAATTTCTGGCCAGTCAGCAGGTGATCGATCCGGCGGGCGATGCCTTGCGCCCCATGAACGAACTTCACATCCTTGCCGAACGCCTCGCGCAGCTCGGGTTCGAGAAGCGGGAAGTGGGTGCAGGCGAGCACCACCGTGTCGAGATTCTCCCCGCCAGCCTGGAGCACGAGTCCCGAGGCCGCGCTGGCAACTTCATCGACCGTCACTTCCTCGCCGCGCAGCTTGCGCTCGCCCAGCGCGACAAGGCCGTTCGCGCCGTAGCGCAGCAGCTTCTTGCCCTCGGCAAAGCGCTTCTCGAGGTCGTCCACATATTGCTGGCGTACCGTTGCCTCGGTGCCGAGCAGGCCGATGGTACCGGTCTCGGTGATCGCGGCGGCGGGCTTGATGGCAGGCACGGTGCCCACGATCGGCGTCTCCAGCACCTCGCGAACCATGCCCAGCGCAATCGTGCTGGCAGTGTTGCAGGCGATGCAGATCAGCCGCGGTTCGTAGCGTTCGGCCATGCGGCCGAGCAGCCCCGCCACCCGCGCGGCGACTTCGGCCTCGCTCTTCGTGCCATAGGGCAGGCCGGCCATATCGGCGGCGTAAATTACCGGAGCCTTGGGCAGCAGCTTGCGCAATTCGGCAAGGACGGTGAGGCCGCCGACGCCGGAATCGAACAGAAGTATCGGGGATTTAGAGTTCAAATCGGATCTTCCGTTCGCGGTAAGCTTGCCCAAATCACAAACTGGGCCCTACATGCCTCGCTAGACAATTTGCCATGGCTTTCACAAGCCTTGCGCGCAACGACCGGGGATCGGGACTATGGATTTCGGAACGGATTTCACCATCAACGTGCTGTGGGCGGCGCTGCTCGGCTATGCCTTCGGCTCGATCCCGTTCGGTCTGATCCTGGCGAAAATGGCTGGCAAGGGCGACATCCGCCAGCAGGGCAGCGGCAATATCGGCGCGACGAACGTTCTGCGCACCGGCAGCAAGGGGCTGGCTGCGGCGACGCTGCTGCTGGACCTCGCCAAGGGGCTCGTGCCGGTGCTGATCGCCTGGAACCTGTTCTGGCAGGAAGTGGGCTGGACCGCGCTATTCGCTGTGATCGGCCATTGTTTCCCCGTCTGGCTCGGCTTCAAGGGCGGCAAGGGTGTGGCGACCAATGCCGGCGTCGCTTTCGGTCTCGCATGGCCGCTGGGCCTGGTCTACGCGGCGGTCTGGATCGGCATGCTGGCCGTCACCCGTATCAGCTCGCTTGCAGGGATGACCGCGGTGATCGCGGCTGCTGTTGCCGCAGCGATTTTCGGCTGGCCCACCTTTGTGAAGGTGCTGGGGATCGTGGCCGTACTCGTCCTCTGGCTTCACCGTGAAAACATCAAGCGCCTTGCAGCGGGCACCGAACCGAAGGTCGGCTCCAAGGGGTGAACGACGCCACGCATCCACGGGTCGCACCGCTGACACAAGACGAGGCTTTCGCCCGCATCCGACTGCTGCGCCCGCCCAATATCGGGCCGGTGAGCTACGCGATGCTGCTGGCTCGCTACGGCACGGCGGCGCAGGCCCTGGAAGCGCTTCCAGAGCTCGGGAAGGGCGGGAAACGGCAGTATCGTGCCGCTGCCCTCGACAAGGTGGAACGCGAGGTCGAGGGTGTCCGCAAGGCGGGAGCGAAATACCTCTTCCACGACCAGCCCGACTATCCGCGCCTGCTTGGCGAGATCGACGGCGCACCACCGATCGTCACCTATCGCGGTGACTTCTCGCTGGCACAGAAGCCCTGTGTCGCCATGGTCGGTGCCCGCAATGCCAGCGCAGCGGCGGTCAAGCTCGCACGCGATTTCGGGCAGGGGCTGGCGGAGGCGGGCTTTACCGTCGTCTCGGGCCTCGCTCGCGGGATCGACGGCGCGGCGCATGAAGGCGCGATGCCCAGGACCATCGGCGTGATCGCCAGCGGCATCGACATTGCCTACCCGCCGCAGCACACCGAACTGCAAGAGCGGATCGCGAGCGAAGGCCTGCTGATCGCCGAACAGCCTCCCGGCACCGAACCGCGCGGCAGCCACTTTCCCAGTCGCAACCGCATCATCGCCGGATTGGCGTCGGGCACGCTGGTGGTTGAGGCTGCGGTCAAGTCAGGCAGCCTCATCACCGCGCGGCTGGCTGGTGAGGCGGGGCGCGAGGTCATGGCGATCCCGGGTTCGCCGCTCGAAGCGCGCAGTCACGGCTGCAACCACCTCATCCGCGAAGGCGCAGTGCTGGTGCAATCGCCCGAAGACGTGGTGGAACTGCTGACGGGCTTCGATGGGCGGCCGCGCTCGACCTTTCGCGAAAAGGGCGCAATTTTCGATTTCCTGCCGGAGGAACTCGGAGATGCTGAGCCAGCGGAAATTGGGGACCTGCTCACTACTGCCCCAGTCGCAGTGGACGAATTGGTTCGCCAATCGGGCGATAGTCCAGCCGCTGTGCAACTCGCGTTGCTGGAGCTGGAGATCGCCGGGCGATTGCAACGGCATGCAGGTGGGCGGGTCTCGCTAAACGCTTGACACCAGTGAATCCCCCGCAGCACCCTCGCGCGGGCGCATTGTTTGTCGGGGAGATCAATCATGAAGCCGTTCCTTGCAGCAGTTTTGGCAGGACTGGTCCTTGCAGGTTGCAGCGCTGAGCCAGGCTCGGTCGAGGCATCCGACGGGCAAGAGCAGTCGTGGAGCATCGCTCAAGCCACGATCTTCCCGGCCGATAGAGGACTTCAGCGCGCCGAAGATGGAGTTCAGCTCGATGACGGGACCTTGATCGTGGCCGACCAGCGGCACGGTCTTGTGAAGGTCGCTTCCGACGGCACGTTCGAACCTTTCGGAAACTTCGCGGCGGTTGGCTTTGGACAAGAACCGGCAGGTGTCGTTCCCGGTCCTAATGGCGTTCATTTGGAGCCTGACGGGAAGCGCGTTGTTGTCGCGGATGTCTTCACGGGACGCATCTATCGAACCAATATCGAAGCTGGCACAACCGAGTTGGTCTACGCGCATCCGTTCGGGGCCAACACGGCGATAACCGACAGCACCGGAGCAGTCTGGTTTACCCAATCGACCGAGAACCAGGGTGAAGAGCGACTGTTTGTGGCGGTCGACAAAGCGATGGACGATGGTGCTGTCTACAGGTTGTCAGCTGCCGAGGACGGCCAACTGGTAAGCGAGCCGGAACTGGTCGTGGATGGGCTTAACTTTGCCAATGGCTTCTATCTCGATGAGGCCAGCGGCAAGTTCTACCTTTCCGAGACCATGGCGAACCGGGTTCTCGTGTTCACATTGGACGTTGCAGCAGGGACCCTGAGCGATCGCAAGGTTCTTGCCGAAGTGCCATCGCCTGACAACATGCGTTTAGCTCCTGATGGTTCACTCTGGGTGGCTTCTCCTGCTTCAAACCAGGTGATCGCAATTGACACCGATACCGGCACAACTCGCGTGGTGTTCGATGCGCAAACCGAAGCTGGCGCTAAATCAGTGCAGGAATGGCTTCGTCGAAGTGCAGCTGGGGAGAGCGCGGCAGATCTGCTCAATCCCGAAGTGCAGGGCGAAATGCCAGGAGTACTCACAGGCATAATCATCGGGCGCGAGGATCAGCCTTTCTATGTTTCCAATCTGGGAAATGCGCTTGTGAAAGTGGAGCGATAAGCATTCGAGCGAATTGTCCGCTTGACGACCCGCCAACCGAACCGAAAATCGCGCGTACATACACGTACACACGTAAGGGACCGCTTTTACCCCCATGCAACTCGTTATCGTAGAATCGCCCGCAAAGGCGAAAACCATCGAGAAATACCTCGGCAAGGACTTCAAGGTTCTCGCCAGCTACGGCCATGTCCGCGACCTGCCGCCCAAGGATGGCAGCGTGCGCCCGGACGAGGATTTCGCGATGGATTGGGAGCTCTATCGCGACAAGCAGAAGCGCTTCAAGGAAATCAGCGATGCGGCCAAGAAGGCCGACCGCCTCGTCCTCGCGACCGACCCTGACCGTGAAGGCGAAGCGATCAGCTGGCACGTCCGCGAACTGCTCGCCAAGCGCAAGGCGCTGCCCGAAAAGGTCGACCGCGTAACTTTCAACGCCATCACCAAGGCCGCCGTGACGGAGGCGATGAAGTCGCCGCGAGAGCTCGATCAGCCACTGATCGACGCCTATCTCGCCCGCCGCGCGCTCGATTATCTTTATGGCTTCACGCTCTCGCCCGTGCTGTGGCGCCGCCTGCCGGGCGCGAAGAGCGCGGGCCGCGTGCAGTCGGTCGCGCTGCGCCTGATCGTCGACCGCGAGATCGAGATCGAACACTTCAAGGCTGACGAATACTGGTCGGTCCTCGCCAAGCTCGAGCAGGACGGAACCGAGTTCGACGCGCGTCTGGTCAAGTTCGACGGCAAGAAGCTGCAGAAGCTGACGCTGGGTGACGAGGGCAGCGCCAAGGCCGCAAAGAAGGCGGTCGAGGATTCCCGCTTCACGGTCGAGGAAATCGAGACCAAGCCGCTCAAACGCAGCCCCGCGCCGCCGTTTACTACCTCGACGCTGCAGCAGGAGGCCGCGCGCAAGCTGGGCTTTTCCGCTAGCCACACGATGCGGCTCGCCCAGTCGCTCTACGAGGCGGGTGCGATCACCTACATGCGTACCGACGGTGTGCAGATGGACGGCAGTGCGATCGATGCCTGCCGCAAGGCCATCGCCGACCGCTATGATGCCTACTACCTGCCCGACAAGCCGCGGTTCTATTCGACCAAGGCCAAGAACGCGCAGGAGGCCCACGAGGCGATCCGCCCGACCGATTTCACCCGCGACCGCGTGAGTTCGGGCGACGAGGGCAAGCTCTACGACCTCATTTTCAAGCGCGCGATGGCGAGCCAGATGGCCTCCGCCAATCTCGAACGCACCACCATCACCCTGCGCGATGGCACCGGAAAACACGAGCTTCGTGCGACTGGCCAGGTGGTGAAGTTCCCCGGCTATTTCGCCGTCTACCAGGAAGGCCGCGACGAGCCTTCCGAGGACGACGAGGGCGGCCTGCTGCCGATCGTCAACAAGGGTGACAGCCCGCTCAAGAAGGCGGTCGAGGCGAACCAGCACTTCACCCAACCGCCGCCGCGTTTCAGCGAAGCGAGCCTCGTGAAGAAGCTCGAAGAGCTCGGCATCGGCCGCCCGTCGACCTATGCTTCGACGCTCCAGACGCTGCGCGATCGCAACTACGTCCGAATGGAGAAAAACCGTTTCTTTGCAGAGGAATCGGGGCGTCTCCTCACGGCGTTTCTCGAACGCTTTTTCGAGCGCTACGTGTCCTTCGACTTCACCGCCGGAATGGAGGATGAGCTCGATACGGTTTCCGATGGTCGCGAGGAGTGGAAGAAGCTACTCGCCGAGTTCTGGAAGGACTTCAAACCCAAGACCGAAGAGATCATGGAGAAGAAGCCCTCGGAAGTGACTGAGGTGCTGGACGACTTCCTGTCCGACTATCTCTTCCCCGAGCGCGCCGACGGCAAGGACCCGCGTCATTGCCCGCTGTGCGAGACCGAGGGCCGCGAAGGCGGACGCTTGGCACTACGCGGTGGTCGCTTCGGTGCCTTCGTCGCCTGCGCCAACTATCCCGAGTGCAAATTCACCCGCCAGTTCGCCAAGCCGGGCAGTGAAGGAGACGATGGCGCCAATGACGGCGTGATGGGCGAGGATCCGGAAACGGGTCTTCCGGTCGAGCGCAAGAGCGGCCGTTTCGGCCCCTATGTCCAGCTGGGTGAGGGCAAGGACGCCAAGCGTGCGAGCATCCCCAAGGACCTCGACGATTTCGACCTCGAATGGGCGCTGAAGCTCCTCAGCCTGCCACGTATCGTCGGAGCGCATCCCGAAACGGGCAAGGAGATCGAGGCCGCCATCGGGCGCTACGGTCCCTACCTGCGCCACGACGGCAAGTACGGGAAGCTGCAGAACACCCGCGAAGTGTTCGAAGTGGGCATGAACCGTGCGGTCGATATCCTTGCGCAGGCCGCAAACCGCAAGGGTGGCGGGCGCGGCAAGGCCGAGCCGATCAAGGCGCTGGGCGAGCACCCGACCAGCGGCGGCGAGATGAAGGTCATGCCGGGTCGCTACGGCCCCTATGTCACCGACGGCACCACCAACGCCACGATCCCCAAGGACATGAAGCCCGAGGACGTGACCGAGGCGCAGGCGATCGAACTGATCGATGCGCGTGCTGCCAAGGGACCGGCTAAGAAGAAGCGCAAGGCACCGGCCAAAAAGAAGGCTGCACCGAAGAAGAAGGCGGCGGCCAAGAAGAAGGCCGACTGATGGGCAAGGAACGCTTCGAGCGGCACAAGCAACCCTGGACGGGCGAGGAAGCGGGCCAGCTCCGCTCCCTCGCCGCCAAGGGTCAGGGGCTGAAGCAGATCGCCAAGGCCCTGAATCGCAGCGAGGAATCGACCAAGGATTTCGCCAAGAAGAACAAGATCAAGATCGCAAAGAAGCGCTAGCAGGTCGAGCTTCGTCCCCACGGAATGGCGGTCGATGAAAGATATATCTTGGCTGTATCGTTGACATAATACAGTATATCGCTAAATCCCTTCTCCGGGGACGCTATCTGGTGTGCATGGAGAGGTGCAGGAATATGCGAAACTGGTTCGTCAATCCGGAAGAAGATCGTCTGCGCGCGGGGTGGCGACTGCTTGTTATGGCTGCGGTCCTCGTCGCACTGAACCTCGCCCTGCAGACAGGGTTCAAGGCTTTGAACGGCGGCATCCCGGATGCGAGCCGTTACGTGAATACGGCGATGCTGATCATCATGATGGCCATTGCGATGACGCTCAGCGTGATCTTTGCGCGGCGCTATCTCGACCGCCGGTCGCTCGCCTCGCTCGGACTTTTCGTAAGCAAGCGCACCGTTCCGACGATCATCGCCGGTTTCCTGATCAGCGGGGCGATGGCGGCACTCTTCGTGGGACTTGCCTACCTGTTCGGTGCCGTCGAGTTCACCGGTATTGCCTGGGGCAATGGAGCGCCCGATTTCTCTTCATGGCCGGCCTTTTCCGCCTCCATCGACGCCATGAACTGGGGAACGCTGGGCCTGTTCTTTTTCATCACGGTGGTGGTCAGCTGGTGGGAAGAGCTCTATTTTCGCGGATACTTCCTGCGCAATCTCGCCGAGGGGACCAGCTTCCTGATCGCTGCCATCGTTTCCGGAGTGATCTTCGGCTTCATCCACATCACAAATCCCAACGCGACCGTGCTGTCCGCGCTGATCATCGTCATCTTCTCGTTCAAGGCGCTCTACGGCGTGATGGTGACCAATGCGATCTGGATGTCCTTCGGCATGCATGTCGGCTGGAATTTCTTCCAGGGTGTGGTCCTCGACTACAATGCGAGCGGCAACGACATGACCTCGATCATCGGTGTGAACCCGGTCGGGCCGGACTGGCTCAGCGGCGGCGATTTCGGGCCGGAGAACAGTGTGCTGATCCTGCCGGTTCTGGCCGTCGCGTTCGTGCTGATCAAGCTGGCCGCCAAGGCGCTTGGCGAAGATCGCGGGCACGACATTGGTCAGGCCGAGCCGGTCGTTGTCAGAGACGGTAGTATCCAACAACCAGACTGATTGCCAAAGCCACCATGCTCGCTCCGAGCGCCAGACCTGCCGGACGCGCCTCGCGCTTGCCGTAGACCAGCGTAACGCCGAGCTTCACCGACATGTTCGCAAGGATCGTTCCCGCAATGGCGAGCGCGGCGAGGTCGGGTGCGATGGTGCCGGGCTCCAGCCCGCCTGCGGTAATGATCGCCGCGTCGACATCCATGCTGCCCATCAGCAGCAGGAGGATCGCGATACCCTGCTCGCCGAACTCGCTCTGCGCCCAGCGGGCCGCAACCGCTGCGACTGCGACGAAGGTCACGAAGGTGAGGGCAGGCAGCAGCGCGATCGGATTTCCGGGCGGGGCGGGGCCTGTGGTCGAGGGCGCCTGCCGGTAGAGCCTCCACGCGGCCACGAAACCGACCAGCAGCGCAGGCGCGACCACGATGACGAAATGGGGCAGGAGGCTGGTCGCCAGCACGGCAACCAGCACGATGACCCGGAAATACATGACAGCGCTTGCCAGCGCGATGCCTGCATTCTCCGCCCCGCCGCCGGTGCCCGAACCGATTTTCTGCGCGAAGGAATGGGTGACGGCGGTCGAACTGTAAAGCCCGCCGATGACTGCGGTCGCGATAGTGCCCCTGCGTGCGCCGAACAGGCGGTTGGCGACATAGCCTGCGAAGGAGAAGCCGGTGACGATGATCACCACCAGCCAGAGATTGCGCGGCTCCCATGCATCATAGGGGCCGAACCGGCCTTCTGGCAGGAACGGGAAGACGGCGAGTGCAATTACTGCATAGCGCGCGAAGGCCTTGATATCGGCCTCGTCCATTGCGCCGACGAAGCGGTGCATTTCGGTCCGCAGGGCGAGCACGAGGGTGACGACGGCGCCCCCGGCTACGGCCAGTGCGGTTTGCCCAAGTCCCGCGAGGAAACCGAGGCCCAGCGTGACTATGGCAGCGACGGCCGAGGTCGCATCGGGCTTACCGTTTTCGGCGAGAGAGCGGGAATAGCCGATCGCGACGATGGCCGCCAATCCTGCCACGACTACACCCGAAATGATTTCATAGTCTTGCGCCGCGAGAACGCCGGAAAGGCCTGCCGCAAAGGCGAGCAGGGTGAACGTCCTGATTCCGGCGACCCGCTGGCCCTCTGCGGCGCCTCGCAGCTTCCAGCCCCGCTCCAGCCCGATCATCAGGCCCACGGCCAGCGCCGCGCCGAGAAGGGGTAGGATGCCGAACCAGTCCATCCGGGCTGCGCTTCCTAGCGCGTCCAGTCGAGGCCCATTTCCTCGAACATTTCCTTGTCTTCGCTCCAGCGTTCGTCGGTCTTCACGTGGAGGAAGAGATGGACCTTCTGGCCGAGCAGCTCGGACAGCTCCTCGCGTGCAGCCTGGCCGATCGCCTTGATGCGGCTACCGCCCTTGCCAAGCACGATGGCGCGCTGGTTGTCGCGCATCACGACGATCTGCTGGTGGATTTCAACGCTGCCGTCGGGCCGCTGGATATATTTCTCGGGGCGGACTGCGCTGTCATAGGGCAGTTCTTCGTGGAGCTGCTTGTAGAGCTGCTCACGGGTGATTTCGGTGGCGAGCAGGCGTTCGCTGGCGTCCGAAACCTGGTCTTCGGGGTACATCCACGGACCTTCGGGCATCAGCTCGGCCAGCGCTTCCTTCATCTCGGGCACACCGTCGCCGGTAAGGGCGGAAACGAAATAGACCTCGGTGAAATCGACTGCGGCCGTCAGCTCCTGCGCCAGCGCGAGCAGGGGTTCTTTCTTCGCCTTGTCGACCTTGTTGAGGACGAGGATCTTGCGTTCGGGACGGTCCTTCAACGCCTCGATCAGCGGTTCCAGCTCGTGCCGGCGCTGCTTGATCGGGTCGACCATCAGCAGCACGGCATCGGCCGCTTCCGCGCCTTCCCATGCCGCGTGCACCATCGCGCGGTCGAGGCGGCGCTTGGGTGCGAAGATGCCGGGCGTGTCGACGAGGATCATCTGCGTGTCAGCATCTTCGCTCTTGTGCAGCGCGATCCCCAGCATGCGGGCGCGGGTGGTCTGCGCCTTGGCACTGGTTATCGCGACCTTCTGGCCGACGAGCTGGTTGACCAGCGTGGACTTGCCCGCATTCGGGGCGCCGAGCACGGCGACGAGGCCGCATTTGGTTTTCGGATCGCTCATCCGAATCTCTCCATGAATTCCCTGGCGGCGGCCTTCTCGGCCTCGCCCTTGCTGTTGGCGGTGGCGGTTGCTTCGCCGACCTTGTGGACCGAGACGCGGACCGTGAACTTTGCGGCGTGATCGGGGCCGGAACGGTCGATCACCTCGTATTCGGGCGGCTTGCGGCGATTGCCCGCCGCCCATTCCTGAAGCGCGCTCTTCGGGTGCTTGCTTTCGCCGGCACCGCTTTCGAGCGCGGGGCGCCAGAGGACATTTACCAGCTTGCGCGAGGCCTTGAAGCCATTGTCGAGGAACTGCGCGCCAAGCAAGGCTTCCATCACGTCGCCGAGGATGTTGTCGCTGTCGCGCCCACCGTCGGCGCGGGCCTGCTTCGAGATGCGGATATGGTCGGCAAGCTCGATGCCGCGCGCGACATTGGCGCACATTTCGCGGCTGACAATCGCATTCAGGCGCTGGGCAAGCTTGCCCTCCGGCGCCTCGCTCTGTTCGAAGAGCCACTGCGCGATGGCGAGGCCCAGCACACGGTCGCCGAGGAATTCGAGGCGTTCGTAATCGCGCTTTTCGCCAAGGCTGCCATGCGTCAGTGCAGCCTGCCACAGCGCCTCGTCACCGACCGTGAAGCCGGTATCCTCAAGCCATTTGCGGGTATCCGGGTTGAGCACGCTCATATGCCGGTACCGATCCTGTCCCACCTCGCGGCGGTGAACCAGGTCCACGGTAGCAACCATTCGGCGCTGCCATCGGTCGACCACAGCACCATGCTGGCGCGTGCGACGAGGAGGTCGGCATCGACCAGGCCGACGCCCTGTCCGGGCGAGGCGGGGAAGCGGCTGTCGAGCGAATTGTCACGGTTGTCGCCCATCACGAAGAGCTTGCCCTTGGGCACCACGACGGGGCCGAAATTGTCCTGCGAGCGCGGCCCGAAATCGAGCGTCATGTAGCTCTTGCCCGAGGGCAGCGTTTCCCTGAACTGGCGATAGCGGCATATCATGCCGTCGGCGACCTGACCGCCATCGCTGCGGCAGCCGGTGTTCTCGCTCATCGGGATCTGGGCGTCCTCGACCGCCTCCCGTTTCACCGGCTCGCCATTGAGGATCAGGACGCCATTGCGCATGGCAATCGTGTCGCCCGGCAAGCCGATGGCGCGTTTGACGTAATCGGTGCCGTCGACCGGGTGCTTGAAGATCACCACGTCGCCGCGCTCGGGCAGGTCGGCAAAGACACGTCCCGGGATCAGCGGTGCCTCGAAAGGCAGCGACAGGCTGGAATAACCATAGGGCCACTTGGCCGCGACGAGGTAATCGCCATTGCGCAGCCCCGGCAGCATGCTTTCGCTCGGGATGGTGAAGGGCGAGAAGATGAAGCTGCGGAAGACGAGCACCACCAGGACCAGCTTCAGCAGGAACTTGGTGAAGTCGCCCCAGCTCTCTTCTTTTTCGGCTTCGGGTTTGGCGGCGACCGTCTCGCGATCGGAATCGGCGTCCGGTTGTGTCAGGCGGGGGTTCTCATTCATCGCCGAAGTCCCTAGTCGGCATTCACACCCCGCGAAAGGATTTTTGCCCGCCATGACCAAAGCCGCCGCCGATATCTGGACCGATCTCCAGGCCTTGCCGCAGCCCACGCTGCTCGAATTGTTCAGCACGGAACGCGACGGGGGCGAGGGTACGGACGAGCCGGGCGGCAATGAACGCGTGGCGATGCTCTCGGGCCGGATCGAGCTGGCGGGCGATGCAGCAGGCGACCCGATGGCGCCGGGCGGTATCCTGTTCGACTGGTCGAAAACGCATCTCGACCGTGCAGTGCTCGCGAACTTCGCCGAGCTGGCCGAGGCGATGGAATTCACCGAAATGCGCCGCAAGCTCTTCGCCGGCGAGGTCGTGAACCCGACCGAGGGACGTGCGGCAGATCACGCGACGCTGCGCGGCGTGGGTGACGAGGCTAAGGTGGAGGAAGCAGGGGCGCTGATCGACCGCATGGGCATGCTGGTCGAGGCGATCCACCAGGGCGCGTTGGGCGAGTTCGACCACCTCATCCATATCGGCATCGGCGGCAGTGCTCTTGGTCCGGCGCTCGGCGTCGACGCGCTTAGCCGCGATTTTTCGCGATGCGACGTGCATGTCGTCTCGAACATCGACGGCGTGGCGCTCGAGGCTGCGTTCGCAAAGTGCGATCCGGCCAAGACGCTGATCGCGGTGGCCAGCAAGACCTTCACCACCATCGAGACCATGACCAATGCCGAAAGCGCGCTCAAATGGCTGCGCGACAATGGCGTGTCCGACCCGAGCGGCCGCGTGGTGGCACTGACCGCCAATCCCGAAGGCGCAGTCGAGTGGGGCGTCGACGAGACGCGCATCCTCCCGTTCCAGGAAAGTGTGGGCGGGCGCTATTCAATCTGGTCGTCCATCGGTTTCCCCATCGCCATGGCCGTGGGAATGGACGACTTCCGCGAGATGCTCGCCGGGGCCGCCGAGGTCGACAAGCACTTCCGCGACACCGACGTGGCGGACAACCTCGTCCTGCGCGCCGCCTTCGCCGATCTCTATTACACCCGCGTGCGCGGCTGCCAGACCCGCGCGGTCTTCGCCTATGACGAGCGGCTGGGCCTGTTCCCCGACTACCTCCAGCAGCTCGAGATGGAGAGCAACGGCAAGCGCGTCACCGCCGACATGCAGCCGGTCGACGGCCCAACCGCGCCGATCACCTGGGGCGGGGTGGGCACCGATGCGCAGCACGCGGTGTTCCAGCTACTCCATCAGGGCACGCATTTGATCCCGGTCGATTTCATCGCCAGCATTGCGCCCGGCGACGAGCTCGACCCCGCGCACCACCGTATCCTGCTGATGAACTGCTTTGCACAAGGCGCCGCGCTGATGGCGGGCAAGAAGGGCAAGGACCCCGCGCGCAACTACCCCGGCGACCGCCCCTCCGCCACGATCCTGTGCGACGATCTCGACGCCGCCACGCTGGGCGCATTGATCGCCTTCCACGAGCACCGCACCTTCGCCAGCGCCGTGCTGATGGGCATCAACCCCTTCGACCAGTTCGGCGTCGAACTCGGCAAGCAGATGGCCAAGGCGATCGAAGAAGGTGGCGAGGAGTTCGATGCGAGCACCGACGCGCTGCTGGAGGCCAGCGGATTGTCGTGACCTTGGCTTCCGGGCATGCTAAATGTCTGGAATGAAAGCATGGTTTTCACGCCGGTATCTCGACCTGCTCGGATCGATCTACATCTATAACGAGCATCGCGGTTACACTGCTCTGGACCGGGTGCTGGAAGCGGTGCGCGCGAAACATCCCGAGGCGACCGAACTGATCGCCGCGGTCGAGAAGCACCGCGCCGACGAGCGTAAGCATTACACCATGTTCAAGCGCTGGTTCCAATTACGGGGCCAGATGCCAATCGCGCTAGACCGCACCTTCGGCCACATCGACCGCTTCATCGAGATCACCTTCGGCAGCACGATCGACAGCCTAGATACCGATGCGATCATTGCCAGCGACGACTTGTTCGAGCGGCTGTGCAGGGTGATCTCTCTGACCGAGAAGCGCGGGCTGAAACAGGTCGAAATCCTGCTCGATCATCCCATCGTTAAGCAGGACAAGGTGCTGCACAAGATCTTCCAGGTCGTCCACGTCGACGAGCCCGATCATTTCCTGCCCTACGACAAGTGGCTCGCCGAGAATGCACGGCGGATGCCCAATGCGTGGGAGCGCTGGATCGATCGGATGATCCATTCCGAGCTGCTCTTTATCAAGCTTCCTCTGCTGTTCCTCTGGTTCGGCGCACCGAGGCGGACCGAGTGGCGCGATGCGGGAGAGGACAATCCCAAGCCCGCTCCACGTTCGGCAGTGGCCGCCTGACCTCAAGCGTCCCCTCATGCTGAAGCGATTTTTCAAGCGCCGCGTGGGCTGGATGCTCGTCCGCAATACGGTCGTCAGCACGGGTGTCTTCCTGCTGGGGCTGCTGGTGCTGTGGGGCATGGTCGAGCAGGCAGGGGTCGATCCCGTGGTTGCCACGGCGCTCAGCTTCATTCTCTCGAACAGCATCCATTATGTCCTTGGTCGGACCTGGATATTCGCCGGCACCGACAGGGCAGTCGCGAGCGGCTATGCGTTGTTCCTAGCAAATGCGATGGTCGGGCTGGCAGTGACGGTCAGCCTGTTCTGGTTGCTGACCACTTTCACGCCCATGCATTATCTCGTCGCGAGGGTCCTCGTGTCGGTCTTCGCCGGCCTTGCGATGTTCGCGCTCAACGCGACGATCAACTTCCGGCAGGTTTGAATTACAGCAGTTCGTCTCTTTCGATTGCCTTACCGCCGGCCGGAAGGGAGAAAAGCATGCCGTCCTCCCCTACGATGACGGGGCCGTCGAACTGGGCTTCGGCATCGCCGAGGAATGCGGGATAGAGCAGCGAGTTTGGTAGCGGCGGGACCAAATGGGTAAGGACGAGCATCTGCGCACCCGTTGTCTGCGCGCTCTGCGCTGCGTCCTCGGGTGTCGCATGATAATCCATGATGTCGGCAAAAATCTTCGCTGTGTTGGCGTTTCCCCGATCGGCGAAAGCCTGTTGCATCTTTCCGACCAGCTTCGTCTGCAGCGCTTCATGGACAAGGAGATCCACGCCATTGCAGGCCTGCTCAAGGTTCGCCGATTTTACGGTATCGCCGCTGATACAGATTGAGCGTCCCTTGTAGTCGAAGCGGTATCCCACTGCAGGCTCGACAGGTGTGTGGTCGACGCTGAATGCCGTGATGGCCAGTTCGCCATTCCTGAAGATGACTGCGCTCTCCCCGCGCATATCGAAACGCCGCGCCTCGCTGCCGCCACCAGTTGCCGGAACCACCTCTTCGCCATGATGTGCGATGCGATAGGTATCGTCGGTCGCGTAAGCTGCATTGATACCCTCGACGACAGCTTCGACACCTTCGGGCCCATAAACCGGCAGCGGGGCGGTGCTGGCGCCGCGGGTCCAGTGAAAGAGTTGCAGAGGGCCGAGCCCGTCGAAATGATCCGAGTGGAAGTGGGTGAGGAACACGCCATCCAGATCGGCTGCTTTGAAGCCCATCAAGGCAATGGTCTCCGCGCCACCTTCACCGATGTCGACCAAGAAGACCTGCTCGCCGGCGACAACGATATTGCACGGTCCGGCGCGGTCGGCATTGGGAAGCGGCGAGCCTGTGCCGCAGAGCCCGACGTGCAGGCCATCCGGAAGATCGGCCAAGGTGTCGCGAGTGAAGTTCTGCTCGATTGCCCGGTCGAAGATCGTTTCCCCCAGCTGGCGCTGGAAAAGCCATCCGGCCAAGAGTCCGATCAGTGCGATGATCGCCACACCAATCGCGACTTTCTTCGCTGCCATCCTATCCCTCCCGCGCCAAACCGGCCTGGATGTTGCGCGGACAGGGGGGCGGACGCAAGTCAGAACCCCAATTCGCGCAGACCGCGTTCGATAGTCTCGCGCGGTGCATTATGCGGGAAAGGGAAGGATCGGAAAAAGCTCGCGGAAGAAAGCCCGGCATCATCGCCCCTTGCGCGGGCGAGCCAGATTTCAGCCTCTTCCGGTTTTCCGGCAAGGTGGAGCGTCAGGCCAGCGATGAGCTTGATGTGCTTGTGCGCTCCCGGCGTCAGCGCCGCGCGTTCCCCGAACTCGGCCGCCTTCTCGTAATCGCCGAATTGCAGGTGGGTCAGCGCCCTGCTTGAAATCATCGCATAGGCCATCGGGTCGAGCGGGCTAAGCTCCAGTGCCAGTGCAAGGTCACGGTCGGCTGCTTCGGCCTTGCCTGCAATCGTGGAAACAAGGCCCCGATTGTAGATACCTTGTGCGAAACTCGGGCTGAGGCTCGTCGCGCTGTCGAACCAGGAAATACTGTCGTCCAGCCGCCCTTCGAGCCAGGAACAGCGGCCGACGCTGAAATGTGCGAACGGGTCCAGGCGGTCGGTTTCGACCGCCCGTTGCGCAAGAGAGCGCGCCATATCGACATGCCGCGCCGCTTCGTCGTCATAGGACATGAAGGCGGATTGGAAGTGAGTGAAAGAAAGGCCCGCCATCGCGCGCGAGAAATAGGGATCACGCTCCAGCGCCTGATTGAAGAGGAATGCTGCGGTCGTGTTGTCGTGCGGGTTGAAGCGATACATGTGATCGATGCCGAGATGGAAGCTGGCCCAAGCATCGAGTTCCGCGACCGGAAGGCCGCGTGCGAGCCGTACTTCGTTCTGCGGGATCTGGACCAGCACACTTTCGACCACGCACCGCTCGATTTCCGGGCGCAGGTCCTGCAGCCTGTCGATCGCATCAGCGTAGCGTTCCGACCAGACCGTTTGCCCATCGCGCGTGTCGACGAGCGCAACCCGAACGATCACCTCGCGGCCGCTGCGTTCGATGGTGCCGGTCAGGCAGTAATGAACGTTCAGCGCGGCCCCGACATGCGCCGGATCGCTATCGGCCCCGCGAAAGCGAAAGCTCGACCCGCGCGAGATGACGAACAGCCAATTGATCCGGGCAAGGTCCATGATGATGTCGGCAGGAAGCGCATCGGCGATGATGTCATGCGGCCCTTCCTCGCCCACAAGCTCGAAGGGCAAGACCGCGATTGAGGGACGGGAGCTGCGCGCCGGCGGTGACTCGATCTGTTCGGGAAGTGGTTCCACCGCTGGCGCAGGTGCGCTGCCGGCGGCGACAGCGGTGACTTCCGCCACGAAACGGAAGCCGCGCCCATGGATCGTGCGGATAACGCGCTGCGCTTTGCCGTCGTCTCCCAGCACCTTGCGAGCGGCCTTGATGCGCGCGGAAATGGCGGATTCCGAGACAATGCGGCCATCCCAGACGGCCTCGACGATCTCGTCCTTCGTCACCATCCGCTCGCGATTTCCCGCGAGCAGCAGGATCAGCGACAGCACCTGCGGTTCGACGTGGACGCGTTTGCCCTCGCTCCGAAGTTCGAAGCGCTGCGGATCCAGTTCGAATCCGGCGAATTTTACGACCCGGGGCAGCGTTCCGTCCATCCGAACTCCCCGTTTGCGGCAAATCTCCATGAAAAGGTCAGACATCTTCATGCCGAGGTCAAGCATGGAGGTGATCGGCGACCTATCAGGGGGTCATCGGAACACACCGATCGAAACAACCCGAACGATACTTTCAAGGAGAACACCAATGCCGCTCGTAACCATCGACGTGATCAAGAACGTTTTCACCGACGACCAGAAGAAGGACCTTATCGGCAAGGTCACCGAAGCCATGGTCGAAGTCGAAGGCGAAGCCATGCGCCCCGTCACCTGGGTCCGCATCATGGAAGTGGAACAGGGCGACTGGGGCATCGGCGGCCAGTTGCTCGGCGCTGCTGATGTCCATGCCATGGCGGGCAAAAAGGCCGCCTGACCGCGCGTATTCCAAAACCCGTCCCGAAGAGAGGTCGTCCGTCCGGGCGGCCTCTTTTCGTGCAGCTAGAAGATTGAATCCAGCATTCCCGTGACGAGGGCCTTGTAGAGAACGATCCCCACTCCGATCGTAAGCACCATAAGAAGCCGTACTATTCCTGCGCGCCAGTCGTCAGTTGCAATCGCCTGATCGCCGACGTCCTCTGCTTCGATCCATTTCATACGAAAATCATGCCACCAGAAGAAATAGGCAACAATCGCACCGGGAATCGGCACCGCAGGCGCGAACAGGCGATAGTCCGTCGGGCCGTAAAGGACTAAAAGCGATGCTACAATGATATAGGCTACCGCTACCGTGAGAGCAGCCCTTTTGGCTGGAGGTTGCCTCAGGCCGACGAAGAAATGCAGGATCGCAGTCGCTATCGCGATCATTATGAAACCGATGCCGGCGACAAGCAGTACGATTGATGCCCATTCAGGCATGCTGTCTCTCCCCCCAATAATTTGAGGTCGAATATGTTCGACAGGCCCCGAGAAACAGCGAGTGCGGTTGACTATTCACAGTATTCGCCCCACATGGCGCCCATCGAAGCGCGCTAGCCAGCGTGAAGCGGCGATGTGAGAGACATCCATCGCCCCGGCCGCGCCTCGGTCCAGTTTCCAATGACTTCCCTTTTCACGCGGGTCGTTTGACACCCGCGCCGCGCGACCATTCCGTCTGCGCGCCGCAAGCATATTGCGAGTATACATGACACAATTCACCGACCTCGGGCTCTCCCAGCCCGTGCTCCAGGCCCTCGACATGAAGGGCTATACCGAGCCGACGCCGATCCAGGCGCAGGCCATTCCGCACGTTCTCGAAGGCCGCGACCTGCTCGGCATCGCGCAGACCGGCACCGGCAAGACCGCTGCCTTCATGCTGCCCAGCATCGACCGCCTGCGTGACGCCGACAAGCAGACGCCGTTCAAATCCTGCCGCATGCTGGTGCTCGCCCCGACGCGCGAGTTGGCGGGCCAGATCGCCGAAAGTGCCAAGGATTACGGCGCGCTTGCGGGCCTGAAGGTCCACAGCATCGTTGGCGGTACTTCGGTCAACAAGGACCGGAACAAGCTGCACCGCGGCACCGACATCCTCGTCGCGACGCCGGGCCGCCTGCTCGACCTGATCGACCAGAAGGCTTTTCGCCTCGACGGCGTGGAAATCCTCGTCCTCGACGAGGCCGACCAGATGCTCGATCTCGGCTTCATCCACGCGCTGCGCCGCATCAGCGAGCTCGTGCCGGACGATCGCCAGACGCTCTTCTTCAGCGCCACCATGCCCAAGCAGATCCAGGAACTGGTCGGCAAATACTGCCGCAATCCGGTCAAGGTCAGCGTGACGCCCGAAAGCACGACGGCTGAACGCATCGACCAGTATCTCTTCATGGTCCAGCAGGACGAGAAGCAGACGCTGCTCGAAATGATCCTGTCCGAACGCCACAAGGTGCCCGGCAAGTTCGAACGCGTGCTGATCTTCGCCCGCACCAAGCATGGCTGCGACCGCATCGTGAAGAAGCTCGGCCAGGCAGGCATTCCTGCCAACGCCATTCACGGCAACAAGAGCCAGCCGCAGCGCGAGCGTGCGCTCGACGAATTCAAGCGCGCCAAGACGCCGATCCTGATCGCGACCGATGTCGCCGCGCGCGGGATCGACATTCCGGGCGTTAGCCACGTGATCAATTACGAGCTGCCCAACGTGCCCGAACAGTACGTCCACCGCATCGGCCGCACCGCGCGTGCCGGCAAGGACGGTATCGCGATTGCTTTCTGTGCAGAGGACGAACGCGATTACCTGAAGGACATCCGTAAGAAGACCGACGCGGAATTCGAGCGCCTGCCGCTCCCCGACAATTTCCGCGCAGTCGTCGAAGGCGTTGGCCCGACCAAGCGCGAGCAGAAGCCGCGTCTTGCCAAGCCCAAGGTTCGCCCGACCGGCGGCGCTACCAAGCCGAAACCCAAGCAGAAACATCCTGCGCGCAAGGGCAAGCCCGAGGGCGCAGGGCAGGGCGGCAAGCCCGGCGGTCGTCCGGGCGGAAATCGTAACCGTAACCGGAACCGGCCGCGCAGCGGAAGGTAAGTCGGAACTTGCTTATCGGCTCACGGTTGGCGAGAGACACGCGCGAAAGCTGACAGGAGCGCCGAATGGCCGACCAATACGATTACGACCTCTTCACCATCGGCGCCGGTTCTGGCGGCGTGCGCGCCAGCCGTGTCTCTGCGGCCCACGGCGCGAAGGTCGCGATTGCTGAGGAACACCGCGTCGGCGGCACCTGCGTGATCCGCGGCTGCGTGCCCAAGAAGATGCTCGTCTACGGCGCACATTTCGCCGAGGACCTCGAGGATTGCCAACGCTTCGGCTGGGAAATCGGCGAGAAGAAATTCGACTGGAAGGTGCTGCGCGACAATGTGCTGGCCGATGTAGACCGGCTGGAAGGCGCCTACACCGATACGCTGCAGAACCACGAGGTCGAAATCTTCAAGGAGCGTGCCGAGATTACCGGCCCGCACGAGATCACGCTCGCCAGCGGCCGCAAGGTTACGGCCAAGTACATCCTGATCGCCACCGGCGCGCGTCCGCGCATGCCCGAATGCCAGGGCGCGGAACATGCGATCAGTTCGAACGAGGCATTTCACCTCGACGAACTGCCGAAGAAGATCATCATCGCGGGTGGCGGCTACATCGCCAACGAATTCGCCGGTGTATTCAATGAGTTCGGCTGCGATGTTCATGTCGTCAATCGCGGTGACCGCCTGCTGCGCAGCTATGACGAGGCGGTGCGCGACCGACTGCTCCAGATCAGCACGATGAAGGGCATCAAGTTCCGCTTCAACACGACCTTCGAATACATCAAGCCGTGTGACGAAGGCGGCTATTTCGTAAAGCTCAGCGACCAGGACGAGGAAAAGGCGGACCTCGTCATGTTCGCCGTCGGCCGCGTTCCCAACACCGAAGGGCTGGGGCTGGACAAGGCGGGCGTCGAGCTGGGTGATGGCGGCGAGATCAAGGTCGACCGCTTCAGCAAGACCAATGTCGACCATATCTTTGCCGTTGGCGATGTGACCGACCGCGTGCAACTGACCCCCGTCGCCATTCGCGAAGGCCAGGCCATTGCCGACATGGTCTTCGGCGGCTGCGATCCGGTTGCCGTGGATCACTCCTGCATCCCGAGCGCCGTTTTCAGCCATCCGCCCATCGCCGCTGTCGGCATGACCGAGGGCGAGGCCAAGAACAAGCTCGGCAGCGTGAAGGTCTACCTGTCCGATTTCCGGCCGATGAAGAACGTACTTGCCGGCCGCAACGAACGCAGCCTGATCAAGATGGTCTGCGATGGCGATAGCGGAAAGATCGTCGGCATCCACATGATCGCTCCCGAGGCGCCGGAGATGATGCAGGCTGCCGCGATCGCTGTGAAGGCAGGCCTCACCAAGGCCGATTTCGATGCGACCACCGCGATCCATCCGACGATGGCCGAAGAACTCGTCCTGATGCGTTGATCTCGCCAGTCGGTTGCAGCGAGCAACCTTTGGTCATAGCATCGCCCGAAAGGGAGAAACGAGATGACTGGAACCGTGCTCGTTACCGGCGGCACCGGCTATATCGCCGGCGAACTGATCCGGCAGCTGCTTGCAAAGGGCTGGACGGTCCACACGACCGTGCGCAACAAGGCGAAAAGCAAGGGCATCCTTCAGCGCCGCTTCGGCAATCCGGACGAGGCCCAGTTCAAGGTCTTCGAAGCCGAACTGATGGATGACGCAGGCTGGGCAGAGGCCGTCGCCGGCTGTACGCACATGGCCCACGTCGCCTCGCCCATCGCGGCTTCCACCCCCAAGGACGAGAACGAGATGATCGTCCCGGCCCGCGAGGGCACGCTGCGCGCCCTGCGTTTCGCCAAGGATGCCGGCGTGAAGCGGTTCGTCCAGACGAGCTCGATGGCGGCCGTGGCCTATGGCCGGAGCGACAAGGTCTACACCGTCGATGAAAGCGACTGGACCGATGTGTCGCACCCCGACGTCTACCCTTACGTCAAATCCAAGACCATCGCCGAACGTGCGGCGCGCGACTGGATCGAGGAGAACGGCGCGGGGATGGAGTTCGTATCGGTCAATCCGTCGATGGTGCTCGGCCCGGTGGACGATCCCGATTTCTCCCCCTCGGTCGAGGCGGTGAAACAGGTACTCGACGGCTCCATGCCGATGGCTCCCGACCTTGGCTTTGCCATCGTCGACACGCGCGATGTCGCCGACCTGCACGTCCGCTGCCTTGAGGAGCCGGACCTTGCGAACGAGCGCTTCCTTGCCGCCGGCAAGTTCATGAAAATCATCGAGATCGCCGATGTCCTGCGCGATCGCCTCCCGCCGGAGCACACCCGCAAGGTGCCCAAGAAGATCATGCCCAACTGGATGGTCTCGATCCTTTCGCTGTTCAATCCGGGGGTGCGCTCGATCAAGAGCGAGATCGGCAAGACGCGCAATGTCGATCCGAGCCATGCGCTGGAACGGCTGGGCTGGAAAACCCGGCCCGAGGAAGAGAGCATCGTCGATTGCGCGAAGTCCCTCATCGCGCACGGCGTGGTGAAGGTCTGACCGGTCCCGAAAGTGGACGGGGGGCTATCGCGCATTGCCAGCCCGTCCGCACCTCGCCAGAACAATCCTGAAATGACGAGTCGCCGACAGGAATTGCAGTCATGAATATGCTGGCATCGCGCGGACAGCTGCGCGCGAGTTTCATCCGCTGGGCCCTTTTCCTGGTGCCCCTTGTCGTCCTGCTCGGCTTCGTTGCCGGGCAATTGGGGCCGGGGCCGGAAAGCGCTTGGTTCCAGTCGCTCGAAAAGCCCTCGATCTTTCCCGAACCCAAGTGGTTCGGCATCGTCTGGTCGATCCTCTATGTGATGATCGGGCTTTCGGTGGCGCTCGTTGCCTCGGCATGGGGCGCGCGTGGCCGCACCGCGGCGCTTATCGCATTCGCGCTGCACTTCCTGCTCAACCTTGCATGGTCGCCGACCTTCTTCGGCATGCAACAGATGAGTGCCGCGCTCGTGGTGATCGTGCTCATCTTCCTCAGCCTGCTGGTAGTGATCGCCCTGTTCTGGAAGGTGCGCGGCCTCGCTGCACTGCTGCTGGTGCCCTATCTCGCGTGGGTCTGCTTCGCGACGCTGCTCAATTACGAATTTCTGCAGCTCAATCCGGATGCCGACGGCGGTTCGTCGGGCCAGGCGATCGAGCGTGTGCGCATCGGCAATTGAACTGCCGCGACTGTCGGCCTAGATAGCCCGCATGCAGAGCCAGAACCCGATGATCGCCGACTTCGTCAAACTCGCCAATTCGGCGGCCGGTACGCTTGCGGGCATGACCCGCGAAGCGCGCGAGACTGCTCGTGAACGGGCCAAGGAAGCGTTCGGCGGCATGGACTTCGTCACCCGCGAAGAATTCGATGCGGTCAAGGCGATGGCCGCCAAGGCGCGCGAGCAGGCAGAAGATCTCGCCACCCGCGTCGCGGCGCTGGAAGCCAAGCACAAGTGAGTTTTGCCCCTGCCGCGCGGTAGGGGTTCCCCATGCATCTACGCGCACCAGCAATCCTGATCGCTGCCCGCCCTCATGGCGAGACAGCAGTGATCGCGCGCCTGCTGACCGAGGAAAGCGGTGTCGTCGCGGCCTATGTCGCAGGCGGGCGAGGGCGACAGTTGCGGCCCGTGGTCATTCCCGGAAACATGGTCGAAGCCGAAATCCGAGCCAAGTCGGACAGCCAGTTGCCCTTTGCGCGGCTGGAGCTTGCCCAGAGCCGCGGGCCCTGGCTGACCGAGCCGTTGCCCGCCGCCGCTATCGCATGGACCTGTGCGCTCACGGCCAGCGCCTTGCCCGAACGCAATCCATATCCCAGCCTCTTTTCCGCGCTTTCCGGCCTGCTCGATGCAATCTGTAACGCACCCTCTGCGCGTGGCTGGGCAGGCGCGCTTGCGTCCTATGAAGTGCTGCTCCTGCGGGAGCTCGGTTATGGCGGTGCAAGGCCCGAGATAGAGGGGCTTGAGCAGGCTCTGGAAATTCTGCGCGGCAACGAGCCTCTGATCGCCAGATACCTCCTTGCCGACACCCGCAATGACGTTCTAGCCGCTAGGGCTCTCCTGATGCAGCGGCTCGAACGGATGGTCTGACATGAAAATTGCAATCTTGCCCGGCGACGGGATCGGGCCTGAAGTTACCGAGCAGGCACTTCGGGTTCTCGATGCACTCTCGCTGCCCGGGCTGACGTTGTTCGAAGGCGATGTCGGCGGAATCGCCTACAAGCGTCATGGCCATCCCTTGCCGCAAGAGACGCTCGATATGGCGCGTGCAGCCGATGCGGTCCTGTTCGGCGCGGTGGGCGATCCGAAATGCGACGATTTGCCGCGCGAGCATCGCCCGGAACAGGCGATCCTCGGTTTGAGGAGCGAACTCGGGCTGTTCGCCAACCTGCGTCCCGCAGCAGGCTATCCCGGGCTGGAGGATATGTCCTCGCTGAAGCCGGAGGTGGCGCGAGGCATCGACCTGCTGGTCGTGCGCGAGCTCAATGGTGACGTCTATTTCGGCGACAAGGGCGAGCGTGACAGCGACGGCGGGCGCGAGGGTTGGGACGCCATGTCCTATAACGAGGCCGAGGTTCGCCGCATCGCCCACACGGGCTTCCGCGCTGCTCAGAAGCGCCGCAAGCGCCTTACCAGCGTGGACAAAGCCAACGTCCTCGAAACAAGCCGCATCTGGCGCGAGACCGTGATCGAGGTCGCAGCCGAATATCCCGATGTCGAGCTCGACCACATGTACGTCGACAACGCCGCCATGCAGATGGTGCGCAGCCCCGGCCAGTTCGACGTGATCCTGACCGGAAACCTCTTCGGCGACATCCTGTCCGATCAGGCGAGCGCCTGCGTCGGCTCTATCGGACTGCTGGCGAGCGCCAGCCTCGGCGAGCGGCAGACCGAATTCGGCACTTTCGGCCTCTACGAGCCGATCCACGGCAGCGCCCCGGATATCGCGGGGCAGGGCAAGGCCAATCCGATCGCCGCGATCCTGAGCCTCGCCATGCTCCTGCGTCACTCGCTCGGCGGCGAGACCGAGGCAGGACGGATCGAGCGCGCTGTGGCCAAGGTCGTGGCGAGCGATGTGCGCGGTGCGGACCTCGGCGGCACTTCTTCGACCGGTGAAATCGGCGACGCGGTCCTTCGCGCGCTAGACGCTCTGGCTTGATCTTAAACGCAATTCGCTTCAGGCGGGGGCCATGGCGCTCGACCTGGCGATCATTCTTCCAACGCTCAACGAGCGTGACAATCTCGCTCCGCTGGTGGAGCGGATAGAGGATGCACTCGGCCCGTTCGGCTGGGAAGTGCTGGTCGTGGACGACAATTCGGCTGACGGCACCTCCGACGAAGCGCGGCGCATTGCCCGCGAGGATCCCCGCGTCCGGGCCATCCAGCGTATCGGCCGCCGTGGGCTTTCGAGCGCGGCGATAGAAGGCTTCTGCGCCACTGCCGCACCCTTCGTCGCGGTCATGGATGCCGACCACCAGCACGACCCGAAACTGCTCGCGTCCATGCTTGAATGCGTTCGTTCGGGCGAGGCCGACGTGGCCGTGGCGAGCCGGTTTGCCGAAGGCGCGAGCATGGAGGAATGGGGTCGCCCCGATCGCGAGAAGCTGTCCTCGCTCGCCAATGGTCTTGCCCGCCGCCTGACCGGAGTCGAACTCAGCGATCCGATGAGCGGCTATTTCCTGCTGTCCACCGACAGGGCGCGCAGCCTCGTGCCGCGCTTGTCCGGTATCGGTTTCAAGATCCTGCTCGACCTGCTCGCGACCTCCGACAGGCCATTGAAGGTCAAGGATTTCCCGATGAACTTTGCCGCGCGCCGTGCGGGCGAGAGCAAGCTCGACCGTGCCATCGCCCTCGATTTCCTCGCCGGGCTTTACGACAAGAGCTTCGGGCGGATCATTCCGACCCGGTTCGCACTGTTCGGCACGGTCGGGGCACTGGGCGTGCTGGTGCACCTCGCCATCCTCTACCTGTGCTTGCTGGCATTCGGCGCGGGCTTCACCTGGGCGCAGGCCGTCGCGACCTTCGGCGCGATGACCTTCAATTTCTGGCTCAACAATTTCCTGACCTATCGTGACCGGCGCCTGACAAGTGTCCGCAAGGTCCTTGCAGGCTGGGCGAGCTTCATCGCCGCCTGTTCGGTAGGGGCCTTCGCCAATGTCGCGGTCGCCAGCGCGCTCTACGCGCGGGGCTTGCACGAAGTGCTCGCGGCGATGGTGGGGATCGGTATCGGCTCGGTGTGGAATTACGCGCTGTCGAGCCGCTTCGTCTGGGGCCGCTACTAGGGCCTATTTCCAGCTTTCGAGCCAGGCCCAGACCTGGAAACTGTCGGGCCGTGCAAGCGGTTCTGCGGCGATGATCTCGTAGAAAAAGGCGAAGACCAGCAGGTTCAGGACGATGACGGCTGCCGCCAGCTTGCGCCTTCCGCTCTGTCGCAAATCGTCGAGCGCCAGCGCCAGCGCTACCAGCAGGAAAGTGCTCGGCAGGAAGTAGTGATAATAGAACTGGACCGGCTTGGCCGCGAAAATCCAGAAACCTAGGCTGACGGCATAGAGCACAGCGACAGCACCATGCATCGGCGCGCGGGCCTTCGCTCCCTGCCATGCGCACCACAGCAGGGCCGGCAGGCCGAGCAGCATCGTCAGCGGGTTTCCGATCAGCATGATCCCGCGCTGCGCGCCGTCCACGGGCTCGTAGAGATACCAGATCGCTCGCCAGTTCATCACCCACTCGGGCCAGTTCGACTGGTAGGGGTGCGGCTTCAGCACCTGCGTTTGCAGGTCGAGCATGAAACGGTGATGCGCTATCAGCCCTTCGGTAATCGGCTGGTTGGCGAAGTAGTAGGCGGGCCAGAAGGTCGCGGCGTAGACGATCAGCGGCAATAAGCCGAGCCAGCCGAACGCCTCCACCAGCGTCATGCCCGGTACCGGCATTCCGCGCCTGCTCAGCAGCAGGCGGCGGCGGCCGGCAAACCAGCGGAGCACGAGGAAGGCGAGGCCGGGCACCATCGCGATGATCAGCGTGTTCCACTTGCTCGCCATGGCAAGGCCCAGCGCAACACCAGCAAGCGCCAGCCGCCAGCGGCCCTTTTCCGGCTCACGGATGGCAGCTGCGCATTGCCAGAAGGCTACCGACAGGGCCGCGATCGCGAAGACGTCGAGCATCGCGATGCGCGAATGGATGAAAAGATGGAAGCCGGTCGCCACGAGCAGACCCGCGACAAGCGTCGCATAGCGGCTCAATGTGCCGAACCAGACGACGCGCATGACCGCGAAGAGCGCCAGCGCGCCGGCCAGCGAGGGCATGATCCGCCAGCCCCACGCATTGTCGCCAAGCAGCATGATGCCGAGCGCGATCATCTCCTTGCCGAACAGCGGATGTTCGCGGTTCGAGAAAGTGTCCAGAGCGATCAGGTCGCGCGCGGCAGGAAGGTAGTGGACTTCGTCGAAATAGGGCTTCGTCGGGATGCCGAGGTTCCATGCCACGAGCAGCCAGAAGCCGAGCGCCAGCGCGGCGCACCAGAGTATCGGGTCTTGCGGTTGCTCGGGCGCGCGGCTCATCGCGCGGATGCTTAGGAAAGCATGCGCCGCCCGGCAAGCGCGTTCAGGCGGCTTTGTTTGCCTTCTCCAGCCAGAACAGCCGCGCGACCATGGCAAGAAGGCCGATGCTGGCCGTCGTGCCGACGAACAGGATCCACGGAAGGACATTCATGCCCTGCGCCCTCGCGCGCGGTACGACGAGGAAAAGCGCGATAGCGACCGAGATGAGCAGATCCCACCAGACCTGCACGCCCCAGAGGTTCTGCGTGTGGTTGGTCCACACCGGCATCACGCCTTCGATGAAGATCGTGACCGCGGTGAAAGCACCGAATGCACCCGACAGGGCGGCGGCGAGGGCAGGGCTGCCGGTTTCCGAGCGGCTGGCGGCGATATAGACGATGACGACCAGCGCAGCGACGGCTCCGGCTGCGGCAAGGATTTCGTAGGGCGACATTGGAGGCTCCCGAGTCGTATGTAGCGAGTGCTACACTTGTAGCGATATGTAGCACTCGCTACAAGGGCGGCATGGCGAAGTCCCGCATGACCCCTGAAACGCTGCTTCCCGCAATGGCGGCCCATGTGCTCGAGCACGGGATTGCGGGCGTCAGCCTGCGTCCGCTCGCCAAGGCGGCAGGGACAAGCGACCGGATGCTGATCTACCACTTCGGCAACCGGCAGGGCGTGATCGATGCACTGCTCGATTACCTAGCTGGCCTCTATGAAGCAGGTCTCGAGGCGGCTCTACCTTCGGAACCGGCCCCGAACCGCAAGGAAACGCTCCGACGCATCCTCGAAATTACGGCAACTCCGCAGCTCGCGCCCTTCATGCGGCTGTGGTGGGAGGTGGTCGCAGCTTCGGCTGCAGGTGACGCAACGTTCCGCAAGAGCGCGTCCTCCACCATGGGGCTGCTGCTCGGCTGGCTGGAGGCGCACATGCCGGAAGGAGACCCCGATCCGGCCGGCGGCGCGCGGCTGCTGCTGACACTCATCGAGGGCTCGCAAATGCTCGATGCGGTCGGACGCTCCGATATTGCCGAAGCTGCGCTTGTCGCCTTCGAAGGGTGACCTGCTTGCCGCGCGCTGCGCGCATGCTATCGGTCGGCGCATGAAGAAGACCACCGGCACCGATCGCTCGATCACCTCCAACTGGCGCCCTGCCACGCAGGCTGTGCGCGGCGGAACCTGGCGCAGCGAACATGGCGAGACGAGCGAGGCATTGTTCCTCACCTCGGGCTATACCTACGACGACGCGCAGACCGTCGCCGACCGTTTCGCAGGCGATGCGGAGGGGATGACCTATTCGCGCCTCCAGAACCCGACCGTTGCGATGCTGGAAGAGCGCATTGCCCTGATGGAAGGCGCAGAGGCCTGCCGCGCACAGGCGAGCGGGATGGCGGCGATGACGACAGCGCTGCTCTGCCAGCTTTCGGCAGGCGATCATGTCGTCGGTGCGCGTGCGGCCTTCGGGTCATGCCGCTGGCTGCTCGACCACCTGCTTCCGCGCTTCGGGATCGAGACGACCGTCGTCGACAGCGCCGACAACGATGCGTGGGAAGCAGCGATCAGGCCCAATACGAAAGTCTTCTTCTTCGAGACACCGGCAAATCCGACGCTCGATGTCGTCGATCTCGCGCATGTCTGCGGCTTGGCGAAGGCGCATGGCATTACCACTGTTGTCGACAATGCCTTTGCCACCAGTGTGCTCCAGCGCCCGATGGATTTCGGTGCGGATGTCGTCGCCTATTCCGCGACCAAGCTGATGGACGGACAGGGCAGGGTGCTCGCCGGTGCCGTATGCGGCTCGCAGGAGTGGATCGACGAGGTCCTCCTGCCGTTCCAGCGCAACACCGGGCCCAATATCGCACCCTTCAATGCATGGGTCGTCCTGAAGGGTCTCGAAACGCTTAGCCTTCGGGCGCACAAGCAGAGCGAGAATGCGGTCGAGCTCGGCCAAGCCATCGAAAGCCGCGTGCCCCGCATGCTGCACCCCGGACTTGAGAGCCACCCTCGCCACGCGCTCGCACTCGAACAGATGAGCGCGACCGGCCCGATCTTCGCCTTCGATGTGGAGAGCCGCGAGCGCGCGTTCGCTATCCTCGATGCGCTTCAGCTGGTCGATATTTCGAACAATATCGGCGATGCGCGCAGCCTGATGTGCCACCCTGCCAGCACCACGCATGCAGGTATGACCGCCGAAGATCGCGCAGCCATGGGCGTGACCGAGGGGCTGCTGCGGATCAACGTCGGGCTGGAAGACGTCGAGGATGTGAAGGAAGACCTCGACCGGGCGTTGAAGGCTGCCGGTCTCTAGCGTCGCGGGCGAATATATCGCTCGCACGCCCAGCCATCGTTGTCGCCATCGAGGCCCTCGCGGTATCCGGGCTCCCCGCGCCGGATCGGCGTGACGCCGGCCGCGCGGGCTTCCCGGCAACCACGATAATAAACCTCGCGCGAGCGCATGGGACGGGTCTGCGGGGCCGGTGCGTCGGCTTCTTTGCGTTTCGGGCAATGAAGCGCGCCGGTTTCCTTGTGCATATGGCAACGCTCGGCGCCTTCCTCACTCGGATGGGCGGAGAGAGGGATCGCCAGCCCAAGAGCCAGCATCGGCAAGGGGAGGAAGGCTTTCTTCATGAAGCTATCCTACCAGCGACTGTACTGTGGGGAAGTATTCGGAAGCATTGCTCCGATGGTTATTCGGGGTAGTTTCGAACCGGACTGAATTTTTGGGGGTCGCAACACCATGCATTACAATTACGACGCGCTGCTCGATGCAGCGGGCGAGATGGAACAGTATTCGGGCTATCTCGATGGGGATGACCTGAAGGCCAGCCAGCAGGTGCAGGCGAATTTCGCGAGCGTCCGAAACCGCTTTGTCTACGACGCGCTGGCGACCGGTGACGATCCCGAACAGATCAAGGCGAATATCGTCAGTGACCTCGATACGCTTGCCGAGGAAAATCCGGGCTGGGCAGGCCCCGCCTATATCGTGCGAGACGAACTCGTCGCTCGCATCGAGCAGGAGAGCCAGAAGAACCCGACCTGGCGCAAGGTCGTGCGCTACACGCCGATCGCACTCGGCGTGATTGCGGTCGCCGCCTATTTCGGTGTGAAGTTCTACAACGATGTCGACCTGTCCGACCCGTTCGAAAGCCGTGCGGGCGTGGTCGCGCGCGCCGAAGCGCTGGAGAAGACGCTTCGCCACGATGACTGGGCTTCGACAAGATCGCGTCGCGGCGGGTTCATCAAGGACATCCTGCTCTGGCCGATCTCGCCCAGCGATGCGGAAGTGAATGCGGCGACGCAGGTGGCCGGCTTCGCCTTCGATGCGCAGGAATTCATGCGCAGCCAGCAGGCGCAGTGCAATTACACTGGCCAGACCTATGGCGAAGAGCTGAGCGATCGCGAGATCGATTATCTCGAAAATTACGCCGCGCGCTTGCAATCCGAGACGGTTGAGTGGGATGAAGACCCGCAGTTCACCATGCTCGTGGTCGCGGCGGACACGCTGGGGTGCCCTCCGATCGACCGCTCGATGTTCGAGATACCCGAGCAGGACGTACCGGAGGAAGCGACACAAGATGAGCCAAACGCTTGAATTCATCCTCGATCTGGCGGCACCCAACGGATACCTTGCCTGGTATCCGCTGAAGGAAATTGCCGGGCGGACCGGCGCGAAACTGGTCGTCACTCCGGTATTCCTTGGCGGGATGCACAAGATGACGGGCAATTCGCCGCCGATGATGCGTGATGCGGATGTGAAGGGGAAAGTGCCCTATGCGGCGCTGGAATTCCGCCGCTTCCTCGACCGGCACGCAATGGACCGGTTCAGCATGCATCCGGACCTGCCGTTCAATTCGATCCTGCTGCAGCGCATCCTCGTGGCGGCGAAGGACCAGGACGAGATGCAGGCGCTGGTCGACCTGTTCCAGCCCGCCGTGTGGGAGCGGAACATCGATTGCGGCGATGTGGATGCGGTGCGCGAGGTGCTCGAAAGTGGCGGCTTCGATGCCGACAGGCTGCTTTCAGCGACGCAGGATGCTGCGGTGAAACAGAAGCTGGCCGAAAATACGGAGAAAGCCGTCGAACGCGGTGCATTCGGGATCCCGACATTCTTCGTTGGCGACGAGATGTGGTTCGGCAAGGAGCGGCTGGGCCAGCTCGAAGATTACCTGACGGGCGGAAAGCCCTGATACAACCTGCTCAAAGGTCGAATGCGTAGTAGGCGAGTATCGTCAGTTGCGGCGCCAGCAGCGCCATCTCGATAAGGCCGTAACCGCTGCAGTCGCGGCGCAGGTTGCGGATGAAATGAAACAGCATGTTTTCCCTCCTCATCCGGCTCGCGCCGATCGCGGCGCATGGTGGTTTGTCCCTTGCGAATCTGCCGTATCCCGATGGCGGATTCGCGCGTCCCTTTCACGGTTCTAAGCAATCGGGCCTAACCGCATGCTGCCGAAAAGGGTGAATCGGCATTAAGCAATTACGCGGTTCTGGCGAAGCAGCTGCAAACTATTGAAACTAATCGCTTGCGCCCTTGAGATTGCTTCCCCGATCAATACTATCGGGACTTCGGATTTCGAGGGGTCGTCGTGCGTTTTATCCATTTTGTAGCTTGCGCCCTCGCGTTTCATACGCCGCTATACGCGCAGGAAGAGCGAGCCGAGCGCCCGGCTGAAATTCCTGTCGCGGCATTTGCTGGCGGCAACCAGCTCAATTCGGCCAAGCTTTCACAAAACGGCACCCGCTTCGCGTTCGTCGTGGTCGAGGGTGGCAAGAGGGTCCTGGCTGTCCACGATTCCGATACGCTCGAACCGCTGCTCGCGATCGACCTCGGCCCGCGTGACGGTTTCAACTGGTTCGACTGGGCGGGTGACGACCGAATCCTGATTTCCAACCGGATGAAGTTGTCGAGCTTCCGCTATGGAGAATCGCGGCTGCACGCCTTCGATATTCCTACCCGTCAGCTGCACTTCATCGGCTTCGAGGAACAGGGCTGGGAGGGAGACGACGTGCTCCACACCGACCCGAACGGCGAATACGTGATCCTCTCGCTGAGCGAGAGGGGCGGTGTCCCGCCAGCAGTCTGGCGCTTCCCGCTAGATGGCAGCGGCGCATCGTCCGCCGTCCTCGTCCAGAAGCCGGAGAAGGATGTCTACGAGTGGTTCGCCGACGACGCGGGCGTTGTCCGCCTCGGAATGAGCTGGACGTCGAAAGCCGACATCAAGATCTACTACCGCTCGGGACCGGACGACAAATTCAGGCGCGTGACCAAGGTGAAGGGCGGCGATGACGAGGCGCTCGATGCCTGGGACGTCATGGGCATCTATGCCGGGCGCGACACGGGGTATGCGATGGTCGATGCACCCGAAGGCCGGAAAGTCCTGCGCGAAATCGACTATTCGACCGGCAAGCTCGGTCCGATCGTCTATGAAAACCCGCGCTGGGGGATCGACCAAGCGATTTTCCGCAAGGGCGAAGGGCCGATCGGCGTCAGCTATACCGATGACGAGCCAAGGACAGTGTGGCTCGACAAGGAAATGGCAAGTGTCCAGTCGCAGCTCGATGCTGCCCTGCCGGGTAGCCGGGTGCGCGTTATCGACCGGGCGGGAATGAAGCGGATGCTCGTGCGCCAGGCGGGCGATGCGGACCCGGGCGCGCTCTACGTGTTCACGCCCTCGCGCATGAACCTCGAACTTTTTGCGAATCTGCGCCCGCATGTGGACGAGAAGCTGCTCTCGAAAACCGAGGCTCACGAAATTGTCGCGCGTGACGGGACCCGCATGCGGGCCTTCCTGACCCTGCCGCGCGGTCGTGGGCGCGAGCGGCTGCCCATGATCATCATGCCGCACGGCGGGCCTTACGGTGTGCGCGACACCATGGTCTACGACGACTGGACGCAGTTGCTCGCCAATCGCGGCTATGCCGTCCTGCGGCCGAATTACCGGGGTTCGGGAGGGTACGGAGAGGCATTCGAGCGGCTGGGCGACGGTCAGATCGGTCGTGCGATGCAGGACGATATCGACGACGCGTATGACTGGGCGGTCGCGCAGGGTTTCGCAGACCCGGACCGTGTCTGCCTGTTTGGTGCGAGCTACGGCGGATATGCGGCCATGTGGGGCACACTGCGCAACCCGGAGCGCTATCGCTGCGGAGCCAGTTTTGCAGGCGTAGTCGATTGGGAAGACCTGCTCGCCTACGACAGCCAGTACCTTGCCCGCGGACGCGTGAGGAAGCGCTGGTACAAGGACGTCTGGACGCCGCGGATCACGGGTGACGACAAGTTCGACCTCGCCAGCATTTCGGTTGCCGACCAGATCGACCGGCTCAAGCGGCCACTGTTCGTCGCGCACGGCACACGCGACTTGCGCGTTCCCTTCGACCAGTACGAGCAGCTGGCCGAAGCGGCCGACGCGGCTGGCAAGGACATCGAGATGCTGGAACTGACCGACAACCACTACCTGTCCGACGGCAGCGAGGAAGTGCGCCTGCTCGAAGGGCTGCTGGCTTTCCTGAAAGAGCACAATCCGCCCGACTGAACGCTTCGTCGCATAGCAGTGAATTCTTGGGGGTGAGGCGGGTCTGGCCCTTGCTCCTCCGCGACAAGTGCCTAGGTTGAAGTGGTCATGAAGGAATTATTCCAGCACTCAGCCATGACCGATGGCATTACCGTCCGCGTGTCGGTGAATTTCCTGCCCGAGCAATCCCAGCCCGAGGCGGGCAAGTGGTTCTGGGTCTATCACATCCGCATCGAGAACGCCTCGCACGAGCGCGTGCAGCTGATGACCCGCCATTGGCGGATCACCGATGGTGCAGGGATGGTGGCCCATGTCGATGGCGACGGCGTGGTTGGCGAGCAGCCGGTCCTCTCTCCGGGTGAAAGCCATGACTACGTTTCGGGCTGTCCGCTCGACACACCGCATGGCTCGATGGAAGGGTTCTACACCTTCCACCGCGAAGACGGCACACCATTCGAAGTGCGCATTCCCTTCTTCCCGCTCGCAGCACCGGCAACGGCGGAATAAGGCCCTCGCGGTGAAAAACCTGCTCGACCGGGTGATCGGCTACCGCATCAACCGTCCGACCTATTGGGCCAACCTGCTTGGTATCATCGCCTTGCTGGCGGCACTGATCTATTTTGATATCATCGGAGAAAGTAACGGCTCCGGGGCGATCGTGGTGGTTTTTGCAATTCTTGCGGGTACGCGCCTGCACGATATCGGGATCTCGGCCAAATATGCCCTTGCTGGCGCCGTCGTCCACTCGATTCTCGGAGTGTTTCTGATCGTTGCCAAGGGACTGGAGCAGGCGCTCGTCCCCCTCGGTCTGCTCAACCTTGCCTTCCTCGTTCTGCTTGTCTGGCTTGGCCTCGTGCCGGGAGAGAAAGACGCAAACGAGTGGGGCCCTCGGCCACCAGACGGAATTAACTGGAAGCGTCCGGAGCAGGAACGCGCGGGCGAGTAATCTTTCGCCTTAAGTGCCGGTCTCTTCGGGCTCTTCCTCAAACAGGTATTCGCCGACCTTCACCTTGGGTTCCTTGCCCAGCCAATCGGCCAGCATTTCCAGCTCGCTCGTGAGCGGCCAGACTGCCAGCGCCGCGCGACTTTCATCGATGTAGAGCACCAGCGAGTTCTTCTTGAGCCTCAGCTTGCTGTTGCTCAGCGCTACGCGCGAGCCTGCTCCGAGCCTGCGGGCCAGACGGAAACCGAGGCCCCAGGTCACGCCCTCACGCAAATCGTCGTCGCTGGCGAGCTTGCGCAGCTTTGCGGGCAGGGCGGTGCGGCCCAGACTGCCGAAAAGCGCGGCGCAGATCATGGCGCGGTCGCGCGCGCTGCAATCGATCCAGCGCTTGTCCAGTGCCCATTCGGTTGCGTGGTTTACCCGCAGGTTCGGTTCGACCCTCTGCAGGCCTGCCGCCAGTTGTGCCGCCGCAAGGCGCAGCCGCTCGTTGCGCTTGCCGCCGCCATTCGCGAGGTCGACCGTCCAGCCTGCCACACGGGTCGCATCGGTCACCGGCGCGTCGCGCGGCTCGCAAAAGGCATGGACGCCCGAGAGCAGGGGATCCTGCCGCTGCTGCAGGTCTGTGAGGCGCGAATAGAGCAGGCCCTCGCGGATGCCCCAGCTGGAAAAGATCAGGCACTCGGGTTCTAATTCGGCGAGCATCGGGCCGAGTAATGCAGCTGCATCTGGCAGGTAATGCGCCCGCATCTCGCTGATACCCGATATCTCCATCAGCTTTGCCGGCTTGGCATCGATCAGCCTTGCGGCAAGGTCGAGCGCTACTTCCACCGAGATCGAGTAGCCGTGCGGATCGGTCAGCGGATAGTCGGCTTCGGCCATCGCGTAATAGGCGAGTGCTCGCCACGTGCCGCCGATCATGAACAGCGGTCCCTTGTGCGACTTGGCCCAGCCGACGTTCGATACCGCTTCGTGCACCGTTTCGGCAAAATCGGGCCGGTTTGCGCGCAGCGCCGGCAGGCGCAAGGTGCCGAACTGGAGGCTGACCGCATCCTTGCATTCGCCGTCGCCGATCGCGACCAGTTCGAGGCTGCCGCCGCCAAGGTCGGCCACCATGCCGCTCATGCCGGGGAATGCGCCAATCGCGCCGAATGCGGAGGCACAGGCTTCTTCCTCACCCGAGAGCAGGCACGGCTCCAATCCGAGCGCCGCAACCTTGGCGAGAAATTCGGCGCCATTCTCGGCATCGCGTGCCGCGGCCGTTGCCACGGTCTGGACGTCCTCGATACCCCGGTCCTCGATCAGGAGGCGATAGCGACCAAGCGCCTCCAGCGCCTCGCGTTCGGCTTCTTCAGGAATGCGACCGGTCTCGGACAGGTCACGGCCGAGGCGGGCGGCGACTTTCTCGTTCCACACCACCTCGGGAGCGCGGCCGGTACCTTCGTACATGACGAGGCGCACGGTGTTCGAGCCGATGTCGACGACGGCGCGGGGAGGGTGGATCAGTCGCCGTTGCCAGCGCGAGGAGCGCACCTTCCGGCCGCTCACTTACCGGTTCCGTACAGGCTGAGGCGCGGGACCTCCTGCGTTTTCAATGCCGAACCGCGGCCTGACAGCGAGGGGTTGGACATGAAATACTCGTGGCAATTGAAGCCATCCGAACCATCGCTCATCCGGCGGTACTGGCCGTCGGGATCGAGCCGCCAGCTCTGTTCGACATCGAGGATGTTGGCCAGCATCACCTGCCCGAGCAACTGGTCGTGCACGGTCTTGTTGGAAATCGGGACCATCACTTCCACCCGGCGATCGAGATTGCGGCTCATGGCATCGGCACTGGTCAGGAAGACCTTTGCCTGCCGGCTCGGCAATTCCTTGCCATTGGCGAAGGCCCACATGCGCGCGTGTTCGAGGAAGCGGCCGATGATCGATTTGACGCTGATATTCTCCGACAGTCCCGGAATGCCTGCGCGAAGCGAACAGATACCGCGCACTACCATGCGGATTTCCACGCCCGCCTGGCTTGCCTCGTAGAGCTTGTCGATGATCGCCTGGTTGGTGATCGCATTGAGTTTCACCCAGATGCCCGCCGGCTTGCCTTCCTTGGCGTTCGCGATCTCTACGTCGATCAGATCGTTCAGCATGTCGCGCATTCCGAGCGGGGAGATGGCGATCTTTTCGAGCTTCTCGGGCTCGATATAGCCCGTGATGAAGTTGAACATCTTCGCCGCGTCGCGGCCCAGCGCCTGGTCCGCCGTGAAGTAGCTGAGGTCGGTATAGATCTTGGCGTTGATCGGGTGGTAATTGCCCGTCCCGAAGTGGCAATAGGTGCGATAGCCGTCCTCTTCGCGGCGCACGACGAGGCTGACTTTCGCGTGGGTCTTCCACTCGGTGAAGCCGTAGATCACCTGGACACCGGCTCGTTCCAGCTCGTTCGCCCAGCGGATGTTGCGCTCTTCGTCGAAGCGCGCTTTCAATTCCACGACCGCCGTCACGGCCTTGCCGTTCTGAGCCGCTTCAACGAGTTCCGCGATGACCGGTGACTGGTCGCCAGCGCGATAGAGTGTCTGCTTGATCGAGACGACATGGGGATCGATCGCAGCCTGATGCAGGAAGTCGACCACCACTTCGAAGCTTTCGTAGGGGTGGTGGATCACCATGTCCTTCTCGCGAATCGCGGTGAACACATCGCCATCGTGGGCGAGGACGCGTTCGGGATAGCGCGGCGAAAAGGGCGGGAATTTGAGATCGGGGCGCGGCTCGTTGCAGATCGTATCAAGATCGCGCAGGCCCAGCATTCCGCCCGTCTTGACGATCATCGCAGCGTCGACATCGAATTGTTCGCGCAGCAGCGTTTCTGCAGAAGCGTCGCATTCGTCATCGAGTTCGAGTAGGACGGCACGCCCGCGGCGGCGCCGCTGGATCGCGGTGCGGAAAAAGCGCACGAGATCTTCGGCCTCGTCTTCGACCTCGATGTCGCTGTCGCGAAGGACGCGGAAAATGCCGTCGCCAAGGATCTTGAAACCCGGGAAGATGCGGTCGGCAAAGCGCGTGACCAGCTGCTCGATCGCGACATAGATGGCCTTGTCGCCGGGCACGCGCACGAAACGCGGGACGTTGCCCGGGATCAGGACCATCTCGACCAGTTCACCCCTGCGCTTGCCGCGCTTGAGGCGGAACAGCACGCCCATCCCGCCATTGGCGACGAAGGGAAAGGGATGTGAAGGGTCGATCACCTGCGGCGTGATCAGCGGCTGGATGTCGGTCGCAAAATAATCGTGCAGCCATTCCTGCTGGGTCTCTTCAAGCTCGTCGGGCAGGGCGATGAAGATGTCTTCTTCGCGCAGCAGCCCGCGCAGGATGTCGAGGCTGTCTTGCTGCCGGTCTTCCAGGGCAAGAACCTGTTCGCGGATGGCGTCCAGCTGTTGGCGGGGTGAACGTCCGTCGATCCCCGGCGTTTCGATGCCGCGTTGCACCTGCCCTTCGAGGCCGGCGATGCGGACCATCGTGAACTCGTCGAGGTTGCTTCCCGAAATCGAGAGGAACCGCAGCCGTTCGAGCAGGGGGTAATCTGTGTTCTCGCTCTCGGCGAGGACGCGGCGGTTGAAGCTCAGCCAGCTAAGCTCGCGATTGACGTAGCGATCCTCCGCCGCTTCGGGAGCGGCGGGAGCTTCCGCAGCGATTTCATCGCTGGCGGTATCACTGCCAGTATCGGGCGCATTGCCTAAGGTCACGGGCCAGCCTTTTTTACGTCGAACTCAAGGTAGGGCGCGAAGTCGCTATTGGAAAGAGTTTCCGTCTGCTACCGGCCTCGGTGCGTTGTCAGAATTGCGTCACAACTTGGCGTACAGCTTGGACAATTCCTCCCAAAGCTTCGGGGTCGATGCGCCGAGCAGGCCCTTCCGGTCCCATTCGTCGACACGGTAAGGAGAGCCGTCGGGGCGGGCGACCTTACCGCCCGCTTCTTCCAGCCACAGCGCACCTGCCGCATGATCCCACGCCAGTGTGCGCTCAAAGATCGACACGTCGTTCTGGCCGAGGCCGAGGCGCGGATATTGCTCGGCCGCGCAGAAGGGAATGTCGACCAGTTCGTAATTGGGCGAGATATGGCGACGGGTGGCCTGCCGCCGCTCCTCTTCCATGAAGATCAGCGAGATTGCCGCGACCGGCGGCGTTTTGCCGGTAGCTCGCGAGGTTACCCGCTCGCCGTCTACGAATGCGCCTTTCCCCCGGTGGGCGGCGCAAAACCGGCCGGAAAGGCAATCGTAGAGCCAGCCCGACTGGGCGAGACCGCCTTCCGCGCGGGCGATGATGACGCCGAACGGCGGCTTGCCATGCGCGAAGTTGCGCGTACCGTCGACAGGATCGACGATCCAGCAGGCATCGCCGAGACTATCGAGCACCGTCGGGTCGGCATGGGCCACCTCTTCACCGACGAAACCGATGGTCGCATCGATAGCCGCAAGGCCTTCGCGCAGCAGCGCCTCGGATTCCTTGTCGGCAATGGTGACCGGGTCGTTGCCGCCCTTGTCCTCGACCTCTCCCTCGGAAAGGTTGCGGAAGCGCGGCATGATCGCCTTTTCGGTGACATGCTGCATCAGCCCCAGGATCTCGGCGTCGATTGCGCTCACGAACGGTAATCCGCGTTGATCGAAATGTAGCCGTGCGTGAGATCGCAGGTCCACACGACCGCCCTGCCGTTACCCATGCCGAGATCGACGTCGATCCTGATGTCCTGCCCCTCGAGGTGCTTGGCGACCGGTGCCTCGTCATAATCGGCGAGCGGCTGTCCGTCCCTGGCTGCCCAGGTGCCGCCGAAGCCGATCGAGAGCCTGTCGCGGTCGGCAGGTTCGCCGGCCTTGCCTACAGCCATGACCACGCGGCCCCAGTTGGCATCGCCGCCCGCAATCGCCGTCTTCACCAACGGCGAATTCGCGATGGAAAGACCGACGCGGCGGGCGCTCGCATCGTCTGCGGCCCCGCTCACCGCGATCTCGATGAACTTCTGCGCGCCTTCGCCATCGCGAACCACCAGCTGGGCGAGTTCGCGGCAGACGGACAGGAGTGCCGCGTAGAAAGCATCCGCCCCCGTATCCTCCCACGAAGAGAGGGCGGCGTTTCCGGCCTTGCCAGTGGCGAAGGTGAGGACCGTATCGCTGGTCGAAGTGTCTCCATCGACCGTGATGCAGGAATAGGTCGCGTCGTTCGCTTTCGACAGCATCTCCTGCAGGAAAGCGGGTTCGACGTTCGCGTCGGTGAAGATGTAGCCGAGCATGGTCGCCATATCGGGCGCGATCATGCCGCTGCCCTTGATTATTCCGGCGAGTTCGACCCGCGTGTCCCCGATCATGGCAGAGGCACCCGCACCCTTGGTGAAGGTATCGGTCGTCCCGATGGCAGACGCCGCTTCTTCCCAGTCGCAGGGCTGCGTTTCCAGTACGGCGGCGATCCCGGCGCGGGCCTTGTCCTTGGGCAGGGGGACACCGATCACGCCGGTCGAGGAGACGAAAACTTCCTCCGCGCGGCATCCAAGTGCGTCGGATACCTGCGCCAGGATCTGCTCGACCGCCTCGCGACCGCGGACGCCCGTGAAGGCGTTCGAATTACCGGCGTTCACGATGAGTGCGCGGGCCGTCCCCTGTTTCACCTGTTCGCGGCCCAGTTCGACCTCGCTCGAGGCGCAGGCCGACTTGGTGAATACGCCTGCGACGCTGGTGCCCTCGGTCAGTTCGGCGAAGGTCAGGTCGGCCCTGTCCCAGTTCTTGTAGCGGGCGCGCGCGACGCGAAGCACTGCGCCGTCGATGGCGGGCATTTGCGGGAACGGTCGGGCGAGGGGGGAGCGTTCGAGGTCCATGTGCTTGCAGCTAGAACGCGCATGGGCTCGCCGCAAGCGTGGCGAAGCACAGGAAAAATGGTCGGCCTGACTTTAAACCTTAAGCATTGTGCGCTATCTCGATGCCCGATCATGCGACGTCAATTGCTCGCCCTCCTTGCACTCCTGACCGGCCTTGCTGCCGCGGGCGTGCCTGCGCATGCTGCGCTGGGCGGTGAAATCGGCGTTGGTGTCGAACAGGCCGCGGCAGGCGCGAGCGATGCCCGCGAAGCCAAGTGCCCGTGCGAAGAAAAGCAGCGAAAGCAGAAGCTTCGCGGCGAAAAGGTGACCCCCTGCAAGAAGCAGGAGCCGGTCGTAATCTACCTTCCCACGGTCCAGTTCGGCGCCGATCGCGCCTACGAATAGACTGACATTCCCAGTCCCCGTTTCATGCCCGGCACGATCGAAGTGCGCGGGCATTTTCCATATATCCCCGTATTATCCGAGGCCCGCGCCCACCCATGTTCAATACAATCATGAAGTCCATCTTCGGTTCGTCCAACGACCGTTACGTCAAATCCATCGGCAAGATCGTCAACCAGATCAACGCGCTCGAACCGCAGATCCAGGCGCTGAGCGACGAGGAGCTGCGCGCCCAGACCGACAAGTTCCGTCAGCAGCTCGCGGACGGCAAGACGCTCGACGATATCCTGCCCGAAGCTTTCGCCACCGTGCGCGAAGCGTCGGTTCGCGTCCTCGGCATGCGCCACTTCGACGTGCAGATGATCGGCGGTATCGTCCTCCATCGCGGCGAAATCGCCGAGATGCGTACGGGTGAAGGCAAGACGCTGGTGGCGACGCTCGCCACCTATCTCAACGCGATCGAGGGCAAGGGCGTCCACGTCGTGACCGTGAACGACTACCTCGCCCGCCGCGACGCGGAATGGATGGGCCAGCTGCACAACTTCCTCGGCCTGACCGTGGGTGTGATCGTGCCCAATCTAGACGAGTTCGCCCGCCGCGACGCTTATGGCGCCGACATTACCTATGCGACCAATAACGAGCTTGGCTTCGATTATCTGCGCGACAACATGAAGCACGAGCGCGGCCAGATGGTGCAGCGCCCCTTCAACTTCGCCATCGTCGACGAAGTCGACTCCATCCTGATCGACGAAGCGCGTACCCCGCTGATCATCTCTGGCCCGACCGAGGACAAGTCCGAGCTTTACGTCGCAGTCGACGCCATCGTGAAGGATATCGATCCCGAGTGGTACGAGGCGGACGAGAAGACCAAGAACATCACCTGGACCGAAGAGGGCACGGACGAAATCGAGAAGCGGCTGATGGAAGCCGGCCTGCTCGAAACCGACAACCTCTACGACGTCGAGAACACGCAGGTGGTCCACCACCTCGATCAGGCCCTCAAGGCCAACATCATGTTCAAGAAGGACACCGACTACATCGTGAAGGACGACAAGGTCGTCATCATCGATGAGTTTACGGGCCGCATGATGGATGGTCGCCGCTGGTCGAACGGCCTGCACCAGGCGGTGGAAGCCAAGGAAGGCGTGAAGATCGAGCCGGAAAACCAGACGCTCGCCTCGATCACTTTCCAGAACTACTTCCGCATGTATCCCAAGCTGTCGGGCATGACCGGTACCGCTGCCACCGAAGCAGCCGAATTCTGGGACATCTACAAGATGGGTGTGGTCGAAATCCCGACCAACGTCCCCGTCCAGCGCGTCGACGAAGAAGACGAGTTCTACAAGAACACGCAGGACAAGTTCAAAGCCATCGCCAAGGCGATCAAGGAAAAGTACGACAGCGGCCAGCCGGTTCTCGTCGGCACCGTGTCGATCGAGAAGAGCGAACTGCTGTCCAGCTTCCTCGACAAGGAAGGCGTGAAGCACGAAATCCTCAACGCCCGCCAGCACGAACGCGAAGCGCACATCGTGGCGCAGGCAGGCCGCATCGGCGCCGTCACCATCGCGACCAACATGGCTGGTCGCGGTACCGACATTCAGCTTGGCGGCAATGTCGAGTTCCGGATCGAGGAAGAGCTCGCCCACCTCGCCGAGGACGATCCCAAGCGCCAGCTCGAGATCGATCGCATCAAGGCGGAAGTCGCTGCGGAAAAGGAAAAGGTTCTGGCAGCGGGCGGCCTGTTCGTCCTTGCGACCGAGCGCCATGAAAGCCGCCGCATCGACAACCAGCTGCGCGGCCGCTCGGGCCGTCAGGGCGACCCGGGCCTGTCGCGCTTCTACCTCTGCCTCGAAGACGATCTCCTGCGTATCTTCGGGCCGGACACGCTGTTCGCCCGCATGATGAACGCCAATCTCGAAGACGGCGAAGCGATCGGTTCGAAGTGGCTCTCCAAGGCTATCGAGACCGCGCAGAAGAAGGTCGAGGCGCGCAACTACGAAGTGCGTAAGCAGGTCGTCCAGTACGACGACGTGATGAACGACCAGCGCAAGGTCATCTACGAACAGCGTTCGGAGATCATGGACAGCGAAGCGGTCGACGATGTCGTGATCGACATGCGTCACGACGCGATCAACGCGATGGTCGGCGAACACTGCCCGCCGGGCTCCTATCCGGAACAGTGGGATATCGAAGGTCTCAAGACCAAGGTCGACGAAGTCTTCGACATGCGCTTCCCGATGGACGAATGGCTCGAGGAAGATCACATCGAGCCCGAAATCATCGAAGAGCGTATCCGCGAGGAAGCGGACCGCCGGATGGAAGAGAAGATCGCGAAGGCCGACCCGAACATGTGGCGCCGGATCGAAAAGAGCCTGCTGCTGCAGGAACTCGACCACCAGTGGAAGGAACATCTCGCCACGCTCGACGCGCTGCGCCAGGTCGTGTGGCTGCGCTCGCACGCGCAGAAGCAGCCGCTCAACGAATACAAGCAGGAAGCTTTCGGCCTGTTCGAACGCATGCTCGACAAGCTGCGTGAAGACATCACCGCCAAGCTGCTGCGCATCGAACTGGCAGAACCGGCGCCGCTCCCGCGGATCGACCTGCCCGAGCTACCCGATTTCCTCACCGGCCATATCGACCCGCTTACCGGCGTCGACAATTCGGACGACAATGACGGGTCCCGTGGCCGTGAAGCGCTGTTCGGCGCTCTTGCCGGCAGTGCACGCGCTGCAGCGGGACCGGGCGGTGCCTTCGTCGACAATCCCTATGCGGACATGGACATCAGCCGCAACGCACCGTGCCCCTGCGGCTCGGGCAACAAGTACAAGCACTGCCACGGCGCTATCGGCGCCAAGGCCTGATCACACGTTCAGGGAGCCGCGCCCGTTTTCAGAGCGGGCGCGGTTCTCTCATCATCGGGACCAGTGGCGGAGCGTCCGGTGTCGGGCGGATCTCCCCGCACGGCTCGAAACCGCAGCTCGCGTAGAAACCGGTGTTGGCGGGATTGGAATTCTCCAGATAGGCGCGGGTGCCGGTCCGGTCGCATGCATCCAGCACGGGCTGGATCAGTTTGCGTCCCAACCCCTTGCCCTGCTGCGACGGCCTTACGCCGATGCTGAAGAGATAGGCATGTTCGAAGTCGGGGTGGGCGTGCTCCATCGCTTCGCCGGTCTTGATCCCCTTTTTCACCGCTTCCAGTCCGCAATGCCACAGTGTCGGCAGCGCGAAAGCGGCATAGTCCATCTGCGAAAACGAAGCATCGCCGCCCGGCAGCATCCACATGGCCGCCCCTTGATCGCCGATGCTGTATACGAAGCCGCGAGGCACGTAGATCCGCCGCGCCTGCATATGGAAGAGCGAGCGGATGCCCTTGTAATTGCCGAAGAGCCACTGGTTGAAGGGATCGTTGCGGAATGCATCGGCGGTGATTTCGCCGATCGAGAAGGCATCTCCCTTGCCGGCTCGCGTGAACCCCTCCGGTAGCGTGATATCCGCATCGTCCACAGCACCTGTCCTCCCTTGTACGGTCATGGCTAGCGGCAGGCAGGCGCGCGGTCTAGGAAACCCGCATGCCGCTGCTCATAGCCGCCTTCTTCATCACGGCATTGCTCTATGCGAGCGTCGGCTTCGGCGGAGGCTCGACCTATAACGCGCTGCTTGCGCTGGCAGGCGTCGATTACCGCATCCTCCCGCTGATCGCGCTGAGCTGCAACATCATTGTGGTCGCAGGAAGCACGCTGCGTTTCGCTCGCGCGAAGGTCACCCCATGGCGCGGGGCCGTCACGCTGACCGCGCTGGCCGCCCCTGCGGCGCTTCTCGGAGGCCTAACACCGATAGGCGAGGGGGCGTTCCTGACCCTGCTCGGCGCATGCCTTGCCCTTACGGCGGTCACCATGCTCCTGCCGATTGCACAGCACGAAGGAGAGCCGCACCGCTGGGCGCGCGCAATTCCATTCCTCGCTGCTCCGCTAGGCTATCTGGCCGGACTGGTCGGCATCGGTGGCGGCATCTTTCTCGCACCGATCCTGCACCTTGCCCGCTGGGACAATCCACGCGCCATCGCGGCGACTGCGAGCTTCTTCATCCTGGTGAATTCCGCCTTCGGCATAGCCGGACAAATCCTGAAAGGCGGGGAGGGGCGGCTGCTCGCCGCAATCGACGCTGGCCTGCCGTTGCTGGTGGCCGTCGCAATCGGCGGACAGATCGGAAGCCTGCTGGCGCTGAAATTCATGCCGCAGCGCTGGATACGCATGGGGACGGCAGCTCTCACCGCATGGGTGGGGCTGAGGTTGCTGCTTGCGATGTAGGAAGGAAATCGGCCCTGTCCGACCTTCCCAAAGCGGAGGCGCCGGTTTTCCGTCCTAAAGGCGGGCGATCCGACATTTCATAACTCGCGATCGCAATCACGCCGACTTAGTAAGGGCAGCTTTGGCGGCGCGAGATATGAAAACCTGACAGTCCGCAATCGGCTACTTAGCTGTCACCCATCCCTGAACCACATGCTCTGTGCTTTCTTTCACTCAGGCGATCCACCCACAGCTTGGTAAAGTCCGATCAATGTAGTTAGCTCATCGGCTTTCACCTGAATCAGCGCCAGTTCCACGCCAAGCAGGGCGCGCTGTGCATCGACCTGCTCGATATAGGGTGAATAGCCGGCGCGGTAGCGGTTGCGCGCATGGCGAAGAGCATTGGCCACCGTCGCCTGCTGGGCCACCAGCGCGGCCTCCTGGTCGTTCAGATTGGCCAGCACCGCCATGCGGTCTTCTACCTCGCGGAAGGCGTTCAGGACGGTCGAGCGGTAGGCCCAGGCCGCCTGGTCGCGCTGCGCCGTGGCTCCGTCGAGCTGCGCCTGCAGCTTGCCGCCCTGGAAGATGGGGGCAAGGATGCTGCCGCCCAGCGACCAGACGCCGACGGGATCGGCGAGGAGGTCGGAGATGACCAGTCCGGCCGTGGCGCCGAGGTCGATCGAGGGCATGAAGTCGGCGCGGGCCATGCGCATCTTCGCATCTGCCGCGGCGATGCGATATTCCGCTGCTGCAACATCCGGGCGGCGTCGCAGCAGGTCGGAGGGCAGGGTCGCGGGCGCGGGCGGGCGGCGCAGGTCCTCCAGCGTCCCGCCCCGTACGATCGCACCGGGCAGTTCGCCGGTCAGGACCGAGAGGGCGTTTTCCTGTCGCGCGATCTGCGCCTTCAGTTGCGGGACGAGCTGCGCGGTGGCCTGGTACTCGGCCTCGGCCTGCCGCAGGGGAAGCTGCGAAGTGTAGCCGACCTCGGCCCGGTCGCGGGCGAACTTCACCGCTTCCTGCCGCGTAATCAGCGTTTCCTCCAGCACCGAGAGCCGCCGGTCGAGCGCCAGCAGGGTGATGTAGCCGGTGGCGGTCGCCGCGCTGACCGACAGCCGCGCCGCCTCTGCCCCTGCAGCGCTGGCAGCCACACCCGCCTCCGCGGCATCGATGCGGGCGGCGTTCTTGCCGAACAGATCGACTTCGTAAGAGGCGCGGAATGCAGGCTGCGCAGCCACTGAGGTCTGTGCCTGTCCGAAGGGGGTAACCTCGCGCCGGGCGCCGCCCTCTACGCCCGCTCCGAGCGAAGGCAGGAGGTAGCCGCGCGAGCCCCGTTCGGTCGCGCGCGCCTCTTCGACGCGGGCGGCGGCGACCTGCACGTCCGCATTGTTGGCCCGTGCCTGTTCGACGAGGTGCGACAGTTGCGGATCACCGAATGCGTCCCACCAGTCGCGTTCGATGGGAGCGGTCACTTCGAGGCTGGTCCGCCATTCTGTTGGCGGGGTCACGGCGGTGCCGGGAGGCGCCTCCTGCAGCGTGGGCGCGCAGGCGGAGAGGGCGAGGGCGCTAGTGGCCAGGAGGGCGATTGGACGACGCATCACGATCAATCCTCCGTATGGACGGTGGCGATAACCGACATGCCCGGGCCGAGCCGCCTTGCCGCTTCCTGTCCCTTGTCGAGCACGATGCGCACGGCGATGCGCTGCGGAACCTTCACGAAATTGCCTGCACCCGTGTCGGGCTTCACGAGGCTGAATTCGCTGCTGGCCGCAGGTGCAATGCTCTGTACACGGCCGGTGAGTTCAACGCCGCCGAGCGCGTCGATTTCGAGCGTGGCACGCTGGCCGACCGCCATCTTCGCGGTTTGCGTTTCCTTGAAGTTGGCGACCACCCACAAATCGTCGGGCACGATATACATGAGCTGGGTCCCGGCAGTGACCAGCTGGCCGACGCGTGCGCTGACTTCGCTCAGGCGTCCGGCCCGCGGCGCGCGGATTCCGGTGCGCGACAGTTCGAACTCGGCAAGGCCTTTCGAAGCCTCTGCTCCGGCGACCTGCGCTTCGAGTGCGCCCCGGCCGACGGTGACCGAGCGCACGTTCTCCGCCGCAATGGCGCGCTGCGCCTGCGCCTGCCTCACGCCCGCCTGCGCCTGCTGCAGCGCTGCGCGGGCCTGGTCGCGTTCGCGCAGCGAAACCGAGCCTTCGCCAACCAGTTCGGCGATGCGGTTCATGTCGGCCTGCGCTTTCTGCAACCCGGCGCGGGCCGCAGCGACGGCGGCATCCTGCGCTTCCAGCTGCGCCTGTGCCGAGCGCAGGCTTTGCGCGCTGTTGGCCAGCGTCGCCTGCTGCGCTGCCGTGTTGGCCGCGCCCTGCTGGAGCTTTTGCTGGTAGGGTGCATCGTCGATCCGGGCGAGCAGTTCGCCTTTCTTGACGCGCTGGAAGTCCACCACCGGCACCTCGACGAGGTAGCCTGCAACCTGCGGGCTGACGACCGTGGTACGCCCGCGGACATTGGCGTTGTTGGTCGTCTCGTCGCCTCCGGCGAAGGGCGGGAGGTCCCATGCAAACAGCGCCACGAGCACGCCGAGGAGGATCGCCCCGACCGCCACCACGATCCGGCGGCGCGAGGGATTGGGCGACCACCCTTTCTCCTGCTCGGGAGCGGGCACCTCTTCGGTCATGGTTTCGGTTTCGGAAGGGTTCGGGTCGGTCATTGTCTGGTCCTTGCGAGCATGGCCTCCATGAAGGCCAGTTCCTTGGCGAGCGGGTTGCGCCCGCGGATCTTGTTGATGAGCCACGGCACGAAGACGACGGCGAAAGTCACCGCCGAGAGCGTGCCGATGAGGAAGAAAACATCGTTGAAGGCGAGCACGGCGGCCTCTCGGCCGACTTCCTGCGAGATGCTCGCGGCGGCGGCCTGCTGCTGAAGCGAGGGGTCGCCCTGAAGCGGAGCGGCGCGCTGTGCAGCATTGCCGAGAGCCTGGCCCAGTTGCTGGTTTGCAAGAGTGAGCGTGGTTCCGGCGTCGATGAGATGCATCTTGAGGCGCACGGTATGGAAGGCGGACAGCAGCGAGATGCCCGCCAGGCCGCCGATCGATTGCGAGAGCGAGAATATCGCGATGAAGCTGATGACATAGCTCTGGCCCGCCGCGAGCGCGCGCAGCATACCCTCCATCATGATCGGCCCCATGGCGAAGACCGCCGCAAAAGCAATCGCGGCCTGCGTGAGGTAGAGATCCTGCGGCCGTGTCATCACCCCGGTGCGCGTATCGGCGAAAGCGGCGATGCAGATGACGAGGATCGCGAAGAGCACGGGCCGGGTGAGGTCCTTGGGGTCGAGCCGCACCACCGACAGCGCCATGCCGCCGAAGGTCGCTCCGGCAAGCACCCAGAAATAGCCGGTCAGCTGCTCGTTTCCGTAACCCAGCGCGGCGAACATCCCGCTCGCCCCGAAGCCCTGCTCGGCAACGAGGATGCGCACCGTCGCCCCGATCAGCGCGAGCGCGAGGATCGAGCGGCTCGACAGCCAGCTGAGGTCGAGCATGGGGCTCTTGCGGTTGGCCTCGATCAGGAAACACCCGCCCAGCGCGAGGATGCTGGTGGCCAGCGCGAAACCGAGCCATGGCGTGTCCCACCACTGGATACGGCCCTGGATCAGGAAGGCGCACAGCGCGGCGACCCCGACGATGAACAGGGCGATGCTCGGGATATCGAGTTTCTCGAAGGTCTGCTTGCGGATACCCGGCGGCAGGCGCAGCCAGTAGACCATACCAAGACCCAGCAGCGACAGCGCGAACTGGAACTGGAAGATATGGCTGATGTCGCCATCGACCAGCAGCGCCGGCGACAGCGCACGGGTCAGCGGGAAGGCGACCTGCGTGAGGCCGAGCGAGATGACCAGTCCGCCAACACGCATGGCCGCGGGCAGCCCCTGCATGAGGTAATAGATCGCGAGCGCGGAGAGGCCGCTGGCGGTGATGCCCGCAACCGCGCGCGCGGCGAGTTCGGGGTAGTAGCCGGGACCGATCATCTGCACGAAATTGGCCGCGACCAGTCCCGCCATGGCCCCGCGCACGAAGGGCTGGATGCCGAATTCCTGCCGCACGCGGAACAGCAGCATGCTCATGGTGGCATAGGTCGAATAGAAGGCCACCGTCAGCCAGCCTGTCTCGACCGGGGTCAGCGCGAATTCGGCCTGGAGCGCGGGGGCATTGGCGAGCAGGAAACCGTTTTGCGCGCCGCCCACCAGGGCCATGAAGATACCGATGGCGAGATAGGCCGCGCGGCGCGCGGGAGGATGGTCGGGATTGGCCGGAGAGCCGGGGAGGATCGGCATCTCGTGCGGCTTGAAGCGGTAGCCGTCCACAGTGTCGATGAGGGTCTCGCGGTCGGTCACGGCATCAGCGCTCCCTCGACGAGGACCTCTTCGAGCGCGGCTGCAAATTGCGCATCGTCTTCCATGCCGCCGACAAGCTTGCCGAGGCGTTCGCGCCGGGCGACGGTGCTGGCGGCGGAATAGATGAAATTCGCCACCCGGAACTCGAGGTGCGCCGGGGCGTCACCCCGCTCGCGTGCAGCAGCCTGCGCCAAATCGATGAAATGGCGGTGCAACGGCAGCGAGAGCGTTTCGAGCAGCCATTGCGAGCGGTCGCTATCGATGGTGATATCGCGCAGCAGCAGGCGGGGAACCTCGGGGCGATCGAGGAGGTAGGCGAGGAAGGCGCGGGCCGAATGGTCGAGCCGATGCTGCGCGCTTGCCTCTTCGCTCTCGCCGGGAGCCCGTTCGAGCGCCTCGCGCAGGTCTGAACCGGCCTGCGAGACGATATCCTTCCACAAGCCCTGCTTGCCGCCGAAGCGGTAGGAAATGAGCGCGACGTCGACTTCGGCATCGCCGGCGATCTCGCGCAGCGATGTGGCTTCGAAACCCTGTGCGGCAAAGCGCTTCAGCGCGGCGCGCGAAATCGCCGCACTGGTGTCGGTATCGGTATCTTTCGGGCGTCCTCGCCCGCGTCGCTCAGCCATTCACCGCTCCTTGTGCGCTGCAACATAAGGCCCGGTGTTTCATTATTCAATGGCTGTTGAATAAATCGACATGGGCCGGCTGCCAACCGCGCGGAGCGACCCGTCATCGATGGATAAGCCCCGTCCCGCGAACGGTTCCACCGGATAGGGAAAATTGCATTTCGAAACCGAACTGCTGCTGGCGTGTTCTCATCACGAAGCCCGGTCGGATTGCGACGGGCGCTATTCTCTCGATAAAAGGACTACGCACATGAAAATCCTCATGGTTCTCACCAGTCACGACGAACTGGGCGATACCGGCAAGAAAACCGGGTTCTGGCTCGAGGAATTTGCGGCGCCCTATTATGTGCTCAAGGATGCCGGCCACGAGATCACGTTGGCGAGCCCGGCCGGCGGGCAGCCCCCGCTCGATCCCAAGTCCGACGAACCCGATGCGCAGACCGATGCGACCAGGCGGTTCAAGGACGACGAGGAAGCGCAGGCGCATCTCGCTTCGACCGTCAAGCTGGCCGATGTCGATGCCAAAGGGTTCGACGGGGTGTTCTATCCGGGCGGCCACGGCCCGCTGTGGGACCTGGCCGAGAGCGCGGAATCCAAGGCGGCCATCGAGGGTGCGCTCTCGGCGGGCAAGCCGGTGGCGCTCGTCTGCCATGCGCCTGCCGTGCTCAAGAATGTGACCTCGCCGGAGGGCGAGCCGATCGTCAAGGGCCGCAAGGTCACCGGCTTCACGAACGAGGAAGAAGAAGCGGTCGGCCTGACCGACGTGGTGCCCTTCCTGCTCGAGGACGTGCTGAAGCAGCAGGGCGGCGATTTTTCCGAAGGCGGCGTATTCGAACCCTATGTCGTGCAGGATGGCCTGCTGATCACCGGCCAGAACCCGCCGTCGAGCGAGCCTGCTGCCGAAAAGCTTCTGGAAGCCTTGGCCAAGGCCGGTTGATCCTGGCTGGTAGGCGCGTCAGTCGAGCCTGCCAGCTTCTTCCCGCACGATACGGGCCAGCTTTTCGGCCCGCTTCGAGCGCGTCTTGCCCTTGAGCCAGATCAGGCGCAGTTCGAGCAGCGTCGGCTGGGCGAGGGGGGCTCTCGACAGCTTGTCTCGGTCCGGAAACGCAAGGATCCCACTGCGTGGCAGGATTGTGTAGCCGAGCCCGCCTGCGACCGGCGCTGGTATCTGCCCGATCTGGTTCACCGAGCTGCGAATACGCAGTTTCTCAGCACCGCGATATTCAGGCGCGAAATTCGCGCCGAGGACAAGATCCGCATAACGCGGTCCGTCGGGGTGGTGGATATACCCAAGGTCCTGGAGGTCGGAAAAGCTTAGCGTTCGTCCCTGCCACTCGCCCGGAAGGACGAGGTCGAGGGGCTCCCCGCCAAGCCTTTCCACCGCAAGGCGCGGATGGCTCAGCTCTCCTGATACAATGCCGAAATCGAAAGCGCCCGAAAGGACACCTTGGACGATGCTTTCCTCCGGTGCTGCATGGAGGGTGATCGAGAGGCCGGGCGCCTCCGCCATCCATTCCATCAATCGGGGATAGAGAAATGTGGCGAAGCTGCCCGAACAGGTCAGCGAGAGCTTGCCCGTGTCCGCATCCTCATCGTCGAGGCTGTCAAGGAACGCGCGTTCTTCACGCCAGCGCGATTGGGCCAAGGCGCGCGTCTTTTCACCCGCCTCGGTCAGGAGAAATCCGGGAGCCTCTCGTTCGACCAGCTTCGTGCCAAGCCGCTCTTCCAGCTTCGCAATATGCTGCGACATGCCCGGCTGGGTCATGTGAAGCCGTTCTGCAGCTCGCGTAAAGCTGCGCTCCTCGCAAAGGATGCGGAAGGATTCCATCCAACTGGAATTCAGCCCTGTCATAACACCATGTTATCATAGCTATCGAGAATGATAATTTCAAATTTTGTCGCGCTGCCACGATATCCGTCTTTTCCCAGAGAAAGGAAACGACATGAACGTATCGCCCAAGACCTTTTCGCATATCGGACTCTCCGTGCCGGATCTCGAGGCGGCGGTGAAATTCTACACCGAGGTCCTCGGTCTCTACACGATCATGGAGCCGACCGAAGTGTTCGAGGATGACAGCCCGATCGGCGTCATGTGCACCGACGTGTTTGGCTCGGATTGGAAGTCGCTGAAGATCGCCCACCTCGCCACGGCCGACCGTGTGGGTATCGAGATTTTCGAATTCCCCGAAAACTACGCGCCCGAAAACAATCTCGACCATCGTCGCCACGGCACTTTCCACTTCTGTGTGCAGGACCCCGACGTCGAAGGCCTGGTCGAAAAGATCGTCGCCGCGGGCGGCAAGCAACGCATGCCGGTCCGGGAATACTACCCTGGCGAGAAGCCTTATCGGATGTGCTATGTCGAAGACCCGTTCGGTATCGTCTTCGAGGTCTACAGCCACAGTTACGAGCTGACCTATTCCGAAGGTGCCTATTCGTGATCGCGGAACCCGGCGGGACGGAAACGCGCGTTCCGCCGGGGTAAGCGCCCAAACCGGAGGCGAACCGGATCCTGCTAGAAGGGGCAGGCGAAACTGCTCACCAGATGTAAATCGGACAGGCCGCCAGGAATGGCCCTAGCAGAATGGCAGCTTCGCAAGCATTTGGTTTCTTTGAACAGATAGTCCCGTGCTGGCCAAGAGCGACCATTCGCTTGCCATCAGGCGAGGGATCAGGGCCCCAGTATTGAAATTCAACGATAATTTGAGTGCCCATCTTTGTCGCCTATGGTCCACCACCTGTTTCGCGCTATGCCATCAGGCCTCCGGCGACCATCCGGCCGCTCGTGCTTCACGCTTAAGGGCACCACTTGAGATCGAGCGTGACGCGTTCGCTCCGTTGACTTCGATATCACGGGCCAGCGCGCTCCAGTCGCTTGCATAAAGCAGGAGTTCCTCGGTCGCAGAGCGAAACCCATCCTCGAAGATGACCAGCATGGCGCTGCGCAGGAACTGGCGGTTGTCGGGCCGTTCGGCACGCGCACGGTGCGGCGTGCTTCGTCCAAGGCGCTCCAAGGATGGGGCTTCGCTGACCAGCATTTGCCCGATCCCTAAATTCTGGTTTCCGGACACCTTTGCCCGCTTGACGGTTCTAAGGGGAAAGGAGGCGCGCTTGGCCGACACAATTACCGTAAACGGAACCGCTTATCCCATGCCCGACGACCCGCGGGTCAGTCTTCTCGATTTCCTTCGGCAGCACATCGGCCTGACCGGGACAAAGAAGGGCTGCGATCATGGTCAGTGCGGGGCCTGCACGGTGATCGTGAACGGCATTCGCATCAACAGCTGCCTGACGCTGGCTGCAATGCATGATGGCGACAGCGTGACCACCATCGAAGGTCTCGGCACGCCCGAAGAGCCGTCCGCCCTCCAGCGCGCTTTTCTCGAGCACGACGGCTTCCAGTGCGGCTATTGCACTCCGGGCCAGATCTGTTCGGCCACCGCCATGCTGGAAGAACTGGCCGCCGACTGGCCGAGCGACGCCAGCGAAAGCCTCGAAGGGCGGATCGCCATTTCCGGAGAAGAAATACGCGAGCGGATGAGCGGCAATCTGTGCCGCTGCGGCGCCTACGCGAACATCGTCGCTGCGATCGAGGAAGTCGCTGGGGGAGGCCGCTCATGAGGCCCTTCCAATACACCCGTGCGCCTTCGCTGGCCGAAGCTTCGGACATGACCGCAGGCGAGGATACGCTTGCCATTGCAGGCGGAACCAACCTGCTCGACCTCATGAAGTTGCAGGTGGAAACGCCCGGTCAGCTGGCCGACATCAACCGGCTGGGCATTGCGGATGTCGAAGACACGGATGATGGCGGCCTGCGCCTCGGCGCGCTTGCCACGAATACCGAAACCGCTGTCCATCAGCGCGTGCGGGCCGACTATCCGGTCCTGTCGCGCGCGATCCTGGCCGGCGCTACGCAGCAGTTGCGCAACAAGGCCACCAATGGCGGCAATCTGTGCCAGCGCACCCGGTGCTTCTACTTCACCAATATCGACCAGCCCTGCAACAAGCGCGAACCGGGCACCGGCTGCGGGGCGATCGACGGCATCGCAAAACTCCACGCGGTCCTGGGCACGAGCGACCAATGCATCGCGACTTATCCGGGCGACATGGCCGTGGCCCTGAGCGCGCTTGGCGCGACAGTGCAGATTTCGGGCGACAAGGGCGAGCGCAGTGTGCCGGTGCGCGACTTTCACCTGCTGCCGGGCGATACGCCATGGATCGAGAACGTGCTCGAAGCGGGCGAGATAATCACTGGGATCACCCTCCCTCCACCAGTTGGCGGCACACAAATCTATCGCAAGGTGCGCGAGCGATCGTCCTATGCCTTCGCGCTGGTCTCCGTCGCTGCAATCGTCGAACTAAAGGACGGCAAGTTTTCCCGCGCCGACCTCGCCTTCGGCGGTTTGGCGCACAAGCCGTGGCATGATCCGCGCGTCGGAGAAGCCCTTTTGGGGCAGCCACCCTCGGACGCGCTCTTCGACAAGGCCGCCAATATCCTGCTGGAGGATGCGCGCGGGTTTGGCGAGAACGATTTCAAGATACCGCTCACGCGGCGGACACTTCACGCCGTCCTGGTGCAGGCGACGGAGAAGGCAGCATGACCGTTCATTTCAAGCAGGACGAGCCAGACAATTCCAACCGCCTCGACGGCATGAAGCAGGGCGTGCTGGGCAAGCCCCTGCCGCGCATCGAGGGGCTGGCCAAAGTCACCGGCACCGCGCCCTATGCCGCCGAATATCACATAGATGATTGTGCCGAGGGTGTGCTGGTCACTTCGACCATCACGCGCGGCGAGGTAACCTCCGTCGATCGGGCAAGCGTGCTGTCCATGCCCGGCGTGATCGCGGTGGTCGACGATGAAAAACTCTGCACTCGCGCGGCACAGGGCACGGCCAACGAAGCGCCCATGCAGGGGCCGGGGCAGGTCTGCTACTGGGGACAGCCAATCGCGCTGGTGGTTGCCGAAACCTTCGAACAGGCGCGCGACGCTGCCAAGCATCTGAAGGTAGAATATCGCGAGGAAAACGGCGCTGCGCTCGACCCGAACGCGGTCGAACCGGAGGAGCAGGAGGACGAGACCGTTCACCAGGGCGATCTGGCGCATGCGATGGCCAAAGCTGCGCACAGCGTCGACGTGACCTATACCACCAAGGGTCATGCCTCGGCCGCCATGGAGCCGCATGCCGCCATCGCGCAATGGGACGGCGACAAGCTGACCGTTCATGCCTCGCTCCAGATGCTCAACTACAACATCACCGAGCTTGCCGATGCGCTGGATATGGAAGAGGAAAACATCCGGCTCATATCCCGCTTTGTCGGGGGCGGGTTCGGATCCAAGCTTGGAATCAGCGAAGAGGTGGTCGCAGCCGCGCTGGCGGCGAAACAGATCGGGCGGCCGGTCCGCGTCGTGCAGTCGCGCCAGCAGGTCTTCCAGACGGTCATGCGTCGCAGCGAAACCACGCAGCGCCTGCGCCTTGCAGCCGATAGCGATGGAAAGCTCACCGGCTTCGGCCATGAAGCGCTGGTGTCGAACCTTCCCGGCGAAAGCTTTGCCGAGCCCGTCCTGCAATCCTCGCATTTCCTCTATGGCGGCGAAAACCGCGAACTGATGCTCAAGGTTGCCCGCATCCACCGTATGACAGCCGGATCGGTGCGCGCTCCGGGAGAAGCGGTGGGTATGCCGGCGCTCGAAGGCGCGATGGATGTACTGGCAGAAAAGGTCGGCATCGATCCAGTGGAGCTGCGCCTGCGCAACATACCCGAGCAAGATCCCGAAGAAGACCTGCCGTTCTCCTCTCACAAGCTTGCCGATTGTCTGAAGCAGGGGGCTGAGGCTTTTGGCTGGGACAACGGTCCCCGCAAACCGCGCCAGCGGCGCGAGGGCGAGTGGTGGATAGGCACGGGAATGGCCAGCGCCGCACGGGTGCACAACATTGCCGAGGCGAAGGCTCGCGTTACGCTGAAGGCCGACGGCACGGCGCTCGTCGAAACCGATATGACCGATATCGGCACCGGGACCTACACCATCCTCGCGCAGATCGCCGGGGAGATGCTGGGGCTGGATCCGGAGCAGGTCCTGGTCGAACTGGGCGATACGCGCCATCCGCGCGGTCCCGGTTCTGGCGGCAGTTGGGGCGCGGCTTCTATCGGCTCGGCGGTCTACGTCGCGTGCAAGGTGATCCGCGAGGAACTGGCCAAGAAAGTGGGCATCAGCGAGGAAGAGCTCGAACTTAGCGAAGGGAAAACCGCTACCGGCGAGTCTCTTACGGACCTTCTGGAAGGCAACGACCTTGCTCGCGAAGGCCATTACGAGCCGGGCGATATCGAGGACGATTACACCGCCTCTGGGTTCGGCGCATTCTTCGCCGAAGTGCGCGTCAACCACTACACCGGTGAAACCCGCGTCGAACGCATGCTTGGCGCGTTCGGCTTCGGGCGCGTGCTCAATGCCAAAACCGCGCGTTCGCAATGCATTGGCGGCATTACCTGGAGCATCGGCGTGGCTCTGACCGAGGCGCTGGAATTCGATCCCCGCGACGGACACCTCGTCAACTGCGACCTCGCCGAATATCACGTGCCCGTTCACCGCGACGTCCCCGATCTCGAGGTCGTGCTGGTCGAGGAACGCGATGGTGCGGCAAGTCCGATCCAGGCCAAGGGTATTGGAGAGCTCGGCATGTGCGGCGGAGCAGCAGCTATCGCCAACGCGATCTACAACGCCTGCGGAGCACGGCTGTACGATTACCCGATGACACCGGACCGCGTCCTCGCAGCGATGCCCGACTGATGCTGGCTGACTTCACGAGCGATGTCGCGCGCGACGAGGATCACCTCGCGCTCGCCGCCGCGTGCCAGCCGGGTGTCGGGCTATGCACTATCGTCGGAATTGAGGGCAGTTTCTCGCGGCGTCTCGGAGCGCAGCTGGCGGTCCTCCCGGATGGGTCTACGGTTGGCGATCTGGCGGACAGTTGTCTTGAGCGCCAGCTGGTCTCGGACATGACGGCGACACAGGGTTCAAGGGTAATCCGTTATGGGCGTGGCTCTGCGAAAATCGATTTCCGCCTCCCGTGTGGAGGTGGACTGGATATCCTGCTCGAACCGGCGCCGGATCGTGCGGCCTGTCGGTCTGCATTTGAAGCGCTGCGGACGCGTCGTCCGGCCCGGTTAACATTCGAGGACGGCAGGCATCTGTTCGAACGCACCTATCTGCCATCGCTGAAACTCGTAGTTATGGGGGAGGGGCCGGAACTAGATGCCGTGGCCTCCCTGTGTTCGGCGATGAAGATCGATGTGGAAGTATATTCGAGAGATGACCTCGCTCTCGGCCAAGCGCCGCGAAATGTGAATTACGATCTCTGGACGGCCTGCCTCCTTCTGTTCCACGATCACGAATGGGAACTGGCCCTGCTCGAACAAGCGCTGGCGAGCGAGGCTTTTTACGTGGGAGCGCAAGGCGGAGAGAGGGCGCGGGCAGACCGTATACTTGCGCTTGCCGCGCGCGGCGTTCCGGAGGAGCAGATCGCGCGACTGACGAGCCCGATCGGACTGATGCCTACCTGCAAATCGCCGCGAGCCCTCGCATTGTCGGCGTTGTCCGAAATAGTCGGTCGCTACGAGCAGATGCGTGCGGTCGCCTGAGCTGAAGACCGGTGTGGTGCTGCTTGCCGCTGGGCAAGGGAGACGGTTTGGCGGCGGCAAGCTCACCGCCCAATTTCGTGGGCGCCCCTTGTGGGAATGCGCCGCGGAAACCGCAGAGAATGTCAATTTCAGCGAGCGCGTTCTCGTGGTTGGTCCCAAGAGCCCGATCCGAAGTCGGCCGACCTGGAGGCTGGTCGAAAATCCGGTTGCAGAACAGGGCATGGGCACCTCGATTGCTGCAGGAGTGCGCGCGCTGACCGACTGCGATCGCGTGATCGTCATGCTCGCCGACATGCCGCTGGTTTCCCGCACGCATCTTGGCAGCCTCTTCTCGGCGCAGGGTGTGGCTTTCACCCGTTATCCGGATGGCACTGCAGGATGTCCGGCGATATTCACGCGCTCCGAGTTCCCGCTGCTGGTATCCCTGGCAGGGGACAGGGGCGCACGGAGCCTCGACCTGACGGACGCCGAGCTTGTCTCTCCCCAGCACGAGAAGGAGCTTTTCGATGTCGATGAAGTTCGCGACCTGGATCGGTAGAATTTGGCCGAATAGCGTCGAAACGCCGGTCAATTCTCAGAGCTTGTGAGGAAGCCGGACACTGAAGGCCAGCCGCAAAGCGTGCTGGACAGTGCTTCTGGTTTTGAAGGAAATGGCTCCCCGAGTTGGATTCGAACCAACGACCAAGTGATTAACAGTCACCTACTCTACCGCTGAGCTATCGGGGAGCAACCCGAAGGCAGGCCGCGCGTATATGGACGTGATTTGGGTTTTGCAAGCGGGGTTTTGGAAAAATTTGGGCGGTCGCAACAACACCGTTGCAATCAGACCACGAACTGCTCCGAAACGATGCGTTCATCGAGCGCATGACCCGGGTCGAAAAGCAGGGTGAGCTCGTTCTCGCGCGAGATTTCGAGGCGGACCTCCGCGATGTTTCGCAGTTCCCTCTGGTCGGCCACGGCCGAAACGGGGCGCTTGTCGGATTCGATCACGCGGAAGGTCACGCGGCTGCGGTCGGGCAGGATAGCCCCTTTCCAGCGGCGGGGGCGGAAAGCCGAAATCGGCGTCAGGGCCAGCAACTGGGAATCGAGCGGCAGGATCGGGCCGTCGGCGGAAAGGTTATAGGCAGTCGAGCCCGCAGGGGTCGACAGCAGTACACCGTCGCAGACCAGTTCCTTGATGCGGACCTTGTCGTCCACCGACACTTCGATCTTCGCTGTCTGACGTGTTTCACGCAGCAGCGAGACCTCGTTGATGGCGCAGAAGCGATGCGTTTCACCGTCCTGCGTGACCGCTTCCATTGCAAGCGGTGCAATGGTGTGCGGCTTGGCGCGAGCGATTCGCCCAAGCAGTTTGTCGGGTTGGCGGTTCTTGTTCATCAGGAAGCCGACCGTGCCGAGATTCACGCCATAGGCAGGCAGGATGCGTCCTTCGTCGAGCATCGCGTGCAGGCTCTGGAGCATGAATCCATCGCCGCCGATGACCACCACGGCATCGGCATCTTCCATGGAAACCCAATCGGTTAGGGGGCGAAAAACGGTCTCCGCCGCTTCCTGCGCGCGGTCGGAATCCGATACGAGCAGCGCCAGTCGTTCAAATTCGGACATCATCCGTTCCGTCTGCGTTGCCCCACTACCTTTGCAGAGCCTCGCTAATCCCTATGGGCCGCTGTCCCATTTGGCAACAAATGGTAAAACATGGCTAACATTTCGTTAACCGGTGCTAAGGGAGGGCGATGGCAAGCATGCCCGACACTGTGGATAGAGATTCGCGTGACGCCCTGACCGGGCTTGGCGATGTGCAGCAATTGCGCCGCACGATCGCCAATTGGTGCGCGGATTGGCCGGGCGATTCCGGCCCCTGTCCGATCCATGCGATGCTCATCACCCTCGGACGGATTGAAACCGTGAACGTCGCGTTCGGCGAAAATGCCGGTGACGGTGCACTTGTCGAAGTCGCCCAGCGCATCCGCCATTTCGCAGCCGATGAACTCGAAAGCACGGCCTGGCTGGCGACCCGCCTTTCTGGCAGCAGCTTCATGCTCGTTTCCATGGGTGAATGTTCGCGCGAACGCTGGCAATGGCTGGCAGAGGCGCTGGCCGATGCGCTGGCAGCTCCCATCGCCAATCCGGATGGCGGCAGCAGCCTGCGCCTGTGGCCGCGTATTTCGCTGATGCGTTCGGGCGAAAACGACAATGCGGACAGCATGCTCGACCGGCTGTCCGAAGTCGCCTCGCGCATGCGGATGTCGCATGGCCGCCGTATCGACTGGTCGAGCGGAGCGGTGGATGCATCGCCGCGCTCGAACATCGAACTCGAAGCCGACCTGCTTGCCGCGATTGACCGGGACGAGATCGAGATCCTCTTCCAGCCGCAATATTCGCTGGTGGATGACCGCATCGTCGGTGCCGAAGCCCTCGCGCGCTGGCATCACCCGGTCGTGGGCCAGATCAGCGCGGGCACCCTGTTCCAGATTGCCGAACGCGCCGACCATATCGCGCAGCTTTCGCGTCATATCGCCCGCCGAGCGCTCGAGCATGCCACGAGCTGGCCTGACAACATGCAGCTTTCGCTCAACATCACGCCTGCAGACCTGGCGGTGGAGAATTTCGCGATCGAATTCGCGCGTCTTGCAGAAAAGATCGGTTTCTCGCTGAACCGGATCACGCTGGAAATCACCGAACAGGTGCTGCTTGCCGACCTCGAACGGGTCGGACGCGTACTCCAGCAGCTCAAGGTCCTCGATGTGACCGTCGCACTGGACGATTTCGGCGCGGGCTTCTGCAACTTCCGCTATCTCAAGGTCCTGCCGATCGATTGCATCAAGCTGGACCGGTCGATGGTCGAAGGTGTGCTGGAGGATGAGCGGGATCGTGCGGTTTTCCGTGCCATCATGGGAATGGCAAAGGCGCTCGACCTGCGCGTTCTGGTCGAGGGTATCGAGACCGAGCGCCAGCGCGATTTCTGCGCGGCCGAGGATTGCGAATTCTATCAGGGCTTCCTGCGCGCCGAACCGATGGCGCCGCATGCTTTCGTCAATCTCGCTTCACGCTAGTCCTGCGCTCAGGCCGCGGCCTTCTGGCGCTTCTTCGCTTTCCTGACGATTCCCGACAGACCCTTGGTGAGCTGGAACAGGCCGTTGAGGCGGCTTTCCGGTGAATTCCAAGCGCGGCTGATGACCAGCTTCATGTCGGGACGCAGCTTTGCCGTGCCTTGCAGTCGGTCGACATAGGCGATGAGGCCCGGGCCGTCGGGGAAGTCGTCATTATGGAAAGTGACGAGCGTACCGGCCGCGCCGACATCGATCTTGGCGATGTTTGCCTCGATCGCCTGCAGCTTGATCTGGATGAGGCGGACGAGGTTCTCGGTTGCCGAGGGAAGCGGTCCGAAGCGGTCGATCATCTCGGCGGCCAGCGACTCGATTTCGCCCTGGCTCTCCGCGTCGTTGAGGCGGCGATAGAGCGCCATGCGCACGGCGAGATCCGGGACGTAGTCTTCCGGGATCATGATAGGCGCGTCGACCGTGATCTGCGGGCTGACACGCTCGGGCTTGGCCTCGAGGCCGAGTTCGCCGGCCTTTGCGGCGAGGATCGCGTCTTCCAGCATCGATTGGTAGAGTTCGAAGCCGACTTCGCGGATATGGCCCGACTGCTCGTCGCCCAAAAGGTTGCCCGCGCCGCGAATATCGAGATCGTGGCTGGCGAGTTGAAAGCCTGCGCCGAGGCTGTCGAGATCGCCGAGCACCTTGAGGCGCTTCTCCGCGACTTCGGATAGCGCCACGTCCTTCTCATAGGTCAGGTACGCATAGGCGCGCAGCTTGGATCGGCCCACGCGGCCGCGCAGCTGGTAGAGCTGGGCGAGGCCGAAAATGTCGGCGCGGTGGATGATGATGGTGTTCGCGCTCGGCAGGTCGAGCCCGCTTTCGACGATCGTTGTGGCGAGAAGGACGTCGTACTTGCCCTCGTAGAAGGCGCTCATTCGCTCTTCGATTTCGCCTGCGCCCATCTGGCCGTGAGCGGGGACGAATTTCACTTCGGGCACATTCTCGTGGAGCCAGTCGGAAATCTGCTCCATGTCCGAAATGCGCGGTACGACGATGAAGCTCTGACCGCCGCGATGGTGCTCGCGCAGCAGCGCCTCGCGCATCACCATGTCGTCCCATTCCATAACGTAGGTGCGCACCGCTAGGCGGTCGACCGGCGGGGTCTGGATGGTTGAGAGTTCGCGCAGGCCCGTCATCGCCATCTGCAGCGTGCGCGGTATGGGCGTGGCTGTCAGCGTCAGCATGTGCACGTCGGCGCGCAGCTGCTTCAACTTCTCCTTGTGCGTGACGCCGAAGCGCTGTTCCTCGTCCACGATAACGAGGCCGAGGTTCTTGAACTTCGTGTTCTTCGACAGGATCGCGTGGGTGCCGACCACGATGTCGATATCGCCCTTTTCCAGTCCCTCGCGCGTGTTCTTCATCTCGTTCGACGGGACTAGGCGCGACAAGCGGCCGACCTTGAGCGGGAAGCCTGAGAAACGCTGGCGGAAATTCTCGTAATGCTGGCGGGCGAGCAGGGTGGTGGGGGCGACCACGGCCACCTGCTGGCCATTCATAGCGGCGACGAAGGCGGCGCGCAGCGCGACTTCGGTTTTGCCGAAACCGACATCGCCACAGACCAGCCGGTCCATCGGCTTGCCGCTCTCCAGATCGCTCAGCACATCGGCGATTGCGCGTTCCTGGTCGTCGGTTTCCTCGTATTGGAAGCGGTCGAGGAACTGGTTGTAGGTCGGCTCGTCGATCTCGAGCACGGGTGCTTTCTTGAGCGCACGCTGGGCGGCAACCTGCATCAATTCGCCCGCAATCTCGCGGATACGTTCTTTCAGACGGGCGCGGCGCTTTTGCCATGCTTCCCCGCCGAGCCGGTCCAGCATGACCGCCTCTTCGGATGACCCGTAGCGGCTGAGGACGTCGATGTTCTCGACCGGTATGAAGAGCTTGTCGCCGCCCTTGTATTCGAGCTGGACGCAGTCGTGCTGCGATTTGCCTACCGGGACTGGCTGCAGGCCAAGATATTTGCCGATGCCGTGTTCGGTATGGACGATCAGGTCGCCGACCGAGAGCGCCTGAAGCTCGGCTAGGAAGGCGTCTGCATCCTTGCGCTTCTTCTTGCGGCGCACGAGCCGGTCGCCAAGGATGTCCTGCTCGGTGAGCAGTTCCATCTGGTCGTTGGCGAAACTGGCTTCGAGTGGCAGCACCATCGCGGCGGGCTTGCCCTTGGCCGAAAGGCCGAGCGCTTCCTGCCAGCTATCCGCCAGTTGCACATCGGCGCCGGCTTCCGTGAGGATCGAGGCGATACGCGCGCGGCTGCCGGTGGAGTAGGCCGCGAGCAGCGGGCGCTTGCCCGCCTTGCCCAGCGCTTTGAGGTGATCGGCCAGCACCGGATAGACATTGTCGCCGCGGGCACGTTCGGGCGCGAAATCGCGGCCCGAGCGGAAACCGAAGTCGATGACACTGTCGCTTTCAGGTTCGTCGAATGTCGTAGCGCGGTGTGCGGGAGCCTCGACCAGCGCGGATTTGAACTCTTCCTCCGTGAGGTAGAGGGTATCGGGCTTCAGCGGGCGGTAGCTGCCCTTGGCCTGACCACTCGCCGCCTTGCGCTGATCGTAATAGTCGGTGACGTCCTTGATGCGCTCGTCCGCCGCGGCGAGGCTGGCGTTGTCGATGACCACCGTGTCCTTGTCGTCGAGGTGGTCGAACAGCGTCACCAGCCGTTCTTCGAACAGCGGCAGCCAGTGCTCCATGCCGGCAAGGCGCCGGCCCTCGCTCACCGCCTCGTAGAGCGGGTCCTGCGTGGCGCTGGCACCGAACATCTCGCGATACCGGCTGCGGAAACGCTTGATGCTGTCTTCGTCGAGCAGCGCTTCGCTGGCCGGCAGCAGTAAATGGTTGTCGAGCCGCCCGGTGCTCATCTGCGTATTGGGATCGAAGCTGCGCAGCGATTCCAGCTCGTCGCCGAAGAAGTCGAGGCGGAGCGCTTCGTCGAGGCCCGAAGGGAACACGTCCACGATCGATCCGCGGATCGCGTATTCGCCCTTGTCGATGACCGTGTCGGTGCGGCTGTAGCCCTGTTTCTGGAGCAGCAGCGACAGGCTCTCGCGCCCGATTTCGGTGCCGGGTTTGAACTCGCGCACGCTCTCGCGAATGCGGAACGGGGTGAGGACGCGCTGGAGGACGGCATTGGCCGTAGTGACGACCAGCTGCGCCTTTGCCTTTCCGGTCTGGAGGCGGAACAGGGCCGCAAGCCTTTTCGCGCTTACCGAGAGAGCTGGACTTGCCCGGTCATACGGGAGCGAATCCCACGCAGGGAATTCGATCACTTCGAGTTCGGGCGCGAAGAACTGCGCTGCATCCGAAACCGAGCGCATCGCCGCATCGTCGGGCGCAATGAAGACCGCGCGGCCGGTTCCGGCGCGCGCAAGGTCGGCCATGACCAGCGGCTGGGCGCCGCGGGCGACCTGCGCCAGCGTGAGTTGCGTGTCGGCTTTGAGGATGCGGGATAGGTCGGGCATTATGGGGTCAGCGCCGTAAGCCTGCCTGCGTTCCCGTCAACGCGGTTTTGGCCCGTCAACGCGGAATGTCGACGTAGTCGAGCTTCTGCATCTTCTCGATCAGCTCGCCCTGGAAGCGGGGCGGGGTGGTCTGGGTTTTTAGTGCCCAGGCCATGATGTCGACGTCATCTTCCTCGAGCAGCGCTTCGAACCAGGCGAGTTCTTCTTCGCCCCATTCTGCGTGGTAGCGATCGAAGAAGCCGCCGATCATGTAATCGGCTTCACGCGTACCGCGATGCCAGCTGCGAAACTTGCAGCGGGCGAGACGACCTTCGGTTGTGAGCATTTCCGGCATGGGGCGCGGGTAGGGCACTCGCCAAAGCCGTGCAAGCGGCTATAGCGTTGCGCAGCATGCGGCCCGACATACTCAATCCCCTGTTTGCCGAGACCGAGACGCTGGAGGGCGTTGGTCCCAAGCTGAAGAAGCCTCTCGACAAGCTGGGGCTGACACGGCTGCGCGACCTTGCCTACCACCTGCCCGAACGGTTCGTCACACGGCGCGCGGTCGATACGGTCGACGAGGCTGGCGAGGGCGAGAACATCGTCCTCAAGCTTACCGTTACCGAACATCGCGGGGGACGCTCTCCGCGCGCGCCCTATAGGGTGCTGGCGCAGGACAGCGTGGGCAACATTCTCGCGCTGACCTATTTCGGGCGCGCATCCTATACGGCGAAGAAGCAGCTGCCGGTGGGCGAGACGCGCTGGGTGGCGGGCAAGATAGAGCGTTACGGCGACATGCTTCAGATCGTCCATCCGGATCATGTCGTCGAGGAGGGCGGCGACACGCTGCAGCGCCTGTGCGAGCCGGTCTATCGCCTGTCGGAAGGCCTCACGCAGCCGCGCGTCGCGGGGCTTGTCGACCAGGTTCTGGCGAAGTTGCCGCAATTGCCCGAATGGATCGAGCCGACACAGGTCGAGAAAGCCGAATGGCCTTGCTGGCGCGATGCTCTTCGCAGTGCCCACAAGGGTGAACACAAGACGGCGCGCGACCGGCTGGCCTATGACGAATTGCTGGCGAACAGCCTCGCGCTGATGCTGGTGCGGGCGGACAACCGCAAGCGCAGGGGGCAACCGCTCCAAGGCGACGGCAGCTATCGCGGCAAGCTCGACCTGCCGTTTCCGCTGACGGGCGCGCAGAAACGCTCGATCGCCGAGATCGAAGGCGACATGGCGCAGGAAGCGCCGATGCTGCGCCTGCTGCAAGGCGATGTGGGCGCTGGCAAGACGGTGGTGGCGCTCGAAGCAATGCTGATCGCGGTTGAGGCAGGCGCGCAGGCTGCACTGCTCGCCCCGACAGAGATCCTCGCCCGCCAGCATTTCGAGAGCCTGCGCAGCATGGCCGAACCCACCGGCGCGCAGGTGGCGCTGCTGACGGGTCGCGACAAGGGCAAGGCGCGGGAAGGCACGCTCATGGGGCTGCTCGACGGCAGCATCGATATCGTCGTCGGCACCCATGCGATCTTCCAGGACAAGGTCGCCTACAAGAACCTCGCCATGGTCGTGATCGACGAACAGCACCGCTTCGGCGTCGGCCAGCGGCTGATGCTGGCAAGCAAGGGCAAGCGCGCGCCGCATGTCCTTGCCATGACCGCCACGCCCATCCCGCGCACGCTGACGCTCGCGCATTATGGAGAGCTCGATGTCAGCAAGCTAGACGAGCTGCCGCCCGGCAGGCAGGCGATCGACACGGTGGTAATGGGGCAGGACAAGGTCGCTCCTCTCGTCGAGCGGCTGGCCGCACAATTCGAGCAAGGACGGCAGGCATTCTGGGTCTGTCCGATGGTCCGCGAAATGGACGGGCCGGAGGAAATCGCCGCAGCCGAGGCACGCTATGCTGCGCTGAAGGAGCGGTTCGGCGACGATGTCGTCATGGTCCATGGCCAGCTCGCGCCCGAGATGAAGGACGCGGCGATGGAGCGGTTCGCGCGCGGCGACGCGCGGCTTCTGGTGGCGACGACCGTGATCGAGGTCGGGGTCGACGTTCCGAATGCCACACTGATGGTGATCGAGCAGGCCGAGCGTTTCGGCCTAGCCCAGCTGCACCAGCTTCGCGGCCGTGTCGGGCGCGGAAGCGAGAAAAGCTTCTGTGTCCTTCTCCACGGTGAAAGCCTGTCGGAAACCGCCCAGAAGCGCCTGGCCCTGATGCGTGAGAGCCAGGACGGATTCCTGCTCGCAGAGGAAGACCTGAAACTGCGCGGCGGCGGCGAACTGCTCGGCACACGCCAATCGGGGGACACGCCCTTTGCCGTGGCCAGCTTCGAGCAGATCACCGAGCTCCTGCCGCTGGCCCATGACGATGCCCGCTTGTTGATGGATCGCGACGGCGGGTTGGAGGGAAAACGCGGCGAAGCGGCGCGGGTTTTACTTTACCTTTTCGAACGCGACTTCGGAGTGAAGACCCTGCGCGGAGGCTAATTCTAGGGATTTGCTAAGAATTGGGCGTTAAACCCCCGCGCAACAGGGGGGGGCTTCATGCAGGCTGTTCATTATTCGACCGCGCGCGTTTTCGCCATGTGCCTCGCGATGCTCGGTTTCATCGTGGTAGGCGTCTTCATGTGGAGCGGGCTCTACGGCAAGGGCGCCTTTGCCGGCGCAGTCCTGATGATTATCGGCATCTGCGGCTTGCCGGCCATGGCGCGCTACCTGCTGGGTGGCGGGCTGATCCTCGAATATGATCGCACCTTCGTGACGTTTCACGGCGTTCTGTCGACTACCCGCCTTCGCTGGGACGAGGTGACCGGCATCGAGATCGAAGAACAGACCTACAACTGGGTCGCCAAGAACCGTTTCCTCAAGATCAAGGGACCGTTCTCATTCCTCGGCTATGCCAGCATGACCGAGCGCCTGCTAGCAAGGCAGCATCGCCCGATCGGCAAGCTGCTGGACCAGATCACCGACTATCTGGAATCGCCCGAGGTCGCTCCGCAGCAACCGGTGCGTCAAACCGGTTTCGGCAATGCCATGCCAGATACGCGCTCGACCGGCGTTATCGGCGAACAGCCCGTCGCGGCCTCTCAGGTGCGTGCCGGCGGTTTCGGTCGCAAGGGACTTTAGAAACCTAGCGCGGCGAGCTCCCGCTCCACCGCAGGTCTGTAGCTTTCGCCGAACAGGCGGACGTGCAGCAGCCACATCCACAGGCGATAGACGGGTAGGCGGTTTCGCCATCCGCTTTCAAGGTCGAGCGCATCGAAGAAATCCGGCGTCGGAGTGTCCAATACCGTCAGGCTGGCGACATCGACTTCGCGGTCGCCGTAATATGCGCAGGGGTCGATCAGCCCGCTGATCCGCTCGCCGGAAACAAGCACATTTCCGCCCCATAGATCGCCATGGAGCAATGAAGGTGTCGGCGAGGCTGGCAGCATGTCCGGAAGCCGTCCGGCCAGCTCCTCGATCCGCCTGCCAAGGTCTGCCGCGATATGCGGGACGTGACACAACAGCCTGCGTTCGCCCCAGAACTTCGGCCAGTTCTCGGTTATACCGTTCTCGACGATCACTTGCCTGAGGGCGTAGTCTTCCTGCCAACCGTAAGCGTCGCCCCGCAAGGAATGCAGGCCGTCCAGCGCCTGCGTGAGGGAAACCCAGGTCTTGCCCGCGAGCATGCCGTCGGAAGGGAGGTGCTCGATCAGGAGATTGCGCTCGTCGAAGCCGATTACTTTCGGCACGGGGGCAGTGCTGGCCCCCATCGCTTCGAGCATCCGTGCCTCGACGGCTACAACCGGTCCGGTCTTGCCAACGACCTTCGAACCATCGGCAAACTCGATCAGCGAGGCACCCGAAATGTCCCCGCCGGCGAACCGCGTTACGGCGGTCGGTTTCGTGCCGCAGGTCGCTTCGGCAAATCCGGCGAGGTCCTGGCTCATGCCGTCTCCGTCAAGACCTTCCTGACGATACCGCGGACATCGACACGCGCACCCAGCCGCGCACAGAGCAGCGCGGTTCCGCTGACCTTCCGCTGGACGAACAGCGTTTCGGCAGGCGGCAGGTGCCAGCTCTCGCGGTCGCGTGCGATCGGCATCACCGTCTCGCGGATTTCCGGCACGAATGCCCGGTCGCCGAAGTCGAGCTTGTCCTCGCTCGACATCTGGGTGACGACGATGTCGACAGCATGGCGCATGGCATCGGGGTGGCGTTCGAGCGCGCGCGGATTGATGAAACCTGCCGCGATTGCAGCTTCCATGACCTTTTCGCGGTCTTCCTCGAGGCCCGCCTCGATCAGCCGGCGATAATCCTGCGAAATACCGGGCGAGACTTCGCGCGTCGCACCGAAGTCGAGCAAGACGATCCTGCCCGTTTTGGCCTGCCATCGGTAATTGGCGAAATTCGGGTCGGTCTGCATCAGGCGACTGTCGAACAGCTCGCGCGCGACCAGTTCGATCAACTCTGCGGCAACGCGGTCACGCAATTCCTGCGGCTGCGAGGCGAGGTCTTCGATCGGGGAACCTTCCTCGTAGCTCATGGCGAGGATGCGGTCGGTGGTCAGAGCGGTTTCCAACTCAGGAACGATGAATTCCTCGCGCCCTGCGAGCATCTCGCCGAAACGCGTCAGCATCGCGCCCTCGCGCCTGTAATCCGCTTCTTCGCGCAGCTGCTCCTTCGCGGCGGCCAGCAACGGGTCGATGTCGAGCTCGGGCGGCAAGAGGCCAGTCAGTTTCAGCAGGCTCGCGACATTGTCGACGTCGGAATCGATGCTTTGCGCAACGCCGGGGTACTGGACCTTGATCGCCAGCAACCGTCCGTCCGGCAGCATGGCGCGGTGGACCTGCCCGATTGAGGCTGCCGCAATCGGTCGCGGCTCGAAGCGGCGGAACTGCTTGCGCCAGTCCTTGCCCCATTCTGAGGCCAGCACCTTGTCGAGCTGGCGCGGGGGCATGAAATCGGCCCGGTCGCGCAGGCGGGCGAGGATATCTGCCAGCTCTGGCGGAAGCAGGTCGCCTGCATCCATGGAGATCATCTGGCCCAGCTTCATCGCTGCGCCCCGCAGATGCGCGAGCCGGTCGGTCAGCCGCTTGGCATTGCCCGGTGTCAGGAGGATCTGATCGAGGCGCGGCCGTTCGCCATTCGCCAGCCGCCTTGCACCCTCGCTCAGCGCGCCACCGGCGAGACCTCCGGCAAGGCGCGTAAATCCGCCCAGTCGTCCGATGCGGGACGAGGGGACGGAACGGTGACGCGAAGTCTTGTCTTCAGCCATGTTCGTCGATCATCACGGCGATGAGCGCCCGCGCGCCTGCGTCCACTTCGCTCCAGGTAATCGCGAAGCCTTCCTCGCCGCCGTAATAGGGATCGCCCACTTCGCGGCCCTGCTGCCCGGGTACGAGGTCAAGCAGCATCGCGACCCTGGCCTTGCCCGCATCGGGTTCGATCCTGCGGATATTGGCCATGTTCGACCGGTCCATCCCTAGGATGTAGTCGAATTCGTGAAAGTCCTGCTGCTTCAGCTGGCGTCCGCGATAGCTGCGGATATCGATGCCGTTTCGGTCAGCCTCGTCGATGCTGCGCGGATCGGGCGGCTGGCCCACGTGATAATCTGCAGTACCGGCGCTTGCGACCTCGACCGACAGCCCGATCTCTTCGGCAGCCTTGCGGAACGCCGCCTCTGCCAGCGGTGAGCGGCATATATTGCCGAGACAGACGAACAGGACTGAGGGCGTGGACATGGGAAAAGCGGTCTCGCAGCGAGGACGGAAGGGTTCCGCCATTCAATCGCCCGAAACTGCGCTTGTTCCAGACCGCGCACAATGCGCGGCTCGTCGAAATGTAAGAAGATAAATGGTCGGGGAGAGAGGATTCGAACCTCCGGCCCCTGCCTCCCGAAGACAGTGCTCTACCAGGCTGAGCTACTCCCCGACCGGATCGGCCCGCCGCGTCGAAACGCTGCGGGAGCGAAGCAAGGCGCGCCCTATAGGTGTGGATTGCGGTAGGCGCAAGCGGGCTTTTGCGTTAATTTGGGACTAGGGCCGCAAAGCAATGAAAAGCGATCAAGAGCCGGTGCCAGAAACACATTTCGAAACCCAGTACCTCGAGCTGATGCGCCGCATCTGGCTCGAAGGCGACGAGCGGCGCGATCGCACGGGTATCGGGACGCGTTCGGTCTTCGGCGCGATGCTGCGATTCGACCTTTCCGATGGCGCCATGCCGCTCATCACGACCAAGCGCGTCTACTGGAAGACCGCAACGCGCGAATTGCTGTGGTTCCTCACCGGAGACACCAATATCCGCCCGCTGGTGCTGCAGGGCGTGAAAATCTGGAACGAGTGGCCGCACGCGAAATATGTCGAGCAGACGGGCGACGAGATTTCGCTCGACGATTTCGTGCAGCGCATTGCCGATGACGAGCATTTTGCCGCCATGTGGGGCGACCTTGGCCCGGTATACGGCAAGCAGTGGGTCGACTGGCCGACCTTCCAGCCGGTGAAGGGCGGGTTGTTCCGCAAGGGACGGGGCATCAACCAGGTGGCCGAAGTGGTCGAATCGCTTCAGGAGAATCCGGGTAGCCGTCGTCACATCATCGAAGGCTGGAACGTCGCCGACGTGCCACGCATGGCGCTGCCGCCGTGCCACAAGACCTACCAGTTCCACGTGAGCGAGGGCAGCGACGGCAAGGCGCGCCTCAACGGCCTGCTCTACCAGCGCAGCTGCGATGTCGCGCTCGGCCTGCCCTTCAACCTGTGGTCGGCGGCGCTGCTCCAGCGCATGCTTGCCCAGCAGGCGGGACTGGAGCCGGGCGAATTCGTCTGGATGGGCGGCGATACGCACCTCTATCTCAACCACGAACACCTTGTGAAAGAGCAGCTTTCACGGGAACCGCAAGGCCACCCGCGGCTTGAGATTCTGCGGCGCCCGGCGACTATCTTCGACTACCGGATTGAGGATTTCGCGGTTCACGACTACACGCCGCACGGGCCGATCAAGGCTCCCGTCGCGGTGTGACCGAAATCGTATGCATAGGCGTACTTGACCGTTTCCCTCGCGCGAAATAAAATAACGCGGAAGCGTAAGATTACGTCTGGGAGACGATTCTATGGCCGACAGGCCTCAAGGTACTGCGAAAGCTGGCGATAACCGCCCCAAGCTCTCGCTTCACGTACCCGAACCAAAATTCCGGCCCGGTGACGCGGTCGACTTCTCGCATATCGAGGTGCCCGAAGCAGGCGCGCAGCCGCGCCCTGACGAGACCACCGATCCCAAGGACATGCTGGACTTCGCCCACGGGCTGATCCGCGTGCTGGGTGAGGACAACAAGGCGCATGGTCCCTGGGACCCGAAGCTCGATCCCGAAACGCTGCGCACCATGCTCGGCCACATGGCCATGACGCGCGCCTTCGACGAGCGCATGTTCCGCGGCCAGCGGCAGGGCAAGACCAGCTTCTACATGAAGTGCACCGGCGAAGAGGCGACCAGCGTGTCGGCCTCGATGGCTCTTGCGGCGGACGACATGGTCTTCCCCAGCTATCGCCAGCAGGGCATCCTGATCCAGCGCGGCTATCCGATGATCGAGATGATCAACCAGATCTACTCGAACCGGGGCGACAAGCTGAAGGGCCGCCAGCTGCCGATCATGTATTCGAGCAAGGAGCACAGCTTCTTCACCATCTCGGGCAACCTCGCCACGCAGACCCCGCAGGCGGTCGGCTGGGCGATGGCATCGGCGATCAAGGGCGACAGCCGGATCGCCGCGACCTGGGTGGGCGAGGGCAGCACCGCGGAAGGCGACTTCCACTCGGCTTGCCTGTTCGCGACCGTCTACAACGCACCGGTCATCCTCAACGTGGTCAACAACCAGTGGGCGATCTCGAGCTTCAGCGGCTTCGCGGGCGCAGAGCGCGCGACTTTTGCCGCGCGCGGTGTCGGTTATGGCATTGCCTCGCTGCGCGTCGACGGTAACGATCCGCTGGCCTGCTATGCAGCCGAGCAGTGGGCCGCCAACCGCGCCCGCGCTAATGCCGGTCCGACGCTGATCGAGTTCTTCAGTTACCGCGCGGAAGGTCATTCCACTTCGGACGATCCCAGCGGCTATCGCAGCGCGCAGGAGCGGGACGAGTGGCCGCTCGGCGACCCCGTGATGCGCCTCAAGAACCACCTCATCGAAATCGGTGAGTGGGACGAGGAGCGTCAGGAAAAGATGGACCTCGAAGCGGCCGAATACGTGAAGAAGACCACCAAGGAAGCCGAAGAGAACGGCATTCTCGGCCACGGTCTCCACCACCCGTTCCGCACCATGTTCGAAGACGTGTTCGAAGAGCTGCCCTGGCATCTCAAGGAACAGGCTGAACAGGCGATCCACGAACGCGAGACCAAATTCCCCGAAGGACTCCCGAACGGAGGAAAGGGCGCATGAGCGACACCGCAACCAAGACCGCGCCCGCCGCAGAGGAAGGCACTGAACGCCGCCTCAACATGATCGAGGCGATCAACGACGCGCTCGACGTGTCGATGGGCCGCGACGAAAACATCGTCATCATGGGCGAGGACGTCGGCTATTTCGGCGGCGTGTTCCGCTGCACCGCCGGGCTCCAGCAGAAATACGGCAAGAGCCGTGTGTTCGACACGCCGATTTCCGAATGCGGCATCATCGCCGCGGCAGTCGGGATGGGGGCCTATGGCCTGCGTCCGGTGCCGGAAATCCAGTTCGCCGACTACATCTATCCCGGCCTCGACCAGCTGATCTCCGAAGCGGCGCGCCTGCGCTATCGTTCGGCAGCCGAGTACACTGCGCCGATCACCGTGCGCAGCCCCTTCGGCGGCGGCATCTTCGGCGGCCAGACCCACAGCCAGAGCCCCGAGGCGATCTTCGCCCATGTCTCCGGCCTCAAGACGGTCATCCCGGCGACGCCCTATGACGCCAAGGGCCTGCTTATCAGCGCCATCGAAGACAATGACCCGGTCATCTTCTTCGAGCCCAAGCGCATCTACAACGGCCCGTTTTCGGGCTATTACGACAAGCCGGTCGAACCGTGGAAGCGCTTCGATGCGAGCGTCGTGCCCGAGGGTCACTACAAGATCCCGCTCGGCAAGGCGCGCTACGCGATGCAGGGTGATGAGCTCACCATCCTCGCCTACGGCACCATGGTCCACGTGGTCGAGGCGGTCTGCCGCGAGAAGGGCGTCGAGGCCGATATCGTCGACCTGCGCACCATCGTTCCGGTCGACATCGAAACCATTGAGGAATCGGTCAAGAAAACCGGCCGCTGCCTCATCGTCCACGAAGCAACGCGCACTGCCGGTTTCGGCGCTGAACTCAGCGCGCTGGTGACCGAACGCTGCTTCTACCACCTCGAAGCCCCGGTCGAACGCGTGACCGGTTTCGATACGCCCTATCCCCACAGCCTCGAATGGGCCTATTTCCCCGGCCCGATCCGTATCGGCGAGGCCCTCGACAAGATCCTGAGCGAGTAATCGACATGGCGAAATTTGTATTCAACATGCCGGACATCGGCGAAGGCATTGCCGAGGCGGAAATCGTCCAGTGGCACAAGAAGGTCGGCGACACGGTCAAGGAAGACGAGGAATTCGTCGACATGATGACCGACAAGGCCACCGTGCCGATGGAAAGCCCGGTCGACGGTAAGATCCTCGAGATCGCCGGTGAAGAAGGCGACATGGTCTCGATCGGCTCGATGCTGGTGGTGATCGAGGTCGAGGGCGAAGTGCCCGAGGATGTCGCCGAGGAAGCACCGGCTCCTGCGCCCGCACCGGCTCCCAAGGCCGACGTGGTCGAAGAGCGTATCGAGGTCGAAACCTCCGACGCGAGCGATGCCGACGATGCGCTCGCTGCTGACCCCGAGCCCGAACCGCTGCCCGCACCGACTCCGGCGCCCGAGCCTAAGCACCAAGCGAAGGTCCTCGCGACCCCCGCAGTGCGCAAGCGAGCCAAGGAATTGGGCGTCGACCTCAGCCAGGTGAAGCCTTCGGAAGAAGGTCGCATCCGTCACGGCGATCTCGACCAGTTCCTCTCCTACAACTCGGGCTATGGCGCTGCCGCCAAGACCCGCGAGGACGAGGAGAAGAAGGTCATCGGCATGCGCCGTCGCATTGCCGAGAACATGGCCGCCTCGAAGCGCAACATCCCGCACTTCTCCTATGTCGAGGAATGCGATGTCACGGACCTCGAGGTCCTGCGTGCACAGCTCAACGCCAGCCGCGGCGACAAACCCAAGCTGACGATCCTGCCGCTGCTGATCACCGCGATCTGCAAGACGCTGCCCGACTTCCCGATGATCAACGCGCGCTACGACGACGAAGCGGGTGTGGTCACGCGCTATGGCTCGGTCAACATGGGCATGGCGGCACAGACCGATGCGGGCCTGATGGTCCCGGTCATCAAGAATGCGCAGGCCAAGAATCTGTGGCAGCTCGCGACCGAGATTTCGCGCCTCGCCGATGCCGCGCGCAACGGCACCGCGAGGAAGGAAGAGATGGAAGGTGGCACGCTGACCGTGACTTCGCTCGGTCCGCTCGGCGGCGTAGCGACCACCCCGGTGATCAACCGCCCCGAAGTCGCGATCATCGGTCCGAACCGGATCATCGAGCGCCCGATGTATGTCACCGGCGCAGACGGTGTGGAGCGGATCGAGAAGCGCAAGCTGATGAATATCTCGATCAGCTGCGATCACCGCGTGGTCGATGGCTGGGATGCAGCGAGCTTCATCCAGGCATTGAAGAAGCTGCTGGAAACGCCAGCGCTCATCCTCGTCGACTGACGAGCATCGCTAACTGAAAAAGGGGCTCCCGCTTCGGCGGGGGCCTTTTTTATTCGGCCGGTCGTTCGACCGAGACCGATTCCTGGATATCGATTGCCGATTTGGCCGCGATTGCGCCGCCGCCCAACATGGCGAGCGATGCAGCGAGAAATGCTGTCTGCAACATATCGAAACCCCCGTTTGCCCCACGTGATTTCGATGGTCAGGTTCGACCCGAAAGGTAAATTTCGGGTAAATTCCAGCCTCCTGCGCTGCGTTGAAAAAAAGAGCGAAAAAAGGCGCTCAATTTGCGTTGACAGGAATCGGAGCCTCCACTAGATGCGCGGCTCCCAAGGGGGCGCTACAGCGCAATGCGCGGGTGTAGCTCAGTTGGTTAGAGTATCGGCCTGTCACGCCGAGGGTCGCGGGTTCGAGTCCCGTCACTCGCGCCACCTTGGGATTATTCTTCGAAAAGCCGCCTTCGGGCGGCTTTTTTCATGCCTGCGGTCCGGCTTTCGCTTCGGCCAGCTTGCGCAGGTTTTCCTCGTGTCCCGCCTTGTCGATCCGGTAGCGTGAAACGCAATAGAGGGCGCCCAGATAAAGCAGCAGCAGAGTGGGGGCGTAATAGGCGCCCAGCATCCACAGCGTATCGCTCGAAACGGTTTCGGGAGCTGCCCCTTCGGGAAAGGCGATGATCGAAAGGATCGTGCCCGCAGCCGCCACGCCGATGCCCTGCGTGACCTTCCGGGTGAAGGTGGAGGCTGCGTAATAGACGCCTTCGTTGCGGCGTCCGGTGCGGACCTGGTTGGATTCAACGAGATCGGCGATCATCGAATAGGCGACAGCCTGCGTTGCGATGATGAGAGCAAGGTCGATGACATTGATGCTCATCACCAACGGAAACAGGATCGGATCGCCGTTTTCGGGCATCAACCCGGCTAGCCGCAGCAGGACCGGTGCGGGCTGGATGGTGAAGGCGAGCAGGCCCAGGCCGATCACCGATTCCTTCTTGCCGAACCTCCTCACGCTCCACGGGGCGATCAGGAAGCCGAAGAGCGCGGACAGCAAGACGGTGCAGGTCCAGATGAAGATCTGGAATTCCTCGAAACCCCAGAAGTATCGAAGCATCAGGAAGGAAAGGGCCGCTGCCAGGCCCGATGCAATCGCGAACAGGACCGTGGCAAAGAACAGGGCGATGAAACTCTTCTCGCTCAGTGTCTCGACCATCTCCCGGAAGATGCGCCGCACTCCGAAGCGCTCTCCGGTCGCGACCGGGCGGTGGAGGTGCGGAATACGATGATGGGTGCCGATGGCTGAAATAAGAATGGCGGTCAGTATCAGTATCGAGCCGATGATCCCGTAGGTCGCGTAGGCGCCCCTGTCGAGCATGCCCATCGGTCCGGTCATCAGCGCGCCGAACATGATGATGCTCATCATGCTGCCACCGGTCCAGCCGAAGAACAGGCGGTAGGACTGGAGGCTGGTACGCTCTTCGTAATCCGAGGTCAGTTCAGGGATGAGGGCGGAGCTCGGCGTCTCGTAAAAGGTGATGAAAGTGCGGATCAGCACAGCCAGCCCGGTCAGGTAGAGAAATAGCCCGGTCTGGCCCCAGTCGGGCGGATTCCACAGCAGGAAATAGCTCAGCGCCACGGGCATGGCGGCTGCGTACATGAAGGGATGGCGGCGGCCCCAGCGGCTATGGAAATTGTCCGACCAGTAGCCGACCAGCGGATCGGAGATCGCATCGAAGGTCAGTGCGATGAAGATCGCAAGACCCACGAGGCCCGGCTCCAGACCGATTACAGTGCCGTAGAAGAGCAACAGGAAGTAGTCGAAGCCGTTGTTCTTGATGCCGAAAGCCGCCGCACCGAAACCGTGCGCTAGCTTCAGACCGACCGACGGTTTGTCGGATACCCCCGCAGTGGTCGCCATATTCTCTCCCTTGGGGAAAGGAGGCTAGGGATGACTTCGCCGCTTGGCAATCAGCGCCAGTTGCCGGTTTCCATCCACTTGAGGAACCGGCCCAGCGGCAGGAGCCATATAAGGCCGAGGAACAGGTAGATCACGGTCTGTGCAAGTGCAGGCCAGTCACCGATAAGACCCGGCAGGTACCGCGCAATCACTATGCCGTAGACCAGAAGGCCGATCAGGAGGCCCAGCAGGCCGACCGGAATGCGCCAGGTTGGTTCTTCTCTCATGCGAACGGTCCGTAGATGCGGGTTGGGGTCACGACGGCGTCGAGACGGCGGTCATGCGGCTCGACCGGCAGCTCTTCCGCCAGCTGGCAATCCCACGCAAGCCCGATAGCCGTAACATCCTCGCGGTTCTCGAGCCAGCGATCGTAGTGGCCACCCCCCTGTCCGAGCCGGTCGCCTTCCGCAGTAAAGCCCACCAGCGGGACAAGCAGGACCTGCGGCTCGACAACCGGCGCATCGGGTGATGGCTGGAGCAGGCCGAAGGGTCCGACTTCGAGATCTTCCTCGTCGAACGGATCGAGATGCCGGGCGAATTCCATTGGCGAATTGCGCGTCTTGAAGCGGGGGAGTGCGACCTCGTGGCCGCGTTCGAGGAAGAACTTGGCATAGGAGGCCGCAGGCGCTTCGAAGGGATCGGCACGATACAGGCCGACGGTCGTGCCTTCGGGCACGAGGTCGAGCAGCGGCGCCGGAGGGCGGTGGAAGACCAGCCCGCGCATGCTTTCGGGCAGCTGTGCGACATGGTCGCGTCGCATGCTGCGGAGAATTTTACGGAGTTGGTCCTTGGTCACGCCTTGCCTGCTCCCGCATTGAATGCCGATGCCCGGCCACCGCGCTCAAGCAGCGAAGCGGTAGCGCGAAAAGATTGTGGCGGGACCACTATGGGTCGTTTCCGGAAAATCCTCTGACGCCTTCACGTCAGGTGGGCGCCGTATATCCAGATCGCCAGGACGAACCCGCCAACCCGGTAGGGACAGCTCCCTTGGATTGCTTATAGCCTCAGGGATATTCATGCGGCTCGTGCCGAGCAGCCCCGCCGAGCGTTTACTTAGGAGGCCGAGGCCTCACCCTCAAGAGCCGATGCTGCACCTTCGAGCGCATTTGCGACGCGCTCCAGCCTAATCGCCAGCGCATCGGTGTCGATTCCAGGATCGGGCGGGTGCGATTGCGCCGCATTGCGCGCGTCGGTCAGTTCGTCGGCGAGCAGGATAGCGGCGAACAGCAGGTTCTTCGCTTCGTTGCTGGTCGCGTTCTTGCCCATGCCGCTGATCTTGTCGTCAACCATCTGGGCAAGGCCGCGCACCTTGTCTTCCTGCCCGTTGGCGGTCGAGACGGTATAGACGCGCCCGCCGACCTGCAGCTTGACGTCGCTCATTGCTCGAGTCTTTCGATCAGGGTGTCGAGTTCGCGCAGATTGCTCGCGACACGCAACTTCAGCGCCTCGTGCGCCTCTGCCAGTCGGCTGTCGTCCGCAGGCGCGGATCGCGGAAGCGCGGCTTGTGTTTCGATGCGTGCGAGGGCTTTTTCGAGCCGCTCCAGCGCGCCGTGGATACGTGTTTCGCTCATCAGGGCTTCGCAAATACCAAGATTGGCCCGCAACGGCAAAGGCTTGGGCCCGCCTGTTGATAAATTGCGCCAAGACGATGAAGGCGCGGATCGTGCGGCCACTCGGGTTGACCTCGCGCGCGCCCTCCGCGAAGGGTTCCCACGCGTCGAATCGCCACACATTTTCGGAGAATAATCCCCATGAGTCTCGACACTGCTCGCATGGTCCAGATGGCCAATGCCATCAGGGCACTTTCGATGGATGCGGTGCAGGCGGCGAACTCGGGGCATCCCGGCATGCCGATGGGCATGGCCGATGTGGCGACCGTGTTGTGGAGCGAATACCTCAAGCACGATCCGGCGTCCCCTGACTGGGCCGACCGCGACCGTTTCGTCCTGTCCGCTGGCCACGGCTCGATGCTGATCTACTCGCTGCTGCACCTGTCGGGATATGCGGCGCCGACGATGGACGACATCCGCAACTTCCGCCAGCTCGGCAGCCCGTGCGCAGGCCATCCGGAAAACTTCCTGCTCGACGGCGTGGAATCGACCACGGGCCCGCTGGGGCAGGGCCTCGCAATGGCGGTCGGCATGGCCATCGCCGAGCGCAAGCTGAACGCGGACTTCGGTGACGATATCGTCGACCACAAGACCTGGGTTATCGCCGGTGACGGCTGCCTGATGGAAGGTATCAACCACGAGGCGATCGGTCTTGCCGGTCACCTGAAGCTCGGCCGCATGAACGTGCTGTGGGACGACAACCAGATCACCATCGACGGCGGCACCGACCTGTCGACCAGCGAAGACATCAAGGCCCGCTACGCGGCGACCGGCTGGCATGTCGTCAGCTGCGACGGCCATGATTTCGACGATATCCGTCGCGCACTCGATGAAGCGCAGGCAGACGAGCGTCCGTCGCTAGTTGCCTGCCGCACGGTCATCGGCAAGGGTGCGCCCAACAAGCAGGGCACCAGCGCCACCCACGGTGCGCCGCTGGGTGACGAGGAAATCTCGGCCGCGCGCGACGTGCTCGGCTGGGACTACAAGCCTTTCGAAATTCCCGAGCAGGTCCTGTCGGACTGGCGCGGCACCGCCGACGCTGGTGCAAAGGCGCATAGCGAATGGAATGACCGTCTTTCCGCCGACAGCCAGCGCGCCGAATTCGAGCGCCGCATGTCGGGCGACCTGCCCGCCAAGTTCAGCCTCGACAATTACATCCAGTCGCTGATGAAGGAGCCGGTCAAGGTCGCTACCCGCAAGGCGAGCGAAATGGCTCTCGACAAGATCAACGCCATGTTGCCGGACACGATGGGCGGCAGCGCCGACCTGACGGGCTCGAACAACACCAAGGCGGGCGGCATCGGCCCGTTCACGGCAGACGACTACTCTGGCCGCTACATCTACTACGGTATCCGCGAATTCGGCATGGCCGCGGCCATGAACGGCATGGCGCTGCACGGGGGCGTGATCCCTTACGGCGGCACCTTCCTCGTCTTCACCGACTATTGCCGCGCGGCGATCCGCCTGTCAGCCCTGCAGCAGGTCCGCGCGATCTATGTTATGACGCATGACAGCATCGGGCTTGGCGAAGATGGCCCGACACACCAGCCGGTCGAGCATGTGCAGAGCCTGCGCATGATCCCGAACCTGCTCGTGATGCGCCCCGCCGACGCGGTCGAGACGGCAGAGTGCTGGGACATCGCGCTGCGCAGCAAGGACCGCCCTGCGGTGCTGGCGCTGAGCCGCCAGAACCTGCCGCAGGTGCGCAACCATCCCGAAGAGACGGATATGAGCTCGAAGGGCGCCTATCGCCTCAAGAAGGCGGGCAACGCGCACAAGGTGACTCTCGTTGCGAGTGGTTCGGAAGTGCATCTCGCGCTTGCCTGCGCCGACGAACTGGAAAAGCAGGGTGTCGGCGCCAGCGTGGTTTCGATGGTCTGCACCCAGCTCTTCGACGAGCAGGACGAGGCATACCGCAAGGACATGATCCCGGCATCGAGCCTGCGCGTCAGCATCGAGGCGGGCACCACATTCGGCTGGGAACGCTACACCGGCGAAAACGGCCTCAACATCGGGATCGACAGCTTCGGCGCCAGTGCGCCGGCAGGCGATCTCTTCAAGAAATTCGGTTTCACGGCGGACGCTATCGTTCCGCAAATCATGAACAAATTGAACGGTTAAGCAGGAGCTTTTCGCATGGCTACCAAGGTTGCAATCAACGGTTTCGGACGCATCGGACGCCTCGTGGCGCGTGCGATTCTCGAACGTGACGACCACGATCTCGACCTCGTTTCGATCAACGATCTCGCCGACACGAAGTCGAACGCGCTGCTGTTCCAGTACGACAGCACGCATGGCCGCTTCCCCGGCACCGTCGAAGTCGGTGACAACGCGATCATCGTGAACGGCAAGTCGATCGCCGTGACAAGCGAGCGTGATCCGGGCAACCTGCCGCATGCCGACCAGGGCATCGACATCGTTCTCGAATGCACCGGCTTCTTCCAGAGCCACGAAGCTGCCGAACCGCACCTCAAGGCAGGCGCGAAGCGCGTGCTGATCTCGGCTCCGGCCAAGAACGTCTCGGCCACCATCGTCTACGGCGTGAATCACGAAACGCTGACCGCCGACGACGTGATCGTCTCGAACGCCAGCTGCACCACCAACTGCCTCTCGCCGATGGCGAAGGTCCTGCATGACACGGTTGGCATCGAGCGCGGCTTCATGACCACGATCCACAGCTACACCAACGACCAGCGCATGCTCGATCAGATGCATGGCGACATGCGTCGTGCCCGTGGCGGTGCGCAGAACATGATCCCGACCACCACCGGCGCTGCCCGTGCGGTCGGCCTCGTCCTGCCCGAACTCGCCGGCAAGCTCGACGGTAGCTCGGTCCGCGTGCCGACCCCGAACGTCAGCCTCGTCGACCTCGTCTTCACCCCCGGCCGCGACACCAGCGCCGAGGAATTGAACGCTGCACTCAAGGCAGCGGCCGAAGGCAAGATGAAGGGCGTGCTCGACTACACCGACCAGCCGCTCGTCAGCAGCGACTTCAACCACTATCCGGCCAGCTCGACCATCGACAGCCTCGAAACCAGCGTGATGGAAGGCAAGCTTTGCCGCGTCGTCAGCTGGTACGATAACGAGTGGGGCTTCTCGAACCGCATGATCGACACCGCCGGCGTGATGGCGAAGTTCCTTTAAAGGACGCAAACATGAGCAGTTTCAGGACCCTGGACGACCTTGGTGATGTGACTGGCAAGGTCGCGCTGGTGCGCGTCGATTTGAACCTTCCGATGAAGGACGGTTCGGCAACCGACGTCACCCGTGTGGAGGCGGTGAAACCCACCATCCTCGAACTCGCCAACAAGGGCGCCAAGGTCCTGCTGCTTGCCCATTTCGGCCGCCCCAAGGGGCAGCGCTATTCGACCATGTCGACCAGCTTCGTGCAGGGCGATGTGGAAGAGGTGCTCGGCAAGGAAATCATGTTCATCCCCGAGGTCATGGGCCCCGTGGTCGAACAGTCGATCGACATCCTTTCGGCAGGCGATATCGGCCTGCTCGACAATGTCCGCTTCTGGCCAGGTGAAGAAGCGAACGATCGGGAATTCGCAAAGGGCATGGCCGCCCACGGCGATTTCTACGTCAACGATGCGTTTTCCGCTGCACACCGCGCTCACGCTTCGACCGAGGGACTGGCGCATCACCTCCCGGCCTATGCTGGACGTGCGATGGAGGCTGAACTCAAGGCTCTCGAAGCCGCGCTCGGTTCACCGGAGCAGCCGGTTGCGGCAGTCGTCGGTGGGGCGAAGGTCTCGACCAAGCTCGACGTGCTCGAAAACCTCGTCGGCAAGGTCCAGCACCTCATCATCGGCGGCGGCATGGCCAACACCTTCCTCGCTGCGCGCGGGGTCGATGTGGGCAAGTCGCTGTGCGAGCACGACCTCACCGACACCGCCAATCGCATCATGGACCAGGCCGACCACGCGGGCTGCACCGTTCACCTGCCCTACGACGTCGTGGTGGCGAAGGAATTCGCCGCGAACCCGCCGAGCATGCGCGTCTGCAACGTCCACGAGGTCGCCTCGGACGAGATGATCCTCGATGTCGGTCCGCAAGCGGTCGAAGCTTTGGGCGACGTGCTCAAGACCTGCAGCACGCTGGTCTGGAACGGCCCCATGGGCGCCTTCGAGACCGAACCCTTCGATGCCGCCACCGTGGCGCTCGCCAAGACGGCCGCTGCGCTCACGCAGGACGGATCGCTGACTTCGGTCGCAGGCGGGGGCGATACCGTCGCCGCGCTGGCACATGCGGGCGTGAAGGATGATTTCACCTTCGTGTCGACCGCAGGTGGCGCTTTCCTCGAATGGATGGAAGGCAAGGCGCTTCCGGGCGTGGCTGCGCTGACGGCCTGAGCCGATGGCCACCGCGCGCCACCTCTTCTCCACCCCCTTCGTCGCCGACACGCTGCAAAGCGAGCCGGGCATGCGCATGCTGCGCAATGCGATCGAGGAAGAAAGGGCGCGCGATGCAGCCGGGGTCGATATTTCCAATATCGGCGGCTGGCATTCGAACACGCAGATGCTCGACTGGGGCGGCGAGGCTGCAAGGGCGCTGGCTCACAAGGCCATGACTCTGGCCGACGAGCAGACGATCGACAACCGGAGCCCCGAATTCAGCCGCTTCACCTGGCACCCCGAAATGTGGGCCAATGTCAGCGGCAAGGGCGCGGCGAACCAGTATCATTTCCACCCGGGCAGTTTCTGGTCGGCGGTCGCCTATATCGACGATGGCTATGACGGGGACCCCGATCCGGGCCTTGGCGGGGAACTCCAGCTGCAGGATCCGCGCATGCCCATGATCCGCATGGGAGCACCCGATCTCAGGCTCAAGCAACCTGACGGCCAGCCGATGCACAGTGAGGTTTCGCTGCGGCCCAAGACCGGCATGATCGTGATGTTCCCGAGCTGGCTCCAGCACGCGGTGCGACCCTTCAAGGGCGAGGGCACCCGCATTTCGATCGCGATCAATCTCGTCGCGGTACTGAAAAGGCCCAACTGACCGGGCTGCGACCCGGACGCATCGCTTCGGGATTAGTTACATTGGTGGTGTTGCAGGTGCGAAAGCCCTTTTGTATGGGCCGCGCATACGAATGCACGACCCAAGGGATTCTCACATGACTTTCGATGAAATGCGCGAGCGGATTGCAACCGGACAGGGCTTTATCGCCGCACTCGACCAGTCGGGCGGTTCGACCCCCAAGGCACTTCGCGGCTACGGCGTGGAAGACAATGAGTGGGAAGGCGACGATGAGATGTTCGGCATGATCCACGAAATGCGCCAGCGCATCATCGAAGCTCCCTGCTTCGGCAATGGCAAGGTCATCGGCGCGATCCTGTTCGAGAAGACCATGGAAGGCGAAAGCGGCGGCAAGAGCGTGCCCGCTCGCCTCAAGGAACGCGGCATCGTGCCGTTCCTCAAGGTCGACAAGGGTCTCGAGGACGAGCGTAACGGGGCGCAGCTGATGAAGCCCAATCCGAACCTCGAAGCCATGTGCGCCCGCGCCAAGGAACTCGGCGTGTTCGGCACCAAGATGCGCAGCGTGATCAAGTCGGCCAATCCGGTCGGCATCAAGGAATGCGTCCGCCAGCAGTTCGCTGAAGGTGCGCGCATCCTCAGCTGCGGCCTGATGCCGATGCTCGAGCCCGAGTATGACATCACCGCGGCAGATCGTGCCGAAGGCGAGAAGATCATGCTCGAAGCCATCGAAGAAGGTCTCGACGCGCTGCCAGAAGGCCAGCAGGTCATGCTCAAGCTGTCGATCCCCAGGGAAGCCGGTCTCTATGCAGGCCTGGCCAAGCACCCCAAGGTGCTGCGCGTGGTCGCACTTTCGGGCGGCTATTCGACCGACGAGGCTTGCAGCGAACTCGCGAAGAACCCCGGCATGATCGCCAGCTTCAGCCGCGGCCTGCTGCAGGACCTGCGCGAGGCGCAGAGCGACGATGAATTCGACGGCACGCTGTCGGGCGCGATCGACCAGATCCACGCCGCCAGCGTCGCCTGACCTGCTGCTGCGAGCGGCCTAGCGCCGCTCGTAGACGAAGCGATAATCGCCGGAAGGAATCGCCCCTTCGCTGCGCCTTTCGGGCGTGGCGGAGGCAAGCACGAAAGTGCGCCCCATGACTTCGTAGGGTTCGCCGAGAGTGAGCTGGGCAGTCTGCGCCCAGTGCGTTGCGGTGATGCGCGTCGTCACCGTGAGCTTGCCCGCCCAGACGCAGGTAGCGTCGGCAGGACAGCGGCTGTCTTCCTTTACCGCCTGCGGGGTCAGGATGACATCGCCAGCCCAGACCGCCTTGCCAAGGCCGACTGGCGTCCCCTGCGAGGCGGATTCCTGCCCGACTCGCGGGGTATCGGGGATGATCGCACAGGCGCTGAGCGAGAGGAGGGCGAGCGGTGCGAGGAGCGTTTTCATGTCCCCGCTAGACGCTTGTCGCGCTTTCGTATCGCTGAACGGGTGACGAAGCCGCGACGAGGCGATAAGGCGCGAAGATGGCCGAAGAAATTCCCACCCAGCTCTACCTGATTTCGCCGCTCGACGTGTCGGGCGATTTTCCCGAGAGGCTCGAACGCGCGCTCGAGGCGGGCAAGGGCGTGGTGACCGCTTTCCAGTTCCGCGTGAAGGGCCTCGACCAGCACGAAGCCGCTGCCCTGGCAGAGCCGCTGCAGGCGATTTGCGCTGCCCATGAGGTGGCCTTCATCGTCAACGATTCGATAGCGCTTGCGAAGCGACTGGGAGCGGACGGTGTGCACCTCGGGCAGGGCGATGGAGATGTCCAAGAAGCGCGCGACGAACTTGGCCGCGAAGCGCAGATCGGTGTGACCTGCCACGCCTCGCGCCACCTTGCGTTAGAAGCCGGCGAAGCAGGCGCCGACTATGTCGCCTTCGGCGCGTTCTTTCCGAGCAACACCAAGGAAACCGAGCACCAGGCCGAAACCGACCTGCTCGAATGGTGGCACGAAATGGTCGAAATCCCCTCGGTCGCAATCGGCGGGATCACGCCGGAGAATTGCCGTCCGCTGATCGACGCGGGCGCGGACTTCCTTGCCGTGTCCGGCGCGGTCTGGGGCGGTGACGAAGTTGCTGTTGTAAAAGACTTTGCGGAGCAAATCGCCTCGGCGTGAGTTCTCTTTCCTGTACGGGGCGGGTCGCCTCCCCGAAATCCAGGAGAGGTCCCCAATGCGCAACCTTCTTTTCGTCGCTGTTTCTTCGCTCGCGCTTGTCGCCTGCGGCACCAATGATGCCGAGGAAAACACCGATACCACGACGGCACAGGCCGAACCCGCCGAAGACTATGGCTACGAAACCTACGACGAGGACAATCTCGCCGATACGATGGCTTCGAACGACGATGCTCAGGGAATGGGCGACAGCGTTGCGCGCGAGGACCAGGATATTCCCGACAGCGAAGAACGCCCGGTGATGCAGGCACAGGTCGTGCTCGATCGCATCGGCTTCGGCCCCGGCGTGATCGACGGCAAGATGGGCATGAGCACCGAGAACGCGTTGAACGGTTTCCAGGAGGCCAATGGTCTCGATGTGACCGGCGAACTGGACGAGGCGACCAAGACTGCGCTTTCCGACTGGGATTCGATCCCCGCGACGCGTGTGGTCACTATCCCGGCAAGCTGGTCGAATGCGGAATATGTCGACATTCCCGAAGAAACGGCTGCCAAGGCCGAACTCGAGCGGATGGGTTACAAATCGCTCGACGAGCGGTTGGCCGAGCGTTTCCATACGACCGTAGACGTGTTGAAACAGCTCAATCCCGATGGTCGTCCGGCGGGGATGGAGGCTTCGGCAGAGGACGAGCAGACCGACAAGGAGCAGCCGAAGGACAAGTCGGCCAGCTATTTCACTGCCGGCCAGCAGATCCGCGTACCCAATATCGGCGGCGACCGGATCGAGAAGGGCAAGATCGGCGATCGCGACTGGCAGCGCACGCTCGCCAGCCTCGGTGTCGGTAGCGACCAGCCCGAGGTCGACCGCATCGTCGTTAGCAAGGCTGGAAAGACGCTGAAGGCCTATCAGGGCGAGAAGCTTGTCGCGCTGTTCACCGTCAGCTCCGGGTCGAGCGAATTTCCACTGCCACTGGGCGAATGGGACATCGTCGGAGAGGCGTATAATCCGCCCTACAGCTACGATCCCGCAGTCCTGTCCGGAGGCAAGGAAGACGGGAAGGAGTACATGCTCCCGCCCGGACCCAATTCGCCCGTCGGGGTGATCTGGATCGACCTGTCCAAGGAGCATTACGGCATCCATGGCACGCCCGACCCCGAAACCATCGGCCGCGCGCAATCGAGTGGCTGCGTTCGCCTGACCAACTGGGATGCTGCCCGCCTTGCGGGAATGGTGTCCCAGTCGACGCAGGTGATTTTCGAGTCCTGAGAGGCTAGGGAGGGGACATGAACTTCGTCGACAGACTGCTCACCATCGTCATCACCGCCACGATTACCAGCGCGATCTGGATCGTGGCGGGCGGTTCGCTAATCGAGAATGCCACTGCCGACAGCCAGCGCGAGGCGACCCGTCCTGCGGAAGCTGCGCCGAGCCCGTCGCCGAGCGAAACCGCGTCCGGCGTCGCAGACGCCGCGACCGACGCTCCCGACGCGGGCACGCTGGACACGTCCGAAGTCTCTGCGCCGAGCGATGAGCAGGCGCGCCAGCTAATGATCCCGGTGAAGAACATCAGGGCAAGCGATCTCACCGATACCTTCAGTGATTCGCGCGCCGGCGGGCAGCGGCTGCACGAAGCGATCGACATCATGGCGCCCAAGGGCACCAGCGTCGTCGCAGCAGCGCCGGGTACGGTTGAAAAACTGTACCGGTCGGATGCTGGCGGGCTGACGATCTACGTGCGCTCGAACGACCGCGAGACGATCCACTATTACGCCCATCTGGACGAATATGCGCAGGGGCTGAAGGAAGGACAGAAGATCCGCCGCGGCCAGCGGCTGGGCACGGTCGGGTCTTCGGGCAATGCTTCGGAGGAAGCGCCGCATCTTCACTTCGCGATATTGCAGACCTCTGCCGATGCGGAATGGTGGGAGCCGGCCAATGCGGTCAATCCCTATCCGCTGCTGACCCGGCGCTAGTCGCGGACCGGTCCGGCCCTGTGGCAGCGCAGGCGGCCAAGCTTGCCGTCCTTGCCGAGTTCCTGGAGCAGTCCGGAGGAGACGCGCATCATCTTGTGCCCCTTGAGCGGGCCGCGGGTGAAGGTCACGCGGCGACCTTCGAGGAGGTAGGTGCCCGATCCCTTGTCGGTCGTGTAGCTGGATGCGCCGGTGATCGAGAAGCCGTGACCTTCGACCTCGTTCCATGCAGCGCCATCGGCAACACCCGGCAGCGCGCACACATATTCGCCCTGCGGCAACAGGCCGAGGCGGCCCTGCGCGAGCGACGGCGTTGCGGCGAAAACCGCAGCGGCCAGGATTGCGTAACGAACCGGTTTCATGTCTTACCCTCCAATCACCTGATATAGGGGCGAGGGGTGAAAATTTCCACCGCCTTGCCGTCGGCACCGCCAGCCTGTAAGGCGCGCTCCACACGGCCACTGGCAAGCAGTGGCGCTCTTTCACATCGAGGCATATTCCCATGAAGATCAGCGGCGTGGACATCCGTCCGGGCAACATCATCGAATACGAAGGCGGTATCTGGAAAGTCGCCAAGATCCAGCACACCCAGCCCGGCAAGGGCGGTGCCTACATGCAGGTCGAGATGAAGAACCTGCAGGACGGCCGCAAGACCAACGTCCGCTTCCGCAGCGCCGACACGGTCGAGAAGGTGCGCCTCGATACGCAGGACTACCAGTTCCTGTATGAAGATGGCGACATGCTCGTCTTCATGGACCAGAACACCTACGAGCAGATCAACCTGCCGAGCGACCTGCTCGGCGATGCACGCCCGTTTCTTCAGGACGGCATGCAGGTGAAGCTCGAACTGTGGGAAGAAAAGCCGATTTCGGTCGAACTTCCGCAGCACATCGAAGCCGAAATCGTCGAAGCCGACGCCGTGGTGAAGGGCCAGACCGCTTCGTCCAGCTACAAGCCCGCCGTGCTCGACAATGGCGTTCGCATCATGGTTCCGCCGCACATCGAAAGCGGCACGCGTATCGTGGTCGACGTGTACGAACAGACCTACGTCGGCAAAGCCAGCTAAGCATCGTCAAGCAAAAGGGTCGCATCCATGGGCAAATCCATCGCCAGCCGCTTCGATAACATCGATATCGCCAAGAGCACCCTGCGTGCCGTCATCATCAATGATGATGAGCTGACGCTGGAGATGGATTTCTGCCTCGAGCCCGAGCACGAGGATTACGAGCAACCTTTGGAAGGCGAGGACTGCTGCTGGCATCCCGGTCTCCTGAAGTTCGCCGGGATCAGCAAGCTCCAGCTCGACCGCCGCGATGCTGCAGGCGAAAAGATGCAGCGCCGCTTCGCGATCGAGACATTCAACATCGAGGGCACCAAGTTCGACATGGCCTGCGAGTGGGGCGACATCCACCTCCAGGCGCGTTCGATCCGCGTCCTCACCGAGTAACCGAGTAAGAGACTATAATGGCCGCAATTTCCGGACTGATCCGCGTAATGGAAAAGGCCGCCCGCAAGGCGGGTGGACGCCTGCGCCGCGACTTCGGCGAAATCGAACACCTGCAGGCGAGCCGCAAGGGCCCTGCCGATTTCGTATCCAAGGCAGACCTCCGTGCCGAACGCACGATCTATGACGAGCTTCTCGCCGCACGCCCCGACTGGGGCTTCGAGATGGAAGAAGCCGGCACGATCGAAGGCGCGGACGGCATGCCGCGCTGGATCGTCGATCCGCTCGACGGCACCAGCAACTTCCTCCACGGCATCCCGCATTTCGCGATCAGCATCGCCGTGCAGGAGCGCAAGCTGGGCAGCGACGACTGGGGGGATGTGACTGCCGCGGTCGTTTACAACCCGGTCACCGACGAAACGTTCTGGGCCGAGAAGAGCCGCGGTGCATGGCTGCACGACGGCCGCCTGCGCGTCTCCTCGCGCCGCAATCCGTCCGAAGCGCTGATCGCGACCGGCATACCCTTCGCGGGCCATGGCGATTTCGCCGAGTGGTCGAAGATCTTCAATGCGATCGGTCCCAATGTCGCGGGCATCCGCCGCTTCGGTGCTGCCTCGCTCGATCTCGCATGGCTTGCGGCCGGTCGTTACGACGGTTTCTGGGAAAGCGGCCTCAACGACTGGGATACCGCTGCAGGCTGCCTGATCGTACGCGAGGCTGGCGGCTTCGTGTCCGATTTCCGTGGCCGTTCGCAGCAGATCCATTCCAAGCAGGTGCTCGCCGCAAACGACCAGCTGCATTCGAAACTGCACAAAATGCTCGCCAACGCCCTCAAGGCTTGAAGCGAACGTGGGGCGCGGCTAACTCCCGCGCTCCAGCACGTGCCTCCGTGGCGGAATTGGTAGACGCGCTCGACTCAAAATCGAGTTTCTTACGAAGTGCCGGTTCGAGTCCGGCCGGGGGTACCACCACTTTTTTCAGTCTCTGTGTAACTTTTCGCGCGCCCTTTCGAATTGGGTCGCAAGGGTGCATTCTGCGCCTACCAGACAAGGGACTGACAATGACCGATCGCGGCCTCATCAAGGGGCTTGCCGCCGTACTCCTCGTGACGGTGGCGAGCCAGATCTTCTACATCACGGTGGTGTCCGGATCGCCCAACGAGATGCTCCGCCCGGCGACGTGGTTCACCGAGCTCTTCGCTTTCTCAGCATCCGTGATCTTCGCCCTCGCACTGGCTGCGCGGCGCCCCGTGCAGGCCGCTGTCTGGTCGACCATTGCGCTCGCCGGAATTCTCAATGTGATCCAGGTCGGAATGGGCCTGTCGATGTTCGCGCCCGCCATGGATGCTCAGGAAGCGGTCCCGCAACTCTTCCTCGCGATCCTCGCCGGTGCCTTCTTCTTCTATTTCCTCGCCAAGCTCCTGCTCGGGGTCGCGGCAATCGTCCTTGGGTATCAGGCGGTCCGTGCCGGGGGGCTCGCTTCGAGGGGCGCAGGTGGTTTCTCCATTGCTGCGGGCCTTGCCGCCATCGGCCTGTCGTTCTTCGCCATGATCGATTCCGAAAGCTGGACTTTCCCCGCAGGCGCGGCGGGAACGGCGGTGACGGCCCTGCTGGCACTCGTGCTGTTCCTGCAGCCTGCACAAAGCGCCCGGGAAGGCTGAAACCCCTTGATATTCCGCCCGAGTGGTGAGACTTACCGCTCCGGATGATCGGGATCCCATCCTATCACGCGATGGCGGCAATGGCCGTCACAGTCGCAATGTTCGTCGCCTTTGCGCGCGGACGCATGTCCATCGAAATCATTTCGCTCCTGACCATCGCGGTCATCGCGGTGGGCCTGTATTTCTTCCCGCTGGATGGCGCCCAGCCTACTGACGGGATCGCGCTCGCATTCTCCGGCTTCGGACATTACGCGCTGATCACCATCTGCGCGCTGATGATCCTCGGCAGGGGGCTGGTGGTTACGGGCGCGCTGGAACCTGCGGCGAGGTTCCTCGAGCGCATCTTCAAGTTCAACCTGCAGATCGGCCTGCTGTTTTCACTCGTGCTGGCCTTCGTGCTGTCGATGTTCGTCAACAACACGCCGGTGCTGGTCCTGCTGATCCCGATCTTCGTGACACTGGCGGCGCGCGGGGCGATGCCTGCCTCCAAGACCCTGATGCCGCTCAACGCCGCGTCGCTGATCGGCGGCCTTGCGACCACAATCGGTACTTCAACCAACATCCTTGTCGTATCGATCGCGGTCGATCTCGGCATGCCGATGATGGGCGTGTTCCATTTCACCCCCATCGTGCTGGCAGCTGCGCTGGTGGCCTTGCCCTATATCTGGCTGGTCATGCCCAAGATGCTCGACGACAACCGCGTCGAGCAGGTGCACGAGGCACGCAAGTTCTTCACCCGCCTGAGGGTCACGGAAAACAGCCTGCTCAACGGGCGCGAGCTCTCGCAAATCGCCTCGCGCCTGCCTGCCGGTATCGAATTCCATGACGTGAAGCCGGGGCTTTTCCGTCCGGGCCAGCGCATCAAGGTCTCGGGCACGCATGAAGCGATCGAGGAAGTGATCCAGGTCATGCGCGGCGAGGCTGCGCCGAGCTGGGTGCTCGAACGCATCAACCGCGCGCATAACGAGACCGGTGAGGATATCCAGGTCGTCGAGATGACGGTCACCGCCGACAGCCGCCTGATCAGCCGTACGCTGCCCACCTCGGGCATTGCGGACCTGTACGGTGTGGCCGTGGTCGGCATCCATCGCCCCGAAACGCTGATCGGCCAGAAGGACCAGTATAGCGACGTCGGCGATATCCGGATGCGGGAAGGCGATGTGCTGCTGGTCATGGGACTGCAGCACGATCTCGAAAGTTTCGCGAACGGAGACAGCCTGTTGATGCTCGAAGGGCGCCGCGAGCTTCCGCGCCGCTCCAAGGCGTGGCTTGCGGCCGGTATCATGGGCGGTACCGTGGCTCTCGCGTCAGTCGGACTGCTGCCGATCGCCATCGCTTCGCTCGCAGGCGCGATCCTCATGTTCCTGACCGGCTGCGTGAAGTTCGACCGTGTCGGGCGCGCGCTGTCGGCGCAGGTCATCGTCCTCGTGGCCGCCAGTATCGCCATCGGGCGCATCATCCTCGAAAGCGGGGCAGCGGCGTGGCTCGGGGAATTGCTGGCAGTGGGCCTCATCTACCTTTCCCCCGCAGCGGTCCTCGCAGCGATCATGCTGTTCGTGACGCTGCTCACCAATTTCGCCTCCAATGCGACTGCGGCAACGGTAGGCACCCCGATCGCTTTCGCGGTCGCAGCGCAGCTCGGCCTGCCGCCGGAGCCGCTGGTGCTGGCGGTTCTGTTCGGCTGCAACCTCTCCTATGCGACTCCGATTGCCTATCAGACGAACATGCTGATCATGTCCGAAGGCAGCTACGATTTCGGCGACTATGTGAAGACCGGCGTGCCGCTAGTGCTGATTATGGTGACGGTGCTGTCGGCCGGCCTCGCGATCACTTACAGCCTATAGGGCGCTTTCCTATTCGCGGGGACCGTGCCAGTCTCCGCGCGAAATGACCGGGATCTGCGGGGCAGGGGATTTCTTCCACTGGACCGTGTTCCATGTGTTCCATCCTGAGGGGGAAGCCCAGACGATGTCCTATTTGCGTCCTACACACCTTGCCACCGCCTGCGCTGCTGCAGCGATCGCTTTCGCCAGCCCTGCACAGGCGAACGACCTGCGCGCCAGTCTCGAAGAAGACATGCCCGGCCTGATGGAGCTGTACCGAGACCTCCACGCCAATCCCGAGTTGAGCTTCGAGGAGCACGAAACCGCAGCCAAGCTCGCCGCACGGATGAGGGCGCTCGGGTTCGAGGTAACCGAAGGCGTCGGCCAGACCGGCGTCGTATCGGTCATGCGCAACGGTGACGGCCCTGTCGTCATGCTGCGTGCGGACATGGACGGCCTGCCTGTCATCGAACAAACCGGCCTGCCCTATGCGAGCAAGCGGACCGCCACGCCTGCCAGCGGCGTGACGACCGGCGTGATGCATGCCTGCGGTCACGATACGCACATGGCCGGCTTCATCGGGGCCGCACAGCTCCTCGCAGAGCGCAAGGACGAGTGGCAGGGGACGCTGGTGATGATCCTGCAGCCTGCCGAGGAACTCGGACTGGGCGCGCTCGCCATGCTGGAAGACGGTCTCTACGAGCGCTTCCCCAAGCCGGATTACACGATCGCCTTTCATGACGCTGCCGCACCGGCCCCTGCTGGTACGATCGGCTACACGCCCGGTTACGCACTGGCGAATGTCGACAGCGTCGATATCACGGTCAAAGGGATCGGCGGGCACGGCGCCTATCCGCATACGACGGTCGATCCGATCGTGCTTGCAAGCGCGATCGTGATGAAGCTGCAGACCGTGGTGAGCCGCAACTCCTCGCCGCTCGACCCGGCGGTGATTACGGTCGGCAGCTTCCATGCCGGCGCCAAGCACAACATCATTTCGGATGAAGCCAAGCTCCAGCTGACGGTGCGCAGTTATTCGGACGAAAGCCGCAAGCTCCTGCTCGACGGCATCCGCCGCGTCGCGCAGGGCGAAGCGATCACAGCCGGTCTTCCGGCAGAACTCATGCCGGTCATCACGGTCGAGGATCCCTATACGCCCTCGACCTTCAACGATCCCGGTTTCAGCGAAGAACGCGCCGCAGCCTTCCGCGCCCGTTTCGGCGAGGATCGCGTGATGCAGTGGCCTGCGGTGATGGGCGGCGAGGACTTCAGCCAGTTCCGCCGCGCCGATCCCGAAGGCGTGAAATCGATGATCTTCTGGATCAGCGGTACGCCTGCAGAGATGCTCACCGCGCTTGAGGAAGAGGGCAAGCCTTTGCCTTCGCTTCACTCGCCCTTCTGGGCGCCTGATGCCGAAGCGGTGGTGAAAACCGGTGCCGAAGCCATGGCGAGCGCCGCGCTCGACCTGATGCCTGCCAACGGCGGCTGAGGCCGGATAAATTGACGGCTGCCGGAGTGTTGGGGCACTCCGGCAGCCGTTTCTCCTCCCCAGGAGAACTTTAAAGAAGGGTGGTGTTTCTTGTCGGGCTAACGCTTCGCTGCTTGAGCCCGGTTAGCCGTCCGAAGGGACGTAAGTGCCGAGGCGGTGGTGCAGGGCGTTGATCTTCGCCAGCTCCTCGCGGTCTTCCGTCTGGCGCGCGTAGCTTGTCAGGGCCGTGCGCAAGAGGCGGAAATCGGCAGTCGAGAACAGCGCGCGTGCGCGCCCGGGCTCGGTCTTCGGAGTGTCTTCGGTCATCGTAGTCATCCTTCCTCTCCTTACGCTGCTGCGAACTGGTTCATGGTGTTGTCCTTGCCGCCGGCCTTGAGGGCCGCTTCACCGGCAAAGTATTCTTTGTGGTCATCGCCGATGTCCGAACCGGCCATGTTCTGGTGCTTCACGCAGGCGATACCCTGACGGATTTCCTCGCGCTGCACGTTCTTGACGTAACCGAGCATCGCCTGTTCGCCGAAGTACTCCTTGGCGAGATTATCGGTGCTCAGCGCAGCCGTGTGATAGGTCGGCAGCGTGATGAGGTGGTGGAAGATGCCGGCACGCTTCGCGGCATCGGCCTGGAAGGTGCGGATCTTCTCGTCGGCTTCGGCGGCGAGTTCGGTGCCGTCGTAGTCGATGCTCATCAGTTTGGCGCGATCATAGCCCGACACGTCCTTGCCTTCGGCTTCCCACTTGTCGAAAATCTGCTGGCGGAAATTGAGCGTCCAGTTGAAGCTGGGCGAGTTGTTGTAGACCAGCTTGGCATTGGGGATCACCTCGCGGACACGGTCGACCATGCCGGCGATCTGTTCGACATGCGGCTTCTCGGTCTCGATCCACAGCAGGTCGGCACCGTTCTGGAGCGCGGTGATGCAGTCGAGCACGCAGCGGTCTTCACCCGTTCCGGCGCGGAACTGGTAGAGATTGCTGGGCAGGCGCTTGGGCGCAAGCAGCTTGCCGTCGCGGCTGATGAAGACCTGGCCATTGGTGATGTCTGCCGGATCGACTTCGTCGCAATCGAGGAAAGCGTTGTACTGGTCGCCGAGGTCACCCGGCTCCTTCGAGAAGGCGATCTGCTTGGTCAGGCCAGCGCCGAGGCTGTCCGTACGAGCAACGATGATGCCGTCAGGAACGCCCAGTTCGAGGAAGGCATAGCGGATCGCGCGGATCTTCTGGAGGAAGTCCTCGTGCGGAACGGTAACCTTCCCGTCCTGGTGGCCGCACTGCTTCTCGTCCGACACCTGGTTCTCGATCTGCAGCGCACAGGCGCCGGCCTCGATCATCTTCTTGGCGAGCAGGTAGGTCGCCTCGGCATTACCGAAACCGGCGTCAATATCGGCGATGATCGGCACGACATGCGTCTGGTGCTCGTCGATTTCCTTCAGCAGGCGGTGCGTGTTGACGGCATCGCCATTGGCCTTGGCTTCGTCGAGTTCGCGGAACATGCCGCCGAGCTCGCGTGCGTCGGCCTGCTTGAGGAAAGTGTAGAGTTCCTCGATCAGCGCCGGAACGCTGGTCTTCTCGTGCATCGACTGGTCGGGCAGGGGACCGAATTCACTGCGCAGCGCGGCAACCATCCAGCCCGAGAGGTAGAGGTAACGGCGCTTGGTGCTGCCGAAATGCTTCTTGATCGAGATCATCTTCTGCTGCGCGATGAACCCGTGCCAGCAACCGAGCGACTGCGTGTAGTTCGCCGGGTCCTTGTCATAGGCTTCCATGTCCTCGCGCATGATCTTCGCGGTGTAGCGCGCGATGTCGAGGCCGGTCGGGAAGCGGTTCTGGACAGCCATGCGAGCAGCGCTGGCAGCGTCGATGGCAGCCCAGCTGTCGCCGTTCTGGCCGATGGTCTCGTTCATCTGAGCGATGTGGCTCTGGTAGGTCATGGGTAGTCTCCTGTCCGTGTCGCCCCGCAATTGGCGGGCTGTTGCAGTGACAATGCGCGCTGGCAGGCGATTCGGGCAGGGAAATTTACAAAATATCTTGTCAGAAAACCTAGTTTGGGCGTATTCGGTCTGTAAAGATGTAAAGGAATTTACAAATGGCCGAAGATGCCGTCCGCGCAGGCCCCGCGATCAAGCGGCTGCGAAAGCGCGAGAATCTGACCCAGGCGGCGATGGCTACGCGCCTGTCCATTTCACCGAGCTATCTCAACCTGATCGAGCGCAACCAGCGACCGGTCAGCGCGCGCGTGGTCATGGCGCTGGTCGAGCAGTTTGACTTCGATCCGCGCAGCATTCGCGAGGACGAAGCCATCGGCGGCCTCGACGGGCTGGTCCGCCGTTTTGCCGATGAACGCTTCGCGGATCTCGCGGTGGACCGCGATGAGCTCGATGAATTCCTCGCTACCTCGCCGCAAGTCGCTGCCGCTTTCGCGCGCCTGTACGACAAGGCAGGTACAGCGGCGCATCAGGAAGACAGCGCGCTCGCGGCCTCTCGGCGGGAAATCGAGAAGTGGCGCAATCATTTTGCCGACCTCGACCATGCTGCCGAGGAACTGGCCGACGAGATGCGCCTATCGCGCGGCGATATCGGATTGGCCCTGACCGAAAGGTTGCGCGAGCGTCACCAGTTCTCGGTCCGGATCCTGCCGCGCGAGGTCCTGCCCGACAGCCTCAGCCGGCTCGACCTGCATGCGCGGCAGGTCCAGCTTTCCGAAATGCTGGGGCCTGCATCGCGCAATTTCCAGCTGGCGCTCCAGATCGCGCAGCTCGAGAAGGCGGACGCTATCCAGTCGATTGCACAAGGCGCACAGTTCGAGGACGAGGCCGCCCGCGCGCTCTTCAAGCGGCATCTCGACGGCTATTTCGCCGCTGCGCTGCTCATGCCCTACGGTCGCTTTCTGAGAGCCTGCGATGCAACCGGATATGACCTCCCTGTACTGGAGCGACGTTTCTCGGTCAGTTTCGAACAACTCGCTCACCGCCTCACGACATTGCAGCGTGTCGGCCAGCGCGGCCTGCCATTCTTCATGGTTCGGCTCGATCGTGCAGGGCAGTTCTCGAAAAGCTTCATGGGTGCGAGCACTGCCCGCTTCGCAAGTGAAGACGTCTCCTGTCCGCTCTGGGATGCGCATCGCGCGTTCGAGCGCGGGGGTGAGCTAGTGGTCCAGTACGTAAGCCTCGACGATGCCGGTGAGGGGCAGGGAGGTTGGCTCACCATGATGCGCAGTGTCGAGGGAAGCGGAGCGCCGGGCGAGGCGCGCTTCGTGGTCGCGGTCGGGATCGAGGCGGTGCTCGCCACCGATCTTGCGCAGGCGCGCGGGCTTTCCTTGCGGCCCAATGACGCGCAGCGCATCGGTCCGGGCTGTGCAGCATGTTTCCGTGAGGGATGTTCCCAGCGTTCGCTTCCGCCGAGCGGTCGGAAATTGCACTTCGACAGGATGCGCCGCGGAACTTCGCCCTTCGAATTCGGCGAGCGGTGAATTTTGCTGCGTTAACCTTCTTTGCTCGGAACCTGAACGCATGGCGCCGCGTTTTCGCCACATTCAAAGGTTCAGAACTGGAATTTTCTTATGACTGAAGAACGCATTACCGAAACCACCGATGCAGCCGGCAATACCCATACGACCCATACGGTTGTCACGGATAACGAGGGCCGCAGCGGCGGCACTTCGTGGGGGCTGATCATCATCCTTATCGTTCTTGCGATCGGCGCCTTCGTTGTCTTTTCGCAGATGAGCGATGCGGAAATCGCCAAGGACGATGCCGTGGCCGGTGCAGCGGAGCAGGTTGGTGAAGCTGCCAACCAGGTCGGCGATGCCGCCCAGAATGCCGGCGAAGCTGTCGAGGAAGCCGTCGAGAACTGATCGGCGCCACTCCGGCAAAAACTGTCAGGCAGGGCGACGCTTCCTTGGGAAGGGTCGCCCTTTCTGCATCCAAATGCTGTAAAATTTACCGACAGTTCACCCTTTGCGGGTAGTTAAGGAAGGGTATCGATCAACCTTCCGGACGCTCGCAATGACCCGCGCCTGCTACCAGTTCCTGCCGATTGCCGCGCCCGGGCGTGGAGGCCGTGCCTGATGGCCTGGGCGAGCTCGCTTTCCTACCTGTCCTATTCGCTGGGCGCGATCGTATGTGGTCTTGCAGCCTTGTGGATCGCAAGGGCCGGGGCAAAGGACCGCACCGACCGCTGGGCAGGTGTCGTGGCGCTCGTCCTGACGGCAAACTGGTGCTTTGCAGCAGCCAGCTTCTCGGCCGATCATGTCCTCGTCCAGTTCACCGAGCTGACGGCCAATCTCGGGTGGATTTACGTCCTCTTCCGGTTGTTCGCCAATGATGGCCGCGACGAGAGCCTGCGTATCGTTCGGCCGGCGGCAATCGCGCTCGGCTTTGTCGAAAGCCTGCAATTCGTCCTGCTGATCATCCAGCAACGCTATGCGGTTACTGCCGATCTGGCCGCGCTGACATTCGAGACATCGACCCTGTTCCGGGTATTGGTCTCGATCGGGGCGCTGGTGCTCCTGCACAATCTCTACGTCGGGGCTTCTCCCTCTTCGCGCAGGATCCTGCGCTGGAATGCTGCGGGGCTGGCGGGCCTGTGGGCTTTCACCCTGAATTATCACACCATCGCCTATCTCGCTGGCGACTATCCGACGGAAATGTTCGCATTCCGCGGGCTTGCATCGGCGGTGGTGGCCATCCCCTTCGCGCTGGGGTTCGCCAAGCGCGCGGCAGGCCTGACATTCAGCCCTTCGCGTGCGGTTACCTTCCGCTTCCTCTCCTTGCTGGTGATCGGCGGATACCTGCTCGTCATGCTGGGCCTTGCCAGCTGGCTCGATATCCTGACGGGCAGCGGAGCGCGGCTGACGCAGGTGGGCCTCGTGATCGCGGCCGGGGCGCTCGCACTAATCTGGCTACCGTCGAACAAGCTGCGCGGCTGGCTGCGCGTGACGGCGATCAAGCACCTCTTCAAGCATCGCTACGACTACCGCAACGAGTGGATACGTTTCACCCACACCATCGGCCGGGCCGGTCTCGACGATGCCAGCCTCCAGCAGCGCGTGATCAAGGCGCTTGCCGACATCACCGACAGCCCCTCCGGCCTCCTCCTGTGCGGAGAGGATGAAGGCGCGCTGCAACTTGCGGCGCACTGGCGCTGGCCGCAGATGGGGGTGCCGGCCGATGCGTTCCCGCTCGAGCTGTGTGCAATCATGGAGCGTGAGGGCCTGATCCTCGACCTCGATGAAGTCCGCGACGGGGTCGATTATCACGGCGAGAACGCGCTCGTACCGCCATGGCTGCGCGAGGAGACGCGCGCCTGGGCTGCGGTGCCGCTTATCCACTTCGATCGCCTCGTGGGAGTCATCATCCTCGCCCGCCCGCTCCAGCAGCGCAAACTCGACTGGGAGGACTTCGACCTTCTCGGCATCGTCGGCCAGCAACTTGCGAGCTACCTCGCCGAGCAGGCGGGTCAGGAGGCCCTTTCCGAAGCCTCGCGGTTCGACGAATTCAATCGCCGCATGGCTTTCGTGATGCACGACATCAAGAACCTCTCAAGCCAGATGTCGCTCCTGCTCCGCAACGCCGAGAAACACGCCGAAAAACCGGAATTCCGCAAGGACATGCTGGTCACGCTGAAGAACAGCTCCGACAAGCTGAATATCCTGCTCGCTCGTCTCGGGCGCTATGGAACGGGCTCGGTCGAAAACCTGCAGGATTTCGACCTTGGCGGCATTGCCGAGGCGGTGGTCGAGCGGTCGTCTACCAACCATCAGGTGGACTTGCTGCGCCACGAACTGGTGATCGTTTCCGGCCAGCCCGAAGCACTTGAGCAGGCTCTCCTGCATATCGTCCAGAACGCCATCGATGCGAGCGAAGACGGTTCGGCAGTGCAGGTCGAAACCTTCAGCGACGGGCTTTCGGGCAATATCCAGGTCCTCGACAGCGGGGTCGGCATGAGCCCCGCCTTCGTTCGCAACAGCCTGTTCAAGCCCTTCGTCTCTTCCAAGGAAGGCGGCTTCGGTATCGGCGCGTTCGAAGCGCGCGAGATGATCCGTGCCATGGGAGGGCGCCTCGAAGTGGAATCGCGCGAGGGGCTCGGCACGCGTTTCCTGATCAAGATCCCGCTCAAGTCCGCCCGCTCGATCATTGGCGGACAAGGTACCGCAAAAGACAAGGAACCCGCCTGATGGCAGATGCCAAACCCAAGCTGCTGATCGTCGAGGACGACGAGGGCCTGCAGGCCCAGCTCAAGTGGGCTTACGATGATTACGAAGTGATCATCGCGGGCAATCGCGACCAGGCGCTTGCTGCCGTGCGCAGCGAGGAGCCCGCCGTCGTGACCCTCGACCTCGGCCTGCCGCCAGATCCGGACGGTACCACCGAGGGCTTCGCGGTGCTCGATGCGATCATGCAGATCAAGCCTGACACCAAAGTCGTCGTCGCATCGGGGCACGGTGCGCGGGAAAGTGCACTGCAGGCCATCGAGCGCGGAGCCTATGATTTCTACCAGAAGCCGGTCGATATCGAGAAACTCGGCCTGATCGTCGAGCGTGCCTTCAAGCTCAGCCGGATCGAGGGCGAAAATCGCCGACTGTCGGAGAAGGTGGGCGAGGACCAGACCGTGCTCGGCACGATGATCACTGCCGCGCCCGAAATGGCCAAGGTCGCCCGCACCATCGAGCGCGTGGCACCGACCAATGTGTCGGTCATGCTGCTGGGCGCAAGCGGGACGGGCAAGGAACTGCTCGCCAAGGGTGTTCACGAGGCAAGCGACCGCCGCAATGGTGCCTTCATCGCGATCAACTGCGCCGCGATCCCGGAAAATCTCCTCGAAAGCGAGCTCTTCGGGCACGAGAAGGGCGCATTTACCGGCGCGGTCAAGACCACCGAGGGCAAGATCGAGATGGCCGATGGCGGCACGCTCTTCCTCGACGAGGTCGGCGATATCCCGCTGCCGCTGCAGGTGAAACTGCTGCGCTTCCTGCAGGAACGTGTGATCGAACGCATCGGCGGTCGCAAGCCGATCTCGGTCGACACGCGGATCGTCTGCGCGACACATCAGGACCTCGAGGGCATGATCGGCGAGGGGACGTTCCGCGAAGACCTGTTCTACCGCCTCGCCGAAGTCGTGGTGAAAATCCCCACGCTCGCCGAGCGCCCCGGCGACAGCGTACTTCTTGCCAAGCACTTCCTCGCCCGCTTCGCCAAGGAGATGAACCCGCAGGTAAAAGGCTTCGCGCCCGACGGGCTGGCGGCAATCGATGCCTGGCACTGGCCCGGCAATGTCCGCGAATTGGAGAACCGCGTGAAGCGCGCGGTCATCATGGCCGACGGCAAGCTGGTGGGTGCGGAAGACCTCGATCTCGGTGACGGGACCGAGGAGGAAGAGATGGCATTGAACCTCAAGCAGGCGCGCGAAGCAGCCGACCGGCGGATGATCCGGCAGGCGATGGCGCGCAGCCAGGGTAATATCTCGATGACGGCCAAGCTGCTCGGCATCAGCCGCCCGACGCTTTACGACCTGCTCAAGCAATACGATTTGCAGCCCGGATAGGACGCGCGCTAGGAGCATAGCCGATGGCGCTCCGCACGATCATTGCCGACCCGATGCTGCGCCTGCTGGTTGCAGCAGTTGTGCTGGCCGCAATCCTGCCGATCCCGGCGGCGAATTCTCACATTGCGCAATCGGTCGCCAATGTCGGCATCTTCGTGCTGTTCCTGTTGAACGGCATGCGCGTCTCACGCTCGGAAATCGGGCGCGGGCTGCTCAACTGGCGCTTCATCCTGCCGATGGTGCTGTGGGTGTTCGGGGCCATGGCGCTCGCCGGGCTGGGGCTGAGCAAGCTGGTTGCCTTCGGACTGCCGCCGCTGGTCGCAGTCGGGTTCCTTTATCTGGGAGTGCTTCCCTCTACCGTACAGTCAGCGACTTCTTACACGACGCTGGCTGACGGCAATGTCGGCCTGTCGGTCATCTCCGCAGCGCTGCTCAACATTCTTGGTGTCTTCGTATCGGTGCCGATCTTCCTGTTGCTGGGCGGCACGGGAGAGGGCGCGGTCGGCATGGAGACGATCGAGCGGATCGCGCTGATCCTGCTGTTGCCCTTCGTGATCGGGCAGCTGGTGCAGGGCTGGACGAGCGGATGGGTAGCTCGCCACAAATCACGCATCGTCTGGCTCGACCGGCTGGTGATCGCGCTGGCTGTCTATGTCGCCTTCTCGGGCGCGGTGGAGCAGGGCATCTGGGGTAAGCTCGATCCGCTCGCATGGGGCATGCTTGCCGTCGGCATCGTGCTGTTCCTTGGCGTGGGCAATGCCGGGGCCTGGGCAGCCTCGGGCGCGCTAGGGCTCCCTCGCCGGGACCGGATCGCGTTCCTCTTCGCAGGGGCGCAGAAAAGTGCCGCCGTCGGCGTGCCGCTCGCCACCATCCTGTTCGCGCGCGAGGAGGCAGGCTTCATCGTCCTGCCGCTGCTTCTCTACCACTTCTTCCAGCTGGTGCTGGCAGCGCCGCTGGCTAGTCGTCTGTCGTCAACGAAGCATCTTCGGGATGGCGGCGATTATGCCGCACCGACCACCAGAAGCTGAGCCCGATCAGGACCGCGCCAAGCAGGCCGGTTATCGTTTCGGGAATATGCCAGCGCGCCGACAGCAGCATGATGATGCCGAGCACGATGATCGCCCAGAAGGCGCCGTGTTCGAGATAGCGGTACTGCGCCAGCGTGCCGGTGCGCACGAGGTGGATGGTCATCGATCGCACGAACATCGCCCCGACGGACAGGCCGAGCGCGATGATCACCATATTGTTCGACAGCGCGAAGGCGCCGATCACGCCGTCGAAGCTGAAGCTCGCATCGAGCACTTCGAGATAGAGAAACCCGCCGAGGCCGGACTTCACGATCTCGCCGGCAGCTTTCTTGCGGGCTTCGCGCGCCTCGATGATCGCGGCGATGGCGTGGACGGCGATGAAGGTGACGAGGCCGAGGATGGCTGCGGTGAGGAAAGTGATCGCGTCATCGGGCATCAGCAGTGTCGACACCGAATAGACGAGGATCAGGACCAGCCCGATCTCCACTGCGGGCACGGTGGAGAACTTGTTGATCGTCCGCTCGAGCGCGGCGATCCAGTGGACGTCCTTGTCCTCCTCGAAGAAGAAGGTCAGGCCCACCATCGCGAGAAAGGCCCCGCCGAAACCGGCAATGCCGATATGCGCATCGGAAACGATCCGTTCGTATTCCGCCGGATTGTTCAGCGATAACGAGATAGCTTCCATCGGGCCGACTTGCGCCGCGATCGAAACGATGGCGATCGGAAAGACGATCCGCATGCCGAACACGGCGATCAGGATGCCGATTGTCAGGAAGCGTTGTTGCCAGACCGGGTCCATATCGCGCAGCACGGTGGCATTGACCACCGCATTGTCGAAGCTGAGCGACACCTCCAGGATCGACAGGACCAGCACGATCCACAGGATGCCGAGCGTCGCCGTGAGGGAGCCTGTGCTCGCCCAGCCATACCATGCGGCAAGGCCGAAGCAGATCGCCGTGAAGACGAGCGAAAAGGTGTAGTATTTGCGGATAGTTTCCATGGGTGCGGAGGTCCCTCAGCCCTTCTTGGGCTGGTAAGTCTGGTCTGCGGTTGGGAAGCTGCGCGCGCGCACTTCCTCTGCATATTGCGCCACGGTCTTCTCGATGACCTCGGCGATGTTCTCGTACTTCTTCACAAAGCGTGGCACGCGTTCGAACATGCCGAGCATGTCCTCGGTCACGAGTACCTGCCCGTCGCACTGCGCGGAGGCGCCGATGCCGATCGTGGGGCAGGACACAGCCTTGGTCGCTTCGATCGCGATGGGTTCGAGCACGCCTTCGAGTACGATTGCGAAAGCACCTGCCTCGTCCAAGGCCTTGGCATCGCCGACGATCTTTTCCGCTTCTGCGCCATCACGCCCGCGCGCCATGTAACCGCCGAGCACGTTTACCGCCTGCGGCGTAAGGCCGACATGGCCCATCACAGGGATACCGCGCTGGTTGAGGAAGGAGACGGTCTCGGCCATCTGTTCGCCGCCCTCGAGCTTTACTGCAGCTGCGCCGCTTTCCTTCAGCAGGCGCGAGGCGCTTTCGAAGGCCTGTTCCTTCGATCCTTCGTAGGAACCGAAGGGCATGTCGACCACGACCACCGAGTGATAGCTCCCGCGCACCACGGCTGCGGCATGGTTCGCCATCATATCGAGAGTGACGGGAATGGTGGAGGGCAGGCCATAGATCACCTGTCCAAGCGAATCCCCGACCAGCAGCAGGTCGCAATGAGCGTCGAGCAACTGAGCCTGCCGCGCCGTATAGGCGGTGAGCATGACGAGCGGGTCCTTGGTCTCCCCGTCCGCCTTGTGCGCACGGATCTTGGGGACCGTCAGCCGCTTCATCGGCTGGGGTGTGGGATTGGCTCGGCTGGTGCTCGTATCGAGCTTGAAAGTCGTCGACATGTGGCTCGCCCTAGCAAGTGCTGTGCAGAGTGCAAAGCAACGCTTGGACAGGCGCAGGTTTCCGTGCTTTAAGGCCGCACACAAACGCGGTGCGGGAGGCATCGCGGGACGAGAGGGAATTACACGACAATGGTCGCTGCCGGCAAAACCACTGGCGAGGGCTGGTCCTCGCGCACAGCCTTTATTCTCGCAGCCGTAGGTGCTGCGGTTGGACTTGGAAATATCTGGCGTTTTCCGACGCTTGCAGGGGAAAGCGGAGGCGGCGCCTTCGTCATCTTCTATATCGGCTGCGTCTTCCTGCTCGGCCTTCCGCTGGTCCTTTCGGAGATTTTCATCGGACGCGTTGGCCAGACCGATGCGGTCGGTTCGATCCGCAAGGTGGCCGGCGAATCCAACTCATCGCCGAGCTGGTCGATCTTCGGCGGTATCGGCGCGATTGCGGCTTTCCTGATCGTTTCATTCTATTCCGTCGTTGCCGGCTGGGTGCTTTATTATGCCGGTGTGATGGGCTGGGACCTGCTCCAGGCCATCATGGCTGGCGATCCCTTCCGTGGTGCACTGGTCGGTGAAGACCAGGGCCAGATCCAGCAGCGCCTTGGCGACATGTTCGCGTCCTGGCCGCTGCTCCTTGCGATGCACTTCGCCTTCATGGGGCTGACCCTCTACATCGTCGCGCGCGGCGTGAGCTCCGGTATCGAGAAGGCAGCGACCTACCTGATGCCTGCGTTCTTCGTGCTGCTCGTCGGCCTCGTGATCTACGGCGCAATCGAGGGTGATATCGGCGATGCCGTCGCCTTCTTGTTCACGCCCGATTGGTCGAAGCTGACGCCGCAGGTCATGAACTCGGCGCTTGGACAGGCGCTGTTCTCGCTCTCGCTCGGTGTGGCGGGGCTCATCACCTACGGTTCCTACATCAAGGAGAAGAGCAACCTTGGCGGAACGGCCGCGATGATCGCGATTGCCGATACGAGTGTTGCTCTGCTGGCAGGCCTGATGATCTTCCCGATCGTGCTCGCCGTCGGCCTCGACCCGGCTGCTGGCCCGACGCTGGTATTCCAGACGCTGCCCTTCGCCTTCCAAACGATGCCGGCAGGCGCGCTGTTCGGTTTCCTCTTCTTCGTGCTCATCCTCGTGGCTGCTATCACCAGCTCGATCTCGCTGCTCGAAGTGCCGACCGCATGGGGCATCGGCGAGCGCGGCTGGAGCCGTCCGAAATCGGCGCTGATCTTCGGCGGCGGCGCCTTCGTGATCGGTATCTTCTGCCTGCTCGGCTACAATGTGTGGTCGGATGTCCGTCCGCTCGGCTTCTGGTCGCTGTTCGAGAATACCGACATCCTCGACACGGTCGACGGCTTTACGGGCAAGGTCATGCTGCCGGTCGGCGCACTGCTGACTTCGATCTTCATCGGCTGGAAGGCGGACGTGAACTTGCTGCGGACCACCACCGGCCTGTCGCCCTGGGCGTTCAGCCTGTGGCGCTTCCTGATCGCATGGCTGTGCCCGATCGCTGTGGCGATTATCCTCGTGACCGGACTATTCCCGAGCATCTTGCCGGCCTGATCGCCATCCGCTGACGTAAAAAGGGCCGCCCTGTGAGGGGCGGCCCTTCGCGACTCGTTTTGTCGTTATTGGGTCGAGTTAGATATCGACCGATTCCACGTGGCGTTCTTCCGCCTCGTCGTGGACATTCATTCCGAGCGCCATCTTGGCCGTGTTCAGCAGGCCAAGGTCGCCGCTCCAGATTTCGGCATCGCCGAGGTCCATGCGCAGGAACAGGATGTCGGGGTCGTCCTTGCCGCCATCGTACCAGGCCTCGACGAAGTTGTTCCAGAACTGGTCGAAACGCTCCTTGCTGTTTTCGACCGAGAGCGTGCCGTCGAAACGCGCGAACATGTCGTGATCCTTGCCGGCGAAGCTCGCCTTGACCTTGCCGAGCTGGGCGAAGGTCGAGTTCTTCTGCGTGAAGAACCAGATCGAGCTGTTGGCGTCTTCGTCGAGCTGTGCGGTCATGGGCACCGAGGTGTCCGAGCGGCCGTCGAGTTCGAGGAAGAGGAAGGGCGAGTCGGCGAGCGCCAGCCAGAACTTCTTCTTGAGCGCGTCGGGATTGCCTTCGGCGTATTTCATGTCGGTGCCTTTCTGAATTGCGTTTGCCCGATCAACGGCTTGCAACGGCATACAGTTCCTCAGCTGCGTCAGGACGAGACTGCGAAAGGATGAATTGCGAATCGCCAGGGATTGGAACATAATGGGAACAGACGAGTCGATTCTCCATGACCCAACCCGATCTTGCCTCCTTGCCGATTACGGCCTTCGAAGACGTCGCCACGCTGTCTGCGCGGCGCAGCGCACGCTGGCGCCCGGGGCTGGCGGCGATGCAGGGGAAGGCCCTGCACAGCGAGATATTCGCCTCGTCGCGCGAGGCTGCTGGGGCAGGGGCGGCACTGGCGCTCGCCCTCGACGACTGGCGCTGTGCCCCCCGCGCCGACGGACAGGAAGCAGAAGACCGGCGCGGTGTGCTGTGGGTGCAGACCCGTGAAGCTGCGCGCCTTGGCGGGCGGCCTTACCGCGCCGGATTGCCGCAGGATCTGCAGGGGCGGGTGATCCATGTTCTGGCCGAGAAGGCGGAAGATGCGCTCTTCGCGCTGGAGGAAGGCCTGCGGTGCCGCGAACTCGGCTTCGTGATCGGAGAGGTTGCAGGCAATCCCAAGGCGCTCGATTTCACCGCCTCGCGGCGGCTGACGCTCACGGCACAGAAACATGGTGTGCCGCTGTTCCTGCTGCGCATCGATGCTGCGCGCGACCTGTCTTCGGCACGGATGCGCTGGGATGTGACCTGCGCGCCCTCCGATGCACCCGAATGGAATGCGCAGGCACCGGGCGATCCGGCATGGAAGGCCGAACTCTTCCGTGCACGTAGCCACGCGCCCGGCGAATGGCTGCTGTCGGAGAAGGGCGGAGAGCTTGTCGCGAGCAGGGCCCGCGAAAATGCCGATCGCGCGGTGGCGAACTGGACAGCGGGGCTGCAGCATCGCCGCATGCCCCGCAGCGCGTGAATACTGGCACGGCGGACAAATCCCATCCGCCGCCGCAGGCCCGCCGCATTCTCTCGATCTGGTTGCCGGCCATGGCGATGGACCGCTGGCGGCTGGGCGCGCCCGAGAGGCGCCAGCTGGACGAGACGCCGCTGGTCCTGATCGCCGACACCGCGCATGGACCACGGATCGAGGCTGCCAATCGCGCAGGCGCTGCTGCAGGGGCGAGGGCGGGCATGATGCTAGCCGATGCGCGAACGCTGTGTCCTGAAATTGCGACTGCCCCTTCCGATCCGGCAGGCGATCTCGCCTTCCTCGAAAAGCTCGCCGTCTGGGCACAGCGCTGGGGCCCGTGGTCCGCAATGGATGCGCCTGACGGATTGCTGGTCGATGTAACCGCAGTGCCGCATCTCTTCGGTGGGGAGGAAAAGCTGGTGGCTGATGTCGCGGCCGCTTTCGCAAGGCGCGAGCTGGCGGTGCGCTGCGCCATCGCCCCTACTGCGGGTGCGGCCTGGGCCCTGTCGCATTATGCAGCCTCGGGCACGGTCCTTGGTGCCTGCGACGATGCCGAGGCGCGGCTGGGCGAACTTCCCGTGGCCGCGCTCCGGCTCGACCAGGATGTCGTCACCGTCCTGCGCCGCCTCGGTCTCAAGAAGCTGGGGGAGCTGACCACGATCGGGCGCGATGCGATCCAGCGGCGGTTCCGCAATCGCAAATCGCCCGCAGCCAATCCGCTGATCCGGCTCGACCAGTTGCTCGGCCGCGTGCCGGAGCCGTTGCTGCCGGTGGTTCCGCAGCAGATGCCGCTGGTCCAGCGCCGCCTGCTCGAGCCGATCCGCCACCGCCAGCTGCTCGACCAAGTGGTGTCCGATCTCGCCGACGACATGGCGCGCGAGCTGGAAGGGCGAGGCGAAGGCGCGCGCAGGCTCGAACTCGGCCTGTGGCGTGTCGATGGCGAGGTTACTGTGCGGCGTCTCGAGCTTGCTGCCGCCACCCGGGAAGCGGCGCATATCGTCCGCCTTTTCGCCAGCAAGCTCGACGATATCGACGCGGGTTTCGGGATCGAGATGCTGCGCCTGCGGGCCAGCTGGGCCGAACCGCTGGCGCTGGACCAAGGCGATATCGAGGCGGCGGCGGAAACCCACGGGATCGCCCTGTCTGCCCTGGTGGACCGGCTGGCCGTGCGTCTCGGTGCGCAGGCAGTCACGCGCCCGGTCCCCTTCGCGAGCCACATCCCTGAGCGTGCGCAGCGCTGGCAGGCGCCGCTCGATCCGGAACCGGCGAGCCAGGGGCAGCTGGCCTTTCACAAGCGGCCGCTCAAGCTGCTCGACAAGGCGGAACGGATTGCGGTGCTCTATGCCACGCCGGACGGCTATCCGCAGCGCTTCCGCTGGCGCGGCGAGGTACACGAGGTCAGCCGTGTCGAAGGTCCGGAGCGTATTGCGCCCGAGTGGTGGCGCGAACGCGGTGCCACGCGGCTGCGCGATTACTACCGGATCGAAGACCAGCGCGGCAGGCGCTACTGGATTTACCGGTTGGGTATCGTGGGGGACGGACGCGGCGGTGCGCCCGACTGGTACCTGCAGGGACTATCCGCGTGAGGCTCAGCCTTCGGAGGCTGTTTCGGGGTCGAGTTCGCGGATTTCCTCTTCGGTGAGCGGCTCTTCTTCCACGCCCTCGATCTCGGAAAGCTCGGGCGCCAGAGCGCTCTTGCGGCAGACACGGTAGGCGGCCTCGCCGCGGCGATCGCGGATGTTCTCTACCGTCGTAGCGGCAATGCGCGACTGCTCGAGCGCGCCGGGAGAATCGTTGAACGGCGGGACGAGCACGGTCGCAGGTACGCAGCGCTCGGTCTTCGCGTCACGATCACCTTCATCGGCCGGTCGATCCTGTGCGGACACAAGGCTGATCGGCAGGGCGACGCACAGGGCGCCAAGGGCAAGCTTGAGTTTCATCTTACGACCTCCGCCTGCCCCAGTGGACGAGGCGAAGTGACGCAGCGGTGAACGGTCAGTCCTGCGAGGAAACCAGCGACGCGCGCCGACCGCGCTTGGCGACAGGGATATTGCCGAAATTGGCAACCGGGCCGGACTGGACTTCGACGACTTCGCAGGTCTCGGCAACGACCTTGTGTGGGATCGGTCGTTCGAAGACGAGACCGCAGCTTCTCTCGTTGGCCCAAACGACCTTCCCGAAATACTCGTGACCGCGCCATGCCAGCAGGCCGGAGACGCCTTCCTGCGGCGGGTTGTCGGTCTCGAAGCGCGCGCCGGCTTCCGAAAGGTCTGAAAGGCGGCCTTCGCGATCGCCGCCCAGCATCTTGAGCTTGGCTTCACAATCGACCGAATAGCGCTGGACGGTCCGGCGCTCTTCCGCGTTCATGGTGGGAAGTTTCTGGAATAAAGCCACGTGCACCCCTCAGTTGATCAGACGGGTGTGCGCGAGCAGTGGTTAATGCCGACCTTTGCTTCAGCCTTTATGCCATTTTAACCATAAAGGCGGGCCCGCCGGTAGCGGACCCGCCTCCATCATTGGCTCGGAAAAGTTACTCGGAAGGGGCAACCAGCAGGCGCGAGCCGAGCGGCTGGAGCGAGCGTGCTGAGGAACCGAGATTGGTCTGCATCGCCGCGATCTGGCTGGCGCTGGCGGTCATGGGAGTGTCGGCGACATGCCAGTTCACGCCTTCGCTGCACGGCGGAGTGGTCAGCGAACCCATGTAGCGGAACACGTCGAGATCGTCGGGCACCATCTCGTTGATGTCGAATTCAACGGCGGCGCCTTTGCCTTCGCCGACACCTCCGACGATTTCCGCGAGCGCGGGGTTTGCGTCGCCTTCCTCGAACATGACACCGAGAACGCCCAGTTCGCCTTCATCGGTCGCGTGTACGAAGTGGGCGACTAGCGGATAGCGCTTGCCCGAGATCGCGTGCTCGGACGGCGTGTGGAAGTGCACCTGGATGAGGTTGAACTCCTTGCCGCCCGAATTCATTCCGAAACCGGCAGGGAAGTTTACCTGCACCTTCTCGGTGCCGAGATCGATCGTGCCGGTGCTGTTGCCGAAATTGGTTTCGAGCTCGATTTCGCCGCGCGCATTTGGTGCGCCAAGATCGATCGGCGACTGGTTCAGTCCAGCATCGCAAATGGCGTAATCGGTGTTGATGGTGGACCATCGTTCGGGCGCAGTGCCGTCACCGAAATTCCAGTCCTTTTCCTGCGCGAGAACAGGCGTCGCGGCGAGCGCGACGAGTGCAAGGGAAGCAAAAGTCTTCATTGTGTACTCCAACCGTCGGCGCTTTGTGGCAGAGGCAGTTGGAATGCCGGCCCCGCCACGCGTTCGCGCCGCTTGATACCTTCGCCGATCATCTTGGGATGATGGCATCGATACGTCCGACATCACGGATGCAATTGCGCATCCGCCAGAGGGGCCCGGTCCGTGCGGTGAATACGCAGTAGGAAAAAGAAGGTTCCCGCCTGCGTATGCCTTTTGATATTGGCGAATCCTGCGTGAGAACGTATAGTGAACAAATGGCCGCGCAGACTGTCCTCCAGAAGCTCGAGATCCTCGCCGATGCGGCGAAATACGATGCGTCTTGCGCGTCGTCCGGAACGGCGAAGAAGAACAGTCTTGGCGGGAAGGGTATCGGCTCGACCGAAGGGATGGGCATCTGCCACGCCTATGCGCCCGATGGCCGCTGTATCTCGCTGCTCAAGATCCTGCTGACCAACCACTGCGTGTTCGACTGCCATTACTGCGTCAATCGCAAGAGCTCGAACGTGGCGCGGGCGCGCTTCAGCCCTCAGGAGGTGGTGGACCTCACGCTCGCCTTCTATCGGCGCAATTATGTCGAAGGGCTGTTCCTGTCCTCAGGCATCGTGAAGAGCTCGAACCACACGATGGAGCAGATCGTCGAGGTCGCCCGCATTCTGCGCGAGGAGCACGATTTTCGCGGCTACATCCACCTGAAGACCATCCCCGAGGCGGACCCGGAGATCGTCCACCAGGCGGGGCTCTATGCCGACCGTGTGTCCATCAATGTCGAACTGCCGACCGACAGCGGGCTCACCCGCCTCGCACCCGACAAGAATGCGCGCCAGATCGAAGGTGCGATGGGCAAGGTGAAGGCCGACCTCGTCGAGGCAAAGGATGCGAGGAAGCGGTTCAAACATGCGCCGCGCTTTGCCCCTGCCGGCCAGTCGACGCAGATGATTGTCGGCGCCGATGCCGCGACCGATGCCGATATCGTGGGCAAGGCGAGCAGGCTCTACGGCAATTTCCGCCTGCGCCGCGTCTATTACAGCGCCTTCTCGCCGATCCCCGATGCCAGCGCGGTGCTGCCGCTGAAGCGCCCGCCGCTCATCCGCGAACACCGGCTCTACCAGTCGGACTGGCTGATGCGCTTCTATGGCTACAAACCGGCCGATGTCATGCAGGCGACCGAGGCGGACGGGAATTTGCCGCTCGATATCGATCCCAAGCTCGCATGGGCGCTGAAATTCCGCGAGGCCTTCCCGGTCGATGTGAACCGCGCCAGCAAGGAACAATTGCTGCGCGTGCCCGGCCTCGGCGTGAAGGCAGTGGGCAAGATTCTCGCCAGCCGTCGCCACCGCGCTCTGCGGCTCGACGACGTGGCGCGGCTCACCCAGTCGATCACCAAGGTGCGGCCCTTCATCTGCACCGTCGACTGGCGGCCGGTCACGCTGACCGACCGCGCCGACTTGCGCAGCCTGCTCGCGCCCAAGTCCGAGCAGCTGGAGCTGTTTGCCGCATGACCGCTCTCCAGCACGTCAAGCTCGGCACCTATTACGTGGTCAACCTGCCCGAAGCGGACGATTTCGACTTCTGGCGCGAGCGGGCGCGCGCGCTCGTCCAGTGCGAGGTGCCGCCCGACCGGATCGCCTGGGTCGAGCCGGGCGGCAGCGGCGATCTGTTCTCGCACGGCGAGCGCCGGATGCCGGTCGCGCCGATGGACGCAAGGCCGGTGCGCGCCAACCGGCGTTTCGTGAGCCTTGCGAAGAATGCCATCCTCCATTCCGACCCCGAACGGTTCGCGCTGCTCTACCGCCTGCTCTGGCGGCTCCAGTCGAACCCTCGCATGATGGAGGACAAGGCCGACCTCGACGTGCGCCGGGTGGAAGAACTCGACAAGAACGTGCGGCGCGACAGCCACAAGATGCACGCCTTCGTCCGCTTCCGGCTGGTCGAGAGCGAGGATGAGGAGGTGGGCGAGCATTACGTCGCCTGGTTTGAGCCCGAGCATCACATCCTGCGCGCCAATGCGGGCTTCTTCATGCGGCGCTTTTCGAACATGCGCTGGTCCATCCTGACCCCGCGCGGGAGCCTGCACTGGGACACTGAGACCATGTCCGAAGGCCCGCCTGCCGAGCGTCACGATGCGCCCGGCGGCGACCCGATGGAGGATCTCTGGCGCACCTATTACGCCTCTATTTTCAACCCCGCGCGCCTCAAGATCGGGGCGATGCTGAAGGAGATGCCCAAGAAATACTGGAAGAACATGCCCGAAGCCGCGCTCATTCCTAACCTCATCGCGGGCGCGCAGGGGCGCGAAGCGAAGATGGTCGAGAAAGGCGCGCTGGAGTTCGAGGAGCGGCCCGATACGCTCGCCGCGATCGACAAGGCGATCCATGGCTGTCGCAAGTGCCCCATCGGCCAGCTCGATAACCACGCCGTGATGGGCGAGGGGCCTCGAGATGCTGCGCTGATGATTGTCGGCGAACAGCCCGGTGACCAGGAGGACCAGACCGGTCGCCCCTTCGTGGGTCCGGCAGGGCAATTGCTCGACGCGCATCTGGAGAAGGTCGGTATCGACCGCCGCGCGGCATACGTCACCAATGCGGTGAAGCATTTCAAATACGTCCAGCGCGGCAAGCGCCGCCTCCACCAGAACCCGGGAGCGAAGGAGATCGACACCTGCCGCTGGTGGATCGAGAGCGAGCGGGAGATCGTGAAGCCGAAGCTGGTGCTTGCCATGGGCGCGAGCGCGGCGCGCGGAATGCTCGGCAAGACGGTGAGCATTTCCAAGGTGCGCGGCGCGCCTATCCCGCTGGAGGATGGCAGCGAACTCTGGGTCACCGCGCATCCCTCCTATCTCCTCCGTCTCGACGGTCCAGCGCGCGAGGAGCAGGCGCGGCTGTTCGATGCCGATCTCGCTGCAGTGAGGGAGCGGCTGGCGGAACTCGCGTGACATGCCCGAGAACGACCAGCAGATACCCAAGCGAACGATCGAGATCGATCCGGACGGCATAGACGCGCCGCCGCGCAGCGCGTTCGTCGAACTCGGCCTTGTTTCCTGTTTCAGCTTCCTGCGCGGTGCGTCGGATGCGGTGGACCTCGTGCTGCAGGCCCGCGCCTTGGGCTATGACGCGATCGGGATTGCCGATGCCAACACCATGGCAGGAGTGGTGCGCGTGCATACCGAGGCGAAGACGCTCAAGCTTAAGCCCTGCATCGGCTGTCGGATCGAGACGGTCGAGGGGCTGGCCTTCCTCGCTTATCCCAAGAGCCGCAAGGCCTATGGCAGGCTCTGCCGCCTGATTTCGGCAGGGCGGATGCGCACGCTGTCGGGCGAGTGGCAGGAGAAGGGCGAGTGCGACATCTCGCTTTCCATGCTCGCGCGGCATAGCGAGGGCGTGCAGCTGATCCTCGTGCCGCCGCGCGACCTCGCGCGCGAATTCACCGTCCCGGCATGGGCGAGCAATGTCGTGGGGCTCGGCGGCGAGAAGGTGCAGGAGCTGGTCGCCGCACCCTTCGAGGATATCGTGCCGCACCTCGTCGCGGGCCTGCCGACCTTGCGCCATATCGCCGCGGCCTTCCTCTACACCGATAGCGACGTCGCGCGGATCGAGCGGCTCGATGCGCTGGCACGCGCGAACGGTCTCTCCATCCTCGCCACCAATGACGTGCATTACGCTACACCCGACAAGCGCCCCCTGCAGGACGTGATGACCGCGATCCGGCACAAGACCACGGTCGCCCGCGCCGGGCACTTGCTCCACGGCAATGCCGAGCGATACCTCAAGCCGCCCGAGACCATGTCCCGCCTCTTCGAACGCTGGCCGCACGCCATCCACGCCGCACGCGAGGTGGCCGATGCCTGCGATTTCAGCCTCGACGAGCTGAAATACGAATATCCCGAAGAGCTCTATCCCGGCGGGGCCGAGCCGCAGGATTATCTCGAAAGCGAGACATGGAAGGGGGCCGAGTGGCGCTACCCCGCAGGCGTTCCCGACAGCGTCACCGAGACGCTGCACAAGGAACTGGCGCTCATCGGCAAGATGGACCTCGCGCGCTATTTCCTGACCATCAAGGACATCGTCGATTTCGCACGGACCAAGGTCGACCCGCCGATCCTGTGCCAGGGGCGCGGGAGCGCAGCCAATTCGGCCGTCTGCTATTGCCTCGGCATCACCAATGTCGACCCGGCGCAGCATCAACTGTTGTTCGACCGCTTCATCTCCGAAGACCGCAAGGAACCGCCCGATATCGACGTCGATTTCGAGCACGAGCGGCGCGAGGAGGTGATCCAGTATCTCTACCGCAAATACGGCCGCCATCGCGCCGGACTATGCGCCACGGTGATCCATTACCGCCCGCGCATGGCCATCCGCGAAGTGGGCAAGGCGATGGGCCTGACCGAAGACGTCACCGCCGCGCTCGCCAAGACGGTGTGGGGCGGATGGGGCCGCGAGATCAGTGAAAAGCACGCTCAGGAAACGGGTATGGACGTGACCGACCCTCATCTGAAGCGCGTTCTGAAACTGACCGAGCAAATGATTGGTATGCCGCGCCATTTGTCGCAGCATGTTGGCGGGTTCATCCTCACCGAAGGCGCGCTGACCGAGACGGTGCCGGTGGGCAATGGCGCTATGCCAGACCGCAGTTTCATCGAGTGGGACAAGGACGATATCGAGGCGCTTGGCATACTCAAGGTCGATGTCTTGGCGCTGGGCATGCTGACCTGCATCAAGAAGTGCCTCGACCTGCTCGACGACCACCACGGCCGCACACTGAGCCTCGCATCGGTTCCGCGCGAGGACCCGGAAACCTATGCCATGCTGCGGTCAGGGGACTCTCTCGGCGTCTTCCAGGTCGAAAGCCGCGCGCAGATGAACATGCTTCCCCGCTTGCGCCCGCGCGAATTCTACGATCTCGTCATCCAGGTTGCCATCGTGCGCCCGGGCCCGATCCAGGGCGACATGGTGCACCCCTATCTCAAGCGCCGCCGCGGGGCGGAGCCGGTGGTGATCCCCGCACCATCGCCGCAGCACGGCCCGCCCGACGAGCTGTCGAGCATTCTCGAGCGCACGCTGGGCGTTCCGATCTTCCAGGAGCAGGCGATGAAGATCGCGCTCGACGCGGCGAAATTCTCGTCCAAGGAGGCGAACCGCCTGCGCAAGGCCATGGCCACCTTCCGTAGTCGCGGCATGGTGGACGAGCTTCAGGACATGATGGTCGAGCGCATGGTCACGCGCGGTTACGATCGCGAGTTCGCGCAGCGGTGCTTCAACCAGATCCGCGGCTTCGGCGAGTACGGCTTTCCCGAGAGCCACGCGGCGAGCTTCGCGCATCTCGTCTATGTGTCGAGCTGGCTCAAATGCCACTTCCCCGCCGCCTTCGCCTGCGCGCTGCTCAACTCGCAGCCCATGGGCTTTTACGCGCCAGCCCAGATCGTGCGCGATGCGGCCGAGCACGGGGTGCGCGTGCTGCCTGCGGATGTGAACCTCTCGCAATGGGATTGCACGCTGGAGGAGATCGGCAAGGGCGGGGCGGACCATGGCGAAAGCGGGCGTCTCGACAAGCATATCGCGCTGCGGCTCGGCCTGCGCCAGATCGACGGCCTGCCCGAGGCGGTTGCCGCGCAGCTGATCGCCGAACGCGAGGAGAACGGTGCTTACGAGGACGTGCGCGCCCTGCGCGACCGGGCACGGACCGGGCCCGCGCATGTCGAGCGGCTCGCCAGCGCCGATGCTTTCGGGTCGATGGGGCTCACCCGCAGGCAGGCCTTGTGGGATGCGCGCAGCCTTGTCGGCGGACCTGACCTGCCACTGTTCGCCGCCGCTGCCGCGCGCGATGAGGGGGCGGAGAGGCAGGTCACGCAGCTGCCTCAGATGCCGCTCTCCGAAGAAGTCGTGGCAGATTACCAGACCACGCGTCTCAGCCTGAAAGCGCACCCGATGGCCTTCCTGCGCGCCAGCCTTGCCGAGCGCGGCTTCGTGCGCGCCTGCGACCTGAGGGCGAAGAAGTTCCGCTCCATGGTCCATGTCGCGGGCGTGGTGCTGATCCGCCAGCGACCCGGCAGCGCCAAGGGCGTGTGCTTCATCACGCTGGAGGACGAGACCGGGGTCATCAACCTCGTCGTCTGGCCGGACCTCAAGGAGAAACAGCGCCGCGTGGTCATGGGCTCGCGGCTGATGGAGGTGAGGGGCCGCGTCGAATATGACGACGAGGTGATCCACGTGATCGCGCAGCACATGACCGATGCGACGGGCGAGTTGCACAAGCTCTCCGACGACATGCTCAACGCCCCGCTCGCGCGCGCCGACCACGTCAGCAATCCGCTCCCCGACAAGTTTAACCCGCGCGACAACTTGCGCGAGGGTGCAGACGATCCCTACCAGCCCGTGGAGCCGTGGCAGGAGCCGCCGCCGGGCAATCGCGAATGCGGCTGGCATCAGGGTCATCCGCGCGACGTGCGCATCATCCCGAAATCGCGCGACTTCCACTGAGACCCGCGTTAGGGGCGCGGCAATGTTCGATCCGGAACGTCTCATCGCCTTTGCCTGGGTGACCGCGCTCACCAGCATCGTGCCGGGCCCCTCCATGATGTTCGTCATGGGGCAGGCGATCTGGCGCGGACCCCGAGCAGGCTGGGCGGCGCTCATGGGCATGCAGATCGGCTATATCGTCTGGTGGATCGCGGCTGCGCTTGGCCTTGCCACTCTGGCCTCCGCCTATCCCGTCGCCTTCAAGGCGCTCGCGGTGGCGGGCGTGCTCTATCTCGCATGGCTGGGGGTGCAGGCGATCCGGCACTCGTTCCATGCGGGCGAGGACGAGACAGGCCAACCAAAACGCAAGCTTTCCACCAACGCCTTTCGCGACGGGATCGCCGTTGCGATCGGGAATCCGAAATCGCTGATTTACGTCGTCGCCATCATCCCGCCCTTCGTCGATCCGGCGGGTTCGATCGGGTGGCAAATCGCAGTTCTCGCAGCCATCGCGCTGGTCATCGACCTCCTGATCGGCTGGCTCTACATCGGAGCGGGCAAGCAGATGGCGCGGGCCATGGAGCGCGCCGCCACGCGTCGCTGGATCGATAGGGGGATCGGGATCGTATTCATCCTGATCGCACTCTTCATCGCGATCGATCTTTACGGGACGCAGCTGTGAATCTCACCCTATCGCGCCGCATCGGCAAGTTCGTTTTCGACCGACGCGTGGTGGTGTTGCTCCTTCTCATCGGCCTGCTGGTCGCTGGCCGCAGCTGGCTTGCCGACCATCCGGAACACAATCCGTGGGCGCCGCTGAACCTCGACCATCCCACCGGCTGGGCGACCGAGAGAAAGCTCCTCGCATTGAGAAGCGATGTGCCCGCCTGCCGCGCGGTGCTCGAACGAAGCGATGTCTCCTTCACAGCCCTGGAGCCCGTCGGCGAAGGCGAATGCCGGCGCGATGACCGTACGAGGCTAGGCGATTATCCGCTCAGCCCGGATACTCCTGCAACCACGTGCCCGGTGGCTGTCGCCATGGAGCTGTGGAAGCGAAACAGTCTCGATCCGGTCGCGGAGGAGATCTTCGGAAGCAAGGTCGCGCGCATAGAACATCTGGGCGCCTATTCCTGCCGCCGGATGTACGGCCGTGACGATGGCCCGTGGAGCGAGCATGCGACTGCCAATGCGCTCGATATCGGTGGTTTCGTCCTTGAAGATGGTACCCGGATTTCTGTCCTTCAGGACTGGCCGGGCGAGGGCGAGAAGCAGCGCTTTCTGCGCGAGGTGAGGGATGGCGCCTGCGCGGTCTACTCGACCGTCCTTTCGCCCGATTACAACGCCGCGCATGCCGATCACTTTCATTTCGACATGGACGATCGCTGGACCGGCGTCTGCCGTTGATCAGGTGAACAGCTTCGGGACTTCGCGCGGCAAACGTGCATCGTCGATCGGAACGAAGGAGGTGCTGCCGAAATCGCCGAGATAGGCCTGCCCGGCATCGTCGACCGCATGAACCCTGTCGAAATGGGTGTCATTCTCGGGGACGAACACGAGCGCAGACTGGTCATCTGCAATGCCGGTGAGGTTGCCGGGGCGAACACGTGCCGCGCCAAGAATCGAGCGACTGTCGAGATCGAAATCCCGCGGATAATACAGATAGTTCACCGCGAAGAGGATATGCGGTTCCTCAAGGCCATCCGGCCAGTCGATGGAGAAGATGCGGCCCGGTCCTTCGACGACCTGCGGCTCTTCGATGTCGTACATCGCCGCGAAGTCGGCAAACATGGTGCGGAGCTCGTGTCCAGCCCATCCACGCACGCGAATGGTGAACTGGTCACCTTCGATCAGTCGTACTTCCAGGTTCCTCGCCGGGCTATGACGCTTGAGGGCGTCGCCCGCCATCAGCGCACCGCCCAGGAACAGTCCTCCGACAAGGATGGCGAGAATTACGCTGATCATCTTTTGTCAGACCGCTTCGAGCGAATACCCTGCGCTGCGCACGGTGCGCACGGGGTCGCGGGCACCATCGACTTCGATAGCCTTGCGCAGCCGGCGGATATGCACGTCGACCGTTCGTAGCTCGATATCGCTCTCGGTGCCCCAGACGCCGTCGAGCAGCTGGTTGCGGCTGAATACGCGACCGGGGCTTTCCATGAAGAACTTGAGCAGCCGGTATTCGGTGGGACCAAGCTTCATCGTCTGGCCTTTACGGCTCACCTTATGAGCCACCGGATCGAGAGTGAGGTCGCCCACCTCGATGCTTTCCCCGGCGAGTACGGGCCGGATGCGGCGCATCACGGCAGCGACGCGGGCCAGCAGTTCGCGGGGCGAGAAGGGTTTGGTCAGATAGTCGTCTGCGCCGGTTTCGAGGCCGCGGATGCGGTCGTCTTCCGCTTCGCGGGCCGTCAGCATGATGATGGGCACATGCGCGGTCGACTTGTCGCGGCGCAATCGGCGGCAGACTTCGATGCCGCTGGTGCCTTCGATCATCCAGTCGAGGATTACGAGGTCGGGCAGTTCCTCGCTCGCGAGCAGCAGGGCCTCGTCGCCATCCGCGGTCGTGCGGACGTCGTAGCCTTCGTTCGAAAAGCGATACTCGAGGAGTTCGGAGAGGGCGGGATCGTCCTCTACCAATAGTAGCTTGCCAGCCTGCACCTTGGCCCCTTCCTGCAGTTTGTCTGGCACGGCAGTATGACCCTCAAGCTACAGAATTGTGTCAGCCGTCCCGTCAGCCATCTTCATCGGGCGGATAGGTGCCGGTCGCGGCGAAGTGGACCATTTCCGCGACGTTGGTGGCGTGGTCGCCGATCCGTTCGAGATTGCGGGCAACGAACAGAAGTTGCGCGGCGCTGGAGATGGTCGCGGGGTTCTCGACCATGTGGCTGACGAGGTTGCGGAAGATCGAGTTGTAAAAGGCGTCGACCTTTTCGTCGGCGGCGATGACTTCACGAGCCAGCTCCGGGTCGCGGGCCGCATAGGCGGTCAGCACGTCATGGACCATTTCGCTGGCGACTTCGGCCATGGCCGGGAGCAGGGTGAGCGGCTCGAACTGCTTGCGATTGTCGCCGATCTCGCGGCTCGCCTTGGCGATGTTCTTCGAATAGTCGCCGATACGTTCGACCACGCCGGCGATCTTCAGCGCAGCGATGACTTCGCGCAGATCGTCTGCCATCGGCGCACGCAGCGCGATGATGCGAACTGCAAGCTTGTCGATCTCGCTCTCGAGAGCGTCGATCTTCTTGTCGCCCTTGACGACCTTCTTCGCCAGATCGTCGTCACCCTTCACGAGAGCGTCCAGCGCTTCCTGGATGGCGACCTCGGCGAGCCCGCCCATTTCCGCGATCAGGCCGCGCAGGCGAGTAATGTCTTCGTCGAAGGCTTTTACGGTATGTTCGTTCATGGTTTCAAAGCCTTATCCGTAGCGACCCGTGATGTAATCCTGGGTCCGCTGTTCGATCGGATTGGTGAATATGTCAGATGTCCGACCATATTCCACCATCTTTCCAAGGTGGAAGAACGCAGTGCGCTGGCTGACGCGGGCAGCCTGCTGCATCGAGTGGGTGACGATCACGATCGCATAACGGCCGTTCAGTTCGTCGATCAGTTCCTCGATCTTCGCCGTCGCGATGGGGTCGAGCGCGGAACACGGTTCGTCCATCAGGATAACTTCGGGATCGACCGCAATGGCGCGCGCGATGCACAGGCGCTGCTGCTGACCGCCCGAAAGCGCCGTGCCGCTGTCCTGGAGGCGATCCTTCACTTCTTCCCACAGGCCTGCACGGCGGAGCGATTTCTCGACCACTGCATCGAGCTCGTCCTTGCCTTCGGCCAGTCCGTGGATCTTGGGTCCGTAGGCGATGTTTTCGTAGATCGACTTGGGGAACGGGTTCGGCTTCTGGAACACCATGCCGACACGCGCGCGCAGCTGCACCACGTCGAGGTTCGGGCTGTGAATGTCTTCGCCGTCGAGCATGATCTGGCCCTCGACGCGTGCCGAGGGGATCGTGTCGTTCATGCGGTTGAGCGAACGCAGGAAAGTCGACTTGCCGCAGCCCGACGGGCCGATGAACGCCGTGACGTATTCGGTCGGGATGTCGATCGAGACATTGTCGATCGCCTTCTTGTCTCCGTAGAAAACGGAAACGTCCCGCGCACTCATCTTGGCTTCGACGTTCTCAAGGTTTTCGTGAACTTTGGTCACCACTTTTTCTCGAACTTGTTGCGCAGGTAAATTGCGAGGCCATTCATCACGAGGAGGAAGGCCAGCAGCACGATGATAGCAGCGCTCGTGCGTTCCACGAAGCCGCGGTCGATCTCATCGGACCACAGGAAAATCTGCATCGGCAGTACCGTCGCCGGTGCGGTAAAGCTGTCGGGCGGCGATGCGACGAAGGCGCGCATGCCGATCATCAGCAGCGGAGCGGTCTCGCCAAGCGCGCGGGCCATGCCGATGATGGTGCCGGTCAGGATGCCCGGCAGGGCGAGCGGCAGCACGTGGTGGAAGACCACCTGAACAGGCGATGCGCCAATGGCGAGGGCACCGTCACGAATGCTTGGCGGGACTGCCTTGATGGCGTTGCGTCCAGCGATCACGATGACCGGCATGGTCATCAGCGCCAGCGTCATACCGCCGATCAGCGGGGCCGAACGATAGCTCGGGAAGATCGTCAGGAAGACTGCAAGGCCGAGCAGTCCGAAGATGATCGAAGGCACCGCCGCAAGGTTGTTGATCGACAGTTCGATCAGGTCGGTCCAGCGGTTCTTCGGAGCGTATTCCTCAAGGTATAGGGCCGCCAGCACGCCGATCGGGAAGGCCAGCAGCAAGGTCACGATCATGGTCAGGATCGAGCCCTTGAGCGCGCCCCAGATACCGACCTGCTGCGGGTTCGTGGCGTCGGCGCGGCTGAAGAAGCCGGCGTCGAAATTCTCGTCCAGCTTGCCTTGGCTCGCGAGGGTGGAGGCAAGCTCCTGCATGTCCTGCGACCCTTCGCCGTCATAGCCAGCGGAAAGGTCCGCGCTTGCCGGCAGCCAGAACGTGGCCTGCCTCTGCACGAGGCCGGGATCTTGGGCGATCGCTGCGGCGACATCGCGCCATGCCTGCGTACCGAGTTCCTCTGCGCCTTCTTCGCCGAGCGCTTCGACGGCGTAAAATTGCACGACTTCGGGGAGACCCTGTGACTGCAGCGACTGCACCGCATTGCCGTCCTGGATAGCCTGCGGATCGACCGAAATGGCTGCCTGCGTGAAGTCGATCGGCACTTCCAGCTCTGCACGCTGGAAACCGCCGATGCCGTTGATGGTCATCGAGCCGAGCAAGTAGATCAGAACGGCAATCGAGAACACGATTGCCGACAGGCCGAGGGCTCTGAACCGCTTTTCAGCGGCGTAACGCTTCTTCAGGCGCGCTTCGAACGCCGGGGTGCGTGTGGGGGCGACTTGCTCACTCATAAGCTTCGCGGAACCTCTTCACGACGCGCAGGGCGATGAAATTCAGGGCGAGGGTGACCATGAAGAGCACGAAGCCCAGCGCAAAGGCGCTCAGCGTGGCCGGATGGTCGAAGCTGCCTTCACCGGTCAGCATGGCGACGATCTGGACCGTAACCGTGGTCATGGATTCGAGAGGGTTCGCGCTCAGGTTGGCAGCGGTCGATGCGGCCATGACGACGATCATGGTTTCACCGATCGCGCGGCTGATCGCCAGCATGATGCCTGCAACGATGCCCGGGAGGGCGGCCGGAATGATCACGCGGCGGATCGTCTCGTTGGTGGTGGCGCCCATGGCGAGGCTGCCATCGCGCATTGCCTGCGGGACGGCTGCGATGCTGTCGTCAGCCATCGAGGAGACGAAGGGAATGATCATCACGCCCATGATGAGGCCTGCTGCAAGCGCGCTTTCGCTCGAGGCGTTGGACATACCCAGTGAAACCGCGAAGTCGCGGATGGCGGGCGCAATCGTCAGGGCTGCGAAGTAACCGTAAACGACCGTCGGGACGCCTGCGAGGATTTCGAGCGCGGGCTTCACCCATGCGCGAACCTTGGGATTAGCATATTGGGTCAGGTAGATCGCGCTCATCAGGCCGAGCGGGATTGCCACGATCATGGCGATGATCGCGCCGATGAACAGCGTGCCCCAGAACAGCGGGATAGCGCCGTAGCGGGTGGGGTCGGGGTTCGCCGCATTCGCCATCGGGTCCGGTGCCCAGTGTGTGCCGAACAGGAAGTCGATCGGGTTGACCATGCCGAAAAAGCGGATGGTCTCGAACACGAGGCTGACGAAAATGCCGATCGTGGTCAGGATGGCGACCAGCGATGCGCCGAGCAGGATCGCCATGACGATCTTTTCGACACGGTTGCGGGCGGCAAAATCGGGCTTGAGCCTGAGGAAGGAATAGGCCCCGCCCAGGAAGGCGATCAGCAGCGTCACGATGATGCCGATCCAGTTGTAGCGCGAAATGGCTTCGCGATACGGCTCGATGAATTCGCGTGCGAGCGGGTTGAAAACGCCGTTGGCAGCGCCTGTGGCTACCGCGCGCGCTTCATTGAGGATGGTCTGGCGCTGGAAGCCGAAGGCGGGCAGCTGGTCGGCCGCAGGCGATGCGAGGACCGACTGGGTCACGAGGCCGGGAGCGATAGCGCTCCAGATCGCGACGAAGGCAACGACCGGAAGGACGATCCACAGCGCCACGTACCATGCGTGGTAGCTGGGAAGGCTCGCCAGCCGCCCGGAGGAGCTGGCGCGCCTGAAGGTCCATGCACGCGCACGAGCCGCCAACCAACCGGCGAGCCCGAGCCCGAGGGCCAGGAGAAGCAGGAGGGTCGGCGACATGGTGCTTGTGCTATTCCTTACTTGAGTTCGGAACCGTCGAGGGTGTCGTAGTTGGTCGCGGCCGAAACTGCGCGAGCCATTACGTCCTCAGGGTTGGCAACCAGGCCAATCTTGGCCAGTTCGCCGCCGCGGTCCCACATCTGCGTCCACTGCGCGAGGAATTCCTTGAGGCCGGGGATGGCTTCGAGGTGTGCCTTCTTCACATAGACGTAGAGCGGGCGCGCGCCCGGATATTCGAAGCTGGCGATGTTCTCGTATGTCGGGGCAACGCCATTCATGTTGAGGCCCTGCACCTTGTCGGCATTTTCCTCAAGATAGGAATAGCCAAAGATACCCACAGCGTTCGGGTTGCCTTCGATCTTCTGGACGATGAGGTTGTCCTGCTCGCCCTGGTCGACGTACTTGCCGTCGCTGCGGACTTCGGTGCAAACCTGGTCGTAGCGATCTTCGTCGGTTTCCTTCAGAGCCTTGGTGGCTTCGTCGGTCTTGCAGCCCGCTTCGAGGATCAGTTCCTTCAGCGCATCGCGGGTGCCCGAGGTGCTCGGCGGACCGTAGACGAGGATATCGATCGCCGGAAGCGAGGGATCGACGTCGGCCCAGGTCTGGTTGGTCTGCTCGCCGCCGTAGGGCGAAGCAGCCAGTGCTTCGTAAACCATCTTCGGGGTCAGGTTCATGGTGATGCCACCCTTCGCCGAGGCGAGAGCGATACCGTCGAGGCCGACCTGGATTTCGATGACGTCGGTAACGCCGTTCTGCTGGCAGGTTTCGAACTCGCTGGCCTTCATGCGGCGCGAGGCGTTTGCGATGTCGGGCGTTTCAGCACCGACGCCGGCGCAGAACAGCTTCATGCCGCCGCCCGTGCCGGTCGATTCGATGATCGGCGACTTGAAGTTCGGGTTGTCGCGGGTGAAGGTTTCGGAAACCGCTTTCGCGAACGGATAGACGGTCGACGAACCGACGCCCTTGATCTGGTCGCGCGAGGCGCTGCCAGCTTCATTGCCGCCGCAAGCGGCGAGGGTGAGAGCCGAAGCGGCTGCGAGTGCGAATTTGAAAGTCTTGGTCATGTGGGTACCCCTTTGGTGTCCAACTAGCCGCGCAAGAGCGCGGAATTGTTACGTGTTGACGACAAGAGTGTGACTTTCGCTACGGGACCGCCGAATCTCTTCAGCGGCCCCATAACGGCATTGAAATCAGAAATCGACCTGTGCGCGGACACCGAAGGCATCGACGCCGTAATCGGTATCACCGGAACCGGTCGGCAGGACTGCATCTTCGTAGTCCATGCGGCCATAGTTCACGCTGAAGAGCGTGTTAGAGGCCGGCTTCCAGATCAGCGAGGCCTGGTAGCCGTTCTGCACGCCGCCGATGATGCCGGCGTCGTTGAGGTCGAGGTGGTCGTAGCGCAGGTTGAACTGCACCGAACCGATGCCGCCGTCACCCAGCGGATTCTGCGGCTTCACGCGGTCGAACTTGCCGCCCTTGTAGCCGCGGGTATCGCCCTTGGTCAGGAAGTAACCGGCTTCGACATAGCCGCCGAAGAAGGTCGGGTTTTCCATTGCCAGCGGCATGTCGACGTTCTGCCAGTAGCCTTCGGCTGCTGCGTGGAACGGTCCCGAGATCACTGCTGCTTCGATGCCTGCACCGAATTCGCTGTCGGCATCGAGATTGCCGGTGTTCACGAAACGGGTCGAGGTGAAGTGCACGAAGGGACGCTGGCGATAGCGAACGGTCGCGTCGTCTTCGCCCAGCTCGTTGAAATGGATCGAGCCACCCAGGTGGAACTGGGTATCGCCCATCTTCGGCATGACGACGAGGCGACCGTCGAAGCCGCGGTTGTCCGTGCCGGTGTCATCGAAATTGTCGGTGAAGACGCCGGCCTGTGCAAGAACGATGCCGCTGTTGAAGCTGACCGAAGCACCGATCCGGCGCTCGAAACCGAAGGCATCGGTGAAGGCAGCGCGCTCGATGAAGCTGGTGTGCAGCGAGCTGGTCAGCTCTTCGAGCGACTGGAAGTTGTTGTGGTGACCGACAGCGATTTCGGCATTGCCAGCATCGTAGGTCAGGATGGCATCGGCTGCTTCGACGTCGTTTCCGGCGAAATCGAGTTCGAACTTGTAGCCGAAGCCGCCGGGCAGGTCGCCCGAGGCGCCAAGACGTGCGCGGCGGACTTCATTGCCGAAGCCGTCGTCTGCGCCGGTCGATTCGGGCGCGCCGATCGTGCCGGCGTCGAACATCAGGCGACCGCGGGGCTTGAAGCTCCAGCCGTCCTTCTTTTCGAGTTCGGCTGCGGGAGCAGGCTCGGGGGCCGGCTGCGCTGCTGCCTCGGCATTCGCGGCGATGGCCGTTTCCTGCACTTCGTTGGCAGCCTTGGTTTCGGCCAGTTCGCCTTCGAGCTGGTCGATACGCGAAACGAGTGCCTGAAGCTCTGCGCGCATGGTTGCGAGCTCTTCTTCGGCGGTCGGGGCGGCGTCCTGCGCGAGGACGGGAGTGGCGATAGTGCAGCTCATGGCCGCCGCGAGGACGGAGAGCCGGAATGCGGTCTTCATGTTACGAATCCCTTACAAGGTTACGATCCGGGGTCGCCTCTATGACTGCTCTATTACGGCAATGTGACAGTTCGCGCGCGCAGGCCATCGGGCTATGGACAGCCTGTCGAAAACAGCGGATTCCTGGGAGTTGTGGGCGCGCTAGCGAGCGAGGGGCAGGGTCACTTTGACCCGGGTTCCTTCGCCCAGCGTGCTGTCGATCGCGAGTTTGCCGCGATGGCGCTCGACGATGTGCTTCACGATGGCGAGGCCGAGACCGGTGCCGCCCGATGCGCGGCTGCGGCCCGGATCGGTGCGATAAAACCGGCGCGTCAGGTGCGGGAGGTGTTCCGGCGCAATCCCGTCACCGCGATCCTGCACGGACAGGAGAACGCGTTTTTCTCCCTGCGGCTGGAGGCGGACCGTCACCTGTTTGTCCTCGTCACCATATTTGAGGCCGTTGTCGACGAGGTTGCGCACGAGCTGTTCGAGCTGTTGCTGGTCGCCGCTGACGGTGAAGTCGCCATGCGTATCGATGTCGAGCCGTTCAGCGCGATCTCCGGCGGCGTCACGTGCCGCGCGGTCGACCAGCTTGCCCAGATCGATCGACTCGCTCGGAAGGTCGTGCTTTTCCGCCTCGATCCGGGAGAGCGACATCAGGTCGCTGACCAGGTCCTGCAGGCGCTTGCCTTCGCGCTGGATCGTAGCGAGAAACTTGTCGCCCATCTTGGGGTCGAGGTCGTCCACGTCTTCGCGCAGCGTCTCGACATATCCAAGGATCGAGGCGAGCGGGGTGCGCAGCTCGTGGCTGGCATTGGCCACGAAATCGGTGTGTGCCCGGCTTATGTCCGCCTCGGCGGTTTTGTTCACGAACTCGATGATGGCGAGCCCGTTTTCGAGCTTCTTGCGGTTGATGCGCCAGATATCCCGCCGCCGGGCAATCCCGCGTACAACTGCTGCGCCGTCACGGTCGCTGTCGAGCAGGTCCACCGCTTCGGGCTGGCGAAGCGCCATCTTCACGTCCTGCCCCAGGATATGCGCGCCAAGGAGGCGTCGCGAGGCGAGATTCGCAATGATGACGCGCCCGCCTTCGGTCACGATCACCGGGGTTTCGGAATGTTCGAAGAGATCGCCCATATTATCACGGGAGATCGCGCCATTACCATTGGTGGGTGCGGGTGGCGGAGGCGTGGCGCCTACCAGCCAGAGCGACCCGGCCCAGACCAGCAATATGGCTGCTACCGGGACGACCGGGAAGCCGAGCGCAAGCAGCCCGATGGCCGTCGCGATCGCCAGTGCAAATGCCGACCAGGGAAAATCGCGTTCGCTCATTACGATGCCGCGCTTAGCGAGGCTATTCTGGGAGCGCTAGTACCCGGTGCAGATTGTCATGGAAGAAGTGGTGACCCGTACGGGAATCGAACCCGTGTTTCAGCCGTGAAAGGGCCGCGTCCTAACCGCTAGACGAACGGGCCAC
>NZ_JAIGNM010000003.1 GCF_019711495.1 Qipengyuania xiamenensis
AGCGGTCTCACCTAACAGGCAGGTAGCCCGCAGTCACCCCCGGCCCTCGGATGACCGCAATCGGGTCGTTAGCGGAAAGTCCGCATTTATTCGAGAACACGCCAAAGCGGACGGGTCAAGCTAGGTATAGGCTCGCGCGCCCGCGCGTATCGCTCCACAAACTCATTCGGCGGAAGTTTCTGCATAGATACGCGCACGCGCGTGGACGCTTCAAAAAAACTCACTTGCCGCCGATGTTTCGGCTGGTCCCGCAACGCTTGCCAATAATCGTGCCGCCGGACTTGTGCTCTCGTCCTAAAGCCATTGTCACGGACGGTTCCGCTCCCTTCAGATCGTAGGAAAAGACCGTGCCGAAGTTCTCGGCATAGAAAAGCGAGCCCGGATGATCGGAGCCTTTGACCTTGCGCGTGTGGATCACATCCCGCTGGTATGGCTTTCCCGTGCACCGCCTTATCCAGCGCTGAGATAGTGCGCCGCTCATCGCCTTGCCCCTTGGAACGTGTGCCAGGATGTGAACGTGCGAGCCTTTCCCCTCACCGTTTTCCCGCACCCAGATGTAGGCCGTTTCTCCTCTGAGCCATTCGCGCAGATACTTCAGGAAGGCAGTTGTCGCTTTCATCGCCTCCCGGTCGCTAAGGCCAGCCGTTTCCCAGTGGATCGTAATGTGCCGATTAAGTGGACGCCCGATTTGCATTGCGCGATGGGCCGCTTTGATCAGCTTTTGACCCTTTTTAGGAGTCAAGTAATCGCTTGTGCGGCTGGCGCTGTTGCGTGCTCCACCGTGCGGGAAGATGGTCCTAGAGGCGGGAGACGGCGCGCACCCTATCTGTAGAGGTAAAATTGCAAGGCCCGTGCCAGCCGGGGAGTCAGCTCCGCAATCCGCCGTTTTCTGAGGTTTCTTTATGGCTTCAGGAAACTCAGCATTCTGCCAAGCATGGCCGACGCTCTCTTCCCGTAAAATACGCGTATTTGCGCGACTTGCCGCGCTTCGGGCGTCCGGCATGGCTAAAGGCCTGTCTTGTTTTTCAAGTGAACCGTGGCGGAATGGTTGGCGAGGGCGTCTGTTGCACCGCCCCCGCCTGTTTCCTGCCTGTTAAATCAGGCTTGATCGCTTTCGATGGATTGCAGAGAGGCAATCAGTTCCGGAAGCCGTGCGAGCGGCACCGCGAACCCGCCGCCAAAGCGCTGGGCATTGGGATGCAATTCGCCGGTTTCCTTGTTTCGATACCACGGCCAGAATTGCAGGCGCGGCTGGCCATTCCATTCCGTCGCTTCGATCTTCCAGACGTGCCGCCCGTGCTCTTGCTCAAAGACAATCATCGCGCGCACCCTCCTGGGACGGGAGCAGGGTCGCCTATGCGCACCAAGGCACTTGGCGGCCCCATTGACCCGCTCTGGTGGGGTTTCGCCTCACATGACAGCCTCTCGGTGTCACGTGAGCTGCCAGAAGCAGCGCTACGAAGTTCCGCCAGAGCGTTTTCAATCGGGAGACTGCACCAGCCGTTCGGCAAGGTGTCCCCATCGCGGCTGGCCAACCACTCCGGAACTGAACGGGACATGGGCCGCACCGTCCACAAAGAGCAATTCACGGCTGGACAGCACGAAACATGTTCTCGCCAGTTAGCTCCGGCATCACATGCGCCGCAATCGCGGCAGTGGGCGTCGATCGCCGCACGCAAGGAACGCCCGCTCATGCGGCACCTCCCTTCCACGATATGCCAGACGTGTTGAGGGTGGCGGCAGGAATCGTTTGCCCTGCTTCGGCGGTATCGGTAGGAAGGATCGTCAGCTGAGGAGCTTTGACAATCCCGGCCCTGTTCTCGACTGCAATCGAGGCAGGGCCATTTTCGTGCGAGGCCTTAGGCCCATAGGTCGAACCCGCAGTCATGCTGCTGCACCAATGTTGAACGCTTCAACCAGCTTGTGAATGCTTGCGACTTTGACCAGCCGCCGGGTGCCGATTGAAACGGTCTCAAGCGAGCCGTCCGAGATAAGCTGATAAGTTTTGGTCTTTCCGATGCCCAAGCTATGCGCCGCATCAGTGACGCTACAAAGCAATTTTGGTGTTGTAACCATGTTATGGCCCTTTCCTTGCGCTACCCCTCCAGGGGCACCCATCGCTGGGTCTCGCTCGTGACCACACGAGCGTTCTTGAGCGCTTGGAACAAATAGGGCCACCTATGCGCACGCGACAAGCGAACGGGGGTGCCGAATTGCTTCAGCTGCATGTGGATAACGGTCAGAACAAGTTAAACCACTGGGCGAGGCCTCGCTTCGATGACGGCTTTATCGCTTATTCAATCAAAGGCCTGCATTCGGCGGGTTTAAGCGCGAATGGGAGTAACATTGTCCTCAATCTCGCCTGCCGCGCCTTTCCCCGCACAATACTCGGCCCATGCCTCCATCAGCTTCCGTCGCTTTGGCATTAGCGCACCTCGGCGATACGCGGCTTCCGCCTTGTTTCCGATCGTGTGAGCCAAGGCCATCTCGCAAACCTCGTGGGTGAAGCCTGTGCATTCCGCTGCCCAATCTCGGAAGCTGGAACGGAAGCCATGGACCGTAAAGCCCTCAACCATTCGCCGAAGCTGCATAAGCATCGCCATGTTCGAAAGGCCCCCGCCATGAGACGAAGGGAACAAGGGACGATCAGCTATGTCCCCTTTCGCGACTGCTAGCGGCTGCACCTGGCGTAGCAATTCGAGTGCACGTGAGGAGAGCGGGACTGTGTGTTCGGCCTCTGCTTTCATGCGGCTGGCAGGGATTGTCCAAACTGCTCCCTCCAGATCTATCTCACGCCACGTTGCTCCGATGGTTTCACCCGTCCGAGCAGCGGTCAGAATGGTGAACTCAAGCGCCAAAGCCGCGATGCTTTCACGCTCTGCCAGCGAAGCCATAAATTCTGGCACGGCAGCATAGGGCATCGCAGCATGATGGCCGGTTCGACCTAATTGCTCATTGCGCCGCCTCTTAGCTTTAGTCGGCTTCGGAAGCACATTATCCAAATGCCCGCGCCAACGGGCCGGATTCTCTCCTTCTCGCAATCCTTCGACTTTTGCCGCGTCCAGAATGCGTTCAATGCGACCGCGAACCCGATTGGCGGTTTCAGGCTTCTCGTTCCAGATCGGCTTGAGCGCCGCCATCACGTGCTCGGTAGCAACCTCGCCAACGGGCAAGTCTCCGAAATGCGGGAAGGCATAGGTCTCCAAGGTGGAGCGCCATTGCTTGCGATGCTTATCGTTCTTCCACCCGCTCTCGTTCATTGAGAGGTACGATTCTGCAGAATCCCGAAAGGTGGTGTTCGAGATGCGGGAGCTCTGCTCCGCAACCTTCGCTTCGCGCTTCTGCTTACGCCGATCCGAAACGGGCACAATCCCAGCGGCTACCTCTTTCGCCTTTTCTCTTGCGGCTTCGCGGGCGTCAGCCAGGGAGACTGCATTGGGGCCAGCCGCGCTACCCAAACCGATATACCGAACCTTGCCAGCCGCCGTGGCTCGAAATGTCCAACTACGAGCGCCGCTTGGCTTGACCAAGAGGTAGAGGCCTCCCCCGTCCGCGTGCCGTAGAGCGTATGGCTTACCCTCTGCATTGATCCCGCACTTGGCATTCCTGACTGAGACCGGGGTAAGCTTGTTGTGAACCTTGCGCGGCATTCGATTGGCTCCGTTGCCCCAAAAGATGCACTAAAACTATCGCGGTTTTGGGGCAACCGCAATGACCACGAGCGGACTCCTACGGAAGGGTAGCCGGCGAATATCCGTATATACCTCTATTCTAATTGAACTATTACGCCATTCAGCGGTCTGCAACGGAAGAATGTTAGGCGGACTCCCTCTCCGCCAGTCAGCCCGGCACTTCTCACTGAATACAGGGCATTTGCCGCGCGGCTTTGCGCACGCAATCAACGGCTGGCGACATCGTTTCTTGCGCATTTTCGCCGGTGTCTTTTTCCGAGCTCTGCCCGCCCGGCAGTCTCGGCCAGAACATGCGCCGCGCCAATCTCGCGTCGGATGCTGCCCGGCCTAGACTGGCACCGTTATGTGTTTGCCGCTGAAAACGGCCTGCCAGTTTTCGATTTCGGACACGACGACGTCATCTGCGGCATGGACGAGCTCGGTTACACGGCCATAGTCCAGCTCACGGTCCTCGGCGCTCGACAAGAGCTCTATGCGGGCGGCGATGGCAGCGAGGCGCTGGCTGGTAACCTCGGAGATCGCTGCGAAGCGTTCGAAGTCGCCGAAGAAACGGATGCCCGCGATCGCCGCACCGAAGGTCGGGAAGGCGACGCCGAGGACCGTGAAGGTTTTCGACGTTTTCGCGACGAAAGCAGGATCGACGAAGTCGAAAGCTGTACCGACCTTGAGCAGCAGATAGGCCGCGACCGAGAGGATGGCGAGCTTGAAGAGGAATTCGGACACCTTATCCAGATTGTGATGGACGGTCCGCAGTCGTTCGGCCTTGCCCGCATGATAGTCGCGCTGCGGTTTGACGTGCTCTGAAAGAAGCAGGTTCAGATAGCCGCGCAAATAGGCGGATGTGATCGTGATCGGCGGCAGTCCGATTTGCCTGAGGCTGTGGCGCGCCACCCACTCCGGCCAGCTCGTATCGGTGCCGGTCGGCCAGCGCCCGGACGGGCGCGCCACACCCAGCAGCAGCAGGAAGGGGCTATGGCGGAAATATTCCGCCACGCGGCGGGTCTCGAACCAGCGACCGTGCCAGCGATAGGTAATTCCCCGCCATGTCAGCACGACAATGGCGAGAAGTACGCAGAACTCGAAGAGGGCAAAGCCCCATTTCTGTTCCGGATCGACGAGCGGCAGGTACAGGACGCCGCCGACGATCGCGATGGCAGACAGGAGGAAGTTCACGGTCATCCCGCCGCGATAATGATCCGAAAGTCGAGCCGATATCCCGTCGGCCCATGCGAATTTGCGTAGGGCCACACGCTCCAGTTTGTCGACATAGCGATCATCGGCACCAGGCAATTTCCTGGCCGAACCCAGGACACCCTTCGCGCTTCCCTCGCCAATTTCATCCGGCCTTTCGTAAACCTGCACGATCGAACGGAACGGGTTGCCCGTGCCGCCGAACATCGTTTCCACACGCCTGTATGCATGCGCCAACCGCCAGCTTTTCGCTTCCCACTCGGCCCCGACTAGAGCCGCCAACCCTTCTTTCGCCGGGCCCTCATGATCGATCGCTGCATCGGGTACGAGCGCGCCGCGCACCAGCTCGTCCAGTGCGACCTCCCGATCCGGTCCGGATGGCGCCCGATCGAGTATCGCGAGCGATTCCGGGCTATGGAGGAAGCGCCAGTCTTCGGGGCTCGCAGGATCTATCCAGATGACTGTGCAGCCAAGTTCGAGCGCTTGGGCAATCGTGTGGCCGGTCCCTCCCGCGCTGGCAGTCGATACGCCATCCCATACGCCGATGATCAGGTCCGACTGTTCGGCAATGATGCGGCCGGCCAGCGCGGCACGAAGCGAACTCTCGGCCACGAAGCGATCGCTCTTCCCGGCATCGCCCGGCGCGTCGAGCATCGCAAGATAAAGCTCGGTCAGACGTTCGTCCTGATCGGCCAGCGCGAAAATTTGCGACTTGCCGTTGAATTCGTTGATCCGGTCGGCGCGAATTTTCGTTTCCGCATCGGCAGGTGGCGTGCCTGCGAGCAATGCCCGCGCGTCGGCGGCATTCTGCGGCAATGCATTGATGGCGAGATTGAGTTTCTCGCCGAAAGGCAGTGGGCAGACGAGCTGCCAGTTCCTGTCGAGCGCAAGCTGGGCCGCCAACTGGTCGGCGCCGTCCACCATGAGGGTGTTGAGGCGCGTAGTGGCTTGATCCAGGCCGTCCAATTGCTGTGCAATGTCGGTCAGCGACCGCGTCACCTGCGTGAATATCGTATCGATTACCGATCGAATACGCTGCTCGTTCCGGACGTATTGCGCATGCGTGAGACGATGGCCGGTCACGCCAATACTGAACCCGATTGCAGGCAGTTGTGGCGGGAGAACCACGGGATCGGATTTGGTCATCGAGGCTCCCGGCAGAGATTGCGGAAAATCTTCGACAGGACCTGTGGCACATTCGGTTACGAGATTGAACCTCTGGCTTGCTTTTCCGCGAAGCGCCGGATCGCGATTGTGAACGTTATTTGACTCGCGCCCTGCTCGATCATACTCCTTCCCATGGAGAGGGAGTGCGCGAATGCCACTGTTGGGGACCTCATCGGTATCGCTTGAAGTCGAGCCGCACAAAGCGGAACGGCTCGCCGAGCTCATGCATGCGGTCCGGCTGGCCGCGCAGGCCGAGCCTGAGGGATACACAGCCTTCATGCGTGATGCGCCCTCGGTCCACTACATGTCCTTATCGATCACGCATTCCCACCTGCTCGATCCCATGTTCGTGATAGAGGTCAATTACGACTTGCCCGAAGGCCGCTTCTGGCTTGAGCTGGATGCCGCTCTCGGGCCCCAGATCCGGGACATGCTGCGTTGCTGCAAGCGGCCTCGGGGCAGCGATGCGGCGTTATACGATGCAACAGTGGAGGAAGGCACGCGCCTGTCTGTCGCCCCCTATCTGGAGCGACGCGCGGCAGTGCCCAGCGTTTACCACCACGGCAACAGGGGTCTGGTTCGCGCGCGCATCGTGGCCGAGCGCGAACTGTTCGATGCCACCCGAAAGACCATCGCGCAAAACGAGGCGGAGTGGCGAAAGCTGTCACCCAGCGATCTGCACAGGGAACTCAGATCCGCGCTGATGCCGGACTTCCCCTGGTTGGCGAAGCCGGCCGCACCGCGGTTCACTCGCGGCGAGCGCCTGGGCGATTACCTGCGCTTCGGCGTCGCCATTGTCGCCGCGCTGCTGATCCTCGCCCTGCCCGGCTTCGTCGCAGCGCAATTGATGACCCTCGAATGGTTCCTGATCCTGACCGTGCTGGCCGCAGGGCTGATCTGGCTCGGCCTCTATCGCCTGCGCGGTCCTGTAGAGGGCACGGGGACCGGAGACGGGGCAGGCCTGATCCGTTCGTTGCTCGGCAGTTGGAAACTGCTGGTCACGGGCGTCGCGATCTACCTCGTGACCGTGGCTGTGACGGGCACCTTGTCGCTCGCCGTGTTTTCCGAAATGCCGCTCGCACAAGCATGGCACGCCGCAATCAGGCCATTGCTGCAATCCCTGTTGTTCTCGCTTACCGTCGTGATCCCCGGCCTGGTCCTGTGGTTGCGCAGGCTGGAGCTTGACGATTCAACACAAAACCGGCCGAACGTCGATCCCACGATGCTGGCCGAGATGGCCCGGCGTGAAGATTGGCTCAATCAGAACCACATGATCTCCATCGTTCCGCTGAAGCCGGGCGCGCTGCGCAGCTGGGCGGTTCGCGCAGGCCATTTCCTCCTCAAGCTTTACCTCAGGATGAAGATTGTCGACGGATATCTGGGCGGGATGCGGACTATTCATTTCGCTCACTGGGCCTTCGTCGACAATGGCGCGCGGCTCATGTTTCACAGCAATTACGATCTGAGCTGGGAGGCCTATCTCGACGATTTCATCGAGAAGGCGCACGAGGGGCTGACCCTGGCCTGGAGCAATGGACTGGGCTTTCCGCCCACGCGCATGCTGCTGGGTGACGGCGCTTCCCACGGTCGCCTGTTCAAGGCCTGGGCACGTCAGTCGATGGGCTACACCAGCTTCTGGTATTGCGCCTATCCCGAACTCACAGTCGACCAGATCGAGCGGAACTGGCGTATCGCCTCGGGGCTGCACAAGCCGCAACTCAGGAATGCGGAGGCAGCAACGTGGCTGAACGATCTGTAAACTGGCGGCTGTCGCCCGAACATGCGGCGCAGACCCAGGGTCTCGTGGTGTCCGGCTTCGGTCACCTTCCCTATGGGCGGGCCTTGCTGCTGCATCACGAAGGGGAAGGAAACGGCTGGGTTCGCAAGATTGCGGAGATCGCTCCGCCTACGCCCGCCGATGGCAAGCGGCTGAAGCGCGGCAGCGCTATCGCGTTCACCCATTCGGGCCTCCAGGCGATGGGCATTACCGCCGCCGGTCCGCCCGCCGCACCCGATCCCTTCGTCGAAGGCATGTTCGAGACCAATCGCTCCAGAAGGCTGAACGATCGCCGCGATGGCGAATGGAACGGGGCCGTGGTGCCAGAAGGGCCGCACTGGAGCGGCAATCCCGGAGGTGCGGAACAGACCCCGCATACCGTGCATGCCCTGCTGGTGCTTTATGCCGAAACGGAACCGGACGCCGATGCCTGGACCGGCGAAGTCGAGGCTGCGCTGGCCCCTTGCGGGGTCAGCATCGTCAAGACGTTGCCGATGGAACTGCGGCCTGACGAGAAAGGCATCTTCCGCGAACATTTCGGATTTGCCGACGGCATTTCCCAGCCGATCCCCTACGATGCGACCCCGGACCGCACCTCCTCGACCGTTATCGGCGACGATGGTGAGGCCTTCCCCGAAGACCCGGCACATGGCGTTCCCCTGGGCGAAATCCTCTTCGGACACTGGAACGGCCACCACGAATATGCGCCCGGCCCCGCCCTGAATGGGGACACCTCGCTGGCGCTCAACGGGACCTATATGGCCGTGCGCGAATACAAGCAGGACGTCGCCGCGTTCTGGAAATCTATGGAAGCAGGTGCCGCCGGAATTCTTGCCGCAGATCCGGACGCCGATGCGACGGCCGAAAACCTGGCGGAACGCGTGATCGGACGCACGGTCGACGGAGCGATGCTCGGCCCCGATGGACCGCTCGGTCAGGACGATAACGATTTCATGTATTTCGACCGCGATCCTAACGGCATCGGTTGCCCCTTGGGGAGCCATGTCCGCCGTGGCAATCCGCGCGATGGGCTGGCGACCAAGCCCGAACAGAAGAAAACCTTGCTCGAAGCTGCGAACCGCCACCGCATATTGCGGCGCGCCCGCAAGTTCGGACGCGGCTTGCCGCGGGGAGCCCCCGACGATGGTGAGGATCGCGGCCTGTTCTTCATGGCGCTCAACACCGATATCCAGCGCCAGTTCGAATTCGTCATCCAGACATGGATCATGAATCCCGACTTTTCGACGCTGTATGACGAGGTCGATCCGCTCCTTGGTCCCGGAGGACCGATGTCGATGCGCGACCGGCCGCTGCGCCGTATCGTCGACGTCCACACCTACGTCCGGCTCGTGGGCGGCGAATATTTCTTCGTGCCAAGCCTGCCGGCGTTCGAGTGGATCGCAAAGCAATGAGCGAGACCTTCCCACCCGCTCCGTCGATGCGTCCGCGCCAGAAGGGGTTCAAGGGCTGGATTGCCGCGCGCAAGTTCAAGATACTCACCGCGATCCTCAAGCGCCTGCTAAAATCATGGCCTGTCGTGAAGCTCGGCAAGACGGTCTTCGTCACGCGGTATGACGACGTTCGAGCGGTGCTCGGGGACGATGTGCGCTTCAATGTCCGCTACGCCGACCAGCTGAAGATCGCGACCGGCGAGCCGCTCTTCCTCCTGGGCGAGAATGATCCAGATCGACTGGCAGGCGATATCGAGGCCCTGCGCAGCGTGATGCGCCCCGAAGACGTCCCCGGTCTTGGTGCCGACGCAGCGGGGCGCGGTGCGGCCCTCCTCGAAAAGGCCGGCGGCAGGATCGAGCTCGTCGATGCCTATTTCAGGGAAGCAACCTTCGGACTGTTCGAAGACTATCTGGGAATTGCCGGCAATGCGGAACTACGCAGGGCAGCGACGCGCATGTTCGAGTTCGTCTTCTACGACGCCGATGAACAGCTCAAGGCTGCGGCTCCGGACTTTGCAAAGCAGATCGGGACGGCGACCGAGGCGGCCATGGCAGCCCCTCCCGAAGGGAGCGTCCTGGCACGCTGCCGGGCGGCGCAGCAGGATGGCGACAAGCGCTTCACCGACGATTTCATCCGCTCGATGATTGGGGGAATGTACATTGGCGGGCCTCCGCAACCTGTGATCGTCCTGGCGCAGGCGATGGATGTCCTTCTCTCCCGCCCGCAAGCGCTGGAAGGCGCGCAGGCCGCTGCGAGACAGGGCACAACCGAAGAGCTTTACGGCTACATGCTGGAAGCGATGCGGTTCCAGCCGCTCGCACCGGCACTATTGCGGGTGGCTGCACGCGGAGCCGTCGTTGCGAGGGGTACCTGGCACGAGCATGCGGTTGCCGAAGGCAGCACCGTCATAGCAGGCGTTGCCGCCGCCATGTTCGATCCGCGCCGCGTTGCCGAGCCCGATCGGTTCGATCCCAAGCGGCCTTACAATACCTATCTGCATTACGGCTTCGGTGCCCACGAATGCTTTGCCCGTCATCTCAACGCGCAATTGCTGCCCGGACTGCTCCGCCCCCTGCTATCGCAGCCGAACCTGCGACGTGCACCGCGCAAGGCGGGCAAGATGCAGGTCAACGGGCCGTTCCCCGAAACCTTCTGGGTGCAATTCGACTAGGCTGAAGGCTTGGGCTCCATTTCCGCGTAGTGCATGGCCGTGCCGACCGTGGTGAAAGTCACGAACGGATTGCTTTCATACATGCCCGTGGTGACCATGTGGCCTACAGAGGGCGGCGCATTGTACTGGATGCCCAGCGGGTTGGTCACGACCGCATCGCGGTCTGCATCGAAGAGCGGGGTGATCGCGGCGATGAAGTCGTCATAGGCCTTGGCCACCGGAACAGCGCCGCCAGCGACGATTTCCTCCCATGCCAGACGAACTCCGGCGAGCGATGTCCAAGTCAGGAGTTCCGGCAATAGCTTGTCGCCCACCAGACCCATCAATCCGTTCTGCGCGAGGGTCTGCTGCGCCGCGTCTGCTGCGGCCATGGGATCCGAGGCAGTTCCGCCCAGAGCACGGTACAAGGCAGCGAAGGTTTCCTTGTAATAGGGGCTGTCGGCCCATTTGGGTGCCGTGCCCATTCCGGCCGCTTTCATCTGCGCGTCGGCCACGAAGGCAGCTTCGACCACGGGTATGACGGACGCCATGTATTCGATCTTGCTCGACCGCATCCGTTCCGTGACCGCATCTGCAAAGCCGTAGGCGGCCTGCGTAAACCCTATGGCTCCGGCATCCAGCAGGTCGCAATACATCTGGATAAAGAACTCGACGAGATCCGCCGTGCTGGGTGCCGCCCAGACGGTACCCTTGTCGAGCGGCAGAGGGCTGAAACCGTCAAAGCCTGCCAGCTTGCCGTTCATCCGCGCCGTGTTCCACAAGTCGAATTCGTATTTCTTGATAGCGCGCGCATCTTTCGGCGCGATGCCCTGCTTTTGGTAAAGCGGTTCGAATTCCGTTTGGAGCGCTTCGGTAAACTCGGTGCCGAAAACGTCGAAATGAAATTCGCTGAAGCGCTTGAAGAACTCGGCGCCCTCGGTTGCGCCATACACTTCCTTGAACCTGTCGACATTGTGCGGAAGGTTCAGCCCGACATTGAGGACCAGGGTCTTGTGCGCAGCGCAATATGTGAACCAGTCGCTGTCCGTCCGCAGGTATTGTGCCTCCAGGACCCAGTCCTTGTAGAACATGAAGGCCGTGTTGAGAGCCGCGGCACGGAAATGCGAGTTCTTGTAGTCGGTCGGGAAGCGAACCCCGTTGTTCAAGATGGCATCGACGAGATAGAGATTCTTGTTGAGCGTCGGCTGGTCGGTGTCCTGCATGCGCACGACTGCGATATTGGCAGGATAGCCGAACGGGCTACCCGGTTCGCCGATAACGTCCCACATGCGGTTGTGGTAAAGCGGCGGGGAATTCGTCGTCCGTCCAGCCCCGACATAAGCGCCCATGTGTGTGATGCCGAGCTCCACCTTGTCATCGCGCGAGAACTGGAGAAGGTCGCCCTTGTTCAGCTCTGGGTGGATGAAATAGATGATGGCGTAAATCTGGTCGCCGGCGGCAAGACCCATTTCCTTCGTCAGCATCTCGTCGACCAGTTGCGAGCCATATAGCTCCTTGCCGTCGAGACCCGGGAACGGCCCCCAGTCGTTGACCGGTATCAGCCGCATGCCGACCGATCCGTCCGCAAGCCGGTATTGATAATCCTTCACACGAAACGTGCTACCGTCGTAATTGACGACCTCGGTCGTGCCGAACAGCTCGCGCGAGATTTTGTAGGCCGCCAGGGCCTTGTCGGTCACCTGCCAGTCACCGGGATAGGAAGACGGCCCGGTGTCATGGATGATGGGGTTGCGGTTCTGAGGAGGGATCGGCTGGGTGTTGGAATCTGTCATCTCGTTCCTTTCGCTTAGCTACCCTGTCAGCGGTTGATGTTCGCGAAGGCCATCTGGCTTCGCACCGGGTAGTGCACCCCGACCTGCGCGGTGACGTTCACATTGGCTTTGCGTTCGAAGACCGTGACGATGTCCGAGCCACCGAACTGGAACAGGGAAAGCATGTCCCCTTTCGCAATCTCCTTGCCGACCAGTTCCTTTTCCAGCTTGCGATTGATCGCCTCGACCTGCTCGGCGTAACTCAGATCGCGCTTCTCTTCCGGAGACAGAACGATGGGCGCGCTGCCTTCGGATTGCGGCTTGCAGAATACCACCGATGAGACGTGAGCCATGCCCATCGGCAGGACCGCGACCTTGCCGATCGGGCTTTCGATCACGAACAACCCGCGACACTGGACGAACTGGTATCCGGTTTCGTCTGCCGCATCGAGATAGCGATGCGGGAACACGGCCCGGGCGATCGACGGGTCCATCGCTTCTCGTTCAGCCGGATCGAGCTCGTCCAGCGTGACCTTGAGATAGACCTGCGCGGCAATGAAGCGCGCCTCGATGATCTTGCCACCGACGGGCGCGTGCTGGCGGTGGTAATCGAAGGTGTTGAGGAAGCTGTGACAGAAGACTCCGCCCGCGAAGTCCGAGGCATGCGTGGAATCCTGCAGCAACTCGTCGATCGGCCATTCGATGTGCTTCACCACGATCGAAGGCGGTGCCGGAAGAGGGGGGCCGGCCTCGGTGCTGATGGCCCATTGCCCGACGAAGGTGGATTCTGCCGGGAAGACAACTACCCTGTCGTCATCGCGCGAGGCGACGGGGCGCAAATCGTCGATATCGGCAAAGGTCCGGCCGAAGAACTCGTTGAAGGTGGTATAGTCTTCCGGAGCTTTCTCATAATCCTGCCACCCGTATTCCGGCGCCCATTTGAAGCTTGCCAGGAACTCTGCAGAGGCAGGCGTGTCGAGAAACGCGCCCCAGGCCACAGCGAATTCGCGAAGCCAGAGCGAGAGCGGGGTCAGGTCCCGGTCGGCACCCGGTGCAATCGGACTTTGCAGTGGCAGCAGCGAAGGCTGGTTGAAGAAGTAATAGAACTGGGTGATGCGCAAATAGGGTGTGCGTTCATGCAGCTTCAGCCCGTCCTGTTCCCATACGCGGATTTCGGGAATCCACCGCACGAGCGCGTCGACATAGAAATAGAACTGGTCGAGGGTTTCGATCCGGTCGAGTTCCGGGACCTCTTCCTTGCAGATCTTTGCAAAGGCATCTTCGAATGCCTGGCCCATGTTGTGCAGGTCGATGAGGGCGGCGAGTTCGACAGTGACCGCTTCCTGCGGGGCATAGGGTTCGCCTTTCGGCGGTAGCCCTCGGAGAAATGGCGGTGCCTGCGGCGGATTGGGAGTGCCATCGCTGAAAGGAGCCTGCGTGGAAGCGTTGGTGCCGACTTCCTTGAGATGTTCTGCAAGGTCTGCGGGAGCCGCAACGCGGCTGGTGGCCATGCGTTGGGCGATAGGGGTCGGCTGTGGCATCGCTTCGTAATCCTCCAATTGTGATACGTAGCGACCCGCATCAATTCTGGTTGAGCAGTTCTCCCGAAACTCCAAGAGTGGCGTCGGCCTTGTTTGCAGCAGCGGCGCAGGCTGCCTTGAGGTCATAGACTGCCGCGACTTCTTCGACGCAGTCAGGCCATTTCCCAGTCTTTTTCCAACACTCGTAAACGCCCAGCCGCACGCAAATCTCTGCAAAGCGGGGGTCCATGCGGATGGGCTTGAATGCGGGCATGAACAGGCCGAACGTCACGCTCGCGCCGATGGGATCACGGCCGTCATTATCGCCCGTAAAGAGAATGGGATTCCCGGCATCCAGCGCCCCGAGAAGGTGAGTGATCGCGGCTTCGGTTTCGCCCACTATCGATGCCAGGCCGACGTCGAGCAGATAGGTGGTCGGTGCGTTCCGCAGGAGGAACTGCTGTACGGCAGTGGCGCGCGCATCGGCATCGAGCGCCATCATCATGCGCATGAATTGCACCGGGGGGCGCAGCGACATGATCTTGTTCTTGGAGGACATCGTATCGGCGATACGATCCGCACCGTCGAGATCCCCGGTGTAGATCGACACGGCCCCGCGGATCCACTTGGGATAGTCCGAATGCGGGATCTTCGCGACCAGTTCATCGGCAAGCGCGATGGCTTCCTCGTAATGTTCGAGGTAGCAATGCAACAGTGCGTGGAAGCCGCCGATGATCGGGCTCAAAGGGTCGCGATCCCGCGCATCCTCCATGACCTCAAGCGCCTCGCTGATAAGGCCCAGCGAGCACAGGGTCGAGCCATGGGACATGGCAATGAACTTGCTCTGCGGTTCGATCTCGTACGAGCGGGCGGAAAGCTCGAGGCGTTCGCAATGCTCCTTGAACGATCTGTGCTGCAGCGACATGGCCGCGTAGGAATGGGCACATTCGGGATTGAGCGCGATGGCGCGGTCGGCTGCATCCTTGGCCCCCTTGTCCATGCGAAAGGCGGCCAGGAGGCCCCATGCCTGCGCAAAATCGGGATCGAGGGCGACGGCGGATTCCAGCAAGGTGATAATCCGTTCGCGGTCTTCCCAGGACATGTCTCCGGTGTAGATCGCCCTGGCCTGCAGGTAGAGGTCGTAGGCTGCCGGATTGACCGGCGCCGACGTCACAGCCGGTGCGAAGTGCCGTTCGAGCGTCTCGGCAATGGCCCCGGCAATCTCGTCCTGCAGCGCAAAGATGTCGGTCAGCGAGCGATCGTACCGTTCGATCCACAGGCTCTCGAGTGACTTCGTGTCGACCAGTTCGACCGATATGCGGATATTGTCTCCGCTACGGCGCACAGAACCGTCCAGCAGGTGGGTTGCGCCGAGTATAGACGAGATCTTGTGCGCCGACTTCTCGGCCCCGCGAAACTGGAAGCTGGACGCTTTGCCCAGGACCTTGAGGTCCTTGGTGCGCGCAACGGTGTACAGGATTTCCTCGCTGACCCCGTCCGAGAAATAGGTCAACTCCGGATCGTTCGACAGGTTATCGAATGCAAGGACCGCAAGCACGGGTTCGGCAGGCTCCGCCGCGGGGGCGGGTTTCGCAGGTTCGGCAGCCCGCGGCGGGGGGACCTCGCCTTTGCGATGGGCGATGAACCGGCGGACCTCTTCGACAAATGCCTGCCAGTCGGGATCGGAAGGATCGCCTTTCCAGTGCGTGAGATCGGCCGTTTGCGTCAATTCGAACATGATCGGCCGCTCGCACGGCTCGATCGTGACGGGCAAAAATGTCTTTGCGCGTTCGGCCAGGGTCGCTTCCGCGCGAACCCAGCGCGATACTACCGAGCGGGGCGACCATAATACGACCACGGCCTTTGCACCGCGCAAGGCCGCTTCGGTTACCTCGTCATATGCCTCGCCAGTACGCAGGGTGGTATCCCACCAGACTTTCAGTCCGGCGTTTTCGAAACCATCGGCGAAATGCCGGGCAATCGCTTGATCCTCACGATTGTACGAGAGGAAGATATCGGACAAGGCTCCCCCCTTATCGCAATAGACAATTAACCACGTCTACGCCGCAGTGGCTGCAGAGTCCACAAGACAAGAAAACCGCGCGCTTTCAAGCGGGTCTCGTCGGTGCGAACGGACCTGCCGGCCTTCAGCTGGACACTGCCGTTTTCCGGGGTCGCCACTTATCGGTACCGAGCGTAAATTCGAGAAACCGGAACGAGGCCCTGCAACGGCATCGGCCACGCGGCCAATCCAGATCAATCCGGCCAGAGCGCGAAATTGCGAGGAATTGCGACGAGCCGTTGGAACCCGTTCCCAGTTTCCGGCGTATCTGTGCTACACCCCCCAAGTTGCGGTGCTGCGCGGAATGGCATTCCCTGCGAACACTGCATCAGAGCCCCTTCCCGCCCATCAAAACGCGCGTGAAGGGGCTTTTCTTTTGCGTGGGCGGTGGCAAGTTGCGCCCCCATGACCAAGCACCTGATTTCGCTCGCCGCAGCGCTCGCGCTCGCCACTCCCTCCATTGCGCAGGGGGATACCGAGACCCCGCCCAGCCCGAACGAAATCGTCGCCCAAGCGCAGGCAGACGAATGGGTGGCAATCGCGCCGGAAGACCTGCTGGTGATGACGCTGGCACCCGATGCCGAGGGCAACGAGCGCAAGGTCGTGATCCAGCTGATGCCCGCGCCCTTCAGCGAGGCCTGGACCGCCAACATCCGCACCTTTGCGCGCAGCGGCTGGTATGACGACATCACCGTCAACCGCGTGCAGGACAATTACGTCGTCCAGTGGGGCGATGCGAATTACGACAATCCGGAAGCCGAAGGGGAACCGAAGGGGTTACCGACGGGCCTTCTTCAAACGAGCGAGGATCAGTACACGATCGGCTTCAAGACCCTCGATGCATTGGAAGATAATAGTCCGGGGCAAGATGGGTCTAGTCAGACCAAAACCGGACTGGGAGCACCCGCTGGTTCGGATTTCAATGAGGATCCAGGAATACACGAAAAGGACCCTTACGCACCTTGGGTCCAGTTTTGGGATGGCTGGCCTATAGGTGCCGAGTTTGAAGGGGAGAATCCGCCGTTCTGGCCAGTCCACTGCTACGGAATGGTCGGCGTCGGCCGGAACTATTCTCCCGACGCTGGCACCGGAGCCGAACTCTATACGGTGATCGGCCATGCACCGCGCCACCTCGACCGCAATATCGCACTGGTGGGACGGATCGTCGAAGGCATCGAGCACCTTTCCAGCCTTCCGCGCGGCAAGGGTGTGCTTGGTTTTTACGAGGATGAGAGCCGTCGCCCCCCGATCCTGACGGTTCGTGTGGCAAGCGACCTGGCGGACGCTCAGAAGCCCCGCTTCGAATACCTGTCCACCGAAACCGAATCTTTCGCTCGCTATGCCAACGCCCGTGCGAACCGTAGCGATCCTTTTTTCATCTATCCGACTGGCGGCGCGGACATCTGTAACATCCCAGTGCCCATCCGCCGCGTGGCGGAGTGAGCGAGAGCCTTGCCTGCACCCTTCCCTTGACGCGCTGGCAGGGGGATCGCGGGACCTATCACCTCGTCACGATTAGCGTTGAAATCGCCGAGGCCATTGCGGCACACGCACTGATGCACAGGCTCGAATTCGGCACGCAGCGTGGCTTCGGTTCGGTCAAGGTCATGGCCGAGATAGGCACCTCGCGTTGGAAGACCTCGGTCTTCCCGCAGAACGGCAAGACCGAATGGGTCTTATTGATATCGAAGAAGGTGATGTCCGCCGAAGGCCTTGCCGAAGGTGACAGCGTCCCGCTCGAGCTCGATTTGCTCTAGAGCTTTTCCATCAGCTCGATGCGGTTGCCGAAGGGATCTGTTATCCTAGCAAGCCAAGACCTCGCGCCTTTCCCGCTGATCTGGAGCAAGAGGTTGCCGCCAAGTGTATGACGGCCCTCGTGTTTGAGCCTGCTGACTTCACTTTCGGTAAGATTGCGTCGGGCCATCTTCTCCCACACCTTTCCCCACAATGGGCACTGGAAGCTGCTGGACCATATTGGAGTACGCAGCAGTTTTGCTTATAAATTAGAGGGTTAGCTATTGGCAGGTTATCCGTACTGGACTAGCGGAAGGCGGACTCCCTCTCCCTCACGGATGCACTCGCTTCACCGATTTTAGAAGCACTTTTGCTTTCGGGCTCAATGTCGTGGTGCAGATCACCCTTTTGCCCGTTGACACTGACCGAGACAGTGCCAAGCCTTTCGTCTGGAAATAGGGGCTGCGAATTCTTGGTCTTGCTGACATTTCAGGCCTCAATGCACTGAGGCGGCTGCAGAGACACCTGGGGTTGGACCGGTTCTACCTCATGCCCGGCATGCTGGCTGCGCTGGCAGCTGCAATCCTACATCTCTCGGGCCTCTTCCAATCGACCGATGGCGGCGTCTTCGACAGACTATCAGTCCGCGGCACGGCCGAGGAGCCTGCAGTCACGCTGATCAGGCTCAACGATGAAGTGAGCGCAAACGCACTGGTGCGGGCAAGTCTCGCGCTCGGCGCCGAGCGTGTCGTTTTCCTGTCCGATCCCGGCTCCGACCTCGACCGCCTCGCTCCTGGCGAACGCGAGCGCACGGTGATCGGCTTTCCGGCACCGCGCCTGTCCGGCCGCCTGCCATCCGAACTGCTTGCAGCGGCACGGCGCCAAAAAGGCGAACTCGTACGCACACCCATCGCCCGCCCGGTCGCCGAATACGGTATCCACCGCTCGCAAAATGCCTGGATCGAAAGCGAGGAGGGCGAGGTCGCACTGCTCGAGCCGGTGGCCGCAGGCCGTGAGCCGAGCAGGCGCACATACTACATCCCCATGCCGCGCTCGCTCTCCTTCGCTCAGCTTTCGTCCGACCAGCTGGTCAGCGCCGATTTCGTTGAAGGCGATCTTGAAGGCATGACTGTCATTGTCGCGCGTCCGGAAGAACTCTCCGGCAACCTGCTGACGACCCCCATCAGCCCCAACCTTGCAGCAGTATCTCGGGCACAGTTTGCCGCCTACGCCGTCCAGGCACTGGCGGCAGGCCGCGAGGCGACCAAACCCGGCAATCTTGCCGCAGTCCTGCTTATCCTGTTTGCCGCGATGCTGAGCGCACTTGCCGCGATTCTGCTGAGGAAACGGCATATCTCGGCCGCAATTGCGCTCTCGCTTTGTGTTTTCGCAGGTATTGCAGGCTGGATCATGCTCGAGGCGGCGGGTGTCATCCTGCCCTTCGGCGCAATCTGGACTGCTGTGGCGCTGGCATGGCTCGGGACGATCATGTTCCTAGAGCGTCGCAAGGACAGCAAGCTGGAAAGCTCCGTGGTAGGCGCGATCGAGCAGACCATCTCACACACGGCCTTTTCGAACCGGGACAACCTTCCCGCGCTTCTCGTCGCAACGGCGGAGATGGTGGGCATCGAGCGCATGCTGCTGGTGCGCACTGCCGATCCCCTCTCGCCTAATCCGCCGGCCACCTTCAACGCCGAAATCTCCGACTTCGCTGGCGACGTTCAGGGCGAGCTCGCAAGGCTGGCCTCGCGCCTGGCTGAAGGAAGGTCGCTACCGGTGCGTGGCCTGCTCTCCGACTGGCCCGGGCAAGTCCGTCTGCGTGCGATCGGATACGAGGACAAGCCGCTCTATTGGCTCTACACTTTCGGTGACAGTCCCGATGCCGAACTTGGCGAATACATCGCCGCAAATCTCGCCCAAAGCTTTGTGACGATGCAGAAGTTGCACGCGAGCCTGTCCGCCCAGCAACGCGGCCGCCGTGCGGTGGACCCGGTCGATTTCCGCGTCGTCAGCGCGATTGGGCTGATCTCGCGCAACAGCCGCCAGCTGCGCAAGGCGATCGACCAGCTCAATTCCTCGGTCATGGCATTCGATGTGGTCGGCTTCCCTCTGCATGCGAGCCCGCAGATGGTCGATTTGCTGGAAGCTTCGGGCATGAACCCGCACACCGCGCTGCTTTCCGAAATCATCGAGAACCTCACCGAATTGACCAAGGGACAAGTCGAGGCGCTGCTGCGCGATATTCTGCGCGAAGGCGGCGAGGCTTCGGCCCCGATGCGGCAGATCGCAGGCGTCAGCGCCACGCTGAGAGTATCGTGTCCCGACCCGGCGCGGGCGTCACACGAAAGCATCGTCGTGCTCGAAGCCTTCGACACCTCTGACCTCGCACGGCTTTACGACCTGCGCGGTGCGATCACGGATTTCATCGACGTCCAGATGCGCAACGATCTCGAGACGATCGCGCTTGCCGCTGCGCTGGCCAAGAAAGCCGTCGGCGACAAGAAGCGCGGCAAACGCATGATCGAGCGGATCGTGGCGGCATCGCAGGCCGCGACCGACCGGCTCAACGCGATGAACGACCTTGCGCGCAACCAGCCGGTCTCACGCGATGACATGCCCCACCCCATCCAGTTGAGGTCGATTGCCGAAAACGTCGGAGAAAGGCTCGCCGATTTCGCGGGTCGCTACGATGTGCAACTGGATTTCGAACTGCCGGCAGTCTCCGGCTATTCGGTCGGCGACCCGTTGATCCTGGCGCGCATGTTCGAGGCGCTGCTGAGGCTCGTCATTACCGACAGCCCGCAACACAGCGCGGTGACTTTCTCGCTGGCCGAAGACGAGTTACGCTCGGCTATCGAGATCAGCGGCGGCTTCGGCATGGACCGCGCGCGGCTCCGCCAAGCGATCGCGAACCCGCCGCGCCACGACATTCCCGAGTTCCTGATCGTGAGCGAAAGCGCGCGCACCCTGTCCAGCTGGGGCGGCGAATTCGCTTACGATAGTGAAACCGGCAAGGGGTATACCTTCCAGCTTAGCTTGAGGCGGATTGCATGACGACCAAGGCCATCCTGATAGTCGACGACGATGAACTGCGCTGCGAACTGCTGGCGGAACTGCTGCGGGACGAAGGCTACGCCGTGCGGATCGCAAATGACGGTGTCGACGGGCTCGACGAGCTGGAGCGCGAGGCAACCGATATCGTTCTGCTCGACATCATCATGCCGCGCATGGACGGTATCCGCTTCTTGCAGGTCCTACCGCAGCGGATCGAGAACCCGCCTCCCGTGCTCGTGATTTCCGGATCGATGGATTCGGTGGGCGGCAAGACGCTGGAGGAAATGAACGTCGCCGGGACTGTCCGCAAACCGGTCGACCCGGCAACCTTGATCGAAACCATCGAGACGGCGCTTTCGCAAGGCGCAGTTTCGAGCGACTGACCGGACAGGCGCACGAACGATGACGATCCCCATATTCCCCGAAGGTGGGCTTGCCAGCTCGGTGATCACCACCGTCTGGGTGGGCGTGTTCGTCGTCTGCTTCTTCAACCTTCGCTTCGGCTGGGTCCTCTCCGGCCTCGTCGTGCCCGGCTACCTCGTGCCGCTCGTGATCCTTAAGCCGCTCGCAGCGGGCGTTATCATTCTCGAGGCCGTGATCACCTATCTGATCGTCTACGCCTTCTCGGAAAAGCTGGGCCGGGGGCGATGGCACAGCGTCTTCGGGCGCGACCGCTTCGTTGCGCTGGTCATCGCTAGTATCGCGGTGCGCCTCACGATGGACGGATGGCTGCTGCCGCTCTTTGCAGATTGGCTCGGCGACCGCGTCGGGCAATTTGACTGGCGCAATAACCTGCAGAGCCTGGGCCTCGTGATCGTCTCACTGCTGGCGAACCAGTTCTGGAAGCCTGGCCTAATGCGCGGGCTTTTTGCGGCGCTGGTGACCACCGGGATAACCTATATTATCGTACGCTTCGGCCTGATGGAATTCACGAACTTCCGGATCAGCGGGATTTCCTACCTCTACGAAGGGCTCGCCAGCTCGATCCTCGCCAGCCCCAAGGCCTATATTATCCTGACCATTACCGCGATGCTCGCGAGCCGGATGAACCTCAGGTACGGGTGGGATTTCTCGGGCGTGCTCATCCCTGCCCTGATCGCCCTCCAGTGGTACCAGCCGAGCAAGATCCTCACCTCGTTCATCGAGGCGGGCGTGATCTATTCGATAGCCAGCCTGGTGCTGCGCACGCCGATCTTCGCCAACACGACGATCGAGGGCGCGCGCAAGATCCTGCTCTTCTTCAACATTGCCTTCATCTACAAGCTGCTGCTGGGCTATGCGGTCGTGGCCTTCTCGATCGACATCAAGATGACCGACCTGTTCGGTTTCGGCTACCTTCTGTCCACGCTCATCGCGATCAAGGCGCACGACAAGAATATCTTCCCGCGCCTCCTGCGTTCGACCTTGCAGGTCTCTCTGGTTGGCGCGGCGCTGGGCAATATCGCGGGTTTCGTGCTTTCGGCTGCCGTGCCCGGCGCGGCACGCGGCTTCAGCGAGCTGACGAGCCCCACGGCAGAAAAGCGCGGCCGCTACGCTGCCCTCGCGCTGGCCGCGGCGACAGGCGATGCGCATTTGCGCGATATCCGCGGAACCGGCGCGGAGCTTGCCGCCGGCGATGCTGGCGAACTCGGCCGGCTGATCGCGCTGGCAGAGGCCAATGCTGGATCCTCGTTCCTGCGCGAAACATACGACGCAGCGGGCTGGACCATGCGTGCGCTGAGCGATGACCGCCTTCTGATCCAGCGAGCAGACGGTTTCGGGCGCGATTCTCTAGTTTTCTACAGCATGGCCGAGAACGACATTTCCGTGATCGTGCCCGATCCGGCCGCCGCGCCGGGCCTAGCCATGACAGCGCTCGCACTGCGCGAGCAGCAGGATGCGCGCTGGGTCGTTATCGGATCGCCGCTCGGTCCGACCGGTCGCGCCGAACGCAGCCTCGTGTCGGCTTTCGCCAATGCCAGCTCGACGAGGCCGGTGGTGCTGATCGCGGGCGAGAATGACGAGGGCCCGGGACAGCTGACCCTCGCCGGTCGGGCCGCCGCCGCGCTCGACCTGATAGCCCTCCGCATGGCCCTGCCCGGCATCGATGTGGATTTCGGTGCGCCGCCAGCGAGCTATGCGGAGCTTGTCGCGAGCGACGCGGTCACACTGGCCCTGCGCCCGGCGGGCGTGAATGCCCTGCTCGCCTCCGACCAGCCGCAGATCGGCGCGCCGGAAGCATGTATTGTCGAACCTGTTACGACTGAAGAGGACATCCTCCTCGTCGAGCTCGCCTATTTGCGTTTCGAGGTTTTCGAGCCGCTGCTCGCCGCGCTCGACCGGGGGGAGCGCCCCGACCTCGCAATCGCCAATGCCGACCTGCTCGATTTCAAGCTCGAACGCTGCGCGATGGACGACACGCCCGTATGGAAGCTCGCCGCCGCCGACGGGAGCAGCGGGACCTTCTTCATCGCGGAGGATGCGGGTAACGATTTCGTCCTTCAGGCCAATGCAGGCCAGTCGACGACAGTCGCGATCGGCAGGTCGCTGCTGGCAAGGTCCGGCGCTGCAGCACTTCTCGTTGCGCCCGGTGTCGGCAGCACGTCGGACAGCCAGCGCAGCAGCTTCGGAGTCGCTACCGAGGTGCTGCTGCGCGCTTCTGATAGCGAAACCGGAGCCAGGCTGGCCCAATTGCGCGAAGCACGTGGCAAGGATGCCATGATGCCGGACGGCGCGTCGATTGTGATCGCGCCGGATGTTTTCTCCGGCGATGGCTCGTCGGCCGAACCCTTCGTAGCCCTTGCCCGTGCTGCCGGCCTTACGCCTGCCGTTTCGGACCGCTCGCGCCGCCTGTCCGCCTTCGAGGCCGGGCGCAATCGCAGCCTTCGCGCGCTCGACCTCGTCGAAGGCGGTCGATACGCCATCTTCTGGACACCGGACCCGTCAAAGGAGGCGTTACGGTGACGCTCAGCCTCACCCAGATTGGACGGATCGTTATCGCCATCCTGCTGCTTCCTGCAGCGGGCCTCTTCGTTGCGTCGAACGACCGGCTGAGCGCAGGCGCGGCGAGCCTACTTGGCGTCGTCGGGGTCAACCGTGTCGACGATGCGCGCCGCACGATGGTCTACCGGCTCGATCCCGAACGCGGAACCGTCTTCACCTTCAGCGGAGAACGCCAGCAGATCAGGCTCCTCTCCTCGGTCGGGATCGCGGCGGATGCGCCCACCGATACCCAAGGATGGATCTACGGCTTCCGCATCTCCTTCCTCTCCGGCACCGGAAACATTCTCGGCGAATACGACATCTATTCACAGGCGATGCTCCCCGAGATGATGGAGGAAGATAGCCCATTGCGGTTCCTGCGCACCTCGGACGAGAGGATCAGCACCCTTGACGAAACCTTCGTCGAGGCTCCAGCAGGAACGGCGCGAGTATCGATCGTGGCGCTCGATGCGGATGAAGGTGTGACTGGCATCGACATCCGTGTCTACGAACGCCAGCCGCTCACCGATGCGGGCGCGATGGTCGCCTTCCTGCGGCGCAGTCCCGGAGAGCAGCGACAGCTTGTGAGCGGATCAGCTTTTCCACCCGACACGCTCAACGAAAACGAAACGCGGACAATTGCCCGCAAGAGCTGGCGCCCGATCGGTCCGGGCGGCATTGCCGGAGAAGCCTACGATCTCGTGGTGGTCTACGAGGTCGACCCCGAATATGACGAGCCACAGGAAGAAGTCGAAGCGGAGGCGCCGGTCACGCCATGACGGTGATATCGCGCCCTCGTGCCGTGCTCGCAAGCATCATGATCATTTCCGCAGCCCTTGCCGCCCTCTATTTCGAGCCGCTCTCGCGGGCGATCGCCATCGCCAATCCCGATGCCGATGCCACGCACGAGGCGCGCATCGAGTTCGCCCGCGCCATCGAGGCACCACGCTCGGAAGACTGGCACGAAGCGGTGCGCAAACAGGGCCTTGAGCCATCGATTATCGACGACCCGATCCCCGCCACCCGCATCGAGGAAATCGACGATGATTGCGTGGGGCGCGGGTCCTACCTGCTCTCGCATGACGAAGGCGTGCGCCCGCTCCTGATCTCCGCCCCACATCGCGGCTTTGACCGGCACACAGGCACGCTCGCGCTGCAGCTCGTCGGCGAAGGGGGGCTCGCCGCAGGGGCTTGGAATTCAGCGCCGCGAAAGGCACGCGAGGATTGCCGAAATGCAGCAGATCTTGCGCGAAGCCCGCTCAACCATTTCACTGCTTTCTCGCTCGCCTTTTCGGACAGCTATCCTGCCGGTCGCATCGTTCAGCTTCACGGGTTCGACCGAAGCGTGCGCCAGTCGCAGGCAGGCGCCGAGGCCGACGTAATCCTGAGCAACGGCACGGAAAATGCTAGCGAGATCCTGCTCGACATTGCCGATTGCATGAGCGCAACCTTCGCCCGCCGCAACGTGCTCGTCTATCCCAACGACGTCCGCGAGCTGGGCGCCCTAACCAACGCACAAGGACAGGCACTGCGCGAAGACGGTTTCGGCAGTTTCGTGCACGTCGAACTCTCGCTCTCCCTGCGGCGCGAACTCGTCGGTGATCCCGAAACGCGGCGAGCGTTTCTCGGGTGCCTATCGATCGGTATCATCGGGTGAGAGAGATCGAGCGCCTCTACCGGCAGGGACTCGTTGCGAGCACCAACCCCATGCGCGCCCGCCTTGATGCGGACCTAATGGAGGCGCTGGAGGCGTACGGAAACCGCCACGGATCGGAAGCCGAGAGCCCGGGTGAGCTCATCGCGATCCCGGCTGGCTTTGCCTCCGAACAGCTCGACCGTCTCGCGCAATTGCAGCAGGCGCGGCAGGCCTTTGCCGTGCGCTACGACAAGGCGCTCGACGATCGCGAAAGAAACGCTGCGATATTGCAGTTCGCCGAAGTGATGGGGGCCACCGGGTCGCAGGCCCGCTCCGATGCGCGCTTTGTCGGCGAGCCCTTCGATATCGACGCAGTTCTCGAGCGTTTCCGCAGGCGGCGCGGCCAGTGTGAGCGAGCGCTCAGTTTCGCCGCTGAACGGCTGGCGGCGATGGCCACCAGCGTTCAGTCGCATATGGAGATGGCCGACTGGCACCTAGCCCTCTCCACCCATGCCGCGCCTGCACTCGAGCGGTTGCGTGCCTATGACGGCGATCCGCGCGTACGCGCTGCGGCCTATCGCTGCCTTGCTCGCCTCGGTCAGGCGGCCGAGCATGCACGCGATAATTTCTGGATCGACGCCTCGCTCCGCGATGTTCGGCGTGCCTCGCTGGACAATACCGAAGATTGCTGGGTCCAGTGCGAAGCGCTAGAGGCGCTCTTCAGGCTCGACCCCAAATCGGTCGACGGGATCCTCGAGCGCCGTCTAGCGGCCCCGAGTACTAACGGCACCACGTTGGTCGACAACAACCGCATATTCGTCCGCCGCAGGATCGCCTTCCTGCTGGCGACCCACCTTGCCGAAAACCGACAGCTGGAAGCGCATCACGCCCGAATCTCGGGGGACGAGGATGGCGCTGTCAGGCAGGCCGTAGCCGAGAGCCTTCCGCTAATGCCGCGCGAGATTGCACGCAGCAGCGCAAGCCTGCTGGTCAAGGACCTCGACGCGCAGGTCAGGGCAACCTTGTTGGCGCGCGTCGGGCTGCTTGCCCCCACGCTCGGCGGACAGGAAACGCTCGATCTCATCCTCGAGCTGCTCGACGATGATGACGACGAATTCGTCACCCGCTGCGCAATCGCGGCGAGCGGCGAGTTCATCGACTGGGCCATTGCCGGCGGCGAGCCCGAGACGCGCGACTGGGCGAAGTCGCTTCGACGTCAGCTCGGAAATATCCGCCAGTCCGAGGCCAAGCCGCGTGTACGCCGCTGGGCGGGCGAGGCTAGCGAGAGGATTTGGCTCGCCTGCAGCGAGGAAAGCCGCGAAGTCGCCACCATCCTGCTCGACGCGGCGCACCGGACAAGCGAGGGCAAGTCAACCCGCCTTCCCGAGATCGCGACATTCCTCAGCGAGAACGAAGCGCTGGTCGGGCGCGTCATGGCAGTGCTCGCGCAGCAAGATTTCGGCCTTTCGCTGAGCAACGGAAAGGTCCCGCGCCTGACCCGCGGGGAAGTATTCGAGCGGCGTGTCTGGCGCACCCTTTACGAGCTGAAACAGGGTGCGACCGACAAGCGGCAGGCGTTCTACCACACCATCGGACGCGTCTTCCGGGGCACGGTCATCGCTCCGTCCGCGCTTCTTGCCGAACTCGCGCCGACCGCCGTTCCGGGCGAACCGCTGCACATCGCGTCGGACGGTGGTTGGCGCAATTACATCCCCCTGCCCGACCTTACTCTTTCGGTCGTCGACCAGGGCGAAGGGGCACGCATTTACACCAGCGAGGGCATCACCACGCTGTCCCCGCCCAAGGCGTTGAAAGAGCGCTTCAAGATCTGGTGGCAGATCACGCGCAATTTCGCCGAGCTGGCGGAACTCAGGAACACCGACCCGCGTGCATATGTCGAACGGCTGACCAAGCTTGGCCTCGCCATCGAGCACCAGCCTTACCCCGAAAAGAAGGGCGATAGGGTCGGACCGGCGCAGGACCCGGGCGTCACTCGGCTGTTCGATGTCGCAGGCGTGATCATGGTCATCCCGCTCCTGTGGGACGAGGTCGCTACGTATGTCGCGACTGTCTACGAGAACTCGCTTGTCGAGCTCGCAATTTTCCTGCTGATCCTCGCGCTCTATTTCTTCGGGCGGCACGTTTGGAAGGCCTACCGCGTCCGGCAGTACCGGCGCAGCATTGCACTCTCGCTCGGTGGCTGGGGCACTCGCGGCAAATCCGGCACCGAACGATTGAAAGCGGCGCTTATGAACTCGCTCGGCGCACCGCTAGTCTCCAAGACAACCGGCTGCGAGGCGATGTTCCTGCTGGGCGAGCCCTATGGCGATCTCACCGAGCTGTTCCTGTTCCGCCCCTATGACAAGGCGACCATCTGGGAGCAGGCCGACCTGCTTGCGATCGCCGAGGGCGTGGGTGCGCGGACCTTCCTGTGGGAATGCATGGCGCTCAATCCCAGCTTCGTGAAAATCCTCCAGCGCGACTGGATGAAGGACGATATCGCCACCATCACCAATACATTCCCCGATCACGAGGACGTACAGGGTCCGGCGGGCCGCAACGTGGCCGAGGTCATATGCGAGTTCGTGCCGGAAGATTCGATCATCGTGACCTCCGAGGAAGAGATGCTTCCACTGCTGGAGGCGCGCGCGCAGAGCTTCGGCACGCTGGTCAGAATCGTGGGCTGGCGCGATGCGGGCCTGCTGCACAAGCGCCTGCTCGATCGCTTCCCCTATTCCGAACATCCCAACAACATCGCGCTGGTCAATTCCATGGGCCGCGAGCTCGGCCTCGACCGGGATTACTGCATTAAGGAAATGGCCGACCGCGTGGTGGCTGACCTCGGCGTTCTCAAGGTCTATCCGAAGGCCGAAGTCGACGGCGCGACGCTCGAATTCGTAATGGGCATGTCTGCGAACGAGCGCTTCGGCGCGATGGGCAATTGGACGCGGATGGGCTTTGCCGACCACGATCTCTCGAGCGATCCGGGCGTGTTCGTGACCACGGTTGTCAACAACCGCGCCGACCGCGTGCCGCGTTCACGCGTATTCGCGAGCATGATTGTCAACGACATTAGCGCCGACCGGCATTTCCTCATCGGATCGAACATCGAAGGCCTGCTCGATTTCATCCACCAAGAATGGGACGACTACGCCGCCTCGATCGACCTCGCCGCTGCCGAGGGTGGAACAGAAGAGGCATTCGATGCGCTAATGAAGCGGCATCGCATCCCGCGTTCGCGCAAGGAAATCGAGTGGCTCCTCACCGCCATGCTCATCGAGCAGGGCGAACACTACACCGCAGCCTATATCGCAGCATGGCGGAAGGGCGAACTGGACACTGCGCTCACAGAAAACCTCGCGCCCGACATCGCTGCGCGGATGTCCGCGCATATCGCTTTGCTCGACCAGCGGCTCGAGACCTGCCTTGCGCTCCGCGGCATGCTCGACGGGGACCTCGATGTGCTGCACGCGAGGCTTGGCGAGGTACTGCGTGAACGTTTCCTCACCAGCCTGGTGCCGGTGCGCGACTATTACACCAAAGGCGATACGCTCGTGCGCCAGATCGCGCGCGAGACGCCGCCGGGGCTCCACAATCGGATCATGGGCCTGCAGAACATCAAGGGCACCGGGCTTGACTTCGTCTACACATGGCAGGCCTGGGACGCGGTCCATGCAGCCTGCGAGGCTCTGGTGGGAGACGACCCGGGAGCCGTCGAGGCAGGTCTCCAGACGCTTTCCGGCTTCCATGAATTCAATGCGCTTGCCGAAGCGAAAGTCCGCGCGACCGTCGCCGAGGTCGAGACACGCGGGACCATAACCGATGCGAGCGCCGCGCGCTCGCTTGCCGCGATTGTCGAGCGGATGGACGAGCAGCTCAGCCGCCGGAAGGCCGATTTCGAAAACCGCCCCGACCAAGAGGAGACCAAGAAGGCTCGCTCGATCGCTTCGTGGCTCACCGATTTCAGCGAGGGCTTCCTCGATGCGAGCGACGCCATCCGCAGGCGCAAGGCGGCTGAGCGAGTATATCGCGCGGTCATGGCCGAGCAGATCAGCAGTGCGCGCGCCGCGCTCGAGCTCAAGCGCCTGACGATAAGACAGAAAGGTGGCTGGCTGAGCGGTTGGCTGACCGAAACGAGCAATCGCCTGCGCGACCTGCCGGCACGATTTACCCGCAAGGGCTAGGTCCCGGCCCTAGAAGCGGTAGCCGACCTCGAGCGAGAGGCGCGGCGTACTGCCATCGAAGCGCTCGTCGTTGCTCGTGCGCATTTCGTATCCCGCACGAGCGCGCCCGAAGATCCCGGTCGCACGCCCGTAATCGACGCCGATTTGCGGCGTGATCGCATTGTCCTGCCGCGTCGCACCCGTGGCGTCGCCGCGAGCGATACGGCCGGGGAACTTCCATGTACGAATGTCGACGCTGGCGCGGCCGCGGAACATGCGGCTGACGGGGCGGCTGTATTCGATCGAACCCGAGATGCGGTTGTAGTCGCGCTCATCGTCGGTGCTGTCGATCTTGTCGGCAAAGCCACCTACGCGCAACCAGTGGTAGGAGCCGAGACGGCGATTGTAATGCCCCCCGAAGCGCGTGCCCGTCCCATCGGTCGGGACAAGCTGATCGTATTGCCGCTTGCGATATTCGCCATAGGCTAGGAAGCGGTTGTCGTCGGCTTCCCATTTCACCTGCGCTCGGGCGCGCTGTTGGTCGGCAGACAGGGCTTCGACGAAGACGAGATTCTGCGAATAGACACCGCGCAGCGAGATCTCGAAAAACTCGCCGAAATCGCGCGCGATGCCCATCTCGCCCTGCAGAACTTGGCGGTTTTCGCGCTCCTCGTCCAGATACTGGAAGACGCCCGCCGAACCCTTGACCCAGAACCGCAGGATGCTGAAATCCTTTTCGCCGCGCAGCGACACATCCGCCCCGAAACCTGAGCTGTCGAACTCGTCATTCTGCAGGATGTCGCGCTTGGCGGCCACGCCGCGCGTCGAGACCGACCCTGTGAATTCGCTGTCGGCAATTGCTGGCTCGCTGGCGAGCAGATTCGCTGCGATGACCGGAAGGACTATGATGCGGGCGGCGTTCAAGGTGGGATACTCCGGAAGGTTTGGCGCGGCGCGCTTCAGGCGCTCAGCAACACGCGCAGATTGTCCAATTGATCGACATCCACGCTCTCGGGCGATGTCCTCAAGTGGTCGTCCAGCTCGCTACAGCGCGTCCCGAGATCGGCCTCACCAAATAAGGAGGCGACACCGGCAATCTGGTGCAGCTGGCGGATCAGGTCTTCGAGCGAACAGCCGTCGAACTCTCCGGACGCCACGGCCTTGTCGATGGCTATCAGCGCAAGCGCCTTCCGCTCGGCAAAACGGCGCGAAAGGCCGGCGCTCGGCTGCGCGGCCGGATTAGCGGTCGCCGCTGCTGGCGAGGCCTTAAGCCATGTGTCAAGAGCGGCGGCCAGTGTCTGGAGCTCGAGCGGTTTGGCAAGCGAGGCCTGCATTCCGGCATCACGGCTCTCCCCTGCGTATTCTGTACCGACATCTGCGGAAAGCGCTAGGATCGGCAGCTTCTCGGCCCCGATCCCTGCCTCGCGAATGGCTTTTGCGGCCGTCAAGCCATCGATCATAGGAAGCCGGCGGTCCATCAATACGAGATCGAATGGCTCGCCTGCCTTCTCGGCGTGACGGACCTGCTCGATTGCCTGCTGGCCGTCTGCGACGATCTCGGCCTGATGACCCATGTGGTGGAGCAGGCCGCGCGTGACCTGCTGGCTAACCGGATCGTCCTCGGCGACGAGAATGCGTGCGGCTTGCATCCTCGCGGGGGCGAAATCGACCTGTGCGGCTTCGTGGTCCTCGCTTTCGGGCGCATCGGAAGCTGTCAGAGGTAGCGTGATGGTGAAGGTCGAGCCGACGCCCGGCTCGCTCTCAACCGAAATGGCCCCTCCGAGCAATTCGGCAAGCTGGGCGCTGATGGTCAGACCGAGACCGCTGCCACCGTAGTGGCGATCGGTGTCGTTCTCTGCCTGCGTGAATTTCTCGAAAATCCGGTCGAGCTTGTCGGCGGCGATCCCGATGCCGGTATCAGTTACCGCAATGCAGACGGCCCTGCCCCCGTCCGCCACACGTGCGGTGACGTCGATCCTGCCGCTATGCGTGAACTTCACGGCATTGCCGACGAGGTTTAGCATGATCTGACGCAGGCGCGTGGGGTCGCTTTCGATCCTCTTTGGTACCCTGTCGTCGACTGCCAGTTCGAGGGTCAGCCCCTTGCGCGCCGCGACCGGCATCATCATCGTGAGTGCAGCGCCGAGCTTTTGGCGCAGGTCGAAGCTTTCGGACACTACGTGGATTTGCCCCGCCTCGATCCGCGCAAAGTCGATCAGCTCGTTCAGCAGCGCGAGCATGGCGCGACCGGAATCGGCCAGCATTTCCAGACTGCCGCGTTCCTGCCCGTCGAGATTGCCTGCAAGCAGCACCTCGGTAAAGCCGATCACCCCGTTCATCAGTGTGCGGATTTCGTGGCTCATGTCGGCGAGGAACGATGCATTCGTCTCGACTGCGGCATCGGCGTGCGCACGTTCCGCAGCAATCTCCAGCGCCGCACGGCGTGTTTGCTCGGACAGCCAGAAGATCAGTGAGCCGACGACTACGGCCTGCGCGATCCAGAACGCCGTCATCCATTCGCTGCCCTGCAGGAAATGGGATAGGGCGAAGGCCGAGAGCCCATAGATCGCACCCGTAAAAACGGCAGCAGCAACGCTTCGGGAAACGGCATAGCCGCCCGGGAAAAGTCGCTGAATAAGTGCACCCGTCTTCATATCCTCACTCACATGGCAGGATATGGTTAACAATCTGATAGTGGCCGTTACGCCCGGAGAGCGCGCCGCCATCGGTGATCCCCAAAGGGCGTTTGCGACGAACCGAGGGAACCGGCTACGCAAGGTCGGCGTAACTATGTTAAGCCTGCAGAAGTCGCGGTGCTGCGCGGAATGGCATTCCCTGCGAACACAGCTACAGAGCCCCTTCCCGCCCTTCAAAACGCGCGGGAGGGGGGCTTCGGGTAAAGCGCTGGCAGTGTCTCCGCCCATAACCAAAAATCTACATCCGCTAGCCACTGTGATGGCTCTTGCCGCCCCTCTCGCCGCCCAGAATGAAGGCGAAGTTGCGGCCGGCCCAAACCAGATCGTCGAGCAGGCCGATGATGTTGAATGGATACCGATAGTGCCGGAGCACCTGCTCGTCATGAAGCTCACGCCAGACGCCGAGGGCAACGAGCGCGAGTTCGTGATCCAGCTGCTGCCCGCGCCCTTTAGCGAGGTATGGACCGAAAACTTACGGATCTCCGCACGCACAGGATGGTACGATGACATCACCGTCAACCGCGTACAGGACAGTTACGTAGTACAGTGGGGCGATGCTAACTACGAAAATCCGGAAGCCGAAGGGGAACCGAAGAAACTTCCAGCCGGTCTCGGAAAGACGGACGATAACAACTACGCGGTATCTTTCGAGGACGCGGATCAGCAACTCGTCGATAGGCGCCAATTCCGTATCTTCTGGGAAAATTTTCGTGAGGCGAACGGGCTTTCGATCAATGACGTCCATCGTTCGTCACATGACGACCGGCCAAAGTTCAGCGACGTTGCCTATGCGCGCGCCTGAGCCTTCCATGAAGGCAGGCCCTACGCGACCGACCTCAAGGAGGCCTGGCCGATCCATTGCTACGGCATGGTAGGCATGGGGCGTAACTATTCCCCCAATGCGGGAACCGGATCGGAACTTTACACAGTCATCGGCCATGCGCCGCGCCACCTCGACCGCAATATCGCGCTGGTGGGACGGATCGTCGAAGGCATCGAGCACCTTTCCAGCCTTCCGCGCGGCAAGGGTGTGCTTGGTTTTTACGAGGATGAGAGCCGTCGCACCCCGATCCTGACGGTTCGTGTGGCAAGCGACCTGCCCGCGGCCGAACAGCCGCTATTCGAGTATCTCGACAGCGGGAGCAAGACTTTCGCTCGGTATGCAGAAGCGCGCGCCAACCGCCGTGATCCGTTCTTCAACGTGCCTGCTGGCGCAGCCGATGTCTGCAGCGTGACCGTGCCCATCCGCCGCGTGGCGGAGTGAGCGAGAGCCTTGCCTGCACCCTTCCCTTGACGCGCTGGCAGGGGGATCGCGGGACCTATCACCTCGTCACGATTAGCGTTGAAATCGCCGAGGCCATTGCGGCACACGCACTGATGCACAGGCTCGAATTCGGCACGCAGCGTGGCTTCGGTTCGGTCAAGGTCATGGCCGAGATAGGCACCTCGCGTTGGAAGACCTCGGTGTTCCCGCAGAACGGCAAGACCGAATGGGTCTTATTGATATCGAAGAAGGTGATGCCCGCCGAAGGCCTTGCCGAAGGTGACAGCGTCCCGCTCGAGCTCGAATTGCTCTAAAGCTTTTCCATCAGCTCGATGCGGTTGCCGAAGGGGTCCTTGATGTCCCCGCGGCGATAGCCTTCCAGTTTCTTGCCCGGCTTGAAATCGACGCCGGATGCTTCGAGCTTCGCCACCAGCGCGCCGAGGTTTTCGACCAGCAGGGCCGGATGTGCGCGGCGCGCGGGCAGGAACCCGTCCTCTACACCGCAATGGATCGAGATGCCTTCGCCCTCGAACCAGCAGCCACCGTTGAGCGCGAGGTGCGCGGGCTTGGCGACTTCTTCCAGCCCCATGACGCCGGTCCAGAATTCGCGCGCATGCGGTTCGCCGCCGTGGGGCATGGCGAGTTGCACGTGGTCGATGCCGGTAATCAGGCTCATGCGCGCTCCGCCTGTGCAACGGCATCGCTGGCGCGCAGGGCGCTGAGGATGCGCGTAAGGTGCGCGAGGTCGGCGACTTCGAGATCGACCTCGTAGGTTGTGAAGGGATGGTCGAGCTGCGTCTGCTCGAGGCTTTTCACATTGACCGCGTTTTGCGCGAATATGCCCGCCATCTCGGCCAGCGTGCCGGGGCGGTCGTAAAGCGTCACACGCAACCGGCCGACGGCACCGCGCGAACGGCGACCCCATGAAAGGTCGAGCCAGTCGTTGTCGATGCCCGTTGCAAGCTCGTGGCAATCGATGGCGTGAACCTCGACCGCCTTGTCCTGCTGGCGTAGGCCGACGATGCGGTCGCCGGGGACGGGGTGGCAGCATTCGGCAAGATTGTATCCCACACCCGGGGTGAGACCACGGATCGAGAGCGACTTGCCACTGCGCAGCCATTCGTCATCCTCGTCGGCCATGCCTTCTGTGCAGCCCGGAACCAGCGCCTCCATAACGGCACGGTCGGTGATCTTGGCCGCGCCGATCGCGTAGAACAGGTCTTCCGGCTCTTCCATGTCGAGGCGCTTCAGTGCCTCGCGCAACGCCTTCTTGCCGATCTTGGCAGGCACGCGGGTGACGATCTCGTCATAGAGTTTCTGGCCGAGGTCGGCGATCTCGCCGCGTTCCTTCAGGCGTACTGCGCGGCGGATCGCGGCGCGCGCCTTGCCCGTGACGACGAAGCCCAGCCAGCTCATCTGTGGCTCGGCATTCTTGCCCTTGATGATCTCCACCACGTCGCCGTTGTTGAGCTGAGTACGCAGCGGCATGTGGCGCCCGTTGATCTTCGCCCCGACCGTCTGCGCGCCGAGATCGGTGTGGACGGCAAAGGCGAAGTCGACCGCGGTCGAACCCTTGGGCAGCTGGTGCAGCGCGCCCTTGGGGGTGAAGGCAAAGATACGATCCTGGTAAATCGCCATACGCGTATGCTCGAGCAGTTCCTCGGCATCGTGGCTCGCATCGACGATCTCGATCAGGTCGCGCAGCCAGCCGACCTGTCCGTCAGGCCGTTCCGCCTGCTTGTAGGCCCAGTGGGCAGCGAGGCCGAACTCGTTCGTACGGTGCATGTCGCGCGTGCGGATCTGCACTTCGACACGCATCGATTTGCCATAGATCAGCGAGGTGTGGAGACTGCGATACCCGTTGGTCTTGGGCGTCGAGATGTAGTCCTTGAACTTGCCCGGGAGGAACTGCCACGTCGTGTGGAGCACGCCCATCGCGCGGTAGCAATCGGCCACATCGTCGCAGATGACGCGGAAGGCCATGATGTCGGTGACCTGCTCGAAGGACACGTGGCGCTCGGCCATCTTGCGCCAGATCGAATAGGGATGCTTCTCGCGGCCCGAGACTTCGACGTGCAGGCCTGTTTCGGCAAGCGCATGCTTCATGTCGAGCGCGATAGCATCGACCTGCCCGCCGTCCTGTTCGCGGATTTGCTGCAGCCGCTTGGTGATCGTAGCGTAGGCTTCGGGCTCGAGCTGCTCGAAAGCGAGCAGCTGCATTTCGCGCATGTATTCATACATGCCCACACGCTCTGCCAGCGGGGCGTAGATATCCATCGTCTCGCGCGCGATGCGCTGGCGCTTCTCCGGCTTCTTGATGAAGTGGAGCGTGCGCATGTTGTGCAGCCGGTCGCCCAGCTTCACCAACAGCACGCGGATATCCTCGCTCATGGCGAGCAGGAACTTGCGCAGGTTTTCGGCCGCACGCTCGTTCTCGGGCATCTGCTCGATCTTGGAGAGCTTGGTCACCCCGTCGACCAGCCGCGCGACATCCTTGCCGAAATTCGCCTCGATATCGTCGATCGTGGCGAGCGTATCCTCGACCGTGTCGTGGAGCAGCGCGGTGGCGATGGTCTCCTGGTCGAGCTTGAGGTCGGTCATCAGGCCGGCGACTTCGACCGGGTGGCTGAAATAGGGATCGCCCGATGCGCGCGTCTGCGTGCCGTGCTTCTGCACCGTATAGACATAGGCGCGGTTCAGCATCGCCTCGTCGGCGTCGGGGTCATATTCGAGGACCCGCTCTACGAGTTCGTACTGGCGCAGCATGGTCCGGCCACGATGTGAGCAAACCTTGCTGCATTGCAACGGGAAAATCTCAGATTCTGTGTTCGAGTGCCTCGAAAAACGGCGCTGGCTGGTCGAGACGGAATGCGACACGCCGGATCAGGCGCTTCCGGGCGAGAAAACCGGCGTGTTCGAGCGGGCGGGAAAGCGTCAGGACAATGTTCGGATGCGACAGGATCGCAGCGTTCAAAACGTCGCCACGTTTCGTCTCCGCATCACTGATGGCGCCTCCGATCCCCTCGATCGCATCGAAGGGGACATGGAAATCGACGATTGTGCCGGACCGCACCCTTACACCGGACTGATCGATCAGGATGGGCTTCAGGCGGAAAGCCTTCATCAGCGCGATGAGGAACAGCGCACCCCAGATACCAAGCGCAAGCAGGACCAGCGCAGCACGTTCGCTCCAGTGGCTGACGAGCAGGTCGACCACGAGGATCTCGCTGACCTGCAGCACGAGGAAAGCCGCGATCATCGGATTGACGACGCGGTGATATTCGAAGGCTTTCGCACCGTGCGGCACATCGGGCGCCGCGCCCCAGCTGAACAGCGCCAGCCGCAGCATCGCGCTTTCATGGGCGGCGAAGGTGACGAGGCGTGCAGGCAGGATTTCGCCGAGCGCCTTCTCCACCGAACGCGTGGCGCGCCAGCGGCGTAGCGCGAGCAGCAGGCTCCACCCGAGATAGGCGGCAAGCGTCAGCACCATCGCCGCGACAACCGCATTCATGCCGAGAAGGGCCTCGCGTACCGGCGTCGCCGCGGCGAGCGTGGCGACGATGCACCCGGCCGCAATCGCCCCCAGCAATGCGCGCATGCCCGGCCTGTTCGCCGGAGCCTTGGCGATCAGGGCCAGCGCCAGCGCATCGGCGCACAGCCACAGGAAAAGCAGCGCTGCGGTTCGCGGATTGCCTGCCGCCAGCTCGCTATGGGTCGCGAAACGTCCCGCCGTTATGGCGAGCAGCGGAGCGAGCAAGAGAAGGACCGGACCGGCAAGCGAGACTACGCGAAGCTGCATTCGACATCTCCCTGTCTTCAGGGAGAGCTATCGCGCCTTCCTTTCCCGATCAATCTCAAGGCCTGCACCGGCAAGTGCAGGCCGCGCAATCAATCTTCCGCCATCACCCGGTCGACACCGGCGCGGGTGACCGCATGGTAGCTCTCGCGGGTCTTGGCATAGATGCGCGTTGCGATCGGCCTGCCCCATTCGCCTTCATTCCAGAGTACGGCGAAGAGCGGTCGGACGAACTTGGCGCGGCCGACTTCGGAAAGGAACGCCTCGACCTTCGCGACCGCAGGCTCGTAGCGGTTTTCCAGCGCCATCTCGAGCCACAGGAACAGGATCTCGTTATTGCCTGTCGCCGAAAGGCCGAGTGCTGTGTCGAGCGCAGCCAGCTGGCCGTGCGAGAGATCTGCCGGAAGGTTGTCGAGGAAACGCATCTGTTCAGCAGCGGTCCAGCCCGCATAGGCGGCGGGGATGGTGCCGTTGGCGGCGTATGCCGAAACGGCACCGTCCACCTCGGCGAAGGCGGCCGGATCGGGCTTGGCCACATTGGACGGCAGGCCCGGCTCGAAAATCCACGACCGCAGCATGAGCGCTTCTTCCTCGGCCACACCGCTCACGAGGTTTTCCATCATATCCTCGTAGAACATTTCGCTGGTCGCGGGCTGGAAGGCGTGACTGTCGAACCACTGGCGTAGCCAAGCATCGAAGCGCTCGCGGCCGACCGTGCGTTCGACCGTGCGCAGGAAGAACGCGCCCTTGTCATAGGCGATCGCACTTCCAAGCTGGTAACCGCCATCGGTGCTCAGCGCGGTGCCGGGAGCATCCTCTCCCACCTCGGCCAAGGTTTCGAGGATATTGGCGTACATGAGCGCCGCTTCCTGTTCGGCGCGCTGCTTGCCGTAGACTTCCTCGACGATGCGGTTCTCGAAATAGGTCGTGACACCTTCGTTGAGCCAGCTATCGCCCCAGACCGCATTGGTGACGAGGTTGCCCGACCAGCTGTGTGCCAGCTCGTGCGCGACGAGGCCGTTGTTCGAACGGTTGCCCGCGATGAAGGTCGGCGTCAGGAAAGTCATCACCGGGTTTTCCATCCCGCCATAGGGGAAGGCCGGCGGCAGGATGATCATGTCGTAGCGGCCCCAGCGATATTCGCCGTAGAGGCCCTCTGCCGCGACGACCATTTCCTCGGTGTCGGCGACTTCCCGATGTGCCCGGTCGAGGACGGAGGGCTCTGCCCAGACGCCGGTGCGCGGGCCGATTGCCTTGAAGTCGATATCGCCCGCAGCGAGCGCGATCAGGTACGGCGGCACCGGCTTGTCCATCACGAAGGTGAAGGCGCGGCGACCGTCGCCGAGGTCTTCCGGTTCACTCTGCACGACACCGCTCATGACGACGTCGAGCGGCTTGGGTGCGGTAATGCGCGCTACCCATGTCTGGCGGATGCCCGGGCTGTCCTGCGTCGGGATCCACGTCCGGTTGAGGATCGCCTGCCCCTGGCTGAAGAGGAAGGGATGCTCGCCGCCCGCGGTCTGCTCGGGCGTGAGCCACTGGAGCGCAGCCGCTTCGGGTGCGGCTTCATAGGTCAGCGTGATCCGGCGCGGGTTTCCGGCCTCTTCGCCGATCGCGATCGATACGGGCAGACCCTTGCCGTCTTCACCGGTGCCGTCGCCGGTGTGGAAGTAAAGCGGCTGTCCGTCGGCATCGGTTACCGAGGTGATCTGCAAGCCGTTGCTGTCGAGGACGAGTTCGTCCGCACCTTCGCGGGCAGCAATGTCGAGCGTGGCCGTGCCGTTGACGCGCTTGGCATCGAAATCGAGATCGAGATCGAGCGCGACATGCGTCACCCGCGCGACCTGCGGCTGCGCATAGGTGAGGGTGTCGAGTGCCTCGGGGCCGGTCAGGATCGGCGAGACCATCGGCTCCGGCATTGCGGTCGACAGTTCGGGCTGGACCGCCGAGCCGGTGCAGGCGGCTGTGGCGATGACGATGGCAAGGCTCGAGGCAAGGTTGAACGCGGTGCGACGCATGTTTTTCTCTCCGGGTAGGTCATCGCCGGCACAAGGGCGGCATGAGCAAGTGTGCCGCGTCCTATCGACGATCTCGCCGCGCCTTTCCACCCCGCGCACTGAAAACGTACCCACGGACTCGCCAAACGCGCTAGAATGCGTATTGATAACGTTCACAAGATTATTGGGAGGCCCTGATGAACCGCTTTTCGACTTTCGCACTGACCTGCGCGCTGGGCGCCACAGCGATGACTGCAGGCTGCACGGCGGGTGCCGATACAGACGCGGGCGAGGCTGGCGATACCGCGACCGAGCGTGAGCTCCTTTTCGCAGACGAGTTCGATGCCGACACGCTCGACCGCGACAAGTGGATCGTCATCGGCACCGATTTCTGGGTCAATAACGAACAGCAGGCCTATATCGATGACCCTGCCGTCATCGCCTTCACCGACGAAGCCGAGGGCGCGGACGGCGGGGCGCTGATTCTGCGCCCCGTGTTCAAGCCGGGCGAAGACCCCAAGGCAGAGCGCAATGCCCCCTTCGTGTCGGGCCGCATCGAGAGCCAGGGCAAGTTCGACTTCACCCACGGCCGCGCCGAAGCGCGTATCAAGCTACCCGACAATGTCGGCGTCTGGCCTGCCTTCTGGCTGCTCGGCAACGACCAGTGGCCGGGCACGGGCGAAATCGACATCATGGAATATGTCGGCGAGAAGGACTGGATCGGCGTCGCACTCCACGGTCCGGGCTATTCGGGCGAGACCCCGCTCGTGAACAAGTACTTCTTCCCCGAAGGCGAGGACGTGACCGACTGGCACGTCTATGCCGTGGAATGGACCGACCAGCAGATCGACTTCATGGTCGACGACCACGTGCTTTACCGCGTGACCAAGCCGATGGTCGAAAACTACGGCGAATGGCGCTTCGACAACGACAAGTACCTGATCCTCAACTTCGCCATGGGCGGTGCCTATCCGTTCAAGACGAACGGTATCGAGGAGCCCTATAACGGCATCTCGCAGGCAACGGTCGATGCGGTCAAGGCAGGCGAAGTCGAGATGCTAGTCGACTGGGTTCGGGTCTACGCGCCGAAGTAAACTTGCACCGCGCGCAACACTTGGTGCGCGCTGTCGATTGGCACAGCCGGCATTCTTAGATTAGGAAGTCCTCATGTTCGAGGCTTTCGACGCACTGACGCTCGCTCGCATCCAGTTCGCCTTCACGGTGAGCTTCCACTTCTTTTTCCCGGCCTTTTCGATCGGGCTCGCGAGTTACCTGATGGTGCTCGAGGGGCTGTGGCTGAAGACCGGGAAACAGCTCTATCTCGACCTGTTCAAATACTGGCTCAAGATCTTCGCGATCGCCTTTGCCATGGGCGTCGTCTCGGGGATCGTGATGAGCTACCAGTTCGGCACCAACTGGTCGGTTTTCTCCGATGTGGCGGGGCCGGTGATCGGGCCGCTGATGGCTTACGAAGTGCTGACCGCCTTCTTCCTCGAAGCCGGTTTCCTCGGCGTGATGCTGTTCGGCATGAACCGCGTAGGCAAGAAGCTGCACTTCACCGCAACCTGCATGGTCGCGCTGGGCACTTTCGTATCGGCCTTCTGGATCCTGTCGGTGAACAGCTGGATGCAGACGCCGACCGGCTTCGAGATGGGCGCGAACGGCCAGTACCTGCCCGGTGAAAGCTGGTGGGACATCGTCTTCAATCCGAGCTTCCCCTACCGCCTCGTCCACACGGTGATGGCGGCATACCTGACCACCGCCTTCGTGGTCGGCGGAGTGGGTGCATGGCATTTGCTCAAGGACCGCGCGAACCTGCATGCGCGCAAGATGTTCTCGATGGCGATGTGGATGGCCGCGATCGTCACACCGCTGCAGATTTTCGCAGGCGACCTGCATGGCCTCAACACGCTCGAGCACCAGCCGCAGAAGGTCATGGCGATGGAGGGCCATTTCCAGAGCCATCCGGACGGCGCGCCGCTGATCCTGTTCGGTATTCCCGACAGCGAGGCCAAGACGGTGCGCTATGCGATCGAGATCCCCAAGGCCTCCTCGCTCATCCTCAAGCATGACCCCGACGCGCCTCTCGCGGGTCTCGACACCATTCCCGATGACGAGGAACCGCCCGTCGGCATCGTCTTCTGGTCCTTCCGCATCATGGTCGGCATCGGTTTCGCCATGCTGGGCGTGGGCCTGTGGAGCCTGTTCGCACGCTGGCGGGGCAAGCTCTACGAATGGAACTGGCTGCATCGCGCGGCGCTGGTCATGGCGCCTTCGGGCTTCATCGCGGTACTGGCCGGATGGATCACGACCGAGGTCGGCCGCCAGCCCTACGTGATCTACGGCCTGTTGCGCACTGCAGATGCCGCCAGCCCGCTCGACGCGCCGGCTGTCGCCGCTTCGCTACTCGCCTTCATCGTGGTCTATTTCACCGTATTCGGGATCGGCGTCTGGTACATCCTGCGCCTGATGAGCCACACGCCGCATGTCGGCGAGCTGGGCGTGAAGCGCGGCGATACCGGACCGATCCGTACCGCCGGCATCACTCCGGGCCCGACCCAGAATCCGGGTCACGAAGGGACCCTGCCCGATAGCGAGGAGGACGTGTGATGGACCTCACCACCATCTGGGCCTTCATCATCGCCTTTGCCGTCTTTGCCTATGTGGTGATGGACGGTTTCGACCTCGGCATCGGCATTCTCTTCCCGACCTTCGACCCCGGGCGCGAGCGCGACCGGGCGATGAACTCGATCGCACCGGTCTGGGACGGCAACGAGACCTGGCTGGTGCTGGGCGGAGGCGGATTGTTTGCGGCCTTCCCGCTCGCCTATGCGGTCGTGCTGCCCGCGACCTATCCGCTCGTCATCGCCATGCTGCTCGGCCTCGTCTTCCGCGGGGTCGCCTTCGAATACCGCTGGCGCGATCCGAACCATCGCCGCTTCTGGGACTTCGCTTTCACGGGCGGCTCGCTGGTCGCGGCAATGGCGCAGGGCATGACGCTGGGCGCATTGCTGCAGGGCGTCGAAGTGGTCGACCGCGCCTACGCAGGTAGCTGGTTCGACTGGCTGACGCCCTACACGCTGCTCTGCGGTTTCGGCGTGGTCGCCGGATACGCGCTGCTCGGCAGCACGTGGCTCATCTGGAAGCTCGACGGAGAAGGTCAGGCGCATGCGCGCAAGCTGGCGCTTCGCTCGGCGCTCGCAACCGTCGTACTGATGGGCGCGGTGAGCCTCTACAATGTCTTCCTCAACGCCGAATATGCCGAACGCTGGCTGACGTCGCCGGAAATCTACTTCGCCGCGCCGGTCCCGATCCTGACCGCGCTGATCGCCGTCTCGCTGGTGCGCGCCATAACGCGCGATCGCAATTCCAAGCCTTTCTGGCTGTCGATCGCGCTGTTTTTCTTCGGAATGGCGGGCCTCGGCGTGACGATGTGGCCCTATGTCGTCCCGCCCGATATGACGATCTGGGACGCCGCCGCGCCCGAGCGCAGCCAGGTCTTCATGCTCATCGGGGTCGCGATCACCATGCCGCTGATCCTCGCCTACACTGCGTGGGCATACTGGGTGTTCCGCGGCAAGGTCGGCGACGAGGGCTATCACTGATGGAAGAGCCCACCGCCCCGCTCTGGAAACGGTTGGCGTGGATGGCCGGAATCTGGGCTGCCAGCGTTGCCGTGCTGGGGGTGGTCGCGTGGCTACTCAGGCTCTGGATCGCCTGAGAGGACCGGATCGGGGCTGAAGAATCTAGCTCCCGTTATTCAGGCCGCCACCACCAGCCGTCCGTCTTGCTCTTCGAGCCTGACAAGCACAGGCAACCTGCCACAGCGCCGTCGCTCCTCCTCACCGTCGAGCAGCGCGAAGCGGTATCCGTGCCAGGGGCAGAGCACCGCGCCGTTTTCGACAGGTGCACTGTCCAGCGGACCGAGCATATGCGGGCAGAGCGCGGAATGGGCGACCCACTCGCCTTCGTGCATGCGGACCACGAGGGGCGTTCCCTCATAGTCGACGGTATTCGGCTGCTCGCGATCCAGATCGGCGATCTCGGCAAGACCGGTGCCTGCCGACAAGTCGGAGGGAGCGCGACTGCGGAAAGAGTCGAGCGCCTCCTGCCTCCCGGTCATCAGCGCCTCGTCCTCGTCATAGAGCGTCGCATACTGGTGGGTCAGCGCTGCTAGAAGCATCTGCCCCTGCGCTTCGCTTTCAGGGGGCTGCGGCAGGTAGAAATTGACCGAGACAACGATACCCTCATCGCCATTCTCGCTCGCCTGCGTGTGGATTTCGACGCCCTGCCCGAACCCTTCGACCACCGTGGTCGCCCAATAGTGGCGCGGCTTGTCCACGAGAAGTTCGACCGCTTGCGTCCCGGCATTGTTCGGCAGCGCGGCCTTGCAGCGCCAGCCCCAGCTGCCCTGCTCGACCAACTCGATATCCGCGAAGCTCGTGGGATGCACGAAGGGGAGATGCTCCCAATCGTAGGCATTCTCCATCATGCGGGTGAGACTGTTGGGCAGTTTGCGGCGATACTCGCCGAGGTAGTGGAGCTTCTCGCGCCGATCGTAATCGATCTCGCGCGGGCGGCCATCGAAGGCCGCGCGGTCTGCTGCGCTCAGCTCCACGTCGCCTCGGGCGGCAGGCTCATCAGGATCGCATCGATATTCCCGCCGGTCTTGAGGCCGAACAGCGTGCCGCGATCGTAGACGAGGTTGAATTCGGCATAGCGGCCGCGCCATTCGAGCTGCTGCGCCTTGTCTTCGGGCGTGAACTCGCTTTCCATCCGGCGGCGGACCAGCTTGGGGAAGATGTCGAGAAAGGCCTCGCCCACGTCCTTGGTGAAGGCGAGATTACGCTCGAAACCGGCTTCGTCTTCACACTCCAAATGGTCGTAGAAGATGCCGCCCACCCCGCGATGCACGCCGCGGTGGGGAATGTAGAAATAATCGTCCGCCCACTTCTTGAAGCGTTCGTAATAGGTCGGGTTGTGCGCGGCGCAGGCGGCGCGGAAGCGAGCGTGGAAGTCCTCGGTGTCTTCCTCGTAGGGAAGCGGAGGGTTCAGGTCCGCCCCGCCCCCGAACCACGCGGCCTGCGTGGTGAGGAAGCGCGTGTTCATGTGAACCGCGGGCACATGCGGGTTCGCCATATGCGCGACGAGGCTGATGCCGGTCGCGGTGAAACCGGGGTTTTCCGGAGAAGCGCCGTTGATCGAGGCCGCAAACTCGGGCGCGAAATTGCCGCGCACGGTCGAGACGTTCACGCCGACCTTCTCGAACACCTTGCCCTTCATCAATCCGCGCGTGCCGCCGCCAGGGTCGTGGTTGCCTTCTTCCTCGCGCTGCCAGCTGTCGTACTGGAACGCGGCGTCGCTGCCCGCCTCGCGCTCGATGCTCTCGAACTCCGCGCAGATACGGTCGCGCAGCGTTTCGAACCAGGTACGGGCAGTGTCGGTTTGGCTAGTCCAGTCGGTCATGCATAGGCCCTTGCCATTGCTGCGCGCAGGCGGCAATAGCGAGCCATGGTTCCCCTTTCGTTCGCTGGCGAGGAATGGCTCCTCACAGAAGGCCGTGCGCTTTACTGGCCCCGCGAGCGCGCGCTGCTGGTTGCCGACCTGCATCTTGAAAAGGGTAGCTTTTTCGCCGGCCACGGACAGATGATCCCGCCCTATGACAGCCGAGAGACGCTCGAACGTGTGGCGCTGGCCATCCGCGAGACGGGCGCGCGGCGCGTGATCACGCTGGGCGACAACTTCCACGATTCGGAAGGGTCCGCGCGGCTCGAACCGCACGCATGCGGCATGCTTGAGGCGCTGACCAAGGCGGTCGACTGGGTCTGGATAACCGGCAACCACGATCCCGACATGGAAGCGCGCTGCGGCGGCACGCTCGCCGAAGAGCTCGAGATCGGCGGCACGATCCTGCGCCACCGCGCGAAGAAGGGCGAGACACGTCCGGAACTCTCGGGCCACTACCACCCGCGCCTGCAGGTAAAGGTCCGCCAGCGCATGATCCGCCGGCCCTGCGCCGTTGTGAGCGCGAACGAGTGGGCCGATGGCAAGCCTTCGGGCCGGATGATCCTGCCCGCTTTTGGAGCCTATACCGGCGGGATGAACGCGGCAGACCCGGCGATCCTCAAGGCGTTGCAGCCTGCCGACCGCATCGATGCGGTGGTTCCGGCAAAGGGCAAACTCGCCCGCTTTCCCCTCTGGAAGGCCGCCTAGTTATAGCCACTAGCGGTTTGCGGTGTTTCACCCTACATAGCCACCACACAAAACGGCAGAATCAGGAGATTGCCCCATAGCCCGTCCACCCCGGCGCAGCATGCAAATGCCCGTGAAAAGCGGCCCGCGCTACGATAACATGATCAATGTCCCCAAGGTCCGCGTGATCGATCACGAAGGTGAGAACCTGGGGGTGATGTACACCCGCGAAGCGACCGAGCAGGCCAATGAACTGGGCCTCAACCTCGTCGAAGTGAGCCCCAATGCGGACCCGCCGGTGTGCAAGTTCCTCGATGTGGGCAAATATCGCTACGAGGCGCAGAAGAAGGCGAACCTCGCACGAAAGACGCAGAAGACCCAGGACATCAAAGAGGTCAAGATGCGCCCGAACATCGACACGCACGACTATGAAGTGAAGATGCGCAATGTCGTGAAGTTCATCGAAAACGGCGACAAGGTGAAGTGCACGCTGCGCTTCCGCGGCCGCGAAATGGCGCACCAGCAGCTGGGTATGGACCTGCTCAACCGCGTGCGCGACGACGTGGAAGAGATCGCCAAGGTGGAAAGCTTCCCGCGCCTCGAAGGGCGCCAGATGCTGATGGTGCTGGCACCGAAGTAAGATACTGCCGCACAAGGCATTTTGGACGGGGGCCGCTTCACATGTGCGCCCCCGTTTCTCGTTGATTGACGTATTTGCTCGACGAACGACGTGAGTTCGTCCGGCACTTCGACGAATTACAGGCGTTAATCGGCAGGCCACATTGGCGGGGTAATAGACCCGTAGTATAAGCTGCACATATTCTTCGACTATTTGCGACGCCCGAAGGCTTCGCTTCTACCAAGGGCTGACCAATGAAACTTCGACCGTCTGCAATGACCGCCATGGCCGTCTTGATGGCCACCGCAGCACCAGCGATCGCACAGGTCGAACAAGCCTCCATTGCAGCGGGCATCGCAGCCGATGCCGATTTCGAGCGCTTCACCCCACGCCCGTCGGGTGCCTCCACCCAGCTCGACTACTCCTTCTATGACGAAGCGCTCGAATTCATGGTCCTGCGCATGGGCCAGTCGACGCGCGACGGCATGGGCCGTCCCGACCCGAACCTCGGCACCCGCCGCGTGTTCGGCCACGACAGCCGCTACCGCCTCGAAGGCAACCGCGTGGTCTTTTCCTTCCTCGAAGACGAAGCCCTCGCCCCGCTGTTCGAATACCGCCAGGATCTCGAGCGGATCGCAGCCGAAATCGATATCGCCACCCTGCCGCGCAACGAGCAGCTTGCGTTCTGGATGAACCTGCACAACGTGGCCGTGATCGAGCAGATCGGCCGTAACTATCCCTCGGCTTCTCCCTCGCGCATGAAGCTTGGCCCTGACAAGACCTCGCTCGACACCACGCGTTTCATCAACGTGGGCGGCGTCGCGATGAGCCCGCGCGATATCCGCACGCGGATCGTCTTCCCGAACTGGAACGATCCGGACGTGATCTACGGTTTCTTCCGCGGCGAAATCGGCGGCCCGTCGATCCAGCGTCGCGCCTTCACCGGCACGAATGTCGACGAACTGCTCGACGTGTCCGCGCGTGAATTCGTCAATTCGCTGCGCGGCGTCGAAGGCTATGGCAAGAACCTGCTCGTGTCCGCCATCTACGAAGAAGCTGCACCCTTCTACTTCCCGCAGATGGGCGCCGATCTCAAGGCACACCTGTCGACCCATGCGGAAGATGTCGTGAGCGGCCTCATCGCCGAAAAGCCCGAAGTGAAGGTCAACCAGTACATCGACACCGTGGCCGACCTTGCCGGGGGCGAGCGCGAGATGAACTTCTTCAACGTCGAAAGCGACGGCATGATGCAGTCGGCGCGGATTACCCCGTCGATCGCCCGCATGCTGCGCGAGCGTGCCGACAAGATGGAGAAGCTGCGTAAGGAAGGCCTGCTCCAGGGCCGCGTTATCATACTTCCGCCGGGCAGCGTTCCCGAAACGCCTCCCCCCGCCCCCGAGGTCGAATAAGCGCGAAAAAGCGCCTGAGCTTTGAGGCTTAGTCGAACGGTGATAATGTCTCCTCGTCAATAGCGAGGAGAGAGACCATGCGTATCGGACTGGTTGCGGTGTTGCTTGCCGGTGTATCCATCCCGGCGGCAGCGGAGACTTCCATGGCGGTACCGGTCGGAGACCCCGTTCCGGCAGCTTCATCGAAAAGCGAGGGCGCCATATCCTCCCGCTTCGCGCCGCGCGGCGATACGTTGCAGACCCGGATCGACTACAAGGCCTGGGACGAGGCGCTCGCCTATTTCGTGTTTTACATGGGCCCGTCCGAACGCCGGATCATGCCCAAGGTCGCGCCGGAAACGGGGACCCGCATGGTCTTCGGCCACGATTCCGGTCTCCGTCTCGAAGGCAACAGGGTAGGCTTCTCATTTCTCGAAGATGCGCAGCGCGAGGCTCTGACCGCCTATCGCGAAGAGCTGGAGGCACTCGGCAGCCAGCTCGACATCGCCAGCCTGCCGCGCAACGAACAGCTCGCTTACTGGCTCAACCTCCACAATGTCGCGGTGATCGAACAGATTGCACTCGCCTATCCGGTGAGCCGGCCGTCCGAGCTACGCATTGGAGCGGATCAGCTTCCGCTCGACGAGGCCAAGTTCCTCAATGTCGACGGTGTGGCGCTGAGCCTGAAGGATATCAGGACGCAGATCGTCTATCCCAATTGGCGCGATCCGCGCGTCATCTACGGTTTCTTCCGCGGCGAGATCGGCGGCCCGACCATCCAGCGCAACGCCTTCAACGCCGAGAATGTGAACCTGCTGCTGCAAAGCTCGGCGACGGATTTCGTCAATTCCATGCGCGGCGTGGAGAAGCGGGGCAACACGCTCCATATCTCGCGCCTCTACGAGGAAGCGATGCCGTTCTTCTTCGGCGAAGAGGAAGCATTGCGCGCGCATCTGAAGAAGTTCGCTCGCGACGACCTGCGTGAGGACATCGCGAGGACGCAGCGTATCCGCACGTCGCTCTACGAATATGACGTTTCCGACCTCGCCCGCGGTGAACGCTCGCCCGAATACCACCCGAGGGGCCTGATTCTCGACCCGTACAATTACGGCACCGACACGATGGATGCGCCGCTGAAGCCGATTGGCGTCGCTTCGCACATCGCGCGCGTGGTCGAGGAGAAGATCGAGAAGATGGAGCGCATGCGCCAGAACGGCGAATTGCGCGGCAGGGTCATCGTTATCGATCCGAGCAATCCCGAAGCGACCGAACTGGGCCGCGAGGTCGACTGACGCTTCCCCGATTAGTGCTGCCGGCACGATTGGCCTGAGGCCCGCGACTTGCTAGCGCTTGGCGGCGAGAGCGGGAGGGGTTTTCGGTGACAGCAAAACGTATCGGGTTTCTGGCAGGCGTCGTCGCGCTGGCCCTCGCCATCTTCGCGCCGCTTCCCGCCGGGATGAGCCGCGAGGCGCTGATCGTTGCGGGTCTGGTCGTCTTGATGGCGGCCTGGTGGATGACCGAAGCGCTGCCGCTTACTGCCACCGCGCTGATGCCGTTCCTCGTGCTGCCCTTTGCCGGCGTGATGAATGCGCGCGACACGGCAGCAGCCTATTATTCGCCGATCCTTTTCCTGCTGCTGGGGGGCGCCTTCATTGCGCTCGCCATCGAGCGCACGGGGCTTCACAAGCGGCTCGCGCTGGCGATCCTCAATGCCCTGCACGGACGCGGCGGGCAGACCGGATTGCTGCTTGCCTTCATGATCGCCGCCGCGATCCTCTCGATGCTGATTTCGAACACTTCGACTGCGCTGATCATGATGCCGATGGCCATGGCCGTGCTGGCAGGTGCAGGCCTTGCCGCCGAGGAGCGCGAGGGCCTAGCGGGCGCTCTGCCGATGGGCATCGCCTTTGCCGCCAGTATCGGCGGCCTCGGGACGTTGGTGGGATCGCCGACCAATGCCATCGCGGTCGGCCTGCTCGACACAATGATCGGCGCGCAGATCAGCTTTGCTCAGTGGACGCTATACGGCCTGCCCATCGTCTTCCTCGGCGTGCCGCTCGCCGCCTTCCTCATTTCGAAGGTCCAGCATGTTTCCGCCCATCCCTTCGATGTCGAGGCCGCGCGCGAGGCGATCGTCGACGACACGCCGATGGGTGCGCCTGAACGCCGGTTGATGGTGGTCGTGGCGATCACCTTCCTTGCATGGATGACGCGCCTGCTGGTCGCACCCTATCTTCCCGAAGGCTCGTGGACCGACGGGACCATCGCGATCATCGCCAGCCTCGCGCTGTTCCTGATCCCCGACGGGACGGGCCGCTCGCTGCTGGTCTGGAAAGAGGCCGACCGCGCTCCGTGGGGCGTCATCATGATGTTCGGCGGCGGCCTTGCGCTGGCTGCCGGAATGGGCGCGAGCGGGCTTGCCGAATGGCTCGGCAATGCACTTTTGCCGCTGGAGGCATGGCCGCTCTTCTTCGTGGCGATCGCGGTGGTAGCGATGGTGGTGCTCATCACCGAATTCGCCAGCAACGTCGCCACTGCCAGCGCGATCATCCCGGTGGTTGCTGCACTGGTGGTCGCCTTGGGCGTCGATCCGGTGTTGCTCGCCATGCCGGCCGCGCTCGCCGCGAGCTGGGGCTTCATGCTGCCTGCAGGCACCGGTCCCAACGCCATTGCGTGGTCGACCGGCCGCATCCGGATCGAGCGCATGGTGAAGGCCGGCATCCTGCTCGACCTCGTCGGTATTTTCATGATCGTCGCAGTCGTGTGGGGAATGGCGGCGCTGGTCTGAACGCGCGGTTGAATCCAACTCGCTTCCAACATAACAGACGTGCCACATCCAGCCGGTGGAGAGGCGTTCCTGCGGAGGTTAGGAACGGGTGCCAGCGGACAGGCAACAACGGCCCCGGCCTTCCTCGGGGCGATAAGCAGGAAGGATGCTCTTCACGATGAGCGACAAGGAAATCGACCCCACCAGCCCCCGCATGGCTCCCAAGCGCGAGATCCCGAAGATCAAGGGACGCGAACTCAAGCCCAGCACGCTGATGATGGGTCACGGCTTCGATCCCGTGCTTTCGGAAGGCAGCCTGAAGGCTCCGATCTTCCTCACCTCCACCTTCGCCTTCCCCAGCGCCGCCGACGGCAAGCGCCACTTCGAAGGCATCACCGGCAAGCGTCCGGGCGGTGCGGACGGCCTCGTCTATTCGCGCTTCAATGCGCCGAACCAGGAGATCCTCGAAGATCGCCTTGCCGTGTGGGACGGCGCGGAAGAGGCGCTCTCCTTCTCCAGCGGCATGACCGCGATTGCCGTGCTGCTGCTGGCGGCCTGCAAGGCGGGCGACGTCATCGTCCACTCGGGCCCGCTCTATGCGGCTTCCGAAGGCTTCATCGCCAAGACCATGGCGAAATACGGCGTCAGCTTCATCGACTTCCCCGCCGGCGCCACGCGCGAACAGCTCGACGAAGTGATGGTGAAGGCCAAGGCGCTGGCCGAGGAAAAGGGCGGCGAAGTGCCGATGATCTACCTCGAAAGCCCGGGCAACCCGACCAATGCGCTGGTCGATATCGAGGCGGTCAAGGCGGCCCGCGACGCGCATTTCGACCCCGACAAGTGCTCGATCGCGATCGACAATACCTTCCTCGGCCCCCTCTGGCAGCGCCCGCTCGACCATGGCGCGGACCTCGTCGTCTACTCGCTGACCAAATATGTCGGCGGCCACTCCGACCTCGTGGCGGGCAGCGTCTCCGGCAAGAAGCGCTTCATCGACGCCATCCGCATGCTGCGCAACACCATGGGCGGCATCTGCGATCCGAACACCGCATGGATGCTCTGCCGCAGCCTCGAAACCGTCGAACTGCGCATGCAGCGCGCGGGCGAGAACGCGGAGAAGGTCTGCGAATACCTCGCCCAGCATCCCAAGGTCGAAGGCCTCGGCTATCTCGGCATGATCAAGGACGCGCGCCAGCAGGACATCTATGACCGTCACTGCAAGGGTGCAGGCAGCACCTTCTCGCTGCTGCTCAAGGGAGGCGAGGCCGAATGCTTCCGCTTCCTCGACGCGCTCAAGATCGCCAAACTTGCCGTCAGCCTCGGCGGAACCGAAACGCTGGCGAGCCACCCGGCATCGATGACCCACCTTTCGGTCGCCGAAGGCCGCCGCGCGGAACTGGGCATTTCGGACAACCTCGTGCGCATCTCGATCGGCATCGAGGACCCGGACGACCTCATCGCCGACTTCGAACAGGCGCTGGAGGCAGTCTGAGCAAGATAGGCTTCCTTGCCTGCGCAGACACCCTGCCGGGGGACGGTCCCCGGCGGGGCGATGCGTTCGAGCATGATATCGAGGTTGGCGCGCTGCGTCCGGCCTTCGAAGAGGCCGGTCTCGAGCTGGTCGAGATCGACTGGCGCGCGCCGATCGAAGACTTCGAGGGGCTGTCGCTGGTTCTGCTCGGCACCGCTTGGGATTACCAAGACCATCCGCGCGAGTTCGTGAGCAAGCTCGAGGCGCTGGAGGAGCGCGGAATCTTGGCCTGCAACCCGCCGACGGTCGTGCGGTGGAATGCAGAAAAGCGATACCTGCGCGAGCTGGAACGGCGCGGCGCCGCCATCGTGCCGACGCTTTGGCTCGACGATGCCGGCCATGGTGACGTGGCGGCGGCCATGGAGCAATTCGGTACCGACAGGGTGGTGGTGAAGCGTCAGGTCGGCGCAGGCGGCCTCGGACAGCACAGCTTCTCACGAGACGATATGCCTGCGCAGGACTGGCGCATGGGCCGCCCCTGCATGGTGCAGCCCTTCCTCCCCAGCGTGGTCGAGGAAGGCGAATACACCTTCCTCTTCATCGACGGGGAATTCAGCCACGGCGTCCTCAAACGCGCCGCGCAAGGCGAGTACCGCATCCAGTCGCTCTACGGCGGATACGAAACCGATTTCACGCCCTCGCAAGCGGACCTTGCCGGTGCAGAGGCAATCGTGGCTGCCCTGCCCTTCGACGATCTGCTCTACTGCCGCATCGACATGGCGCGGCTGCCTTCGGGCAAACTCGCCGTAATGGAAGCAGAGGCGATCGAGCCCTATCTCTATCCGGAACAGGGCCCCGGCCTGGGTGCACGGCTGGCAAAGGCTATCCTCGCCCGACTGTGAGGAGACGGAAATGGCGGAGAAGGTATTCCTGGTGATCGGCGCGGGCGCAGGGATCGGCGGTCATGCCGCGGCCCGCTTTGCGCAAGGTGGCTATCATGCGGTCCTTGCCCGGCGCTCCGACGAAGAGGGGCTGGCGAGGCTGGTCGCCCAGATCGAGGATGCGGGCGGCAAGGCTTCGGGGACGTTGCTCGATGCAGCAGCAGACGGCACGATCGAGGAATTGGTCGAGCGGACCGAAAGCGACATCGGGCCAATCGATACGGTGCTTTACAACCTTGGCGCGCAGATCGGGAACCGCGACTTGGCCAACACGCCGCATCGCACCTTCGAACTGGGCTGGAGGCTCGGGTGCTACGGCCTCTTCCGTCTGGCCCATACGGTCACTCCGCGGATGGTCGAGCGCGGGAGCGGGACGATCCTCGTCACATCGGCCACTGCTGCGGTCAGGGGCAATGCGGGGCAGCACAGCCATGCAGCCGCCATGGGCGGGCGGCGAATGCTATGCCAGACATTGAACGCCGAATTCGGACCGCAGGGCGTGCATGTCGCGCATGTGGTGGTCGACGGGTCTGTCGATGCGCCCGATACGCTGGGCAAGCTCCTCGGCGACAGGTTCGAGGCCTACAAGGCATCGAAGGGCGAGGACGGGGTGATCGACCCCGCCGCGCTGGCAGAGACCTATTGGCACCTCGCGCACCAGCCGAAGAACTGCTGGACGCACGAACTCGACGTCAGGCCGTTCAGCGATGTGGCGTGGTGGAACGACAATCCCGATCCGAAGATCGGGATCTGATCGTCAGGCGAGTTCGAGCACCTGCATTGCCGCCGGGCTGAGGCGGTGCATGAAGCGCACGCCCGCCTCGTTGCCGCGGACCCAGACGATCTGGCCGGCAAACTCGTTCTTCTCGTCGATTTCGAAGAATACGGTCGAGCCCTTGTTGACGTAGGAATCGAACAGTTCGATCCGGCAACCTGTCAGCGAAATATCGCACAACAGGGCTTGCGCGCGCTGCACCGGCACACGGCAATTCAGGACGATATTCGTCCCCTGTCGATTGGTCGTACGTGTCTGCATGAAAACTCCAAGTCGCCTGGGAACGTTACCCGGAAATCGGCAAGAAGTGGTTAACGCGGCGTTGTCGCTTCCATACAAGCGGCGCTAGTCCGGGGCCCTCAGCCCTTCCATTCGCGGCGCTCTTCCGCCGCCTTGAGAACTTCGTAGGCGAGCTGGTACTTCTGGAAGGCGTCGGCAGCTTCCTTGTCGCCCGGCTTCACATCGGGATGGACCGCCTTGGCCTTTACCCGCCAGGCTTTCTTGACTGCGGCAAAGTCGGCATCGGCCTCGAGCTCGAGCACCTCGAGTGCACGCATTTCGTCGGCGCTGCGCGAACCGTCACCAGAACCGCTCCAGCCATAGTGCTGCGCCTCTGCATAGCCGGCATTCTCGGCCCTCTCGGACTTGGCCCTTGCCTCTTTCTCCGCCTTGTCGAGACCTTCGAAATAGTCCCAGCCAGAATTGTATTCGGCCGCATGCTTCTGGCAGAAGTACCAGCGATCGGGGCTGTTGGGCGCCTTGGGAGCCGGGCAATCGCCCTTTTCCTCGCAGCCATGGCGATCGCACAGGCGCACGGTCGCCGCCTCGCGGCTTTCGTCATAGCCACGCCAGCGGGGAAAGCCCCAGTCGTTGGACCGGCGCGCCTTAGGCATCACAAGTTGTTGGTCGAGCTGGCATGGCGGTCAATCTAGGGACGCTGGCGGTTTGCGCAAGGATGGTGGAACCAGTTTCAATTCGAAATGTTGCATTGCGAACATTGTTTAACGAATTTTGATCTACAGGCCACGACATGAGCAAGCAGCTTACCCTTTCCGCCACCGTCGCCGTGCTGAGCATGGCAGCTTTCGCGCTTTCGACCAGCATCGGTGGCAATGAAAAGGCCGAGCACGGCGTGCACGCCGCCTCGGCCCCTCAGGTCGTAGAAAACGCCGCCGGCTAAGCGGCGTTCAGGGCAGGCGCGCCGGAGCGCCCCTGCCCGTTTCGAAAATCAGTTGATCGTGACCGTCGCTGCGCGGCGGTTCTGTGCCCATGCAGCCTCGTTCGAGCCGAGCGCCACGGGGCGTTCCTTGCCGTAGCTGACAGTGCGGATCCGGCTCGCCGGGATACCGAGCGAGACGAGGTAGTTCTTCGCCGCGTTCGCACGACGCTCGCCCAGGGCGAGGTTGTATTCACGCGTGCCACGCTCGTCGGTGTGGCCTTCGATGGTGAAGGTGACGTTCGAGTACTGGCTGAAGTACTGCGCCTGCGTCTGCAGCTTGGCGCTGTCTTCGGCATCGATATTGTAACGGTCGGTGTCGAAGTAGACGACCGTGTTGGCGCGGCCGACGGCCTCGATGAAATGCTCCATGCTGCCGACGGCGGGGCCGGTAGGCGTGGGCGTGGGCGCCGGAGCCGCAGTGGCTTCGGGCGCGGGCGGAAGCTCTTCGGGTGCCTTCTTCTGGCAGGCTGCCAGTGCGAGGGCCGAGGTGAGCATTACAGCAGTTGCAATACGGGTATTCATTTTGCTGTCCCCTTTTAAACAGCGGTGAAAATCGGTTTGCCCCCGATTTCTGGCCCCGCCCCCATCCGGTATGCGGGCGGCACCAAACTTCGTCCCCACGAATTCTTCAATGATCTTAGGGCAGGATCGGTCCCCAGGCCGGGTCCGATGCATCGACCGGCGTAGGCAGTCGGCGCTCGTTCTCGCCCGTCAGGTCGACCTGCCACAGCGAGGTCGCGCCGGTGTTGCGTGCCGTGCGGAAGAACTGGATGATCCGGCCGTTGGGCGCCCACGTGGGTGCCTCGTCCTGCCAGCCATTCGTCAGCTTGCGCAATCCGCGCCCGTTCGGGTTCATGACGGCGATGTTGAAGTCGCCGGCGATGTGCGTGAAGGCGATCTGGTCGCCGCGCGGGCTCCACTCGGGCGTTGCCGAACGCCCGCCGAAGAAGGTCAGGCGGCGCTGGTTCGAACCGTCGGCATCCATGATGTAGATCTGCTGGCTGCCCGAACGGTCGCTCTCGAACACGATCCGGCTGCCGTCGGGCGAATAGGACCCACCGATGTCGATGCCCGGTGTGTCGGTGAGTCGCTCGCTGCGGCCACCCTGAGCCGAGACGCGGTAGATATCGGTATTGCCGCCGACTGCCATCGAATAGAGGATCCAGCGACCATCCGGGCTCCAGCGCGGGGCGAAGGTCGGGTTGTCGCTCTGCGTGACCAGCGTCTGGCGACCGGTACCGATGTCATAAACATAGATACGCGGATTGCCGTCGACATAGCTCAGGTAGACGAGCTGCTTGTAGTCGGGCGAGTAGCGCGGCGTAAGCGCGGTCGAACGGCCCGTGGTGATGAAGCGGTGGTTCGCCCCGTCGCTATCCATGATCGCAAGGCGCTTGGTGCGTTTATCCTTCGGGCCGGTTTCGGCGATATAGGCGATGCGGCTGTCGAAGAACGGGCTTTCGCCGGTCAGGCGCGCATAGATGAGGTCCGAACACTTGTGCGCCGCACGGCGCCAGTCGGCGGGCGAGACCACCCAGCCCTCGGCCACGAGGCGCTGCTGGAGCGCCATGTCGTAGAGATAACAGCCGACGGTCAGACGGTCGTCGCTGCGCGCACGGACATAGCCGTGCACCAGCATTTCCGCGCCGCGCACACCCCAGGTCGACCATACGGGCGAGGTAATGTTGGCGAATTCCGGCTTGGGCAGTGAATCCGGACCGGTCGGCTTGAACAGGCCGTTGTTGCGAAGGTTTGCGGTGATGACGCGGGCAAGCTCCTCGCCCAGCGCGGCAGTGCCGTTGGCGTTGGCGGGCGTCGAGACATTGCGGTCGGTCGCGAAGGCGGGGATTGCGATGCCGAGGTCATCGAGCGAGCTGTCATCCGACACCGTGCCGCGCAGCGGCCCGTCGCCGTCATCGCCCTCGACAGCTACCGCTTCGACTTCCTGGCCCTCGCCCATCGGTTCGCCGAGATCCTGGTTCTGGGCGGCCACCGGCGCAGCGACGAGCGCGATCAACGGGGTCAGGGCTATAAGAAATTTCATCGTTCAGAGCCTTCTGTCGAATTGCCATTCGAGTTCGTCCCACTGATCGTAGAACCTCTCGTCAAGCTTGAAAGGTTGGGCGAGCTGGATCGCCCGGATTGCGCGTTCGGCGTGTAGGGCAGCCTGCGCACGGTTGGAATCATTGATGCCGCTCTGGCTGACCAGCCGCGGACGGCCATTGAGCGTCCCGTCGGGATTGAGGCGCCATGCGACAACGCTCACCAGCAGTTCGCTATCGACGCCGGAAGGCACGCTCCAGTGCGGGCGCAGCGCGCGGGTAATCGCCGAAGACAAGGCCGCCCGCTCCGAGCGACCGAACGTAGCAGCCGGAGCGCGGGTCTCGTTGGTATTCGCGCTCGAACCGCGTCCCTCGAGGAAGTTGTCACCGATACGCGAACCGCCGGCCTTCTCGGTCGGACGCGGCTGCGGTTGCTGGCGCGGTTGTTCGGGTCGCGGACGCGGCGTGCTGTCTCGCACCGCTGCGCGGTTCTCGGTCGGCTGCGGCGGCGCATCGGCGACCGGCGTTCTCGGGGTATCGGAAAGCTCCGAAGCGATCGCGGCGCGGCTTTCCGGAACCGGATCGGGCGCGGTGGCCTCGAGGCCGATTTCATCGACGAGGCTGACCGTCATGCGCTCGGTCCGGTCGACCTGCGGAGCCGGGAAGAAGCCCTGGATTACTATCGCGGCGAGCAGCAACAGGTGCAGGGTCACCGCGACGATAAGTCCGGTGCGCTCCTCTGTCCTGATGCCTGTCCTCTCCATGACGTCTGGCTATTCCCCGGAAGGTGAACCCGCGTTGACCGGCGGGCTCGATTGACCGCCGTTGGTAACGAGCGAAATCCGGTTGAGACCGGCGCGGTTCAACTCGCCCATGACTGCCATGACGCGCCCGTAGTCGAGCGCACGGTCGGCGCGAAGCGTCACATCGGGGCCCTCGCCTGCGCGCGGGATCGCTTCGAGCGCTTGCGGCAGGCCGCCGACGGGCACCTGCGCATCGTCGATATAGACATAGCCTTCGCTATCGATGCTGATCGAGACCTGCTGCGCGTCCTGCGGCAGCGCATTGGCGCGGCTGTCGGGCAGCTGGATCGGGACGCCGGCGGTCAGCAGCGGCGCGGTGACCATGAAGATGATCAGCAGCACCAGCATGACGTCGACGAAGGGTGTAACGTTGATTTCGGACATGGGGCGGCGGCCACCGCGTCCGCGGAGCCTGCGTGTCCCTTTGCCGGATCCCAGCGCCATCGCCATCTTAGCGCTGCTCCAGCTGGCGGCTGAAGCTCGCGTTGAGCTTGTCGGAGAAGCGGTGCAGGCGGCTCTCGAAACGTTCGACGGAATGGCTGAAGCGGTTGTAGGCGATAACTGCCGGGATAGCCGCAAACAGGCCGATGGCGGTTGCGAACAGCGCCTCGGAAATGCCCGGCGCAACGACGGCGAGCGAGGAGCTTTCCTGCGCGCCGATCTGGAAGAAGCTGTTCATGATCCCCCAGACCGTGCCGAACAGGCCGACGAAGGGGGCTACCGCGCCGACGGTGGCGAGGAAGTTCAGGCGCACCGCAATGTCGTCCGCTTCCTGCGCGACCTGGCTTTCCATCGCCGTCGTAATCCGCTCGCGAACGGCTTCGCGGTCGCGGATCTCGCCGCGCGAGGAACGCCGCCACTCGGCCACACCCGCCTGCGCAACGCGGGCAGAGGGAATGTCGCGATTGCCGCGCTCGGACATGAAGCGGTCGAAGCTTTCGGCCTGCCAGAACTCGCTTTCGTAATCGCGCGTCGCCCCGTTGAGCTTGCGCATGCGCAGGCTGAAGGAAACAATGATCGTCCAGACCCAGATGCTGGCGAGGATCAGGCCGAACATGACGGCCTGGACCACGATATCGGCATCGAGGAACAGCTGGATCGGATCGAGCCTAGTGGGCGCACCGACGGAAAGCAGGGGGAGGTTGGTCATTGATCTCCGCTCGAATTGACGAAGCGCGCGAATGCCTCGCGCCATTCTTCGGGCTGGCGAATGGGCCTGCCGCTTGGTGAAACGAAACCGACGCGCAAGTGTGCCTCGGCAAGCAATTCATCTCCGCGCATCGCGCGCTGGTGCATCCGGCAGGATGCGGCCTTGAGCTCGGTGCAACTCGTCTCGATCAGGACATCGTCGTCGAGCTTGGCCGGGCGGAGGTATTTGAGGATGATTTCGGACACGGCATAGGCGCCCTCACCCGCCTCGATCGCGCTACGCTGGTCGATTTCCAAGCGGCGCAAGAGGTCCGAACGGGCGCGCTCGAACCAGCGCAGGTAGTTTGCGTGATAGGTGATGCCCGAAAGGTCCGTGTCCTCGTAATAGACACGCACGGCATACAGGTGCCGGTCGCCTTGGATGATACCGTCGGGAGAATTGGGCAGTGACATTCGGCTTGGCGCTCTAGCGCAGCGAAGATTCACTGCAAAGCCGCCTTTCGGCTCCAGGACATGAACGGCGGTGAAACGAGTCCTGCGTGCGGCGAAATTATCGTGCGATCATCGGCCCGAGGAACTGACCGCCGAAAATATGGACATGCAGGTGCGGCACTTCCTGCCCGCCATGTGCGCCGATATTGGCCATCATGCGATAGCCGGGTTCCACCAGCCCCTTGTCCCGCGCGACCTTGCCGACGGCGCGGATAAAGCCCGCGATCTCCTCTGCACCGGCCTTCGCGCTGAAATCGTCCCAGCTGACATAGCGGCCCTTGGGAATCACCAGCGTGTGCACTTCGGCCTGCGGATTGATGTCCTCGAAGGCAAAGGCCCACTCGTCCTCGTAGACCTTGGTCGAGGGGATCTCGCCGCGCAGGATTTTCGCGAAGATGTTGTTGTCGTCGTACGGCAGCGTCGGATCGATCGGCATGATTATTCGCCCCTGCTCGCTTTTTCTTCGAGACCCGAAGTGCCTTCGCGCCGGTCGAGTTCGGCCATGACATCGGCCAGCGGCACGTCCTTGACCTGCAGCAGGACCAGAAGGTGCATCAGCAGGTCGGCGCTCTCCGAAACCAGTTCCTCGCGCGTGCCGGACATGGCGGCGATCACCGTTTCGACTGCTTCCTCGCCAACCTTTTGCGCCATCTTGCCGAGGCCCTTCGCCTTGAGCGCGGCGACGTAGCTCTCGTCCGGCGAGGCGAACATGCGTTGGGCGATGGTGGCCTCGAGGCGGGTCAACGTATCCATGAAAGCGGTCCTAGGGCGATCAGCCGCGCGCAGGCAAGCCTGCCGCGCGCAAGGCGCGGTGCGCTTCGCCGATGGAGTGCTGGCCGAAGTGGAAGATCGATGCGGCAAGCACGGCGCTGGCATGGCCCTGCGTCACGCCCTCGACGAGGTGTTCCAGCGTGCCGACGCCGCCGCTGGCGATCACCGGAACAGAGACGCTGTCGGCAATCGCGCGGGTGAGTTCGAGGTCGTAGCCCTGCTTCGTCCCGTCGCCGTCCATCGAGGTCACGAGCAATTCGCCCGCGCCAAGTTCGGCGAGCTTCTGCGCATGTTCGATGGCATCGATGCCGGTCGGTTTGCGTCCGCCATGGGTATAGATTTCCCAGCCGCGAAAGCCCTCGCCCTCGGTCTTGGCGCGGGCATCGACGCTGGCGACTATGCATTGGCTGCCGAACTTGTCCGCGATCTCGCGCACCAATTCTGGCCGGGCAACTGCTGCGGAATTGACGGCCACCTTGTCGGCCCCTGCGAGTAGCAGTGCGCGTGCATCCTCGACGCTGCGGACACCTCCGCCAACTGTCAGCGGCATGAAGCAGACAGCAGCAGTACGCTGCACGATCTCGAGCAGCGTCCCGCGCCCTTCGTGGCTTGCCGAGATATCGAGGAAGCAAAGCTCGTCAGCTCCCGCGCGGTCATAGGCTTGCGCCTGCTCGACCGGATCGCCTGCATCCTTGAGATCGACGAAGTTGACACCCTTCACGACGCGCCCGTCGGCCACGTCGAGACAGGGAATGACGCGGATACGGACGGTCATGCGCGTGCCGCCACTGCGAGCGCGGCGGAAAGGTCCAGCCGCCCGTCATAGAGTGCGCGACCGGTAATCACGCCTTCGATGCCGTCCTTGGCATGAAGCGAGAGCACGTGGATATCTTCGATACCCTTGACCCCGCCGCTGGCGATCACCGGAATGTCCACCTGGCGGGCGAGGTCCACCGTTGCGTCGAGGTTCACGCCCTTGAGCAACCCGTCGCGCCCAATGTCGGTGAAGAGAAGGCTGGCGACGCCCGCATCCTCGAACCGGCGGGCCAGGTCGATCACGGGCACGTCCGACACGTCGGCCCAACCCTCGGTCGCGACCATGCCATCCTTGGCATCCACCGCGACGACCACGCCGCCCTCGAAGGCGCGCGCCATGTCCTTGACGAACTCGGGGTCCTTCAACGCTGCCGAGCCCATGACCACACGAGAAACGCCTGCATCGAACCAGCCCTCGACATCTTCGCGCTTGCGGATGCCGCCGCCGAGTTGGACGTGGCCGGGAAATGTCTCGACGATCTGCTCGACTGCCTCGCGGTTCTGGGCAGAGCCGGCGAACGACCCGTCGAGATCGACCACATGCAGATGCCCCGCCCCGGCCTCGGCAAACAGCTTGGCCTGCGCGGCAGGGTTATCGCCATAGACGGTGGCGCGGTCCATATCGCCCTCGGCGAGGCGAACCACCTGTCCTGCCTTGAGGTCGATTGCGGGGAAGACGATCACGGTTTCCACTCCAGGAAGCGGGAAAGAAGGGTGAGCCCGTAGCTCTGGCTCTTTTCGGGATGGAATTGCACCCCGAGGATGTTGTCACGACCGACGGCTGCGACAAGACCGCCGCCATGGTCGGTCATCGCCAGTACGTCCTTCCCGCTGTTGGCGTGGAAGTGATAGGAATGGAGGAAATAGGCCTCGCCCTCCTCGATCACCTCGTGGTTCTTCGCATGCGGCGTCATGGCCACGTCGTTCCAGCCCATGTGAGGGACTTTCACGCTGGTATCGGTCGGCTTGATCAGCCGCACCTCGCCCTCGATCCAGTCGAGTCCGGGCGTTACGCCGTGCTCAAGGCCGCGCGTGGCGAGCAGCTGCATGCCGACGCATATGCCGAGAAACGGCGCACCGCCCACGAACACCCGCTCTCGCATGGCCTCGATCACGCCCTTTTCGGCGCGGAGCCCTGCCGCGCAGGCGTTGAAGCTTCCCACCCCGGGAAGGATGATCCGGTCCGCAGCACGCAGCACGTCGGGATCGGCGGTAACCTTTACCTTGGCTCCTACCCGCTTCAGCGCGTTCTCGACCGAATGCAGATTGCCCGCGCCATAGTCGACGAGAGCGATAACCTCAGCCACCCAGCTGCCCCTTGGTGCTCGGGATTGCGCCGCCCTTGCGCGGATCGATTTCGACCGCGCTGCGCATGGCGCGCGCCAAGCCCTTGTAGATCGCTTCGCAGATGTGGTGGTTATTCGTGCCGTAGAGCAGCTCGATATGCAGCGTCAGCCCGCAGGTCTGCGCGACCGAATGGAACCAGTGCTCGATCAGCTCGGTGTCCCATTCGCCCAGCTTTTCCTGGCTGAACCCGGCCTTCCACACGAGATAGGGACGACCCGAAATATCGAGCGCCACCCGCGCCAGCGTCTCGTCCATCGGCGAGAAGGCGCTGCCGTAACGCGCGATGCCACCCTTGTCTCCGAGCGCGGCGGCAAGCGCCTGACCCAGTGCCAGCGCGCTGTCCTCGGTGGTGTGATGCTGGTCGACATGGAGGTCGCCATCGACCTTCATCGTCACGTCGATCAGCGAGTGCTTCGAAAACTGTTCGACCATGTGATCGAGGAAACCGATGCCGGTGGAGACATCATAGCTTCCGTTCCCGTCGAGGTTCACCTCGACAAGGATCTTGGTTTCTTCGGTGTTTCTTTCGATACGGCCTGTACGCATGGCTCGGAGCCTATAGGCGGCTTACGCGCACGCGCAAGAAATTGCCGCTTCTTGCAGGGTAAAGACTGGCTTAAAGCGCTTGACCGCAGGCCCCGGCAGTTCCACTTATATTGCATGAGCGAAGATACGCCTGACAGCATGATCCCATACGACACCATCGTGCAGGAGGCCCTGCGCGCAGTGGTCGGCCGGGTGCTGGGCGAAATCGAGCAGGGCGGCAGCGAGCTGCCCGGCGCGCACCATTTCTACATCACTTTCAAGACGCACGCTCCCGGCGTGTCGATCCCGGCGAGCCTGCGCGAGCGGTTCCCCGACGAGATGACGATCGTGCTGCAGAACAAGTTCTGGGACCTGAATGTGCGCGAGGACGGCTTCTCGGTCGGCCTGTCGTTCAACCAGATCCCGGCAGAGCTCGACATTCCCTATGCCGCGATCACGCAATTCGTCGATCCGGCGGTCGATTTCGGCCTGCAGTTCCAGGCAACGGTCGCCGACATGGCCCCTGCCCCCACCGACGAAGCCGGAAATGACGAGGAACAGGGCGAGCCTGCACCCGTTGAAGGTTCGGAAGACGGCTCGAACGTCGTCACGGTCGATTTCGGCCGCAAGAACTAACCCGCGGGGCAATGCCTCGCTGACAAGCAGGGGCAAACATGGGTCTGGCCAAGGAAGAGAAAGCCAATCACGTCACCGACCGGGTGAGCGATGCGGTGGCACGCGTCGAGCGCGAGGTGTCGGGCGAAACCACCGTGCCTGGCCCAAGTCCCAACCCTGCCACCAACCTGCTGATTCACGAGATCATATTGCGCAGCGCTGGCCGCCTGACACGTCACACGGTCGAAAAGGCGCTGCTGGGCCGCAAGTATGGTAGCCAGTTCGCCAAGGAAGCGGTCGAGAACCGCTCGATCGTGCACACGCTGGCGGCCTATGGCGTGACCAAATACGCCACCAAGTCCGTTCCGGGCGCGCTCATCGTGGGCCTCGGGCTGGTCGGCAAGACGCTGTTCGACCGCAGCCAGTCGCGGCGCAAGGCCCGCCGCAAGGGCGAGAAGACGATCCGCGGACAGGCCGACGGCGATACGCTCGCCTGAGCATTCCGGGAGGCTGCACCCTTGATCGCGCGCGCGCCATGCGCCAACAGCGCGCATGGCCGAATCCGCACCAGACAATGACAAACTCGCCCGCCGCGGGCTGATGTTCATCCTTTCCTCGCCCAGCGGCGCAGGCAAGACGACGATCAGTCGGATGCTGCTCGGCGCCGATGACGAGATCAAGCTTTCGGTCAGCGTCACCACCCGCCCTCCGCGGCCCGGCGAGGTGGACGGTGTGCACTACTATTTCGTCGACGATGCAGAATTCGACCGCATGGTCGAGGAAGACGATTTCTACGAATGGGCGCATGTTTTCGGGCATCGGTACGGCACGCCGAAGGGCCGTATCCGTAACGCGCTGAAGGAAGGCCAGGACTTCCTTTTCGATATCGACTGGCAGGGCACGCAGCAGCTGTTCCAGAAGGACCAGCAGGACGTCGTCCGCGTATTCATCCTGCCGCCGAGCATCGCCGAACTAGAACGACGCCTGCGCAGCCGCGGCACCGACAGCGAGGAAGTCGTGCAGGCCCGTATGGAACGCGCCCGCGCCGAGATCAGTCACTGGGACGCCTATGACTACGTGGTGATCAACGAGGACGTGAATGCGTGTTTCGCCAAGGTGCGCGAAATCCTCGATGCCGAACGGATGAAGCGCCAGCGCCAGACCGGCCTGATCCCCTTCGTGCGTGAACTGATGAGCTAGGCCGCCGCGCTCGCTTGCGCGTTATCAGGCGTTATGCTTCAATAATCGGTAAAAATCCGGTCGCCATCCGGAGATAACAGAATGGCCGATATCTTCCTGTCCTACTCGTCGAAGGACAAGGCGCGCCTCGCGCCCCTTGTCGATGAGTTGCGCGCACGCGACCGCAGCGTGTGGTGGGACCGCGAACTGGTTGCCGGCCCGGCCTTTGCCGATTGCATCGAGGATGAGCTGCACAAGGCCAAGTGCGTGCTCGTCGCATGGTCGGAGCACTCGGTTGCTTCGCACTGGTGCCGCGACGAAGCTGCGGTGGGGCTCAAGCGGAACGTGCTGGTACCTTTCCGGATCGACGACATCATGCCGCCACTGGGATTTCGCTCGTCCCACACACCCGACCTTGCCGGCTGGCCCGACCGCGAAGGCGAGCTGGGCCAGCTGATGGCAGGCGTGGCGGAATGCCTCAAGGTTGCCATTCCGGTCCCCAACCGTAGCGCGCAGACTGCAGCGACCGAGAAGACGCTCCTCATCCTACCCTTCCGGCAAACCGGTGGAGGAGCGGACGACGACTATTTCGCCGACGGGCTGATCGAGGACGTGACCTCCGAGCTGTCACATATCCAGCAATTGCAGGTAATCTCTCGCAGCACGGCCTTCGAATTCAAGGAAAGCCCTACGCCGCCCGACGCCATTGGCAGGCGCCTCGGTGCCACGGCAGTGCTAACCGGCAGCATCAGGCGGGCCGGCGATCGCGCGCGCATATCAGCAGCGCTGGTCGAAACGGAGAGCGGAAAGACCATCTGGTCGGAGACTTTCAACCGGACGCTGGAAGACATCTTCGCCGTGCAGGACGAATTGACGAGCGAGATCGTGACCGCGCTCGACGTCAAGCTGGTTCATGGCGAGCAAGCGCGCCTCAACCGCAGCCGCTTCAAGTCGGTAGAGGCAGGGCACGTCTTCTACCGCGGGTTGTTCGAGTTTCATCGCTTCGAACCCGAGACCATGCTCCAAGCCCGGCGACTGTTCAGCGAATTCGTAGCGATGGAGCCAGAATCAGTGCTCGGCTATGCGTGGCTCACGACGACCTGGGCCGCTTCGCTCTTGGTCCAGTGGGAAGCGCCGCAGGACGCGCTTCCCGCGATGCAGGAAAATGCCGCAAAGGCACTCGCCATCGATCCCGACAATGCAGCGGCGCTCATCGGCAATGTCTATTTCCACGTTCTGACGGGAAATCTGGACGCGGCGTACGACTTTGCGCAGCGCGCCGTACGCAGCGCGCCCAGTTCAGACGAGGCACTGTTCGCGCGCGGATGGGTTGAGATGTTCCTCGGCCGGTTCGACCAGTCGATCGTCAGCCTCGAAAAAGCACTGCGTCTGGCCCCGATCCCCAGCGCCGTGAGGCTGGGCGTGGCAGCAACGGCCTATCGCAACGCGCAGCGCTACGATAAATCGATCGAGATTTTCCGCCAGCTTATCGAACGCGAACCGCAATTCCTGTTCGGCTATTCGGGCCTGGCCTCGGCGCTTGCCATGAGTGGAGACATGGGTGGTGCGCGCAAGATGGTTGCAGAGGTGCTGCGGATCGAGCCGGACTTCACCATCGAACGGTTTATAACGCCCGATTTCTACCGCGACCCAGCGGTGATGCAGGGATGCGCCGACGCGCTGGCGAAGGCAGGAATGCCTTCGACCAGCACGCAGGACGCCTGAGCGAGTGCCTTAGCGACCGCCCGCCGGATCGGCGAAGTGGGTCGGCAGATGGGCATTCACGATACCGCCGTCGACGGTCAGCGTTTCGCCGACCGTGTAATCGCCCGCGCGGCTCGCGAGATAGACGGCGCTGCCGCCCATGTCGTACTTGTCGCCTACGCGCTTGTTCGGGATACCCGCCGCGCTTTCGGCTTCCATGTCGCGCGCGACCTTGTTCATGTTCGAAGGGAAAGCGCCGGGCGCGATGTTGGTCATGTAGATATGGTCCTTCACCAGCCGGGCAGCCATGCGGCGCGTCAGGTGGATCAGCGCGGCCTTGGACGCCTGGTAGGAATAGGTCTCCCACGGATTGATACGCTGGCCGTCGACCGAGGTGATGTTGATCACCTTGCTCGGCTTGTCCTGGCTGGCGTTGGCAGTCAGCAGCCCGTGGAGCTTCTGCGTCAGGAAGAAGGGGGTCTTGACGTTCAGGTCCATGACCTTGTCCCAGCCCGCTTCGGGAAACTCGAGATAATCCGCGCCCCATGCGGACCCCGCATTGTTGACGAGGATGTCGAGATGGTCTTCGCGGCCCGAAATTTCCGCGACCAGTTCGTCGATCCCTTCGAGCGTGGAAATATCACCCTGGATCGGGATCACTCGCTCGCCGAGTTCCTCTGCGGTATCGTGCAGTTCGCCGCCCTTGCGCGCGGTGATGTAGACGCGCTCGCATCCTGCCGCGAGGAAGCCTTCCACGATCATGCGGCCGATGCCGCGGCTGCCGCCCGTCACGAGGGCGATGCGGCCCTTGAGGCTGAACATATCTTCAAGTGTCATTGTCTCTCTCCCGCTCAGTAGCCGCTCATCTCGGCCACCCGGCCTGCGTGGTAATACATGTCGCCGAGGAATTCCTGCAGCGCACGGTCACGCTTCATATAGAGGCCGATGTCGTATTCGTCGGTCATGCCGATACCGCCGTGCATCTGCACGCCTTCCTTCACTGCAAGACCGGCGGCCTTTGCGACCTTGGCCTTGGCGACGCTGGCCATGAGGTCGGCCTTTTCGCTACCGCCATCGAGCAGCTGCGCCGCCTTGATGGTGACGGCGCGGGCGATCTCGACTTCCGAATAGAGATGCGCGGCGCGGTGCTGCAGCGCCTGGAATTCACCGATCAGCTTGCCGAACTGCTTGCGCTGCTTGAGGTAGTCGACGGTCATGTCCATCGCGCCGCTCGCAACGCCGCAGCCTTCCGCAGCCGCGCCGACACGGCCGGCCATGAGCATATTGTTGAGCACTTCGCGCCCTCCATCGACCTCGCCGATCACGGCATCGCCGTCGAGCTCGACACCGTCGAAGGTGACGTGGCTCGCCATCGAACTGTCGACGAGGCGCACGCTGTCGTGGCTCATGCCGCTGGCGTCCTGCGGTACTGCGAAAAGGGTGATGCCGTCGGCATCGCTGTCACCGCCCGAAGTACGCGCGGCGACGACGATCATCTCGCTCGAAGCGCCATAGACCACGTAGTCTTTCTTGCCCGACAGCTTGAAGCCGTTGCCCGATTTCTCCGCCTTGCAGGCAATGGTCTCGGGGCGGTGCTTGGCGCCTTCGTCGATCGCGACGCTATAGACCTTCTCGCCTTCGATCAGGCCCGGCAGCCAGCGGCCACGGACATCGTCGCTGCCGTGCTTGAGCGCAGTCGCTGCAAGCACGGAAGAGGACAGGAAGGGCGACGGGGTGAGGTTGCGCCCGATGTTCTCGAGCACGATGCCGGCTTCCACATGGCCCATGCCGAGCCCGCCGTCGTCTTCATCCACCAGCATGCCGGTGAAGCCCATTTCGGCAAACTGCTTCCACAGGCCATGGCCGAAGCCGTCCTTGCAATCGCGGTCGCGCCAGTGGCGCAGCTGTTTCGCAATCGCGCCCTCTTCGGACATGAACTGCTGTGCGGTCTCGGCCAGCATTGCCTGGTCGTCGTCGTAATAAAGAGGCATCGATCAGGCTCCCGGCAGGTCGAGGATACGTTTCGAGATGACGTTGAGCATGACTTCGCTCGTACCGCCCTCGATCGAATTGGCCTTGGTGCGCAGCCAGTTGCGTGCAGGCTTGCCGCCGCTGGTCTCGTCGCTCTCCCATTCGAGGGCGCGGCTACCGCCCGCCGCCATCATCAGTTCGTGACGGCGCTTGTTCAGCTCGGTCCCGGCGTATTTCATCATGTTCGGCTGGGCCGGATGGCCCTTGCCGACTTTCATCTCGTCGAGGAACTTCTCGCCCATCGCGGTGTAGGCCAGCGCATCGACATCGAACATCGCGAGCTCTGCGCGCAGCACTGCGTCGAGTTCGCCGGCATTGCGCTTCATAGCTGCGCCGATAGCTGCCGTGCGATCGCCACCGCCAGCGCCCGAGATCATCTCGCGTTCGTGGCCGAGCAGGTACTTCGCAACGTCCCAGCCGCGATTGATTTCGCCGACATAGCCGGGAATGTCCTCGCCATAGCTCTTGGGCACCTTCACATCGTCGAAGAAGGTTTCGCAGAAGGGGCTGTTGCCGCTGATCAACTTGATCGGCTTGGTCGAGACGCCTTCGCCCGCCATGTCGAACAGCATGAAGGTGATGCCCTGGTACTTGTTCTGCTTGTCGGTGCGGACGAGGCAGAAAATCCAGTCTGCTTCATCGGCATAGGAAGTCCAGATCTTCTGGCCGTTGACGACCCAGTGGTCGCCCTTGTCTTCGCCGAAGGTCTGCATCGAGACGAGGTCCGAACCCGAACCCGGCTCCGAATAGCCCTGGCACCAGCGGATTTCGCCAGCGGCGATCTCGTTGAGGAAGCGCTTCTTCTGGCCTTCGGTGCCGAAGTGCAGCAGCGCCGGGCCAAGCATCCAGATGCCGAAGCTCGACAGCGGCGGGCGTGCACCCATGCGGGACATTTCCTGGCGCAGGATCTTGCCTTCGGCGGGGCTGAGACCGGCACCGCCATACTCCTTGGGCCATTCGGGCACGGTGTAGCCCTTGTCGCGGCAGGCTTCGAACCATGCCTTCTGGGCATCGTTCTTGAAGGTGGCGTTGCGGCCACCCCAGTAGATATCCTGTTCATCGCGAACGGGTTGGCGCATTTCGGGGGGGCAATTGGCTTCGAGCCACTCGCGCGTTTCGGCGCGGAAAGCTTCCAGATCGGACATGACCGACTCCTCTCTCATATCTCTCCAGTTGACGTTTACGTTAGGGTGATTCGCACAGGAGTCGCAAGGGCGATCACGGCGACGCGCCATGCCGTAGCGTCAGGCGGTTTGCGTTGACGTAAGGGGCAGTGCGCCTAAGCTTGAGGCCGAGGATTTCCGGGAGAGAAAGACATGCGGTTCAGCGGCAAGACGGTGATTGTCACCGGTGCGGCATCGGGCATCGGTGCGGAAGCTACGCGCCTTTTCGCGAGCGAGGGTGCGACGGTGTTCGCATCGGACATCGACGATGATGGCGGCAGCAAGCTTGAAAGCGAAACGGCCGGGGACGTCCGCTATCGCCATTGCGACGTCTGCTCGCCCGAAGACATCCGCAAGCTGATGGACGGCGCGGCGAAAGAGACCGGCGGGATCGACGTGGTCTTCAACAATGCCGGCGCGGGCGGCGCACGTCCGGGAATCGACGAAATCGAGCCCGACGAATGGGACCGCACGATGGACCTCCTGCTGCGCTCGGTGGCGATGGGCATTCGCTATGCGGTACCGCACATGAAGGGCCGCAAGGGCGCGAGCATCGTTAATGTGTCCAGCGTCGCAGCGGTCGGCCCGGGCTATTCGCCAACCGCCTATGCAGTAGCCAAGGCAGGCGTGTTGCACCTGACGAAGTGCGCAGCGACCGATCTCGCGCAACACGGCATTCGCGTGAACGCGGTGCAGCCCGGCTTCATCAACACGAACATCTTCACCTCATCGCTCGAAGTGCCCGAGGAGATGGTCGATACCGCCAAGGCGGCAATCGCGCAGATGTCCTCCAATGCCCAGCCGGTGATGCGTGGCGGGCAGCCGCGCGACATCGCCGAGGCAGTGGCCTTCCTTGCCAGCGACGCGGCCGGCTTCATGACCGGCGCATCGATGATCGTCGATGGCGGCATAACGCTCGGACCTCGTCACAGCTGGGATCCGGAAACCCCGGGCATGTTCGAAGCCCTTGAAGCCATGGAGAAACAGGCCCAAGGCCGCAGCTAATGGCTTTCGTCACCGGTCCCCTGCCCCAGCGTCTCAAGATCATCCATGGGTCCGGTGCAGTTGCATTCGGGGTCAAGGACCTGGGGTTCAGCTTCTTCCTGCTGATATTCTACAACCAGGTGCTCGGCATGGATGCGCGGCTCGTCAGCCTTGCGCTGCTGATCGCATTGCTCGTCGATGCGGTCATCGATCCGATCATCGGCAACCTTTCCGACCGGACCTACACAAGGTGGGGCAGGCGTTTGCCGTGGCTCTACATCGCGCCGGTTCCGCTGGCGATCATGTGGGTGCTCCTGTGGCATCCGCCCGGCGGTGAGGCGCCCGGTTTCCTCGGCCTGATCGCCATCGCAGTGGGTGTGCGGATCCTGTTGTCGGCCTGCGAGGTCCCGTCGATCAGCCTGGTGCCGGAAATCACGCAGGATTACGACGACCGCACCACCCTGTTCCGTTACCGGTTCCTGTCCGGCTGGCTGGGCGGGATCGTGATGATGATCCTTGCCTACACGGTGTTCATGTCCGGACCGGACGGCCTGCTCCAGCAGGAAGGCTATCTCGGCTTCGGCGTCTTCGGCGCGGCGCTCATGGTGCTGTCGGTTATGGGCTCGGCGCTGGGCCAGCACCGCCTGATCGCGCAATGGCCCGAAAGGCGCCCACCACCCTTCTCGCTGAAGAACGCCTTCCAAGAGATTTTCGACGCGTTTTCCGAGCGCAGCTTCCTGTTCTTCGCGGCCGGTGCGTTGGCAGCCTACGTCAACCAGGGCATGACGTTCTCGATCTCGAACTACCTCAACGTCTTCGTCTGGCAGCTCGACCAGCCGCTGATTGCGGGCGGGCCCGACTGGTTTACCGGACTGCTGGGTTATGCGCTGACGCTGTTCCTGTCGGTCGTGCTGATGTTCTTCGTGGTAGGCCAGATGCACCGCGCTTTCGGCAAGGCGAAGAGCGCGGCGATCGGCGCTTACGGCAGCATCGTACTGGGCCTTGCGCCGTACCTCCTGCTACTGATGGGAGCCTGGCCGGAGACAGGCACTGCCGTGTCGACTTTCGCCTTTCTCGGCATGTTGCTGTTCGCCAACATGTTCGGCGTGATCATGATGGTTTCCGCCACCTCGATGATCGCCGAAATTGTCGAAGCGTTCGAAGAGCGAACCCACCGGCGCGCGGAAGGCGCGTTCTATTCGGGCAATTGGCTGATCCAGAAATGCGCCACCGGCCTCGGCATCTTCCTGACCGGCCAGATCGTGGCCGCCTCGCAACTGCCCGACGGAGCCCGTGCGGGCGATGTCGATGCATCGGTGCTGTCGCACATGATCACCTATTACGGCGCTGCTGCCATCGTGCTCGCGATCGTCGCGGCCTTCTGGCTCGGCCGATTCCCGATCAGTCGGGCCGAACACGAGGCGCGTGTCGAGACTTTGGCCAAACGCCGCAAGCGGGCGCTTGACGCTGCGGCACGCGGGGACATCGACGCGGGGACCATCGTTCCCTGACAAATTGAAGCAAGAATCCGCTTGGCGAGGCGCTGGCACCTATGCCAGTTTCGTGAAGCAACCGATTTAGAGAGAGAGGATTAGAAGATGGATTTCCAGCCCACCGAGAGGCAAGCATACTGGCGCGACCGGGTAAAGAACTTCATCGAGGATCATGTCCGCCCCGCCGTCCCGACCTACAAGGCGCAGGACGCAGAAGGTGACCGCTGGAAAGTCATCCAGGTGGTCGAGGACCTCAAGGCAAAGGCCAAGGCCGAAGGTATCTGGAACCTCTTCATGCCGCCGCGCAACGACGGCCACCACCATGTGGAAGAGACGTTCGATTTCGAGGGCCCGGGCCTGACCAACCTCGAATATGCGCTGTGCGCAGAGGAAATGGGCCGCATCGGCTTTGCTTCCGAAGTCTTCAACTGCTCCGCGCCCGACACCGGCAACATGGAAGTCTTCCATCGCTACGGCACGCGCGAACAGAAGGACAAGTGGCTCACCCCGCTCATGAACGGCGAAATCCGTTCGGCCTTCCTGATGACCGAGCCTTTCACGGCTTCGTCGGATGCGACCAATATCGAGACCCGCATCGAGCGCGACGGTGACGAATATGTCATCAATGGCCGCAAGTGGTGGTCCTCTGGCGTGGGCGATCCGCGCTGCAAGGTCGCCATCGTGATGGGCAAGACCGATTTCTCGGCCGGCCGCCATGCGCAGCAGTCGATGATCCTGATGCCGATGGATGCGCCGGGCGTGAAGATTCTCCGCCACCTGCCCGTCTTCGGCTACGACGATGCGCCGCACGGCCACATGGAAGTCGAACTCAAGGACGTGCGCGTTCCGGTCACCAACATGCTGCTGGGCGAAGGCCGCGGTTTCGAGATCGCGCAGGGCCGCCTCGGCCCGGGCCGCATCCATCACTGCATGCGCACCATCGGCGTCGCCGAGGAAGCGCTGCACAAGATGTGCAAGCGCCTCCAGGAGCGTGAGGCATTCGGCAAGCCGATCTACAAGCACTCGGTCTGGGAAGAGCGCGTTGCGCGCGCCCGTATCGACATCGACATGACCCGCCTGCTCTGCCTCAAGGCCGCCGACATGATGGACAAGGTCGGCAACAAGGCCGCCAAGCAGGAAATCGCAATGATCAAGGTGCAGGCGCCCAACATGGCGCTCAAGATCATCGACGATGCCATCCAGGCGCATGGCGGCGGCGGCGTGTCGGACGACTACGGTCTCGCCAATGCCTACGCCCACCAGCGTACGCTGCGCCTTGCCGACGGTCCGGACGAGGTCCACGCCCGCTCGATCGCACGCATGGAATTCGCCAAGCACATGCCGGAAGAAGGTCCGACCGCCAACGCGCTGCGTGACGGCAAGGCCCCGACCGACGGCAGTTCGAACCTAAGCTCCGGCGACATGGGAGCGACGCGCTGATGGCGAAGGCTGCAATTCTTGAGCAGGTCGGCGGGCTGACGATCGGCGAGGTTGAACTCGCCGATCCGGCCCCGCACGAGGTCCTGATCGACACCAAGGCCTGTGGCCTCTGTCATTCGGACCTGCACTTCATCGAAGGCACCTACCCGCATCCCCTGCCCGCCATTCCGGGCCATGAGGCTGCAGGCGTCGTGCGTGCAGTCGGCAGCGAAGTGAAGACCGTGAAGGTAGGCGACCACGTCGTCTCCTGCCTTTCCGCCTTCTGCGGCCACTGCGAATTCTGCGTCACCGGTCGGATGGCGCTTTGCATGGGTGCGGACACGCGCCGCGGCCAGACCGCGGCGCCGCGCATCACGCGCAACGGCGGCGAGACGGTTGCCCAGATGCTCAACCTGTCGGCCTTCTGCGAACAGATGCTGATCCACGAGCATGCCTGCGTCGCGATCGACAAGGATATGCCGCTCGACCGTGCTGCGGTCATCGGTTGCGCCGTGACGACCGGCGCGGGCGCGATCTTCAACGCCTGCTCCGTCGTTCCGGGCGAAACCGTCGCCGTGGTCGGATGTGGCGGTGTGGGTCTTGCCACCATCAACGCTGCCAAGATTGCCGGTGCCGGCAAGGTCATCGCCATCGATCCGCTACCCGAGAAGCGCGAACTCGCGCAGGTCCTCGGCGCGACGCACACGGTCGATGCAATGGCCGAAGATGCCGTCGAGCAGGTGATGAAGATCTCCGGCGGCGGCGTGCATCACGCGATCGAGGCCGTCGGCCGTCAGGCTTCGGCAGACCTGGCCGTGAAGGTCCTTCGCCGTGGCGGGACCGCGACAATCCTCGGCATGATGCCGCTCGACTGCAAGGTCGGTCTCGGTGCGATGGACCTGCTCTCGGGCAAGAAGCTCCAGGGCGCGATCATGGGGATGAACCACTTCCCGGTCGACCTGCCGCGCCTCGTGGACTTCTACATGCGCGGCCTGCTCGATCTCGACACGATCATCGCCGAGCGCATCCCGCTCGAGAAGATCAACGAGGGCTTTGAAAAGATGAAGGGCGGCCATTCCGCCCGCAGCGTGGTGGTGTTCGACTGATGAGCGAAACAGGCATGCCCGAAATCGACTTCGACAAGGAAATGGTCGGCACGATCGACGTGCCCGAACGCGACCAGCTCGACATGGACAAGCTGACCGCGTGGTTCGAAGCCAATGTCGAGGGTTTCGAAGGCCCGATTTCCTATTCGAAGTTCAAGGGCGGCCAGTCGAACCCGACCTACCGGATCGACACCCCGAACCGCTCTTACGTCCTGCGCCGCCAGCCCTTCGGCAAACTGCTGCCGAGCGCGCATGCCGTGGACCGCGAATACAAGGCCATGCACGCGCTCGGTCCGACGGGCTTCCCCGTGCCGAAGACCTACGGCCTTTGCGAAGATCCCAAGGTCATCGGCTCGAAGTTCTTCGTCATGGGCCTCGCTGATGGCCGCTCGCTGTGGAACGGTTCGCTGCCGAACAACACTCCGCAAGAACGCCGCGAAATCTACAACGCCATGATCGACACCATGGCCGAGCTCCACTTGCGCAAGCCGGACGAGATCGGCCTCGGCGACTACGGCAAGCCGACCGACTATTGCGCGCGCCAGATCGCGCGCTGGTCGAAGCAGTACAAGCTCTCCGAAACCGAGCACATGGAGAAGATGGAGCGGCTGATCGAATGGCTGCCGCAGACCATCCCGCCGCAGCATGAAAGCAGCGTGGTCCACGGCGATTACCGCCTCGACAACATGATTTTCGCGAAGGACGAGAACAAGGTCCTCGCGGTTCTCGACTGGGAGCTGTCGACGCTGGGCGATCCGATTGCGGATTTCAGCTATCTCATGCTTAACTGGCACAATCCGCATGACGGGCGTGCCGGCCTGCTGGGCCTCGACCTCGAAAAGCTGGGCATTCCCTCGCAGGACGAGGCCGTGGAACGCTATGTCGCGAAGACCGGCTATCCTGTCCCGCCGATGGACTGGTATTTCGCCTACAACCTCTTCCGGCTTGCAGGCATCATGCAGGGCATCAAGAAGCGCGTGATCGACGGCACCGCGTCTTCAGCTCATGCCAAGTCGATGAGCGAGCGTGTCGGGCCCTTGGTCGACCGCGCCTACGAATTCGCGCAAGCGGCGGGGATGGACTAGCGCGCCTACGCTGCTAACGACCTCTCCGAAAGTTCAAACGGAGACCAGCATGAGCGCCGACCTCGAAAACCGCATCGAAGCCGCGTGGGAAGACCGCGCCAACGTCACGCCGCGATCGAGCGACGTGCGCGAAGCGGTCAATGCGGCGCTGGCGATGCTCGACAGCGGCGAGGGCCGCGTTGCCGAGCCTGACGGCAAGGGCGGCTGGACGGTCAATCAGTGGCTCAAGAAGGCCGTGCTCCTGTCCTTCCGTCTCAACGACAACCGCGTGATGGACGGCGGCAGCGCCGGTCACCCCGCCTTCGACAAGGTGCCGAGCAAGTTTGCCGGATGGGACGATGCCCGCTTCCGCGAGGCCGGCTTCCGTGTCGTGCCCGGCGCGATCGCGCGCGAAGGCGCCTACATTGCGCCCGGCTGCGTATTGATGCCCAGCTTCGTCAACATCGGCGCCTATGTCGGCAAGGGCACCATGGTCGACACCTGGGCCAGCATCGGCTCCTGCGCGCAGATCGGCGAGAACTGCCATATCTCGGCCGGTGCAGGCATCGGCGGCGTGCTCGAACCCATGCAGGCCAACCCGACCATCATTGGTGACAACTGCTTTATCGGCGCTCGCTCCGAGATCGTCGAAGGAGTGATCGTGGGCGAAGGCTGCGTCGTTTCGATGGGCGTCTTCATCACCCAGTCGACCAAGATCGTCTATCGCGACACCGGCGAAGTGATCCGCGGCCACCTCCCGCCCTATTCGGTGGTCGTGCCCGGCACGCTGCCCGGCAAGGATGGCGGCCCCGGCCTCGCCTGCGCGGTGATCGTGAAGACGGTCGATGCCCAGACCCGCGAGAAAACCGGGATCAACGACCTCCTGCGCGACTGAGTGACCTCCCCCCGACAGGGGAACATTCGCCAGATTGGACCGTAGAACTGCCTGAAACACGCGGGATCGCGGATTTAGGGAGTATTTTCCGGTGCACAAAGAAGGCGACGAAGTTCACATTACCGACACCGAGGCAAGCGGCGGCTCGAAAGAGGGCGTCGTGCGGTGGATCCTTGCCGGCGGCTTGCTGCTCGCCATCATCCTCATGTCGATCGTCTGGATCATTCCCGCGATGACGCAGGGCGATGTCGAGGAAGAAGCTACGGTCAGCGGTGAAATCGAGTCGATGGAAGAAGAAGGCGACGGAACCGACAGCATCGTCGGCGTTCCGAGCCAAACCGACCTCGGCAACGACCAGGACCCGGTCGCACCTCTGGAAGATCAGACCGAATACGAGGACGGAATCGAAGTTATCGAGAACTGACCGTCACGAAGGAGAGGTCGCATGAGCAATTCCAACAGTTTCCAGACCGACCAATATGTCAAATGGAACTGGGGCAACGGCGAAGGCAAGGGCCAGATCAAGGAGCGTTTCGAACGCGAGGTCACCCGCACCCTTCAGGGTACCGAAGTCACCAAGGATGGTGACGGAGACAACCCCGCCTACCTGATAAAGCAGGAAGATGGCGACGAAGTGCTCAAGCGCGGCAGCGAACTCGAAGCGCAGGACTAGTCGCATGCCCAAGGCAAACAGCAAGGCTCAGCAGCAGGCTGCAGGAGCGGCCCTGTCCGCAAAACGGGGCGAGAGCGACAAGAGCGACCTTCAGGGCGCCTCGAAGCAGATGTACGAATCCATGACCGAGGACGAGCTGGAGGAAATGGCCTCCACCGACCGCTCCGACTTGCCCGAAACGGCCGGTGACGACTGATCCCGGCTGCGACTAGCGATCAATCCGTGGGATCGCGGTCCGCGCCTGCGGGATATTCGATCGGTGCTGCACCCGACTGGCTGGCAGCATAGGCCTCGGCCTCGCGCATCACGCGCAGCATGTTTCGCATCGAGATCTTTTCCAGATCGGCCTGCGAATAGCCGCGCCGCGCAAGCTCTTCGAACAGGGCCGGATAACCTGAGACATCTTCCATTCCGACCGGGCCGTGCGGCATGCCGTCATAGTCCCCGCCGATACCGATGTGATCGATCCCAGCCACTTCGCGGATATGATCGATGTGATCGGCCATGTCGGAAATCGTCGAAACAGGCTGGCGGTTCTCGGCGTCCCACTTCGCCATGCGCGCCTCGACCTCGTCCGGCAGGCCCGCGAAAAGCGCCTCGAGCCGGGCCTTTTCGGCGGCACGACTGGCGGCATGGTTGCGCAGGTCGTCGTTGATGAACCACGGCAGCGCGACCACCATCACGATACCGCCGTTCACCGGCAGGCGCTCCAGCACGCTATCGGGAACATTGCGCAGGTGACCGGTCACGGCGCGCGCGCCCGAATGGCTGAAGATCACCGGTGCGCGGGCGACGTCGAGCGCGTCGTGCATCGCCTCTTCGCTGACATGGCTCAGGTCCACCAGCATGCCGATGCGGTTCATCTCGCGCACGACATCCATGCCGAATTCGTTCAATCCGCCATGGCGCGGAGCGTCGGTCGCGCTATCTGCCCAGTCGAGTGTGCGGCCGTGGGTCAGGGTCATGTAGCGCGCGCCCAGATCGTACATCTGGCGCAGCACGGCGAGGCTGTTGCCGATCGAATGGCCGCCTTCCATGCCCATCAGTGATGCGATCCTGCCATTGGCAATGGCTTCTTCCACATCGTCTGCGGTCAGCGCGAGCTGCAGCGCATCCGGGTTCTGAGCGATCAGCCGCTTGGTGACGTCGATCTGTTCCATCGTCATCTGGACCGCCTCGGGCTCTTCCAGCGATGCGCTGACATAGACCGACCACCACTGCGCGCCGACCCTGCCCTGGCGCAGCCGGACGATATCGCTGTGCATCGCCTTGCGCTGCGCGGTCTCGGTGTCGAGCGTATCGACGAAATCGAAATCCTCGATCTCGTTCCCGAAGCGGGCGCGTAGCTGGATCGGCACATCATTGTGTCCATCCCAGACAGGTGCGGCTTCGAGCGCGGCTGCAGCGACTTCTTCGGGCGTCTCCTGCGCAGCAAGCGGGGACGCGGCGAGGCCGAAGGCTGCGAGGACGGCAAAACGATAGCTGGTGGACACGCGAATTCTCTCCCGTTCGGAACCCTAGGGCTTTTCGATGGCTCTTCTAGCGAAAGCGCTGGCAATGGAAAGGGACAGCACATGACCGTCGTAGCCCGGTGGAACGGGGAAGAGATCGCCCGCAGCGACAACACCGTCGTGGTGGAAGGAAACCACTATTTTCCCGCCTCCGACGTTGCCCGCAGTGCCCTTACGCCGAGCGAGAAGACCACATTCTGCCCATGGAAGGGTACGGCGCAATACCACTCGGTAAATGCGGGCGGCGCCATCAACGCCGACGCTGCCTGGTATTATCCCTCGCCCAAGGAAAAGGCCGCCGAGATCAAGGACCGGATCGCCTTCTGGAACGGCGTCGAGGTCACCGAAGAGTGATCCGTATCGCGCTGTGCTGGCTGCTGGCTGCCTTCTATGCGCTGGCGGGTTATGCCCATATCGCCGATCCCGAGCCCTTCCTCGCGATCATGCCGGACTGGGTCCCTGCGCCTGGAGCGGTCGTGCTGTGGACCGGAATCGCCGAATTGCTAGGCGCAGCAGCGCTGGTCCAGCCTTGGTCGGTGAATTTGAGGAAAGCGGGCGCAATCGGCCTCGCGCTATACGCAGTCTGCGTCTTCCCCGCGAACATCAATCATTTCGCCATGGACATGGCGCGCGACAGCGGGGGTCTGGGCCTTGCCTATCACGTACCGCGCATGATCGCGCAGCCCGTGCTCGTCTGGCTGGCCCTGTGGGTCGGCGGCGTCACGGACTGGCCGTGGCGCCGCCGCTCCGCATGATTACGACATGTGCTTCGAGACGGCACCGGTCATCTTGAACATGGAAATCTGTTCCTTGCCGATGACTGCGCCGAGCTTGTCGTCGGGATTGATCATGCGCTTGTCCTTCGAATCCTGAAGGTTGTTCGCCTTGATGTGATCCCACACTTTCGAAGTGACCTGGGCGCGGGTCATGGGGCCCTTGCCGACCACGTTCTCGAGTTCCGGCGACAGGTTCACCGGCTTCTGCAGTGCGTTGTTCTTGCCAGCCATTTCAGGTTCCTTTCAGTTGGCTATTCTTATCATTAATCTTCGATATCGAAGTCTTCCGCGTCCAGCTCCTCGACCTCGTGCCCTTCGAAACGGGCGGAGAGGATCGCGGCAGCCGTGACGTGTCCCTTGATGTTCTTGACCAGCTCTTCATGCGTCGCGCCGGGCATCAGCGTCATCGGCAGGTCGAGTGCAAAGAGCTGGAATACGTAGGTATGTTCGACGCCCAGCGGCGGATCGGGCAGGAGCCATTCGGAGTTGCCCTGGCTGTTCTTGCCGGTGCGCGGCGGAGCTTCGCCTTCGAACAGCGCGCCCTTCTGGCCCTTGAGGCCCCAGACGAGCCAGTGGACCTTGCCGTCGGTCGTATCCTCGACGACGAGTGCCAGCTCCTGCGTACCCGGAGGGGGAGCGGTCCATTCAAGCGGAGGCGCGACTGCATCGTCCTCGATTGCGGTGAAGCTGGGATCGAGTTCGCCGCCATGGCGGAAGGCCGGGCTGCTAAGCGCGAAACCGGATTTGCCGAGCACCTTCTCCTCGGCGACTTCGCCGATGGTCAGCGGCTTGGCGACCGCGCTTCCGACTGCCTGCTGGACCCAAGAGGGCACACCCGTACTCAATTCTTCACTCCAAAATTCTCGCGCCAATCTGCGCATTGGGTGGGCAAGCTAGGCATAGCGACCCGCAAATTGCTATGGCGCAGGGGGCAATTTGCACCGTTTTCGCGTCCAAACCGCCCTGTTTTCCACCGAAAGGGCCCCCGAGGGGGCATCATTTGACAATTCGGTTGCTCACTATCTGTTCATTGGGCAGTCTTATCCCACCGAATTGCTCCGTGAAAACCAAGCGCGGAGAGGGGAGAACAACTATGAAATCGGGTCGCGCATTCCTTTCAGCAACGCTTGCCCTGTCTCTTGCCGCCTGTGGTGGCGGAGACAGTTCCGGAGGTGGAACCTTCGGCGGCGGTAGCGGCGGCGGCGGTGTGGGTGGCGGCGGAACCTGCTCGCTGTCGGAACGGCAGGACTGGGCGTTGTCGGTGCTCCAGGAATGGTACCTGTTCCCCGGCCTTCTCGATACCAGCGTCAACAAGTCGAACTACACCGACCTGCAGAGCTATATCGACGCGCTGGTTGCGCCGGCCCGCGCGCAGAACCGCGACCGATACTTCACCTACATCACCTCGATCGAGGAAGAGACCGACCTCATCAACAACGGCTCCAATGCCGGCTTCGGCATCCGCCTGACCTACGACACGGTCAATAACCGGGTCTTCGTTGCCGAGGCTTTCGAAAACGCTCCCGCCTTCTCGCAAGGCTTCGACCGCGGCACCGAACTGCTGCAGATCAACGGCCAGTCGGTTTCGAACCTGATGGCGAGCGGCGGCCCTGCAGCGGTCAGCGAGGCGCTCGGCCCATCCGATCCCGGAGTGACCCGCAACTTCATCATCCAGAGCCCGACGGGCGTGCAGAGCACGGTCAGCGTCACCAAGGCGGAATATCCGCTCGATCCGGTCTCGGACCGCTATGGCGCGGTGGTCCTGAACGACGGGACGGACAACGTGGGCTATATCAACCTGCGCACCTTCATCGTGCAGGATGCCGGCCCGCAGCTGCGTGACGCGTTCCAGCAGTTCAAGAACCAGGGCATCGACAAGATCATCCTCGACCTTCGCTACAATGGCGGCGGCCTGGTCTCGGTGGCCGACCTGCTCGGCGACCTGCTGGGCGACGGGCTGGAAGGACAGATCTTCTCCGAAACCAAGCTTCGCCCATCAAAGTCTTCGGAGAACTCGACCGAACTGTTCGAGAACCTTCCCGAGCAGATCGGCGTGACCAAGCTCGCGGTGATCGGCCGCGGCGGCACCGCCTCGGCCAGCGAGCTCGTGACCAATTCGATGATCCCCTATCTCAACAGCAACATCGCGCTGGTCGGAGCAAACACCTACGGCAAGCCTGTCGGCCAGTACGCCTTCGACCGCTCGGCCTGCGACGACCGCCTGCGCGCGGTGGCATTCCGCACTGTCAATGCGGCTGGACAGGGTGACTATTACGATGGCCTCGCCAGCGTGATGCCCAACACGTGCCGCGCCAATGACGACATCTTCACCCAGTTCGGCGACCCCAACGAGGCATCGATCGCGACCGCGCTCGATTTCCTTGCCGGACGCAGCTGTACGGCCATCACCGCAAAGGACGATACCATCGCACAGCGCGGCGGCACCACGCAGATCCTGCAGCCCGAGCGCCCCAGCGCAGTCCAGCGCGAACTTCCGGGTCTCTACTGAGCATGCGCGAACACACGAACTTTACGCAGTTCTGGCCCTTCTACCTGCGGGAGCATTCCAAGCCCGCGACACGGGCCCTGCACTATTTCGGCACCTCGCTGGTCGTCGTGATCGCGATTGCTGCGGCGCTGACGGGGACGTGGTGGATGTTCGTCGCGCTGCCGGTTGCGGGCTATTTCTTTGCCTGGATCGCGCATTTCGGGGTCGAGAAGAACCGCCCCGCGACCTTCACCTACCCCTTGTGGAGCCTCGCTGCGGATTTCCGCATGTGGTGGCTTTGGTTGACCGGAAGGCTTGGGCCCGAACTCGCCAAGGCGGGCATCGAAAGCTAGCCGAGCGCGATCAGGAAGGTCAGCACGCCCAGCCCGATCGATAGCGGCACACGCAGGCTGAGCCACCAGCGCGGCGCAAGGCCGCTGAGCCTGCCATCGACGGCGAGCGAGACAAGCAGCGCCCCTCCGAGCATCATCAGCGACGGTTCCGCACCCGTGTAGCCGAGTGCGAACGGCGCGAGCGAGACCAACGCAACCAGGCTTGGAAGCACGGCTGCGATCCACAGCCAGCCGAGCGCGGACCGTCTCTCGGCCGCGGGTGCTCCGGCGGCGAGACCCCACCATGTGCCGCCCAGGAAACTGAGGATCAGCGCAGCATAGAGCGCAGCGATCACGAGAGCCGCCTCCCGCCACTCCGCCGGACCGAGATAAACCGCGAGCAGGCAGGCGATCTGCGGCAGCAGACCGGCAAGCCCGAGCATTCGTGCCCGTGAAGGGACCTCACGCATTGCGTCTCTCCGTCATCAGGAACCATGCGAAACCGAGGGCGAACAGCAAGTCACCTGCGACGATAAGTCCGATCGCGGCCTCCCCGTTCCCGAACCAGTTCTGCGGCGCGAGCATCGCGATCACCATCCCCTTGCCCACTATCCCCGCGACCAGCACGGGCGCAAACCGCCTCGGGTCGTGCGCCACGAGGGCGTAGACGATGCCGAAGCAGAAGATCAGCACCGCCCCCACCGCGTCGGGCGAACCCCAACTTGCATCGAGGAAAGCATCAAGGCCGATCACGATATTATAGGTGGCAGCGGCCCAGAAGAATGCCTTCCAGCCACGCCCGACCGGCGAATTCCCGCTCACGGGTTCTCGGGCCCGTCAAAACCCTGGGTGTCAGTGTAAGCACAGCCGTTGCGCTGCTCTCCACCGAGTAGCAGGGTCGCGGTATACGGATAGGTGCGGTCGCTCATCCCGTCGGAACATTCCCCCGGCGTGATGGTGAGATCGAACGGCGCGCCCTCGAGAGCACCTGTAAATCCGAGGCCGTTATTGCCCGCAAATCTCGCGACGCTGAAAGTGGTGCCCTCCGGATTGTCAGGCGTGGAATAGCGCGCGTCGGTACGGGAAATTTCTCCACCCCAGAATGGTTCGGTTCCGGTGAAGTAGATCGTTTCTTCAGCTCCGATCGCGTCGAAGGCATCGGTCGGGCCAGCGCCCGGCTCTCCCTCGCCCGGCTGGCAGGCCGACAGCGACACGGATGCGGCTGCGATTAGGAGGGCTTGTCTGATCATTCGCTGCGGTCTCCGTGATGTTTCCTGATGAATGCGACCGTCTCCTGCAGGGCCTTCCGACCCTCGGGAACAGGCAGCAGCATCCAGACGTGGAACATGCGCTCGTATTCGCGGTAGATGTAGTCCTTGTGGCCGACCCCCTCCAGCCTCTGGGCCAGCCGCCGTCCGTCGACCAGCAGGATGTCGGAAGTCCCGGAAAAGATCGCCATCGGAGGTAGGCCGTCGAGCTTGCCGAACAGCGGGCTGAGGCGGTGATCGTCGAGAGGAAGCGCACCGGCATAGAGCTTGCCGCAAGCGTCCAGTCCGGCGACCGCCAGCATCCGGTCGCGCTTTTCGATTTCCTTCTGCCCCTCGCCCGATGCGGTCGCATCGACCCAGGGCGAGAAAAGCACGAGACTTGCCGGAAGATCGCCGCCGTCCGCTTCGATCTCCTGCGCAAGCGCGAGCGACATCCCACCGCCTGCACTATCTCCCATGACGGTGAGATTGTCCGCGCCATAGCGCTCTGCCAGTTCGGCATAGAGCGACCGCATGGCCGCCAGCGTCCGTTCGGCCGTGACCTCGGGTGCCAGCGGATAGATCGGGACACTCGCCGAGGCTCCCAACTCTTCGCACAGCCACGCCACGGCGTCCCAATGCACCGCCGCGATGTCCATGACATATCCGCCGCCGTGGAGGTACATCAGGTGCGGTGCGCCGGGCTGTGCCCCGCCCTTCGGGGTAATCGTAACCACCGGAAAGCCGTGAGAGTTATCCTCGGTGATATCGAACGTCTTGTGCCACTTGCCGCGCGGGCGGATCGGCTTCTGCTCGCGAAGTTTCGCGATACGGCCGAGAAGCTTGTCGGGCTCGGCGAAAAACTTCCTGATGCCGAGCAGTGGCAGGGCGAAATCGACGAGGCGGGCGCGAATGCTGACTATGGCTGGTCTCCCTTTGCGCGAGCGAACCTAGCGGGACGCAGCGCGGGTGCAAGCAGCTCAGCGCTGCGAGAGTAATGCCGCCTGCTTCTCGCGGATACGATCGAGCTGGCGCGCATGGGGTTCGAGGTGCGCTGCATAAGGCGCGCTGCCATGCGAAACGCCCGGGCGGATAGGCTCGCGCACCTGCGCTGCGCTGAAAGTCGGCACTGGTGTCTTGCGGCTCGTAGGATCGAGGTAATCTTGGTTCCATTCGAGACCCAGCCAGTCGAAGAGGCCCTGCGATTGGCCTGCGGGATCTGCGACGAGCGCCTCGTGCGAAAGTGCGCGGATTTCCAGCCCCTCATCCCTCCACGCAGCGACCGCATCGGCGATCAGTTCGAGATGGTCGATGATCGCGCCAAGATCGGTCGCGTAATCGTAGAACGGCGAGAATCCGCGAAGGAATATCGACACGGCGACATCGGCCGGATCGCGGAAATTCACTGCAAAGACCGCCCCGGGATGAATGCGCGCAAGCGCCCCGGCTACGACCAGCTGCACCGGGTTCTTGTCGACGATCCAGCAGGACGATGCGGCCAGGCGGGCAAAGCCGCGCCTATCGGCCTCGGATAGCTGTGAGAAAAAGCGCTCGCGCTCGGCTCGGGGCATCGCCGCAAGTTTCTGGCTGGGGTCGAGCAAGTGGGGCAGCAGCGCCCCGCGCTCGCCGACCGAAGTAACTGCGGGCGATGCCGCGAGGATGGACTGCACCAGCGACTGGCCCGATCGCGGCGCGCCGCACAGGTAGAAGTGGCGCGGGCGTTCCTGAGCCTGCTCGACTGCGGCGGTGTCACGATAGATCGACAGCTGGGCATCGAGCAGCCTGCGCCAGTCACGCCGCGCCCCCGACGGCGACAGGCGATTGCCGGTGACCGCATAGTTCCAAGCCTGTTCCGCATCGCCCTTGCGGTCATTGTGCTGTGCCAGGGCCATGAACAATTGCGCGCGGTGGTACGGGTGCAGCCGCTCATCGCCCGCCAGCCTGATAGCGGCGTCGGTAGCGCTCTCGGGCACATCCTTTCCGAAGCCGAGCAGCTGGATCAGGAGATCCGGGTTGGGTCCGCTTTCCTCGATAGCGGTCTCAATCACCTGGCGCGCTGCCTCGCTGCCCTGAGACCAGAGGACGAGCGGAGCAAGAACAGCCGCAGACGCCGCGTCCCCCGGAGCTGCGGCGACAAGGCCACCCGCCAGCTCTTCCGCCTTCTCGTAATACTGGGCATCGGTCGCGATGCGTGCTGCCAGCAAGGCTGCCGAGCGCTGCGCGGCATTGGCGGAGGCGATGTCGTCAAGCAGCAAGGGCTGTATAGCATCCCATGCGCCATGCAGGTCGCCGCTTCCGCGCAGCGCCTCGACATAAAGCTGGCGCACTTGCAGCGGCGCAGACGGAGCGGCGGCAATCGGGGCGATCCGCTCGGCCGCCTCGGCGAAGGCTCCGCCCTTGATCAATGCCCGCACCAGCGCAATCACGAGAGGCGCCATTCCGCCCGACAGCCTCACCGCCTCGCGGTGCTCTGCAATCGCCTCGGCTATCTTGCCGACGGCCTCTAGACCCATTGCGTGATTATAGCGGAACATGCCCTCGCCCGGATCGAGCGCGACCGCTTCGGCCAAGGGTGCCAATGCATTTGCGGGATCGCCACCGGACAGGCGGGCCATGCCGAGCATGGAAAGCGCTTCGGCTTTCTCACCCTGCGACAGTTGGGTCGACAACGCGCCTTCAAGGATCGCGCAGGCTTCGGCCACCTTGCCGGAGCGAAGTGCCTGTTCTGCCTGATCGAGTGCCGCTGTCACGAAGTGTGTCCGTCCGCCATGCGCCGCTGGTGGGCGGCACGAGGTCGGCTGTCAACGTCGCCGGGTCAGCCTTTGCGGAAGAGCCTGCCCACCAGGCTCTTCTTTTCCGGCACTTCTTCTTCCGGTTCGGCTTCGGCCACGCGGCGGCGAAGATCGAGGCCGGTCGGGGCCTTCTCTTCGACCACTTCCTTGCGGCTGATCATGCTCTCGGGAAGCATTTCGGGCATTTCGGCGCCGGCAAGCGCTTCGGCATTTGCGCCCAGCGTCTCGCGCCATTCGATGCCGTGGACCATCATAACTTCGGGGCGCATGTCGACCATGCCGGCAAGCACGGGGACACCGCCGGGAAGCGGACGCGACCGGCTGGTGTGCTGGACCGCCTCATGGAACAGCAGCGCGCGCCACCAGCAGGCGAGCACGAACTCGACATAGCGGCGCGGTGCCTGTTCAGGCGCTTCGTCGCGGAAGAAATGGCGTTCCTTGTGGAAGACGAGCGCCGTGTTGAGCGCGTCCAGCCCCTCACAGTCGAGGAACACCTCGATGTCCTCGTCATAGCCTGCCCAAGCCGGACCTTCCGGATTGGCAGCTTCGGCGAGCAGCTGGGGCGTATTCGCCTTGCTGAAGGCGAAGGGTTCGTCGCCATAGATGCCCAGCAGCATGTAGGGCCGGATTTCCTGCCCCTTGTCGAAGGCCTTGTCCGGATCATTGGCGATGGCGATCGTTACGCCGGTAATCGGATCACCTTCGTTGATCTCGATCGCGTCGGCGAGATCGTCCCAGCCTTCGAACTCGATGCTGCGCGAATTTGTCGCGAGGCACTGCTGCGCGAGAGGCGTGTCGAGAGCTTCGAGCGACATCACCAGATACTTGCGCAGGTTCTCCAGGTCGCCCTCGTGGAACGACTGGCGCATTTCGGCTTCCCAGGCCTGTTCACCCTCCTGGGTCGCGAAAAGTGTCTGTAGCTCGTGCATCGCTGGTCCGTACTCTGAATCTTACCCGCCGAGGGGTTCGCGCGCATTCCATAGCGGCAATTTCTCACTGTGGCATTAACTGTGACGGCAAACCATTGCATCGCCTTTACCGCGCGTCGTTAAGGAGGGGTGAAACCGGGGCACCGGAGCCTCAGGAACGCCTGCGAGCGGTCGAGCGTTTGGACAGCAAGACGCATCTTGCGGAGACAGACAATGAAATACGCCCCCCATATTGCGGGTGCGGTAGCCCTGATTACCATGGCAGGCGCCCTCAGCGGCGCCGCAATCGGCGACAGCCGCATCCTCGAACGCGATCGCTACGATACGCTACCCGAAGCGCAGATGGTGACCGCCGGCAATGCCGGGCTGCGGACCGGCGAACGCCCGCCCGACCACTACCCCCTGAAAACGCCCGAAGGCACGATCGAAGTAGCCGAGCTTGCACTTCACGGTCGCATGCGCGGGTCGAGCGACGGTGTCTGGTGGGAAGAGCGCGGCGGTGATCGCGTCGAACTCGCAGGCGAATACGGTGATTTCTACGCATCCGCCGATGCCGAACGGCTCGCTCGCGAAGAGGCGCTGCTCGCCTTCACCGGTGGCCGCGCCGAATACCAGGTCCGCCTTGAAGAGCGCCAGCAGGCGGCTCCGGCAGCAGGTACAAGCCAGCGCATGACCCGTGCCGAAGCACCGATGGCGCTTGCCGAACCTGCCGCGATAAACGAACCGCAAGCACCCGCCTCGCCGCGCGAGCCGAGCACCGGCAACGCGAAGACCATCGACGTGACCGCTGCCCTGGCTGCCCGCGAATAGGCTCGGTCACATAGACATGTGCCCATAGAAAAAGGCGGCCCGCGAAGGGCCGCCTTTCTTTTGGCGTCTATCAGGCGCGATTACTGCGGCATCAGGACGGTGTCGATCACGTGGATCACGCCGTTCGATGCTGCGACATCGGTCGCGGTGACGGTCGAGGTGCCACCTGCTGCATCGGTCAGGACGACGTTGCCGTCGACCACATTGGCCGTCAGCGTACCGCCACCGACGGTCTCGATGGTGTAACCGCCTTCACCGGCTTCGGTGATGGCCTGCGTCAGCGTGGCTGCGTCGACGTTACCCGAGACGACGTGGTACTGGAGGATCGCACCCAGCGTTTCGGTGTCGTTGGTCGTCAGTTCGGTCAGCGTGGCTTCGTCGATCTTGCCGAACGCGTCATTGGTCGGTGCAAAGACGGTGAACGGGCCTTCACCCGACAGCGTTTCGCCAAGTCCGGCTGCAGTGACAGCGCTCACGAGGGTCGAGAAATCTTCGTTGCCCTGGGCGACTTCGACGATGGTGCCTGCTTCCGCTTCGGCATTCACGGTCGTGTCCGCAGTGTTGTCGTAATCTTCTTCGGCCGGTGCTTCACCGCAGGCAGCGATTGCCAGCGATGCGGCAGAGGCGAGCGCAATGGTCAGCTTGTTCATGGTAGTTCCCTTTTGCGTGTATTTTTAAGCATAACGACAGCCGGCTCACCCGGCTGGTGCTTCAAGATACGAACGCCCGGCCGCTGCGGATGTTTCGAATTTCGGCAATATTATGTCGAGGCGAGCCGAGGTCGCGACGAGGCGTTGATCTGCTGGCGAAGGTCGGTTTCTGCACCATCGAAAGCCTATCGGACGACCTTATCGAGCGGGTCGCGCCGGTGACCGCTTACGTGTTACATCCGGCCTGGACATGGCAGGTAGGGTGGCGATGAGCGAACCGGACGAGTTCAGTGCAAAGCTGGGAATTTCGCCTGAAGCGGAAATGGGAATGCACGCGCGCGACAAGAACTCGTTTCGCGGCATTTCGACCCGCAAGAAGCTACGCACGCTGGTTGCGCACGCAGTAAACCAGGATTTTCTCGACGAGATCTGCGAGCTCGAAAATCTCGAATGGCTCGAACTTCAATGGCCCACGACCGCGACTTCACTCGAAGGCCTGGTCCGCCTCCAGAAGCTGAAGCGCCTCAGGATCGATTCCCCGCGAAACATCACGGATTTCGCACCGATCACGCGTCTGCCCAAACTGGTTAGGCTGGAGATCGAGAATGCCAAGCACCTCTATGACTTGCGCTGGATGCTGCCGCTGAAGAACAGGCTGGAAATGCTGAAGCTCGATGGTTCGATCAATACCACGCAGAAGATCGAGAGCCTCGATCCGCTCGACGACTTCGTCTTCCGCGAGCTTTCGCTGGTAAGCGCCTCGGTCAAGGACAAAGACCTCTCACCCCTCATCACCTGCCGCAGCCTGACCAAGCTGGAATGCGCCAAGGCGGTAGCGACCTTCGAAGGGTTCATGGCGCTCGCCGATGCGCGCCCCGACATGCAATGCCAGTGGTTCGATCCCGACTGGTGGCCGGGTCGCAAGTTTCGGGGAGGACCGGCGCGCTAGGGCCGGTAGTTTCCTTCCAGACCGATCAGTTGACTTGCGCTTCCAGCGCCGCGCGTTCTTCGGCCTTCTTTTCTTCGATCTTCTGGCGCTGCTCTGCAACCGCCCGTGCCTGTTCGGCAAGGCCACGCCATGTCGCTTCCGATCTCAGGGCGCGCTCGCGTACATTCGCTAGGGTTGCGGCTTTCGCATCCGCAGCTGCCTCCTCGGCGCGGCTGCAGTAGAATTCGTAGGATTGGCTCATGCGTGGATGGCTCCGCTGGAAGATCGGGAATTTAAGTGCGCACCGGAACCGGGATGCCCGGCCCGGTGCGCATTATCGCATGCGGATCAGTCCGCAGCCGACAGGTTCACGGCGCTTTCCTTGCCGTTGCGTCCCTGCTCGACTTCGTAATTGAGACGCTGTTCCTTATCGAGCGTCTGCATGCCTGCAGCCTGCACAGCGGTGATGTGCACGAAACTGTCGGGCGAACCGTCGTCGGGCTGGATGAAGCCGTAACCCTTGTCGGCGTTGAAGAATTTTACGGTGCCGGTCTTGGCCATATGATGTTCCTTTCGAGAACGTAGAGTTGCCGCCGCGCGACATGCGCTCGCGGTCGTGCTTAAAATCGTCCGAAGAAAGGAAGTCGTCGTCTGGTTTTCGCCGGGGCCATGAGCACTGGGCTCTGCGGCAAGCGGCGTCGTCAAAATCCGAAGTCCGTCGCAAATTTCGACGTCAGCAGCGGCGCGGTAGCACGCGCGGGGCGAAACGCCTAACGATTGCTGGATGAGCGATCCCGTCACCATTCTCGTCGATGCCGATGCCTGCCCCGTGAAGGAGGAAATCTATCGCGTGGCCCAGCGCTACAAGGCGCATGTCCGCGTGGTCAGCAATTCGCCTTTCAGGGTACCGGTCAGCGAGCGGGTGAAGCGCGTGGTAGTTAGCGACGGCTTCGATGCCGCGGACGACTGGATCGCGGACAATGCCGGTCCGCGCAGCGTGGTGGTCACCGCCGACATCCTGCTGGCAGAGCGGTGCCTCAAGGCCGGGGCTACGGTCCTCGCGCACAACGGCAAGCCGTTCGATCTCGCCAGTATCGGTTCGGCAGTGGCGACCCGCGCGATCATGGAAGACTTGCGCGCGGGCATGGACGGCGTGGGGGGCGGTCCGCCGCCCTTCGGCAAGGCCGACCGCTCGCGCTTCCTGCAGGCGCTCGACCGCATCATGGTGGGTCTCGGACGCGGCAGTTGACCCCGCAGGTGTATTGGATTAGCAATACACCATGACTTCACCTCTCGCGCCAAAATGGCTCCGCATCCTCGCCGTCCTGCTCGCCCTGGGATTTCTCGCCTTCGGGCTGGTCCGCCTCGGTGTCGGCGGTGCCATGCTGGGGGCAGAGCTCGGCTGGTGGGCCGCAGTAGGCGAAATGGCCGAGGCGCTCGATGAAACCCGCGCATTCCTCGCGCGGCACGAAGCGCAGGCCTTCATGGCGTGGAGCGTTGCGTTCTATTTCGGCCTGATAACCGTGATGGGCGTGATCCTGGCTTCGGGCGCCGCGCTCTATCTCGCCGCGCGGCGCAAGGCGGGCCTGGTGCTGATCGCGATCTATCTCGCGCTGCACGGAGCCATGTTCCTGAACTACCAGGTGGTGAACCCGAAGATCGGCCTGCTTGCCCTGACGATAGCGGCGTGGGCCATCATGTGGTGGAGGCACCACAAGGAACAGTAGGCGGGCAGCGCCACACTCGCGCGGCGCCGCCTTCCTCTTGCTGCTTACATCACCTTGTCGGGGCGCTGGTCGTGGCTGTGCTTGGATTCCCTGCCGAAGTGGCGCTGAAGCCGCTGGGCTAGGGTCTTGGCGGCCTTGCGCGCCGCATCGTCGACAGTCGAGCCATGCTCGGTCACGCCGACAGGCTTGCCGCCACGCGGGCGGGCTTCGATCGTGCAGGCCTTGTCATCATGCCCGTGCGTATGGCGGTGGTCGTTGTGGACGTGCACCTCGAGCCGCGTCAGCCGCTCTTCGAACCGTGAAAGCTTGTCCCGTACGCTTGTCTTGATGCGCTCGGCGACGTTGTCCGTACCCATGACGCTGCTGTCGGAATTGAACTGGACCTGCATAGCGGTTCGCTCCTCTTTCTGTCCCCTCACCTACCGACATGGGGACGATCGGACGGGATGGAAGGGGCGAAAAGCGCAAGTTACAGCCCAAACCGCTTTCGCCAGTCGATGCGTGCCAGCAGCACCAGTGCGGCGAGCATCGCCACCTGGATCGCGATGCCGAACGTGCTGCCCAGCCCTTCGCGCAAGACCTCGCCCATGCTGGTCGAGCGGATGCCCTGCGCTGTGTAACCGTAGATCGAATAGCTCACGATGCGGCCTGCAAAGAATGCGGCGGTGAATGGCAGGAGGCGCAGTCGCGTCAGCCCTGCAGCTTCGAACAGTTGCGCCGACGGGACCGGCGACAGCGCAAAGAGGCCGAGCGCGAGCAGGCTGTTGCGGCGGCGTTTTTCCAGCGCCTCGCGCGCGGCATCGAGGTTCGCCTGTATCCTTTCCGACAGGTACCGCGCGCCCAATAGCCGCGTCGCATGCGCCAGCAGGAAACGCCCGGTCGCAGCGGCAATCGCGCCGAGCAGCACCAGCGGGACAAGCTCGAGGTCGCTGTTGAAGGCGTAGAGCGCGATGACCGACCAGGTCGGCGGCCCGAAGGCGGGCAGCAGGTTGATGCCCAGCACGAGGGCGAAGAAGATCAGATAGTCGGCCATCGTCTACTAGCCGCGCAGCCTAATGCATCGCCCCGCGGAAGTCGCCGGGTTTGCGCATGGTCAGATGTTGCTCTGGTCGGGCGGCACGCCCTCGGGCAGCTGCGCCGCGCAATGCGGCTCCTTGGCGAGACTGACATGGGCATCGATGCCATAGCTCGTCATGCTGATCGATCCGAGCGCATGGCCTTCGAGCAGGGTCTCGACCTTCGAGGCCTCCTCTGCCGCGATACCGGCGAGGTAGAGCAGCGGGAGGAAATGGTCGGGCGTGGGCACCGCCATCGCGTAATCGGGATGTTCGCGCAGCTTGAGGATGTCCTCTGGCGCACTGCGAAGCTGCTCGCCCGCCGCATCGTCGAACCTGCGGCCCCATTCGGTCCCACTATCCGGCTTGTCCCATTCCACGCGGCGCAGGTTGTGCACCACGTTGCCGCTGCCCAGCACCATGACGCCTTCCTCGCGCAGCTTCGCCAGCTTGCGGCCCAGCTCGAAGTGATATTCGATCGGCCGCGTGGCGTTGAGCGAGAGCTGCACCACCGGCACATCGGCATCGGGATACATGTGCTTGAGCACCGACCACGTCCCGTGATCGAGCCCCCACTGGTCGCGGTCGAGCCCCATCCATTCGGGCTTCACCAGCTCCTGGATGCGCCCCGCCAGCTCGGGATCGCCCGCCGCGGGATATTCGACATCGAAAAGCTCCTGCGGGAAGCCGTAGAAATCGTGGATCGTGCGCGGCTGCGCCATCGCGGTGACGGCGGTGGCACCGAAATACCAGTGCGCGGAAACGGCAAGGATCGCCCTGGGCTTGGGCAGGTTCCGCCCGATCGCCGCCCAGCTCTGCGTATAGCCATTGCTTTCGAGAGTGTTCATCGGGCTGCCGTGACCGATGAAAAGGGCGGGCTGGCGCATGGGCAATCTCCTTATCCGAGCTAGATGGGAACATGCGCGGCGATAGCTACCACCTCACCTTGAAAACGGAATCCGAAGCGGAGCGCTACGTGCCGAGTGCCGCGTCGGCGAGGATCGTGTCCATGTATTCGCGCACTTCCACGATCTTGCCGTCCTTCATCCGGAAGACGAAGCAATAGTCGTTGTCGTAGCGCTTGCCCTCGACCGTCTCGGCATCGCCCTTCGCGAGCACGACGACATGGTCGCCATCGGCAAGGATCAACTCGGGAATGTTGAGATACGGCCCCGCAAACCGCGCAAACAGCGGCCCGACGAGATCGCGCTCGACATTGGCGAGGCCCTTTGCGTGCCTCGACCACGCCGACGATCCCATCACACGCCATTCGATATCCTTTCCGAATAGCGGCATGAAATGCGAAGGATCGCCATGGCGCAAACCTTCGAAGGCCTTGGTGATGAGCGAGCGGTTGGTTTCGGTTTGGGTCATGACGGCTGAGTGTTCTGGCAAATGCGATGGCCGTCAAGACAGGCGGCAGCCCGCGTGCTGCGCCACGACCGTAAGAGCTTCAATTCTGCCAGCATCGGCACCTTTGGGCCACTCTTCAATCATGGAAGACGTGCACGGGCGAACTACCTTCAATCGCTCGACCTTGTTCTGGTCAAGCTGGGACGAAGTTGACACAGTTGACACCTCACCGGCCGGCCCTTCCCGGCTGGGACCCGCACAAATCCTGCGGTTTTGCAGGATCGAGCGAAGTTGACACGCGGGCAAGATCAATCCGCCTCCCAATCCTCAAAACCGTCATCCCCGTCCTCGCCCACCTCCAGCAGATTGTCTTCGATGCGGGCGTAGATTTCATCCTGCCAGGTCTCGGGACCGCTCTCCACGCGCTCTAGCAAGGGGCCGAAGTCCTGCGCCTCGAACAAGGCGGCAGGGTGCGAGCCATAGTGGCGCGGCCCGCGAAACCGCTCCTGCATGGCGAGCAGCGCCACCGTCAGCCGCTCGTCATAGCGGCGCGAGGTGCCGATCAGCTCGCCCTTGTAGAAGTGCGGCACCTCCACCCCGTTCAGCGCCCGGTCCATCGCGGCCTCCGCCAGCGCATCGAAGCGACAGCGCAGCGCGGCATTCCACGCAAGGTCGAACGGCTCCCCATTCAATCGCGCGCGCAGGCCATAGGCCGACTGGCGGCTCATTCCCGCAGCCTTCGCCGCTGTCTGCTTTTCGAAAATCTTCGGGGCCAATTCGGGAATTACCAGATGTATTATGGAGATTGGGCAAGCACTAAGCCGCGGAGATATGATGGGGGCGGGAATCGCCCTTTGCCTCAGATAGACTTTCCCACTCGCGGAACTTGGATCATCTCACGTTCCAAAGAGAACCAGTGGGATTTCCAACAAGCCGCAGAACGGATCACGCGACTACCTGAGTGGGATAATCGTCCTCAAATTTGGGGTAAAGGGATGATCGAGAAAACTGCCCTGAACCTTCCAAATGGGATCTCAACCGGTCCGCAGTCTATCGCCACGCGAGTGAACATACATCTGTATATTCAGAACAATTTCGGCCTTGCGGGGCAAGCTCCGCCTCCTACCACGGAATGGATTGATCCGATTTAATCCTCAGGCAAATACAGCTTCTCGCCCTTCTCGCGGTAAACCTCGCTCATCTCCTCCATGCCTTTCTGCGCTTGCTCGGCCTCTTCGGCTGAGGTCTCGCGCTTGATGTTCTCGCTCGCCAGATAGCTGTCCGAGTTCTGCTTTGCCGCGAAGTCGCGCACTTCCTGCGTGATCTTCATCGAGCAGAATTTCGGGCCGCACATCGAGCAGAAGTGGGCGGTCTTGGCGCCTTCTGCGGGGAGGGTCTGGTCGTGGTATTGCTCGGCCGTGTCGGGGTCGAGGCTGAGGTTAAACTGGTCGCGCCAACGGAATTCGAAGCGGGCCTTCGACAGTGCGTCGTCACGGACCTTGGCGGCGGGGTGGCCCTTGGCAAGGTCGGCGGCGTGGGCGGCGAGCTTGTAGGTCACCACGCCCACCTTCACATCGTCACGGTCGGGCAGGCCGAGGTGTTCCTTGGGCGTGACGTAGCAGAGCATGGCGGTGCCGTACCAGCCGATCTGCGCTGCGCCGATGCCGCTGGTGATGTGGTCGTAACCCGGCGCGATGTCGGTGACGAGCGGGCCGAGCGTGTAGAAGGGCGCTTCGCCACAGGCTTCCAGCTGCTTGTCCATGTTCTCCTTGATCTTGTGCATCGGCACGTGGCCGGGGCCTTCGATCATCACCTGCACGTCCTGCTCCCAGGCGCGCTTGGTGAGCTCGCCCAGCGTGTAGAGCTCGGCAAACTGGGCTTCGTCATTGGCGTCGGCGATGGAGCCGGGGCGCAGGCCGTCGCCCAGCGAATAGGCGATATCATAGGCCTTCATGATCTCGGTGATCTCGTCGAAGCGCTCGTAGAGGAAGCTCTCCTTGTGATGCGCGAGACACCATTTCGCCATGATCGAGCCGCCGCGCGACACGATGCCGGTGACGCGCTTCGCGGTCATCGGGACATAGGGCAGGCGCACGCCGGCGTGGATTGTGAAATAGTCGACGCCCTGCTCGGCCTGTTCGATCAACGTGTCGCGGAAGATCTCCCACGTCAGGTCCTCGGCAATGCCGCCGACCTTTTCGAGCGCCTGGTAGATCGGCACGGTCCCGATGGGGACGGGACTGTTGCGGATGATCCATTCGCGCGTGTCATGGATGTTGCGGCCCGTGGAAAGGTCCATCACCGTGTCCGCGCCCCAACGGATCGACCAGACCATCTTGTCGACTTCGCTAGCCACGTCGGATGCTACGGCGGAGTTGCCGATATTGGCGTTGATCTTGACGAGGAAGTTGCGCCCGATGGCCATCGGCTCGGTTTCTGGGTGGTTGATGTTGTTGGGGATGATCGCGCGGCCGCGCGCCACTTCGTCGCGGACGAATTCGGGGGTGACGTAATCGGGCAGCTCGGCGCCCCAGGGCTGGCCATCGTTGCGCGCTGTCAGGCGGGCGGCTTCCTCGCGCAGCATTTCGCGGCCCAGGTTCTCGCGCTCGGCGACATATTCCATCTCGGGCGTGATGATACCGCGGCGGGCATAGTGCATCTGGCTTACGTTCGCGCCGGGCTTGGCGCGCAGGACGCGCTTGGCGACATTGGGGAAGCCGGGGACGCCGCCACTGCGGTCGGGGCCGAGCTGTCCGTTGTCTTCCGGCTTCACTTCGCGCGCATCATATTCCTCGACATCGCCGCGCGCCATGATCCACTCGCGGCGCTTCTGTTCGAGACCCTGCCGGATGTCGATGGTCGCATCGGGGTCGGTGTACGGACCGGAGGTGTCGTAGACGCGCACGCCGGGCTCGCCGCCCTCGAGGTCGATCTCGCGCATGGCGACCTGGATGCCGCTGCCCGACTTCGCGCCGACATGGACCTTGCGGCTGCCGCGAATGGGTCCGGTGGTGACGCCGATGTCGAATTTGCTGTTGATGTCGGCCATGCGTGCTCTCTCCATAGGGCGGACGGAGAGCGGTTTACTGGCGCCGCTCCACTCCCTCCGCCGATGCTAATCGGTTCAGGTTCGACGGGTCGGAGGGCGCGAGACCTCCCTCTCAGCCAACGCTGGCTCCCCGGGGATGCGGTGCTGTCTAGGCGTTTTGGCGTGCGTGGTCCAGCCGGGTGATGATTTCCGGCAGCGCCGGTCAGAGCAAGATCATGTCCGCGCTCGCCAGCGCCTCTGCACCTGCCGCCTTGGCAGGTTCGTAGAGGAAGATATCGTCCGCCGCGAAGGCCGTTCCTGCACCCAGGATGGCGATCAGCAACTGTGCCCCTGCCCCATTGCCGCCGGCATCGAAGAACAAGTCACCGCTGGCCTGGTCGTAGATGAAACGGTCGTCGGCATCGTCGGCGCTAATGCCGAGCTGGAAAGCCGAAAGATCGAGTTCGCCGCCCGAGGTAAAACCGAAAGAGGCAGCGTCGAATTCCATCGTGTCCTCGCCGCTGGTGAAGTCGGTGATCGTATCGGCCTCACCGCCGATCGGCGCGCCTCTGTAGAAGAAGGTGTCGAAACTGCCGTTGCCTGTCATCTAGTCATTGCCGCGACCACCGATGATCAAGTCGTTGCCCGCACCACCGATGAGCCGGTCGTTCCCGTACATGCCGAATAGAATGTCGTTGCCCCAGCCGCCGACCACGATATCGGCATCGGCGCCTGCGTAGATTTCGTACGCGCCGTCGCCGCCATAGAGGGCGCAGGCGCACCTTGAGGAAAGCGAGCAGAGATGGGGAAGTGTTGGATGCCCCGTGAGGATTCGAACCTCAATTGACGGAGTCAGAGTCCGTAGTCTTACCATTAGACGACGGGGCATCAGCTGAAGCGGGCGGGCCAGAATCGCCTCACGCCTGCATCAGAGGCCGCGCATCTAGTTTCACGCGCTCGCAAGGTCAACCCCGTGCTTGCCCCTTGCGCAACCTCCCGCTAGCATCTGCATCAGGTCCCCGCGCGAGGTAGTCTCGCGCGGGAGGAATAATGAAAGATACCCCATGGCGGATCACATTCCGCCGGACACAAATCGGGGCCAGGAAAAAAAACGGGGCGGCACGTCCGGCAAGGTAGCCGATTTCCGCTACAAGCGCCCCTCCAGGTCCAAGGGCCGAAAAGCCCCGCAGCTCGAGATTGCTGCACGCCCGAACGGGGCGGCTCCGCGTCCTAATTCCCGACCAGCAAGCCATCCTCGCGCCCGGCGGCAGGCCTATGCCGCGCTCGATCTGGGCACCAACAATTGCCGCCTGCTGATCGCGCGTCCCTCGGGCGAGAACTTCACCGTGATCGATGCCTTCAGCCGCGTCGTGCGGCTTGGCGAAGGTCTCGCCGCCAGCGGCAGGCTTTCGGACGAAGCGATGGAACGCACGCTGGCCGCCCTACACGTCTGCGCCGAAAAGCTGCGCCGCCGCCATGTCCACCTCGCGCGTTCCGTCGCGACCGAGGCATGCCGCAGGGCATCCAACGGAGCCGAGTTCATCGAACGGGTCCAGCGCGAGACGGGCATCGTGCTCGACATCATCTCCGCACAGGAAGAAGCGCGGCTCGCCGTCCTGGGCTGCCACGTCCTTCTCGAGGACGGCGCTGGACCGGCGGTGATCTTCGACATCGGTGGTGGTTCTACCGAGCTAGTGCTCGTCGAACCGAGCGGCGCTGTTCCGCGCATCCTCGACTGGATGAGCGTGCCATGGGGCGTCGTCTCGCTGACCGATACGGTCACCGGATCCGATGACAGCGAGGAAGAGCGGCTCGACCGGTACAAGCGCATGCGAAAGACCGTGCTCGGCAGCTTCGCCCCCTTTGCAGAGCGCATCCGGGAATTTGCCAAGGGCCCCGATCCTATACGCCTGCTGGGCACCAGCGGGACGGTGACGACGCTGGCCAGCCTCCATCTCGAACTTCCGCAATACGACCGGCAGGCGGTCGACGGATTGATCGTCGACAGCAGCGACATGCGCGAGATTTCGGTCAAGCTGTCGCATATGAGCGGGCCGGAACGCCGCCAGCTTCCCTGCATCGGCGATGACCGCGCGAACCTGGTGGTGGCGGGCTGTGCGATCCTCGAAAGCATTCTCGACATCTGGCCGTCACAGACACTGGGCGTGGCCGACCGCGGCATTCGCGAAGGCATCTTGCGCAGCCTCATGGCAGCGGATGCCGACGGCGACCGGAGCCGCGCCGCCCTGCAACGCATGAGGGAACAGGATGTCTAGATCGGGCAAGGACAAGGACACACGCGTCCGCACCGCGAAGAAGCGCAGCGAATCCTCTACCCGCTGGCTGCAGCGGCAACTCAACGATCCCTATGTGAAGCAAGCCAAGGCCGACGGCTATCGCAGCCGCGCGGCCTACAAGCTGATCGAAATGGACGAGAAATTCGGCCTGCTGCGCGGTGCGAAGCGGATCGTCGATCTCGGCATTGCGCCGGGCGGGTGGAGCCAGGTTGCGCGCAAGGTCGTGCCCAAAGCGCATGTCGTCGGCATCGACCTCCTTGAAGTCGAGCCGATCGAGGGTGTCACGATCTTCCAGATGGATTTCATGGACGACGATGCGCCGCGCGTGCTCGAGGAAGCCATGGGCGGCAAGGCCGACCTCGTCATGAGCGACATGGCCGCCAACACGGTGGGCCACAAGCAGACCGATCACCTGCGCACGATGGGCCTCGTCGAGGCAGGCGCATGGTTCGCGATCGAGAACCTCGAAAAGGGCGGGACTTTCCTTGCCAAGGTGCTCGCCGGCGGAACCGACAAGGACCTGCTCGACCTGCTCAAGAAGCACTTCAAGACAGTGAAACACGCCAAGCCGCCCGCGAGCCGCAAGGGTTCGAGCGAGTGGTACGTGATCGCCCAGGGCTTCAAGGGCTGAAGGCAGGTACAAAAAACCCCGCTCGAAGGCGGGGTTTTTCGTTTCAGCATTCAGACGAAGATCAGTCGACCTTGGTCGCGCCTTCGTTGTCGCCAGCAGCATTGGCCGAAGCGACCGGTTCGTCGGCGCCCATTGCGCCAGCGGCTTCGGCTTCGCTCGGCTCTTCGCCTTCGACGGCTACGCCCTCGGCGCCTTCCTCGGCGGCAGGAGCGGCCGGTTCCGGCTTGGCCGGTGCGCCGCCATAAGTCGCCATGAATTCCATGACATTGGCGCGATCTTCAGCCTTGGAAAGACCGGCGAAGCTCATCTTGGTGCCATTGGCAAAGCCGCGGGGGCTGGTGAGCCATGCATCCATGTTTTCCCAGGTCCATTCGCCACCGTGGTCCGAAAGGGCCGAGGAATAGGCGAAGCCCGGAGCGTGGCTGCCGATGGCCTTGCCCATCACGCCGTAAAGGTTTGGACCGATGCCGTTGGCACCGCCCTGGTCGATCGTGTGACAAGCGGTGCACTTGGCAAAGACACGCTCGCCGGCAGCAGCATCGGCCGAAGCGAGCAGCGTACCGAGATCGGGCCCTGCGTCGGCGCCGCCTTCTTCTTCCTCAGCTTCCACGAAATAACCGAAGTCCTTGTCTTCGGGATAGTCGTAGCTGTCGGCATGGAAATACATGCCCGCGCCGATTGAGGCGGCGAGTGCGACGATGCCGGAGAAGAGAACCCAGCCGGATGCGGTGTTGAAACGGTCGTCCATTGCGTGATTGCCTGCGAGAATCCGAGTGATCTGTTGGTTGCGCGTCGCTCTAGTGCCGTGGGCGCGCTCGCGCAAGTGCAAGGCTCGCAATTACGCTTGCGGTGCCGGAAAGCCGCCGATAGCAGCAGCTTTGATGCGTACTTTTGCAAGACCCGCGATCGAAATGGTCGACAGCATGCGGCAGGCGGCCGCGACCCATCCCGCACGCGCCATCGCCTTTGGCGGCGCACCGGGCTCGAACTCGCACCAAGCTGCGATGCAGTTCGATCCCGAATGCCTGCCGCTTCCCTACATGGGTTTCGAGGACGCGCTCGACGCGGTGAAACAGGGTCTTGCCGGCTGCGCGATGATCCCGATCGAGAACAGCCAGCATGGCCGCGTGTCGGACATCCACTTCCTGTTGCCCGAAAGCGGGCTGTCGATCGTGGCCGAACATTTCATGCGCATCACCCATGCGCTGATGGCGACCGGGTCGGGGCCGTTCGAAGCCGCATACAGTCACCCGCAGGCGCTGGGCCAGTCGCGCCACTTCCTTCAAGAACGCGGTATCGTCGCGCTCGCCCATGCCGATACGGCTGGTGCCGCGGCCTATGTGGCCGAGATGCAGGATCCGAAATTCTGCGCAATCGCTCCGCCGATGGCTGCCGAGCTCTACGGGCTCGACGTGATCGAGAACGAGGTCGAGGACGCACATGACAATACCACCCGCTTCGTCGTGCTTGCGAAAGAACCGCGCGACCCTGCGGGTATCGAGGCGGAAACCGCGATGACCACCTTCATCTTCGAAGTGAAGAACGTGCCTGCCGCGCTCTACAAGGCGCTCGGCTGCTTTGCGACCAACGGCGTCAACATGACCAAGCTGGAAAGCTACCAGAAGGGCGCCAGCTTCGCCGCGACACGCTTCTACGCCGATATCGAGGGCGCGCCGGGAGACCCGCGGGTCGACACTGCGCTTGAAGAACTGGAATTCCAGACAAACGGCGTGAGGCTGCTGGGCAGCTATGCGCAGGCAAGGAAGCGGGGATAGGCGTCACGGGCGGAGCGCACAAACGCCCCGCCCGCACACTTTCGCTGCGTCAATCGCGCCAGACGAGGCGCTTGATCAGTACATCGCCCAAGACTGTTCGATATTTCGCGCGGTCGCCGCTTTCGGTTTGCAGCTGCTGGATATTGCGCTGCATGTATGCACGCATCTGGCGGTTACGCGCCTCCCACTCCTCATTGCTTTCGAAACTATCGAAGCGAGTAATCAGCCAGAGGTCGGGTTCGTCAGCGCGACCATGGCTGTTCGACCAGATCTCGTAGCTTTCGATCCAACCTTGCGAGACGGCATAGTCCATCCGCTTGCGCCATTCTGTCGCGAGCCAGGTCGCGTATTTGTAGCCCCCGCCGTCTTCGATGCTGATCCCAGTAACCTCGATCCATTCGGCACCGGTCAACGGGTACTCGTCCTGCGCGACGGCAGCGTGCGGGACGGCGAAGGCCAGCGCGGAAGCCACCAAGGCACTTTTCAAAAGATGTTTCATGCGGGAATCCTCTCATTGAGTGCTGCGACCCAAGAAAGGCGTCAGGGCCTTTGCGGCCCGTAAGTTGTAAGATTATTCCCCAACGCTGCACGAAATCTGCACCCGGCACCCACGCGAGTCAAAGCGCGGCGACAAGCCCTTGAGTTATAGGACATTCAATCGGCAAGCCCGCTTTGTTGCGGCGCAGCGACTCGTGATCTCTATTCGTCGCCGTAGATCGCGACTTCGTTGACACCTTCGCTAGTGGCGCGGCCGCGGTACATGCCGCTGGTATTGAAGCTGTAAAGCGCATGGCCTTCGGGAGTGACGAGGATGATCCCGCCGTCGCCGCCAAGTTCCTTCACCTCGCCCATCACCGCATCGGCTTCTTCCTGCGCGGCGCTTTCTTCGAGCATCATTTCCGAGGCATGGACGAAATATTCCGGATTTCCGTCGCGATCTACAGGGGTCGTCACACGGGCCACGACGACATCCATGTCGAAACGATGGCGTAGCCGCGTGCAGATCTCGTGCGCCACGCCGACGCGGATGAAGTACTCGCCCCAGCCGGTCGCAGAGACGGCGCAGCTGCGGTTGTCGGCATAGGTGCCCGCCCCGATCACCGGCGCATCGCCGATGCGGTTCCAGCGCTTGCCGGTCATGCCGCCGGTCGAGGTGCCCGCGGCAAGATTGCCATGCGTGTCGAGCGCGACGGCGCCGACCGTGCCGAACTTGATGTCGACATCGATCGCGGAAAGCTTGTCAGCCTTCATCCGCTCGAGCGCTTCGCGGCGGCTGTCGGTATCGAAATACTCGCCCGGCACGAGGTCGAGGCCCTGTTCGGCAGCGAAAGTCTCCGCCCCCTCGCCCGAGAGCATGACATGCGGGCTGTCGGTCATCACCTTGCGCGCCAGCAGGATGGGATTGCGGACATTGGTGACGCCCGCCACTGCGCCTGCATTCCGGTCGCGCCCATCCATGATCGAGGCGTCGAGTTCGTGGTTGCCTTCCCAAGTGTAGACCGCGCCGCGACCGGCGTTGAACTTGGGATCGTCCTCGAGGATGAGGATCACCGCCTCGACTGCATCCATGGCTGTGCCGCCGTCTGCCAGCACCTTCGCCCCGGCATCGAGAGCGACCTGCAAGCCCGCGCGATATTCCGCCTCGGCTTCCGCGCTCATGTTCTCGCGCGCGATGGTCCCCGCCCCGCCATGGATCGCGATGGACCATTGCCCTTCGTGATTATCGGCAAGGGCCGGTACCGGACAGGCGGCAATCGCGAGCGCGAAAACAGCGGCGAGCTGGGTGAAAAATCCTCTCATTCCGCCGGGATAGCACCTTGAGTTATCCACTCAATCCCCAAGGCATGTTTTGGTTAAATCCGACACGCGTGATAGCCCTGACGTTACGGAAACCAATGGGGAGAGGTTTCATGATTCTGGATAGATATCGCTTTGACCAGCAATTGGCGATGGAGCTTGGAGAGAAGCTCCTTTTCGCAGTGGTTGCACTGGTCGTCACATGGCTTGCCGCACGCGCGGCGAAATGGGCCTTTGCCAAGCTTGTCGACACGGTCGACTTCTTCAAGCGCGGGACCGGCAACGGCACTTCTCTGGGTGAATCGCTCGGCAAGATCGTGTCCTTGCTGATCTGGCTGTTCGGCCTGCTCATCGTGCTCAACATTCTCGAACTCGGCGGGGTCGCAGGACCGATCAACAGCCTGCTCGAGAATGTCGTCGACTTCCTGCCCAACCTGCTGTGGGCGGGCCTGATCTTCTTCATCGGCATGATGGTGGCGCGGATCGTTCGCGATCTCGTGGTCACCACGCTGCAGGCAGTCGATTTCGACAAATGGGCAAATCGCGGCGGTGTCGACAACGTCACCGGCAATACCGCGATCAGCAAGACCATCGGCACAATCGCCTATGTCCTGATCGCCATTCCGGTGGCGATTGCGGCGCTCGAACAGCTGCAGATCCAGTCGATCAGCGATCCGGCTTCGGACATGCTGCGGATGATCTTCGCGGCCATCCCGAACATTATCGCAGCCGCTATCCTGCTTGGCATCGGCTACCTGATCAGCAAGTTCGTGGTGCAGATCGCCAAGGAAGTGCTGCCGGGCCTCGGTGTCGACCGGGCGCTGGCGGAAAGCGGACTGGTTGCCGAAGGCACGACTGCGAGCGGTATCATCGCCCGCATCGCGCAGGTGGCGATCATCCTGTTCTTCGCCATCGCTGCGACGCGCATCCTCGGCTTTCCCGAGCTTACGCAGATCCTCGACCAGTTGCTCGAATTGGGCGGTCGCGTGATCTTCGGAGCCGTGGTCATCGCCTTCGGCTTCTTGATCGCCAACCTGCTTGCGCGCCTGATCTCGGGCGATGCAGGAAGCAGCACGGCGGGCACCATCGTCCGCTGGGCTACGATCATCCTGTTCGTCTTCATGGGCCTGCAGTTCACCGGCATCGGCGGGATGATCCCGGCCAACGCGCTGACGATCCTGATCGGCGGCATCGCAGTGGCAGGCGCTCTGGCCTTCGGCCTCGGCGGTCGTGAGTGGGCGGCGCGCAAGCTCGACCAGATGGACAGCGACCTTGGCGGGGGGAGCGCTTCTGCGCCCAAGCCGTCGCGCCGCAAGGCGGCCGCGCCCAAGAGCGACGATCCGCTGCCGCCGGGCGCCTGACACAGAGCCAACAACCCCAGGGGAGAGATGGGGGGTTCACTGGGGCGCGGGACGAAAAGTCTCGCGCCCCTTTTTCTTTGTGCTACCCCGACGCCAAAGGGAGACAATGCATGAAGGCATGGATCGGTGCGCTCGCGATTGCAGCGGGCGCTTGGGGACAGGCAGCGCTCGCACAGGACGAAGGTGCCGAGAGCGACAGGCTGTTCACCTCGCTCGACGTTTTCGACCTCGAATATGCGGACGATCCGCGCATTTCGCCCGATGGCCGCCATGTCCTCTACACGCGGCGCTCGAACAACATCATGACCGACCGGACCGAGGGCGCGCTCTGGATTGCAGCGCTCGACGGCAGCAGCAACCGCCTCGTGCTGGACGGCGCGAGCGGCGGCGAATGGTCGCCCGACGGCAGGCGCATTGCCTATAGCGGGCGCGACGATGACGGGCGGAGCGCGATCTTTATCCGCTGGATGGACAGCGGTCAGGTCCAGCAGGTCGCCGCGCTCGACAGCTCTGCAGGAAATCTCGCTTGGTCGCCCGATGGCCGGCAGATCGCCTTTACTTCGCGTGTCGACGGCGACACGAAGCCGCTCGCCAAGGCGCCGCCCAAGCCCGAAGGGGCGAAATGGTCGCCTCCGGTCAAGGTGATCGACCATGCCCGCTATCGCAGCGACGGCTCCGGCTTCATCGACGTGACCTTCAGCCACGTCTTCGTGGTGCCCGCCGATGGCGGCACGCCCCGCCAGCTAACGACGGGCGAATTCAACCATTCCGGCCCGCTCGCATGGACGCGTGACGGCGGCGCGATCCTCGTCTCGGCCAATCGCAACGAGGGCTGGGAATTGCAGACCGTCGAAGGCGATATCTGGCGCGTTCGGCTGGACGGCGGCGTGATGCGGCAGGTGACCAGCGGAGGCGGTCTCGAAGCCTCGCCGCAGCTCTCCCCGGACGGGCGTAGCGTGGCCTTCATCTGCATGCCCAACGTCAAGCGCCCCGTGTGGCAGGTCGACGTCTGCGTGCGCGATTTCGACGGTTCGGGCGGACGCAATCTGACCGAGGGCCTCGACCGCGAGGTGAGCGATATTCGCTGGGGCGGACGGCACATCTACTTCACCTATGACGATCGCGGCATCCGCAAGATCGGCCGCGTGTCGCCGTCGGGCGGCAGCGTCGAAACCGTCGCCGAGGGACTGGGCGGAACAACGCTCGGCAGGCCCTACACCAGCGGCACATACGATGTGCATGCGAATGGCGCGCTTGCATGGACACAAGGTTCGCATGACCGACCGGCGGACCTCTATGCCAGGACCGGACGAAGCACCCGCAAGCTGACCGCACTCAATGAGGACCTGCTCGCTCACCGCGATCTGGGGCAGGTGCAGGAGATCGTCTATGTCTCCTCGCACGACGGGACCGAGATCCAGGGCTGGTACGTGACACCACCGGGCTTCGATCCGTCGAAGAAGTATCCGCTGATCCTCGAAATCCACGGCGGACCGCACGCGGCATACGGCCCGCATTTCTCCGCCGAGATCCAACGCTATGTCGCCGAGGGCTATGTCGTTTTCTACGCCAACCACCGCGGCAGTGCGTCCTATGGCGAAGAATTCGGCCTGCTACTCGAACACAAATATTCCAGCCCCGACGATGCCGCCGACCACATGTCAGGCGTCGATGCGATGATCGCCAAGGGCTTCATCGACGAGGACAACCTCTTCGTGACCGGCGGATCAGCAGGGGGCATTGCGACCGCATACCTCGTCGGCCTGACCGATCGGTTCAATGCGGCAGCAGCCGCCAAGCCGGTGATCAACTGGCTGAGCAAGACGCTGACGGCGGACAGTTACATCTTCCAGACTTACCACCAGTTCCCCGGCCTGCCGTGGGAGGTGCCGATGCATTACTGGGAGCGTTCGCCGCTCAGCCTCGTCGGCAATGTGAACACCCCGACCATGCTGTTGACCGGCGAAGAGGACCAGCGCACTCCGATCACGGAAAGCGAGCAGTTCTACCAGGCGTTGAAGCTACGCGGGATCGACACGGTCCTCGTGCGCGTTCCCGAAAGCCCGCATGGCATTGCCTCGCGCCCCTCGAGGCTGGTGGCCAAGGCCGACAATATCCTCGTCTGGTTCGAACGCTACCGGACCGACCAGACCGCAGACGACAACGGGAGTGACGACCAATGAGCGAATTCGGATTTTCGAGCACCGCAGACGGGGTCCTCGCGGACAAGGACCTGAAGGGTCGTACCGTACTGGTGACCGGCGGCTATTCGGGACTGGGGCAGGAGACCGCGCGGGCGATGGCGGCCAAGGGCGCACATGTGATCCTCTCGGGCCGCGATGCCACCAAGCTTTCGGCAACGGCCGATGCGATCGCAGAGGGTACGGGCGCAAAAATCGATACGCTGGTGTGCGACCTCGCCTCCCTCGACAGCGTGCGCAAGGCCGCGGCCGAGGCTAATGACCGCTTCGAGAAGATCGACCTCTTGATCAACAATGCAGGCGTCATGGCCTGCGACGAGGCGAAAACCGCCGACGGTTTCGAAATGCAGTTCGGCACCAATCACATCGGGCACTTCCTGCTCACCAATCTGCTCATGCCACTGGTCGAAAAAGGCGATCAGCCGCGCATCGTCAACTTGTCGAGCCGCGGCCACCACATCGCCCCGGTCGATTTCGACGATCCCAATTTCGAGAACCGCCCTTACGAGAAATGGCAGAGTTACGGCCAGTCGAAGACCGCCAACGTGCTCTTCGCCGTCGGCCTTGAAGAGCGTCTCGCCGACAAGGGTATCCACGCTTATGCGCTGCACCCCGGCGGGATCCACACGAACCTCGGTCGCCACATGACCGAGGAGGACATGCAGAACCTGATGGCGCGCATCCAGAAGGCTGCCGAGGAACGCGGCGAGAAGCCCGATCCCTTCAAGACGATCCCGCAAGGCGCGGCGACGACCTGTTGGGTCGCGACCGCGGATGAACTGGAAGGCGCGGGAGGTCTTTACTGCGAAGACTGCCACTTCGCTGACGAGGACAATGAGGACACAGGCGGCGGTGTGCGCAGCTATGCGATCGACAAGGGCAATGCCGAGCGCCTTTGGAAGATGAGCGAGGAAATGGTCGGACAGACCTTCGCCTATTAGGCGATAGCTTCGACCATCCCTTCACAAAGCCAGCGCCTGAGCATCGTGCCCGCAAGCGCGATCCCCTCGGCTCCTTGCTGCGCCACCAGCGCCTCGCAGACTTCGCCGTAACTCGCGCCGTCCATCATGGCGGTCAGCGCGCGGCCTTCCGCCTGCGACACAGTGATGAAGACGGGCCTCTCGCCCTCGCGCCAGACGATGTTGGACGAGGGTTCGGTCAGCCGGACGATCTCCGGCAGCTTGCCCGCTATGTCCAGAGAAGACCACAGGCGCTTGAGATCATGCGCCGTGTCCCGCAGCTTCAGGCCGGGCTTGAAAGCGAGGCGCAATTCGGCCCAGTCTTCCTCGTCGAAGTCGCCCGCCGATTCCAGGAAGCCTTCGCTGGTCAGTGGCCTTGCGTCGCACGCCACGAAAGCCAGGTGCATCGACCACTCGAGCCATGCCAGTTCGGCGACTTCGGGATCGCTGGGGAACAGGTACTGGCAGGTCTCGGCAAAGCCCGCACCTGCGAGGTCGAGCGTCCAGCTCGATGGCGGATGCATGATGAGGTGGTGTGCTGCGGCACGCGCGAAGGTGTCTTCGCCGACCAGCCGCTCGGTCCGCTCGAAGGTCGCGCGCAAAGCCTCGACCAGCGCGCTGCGGTAATTGTTGCGATAAATGTCGAGGCCCGCCGCATGGCGCTGCGTCCAGCCATCGGGCAAGGCGCGCTCGTCATCCAGCAGGCTCTCCATGAAAGCGGTCTGGCGGGCTGCGAGAGCGCTCATGCGGCCCGCGCCTCAAGGCTTCGATCTGCAATGCTGCGTGCGCGGTCGAGTTCGTCCAGCAACTCGCCCAGTGGCGGGATACCGTCGTCGCGCTCGATCATGGTGGCAACCGGGCCGGTTCGGGCCACGGTCCATTCGTAGAGCTCCCACACGGCCTCGCAGACTTCGCGGTCATGCGTGTCGATCACGATATCGCGTTCAGGCGTCGCGGGCGTGTGGCCGGCCAGATGGATCTGCCGCACGCGTTCCAGCGGCAGGCCGGCAATGTATTCCTGCGCGTCGAACCCGTGGTTCTGCGCACTGACGTGGACATTGTTCACGTCGAGCAGCATGTAACAGCCCGTGCGCCGCGCCATGGCGGCCATGAAGTCCCATTCGCTCATCTCGTCTTCGGGAAAGGTGAGATAGCTGGACGGGTTCTCGAACAGCATCGTACGCCCGAGCGTTTCCTGCGCATGGTCGATATTGTCGCACACCGTATCCAGCGCTTCATGCGTGAGCGGCAGCGGCAGGAGGTCGTGGCTGTTGTGCGCGCTGGTGCGCGTCCAGCACAGATGGTCGGAGACCCAGAGCGGATCGATCCGTTGGGCGAGTGTCTTGAGCCTCGCCAGATACTCGTCATCGAGCCCGCTGGCAGAGCCAACGGACATCGACACGCCGTGGAGGATGACGGGATGCTTCGCACGCACCTCTTCGAGGATGCGTAGCGGCTTGCCGCCTTCGACCATGTAGTTCTCGGATATGACCTCGACGAAATCGACCGGCACCTCGCCCTCGAGGAAATCGGCGTAATGTGTCCGGCGAAGGCCGAGGCCGTAGCCGTGAAAGGGTGCGATGGAGGTCATGTCCTGCGCTTTCCTTGATCTGATGTGATGGCGGCCCGGCGACGGGAGGGACGAAGGGGGGGTAAAGGTCCCGATCACCGGGCCGCCAAAACGGTCAGCCGAGGTCGCCGATGGTGCCGCCCTTGGTCAGGCATTCGCCGGCCTTCATGGCCTTGAAGCCGTGGCCCTTGCATTCGTTCTGGCCCTTGCAGGCATTTTCGCTGGTGGCGCAGTCGGCCTGGCCCTTGCAGCTGTGAACGCCGTAACAGTGGACGGTGTCTTCGGCATTCAGCGCGCGACCGGTGCTTCCGGCAGGTGCGTCGGCAGCAAAGGCGGTGAGCGAGCTGAGCGCGAAAGCGGCGGCTGCAGCAGCGGTTGCGGCGGTCTTGCGGGTGGCAGTGTTCATGGCATTCAATCCCTTATTTTTGTGCGCATCGGCGCGGATGGGTGTGCGGGGGTGCACGAGGGATCGTTCGCCGGCGTGGCCCCGGCGGTTACAAAAAAGAATTTTCAGACAAGTCGTAACCGGTCCGGTTTTGCTTCCGAATGACAGGCCAGTTCCGGCGCCCCCGACACCGGACGGACCCTGAAAACCATTTGGAAGAGTATCGCCATGAACAGCAAATCGATCGCCAGCCTTGCCGGCCTCGCCCTTACCGCCGGTGTCGCCACCGGCCTCGCCACGACCCCCGCCGCCGCCCAGAGCAAGCCCGCGATGGAGAAGTGCTACGGCGTCGCCAAGGCTGGCGAGAACGACTGCGCCGCCGGTCCCGGCACCAGCTGCGCCGGAACCTCCACCCGCGACTATCAGGGCAACGCCTGGAAGCTCGTGAAGAAGGGCACCTGCGAGAAGATCGAGACGCCCAAGGGCAAGGGCTCGCTGACACCGATCAAGCGCTAAGCGCTCCCCCTCTTCGCCAGCACCACACGAGGTGACGCAGATGCAAAACGTACTGACCCTTCACGATCGCCTGACGGCATTTCTGGCCTCCCGCCTGCCCGAAGGCCTTGCATTGCTGGTCACCCGCGTGGCGCTGGCGGGGATCTTCTGGCGATCGGGCCGGACCAAGGTGGAAGAAGGCACTGCCCTGTCGATCAACGACACGACCTACTTCCTGTTCGAACATGAATACACCGGCCTCCCCCTGCCGGTGGACCTTGCCGTCCCGCTCGCCACCTATGCCGAGCACCTGTTCCCCGTCCTCCTGGTGCTCGGCCTTTTTACCCGTTTCGCCGCCCTTTCGCTGCTTCTCATGACGCTGGTCATCCAGTTCTTCGTCTATCCCGAGGCATGGTGGGCGACACATATCCTGTGGGTTGCCATGGCCGCGATCCTCGTCAGCCGTGGCGGGGGCCTGTTCTCCCTCGACGCCCTGCTCGCTTCACGGCGCGCGCGGTGATAGTCAGGACCAGACGGGAGCGGACACCATGATCGCCGACGAACAGGAAATGGCCGCCATGATGGCCGCTGCGCAGAAAGGCGATGCGGGCATGTACCGCGCGCTGCTCGCGGAAGTGCAGCTCTGGCTCGAACGCTATTACAGGAAGCGCGTCGCCCCGGCCCAGCTCGACGATCTTGTGCAGGAAGTGATGATGGCCGTGCACCACAAGCGCGCCACCTGGGATCCGACCCGCGCATTCTACCCGTGGCTCGCGGCGATCGCGCGCTATCGCTGGGTCGATCACCTGCGCAAGGTCTACCGCTCGGCGGAAGACGAGCTGGGCGATCACGATGCACCCGAAGACAGCAAGGAAGAGGCCGTGATGGCCCGCATGAGCCTGGAACGGCTGTTCGTGCACCTGCCCGAGAAGCAGTCCGAAGTCATCGAACTGGTCAAGATCGAGGGGCTGTCGATTGCCGAGGCCTCGGAAAAGACCGGCCAGAGCGAAAGCCTGGTCAAAGTGAATATCCATCGCGGGCTCAAAAAGCTGTCCGCGCTCGTTGAGAAGGCAGAATAACAATGAACCGGGTTCCCAACTCCCTGATCGACACGCTGGCTAGCGAACTTGAGCCGGTGCAGCCGATCCGCCTGTGGCACGGCATGGCGCTGGTTGCCCTGTCGGCCGTTGCGACGGTGATCCTCGTCGAACTGCTCGACGGGCTGTGGCACGGCATCGTGCAGGGCCGCGCGTCGGGCATCTTCTTCATCGCCAACGGCATGTTCGCGGTTGTCGGTGCGGCCGCGGCCCTTGCGGTCGTGCGCATGGCGAGCCCGAGCGTCGGCAACAGGCAGGACGGCGCGCGCTGGTCTGCCGGTATGCTGGCACTGCTGCCGATCTCGGCCGGATTGATGCTGGGCGTCGGCGGCCTGTATTCCGCGATCTCGAGCGACATCTACGGTCTCGACTGCTTCCTTGCAGGCACGGGCTTCGGCCTCGTTACCCCTGCGGCGCTCGTCCTGTGGCTGCGCCGCGGCGCGCCGGTATCGCTCAGTGCTGCAGGCACGCTCACAGGTCTGGCCGCCGGTGCGATCGGTAGCTTCGCTTACGGGCTTGCCTGCCCGATCGACACGATCGAGCACCTCGCCATCTGGCACACCGCCCCGGTGGCACTGCTGGCGGTCGTCGGACGGTACGCAGTCCCGCCGCTCGTCCGCTGGTAAGGCGCGTTCGTCTAGCACCAGCTTGCAATAGGCGCGGCGAAGGCGCACCCCTGCTGGCAACACAGAGGGGAGAAATCCATGAAGACCTTCGCCGCAGCCATCGCGCTCGCCACCGCCAAGACCATTGCCCTGCCTGCTACGCCGCTTGCAGCACAGGAAGCACCCGCGACGCCGGACTGGGTCGAAACCAGCAACGCCTACACCCAGAAGGTCATCGCCATGCAGGCGACGTTCTTCCCGACCGGTGCCTCCTCGGCCGGCTATGAACAGTATGATGGCCTCGTCAACGACATGTCGGCCGACCGCGACGAGCGCTATATCGCCGCGGCCCGATCGCTGATCACGGAGTTCGAGGCGGCCAAGGCCATGGAGACGAACCCCTACGTCCTGCAGGACCTCGACATCCTGATCGGCTCGCTGAAGCAGGACATCGAGGGCATCGAGCTCGGCAACAAGTACATGCTCGATTTCTCGCAGGTGCCGCAGGGCATGTTCGGGAATATCGGCCAGCTCCTGTCCGACCAGACCGCCGAACACCGCCGCGGAAAGGCACTCGAGCTGCTGCAGCGCTACACCGGCACCTGGCCCGATACCGAGCCTATGACCGAGCTCGCCAAGCGTCGCTTCGAAGCAAGCCGCGGCGAAGGGAAGATGGGCCCCTATGTGGTCGAGGTCGAGGAATCGATCGGCAAGATCCCGACCTTCATCGCGGGCATTCGCGACCTCTTCGGCAAATACGAGATCGAAGGTGCGGACGAAGCACTCGATGCCATGGAAGCGCAGCTTACCGACTATGGCGAATGGACACGCTCGACCGTGATCCCCGCCAGCCGCGATAGCGCGCGCCTGCCGGAAGAACTCTACGCGCTCAGCCTCAAGCAGGTCGGCATCGACATGGCGCCGCGCGAATCCATGCAGCAGGCCCGCCGCGGTTTCTATGAACTGCGCGCACAGATGGAAGCGCTCGCCCCGCAGATCGCGGAGAAATACGGTTGGGAGGAAACCGACATGGCCTCGGTCATGGCGAACCTCAAGAAGATGACCGTGCCCAATGACGAGATCGAGGACTTCTACCGCGAAGTGAACCGCGAGCTGGAAGCCAAGATCCGCGAGAACGAGATCGTCTCGCTGCCCGATACCGAATTGCAGATGCGCGTTGCTTCGCAGGCCGAAAGCGCCGCCCAGCCCGCGCCGCACATGCGCCCGCCGCGCCTGATCGGAAACACCGGCGAACAGGGCACATTCGTCCTCACGGTTGGCAATCCGACCGCAGGGCCGGAAGACCGCTATGACGATTTCAACTTCCCCGCCGCCAGCTGGACGCTGAGCGCGCACGAAGCGCGTCCGGGCCATGAAATGCAGTTTGCCGCGCTGGTCGAGCAAGGCGTATCGCTCGCCCGCATGCTCTATGCCTTCAACAGCGTGAACGTCGAAGGCTGGGCGCTTTATGCCGAGGCTGAAATGCTCCCGCACGAGCCGATCGAGGGCCAGTTCATCGCACTGCAGTTCCGCCTGCTGCGCGCCGCCCGCGCCTTCCTCGACCCGAGCCTCAACCTGGGGCTTATGACACGCGACGAGGCCGAGCGCGTGCTGCGCGAAGAAGCGCTGTTCTCGCCCGGCATGACCAAACAGGAACTCGACCGCTACGAATTCCGTATGCCCGGCCAGGCAGGTTCGTACTACTATGGCTATCGCAAGCTGATCGACCTGCGCGTCGAGACCGAGCTCGCGCTGGGTGCGGACTTCAACGAGAAGGCGTTCAACGACTTCCTGCTGAGCCAGGGCATCATCCCGCTCGAACTGATCGCCAAGGCCGTCCGCGAGGAGTTCATCCCCTCGCAGAAGGCGGGCGGCTGATAGCTAGAGCCAGCGCAATCGCCTGAACACCACGATCAGCGCGACGAACAGGAACAGGCACAGGGCTACCACGCGCCAGAAGGCGTCGGGGTCGTCCATGCCGGGCATGCCGCCCACATTGATGCCGAGCAGTCCGGTCAGAAAGCCGAGCGGCAGGAAAATTCCCGCCACGATGGTGAGCATGTAGGTCGCGTGCTCGCTGCTCGCGAGGCTGCGGGCGCGCAGTTCGTCCTGCAGCACCAGCGCGCTTTCCTTGCTGATGTCGATATCGTCGAGATAGCGGCGCAGGCGCGCGATACTTTCGGCGATCTCGCGGCGGTCTTCTTCCTCGAACCAGTAGGGAGAATCGCGGCTGATCTGTTCGAGCGCCTCGTGCTGCGGCGCCATGTGGCGTTTCAGGCCAAGGCAGTTGCGCCGGATGGTGGAGATGCGTTTCAGCATGCCTTCCGGATCCTTTTCGGGATCCTCGTCCTCCAGCGTGTCGAGCACGAAGTTCATGTCGACGATCGACTGGCTCATTCGTGCGATCATAAGTTCGGCGAGCAGCGTGATCGTGGCCCCCGCATCGGGCGGCCCGCTCCCGCGGTCGAGCATGGCCATGACCTCGCGCGGTGTTTGTAGCGGATGACGGCGCAGCGTGACGAGCCGCCGCCCGTCGCACCACAATTGCATGGAGATCATGTCTTCCGGTTCCGCACCGGGATTGAAGTTGATCCCGCGCAGAGTTCCGACAAGCGTTTCGCCATCGCGGAAGGCACGCGGGCGGGTCTGGTCGCTGGTGAGCAATTCGGCCGTGGGTTCGGGGACGTGGAGCTGCTCCTCCAGCCATGCCTGTACGCCCGGGCGATTGCGGCACAGATGCAGCCACAGGACCTCGCCCGGCGCTGCGGGTTGCCAGGCCTGCGCTTCTTCCCAGCCGATCTCGCGCGCCCCGCCCTTGCCGTCGAGGACGCGCCCGAAAAGGAGCGCTTCCGTCGTAATGATCTCGTCAGTGTCTTCGCTCATTCAAGCCTCATGCAGCAAGTCGCTGTGCCTGTCATTGCTCCTTCATCAACCCTCCCCTATATCGCGCCACATGTCTTCCGTACGCCCTTGGCGCGATATCGAGCGCCGCCAGTCCCGCCAGATCATGGTCGGCAATGTCCCCGTCGGCGGGGATGCGCCGATTTCGGTCCAGACCATGACCAATACGCCAACCGAGGATGTAGCTGCCACGATTGATCAGATCCGCCGCTGCGAGGACGTCGGAGCAGACATCATCCGCGTGTCGTGCCCGACCGAGGAATCGACGGCGAATTTCGACAAGATCACCAAGGCGGCGAACGTCCCGATCGTTGCGGACATCCATTTCCACTACAAGCGCGCGCTCGAAGCAGCAGACAAGGGCGCGGCCTGCCTGCGCATCAACCCGGGCAATATCGGTTCGTCGGACCGCGTTGCCGAAGTCGTGCGCGCGGCCAAGGCGAACGGCTGCGCGATCCGTATCGGTGTGAACGCCGGTAGCCTCGAGAAGGACCTGCTCGAAAAATACGGTGAGCCTTGCCCCGAGGCGCTGATCGAAAGCGCGCTCGATCACATCAAGCTGCTGCAGGATCACGATTTCCACGAATACAAGGTCGCGGTGAAGGCCAGCGACGTGTTCCTCGCGGTCGCTGCCTATCACGGGCTGGCGGACGCGGTGGACTGCCCGCTGCACCTCGGCATTACCGAGGCGGGCAGCCTGATCGGCGGCACCGTCAAGTCGAGCATCGGCATCGGTAGCCTGCTCTGGGCGGGCATTGGCGACACGATCCGCGTCTCGCTCTCGGCGGAACCGGAGCAGGAAGTCAAAGTGGGCTTCGAGATGCTCAAGGCGCTGGGCCTCAGGACCCGCGGCGTACGCGTCGTATCCTGCCCGAGCTGCTCGCGTCAGGGCTTCGACGTGATCCGCACGGTCGAAACGCTCGAAAAGCGGCTCGAGCACATCAAGACGCCGATGAGCCTTTCGGTCCTTGGCTGCGTGGTCAATGGACCCGGCGAAGCGCGCGAAACCGATATCGGCCTGACCGGCGGCGGATCGGGCAAGCACATGGTCTACCTCTCGGGTGTGAAGGATCATCACATCGAGAGCGAGGACATGCTCGATCACATCGTAAGGCTGGTAGAGGAAAAGGCGGCAAAGATCGAAGCCGGCGAAGCAACCGCATTCGATCCGCACGCAGAGGCTGCGGAATGAAGCGTGCAGTCCTGACGCTGGCCGCCTCGCTAACGCTTGCAGCTTGCGCCAGCACTCCCGAAGCACCGGTCGCGCATCATCCTGAGGCGCGGTCCTTCACCGTATCCGATGACGCTTCCGCCCAAGTCGATGCCGCACTCGAGCGCGCCATGTCGAGCGGCAAGCACGTCATGCTGGTTATGGGTGCCAACTGGTGCCACGACAGCCGCGCGCTTGCTGGCTGGCTCGAAACGCCGCGCTTCCAGCAACTGGTCGAGGCGGAGTACGAGCTGGTCTTCGTCAATGTCGGCATGCCGCAAACAGGCGACGGGCATAATCTCGACATCGCGGCCCGTTTCGGTCTTGAAGAGCTTCCCGGCACGCCGAACCTGCTGGTTCTCACACCCTTCGGAACTCTGGTAAATGCCGATACCGCGACCACATGGCGTAATGCAGCCAGCCGCAGCGAAGACGAAATCTACGACGAGCTGGTGCGCCTCGCCAGCTAAGCAACGGGAGATACGCCGATGACCCTCGAAACCGACTATCTGGTCATCGGCGCGGGCGCGACGGCGCTGTCCTTCGTCGACACGTTGATCGCCGAAGATCCCGATGCCGACGTCATCATGGTCGACAGGCACTCCGCGCCCGGCGGACACTGGAACGACGCCTATTCCTTCGTCGCGCTGCACCAGCCGAGCGCCACCTATGGCGTTGAAAGCGTGCCGCTGGGCCACGACCGGATCGACGAGGAGGGCCCGAACAAGGGCTTTTACGAGCTTGCCAGTGGCGCCGAGGTGCTTGCCTATTTCCAGTCGGTCATGCGCGACCACCTGCTGCCCACGGGCCGCGTGCGCTATTTCCCGAACAGCGAGTACCTAGGCGACAAGGCTTTCCGCAATATCTTCTCGGGCGAAGAGCACGCGGTGAAAGTCCGGCGCAAGCTGGTGGACACCACCTATTTCGCGACTTCCGTTCCCACGACGCATACCCGCAAGTTCGCGGTGGCCGATGGAGTGCGCGTCGAAGTACCCGGCAAGCTGCCGGAATTGTGGCGCGCCAAGGAGGGCATTCCCTCGCACGTCGTCATCCTGGGTGCAGGCAAGACCGCAATGGATGCAGGCGTCTGGTTGCTCGAGGCAGGCTTTGCGCCCGATGCGATAACCTGGGTCAAGCCGCGTGAAAGCTGGCTCATCAACCGCACCATCACACAGCCGGGCGAGGAATTTTTCGAAGGAACCGTCGGCGGACAGCTCGCGATCATGAAGGCTGCGGCAAAAGCAGAGAGCGTGGCCGATATTTTCCACCGGCTGGAGAAGGACGGCGCCATGCTGCGGATCGACACCGGGGTCGAGCCGAAAATGTTCCACTATGCCACCATATCCGAAGGCGAAGTCGACCGCCTGAGGACGATCGGCAATGTCGTCCGCAAGGGACGGGTGCAGTCGATCGAACCGGGCCGCATGATCCTCGCTGAGGGAGAGGTCGAGGTTCCCGAAGACACGCTGTTCGTCGATTGCACGGCATCGGCGGTCACACCCAAGCCGGTCTCGCCGCAATGGCAGGACGACAAAATCGTGATGCAGTTGCTTCACGTCCCGCTCGTTACATTGAACGCGGCGGTGACTGCCTTTGTCGAAGCCAATTTCGACACCGACGAGGAAAAGAACGCGCTGTGCAAGCCGGTCACCTTCGTCGACGATATCGACGGCTATGCAGGCACTTTGCTGGGCACGGGCCAGAACCGCTTCCTGTGGGCGAGCAATCCCAAGATCTCGAAATTCCTCTCGCAGTCCCGCCTCGATCCCGCCGCGCCCACGGTGCGTTGGCTGAAGGAAAACGCGCCCGAACGCCTCGCGATCGTGTCCGAGATGCCCGCCGCGACCATGGCAGCTGTCCCGAACCTGCAGAAACTGGTCGCAGAGGCGGCCACTAAGCGCGGGTAGAGCCATTCTCCACGTCGTCCACCACGCCGATTACATGGCGCCCGCCCCTACGCGCGGGACCTTCCGCTTCGACAAGTACATGGCGGTCATGGTGGCCTTGCGCGAAAGCGGATATCCGCTGACCGAGCACGCACCTGCCCCCATGCCGCGCCGCTGGCTGGAGGCTGTCCATTGCCCCGACTATGTCGAGCAGGTCTTCACGGCCAGCGTTCCGCACGAAAAGGAGCGGCGGATCGGCTTTCCCGTCACTCCGCATATCGCGCAGCGCGTGGCTCATACCAATGGCGGCACATGGCTCGCCGCGCAGCTTGCTAAGCAACATGGCTATGCCGCGAATTCGGCAGCCGGCAGCCATCATGCGTTGCACGATACGGGCGCTGGATATTGCGTCTTCAACGACCTTGCCGTGTGCGCGAACCGTCTGATTGCGGAAGGCGACGCGGCCCGCGTTCTGATCGTCGATCTCGATGTCCACCAAGGCGACGGGACGGCCAGCCTGACAGCAGGTCGTGACGACATTTTCACCCTGTCGCTCCATGCTGAGAAGAACTTCCCCGTTCGCAAGGCCCGCTCCAGCCTCGATGTGCCCCTTGGCGACGGAGTCGACGACGAAGGCTACCTCGAGGCGCTCGATCGCCACCTTCCGGGCATCTTCGCAGATTTTGCGCCCGACATGGTGCTCTACCAGGCAGGCGTGGACGTACACGGAAACGACAAGCTTGGCCGTCTTTCCCTTACCGACGAAGGGCTGGAGCGCCGCGACGCCTATGTCATTGATGAGACACGCAAACGCGGCATTCCCGTCGCCAGCGCGCTAGGCGGAGGATACGGGCGCGATCCGCGCGAAGTCGCCGATCGCCACGCGCGTTCGATGCTCGCCTGCGCGCGGACCAATGCTCGTTCAGCTTCCGCTAGTGTGTCGGATGTTATAGGATAGGCACATGAATCGCCGCGACCTTCTCAAGGGCACCCTCGCCGCCACTGCCGCAACCAGTTTTGCGGGCCGGGCGTTTGCGCAGGTGAACCCGACCGCGAGCCGCGATGCCCAGCTGTTCGCCATTGCGCGCGAGCAACTCGCGCGGGTCGGCAATGCGATCTGGAAGAAGGACATTGTGGGAATCGCCGATTTCGGCCTGCATTCCTCGCAGAAGCGCTTCCACTTCGTCGATCTCGCCAACGAACGCGTCGAAAGTTTCCATGTCAGCCACGGCACCGGTTCGGACAGCGAACATGACGGCTGGCTCAAGCGCTATTCGAACATCGAGGGGAGCGAAGCGACGAGCCGCGGCGCCTATATGACGCGCAGCTGGTATACCGGACGCTACGGCACCTCGATCAGGCTGGACGGGCTCGACCCAACCAACGACCTTGCCCTTCCCCGTGCCATCGTGATGCATCAGGCTGAGTATGCCCGCCCCGAACATGTCTCGCGCTGGGGCCGCCTTGGCCGTTCGAACGGGTGTTTCGCCCTTGGCCCGGACCAGTTCGACAAGGTGCTGATCGACCTGAGCGGCGGCCGGTTGCTCTACGCCGAGAGTCTCGGCCTTGCCGAAGACGGCAGCCGCATGCGTCCGCCGATCACGCAGACCGAACTGGTCATGAACGAGAACGGCGGCACGTTCGAACGCACCAATCCCGGCGTATTCTAATCAGGCGGTAATCTGCATGTCGTCGATGATCTCGACGGCTTCCTCGCTCGTTTCGCGGGCACGGTCCGAAACGCGCGGTGCATCGAGTGCCTCGAGTACCGGCTTGTCGCGATCGTAGAGATCCTTGAACGCCTTCATCTCGCCATTCACGTCGGTCGCCATGGTGAAATAGGTGATGTAGACCGGCCACTGCTTCGCCATCGGATAACGCGTATATTCCCGGCTCGCGCTGATTTCCGTCACTTCCTGCTGGATGTCGGGCAATTCGGCCTTGCTCGTGGCATTGCCGAGCATCGCCATGGTCATGGCAACTTCGAGAGCGCCTTCCACGCGAATACAGCCGTGGCTGAGTGCGCGGTTAGCCTGGTTGAACAGGTGGCGACTGGGCGTGTCATGAAGAAAAATTGCATGCTCGTTGGGCATGTCGAGCTTCATCAGTCCGAGAGCGTTGAGCGGTCCCGGCTGCTGGACGACGCCGATCCATCCGCCGGCACCCTTGGTCGCCTTGTAGCCCTGCGAAGCGGCCCACTGCGGGTTGCTGAGAACCTTGTTGCCCAAACCTTCGCCGACGACGATCGACTGCGGAACGGTCCAAGTCGGATTGAAGATGATGGCTTCAACCATCTCGGAGAGTTGCGGCGTGGCCGTGCGGCCGGGCTTGCCGACAACCGTGCGATAACTCTTGATGATGCGCCCGTTCACCGTCAGGCGAAGCATGAATTCGGGCACATTGGTCATGAGGTATTGCTTGCCGAGATCCTGCGGCAGCCAGCGCCAGCGATCCATGTTGGCGCGGATCAGCTTGATGCGGGCGGGATCGGTTGCAGTGGCGAGCTCTTCGCGCAGCGCTGCGTAATCGGGATGGACCGGATGCAGGCCGGTAAGCGTGCCGGTGATGTCCCCAGTCGCCAACGCGTCCTCGAGCAATTTCCAAGTCGGCAGGCGATCGGCATCGGGGTCGACCACGAACCACTGGCGGCGCGATTCCATCGGGGTCCGGCCGTCGCGCAGGTCCTCAACCAGCCAGACAAAGGTCTCGCTGGCGAGCACGTTGAGCGCATCGCTCTCGCCTTCAGCGGCACGCTCCTGCAAGGCATCGAGCCGGTAATCTTCGGGACGAAGGCCTTCAGCAGTCAGTGTCGGGATGAATTCGATAAGCTGCTGGACCTGCTCGACAGTCCAGACGCCTTCGAGCGAGGGCACTTCCTGCACCACCTCGCCGCTCTGCATACGGATGTCGCCGAAGGCCTCCTCCACCGTCTGCGGCGCTTCGCTGGCCCGTTCTTCCTGCCTTTCGGTCTGTGGCAGTATGCTTTCGGGCACAGATTCCTGCGCCGATGCTGCCGTGAAAAGGCCTGCCGCGATCAGGGCGGCGCCGGAAAGAAGGGTCGGTTTATTCATCAGTCCCACCAGTATGTGACGGCAGCGTAAATAGCTGCGCGGCGCGCAGTGCGCCATTGTTGTTTGAACATATATTCGCCGAAAGCTGCTTGCGGGTCGCTGAACCGTGATGACCTGCCGCGTTCACGACCCTATGGTCCGGCCCGATGAGCAATTCTGCCGAGCATTTGCGCCCCATTCTGGCGACCATGGCGGGAATTGCACTTTTCTCCGCGATGGATGCAGTGATGAAGAGCGCCTCGATCGCAGTCGGGGCCTACAGCGCATATTTGCTGCGCTGCCTGCTGGGCTTTGCGATGATCGCGCCTTTCTGGCTGTGGCGTAGCCGGCGGATGCCCGAGAAACATGTCATGCGTGTGCATATCGTTCGTGGGGTGGTGGTCGCCTTCATGGGTTGGACCTTCTTTGCCTCGCTCGTGCGCCTTCCGTTGGCCGAGGCCATCGCGATCAGCTTCGTGGCCCCGCTTATCGCGCTTTTCCTCGCGGCATGGCTGCTCGGCGAAAAGATAGAGCGGCGCGCTATCATCGCAGCCATCCTGGGCCTCGCGGGTGTTATGGTCATCGTCGGCGGCAGGATCGGGCGAGAACGGATGACCGAGGATGCCGTGACCGGCCTTATCCTCATCGGCGTGTCTGCCCTGCTCTATGCGTGGAATCTCGTTCTCCAGCGCCAGCAGGCACTTGTCGCCGGGCCGGTCGAGGTCAGCACATTCCAGAACGGGATCGTCAGTTTCGTGCTGCTAGCCGGAGCGCCTTTCCTGCTGGTCTGGCCCGAAGGCCGCGCATGGCTGGAGATCGGCGCAGGCGCGGCGCTGGCCGTGGGCGCAGCCTTATTTCTTGCCTGGGCCTATGCCCGCGCCGAGGCGCAGAGGCTCGTGCCGATCGAATATACCGGCTTCCTGTGGGCCTCGCTCTTCGGCTGGCTCTATTTCGGGGAGAGGGTCGGACCGACCACCGTTGCGGGGGCCGTCCTGATCGTCATCGGGTGCTGGATCGCCACTCGCCGGCGACCCGAGCAAAGAGCTCTTTAACGCTGCGCTGCTACCGCGACCTGGGTCGCCTCGCTTGCCTGCGCATCATTGCCTGCGAAGGTGAATGCAGCGGTGAACATGGCTGCAACACCGAGAACGGCAGCGGTAACGGCGACATGAAGGGTTCGGCGCGACGTTTGCGTCGCGTTCCGCAGGGTATTCATAATAAACTCCTCATCGGGCCGCGCGCTTCCGGCGGTTTGTGGCCGTGCGCTCCAGTTGCCCAGATTTTGCCTTAATAATCGATGAAGAGCTTTTCTGGTTCCCGGCGAAGCGTTTCTGAGACGCGCCAACCCTTGATTTTTTGACCGTCACAGCGCACAGGCGCGGCACATTTCGCTGTCCGGACCATTGGTCTCGTGACGGCTCCAGACAGAAAGGACGAAAGCCCGCATGACCCAGGTCGGCCAGGACACGCTCGGAACACGCTCAACCCTTACCGTTAACGGCAAGGATTACGCCTACTACTCCTTCAAGAAGGCGGCCGAGAAAATCGGTGACGTGTCGAAGCTTCCCTTCAGCCTGAAGGTCCTGCTGGAGAACATGCTGCGCTTCGAAGACGGTGGTTTCACCGTCTCGACCGACGACGCACAGGCAATCGCCGACTGGCAGAAGAACCCGGCGACCGGCAAGGAAATCCAGTACCGCCCGGCGCGCGTACTGCTGCAGGACTTCACCGGCGTGCCCTGCGTGGTCGACCTCGCTGCAATGCGCGATGCGATCGGCAAGCTCGGCGGCGACACCTCGAAGATCAACCCGCAGGTTCCCGTGAACCTCGTGATCGACCACTCGGTCATGGTCGACGAATTCGGCCACCCCAAGGCTTTCGAAAAGAACGTCGAGCTCGAATACGCCCGCAATGCCGAGCGTTACGACTTCCTCAAGTGGGGCTCGAAGAGCTTCAAGAACTTCTCCGCAGTGCCCCCGGGCACCGGAATCTGCCACCAGGTGAACCTCGAATACATCGGCAAGGGCGTGTGGAACTCGGAAGGCCCTGACGGCGCGACCGTCGCCTATCCCGACACCTGCGTCGGCACCGACAGTCACACCACCATGATCAACGGCCTTGGCGTCCTTGGCTGGGGCGTCGGCGGTATCGAAGCCGAAGCAGCGATGCTCGGCCAGCCGATCTCGATGCTCATCCCCGAAGTCGTCGGCTTCAAGCTGACCGGCGCGATGGCAGAGGGCGTGACCGCGACCGACCTTGTGCTTACCTGCGTGCAGATGCTGCGCGAAGTCGGCGTGGTCGGCCGCTTCGTCGAATTCTACGGCGAAGGCGTTGCCAACCTCACCCTCGCCGACCGTGCGACGATCGCCAACATGGCGCCCGAATACGGCGCGACCTGCGGCTTCTTCGGTATCGACGACAAGACGCTCGAATACATGCGCCTCACCGGCCGCGACGAGGAAACCATCGCGCTCGTCGAAGCCTATTCGAAAGAACAGGGCATGTGGTTCACGCCGGAGAACGAGCCGGTCTTCACCAAGACGCTCGAACTCGACATTTCCAAGGTCGTGCCCAGTCTCGCCGGCCCCAAGCGCCCGCAGGACCGCGTTGCACTTCCGCAGGTCGACGAGCTGTTCAACACCGACCTCAAGTCGATCTACAACAAGGATGCGCCGCTGCGCGTCGACGTCGAAGGCAAGGACCATGACGTCGGCGATGGCGACGTCGTGATCGCCGCGATCACCAGCTGCACCAACACCTCGAACCCCGATGTGCTGATCGCCGCCGGCCTCGTCGCCAAGAAGGCGCGCGAAAAGGGCCTCCAGCCCAAGCCGTGGGTGAAGACCAGCCTCGCACCAGGATCGCAGGTCGTCACCGATTACCTCGTGAAGTCGGGCTTGCAGGACGATCTCGACGCCATGGGCTTCGACCTCGTCGGTTATGGCTGCACCACCTGCATCGGCAACTCGGGCCCGCTCGCTCCGCCGATCAGCAAGGCCATCAACGGCAACGACATCGTCGCCGCATCGGTCCTCTCGGGTAACCGCAACTTCGAAGGCCGCGTGTCGCCCGACGTGCGCGCCAACTTCCTCGCTTCGCCGCCGCTCGTGGTTGCTTACTCGATCCTCGGCACGGTGACGAAGGACATCACCGAAACCCCGCTGGGCCAGGACCAGGACGGCAACGACGTGATGCTGGCCGATGTCTGGCCAACCAATGAGGAAATCCGCGAGCACCGCACCAAGAACATCGACCGCGAGATGTTCGAAAGCCGCTACGCCGACGTCTACAAGGGCGACGAGCATTGGCAGGCTATCAAGGTCGAAGCTTCGGACACCTACACCTGGAACCCGACCAGCACCTACGTCGCCAGCCCGCCCTTCTTCGAAGGCATGGACATGGAGCCGGCACCGGTCACCGACATCACCGATGCAAAGCCGCTGGCGATCCTCGGCGATTCGACTACGACCGACCACATCTCGCCCGCAGGCTCGATCAAGGAAGACAGCCCCGCTGGCGAATACCTCAAGAGCCATCAGGTCTCGAAGCAGGACTTCAACTCCTACGGCTCGCGCCGCGGCAACCATGAAGTCATGATGCGCGGCACCTTCGCCAACATCCGCATCAAGAACGAAATGGTCCCCGGCACCGAGGGCGGCATCACCACCTACAAGGGTGAGCAGATGCCGATCTACGACGCCGCCATGAAGCACAAGGCCGACGGTACGCCGCTGGTCGTCGTCGCTGGCAAGGAATACGGCACGGGTTCGAGCCGCGACTGGGCCGCAAAGGGCACCATCCTGCTCGGCGTTCGTGCCGTGATCGTCGAAAGCTTCGAGCGCATCCACCGCTCGAACCTGATCGGCATGGGCGTGCTCCCGCTGCAGTTCCAGGATGGCGACACCCGCCAGAGCCTCGGCCTCGGCGCGGACGACACCTTCACGATCAAGGGCCTTGCCGACCTGACCCCGGGCCAGGACGTCGAAGTGGAAGTGACGCATGAAGACGGCTCGAAGGCCACCTTCACCGCACTTTGCCGCATCGATACGGCGAACGAGATGGAGTATTACCGCAACGGCGGCATCCTCCACTACGTACTACGCAAGCTCGCCGCTTCGTAAGCAGCACGGTACAAACAGATCGAAGGGCGGTTCCGCGAGGAGCCGCCCTTTTCATTTGCCCAGTGCTCAGGCGGGGTGCGCGACCGGTGCCTTGCGCGTCGGCCCCAACCCGTGCTGCCAGCCGAACCAGACCGCAGCGATCCCTGCCAGCGCGCCGAGTGCCAGTGTGATGGCAGGCGGGATCTGGGCATAAAGCGCGAAGGCGGCGCTCATGCTGGGGATGTATTCGGCAAACCACATCAGCACCATCTGTGCGGCTACGAAAAACATCACCGCCAGCCACGGCGCGCCATGTTTCCGGTCGCGAAGGTAGAGCGCGGCAGCGAAGAGGAAGACGAGCCCGTCGCTGATCACGATGACGTCGAGCACATCGCGCGGTCCCTCGCTGCTGAGGAAGTCGAGCCACGGGATGTAGAGATCGATCACGCGGCTGAAGGGGGATTCGAAAAGGATGGCGGGAGTGGCGAGCATGTAACCCGCATGCAGCCTCACGTTCCTGCGGTGCTTCAGCGCGTTGTAGAAGAGGTAGAGATAGGCGGCGATGGCCGTGACCATCCCTATCCCGAAAGCCGGGCCCAGTTGCATGATGAAGGGGTTTTCCTCGGCGGCAAAGCGGCTGGCCGAAAGATTGATGATCGACACGAAGCCTAGGATCAGCAGCGGAAAAAGGACGAAGCTCGCCCGCCCCATTGTGCGATGCCAGGCGGGCTGCCGGTTATGGATGGTCAGGCTTTGCGCGATGAGGAAGAGCAGCCATGCCAGCGATGTGAAAGCGTGGACATGGAAGGCGAAGGGTATCGGTGTCGCGAACAGCAGAAAATAGCTCGGCCAGAAGCCAGCGACCGTGACCAGCACCACGAACCCGACCCAGTAATGTCCGTATTTGTAAGGCATCGTCATCCCCTCCCCAAAAGTGGATGCGACCCTCGTCTTATGCGCGGCAGTCTCTCACGAAGCCTGCCGTTTGGCAATCGGGGCTACCCCTTGCCTATTTCCCTTCTTCGAACAGTCCGCCCTGTGGCGGGCTCAAGCCGAGGTGCGTCCAGCCGCCATCGTTGAGCATGCGGCCGCGCGCAGTGCGGGCGATCAGGCCGAGCTGGATGAGGTAAGGCTCGATCACTTCCTCCACCGTATCGCGCGGTTCGCTAAGGCCAGCCGCGAGCGTTTCGACGCCGACGGGGCCACCCTTGTAGGTGGTCGCGATCATGGTGAGGTAGCGGCGGTCCATCGCATCGAGGCCAAGGCTGTCGACCTCGAGCCGGGTCAGCGCCTCGTCGGCGACCTTGCTGGTCACGGTCGGCTCTCTCAGCACGGAGGCGAAGTCGCGCACGCGGCGCATCAGGCGGCCTGCGACACGCGGCGTGCCGCGCGAACGGCGGGCGATCTCGCGCGCACCGCCCTCGTCGATCCCCATGCCGAGCAACCCAGCCCCGCGAGTGACGACCTTGAGCAGTTCGTCCTCGGTGTAGAAGTTGAGCCGCACCGGAATGCCGAAACGGTCGCGCAAGGGCGTGGTCAGCAGCCCCTGCCGCGTGGTCGCGCCGACCAGCGTGAAGGGCGGCAAGTCGATCCGCACGCTGCGCGCCGAGGGGCCCTCGCCGATGATAATATCGAGCGCGCGGTCCTCCATCGCCGGATAGAGCACTTCCTCGACCACCGGATTGAGCCGGTGGATCTCGTCGATGAAGAGCACGTCGTTCGGCTCGAGATTGGTGAGCAGCGCGGCGAGGTCACCCGCCTTGGCGATTACCGGGCCAGAGGTGGCGCGGAAGCCGACGCCAAGTTCCTTCGACACTATCTGCGCCAGCGTGGTCTTGCCGAGGCCGGGAGGTCCGAAGAACAGCACATGGTCCATCGCCTCACCACGGTTTTTCGCGGCCTCGATAAACACGCGAAGGTTCTCGCGCGCCGCCTTCTGCCCGACGAACTCCTCGAGGCTCTTGGGCCGCAGCGCCGCATCTGGGTCTTCCGGCTGCCGGTCGGGCGAATGGAGGGGGACGGGTTCGGTCAATTTAAGCCTTCTAGCGTAATCAGAGCGGCGACAATGATCGAAACGAACGGAACGAAATAGAGCAGTCCTGTCAGCTTCTCATATCGCTTGACCTCGTGACCTGACTCAAAATCGATTGCATCAGGTAAGTTCTCGGCATTCCCAGTGGTCGCGAACTCCTGAAGTCCGCGAGCTGCTTTCGAAACGAACCCGTACATATTCGCAAATGCGTTTGCCTTTAAGTAGGCCAGTGCGACGGTCGAAAGCAGACCGACGAAAAACCAAATCAGCGCATAAAACCTTGAGTTATCATCAATGCCGGATGCGTTTAAGATGGTAATCACACCGCCAGAGGTGATTGTTAGCTGGGCTGCAAGCGTCCACCGCTCTGTCGAAGCAGCTTGATCACGGAAAAACTTACCTTCTTCAATCCAATACTCGGCTTGAGGGCCGGTCTTTTTCTGAAGCTCTTCCAGCCGTTCCGGCGATATATGGGACGGTTTTTTCAAAACGGGTTCACCGTGTAGCCGCGCTGCTGGAGCTTCGCGTGGGCGGTCATGGCGGAGAGGTCCATTTCGACGCCCTCGATCAGCTCGTCTTTACTCACCCCATAGGTCGCCGCGCTTTGACCACAGACAATAAAGCGCACGCCTTTATCCAGCATAGCACGGACCATGGAGGCGCTGCCATTCTCGCCTTCCATATCGTGCGCCGCCCAGCCATCTGCCGAGAGCAGGTCGTGGACCGCCTTGCCATGCACCACCACGGCGACGCGGATGTTCTCTTCGGCCACGCCATGCGCGACATGCATGTTGATGAAGCGGGCCGCGCTTTCGAAACCGCGATTGCGACCGCCGTCCTTGGCTGGCTCTGCGACGTCGAAGCTGTGCGACAACTCGGTATCAGGCGCGAAGGTCTCGACGCCTTCGACCGGAGCATGCGGGCCGAAGTCTTCGAAGACGGGTCCGGTCTTGAACGCGCTCATGTCCTGAGCGCTAACCGCAGTCGCTAGCAGCGCTGCTGCTGCGCTCATCAAGCCAAGCTTCAATGCCGTCACTTTCATCCTGCTGCCCTCTTCAATGCGACGCGGATAAGGTCGCCCTCGCTCGCGCCTTCGCCCAGGTCGCCCTGCGCTGCCGCCACTGCGCGCGCCGCCACTGCCGGCTTGAAGCCGAGGTTCTCGAGCGCGCTCACTGCATCGGCACTCGCGCCGCCGGCCGGTGTCGCCGGCGCCACACCGCCTGCGGAGCCGCCGCCTGGAAGCGCGCCGGCCTTGTCCTTCAGCTCGTTGACGATGCGCCCCGCCAGCTTCGGCCCCACGCCCTGCGCGCGCGCAACGGTGGCGGCATCGCCATTGGCGCAGGCCTGTTGCACCTCGCCAGTCGAGAGCGCCGAGAGGATCGCGAGCGCGACCTTGCTGCCCACGCCCTGCACCTGCGTGAGCAGCCGGAACCAGTCTCGTTCGGCTGCCTCGGCAAAACCGAGCAGGCGCATGTCGTTCTCGGAGACCTGCAGGTCGGTGTAGATCGTGCAGGCCTCGTCTTTCTCGCCCAGCGCGGCGAGTGTCTTGGTCGAACAATGGACGAGATAGCCTACGCCCGAGACGTCGATCACCGCCCAGTCGGCACCGGTTTCGTCGAGCAGGCCTTTCAGCTTCGCAATCATAGGTCTCTTTCCGCGCTACGCTCCGCTGCATGAGCGCCTTTTGTTCTTGCGCCACAAGAATGGCTTGGTCCAGCCCTAGTGGACTTGGCCCCACAGTTGAGACAGGAAGGGGCCATGAGCTGGAACACATTCGGACGCGTGCTTCGCTTCACCACCTGGGGGGAAAGCCATGGCCCTGCCATCGGCGCGGTCCTCGACGGGTGCCCGCCAGGTATCGAGCTGAGCGAGGCCGACATCCAGCCCTTCCTCGACGCGAGGAAACCGGGGCAGAACAAGTTCACCACGCAGCGCAAGGAGCCCGACGAGGTCCGCATCCTATCGGGCGTGTTCGAGGGCAAAACGACCGGCACGCCGATCAGCCTTTTGATCGAGAACACGGACCAGCGATCGAAGGATTACTCCGAGATCGCGAACACCTATCGCCCCGGCCATGCCGACTATGCCTATGACGCGAAGTACGGCTTTCGCGACTATCGCGGTGGCGGGCGGTCGAGCGCGCGCGAGACGGCGATGCGCGTGGCTGCAGCCGGCGTTGCGCGCAAGGTGATCGGCGAGGTCGAAATCCTCGCCTATGTCGCCGAGATCGGCGGCGACCGGATCGACCCTGCGAATTTCGACTCCGGGGAAATCGGCCGCAATCCGTTCTGGTGCCCTGATGCCGAGGCGGCGAAACGCTGGGAAAAGCTCGTGGACGATGCCCGCAAGGCAGGCTCGTCCCTCGGCGCCGTGGTCGAATGCGTGGCGACAGGCGTTCCCGCCGGATGGGGCGCGCCGGTCTACGCCAAGCTCGACAGCGATCTCGCAGCCGGCATGATGACCATCAATGCGGTCAAGGGCGTGGAGATCGGCGACGGCTTCGATGCAGCGCGTCTCACGGGAGAACAGAACGCCGATGCCATGTCACCCGGCGAAGATGGCGTGGAATTCGCAGCCAACCACGCAGGCGGCATCGCGGGCGGCATTTCTACCGGCCAGCCGGTAGTCTGCCGCGTTGCGTTCAAGCCGACCAGCTCGATCCTCACACCGGTTGCCAGTGTAGATCGCGAGGGCAAGGCCACCGAGGTCCGTACCAAGGGCCGCCACGACCCCTGCGTCGGCATCCGCGGTACGCCAGTTGTCGAAGCGATGATGGCGCTGGTGCTGGCGGACCACAAATTGCTCCACCGCGCGCAGTGCGGCTAGCCCGCATTCCTTCGGAAGACTGCCCGCAATGAAGACCTTCGCAAATTCGCGCCCCTTGCTGTGGCTGCTGCTTGCCCTGCCCGGGATCTGGATGAGCTGGCGCTGGATTATGACGCCCGATCTCTATGGCTACGGGCATGCGATCGCCGACAGCGGAGACTGGGCCGCGTGGCTGTTGCTGGTGACGCTGGCGGTGACTCCGATCCGGCTCGCGTTTCGCAAGCAGAAGTGGGCCGTCTGGCTGATGCGGCGCAGGCGTGACATCGGCGTGGCGAGCTTTGGCTATGCCGCGTTCCACACCGGGATCTATCTCTGGAAGAAGGCCTCGCTTTCCGCGGTGCTGGCGGAAATGGACGATGCGTACCTGCTCACCGGCTGGCTGGCCTTTGCGCTGTTCGTACCGCTCGCCGCGACATCGAACGACATCGCGACGAGGGCACTCAAGCGGTCATGGAAGACGCTGCACCGCCTCGTCTATCCGGCGGCGGTGCTGGTCTTCCTGCACTGGGTCCTGTCCGCCTTCGATCCGACCACCGCTTGGATCCACGTGGGCATCCTGGTGGTGATCGAAGGGGTCAGGGTCGTGCTGCAATATCGTCAGAGAGTGACGTAGTTGCGGAAGCGGGCCACTTCGGCCTCGTCGACATATTTGCCGATTTCACGGTCGAATTCGGCCATGTCTTCGTAGGGGCGATATTCTTCGAATTCGTGGACCATCTTGTCGGTCATGCCCGGGATCAGGCGGATCTGCTCTTCGGTCGCCTCGTTGAGGTTGACCGGCACGAACACGGTTTCGAGCACGGCTGCGGCTTCGTCTGCCGACAGCGTTTCGAGCAGCAGTGCGTTGAACGCGGTCACGTCTGCAAAGGGCTGACCTGCGACGATCGCAGCGGCGAGTTCTTCCGACACACCTTCGACAGCAGCAAGCTGCTCGGCAGTTGCGGTGCTGGCGTCGAGGACACTGGTCGTTTCGGCAGCAGCGTCAACGTCGGTGGCGGCTGCAGTCTCGTCGGCATCGACGGCAGCGTCGTCTGCACCACCCGAGCAGGCGGCCAGAGCAAGGGTGCTGCTGGCGAGTGCAGCGGCGAAAGCAAGTTTACGCATATCGAATCCTCTTATTGCGAAGAATTCTCATTAGCAGAGAAATCGAGCATGCGAAGGTCTTTCTGGCAGAAATGCCGGAAAATCCTCAAAGTTGCGTAAAATGCACGATAATCGCCAACCAGTTGCGCTTTTCGAAAGTTCCAATCGATTGATTGAAAATTCCGATGCTCGCAATCGCAACATATCGCTTTTGTGCATCGCAACAGGGCCTATCTGGAACCCATCAGTTTCCACCCGAACAACGGAGAACAACCAATGGGTATCATCGGCAGCACCATCAAGCCGTTCAACGCAACCGCCTTCCAGGCCGGCAAGGACTTTTTCGAAGTCACCGACGAAGATGTGAAGGGCAAGTGGGCCGTCTTCTTCTTCTATCCGGCCGACTTCACCTTCGTCTGCCCGACCGAACTCGAAGACCTCGGCGAGCAGTACAACATGCTTCAAAAGATGGACGTCGAAGTCTACGCCGTGTCGACCGACACGCACTTCAGCCACAAGGCATGGCACGACACCTCGGAGAAGATCGGCAAGCTGAACTTCCCGTTCCTCGGCGACCAGAACCACGTCCTTGCACGCAACTTTGACGTGCTGCGTGAAGGCGCAGGCCTTGCCGACCGCGCAACCTTCGTCGTCGATCCCGATGGCGTGATCCAGATCATGGAACAGACCTGCGAAGGCGTCGGCCGCAATGCCAACGAACTGGCTCGCAAGATCAAGGCTGCACAGTACGTCCGCGCCAACCCCGGCCAGGTCTGCCCGGCCGCGTGGGAAGAAGGCAGCGACACGCTTGCCCCCTCGCTCGACCTCGTTGGCAAGATCTAAGCTGACAGCCTGAGTTCAGGTGGGGTTGCCTAGTGGCCCCACCCCCCAAGCCCGAGAATATAGTCTCGGGTCGCTGGAAGACCCGGGGGCATTCCTCCCCCCCTTAGCTCCCGGGTCTTTACCCCCCGTCGTTTTCGAAACCCGTCACCGCTCAACGCCCGGAGTCCGTCCATGCTCGATGCAAACCTGACCCAGCAGCTCAAGACCTACCTCGCCAATTTGCGCGAGCCGATCGAGCTGGCCGCCTCGCTCGGCGATGACGAGAAATCGCGTGCAACGCGCGAACTGCTCGAAGAAATCAGCGCGCTGCACGACATGGTCAGCGCAAGCTTCGACGGCACGGACCACCGCAAGCCGAGCTTCGTGATCCGCCGCGCGAGCGATGCGGAGAAGTGGGTGCGTTTCGCGGGCCTGCCGATGGGCCACGAATTCACCTCGCTGGTGCTGGCCCTGCTGTGGGCCGGTGGCCATCCGCCCAAGGTCGATGCCGACCTGCTCGAACAGGTCCGCGGAATCGAAGGCGATTTCAATTTCGAGATGTATTTCTCGCTCTCGTGCCACAACTGCCCGGACGTGGTGCAGGCGCTGACGCTGATGGCGCTGGAAAACCCGCGTATCACCGCGACACTGATCGAAGGCGGCACCTACCAGGACGAAGTCGAGAAGCGCGACGTCATGGCCGTGCCCGCGACCTTCCTCAACGGCGAGCCCTTCTACAACGGCAAGATGGAACTCGCCGAAATCCTCGCCAAGATCGATACCGGCGCGGATGCCAAGGCAGCCGAGAAGCTCTGGGCCAAGGATCCGTTCGAAGTGCTGATTATCGGCGGCGGCCCTGCCGGCGCAGCCTCGGCGATCTACACCGCACGCAAGGGCTTTCGTACCGGCATCGCAGCCGAACGTTTCGGCGGCCAGCTGCATGACACGCTCGGCATCGAGAACCTGCCCGGCACCGCCTACACCGAAGGCCCCAAGCTCGCCGGCGATCTCGAACGCCATGTCGGCGAATACGACATCGACTTGATGAACCTCGCCAAGGCCGTGAAGCTGGTGCCTGCCAAGGAAGAAGGCGGATTGCACACGATCGAACTGGGCAACGGTGCCTCGCTCAAGTCGCGTAGCCTGATCCTCGCGACCGGCGCGCGCTGGCGAAACCTCGGCGTTCCGGGAGAAGCGGAGTATCGCAACAAGGGCGTAGCTTACTGCCCGCACTGCGACGGCCCGCTGTTCAAGGGCAAGCGTATCGCCGTGATCGGCGGCGGCAACTCGGGCGTCGAAGCGGCGATCGACCTTGCCAAGATCGTCGGCCACGTGACGCTGATCGAATTCGACGAAAAGCTGCGCGCCGACGAAGTGCTGCAGAAGAAGCTTCGCAGCATGCCCAATGTCGAGATCGTCACTAGCGGCCAAACGACCGAGATTACCGGCAAGGATGGCAAGGTCGACGGGCTGGTGGTGAAGAACCGCAAGAGCGGCGACGAACGTCGGATCGAGCTGGAAGGCGTGTTCGTCCAGATCGGCCTCGTGCCGAATACCGAATGGCTCGAAGGAAGCGGCCTCGAACTCACCAAGTTCGGCGAGATCGTCACCGACGAGGAAGGCCGCACCAACCTGCCGGGCATTTTCGGCGCCGGTGACGTCACCGATGTGCCCTACAAGCAGATCGTCGTGGCCATGGGTGAAGGCTCGAAAGCCGGCCTCTCGGCCTTCGACTACCTCATCCGTACCGAGCCTGCCGAGGACATCGCCCAGGCTGCCTGAATTTGATCCAGATCAGTTGGAAAAGCGCCGTCATTCCAAGCGAATGGCGGCGTTTTTCGTGCCTGGAGCACGCCTCGTCGTAAAATCGCCTCAGCCAATCAATTTGAACCGTTTAATCGATTGGACGAATTAAAGGGGCGGGTTCATCTTCTCAAATGTCAACTCGGACGGGAGACCCGAGTCTTTATACAAGAGGAGAGCGATTAGATGGACGCCAAAACCGGAGATATCAGCGGCTGCCCGTTCCATGGTAATGCGGGCACGCGAGACCTTTTCGGTCGTCGTAACCGCGACTGGTGGCCCGACCAGCTCGACCTGGAAATCCTGACCGAAGGCGGTCGCGCGGCCGATCCGATGGACGAAGATTTCGACTATTGCGAAGCCTTCAACGCGATCGACTACCAGGCGCTTAAGAAAGACCTGACCGACCTGATGACGGACAGTCAGGAATGGTGGCCGGCAGACTACGGCCATTACGGTCCGTTCTTCATCCGCATGGCATGGCACGCGGCCGGTACCTATCGCACCGGCGACGGTCGCGGTGGCGGCGGCAGCGGCCAGCAACGCTTTGCTCCGCTCAACAGCTGGCCCGATAACGGCAACCTCGACAAGGCCCGCCGCCTGCTGTGGCCGATCAAGCAGAAATACGGCAAGCATATCAGCTGGGCCGACCTCTTCATCCTTACCGGTAACGTCGCGATCGAAAGCATGGGTGGTCCCGTGTTCGGCTTCGGCGGCGGCCGCAAGGACGTGTTCGATCCCGAGACCGTCTATTGGGGCACCGAAGAGAAGTGGGTCGATACCGGCGCTGAAACGCGCATCCAGCCCGACGAGGGCATGGCGCTCGAGAACCCGCTCGCCGCGATCCAGATGGGTCTCATCTACGTCAATCCCGAAGGCCCGGGCGGCAACCCGCACGATGCCGAGGGCATGGCCCGCGACATGCGCGAAACCTTCGCCCGCATGGCCATGAACGATGAAGAAACCGTTGCCCTTACCGCCGGCGGACACGCCTTCGGCAAGGCCCACGGCGCCAAGCCCGCCGACACCTTCGGCAGTGCGCCAGAAGGTGAAACGCTGCACCGCATGGGCTTCGGCTGGCTGACCGACCCCGAGGAAATTGGCAAGGGTCACATCACGACTTCGGGCATCGAAGGCGCTTGGACCCCGAACCCGACCGAGTGGGGCAACGACTACTTCCGCCTGCTGTTCAAGTATGACTACGAGCTCGTCCAGAGCCCGGCAGGTGCGAACCAGTGGCAGCCGATCAATCCGGACCCCGAGGACATGGCGCCCGACGCGCGCGATCCGTCCAAGAAGGTCCCCACGATGATGACCACCGCCGACATGGCGCTGAAGCGCGACCCGGAATATCGCAAGATTTCCGAGCGTTTCCGCGACGACCAGGCGGCGCTCGACGATGCCTTCGCCCGCGCGTGGTTCAAACTGTGCCACCGCGACATGGGTCCAAAGGTCCGTTACCTCGGCCCGGAAGTGCCCGAAGAAGACCTGATCTGGCAGGACCCCGTCCCCGCCGGCACGCAGGTTTCGGACAGCGATGTCTCCGCCTTCAAGTCGAAGGTTCTCGATAGCGGCCTGACCGTTTCCGAACTGGTTAAGGCGGCCTGGGCCTCGGCCTCGACCTACCGCAACTCTGACCATCGCGGCGGCGCCAATGGCGCGCATATCCGCTTCGACGAGATCAAGAACTGGAAGGTCAACGATCCCGAGGAACTGGACAAGGTCCTCACCAAGCTCGACGAGATCCGTGGCGGCATCTCGATGGCCGATGCCATCGTCATCGCCGGTTCGGCCGCAGTCGAGAAGGCAGCGAAGGATGCCGGTTTCGACATCAGCGTCCCGGTCACCACCGGCCGCGGCGATGCTAGCCGTGAAGACTTCGATGCCGAGAGCTGGGAGCCGCTGGAACCCTTTGCAGACGGTTTCCGCAACTACCTCAAGACCAAGGCTTCGGTGAAGACCGAGGACATGCTGGTCGACAGGGCGCACCTGCTCGGTCTCTCGATCCCCGAAATGACCGCACTGGTCGGCGGGATGCGGGCCATGGGCGCGGTGACCAAGCACACGACCCACGGCAACCGCATCGGTGTTCTCACCGAAACCCCGGGCAAGCTGGACAACAGCTGGTTCGTCAACCTGCTCGGCATGGGCGTGATCTGGGAAGAAGTCGACGACAGCGGCGACGAGGAATTCGTCGGCACCTGCCGCAAGACCGGCAAGGAACTGTGGCGCGCCACGCGCACCGACCTCGTCTTCGGCTCCAACTCGCGCCTGCGCGCAGTTGCCGAGGTCTATGCCGAGAACGGCAACGAGGAGAAGTTCGTCCGCGACTTCGTCAAGGCCTGGACCAAGGTCATGGACGCGGATCGCTTCGATCTGACCTACGCCAAGTACCACAAGTAAGGCGTTGTTCTGACCCTTTGTGGTCGCAGAGGGCCCCCGGCGGAAACGTCGGGGGCCTTTTTCTTGCCTTTACGGCTGGTCGAGGCGCGCTAGGGAGAGCGCATGATCGTTTCGCACTCGTCCCTCTCGCGCCGCGTCGCGGGCATCATCTCCATCGCGGCATTCGTCGCGATCGGCGCTCAGACCTTGATCAACGAGGGCAACAACCCGCTGCTCAATCTCGCGCTGATGCTGCGTTACTTCACGATCTGGAGCAATATGGCGGCCGCACTCCTGCTGGGCTGGGTCGCACTGCGCGGGAAACTGGATGCGCGGATCGCCTTTGCCCTCGCGACAGCGCTGGCGATGGTCGGCATCGTCTACCACCTGCTGCTCGCGGCAGACCATCATCCGGTCGGCTGGGACTGGTATACGAACCAGATGCACCACACTGTTGTGCCGCTCGCCACCGTCTTTTGGTGGCTGGCGTTCTCCGGCGTGAAAGCGACCGGCTGGCGCACGCTGCCGATCGTGATAGCGGTGCCGATCCTCTACACTGGTTTTGCGCTGGTGGTGGGCGAGACGACGGGCTTCTACCCTTACTTCTTCCTCGACTTGCCGCAACTCGGCTGGGGCCAGCTGCTGCTCAATGTCGCCGGCCTCGGACTGGTTTTCATGGCTTTCGGTGCGCTGCTCATGGGCATGCGCAAGCTGATCACCGCTCGCGTCTGAGCACGATGTAAAGCGCGCCCTCGCCGCCGTGGCGAATATGCGCGCGGCGCACTGCCGCGATGGCCGAGTGGTGGCTCGATGCGGCCAGCCAGTCGAGCACCTTGGCGCGGATCGCACCGCGCTTGGCTCCGCGATCGGCCGGATCGACAGGGCGCGGTTTGCCCGTCACCAGCAGGATCGTGCGGGCGCCCATGGCCCGGGCCTGCGCCACACCGCTCATCAGCCGGTTGTAGGCGCCATCGAGATTGTGCCCGTGAAGGTCGAGCGTGAAGTCGGGCTGGATCGCGCCCGACTTGAGGCGCTTGTCCCAATGACCGTCGAGATTGTTCTGCGGCGTCGTGGCAGGCGGCGGAGCGGGCTTTGCAGGCGGCTTGGCCTGCTGCGGCTTGAGCAGGACTTTCTTCGGCATCACCGGCTTGGGCGCGGCGTCCTGCCGTGCCGGTTTCGGCCGCGCGTGCATCGGCTTCACCGTTGCGGCGACCTTTTCCCAGGCTTCCGCTTCTTCGGCCGAGAGTCCCCGCGGCGCGCTCATTGTTTCAGGCGCGCGCGCGTCCCCTTGGGCAGCAGCAGGTACGCCTTGCCGCTTGAGCTCATTGCCCCTGCAATCTCGCGGGCGTCCGCGCCATTGCCCCAGAATGTGTCGAAGCGGTTCGCGCCCCTGATCGCACCGCCGGTGTCCTGCGCGATCCACAGACCGTCGGCAACATTGGCTTCCATGTCGAGCCAGACGGGTGCGCCGTAGGGAACGAACTTGGGATCGACCGCCACGCTGTCGCGGGCGTAGACCGGCACTTCGAGCGAGCCCAGCGGCCCGTCGGTGTCGAGCTCGCGGAAGAAGATCCAGCTCTTGTTGAGGTTCATGATCTCGTCGGCGCGTTCCGGATTGGCGCGCAGCCATGCCATCAGGCCCTGCATCGAAGTCGGGTACTCGGTGCCTTCCCCGATCAGGCCCTGCTCGCGCATGGGTCGCCCGATGGCGACATATTCGCGGCCGTTCTGGCCCGCATAGCCGATGCGCATGACATCGCCGTCGGGAAGGCGCAGCAGGCCGCTGCCCTGGATCTGGAGGAAGAAGAATTCGACCGGGTCGGCGGCCCAGGCGATCACCGGCACCTTGCCGTCCAGCGCGCCCGCCACGATTTCGGAACGCTCGAAATAGCGGACGAACTCGCCCGCCTCGTTGTAACGGCCGAGCGGCGGGCGACCGGTGCGCTCGTCTTCGGAGACATCGTCAGGCCATGCCCGTTCGAGATCGTCGGGCAGCGCGTAGACCGGCACTTCGTAGCTGGGCTGGCGCGTGCGGCTGCCGAGAATTTCGGGTTCGTAATAGCCGGTGGCGAAGGCCGTCCCGTCGCCGACGATGACCGTCTCGAACTGGCTGCGGAAGAATTCTCCTGCATCGCCCGACCAGTTCACCGCCGCGCCGCAGGGCGCCTGCCAGTCGACACGGCGCGTGAGGCCGCTGGTATCGTCACGGAAAAGGATCTTGTCGCACGAGCGCTTGAAGGCTTCGAGCGCGGGCGCGGCGTCGAAACCGACGAAGGGCATGGTCTCGATATCGGGTCCGGGCATGAGGGTGGCAGCAGAGGCCGTGTCCACCGGTGCAGGTTCGGGCGCCTCGACGACTCCGAGGTCTTCGGGCGGGCGCGCATCGGGATTGGCCGCGCATCCGGCAAGGGCAAAGGCTGCAACCAGCCCGGCTAGACGTTGCATGCCTTTCTCCAGCTTGGCGGGTGGCTTAGCCCTGGTCGGTCTCGTCGAGGACCCAGTTCGGGTCCATCGCATCGACATTGCGGGTGAAGGTCCAGATATCGCGGCTTTCCACGGCATCGTCGAGCGAACCGGCGACGACATTGCCGTCCTTGTCGCGCGTGACCGATGCGATGTCGGAGACGAACAGCACGGCGATACGTGCGGTGCGCTTGTCGAGTTCGGCCGAATGGATGGTCGCATCCTCGATCCGGATCAGGCGGTTGTCGAGCGTTTCGCCAGCCGCTTCGCGTGCGTCGATTGCGGCCGAGAATCCGGCATAGACGTCATCGTCGGTCAGGTCGCGCAAGGTTTCCTTGTCGCCGTTCCAGAAGGCTTCGAGGATCATGCCGTAAGCAGCTTTGGCGCCTTCGAGGAAGCCGAGAAGGTCGAACCGCGGATCGGCCGAGGCGATGGCTCGCACACCTGCCTCGTTCGCGCTCGAGCCATTGTCGATGCTGCGCAGGCGCACGGGTTCACGGACAGGCTCGCTCGGGCGTTCGGTCGCGGGAGCGATGCGGTTTTCCGGCGAATCGTAGCGACGCGAGATCGGCTCCTCCTCATGCTCCGACCTCTGGCCGAGCACGGAATAGAGGCGCAGGCCAAGGAAGGCTGCGATGGCGGCGAGGATGACGATCTCGGTGATCACGTGAAATTTCCGTTCAGCTTGTATGAGAGCTACGCCCGGCGGGCTCTCTAAGTTCCAGTCCTGTCTGCCCTAGATAGGGTCGAATTACAAACGGGCAATGAACCATTCTCGGCGCATCGGCTGGTGCTTGCGCCAAGGTGTAGCCTGCCAGCTGCATTGCCCAGCGCGCAAGGCGGTGCTAGGCGCGCCAGCGAACCGTGGGACGGTGTACTCGCCTTCCCTGCGTAATTTTCCAGTTTCTCGACAAGAAGTGACCAAAATGGCTGACGACAACAACGTTCTGACCGATCTCGACATGGATCCCGCAGCCGGTGCCAATGGCGCCGACAACCGCCCCTCGGTGGGCCTGCTGAACCAGTATGTGAAGGACTTCTCGGTCGAGAACCCGAACGCGCCCAAGTGCTACCAGTGGAACGATCAGCCCAAGGTCGACATCCAGGTGAACATCGGCGCCAGCCAGATCACCGACGAAGTGCACGAAGTCGAGCTGAAGCTGACCGCACGCGCCGATGCCGAAGAAGGCAATCTTTACATCGTCGAGCTGGCCTATTGCGGCCTCGTCGGCATCCGCAACCTGCCCGAAGAGCATGCCCACGCATTCCTCTTCGCAGAAGCACCGCGCCTGCTCTTCCCCTTCGCTCGCGCGATCGTTTCCGACGCCGTGCGCGAAGCCGGCTTCCCGCCGCTGCTGCTCGACCCGATGGATTTCGGCGCGCTCTACCAGCAGCAGCTCCAGGCCCGTGCGGCGCAAGCGCAGGGCGAAGGCGCCCCGGCCGCGCCGACCGGCGACGCCTGATAGCGCAAAGCCAAGGCTAGGCCATGAGCCTGCTCAAGAACGTCGGCACGATCGGATCGCTCACCATGGTGAGCCGCGTGGCCGGCATGGCGCGCGAGATGATCTTCTCGCGCGTCCTCGGCGCCAATGCGGTGACCGACGCTTGGTTCCAGGCCTTCATCATACCCAACGTCTTCCGACGCCTGTTTGCGGAAGGCGCCTTTTCGGCAGCGTTCGTGCCGATGTTCTCGAAGCGCCTTCACGGTGACGGTGGGCTGGAAAGCGCGCGCAGTTTCTCTGACGATGTGCTGAGCATTTTCCTGCCGGTGCTGATCCTACTGTGCGCGGTGATGATGATCGCCATGCCGGGCGTGATCTACGTGCTATCGGACAAGCCCATCGATCCGGTCGAATACGACATCGCCGTCGCTTTCGCTCAGATCATGTTCCCCTACATCCTGCTGGTCAGCCTCGTTACGCTGTTCACGGGCATGCTCAATTCGGTGAGCCGGTTCGCGCCGGGGGCGAGCTTTCCGATCATCCTCAATGTGGTGCTGATCTCGGCCTTGCTGGGCGGCGAATATGCCGCCGCGACTTTCGGCTGGAGCGTCGAGCAGGTCGGCTACGTCATCGCCTGGGCGGTTCCGGTCGCAGGCGTACTGCAGCTTGCCTGGCTCTACATCTGGACACGGGTGGAAGGCTTCCGCCCTCGTATCCTGTGGCCGCGTATAACGCCGGAGGTGAAGCGCCTGTCGATCATCGCACTGCCCGCCGCGATCGGTGGCGGCGCCTACCAGATCAACACGCTGGTCCAGCTTTACTTCCTCAACCAGCTGGCGACGGGTTCGGTCAGCCACATGAACTATGCCGACCGCCTCAACCAGTTGCCGCTTGGCATCATCGGCATTGCGCTGTCGACGGCGATCCTGCCGACGCTCTCCAAGTTCGTCGGAGGCAACAACAAGGAAGGCGCGGACCGCATCCAGTCCGATGCCATCGAGCTGTCGATGTTGCTGACCATTCCGGCGGCGGTTGCGCTTGCGATCTGTGCGACGCCGTTCATCACGATGCTGTTCCAGGGCGGTCGCTTCACAATTGAAGATGCGAACGCCGCAGGGGCCGTACTCGGCGTTCTGGTGCTTGGGCTGCCCGCCTATGTCCTCGTGAAAGTGCTGGTGCCGAACTTTTACGCGCGCTCCGATACGCGCACGCCGGTTTATGCAGCTTTCATCTCGCTCTTCGTATTCGTGGTGAGCTGCATCTGGAATATCGGTCTGTCGCTGCCGTGGCTCACGATCGAGCCGCTCGGCTACGGTGTCCCCGGTATCGCCGCGGCCAGCGTCATCGGCGCATGGATCAATGTCGGCTATCTCTACGCGGTTCTCGTGAAGCGCGGCTACTACACCATCCCGCTCGCGCTCGTTGGCCGCGTCTTGCGCCAACTCGTCGCCGCACTCGCCATGGGCGCCGCCTTGTGGTTCGCGCGCGATTTGCTAACCGGCTGGTATTCCGCAGGCCTTTTTGCCCGCATCGGGGCGCTCGCCGCGCTCGTGCTGTGTTCGGCAGTGGTCTATTTCGGCGTCGCATACCTTGTCGGTGCCATCGACAAGCAGCGCATCGCTGCCCTCACCAAGAAGAAAGCTCTCTGATCCAATGCGTGTTGTTTCCGGCATCCAGCCAACCGGCAATCTCCACCTCGGAAACTACCTGGGGGCGATCCGCAATTGGGTGCGGATGCAGGACGAGATGGAAGAGGGCAGCCAATGCCTGTTTTTCCTCGCCGATTTGCACGCGATCTCCATGCCGCATGATCCGGCCGAGCTGAACAAGGGTACGCTGGAGATGGCCGCGGCGCTGGTCGCTTGCGGCATCGATCCGGCGAAGAGCGTCGTCTTCAACCAGGCGCAGGTGCCGCAGCACGCAGAACTGCAATGGCTGCTCGGCGGCACGGCCCGCATGGGCTGGCTCAACCGCATGACGCAGTGGAAGGACAAGGCGGGCAAGAACCGCGAGGGCCAGTCGGTCGCGCTGTTCACCTATCCGGTCCTGCAGGCTGCCGACGTGCTGCTCTACCAGGCAACGCATGTGCCGGTGGGCGAGGACCAGAAGCAGCATCTCGAACTCGCTCGCGACATCGCGCAGAAGTTCAACAACGACTTCGCCTCCGAAGAGGCGCCGGTCTTCACCCTGCCCGACCCGATCGTACCGCCGCAAGCCGCGCGCATCATGAGCCTGCGTGACGGCGGGAAGAAGATGAGCAAGTCCGATCCTTCGGACATGAGCCGCATCAACCTCGCCGACGATGCCGACGAAGTGATGAAGAAGGTCAAGAAAGCGAAGACCGATCCCGAGCCGCTGCCGAGCGAGGAGAAGGGTCTGGAAGACCGCCCCGAGGCACTGAACCTCGTGACGATCTACGCCGCGCTGACCGACGGCAGCGTCGAAAGCGTGCTCAAGGATTTCGGCGGCGAAGGCTTCGGCAAGTTCAAGCCCGCGCTGGGCGAGGTGCTGGTTGAGACCCTGCGTCCGATCTCGGAACGCTTCAATGGCCTCCTCGAAGACCGCGAGGCACTCGACGCAATCCTCGCGCGCGGCGCATCGCAAGCGCGCGAGATCGCGGTTCCGACGCTCGAGAAGACCTACGAGGCGCTGGGCCTCGTACGCGGCTAGGTTAGACCTTCACCGCGGTGCCGCTGGCCGAGACCATCAGCATCGAGCCAGTGTCGCCGATCACTTCGTAGTCGAGGTCGACGCCGACCACGGCATTGCCGCCACGAGTCGCGCATTCGGCCTGCAGTTCCTCGATCGCCTGGTTGCGCGCATCGGCGAGGATGCGCTCGTAGCTGCCCGAGCGGCCGCCCACGATATCGCGGATATTGGCGAAGAGGTCGCGGAAGAGGTTTGCACCGACGATCACCTCGCCGGTGACGATGCCCAGATATTCCCGGATCGGCTGCCCCTCGATGGTGGGCGTGGTGGTGACGATGATGCCGCGCGCGTCTTTCCAGGGTCCGGGCATGTGCAGTTCCTCCTATCTCGATTGGTGTATTATCGAGATAGGACGGATGCCTGCAAAATCAACCCATTCCGAGCGCGGCCTTGTAGGTGTCGAGAATGGTTTCCTGCTCGCTGCGCTCGTCGGGCTTCATCTTGCGAAGGCGGATGACCTGGCGCATGATCTTGGTGTCGTAACCCACGGCCTTGGCCTCGGCGTAGACGTCGCGGATGTCGTCGGCGATGCCCTTTTTTTCTTCCTCGAGGCGTTCGATGCGCTCGATCAGCAGGCGCAGGCGGTCGTCGGTGGCTTCGGCCATTTTCAGGGTTGCTCCAATGAAATGAGAATCGGTTGAGGCGTTCGATAGCCACCCTCCCCGATCAGGTGAAGGCGGCGACTCGCTAGTCCACGCGATTTTTCGCGACACTCGCTTTCATGCGCGCCAATTGCTCTTCCGTAGCGGGCGTCTGGCGGGTTGCCTTCCATTCGTCCTGAGGCATGCCGTGGATCAGTTCGCGCGCCGCCGCCTTATCGCCTTCGAAGCCTGCGTCGAGGATCCAGTCGGCAAGACAGTTCCGGCAGAAACCCGACAGCCCCATCAGGTCGATATTCTGCGCATCGTGGCGATCCTGCAGGTGGCGGACCAGCCTGCGAAATGCCTGTGCCGCTACGGCATCGTCGAGTTGGTCGAGTGCGTCTGAATTGGTATCCATCGAAAGCTTGTCCTTGAGTTGCCACACGGCTCTGCCATAGGCGGTGTCCATGCAAAAGCTCGATCCCAAGCGCATTGATCCCCGCGGCCGCAAGGTCAAGATCCTCGCCACGGTAGGCCCGGCCAGCCGTTCTCCCGAAATGCTCGCCCGCCTGTTCAAGGCCGGCGTCGACGCCTTCCGCGTCAACATGAGCCACGGCGAGCATTCCGATCACGAGAAGACGATCAAGGCGATCCGCGCGATGGAGAAGGACTTCCATCGCCCGATCGCGATCCTTGCCGACCTGCAGGGGCCGAAGCTGCGCGTGGGCAAGTTCAAGGACGGGCAGGCGGTGATCCGCCACTCGGGGCATTTCACGCTCGACCAGAACCCCGAACCGGGTGACGAAACGCGCGTCCAGCTGCCGCATCCCGAACTGTTCGGCCTGCTCGAAAAAGGCCAGCGCCTGCTGATCAACGATGGCAAGATCCGCCTCAAGGTAATCCGCGCCGACGATCAGGAAATCCTCTGCTCGGCAGAAGTCGGCGGCGTGATCTCGGACCGCAAGGGCGTGAACGTGCCCGACGCCGAAGTCCCCATCCCCGCGCTTACAGACAAGGACCGCAAGGACCTCGCCTTCGCGATGAACCAAGGCGTCGACTGGATCGGCCTGTCCTTCGTCCAGCGCCCCGAAGATCTTGCCGAAGCCCGCCGCCTTATGGGCGGCAAGGGTGCGCTGTGCGCCAAGATCGAAAAGCCGATGGCCGTGCGCCGCCTCGACGAGATCATCGAGCTGAGCGACGGCATCATGGTCGCACGCGGCGACCTCGGCGTAGAGCTGGAGCCGCAGGAAGTCCCGCCGCTCCAGAAGAAGATCGTCAACAAGGCGCGCACCGCCGGCAAGCCGGTGATCGTGGCGACACAGATGCTCGAGAGCATGATCGAGAGCCCCGCCCCGACGCGTGCCGAGGTCTCCGACGTGGCGAACGCGGTATATGACGGGGCCGATGCGGTCATGCTTTCGGCGGAAACCGCTGCGGGCGACTGGCCCGAAGAGGCAGTGACGATCATGCACCGCATCGCGCGGCAGGTCGAAAGCGACGAATCCTATCTGGAACGTGTGCGCTTCCTCGACACGCCGCCCGATGCGACGACTGCAGACGCGCTCGCACACGCCTGCATGACCGTTGCCGACACGGTCACGATCGAGGCGATCACTGTCTTTACCGGAAGCGGCTCCACCGCGCGCCGCGTCGCCCGCGAGCGTCCGAACGTGCCTGTTCTGGTCCTGACCCCAAGCATGAAGACCGCCCGCCGTCTCGGCCTGCTATGGGGCGCCCACGCCGTTGCGACCAAGGACATCGGCAGCTTCGAAGAGATGATCGCCAAGGGCAAGCGCATGGCGCTGCGCCACGGCTTTGGCCGCGCAGGCAGCAAGCTCATTGCGCTGGCAGGCGTTCCTTTCGGCACGCCGGGTTCGACCAATCTCATGCATGTCGTCACCGTAAGCGGCGACGAACTGGAAAATCACGAGAGCTGAGCGGGCTTAGCCGGTCGCTGCGTCCCGCAGGCGGGCCCGCGAACGCTCCTCCCCGATCAGCGGCAACAGTTCCTTCATGTCGGGGCCGTGGTCCATACCCGTCAGCGCGCGGCGCAGTGGAAGGAACAGCTCCTTGCCCTTTCGGCCGGTCGCCTGCTTGAGAGTTGCGGTAAGGTCCTGCCACGGCGTCTCGCTCCAGGTGAGCGCATTTACTCCTTGCGCCAGAAACGCCCGGTCTTCGTCCGAAAAGTCCGGCTGGTCAATCGGTCCGGTGACAAGCCTCCACCAATCTGCCGCCTCGCCCACATGCGTGAGGTTCGGACGCACCGCGTGCCATCCCGCCTCGTCCATGCCTCCGGGAAGCCGGCCTTGGACTTCGGCGAAATCCATCTGGTGAACGATCGCCGCGTTGAGGCGGTCCAGTTCGGTCTCGTCGAATTTCGCTGGCGCACGACCGAAGGTCGAAAGGTCGAATGTCTCCACCAGCCGTGCGCGTTCGGCGATTGGTTCGACCGGCTGCGACGTGCCTAGGCGGGCCAGCAGCGCGATCACGGCCTCGGGCTCGATATCGCGCTCGCGAAACGCGTCGCAGCCCAGTGAACCGAGCCGCTTGGACAGCTTGCCCTCCTTGCCAACCAGCAAGGCCTCGTGCGCAAACGACGGCATTTTTGCTGCAGCATATTGTGCAGCAATAAGCGCGGTAAACATCTGAATTTGAACGGCAGTATTGCTGACATGGTCTTCGCCGCGCAGAACACTGGTCACGCCCATGTCGAGATCGTCGACTGCGCTGGGCAGCATATAGAGCCAGCTGCCGTCAGCACGTCGGATAACCGGGTCGGACAGCTGTGCAGGATCGAATTTCTGCGTGCCGCGGACACCGTCTTCCCAGCGGATGGGCTCGTCATGTTCGAGCTTGAAACGCCAGTGCGGGAGCACGCCATCGGCTTCCTTCGCGCTGCGTTCGTCGTCGGTCAGTTTGAGCGAGCCTCGATCATAGATAGGCGGCAGGCCGCGGCCGAGCTGGATCTTGCGCTTGAGTTCCAGTTCCTGTGCGGTTTCGTAGGCGGGATAGACCCGTCCGGCAGCCTTCAGCGCCTCGAAAGCCGCATCGTATTTTTCCAGCCGTTCCGACTGGCGTTCCTCACCGTCCGGCGACAAGCCGAGCCAGGCCAGATCCTCGCGGATCGCGTCGACATATTCCTCGCGGCTACGCTCGGCATCGGTGTCGTCGATGCGCAGCATGAAGCGACCGCCGGCCTTGCGGGCGAGCATCCAGTTATGGAGCGCGGTGCGGATATTGCCGACATGGAGGCGCCCGGTCGGAGACGGGGCAAATCGCGTGATCGTGGTCATGCGGGCGCCGATAGCAGGCGGCGCAGCCCATGGCGAGAAAAGGGTTAGGCGGCGCGGCCGCCGCGGCGTTTGACCGCCGTTTCGCGGCGTTCGCGATAGTCGAGGAAACTGTCGCTGAGCTTGGGATCGGGCAGGCAAAGCAGCCCTCCGTTTTCTTCGTCCAGCTTGAATTCCTCCAGCGGCATCGGCTTGCCGACGAGGAAGCCCTGAGCCTCCTCCACACCCAGCTTGCGCAGGATATCCAGCTGTTCGCGGTTCTCGATGCCTTCTGCCGTAGTCTGCATGTCCAGTGCATCCGCGAGGCGGGTGATGCTGGAGATGATGGCCTTGCTGTGCAGGTCCTCGGTAACGTTTTCGACAAATGCACGGTCGATTTTGATGCGGTCGAACGGGAAGCTGCGCAGGTAGCCGAGCGAGGAATAGCCGGTCCCGAAATCATCGAGCGCGATGCGGACACCCAGTTCGCGAAGACGCATCAGGGTGGAGCGGCTGGCGTCCGTCTGGTCGAGCAGGACGTGCTCCGTAATCTCCAGCTCGACCCGCTCGGGCGCGAAATCGTGCTTGTGTATCGCCTGCGCGACAGTCGCGACGAGGTTCGGGTTCTTGACCTGCGTAGGCGAGAGATTGATTGCGAGGCGGAAATCGCCCTCCAATTTCGATGCCTGCGCCAACGCTTCGCGGATGGCCCATTCACCGAGCGAGGAGATCATTCCCGTTTCCTCGGCGACGGGCAGGAAATCGAGCGGTGAAATGATGCCGCGCTGCGGGTGGTACCAGCGCAGCAACGCCTCGACCCCGGTGGTCTTGCCCGAATCGAGATCGATGATCGGCTGGAAATGCAGGCGCATCTGCGCGCGCGAAAGAGCGTCGCGAAGATCGTTCTCGATATCCCGGCGCTCGCGTGCCTTGCGGTCCAGTTCGGGCTCGAAAAGGGCGAGGTGATCGCGCCCTTTTTCCTTGGCGGCATAAAGCGCCAGATCGGCACGGCGCATCAGCTCGTCCGCATCGCAATCCCCGTCGATGCAGCGGGCAACGCCAACGCTGGTCGAGATGCGATAGCTCTGTCCGTCGATCTCGTAGGGTGCGCGTATTACCGACAGGAAGCGATGTGCGCGCTCGATCAGCAGGCCATCGCCTGCGCGCGTCTCGATGAGGACGGCGAATTCGTCACCGCCAAGGCGCGCAACCAGGTCCTCGCTGCGAATCTCCTGTTCCAGCCGCGTCCCGACCTCGCGCAGGAGGCGGTCGCCAACCAAGTGGCCGCGGGAATCGTTGACTGCCTTGAAATCGTCGAGGTCGAGATAGAACAGCGCGATGCTGGCGCCATTCGAGCGCGTTTCACCGGCAAGGCCACGCAGCCTTTCATTGAACAGGTAGCGGTTGGCGAGGCCGGTGAGGTTGTCATAATGCGCCATGAAGGCGACGCGCTCTTCTACCAGCCTGTCACTCGTGACGTCGCGCGCGACCCCGCTCATCCGACCATCGACGCGAGGCCGGGCGGAAAGGCGCCAGTAACGCATTTCGCCATTGATCCGCAGCTTGACCAGAAGATCGCGAAATGCGCTGCGCTCGACGATATGGCGGGCCAGTTCGTCACGCTGTTCGCCATGCATGAACAGGTCGAGCAGGGGAGATCCCTCAAGCCGGCCGGTTTCATGGCCTGTCGCCTTTGCAAGGCGCGAGCTCACGTCGCGCAAATTGCCGCGGGGTCCGACGGTCCAAAGCCAGTCGGACGACTGTTCCTCATAGTCGTTGAGCAGCATGCTCACGGTCATCGCGCTTTCGCGGCGCTCGATTTCCGCGGCGCCGGCAGCGATGAAATGGCGATCCTGCGTACGGATCGTCATCAAAAGCGCGAAAGCGAAGGACAGGAGAAGAAGCATGGTGGGCCATGCCCCTACGCCGCCGATCATCCACGCCGTCAGCAACAGGGAAGGTGTCATCGTCAGGACATGGAAGGTCGCTGCCTGCGGCACGGTGCGGTGGACCAACAGCACGCCGCACAGCACTGCCGTGCCGACTATGCCGAGAACCGCAATGTTCAGTCCTTCGGCAAACGGAGCAAGGAACGGGAAGACGACGACATAGATCGAGCTTCCCACCGCTTGCAGGAAGAGGAACCTGCGCCAGTGGCGTTTCAGCTCGTCGAGCGAGGCGGTTTCGACGTCGAGCCTTCGGTCGAGGAAGAGATACACGCTCAATTGCGCGATCTGGGCAGCAGCCCAACCGAGAAGCAGTGACTTGGGCGCCACGTTCCAGAAGGTGTAGGCAAGGGTCAGGATGGCGCCCAGCGCCGGGATGAGCGACAGGGTTGCGCCTGATGTGAAGCTGCGCAGCCTGCGGTAGAGAAGCAGGTGTTCGAGCATGTCGGCAGGCAGGGCCTGCACGGACTCTGTCGATTGATCACTATCTAGACCTGCAAGCTGCACGGCCTTCCCCCTTGGGCAACATCCCGGGTGCGACTTCCCCTGTTGCCCTTTCGTGATCGTGCAATTTTGACAAACGGCGGTCAAGCGCGGTTTTTCGGCGCGGGAGTCAGCCATTATTGACGGCGATATAGAAAAAGCCCCGCCGGATCGATCCGGCGGGGCCCTTTTCTCGTCAGAGGTCAGTCAGACTTATTCGCCGTCCTTCGCCTCTTCGTTCAGGTAGTCACCCGCATCGGCATCAGTGCCGTGGGTTTCACCTTCCATGGCTGCCAGCGGATCGTCGCCGATCGCAGCTTCGGGGCCCTGAGCCAGCTCGGCTTCGTGCTCTTCTTCTGCGGTATTGGCTGCGATGATCGCTTCCTGGGCCTTCTTCCACTGTGCACGCAGCGCAGCGTCGCGGCTGGAGGCGGTCACGCGCATGCGGTTCATGCCCGCGCCGGTACCGGCGGGGATGAGACGGCCCACGATGACGTTTTCCTTGAGGCCGACCAGCGTGTCCTTCTTGCCCTCGACCGAAGCCTGGGTGAGCACGCGGGTCGTTTCCTGGAACGACGCAGCCGAGATGAACGAACGCGTCTGCAGCGAGGCCTTGGTGATGCCGAGCAGGATCGGGGTGCCCTTTGCAGGCTCCTTGTTCCGGCCAAGCTTCGCATTGGTCTCGTTGAGTTCTTCCAGGTCGACCTGTTCACCCGGCAGCAGCACGGTGTCGCCGCCATCGGTGATCTCGACCTTCTGCAGCATCTGGCGAACGATCACCTCGATGTGCTTGTCGTTGATCTTCACGCCCTGCAGTCGGTAGACTTCCTGGATCTCGTTCACGAGATACTCGGCCAGCGCCTCGATCCCGAGGACATCGAGGATGTCGTGCGGGTTCGGCGAGCCCGAGATCAGCGTGTCGCCCTTCTTGACGTGGTCGCCTTCCTGGACGTCGATGATCTTGGTCTTGGGGATCAGGTATTCTACCGGATCACCCTCCTCCGGAACGATCGCGATCTTGCGCTTCGCCTTGTATTCGCGGACGAATTCGATCTTGCCCGAAATCTTGGCGATGATCGCATTGTCCTTCGGCACGCGGGCCTCGAACAGTTCGGCGACACGCGGCAGACCACCGGTGATGTCGCGGGTCTTGGCAGCTTCACGTGAAGCACGGGCAAGGATGTCACCCGCCTCGACCTGCTGGCCATCCTCGACCGAGATCGCGGTGCCCGGTGCGAGCATGTAGCGCGCGGCATCGGTCTCGTCGGTCTGGCCTTCACCCAGAAGGGTCAGGCGCGGACGAAGGTCTTCCTTCTTGGCACGGCCGCCAGTGCGGATCTCGGTGACCACACGCTGAGCGATACCCGTGGCATCGTCGACGCGTTCTTCCATCGAGGTACCGTCGATGAGGTCCTGGAAGCGAACGACACCCGACTGCTCGGTGATGATCGGCAGCGAGAACGGATCCCATTCCGCCAGGCGATCGCCTTCCTTCACCTTGCCGCCATCCTTGTGCATCAGCACGGTACCGTAAGGCACCTTGTGGATTTCGCGCTCACGACCTTCGGCGTCGATGACTGCCAGTTCGCCGTTGCGGGCGAGCGACAGGATGCGACCCTTCTTGTCGGTGATCGTCGGCATGTCGCGATAGACGACCTTACCGTCCGAAATCGCCTCGAGATGGCTGGTTTCGTTGAGCTGTGCGGCACCGCCGATGTGGAAGGTACGCATGGTCAGCTGCGTGCCCGGCTCACCGATCGACTGTGCGGCGATAACGCCGACAGCTTCACCGATGTTCACCGGCGTACCGCGAGCAAGGTCACGGCCGTAGCAGGTCGCGCAAACGCCCTGCTTGGCTTCACAGACGAGCGGGCTGCGGATCTTGGCGACCTGCGTTTCCGCTTCCTCGATGACCTTGACCATCGGTTCGTCGACCAGCGTGCCGGCCTTGACGATGACTTCGCCGGTAGCCGCGTTCACGATGTCTTCGGCAACCGTACGGCCGAGGATACGCTCGCCGAGCGAGGCGATAACGCTACCGCCCTGCACGATCGCACGCATTTCGAGCGCATTGTCGGTCTTGCAGTTCTCTTCGACAATGACGCAGTCTTGCGACACGTCGACCAGACGGCGGGTCAGGTAACCCGAGTTTGCCGTCTTGAGAGCCGTGTCGGCCAGACCCTTACGCGCGCCGTGGGTCGAGTTGAAGTATTCAAGGACGTTCAGGCCTTCCTTGAAGTTCGAGATGATCGGGTTTTCGATGATCTCGCCCGACGGCTTGGCCATGAGGCCGCGCATACCGGCCAGCTGCTTCATCTGGGCCGGGCTACCACGCGCACCGGAGTGCGCCATCATGTAGATCGAGTTGATCTGCGCTTCCTTGCCGTCCTTGTCGATCGGCTGCGACTTGATCTCTTCCATCATGGCGTCGGCCACGCGGTCGCCGCACTGGCTCCACGCGTCGATGACCTTGTTGTACTTTTCCTGCTGGGTGATGAGACCGTCCTGGTACTGCTGCTCGTAGTCGGCAACCAGCGCCTTGGTTTCCTCGACCATGCCTTCCTTCGATTCCGGAATGATCATGTCATCCTTACCGAAGGAGATGCCGGCCTTGAACGCGTGGCGGAAGCCCAGCACCATGATGGCGTCGGCGAACAGCACCGTGTCCTTCTGGCCGGTGTGACGATAGACTTCGTCGATCACGTCGGCGATGTCCTTCTTCGTCAGCAGGCGGTTGACGATGTCGAAAGGAACCTTGTGGTTCTTCGGCAGGCACTCGCCGATCAGCATACGGCCGGGCGTCGTGACGAAGCGCTTCATCTCGACATTGCCCTTCTCGTCGGCCTGCGGGACGCGGGCCATGATCTTCGAGTGGAGCGTGACCGACTTGGTTTCCAGGGCCTGGTGCACTTCGGCCATGTCGGCGAACATCGGCAGACGTTCGTGCTTCTCGCCCTTCTTGTCGCCATCGACATACTCGGGCTTCTTCTCCTGACGCTCCATCGACAGGTAGTAGAGACCCAGCACCATGTCCTGCGAAGGCACGATGATCGGCTTGCCGTTTGCGGGCGAGAGGATGTTGTTGGTCGACATCATCAGGACGCGCGCTTCCAGCTGTGCCTCGAGGCTCAGCGGGACGTGGACGGCCATCTGGTCACCGTCGAAGTCGGCGTTGAAGGCGGCGCAGACCAGCGGGTGAAGCTGGATAGCCTTACCTTCGATCAGGACCGGTTCGAATGCCTGGATGCCGAGGCGGTGAAGCGTCGGTGCGCGGTTCAGAAGAACCGGGTGCTCGCGAATGACTTCGTCGAGGATGTCCCAGACTTCCTTGCGCTCCTTCTCGACCCACTTCTTCGCCTGCTTGAGGGTCATCGAAAGACCCTTGGCGTCGAGGCGGGCGTAGATGAACGGCTTGAACAGCTCGAGCGCCATCTTCTTCGGCAGGCCGCACTGGTGCAGCTTGAGTTCCGGACCGGTCACGATGACCGAACGGCCCGAATAGTCGACGCGCTTACCGAGCAGGTTCTGACGGAAGCGGCCCTGCTTGCCCTTGAGCATGTCGGACAGCGACTTGAGCGGACGCTTGTTGGCACCGGTGATCACGCGGCCACGACGGCCGTTGTCGAACAGTGCGTCGACAGCTTCCTGCAGCATGCGCTTTTCGTTGCGGACGATGATGTCCGGCGCGCGCAGCTCCATGAGGCGCTTCAGGCGGTTGTTACGGTTGATCACACGACGGTAGAGGTCGTTGAGGTCCGAAGTCGCGAAGCGGCCGCCATCCAGCGGGACGAGCGGGCGCAGTTCGGGCGGAATGACCGGAACGACTTCGAGGATCATCCACTCGGGACGGTTGCCCGATTCGATGAAGCTTTCGACGACCTTCAGGCGCTTGATAATCTTGGCGGGCTTGAGCTTCGACTTGGTGGTCGCGAGCTCTTCCAGCAGGTCTTCCTTTTCCTGCTCGAGGTCGAGATCCATGAGCATGGTCTTGACCGCAGATGCACCGATGTCGGCCGAGAAGGCGTCTTCGCCGTACTCGTCCTGCGCTTCGAGCATTTCGTCTTCGGTGAGAAGCTGGTTCTTCTCGAGCGCGGTCAGGCCCGGCTCGGTCACGATGTAGCTTTCGAAGTAGAGCACGCGCTCAAGCTGCTTGAGCTGCATGTCGAGCAGCAGGCCGATGCGCGACGGCAGCGACTTCAGGAACCAGATGTGCGCGACCGGAGCGGCGAGCTCGATGTGGCCCATACGCTCACGGCGAACCTTGGTCACGGTGACTTCGACGCCGCACTTCTCGCAGACGACGCCCTTGTACTTCATGCGCTTGTACTTGCCGCAAAGGCATTCGTAGTCCTTCACCGGACCGAAGATGCGCGCACAGAACAGGCCGTCACGCTCGGGCTTGAACGTACGGTAGTTGATCGTTTCCGGCTTCTTGATTTCGCCGAAAGACCACGAGCGGATGCGCTCGGGGCTGGCGATGCCGATCTGGATCTCGTCGAAGGTTTCGGGCTTCGCGAGCTGGTTGGTGAATTTGGTCAGTTCGTTCATGACTTAATTCCCTAAGGGGTATTTCTAATGGGCGGAAAGCGGTGGGGGCGAGAAGCCCCCTATTCCGCCGCGATCGCGAGGCCGTCGTCGTCTTCGTCGTCGCTGAGCGACTTGAGTTCGACGTTGAGACCCAGGCTGCGCATTTCCTTGACGAGAACGTTGAAGCTCTCCGGAATGCCTGCCTCGAACGTGTCGTCGCCCTTGACGATGGCTTCGTAGACCTTGGTACGGCCGATCACGTCGTCCGACTTCACGGTGAGGATTTCCTGCAGCGTGTAAGCTGCACCGTAGGCCTGGAGTGCCCAGACCTCCATCTCACCGAAGCGCTGGCCGCCGAACTGCGCCTTACCGCCCAGTGGCTGCTGGGTGACGAGCGAGTACGGGCCGATCGAACGGGCGTGGATCTTGTCGTCGACCAGATGGTGCAGCTTGAGCATGTAGATGATGCCCACGGTCACCTTGCGGTCGAACGCTTCACCGGTACGGCCGTCGAAGAGAACCGACTGGCCGTCCGCATCGAGACCGGCACGCTCCAGTTCCACGGTAACGTCGCCTTCGCGGGCGCCGTCGAACACCGGGGTACCCATCGGGACACCGCGCGACAGATTGCCTGCGAGCTCGACGATTTCCTCGGTCGAACGGGCCTTGAGGTCTTCCGCGTAACGTTCGCCATAGACGTCGTTCAGGCGCTCGATCACGGCTTCCGGCGGCTTGGCCTTGGAATAATCCTCGGCTGCGTTCGGATTGGCCTTCTTCCAGTCTTCGAGCTGCTCGCCGATCTGCATGCCCAGGTTACGGGCAGCCATGCCGAGGTGCGTTTCGAAGATCTGTCCGACGTTCATGCGCGAAGGCACGCCCAACGGGTTCAGCACGATGTCGACCGGCGTACCGTCGGCGAGGAACGGCATGTCCTCGACCGGCAGGATGCGCGAGATGACACCCTTGTTACCGTGACGGCCGGCCATCTTGTCGCCCGGCTGAAGCTTGCGCTTCACGGCAACGAAGACCTTGACCATCTTGAGCACGCCCGGTGCCAGTTCGTCACCACGCTCGAGCTTTTCCTTCCGGTCTTCGAACTTGTCGTCGATGACCTTCACGCTCTCGTCGTACTGCGACTTGACCGCTTCGAGCTGTGCCTGGCGGTTGTCGTCGGCAACGGCGAACTTGAACCATTCGTGCTTCTCGACGCCCTCGAGCACCTCTTCGGTGATCTCGCTGCCCTTCTTCACGCCCTTCGGAGCTGCCGAGGCAGTCTGGCCGGTGAGCATGTCGCGCAGGCGGTTGTAGGTCGCACGGTTGAGGATGGCACGTTCGTCGGCCGCGTCCTTGCGGAGGCGTTCGATTTCCTCGTTCTGGATCGCACGCGTACGGTCGTCGATCTCGATACCGTGACGGTTGAAGACACGGACTTCGACCACGGTACCGGCAACGCCCGGCGGCAGGCGGAGCGAGGTGTCGCGAACGTCGCTGGCCTTTTCACCGAAGATGGCGCGCAGGAGCTTTTCTTCCGGCGTCATCGGGCTTTCACCCTTCGGCGTGATCTTGCCTGCGAGGATATCGCCCGGGTGCACTTCGGCACCGATGTAGACGATGCCCGCCTCGTCGAGGTTGCGCAGGGCTTCCTCGCCGACGTTCGGGATGTCGCGGGTGATGTCTTCCGGGCCGAGCTTCGTGTCGCGGGCCATGACTTCGAATTCCTCGATGTGGATCGAGGTGAAGACGTCGTCCTTCACGATGCGTTCGGAGATGAGGATACTATCCTCGTAGTTGTAGCCGTTCCAGGGCATGAAGGCGACGAGCGTGTTACGGCCCAGTGCCAGTTCGCCCAGATCGGTCGAAGGACCGTCGGCGATAACGTCGCCGGCTTCGATCGTTTCACCCACCTTCACCAGCGGACGCTGGTTGATGCAGGTGTCCTGGTTCGAACGCTGGAACTTCTGCAGCGTGTAGATGTCGACGCCCGACTGGCCGGGTTCGACATCGCCGATGGCGCGGATCACGATACGCGTCGCGTCGACCTGGTCGACCACGCCGCCGCGCTTGGCGGTGATGGCCGCGCCCGAATCGCGCGCAACGGTTTCTTCCATGCCGGTGCCGACCCAGGGCGCTTCCGCCTGTACGAGCGGAACGGCCTGACGCTGCATGTTGGCGCCCATCAGTGCGCGGTTGGCGTCATCGTTTTCCAAGAACGGAATGAGCGATGCACCGACCGAGACGAGCTGCTTGGGGCTCACATCCATCAGCGTGATGGTTTCGCGCGGAGCCATCAGGTTGTCGCCAGCCTGACGGGCCGAGACCAGCTCTTCCACGAAGCCACCCTTGTCGTCGAGATCGGCCGAAGCCTGTGCGACGGTGTGCTTCTGCTCTTCCATCGCCGAGAGGTAGATGACCTCGTCGGTGACCTTGTTGTCTTTCACGACGCGGTACGGGGTTTCGATGAAACCGTACTTGTTGACGCGGGCGAAGGTCGACAGCGAGTTGATCAGACCGATGTTCGGGCCTTCCGGCGTTTCGATCGGGCAGATGCGGCCATAGTGCGTCGGGTGAACGTCGCGGACTTCGAAGCCTGCGCGCTCGCGGGTGAGGCCGCCCGGGCCAAGCGCCGAAACGCGGCGCTTGTGGGTGACTTCCGACAGCGGGTTGGTCTGGTCCATGAACTGCGAGAGCTGGCTCGAGCCGAAGAACTCGCGCACGGCAGCCACGGCGGGCTTCGCGTTGATCAGGTCGTTCGGCATGACGGTCGACACGTCGACCGAGCTCATGCGCTCCTTCACGGCGCGTTCCATGCGCAGCAGGCCTACGCGGTACTGGTTTTCCAGCAGTTCGCCGACCGAGCGGACACGGCGGTTGCCGAGGTTGTCGATGTCGTCGACTTCGCCCTTGCCGTCCTTGAGGTCGACAAGCTCCTTGACCACGGCGAGGATGTCTTCCTTGCGCAGCGTGGTGACGGTGTCTTCGGCATCGAGGTCGAGACGCATGTTGAGCTTGACGCGGCCGACGGCCGACAGGTCGTAACGCTCGGAATCGAAGAACAGGCCTTCGAACAGCGCTTCTGCGGTCTCCTTGGTCGGCGGTTCGCCCGGACGCATGACCTTGTAGATCGCTTCCAGACCTTCATCACGGTTCTCGGCCTTGTCGACCTTCATCGTGTTGCGGATCCACGGACCGGTGTTGACGTGGTCGATGTCGAGCAGGTCGAGGCTGTCGACGCCGGCAGCGTCGAGCACTTCGAGGTTCTCTGCCGAGACTTCGTCGCCCGCTTCGATGTAGATGCGGCCGGTGCTTTCGTCGATCAGGTCTTCGCTGGCGTAGCGGCCGAAGACTTCTTCGGTCGGCAGCAGCAGCGTGGTGAGACCGTCCTTGGCCGCCTTGTTGGCAGCACGCGGGCTGATCTTGGTGCCTGCGGCGAAGACTTCTTCACCGGTCTTAGCATCCACCAGCGGGAAAGCCGGCTTCTGGTTACGCCAGTTTTCCGCGACGAACGGCAGTTCCCAGCCGTCCTTGGCGCGCTTCCAGGTGACGGTTTCGTAGAAGTGCTCGAGAATGCCTTCGGCATCGAGGCCGAGGGCGTAGAGCAGCGCGGTGACCGGCAGCTTGCGCTTGCGGTCGATACGCACGTTGACGATGTCCTTGGCGTCAAATTCGAAGTCGAGCCAGCTACCGCGGTAAGGAATGATGCGGGCAGCGAAGAGGAGCTTGCCCGAGCTGTGGGTCTTGCCGCGATCGTGGTCGAACAGCACACCCGGCGAACGGTGCATCTGCGAGACGATAACGCGCTCGGTGCCGTTGATGATGAAGGTACCGTTGTCCGTCATCAGGGGCATGTCGCCCATGTAGACGTCCTGCTCCTTGATATCGAGGACCGAGCGGGTCTCGGTTTCCTGGTCGACTTCGAAGACGATCAGGCGCAGCGTGACCTTCATCGGCGCGGCATAGGTGATGCCGCGCTGCTTGCATTCGACGATGTCGTGCTTGGGCGGTTCGAGTTCGTAATGCACGAAGTCGAGTTCGGCGGTGCCAGCGAAGTCGCGCAGCGGGAAGACCGAGCGCAGCGTCTTCTCGAGGCCGGAAACGTGACCCGCTTCCTTGTTCGAGCGCAGGAACTGTTCGTAGCTCTCGCGCTGGACCTCGATCAGGTTGGGCATGTCGACGACTTCATGGATGTCGCCGAAGATCTTGCGGATACGCCGCTTTGCAGTACCGGAAGCAGTGTTCCGGGGTGCCTTCGCCTTGGTAGCCATAAGGGGTGTGTACCTCTTCTTGTGTGCATCTGGTTCCGCGCGGTCGGAACCGGAAAGTGTTTCTCATGCGCGTGAGAGCCATATCGCTAGGGACGCAAAAAGGCCGCAGCGAATGCGCACCGGTAGCGGCGGCAGCTGCAGCTCATGAAAAGCGTCGCGATATGGAAACGCCGCTTCCATCCTGTGTCCGATCCCCGCGCATGAATCAGACTCGCTCGAAGCGTGCGGTCGAGGGGGCATGTAGGAAGTCGTCGGGGCTAAGTCAAACACCTCTTTGGCCTTCGAAACGGCCGGCACTGCCGAGAGGCCGCGACCTGTGTTATGCATGCCGGAGATCGGGAGGGAGACCTGATGGAAAATCGTTGGCTTGTCCTTGGTGTTGCAGGCGCGCTTTGCGCCGCGGTTCCCGGCAGCGAGAGCATGGCCGCAGCGGGCGAGGTCACCCCCCTGTTCGACGACGATTCGATCATCGAAGTCACCCTGACTGGCCCTGTCAAAAGCATTGCGCGTAGGGCGCAGCGATCGACCAAGCCGCACGCCGCAAGGCTGGATGCGGCAGGCGAGAGCCACGCCATCACGCTTGCCGCGCGCGGCAAGTCCCGCCGCGAGCGCGACAAATGCCGCTTCCCCCCGCTTCGCATCGCCTTTCCCGAGAAGCCCGGCGAGCAATCGCTGTTCTACCGGCAGGGGCGGATCAAGCTGGTGACCCATTGCCGAAACGTGGATGCGGCAGAGCAGACGATCCTTCGCGAATACGCCGCCTACCGGCTCTACAACCGCGTAACGCCCGAAAGCCTGCGCGTCAGGCTCGCGCGGATCCGCTATGTCGACGATGGCGAAGTCGTGGCGACGCGGCTGGGATTCTTCATCGAGGATGGCGATGATGCTGCGCGCCGGCTGGGGATGAAAGAGATCGACACGGGAGACATCCCCGTCGCCAGCCTCGATCAGGGCGATGCGGCCCGATATGCGATGTTCCAGTACATGATCGGCAACACCGACTGGTCGATGGTGATCGGCCCGGAGAAGTCCGACTGCTGTCACAACTCGCGCCTGTTCGGGGCGGAAAAGTCCGCGCGCGGCGCGCTCACTCCCGTGCCCTACGATTTCGATGCCGCAGGGCTGGTGGACGCGATTTATGCCGAACCGAACGAGCGACTGAAGACGCGCTCGGTCAAAACCCGAGTCTATCGCGGCTTTTGTGCCTTCAATGCGCTTCTCCCCGCAGAGGCAGACCGGATGCGCAAGCTGAGGCCTCAGTTGGAGGCGGAAATCACCGCCACGCCCTATGCCAGTGCCGCGACGAAGCAGGAGATGCTGTCCTACCTCGCCGGCTTCTATGAGGACATCGACAGTCCGGAGACCTTCCAGGCCAGGCTGACGGGGCGCTGCCGCTAGCTGCGCGGGCCTCCGCCCTCACCCGACTGGTCGCGTCCCTGCGGATCGTCTTCGGCCTCTTCCTCAAGGTGCACATTGTTCGGTCGCAGGTAGCGATGCGTACCGGTCAGCCCGCCATAGTCGGCGACCCACAGGAAGGCGAAGGTGAAGTTGAACAACACGGTCATGACCAGTGCGATCTCCAGCGCACCGATCCCGGCGGCAAGGCCGATGCCCGTGGCGAGGAGGATATAGATCGCATCGCCCGAACTCTTGAGCGTGTTGCGGAAACGCACGCCGCCCACGATCCCTGCAAGCGAGAAAGCCAGCGCGAGAGAATTATGCACCATCACCACGATGGCGGTGACGGCGATCGGCAGGACGATCATCGTTTCCACCAGCGCCTGGTCGTATTCGGTTCGGCTGCGCGAGGCCATGTAGACCCATGTGACCGGAAGCGTGGTCAGCACTGCGCCGCAGACAGCCACGAACAGCCAGACGATCGACTGGGCTAGATTGCCGACCTGGGTGGCACCGATGCCGATACCCTGGAAGGGATCGCCCGATTGCGCACTCAGAAGCGTCTGGGCGCCGCCGATCGGCATGTAGTTGGTCATGGAGGGGAAAAGGGAGACGAACCCCACGACTGCCCCCGTTACCACGAGATAGAAGAGCGTCAGGCGTAGGAACAGGCTGCGGACTCTCGTCATGCTTTCCCCTTCAGAAGCAGGCCGGAATTCACCCCATAGCCGCATTCCCGGCCCAGCCAAAATCCTCATCCGCAAGGGTGTTATCGTTTTTCGATATTATTGATTGACAATAAACGCGCCTCGACTTATTGATTATCGATATTGAAGATCAAGGAGTTCGATAAATGCCCCGCGTATCCAACCAGTTCGCCGCCGCTTTCGCAGCGCTCGCGATCACCATCGTGTCGATGCAGATGATCGTCACCGTCCCGCCCGCGCAGGCCAGCCCGATCCTTCCTGTAGCGATCGCGTAAGCCAAGCCGGAGAAAACCCATGAAAAAGCTTTCTAGAGACCCTCTACTTTCGGCAGGAAAGATTATGACCCTGCTGCTGATGGGCATCACCGGCCTCGTTGCCGCGCTGCTGGTGCTCCTCGTGCCGTTCCTGATCTACCATCAGGCCGACTTCGCGAAGACGGTCGTCGAAGCTGGTGGAGAATTCCTGCCCGCCTTCGTTATCAGCTTGGTACTGATCGCAACCGCTGCCGTGATCGTGGCGATGGCGTTCCACTTCTTCCAGTTGCTCGGCCGCATCATCGATACGGTCGGCGATGGCGACCCCTTCAGCGCCGACAATGCGCAGCGGCTCACGCGGATGGGCTGGATCGCCCTGATCTTCCAACTGGCATCCTTCCCGATTGCAGCCATGGCGGTCTATCTCGTGAAATACTTCCCCGAAGAGAACCTGACGGTCGACATCGATTTCTCGCTGACCGGCGTCCTGCTTGCGATCCTACTCTTCATCCTCGCCCGCGTGTTCCGTCACGGTGCCGCAATGCGCGCAGATCTCGAAGGGACCGTGTGATGCCAGCCGAAGAAAGAACCCGGATCATGGTCAAACTCGACGACCTGCTGCACGAACGCCGCATGACCCTCACGGAGCTGGCAGACCGTGTCGGCCTCACCCTCGCCAATCTCTCGATCCTCAAGACCGGCAAGGCCAAGGCGATCCGCTTCTCCACGCTCGAGGCGATCTGCCGCGAGCTGGACTGCCAGCCGGGCGACCTGCTCGCCTATCAGATCCACCGCGACTGAGGGAAAGTGGAACAGGCGCAGCCCGGCGGCGTTGGAAAACCGATCCGGGCGCGCCCTGCCCCGGCCGATACTGGGGACCTATCCATGAAGAAAACCATCCTGATCGCCGCCCTGCCCGCAGCCCTCGCGCTTTCGGCCTGCGGCGATCCGATCGACGGCAGTGACACGGCGGACATTACGAACGATGCGACCACCGTAGAGACCGGCGATGAAGACGCCGAAGCCTATAATCCCAGCGAGGACGGCATGCTGGAGTCCGAAGGCCTCGTCGACGACACACCGGTCACGACCGAGGAATCGCTCGAAGAATATGAAGAAGACACGGAAGAAACCGAAATGTGATCGTGGCGTCCGCGCCCTGCGCGGGCTTGACAGAATCGCTGAAATCCTTAGAGGCCCGCCACCGAAGGCGGGTCTCTTTGTATTCGCCCTCATCCGTCCGAGACAGTTGGTGACCGGAATTTGCCGGTCTTAATTTCCAGCCTAGACGGGGAAAAGAGATTTTCAGGTGGGCTTCAACCCCGCCGTTTCGCGTCATCAGGCGCACTCCTTCCCCATCAACGGACCCGCCCGTGTCGAGCTATCGGCATGGACAAACGTAGCCGATCCCGGCGGAGCATTTCCGGCGGGGTCATAGTGAAGGAGTATGGCATGGATCGTTCGCAGAAAGCCGACGCGGTCGCCCAGCTCAGCGAAGTCTTCAACCAGGCTGGCGTGGTCGTCGTGACCCGCAACCTGGGCCTTACGGTCGCCCAGTCGACCGAATTGCGTACGAAGATGCGTGAAGCCGGTGCGTCCTACCAGGTTGCGAAGAACCGTCTCGCCAAGCTCGCTCTCGACGGTACCGACTATACCGGTATCGCCGACCACCTGACCGGCCCGACCGCCCTCGCCTACAGCGAAGACCCGGTTGCAGCTGCCAAGGTGGCAGTGGAATTCGCAAAGACGAACGATAAGCTCGAAATCGTCGGTGGTTCCATGGGAGCGGTTGCGCTCGACGAAGCTGGGGTCAAGGCACTCGCCTCGATGCCGAGCCTCGACGAACTGCGTGGCACGATCGTGGGCCTCCTCAACGCGCCGGCAACCAAGGTTGTCCGCACGGTCAAGGAGCCCGTTTCGATGCTCGCACGTGTCTTCGGTGCCTATGGCGCCAAGGAAGCAGCGTAAGAGACCTCTCGCAAACGCGACTTATTCATCGGGGCAAACCAATCATCCGCCCCGGCCTATTTATTGGAGTGAAACATCATGGCTGATATCGCCAAGCTTGTTGAAGAACTGTCGAAGCTGACCGTCATGGAAGCCGCTGAGCTTGCCAAGGCACTTGAAGAAGAGTGGGGCGTGAGCGCCGCTGCTGCTGTTGCTGTTGCTGGCCCGGCCGGCGGTGGCGACGCAGGTGCCGCTGCTGAAGAAAAGGACGAATTCGACGTCGTCCTCACCGGCGACGGTGGCAAGAAGATCCAGGTCATCAAGGAAGTCCGTGCCATCACCGGTCTCGGCCTTACCGAAGCCAAGGCTCTTGTCGAAGGCGCACCGAAGGCGCTCAAGGAAGGCGTCAACAAGGCTGAAGCCGAAGAAATCAAGGGCAAGATCGAAGCAGCCGGCGGTACCGTCGAGCTCAAGTAAGCCTTTCGCTTACGCTTCGGTCTCTCACCCGAGAGATCACGCAGAGGGCGGTGCCGCGAGGCGCCGCCCTTTTTGCATGCAAAACCGGGTCATCGCGGCAACAAATCGGGATTATTCCGGAATTATTCGCCTCACCTCTTGTGCGAGGCAGCCTGCCGCAATAACGGCACCGCGCACCCGTAAGAGGTGCTCCCGAAAAGAGGAAAAAGATGGTCGCTCCGCTCGCAGTTTTCTGCGCCTATATTTGCGCGTGCTTTGTTCTGGCCGCGCTCCACTCCCGCCTGCTCCCGGACTCCTTCACCGCCTACTGCCTCGACGGCCGCCCGTGGATGGCGATCGCGTGGCCGTTCCTGTTTGTCTACGACGCCTGCGACTTTGCAGGTTGGCTAATCCTGCGCGCGAATGACGGCATGAAATCGATCATCGACCGACTCTCGCGGAAACGCAGGAAGCGCGTCACGCAGTCCTATTTCAGCTATGGCTCGGCACTTCCCGACCAGCGCCGGAAAGCACGCCGGGCACGTCAGCGTCCGCGCGGCCGCTACTCTCGTCGCACGAGGTCGCAGCGGCGCAGCGCCTGATCGTCAAGCACGATCAAATGATTTGAAGGGCATCGCGAAGCAGCGAATTTCCGCCGAAGGAGATCTTCGGGCGGGCCAATCCTTGCGCCCGCGTTAACCAGAACGCGAAACCGAACATTGAGGCAAGGCCATTAGCCATGCCCCATGGCCGGAAGCTCTCACACCGCCCGCATGGCAAAAACTGCGCTGCGCTTTGCGCTCGCCGGTGCCGCCACATTCGCACTCGCGCCTGCCGCGCAGGCCGCCATCCCCGGCGCCGCAATGGTACCGGCGGCGATTGCGATCGAAGCAACCAATTGCTCCTCGGCATTTGCTCCGAGCGCCCCGGTCTCGATGTCCGACAGCGCGCCCAGCAAGGGAGCACAGATCCTCGGCGGAACCAGCGCGCTAGACGCGATCCGCGCGCAGCAGGAAGCGCCCTCGTCGCATCCGCTGCTGTCCGGCGCGCCTGCCAAATTCGAACCCGCAGCCGCTCCTGCGCCGCGCGAGACGCGGACTTGCGCGCTTGCCCCGCAGCCCTTCAAGCTCAATCCGAAGCTCGCTGCAAAGCCGGCAGGCTTCGTTGCACAGCGCCCGGGCTTTTCCATTTTCGCACCGCGTGCGGAGCCGCGTGACGGCATCATCCTCGGCAGCCGCATGGTGCCGATCGGACGCACCAGCTTCGATGCCCAGTGGAACCGCGTGAGCGGCGCTCGCACCGATCTTGCCCCCACGCTCGCAGCGATTTCCGGCCCCAAGGCGGATCGCGCGGATCTGATCGCTTCGGTCAATGCGTGGGTCAATCGCAGCATCGGCCATGCCGAGGACCGGGACCTGTTCGGCCGCAGCGACTATTGGGCAGATGCAGCCACGACGCTGCGCCTCGGGCGCGGCGACTGTGAAGACTTCGCCTTGCTCAAGATGGAGCTGCTCGCAGCGGCCGGCATCAAGCGTGAAGACATGATGCTCACGCTCGCACGCGACCTGATCCGCCGCCGCGACCACGCCGTGCTAGTGGTGAAGACCGAGGACGGCTTCGTCATGCTCGACAATGTCGGCAGCGCCCCGCTCGACGGATCGCAGAGCCACGGCTACCGCCCGGTCATGAGCCTGGGCGCGAAGCAGAATTTCCTGCACGGATATTGAGAGGCGGGTGCTGCGGCACCGCGCCCCTCGCCCCCAACCTTATCGCTCGGTCATCGCCCTGTCGAAGGCGCGGTTCACCGGCTTGAAGAGGTAGGACAGCACGCTGCGGCGCGCGGTCAGGATTTCAACGTCGCAGACCATGCCCGGCACGATCGGCAGGCGGACACCGCCCTTCTCGATGAAGGCGCGGTCGGTCTCGATCACGACGGCGTAATAGGCCTCGCGCTCGACCTCGTCGAAGATGCTGTCGGCGCTGACCTGCACGACGCTGCCGCGCATGCCGCCATAGATCGAGAAGTCGTAGGCGGTGACCTTGACGTTGGCCTTGTCACCGACCTTCACGAAAGCGCGGTCGCTGGGTGAAATGCGCGCTTCGATCAGCAGCTTGTCGCCCACGGGCACAATCTGCATGATCTGCTCGCCTGCATTGACGAAGCCACCCTGCGTGGTGACCTGGAGATCGTTGACGACGCCGTCCGACGGCGCGCGCAATTCGTTGCGGTCTCGCCTTGCAGAAGCACCGCGAATGCTTTCCTCGTTCACCGCGATACGCGTGGTGATCTCGCTACGCTCTGCCAGCGCCTGCTGGCGGAAATCGGCACGCGCCTGACTAAGGTCGGCCTGTGCCTGCCGGATCGCTGCCGAAGCGCGGCCTGCGGCCTGGCGCGCAGCCGAGAGGCGGCCCTGCAGGTCGACGACTTCGCGCTGGGCCGACAGCAGGTCGGTCTGCGGGACGATGTTCTTTTCTGCCAGCGGGCGCAGCATGTCGACCTGCTCGCGCGCGAGGCGCAGGCTGCTTTCGAGGCTCGACGCGGTGGCCTGCGCTTCCGACAAGTCGCGGCGGCGCTGCTCTACCGCCGAAGCGAGCGAGGACTCGCGAGCGCGAGCCGTATCGGCACGGGCCTGCGCAAGTCGGCGCTCCTCGGCACAGGCGGTCCCGGCTTCGCATCCGGCCGACGAACCGCCGGCTTCCGCATCGAGGCGCTGGGCTCGGGCCTGCAGACGCTCGTTCTCGGTCTGGAGTTCGCCCAGGGCGGACGCGCTCTGGGAATCGTCGAGGCGGACCAGCAAGTCGCCCTTCTTCACGCTCTGGCCGTTGCGCACGAGGATCTCGGACACGACCGAGGGTTCGGCGGGCTGGACCAACTGCGCCTTGCTCGAGGGAATGACCTTGCCGGTGCCGCGCGTGATCTGGTCGACCTCCGCGACGGCGGCCCATGAGAACAGCAGCGCGATCCCCACCGCCGCGACGATGATGAGGCGGCGCGAGGCAGTCATCGCATTCCAGCGCTGGGTAACGCTCATTGCTCTTGCTCCGAAACTGTTGCGGGCGCGGTGATGGTTTCGCCCTGCCCGCCGGCCGTCGAGCGATAGCTCGCGCTCAGTTGTACGGGATCGGGAATGCTCAGGCGCCAGGTCTTCGTGGTGTCGATCCGCCCGCCGACGTCGGCTGCGGCATGGCGGTCCTTAATGTCGGGAGTGACGGTAAGACCGGGCGTGTATTCGGGTGCGGCGCTGGCAGCGAGTTCGACCGCGTCATCGCCTGTGCGGAAACGCGCGAAGTCGATAGCTGGCTTGTATTCGCGGCCGCCCCAGCTGCCGTAGAAACTGGCCGACCGGCCGGGCGAACCGGGGAAGCGGTAGAAGATGTGGCGGCCGACCTGCGCGATCTTGCCGAGGCGGAACGCCCAGTAGGGCACTACGTAATCGGCGTGGTAATGCGTCGCGGTGCCCACTTCGGCGACCTCGTAACCCGACAGCGCATCGCGGGCGATGGCCTTGGCATTGCGCCACAGGTCTGCACGCGGCTTGCGCATCAGCGCGCCGTCGCAGGTGAAGCTGAACTGACAGACAGGCTGGTTCCAGCCCTGGTAGACGACGCCGCAGACAGTGTTGGGATAGGCGGGATGGCGGACACGGTTGAGCACCACCTGCGCGACCGCGCGGCGGCCCTTCTCCGGTTCCAGCGCGGCTTCGTAGTAAACTGCCTGCGCTAGGCACTCGGTTGCCGTGCCATAGTGCGCCGACGACATCGGGATGCCTGCGAAACGTCCTGCGCGCTCGATGCCGCCCTTCATGGTCGGGATCGCAAGATTGCGCTCCAGCGCACCCTGCGGATCGGTGTTCGCAAGCGTTTCGTCGGCCTCGCTTGACGTCGTCATGGCAGCGAGATCCTGCTGCAATTCGGGCTCGAGCACGGCCATCGCGGCAACGGTTTCCTGCGGGACGAGCAGCGAAGAAGTCCCGACAAGGAAGCTCGCGCCAGCCAGCAGCGCGAATGCGCCGTAGCGGCGGGCCTTGTGGGTCGCGGCCGAGGTCACGAGGCGTCTCCGCGGGCGGCACCGGCCTTGGCGAGGACTTCCTTCACCGGGCCGTCGGCAGCGATGCGGCCGCGATCGAGCACGATCAGGCGGTCGCAGATCGCGAACAGCGCCGGACGATGGGTCGAGATGACCAGTGTCTGGTCGGGCGTGACCGACTGCGAGAGGCGTTCGACGAAAAGCTTCTCGGTATCACTGTCCATGGCGCCGGTCGGCTCGTCGAGGAACAGGAGTTCGCGCGGCTCGACCATGGCGCGCGTCAGCGCAAGGAAGCTGCGCTGGCCGCCCGAAAGCTGGCGGCCGTCTTCGCCGACGGCACGGTCGAAACCGCCCGCGTCGCGTGACAGGTAGCTGTCGGCACCGGTGGCGCGCATGGCGGCGACGAGTTCCTCTTCGGAAATGCCCATCTTGCCCAGCGTCAGGTTCTCGCGAACCGAACCGGAAAAGAGCGCGGCATCCTGACCGACGAAGCCGAGCGCATCGCGCAGCTGGTGCGGTCGGTACTGGCGGCTGTCGATGCCGTTGACCGTCATCGAACCTTCGGTCGGCGCATAGAGACCGCACAGGAGGCGGCCGAAGGTCGACTTGCCCGACGCCACGCGTCCGACGAGAGCGATCCGCTCACCCGGCTCGATGGTCAGATTCAGGCCTGCCAGCGCCACCGGCGATTCCTCGCTGTAGCGGAACTCGGCATCCTGGAAGACGATGCGCGGCTTCTTGATCGCGCTCGGTGCGACGCTCGCGCCCAGCTTGCGCTCGTCCCCGCCCTCGAACATGCGCTCGATACTGCCGAGCGTTTCCTTGGCCTGTCGGCCGCGGGTCAGCAGGAAGGCGATCTGGCCGGCCGGGGCCAGCGAACGCGAGGCCAGCATGACGATCGCGATGATCGCGCCCATGGTGATCTCGCCGGCGGCAAACAGGTAGTAGCCGCCGATGATCAGCGACACGGTCGAAAGCTGCTGGAAGACCTGCGCAAGGCCCACGGCGACCGAGTTGATGTTGCGCAGGCGCAGCTGCGAATGGCCGCCGACCTCGGCGAGGCGGTGCCAGCGCGACAGCATGCCGCCCTCCCCGCCCATGGCCTTCAGCGTTTCCGCACCGGTGAGCGATTCCACCAGCAGCGTCTGCTGGAGGCCGTAATCAGCCTGCGCATCTTGCGAGGCTTCCACGACCTTCTTCTGCAGGATGAAGCCGGCAATCGTCATGGCGAGGATGATCGTCAACGGGACGAGCGCAAGCCACCCGGCGATGATCGCGATGACGGCGACGAAGATGACCAGGAATAGCGCATCGACCACCAGCACGACCGAAGTCGAGGCGAAGAAATCGCGCACGGTCGCATATTCGGCGACGCGCGCGGCGAGCGAGCCGGTGTGGCCCTTGCGCTCTGCCAGCGGGACGGCGAGCAGGCGCGAGAAGATCTTCTGGCTCAGCTTGAGGTCGAGCCTCTGCGCGATCTCGTCGACGATCGAGGTCCGCGCACGGCGGAGCGCAAATTCCAGCGCGAAGGCGAGCAGCACGCCCGTACCCAGCACCCAGAGCGTTTCCTGCGCCTGGTTCGGGATCACGCGGTCGTAGACGTTCATCGTGAAGATCGGCAGCGCGACGGCGAGCAGGTTGATGATGAGCGAGGCCAGCAGCACCGGCATGAAGGCCTTGCGCTCGCGGCGCAGCTCGCCCCAGAACCAGTGCGTGCGCGCCTTGGTGTGCCACGGCGCCTCGTCGGCGCGCATGCGGTCGGGATCGCCGTAGATCGGGATCAGGCGGCCGGCATAGGCCCCGGCAAGATCCTCGCGCTTTTCCCAGACCTCGTTGCCCGTCTCGGGACGCCAGACGAGCAATTCGTCTTCCTGGGCGTCGAGAAGGATGACGTAACGCCCTCCTTCCAGCGCAACGATGGCGGGAAGATGGGTCGCGCTTGCCGGCAGGCGGCTACGTTCGACGACGTCATAGTTCAGGCCCGCGAGATCGAGAGCTGCAGGAGCCTGGTGATAGGGCAGCAGCCCTTCGGCATTGCGGGGCAGTTGCGCGAGCAGGTCACGCGCAAAAGGGAGCCCGTAGCGACGAGCTCCCTCTCCAATGCATTCGACGAGCGGGTCCAGGACCCGCCCGTCGATCTGTTCGGCAATTGCTTGTTCCATAGCCGTTACGGCCCTTGCTCCGCGCGATTAATCTCCGTCGACGCGCCTCTGGAGCTCGGCTTCCGCAGGCGGTCCGTAGTTGAACCGCGCACGTTCAGCCTCGCCCGCACCGGCACCCGGTGCGATATTGAGGGCGTCTAGGAAGTTACTCGTAGCAGCTAGCGTCTGGTACTGCGCGAACAATTGCGAGAAGCGTGCCGTTTCGAGACGCACCTGCGTATTGAAACGCGTGTTCTGCGCATCGAGCACGTCCAGCAGCGACCGGCGGCCGATGTTGAACTGGCTGCGATAGCTCAGGAGCAGGTCGTCGCTGACCTGGCTCTGGCGGCCCAGCTGCTGCGTAATGCGGCGCTGCGTATCGAGCTGCTGCCATGCAAGGCGGACATCTTCTTCCGCTTCGCGCTGGCGATCGTGCAGGGCATAGCGAGCAAGGCTTGCCTGGCGGACGGTTTCCTGCAGCTTGGCACGGTTGATGCCGCCGTCGAAAACGTCCCAGCGCAGCACGACGCGTGCCTGGACATCGTTGGTCTCACCACGGAAGCCGTCGATGTCTTCACCCACGCGGCCGCGGGCTTCGACGCCGATGGTCGGCCACAGGTCGCCTTCAGCCGAATCGACCAGCGCGTTGGCGGCATCGACATCGGCCTGTGCTTCACGCACCAGCGGGTTGTTGAGACGTGCCTGGCCGATGGCCGTCGCGAGATCGGACGGCATAGCCGCCGACAGGTCGGGCGGCAGGGTGCCAGCCGAAATATCGAGACCGGTCAGGCGGCGCAGCGAGATATAGGCGTTCTGGAGATCCAGGTTCGCTTCTTCGCTGCGGACCAGTGCCGACTGCAGGCGCTCTTCGGCCTGCTGCTGGTCGGCGATCGAGATCGAGCCCTCGTCCACGCCGCGCGACAGGTCGGTGACCAGCGACTGGTGGAACATGGCATTGTCCTGCGCAGCGGCTGCAACGCGCTGCTGGAGCAGCACGTCGAGATACTGGCGGGCGATCTGCAGGGCGACGAATTCCGAACGCTCCACGACGCGCAGCGACGCACCATCCACTCGGGCGGCCTGGCGCAGCAGTTCGCCGCGGCGGCGACCGAAGTCGAACACGGTCCATTCGCCGGTGATGCCGGCTTCGAGCGGATAGAGTTCGTCATCGGCGATGCCGAGCTGGCGACGCGTGTTGTTCTCGAGACGGCGGATACCCGCGCTTGCCTCGATGTTGACGCGCGGCAGGTAGAGACCCTGCGCCTGGCGGCGTTCGAACTCGATCGCCTCCTTGTTGTACTGCGCCTGCAGGATTTCCGGGTTCGACTGCATCGCGATCTCGATCGCTTCCTGCATCGTTACCGGTTCCGCCTGGGCGGTCTGTGCCATCACGGCCGGAGCCGAACCTGCGAGCAGGATTGCGGCGGCGGTTGCAAGGGTTTTCTTGTACATTGTCTTATCCCCCTCTCTTACTCGCTGACCAGGATTTCGACGCGGCGGTTCTGCAGCTCGCGTACGCCATCGGCGGTCGGGACACGCGGCGATTCCTCACCCTGTGCCTGAGTAGTGATGGCGCCTGCCGAAATGCCGCGAGCGGTCATCAGTTCTTCGATTGCCTCGGCCCGGCGTTCGGACAGGCCGATGTTGTATGCGTTGCTGCCCGCACGGTCGGCATGGCCGACGACGGTGAAGCTGCGCCAGTTGCAGGTCGGAGCGTTCTCGACGACATATTCGACCGTCTCGATCGCATCCTGCTGCGGAATGGCAGAATCGAACTCGAAGAAGATGAGGCCGGGCGCTTCCGCGTTGCAAACTTCCGGCTGCGGAGCAGGCGGTGCCGGCGGCGGCGGCGCGACATAGGGCGTCGGCTCGCGGTTCATCATGTCGTAGGCCAGCGCGCACTTCGACAGGCTGGTCTCGTCCTTGGTGTTCGACTTGAGGAAGCCGAACGCGATGCCGCACTGTGCCTTCGCCTCGCTCGCCCAGGTATAGCGCGGGTCGTTGGCGTTCACGATGGCCGAATTGTTGGTCATCGCGAGAGCAGCGTCATAACGCCGCTCCACTTCGCCGCGCAGCTCGCTGCCGTCCATGCTCATCAGATCGTCCTGCGCGGAAGCCGCAGCGGGCATCATGCCCACCGCGGCTCCGGCCAACGCGATAATCGCTGTTGTGTTCTTCATTGCAAAGGTCCCCTGTTGCAAAATCCCGTTTAGTTTCAAGCCAAAGCTGCGACAAGCGCCGCTTCGTCGGTCTGGTCCGTCTGAGCAATGCCGACGGTGTGGAAGGGAAGGTCGTTGCCGATCATCCCGTCGAGAAGGCCCTCGACCGGGACGCTGATCGCATCGCCGTTGCCGGCTCCCGTATCGTTGGCGGCGAAGTGCGCGACCACATCGTCGACCTGTGCCTCGGCAGCAAGCTCTGCCACCGCTTCACCCAGCGCCTTGCCGGCATCGGCCAGCTCGGCTGCGTCTGCTGCGGGCGCGTTCGCCTCGAGCATCAGCAGGGCTTCCATCGTGCTTCCGGTGTCGCCGATGGCGAGACCTTCGAAAGCGCTCGGCATTGCAGCGAAGCCTTCGTCGGCTGCGGCATATTCGAAGCCGCCCATGTCCGGCGCGGCAACCGCGTCGCCCATGGCTGCCTGGAAGTCGCCGCCATTGCCGAGGATGTTCGCCATTGCGATATCCTGGCCGGCACCGGCATCGAGCTCCACGCGGCCGTCGAATGCGATCGCGTAACCTTCGGGCATCTCAGGCGCTTCGAGCGTCGGCGCTGCCGCAAACTCGAAATTAACCATAAGATCACCGGCGGAAGCGGTCTCTCCGAAGTCCTGCTCGAAGCCCGCTTCGATGGTCGGCATGGCGAAGGCTGCGGCGCTTGCCGCAATCGCCGTCGTCTCCGTGGCGCGAGCCATCATGCGCGAACCGTCCTGCTGGGCAGTGCTGGCCGAGGCGAACATTGCCATGTCGATCACCTCGGCGTCGGCCATCAGCGTGTCGTCGAGGACCTTGATGGTTGCTGCCGAAGTGATGTCGGCATCGATGAAGATCGACAGGTCGGAGACGCTGGTGGTGTCGCCGTCGTTATCGGTCGCGCTGATGTCGAAGTCGAGCGTGAGATCCTGCGGGAGGATCGAGCGTTCGACCGTAACGTCGGCACGGAAGCGGACGCTGCCCGAGGTGTCGATGTTCTCCATGGTCAGCTCGCTGAACGAGATCGTGGTCGGGATGACCAGATCACCCGCGCTGGTGATGGTGATGATACCGGTTTCGGTCTCGGCCACAGTGCCATCGTCGTTGTAACGAGTGACAGTCCAGCGGAAGTCCACCGGTCCGGAGCGGACCTGCTGGACGTTCAGCATGATACCCGTGAGGATATCCGCATCGGTTTCGGGATCGTCGTCGACACCCAGGTTACCCGGAACGTGGAATTCCATCGTGAAGAATTCGGTCGGGTCGGTCCACTGGTTGCTGACGCCGAAGCCCTGCGTCGACGCATTCACCCCGTTGCCATTGGACGAGAATTCGATGCGGCCGTCCTCGTCGAGCGCGGTTGCCGGATCGTCTTCCAGTTCGCGGAAGCCCGGGCCCCCTGCCGAAAGGTTCAGCAGCGAGATCGATTCCGTCGAACCGGTGTCCGGTGCCAGCAACGTGTAGGTGTAGTTGCCGTCGACATCGACTTCGAGCGTGTAAACGTCGGTTCCGTTGGCCGAAGCCGTCAGGATCGCGCCGTCGTTCTGGCCGTCATTGTCGTTGTCGAGCTGCGTCAGCGTATAGGTCAGACCGTCGATCGGCGTGCCGGTGTAGGTAATCTGGAATTCACCATGTCCGTCGCCGCCAGGCGAGTAGTCGAACGTACCGGTTCCGGTCGCATTGTCGAAGTTGCCGACTGTGACGCTGTCGGGCGTCATGTCGCCGATGATCGGGCTGTCGTCCTCGATCACCACGGTGATGCCTCCATTCAGGGTAGTCGTGGTGGTGCCGTCGTTCACGGAAACGGGGATGCTGAAGCCAAGAATGTCTTCGACCGAAGTGTTCGAGTGATCAACGGGTCCCACGAGGTTTACCGTGTAGGCGCCAGTGTTATCGATACCGATCAGGATGACATTGCCTTCGGTGGTCGAACCCACCAGAGCCTGGCCGTCGGGCGACAGCTGCCAAGTGACCGGCAGACCGTTCGAAGTGAGGCCCGGTGTAGTGGGAATGCCCATCGTAACCGTGAAGGTCGAATTATCGACATCGGTGATGCCGATCTGACCCGACGCCACAGCATTGTTGGTATTGTCGCTCGGCGTTCCGACATCGTCGGGATTGCCGTTTGCGAGGAAGCCCTCTTCGGACACGAATACCCCATCGGGCGTCAGGACCGGAGCATCGTTCGAACCCGTGATGGTGATCGTCAGCGTCGTCGTGCTGGTGTCACCATCGCTGTCGATGATGGTGTAGGTGAAGGTGTCGGTCTCGCTGTCGCCGTCGTTGAGGTACTGCACCGAAGCGTTGTTGAGCGCGTAGGTGTAGGTGCCATCTGCGTTGAGCGTCAGAGTACCAAACTCGCCGGTGGTCGAGCCGCCGACGGTGCCTGCACCGCCGAAGCCGGAGATCGCGGTGACGGCCGGATTGCCTGCCCCATCCGCGCCGAAGTCGTCGGCATTGGTCACGATGACATTGCCCACGACCGAAGCGGTGTCCTCGGTCATCGTGTTCGTATCGGCAACCGCGATCGGACCGTCATCGGCGAAGCGGATGTTGCCGCCAAGGTCGAGGACCACGGTTTCGGATGCCGTGTCGCCGTCACCATCGGTGATGGTCGCGGTGCCCGAGAGCGAGAGCACGCCGTCGGCAAGCACTGCCAGCTGGCTGTCGTAGTTGCTGCTGTCGCCCGGCAGATCGTGATCGATCGCTTCGTACTGCGTCAGCGTCACTTCACCGGTCGACGCATCGACCGAGACGCTGAAGACCAGCACGCCGTTGGCGAAGCCTTCGACTTCCGAACCGTTCATGCTGAGCGTGATCGGGTTGCCGCCGCTGGTCAGGCCGGAAACGGCGTTGTCGATGACCAGCGAGTAGGACCAGGCGGTCGAACCCGCGCCGTCGGCGCCATAGTCGCTCGATGCGATCGAGAATGCACCGCCGAAGTTGGCCGTCGACACGTCGGTGTCGCTGGCAGCGCCTTCGGTATCGGCATCCTGCGTGGTCAGCGTGATCACGTCGCCATCGGTGACCGCGGCATCGATAGCCGGGCCATCGTCGGCAAAGCGGACGTTGCCGCCGAGGTCGAGGACCACGGTTTCTTCAGCCGTGTCGCCGTCGCCGTCGGTGATGGTCGCCGTGCCGGTCAGGTTGACGAGGCCGGTGCCGAGCACTTCGAGCTGTGCGTCGTAGTTCGAGCTGTCGCCTGGGAGGCTGTGGTCGATTTCCTGGTACTGGACGAGGGTGACCTCGCCGGTCGAAGCGTCGACATCGAGCGAGAACACGATGTTCGTCCCGTCGATCACACCGCCGCCCGGCGTCTGGGTCGAGCCGATGATTTCACCAGCCACGTCGTACAGGTAGATGGCAACGCCGTTCTGGGTGAGGCCGCTGTTGACGCCTGAAGATCCGACGATCGAGAGCGAGAATTCCCAAGCGATCGAACCAGCGCCGTCGGCGCCGTAGTCGCTGCTGGCAACCGTGAAGGCACCGCCAAAGTTGGCAGTCGAAACGTCGACATCGAAGTTTGCGTCTTCGGTGTCGGCATCCTGCGTGGTCAGCGTAACTGCATCACCGTCGGTGACCGAAGCGTCGATGCTCGGGCCGTCGTCTGCGAAGCGGATGTTGCCGCCGAGGTCGAGAACGACCGTCTCTTCAGCCGTATCGCCGTCACCATCGGTGATGGTTGCGGTGCCCGAGATCGAGAGCACGCCATTGGCGAGCGCTTCGAGCTGGCTGTCGTAATTGCTGTCCGAACCTGGGAGATCATGATCGATCTCTTCGTACTGGGTCAGCGTGACCACACCCGTGGTGTCGTCGATTGCGACGGTGAATACGAGCGTGCCGTTGGCACGGCCTTCGACCACATCGCCGTTCATCGAAAGCGTCACGGCAACACCATCGCTGGTGAGGCCCGAGGTCGCGTTGTCGATGACGAGGCTGTAATCCCAGGCAATCGAGCCAGCGCCGTCAGCGCCGTAGTCGCTCGACGCAATCGAGAATGCGCCGCCGAAGTCGGCAACCGAAACATCGACACTAGTGCCGCCGACGGTTCCCGCGTCGAAGGTGGTCAGCATGACTGCATCGCCGTCGGTAACCGTGGCATCGATGGCCGGGCCGTCGTCTGCGAAGCGGATGTTGCCGCCGAGGTCGAGAACGACCGTCTCTTCAGCCGTGTCGCCGTCGCCATCGGTGATGGTAGCAGTGCCGCTCAGCGAGAGCACGCCATCGGCGAGCGCTTCGAGCTGGCTGTCATAGTTCGAGCTTGCGCCCGGGAGGTCGTGGTCGATCTCTTCGTACTGAGTCAGAGTGACAACACCCGTGGTGTCGTCGACTGCAACCGTGAAGACGAGGACGCCATTTGCGCGGCCTTCGACCACATCGCCGTTCATGCTGAGCTCGACCGGAACACCATCGCTGGTGAGACTCGAGGTCGCGTTGTCGATGACGAGGCTGTAATCCCAGGCAATCGAGCCAGCGCCGTCTGCGCCGTAGTCGCTCGACGCAACCGAGAAGGCGCCACCGAAGTCGCCAACCGAAACGTCGACACTGGTGCCGCCGACGGTTTCCGCATCGAAGGTTGTCAGCGTAACCGCATCGCCATCGGTGACCGTGGCATCGATGGCCGGGCCATCGTCTGCGAAGCGGACGTTGCCGCCGAGGTCGAGGACCACGGTCTCTTCAGCCGTGTCGCCGTCGCCGTCGGTGATGGTCGCCGTGCCGGTCAGGTTGACCAAGCCCGTGCCGAGCACTTCGAGCTGTGCGTCGTAGTTGCTGCTGTCGCCCGGGAGATCGTGGTCGATCTCTTCGTACTGCGTCAGCGTGACGACACCGGTGGTGTCGTTCACTTCGAGGGTGAAGACGAGCACACCGTTGGCGCGGCCTTCGACCACATCGCCGTTCATAGAAAGCTCGATGGCAACGCCGTCGCTGGTGAGACCCGAGGCCGAGCTCACGACCGAGAGGCCGTAATCCCAGGCGATGGAGCCTGCGCCGTCTGCGCCGTAGTCGCTGCTGTCGATCGAGAAGGCGCCGCCGAAGTCTGCGGTCGACACGTCCGTGTCGGTGCCACCGACCGTGTCGGCATCCTGCGTGGTCAGCGTGACTGCATCGCCGTCGGTGACCGAAGCGTCGATGCTCGGGCCATCGTCGGCGAAGCGGATGTTGCCGCCGAGGTCGAGCAGGACGGTCTCTTCAGCCGTGTCGCCGTCACCATCGGTGATGGTTGCGGTGCCCGAGATCGAGAGCACGCCATTGGCGAGCGCTTCGAGCTGGCTGTCGTAATTGCTGTCCGAGCCCGGGAGATCATGGTCGATCTCTTCATACTGGGTCAGCGTGACCACACCGGTGGTGTCGTCGATTGCGACCGTGAAGACGAGCGTGCCGTTGGCACGACCTTCGACCACATCGCCGTTCATCGAGAGCGTGACCGGAACACCATCGCTGGTGAGACCCGAGGTCGCATTGTTGATCACGAGGCTGTAGTCCCAGGCAATCGAGCCTGCGCCGTCTGCGCCGTAGTCGCTCGAGGCAATCGAGAACGCGCCGCCGAAGTCGGCAACCGAAACATCGACACTGGTACCGCCGACGGTTTCCGCGTCGAAGGTCGTCAGCGTGACTGCATCGCCGTCGGTGACCGCAGCATCGATGACCGGGCCGTCGTCTGCGAAGCGGACATTGCCGCCGAGGTCGAGGACCACGGTTTCGTCGGCAATGTCTCCATCGCCATCGACGATAGTTGCAGTGCCCGAGAGGGTAACGAGGCCGTCACCCAGTACAGCCAGCTGCGCGTCGTAGTTGCTGCTGTCGCCCGGCAGGGCATGGTCGATCTCTTCATACTGCGTCAGCGTCACGACGCCGGTGGCGTCGTTCACTTCGAGAGTGAAGACGAGCACGCCGTTCGCGCGCCCTTCGACTACGTCGCCGTTCATCGAAAGCTCGATGGCAACGCCGTCGCTGGTGAGGCCCGAGACCGAGTTTTCGACATTGAGACTGTAGGTCCAGGCGATGCTGCCTGCGCCGTCTGCGCCGTAATCGCTGCTGTCGATCGAGAAGGCGCCGCCGAAGTCTGCAGTCGACACATCGGTGTCGGTACCGCCGACAGTGTCGGCGTCCTGCGTGGTCAGCGTGACCGCGTTACCGTCAACCACCGAAGCGTCGATCGAAGGAACGTCGTCGATGATGTTCACGTCGATCGTACCGGTGCCGATCAGATTGCCCAGGTCGTCATAGACTTCGTAGTCGAAGCTTTCCTGGCCGGTGACCGTATTCGCGCCATTGTCGCCGCCCTGGCTCGGGACGAGGCTGTCGCCGTCGACATTGGTGGTCAGTTCGTAGGTGTAGGCACCCGTGTCCGGATCCAGCGTAAGCGTGCCATAGGTACCCGTCGCCGGGCTCACCAGGACATAGGTGAAGGTGCCGCTTGCGTTGGTGACCGTGATCTGGCCGCTGCCGAACTCGCTGTCGCTGGTCGGATCGCTACCGATATCGAGACCGGCTTCGTTGACGGTCGCGCCGTTGTCTTCGACCGCACCTGCAACATTCGTGATGTCGATTTCGAGCGTCGCTTCGGCGACATCGCCGTCTGCGTCCACGATCTGGTAGGTGAAGACGTCGCTGACGTCGGCATTCGTCGCATTGGCGAAGCTTTCGTAGCTGTAGCTGCCGTCCGCATTGACGGTCAGTTCGCCATAGGTGCCGGTGACGACGAAGGGCGCGCCATTGTCGGCGCCGCCGGTGCCCGAAACGCTCAGGATGGTGAGCGAGCCGTCAGCGCCATTGGCATCGACGCCGAAGCCGTCGTCGTCGGTCAGGATGTTACCGGTGACGGTGTCGCCTTCGGTGACCGAGTTGGTGTTGTCGGTGGCGGTCGGCGCATCGTCGTCGAAGGTGATGTCGAGCGTGGTGCCGACCGTGTCGCCTTCGCTGTCGATGACAATGAAGCCGATGCTGGCGAAAGCGTCGTTCTCGTCATTGCCGGCGGTGTGCAGGACGTTCTGCAGCAAGGTGACGGTGTAGGCACCGGTCTGTGCATCGGTCAGTTCGACGGTGAAGATATCGCCGCGACCGCTCGATGCGGTCAGGAGGTTACCGTTCAACGTGAAAGTAACCATTTCACTGCCGAGCATTGCCGTCGTGCCGTCGAGCGACGGATCGAAGGTGATGGTGGCCGGGCCGTCATTGCCGACGTCGAAGGTCAGCGAACCCGTGAAGCTGGCTTCGCTGGTGTCGGCCGGATCGTCGCCCACATTGGCATCGAGGTCGCCCGTGACCGAATCCGGGTTGCCGCCGGCAAGGCCGTCGTCATCGACGGTCGCGGTGACGGTGCCACCGGTCGGCTCGCTGTCGGGAAGCAGGTTGACCGTCACGGTCGCAGTCGAGCTGTCGCCGTCATTGTCGACGATGGTGTAGGTGAAGCTGTCGGTCAGCTGGCCGTTGCTGCCAGCACCCGGAGCAGGCGTGTAGGTGAACAGGCCGGTGTCCGGATCGTAGGTAACCGTACCCTGGGTACCCTGGGTAGTGACCGAGACGCTCGCGATGTTCGAGGTGTCGACGCCATCTGCACCGAACACGTCGTTGTCGAGCGCGTCGATGACGATCGGATCGTTCTCGACGGCCTGGTCGGCGCTGTCGTCATTGGCGGTCGGGACATCGTCGATCACTTCGATGTCGAGCGAGGCGGTGTCGTTCGAACCGTCGGTATCGGTTGCGACGACGTCGAAGCTGTCGACCAGCGAATCTTCACCCGAAACGGAGTGGTCGAGCGTGTTGTCGCTGAGGACGTATTCGTAGGAGACGGTTGCTGCGACGACATCGCCGTTCGCATCGGTCGCTACGTCGACGGCGGTGATGCGGACCGCGCCGTAGTCCCCGGTGATCGTAATCGGATAGGTTTCGCCGCCACCCCAGACCTGGGTGCCGCCGACCGTCAGGACGCTGAGTCCGTCGGGGCTGTCCACGGTGAAGCTGCCGGCCTGCGTCAGAGCGCCTGCATCGGGCGAGGAGCCGTCGGCAAGATCGTCTTCATCGACGGTCAGTTCCGGCGTCTGGAGATCGAGACCGTTGATGGTCACAATATCGTCATCGCCATTGATGGTGATCGTCAGCGTCGTGGTGCTGGGATCGCCGTCGCCATCGGTGATGGTGTAGGTGAAGACCTCGGTCAGGCTCTCGGTGGAGTCGAGGCCCTGGACAAGCGGATTCGTGTTGTCGAGCGTGTAGGTATAGCTGCCGTCTGCATTGAGGACGAGCGAGCCGTACATGCCGTCGAGCGAGCTACCCACTGTGCCGTCGGTCGCGCCGAACGCAACGCCGGTCACGCTTGCACCATCGGCGCCCTGCGTATCGGCGCCATTGTCGCCATTGGCTTCGGCATCGGTGATGACATTGCCGTCGGCGGTCAGCGGACCGTCTTCGGTCACGCTGTCGGTGTCGGCAACCGCGGTCGGGACATCGTCGATGATCGCGATCTCGAGATCGCCCGAGGAAGTGTCGCCATCCTGGTCGGTGACGACGACTGCGAAGCTGTCGAAGGTGTTGTCGCCGCTGGTGTTGGTGGTCAGCTCGTATGTGTAGCCGATCACGCCGTCAGCGATTGAGGTGATCGTGAGCGTGCCGAAGCTGCCGGTGAAGGTCTGGCCGACCGAGGTGACTGCAACGCCGTCGATCGTGACCGAGGCCGGGCCGTCGGGCGCGTCATAGGTGAAGGTGCCGCTGGTGAACTCGCTGTCGCTGGCAGCATCCGAACCGGCCGGAAGGCCTGCTTCGTCGACCAGCGTACCGTCTTCGCCTGCAACCGGCAGGTCGAGCACGACCGGGCTGTCGGCGATGGTGATCACGAGGTTGGCGGTGGCGGTGTCGCCGTCGCCATCGGTGATGATGTAGCTGAAGGTGTCGGTGACGCCGCCTTCCGTGCCCGCATCGCGGGTGTAGGTGTAGCTGCCGTCGGCTTCGATGGTCAGCGTACCGTACTCACCCTGGATGGTGTCGCCTGCCGAACCCGAGCCGTTGGCGCCGGTGTAGGACGTGACGGTCGCGCCGTCGGCGCCCTGCGTATCGTTGTCGAGGACATTGCCGCCGACCGGACCGTATTCACCGGCTGCGATGCCGTTGGCATCGTCTTCAGCCGAGGGATTGTCGTCGACAATCGTGATGACGATGGTGGTCTGATCCGTATCGCCGTCGCTGTCGGTGACGACCATGGTGAAGGTATCGCTGTCGGGATCCGAAAGCGTGTTGTCGGTCAGCTCGTAGGTGTAGGTATAGTCCGAACCCGAGCCGGTTACGGTGAGCACGCCGCGCGCCGTGGTCACGGTGCCGCCGCCGGTCACATCGACGCCATTGATGACGAGCGATGCGACGGTGTCACCGCCGGTATTCAGGTTGAAGACGCCGCCGGTGAACTCGCTGTCGCTGGCTTCGTCGGAACCTGCCGGTTCGCTGCCGCGCGCACCCAGGCCCGCTTCATAGACAATGTCCGCGCCTTCGATGGTGATTTCGGGCGTGGAATCGGGAAGCAGGGTGATCGTGACCGTGGCGGTCGAAACGTCGCCGTCGCCATCCGTGATCGAGTAGTCGAAGGTTACGGTGCCTTCTTCACCCGGTGCAGGCGTATAGGTGAAGGTGCCGTCGCCATTGTAGGTGACAGTGCCGTTGCCGCTGAGCGTACCGTCGACCAGTGCGATCGCGTCGAGTTGGACCGAGTCGGCGCCCTGTACGTCGTTGGTGAAGACATCGACCGTAACGGGAGCGTCTTCGCTGTCCTGCGTTTCGCTGTCGTCATTCGCGGTCGGCACGTCGTCGGTGACCGAGATGGTGAAGGTGCCGGTGGCGGTATCGCCATCGAGGTCGGTCACGGTCAGGTCGACATCATAGGAAACGTCGTCGCCCGAGGTGTTGTCTTCGAGCGTGTATTCATAGGTGATCGTGCCGGCGACCGGGTCGTAGCCGGTGATCGTCAGCGTACCCTCGCCCACGTCGAAAGTCTGGCCGGGGCCGGTGACTTCAACGCCGTTGATTTCCACGCTGGCAACGCCGTCGGGCGATACGAAAGAGATCGTACCCGCAACGGTTTCGCTGTCAGCCGATTCGTCCGAACCTTCCGATTCGCCGGTGCGTGCGGGAAGACCCGCTTCGTCGACGAGCGTTTCAGCATCGCCGCTCGGCAGGCGGGTGATATCAGGCGTGCTGTCACCGATATTGATGGTCAGGGTCGCCGTGGCGGTGCTGCCGTCTGCATCGGTGAGCGTGTAGGTGAATTCGTCCGAGACGCCGCCCGGGGCATCGTCGAAACGGGTGTAGGTGTAGCTGCCGTCGGCTTCGAGGGTCAGCGTGCCGTATTCACCGTCGATGCTGTCGCCAGCCGAACCCGAACCCCCTGCGCCGCTGAAGTCGGTGACTTCTGCGCCGTCGGCACCTTCTTCGTCGGCGCCCGCTGCGCCCGTATCGGTGCCCGCGCCGGTCATGACGTTGCCGTCGATCGGTCCGTAGGTGCCGGCATCGACACTGTCGACATCATCATTGGCGATCGGCGCATCGTCGATCACCTGGATCAGCAGGCTCGCATCAGCGCTGTCGCCGTCGACATCGACGACGGTCATGGTGAAGAAGCCATCGACGGTACCGCCGACGAGGTTGTCCTCGAGCGTGTAGGAGAAGCCGATCTCACCATTTTCCAGATCGATGCTGGTGATGGTCAGCGTACCGTCGTCGCTGGTGAAGGTCTGGCCGACAGCCGTGATTTCGACGCCGTTGATCAGGACTGCCGAGACGCCGTCGGGCGCTTCGAAGACGATGGTACCGGTAGCCGTTTCGGCGTTGGTCTCGTCACGCGTACCTGCGGTTTCGTCGATACCGTCAACGGTACGAGCCGGCAGGCCGGCTTCGTCTACGGTAGCGATGGCGTTGATGACGCCGACGGGATTGTCGGGCGTCTCGATCACGATCACCGGATCTTCGTTCACGTTGTAGGGAATGACTTCCTTTTCTTCGGGCTGCGGGAACTGCAGCTCGGTGTAAGGAAGGAGGTCGCCGAGGCCGTAGGCATCCTGGATGTTGCCCGGATCGACTTCGAAGTTACCGCCCGAGCTCTGCGGGTCGCCGGCAGCAGGCTGCGGCTCGTTTCCGGTCAGCAGGGCTGCGAGGTTGGCGGCGGGAACGGTGACGCCGTCGACAACGATCTGCGGGACGATGATGGCGCCTTCGGGGATGACCACCCGGCTGCCGTCTTCGAGGATCAGGACAAGGTCACGTCCCTCTGCGCGCAGATTGTCGAGCGAGGCCCCTTCGGGAAGCACGACGACGCCGTTGGCGTCGGGCTGGAGAATGATATCGCCGCGCGAGCTGGGCTGCGCCTGGCTGGCATTGCCCTGCATCTGCTCATCGGAACCTTCGGTGCCAGCCTGGGCATCGGAGAAGTCGTTGCGCGATTCGAAGCTATCCATGTCTTCCGTCCTTACTATTGCCGGGCGGTCAGCGGTTTCCCCCTGGCCGAGCGGACAAGTCCGAAAGCATCTGCCACGTCAGGTGGCGTCTGGCTGATCGCGCGAATGGAAATGCCCCCCTCGCCTGCGATCCTTCCGTCATGTCCGCGACCCGGCTTCAATTGTCTCCATCCCACAGACGAATCGCGTCTGTAGTCGGATGAGCCGTTGCATAGAAAGAAACCACTACTTCGGGGCGCATGCAAACCAATTAACTGTTGTTTACCCCTTTGCGCAAAACCGACCTGTCCAAAAGAGCCATTAAATCTCCATTAGAACGTTGTTTTTATGGGATAACTGCGAATGGTCCAGAATTGGGACAAGGCAGAAGCAATTGGCGTCGATCGCCGCCGGATAGTGCCGTGGCGAAAATTGTGAGCGTTAACGGTATTCCCGCCCCACGACCTGCCTGCTGGATCATGGCCCGTTTACAGACGATCGAGCTGGTCACCGGATGTCGGCCTGGCGAGGCCGGTGCGGTCCCGCGAATCGGTGATTCGAGGAAAAATCAGGGGGATACGATAAGCCGATTCGCGTGCGCCATGCACACCGCCCCTCCCCCATAGGGAATCCCGCGCGCACTCCTTTCGCGGCGGCGCCAGTGAATCACCTGCATGACCGGCTCGACGAATTGAGCGGCAGCTGCGACGATTCGCGCAGAACAATTCTCGAAGCCTTTAAGAATTAACCAGTTCTATTATTATTTTGTGGGTTGTAAGCCCCTGATTTTCCGAGAAACTGCATTATCGTTGCAAGAAAGTTGACCGGAAGGCCCGTTTCGGTGACTCTTCAATGGCTTCGAAGGGAGCCAGCGTGCAAGGACCGGCGCAAGGCCGGATACAATAATCGGGCCGCGCCGGTTCCACACAAACCCCCTTCGAGCGGTCAGTCGGAAATAGATGCCGGCGACCTTGTTGAAAAATCGGACATTCCCTTCGGGGGACGTCTATTTAGACTTGGGGTAATACATCATGTTCAAAGCTTTTCTTCGTGACGAATCGGGCGCTTCGGCTGCCGAATACGCTCTGATCCTCGCCATCGTTGGCGCTGGCATCGCCGGTGCAGCTTTTGCTCTCGGCACCGCCATCGACGGCGAAATGGAAGCAGCAGCTGACTGCATCGACGGCACCACTCCTGCCGCCAGCTGCTAATCGCAGTGCAATGACCGCCTCCGTCCCGAACTGGGCCGGGGGCGGTTTTTTACAATGCAACAATCGTTAAATTTGTTGTATACGGGGAATCAGGAGTGGTGATTGATCACTCTGGTTTCTAATTGGGGGGAAGTAAGATGCGGGGGCGTAATCTTATAATCCTGGGCATCGCCATCGTGGCCGGCCTTTTTGCCGTCTACCTTGCCAATGTCTATTTCAGCAGTGCCGAAGAGCGTCAAGAACGCCTTGCCGAACAAGGGCAAATGGCACGCATCGCCGTAGCGACCCAAGACCTTGCTTTCGGCCAGCAGATTACGGACACGAATACGCGACTGGTCAACTGGCCGGCCAGCTCGGTCCCGGTCGGTTCTTTCACGAGCATTGAGGAAGCCACATCTGGTGGCCGCGTGGCGCTGCGCCCGATCACCGTCGGAGAACCGATACTTGCCAGCAAGGTCAGCGGCGACAATGGGCGCGCGACACTTGCATCCAACCTTCCTGAAGATATGCGCGCAGTCGCAATTCCGGTGAACAATGTTGCCGGGGTGGGCGGCTTCGTGAGACCGGGCGATGTCGTCGACGTCCTGCATACTCGCCAAATTCCAGGCGAAGGATCGCAGCCGACCGACAAGATGACCACCGTCGTGCTTGAAAATGTGCTCGTCTTGGCGGCGGACCTGATCGCGGACGAGAACCAGACGGCTCCGGCCATTTCGCAGACCGCGACTCTTCAGACCGATCTTTATGGCGCTCAGAAACTGGCGCTTGCCCGCGAGGTCGGCACATTCACCCTGGCGCTTCGCAACGTCGAAAACCAGACGGTCGGAGGCACCGAAACGGTCGTCACCAACGATCTCGGCGGCGCCGGGCGCAGGATCTACGGCACGCGCTCAACGGCCAGCATCCGTGATGCAGGCGGCGACGTTCCGTACACACGCCCCTCATCGCCCCGCGCCACCGTCGCTGCGGCGCCCCGTCGCCCGCGCGGCCCGACCATGAGCGTTGTGCGTGGCACCGAGGCCGAAACATATGAAGTGGAGCGTTAAGATGGCTAAATTCAACAAGCCGCTCGCCGCGCTCGCGCTGGCGGTTGCCGGCACCACGCTGGCGCCCGTTGCCGCACAGGCACAGGTCCATAGCCAGGACGGCATGTCGATGCACGCCGGCACGGTTGAGATTGCGGTCAATAAGAGCCAGGTGCTCACGGCCGACACTACGATCGACCGCGCCATGATCGGCAATGACGAAATTGCCGACATTCTGCCCGTGTCTTCCAACTCGGTATACGTCCTGGGCAAGGATGTAGGCACGACGTCGCTTACCCTTTACGATCGTTCCAACCGCGTGATCGCAGTGATGGACATTTCGGTCGGGCCCGATGTCGCCGGATTGCGCGACCAGATGGAACAGCTGATGCCCGGCCAGCCGGTGCAGACGCGCGTTTCCAACGGTGCGATCGTCCTTTCCGGTACTGTCAGCGATGCAGGCGTGGCAGACCGCGCGGTCCAGCTTGCCCGCGCTTATGCTCCGGAAGACAAGATCGTGAACCTCATGACACTCGGCGGAAGCCAGCAGGTCATGCTCGAGGTGCGCTTTGCAGAAGTTTCGCGAAACATCGGCAAGGACTTGGGCGTTCGCAGCTTCCTCAACGATAACGACGGCTTCATCGGAGCTATCGGCAACGGCGCTGGCACGATCCAGAACGGGGTGGAGCTCGATGCAGTCTCCGGTTCGTTTGGTGTGTTGCGTAACATCTTCGGCGACTTCCTCGGCACCGGCCTCGACATCGACGCCACGATCAGCGCGCTCGAGGAAAAGGGTCTGGCCAAGACACTCGCGGAGCCGACTCTGGTCGCGCTTTCGGGTGAACGGGCATCGTTCCTAGCAGGTGGTGAATTCCCAATCCCCGTCGTCCAGAGCGGCGGCAACGGTGGGACTGACGGAAACAACGCTGTTACGGTCGAGTTCAAGCCCTTCGGTGTGAGCCTCGGCTTCACACCGACCGTGCTCTCGGACAAGGTCATCAACCTGATCGTCGAGCCGGAAGTCTCGGCCATCGACCCGACCGCCTCGATCACATTGAACGGTCTTCGGATCCCGGGTCTCCAAACCCGCCGTGCCAGCACGGTGCTGGAACTGCGCGACGGTGAGAGCTTCGCCATCGCCGGCCTCTTGCAACAGGACTTCAAGACAACGGTCAACCAGGTCCCGCTGCTGGGTTCGATTCCGATCATCGGCACGCTGTTCCGCTCGACCTCCTTCCAGAAGGGCGAGACCGAGCTACTGATCATCGTAACGCCGCGCCTCGTCGCGCCGATCAAGCCGGAGCAGGTCCGTCTGCCGACCGACAGGATCTACGACCCGAGCGAGGCTGACGTCCTCATTCTCGACGGCGAGGCTTACAAGCCGCGCCCGATGGAGCCGATCACGGGCACGGTGCCCGCCGATGCGGAAACTCCCGCAACCGGAGGAAGCGACTATGAATACTGAGCGCACCCGCATCCTGCTGGCCAGCGCGGCCATTCTCTCCGCTTCGGCCTGCACGAACAACGACGGCAGGCTCGACCTAACGCAGGGCGATCCGACTTGGGGCGATGCCAACCGCGCGACCATGGCAGCGCAGGTTATCGACCCTTCGCCTGAATACGACACGCCGATCCCGCCGACTTCCGCAGCCAATGCGGTCCGTGCAGCGGATGCCTATCGTGAAGGAAATGTCGAGCAACCCGAGCGCATCCGGACCACGGATGCCGGTCCAGACTAAGGGCATGAGTTATGAGGGCGACACACAGTAAGCAGTTCCTAGCGAACGAAAGCGGGGCAGTTGCGGCCACCTACGCGCTCGCCCTGATACCGCTTATCGCCTTTGCCGGTGTCGCCTTCGATTACGCGCGCTTGATGGGCCTCGATAGCGAGCTCCAGAACGGCGCGGACCAGGCTGCGCTTGCGGCAGCCAGCCAGCTTGACGGGCGCACCGGGGCTTGTGCCCGCGCCTCGCAAGCGGCGGTAACCATGCTCAACAACAATGCCTTGCTCGCATCCGATGACCGGACGGTAAGTGTCACGGCGGAAGCCGCGTGCGACGCGACTGGCCAGATCCGTTTCTTCCAGGACAAGGCCAAGGCCACCGCCGCGACAAGCGACGAGAATGCGAATTATGTCGAAGTGTTCGTCGACGCCCGCCGCCTGGATTATGCGATCCTTCCGTTCACCGGGGCGCTGGCAGGTGAAGACCTGAACGGAATTGCCTTTGCCGGGCTTGGATCTGCAATTTGCAAGGTCCCGCCGGTGATGATGTGCAATCCGAACGAAAGCTCGGATCCCGCCTTCAAGACCGCCAATTACGCCGGGCATGGCGTTCGCCTGATCGCCAACGATCAGGGCGGCCTCTACGGACCCGGCGTCTTCGGATATCTGGAAACCAATGCCGGCAGCGGCGCGATCGCCACCGCGCGTACGTTGGGTCGCGAAATTCCCCCGGGAGACTGCATTTCCACCGATGGGGCGGACGTCAAACCGGGTCAGCAGATCAGCGTGCTCGATGCTCTCAACACGCGCGTCGGGGTTTATGCCAACGGCCTCAACAACGTCTGCGGACAGGGCGACGACCTGTGCCCGCCGCCAGCCAATGCGCGGATCGACCTGCTGCAAAAAGGCGGCAGCTGCGCAATCGGCAACAGCGGTTTCCAGGTTGGCCCCAACCCGTACCGTCCTACTTCGCCGGTCAACGATCTGACTGCCTCCGAGCTCACAGGTCTCGATCCGATGGGCTTTCCGCGCGACAAATGTCACGCAGTGAGCGAGCTGGGATCCTGCGCACAAGGCACCATGGGTGACGGAAACTGGGACAGGAACGCCTATTACACCACCAATGGGCTTGGCAGCATGCCGGCAACTTGGTCAAATTATGGCTACTCCGAGCTGTCAGGCCGCTCTACGCCGACGCGTTACCAGCAATATCGCTGGGAGTATGACCAGCATGTTGCGGGCGGCGGTCAGCTAACCAATCCTTCCACCATTCCAGGCGGCTTTGATGTGCAGCGCTCGCCGCTTTGCAACACGCCTGGGGTTCCACCAGCTTCGACGCCCGATCGCCGCATCCTCAGCATCGCAGTCATCAATTGCACCGCAGAAGGCGTGGGGTCGAGCACTACCGACGCTCGAATCGAGAAGTTCGTCGACGTTTTCCTCGTCGAGCCCTCCGCACGTCGGGGCAGCGGCTCCAACCTTAGAACTGCAGCGAGCGACGTCTATGTCGAGATCATCGGTGAAACCGTCCTCGGTGGCGGTTCGGACCAGGGGCAGGAGATCCGCAAGGATGTCCCGTATCTGATCGAATGAGCCGCTTCGAAGAATTCCTACGTGACGAGCATGGCGCTGCAGCCGCCGAAATGGCGCTGATGGTTCCCCTGTTGCTGATCCTCATGTTCAGCGGCTTCGAGGCAGGCCATTATTTCTACACCGAACACCAGGTCATCAAGGCGGTGCGCGAAGGCTCTCGCTATGCTGGCCGGCTTGGTTTCGCGAATTTCCCGTGCGGCGGCTCTGCCGATCCGACCGCTGTGGCCAACATACAGCAGGTGACGCGTACCGGTACGGTTACCGGGACCGAGCCCCGCGTGAGCGGTCTAGCACTTAGCGATATCACGGTGACACATCGCTGCGACGCAAACTTCACCGATTCCGGTATCTTCAAGGGCACCACGGGCGGAGCACCGATCGTGCTGGTCAGGGCGGAGACCGGGTACAATTCGCTCCTGGGGGCAATGGGACTCATGGACACCTCGGCAGTCGTCCAGGCGAGCTCGGAAGCAGTGGTGAACGGAATATGAGACGCATCGCAGCCTTTATTCGCGATACGAGCGGAGCAATCGCGGCTGAGTTCGCGCTCGTTCTGACGATCCTTGTGCTGTTCCTTTTCGGAATCATGGATGTCGGCTACTATGCTTGGGAACTGAACCGCGGGGAAAAGGCGACCCAGATGGGCGCGCGCTGGGCTGTGGCAACTGATCTAATTCCCTCCGGACTCGCAGGCTACAGCTTCGCAACCGATGGCGGCATCCCGCAGGGAACCGTTGTGCCTCAGTCCGCATTTCCCGGAGTGACCTGCACCAGCACCGGATGCACCTGTTCGGGAACGTGCAATTTTGGCACAACCGCGAATACGGCCTCCTTCGATGCGATCGTTGCGCGTATACAAGATTTCAAGTCCGACGTCGCATCCGAGAATGTCGAGGTGGAATACAGTTGGTCCGGACTCGGCTATGCCGGTGATCCGAATGGGCCCGATGTGGCTCCAATAATAACGGTTCGCCTAGTGAATATGGAACATCGCCCGCTCTACGGCTTCATCTTCGGATCCGTAGGCCTGCCCGAGTTCGCCTACTCGCTCACCAGCGAAGACGGCGAAGGAACCTTTTCGCATTGAACGGCAAGAACATGACAAGCTTCGAAAGCATCTTCAAAGTGTCGAATACCGCGGAGACGGGCCTTCCAGACAAGGTCTTTGTCTTCGCGCGCACCGGTGAGCTGGACGGACTTGGCTCGCTCGCAGACACCGTTTCGCTTGTCGAAATCGAACCTGGCGAAATGCTGCCCGACGCTTGCATCGCGCAGGCACATATCGCTGTCGTCGAGGTAGATCCCGCCGACAGCCGCTCGATCGCCCGCCTCGATGCCCTGCGCAGGATGCGGCCCCATCTTCCGGTCATCGCCGCGCTGAGCCGGGTCGACCTCAATGTCACGCGCCTTCTGCTGCGCAAGGGCATTGGCGATGTCGTGGAAATGCCGTTCACGGTCGACGACCTGCTGACTGCAATCCTCGACGTCGAGCGCGAGATCGGCGCCTCGGCCCAACAGGATGTTGCCCTGGCTCCGGTTATTGCAGTGCAGAAATGCCACGGCGGAGCAGGTGCCACGACGATCGCGACCCACCTCGGCGATGCGATCGCGCGTGAAATGGGTGAAGCTTGCCGCGCCTGCATAATTGATCTTGACCTCCAGAGCGGTGACGTAGCGTCGTATTTCGACAGTTCATCGCGCCAGACCCTTCTCGACCTTGTCGAGGCCGGCTCCAGGCTCGACGACGAACTCATGCAGGCTGTGGCCACCGAAGCCACTTCGGCCAGCGACATCATCTCAGCTCCTGCCGAAATCCAGCCCATTGAAGAACTGAAACTGGCTGGCTTGCAGCAGGTCATCGCCATGGCGCGCCGTCGCTACGATATTGTGATCTTCGACATGCCAGGCGCGCTGACGAACTGGGCGATGTCGGTGATGTTGGCGGCCGATGCAGTCCTTCTGGTCGGCCATGAATCGATCAGCGCACTGCGCCAGGTCAAGCGCAAGCTACGATTGCTACAGGATATGGATTATCACGCCTCGCGCGTCGCCATTGCCCTGAACAACTCGGCATCGGGCCTCTTCAAGAAAGTCGATCGTCGCGGCATCGAAGACGCGCTGGGACACCGTATTTCCGCGATTATCGCTTCCGACCCGCAACTGATCGAACAGGCACAAACGCAGGGAGTCCTCGCTCGCAGGATCCAGCGCAAGAACCGCTTTACGAGCGATATCGAAAAGCTGGCTGACGATCTGCTCAATCTGCTCGAAAGGGAGCAGTGACATGTGGAAGGTGAAAACCTCGCCCGAACCGGCGGTAAATGACGAAGGCAACGCCATCGTTTCGAGCGCAGAGGAGCAGGAACGCATCCTGTTCGGCGAAAAGGACAAGCAGCGCGAAGCGATGCTCGACCTCAAAGTCTCGATCCACAAGGCCCTGCTCGACCGCCTGAACCTGGGCATGCTCGACAAGACGCCGGTCGACCAGATCAAGTCGCAGATCGCCGGAATCATGCCCGAGCTGGTGAGCGATCAGGAATATCCGCTCAACCGGCAGGAACGCGAAGCCCTGATTCAGGAAGTGGTCGACGAATTGCTCGGCCTCGGCCCGCTCGAACCGCTGCTGCAGGACGAGACGATCACCGACATCCTGGTCAATGGCTACAAAACCGTTTTCGTGGAGCGACGCGGCCAGCTCGAAGCTGTTCCCACCCGCTTCCAGGACGAAAAGCACCTGATGCGCGTGATCCAGAAGATCGTCAGCGCGGTCGGTCGCCGCGTCGATGAAAGCTCGCCTTTCGTCGATGCGCGTCTTGCAGACGGCAGCCGTGTCAATGCGATCGTGGCGCCGCTTGCAATCGACGGCTCGCTACTCTCGATCCGTAAATTTTCCAAAACCCCGATCAGCATCGAAAAGATGATCGGCCTTGGCTCCATCCCCGAGCAGATGGCTGAGGTGATGCACGCCATCGTCGCTTCGCGCCGCAACGTGCTCATCTCGGGCGGTACCGGTTCGGGTAAGACGACGCTGCTCAACGCCATGTCGACTTATATCGACGAGCAGGAACGCATCGTCACGATCGAGGACTCGGCCGAACTCCAGCTCCAGCAAGCGCATGTCGCCCGCCTCGAGACCCGTCCGCCGAACATCGAAGGCACCGGCGAAGTCACGCAGCGCGACCTGGTGAAGAACGCTCTGCGCATGCGTCCCGACCGCATCATCGTTGGGGAGGTTCGCGCCGGCGAGGCATTTGACATGCTTCAAGCCATGAACACGGGCCACGACGGTTCGATGACCACGGTCCACGCCAACACGCCGCGCGATGCGCTTTCGCGTGTCGAGCAGATGATCGGCATGAGCGGCATCGACATCACTGCGAAAAGTTCGCGAGCGCAGATCGCATCGGCACTCAACGTAGTGGTCCAGGTTGGCCGTCTCTCGGATGGCCGACGCAAGGTAAAAAGCCTTTCGGAACTGACCGGCATGGAAGGCGAAACCATTACGATGCAGGAAATCTTCCGCTTCAAGATGACCGGCCGCGAAGATGATGGCACCGTGAAGGGTCATTTCGAGGCAACCGGCATCCGGCCGAAGTTCCTCCAGGACGCCGAGGCGCACGGTATTTCGCTTCCGACCAACCTGTTCCGTCCCGACCTGAAGATCGACTGACTTATGACCGCAATCGCCATACGCGTCATGTTCCTGATTGCGGTCTTCGTGGCCGTCTTCATCGTGGCGCAAATGCTTGCCCGATCAACAGCCCAGCGCCGGTCGCACGCAAGCGCCGTCAATCGCCGCCTTTCGATGATCGAATCCGGTGCCGACAGGGATCACCTGATCGAACAATTGCTCAAGAACAGCCCGAAGAAGCAGAACCATTTGCCGCCCGTCATCCGCGGACTGGTCGAAAGCTTCCAGCGCGCCGTTTTTGCATCCGCCGTGCCATACAGCACGAGCACGCTGGGTATGATCATGCTGATCGCGGGCCTGTTGGTTTTCACGCTAGTAATGCTCGGTGCGGCTGGCTTGGGTGCGTCGCTTGGATTTGGAACGATCTGGCTCGCGCTGCTGATTGCAGTGGCAATCGCTTTTGTCCTTCCCTTCATGATCCTGCAGAGGATTGCAGCCTCGCGCCGCAAAAAGGTCGAGAAGCAGTTCCCCGTCGCATTGGATATTTTCGTGCGCGCGTTGCGGTCGGGCCACCCCGTTGCATCCGCCATCGAACTCCTGACCAAGGAAATGGAAGATCCCATCGGAACCGAGTTCGGCATTGTGGCCGATGAGATTACCTATGGCGCGGACCTGGTCAGCGCACTCCATGCAATGGCGGAGCGCTGGGATCTCGAGGACATGCGCATGTTCGTGGTATCATTGGCCGTCCAGAGCGAGACCGGCGGTAACCTTGCCGAAATTCTTGAAAACCTGGCCGAGGTCATTCGTGCCCGCGCTTCGATGTTCATGAAGGTGCGTGCGCTCAGTTCGGAAGGTCGCATGACCGGCTGGATGCTGTCCGTGCTGCCCGTGTTTACATTCGTAACGACGTTCCTGGCCGCACCGCAGTTCTATCTGAACGTTGCAGGTGATCCGATCTTCATCTTTGTCTCGATCACGCTTCTGACTCTTTATGTGATCGGCCTGCTGATCATTCGCAAACTGGTCGACATCAAGGTCTGATATGCTCGAACTCGCCGTCTCAAACACCTTTGTTCGCCTGCTCGTTCTGGCGCTGATTTTTGCGGTGGCCGTAGGGTTGGTGCTCGTCACCAGCAACTGGTTCACTGCTCGCGCAGACTCGAGCCGCCAACTCGCGAAGCTGGGGACCGGCGAAGACCGGCGGCATCAATCGTCGCTGCTCGATCAAGAGCGCGAGGGGCGCTGGGCGCGAATTACAGAGTCGATCGAAAGGGCAGGCATAGACCTCACCGACAAGAAGAATGACCGGCTTGCAGAGAAAATCAAGGCTGCCGGTTTTCGCAGCAAGGCTGCGCCGCGGATTTACACGCTGGCGCGCATCCTGTTGACCTTCGGTCTACCGGCGATCTGGTTGCTGCTGGTCACCGTTTCCGGTCGCGATACCGGCGTGATGACGATCTATGTCGTTTCGGCTATCGCCGCGATGTTCGGCTTCTATCTTCCCTTTCTCTTGATTGAGGCCAAAGCCGATCGCAGGCGGCAAGCTATCATCAATGGTTTCCCCGATGCGCTCGATCTCCTGCTTGTCTGCGTGGAGGCAGGTCTCGGACTCGAATCTGCGCTCGATCGCGTTGGACGCGAGATTGCGACCACTCATCCGCAGGTCGCCGAACTGTTCACGGAAACCACGTTGATGATGCGCGCCGGTGCATCGCGCGAGGATGCCATGCGCCGAATGGCAGACGGCGCTGGTGTTGACGAAATCCGCTCCTTTGCAACGCTGCTTATCCAGTCTGACAAACTGGGTACGAGCATTTCCAACACGTTGCGTGTGTACGCAGAAGAAATGCGTGAGGCCCGGCGCATGCGCGCAGAAGAAAAGGCACACCGCCTGCCGGTCTTGATATCGGTACCACTCGTAGTCTGCATGCTCCCGACGATGATCGGGGTTCTCATCCTTCCCGCAGCAATCGCCGTCATTCGGGAAATCAGTCCGGCTCTTGGAGGATAATATGAAACCTGCAACCACTCTCGCCCTCGCGGCCCTCGCAGTCAGCCTTGGCGGCTGCCAGTCGATCGTCGATGCCTTCGGCTTCTCCGGAAAGTCCTCCGCCTCGACCTACCAGCTCGGGCAGTCCGATCTCGACGAAGGACGCGAGCATCTGCGCGCAGGCCGTCTCGGAAATGCGATTGCGCCGCTTCACCGCGCCGCGCTGAACCCGCAGACCAGCGGCGATGCGCTCAATGCGCTCGGCGTGACCTATGCAAAGCTCGGCCGTGCCGATCTTGCCGAGCGGTATTTCGTCGCTGCGGTCAAGACCGATCGCCAGAACGAACGCTACGCTGCGAACCTCGCGCGCTTCTATAATAGCGATCTCGCCAGCGACATGCGCCTGGCTTACGCGCAGCGTGAAAAGGCCGCTCAAAGCTATGCTGCCTATGCCAGCACGGCACCCGAAAAGCCGTTCGAGCCCGAGCCGGACACGCGTCTCGTGCTGAGCGGCGGCGAAACCCGCAGCATCACCGTCTCCGGCGCAAGCCAGTCGACCCGCGTGAGCCGCGGCAGCGCCCCTGTACAGCGGGCAGCGCCCGAACCGGCACCGGCACGCGTGCGCGTTTCCGGCGGCACGATCCGCCCGGCAAGCTCGGCGTCGCGCCCGGCAGAGATTTCGATCGGCGGCGGCAGCACGAGCGCGCCCTACCCGGCACGCGTGCGCATCGGCAGCGCCGACACGGGCAGCCGCTATCCGGTTCGCGTCCGCCTGCCTTCGCGCCCGGCGACCGCTTCGGACGACTAAGCACCTCGCATGGCGCTGACCTCGATCTGGCTCGCAGTCCTTGGCGCGACGTCGGGGCTTGGCGCCCTGCTCGACGCTTTCACCCGAAAGCTGCCGAACTGGCTGTGCATCGCCATGGCGCTTGCCGGGCTGACCTTCGGCTTCCTGCTCGACGGATGGACCGGGCTCGGCCTGCATGCACTTCATGGCGTGCTGGCATTCGGCATCGGCTTCCTGCTGTTCAGCTGGGGTGTCTTCGGCGGTGGTGACGGCAAGTTCTATGCCGCCAGCGCGACCTTCTTCCCTGCCACCAAGGTCCTGATGCTGTTCGTTGCGATGACCTTCGCCGGTTTCGTGCTGGCGCTGGTCTGGTTCGCCGCCAAGCGCGGCTTCAAGATCCGCCAGCGCTCGCAGGACGATTTCGCCAAGCTTCCCTATGGCATGGCAATCGCCATCGGCAGCCTGGCACTGGCCTTCTACACTCTGCAATGACCAGCGCGGCCTATCATAGCCGCGACGGGGCCGGGCTTGTCCTGAAGATCCTCGGCCGGGCGACATTGCTTGTCGCGGGCCTGTGCCTTGCGATCGCAGTCGCGGCGCTCGTCCATGCCGAATTGCAGAACCGTGCGGTGGTGCGGATTGCCCTCGACCAGGTCCCGGTAGAACGGGTGGTCGAATTCGGCCACGAGGACGGTGCCTTCGCCATGGTCATGCCGGTGCCGCTCTCTGCGGTCGAGAGCATACCAAGCGGGGAAACGGATCGGGCGGCGATGAGGGGAGCGGATCGCCTGCAGCCTGCCGTCGCCTATGTCGAACCTGATGGCGACGGCGTGTTGCCGATCGACTTTTCCATCGAACAGGGCTTCACCTCGGCATCTGGCGGGGTCGGTGTGACCAAGACCATCGCCAACGAGCAAGGCGCCATGACGGGGCTCACCATCTTCCTTATCGGCGGATCGATCATCGAGATCGAGCGCAGCGAACTGGCCGGTGCCCTTGCGGCAATCGGCGCGAGCGAGCGCTCGAAGGCATTGCCGCCCGCAGGTGCAAATGGCCGTCTGTCGCTAGACCGGGTGCGGCAGGCCGGGCTCGATCTTCGCTATGACGCTATTCGTGACAGGCTGGTGCTCCACCCCTAGGTGGTCGCGTCTCCGTCGCGGTCCCAGTCGATATTGATCTCGACGCAGGCCGTATCGACACCGGCGGCCTTCGCTATGCGCTGGCGGCACGCACGAACGATGTCGGCAAGCGAGGCATTGGCATCGTCGCTCGGTGCCGGGCTGCCCCGACCCGGAGCGCCATAGACCAGTTCCAGTTCGGTAACGCCAAGCTGGCTTGCTAGCCGCTGCATCGTTTCATGGCGCGGGCGAACCTGGTCGCCTTCCCACTTCCACAGGGTCGGCTTGCTGACGCCGACGAGTTCGGCGAAGGCGCGCATCGAGTTGCCGCTGGCAACGCGCAGGCGCTTGATCCGCTGGCCCAGCGTCTCGTGATCGACGCCGAAGCGCGCGGCTCCTCCGCCATCCTCGATCGAGGCGACATCGTTCGCCGCCTGCATTTCCTCTTCGGAGATGGGCTCGGGAAAGCTGCAGCCATAGAGTTCGTCGGCGAACCAGACGACCTTGGCCCGAACCGCTCCGCTTTGCGGAAGGACGACTTCGAGCGGATCGTCGAGCGAGAGTTCGGCACCGGTTCGAACCAGCATGCCGTTGCGCGACAGGTTGAGGACCTCGGCGTCGAACGCCCGTCCGGCCTGCCCCACACCGGTATTCAGCCGCAACACCAATCGCGGCTGCCGGCGTCCGCGGTCGCCCAGGCCCTCTAAGGTAGTTTCCTGCATATCCCCTCGCTTCAGCGAATCGCCATGCCTCCCCCCGAAGGCCGCAGGCAATTGCTCAACTCTCGGCAGAGCCGCAATGCGGATGCCAACGGCCCGACCCTTAGCGACCGAAATCCTAACAATCGCCAGTCCGCACGGTTAATATCCGGGAAAATTGGCGGTGTGTCCCATTGTGGCACCCTCTGAGCCAGATGCCAAGTTTGATGCGATTCAAAGGCTTGGTCCGAAAAGCGCGCGATTCTGCGAAAAAATCGTGAACCGGTAGCTTTCGGTTTACCCTTAGGTGGCAAAAGGAGACCAAGAAAAAAGCCGGAACGGGTCAAATCATGTTGAACGCATTAGTCATGGCGGTTTGCTATCTGGGCGCAGCCTATCTCGCCAGCGCATTGCTCGTGAGGTTCCTCCCGCGCAGTTATTCCGCCCGCCAGATCCGCAAGAACCTGGTTCTGGTCACGGTCCTGCCGTTCCTCCTCGTGGTGGACGCGCTGACCAGCATCGATGCAATCGGTCGCGGCCTGCATGCGCTTGTCGGCCGCAGTTTCGAGGTACTTTCCGGCCGCAGCCTGATCACTCGAGACAGGTATTCCTACTTTGCCTATGGCCGCCGTCGCCGTGCCCCGCGCAATCGCCGCCGCACCGACCGCAGCCCGCAGATGCGTTCGCAGGGCACGCGCCGCTCGACGCTTCGCGCCTGATCCACGCGCTCGAAAAGGCCCGGCCCGCCGGCGGGCGTTGAAGGCCTCACAATTGTTTCGAAGAGCCGATCCGCCTAAGCGGGTCGGCTCTTTCCGATTCGGGGGGAGCTCGACCCTATGAGCCAACCTGCTCCCTCCAGGCCCCTGCCGACCGGCAGCGAAGGCTGGCGCGGCGAATTTGCCGCGACCCTGCGGCTGAGCTGGCCGCTGGCGGCAGCGAACCTGCTGCAGATGCTGACCTATGCCATCGACGTGATCTTCATTGCGCGGTTGGGAGAAGCGCAGCTGGCGGCATCCGCGCTGGCGATCGCACTCTTCGGCCTCGTCATGTGGGCGCTTTCAGGACTGACCGGGGCCGTCGCCCCCGTTGCAGCAGCCGAACTCGGCGAGCGTGCACCTGCCCTGCGCCCGGTCCGTCGCTCGGTCCGGATGGCCTTGTGGCTGGCAGTGATGTCGGGCCTTGCCGGCATGGGCATCTGCCTCCTGCTTGGCCCGCTGATGCGCGCGACCGGTCAGGAGACCGCGATTATTGGCATGGCGCTCGAATACAACACGGTTCTCGTCATCTCGATGATCCCGATGCTGATCAACAATGTGCTCAGGAGCTTCGTCTCGACGCTCGACCGGCCGATATTCGCCACGGCCATCACGGCCGCCGGCATCTTCGTGAATGCGCTGGCCAACTATGCCTTCATCTTCGGCAATTTCGGTGCGCCCGAAATGGGCCTGCGCGGTGCAGCAGTGGCGACGATCATCACTTCGCTCTTCGTGATGGCGGCATACGTCATCGCGATCAGGCTTGACCCGAGACTTCACCGATACCGCATCCTTGGCCGCTGGTGGTCGCCCGACTGGGCGCGGCTGTGGCACATCGCGCGTGTCGGCACGCCGATCGCGCTGACGATCACTGCCGAGGCCGGCATCTTCGGCGCCGCGGCCTTCCTGATGGGCAATATCGGAGCGACCCAGCTTGCCGCGCACACGGTAGCGCTGCAGATCGCGGCGCTCGCGTTCCAGGTTCCCTTCGGCGTCGGTCAGGCGGCGACGATCCGCGTGGGCTATTTCTATGGCGCGCGCGATAGCGAAGGCATGAAGCGCGCCGGCTGGGCAGGCCTTGCCGTGGGAACCGGTTTCATGATGCTGACGGCCATTGCGATGATCGCCATCCCCAAGCCGCTACTCGCGATTTACATCGATCCGTGGGACCCGAAGAACGCCGTGCTTGTCGCCTTCGCGCTCAAATACATTGTCATCGCGGCCGCGTTCCAGCTGTTCGACGGGATGCAGGCGGTGGCGGCAGGCGCCCTGCGCGGATTGCAGGATACGCGCGTGCCGATGTGGATCGCGGCCTTTTCCTATTGGGTGCCGGGCATCGGCCTGTCGCTCTATCTCGGCTTCTACACCCCGCTCGAGGGCGTGGGCGTGTGGATCGGGCTGGCCGTGGGTCTCACGGTCGCCGCCCTGCTCCTCACCTCGCGCTGGGCGCGACGGGACCGTCTCGGTCTTACCGCCCGCCCCTAACTCGTTACGCCGCTTTCTGCGTAACCTCGCGCTGCGGGAAGGGGATCGAGATACCGACATCGTCGAAGCGCGCCTTGGCAGCCTCCGTGATCGCCCAGCCGAGCGGCGCGAAATCGGCAGTCGCGCACCACACGCGAAGGCCGATGCCGACAGAGCTGTCATCGAGCGAGGCGACGAAGGCGACAGGCTCCGGATCGGCGAGCACGCGTTCGTCGGCGGCTGCGATCTCGAGCAGTTCCTTGCGCGCTTGCTCCATCGAATCGCCATAGGCGATGCCCACGATCAGCTCTAAGCGGCGGATCGGGTGGCGGTGGAAGTTGATGATCGCCTGGTTCCACAGCTGCGAGTTGGGCACCATGACGAAAAGCCCGTCGAACTGCTTCAATTCGGTCGTGAACAGCCCGATCTGCTGGACCACGCCCGTTACCGATCCTGCCGAGATAGCCTCCCCGATCTTGAACGGCCTCTGCACCAGGATCATCACGCCCGATGCGACATTGCTGAGCGTGCCCTGCAGAGCGAGGCCGACCGCCAGTGCCATGCCGCCCAGCGCCGCAAGGATACTGGTCGTCTCGACTCCGAACTGCGTCAGCACGGTCACGATGACCATCGCCCAGAGCGCATATTTCACCAGGTTCGAAAGGAAATTCGCCACCGTCGCATCGAACCGCGGCGAGCGGTTGAGCGCGCGCTGGACCCAGCTCGAAATCAGCTTTGCCGCCAACAGGCCGAAGATGAGCACTGCAAAGGCGCCCGCAATGTCCATCATGTTGAGCCGAAGCCAGAGCAGCGCCTGTTCGGGAATGGTAAGAGCCGAAATGGCCTGATCGGTCTGCATGGGTAGCGCTCCGCTATCTGTCTTTCCGGATGGATTGCCGCGCGGGATAGGGACTGGAGCGCACTCTGGCCACCCCGCGCCACGCTTCGGCGAAAAACAGGCAACATTTTTGTCCGCCGACCCGTTGACTCCCCGCATCGGCGCTCCCAAATGCGCCTCGCTGGCACTCTCGATGGGGGAGTGCCAATCTAGATATTCACTCTCAGTAGAAAGGTCATCATCATGGCATTTCGTCCGCTGCACGACCGAGTTCTCGTGCGCCGCATCGAAGCAGAAGAAAAGACCGCCGGCGGGATCATCATTCCCGACAGCGCCAAGGAAAAGCCGAGCGAAGGCGAAATCGTCGCCGTCGGTTCGGGTTCCAAGGCCGAAGACGGCACCGTCACCCCGCTCGACGTGAAGGCTGGCGACCGCGTGCTGTTCGGCAAGTGGTCGGGCACCGAAGTCAAGCTCGACGGCGAAGACCTGCTGATCATGAAGGAAAGCGACATCATGGGGATCATGGGCTGAGCCCGATCCGCATAACGCTTCCAGTCACTCAATAGAATTCCAGGAGAAACACCAATGGCAGCCAAGGACGTAAAGTTCGGCCGCGACGCGCGCGAAGGCATCCTGCGCGGCGTCGACACCCTCGCCAATGCCGTGAAGGTCACGCTCGGTCCCAAGGGCCGCAATGTCGTGATCGACAAGAGCTTCGGCGCCCCCCGCATCACCAAGGACGGCGTCAGCGTCGCCAAGGAAATCGAACTGAAGGACAAGTTCGAGAACATGGGCGCGCAGATGATCAAGGAAGTCGCATCGAAGGCGAACGACGCCGCCGGTGACGGCACCACCACTGCAACCGTTCTTGCCCAGTCGATCGTGACCGAAGGCATGAAGTCGGTCGCAGCCGGCATGAACCCGATGGACCTCAAGCGCGGCATCGATCTTGCCGTCACCAAGGTCGTCGAAGACCTCAAGAGCCGTTCGAAGGACGTCTCGGGCTCGAACGAAATCGCACAGGTCGGCATCATCTCGGCCAATGGCGACCGTGAAGTCGGCGAGAAGATCGCCGAAGCCATGGAAAAGGTCGGCAAGGAAGGCGTGATCACCGTCGACGAGAGCAAGGGTCTCGAATTCGAGCTCGAAACCGTCGAGGGCATGCAGTTCGACCGCGGCTACCTCTCGCCCTACTTCATCACCAACCCGGAAAAGATGACGGTCGAACTCGAAAACCCGTACATCCTGATCCACGAGAAGAAGCTTTCGAACCTGCAGGCGATGCTTCCGGTGCTCGAAGCAGCTGTCCAGTCGGGCCGTCCGCTGCTGATCATCGCGGAAGACATCGAAGGCGAAGCGCTGGCTACCCTCGTGGTCAACAAGCTGCGCGGCGGCCTCAAGGTTGCAGCGGTCAAGGCACCGGGCTTCGGCGATCGCCGCAAGGCCATGCTGCAGGACATCTCGATCCTGACGAAGGGCGAGATGATCAGCGAAGACCTCGGCATCAAGCTCGAGAACGTCACGCTGGGCATGCTCGGTGAAGCCAAGCGCGTCACCATCGACAAGGACAACACGACCATCGTCGACGGTGCCGGTTCGGAAGACGACATCAAGGCCCGCGTTGCGGAAATCCGCACGCAGATCGACAACACCTCGTCGGACTACGACCGTGAAAAGCTGCAGGAACGCCTCGCGAAGCTCGCTGGCGGTGTTGCAGTCATCAAGGTCGGCGGTGCTACCGAAGTCGAAGTGAAGGAGCGCAAGGACCGCGTCGACGACGCGCTGCACGCAACCCGCGCAGCCGTTGAAGAAGGCATCGTCCCGGGCGGCGGTACCGCCCTGCTCTACGCCACGAAGTCGCTCGACGGCCTCGAAGGCGAGAACGACGACCAGACCCGCGGCATCGACATCGTCCGCCGTGCGCTGCAGGCACCGGTTCGCCAGATCGCGACCAATGCAGGTCACGACGGTGCAGTTGTCGCCGGCAAGCTGGTCGACGCCAATGACGACACGCTCGGCTTCAACGCCGCGACCGACACTTACGAAAACCTCGTGGCTGCCGGCGTCATCGACCCGACCAAGGTTGTCCGCACCGCTCTCCAGGACGCAGCTTCGGTTGCCGGCCTGCTGATCACCACGGAAGCGACCATCACGGACATTCCGGAAGACAAGAGCGGTGGCCCTGCAATGCCCGATATGGGCGGCATGGGCGGCATGGGCGGCATGGGCTTCTAAGCTCAGCACCCCAGCCGACAGGCTACAAACAAAGAGGCCCGGCAGGATCGCTCCTGCCGGGCCTTTTCTTTGCGTCCTTGAGGCGGGTCAGCCGCCCTTGCGGCTGTCCTCTGCCGCGCGGACCACTTCGTCGGGCCAGGTGACCTGAGTCTGCGTCTGCGGGTTGAAGAGGTTGCCTTCGTACTGGGCTGCTTCTGCAGCAGCGATTTCCTCGGCCGTGAGGTGTTCGCTCGGCTCCAGCGCAAAAACGTCGAGGCCGCGCGCGATCTCGGTCGCGTAGATGCGGCCGTTGTACCAGTAGGACGACCAGTAGCCGCCGGTGACCAGCTGGTCCTTGTCGACCGGGCCACGGTCGAAATAGGCGATCTCGAACGGGTTCGAAGCATCGGTGAAATCGATCACCGAGATGCCGCCCTGGTACCATGCCTGCACGAAGATATCGCGGCCCGGCACGGGGATGATCGAACCGTTGTGTGCGACGCAATTCTCCTTGTCGCCCTGCGGCGCGGGCAGCTTGTACATGCCGCGATAGGTCAGCTTGCCGTCCTCGATCGCGTAGAAAGCATCCGCGCCCCAGTTTTTAGGATCGCCGGCCTGGCAGCGCGGACGGCCGCCCCCGCCCCATTCGTCGGTGAACAGCACCTTGGTGCCGTCATTGTTGAAGGTGGCCGAATGCCAGTAGGCGAAGCCCTTGTCGGTCACATCGTCGATGCGCACCGGCTTCATCGGGTCGCTGATGTCGAGGATGATGCCATTGCCAGAGCAGGCGCCCGCGGCGATATTCTTCGCCGGGAAAACGGTGATGTCATGGCACTGGTTCGTGACGTTGGTGCTTTGAGTGCCTTCGCCATGGTCGCCGCCGCGCCACAGTCCGGCGATCTGGTCGCCAGTGGCAAAGACGCGCGGGCTGCCAACGACGCGCGCAGCTGCCGGATTGGTGACCGGGATCTCGACCACGTCGATGCTGAACAGCGCGGTCTCGTCACCGGCGGTGTCGAAGCAGCCTTCCAGCTCCTCGTTGTCGCGCACGTAGCTGGTGCCCGAATTGTAGACGATGATCGTCTCGTCATCCGCACTCACGATCGAATGCGTGTGGCTGCCGCGACAGGTCTGGACGAGGCCGACCTGCTTGGGGCGGGTGATGTCGGATATGTCGAAGATGCGCAGGCCGCGGAAGCGTTCTTCGCTGACACGGCCGGCGACACCCTGGAGGCCGCAGTCGATGCGCGCGCGGCTGTCCTGCACGCTCATCACGAGGAGGTCGCCCACGATCGAAACGTCGCCCTGCCCGCCCGGGCAGACCGTGCTTGATACGAGCTGCGGCACGCCATCTTCGCCAAGGCGATAGGCATTGAAGCCGTGATAGCTGCCCGCCACCATGAGTTCGCCCGAGAAGGCGATATCGGTGTTGGCGAAGCTCAGCAGCGATCCGCGCTGGCCGAAGCGGGGTTTCTCTTCCTCTTCTTCCTCGTTGGAAGTGTCTTTCTTGCTTTCCTCGCCCTCTTCCTCGTCCTTCTCGATCCGCGGCTGCAGCTGCGCGGGGTTGACCGGATCGAAGAAGCCGGTCGGCTTGGGCTGCGAAACGACGAGGCGCAGGTTCGAGATCGCTTCCTCGGCATCGCGGAAACCGGCAGCCAGCGTGGCGCGCGGGTCCTGCGACAGCTCGGCAAGGACGCTGTTCATCCGGTCGATTTCGGCCTGCTGGTCGCTCACGACCTCGTTGGTGAATTCGAACATCACCGGCTCGTAGGCGCTGCCCGGCGAGCGGTGCAGTTCGCGCACCATGTCGAGCGCACCCTGATGGTGGGCGATCATCAGCTGGAGGAACTGTTCGTCGAATGCGGTGCCGTTGGCAGCAGCGAGCGCAGCCATCTGCTCCTTGCTTGCCATGCCCTTCATCGCACCATGGCCGTCAGGGCCCATGTGCATCGAATGCGGCATCTCGACCTGTTCGCCGCGCGCCTCGAGCCATTCGCGCATGAACTTCATCTCGTCCTTCTGGCCCGCCTCGATACGGTCGGCGGTCTTCAGGATGGCATCGTTATTGGTGCGCGCCTTGACCAGCTGCGCCATGTCCACGGCCTGCTGGTGGTGGACGATCATGCCCTGCATGAAGCGCACGTCGGCAGGCGAATAGCGCGTATCCGAAAGCGCGATGGCCTCGGCCTCGCCGATGACGCGCGGCGCTTCGCCCGGCGCGCCGGGAAGGACGATCGGAACTTCCTGCGCGATCGCGGCAGTGGAGGTCGAAATCAGCAGGCCCGCAGCAAGCGCGCGCATCGAATGTGTCATGTGTTGAGTCCCCAAGTATTTGCAGCGTGATTGAGAATGTCGCGCCTCGCCAAGGTCAAGCACCTGTTCTGCGAACGACATGAGCGCAGGGACTAACCGGAAGCGAACTTGCCTTTGCGCGGACCCAGATAGCCGAACAGGTATGCGCCCACCTTGCGCATCTGGATTTCCTCCGCGCCCTCCGTGATGCGGTAGCGGCGGTGGTGGCGGTAGATGTGCTCGAAAGGCTTGTGGCGCGAATAGCCGATGCCACCGTGCACCTGCATCGCGCGGTCGGCCGCTTGGCAGACGAGCCGGTTCGCCCAGTAGTTACACATGGAAACCTTGTCGGAGATCGTCTTCTCGATCTCCTCGTGCGGCATGTTGTCCATTTCCCAGGCGGTCTTGTAGATCAGCAGGCGCAGCATCTCGCACTGGGTGGCGAGTTCCACCAAGGGGAACTGTATCGCCTGGTTGCGCGCAAGCTCCTCGCCGAACGGCTTGCGCTCACGGGCATAGCGCACGCTTTCCTCGACGCAGAACTGCGCCGCACCCAGCGAGCTTGCGGCCTGCCGGATGCGATTCTGGTGGACGAAGCTCTGGGCGAGCGCGAGGCCGAGGCCTTCGCGCCCGAGCATCGCGCTTTCCGGCACCCAGACATCCTTCACCGACAGGCGTGGGTGGTCGGTGGGCATGTTGAAGGTCCACATCCACTCCTCGATCTCCAGCCCCTCGGTCGGGTTGGGGACGAGCAGGCAGGTGATCCCGCGCGCATCGCCCGCCTCGCCTGACGTGCGGCAGAACATCGCGCAGTGGGTGGCGACATGCATACCGGTGATCCACATCTTCTCGCCATTGATCAGCCAGCCGTCGACACCGTCGCGCGTTTCGCGCACCGCCGTCGTCTCCATGTGGGTCGCATCGGAGCCGTGGTTCGCTTCGGTCAGGCCGAAGGCGACGCGGCGCGTTCCTTCGAACCCGCCGAGGATGAATTCCTGTTTCTGCTCCTCGGTGCCCCACTGCTCGAACATGGCGACGAAGGGGAAATTGCCGACGATCGAATGCTCATTCTGCAGATCGTTGTGCAGACCCAGCCCGCGCTGCGCAAACCGGTCGCGGATGACCGCCATCCAGAGGTTCGAGCCATCCTTTCCGCCGTATTTCTTCGGCGCGGAGAAGCGCCAGTGGCCCGCCTTGTCCGCAACCTTGCGCGCCTGTCGCAACAGGTCTTCCCACTCGTGATTGGGCAGCCCCTCGCGTTCCCAGTCGGTCCGGGCGTTCTCGCGGCGGTGGTCGAAGAAGCGGATATTGTCGTCCTTTGCGACAAGCGGCTCGATCTCTGCCTCGATGAAGCGTTCGAGTTCGGCGTAATAGTCTTCGAGATCCTGCGGGACGGTGAAATCCATCAATTGTCTCCGAGCCATTTGGAGCGAGCGACCGCTAGCGAGGGGTATTTGGGCACGTCGGCCTCGACCTTGTCGAGTGCTGCCAGACGCATTTCATTGAGCATGTCGCCGTTTTCGAGTGTGACTTTCCCGGCGAAGATATCATCGCACAGCTCGCCGTCGACGACAGCGAGACGACCCCATTCGTCCTCGCGGGCGATCATGCCCAGGGCATTGCGGGCTACCGCGAGCTGGAACCTGTCGTGGCCCGACACCTTGTCCTTTATCTGCGCCAGCCATTCGGAGACCGCGGTGGCAATCTCGCCCGGCGTTGCCTCGCCCTTCTCGACGTGTCGGTAGGCAAGTTCGGGATCGAGCTTCTCGAGCCTGCTCGAGCGTAATTCCTCGGGCATGTCTTCTTCGAGCAGCAGGAGCAGGTCCAGCTCCTGCTCGCTGGTCCGGCGCGAGATCACGACCCGTTCGAGCATGCGGTCATCGCCGCTGCGCCACATCTGCGCATTCCTGAGGCAGCCGAGCGCCCACCAGACCGTGCGGTAGATCGTCCAGAACCGGAAGCGCGAAGGATCGACCTTGCGACCACCTGCCGCTTCGTATGCCGCGAAATAGTTCTCCAGCGAGCCGAGACCCAGGGCCGGCCGGTCATATGCTCCGAAGCGCCAGACCGGCATGCAGCCGAAGGCGAGGTCTTCATGGGGGTCGCCGAAATGCGCCAGCTCCCAGTCTAGCACGCCTGTTAGATGGCTGTCCTCGCAAAGGACGTTGCCCAGCCGATAGTCACCGTGGTTGAGCACCGGGTCGACCGCCTCCGGCAAATTGTCCGTCAGCCAACGCAGGCCCAGCGCGATGATCGGACGGTCGCCGCCCGCCTCCTCGAACTGCTCCCGAAGCTTCGCCACGCCCTCTGCATAATCGAGCGTCGGGACATCGCCGGGCAGGTCGGAAGGGGAGATTGCGTGAATGCGTGCAAGGTCGCGCGCTGCTTCTCGAAGAATCTGGTCGGGCGACTCCATCGCCAGGATTGCGCGCGGGTCGGGTGTTCCGGGAAGCGCGCGCATGACGAAGCCGCTGCCGATCCCGTCGGCCTCTTCCAGTTCCACCACCACTTCGGGTGCGGTGACGCCCACATCTCGCGCCACGCGGATCACCTCGGCTTCGGTGTCGTGCCCGAATGGCCGGTCGCCGAGGAAGGCTAGGCTGGGTGCACGGCGCAAAACGAAAGCCTCGCCTCCCGCTTCGAACCGCCAGCTTTCCATGGTTGCCCCGCCGGTCAGCCGGGCGAGCTTCTCGGGCGCGCCAAGAGACACGCGGCCAAGGGCGCGTTCCAAACCGTCGTGCAGGCGGCTCGCGCCGTCGCTCTCTCCCATGCAGGCACCCTGCCCGAGGCTTTCGACACGAGCAAGAGCCGGACCTCTCGGGCGGTTCGAACGTTGGTCTCACAAGAACACGAAATCGAACGAGGAGACCATTCATGAAACTGCCGCACAAGGCCCATGTCGCGATCGTCGACGGAGAGAACTTCACCGTCATGCGCAACGGCGGAAAGCCGTTCGAGCCCAAGCTCGAGGGTGCACAGAAGCCGGATCTCGAAGCCACCAATTTCAGCGCAGGCGTCCGGCATCAGGACGAGGTGGGCCAGCGGACCGGTGCCACCGATCTCAACGAACTGGCGCATGGCGCTGCGGCTGCCGAATGGCTCAATGCGAAGGCGATTTCAGGCGAGCTGACCGATGTCCTCGTGATCGCCGATCCCAAGACGCTCGGCGAGATGCGCCGACACTATCATTCGGAGCTGGAAAAGCGACTCGTCGGAGAGATCGACAAGACCGTGACCGGCGAAACGACATCGCAGATAGAAAAGGTGATTGCTTCGGCCTGACGGCCCTTACGAAATTTCATTGCGCTAGAAGCATCGGGCGCGGACGAGACACAATTTGTCGCGTCCGTGCTTGCGCATGAATCGGCAATCGCGTTAATGTTTGAACAACCATGAATTTGGTATGTGAGAGGCATGCGGATGAAGTCGATCGGAACATTGCTTGCAGCAGGCGCCATGGCGCTTGGCCTGTCTGGCGCGGCCCATGCACAGTCGCAGGAAGCCACGTACCAGTCGCAGTTCGACAGCCTTCTCGGCACCGAAATGCGTGCACCGCAGGATTTCGATGCGGTTTACGACAACGGTCTGGAACAACGCATCGCGCAGCTTGCCGATGGTTCTCGCGGCCGGATCGGGGTGTACGCGATCGATCTCAGCAGCGGCCTCGAAGTCGACGTCCTCGCCGACCAGCGCTTCCCGATGGCGAGCACCAGCAAGGTCGCGATCGCGGCGGTTTACCTGGCCGGTGTCGATGCAGGGAAATGGTCGCTGACCAGCGAATGGCGCCTTCCGCGTCGCGGCGGCGCCTATCTGACCGCTCGCGAGCATATCGACCTGATGATCAGCAAGAGCTGCAACGCCTGCACCGATGCGATCCTCGATGCAGTGGGTGGCCCCGGCGTCGTCAACAAGTGGATGCGTGATGCCGGGATCGAGGGCTTCACACTTACGCGCGATATCGCGACCCTGATCCGCGAAGACGGACAGATCGACCCCGCCTCCAGCGTCGACACGAGGGATAGCGCAACGCCACGCGCCATGGGCAAGCTCCTCGCCGGCATTTACCAGGGCAAATGGCTCAGCGCATCGTCGCGCGGCGTAATCATGGACGCCATGCGGGCCACCACCACCGGCAAGAAGCGCATGCGTTCTGCCCTGCCCGTCAGTGCCGGGCTCGCGCACAAGACCGGAACCCTCAGCCGGACCGCCAGCGACATCGGCATTTTCCATACGCCCGATGGCCGGGCCATCGCTGTGGCGATCTATGTCACGGGCCAGAGCCCTTCGATGGCAGTCGAGAACGGCAACCGCGGACGCAAGCTCGAGGCTCGCCAGATGCGCGATGCGCGCATTTCGACAATCACCGAAGCGCTATACCGGGGCTTCACACGGCCCGAAGACAATCGCCGGGTATGGGCCGACGCCGACTACGGCGGCTGATCGCTAACGCCCGTGGCGCGAAACCGCGACAGGCAAAGGAAAAGGGCGGCACCTCGCGGTGCCGCCCTTTCCTTTTTCGAAACGGTAGACCGTTGCGAAGCCAGCTGGATTAGTCAGCCTGTGCTTCTGCTTCGGTTTCGCCTTCGACCGAAGCTTCGACTTCAGCAGCAGCTTCGTCTGCTTCAGCAGCAACTTCTTCACCAGCTGCTTCGACTTCGTCGCCAGCTGCTTCCATGTTGGCTTCGGTGTCAGCCATTGCGCCTTCAGCAGCTGCTTCAGCGTTTTCTTCGGTTGCTTCCGAGCAAGCGGCGAGCGAGAGAGCGGCTGCCGAAGCGGCGGCGACGAGTGCGATCTTGCGCATAATGATAATCCTTAAACAGCGAGTTCTTGATGCGAAGGGAAAGTCTGGCAGTCCCCCCGCGCAAGGTCCGACAATTGGGCCTTACAGTGTCTAAATAGTGGCGGGATTGTGGCCTAGCAAGCGAATTCGCCACATTTCGCCATCATCTTGCCTCAATTCGCCGTAATTCCGCCATTTTTCCGCCAACAATTTTCGCGGTCTTTCCGCTCCCCAAGGCCGCGACTCGCTGCTAACCCCACCGGCGATGGCCGATAAGAAGCACCTCTACCTCGTCGATGGCTCCGCCTATATTTTCAGGGCATACCACCGCCTGCCGCCGCTGACCGATCCGGAAGGCACGCCGGTTGGCGCGGTCTACGGCTACACGACCATGCTGTGGAAGCTGGCCGACGACCTCGACAAGGCCGACGGGCCGACCCATCTGGCCGTGGTGCTCGACAAATCGAGCCAATCGTTCCGCAACGAGATTTACGACCAGTACAAGGCGAATCGTCCCGATCCGCCCGAAGACCTGGTGCCGCAATTCCCGCTCATCCGCGACGCGACGCGCGCGTTCAGCCTGCCCTGCATCGAGGAACCCGATGTCGAAGCGGACGACATGATCGCTTCCTATGCCCGGGCCGCACAGGCGGAAGGCTGGGACGTGACGATCGTGTCGTCAGACAAGGATCTGATGCAGCTAGTAGGCGAGGAGAACGGTGCGCGCATCGACATGCTCGATACGATGAAGAACGCGCGCATCTATATCGAGGAAGTCGAAGAGAAATTCGGCGTCCCGCCGGAAAAGGTCGGCGACGTGCTCGCACTGATGGGCGATTCGGTCGACAACATCCCGGGCATCTTCGGCGTCGGTCCCAAGACTGCGAGCAAGCTGATCGCCGAGCATGGCGACCTGACCTCCGCACTCGATGCCGCCGAAGACATGAAGAAGAGCAAGCTGAAGGAACGGCTCATCGAGCATCGCGCGGATGCCGAGCTGAGCCGCATCCTCGTCACGCTCAAGGAGGACTGCGGTCTTCCCGTCGCGCTCGAGGACATGAAGCTCGACGGCGTGCCACCCGAACCGCTGGCCGCTTTCCTCGAAAAGCACGGCTTCACGAGCCTGCGCCGCCGTCTCGATGCCGGCACGGGCAGCCCGACGAGGGCAAACGACCTCAATCCTGCGAAACAGGAAACCAAGGGAGCCGAGGCGAGCAGTGAAGGCAACAGCCAGCCGCTTCCCGAAATGCCCGCCATCGACCGGACCAAGTACGAATGCGTCCAGTCGATGGACCGGCTGCAGGAGTGGATCGAAAGGGCGAAGGCGGCCCGCCTCGTCGCTGTCGATACCGAGACCGATAGCCTCGATTCGATTCGTGCGCGCCTGGTCGGGGTGAGCCTCGCGCTTGGCCCGAACGATGCCTGCTACATCCCGCTCGCCCATGGTGGCAGCGACATGTTCGCTGAAAAGCCCGAGCAGGTGGACAAGGCCGAGGCGCTCGCCGCGCTGAAGCCGCTGCTGGAGGACGAGGCGGTCCTCAAGGTCTTCCAGAACGGCAAATACGATCTCAACGTACTCGCACGCGAGGACATCGCCGTCACGCCGATCGACGACACGATGATCATCAGCTTCGCGCTCGACGCAGGCCGCGGTGAAGCAGGCATCGGCGGCGGACACGGTATGGACGAACTCGCCCAGCGCCATCTCGGCCACGTGTGCCTGAGCTACAAGGAAGTCTGCGGAACCGGCAAGAAGGCCATCCCCTTCGGCGAAGTCACGCTCGACAAGGCGACTGAATACGCTGCCGAGGATGCCGACGTGACCTGGCGCCTCCACGCACATCTCAAACCCCGCCTCGCGATCGAGGGCGGTACGAAAATCTACCAGCGCGTCGACCGTCCGCTCGTCCCCGTCGTCGCAGGCATGGAGCGCGAGGGGATCAAGGTCGATCGCACCCGGCTCGCCAAGCTGTCGGAGGAATTCGCCACCGAAACTTCGCGGCTGGAGAAGGAAATCCACGAAATCGCCGGACAGGAATTCACTGTCGGCAGCCCGAAGCAGCTTGGCGAAATCCTGTTCGACAAGATGGGATACAAGGGCGGCAAGAAGGGCAAGAGCGGTCAATATTCGACCGACCAGTCGGTCCTCGAGAGGCTTTCGGGCGACGGTGCGGAGATTGCCGACAAGGTGCTCGAATGGCGCCAGCTGGCCAAGCTCAAGTCGACCTATACCGACGCGCTGCAGGAAGCCATCAACCCGGAAACGGGACGCGTGCACACGAGCTATAGCCTCGTCGGTGCGCAGACGGGGCGCTTGTCCTCGACCGATCCGAACCTGCAGAACATCCCGATCCGCACCGAGATCGGCCGCCAGATCCGCGATGCCTTCGTGGCCGAGGAAGGCAACGTCCTTCTCGCTGCCGACTACTCGCAGATCGAACTGCGACTGGCCGCGCACATGGCCGATGTCGACCCGCTCAAGGAAGCCTTCGAGCATGGCGAGGACATTCACGCGCGTACGGCGACCGAGATGTTCGGCGAGGTCAATCGCGACACCCGCGCCCGCGCCAAGACGATCAATTTCGCGATCCTTTACGGCATTTCGCGCTGGGGGCTCGCCGGGCGTCTCGGCGTCGAACCCGACGAGGCGCAGGAAATGATCGACACCTATTTCAAGCGCTTTCCGGGCATCCAGAAGTACATCCTCCACACGCTCGAGAGCGTGCGCGAGAAGGGCTATTCGGAAACACTTTTCGGCCGGAAGACGTGGTTCCCGCGGATCAATTCCAAGAACCAGGCCGAACGACAGGGCAGCGAACGTGCGGCGATAAATGCGCCGATCCAGGGCACAAGCGCCGACATCATCAAGCGGGCCATGGTACGCATGATCCCGGCGCTTCGCGAAGCGGGTCTCGACAAGGTCCGCATGCTGTTGCAGGTGCATGACGAACTTGTGTTCGAATTGCCAGAAGGCGACGTCGAAAAGGCATCGGAAGTTATCGAGCGTGTGATGGCAGGAGCCTCACAGCCAGCTGTAGAACTCTCGGTCCCGCTCGGCGTCGAAATCGGCACGGGCAAGAGCTGGGGAGCAGCACACTAAGATGATCCTGAATCGCCTCCGCCTGCCCATGCGCTGGCCCAACGCGGTACTGTTGCTGCTTATCGGCGGCGCGATGCTGGGGCTTATCTACCTAGTTTACCAGACGGTCGAGGCGGAGCGGGCCGAGCGTGAGCAGGCGCAGCTGACCTCCAAAATCCTCGAGGAACTGCAGCGAGTGCACACGGCTGCACTCAATGGCGAAACCGGCCAGCGCGGTTACCTGATCACTCTCGATCGCCGTTACCTGCGCCCCTACCAGGAAGGCGAAGAGCAGATCGACCCGGCTCTGCGCCGTATGCGCGAATTGCTCGGCGATAATGCGACGACGCGGCAGGAAGAACTGCTCGACGAGATCGACGCCCTCTCGCGCGCCAAGTTCGACGAACTCGAAAGCTCAGTCATCCTGCTCGAGGACGGACGCCTGCTTGATGCCCGGCGCGAGATACTGACCGATGAGGGGCAGGAAACGATGGAACGCCTGCGCCGTGCCCTCGCGGAAATGGAAGAGATCGAGCGGCGTATCCTGGCACAGCAAGCAGAGAAGACCGCGCGTATCGAGGGCCGTGTCCTGCCGCTGCTCGGCGGCCTCATCATCCTGCTGCTGGTAGCGATCTACCTCGGCTCGCGGCTCGTTACCCGCGCAGCGAAAGCCGAAGCCGAAGCGGCGCAGGCGGGCGCACTTGGAGAAGCCCGCGACCGCGCCGACCTGCTTGCGCGCGAACTCAATCACCGGGTGAAGAACCTCTTCGCCGTCGTGCTGGCGATCGTGCAGATGAGTGCGCGCGACAAGCCGGAGGCCAAGCCCGTCACCGACGCGATCGCCCAGCGGATCCGCGCCCTGCTCACCGCACATGAGGTCAGCCAAGGCGAACTCGACCGCGAACTGGCCTCGCTCGAAGCACTCGTCGACACCTCGCTTGCGCCTTATCGCTCCTCCAAGCAGACCGCGACCATCAACGGTCCCGAAGTACTGCTACCGGCCAAGCGAATCACACCGCTCGGACTGGTCCTCCACGAGCTCACCACGAATGCGGTGAAGTACGGGGCTTGGGCGAATGGCGGCGAGATCGACGTGAGCTGGACCCGCGCGAATGACGTCGTAACCCTGGTCTGGCGCGAGAGCGGCGTAAAGCTCGACAAGGAACCCGATCGCAAGGGCTTCGGCAGCCTCCTGATGGAAAGCGCAGCCCGCCAGTTCGGAGGCAGTGTGAAGCGCGACTTCACGGGTGACTGGCTGGTGGTAACAATCACGCTTCCGGAAAGCGATCCCGCGAGCCTTGCCACCACGGTCGCAGCTTCATAGACAATCGGCCGAATGCTGGACCGCTACGACCCGCGCAATTGGCCTATCTCCTATGACGGCCTGATCCACACGCTGATCACGCTCGGCGCTGGCCTGCTGGTCGCATTCCTGTTCCATTGGATTGCCTTCGCCGTTCTGCGCCGCGTCGTGCGCAGATCGAGCAGCCAGATGGACGATGTCGTCGTCGAAAAGGTGCGCAAGCCCGTTCGCTGGGCCCTGTTCGGCTTCGCGGTTTCCATCGCGGCGGAACACGATGCGCTGGTTGGCGATGGCTGGGACAGGCTGGCCGATTTCCTGATTCCGGCAGCGCTGGGCTGGGTCGCCTTCGCCTTGGTCAAAGGCCTTGCCGCGGGATACGAACGCCAGCTCGAAATCGAAGGCGAGGAAGTTTCCACGCGCGGCTATCGCACACGGATTGCGATCCTCTCGCGCACTGCCCGCGTCGCGATCATCATCATCACGATCTCGCTGATCATGTTCAATATTCCGGGCGTACGCGATGTTGGCACCACGATGCTGGCTTCGGCCGGTCTTGCCGCCCTTGCCGTCGGTGCAGCTGCGCAGCCGGCGCTCAAATCGCTGATTGCCGGGCTCCAGATGGCGCTGACCCAGCCGCTGCGGATCGGCGACCTGGTCAAGGTCGATGGCCAGGCTGGCAGGGTCGAGGAAGTCCGCATGAGCTTCGTCACCGTGCGCACCTGGGACGAACGCGTTCTAGTGGTACCCACCAGCCGGTTTCTCGATCAAAGCTTCGAGAACTGGTCGAGGATCAGCGAACAACTGACCGGGCCGGTCATGCTGCATCTCGACCCGATCGCAGAGATCGAACCGATCCGCGAAGAATTCGAGCGTTTCGTTAAGGCCCATCCGCTTTGGGACGGCCGCAATATCGCGCTGCTGATGACCGAGGCTTATCCCGAGAGTATCGAGCTACGCCTGTCGATGAGTTCGGAAACCATTGGCGACCTGTTCACCCTGCGCTGCGCTGTGCGTGAGCACATGCTGGCCTGGCTCCGCCAGAACCAGCCCGATGCACTGATCCGCCACCGCCTCGAAGTGGAAGCGGCGAACCAGCGAATCTCGGGCAGCTAGGCTTTTTATGCCCCGTGCTTCGCGTCGCGGGTCGATTCCACCATGCCTTCGTGAATGAAGCCGATCGGGTGAACCTCGGCGGCGCGCTTCTTCAGTTCGCCGCGCATCTTGCGATATTCGGCTTCCATCTTGCTGGTCACCGTCGCGCGGCTGTCCTCTAGTGCTTCGGCGAAGTCGGCCGCGGTCACTTCCTGAACGTCACCGCCTGCGCGCTGCAAGGCGTTGAGACCAGCGCGGCGCACGACATCCTCGAGGTCCGCGCCAGTGTAGCGGGCGGTCTTGGCCGCCACCGCTGCGAGGCTGACATCGTCTGCCAGCGGCATGTTCTTGGTGTGGATGCCGAGGATTTGCTCGCGCCCTGGCTCGTCGGGAGTGCCGACATAGACCAGTTCGTCGAACCGTCCCGGCCGCAGCAAGGCCGGATCGACCAGCGCGGGTCGGTTCGTGGCGCCGATCACGACGACGGACTGCAATTCTTCGAGACCGTCCATTTCGGCAAGGATCGTATTCACGACCCGTCCCGTCACCTGTGGTTCGCCCTGCCCGCTTCCGCGCGCCGGTACGAGGCTGTCGATCTCGTCGATGAAGATGACGCAGGGTGCGACAGCGCGGGCGCGTTTGAACATGCGCGCGATCTGCTGCTCGCTCTCGCCATACCATTTCGACAGGAGGTCGGAGCTCTTCATCGAGATGAAGTTCGCTTTCGCCTCTTTCGCAACGGCCTTGGCCAGCAAGGTCTTGCCGGTTCCGGGAGGGCCATAGAGCAGGAAGCCCTTTGCCGGCCTGATCCCGAGCCGGTGGAAGGCATCGGGATTCTTCATCGGAAGCTCGATACCCTCTTTCAGCTTTTCGATGGCATCGCCGACGCCGCCGATATTGTCCCAGCCGACATTGGGCATCTGCACCATGACCTCGCGCATCGCGCTCGGCTGGACTCGCTTCAATGCGGAGAGGAAATCCTCACGGGTGACGCAAAGCTCGTCGAGCACTTCGGGCGGAATCGTCCGCTCGTCGAGGTCGATCTTGGGCATGATGCGGCGGACTGCGTCGATAGCCGCTTCGCGCGCGAGCGCAGCGATGTCGGCGCCGACGAAGCCATAGGTTGCCTTGGCCAGTTCGGTGAGGTCGACCTTGTCGCCGAGAGGCATGCCGCGCGTATGGATGCCGAGGATCTCGCGGCGACCCTTTTCGTCCGGAACGCCGATGACGATCTCGCGGTCGAACCGGCCCGGCCTGCGCAGTGCCTCGTCGATGGCATCAGGGCGATTGGTCGCCGCGATGACCACCAGATTGGAGCGTGCCTCGAGACCGTCCATGAGTGTGAGCAATTGTGCAACGAGGCGTTTCTCGGCCTCCCCGGGGACCCTGTCGCGTTTCGGCGCGATGGAATCGATTTCGTCGATAAAGACGATGGCGGGCGCGGACTTGCTCGCCTCTTCGAAGACTTCGCGCAGCCGTTTCTCGCTTTCGCCATATCCCGAACCCATGATCTCGGGTCCGTTGATGGTGAAGAAATTGGCATCGCTTTCATTGGCGACTGCCTGGGCAAGGCGGGTCTTGCCGGTACCCGGCGGGCCATGCAGCAGGACGCCCTTGGGCGGGTCCACCCCGAGACGCGTGAAGAGTTCCGGATAGCGCAGCGGCAGTTCGACCATCTCGCGAAGCTGCTGGATGGTGTCGTCGATACCGCCGACATCGTCATAGTTGACTACGGCGCGCGCATCGCGCGGGGCCTCGAATTCCGCGCGCAGTTCGACCTCGGTGTCCTCGTCGATATGGACGATGCCCTTTGGCGTGGTCGAGACGACGGAAAGGCGGATCTGCGTGAGCGCATAGGCGGGCGAATTGAACATGCGGCGCACTTCGGGCGGCATGTTCTGCACCGGCTGCTGGCCCGTCGTCGCGACGAGGTCACCAGCTGTCAGCGGCTTGCGGAAGAAGTTCCGCTTGAGCGCCTGCGCCGGACCCTGGAGGCGCATTTCGCGCTGTGCCGGAGCGAATACGACGCGGGTTGCAGGACGCGATTCGGCGGCAATGACATGCACATGCTCGCCCGAGCCGACCTCGGCGTTGCCGCGCTGGAGACCGTCCAGGCGGATCACGTCGAGCGACTGGTCTTCATCATATGCGGCCATGGCGATCGCCACAGTGGCACGCTTGCCGGTGATCTCGACCGTGTCACCTTCGGTAATGCCGAGCGCCTGAAAAGCGGATCGCGGCATACGGGCGATGCCCTGCCCACTTTCTTCCTGGCGTGCCGCCGCGACCTGCAGCCTTACCGTTCTCTCGTCTGCCGCCGTCGCAGTGTCAGCATCGGCCATATGGGCAAGCTCCCTCGTAGTTCTTCAATTCTCTCGCTCCCAATTGGGGGCGCATTCAGAAACTACAATGAGGGAGCGGCCCGAGAGGTCCAAGGCCAGACCGCAACAGGGCAAGAAAAAAGCCCGGCGGACGAACCACCGGGCTAGAAAAGTCTTGGGAGAGGATGCCTGAAAGGCAGGTAGACATATGCTGGTCAGGCGAAAATTGTGCAAGTGCGAAAAGAACAAGGTTTGTTGAGCCAGGCGCAACTCACTCTTGCAAGGCATTGAAATTACACAGGGCGGGTCGAAGTCTTATCTCGCTGGTGCAGCACAAGCACGGATGGCGCGGGGATTCGCCGCCGTCCCGAGCCACGCCGTATGCCGGGTCTTCTCTCCCGAGAATTCACTCGTGCAGGGGCCCGGCTCGATCGTCAGGACGAACGGCTGCTCACCCGGGACCGCGCCCTCGCTGCCGCGGAAGACATAGGAGTCTCCGTCCCTGACCCGTTCGACATCGAACACGCGGTAACGCGCGCCGGAATAGGCCTGGCTGATTGCCATTTTCGAACCGCGGTTCTCGAACTTGATGAAAGGCTCGCCGAAGTTTGCCTTGAAGTCGCCGGGCGACGCTGCGCCCGCCAAGTGATCGCTGCGATCAACTTCGGCCCTCACGATGACCGGATCGGCCTCGCGCGGTTCCGGCTGGGGTGCCGGTTCGACTTCGCAGGCGGCAAGGATCGGCAGGAATGCCAGCAATGGTATCGCGCGCATCGATCATCTCCTTGTCCGGGGGTGACTTATCATAAACTCGGCGCTAGCAGCCACGCTTGTAACGGAGGTCCGATGAACAAGCTCTTTCCCGACGCCGCTTCCGCCCTCGAAGGGCTCCTGCATGACGACATGCTCATCGCCAGCGGAGGCTTCGGCCTTTGCGGTATTCCCGAAAGATTGCTCGAGGCGATCCGCGAAAGCGGCGTGAAGGGCCTGACCTTCGCCAGCAACAATGCCGGGATCGACAACGAAGGGATCGGCATGCTGCTGCGCACGCAGCAGGTGAAGAAGATGATCTCCTCCTATGTCGGCGAGAACAAGGAGTTCGAGCGGCAGTTCCTTTCGGGCGAACTCGAAGTGGAATTCTGCCCGCAGGGTACGCTGGCCGAACGCATGCGTGCAGGCGGTGCCGGCATCCCGGGCTTCTACACCAAGACAGGCGTCGGCACGCAGGTAGCAGAAGGCAAGGAAGTGAAGAGCTTCGACGGAGAAGACTACATCCTCGAGCGCGGCATCTTTGCCGATCTCGCAATCGTGAAAGCGTGGAAGGCCGACGAGACGGGCAACCTCGTGTTCCGCAAGACCGCGCGCAATTTCAACCAGCCTGCCGCGACCTGCGGCAAGGTCTGCGTGGTCGAAGTCGAAGAGATCGTGCCGACCGGCAGCCTCGATCCGGACTGCATCCACCTGCCCGGCGTATACGTCCAGCGCATGATCGTGGGCGCACCCTACGACAAGAAGATCGAATTCGTGACGACGCGCGAAAGGGCAACCGCATGATGCGCGCCGGACTGGTTTCATGCGCCGCACTGGCTCTGGCTGCCTGCCAGACCGTACCGGCGGCGGAAGCGCCCGTAGCTTCGGCGGATGCACCCGATACCATGCAGTGGCTCTATGGCTCGGGCGAAGCTGCCGGGGCCTCGATCCAGACGTGGCGGAACATTGCCGATTACGCGATTGCCCGCTCTCGCGAGCGCCGTGTCCCGCAGTCGGTCACGATGGGTATCGACGGCGCGATTGCCCAGCCGCAGAGCTGCGCGCAGGGCGATAGCTGGAAGCCGCTCGCCGTCGTCTTCGATGTCGACGAGACGGTGATCCTCAACCAGGGATATGAATACTGGGCCACAACCTCGGGCGCCAGCTTCTCCAAGGAGACCTGGGAGAAGTGGGAAAAGACCGGCGCTAGCTATGTCCGCCCGGTCCCCGGCGCGGTGACCGGCATTCGCCGCCTGCGCGAAGCGGGCATCACTCCCGTCTTCAACACGAACCGCGAATTCAGTCCTGAAGGTGCGGCCAAAGCGATTGCCGCTGCCGGACTTGGCGAGGCGATCCACCGCGACACGCTGTTCCTGCGCGGTGATGACGGCGTGAACAGCGGCGACAAGGACGGTCGCCGCGCCATGATCGCAGAGCGTTACTGCGTCGTCGCACTCGCCGGTGACAACCTCGGCGACTTCGCCGACATCTTCAACGACGACACGCGCGCGCCGCTCGAACGCCGCGAACTGGCTGCTCGCGGCGACCTCGCGCAACTGTGGGGCAATGGCTGGTTCGTCCTGCCCAACCCCGTCTACGGCTATTCGCTTAAGGGCACCGTGGAGCAGGTGTTCCCGGAAGGCACCCGCTGGTCGCCCGAGACCGCCCCCGCCGATGCGCCCGCAATAATGAACGAAGGCAATTGAGATGACCGACACGCAAGCACGCACCGGCTGGGACCGCAACCAGATGGCCGCCCGCGCCGCTCAGGAGCTGGAAGACGGCTATTACGTCAATCTCGGCATCGGCATTCCGACGCTGGTCGCCAATCACATTCCCGAAGGCATGCATGTCACGCTGCAGAGCGAGAACGGCATGCTCGGCATCGGCCCCTTCCCCTATGAAGGCGAAGAAGACGCCGACCTGATCAATGCCGGCAAGCAGACGATCAGCGAACTGCCGCACAGCGCCTATTTCGACAGCGCGCAGAGCTTCGCGATGATCCGCGGCGGGCATATCGACCTCACCGTCCTTGGCGCGATGGAAGTGGCCGAGAACGGCGACATCGCCAATTGGATGATCCCGGGCAAGATGATCAAGGGCATGGGCGGCGCGATGGATCTCGTCGCCGGCGTGAAGAAGATCATCGTGGTGATGGACCACACCAGCAAGGCTGGCGATCCCAAGTTCATTCCCGCCTGCACCCTGCCCCTGACCGGCCAGAACGTGGTCGACATGATCATCACCAATCTGGGTGTTTTCCGTCGCAAGGATCACGAAAGCGCGTTCCAGCTTATCGAGCTGGCCCCGGGCGTGACCGAAGAGGACATCGCCGCCAGCACGACTGCGAAATACGAGGTCGCTCTCGGCTGAGACGATGGCCGACTGGCTCGACAAACCGCGCAACGAGAATAGCCCGCTCTCCGGGCTCAAGGTGCTTGAGCTTGCCCGGGTCCTTGCCGGGCCGTGGGCAGGCCAGATCCTCGCCGATCTCGGCGCGGATGTGATCAAGGTCGAAAGCCCGGAAGGCGATAATACGCGGATCTGGGGCCCGCCCTGGGTCGAGCATGGCGGCGAAAAGACCAGCGCCTACTACCACGCCTGCAATCGCGGCAAGCGCGGGATCGTGGCCGACTTTCGCGATGCTGCGGATCTCGAACGGATTGCCGAACTGGCACGCGGGGCCGACGTCGTCTTGGAAAACTTCAAGCCCGGTAGCCTCACCAAGTTCGGGCTCGACTACGAGACACTGGCGAAGGCCAATCCCGCGCTGGTCTATTGCTCGATCACCGGCTTCGGCCAGACCGGGCCGCGTCGCGACGAGCCGGGCTACGATTTCGTCATCCAGGCGATGAGCGGTTTCATGGCGCTGACCGGCGAACCCGATGGCGATCCCATGAAAATGGGCGTCTCGATCAGCGACCTGTCTACCGGCCTCTGGGCGGCCAATGCGGTACAGGCCGCCCTGCTGATGCGCTACCGCACGGGCGAGGGACAGTGGATCGACATGAGCCTGCTCGACTGCTCGGTCGGCCTGCTCGCCAACCAGGCGATGAGCTATCTTGCGACCGGCGAGAACCCGCCACGTATGGGCAATGCCCACGCGCAGGTGAGCGCCTATGGCGTCTTCCCGACCAAGGACGGCAAGGTCGTGCTCGCTCCGGCAAACGACGCGCTGTTCCGCAAGCTGCTGACGGTGCTCGAACGCACGGACCTGCTGGAAGACGAGCGCTATTCGACCAATGCGAACCGCGTCGCGAACCGAGATGAGGTCGACGCGCTGATCGCCGAAGCCACCGCGCGATGGACGCGAGACGACCTTCTCTCTGCCTGCGCCCAAGCGGCAATCCCTGCCGGCCCGATCAACGAAATCGACGAGGTTTTCGCAGATCCGCAGACGCAGGCACGGGGAATGCGGCTGGATATCGACGGAATGCCGTCGGTGCGCAGCCCCTTCGTGTTCTCCGATGCCGAACTAGCGCTCGAGACTGCCTCACCCGCCAAGGGGCAGGACGACCCCGACTAACCCTCAGCCAAGCGCGGCCTTGAGGTCGTCGACGAGGTCGGTGCGTTCCCACGGAAAATCATCGCCATCGGCCTGACGACCGAAATGGCCGTATGCAGCACTCTTGCGATAGATCGGCTTGTTGAGGCCAAGGTGCATGCGGATCCCGCGCGGGGTAAGACCACCCAGCTTTTCGATGCTGCCGATCGCATTCTCGAGCGCCTCGTCGGAAACGCCCTCGGCACAGGTGCCGTGCGTGTCGACATAGAGCGAGAGCGGCTTCGACACGCCGATCGCATAGGACAGCTGTATCGTGCAGCGCTTGGCCAGGCCTGCCGCCACGATGTTCTTCGCCAGGTACCGCGTAATATAGGCTGCCGAACGGTCGACCTTGGTCGGGTCCTTCCCGCTGAAAGCGCCGCCGCCATGAGGGGCCGCGCCGCCATAGGTATCGACGATGATCTTGCGACCGGTCAGGCCAGCGTCGCCATCGGGCCCGCCGATTTCGAAAGCGCCCGTGGGATTGATGTGCCACTCGGTTTCGTCGGTCAGCCAGCCATCGGGCAGGATCTCGCTGACGACTCCCTTCACATAGGCCTTGAGTTCGGCCTCCTTCTCACCCTCGTGATAGCCCTTGCCGTGCTGGGTCGACACGACGACCGCAGTGCAGGCCACCGGCTTGCCGTCTTCGTAACGCAGCGAGAGCTGGCTCTTGGCATCGGGTTCGAGGAAGGGCGCAGCACCGCTCTTGCGGTCGGCAGCCAGTCGCTCGAGGATCTTGTGCGAATAGTCGAGCGTCGCGGGCATGAGATCGGGCGTCTCGTCGCAGGCGAAACCGAACATGATGCCCTGGTCGCCCGCGCCCTCGTCCTTGTTGCCGCTGGCATCCACGCCCTGCGCAATTTCGCTCGACTGGCCATGAAGGTGGTTTTCGAAGGTCAGCGTCTTCCAGTGGAAGCCTTCCTGCTCGTAGCCGATTTCGCGTACGGTGCGACGCACGGCCCGCTCGATCTCGTCCTTCGCGCCAGGGGCCCAGCCACCGTTCACCGCCCACTCGGGGTTGTTCATGTCGTACATCGGCGCACAGCGGATTTCGCCCGACAGGATCACGCGCTGCGTGGTCGTCATTGTCTCGCAGGCGACGCGCGATTCGGGGTCTTTCGAAAGCATCAGGTCGACGATCGCATCGCTGATCTGGTCGGACACCTTGTCGGGATGACCCTCCGAAACGCTCTCGGAAGTGAACAGGTAATTGGTGCGCATGAAGGACCCCGACTGAAAGATATAAAGAAAGCTTTATGTGCTGCGCGACACGTAACGCTGGTGAAGGCGCATGGCAACCAGCGATCCGGCTAATAGGAGCATCCCCCAAAGGAGGGTCAGCCAGTGCCCCAACCGGGAAAACGGGGTGGGATCGCCTGCTGGCGGCACATGGGTGTCGATGCGATCTGCGCGGCCCCGCCCGATGTGATTGCGCACGATGCCATGCGCATCGATCACTGCGCTTATTCCGGTGGTGGTGGAGCGCAGGACCGGCAGACCTTCCTCGATTGCGCGCATCCGCGCCTGGGCAAGATGCTGCGGAGGACCCCACTCGCCGAACCAGCCGTCATTGGACGGGTTGAAAATGTAGTCGGGTCGCGCGTCAGGCTCGACGACCTCGCCGGAGAAGACGATCTCGTAACAGATTTGCATCCCAGCCTTGCCGTGCGGACCGAAGTCGAAGGTTTGCGGACCCGGACCCGGAATGAAGTCGATCGAGCCTGCCACAAGCCGCGACAGGCCGAGCGGTTCGAGCAGGGCCCGCATCGGAAGGTATTCGCCATAAGGCACGAGGTGGGCCTTGGAATAGCGCGGGCCGAGCGTGCCCTCGGCGTCGATGGGGGTGATGGCGTTATAGGCGCCGACAGCTCTCTCGCGGCCGTCCACCTCGCCGATTTCAAGATCGACGGTCCCGGTCAGCAAGAGGCTGCCCTCGCCGATGGTCTGCCCGATCCGGTAGCGCGCGAAGGCCGGGTCGCCGCCAGCAGTCATCTGGACGTAGTAGCGCTGCGGGTAGCCTTCACGCAGGTAATCCGGAACGCCGCTTTCGGGCCACAGGACAAGCCGCCGGCTCAAGGGACGGAGCGGCTTGCTAAGCGAGGCGATGCGCTGGAACTGTTCTTCGAACTTGGTCGGATCGTCTAGCTCTTCCTGGCGCAGGTTCGGCTGCACCAGCGTCAGCGGCAGATAGCCGCCCACCGGCTTGGGCGCCGGCCAGTACATGCCAGCGACGAGGATGGCACCGCCAATGGCCAGTCCAGCCCAGCGGCGGCTCGTGACCAGCGAGGCCAGCAGCCCGGACAAAGCGACCGCGATGCCCGAGAGCGCGTAGGTGCCCGTAAGACCAAGTACCCCTGCGACACCCGGCCGCGACCAGTCTCCCAGCAAGGCCATGGAAAACGGCCCCCAAGCATATCCGGTGAAGACCCAGCTCCGCAGCCATTCGGCCAGCACCCAGAGAGCTCCGAAAGCGAGCGCGAATGCCGGCAGGCCGTGGTTTCGCGCGATCATCCATGCCGCCAGAGCCGCAAGCGCGGGCCAGACGGCGAGGTAGAGCGACAGGAGCGGAACGGCGGCCCAGCCGAGCGCGGCCGGCATCTCGGCCTGATAAGTGAAAGCGGTGGCGATCCAGTTGTTGGTCAGCGTGAAATGCGCGACGCCGAACAACCAGCCGACAAGGAATGCGTTGCCCTTGCCCGGCTGCTTCGACACCAGCCAGACAAGCGCGCCCATCGCGGCAAGAGCCAGCGCCCAGAGGTGCAGGGGTTGGAAACCCGTGGCCGAAACGAGGCCGAGCAGCAGCGCCGTCCAGTACGGATGCCGCAACGAGAATGCGGAGATACGATCCATCGCCTCCGCCTGTTAGGGCCGCCTACGATATTGGCAAGGGAAAGCGGCGGGTGAAGCGCGATCAGCCGACCGCGCTTACATCCTCGTCTTCACCTTCCTTGCGACGACGGCGGCGCGGAGCCGGCTTGTCGTCTTCTCCGCCGATCGCCGGCGGAAGGACTGCGACGTCGATCTCGCCCTCGTTACCGGGTGCGCCTTCTTCCGACTTCTTGGCCTTGCGCGGAGCGCGGCGCTTCTTCGGAGCATCCTCTTCATCGTCGCCCTTGCGCGTGAAGGGGTTATCCGAAGGCTCGTAATCGTTGCCGTCGTCATCGGAGCCGTTGCCGCGCTGCTTGCGACCGCGGCCTTCTTTCTTCTGGCCCTGATCGTCATCGCGGCGCGAGCGCGAGCGGCGATTCTTGCGGCGATCGTCACCATCGTCGTCCGAATCGTCATCATCGTCCGACTGGTTGTTACCGCGCTCGTCATTGCGCTTGGCTTTCGCCTCTTCCTGGCGCGCCTTGTTGTCGGCGATGACGCGGAAATAGTGATCGGCGAACTGCAGGTAGTACTCGGCCTGCACGCGGTCGCCGTTGTGCTGGGCGTCCTGCGCAAGCTTCTTGTACTTGTCGAGCAGCTGGGGCGCGTTACCGCGTGCCCGGCTATCGATCCGGTTTGCCGAATTGCCGCCGCCCTGATTGCGGTTGGTGTTGCGACCGCGACGACGGTTGTTACGATTGTTGTTCAAGGAATACTCGTCCTTTTCATGGCGCGGCGCGAACCCTCGGTTCGCCTCTGGCCGCGTAATCCATCGAACATGCTGCGCCCTCTCGCAACATGTGCGCTCCTGTCTGTGCACGGTATGCAAGGCCCGAAGCCTTGCACCAGAACTGCCATGTCGGAGCTTGGAACCGGTGGGTGGGAAACAACCGCACACCACTGGCCTGTGGCCAGAGTTAAAGCCTCGAATCGGCTTTGCCAACCCCTTTATGTCAAAATCAGGGCGCGCGGCCTGTCGGCGAGGTCGCGGCGCAGCTCGACGGAGAACCCTGCAGCCTGCGCAATTTCGCTTACGCTTGCCGATTGTTCGTGTCCGATTTCGAGAATCGCGCTGCCGCCATAGGTCAGCAAATTGCGCAATTGGGGAATGATGACGCGGTAATCGTCTAGTCCTTCGGGTCCGGCGAACAGTGCGCCATGCGGCTCGAACCCGCGTACATCGGGCTCCAGCTTGGCGGATTCCTCGACATAGGGCGGGTTGCACAGGATCAGGTCGAACCGGCCCAGTTCATCCGCCCAGCCCTCCTTGTGCCAATCGAGCAGGTAGAAGCGCGTACGATCCTCCACGCCCAGCCGGTCCGCATTGTCATGCGCGACTGCAAGGGCAGCTGCGGAACGGTCGGTTCCGACGCCCTTCGCCGATGTTTCGGCCAGCACGCTCAGCAAGAGCGCGCCCGTTCCCGTGCCGAGGTCGAGCACGCGGGATGGCGCAGGATGCGACTCGAGGGCGCACGCAACGAGCAGTTCGCTATCCCCGCGCGGGATCAGCGTATCGGCGGTCACGAGGAATTCGCGGCCGTAAAACTCCTGGTGGCCGAGGATATGGGCCACCGGCTCGCAATTGGCGCGGCGGTCGACCAGCGCGGCAAAGCCTTCGGGCGCATCGTCCTGCATGGCGCGGATCAGCATGTCCGAACGCTGCATGCCGAGTGCATTGGCCATCAGCAATTCCGCATCCAGCCGCGCGGTCGGACTGGTTGCTTCGAGCCTGCCAGCAGCCGCGCGGATCGCATCGCCGACAGTGGGTGTCGTCGCCTTAGTCATTGAGCGCGGCGAGCCGCTTCGCCTCGTCCTCTGCAATCAGCGCATCGACCATTTCGCCAAGGCCCGGCCCGGCGATGATCTCGGGCAGTTTGTGCAAGGTGAGGCCGATCCGGTGGTCGGTCACGCGGCCTTGCGGGAAATTATAGGTGCGGATGCGCTCGGACCGGTCGCCGCTGCCGACCATGGCCTTGCGCGCCTCCGCCTCGGCCCCCTGCGCCTCATCGCGCATCTTCTCGTAGAGGCGCGCCCGCAGGACCTGCATCGCCTTGACGCGGTTCTTCTGCTGGCTGCGCTCGTCCTGGCAGGTCACCACGAGGCCGCTCGGCTCGTGCGTGATGCGCACGGCGCTGTCGGTCGTGTTGACGTGCTGGCCGCCCGCGCCGCTGGCGCGATAAGTGTCGATCTTGAGGTCGCCCGGAGCGAGGTCGATATCGACCTCGTCGGGCTGCGGAAGGACCGCCACCGTGGCTGCCGAGGTGTGGATGCGTCCACCGCTTTCGGTCTCGGGTACGCGCTGGACACGGTGCACGCCGCTTTCGAACTTCAGCTTGGCGAATACGCCGGTGCCGGTGACATTCGCGACGATTTCCTTGAAGCCGCCCACTTCACTGGCGTTCATGCTTACCGGCTCGACCTTCCAGCCCTGCTCCGCGGCATAGCGTTCGTACATGCGATAAAGGTCGCCCGCGAAGAGCGCTGCCTCGTCGCCGCCCGTCCCCGCACGGATTTCGAGCATGGCCGGCTTGTTGTCGGCGCTGTCACGCGGGAGCATGGCGATGGCAAGCTGGCGTTCGGCTTCGGGCAGCCGCTTGCGCAGTTCGGCAAGCTCTTCTTCCGCCATGGCCTTCATTTCCGGATCGGCCAGCATTTCCTCGAGGCTCGCAATCTCCTCGCGCGACGCCTTCACCTCGGCCGCGACCTTGGCCACCGGTTCCAGCTCCGCATAGTCGCGGCTCGCCTTGACGAATTCGTCACCCTCGAGCGTGCCCGAAGCCATCCGCGCCTCGAGCTCGGCGAAGCGATTGGCAATCTGGTCGAGGCGTTCGGCAGGAACCTGCATGCTCAGCCCAGGAGCTGTTCGATGGAGCCGCGCGCATGATCGTCCGCCTTGATGCGCACGTGCTCGGTCCCGTCGCGGATATCGAAGGCCACGATCTTCTCGGCGCCGGCTTTGACAGCCTTGTCGAAGCGCTTGCGCGGGCTGCCCGAGGCCATCAGTTCGGCCGAGTGTCCGGCGGCGCGGATCTTGCCGATCGCGGCAATCGCGCGGTCGACCAGCTCGTCGTTCTCGACGACGACGATCACGTCTGCCTTGGGCTCGCTCTTGTCGCCGACCAGCATGGCCAGGCGCTCGATGCCCGCGGCCCAGCCGACGGCAGGCGTCGCTGCCCCGCCGAGGCTTTCCATGAGGCCGTCATAGCGACCGCCGCCGAGGATAGTGCTCTGGCTACCAAGCTTGCCGGCCGCTTCACTGCCCTCGTCGGGAATGAATTCGAAGGCGGTGTGGCGATAATAGTCGAGCCCGCGCACGAGGCTTTCTGCACGCTGCCACTTCACGCCCGCCGCATCGAGACCGCTGGTGACCGCGTCGAAGAACGCACGCGCATCCTCCGAGAGAAACTGGTCGATCTTCGGCGCGTCGGCGACGAAGCGCTGGTCGCGACGATCCTTCGAATCGAGGATGCGCAGCGGGTTCTTTTCGAGCCGCCCCTGCGAATCCTCGGACAATTCATCCTTCACCGCGCGGAAGTGCTCGACCAGCGCAGCGCGCCATGCCTCGCGGCTGTCGCCGTCGCCCAGCGTGTTGAGGTGCAGCGTAACGCCGCTAATGCCGAGTTCCTTGAGGAGCTGGTCGGCCATGGCGAGCAGTTCCACATCGGCCTGCGGTTCGGCGGCACCGATGATTTCCGCGTCGATCTGGTGGAACTGGCGATAGCGGCCCTTCTGCGGGCGCTCGTAACGGAACAGCGGACCATGCGTCGCAAGCTTGACCGGGGCATGCTGCTGCCATCCGTTGGAAAGATAGGCGCGCGCGATCCCCGCAGTGAATTCCGGGCGCAGTGTCAGCGATTCGCCGCCGCGATCCTCGAAGGAATACATCTCCTTCGACACGATATCGGTCGTCTCGCCGATCGAACGGGCAAACACTTCGGTCTTCTCGAAGACCGGCATCTCTGCGCGACGGAAGCGGTAGAGCTTGCGGACGCGCTCGAAGGTCTCGACCACGAAAGCGAAGGCTTCGGCGTCGGGCCCGAAGATGTCCTGGGTGCCACGGATGGCTTGCGGTGTCTTTGGCATGGTGTGCGCGATTAGTGGCAACTGCCCCCTTCCGCAATCCTCACCCTTTCGCTAGGGCGCCCCGCGAAGTCTTTCTGGGGGGAGGGGCCGAACACACGCACAATAGCTAGAGAGCATAAATGCGCATCGACATGATCCCCGTGGGCGACAACCCGCCCGAAAGTCTCAACGTCATCATCGAAGTCCCCACCGGCGGCGAACCGGTGAAGTATGAATTCGACAAGGAATCGGGCGCGCTGTTCGTCGACCGCATCCTGCACACGCCGATGCGCTATCCGGCGAACTACGGCTTCGTACCGCATACTCTTTCGGACGATGGCGACCCGCTCGACGCGCTCGTGATCTCGCGCTCGCCCTTCATCCCGGGCTGCGTGGTGCGTGCCCGTCCGATCGGCGTGCTCAACCTCGAAGACGAGCATGGCGGCGACGAGAAGCTGATCTGCGTGCCCGTCGACACGACCTTCCCCTATTACTCCGACGTCGGTCAGACGAAGGACCTGCCTTCGATCATCTTCCAGCAGATCGAGCACTTCTTCACCCACTACAAGGACCTCGAGGCCGAGAAGTGGGTCCGCATCGGCAACTGGGGCGATGCGGACGATGCACGGCGCATCGTGCTCGAATGCATCGAGCGCTACGAGAACAGCAAGAAGTAAGACGAAGGGGCGCCACAGAGCGCCCCTTTTTTTGCGCTGCGCCTATTCGACCGGACGCGAGGAATCGAGCAGGTCCTTGTCCTGTTCTCCTCCGCTCTCGCGGCGCTCCCGCTCCACCATGTCGGCAATCTCGTTGACTGGCCGGACGTCCTCGTCGGTCTCGGTAACGGTGATCTGCTGGACGGTCTTTTTCGCTGGCGGTTTCGATTCCTGCGCGGGAGTCGCGGCCGCTCCCTGCTGGAAGGGAACACTCGCGCTGCGCGGATCGAAGCGGAGGCGGTAGATCGGTTCGGGCAGGCCGAAACCTGCGTCCTCGAGCGCTTCCTTCACTGCCGGGATCGCCTGGCTTTGCGCTTTCCACCAGTCGGTCTTTTCCTGGTCGATCCAGCCGAGGAAACGGATCACGACGTTCGAATCGCCCACTTCCATAATCCGCGCTTCGGGTGCCGGATCGTCGAGGACGAAGTCGAGGCCCGCCAAGGTATCGCGCCCAAGCTGGCGGGCGGCACGCGCATCGTCATCGGCGTCGACGCCCAGGTCGAACTCGAAGCGGCGCTGGGGATTGCGCGTGTAATTGGTGATGACCGCGCGGAAGACCTGCCCGTTGGGAATGCGCAGGTGATTTCCATCGAGCGTCATCAGCACGGTTGCCCTGCTGGTCAGGCGAATGACACGACCTTCCAGATCGTCGATCTTGACCCAGTCGTTCGCACGGAAAGGCTGGCGCAAGCTGAGCATGAGCGATGCCAGATAGTTCTCGATTGTCTCACGCAGGGCGAAGCCCAGGGCGAGACCGATGACGCCGGCCCCACCAAGCACCGCGCCCAGCAAGGCCCCTGCCCCGAGGATATCGAGCGCGACGACAAGACCGCCGACGACGAATATGAAGCGGATAGCGCTGGCGATAAGCTCGGCCAGGAAGCTGTTGGGTGCGAGCCGGTGCCACAGCGCGCCGAGCCCGGCGATCAGATAGCCGATCACGGAAATCGCCGTCCAGACGAGCAATGCCAGCCCGATGAGCGGAAGCATGTCGACGAAGCCTGCCCATTTGTCGGCAAGGTCGGCGATGCCGGTACCCTCGGCACTGATCGACAGGTCGCGCTCGAGACTGTTCTCGACTGTTACAACCCCCGAGACGCGTGAGGCGATGGCTTCGGCCCGGGCGATGTCTTCCTGTTTCGGTACGACGCCTGACAGCGACACGACGCCCTGGCTAACCTCGACCGAAACGTTCGCAAATGCTGGCAGCTCGGCGAAGATACCCTCGATACGCTCCGTAATCCGGTCGTCCGCCCCTGCATCCAGCGTGTCATCGATTTCAGGACCGGCAGCTTCGACTTCGGCAGGCGCTTCCGTAGCAGGCGCCGTAGGCAGGAGCGCTCCCGCAGGAGCGGCCATCAGGAGGGCGAAGGCTGCAAACAGTCGCTTCATTCGCCGGCTACCGTCATGCCGTCGATCCGCAGGGTCGGGACATTGACCGAGCGGTACATCTCGAGATCGTTCGCAGGAGTAAGGCCGCGGAACATGTCCGCGAGATGGCCGGCAATGGTGATTTCTGAAACGGCACCGGCAAACTCGCCGTTCCTGATCCGGAACCCGGTCGCACCGCGGCTGTAGTCGCCCGTCACCATGTTCACACCCTGCCCGTAGAGGCCGGTTACGTAGAGGCCGTCCTCGATATCTGCCATGAGTTCTTCGGGCGATACACTGCCTGCTTCGAGGTGGACATTGCTCGCGCTAACGCCGGGCGATCCGCCCGAAGCGCGTGCGGCATGGCCGGTCAGGCCGAGGCCGAGCTGGTCGGCGGACGCGACATTGGTGAGCCAGCCGGTCAGTCGGCCGCCTTCGACGATCGCCCGCGAGGTGCAGGCCACGCCTTCACCGTCGAAGGGGCGCGAACGCACGCCGCGCTTGCGCAGCGGCTCTTCGAGAATCCGGATCGAGGGGTCGAACAGTTCGTCTTCTTCGCGACCAAGCAGGAAAGTCGATTTGCGCGCGACGGCGGGCGCTCCGATCGCTCCGAGTAAATGGCCGATAAGCCCGCCGCCGATGCGGGGGTCGAACACGACCGGATACTTGCCGCTCGGCATGGAGCCGGGATTGAGTCGCGCGACGGCACGACGCCCAGCCTCTTCGCCGATTTCGGCCTCGCTGGGGAGGTCCGAGCGGAAGCGCGCACCGCGCGAGGCGTAGTCGGTCTCCATCGAACCGCCCTCGCCCGCGACCACGCTTGCCGAAAGCGTATGACCGCTGCCCGAATAGGCGCGTCCGAATCCGTTCGACGTAGCAAGCGCGACCACTGAACGGTCGAACCCTGCACTGCCGCCATTGCTGTTGGTCACACCCTCGACACTGCGCGCAGCTTCCTCGGTTGCCAGGGCTGCTTCGCGCAGGGACTGCGGCTCGGGTCGCTCGGGATCGTCGAGATCGAGATCGGGCAGATCGCCGGTAAACAGCGCTTCTGCAGGCGCGAGGCCGGCATGCTCGTCTTCGGGCGCGTGGCCTGCCATTTCAACGGCACGCTGCGCCAGTGCCTTGAGGCCTTCGGGCGCGAAATCGCTGGTGTTGATCGAAGCGGACCGCTTGCCGACGAATACGCGCAGGCCGATCTCCTCGCTTTCCGAACGCTCGACCTCCTCCAGCTTGCCGAGGCGCATCGACACGCTTTCCGAGGAGTTGGCGCGCGCTATCGCATCCGCGGCATCAGCACCCATTTGCTGCGCCAGCGCGACGAGGTCCTGACAATGCGCCAGTGCTGTCTTGCTATCGATCATATCTTACTGAAACTCCGAAACCCGATTGCGGGTCCGGGTAGGTACGCTTCGACCGTTGCTCAAGCGATCGCTGCAAAAATCGCCTTGGCTATGCCCGTCAACACGAAGGGCAGGCCGATGGCAATGAGCCAGAGCATGATCTGGTCGCGGCGGAAAGCGCCGGAAAGCGCCTCGTCATGAGCCACGTGTTCGGGAAGATTGACCCAGCGACGTTCGAACCAGCGGCAGGCAGGAATGATCGCGGCGACGAGGAAGACGAGCGCGAAATACGGAAGTGTCGAGGAGACCCCCTGCTTGATCGCGTTCACGGTCACGAAGATCTGGAGCCCGGTATAGACGATCAGCGCGAGTGCGACATTGTCACTCATCGCCTTGCGCCAGTCATGCAGGTGGCCGCTGTTGCCGTCACCGTCCTTATGCGTGTTGTCGATCGCCTCACCCATCGATCTACTCCCCGTGTTTCTCTCCAGATGGGCAACCTTTCAAAAATGCGGGCTTCTGGCAAGCAAAGAGGCGACTCATGCGCGGATTCATGTCGTCCATGCACGAATCCTGCCAAGTTGATCGAATTCATGGGTCTCGGGGGTTTTCCTGAATGTCCGGCATGCTATGGCGCTGGCCATGGCTGAAGATCTCCTGAGCGCGGACAACGAAGCTGTCCATGATGCAGCACCCCCCATCCCGCAGGGTGGGCTCGAGGTAATCTCCATCGCCAAGAGCTACGACAAGCGGCAGGTCCTCACCGATATCTCGCTGACCGTGGGCAAGGGCGAAGTGCTCGGCCTGCTCGGCCCGAACGGCGCCGGAAAGACGACCTGTTTCTATTCGATCATGGGTCTCGTCCGCCCGGATTCGGGCCGTATCCTGATGGACGGCGAGGACGTGACAAAGCTGCCGATGTATCGCCGCGCGATCCTCGGCCTCGGCTACCTGCCGCAGGAAACCAGCATTTTCCGCGGCATGACGGTCGAGCAGAACATCAATTGCGTGCTCGAAATGGTCGAACCCAACGCCGAGACGCGTGCTGCCGAGCTGGACCGCCTGCTCGACGAATTCGGCCTGACCCGGCTGCGTGAAAGCCCAGCCATGGCCTTATCGGGTGGTGAGCGTCGCCGTGCGGAAATCGCCCGCGCGCTGGCGGCGAAGCCTTCGATCATGTTGCTGGACGAGCCTTTTGCCGGGATCGACCCGCTTTCGATCAGCGACATCCGCGATCTCGTGAAGGACCTCAAGACGCGCGGCATCGGCGTGCTGATCACCGACCACAACGTCCGCGAGACGCTCGAGATCGTCGACCGCGCATGCATCATCTATGGCGGACAGGTGCTGTTCGCCGGAACGCCCGAGGCATTGGTCGCCGACGAAAACGTCAAGCGACTCTACCTCGGCGAAAACTTCACGCTGTGATGACGGCGCGCGCCTGGAGTTGAAGGCATGGCGCTTGGTCCGAGGCTAGACCTACGGCAGACCCAGTCGCTGGTGATGACGCCGCAGTTGCAGCAGGCGATCAAGCTGCTTGCGCTGTCGAACCTCGAAATCGAGACTTTCGTATCCGAAGCGCTCGAGAGCAATCCGCTGCTCGAAGTGGGCGAGGTGACCCGCGAGAAGGGCGAGGATACTAGTGACGCTCCGGCAGGGGAGCACGAGGCCACGCCCGATTTCGACGGCGACAGCGCGCTCGACATCGCCAATTACGCGCAGGATACCGAAGCTGCACCCGGCGACCGCGGGGACTGGTCGGAAACTGCCAGCGCGGGCCCGTCGGGAGAGGCACTTCCCGACCTCGAAAACCGGTCGAATGACAGTATCAGCCTGGCGGAACACCTGACCGCCCAGATCGGCTCGCTTTCCTACAACCCCCAGGAAGCGCTGATCGCGACGCGCATCATTCACGAGCTCGACGAGGCGGGTTACCTGTACACCTCCTTGCGCGACCTTGCCGACGAACTCGGCGCCCCGCTGGTAGAGGTGGAGGATGCGCTCGAGCTGGTCCAGTCGCTCGATCCGACCGGCGTTGGCGCGCGAAACCTTGGCGAATGCCTAGCCCTGCAGGCGAAGGAGGCCAATCGCTTCGATCCCTGCATGCAGCGGCTGATCGAGAACCTCGACCTCTTGGCATCGGGCGATATCGCCCGCTTGCGCCGCCTGTGCGAAGTCGATGAAAAGGACTTCGCCGACATGCTGGCCGAACTGCGCAGCTACGATCCCAAGCCCGGTTGCCGATATGGAGGCGAGGCAGAGGCGGCGATCGTACCCGACGTGCTGGTGACGCCCGGTGAAGGCGGCGGCTGGCAAATCCGGATCAACGAGGCCAGCCTCCCGCGCCTCGTCGTGAACCGCGAATATTACGTCGAGCTGGAAGCAGGCGCGCGCGACAAGGCCTCGCGCGCGTGGCTCAACGAACAGCTGGGCGAGGCCGACTGGCTGATCCGCGCCCTCGACCAGCGGCAGAAGACCATCCTCAAGACGGCGAGCGAGATCGTGACCCTGCAGGAAGGCTTTTTCCGCGAAGGCGTTTCGGCGATGCGCCCGCTGACCCTGCGCGAGGTCGCGGAGCGAATCGACATGCACGAATCCACCGTCAGCCGCGTGACGAGTAACAAATACCTCTCCTGTCCGCGCGGCACCTTCGAGATGAAGTATTTCTTCTCCAGCGGAGTTGCGGCTGCCGACGGAGAAGGCGCCAGCAGCGAGGCAATCAAGGCGCGCATCAGGGCGCTGTGCGACGCAGAGGACCCGAAGAAAGTCCTGTCCGACCAGAAACTTGCCGACATGCTCAATGAAGAGGGCTTCAATCTCGCGCGGCGCACCGTGGCGAAATATCGCGAGGCGATCGGCATCGGTTCGAGCGCACAGCGCCGCCGCGAGAAGAAGCTTCGCAACATTTGATAAGGCGACTGGTGCACCCCCGTCACAGTCGAAAAAGTTAACGGCTTTTACCTCACGTTAACCTTTTCCATTCACACCCATATTGGTTAACGAAGGACATCGCCCCTCATCGGGGCCGGGGAAACAGGGCTAGGGGGACTAACCCATGCGTGTACTGCTGATCGAAGACGAGCCGACAACCGCCAAGGCGATCGAGCTCATGCTCACTACCGAAGGCTTCAACGTCTACTCGACCGATCTTGGCGAAGAAGGCCTCGATCTGGGCAAGCTGTATGATTACGATATCATCCTGCTCGACCTCAACCTGCCGGACATGCACGGCTATGACGTGCTCAAGAAGCTCCGCGTCGCCAAGGTGCAGACGCCGGTTCTCATCCTCTCGGGCATTGCCGAGATGGACAGCAAGATCCGCAGCTTCGGTTTCGGCGCCGACGATTACGTCACCAAGCCGTTCCACCGCGAAGAACTGATCGCCCGCATCCACGCCGTGGTGCGCCGTTCGAAGGGCCACAGCCAGTCGATCATCCGCACCGGCAAGCTCGCTGTGAACCTCGACGCGAAGACCGTCGAAGTCGACGGCGCCCGCGTCCACCTGACCGGCAAGGAATATGCGATGCTGGAGCTGCTTTCGCTCCGTAAGGGCACCACGCTGACCAAGGAAATGTTCCTGAACCACCTTTATGGCGGCATGGACGAACCAGAACTCAAGATCATCGACGTCTTCATCTGCAAGCTGCGCAAGAAGCTCAGCCATGCATGCGGCGGCGAGAACTACATCGAAACCGTCTGGGGCCGGGGATACGTTCTTCGCGATCCGAACGAAGAGGCCGAAGCCGCCTAAGAACAAAGTCGCTTTTCGCGACGGGAGGAGGCCCCGGTCACCTAATTGGGTGCCGGGGCTTTACCTTTGAATATGAACAGATCGCCGATTTTCTGTTTATTGGGAACGACTTGTGCTAAGGGTTGTTACGTAATTTAGCTATGTGATTTGCATCACTAAGCGTTTCTATCAGGGGGAGTTTTAGTCGAGCGCAAGGGGGCTGCGCATGCGACGCATTTGCCGGATACCGGCGGAGGATTTCGCAATGCCAGCACTTGGACAACCGAAGGTAGCAATCGTCGAGGACGACGAAATCCTTGCCTTCATGCTCGATGAAACCTGCAAATCTGCCGGATGCCAGGTTGTCGGCCGCGCGGCCAACGCCCGCGACGCGCTGCGGCTCCTGCGCGATGCCCCGCCCGATTTCCTGATTCTCGATTTCGCACTCGACGGGGACCATGACGGCCTCGAAGTGCTCGAAGCCGTCAAAAAGGCCAGCCCCGACATGTTCACCATCCTCGTGACCGGATGGGACCTCAACGATATCGCCGCGCGCCTGGACGGGATCGAGCCCGATCGCATCCTGCGCAAGCCGGTGATGCCGCATGTCCTCACCAGCCTCATCGAAACCAGCTTTGCCGCAAAGCAGGACCGCCGCGATGAAGCCGGGCCGGTCACCACGCACTAAGGCGATCTAGTCGCGCGAATTGCCTTTCAGCCCGCTCGCGAGGTCCAGCCCGCTCGGCTCCTGGAAGATGCGCAGGCCGAACTGCGGCAGGATCGCGAGCATGTGGTCGAAGATGTCCGCCTGGATCGCCTCGTATTCGCCCCAGTCCACAGTATCCGTGAAGCAGTAGATTTCCAGCGGCAGGCCTTGCGGGCCCGGCGGAAGCTGGCGGACGAGCAAGGTAAAGCCCTCGCCCGCAATCCGCGGATGGCTCTTCAGATAAGCGATCACATAGGCGCGTAGCGTGCCGATATTGGTAATTCGCCGCGCGTTGATCTCGTCGATGCCGCTTGCCAGCTCGTGCCGGTTCCATTCGGCGATCTCTTCTTCCTTGCGGGCAAGGTAGCCATCGAGGAGCTTGAAGCGCTTGAGACCGGCAAGCTGGTCCTCGTCCAGGAACCGGACGGAATTCTGGTCGATCACGAGGCTGCGCTTGATCCGCCGCCCGCCGCTTTCGCTCATCCCGCGCCAGTTCCTGTAGCTGTCCGAGATAAGCCGATGCGTGGGGATCGTCGTGATGGTCTTGTCGAAGTTCTGAACCTTCACCGTGTGCAGCGCGATATCGATCACGTCGCCGTCGGCACTCATGCTCGGCATCTCGATCCAGTCACCTACGCGCAACATGTCGTTGCTGGTCAGCTGCACGCTTGCGACGAGGCTGAGGATCGTGTCCTTGAAGACGAGCAGCAGGACCGCTGCCATGGCGCCGAGGCCCGACAAAAGTAGCAGGGGCGATTGTTCGATCAGCACCGCGATCATCAGGATCGCCGCGCCGCAGAAAATCGCGATCTTCAGGACCTGCACATAACCCTTGATCGGTCGGCTGCGTGCCTCGGGCCTGCGCGCGTAGAGTTCGTTGGCGTAGTTGAGCGCCCAGTTGATCCCCATCGCCACCGAAAACACGATGAAAGCCTCCGCGACGTTCACCGTCACGGTTACGACCTCTTCGGGCATGTTCGGCACCGCCTGGATACCGCGCGATACGATCAGGAGCGGAATGACTGTCGCCAGCCACGCGGCCGCCTTGTCCGCCGTCAGACTGCGGGTATCGAGATAGGGTGCGGCCATGCGCAGCAGCACGCGCTTGATGATCCAGTTCACCAGCAGCGCGATCAGCGCGAGCCCCGTCAGGGCAATCAGCGATTGCAGCCAGAGCGCGAGTTCGAAATAGTCTTTGAGCAAGTCGTCCATATGTCTGCGGCGCCTAGCGAAAGGCGCCTGCCCGCCTCAACCCCGAATTGCTGGACAATCTGCGCCAATATCGCCTAGCGGGCACGCCATGTCAGCATTCAAGGAAGGCGATCCGACCACGCTCAACCGGCTCTATGGCCGCAGCCAGGGCAAGCCCCTGCGCGCCGGCCAGCAGGAGCTGGTGGACAAGCTTCTGCCGCAAATCGCGGTGCCTGCAGAAGGTCCGGTGACGTCGGAAACGCTGTTCGGCTTCGACCGCCCGCTTCATTTCGAGATCGGTTTCGGTGGCGGCGAGCACATGGCCTATCGCGCGGATCTCCTGCCCGATCACGGTTTCATCGGCGCAGAGCCATTTCTCAACGGCGTCGCGCAGGCGCTGACCCATGTGCACGAGGGGACCATGGCGAATGTTCGCATCCACCATGGTGATGCGCTCGATGCCCTTGCCCGCGTCCCCGACGGTGCGCTGACCATGCTTTACCTGCTGCATCCCGACCCCTGGCCCAAGAACAAGCATGCCAAGCGCCGGATGATGAACGACGGCCCGGTGCGCATGTTCGCCGACAAGTTGAAGCCCGGCGGCGAATTCCGTTTCGGCACCGACCATCCCGTTTACCTGCGTCACGCCTTGATGGTGATGCGGCGCTTTACCGATGTGTTCGAATGGGTCGTGGAAGATCGCCACAGCTGGGAAAACCGACCCTCTGGGTGGTGCGAGACGCGCTACGAGCACAAGGCCCGCAACACTTACGGGCACGAGGTCTGGTACTTCCGTTTCCGCCGCAAGTAAGGCGATTCAGAGGAGTTCGCGCAAGGTCTCAATCAGGGCGGCTGCATCGCGCTCGTCATTGTAGAGATGGGGCGTCACGCGAAGCGACCTGCCGCGCAGCGACACCATCACGTTCCTGTCGGCCAAGCGCTGCGTGAGGCCATCGGGCACGCCTTGCGGAAAGCCGAGCGAGAGGAAATGGGCGGCGCGTTGTCCGATCGGGGCTGCGGTAAGGCCGAGGTCGGCCGCCTGCGAAGCGATGGCCGTCGTTTTACTCCCCAGCTCTTCTGCAACCGCTTCGATTCCGAATTCGAGCAGGAAATCGAAGGCCGCGACCGCTCCGTTCAGGAGCGGCGGATTAGAGCGCTCGCCCATGTCGAAACGGCGGGCGCCGGGCTGGTAATCGTCGCGGTAATCGACCAGCCGTGTGAAATCTTCCGAACCCCCGCGATTGATCCAATTTTGCTCCAGCGGGCGCCCGGAATGGTGGCGCGGATCGACATAGAGATGGCCGATGCCATAGGGCCCCATCAGCCACTTGTAACAGGCGGCGACCGCGAAATCCGGCCGGACGGCGCCCAGATCGAGCGGCATGGCGCCAAGCGACTGCGTCAGGTCCAGCACCAAAGCCGCCCCGACCTCGCGGCACCTTGCCCCCACCCTTTCCAGATCGACCAGTCGCCCGTCAGCCCAGTGACAATGCGGGAGCGCAGCAATTGCCGTGTCCTGATCGATCGCGTCCAGAACGGCGTCGGTCCAGCAGGAGTTCTCGTCACGCATAACCGTGACGACCTTGGCGCCGCGTTCGGCAGCGAGGTCTCGCCAGACATAGACATTGGAAGGGAACTGACCCGCCAACGTGACGATGCACTGGCCCTGTTCGACCGGGCAATTCAGCGCTGCGATCGCGAGCGCGTAGCTCGCCGAGGGTACGATCGCGATATTGTCCGGCTGCGTGCCGGACAGCTCTCCCGCACGCTCCCGGAAGCGTTCGCTTCCGGTGAAGAAATCGCCCGGCGTATATTTCCACGGCTCGCACTTGAACATCGCGCCTTCGACCATGGCCTTCGAAACGCCATCGGACAAAGGCGCCATATAGGCACAGTTGAGATAGTGGACGTCGTCCGGGATGGCGAAGCGGTGGCGCTGGCTTTCGATCGACTTCATGTGGGTTAGCTAGCCTGTCGCGCCACGATTGCGAAGCGGCTTTGCGGAACGCGCTCGCCTCGCACCCATTGTGTGGGAAAGAGACCCGAGGAGCTTCCGCTTGATCACCACTACCAATCCCGCGACCGGCGAGACCATCGCCGAGTATCAAACGCTCGACGAGAACGGCATCGACCGGAAGCTGGAACAGGCGACGCGCACCTATGCCGACTGGAAGAGCTCGCCGATGGACCGGCGCACCGACCTGCTGAATGCGCTCGGCGACCTCTACGAAACCAACAAGGAAGACCTCGCCCGCCTCGCCGTGACCGAGATGGGCAAGCCGATCACGCAGGCCCGCAGCGAGGTAGAGAAATGCGCGAGCCTGTTCCGCTATTATGCCGAAAACGGGCCGCCAATGCTGGATTCCAAATTCTGGGACCTGTCCGATGGCGGTCGTGCGGAAGCGCGCTGGCTGCCGCAGGGGCCTGTGCTCGCAGTCATGCCCTGGAATTTCCCGTACTGGCAGGTCGTGCGCTTCCTCGCGCCGACCATCCTTGCAGGCAATGTCGGGGTCCTGAAGCATGCGAGCATCGTCCAGGGTGTCGCCAAGCGGATGGAGGAACTGGTCCTCGAAGCAGGCGGGCCCGAGGGCGTATTTCAGAACCTGTGCGTGTCATCCGATCCGATCGGCAAGGTCATCGACGACCCGCGGATCGTAGCCGCGACGCTCACGGGGAGCGAAGGCGCGGGCAGCGCGGTCGCGGAAAGGGCAGGCAAGAACCTCAAGAAGGTGGTGCTCGAACTCGGCGGCACCGACCCGTTCATCGTCATGCCCTCTGCTGACATGGATCAGGCGGTGAAGGACGCGGTCTTCGCCCGCATCCAGAACAATGGCCAATCCTGCATCTGCGGCAAGCGCACGATCGTGCATGCCGATATCTACGACGAGTTCTCGGACAGGTTCGTCACGGCATTGAAAGATGTGAAGCTCGGCGATCCGATGGATGACGAGACCGAGCTCGGCCCGCTTTCAAGCGAGGGACAGCGCGATACCGTCCTCGATCAGGTTAAGATGGCGCAGGAGCAAGGTTGCACGCTGGTCTTCGGCGGCGAAAAGATCGACCGGCCCGGCGCGTGGATGACCGCCGGCCTGCTCACCGATGTCCCGCTCGCCAGCGAGACCGCGACCGACGAGATCTTCGGCCCCGTCGGGCAGCTCTACAAGGCGAAAGACATCGACGAGGCGACCACCATCGCCAACGCGATTCCCTATGGCTTGGGCTCTGCCGTCTGGACCAATGACGAGGACGAGAAAGAGCATTTCGCAAATGCCATCGAGGCAGGAATGACGACCTTCAACGCGGTCAACGGATCGAAGATCGAAGCGCCCTTCGGCGGTATCAAGCGGTCGGGCCATGGCCGCGAACTGGCCGAATTCGGCCTCCATGAATTCATGAACCTCAAGACGCTGGTCCACCCGGCCTAGGAGAAACCACAATGACCAAACACGTCCTCATCGTCGGCGCATCGCGCGGCATCGGCCTCGGCCTTGCAGAGGAATTCAAATCGCGCGGGTGGGATGTAACCGGCACCGAGCGCTCGAAAAGCGACGAGCTCCACGCGCTCGAAGGCGTCACGGTCGAAACGCTGGACGTCACCGATCCCTCCACCTTCGGCAATGTGACGGGTGAATTCGACGCGGTGATCGTCAATGCAGGTATCACCGGCCCGCAGCACCAATCGAGCGAGCAGGCGACACCGGACGAAGTCGCCAATGTGATGATGACCAACGCCTTCGGCCCGGCACATCTCGGCAAGAGGCTGCTGCCCCAGATCAAGCAGGGCGGCTCGCTGTCCTTCATGAGCTCGCTTATGGGCTCAATAGAGGACAGTTCGGGCGGATACGAGCTCTACCGCACGAGCAAGACCGCGCAGAACATGCTTGCGAAGGGCATTGCCGAACAGGATGCGAAGGAGCGCGACATCGCCGTTCTCTCGCTCCATCCCGGGTGGGTGCAGACCGACATGGGCGGACCCAATGCCCACATCACGGTCGAGGAAAGTGCAAAGGGCCTCGCCGATGTCGTCGAGAATGCGAGCGGTGGCTACGCATATGTCGACTACACCGGCAAGGCCCTGCCGTTCTGATCCAGACCTAGCTTAGAAGCGCAGGCCGATCCCGGCGACGATCTGGTCGGTCGTCGCCTCGCCCTGGTCGATGTCGGCGAGCTCATTGTACTGCGAGCGGCGATACTCAATGCGCGCCTCGAGTGCGGAAGGCAGCTCGATCTGGATGCCCGCGCCGTAGCGAATGCCGTCAGTGTTCTCTTCGAGATCCGACAGCGAGCCGCTCGAGGTGAATGCCGTCGTGTCGAGCGAGGTGTAGCCGACCTTGCCATAAGCGGCGATGCCGGGCGTCAGGGCGAAGCCTGCACGGGCACCGAGATAATACTGGCCGCTGGTTTCCAGCCCTTCGCGAGCGCCGGCAAAGCTGCCCGGGAAACTGGTCGATCCGTCGCTGGTCGACAGCTCGCCTTCGAGACCGACGAACGCGCCGCCAAGGCTGAGGTCGTAGCCGGCATTGATGCCGTAAACGGCGCTGTCGGCGGTTGCCGTGGCCGTGCCGTCGGCCGATTCAACATCGACACCTTCATAGCCGCCGAGGGCGCCGATGTAGAAGCCGCCGGGGGCTTCCGTATCGTCCGCCATTGCGGGGGTAGCGGCAAAACCTGCGCCAATGACGGCGAATGCGATAATCTTTTTCATTTGCGATCCTTTCACATGCGATCCCTTGCACGTGAGAGGATGCAGAGCGTCGCCGCGCTTGCGAAAAGATGAACAGCCGGACGAACTGCACCGCCCTTGCGACCAGCCGGAAAATCAGGGGACGTGGACGTTCTTTATCCGCGGATCGGCTGACTTGCCGTCGGTCAGGTCGCGTACCTTGTCGCGCAGGCGCTGGACCGGCTGTTCGACGAAGCGAACCACCAGCATGGCGAGGATGTAGACCAGCGGGATGGCGACGAGCGAATGCCACAGCACGCGCTCCGGCCCCTGCCCGCCGGTTCCGCCGAGCAGACCGGTGACCAGTATCAGCATGGCGAAATGGAGCAGGAAGACAGGATAGGACAACTCGCCGAGATATTCCGAAACCTTGGCGAGCTTCGATCCTGTCAGCACCGAGCTGTCGTCCACGCGCACTGCCAGCGTCGCCCACATGGCAAAGGCGGCAAAGGGCAGTGTGCCGTAGAAAATCCAGATGGAATCCAGCGGCAACACACGGGCGATCTCGTCCATCGAACGTGTCTCGAGATAAATGTAGATCCCGATCGGCTCCTGCCAGAAGACATATACCAGCAGCAGCGCGATCGCCGCGATCGCCGCCTTGGGCGAGCCCTTGTTGGCGATGAGCGAGAACACCTTGTCGAACCATTCGCCGAAGTGGTGGAGCGCTGCACCGATGGCGAAAACCAGGGTGATGTAGAGATAGGAGAAATAGGCCTCGTCGAGGCCGAGGTTGCCGATCGCGTACACCATCGTACCAACGCCGAAGACGAGCCAGAGCGCAGTCGCGATTTTCGAGCGGCCAAGGACGGTGGCAATCAAGAGGTAATAGACGAGCTCTACCGACAAGCTCCAGCCGACCGAGATCCAGCCGACCGGTGCCCGACCTTCCGGGCCCAGCTGGCCGAAGATCAGGATCTGCTTGGCGATCTCGCCGATGTCGGAGGTCAGCACCATGCGCGGGTTGGTATTGGCCGCCACGGTCGGGAAAAGAGCGATCGCCGCGAAAGCGAAGGCGAGGCAGACCCAGAACGTGGGATAGATCCTCAGCGCCCGGTTGAGCACGAAGATTCCAAAACCGCGCACCCCGTCGGAGTAGCGCCCGTTCACGATACGGGTGACGAGGAAGCCGGACAGCCTGAAGAAGCCTGCCACCGCTGCCTTCCCCACGTCCGCGACGTTGGGAAGCAGGTGTGCATAGACGACCATCGATGCGAGGATGAAACGCTACAGACCCTGGTACATTCGTTCGCCCTAGTGGCTTCGCCCCCGCTTAGGAACCCTAACCCACCACGCCTGCACTGGCGAGAACCGCCAGTGTCAGCACGTCGGGCGCGATGGCGGTCATCGGAGCGATCTGGACCGGCTTTTCCATGCCGACCATCATCGGGCCGATCGTGGTCTCGCCGCCCAGCTCGCGCAGGAGCTTCGCCGACAGGTTCGCCGATTGGAGGCCCGGCATGATCAGCACGTTGGCCGGTCCCGACAGGCGGCTGAAGGGATAGAGTTCCATCACCTTGGAATTGAGCGCGGCGTCGGGCGCCATCTCGCCTTCATATTCGAAGTTCACGCCCTCGTCCGCATCCAGCAGCGCCACGGCATCGCGGATGTTGCCGAGCCACTGGCCCGACGGATTGCCGAAGGTCGAATAGGAGAGGAAGGCAACGCGCGGCTCGTGGCCCATGCGCCTTGCAACCCCAGCCGTTTCCTTGGCGATATGCGCCAGTTCGGCCGCACTCGGACGCTCGTTAATCGTCGTGTCGGCAAGGAAGGTAGTGTGGTTCTTGCCGACCATCATGTGAATGCCGAAGGGGGTCGCACCGGGCTTCGGATCGAGCACCCGCGCCACTTCACGTGCCGTCTGGCTGAAGGTCCGGGTAAGGCCGGAAATCATCGCCTCGCCATGGCCAAGGGCGACCAGCAGGGCGGCAAAGACGTTACGCTCCTGGTTGACCATGCGGCCCACGTCGCGCTCGGTATAGCCGCGGCGCTGCAGGCGCTTGTAGAGATAGTCGACCATCGCCGGCACCTTGTCCGACAGCTTCGAGTTCTCGATGATCCAGTCGTCCGGATCATCGACACCCAGTTCCTCCAGCTTGGCGAGGACCTTGTCGGTCCGCCCGACGAGGATCGGCTCTCCGTAGCCGTAATCGCGGAACTGGATGGCAGCACGCAGTGCGACATCTTCTTCCGCCTCGGCGAAAACCACCCGCTTGGGGTTGGCCTTGGCCTGCTCGTAGATGTTGGTCAGCGCGCCCGTGGTCGGGTTGAGTCGGGCCTTGAGCGCGTGGCGGTAGGCTTCGAAATCCTCGATCGGGGCCTTGGCCACGCCGCTGTCCATCGCCGCCTTCGCGACTGCAGAGGAAACGACCTCCATGAGGCGCGGGTCGAAGGGGGCGGGAATGATGTATTCCTCGCCGAACTGGTGGCTCACGCCATAGGCTGCGGCGACTTCCTCGGGCACGCGTTCGCGGGCGAGTTCGGCAATGGCCTGTGCTGCGGCGATCTTCATCTCTTCGTTGATCGAAGTCGCCTGCACGTCGAGTGCACCGCGGAAGATGAAGGGGAAGCCTAGGACGTTGTTGACCTGGTTCGGATAGTCCGAGCGGCCAGTGGCGATGATCGCATCGGGGCGTACCGCCTTTGCCTCTTCAGGCATGATTTCGGGCGTCGGGTTGGCCATCGCGAAGATGATCGGCTTGTCGGCCATCTTCTCCACCCATTCTGGCTTCAGCGCGCCGGCGGCCGAAAGGCCGAGGAAGACGTCCGCACCTTCGAGAGCTTCTTCGAGACTGCGCGCTTCGGTCTCGACCGCATGCGCGCTCTTCCACTGGTCGACATTCTCGCGGCCGGGATAAATCGGACCGGTGCGATCGCACACGATCACGTTTTCGTGCCGGACGCCCATCGCCTTGATCAGCGCGGTACAAGCGAGTGCCGAAGCACCTGCGCCATTCACCACCATCTTGACCTTGTCGAGATCGCGGCCGGTCAGGTGGCAGGCATTGATCAGGCCGGCAGCGGAGATGATCGCAGTGCCGTGCTGGTCGTCATGCATCACCGGGATGTTCATCTTCTCGCGCAGCGCCTGCTCGATGATGAAACATTCGGGTGCCGCGATGTCTTCGAGGTTGATGCCGCCGAAGCTCGGCTCCATCAGCGCAACCGCATTGATGAAGGCTTCCGGGTCTTCGGTATCGAGTTCGAGGTCGATCGAATCCACGTCGGCGAAGCGCTTGAACAGCACGGCCTTGCCTTCCATCACCGGCTTCGATGCCAGTGCGCCGAGATTGCCGAGGCCGAGGATCGCGGTGCCATTCGAAATCACCGCGACGAGGTTCGAGCGCGCGGTGTAGCGCGCGGCATTCTGCGGATCTTCGGCAATCGCTTCGACCGGCGCAGCGACACCGGGCGAATAGGCTAGCGCGAGGTCGCGCTGGGTCGCCATGGGCTTGGAGGCAATGATCTCGATCTTACCGGGGCGAATGGTCTCGTGGTAAAAGAGCGCCTCGCGAGTGGTGAAACCGGTCTGCTTTTCTTCAGCCATCTGTGTCCTCTGATATCTTGCGGACAGCCCCTAAGAGGATTTTGCGCGAAGTCATAGGGGAAAGGGCGTTTGGCCGACTCCCGAATCGCCTTCGCCCTCGCTAGGCCAGGGGCATGGCCGACAAACCCACACCGATGATGCAGCAGTATCTCGCGCTCAAACGCGAGGCGGGCGATGCCTTGCTGTTTTATCGTATGGGCGACTTCTTCGAACTGTTCTTCGAAGACGCGAAGATCGCGTCGCAGGTCCTCGACATCGCGCTCACCACGCGCGGCGAACATGGCGGGGAACCGGTGCCGATGTGCGGTGTGCCGGTCCATTCCGCCGAAGGCTATCTCGCGCGCCTGATCAAGGGCGGATGCCGGGTCGCGATTGCCGAACAGACCGAGACACCCGACGAAGCCAAGGAGCGCGCCAAGCGCGAAGGCAAGCCCGTGTCGAAGGCGCTGGTCGCCCGCGATATCGTGCGGCTAGTCACGGCCGGAACGCTGACGGAAGAGGCACTCCTCGAACCGCGCCGCGCCAATTTGCTTGTCGCTATCGCGCCGGTTCGCGACGGGATCGGCATCGCTGCGTGCGACATTTCGACCGGCCGGATGGAGCTGGAAGACTGCGCGCCCGACCGGATCGATGCGGCGCTTGCCCGCCTCGGCGCGAGCGAGATCGTGGCTCCGGAGGACTGGGACGAAGCGGCAGAGGGCATCATTGCCCGTCCGCGTCACAATTTCCGCAGTGAAGACGGCGAAGCGCGGCTCAAGAATATTCACGGGCTGGCCACTCTCGACGGCCTCGGCGATTTTTCGCGACCAATGCTGGCGGCTGCCGCCGGGCTCGTCGCCTATCTCGACCATGCGGGCCGCGGCAAGTTGCCCTTCCTCCTGCCGCCTGTTGCCCGCGGCAGCGATGCGCATCTGGCGATGGACGCGGCGACACGTTCGAGCCTCGAAATACTCGCAGCGCAAAATGGCGGTCGCGAGGGCAGCCTGATTGCCTGTCTCGACCGCTGCGCGACCGGCGCGGGTGCGCGCCAGTTGGCCGAAGACCTATCCGCCCCGCTTGCCGATCTGGGCACAGTCGAGGCGCGTCTCGCCAGCGTACAGCATTTCCACGCGGACCCGCTGTTGCGGGCAGACCTGCGCGCGGTCCTGCGGCAGGCGCCCGATATCGGGCGAGCCCTTGGCAGGCTGGTCGCAGGACGCGGGAGTCCGCGCGACCTCGGGCAAATTCGCGACGGTCTTGCCGAAGCGCGCCGCGTCCGCGACATGCTCGGTGCGAGCGCCGACCTGCCACCCCTGCTATCGGGAATGATCGATGCGCTTGGCGGCCATGCGGCGCTGGTGGATCACCTTGCCCGCGCGCTGGTCCCCTCACCGCCGACCGAGCGCAGCCAGGGCGGCTTCATCGCCAGCGGTTACGATCATGCGCTCGACGCGTTGCGTGAAACCTCCGGAAATGCCCGCAAGGCGATTGCGGCGCTCGAGGCGAAGTATCGCGAGGAAACGGATACCGCATCGCTGAAGATCAAGCACAACAAGGTACTCGGCTATTTCATCGAAGTGCCCGCCAAGCACGGCGACAAGCTGATGGCGCAGGACAGCGGCTTCACCCATCGTCAGACCATGGCAGGCGCAGTCCGGTTCAATTCGGTCGGCTTGCACGAGGAAGCGAGCCGGATTGCGGAGGCAGGCGCGCATGCACTCGCCGCCGAAGAGGCCCATTTCGAAGAACTGGTCGGCGAAGTCTTTGCCGCGCGTGAAGCCATTGCCGCGACGGCTGCCGCACTCGCGCGGATCGACGTCTGCGCTGCTCTTGCCGAACGCGCCGTGGAAGGCAACTGGTCGCGCCCCGAAATGCTGGACGAGCCGTGCCTCGAGATCATCGGCGGGCGCCACCCGGTGGTGGAGCAGGCGCTGGCCAAGACCGGCGAACGCTTCGTGGCGAACGACTGCACCCTCGGCCCCGACGACCGGCTGTGGCTGATCGGCGGCCCGAACATGGGCGGTAAGTCGACCTTCCTGCGCCAGAATGCGCTCATTATCTTGCTCGCGCAGGCCGGGAGTTTCGTGCCGGCGACCTCCGCCCGCATCGGTCTTGCGGACAGGCTGTTCAGCCGTGTCGGCGCATCGGACAATCTCGCGAGGGGCCGCTCGACCTTCATGGTCGAGATGGTCGAGACCGCAGCGATCCTGAGCCAGGCAACCGACCGCAGCTTCGTCATCCTCGACGAGGTCGGGCGCGGCACCTCGACCTATGACGGCATGGCGCTGGCCTGGGCGGTGGTCGAGGCGGTTCACGAGCAACTGGCATGCCGCTGCCTGTTCGCAACGCATTATCACGAGCTTTCACGCCTCGCCGAGACCTGCGATGCCCTGAGCCTCCACCATGTCCGTGCGCGCGAATGGAAGGGCGACCTCGTCCTCCTGCACGAACTTGCGAAAGGCGCGGCGGACCGCAGCTATGGCCTGTCTGTCGCCAAGCTGGCTGGCCTTCCCAAGCCCGTGATCAAGCGGGCCAAGGCCGTGCTCGACAAGCTGGAAAAAGGCCGCGAACAGACCGGCGGGCTTGCCGCAGGGCTTGGCGACCTCCCGCTTTTCGCAGTCACTGCACAGGCTGAAGAAGAGCAATGCGATGCGCTTCGCGATGCGATCGAAGCATTGGACGTCGATGCCCTTTCTCCGCGCGAAGCGCTGGAGGAATTGTACCGGCTCAAGGCGGAAGCCGCGAAAAGCGCAAATTAACCAATCCGCGCTAATTACGCGGGCATGTCCTTACGCACCACATTCATCGGACTGGGCGTCATCGTCGGCCTGTGCGCCGCAATGCTCTATGGCATTTCGAGCTATTTCAGCCGCGAAACCGGCATGCGCGATGCGGAGATGGCGTTCCAGGAAAAGCACGGGACCAAGACGGTGGCCCCTTCGCGGCAGATGCAGTCCGGCAGCGGCTCTTCGTCGAGGAGCACGCGACCGGAAGTCCAGCCGCCCGCAGAAGAAGAACTCGATCTCGATAGCTGGTATGCGGAAAGCGGGCCCGATGGCGGAACGCCGAACCTCGACAGCTGGTATGCTGCAGCAGGGTCCAATGACGGCCCTGCAGACACGACGCCACCCGACAATAGCTACCTCATCAACGATACCGAGCCTTTCTCCACGACCGACCCGCTGTAAGCGGTCAGGAACCCATCCAAGCTTTATCCGCTTGAAGGGGCATGGCTCAGGACGATCCGCCGGAAGGTAAAGATAAAAGCACCGAGTGGGCGGAGTTCCGCACCGATCTCGCCGAAGACCGCAACATCATGGCGATGGAGCGGACCTTTGCAGGCTGGATGCGTACCGCCTTTGCCGCAATCGGCATCGGATTGGGCTTTCGCGCTGTATTCGGTGAATTTGAGCCGCCGTGGCTCGCAAAGGCCATTGCGACGATGTTCATCGTCGGCGGAGCCTGGCTGGCGGTGACGGCGGAGCGGCGAGCATGCAAAACGCTGCGAAGGCTCGATCCGCACGAGTTCGAGGCCATCCCCACCCCCAACTTCAAGATCATGGCCTATGCCGTGGCCACAGGCGCCGCGATCCTTACCGCGGGCCTGTGGATCCTCAACGACGGCGAAATTGCCGGCTGATCAGTCGTTCTCGTTCGGAAGGTCCGGATCGACCTCGTTGCTCTTGCCGTATTTGCCCTCGTTATCGTCGTGGTTGGGCTCGCCGCGATAGGCAGCCATGTCGATCCGGCCCGAGCTTTCCATGTCGCGCATGTGGTCGATCGTGTCCTGCGTGGAATCGCCCAGCAGCCCGGACTTGTTGTCGCCCTTGATGCTTTCGGTCGGCGACCCGGTTTTGCTGGTCAGGTGCTGCGCCTGATCGGCGACTTCCTGTGCCTGCGACCGGTGATCGTCCTGCTCGTCATTATGCGTTTCGGGCGCGAGGCCCGACTGACGCGTTTCCTGGCTTTCTAACTTGCTGTCGGTCATGCAAATTCTCCTTTGCACAACCAACGGGCGGCGACCCTTCCCAGTTCCTATCTAGTAGGCCAGTTCCTATCGATTGTCCGGTTCCTACCGCGTGGGTTTCGGTTCTTCGCCCGAGTAATCGTAGAAGCCACGACCGGTCTTGCGGCCGAGCCATCCGGCTTCGACGTATTTCACAAGCAGCGGCGCAGGCCGGTACTTGGTGTCACGCGTGGTCTTGTAGAGCACCATCAGGATGTCGAGGCAGGTATCGAGCCCGACGAAATCGGCCAGCTGGAGCGGTCCCATCGGGTGGTTGAGGCCAAGACGACAACCCTTGTCGATATCCTCAATCCCGGCAGTCGACTGGCCGAGCACGAAGACAGCCTCGTTGATCATCGGCAGGAGGATGCGGTTGACGACGAAGCCGGGCTCGTCCTGGCTAAGGACCACTTCCTTGCCCAGCGCCTCGGCGAAGGCCTTGGTGCGGTCGGTGGTCGTGGCCGAAGTCGCAAGGCCGGGGATGACTTCGATCAGGCCCATCACGGGCACGGGATTGAAGAAGTGCAGTCCGATGAAGCGCGCCGGATCGGGTGAATAGTTCGCCATGCGCGTGATCGGGATCGAGCTGGTGTTCGATGCCATGATCGCATCGGCGGCAAGCTGCTCTCCCGCCTTCTCGAAGATCGCCTTCTTGATCTCTTCCTTCTCGGTTGCGGCCTCGATGATCAGTTCGGCCTCGCCCATGCGGCTATAGTCGCCGACCGGAGTGATGCGCTTCATGGCGGCTTCCGCCTCGGCGATCTCGATCTTGCCGCGGCCGACAAGCTTGCCGAACGCCTTGTCGATGCCCGCCACGGATTTCTCGGCCACGTCGAGGCTGACGTCGGCCAGCAGCACGTCCATGCCGTGCTGGGCAATAGTCTGGGCGATACCCGAACCCATCTGTCCGGCGCCGATGATGGCGATCGTCTTGCTCATCGAGAAATCCCTTCGCATGTGCAGCAAAGCGCGCGGCTTAGCGAAGGGAGGAGGGGCTGGCTAGCGGTTAGCGCCCGGAATCCACTTCACGTCGCCCTTGCCCCCGTCATTGGCCACGCGGGCGAGGACGAAGAGATAATCGGACAGCCGGTTGATGTAGGCGAGCGCTTGCGGATTGGTGGGCTCGGCATCCGCCATGGCGGTCATCGCGCGTTCTGCGCGACGGGCACTGGCCCTGGCCACATGGAGGCGGGCGGCCTGCTCGCTTCCGCCCGGCAGCACGAAGCTGGTGAGCGGCTCGAGGTTTTCGTTGAGCGCATCGATAGCCTTTTCCAGCCATTCGACCTGCGCAGGCACGATCCGCAGGACCATTTCCGAAGGGGCGAAGTCGCCATCTTCCGCAGGCGTAGCAAGGTCGGCACCGAGGTCGAACAGGTCGTTCTGGATGCGATAGATTGCATCCGCATGCCCGCCCTCGCCCAGCGCTACTGCCGCAAGGCCGAGCGAACTGTTTGCCTCGTCCACCGCGCCGATGGCTTCCATCCGGACGGCGTGCTTGGGCAGGCGCGAGCCATCAACCAGCCCGGTCGTGCCGTCATCGCCTGTGCGGGTGTAGATCTTGTTGAGCTTGACCACTGCCGGCCGCTCGTCAGCTGGCGGCAGCCATCATAACGGCGAGCACGACGATCGCGGCGGCCTGCCACTTCACGCGCGCCATCATCGCCTTGTTCTGCTTGAGCTGCATCTCGGTCGCATCGACCTGTTGGCCGCTTTCGAGATCGACCTTCGTGCTTTTGAGGAATGCGATCACTCCCCGGACGAGCGAGACGACGACCATGACCATGGCTGCGAGCAGGACGATGATGAATACAGTGTTCATGCCGCCTACTTAGGCACTCGCCAGCGTAATTCCAGTGGGGAATTCCCCTGCCCTCAGGCGGGCTGCAAGCTCCTTGCCATCCTCGCCTTGCTTGCGGCGATCGGCGAGACTGGGCGAATTGCGGCGCTTGGCCAGTTTCTCGCCGGTATCGTCGAGCAGGATCGGATGGTGGTGCCACGTCGGCACGGGCAGGTGCAGCAGTTCCTGCAGGACGCGGTGGATATGCGTCACCGCGAAGAGGTCCTGCCCCCGCGTGACCAGCGTGACGCCATCGGCTGCATCGTCGAGCGTCGCGGCGAGGTGATAGCTGGCAGGCGCATCCTTGCGCACCAGCACCACGTCCCCGAACACGCGCGGATCGGCGATCTGCGTTCCGCCGACCTCGTCCTCCCAGAACTGTTCGCCAACCTCGGCCATGGCGCGGTCTGCATCGAGCCGCAGGGCAGCAGGCTTTTCCGGGTCGAGCAGGCGGCCCTTGCAGGTCCCGGGATAGATCGCGCCTTCCGGCCCCATGCGCGGCTTGAGCGCCAAGATCTGCTTGCGCGTGCAGCTGCACGGATAGAGTAATCCGCGCCCCAGCAGGTCACGGGCGACCTGCTCATAGCTTTCGAGCCGCGTCGATTGCGCCGGCACCTCTTCCCACTCCAACCCGAGCCAGGCGAGGTCTTCGCGGAATTCCTCCGGCTTTTCGGGAAGCGAGCGTTCGCCATCGATATCCTCGACGCGGAGAAGAAAACGACCTCCGCGTTCCTTCGCAAGATCATGCGCGACTATGGCCGAATAGGCATGACCGAGATGCAGCGAGCCATTCGGACTTGGGGCGAAGCGGGTAACGGTCATTGGCCCCTTTCTAGCGGCCCGCCGGTGCATAGGCACGGGATAAGCCTGTGGATAGCTGGTGCGTAACAGTCTTGACGCTTGAATCTGCGCATGGATGTATCGGCGCAGTCAGGGAGGGACGCAAGAAGTGTTCAAAGCCGAACTGATCGAGAGAGCCGCAAGGTTCCGCTCCGCAGCGGAGGATCCGACCCGCAGTCTCCAGTCCTGCCCGTCGCTGGTACTGAACGCGGACTACACGCCGCTATCCTATTACCCGCTCAGCCTGTGGCCGTGGCAGACAGCGATCAAGGCGATCTTCCTCGACCGTGTGGACGTCATCGCGACCTATGAGCGCGAGGTCCATTCGCCCAATCTCGACATGAAAATCCCCAGCGTGATCGCGCTGAAGCAATATGTGAAGCCGTCCGAATTTCCGGCCTTCACGCGCTTCAACCTGTTCCTGCGCGACCGGTTTTCCTGCCAGTTCTGCGGCGACCAGAGCAACCTGACCTTCGACCACGTCGTCCCGCGCCGGTTGGGCGGCAAGACCACGTGGGAAAACATCGCCACCGCCTGCGCGCCCTGCAACATGAGGAAGGGCGGACGGACGCCGAAACAGGCGGGGATGCAGCTCTATGCCGAGCCGATCCGCCCGACGCACTGGCAGCTGCAACAGCACGGCAAGATGTTCCCGCCCAACTACCTCCACGAAACGTGGCGAGACTGGCTCTATTGGGACATCGAACTGGAGGAGTGAGGACTCCCCGTTTTTGGCGGCCTAGTCAGGTAGTTCCCTGGACTGTCTCCGGTCGCCGCGAAACACCAGTTTCCCGGCACCGACACATATCGCGCCGATTATCATCGCCAAACCGGCAGCTGCTCGGCCGTCCAGATCCCAAAAGACTATGCCAAGCACCACGGGCGCAGCGGTCAAGAAGGCGCAGGCAATCAGGAAGAGAAGAACTTTCCAGCTAACGAAGTCGCCATTCGCGAAATCACTCTGGACCCACTCGAGATAGATCCAGAAGAACCAACCCGCAGCGACAACCCCAAATAGCCACGTGTAAAGCCCTTCATCGGCGAACAGACTGACTAGAAACGCGGCAACGCTCATCCAGATCAGTGCTGTGCGTAGGTGTGCGCTTTCCAGGTTCACGTGACAGCCGCTCGCTCGCGGAATTCGTCGCGCTGCCACTCGCCGCTTTCCAGCACCTCGGCCAGATGGCGCGCGGCCTCGGCCATGTCTTCGAAACGCAAGTAAGCGGGCGCGAACCCGAAGCGGAGGATGTCGGGATCGCGGAAGTCGCCGATCACGCCGCGGGCGATCAGGGCCTGGCAGATGGCGTAGGCTTCGGGATGGCGGAAGGAGAGCTGGCTGCCGCGGGCCGAGGGCTCCGACGGGCTGACGAGGTCCAGTTCGAGGCCTCGCTCGGTGAGGCACTGGCGGAAGAATTCGGACAGCTTCTGCGACTTAGCATAAAGCTGCTCGACGCCTATTTCAGCAATCAGCTCGACGCCGACTTCCAGCGCCGCGACCCCAAGGATGCCGGGCGTCCCGCACAGCAGTCGCTCGATGCCCGGTGCCGGCGTGTAGTCATCACTGAAGGCGAAGGGTTTTGCGTGACCCATCCAGCCGGACAGCGGCTGATTGGAGTTCTCGATGTGCCGCTCGGCAACGAAGGCGTAGGCGGGCGCGCCGGGGCCGCCGTTGAGGTATTTGTAGCCGCAGCCCACGGCGAAGTCGGCGTTGCAGCCGTTGAGATCAACCGGAAGCGCGCCGCCCGAATGCGACAGGTCCCACAGCACCAGCGCACCGGCGTCGTGCGCAGCGCGCGTCAGCTCGGCCATGTCGAACAGTTCGCCGGTCTTGTAGTGTGCGTGCGTAAGCACCAGCAGCGCGGCATCTTCGTCCAGCGCCTCGAGCAGCTTGTCGCGCTCGGCCAGCCGGCGTTCGGCAAGGCCCTGCCCTTCCAGCCCTTCGATCATGTAGATGTCGGTCGGGAAATTACCCGGCTCGCTGAGAATCACTTTTCGGCCCGGCCGCATGGCCAGAGCAGCGGACATCAGCTTGAACAGGTTCACCGAGACGCTGTCGGCAACGATGACTTCATGCGCTTTTGCACCGATCAGCGGGGCGATCTTGGCACCGACACGGGTGGGCAGGTCGATCCAGCCAGCACTGTTCCAACTGCGGATGAGGTCGCGGCCCCATTCCTCGCGCACGACCTGTTCAAGCCGTGCGGGTGTCGCGATGGGAAGGCATCCCAGCGAATTGCCGTCGAGGTAGATGACCCCTTCGGGCACATCGAAACGGTCGCGGAATTGCGTCAGCGGGTCACCCGCATCGAGCTGTCTTGCGCGCTCAATCATCGGCCAGCTCCCGCAAGATCGCGCGGCACAGGCCTGCATCGCCGCCGCCGACCTTCAGCGGGAGAGCGATCAGTTCGTACCGCCCTTCCTCCACGTCATCGAGCACCAGCCCTTCGAGGATGCGCATATCGTGCTTCAGCACTGCCTTGTGCGCATCCATGGTCTTGCTGTCCTGCGGATCGACGCTCGGCGCGTCGGTGCCGACCAGTTTGACGCCCTGCATCGCGAGCCATTCGATGGTTTCATCGGCGATCGGCAACCAGTCGCTGCGCCATTCGTCATGCGGGAATTCGTCCCACGTCCTGAAGAGGACGCGGTCCACGCTGTCGATATGGGGAAGGTCGGCGACATCGATCCGCCTCGTCACACTTCGTGCATCCACCACCAGGCACGTTCCGATGTACGGATCGATCTCCATGCTGGCGGCATCGAGACCGTCCTCGGCATAGTGGAGCGGCGCATCGGCATGTGTGCCCGAATGCGTGCTCATCGTCATCCTGCCGACATTGACCGGCGAGCCTTCCTCCATCCGCCACGTCCGCTCGAACGAGAATTCGGTATCGCCGGGCCACACCGGCAGGCCCGGCCGCAGGACCTGGCTGATGTCCCAGATGCGGCGCTTGCTCTTGTACGAACTCACAGTGCAGTCCTGACGCTGAGCAGTTCGGGGAAGAATGCTGCCTTCAGCACTCCGGCGAGATAGGGCACGCCGGGCGTGCCGCCGGTCCCCTTCTTGAAGCCGATGATGCGTTCGACCGTCTTGAGATGGCCGAAGCGCCAGCGCTGGAAATGATATTCGAGATCGACCAGCTTTTCGGCAAGTTCGTAGAGATCCCAATATTCCTTCGGGTCGCGGTAAATCTGCGCCCACGCGGCCTCGACTTCGGGCGAATGTTCCCACGTGGCAGCGTGAGCGCGTTCGAGAACCTCTTGGGGAATATCGAAACCGCGCCGCGCCAGCAGGGCTATGGCTTCGGCATAGATGCTCTTGCGGGTAAGCTCTTCGCGCAGCCCAGCTGCCACTTCGGGCGTTGCCTCGTGCATCGTAATCATGTCCGGATTGCGCCCGCCGAGGAGGAATTCCATCATCCGGTACTGCGCGCTCTGGAACCCGCTCGATCCGCCCAGATGCGGGCGGATGGTCGAGTAGTCATGCGGGGTCATCGTGCTGAGCACGTCCCAGCTCTGGATCAACTGGCCCTGCGCGCGCGCGACACGCGCAAGCATCTTGAACGAGGGCCTCAGCCGGTCCTCCCGGATGCACTCTCGCGCCTCGAGCAATTCGTGCAGGCAGAGCTTGAGCCAGAGTTCGCTGGCCTGGTGGACGATGATGAACAGCATCTCGTCATGCGCGTCGCTTGCGGGATGCTGCGCGGCCAGGATGCGGTCGAGATCGAGATAGCTCGAATAGGTGACGTCTGAACTCATGTACGAAGCCCTAGCGCGACTTCGTCACAGATGAAACTACTGGTCGATCACGCGGGTTTGGGGGTGGTGCTTGTCGAGGTGCTTCTTCACCGTCTTCAGGTTCCGCGAATTGGACCGGTAGACGATGTCGAAGGCATCTCCGACAATCGGAACCGAACCCACGGCCGTGTCGATACCGATGCGCCCCATCATGTGCCACAGCTTCCATTTGGGAAGGCCGAGATTGCGCGCTTCCCATACCAGATAGCTGCCCATGGCTGCGGTGATGATATCGCCGATCACAGGCACCAGCCCGACGATCGTATCGAGACCGATGCGGTAATTCGTCCCCGGCAGGACCATGCTCCGCTCGAGGATCATTTCCATCGCCTCGATCCTGCGACGGATCGAGTGCGGGTCATTTCCCGTGGGAAAATCGAAGCGAAGCGGGCCGGCACCGGCCTGCGATCCGAAACCGTCCTGCCTGCTGGCATCGGGTTCTATCGGAGTAAGGCGATTGTCTTCCATGCGACTTAGATGGGGGCGCGCGAGAGTGGGAACAAGGGATGGAACGCCCAGGCGTTTTCCGAGAAGCCTTCCACGCCGGCGCGAACCTGCGACCAGCGGATGGGTGCGCCCAGCGGAATATACAGGTTCGTGGAGAGCAGCGTCGATTCCGCTTCCGCGAGGTAAGACGCCTCTTCGGCGGAATTCAGCGCATCGAGCGCGAGCTGCATAAGGTAATCGGCATCAGGCGAGCACACGCGCGGCGAAACGCTGCAGTGGAACTGGTTGAGGAACCAGCGTGCCCCGGCATAGCGCGCCGTCTCGTCCCGCAAGGCAAGGTCTGCGCCTTGACCCGGACGGGCCCGCTTTGCGTCGATCCCGACGGTCGCGAAATCGCGCTGCAATGCCGCAAACAGGATGTCGGACCCGGGCCCCGGGGGAAGGTCGATAATCACTTCGGCTGAATTCGACGTTGCGCTTTCCCATGCCCGTACGAGCGAAGAGGCGCGTGCCCTGCGCTGTTCAAGGGTAACGCCAGGCCATCGTTCGCCCTGTTCGGCGGTATATGCCGGCAGACCAGCCGGCACGATTCGAGTGGTGTCTGCCCAACCCCCGAGATTGAACTGCTGGACGAGGCCGGTTCGGTCGATGGCCAGCGCCAGGGCCTCGCGGTTGGTGGCGCTGGCCAGGAAATCGTCCGTGCGGATCACATCGAGGCCGAACAGCCCCAAGGTGGAATCCAGCCGCACCGTTCCGCGGGAAAGTGCGTCGGTGACCGCCAGCGGCAGTGACGCCATGCGCCCACCGAAGATTGCGTCGACCTGGCCGCGGGAGAAGGCTCTCGCCGCATCCGGGGCCTGCGTCGGGATGACCTGCACGGCACGCGTAATTTCGTCCCAGTTCGACTGCTCGGCCATACCGCGCTGTTCGGGAGGGATTGCGATCAACATGGCCGCATCCCCCTCGCGCGTAACGCTCATCGGGCCGGCCTCGCCCCGTTCCAGATCGACGCCGAGTTCTGGCTGGGCGAGCAATTGGAGCAGTGTAGGCATCGGGCTGCTCAGCCGGATCTCGATGACCCTGCCGGTCATCGCCCGCACTTCGGTCACCTTGGCAAGGTCCAGGCCCAGGCTGTCACCTTCGTGCTGGCGGATCTTCCGGCGAAAGGATTCGGCAACCGCCTGAGCCGTCAGGCGGGACCCGTCGGGCAGGTCGAACTCGGTGATACGGAAAATATAGCTGCGACCGTCGTCGGTGACGATCCACCGCTCTGCCAGCGCCGGGACGACTTCGCCCACCTGGTTGAATCGCACCAGACCCTGACGGCTGGCAGCCCTTATGGCTCGCTGCGATTGGGATGCTGCCTCAGGGCCAGCCGAGGCATCGGGGCCCGGATCGATGAAAGCGATATCGACAACGCCATCGTCCTGCGATGCAGTGCACGAGGCGAGTACTGCAAGGGCAAGTAGGGATGGGCCGATACGATGCATCGCAGCGGCCTAGCAGGCAGGCCGTGCGGCGCAAACGTCCAATCTAGACGCGGCGAATGTTCCAGTCGGCATTGCGCGGTGCTACTGCGGGGCGGGCATAACGCGGCGCTTCGCTCTGTTCGCCAACCAGCTGGGTTCTGGCGAGAGATGCATTAATGGGCTCTTCGAAAGCCACACCCACGCGCGAACCCTGAGTCCAGGCGATCTTGCCCATGACCGAACCGATGTTGCGCAGTTCGACCATGACCCGCTCTCCGCTGCGAAGCATGGCGGTGCTTTCCACCATCATGCCGCCGTCGGACAGGTTGCGGATCTTGACGCGCTCGGCCTCGGCCGCACCTTCACGGCGCAGGCCGGCCATGAAAAACAGGCTGTCCCGCTTGAGGTTGCGGGTATCGATAGCAGTCATCCCAAGCGTCTCCAGTTGGATGCTCACCCGTCAGTACGATCCACGCACGGGTTTAGGCGCCGCTCTCATAAGCATTGGTTTCGGCCAATGGTTAATTTGGAAACTTCCCGAAAAGGGACAGTCGCTCAGTTGTCGCGCGAAATCTTTTCGCGGCGCTCGTGCGCTTCCTGCGCCTCAACCGTCATGGTCGCGACGGGCCGTGCAATCAGGCGGCGCAGGCCGATCGGATCGCCGGTGACTTCGCACCAGCCGTATTCACCCGCATCGATACGACGCAGGGCGGAATCGATTTTCGAGATCAGCTTCCGCTGGCGGTCGCGCGTGCGCAGTTCGATGCCCCAGTCGGTTTCCGAAGACGCGCGGTCGTTGAGGTCGGGCTCGCGGATCGGGCCGTCCTGCAGCGACTGGAGCGTCTGGCCGGCTGCATCATGGATCGACTTCTTCCAGTCCAGCAACAGCATGCGGAAATAGTCGAGCTGACGCTCGCCCATGTACTCTTCATCGTCTGACGGGACATAGTCCTTGTCGACGGCAGCCTTGGCCTGCTTGAGTTTTTCGGAAACATTCGACGCCGAGGTGGCCATTGAGCCTTTCACCCTTCTTCCAAAATCGCATCCGAAGAGCCGCTTGACCCGCCGGTCCGGATTTTTCCGGTACCCGCAGCGCTCCGATGGCGCGGCCTATAGGAGCCGTGCCTTGGAGGCACAAGCGGCTTTCCGAATTCATCCCATAGCCTGTGACACATTAAGCGCAGCCTACCGGCAAGGACCCCAGCAAATAGTGAAGATCGGCGTTAACCATTTATTGACCATAAAGGCCGACACCTGAGCTTGTCCGGCAGGGGAGCCGGGTTGAATTGGGGGAGTTTGTAAGATGCAACTCAAGTCCATCGAAGGCGGCGCAGGCCGGATCGAACAGAGCGACGAGGCACTCGTCACCATCGCCGAACACCTGGCCGATTACGAGCAAGGCAGCATCGACGCGCTCTATGCGCTCGGCGTCGCGTTCTCGACCGGAAGCCATGGCTGCACCACCGACATGATCGAAGCGCACAAATGGTTCAATATCGCGGCCTCGAAGGGTCACGAGGAAGCTGCATGGTGCCGCGCCGACGTTTCGGACGAAATGACCGCTCGCGAGATCGCAGAGGCCCAGCGCCGTGCCCGCGAATGGCTCATTGCCGGATCGCGCAAGGTTGCCTGACCTAGACGGATTTCCTGAAGGGCGTTCTTCGCTCGAGATAATTGCGGTCGGCGGCCACGCCTTCGCGCTCTCGCTCGAGGAACTCCGCCACCGCCGCGCGGAAGCCGGAATCGGCGAACCAGTGGGCGGAAACCGTCTCGACGGGCTCATAACCGCGGGCGAGTTTGTGCCCGCCCTGGGCACCCGCCTCCACGCGTGAGAGTCCCAGTTCGATCGCCACGTCGATCGCCTGGTAATAGCACAGCTCGAAATGCAGGAAACGGACCTGCTTCGAACAGCCCCAATAGCGACCATAAAGCGCGTCGCCACCGATGAAATTGAGTGCACCGGCAATCGGTTGGCCATCTTCGAGCGCAAGTACCAGTACGATCTTTCCGCCCATCCGCTCGCCGAACAGGTCGAACGCCTCGCGGGTCAGATAGGGCTGGCCCCACTTGCGGGCCCCCGTATCCTGATAGAAAAGCCAGAAGGCATCCCAATGTTCTGCGCGTATCGCGTCACCGCTCAGCCGGACGATTTCCAGACCCTCCTGCGCGGCGGCCCGCTCCTTGCGCAGGTCCTTGCGCTTGCGGGAGGTCAATGTGGCGAGGAAATCCTCGAAACTGCCGAAATCCTGATTGACCCAGTGGAACTGGATGTCGCTGCGCAAAAGCCATCCGGCCTCTTCGAAAAGCCCGACCTGGTCGGGTTCGATGAAGGTCGCATGTGCCGACGAGAAACCGTTTTGCAGGCAAAGTTGCTCGGCTGCGGACAAAAGTGGCGCGGCTAGCGAGGTGTCGGACAATAACAGGCGCGGCCCGGTGGCTGGCGTGAACGGCGCTGCAATCTGGAGCTTGGGGTAATAGCGCCCCCCTGCCCGCTCCCACGCATCGGCAAAGGCATGGTCGAAGACATATTCGCCCTGGCTGTGCCCCTTCGCATATGACGGCATTGCGGCGAGCGGAGGGCCGTCTTCGGAAGAAATGACCAGCGGGACGGGCTGCCATCCGGTGCCCGGCCCCACGCTGCCCGAATCCTCCAGCGAGGTCAGGAATTCATGGCTCATGAAGGGATTGTCGCCCGCCAGCGCATTCCATGCCGCACGGTCGATCGCGCCGACCGATCCGGCGACACGTGCAGCAAGCCCCTCGCCGTTCACGCCAGCCCTTCCCCTTCGGCAATCGACGCGTCGGCGTGCAACCCGGCATGCGCCCGCGTCTCGGTCGAATTCACGGTCCATGTGAGCACCGGCAGGCCGCGCTCTCTCAGGCCCTCGACCATCGGATTCGGCAGGGCCGCGACATGGTAGGCGATGAATTCGGGTCGCGCCGCCCAAAGTGCGACGTGGCGTTGCCACGCCTTCTGCGTCATCCCTTGTTCGTCTTCGCGCATGACGAGGCCGCGCACCGTTTGCGGCGAATGTTCTGCAAACCACACACAAACGCGAGGATCGAAGCTCATCACCGCATGCGGTCCTGCATAGCCTTTCAGCGCATGGGCAACCGCGCGGCAGGATCGCTTTACGTCATAGCCGCGCTTCGACTTGATCTCGATCAGGATCGGGACCCTGCCGCCCAGGATTGGTAGCAGATCGTCGAGGCGGGCAATCTTGTGCTCGCTGTCGAGGAAGGCAATTTGCGAGAGTTCCTCGGCGGAATGGCTGGCGGTGGGACCGCTGACGGCGGTCAATCGGTCTAGCTCCCAGTCGTGGAGGAGCATCGCACAGCCGTCGCGGCTGCGCTGGATATCGCATTCGATGCCGAGCCCGCGCTCGGCCGCGAGCGCGAAAGCGGCCAGCGAGTTTTCCGGAACGCCGTCCGAATGCAGGCCGCGATGGGCATAGGTCCAGTCGCGCAGCCAGCCGACCCGCGCCGGGTCGGGCTGGCCGACAATCAGTGCATCAAGCCTTGAGAGCAACGATCGCATCGACTTCGACAGCAGCGTCGAGCGGCAGGACCGGCACGCCGACGGCACTACGGGCGTGCTTGCCGACATCGCCGAAGACTTCGTACATCAGGTCCGACGCTCCGTTGATGACCTTGGGCTGGTCGGTGAACTCGGGAACCGAGGCAACGAAACCACCCAGCTTCACGAATTGCGCGACCCGTTCGAGCAGGCCGGCAGCTTCGAGCTGCGCGAGAATCATCAGGCCGCATGCGCGCGCAGCTTCGTGCCCGCGCTCGATCGACACGTCCTTGCCGAGCTTGCCGGTGACGAGATTGCCGTCAACGAACGGCAGCTGCCCCGAAACATAGGCGATATGACCATCGACGACGACCGGCTGGTAGCTGGCAACGGGAGCCGCTGCCTTCGGGAGCTTCACTCCCATTTCCTCAAGTCGTTCGTGAACTCTCATGCTTCTTCCTTTTCCAATTGCCTGCGCAGCCACGGCAGCGCTTCGGCCCAAGTGTCGATCCGGGCATCGGCATGGCCCGAACTATGCGCGCAATCGATGTGCGGGGCGAGCATCGGTTCGCCGCACAAATGGAGCGTCGTGATTTCGGAGATCGCCTCGCGGGCCGAACGGTGATGCTGCGCGAGATCGTCGATGAAGATGGCCTTCGAGGGCGAATACTCCTGAAGGATGCTCTGCAGTGCCGGACCCTTCGGGCCCTGGTTGGTGAATACCCGCGCGTTCAGGCCATGGCCCGCCAGCTGTTCGGTACGCATCTGCTGCCGCTTGTCGACGAGGTTGGTGAGGATGACGACATCGGCCTCCTCGGCCAGCGTATTGATGCCTTCGATTGCGCCGGGGATGGGATCCTGCCGATGCATTTCCGTATCGAAGAACCGGCCGAGCATTTTCCAGATATCGTCGGGTGCAAGCACCTCGCCGCTATCCTGCCAGCGCAACGCCTGACTGAAATCGTTTCCGGTCATGCGGAATTCCACGCCCTGCGTTTCGGCCAGCCAGTCCTTGAACGGCGAGACCATATAGAGGAGCACCTCGTCGCAGTCCGAGATGATGAGCGGGCGTGTCATGAATTCAGCTCCCTGGCAGCGGCGACCAGCGTTTCCGGTTTGGTGTTCAGTGCATCGGCGGCGGCGATGAGATCGGGTTCATGAGCCGCCAGAAATTCAAGAACGGCGGCCTGCACGGCCCGTTCCATTATCCCGTGCCTCAGGCGCTCGGGCGTGAGGCCGGTCAGCGACAGCAGGCGATCGGCGCGGCGTTCGTCGGTCAGCGCCCAGCCGAGTGCCTCGAGCGCGAGGACTTCGGGCGCGCGAGCGTCTCCATCCGCCGATTTGTCACCTCTCGGAATTGTCACTGGTCCTGCTAACTCCTAAGCCCTGCCAGCAAGTGACAGGAGTGACCCGCCCCGTGGCAAAGAGAATCCTCGTTGTCGAGGACAACGACCTCAACCGTAAGCTGTTTTGCGACGTGCTCAAAGCGAGCGGATACGAGGTGGTGCCGGTTTCCGATGGCAGCAATGTGGTGGCGACCGCGAAGAAGTTCCACCCCGAGCTGGTCATCATGGATATCCAGCTGCCCAATATCAGCGGGGTCGACCTGATCACCCAACTGAAGGCGGATTCCGATTTCGACGAGGTTCCCGTGCTGGCGGTCACCGCCTATGCCGGCAAGGGCGACGAAGAACGCATTCGCGAAGCAGGCGCGCAGGATTATCTCGCCAAGCCGGTGTCGATCGGGCCCTTCATGGCCGCCGTGCGCAAGCTGCTCGACGGATAATCGGGGGCGCGGCATGCAATCGAATGGATTAGCCCGCGCTTGACAAAACGCGGCGGAAACCGCTTTGCCGCCTCATTCGTTACGATCCGCGAATGCGGGTCGCACTGCACAAGTTAGAATTGGACCTTTTCATGGACCGTGCCCAGGTAGACGCGAAGATCCGCGAACTCGCCGAACCCTTCAACAAGAAGGGCGTTACCATCACCGAAGAGACGACCTTCCAGAACGATCTGGAATTTGACAGCCTTACGGTCATGGATTTCGTTGCCGATATCGAAGACGAGTTCGACATCATCATCTCGATGAACCAGCAGGCCGAGATCGAAAACTACGGCCAGCTGGTCGACGCGGTAAACAAGCTGCAGGCCGACGCATGAGCGAAGGTATCATCCAGCCGGACCAGCCGGAACCGATCGAGGGCCACGCAGGCGACAAGGACCTCTTCTCCAAGTTCGACGACATCATCGCTCTACGCGAAGGACTGCTCGCAACCGGCCAGACCGACCCCTTCAACCTGGTGATGGAAAAGGTCCTCTCGCCGACCCGCGCGATCTGCAACGGTCGCGAGACGATCCTGCTCGGCACTTACAATTACATGGGCATGACCTTCGACCCGGACGTGGTCGAAGCGGGCAAGCAGGCGCTGGCCGATTTCGGTTCGGGCACCACCGGCAGCCGCGTTCTCAACGGCACCTACCAGGGCCACAAGGAATGCGAAGAAGCCCTGCGCGAGTTCTACGACATGGACCACGCGATGGTCTTCTCGACCGGCTACCAGGCCAATCTCGGGATCATCAGCACCATCGCCGGCAAGGGTGACTACATCATCCTCGACATCGACAGCCATGCCAGCATCTGGGACGGCTGCGCCATGGGCAATGCCGAAGTCGTGCCGTTCAAGCACAACGACATCGAAGCGATGGAAAAGCGCCTCAAGCGCATTCCGGAAGATGCCGGCAAGCTCGTCATCCTCGAAGGCGTCTACTCGATGCTGGGCGACGTCGCTCCGCTGAAGGAAATGGTCGCCGTCGCCAAGAAATACGGCGCGATGGTGCTGGTCGACGAAGCGCATTCGATGGGCTTCATCGGTGAACACGGTCGTGGCGTGGTCGAAGATGCCGGCGTGATCGACGATGTCGATTTCATCATCGGCACCTTCTCCAAGAGCGTCGGCACGGTCGGCGGTTTCTGCGTCTCGAACCATCCCAAGTTCGAGATCATGCGCCTCGTCTGTCGCCCCTATGTCTTCACCGCCTCGCTCCCACCGAGCGTTGTCGCGACTGCGGCGACCAGCATCCGCAAGCTGATGCACGGTTCGAACAAGCGCGCGCACCTCTGGGAGAATTCGAAGAACCTCCACAAGGGTCTGCGCGATCTCGGCTTCAAGCTTGGCACCGAGGAACCGCAGAGCGCGATCATCGCGGTGATCATGCCCGACCTCCAGCAGGGCGCAGCCATGTGGGAAGCGCTGATCAAGAACGGCCTCTACGTGAACCTCGCGCGCCCGCCGGCGACGCCTGCGAACATGACGCTGCTGCGCTGCTCGCTGTGCGCCGAACATTCCGAAGAGGAAGTCGGCCAGATCCTCGACATCTTCGAGAAGTCGGGCAAGGAAATCGGCATCATCTAGGCCGTCAGGGAACGCGGCTGCCTGCTCGTCCGTCTCATCGGGGAAAGGAGATTTCTGCGATGAAGACGACGAATAGCGGCAGCGCGACCTACGAGGGCCTCGGCAAGGACGGCAAGGGTCACGTGTCAACCGGTTCGGGTGCTTTGGCCGCCCAGCCCTATGGCTTCAACACCCGCTTCGAAGATGCACCCGGCACCAATCCGGAAGAACTGGTGGCCGCCGCCCATGCGAGCTGCTTCACCATGGCGCTTTCCTTCAAGCTTGCCGAAGCCGGGTTCAGCGATGGTCGCGTAACCACCAGCGCGGAGGTTACGCTCGAAGAGGAAGATGGCGGATTCAGGGTCACCAAGTCTGCCCTGGCGACCAAGGGCAAAGTTGAGGGGATGGACCGGGCCAAGTTCGAGGAACTGGCCGCTGACGCCAAGGCAAACTGCCCGATATCGAAGCTGCTCGATTGCGAGATCACGCTCGAGACGAAGTTCGAGGGCTGAGGAAAAGAAGAGCCGGCCGGGAGGGTCGCAAACCCGACCGGCCCTTCCGTCAGGCGGCGCTTTGCGCCGTCCCCTCTCCTACCTCGTCCTGTGGCTTGGTCTCTTGCGGGATGCGTCCGAACAGCGGCCATGCAAGCTGCTCGCCCAGCGACGTCTCTGGAAGGTTCTCGACCCCATAGCTTTCCGGATAGCTGCGCGTGATCTTCGCGGTACCGAACAGCACATCCCAGAAGAACAGCAAGTTCCCGTAGTTGCCCTTGTAGTGGGTCGCGGCATCGTCGGCATGGCGCCCGTGATGGGCATGGTGCGTCGATGGCGTCGAGATCGTGCGCTCGACCACCCACATCACCGGCGACAGCCATTTCTTCGCATAGAGCGGCTTGTCCCAGGCGACGTCCGAATGCGCGCCGGTGATCACCAGCAGTTTCACCACGATATAGCCTGCATATACCCAGCCAAGGCCGAGGTAAATCAGTACGCCGGAAAGCCAGATTCCCGGCATCATCGCGTAATAGAACAGGTTGTTACGGTAAACGAGCCGGATGCTCATGTAGCGCGCGTTGTGATGCGGGCGATGCAGATTGTAGAGCCACGGAAACGTGTGCGCGGCACGGTGCCACCAGTACTGCATCATGTCGTCGAGGATCAGGAACAGCCCGATCGCCGCGAAGACGTTGAGACCCGACAGAGCGCCTTCGTACTGCGGAGCGATCAGCCCGGCCACCGCGGCTGCACCGAACAGCACCATCGGCTGCGTGAAGCCGAGCAGGACGATGATGCTCACTGCCTCCACGATTCCGTCATCGCGGGTCTGCTCTGCCTTTGAAAACAGGTTCGATCGCCACAGTTCGAGCGCCGCAAAACCGAGGTAGATGGCGAGGATGGCAATGGTCGATGAGGGCACGGGCGTTCTCCGGGCAAACTTGTCGAATCCCTGCCTAGCCTTTACCGAAGCGTAAGAATGTCGAGAATTTTACAATTGAGCGCGACTCGGCGCTCCCTTGTCACGCCGATGCTTTTCTCGGCGCTCGACCCTGCACTGCAGGCGCATCTGGTCCGCACGTCGCGTGAGCGCGCATTCGCCGATGACCAGATCATCCAGCAACGCGGCGATCCGGCTGATGGCTTCTGGTTGATCGAAGAAGGCGCCGTGCGCGTAGGGCAATTCCTGCCGGATGGAGAGTTTCGCGCCGTGGCGCTGCTCGGGGCGGGCGACTCCTACGGCGAACTGGCGGTATTCTCCGGCAAGCCACGAATCGTGGATGCTGTTTCGCGCGGCGAAAGTCGCCTGCGGCTGATCGCGGCGAAACCCTTTCTGGAGGCACTCGGCAATTATCCGGCCTCGACCCGGGCCCTGCTCGGTGCGCTGTCGGAGCAATTGCAGGATACGCTTTCGATCGTCGCCGGTCTGCGCCACGGGACCAATCCCGCGCGCCTGGCGGGTATTCTTGCGACGATGGCGGGGGAGGAAGGCGGGACCGCCTCGATCACGATCACACAGCAGGAACTTGCCGACCTGCTGGGCGTGACGCGGGCGACGGCCAATGCGGCACTGAAGGAGCTCCAGCAGCGCGGGCTCGTCGAACGCGGCTATGGATCGGTCCGGGTTCCCGACCGCGACCGGCTGGCCCGCTTTGCGCTGGCCTAGCCTTCCGCATTCTCCGGCCTCGCCAGCCAGCCAGCTACCACTGTCGCTACGATCGCTCCTGCAATCTGCGCGAGGACGAAGCCCGGCACGTCGGCTGGCGCGATGCCGGCAAAACTGTCCGACAGGCTCCGGACCAGCGTGATCGCGGGATTGGCGAAGCTGGTCGAGCTGGTGAACCAGTAAGCAGAGGTGATGTAGAGCGCGACTGCCATGGGGATCGCCTCCACGCGGGTGCGCAGCAGCACCAGGATGGTCAGCACCAGCCCGAAGGTCGCCACGAATTCGCCCTTCCACTGCCCCAGCCCCGCGCGCGCCTTGGTCGAGAACTGGATGATCTCCATGTCGAACATCAGGTGCACGACGAAGGCGCCGATCACGCCCGCAGCAACCTGAACGAGCACGAATGCCAGCGCCGTTCGCACCGCGATTTCGCGTCGAAGCGCGAAGGCCAGCGTCACCGCCGGATTGAAATGCGCGCCCGATATCGGTCCGAGCATGGCGATCAGCACGTAAAGGATCGCGCCTGTTGCGATGGTGTTTGCGAGAAGCGCGAGCGCGTCGTTTCCCTGGGCCAGCGCCTCGGCCATCACGCCCGAGCCGATGACGCCCGCGAACAGGAAGAAGCTACCGACCGCCTCTGCCACGAGACGGCGCGGCAGAGAGTAGGTCACTGAGCCTGCTCCAGTTGTGCAGCCGAGCAGGGACCGCCTTCTTCGTCGTTGCCGCCGAGCTGCGTGAGGATGAGCACACCGCCCACCACCAGAACCACGAAAACGGTGGTCACCGTACCGAGATACTTGTCGATCACCCGCTTGATCGGTGCACCGAAGACACGGAACAGGATCCCAACGGTCATGAAGATGAGCGCGCGGGCGAAGAGGCTGGAAAGGACGAAGGTAGCAAGGTTCATGCCGACGAAGCCCGCCGTGATCGTCAACAGCTTGAACGGCACCGGCGTGGCGCCGGCGATCAGGATCGCCTCGAAATCGTACTCTTTCAGGTGACACGCAGCGACCGGGAAGGCGTCAGTCAGGCCGAGCGTCGAAATCAGCCATACTCCCACCGTGTCGTACAGGCCCCAGCCAATTGCATAGCCGAGCAGAGCGCCTGCGACCGAAGACAGTGTGGCGATCGTGGCGAACTTCACCGCCTTCTTGGGCTCGGCCAGGCACATGAGGCCCAGCAGCGGGTGCGGCGGGATCGGGAAGAAGCTCGACTCGACAAAGCAAAAAAACGCCAGCCACCACACCGCATGCGGATGCGCGGCCTTGTCCATCGTCCAGTCATAGAGCCCGCGCAGCGGTTTCATCAACATTGGGGGTGATTCCTCGCGTCCCGAAAGGGGCCCGCTGACCTAAGCGAGGCGAGACTCAATGGCAATCGCGCGATTAAGCTAATTGGCTCTTTGTCTTTGGCAGCGCAGCGACGTGCTCATAGACACAGAGCGTTTGAGGTAGAATGGGATGAAATGGCAAAATAGGTTGCAGGACTACGGATTAGTTTTTCCAGATCCTTAGCAGCACTATACCACGCCATCGGCGTGGTAGGCCGCGCGACTTCGGGAGGCCCAACGCCATTTAGGCTTCTTCGAGATCTTTGCAGGATTGTAGTGTATTTCATACCCAACAGGGAACCACCAACGGCATCCTACGTTGGGCCATGGTCATGGAGGGACTTCGCAGTCAGTTTTCTGAAAAGTATCAATCAGAACGCGCGACATTCTTGCAACAGTTCCCAACCATTGCCCGCTTGCCACCGCGACAAGGCGAAGTTAGATAACGTCTACTCGGTGGCTCCAATTCGCAAAAAGGGGAAATAAATAATGCGAAATCTCGTTATAGGTTTGGCGATGGCCTCCACGGCCCTTGCTTCGCCTGCTCTCGCAAAAGAAGACTCTTGGTACATCGGCGCAGAATTTGGGCCGATGATCGCTGAAGATCTCGATATCGACGTCAATGACGGTTCCGATGAGATTAGCGTCAATACCGACACCGGTTTCGATGGCGGCGGTTATGTCGGCTATGACTTCGGTGCATTTCGGCTTGAAGCGGAAGTTAGCTACCGCGATGCCGAACATGATACAGTGGCGCTTGGTGATGGTACTATCATTGATCCCGTTGATGGTAGCATCAATGCCCTGAGCTTCATGCTCAACGGAATGTTCGACTTTGGTGCCGACGATGGCATTCAAGCCTATGTCGGCGGCGGTATTGGTGTAGCCCGTACCAACCTCGAGGCGATTGTTTCACAGACTCAAACGGCTATTGATGATTCCAGCAGCGACCTTGCTTGGCAGCTGCTTGCTGGCGTCCGCGCTCCTTTGACTGACAATTTGGATGTTGGTCTCCGGTACCGCATGTTCACCGCCGAAGACGTCGCTTTGGTTGATGTCACCGGTGCTGATCTTGATGCGAAGTGGCGCACCCACTCGCTGATGGGCACTCTGAGCTACAACTTCGGCGCGGCGCCGCCGCCGCCGCCTCCGCCGCCGCCTCCGCCGCCTCCGCCGCCGCCTCCGCCGCCTCCGCCGCCGCCGCCGCCTCCGCCGCCGCCTCCGGTTTGCCAGCAGGGCCCGTACATCGTCTTCTTTAACTGGGACGAGTCGGACATCACGCCGGAAGCAGCGACGATCCTCGACAACGCGGTTTCGGCTTACGCCAACTGCGGCACGGCTTCGGTCATGCTCGCTGGCCACACCGACACCTCGGGCTCGACGCAGTACAACATGGGCCTCGCCCAGCGTCGTAACTCGTCGGTTCGCGACTACCTGACCGCCCGCGGCATCCCCGATGGCCGGATCAGCAGCGAAGCCTTCGGCGAAAGCCAGCTGCGCGTTCCGACCGCAGACGGCGTCCGTGAACTCCAGAACCGTCGTGTGGAAGTCACCTACGGTCCGGGTTCGGGCATGTAATTCACTCGCAAGAGTTGAAACATCGAGAAGGGGCCGGAGCAATCCGGCCCCTTTTTCGTTGGGGCTATCGAAACGTTTTGCTTAGCTAAGGACCAATGATGACGCGCACGCCAATGAAGATCGCCCTCGCATTCACCGCCACCGCAGCTCTTGCAGCCTGTTCGACCGTGGGCGATCTACCCAGTGAACGGGTCGCCGAGGCCCGGCTGACCTTCGCTAACGGAGTGCCTGCCGGAACCGCTCAGCTGGTTTCCAACGGGCAGACCCTCACACTGGCTGTACTGGCTACCGGTCTCGAACCCGGCGAGCACGGCTTCCACCTCCACACGACGGGCAAGTGCGAAGCGCCCGGCTTCACAAGCGCTGGCGGTCACCTCAATCCCGGAGGGAACGAGCATGGCTCGCTGAACCCGCAGGGCAAACATCTGGGAGATCTGCCCAATCTCGTCGTCGGTGCGTCGCGTAGTGCCAGTGCCGATGTTGATCTTGGCGCCGACACCGCAATCCTGCGGGAACAGATCTTCGATGCTGATGGTACCGCAATCGTCATCCACGCCAGGGCCGATGATTACCGCAGCGACCCCGCAGGCGATGCAGGCTCACGGGTAGCCTGCGGAGTGCTCATGCAAACCCGCTAGGCGGCCGCGTCAGACCTCTTCGCCAGCCGCGCGAGCACGCTCGAGCAGTGTCGCTTCCGCCGTCGGAACCGTGCGGTATGCAATGAAGAGCATGACCAGTCCGATCGGAACCGCAATCAAGAGGCTGAGACCGCCCGTCGAGAGGCTATCCGTCATCGTCGACACCTGACCTGCCATGTACGGGCCTAGCGCAAGGCCGACCAGCGTCGTGGCGAGGAAGAATGTCGCCGTTGCAGTGCCGCGCATCCGCGGAAGGACAAGGTCCTGTGTGGTTGCTGCAGCCGCGCCCAGCGCAGAGCTGCCGCAGAGCGATTGCATGAACGCTGCGATATAGAAGGTCGTAGGGTCGAGCGTCGTGAACATGATGTAGAGGAACGGCGCCGCTGCCACGAGGCCGAATGCCACGACGAAAAGTCGCCCCGTCGGCATGCGTTCGCGAAGATAATCGGCCATACGTCCGCCGATGATCACACCGAGGAAACCGGCCACGGCGCCGGGTCCACCGATCCACCAGCCGGCAGTCGACGGAGCCTCTTCGAGAATGCGGATGGCGTAGGGTGCCGCCCAGAACGACGCCGCGTAGGACATGAAGGCGACCATGCCGTATCCGAGGATCGTCGAAAGGAAAGCCGGCGTTCCCCAGATGAGCGAGAAGGTCGGTTCGTCCCGACGCTTGAGGGTCGAGGCCCACGAGAAGATCGCGTAGTATCCAACACCGACTGCGCCCCACTGCTGCGCATTACCGGTAAGATCAGCCATCAGATAGGCAATACCGCCGATGATTGCCGCGCCTGCGAGATTGAGAGCTATCCCACGGCCACCTGCTTGGGCGGCGCCAATCAGGGTGAAAGGCGGGATGACCGCAACCAGTTCCTTGAAGAAGCCACGGAACGGGTCCTTGGGTGCGGGAGTGATGATGCCCTCGCTCTGACCGCGCAGCGGTTCGCGCAGGGTGAACACCAGCATTGCGAGAAGCAGGCCGGGAAGACCCACGATAATGAAAGCGGCCTGCCAGCCTGCGAGTCCAAGCGGCGCGTCGGTCGGGAACGACTGGTTCCAGTTTTCGACGATCGCGCCACCGATCAGCAGCGAAATACCACCGCCGATGTAGAGGCCCGACGAATAGATCGCGAGCGCCGTTGCGCGCATCTTCTTGGGAAACCAGTCGGAGATCAGCGAATAGGCACTCGGGCTGGCGGTCGCCTCACCCACGCCCACACCGATGCGTGCCACGCTAAGCGTGGTGAAGTTCTTCGCAAAACCGGAGAGGGCAGTAAACGCCGACCAGATTGCCAAGCCGGCCGTCATCAGCCTCACGCGGTGCCAGCTGTCGGCCAGTTTGCCGAGAGGGATGCCGAAGAGCGCGTAAAACACACCGAAGGCGGTGCCGTAGAGAAAGCCGATCTGGTCATCGCGCAGGCCGAGGTCTGCCTTGATGTCCTCTGCAAGGATCGAGATGATATTGCGATCGACGAAGTTCAGCACATAGACGATCACGAGGACCCCGAGCGCATACCAGCTGTATGCGGGGACCTTCGTATCGGCCTCGCCTGCTGGAACTTCGGTTGCTTCGGCAGGCGTCGGCTGGGTCAAATTACTACTCCGTCAGGGCAGGTGCGTCTTTTGCGTAGACTGTCGTATCGACAAGTCCTGCCTCGTCAAACCCCTTTCGGCGAAGTCGGCATGAATCGCATGCCCCGCAAGCGAGCCCTTCCGGCGTCGGATCGTAGCAGGACCAGCTCCAAGCAGGGTCGAGACCGAGCCGGTGACATTCACAGGCGATGTCGGCCTTGCTCATATGCTGGAGCGGCGCGTGGATCGTGAAGGGTTCGCCTTCGACACCCTGTTTGGTTCCAAGCCGCGCAGTCTCCGCGAAACTCGCGATGAATTCTGGCCGGCAGTCGGGGTAGCCAGAGTAATCCAGCGCGTTCACGCCAATGAAGATATCGCGGGAATGCGATGTTTCGGCAAAGGCGGTGGTCAGCGCGAGGAACACGAGGTTTCGGGCAGGCACATATGTGACCGGAATATCGTTGCCGACACCTTCCTTCGGCACGTCGATATCATCGGTCAGGGCAGACCCTCCGAAGCGCCTGAGATCCAGCGGCAGTTCGACGTGACGCTCTACACCAAGCTTTGCGGCGATTGCCTTTGCTGACTGCAATTCGCGAACATGGCGCTGGCCGTAATCGATAGTCAGCGCGTGAACAGCATGGCCCCGTTCGCGAGCAATCGCGGCGGTCACCATGGAATCGAGCCCTCCTGAAAGCAGGACAACTGCGGTTTCGGTCGGATTTTCGGCTGTCTGGTTCATGCCGCGCAGCTAAGCGCAAGCGGCCCGCGCTGCAAGTTTATCGGCAGCTTCCGGTACGGCGCGCTTCGGCAGAAAACTGGAACGGGCGGCCGTCCGCAATCCCCTGGCTGTCAATCTGGACGAGATTGCTACCTTCCTTGCGGATATTGGTGCGACCGTAGCCATTGCCGCGACACGTATACTGGACGGTCACTTCATTGGCGCCGTCTTCGACCACGAAGCGGTTGCAACCCGACTCGCTATGGCGAAGCTGGATGAGCTCTCGCCCGCTTCGCACGCAAATCGAGCGAGGCGCGGTTCCATCGCGGAATCGGACTTCCCACGCACCCTTTTCAAGCGTGTCGAGCATGGCAAGCGACGACTGCGCAAGCGCAGGCCCGCCGAACACAGCCGCCGGAACGGCAGCCAGCAGCGCACTCAATACGACGAGTTTGCGATTCGACATGGACTTCATCACTCAACCTTTATCACACGTGCAAGCCGCACGAACTTACCCAATATAGTATACGCGGACGATGAACCGTTCCATAACAGCGATAACCGGAGTATTTCGGGCAGCTCGCCCGCTAGGTTACGCCTCGACCGGGAATTTCCGGGAGCAGAATGCGCAGTCGACCATAATGATCCCGTTCTCGTCGCGCATCTCGGCGCGATCGGCTTCCGGGAACTTGGCCAGCACCGTCTGGTAGTGCTCTATCGAACAGCGGCAACCGCGCGAAATTTCGGTCCCGGCTGCAATGCGCACCTCCTCTTCTTCGTGGAACAGGCGCCATACGATCGCCTCCATCGAAAGATCGCTGTCGAGCAGTTCCTCGTGCTTGATCGAGCCACCAAGCATGGAAACATGCTCCCATTCGGGATGGTCGAGGCGTGCATGGAGCCGCTCGCGCCCCTCCTCGCCATCGGGAAGGTGCTGGATCAGCATTCCGGCAGCAAGACACCCCTCGCTACTCGAACGCACGGCCGTGCGGATCAGGGTCGGGACCTGTTCCGACTGGAAGAAATAGGTTTCGCACGCCTCGGCCAGAGTCTCGCCTTCGAGCGGAACGATGCCCTGGTAGCGGCCCTTGCCCTTCGCAATATCGAAGGTGATCGCGAGATAGCCCTTGCCGAACAGCGCAAAGAGCGACGGGTTTGCTCCCAGTTCTACCAGCCGGTCATTGTCGAAATCGACATAGCCGCGCAGTTCGCCGCTGCGGTAATCGCAGGCGAGCAGGTTGATGGCTCCGGCCTCGGTCTGCGCCTGCATCGTCACCTGCGAGCCGTCATCCTTGAGCAGCGAACCCATCAGGGTGGTCAGCACAAGGGCTTCGGCCAGGAGATGAGTGATCGGCGCAGGGTAGTCATGCGCGGACAGGATCTCGTCGAGGGTCGAATCGAGGCGCACGATGCGGCCTCGCGTGTCGCGCGAAGGAATAGTGAAGCTGAGCGTGTGACCAGAATAGGTCTCGGTATCGGAATGCGGGTTTTCGGTCATGCGCGCGCATATGGGTGCGCACGGACCGATTGAACAGGGGTGCGATTAGGCGCCGAGCTTCCCGAAGCACCAGAGCAGGATCGATTTCTGCGCGTGGATGCGGTTTTCCGCCTCGTCGAATACGATCGATTGCGAGCCCTCGAAGACCTCTTCGGTAACCTCGTCGCCGACATGCGCCGGAAGGCAATGCATGAATTTCGCATCGGGCTTGGCCTCGGCCATCAGTTTGCTGCCGACCTGGAATGGGGCCATCGCCGCAAGTTTGTTGTGCGCGTGGTCCTGCCCCATCGAAACCCATGTGTCGGTCACGATAACGTCGGCACCGCGCGCTGCTTCGGCAGCGTCATGCGTCAGCGTGACACTCGCACCGCCCTTGCGGGCCATCTCGACGAACTCGCTTTCCGGTTCGTATCCCTTGGGAACGCCCATGCGGACGTTGAACTTGAAGATGCCTGCCGCCTCGAGAATCGAGTGCAGAACGTTGTTGCCGTCACCGAGCCATGCGACTTCGAGGCCCGGCAATGCCTTGCCATGCTCGACCATGGTGAGCAGGTCGGCGACGATCTGGCACGGATGCGAACGATCCGTCAGCCCGTTGATGACCGGCACATGCGCATGATGCGCAAGTTCTTCGGCCTTGGCGTGATCGTCGGTCCGGATCATGATCGCATCGACCATCCGGCTGAGTACCCGCGCGGTATCGGCAATACTCTCACCGCGGCCCAGCTGGCTCGTACCCGAATCCAAGATCAGCGAGGTGCCGCCGAGCTGGCGCATGCCGATGTCGAAACTGACGCGCGTGCGGGTGGAATTCTTCTCGAAGATCATCCCGAGCACATGCCCTGCGAGCGGAGCATCTGCGTCCGGTAGTCCTTTGGGCCAGCCAGCGCGCGCAGCCTTGCGGTCCTGCGCGTCGGCGAGAATGGCGGCGATCGCATCCCCGCCAGCATCCGACAGGTCGAGGAAACTCCTCACTGCCGGGGCCAGGTCGAGCGCGTCGCCGCCAGCCATCAGCTTGCCGCCGGATCGAAGCTTGCCGCGCCAGCGGAAAGCTTCTCGAAGAATTCATCGAACTCGGCATCGTCGGCCACCAGCGGGGGCAGGACGCGCAGCGTTTGGTCGCCTGCTGCAACGCAGAGCAGCTGGTGATTGTCGCGCAGGTGCACGAAGAAAGGCCGGCTCTCGACCTTCATGCGCAGACCCAGCATGAGCCCCTTGCCGCGGACGAAATCGAAGAGGTCGGGATAGTTGCCGATGAACTGTTCGAGACGGCTGCGCAGGCGCTCGCCCTTCTCGGTCACTTCGGCAAGGAACTCGTCATTGGCGACCGCATCCATCACAGCCATGCCGGCCGCCATTGCGAGCGGGTTACCGCCATAGGTCGAGCCGTGGGTGCCGAAGCCCATGCCACGCGCCGCCTTTTCCGTCGCGAGGCAGGCGCCGAGCGGGAAGCCGCCGCCGATACCCTTGGCGCTGGCCATGATGTCCGGCTCCACACCGTAGTGTTCGTAGGCATATAGCTTGCCGGTACGGGCGACGCCGCACTGCACTTCATCGAAAACCAGCATGAGGTCGTGCTCGTCGCACATGGCTTTGAGGCCATGAATGAACTCGTCCGAAGCCGGGCGGATGCCGCCCTCGCCCTGAATCGGCTCGACGAGGAAGCCGGCGGTCTTGTCGCTGACGAGCGCCTTGGCACTCTCGAGATTGTCGAACTCGGCATATTGGAAGCCTGCAAGCAAGGGATGGAAGCCCTTGTGCATCTTCTCCTGGTTCGAGGCGCTGATGGTCGCCATCGTGCGGCCGTGAAACGCGTTGGTGAAGGTGATCAGCTCGGTGCGGTTCGCATCGCCATCTTCATGCTGGTGATAGGCACGCGCGGTCTTGATTGCGGTTTCCACCGCCTCGGCACCCGAGTTCGTGAAAAACACGGTGTCGGCAAAAGTCTTGTCGACGAGGCGCTGCGCTAGCGCTTCACCCTGCGGGCTGCCGTAGAGGTTCGAGACATGCATCAGCGTCTCAGCCTGCTTCTGGATCGCGCCGATCAGGCCCTTATGGCTGTGGCCGAGCAGGTTGACCGCGATGCCGCTGGCAAAGTCGAGATAGCGCGTGCCGTCCTCGTCGATCAGGTGGCAGTGCTCCCCCTTCACAGGGCGCACGCCGCAACGGGGATAGACGGGCATCAACGGGCTGATCGACATTTCTCGTATTCTCTCCTCACGGGATCAAAGACAAATGGCGGCCCCGGATTTGGGAGCCGCCATCTGCGTATTTGCCAGCGATCTATTCCTTCGCGCAGGCTTGGTCAAACACAGCGCAAAGGAGAGGTCCGGATTATTCGGCCGGGACCAGATTGACCGCGGAATATTTGCCGCGTCGGTCGACTTCGAGGTCGAACTCGTATCGTTCGCCCTCGTTGATGACGGACAGGCCCGAGCGCTCGACTGCACTGATGTGCACGAATGCGTCCGGCTGGCCATCGTCACGCGTCAGGAAGCCGAAGCCCTTCATCGAGTTGAAGAACTTGACCGTTCCGGTTGCCTTTTCGCCGGTCAGTTCACGACGGGGCGCTTCGCTCTTCGCTTCGACCGGGATCACGTCGCCAACGACCTGCAGGTCCTGGGCGGAAACCTTGCCGCCACGATCGACGAGGTTGAATTCGAGTTCCTGGCCTTCGGCGAGACCTTCAAGGCCGGCACGTTCGACTGCGCTGATGTGGACGAAGATGTCTTCGCCGCCGGTTTCCTGCTGGATGAAGCCGAATCCCTTCTGCGAGTTGAAGAACTTCACGGTACCCTTGCCGGTGCCGACGACCTGCGCGGGCATGCGGTTGCCACCGCCGCCACCGCCGCCGCGCGGGCCGCCGCCGAAGCCGCCGCCACCACCGCCGCCGCGGTTGCCGCCACCAAAGCCGCCACCGCCGCGATTGCCGCCGCCGTAGCCGCCACGGTCACCACCGCCGCCGCCATAGCCGCCGCGATCACCGCCCCCGAAACCACCACGGTCTCCGCCGCCATAACCGCCGCCCTGGTCGAAACCACCGGGAGGACCACCAAACGGATCGTAGCTATCTTCGCCGATGTTGTCCCGCTTGTCCCGTCCGCGGCGCCGCCCTCTGTCGTAACCCATAAGTCCTAAAATACCTTGTCGCGCAGCCAAGTAATCATCGCGAGGACACGTAGGCTGCAAGGCGTGCCGTTCGCATACGTCAGGTGGATTCCATGATGAAATCCTCCCGCACGGACCGAGGCATAGCGTGATTCTTCACAGCATGCGAATATTTTAGCGTCGAGGGGCCGTCTGGCGCACAAATGTGACATTTTCGCATGGCGCCTTGCCCGCTCGTTTCCCTTGCAAGGCGCCCTGTGCTTCGGCAACGAGCGTTCTCATGGATCTTATCGCACTGTTCAGCGACCCGGCGGCATGGCTGGCGCTCCTCACCCTGATCGCACTCGAAATCGTCCTCGGTGTCGACAACCTCATCTTCATCGCGATCCTGTCGAACAAGCTGCCCGAGCACCAGCAGCAGCGCGCGCGGCGGATTGGCCTCGCGTTGGCGCTGATCATGCGTATCGGCATGCTGATGCTGATCGGCTGGCTGGTCACCTTGCAGGCCCCGCTCTTCGATCTGGGCATCACGGGTGAGCCGGGGCCTTACGGCGAGCCGACATTCGAAACGGCCTTCTCCGGCCGCGATCTGATCCTTTTGGTCGGCGGGCTGTTCCTGCTCTGGAAGGCGACCAAGGAAATCCACCACTCGATGGAACCGGAAGACAATTCCGGCGACCTGCTCGACAAGACGCCGGGCCCGGTCGACGCTGTGAAAGCAACCTTCGGCGCGGTCATCGCGCAGATCGTGGCGATCGACCTCGTCTTCTCGGTCGATTCGATCCTGACCGCCGTCGGCATGACCGACGACATCCCGATCATGGTCATCGCGGTGGTCATCACGGTAGGCATCATGATGATCGCCGCCGATCCGCTGGCGAAGTTCATCGAGAAGAACCCGACCCTCGTAATGCTGGCGCTGGCCTTCCTCGTCATGATCGGGCTTGTCCTGATCGCCGACGGCTTCGGGTTCCACGTTCCCAAGGGATATATCTACGCCGCGATGGGTTTCTCCGTCGGCGTGGAAATCCTCAACATCATTCAACGCAAGCGCCGCGTACCCGAAACCAGCGCACAGGAGGGCTGATCGATGGCCGACTTCAGGAAGATTACCGACAACCTGCTGGCCTCGCCGCAGATCGAGCCTGCCGATGTTGCGGCGGCCAAGGCCGAGGGCGTGACCCTGATCATCAACAACCGCCCCGATGGCGAAGCGCCCGACCAGCCCGACAGCAGCGCCATCGAAAGCGCCGCACACGAAGCCGGAATCGATTATGTCGCAATCCCGGTCAGCGGCGGAGGGTTCAGCCAGCCTCAGGTCGATGCCATGGCCGAGGCGCTTGGCAATGCCGAGGGCAAGGTGCTCGCCTTCTGCCGGTCGGGCACTCGCTCGACCTTCCTGTGGGCGCTTTCGCAGGCCAAGGCCGGCGCCGATCCCGACGAGATCGCAAGCAAGGCAGCGGCTGGCGGGTATGACGTGTCGCCCATCCGCCAGACCCTCGAGATGCTTTCCGGCAGTGCCGGCAGCTAGTTACTTGCGGTAATCGAGCGGCGGATCGCGGTCGCCTAGCAGCGAGACGTATTCGTAATCTGCACCGCGCGCGGCATCGAATTCCGACCGCGCTGCTTCGCGCAGCTCGGGGTTGGCGAACAGTTCCGCCGCTATGAGCGTCAGCGCTTTCGCGGCGTGCTGCGCGCCCTTGTGACCGATCGAATGACCGCTGGCCGCAACCGCCTGCCAGCTATGCGCGCTCGTGCCTGGTACCCAAGTCGCCGTGCGCACGCCAACGGTCGGCGTGGCCCACGACACATCACCGACATCGGTCGAGCCATAGCCGAGGCTCTTGGCATAGGGCTGTACCTTCCCGGCTTCCTCGAGCGGGATGGCGTTGTCACCGAAACTCTCCGAGATCGTCTCCGCCCATTTGCGTTCCTCGGCAGTGTACTCGATCCCGCCGAGACTGCGCAGCTTCTGGTCCATCATGCGCGCCAGCGTCTCGTTCACGAGCAGCGGGTTGTTGCCGTGGATGATTTCCCACTCAACCTCGGTGCCCGTACCCATGGCGGCACCCTTCGCCGTGGCCTCAAGCCGCGTCCAGAGCGCGCGAACCTCGTCGGCATCGGAATGGCGGACGTAATAGAAAACTTCCGCGAAATCGGGGATCACGTTCGGCGCAGCCCCACCCTCGGTGATGACGTAGTGGATGCGTGTATCCATGCTCGTGTGTTCGCGCATCATGTTGACCATCATGTTCATCGCTTCCACGCCGTCGAGCGCGCTGCGCCCGCGTTCGGGAGCGCCTGCCGCATGGGCGGATACGCCGCGGAAACGGAACTTGGCCGAGCGGTTGGCAAGGCTGGTGCGTGCCGCCGCGCTGTTCTCGTCATCGGCATGCCAATGGAGCGCAATGTCTACATCGTCGAACATGCCGGCGCGGGTCATGTAGACCTTGCCCGATCCGCCCTCCTCTGCCGGCGTCCCGTAAAGCCGGATGCGGCCCGGAGTCCCCGTCTTCTCGAGCCAGCGGCGGATAGCGATGGCCGCAGTCAGCGAACCGGCCGCAAACAGGTTGTGTCCGCAAGCATGGCCTGCACCATGCGCGGACTGCTCGCGCGTCGGCGAGGCGGTCTGACTGATACCCGGAAGCGCGTCATATTCGGCGAGAATTGCGATGACAGGACCACCCTCACCCCATTCCGCGACGAAGGCGGTGGGGATACCGGCGATGCCCGCCTCGACCGAAAAACCCTCGCTTTCCAGCTCGTCCTGCAACAGGGCGCTGGAGCGCGTTTCGAGATAGCCAAGCTCAGCCCAGTCCCACAATTGCTGGGCGACGCGGCCGGTAAGCTCTTCCTGAGCGGCAACTTCATCGAGCGGTTCGGACGTCTGCGCGGCGAGCGGCATTGCGAATGCCATGGCGGCGCTGGCGAAAAAGGCGGCGGTCCTCATAATTTCTCTCCCCGAAGCTTGCACCTGCTTGCCGCAAAGCGAGGCCCGTGCCAATCCGGCAAAGCAATGGACCTGCCACCCGCCCTCCTCCAGTTCCTCGGTTCCCTCGTCGCGATACTTGCGCTTGCAGGGCTGGCATGGTGGATGAAGCTGGGTCCGCAGAACACGCTTTCCAGCGAAGACGAGGCGCGTTTCGCCGCCATTGAAGCAATCGACGGCTTCAGCGCGACAGAAATCGCGCTGGATCAGGAAGGTCGCGGCGCGCTTCTCGGCGATGCACAGGGGCGGATCCTGTTGTTGCGTCCGCACGGAACGCATTTCGCAGGTCGTGTCCTGACTAGCGAGGCAAAGGCGCGGATCGACGGCACCACATTGGTCATCGACACCGCAGAGCGCCGCTACGGTTCTGCGCGGCTGGCGATCGCAGATCCTCAAGCTTGGGTTAAGCGCATCGAGGCTATAGGATAGCGCGAACGCCATGCCCGATTTCTCGCCCACCGAATATGCCGTTCCCGGCTTTGTTGCGCTGGTCCTGATCGAGATGATCTGGGCCTGGCGACGCAACCCGCGCGCGTACGAACCGAAGGACACGCTCACCAGCCTCGCCTTCGGGCTTGGCAGCACGGTGGCCGGCCTGCTGTTCGGCGGGTTGTTCTTCGCGCTCTACCTGTTCGTATGGGAATTCCGCGCCTTCGACATCGGCTGGGCTTGGTGGGCGTGGATCGCATGCTTCGTGCTCGACGATCTCAAATACTACTGGGTCCACCGCTTCGGCCACCGCGTGCGCTGGTTCTGGGCGAGCCATGTGAACCATCATTCGAGCCAGCATTACAATCTGAGCACCGCGCTCCGCCAGACGTGGACCGGCTTCCTGACGCTGGGCTTCGCCTTCGCGCTGCCACTGGTCCTGCTGGGCTTCCACCCGGCGATGATCGCCATCTGCGGCGGGTTCAACCTGATCTACCAGTTCTGGATCCACACCGAGGCGATCGACCGGATGCCGCGCTGGTTCGAGGCGGTGATGAACACGCCGAGCCACCACCGCGTCCACCACGCGACCAACCCGCGCTATCTCGACCGCAATTACGCGGGCGTCTTCATCGTGTGGGACAAGATGTTCGGCACGTTCGAGCCAGAAGTGGAGGACGAGAAGATCCGCTATGGCATCGTGAAGCAGCTCGGCAGCTTCAACCTGCTGTGGGCGGTCTTCCACGAATGGATCGGCATTGCGCAGGACATGTGGCGCGCCCCGTGGAAGCACAAGCTGTCCTATCTCCTGCGCGAACCCGGCTGGACCCACGACGGCAGCCGCCAGACCAGCGATGAAATCCGCGAGGCATGGCTGGAACGTGAGGGGAAAACGGTTTCGGAAGAAAACCCGATTGCGGGCGAGGCCGAGGCTGCCTAACCTCTCGAATCGAGAGGAGAACCCATGGACGAATTCGACGTAGTGGTCATTGGCGGCGGCAGCGGCGGCAGCGCGGTTGCCGGGCGGCTGGCCAAGGCGGGCAAGAGCGTTTGCCTGCTCGAGGCAGGCGGACGGAACGACGGTTTCCGGGTGACGATCCCGGGCATGCTCGCTTTCAGCACCGACAAGATCAACTACCGCTTCGAGACCGTCCCGCAGAAGGGCCTCAACGGCCGCATCGGCTACCAGCCGCGCGGCAAGGGTCTGGGCGGCTCGTCTGCCATCAACGCCATGGTCTATATCCGCGGGCACCGCTGGGATTACGACAATTGGGAAAGTCTCGGCTGTACGGGCTGGGGCTATGACGACGTCCTGCCCTATTTCAAACGCGCCGAAACCAACGAGCGCGGCGCAGACGCTTATCACGGGGACGAGGGGCCCCTTTTCGTTTCGGACCAGAAGTTCACCAATCCGGGCAGCCGTGCCTTTGTCGAGGCCGCGACCCAGCTGCAGCTGCCGCATAACAAGGACTTCAACGGCGAGAAGCAGGCCGGTTTCGGCCTTTACCAGGTGACGCAGAAAGACGGTGAACGCTGGTCCGCCGCGCGCGCCTATGTCGAACCGCTACGCGGCAGCAAGAACCTCGACGTGCGTATCGGGGTCACCGTCCAGAAGCTGGAAATCGAGGACGGCCGCGTCACCGGCGTGACCTATTCGGTCGGCAAGCGCTCGCGCACGGTCAAGGCGCGCGGCGGTGTCGTGCTGAGCGCCGGGGCTTTCAATTCACCGCAGATCCTCATGCTATCGGGCATCGGTCCGGCAGAGCATCTCAGGGAGCACGGGATCGACGTCGTGCTCGACAAGCAGGCGGTTGGCTCGGACCTGCAGGACCATCTCGATTACGTCTCGAGCTGGGAAAGCCCGAGCAAGGATTTGCTGGGCGACAGTCTGCAGGGCACGCTGCGCATGGCGAAAGGCCTGATCGAACATCGCCGTCACCGCACGGGCCCCTGGACCTCGCCCTATGCCGAGGCTGGCGGATTCTGGACCGTGATGTCCGATGCACCGGCACCGGACGTCCAGTGGCACTTCGTCCCGGCGATGCTCGAAGACCATGGCCGCACCAAGGTGAAGGGCCACGGCTTCTCTCTCCATGCCTGCGTGTTGAGGCCGGAGAGCCGTGGCACGGTTCGCCTCGGCAGCCGCGATGCGGTAGATGCACCGGTGATCGATCCCAATTTCCTCGGCGACGAGCGCGATCTCGTGACCCTGCGCGAAGGCGTCAGGCTGTCGCACCGGATCGCAGGCTCGCCCGCGCTACAGGCATTCCAACCGCGCGACCGCTACCCGATCGACATCGACGACGATGCGCAGCTCGACGAGCTCATCCGCAACCGAGCCGATACGGTCTATCACCCTGTCGGCACCTGCCGCATGGGTGCAAGCGAGGGTGACGTGGTCGATCCGACGCTCAAGGCGCGCGGGATCGACGGATTGTGGATCGCGGATGCCAGCATCATGCCGCGCCTCGTCTCGGGCAATACCAATGCGCCGAGCATCATGATCGGTGAACGCTGTGCCGACTTCGTGAAGGCAGAACTGGGCGCCTAGAGCGCCTTCGCCATCGTCGCCAGCGGGACAGGCACGGCGCCATTTGTGTCGTGCCACTCGCTTTCGACCGCATAGCCGCAGCGTTCGTAGAATGGCTTGCCCGCCATCGTCGCCGCCATCTCGATTTCGCGGAAACCCTCTGCTCGCGCGGCCCCCTCGGCCGTCTCCAGCACGAGCCTGCCGACACCTTTGCGGACATGATCGGGGTGCGTGTACATCGCCCTGATGCGCGCCCGTTCGCTAGCGGGGTCGAGCAGGCGCGGGTCGCGGCCGGCCGAGTGATTGCCGCCGTAGAGCGTCGCGCGGCGCGACCAGCCGCCGCAGCCCGCGAGTTCGCCCTCGTCCTCGACGCAGAAATAGGTGCCGTCCTCGATGAGCAAGGCGTCGAGCCCCATGCCCGCCTTCGATGCCTCGATCTGCTCGGGCGTAAGATAGCCCTGCTGCAACTGCTCGATCGCCAGCTTCATCAGCGCGGCGATTGCCGGCTCATCATCCTTGCGCGCGAGACGGATCGACAGCATTTAACCTACCTCCCAATGAAAAGGGGCGACCCGCAGGCCGCCCCGATCCGATTCTACAGTCCTTGCGGCCTTACCACTGGTAACGCGCGCGGACGTAGTAGCTGCCCCCGTTGAAGCCGAAGGGCGAACGTTCGCCATACTGTGCCCCGACGATGCCCGAGTACGGGTTCGCCTCGGGATAGTTGTCGAGCACGTTCTGTGCACCGGCAGCGATTTCCAGCCCGTCGATGACCTCGTAGCCGAGTTCGACGTCGAAGGTCACTTCAGCGCCCGCATCGATCGGCAGGGTGCTGTCTTCAAGGTGGGCCTCGTAGTACTCGCCGAAGTAGTTGGCGCGAAGCATGCCGCGGAAACGGCCCTGCTCGTGCGTCAGGTTCAGGAAGCCCTTCCACTTGGGCAGGCCTTCCTCGAGCTGGCGAACGCGGGTGGCGGAGATCGTCTGGCCCACGTCGGTCACTTCGGTTTCGGTGTAGTTGATCGCCAGCGTCGCGCGGGTCGTGCCGTTCTCGAACGGATAGAGCCTTGCGTTGGCCACGAAGTCGAGACCCTGCGTGCGGGTGTCGAAGTCGTTGTTGAAGTAGGTGAAGGCCACCAGGTCTTCAAAGCCGGTGAAGTCGGTGCGGTTGATCACACCGGCCGCATCGAGCTGCGTCAGCAGTTCGGCCGGGCTGGGAGTGTTCGTGGGCGAACACGCCGTCGCCACCCCTTCGCGGCCTGCGAGGTAGCAGAGCGCAAGCGGGAAATCGATCGTCGACGAACGTGAGATGCGATCTTTCAGCTTGATGTTGAAGTAATCGAGCGTGACCGTGTAATCGCCCCAGTCGCCAGCGATGCCCAGCGTGAAGCTGTCGGCCTTCTCGGGCCCAAGCGTCGGACGGGCAAGGCCAAGGCCGCCATTGGCGACGCTGTCCGAGATATAGTCCGCCGCGATCAGGCCTGCCGGGCTGTTGAGCGGGAACGTACCTTCGTCCTGCAGCTCGCCATTGGAGAACTGCGTCGTGACATTGATGACGTTAGCCTGACCGGCCGTCGGGACATGGAAACCCGTCGAATAGGTACCGCGAAGACGCAGCGCATCCGACAATTTGAACAGGCCGCCCAGCTTCCAGGTGACCGTATCGCCGAAGCTCTTCGTGTCTTCGTAGCGAACGGCGCCCTGCAGGGTGAGAGCATCGATCAGGTCGGCTTCGATATCGAGATACGCGGCCTTGTTGTCTTCCTTGCTGGATCCTGCCGAATTGGTCGAGAACCCGGGGAAGCCGTTCGAGCTGGTCGAGAAGCCCTGTCCGGTCGGATAGGCTGCGCTCGGCTGGGCGAGCGGTCCGAGGGCGAAGGATTCAGGATCGCCTGCAGTGATCGTGAATTTCTCGTCACGATACTCTGCACCGGTCGCGATGTAGACGCTGCCCTCACCCACGGCCAGTTCGTAACCCAGGTTGAGGTTCACGACGTTCTCGGCCTGAGAGTAGCCGCCCGGGTTGAATTCGGTCGGCGTGTTGGGCCCGAGCGAAGCGTTCACCGTGTTGCGGATCGCAAAGTCGGTGCTGTGCTTGCCGTAGCGCCAGCTGAGATCGAAATCGAGCCCGCCGAGGACCTGGCCGCGGATACCGGTAGCGATCGAGTAGTCCTCGACATCACCGCCGAAGCGCGGGGTGAAGCCGCCCGGGAACAGTTCGACGAAGCTGAAGCAGTTTCCGTCAGCCGTTACCTGCGCGAGGATCGTCGGATCGGGGATCAGGCCGCCCTGCGTCAGCGGGATACCGGCGGGACAGTCACCAGCCGTATCGATCGACAGGTCGCCGACCAGTACCGACGGCACACCGCCCGAGGCCTCGTCCAGCGGCTGGCCGGTCGCCGGATCGACGAAGGGCCCGGCATAGACACCGCCGCGGTTGGTCGGGTTGCGGAAGAAGAAGCCGCCATCGACGTTACGCTCGGCATAGTTACCGAAGGCGTAGAAGCTGATCTCCGGCGTGAAGTCGAAACCCATGTTGCCGTAGAACTTGAAGTCGTCGTTGACGTTGGGCTGGCCCCAGATCTGCGCCGGGTCGGCGACGGCGCTGTTGCCCGCAGCAATCAGCGCCGCAGCATCGTCGCGCTGGACCGAACGCGAGGTCGCGTCGCTTTCGCCATATTCGGCCGAAAGGTTGACGAAGCCGGCCTCGCCCAAGGGAATGCCGACATTGCCTGCGATCGAGTACTTGTCGCCGTCACCTTCATAGGTTTCACCCCACTGCGCGGAGACGGTGCCGCCGTCCGGAGCGTCCTTGAGGATGAAGTTGAGCACGCCGGCAATGGCGTCCGAACCATATTGCGAGGATGCACCGTCACGCAGGACTTCGAGCTGCTTGATCGCGATCGAGGGAATGACCGAAATATCGGGGCCCTGCGAACCGTCCGAGATGCCGCCGCCGAGGAAGGCGATGACCGATGCACGGTGCATGCGCTTGCCGTTGACGAGGACCAGCGTGTTGTCGGGCGAAAGACCGCGCAGGTTGGCCGGGCGGACGAGCGTTGCAGCGTCCGAAATCGGCTGCGTACCGACGTTGAAGGAGGGAACCGAGACACGCAGGACATCGCCGATGTCGCTGTCCGCCGTGTTGTTCAGCTCTGCCGAACCGACAACATCGACCGGGGCAACCGTATCCGCAGCCGAACGATTGTTCTGACGCGTACCGGTAACGATGATCGTTTCGGCAGGCTCGTCCGCTTCGGGTGCTGCCACTGCATCGGTTTCGATTGCGGTCTGCGCGTCTTGGGCAAATGCCGGGGTTGCGATGGCCATGGATGCGACGCCCGACAGGAATACGGGACGCGCAAGAGATTTCAACGACTTGGCACGAAGCATAGTCACCCTCCTCTGATATACCGGCTCTTGTTTTGTTCGGCCGAATGCTCAGGGCATATGCCTAGTGCGCAATAAAAGCAATCTCACGGCCACCCCAGAGACTTTTTCGCAAAGCACTTCGTCTTCCCTGTGTTGCGACATGGCGCAAAAAAAGGGGCCGGGACTTTTGGTCCCGGCCCTTCTCGAGGCGTTGTTCGCAGGAGGAACAAAGGTAGGCGGGCCGCCCGAGGAGAGAGAGGAGAGAAGGGCGGCCCCGCCAAGCTGGTGTTAGTTGTAGGCGCGTTCTCCGTGTTCAGAGATGTCGAGCCCGTCGACTTCGGTCTCTTCGTCGACCCGCAGGCCGATGGTCAGCTTGACCAGGTAGCCGGCGATGAGAGTGCCGATTGTGGCCCAGACGATCGTCACGATGACGCTCCAGACCTGGATGCCGAGCTGCGCGCCAAGAGCGGTCGAGCCGTCTCCGGGACCGCCGATCCACGGCTGGTAGACAACGGCCGTGCCGATGGCGCCGACGATGCCGCCGATGCCGTGGATGCCGAAAGCATCGAGGCTGTCGTCATAGCCGAACTTGGCTTTCACCTTGGCGACGAAGAAGTAGCAGATGGCCGCCGACAGGATGCCGAGCAGGATCGCGCCGAAGGGGCCCGAGTTGCCTGCCGCCGGGGTGACGGCAACGAGGCCTGCAATCACGCCCGAGCAGAAGCCCAGCGCCGAGCCTTTGTGTCCGGCAAGCTTCTCGATCACCATCCAGGCCAGCGCACCTGCGGCGGTAGCGACGAAGGTGTTGATCATAGCCAGACCGGCCGATCCGTCGGCCTCGAGAGCCGAACCGGCGTTGAAGCCGAACCAGCCGACCCACAGCAGGCCGGTGCCGACCATGGTGAGCGTCATCGAGTGCGGCATCATGGGTTCCTGCGGCCAGCCACGGCGCTTGCCGAGGAGGTATGCAAGGACGAGGCCCGAGACACCGGCGTTGATGTGCACCACGGTGCCGCCGGCAAAGTCGAGTGCGCCGTCGTCAAGCAGCAGTCCGCCCGTGCCCCAAACCATATGTGCGATCGGGAAATAGACGATGGTCAGCCAGATCGGCACGAAGGCCATGACCGCGCTGAACTTCATGCGCTCTGCCGTCGCACCCAAGATGAGCGCGGCGGTGATCGCGGCGAAAGTCATCTGGAAGCTGATGAACACATATTTGCTGATGACTTCATCGGTGAAGGTCGCCGCCGTGCTGCTCGCATCGGTTCCGGCGAGGAAGTAGCTGCCGCCACTGATGAACTTGCCCAGCAGGCCGTCATAAGTCGTGTCGCCGAATGCGAGGCTGTAGCCCCACATCACCCAGATGATCATGGCGAGCGCTGCAGTCGCGCCGATCTGGGTCATGGTGGAGAGCATGTTCTTCGAACGGGTCAGGCCGCCATAAAACAGCGTAAGGCCCGGGATGATCATCAGCAGGACGAGCACCGTCGCGGTCATCATCCAGGCGTTATTGCCGGGGTTGGGAACGGCCACAGCCGCTTCCGCTGCTTCCTGCGCCATAGCGCCGGTCGCGGTGAAGAATGCAGCGGCACCGGTGGCGGCGACGCGCATGAGGTTACGCATGGTCATCTGTGTCACTCCTTGCCGCGTCACAGCGCGGTTTCGCCGGTTTCGGCGGTGCGGATGCGGGTGGCGCTGGCGAGGTCGAAGACGAAGATCTTCCCGTCGCCGATGCTTTCCGTGCTGGCGGTTTGCTGGATGGTCTCGACCACCTGCGGCGCGAGATCGTCGGCGACCGCGATTTCCAGCTTCACCTTGGGAAGCATGTTGGTCGAATATTCGGCCCCGCGGTAAATCTCGGTCTGGCCTTTCTGGCGGCCAAACCCCTTGACCTCGGAAACGGTCATTCCGGCAACGCCCACCGCGCCGAGGGCTTCGCGCACCTCGTCGAGCTTGAACGGCTTTATGACGGCGATGATGAATTTCACGCGCTCACCCCTTCGTATTGCGAACCGGCCCAAGCACCGGCGTTCGCACATGCAGCAAAGGGCGTGCCAAACAGGAAATGCGGGAAAATTGCGCGGTTAGAGCAGCATCCGCAACATTTATTGCCTAAATATTGAGCGCGAGCCTATTTTTTAATCAGCTCAAGCCGGGCTACCACGGGCAGATGGTCCGATGCGACGGCCGAGAGCCCCGTGTGGTGAACGTCGGATTCGACGCAGCCCCAATGCTTGCTCGCCACGATCCGGTCGAGCGTCGCCACCGGCTGGCGCGAGGGGTAGCTCTTGCCAGGGGTCACCACGGTCCAGCGATCGGCGAATTCGCGCATGGCACCGGTGCGGCGCCCCCACTGGTTGAAGTCGCCCATGATGACCGTCGGCAGGTTGCGCGAGCAGTCTTCCACGAATGACACGAGCGAGCGGATCTGGTCTCGCCGCCTCAGGCCGGAGAGGTCGAGATGGGTCCCGATGATCCGCATCCGGTGCCCCTCGATCGTGATCTCTCCACACGCCGCGCCGCGCGGTTCCAGCGTCGGCAGGTCGAGAGCCTCGCCCTCGTGGATATCGAATTCGCGGCGGACGAGGAGCGCATTGCCGTGCCAGCCGATGCTGCGCGGCCGCTTGGCCACCTCGATCAGCCGCCAGTGCGTATCGTCGATCTCGGCACGCGGGATGCAGGTTTCGCGCGCGCCGATCCGCCGGTCGACCTCCTGCAGGGCGATGACATCGGCATCGATTTCGTGAATGACCGACAGGATGCGCTCTGGATCGCGCTTGCGATCGAGGCCGACGGCCTTGTGAATGTTATAGCTGGCGAAGGTTAGCTGCACGGGGCCTCAACTATTCGGGCGCAAGGGAGTTGCAGCGCGTCTCAGTCACCGGCGATGAAGCGGTCTGTCGGGCGGGTCGGCAGACCGTCGATGCTGCTGGTGCGGGTCTGGTACTTGGCCACCCATTCGTCCGGATCGGTCTGGCGATGTGCCTTCTTCAACGTCTCGCGTTCATCGCGATATTCCATGAAGGGGACGCCCCAGCCGCAGCTTGTCTGGACGATTTCGACCGCGATGTCGAAGATCTGCCGCGTGCCGGGCATCATCTCGAAATGCGCGGAAAGCTCGGCCCAGTCGGAGTCCTGCGGAAGCACCGCGCGGCCCTTGCCGTAGATCCGCAGGATCAGCGCGGGCCGGTCGAAATTGCAGAACATCAGCGTGATGCGCCCGTCGGCGGCAAGGTGCGCGTGGGTCTCGTTGCCCGACCCGCCGAGATCAAGATAGGCGACACGCTTTGGGGACAGTACGCGAAAGGCGTCATAGCCCTTCGGGCTCAAATTGATGCGGGCATCTTCGGCGGCGGTGGCGACAAAGAAGACCGGCTGCTTGCCGATCATCGCGATGTGCTTGTCATCCAGCGCGTCGAAGAATTCTGCCATCTAAAGGAAGTCCCTGATCGTCTTCATGAAGCGGTCGAACTGGTCGTGATGGAGCCAGTGGCCGGCATTTTCGAACTCGATCACCTCCGCGTTGGAGAAGTGGTCGAGCCTTCCATCACCTTCCGGGTTCGAGGCCCAGCTGTCGGCTCCGTATAGCAACAGGGTCGGCGCGGTGATCGCGGCCCAGGTCTGGTGGAGGAACTCGTCGGCGATGTCCTCGACCGCCCAGACATTGAGGTGCGGGTCGAACTTCCAGCTGTAGGTGCCATCCTCGTTGCGGTTCACGCCGTGGATCGTCAGGTGGCGTGCCTGCTCCTCGGTGAGGTAGCTGTTTTCCTCGATCATCCGCGCGAAGGCGGCCTCAATGCTTTCATACTTGCGCGGGGATCGGCCAGAGGCTGCGCGCTTCTTGCCGATCCATTCGGCCATGCGTTCCGGATAGCTTTTCTCGCGCATCTCGGCCTGCCGCTTAGGGCTGGGTCCGAGACCTTCGATCGCAACGATCTTCTTCACCATATCGGGGAAAGTACCCGCATAGCGTAGCGAGACATTGCCGCCCATCGAGTGGGAAACGATGGTGACGGGTCCTACACCCAGCTGGTGGACCAGCTGCGCAAGGTCGTAGACCATGTCGCCCACCTGGTAATTGCCGTCGGACACCCAGTCGCTGTCGCCGTGACCGCGGTGGTCCATCGCCACCACGTGCCAGTCGTCGCGCAATTCTTCAGCTACCCAGTCCCAGCTTCGGGCATGGTCGCGTCCGCCATGGACGAGGACCAGTGGCGGCTTCCCGCGACCTCCCCAATCGAGATAGTTGAGGCGCAGGCGCTGCGAGATGAAGGTCTGGGAAGTGGGGCCGGTGAGGGTCATGCAGCCGCTTTGCAACGGCTGCACAATCGATTCAACCTCACCTTTCCTTCGTGGCGGAGAAAGTAAGCTCGGGATTCTTCTCTTCCTGGTAGTTCACGTCCCACGGACTCTTGGCCATGAACACCAGATCGCCGTCGCGGTCCTTGGCGAGATTGGAGAGGTTGAACTTCTCGAATTCGGCCATCGCCTTTTCGTCGCCCTTGATCCACCGGGCAGTGGCGAAGGGCGATGCTTCGAGCTTTGCCTCGACCTTGTATTCGGCCGAAAGACGGCTGATCAGAACGTCGAGCTGGAGCTGGCCGACCACGCCGATGATCCACTGGCCGCCGATCTCGGGATAGAAGACCTGGATTACGCCCTCTTCGGACAAATCGTCCAGCGCCTTGCGCAGCTGCTTGGTCTTGGTCGGGTCGACCAGCGCCACGCGGCGCAGGATTTCGGGCGCGAAGTTGGGCAGGCCGGTGAAGCGGACCTGGTTCTTCTCGCTCAGCGTATCGCCGACGCGCAACGTGCCGTGGTTGGGAATGCCGATGATGTCGCCCGGCTCGGCGGTGTCGGCGACCTCGCGGTCCTGCGCGAAGAAGAGGATCGGCGAATGGATCGCGACCGGCTTGCCTAACCCTGAGGGCGTGAGCTTCATGCCGCGTTTGAACGTGCCCGAGACCTGCCGCATGAAGGCGATGCGGTCGCGGTGGTTGGGGTCCATGTTCGCCTGCACCTTGAAGATGAAGCCGGTGACTTCGTCATGGTCGGGCGCGATCTGCTCTTCGCCGGCAGGCTGCGGACGCGGCGGCGGGGCGTATTTCGCGATTGCCTCGATCAGTTCGGTGACGCCGAAATTCTTGAGCGCCGAGCCGAAATAGACCGGTGTGAGATCGCCATTGCGATAGGCTTCGAGATCGAACTCGGGATAGCCGATCTGCGCCAGTTCGACATTCTCCGCGATGTCTTCGGGCAGGTCGAAATCGGCGACGCGCTTGCCCTTGAATTCCTTCGACGGACCTTCGGGCACGACCACTTCACCGCTCTCGAAATCGAGGATGCCCTGGAATTCGCCGCCCATGCCGACGGGATACATCTGCGGGCTGACGTCGAGCGCCAGCATGTCCGCGATCTCGTCGAGCAGTTCGAAGACCGGACGGCCTTCGCGGTCGACCTTGTTGACGAAGGTGATGATCGGCACGCTGCGCAGGCGGCAGACCTCGAACAGCTTGCGCGTCTGCGGCTCGATACCCTTGGCCGCGTCGATCACCATGATGGCGCTGTCGACGGCGGTCAGCGTGCGATAGGTATCTTCGGAAAAGTCCTCGTGCCCCGGCGTATCGAGCAGGTTGAAGGTGATGCCGTCACGCTCGAAGGTCATGACCGAGCTGGTAACCGAGATACCGCGCTGCTGCTCGATCTTCATCCAGTCCGACCGTGCACGCCGGGCCTGCCCGCGCGCCTTGACCTCGCCGGCGAGATGGATTGCGCCGCCGGTTAGCAGCAGCTTTTCGGTCAGCGTGGTCTTACCGGCGTCGGGGTGCGAGATAATCGCGAATGTACGGCGATCTGAGGTCATGGTTCTCTTAGGAGCGCGCGACGCGGAAGCCGGCGAAGTCCTGGCTCACAGGCATCAGCTCTATGCGGTTGATGTTGAGATGCGGGGGCAGTTCGGCGATCCAGCGGATTGTGTCGGCGATGTCCTGCCCGGTCATCGGGTCTGCCCCGCGATAGAGGTCGTCCGAAGCCTGCTGGCTGCCGGTTCGCACCACGGTGAATTCGGTCTCCACCATGCCCGGCTCGATGCTGGTCACGCGCACGCCGCTTCCGTGGAGGTCGGCGCGCAGGGCCAGCGTGAAGTGGTTCGCGAAGGCCTTCGAGCCCGCATAGACGTTGCCGCCCGGATAGATGTAGCTGCCCGCCACCGAGCCGATCGCGATGATCGCGCCCTTGCGCTCGATCAGCACGGGCAGCAGCTTGCGGGTCAGCACCACCATGGCCGTCACATTGGTGTCGATCATGGTCTGCCAGTCGTCGAGATCGGCTTCCTGCGCGGGCGAGAGGCCCTGCGCGAGACCGGCATTGTTCACCAGCAGGTCGATGCCCGCGAAGTCCTCGGGCAAGGCTGCAATCGCGGCATCCATCGCCTCGGTATCGCGCACATCGAAGCAGGCGGCATGGACCTTGTCCGCACCCAGCTCCTCTACCAGCGCATCGAGCCGTTCCTTGCGGCGACCAGTCGCGACGCAGCGCCAGCCGCTCGCGACCAGTGTGCGAACGGTAGCCTCGCCAATTCCTGCGGTGGCTCCGGTGACGAAGGCGGTCTTCACCCGCGCAGCTCCGCACCTTGCTTGGCAGCGTTCTTCACGATGTTGTCCGAGATCGCCTTGATCTCTTCATCGGTGAAGCTCTTGTCGCCCGGCTGGAGCACGACTTCGACCGCCACCGACTTCTTGCCTTCGGGCACGCCCTGTCCGGCAAAGACGTCGAAGACGCGCGCATCGACGATGGCCTTCTTGTCTGCACCGCGCACGGCCTTCACGAGGTCGCCTGCCGCAAGGTCTGCGGGGACGAGGAAGGCGAAGTCGCGGGTGATCGCCTGCAATGCGGGCGGCGAATAGGCGGCGCGCGCAAAGCCGCCCCCCTTCTTTGCCGGGATTGCATCGAGGAAGATCTCGACCGCCATCACCGGCCCGTCGATATCGAAGGCCTTCAGCGTGTTCGGGTGGATCGCGCCGAAACGGGCGAGCACATTCTTGGGGCCGAGGCGCAGGGTGGCCGACTGGCCGGGGTGGAACTGGTCGCCCGCCTCGCCCATCACCATGAGGTTTCCGACCGGCGCACCGGCGGCTTCGAGCAGCGCCACGGCTTCGGCCTTGGCATCATAGGCATCGAACTTCGCTGCCTTGCCATTGGACCAGCCGCGCGGGGTTTTCTCGCCCGAAAGCACCACGCCGAGCGTCGGCTTCTCGTCGCTCGCGCCGTCTTTGCCGCGGAAATAGCGGCGGCCGATTTCGAACAGGCGCGCGCCATCCGCACCGCGGTCGGCATTGCGCTTGGCAGCCGAAAGCAGGCCGGGGATGAGCGAGGGGCGCATGGCCTTCATGTCCTCGCTGATCGGGTTGTCGAGCACCCAGAGCTCGGCGCCATCGGCGAAGTGTTCTGCCTCCGCGGTCGGCAGGAAGGACCAGGTGATCGCTTCGTTGAGACCGCGTGCGGCAGCGGCGCGGCGCAGCTTGCGCTCGGCCTGCTGGAGCGGCGTTGCCGTCGGCAGCGCCACGCCGGGGCGGCGCGGCAGCGGCTTGCTTTCGACCTCGTCGATACCGTGGATGCGCACGACCTCTTCGACGAGATCGGCAGGACCTTCGATATCGTGGCGGCGCGGCGGACAGGTGACCGTCCAGTCGTCACCGACTGTGAAATCGAGCGACTCTAGAATGGCCCGCTGTTCTTCCTGCGGCACGGCGAGACCTCCGAGACGCTCGGTCAGGCGCGGGTCGAACTTGATCGTCTGCGCGGTGACAGGCGGCTGGCCTGCGCGCACGACCTCGGTCGGCTCACCGCCGCAGGTCTTGGTGATCAGGCTGGTGAGGATCGCGAGACCATCGTCGAGATATTCGGGATCGACGCCGCGCTCGAAACGCGTGCGTGCATCCGAAGCGAGGCCGAGCTTGCGGCCCGTCACGCCGATGCGCTCGGGATCGAAATACGCGATCTCGAGCAAAACGTCGGTGGTCGTCTCGGTCGCACCCGAGTGCTCGCCGCCCATGATGCCGGCGATGTCGTGGACGCCATTGTCGTCGGCGATCACGGTCATGGTGTCGTCGAGCGTGTAGGTCTTCTCGTTGAGCGCCTCGACTGTCTCGCCGTTCTGTGCACGGCGGGCGACGACCGCACCCGAAAGCTTGGCAAGGTCATAGACGTGCGCCGGACGCCCGAAGGCGAGCATGAGGTAGTTGGTCGCATCGACCAGTGCCGAAATCGGGCGCTGGCCTGCCGCGATCAGGCGGCGCTGCATCCACTCGGGGCTGGAACCGGTGTTGTCGACACCGCGAATGACGCGGCCGAAGAACGCGGGGCAGCCTTCGGGATCGTCGGTACGGATCTCGACCGGGCACTCACCCGAAGCCCGAATGGCCGATGCTTCGACCGGCTTGAACGTGCCGAGACCTGCCGCCGCGAGATCGCGCGCGATGCCCAGCACGCCCATGCAGTCGGGGCGGTTCGGCGTGATCGCGACGTCGAAGACGGGCGAGGCATCGTGATATTCGGCAAAGGTCTGGCCGACCGGCGCATCCTCGGGCAGCTCGATGATGCCGTCGTGCTCTTCACCCAGTTCGAGCTCGCGCACCGAACACATCATGCCGTTCGATTCGACACCGCGGATCGCGCTCTTGCGCAGTTCCATGCCGTTGGCAGGGACAACCGCGCCGGGCAGGCCCAGCACGCCCTTCATGCCGGCACGCGCATTGGGCGCGCCGCAGACGACCTGCAGCGGATCGCCCTCGCCCGTATCGACGGTGAGCACCTGCAGCTTGTCGGCATCGGGATGCCTGGCCGCGGTCAGCACCTTGGCCACGCGGAAGCCTTCGAGCTTGTCAGCCGGATCCTCGATCCCCTCGACCTCGTGGCCGATGCGATTGAGCGCAGCCGCAATGTCTGCCGCGCTCGCGTCGGTTTCGAGGAAATACTTCAGCCATTCGAGCGAGAACTTCATGCTTTCGCTCCTACGCCGGCGGAAAGGGTCGGCTGGTCGAAAGGCGAGAAGCCGTAGTGGTCGAGCCAGCGCTGGTCGCCGTCGAAGAAGGCGCGCAAATCATCCATCCCGTATTTGAGCATGGCGAGGCGGTCGACGCCCACGCCGAATGCGAAACCCTGCCATTCGTCGGGGTCGAGCCCGGCGAATTCGATCACGCGGGCGTTGACCATGCCGCTGCCGAGCAGTTCCATCCAGCCGTGGCCCGGCGCATCGCCGTCACCGCCGAGCACGCGGCGACCATTCACGTCCTGCCAGCCCACATCGACTTCGACCGAAGGTTCGGTGAAGGGGAAGTAGGAGGGGCGCAGGCGCAACACGATGTCGTCGCGCTCGAAGAAGGCCTTGAGGAAGGTCTCGAGCGTCCACTTGAGGTGGCCGAGGTTGATGTCGCGGTCGATCACGAGGCCTTCGACCTGGTGGAACATGGGCGTATGGGTCGCGTCGCTGTCGGAGCGATACACGCGGCCCGGCGCGATGATGCGAATGGGCGCGCCCTGCTTCATCATGCTGCGGATCTGCACCGGGCTCGTGTGAGTCCTCAAGAGCATGCGATTCCCGTCGGCATCCTTGTCCGGGAAATAGAAGGTGTCGTGCATGGCGCGCGCGGGATGCGTCTCGGCCATGTTGAGCGCGGTGAAATTGTGCCAGTCGTCTTCGATCTCGGGACCGGTGGCGACCGAGAAGCCGAGGTCGGCGAAGATTTCGGCAAGTTCGTCCATCACCTGGCTGACCGGGTGCACGCTGCCGTTCGGCGACTGCGGTTCGGGCAGGGTCAGGTCGAGGCGTTCCTCAGCGAGCTTGCGTTCCAATTCTGCGGCCTCGAAAGCCTCTTTTCGCGCAGTAATCGCGTCGGCGACGGCCGTGCGTGCGCCCTGGATCTTGGGCGCCTGTTCCTGCCGCTCTTCGGGCGTCATCTTGCCCAGCGTCTTCATCAGCGCGGAGATGGAGCCCTGTTTGCCCAGGTACTCGATACGCAGCGCTTCGAGGGCATCGGCGTTGTCCGCCTCTTCGATGCGCGCCAGCGCACCTGATTGCAGTGTCACAAGATCGGTCATGAATCTCTCGAGGATTAGGTCCTTTGCGCGCTGCCTCTAGCGGCATAGGCGCGAATCCTAAACCCCCGTTTCCGCTTCCCGGCGACAGAGCAGCGGTTCCGCGTGTGACCGCAGCCTATTTTGCGGGGCTGTCAGGTTCGTGGAGCACCTGCATGGGCGCGCCTGCTGTCTCCATCCTCCCCTTGGCCGCAGCCGACAGGACGGGGTGATCGAGCAGCGAATATTCGCGTGGCGTCATATGCATGAAGAACTTGAAATCGCGCACGAAATGAGCCTGGTCGTGATAATGCTGGTCGATCGCTTCGATCCACTTCATCGAAGGGTCGAGCATGAATTGCGAAAGGCTGCGCAGGAAACGCTGGCGGCGCAGGAGCAATTGCGGCGGGAAGCCGAAATACTCGCCACAAAAGCGCTCCAGCGTTCGCGCATTCATGCCGGTCACAGCCACGAGGTCGGCCACTGCATGACACGCGGGATCGAGCAGGGCCTTCTGCACCCTCACGATATCCTCTTCCCTGCGCGCCTCGGTTTCAAGCAGCCCGGCAAACAGCGAGGCGAGATATGCGGCACCTGCCGACAGGTCGTCGCCCGTCTTCGCCAGTCCGCCAAGGGACGCGGCAACCGGGATCCGCGTCAAGGCGGGCGTAAGCTCGGTTACCTTGTCGGCAAGGTCGATCGCGTGACGGTCGGTGAAACGCGCAAGGCCGAGCGGCAGCAGGCCCACGCCCCAACACGATGCTTCCTTCGATTCGAAGCGGATCGAGCTGCTGGTGGGACCGGTAAGCGTCGCGCGCGGCACATCGCGCACGGGCTCTTCCCCGATCCCGGCCTTCATCGAACCGGACATGAAAAGCCGGATGTTGCTCCATTCGGGATGCAGCCAGTCGACCACAGGTCGCCGCGGGGGCGCCGAAATTCGCATGTGATAGAAGGTCGTGATGAAGGGCCGCAGCGGCTCGGGCGGCAGGAAGAAATTCAGGTCGACCGGATGTGACCCGAGCGCAGGTTCGCTCATTCGGGCGACCTGTTCTTGCGCCTGCCGGGCGAGTCGAGCGTCTGGACAGGCGAACCCCACACCTTCTGGCGTCGCTCCATGAACGCGCCCAGGACAGGGTGCGGCATGGAGGAATAGTCGGTCGGGCTCATGTGCATGAAGGTCTGGAACTCTCGCACGAAATGGGCCTGATCGTGATAGGTGCCATCGATCGCCTGGGTCCAGGTCTTGTCGTGCGCCAGCATGAAGGCGGCAAGGCTGCGCATCATGCGCTGGCGGCGCAAGAGCATGCTGGGCGGATAGCCGAAGTGCCGCATGCAGAGCCGTTCGAGCGTCCGCACGGTCAGGCCGGCCTGTTCCGCGAAGGCCCGCACTTCGCACATCCGCGGGTCGATCATCGCTTCGTGCGTCGTGATGATCCGCTCTTCATCGCGCGGAGAACCGGCGAGCCTGCGGAAGAAGGCGACAACGGCATCGACCTTCTCGTCGTCGGTGAGATGGCGCGCCGAGAATATCTTCGACAGGGGCCGGAAAGCTGCGAAGGCTTCCGCCGTCTGGCCGTCCCAGATGTGGTCGGAAAATTCGCTCGCCGGGCGATTGACGAAGCGCGCCCAGCCGAGCGGCATCAGGCCAATACCCCACGTCCGCGTCGTGCCGATCGAAAACCGCACCGATCCGCAGCTGGGCCCGGTGACGACGAAGGGCGAATGGATCTCTTCATCGCTTCCGACCAGCTGGACGGTCGGGGGGTTGCTTTCGAAGAACCTGAGGTTCGACCACTCGGGCTGGAGATAATCGGTAACGATCTCGCCGGGCGGGAGCCGGACTTCGAGCAGGTAGAAACTGGTGAAGCAGCGGGCGAGGTCGGTCGGCGGCTCGAAGAACCGCACATCGATTTCGGGTTTGGGCCCGGATTTTCCCAGCTCCGCCATGCCGCTCTATTAGCGCGGCATGGGGTATTTTTCTACTCCCAACGGAAAACGGGCGCCTTTCCGCTGTGGGAAAGACGCCCGCAATTCATTCGGCAATTGCCGTGACTTAGGCGGGAAGAGCCTTCTTCGCCTGCTCGATGATCGCCTTGAAAGCCGCAGCTTCGTTCATGGCGAGATCGGCCATGACCTTACGGTCCAGCTCGATGCCGGCAAGCTTGGTGCCGTGCATGAACTGCGAATAGGTAAGGCCTTCGGCGCGGACCGCAGCGTTGATGCGCTGGATCCAGAGAGCGCGGAAGTTGCGCTTCTTGATCTTGCGGTCGCGGTAAGCGTACTGGCCGGCCTTTTCGACGGCCTGGCGAGCGACGCGGATGGTGTTCTTGCGGCGACCGCGATAGCCCTTGGCCTGGTCTAGGAGCCGCTTGTGCTTCTGGCGCGTGGTGACGCCGCGTTTAATGCGAGGCATTTCAGTATCTCCTTAGTTCGCGATCAGTCGAGGCCGTAAGGCGCCCACTTTTTCACCGTCTTGCTGTCGGCTTCCGACAGGACAGTGGTGCCGCGGTTCTGGCGGATGTACTTCGCATTATGGCTGATCAGGCGGTGGCGCTTGCCGGCCACACCGTGCTTGACCTTGCCGTTGGCGGTGATCTTGAAGCGCTTCTTCACACCGCTCTTGGTCTTCAGCTTGGGCATTTTCATCTCCTGCTCGGATATCGAATCAGAGACACGTACAACCAGCCCTGGCAGCCCTTACGGCCAGACCGGCAGATGAATCACGTGTCGGTGAAGGCCGCGCAGATAGCGATTCCCCCACCAATTGCAAGTCAGAAGTGGGTGACGTAGCCACCGTCGACGAACAGGGTATGCCCGGTGATATAGGAAGCTGCCTCCGAGGCGAGAAAGGCGACAGGCCCTGCGATTTCATGCGGCTGCGCCCAGCGGCCTAGCGAAGTGCGACGCTCCAGATGGTCCGCAATCTCGCTTCCGTTAGTGAACCACTGCTCGTTCGCCTCGGTCAGCACGAAACCCGGGGCCACCGCATTCACGGTGATACCGTCCGCGCCAAGTTCGGCAGCGAGCGAACGCGTGACGCCGTCGAGCGCCGCCTTGCTCGCCGTATAGGCGGCGTCGCCTCGCGCGATATGTGAGGCGATCGAGGTGATATTGATGATGCGGCCGTAACTGCCCCTGCGCATGAGGTGCGCAGCGCGCCGTGCAAGGTCGAACGGTGCGACGAGGTTTGCATCGAGTAGGCGCGCCATGTCCGCGCGTCCGATATCCTCGAAGCCCCTGCGGTCCCGCTGCCCGACATTGTTGACGAGGATGTCGAGCCCGCCTGACGCGATTGTCTCGAAAGCCTCTTCACAGGCGCGGTCATCGGTGATGTCAAAAGCGAGCGGCACGGCGCGATCGCCGATCTTTGCTGCAGCCTCGCGCAGCGCGGCATCGTCGCGGCCGTTCAGCCAGACCATCGCGCCTTCTTCCGCCAGCCGTTTCGCGATCTCGAAACCCAGCCCGCGCGCCGCGCCGGTCACCAGCGCCGTGCGCCCTGCAAGTGATCCCTCCGAAGTCATGTCAGTGCTCGTAGATCATCTTCACCGTCATGCCACCATCGATATTGAGATGCTGTCCGGTCACGAAACCGGCATCGTGCAGGTACGCGACCGCTTCGGCGATATCCTCGGGCTTGCCGATCCGGCCTGCCGGGTGCTGCTCTCGGTCCTTGTCTCGATGATCGGGGTGCGTCCTTGCGCCGCTCTTCTGCCAGGGGCCGGTTTCGATCCAGCCGGGACGGATCGCATTAACCCGCACCTTCGGGCCAAGGCTAACAGCCAGCGAATGGGTCAGCGCATCGAGCCCGCCCTTGGCCGCGGCATAGGCGAAGGTTTCGGGTTCGCTCATCACCGCCCGGGTGGAGGAGATATTCGCGACGCTTGCCGCGTCCGATTTCTCCAGCAGGGGCAAGGCGGCGCGGGTCACGAGGAAGGCCGCGGTCAGGCTCGCATCGATCCATTCCTGCCAGTCCTCCAGCTCCAGCTCGCCCAGCGGCCCCGCATAGGGATCGGCGATGCCGGAATTGTTGACGAGGCAGTCGATGCCGGCACCGTCCAGCCACTCGGTAACGCGCTCGAACGCCTTCGCCACCTCTCCTTCGCGGCCCACGTCGCAGGTCAGGAAGAGCGCGGTCTCGCGCGGCAGGCTATCGCGCAATTCGGCCAGCGCCTCGGCATCGGTGTCGAGCGCGATGACCTTCCAGCCAAGCCCGTGGAAATGCATGACGGTCGCGCGGCCAATGCCGTTCGCGCCGCCGGTAATCAAAATGGTTCTTCTATCGCTCATGCCAGCCGAACGCGGCAGGCAGGTCGAGGGGTCCGGACGAAAAAAGGGCGGAGCGCCGTGCTGGCGCCCCGCCCCGGATTTTCCGGTTCGAACCGTGGCTTAGAAGCGCACGCCGACCGCAGCGCCGATGTTCGAGCGCTGGAAGTCGAAACCGTAGAGGTCGTAGTTCTCGCTGATGCCGAGTTCGAGACGACCGTAGGCGTTTTCGCCGAAGCCATGCTCGTAACCGAAAGCGAAGTTGTAACCGCCGGCCTTCTCGGTTTCGTCGAAGGTGAAGGTCTGGTCGAGGAACGGATCGTAGAACGTGCCTTCGAGCGTCAGGCTCTGCTGGCTGTAGCCCAGCTTACCGAACACGAGGCCGGTGTCACCGGTGGTCAGGCCGACGTGGATGCCTGCGGCCCAGAAGCCGTCCGACGAAAGGCAGAGGCCGCCGTCGCACGATTCCACGCCCGACACGTCATAGGTGAAGTACGGACCGACAACGACATTGTCGCCAGCTGCGAAATCGTAACCGACTTCACCGCCGAAACCGACGGCATCGCCCAGTTCGTAGATCACGTCGTCTTCGGGATCGCCGATGCGTTCGTAGAACACGCGTCCTTCGAAGCGGATACCGGTCTTGTCGAGCGAGTCGGGAGCCGGACGCTCGTCTTCGTAACCGTAGTCACCGTCCTGTGCCTGCGCAGCAACAGGCATGCAGGCGCCGGCCATTGCCAGCGCGAGAACAATCTTCTTCATAGTAAACTTGACCCTCATACAAATGCCGAGTGTTCGGCAGGTGCGAAGCTCTAGCCAGAGAAACCTTGCCCTCAAGTTTACAGTGACCTTAATACTACAAATGCCAAGTCACTGTTGCACAATTACGCCAGCGCCATTGCCTCGAGCACATCCTCGAGCCGGGCCGGATCGCCGATGGCAAGCGCGTTGCCGTCGCTGCCTGCATGGAGAGGTTCGCCCGACCAGTCGCACATCATCCCGCCCGCGCCCTCGACCACGGGCACCAGTGCGGCGAAGTCGTGGAGCTTGAGACCCGCCTCGCACACGATGTCGACATGGCCGCTCGCGGTGAGACCGTAATTGTAGCAATCGCCGCCGTAGATGATCTTACGTTCGGCCACCGCCTTGGCGAGCCCCATGAAGTGATCGGCCTCGTGGTCGGAGAACTGGTGCGGCGTGGTGGTCGCCAGGACGGCATTCGACAGCTCGCGGCATGCGGCGCTGCGCACCGGCTTGCCGTTGAAGGTCGTCTCGTGGCCCATGCGGCCGGCCCAGCGCTCGCGCCCGATGGGCTGGTCGATGATGCCCAGTACTGGGAAGCCGTCCTGCAGCAGCGCGATCAGCGTGCCGAAGATGGGGCGGCCGGCGATGAAGCTGGTGGTGCCGTCGATCGGATCGAGCACCCACTGGCGCGAAGCACCTTCGTTGCGGGTGCCGTATTCTTCGCCGATGATGCCGTCGTCGCTGCGTTCGGTCTCGAGGATTTTCCGCATCGCGGCTTCGGCAGCCTGGTCGGCCTCGGTCACGAAGCTGCGGTCGGCCTTCTGCTCCTGCGACCACTCGCCCCGGTAAAGCGGGCGAATGACATCGCCTGCCGCATCGGCAAGACGATTGGCGAGTTCTAGATCCTTGCGTGAAGCCATGGCGAGCGCCGCTATCAGGCGCATCTGCGCCGCACCATACTTAATTGCAGGTGCCTATTTCACGCCAAGGGTGTACAAAGCCGACAGGGGCAACAGGGAAAGGGCCAAATTGGCCATTGGCTGACGCGCGACCACCCGGCGAGGAAACGGATATCCTGGTATCCCACACGGGTCGCACTCGCGACGGGGACCCGCTCGCTTTCAATCATCTTCCGGCAAAAGAACTGCTGCCCTGGTTTACCTGGTTCAGCGTCAGCGATGCGGACGTTCCTGCAGGAGCGACCATCACCGACGGAATCCTCAACGACCATGCCGTCATCCGCATTATCTTCGGCGGGAGATGGTGGGCCGAAACGCGCGACGGCAAGCAGGTCTACAATCCCGGCGAAAAGGGCATGACCCTGTATTTCGGGCCGCAAACCACGCTCATGCCCATCGCCGTCGAAGAGCGCGTGAAGGTGCTCACCGTCCACCTCGGACCCGGAGCTGCGGCGAAGCTTGGCGGCCCGCTCCAGCACGAAATGCTCGACCGGATCATCGACCATGACAAGCTGGTAGGCCACGGCCGCCTCAGCTCGCGCTTCGAGATGGAAGGGACGCACCAGGAATGGCTGGATGCGATCCATATCGAGCTGAAGAAATTCATCGACAAGCGCGGCACGCAGGATCCGGACCCCATCACCCTCGCATTCGAGCGGCAGCTTCTGGTCAACCCGTCTTACCCGATGAAGGATTTCGCCGAAGAACAGGAATGCAGCACGCGCACGGTCGAGCGGATCGTCAAGCGCGACTATGGAATGTCGCCCAAGCAGGTCTGTCGCAGGGCCCGGGCGCTGGACATGGCCTCGGCCCTGCTCGGCGTTGCGATGGAAACGGAAGAAGCGGCCCTGCGCCTGCGCTATTTCGATCAGTCGCACCTGATCCGCGAGATCAAGGCATTCTTCGGCACCACGCCCCAGGGCCTCAAGGAGGGCAAGCATCCGCTGCTGCGCCTCAACCTGGAAATCCGCCAGTCCCGCCGCGTGCAGGAACTGGCGCTGTTACCCCCCGGAGCCATAGAGCCATGGCGCGATCCGGATGCGGAACCCTTTATGGACGAATAGTCGCGTAACCGGTTTGACAGGCCGCCCTCCTGTGCCGAAAAGGACGGCAACGGTTTTCATGCCCTTCGGGTCGCGCTGGAGGGAAAAGAGCGATCATCGACGACAAGCGCTTGAAGCGAAGCCCGCACACAGATGCGGGGGTGGCGGAAGGTCTCGTCTCCTCGACCGGTTCGACACCCGAAGGACTGCCGCTTTCCTACAGCCGCGCCCCTGCGCCGGATATCGCGCCCTGGGTTCAGTCGCTGGCCGCCGTCGATATCGAGACCGCTACCGACAGGCACGATTGCCGCTTCTTTTCGGCAAATCCCGCGATCCGCGTTTTCCTGAAAGGCAAATGGACGGTCGAAACCGCGGACGGCCCGTTCGAATTCGATACCGCCAGCGGCAGCCGGACCGTCTATTTCGGACCGCAGACCAAGGCGATGCCCGTCAGGGTGGACGGGCCGATGCAGTTCCTCCTCCTCCAGTTCCACCCGGGCGCGCCGCCGCTCGACCAGAGCCTCACGCACACCCAGATGCTCGACCGCATCGAGTGTTTCGACCAGGGCCTTCCCGAAGATATACGGCAGGCAGGCTACGGCCCATCGGAAGATCGCGAGGCGTGGCTCGATCATTTCGAAGGCCACACGCGCAGGGTGCTGTTCGACCGCGTGACCGATGAGCCGCCGGAGCTAGCGCTTGCCACCTACCGCCGCATCCTGACCGATCCCGCTACGGGGGTCGACCAAATGGCGAGGGACTTCGGGATCAGCCGCCGCACGCTGGAGCGGCAGGTCAAGGAAAGCTTCGGCATCAGTCCGAAGAAAGTCATCCGCAGGGCACGCGCACTCGATATGGCAGCAGCGCTCTTCGGCGTCGCCATGCCGCAGGAAGAGGCCGAATTCCGCCTGCGCTATTTCGACCAGTCGCACATGACCCGCGAGATCAACGAATACTTCGGCATGGCCCCCGGCGTCCTCTCGCGGCAGGACGCGATCCTGCTGCGCATCGATCTCGAAGTGCGCCAGATGCGCCGGCTCGAGGCCATGGGCGAGCTGGGCATCGAACACGTGCCATGGCGCGACCCCGATGCGGAGCCGACGTCGCGCGACGATTGAAGCCGGTAGGGCTTAGTCGAACAGCGAGCTGACCGAGCTTTCGTCGGCAATGCGGCGCACCGCTTCGCCGATCAGCGGCGCGATGGTGAGGATGCGGATCTTGTCCGAATCCTTGGCCGCGTCGGTGGGCTTGATGGAATCGGTGATGACCAGTTCCTTGAGCGCCGAACCGTCGACACGGGCAACCGCGCCGCCCGACAGCACGCCATGCGTGATGTAGGCGGTGACCGAGGCAGCACCTTCGTCGAGCAGCGACTGCGCGGCGTTGCACAGCGTGCCGCCCGAATCGATGATGTCGTCGATCATGATGCAGTGGCGGCCCTTCACGTCGCCGATGATGTTCATCACCTCGCTCTCGCCCGGGCGGTCACGACGCTTGTCGACAATGGCGAGCGGCGCGTTGTCGAGCCGCTTGGCGAGAGCGCGGGCGCGGACCACGCCGCCGACGTCGGGCGAGACGACCATCAGGTCCTTGTCGCCGTAACGCGCCTGAATATCGGCCGCCATGACCGGCGCGCCGAAGAGGTTGTCGGTCGGGATATCGAAGAAGCCCTGGATCTGGCCTGCGTGGAGATCGACGGCGAGCACGCGATCGGCGCCGGCTTCCGTAATCAGGTTCGCTACCAGCTTGGCAGAGATCGGCGTGCGCGGGCCGGGCTTCCGGTCCTGGCGGGCATAACCGAAATAGGGCACCACGGCGGTGATCCGCTTGGCAGACGCACGCTTGAGTGCATCGATGCAGATCAGCAGTTCCATGAGATTGTCGTTCGCCGGATAGCTGGTCGACTGGACGACGAAAACATCCTCGCCGCGCACGTTCTCGTGGATTTCGACGAAGATTTCCTCGTCCGCGAAGCGGCGCACCTGCGCATCGACGAGCGGCATTTCGAGATAACCTGCGATCGCGCGCGCGAGCGGCAGGTTCGAGTTGGCGGCCATGATTTTCATGTAAGCGAATCCCGTGTCGGCTGGCAGTCACCCCCGCCTAGCGACACGTCATGGGATTGCAACATTGCAGAGCGCGGTTTTTCGCCGGTTTCCGTTCCAAGGAGCGCTTATTCGTCCAGTGGCGGCAAGGGGCAATCCTCCAGCCGCCCAAGCTGTGGCTTGAGGTGCAACAGCTCGTCAGCCTCCCTGACGGTGCGCAGGCTGTTGCTTTCGAACGTGACGAGCCAGAACGTATGGTGGGTCTCCCAATGCGGATCGTCGATGGCGATCACATCGAGCATGTCATCGAGTTCCAGCCGCTTGGTCCGCCAGCGCACCCGTTCGATCGTCAGCACATACTGCCGGTCGGTCTCGGTCCCGCCCAATGTGTGGACCGAAGAGATCGACATGGGCTTGCGGTCGCGCTTGCCCTCCGAGGTGAGCATCGCGGTGTTGAACGCCTCGAGCTCGTCACGCTCTACCTCGCCCAATTCATCGGTGTAGATTGTCCGGTAGGGATCCGGGGGCGCAGCGAAAGGCTGCCCCTCGTTGAAATCGGCAACGAGACCGGACATTCCCATGCAGGCGAGGCTAGCATCATGCGGTCGCGGCGAGCCGATGCTGGTCGCCAGCGCCGCCGTCGCGAACGATCCGGCCAGCAAGAGTGAGGCGATTGCCCCTGCAGGAATGAAGCGGGTCATGTCGCTGCCTTACAGCGCAGGACCTTGCCGGGAAAGTAACGGCCCTTGGCGATCAGCCGACCTTATGCTCGCCCTTGATCCAGCGCACGGTGCCCGAGCTTGCACGCATCACGACGCTTTCGGTCGTCATGGTGCCGCCGCGGCGGTATTTCACGCCTTCGAGCAGGCTGCCGGAGGTGACGCCGGTCGCGGCGAAGATGCAGTCGCCCTTCACGAGGTCGTCACGCGTATAGATGCGGTCGAGATCGGTGATGCCCCACTTGGCGGCGCGGGCCTTCTCGTCGTCGTTGCGGAAGACGAGGCGGCCGTTGAACTGGCCGCCGACGCAGCGCAGCGCCGCTGCTGCCAGCACGCCTTCGGGTGCGCCGCCCTGCCCCATGTACATATCGATCGTCGTGTCCTCGTCCGTCACCGCGATCACGCCGGCAACGTCGCCGTCACCGATCAGCACCACGCCGCAGCCGATGCTGCGCAGTTCGGCGATCAGCTCGGCATGACGCGGACGGTCGAGCACGCAGACGATGATGTCAGACGGCTTCACGCCTTTGGCTTCTGCTACGGCCGTCACGTTTTCGGTGGGCGTCTTGGCAAGGTCGATAATGCCTGCGGGATAGCCGGGCCCTACCGCCAGCTTGTCCATGTAGACGTCGGGCGCATTGAGCAGGCAGCCTTCCGCGGCCGCTGCCAGTACGGCGAGCGAATTCGGACCGGCCTTCGCGGTGATGGTGGTGCCTTCGAGCGGGTCGAGCGCGATGTCGATCTTGGGGCCACGACCGGGTGCGCCGCCAACCTTCTCGCCGATGAAGAGCATGGGCGCTTCGTCGCGTTCGCCTTCGCCGATGACCACGGTGCCGTCCATATAAAGAGTGTCGAAGGCCTTGCGCATCGCTTCGACCGCAGCGGCGTCGGCTGCTTTCTCGTCACCGCGCCCGATCAGCTTCGATGCTGCCACGGCGGCAGCTTCGGTCACGCGGACCATTTCGAGGACGAGGACGCGGTCGAGCGGATTGTCTGCCGGATCGGTTTCGGGGCGCGAGTTCATTGGTGGTTCAGTCCTCGGAGCGTGAGTGGGCAATCGCAGGGCGAGCGATGCGTGAATTCGTATGCAAGGCGCCGATAGACGCAGGAGCATTGCATTGTCGAGACATCTGGCGACGGTTTTTACGCTCGCCGTTTCGCTCGGGCTTCCGGCCACGGGCCTTGCGCAGGACGAAGCCCCCGAAAGGCAGGGCGGCGAACCTCCCGAGACGATCGACATCCTTGCCCAGCCCGTCACCGACGAGCCCAAACTCGATCCCGACTGCGTCAAGCTGCAGGAAACCGCGATCCTGTTCGGGGAGATCGTCGTCTGCGCCGAGCGCACCGGCGACGAGAACCGGCTCTATGACAAGGAGGCTGCCGAACGGCGGCACGCCGAGCGCACTCAGGGCGCTAAGCCTGTCGATGTCGCAGGGCCGGGGATATTCCGCGGGAAGCCGACCGTGGGCGGAATGTGCTTCATCCCGCCATGTCCGAAAGACCCGGCCTATATGATCGACTTCGAAGAGCTTCCCGATACGCCCGCAGGCTCCGACGCCGACCGCATGGCGCGCGGTCTTGCGCCTCGCGGATACGACCGCAGGGTCGGTGGTGCGACCGTGATCGCCGAGGAACCGGGACTGCAGGCGAATGCCGAAGAGCTCGGCCTGCCTCCTCCGCTGGCGGAAGAAGGTGAAGAGGTCAATCCTTCAGGATCGGCATCACCAGAGGAGCCGCAGTAAGACTTTCCGACCCTTCGAGCAGGGCCAGCGCCTCGGTCACGCAACGTTCGGGCCCTTCATGGGTGACCATCGCCACCTGCACGTCGCCGCCTTCGGCTGCTCGACCGCGCTGGATGAGGCTCTCGATCGAAACGCCCGCATCGCGCATCGCTGCGGTGATCTCTGCAAGCACGCCCGGACGGTCGGCCACAGTGAAGCGCAGGTAATCGCGCCCGATGCGGTCGCCCGGATCGGCCGGCTCGCATTGCTGGAGCGAGGCCACCGGCACGGAGAAAGGCGCTCCAGACTGGCCGCGGGCAATCTCGATCAGGTCGGCGACGACGGCACTTGCAGTCGGCTTGTCTCCTGCCCCTGCCCCCTGAAAGAGGAGGCGTCCGGAAAAGTCGCCTTCGGCAACCACCGCATTGGTCGGCCCGGTCACGGCAGCAAGCGGATGGCGGAAGGGTACGAGGCACGGACGCACACGCTGCAACAGGCGGGGCGCATCGCCCTCCTCTTCCAGCGTCGCGATGCCGACGAGGCGCACGACATAGCCGAGCGCATCCGCCTGCGCGATGTCGCTGGCGCGCACCTGCGTGATACCCTCGGTTCGCACGGCTTCGAAATCGATCCGCGTGCCGAAACCGATGGCGGCGAGAATGGCGAGCTTGTGCGCGGCATCCACACCCTCGATGTCGAAGGCGGGATCGGCCTCGGCATAGCCCTTGTCCTGCGCAGCGGCGAGCATCTCGTCGAAGTCGGCACCGGTCTGCTCCATCTCGGACAATACGTAATTGCAGGTGCCGTTGAGGATGCCGTAGATCCGGTTGAGCGCGTTGGCGGCGGTGCCCTCGCGAAGGCCCTTCACCACCGGGATACCGCCCGCCACCGCCGCCTCGAAGGCGAAGGGTGCGCTCTTGATCGCAGCGAGTTCGGCCAGCTCCAATCCGTGATGTGCGACCATCGCCTTGTTGGCGGTGACGAAGCCCTTGCCCGCGTCGAGCGCGGCGCGTGCGAGCGTGAGTGCCGGGCCATCTGACCCGCCGACCAGCTCGACGACGATGTCGACGTCGGCGCGCTTGGCCATGGCCTGCATGTCGTCGACCCAGGCATAGCCGGACAGGTCGACGCCGCGGTCCTTCGCCCGGTCGCGGGCGCTCACCGCGACGATCTCGATCGGGCGACCGGCGCGCGCGGCGATCATCGCCTGGTTGGTCTCTATCAGGCGGATAACGCCGGTGCCCACGGTACCGAGGCCGGCCAGTGCGATCCTGAGCGGCTCAGCCATCGACCTTCTCCCGCGCAGGAAAACCCATGGCGAGGCGGACCGCGTCGGGCACGGGCGTAGGCCGTCCTTCGGGCAGGTCCACATGGACGGTCAGCAGCCGCATCTCCGCCCTCAGCGATCCGTCCTCGGCGCCGTGCAGCGTGATCAGCGTCTTCATGCTCGAAGTGCCGATCGACTCGATCGTCAGCCGGCCCTCGATCAGTTCGTCGAGCCGGATCGGGGCGAGGTAATCGACTTCTGCCCGGCGCACGTGGAACTCCACCTCGTCGGGCATGCCGTTCTTGCGGGCTTCGCGGAAATGTTCGCTGACGAGTACGTCGGCATATTCGAGATAGCGCGAATTGAAGACGACGCTCTGCGGGTCGACTTCGGCATAGCGCACGCGGAAAGTGTGTCGGAAAGGCTCCATGCCTTGCCGCCTAGCGCATGGCGCCCGCGGGAGTGAACCAGTTTGTCTTTGGGCGGGCTAAGCGCGGGTTAGCGCTCGAGCGTGCGGGTGCAGGGTCCGAGCTGCTCGATCACGAACTGATAGTCGCGCGCTGCCAGCGCCCGTGCCTGCGAATCGCGCGAAAGGTTCGCCTCTGTGGGCAGCTCTGCGGGAAGCGTGCAGGCAAGACGATACCACTGCAGTGTACCTGCGCGCGGGGCGCGGGCCGACTGGTCGACGATCTCGGTCCAGGAAACGCCCCAGCGCGGCGGCTGGTTCGGGCGGCGGACCACGGTGATCGAGACCGGGCCGTCGTTCTCCGTATCGAGGAAGAGCTGGGTTTCCGATTCGCCCACCAGCGTTCCTTCGACTGCCAGCGCATCGGCGACCCTCGTGACGCGCGGCGGCGCATCGGGTGCGAGGAGCGAGGTGAGTACCGGGCGAAGCGCGGCCTCGAATTCGGGCGTATAGGGACGCTGGGCGCCGTCACCGACAAGCTGGATTTCGCCCGGGCGGCCAGCGACGGGACGCGCGAAGAGAATCATCTCGCGCTTCTTCAGCTTGGGCGCCTTGCCCTTCGAGGTGAGCGGTACATCGACGAGATAGCGCAGGTTTTCGCCAACCGGGACATTGCCCGAGATCAGCGCGAGCGTGCGTGCCTCGACATAAAGACGGACATGGCCGGGGGCGACTCCGGGGGCACGCTCGGGCTCGAGCGCCACCTGGTCGCGAATCTGTACGTGCGCCACGATCTCGGCATCTTCGGCGAGGCCGACGGTATCTGCGTAAGTCAGCGAGGGTACGGGCGCAGCGCTGTCCTGCGCGGCCAAGGGCACGGTCATGGCGAGGAGGGCACTGCCGGCAATGATGGAAAGGCGGGACATGGTCGGCATTAAACCTCTTTAGAATCGAATATTTGCGTTGCTGCGGATCAATCCGGGACGCTTACCGGTGGTTCCTGCATAGCGCGCCGTGAATCGCCAGTTAACCGATAAAGCGTTTGCCCCTGCCCTGCATCGCAGCTAAGGCGTGCACCAGAACCGGGTTAATGATACAATATTGCCTGAACTTGTCTCTCGAAGACTTTTTCAGGAACCACCCGGGTCGATCGCCGTCGTTCCTGTATGGGTCGCGAAGGTGAGAATGGAATGCGGCGCCGGGGAAACTTGCCAAGGTTTCCAACCCCTGCGGCGTCAGAATAGCCCGATTCGCGTCGGGCAGACACGATGGAGTGATGCAACCGAATGGCTTATGCTGATCAAGAGATGAGTGGCAATCGCGTCGTCGCGATCATCATCGTTGCCCTCATCCACATTGCCCTCGGTTACCTGCTGATTACCGGTCTGGCCGTCGATGCGGTCAAGAACGTGGTTGAGCGCGTAACTACGATCGATGTGGAAGAACCCCCGCCGCCGGAGCCGGAAGACGAACCGCCGCCGCCGCCGGAAGATATCCCCGAGACCGCGCCTCCGCCGCCGGTCGCGCCGCCGCCGCCGATTAACATCGCGCCTGCGCCGCCGCCGATCCGTACGCAGACGAATATTCCTCCGCCTGCGCCGCCGGCCCTCAGGATTCCGCCGCCCGCCCCTCCGGCACCGCCGCCGCCGCCGTCACTGGCCCGTGCTGCATCGCCGGACAACTTCCAGCGTTGGGGTGCGCGCATTCAGAACGACTATCCGTCCAGCGCGCTTCGCCGCGAAGAACAGGGTACCGTTTCGATGCGGATCACGATCGGTGCAAATGGCCGCGTAGAGGCCTGCGCCGTCACGGGAAGCTCGGGTTCGAGTGCTCTCGACCAGGCAGCATGTCGCGGTATGCAGCGTTACGCACGCTACAACCCCGCGCTCAATGATGCCGGCAACCCGGTTTCTTCGACCACCAATCAATCGATCCGCTACGTCCTGCCCGAATAGGGACACTCGGCAGAGACGATAGAGAAATTTTTCAAGAGGATTACTCGCTATGATTATCGAAATGCTCACTGCGGCTGCTGGCGAAGCGCCCAAGAACTCGTTCGGCTTCTGGGAAGCCATGGAAGAAGGCGGCCCCGTCGCCTGGTCGATCCTCGCCGTCATGGTCATCATGTCGGTCGGCTCGTTCTACATCCTGTTCACCAAGTTCTTCGAACAGCAGAAGGTGATGAACCAGTACAAGGGCGTACGCACCAACTTCTGGCGTGCAAACAGCCTGAAGGAAGGCGCTACCAAGCTGGAAAAGAACAGCGCATGGCGTCAGCTCGTCGACGATGCAGTGGCTGCTGAAGAAAAGCACGCCAAGCTCAACGACAGCCTCGAAGCCCATGACTGGCTGCATGGTTCGTTGGCTCGTTCGGAGCACTCGATCCAGGCCAAGCTCAACGGCGGCCTCCCGTTCCTCGCAACCGTGGGTGCAACCGCACCGTTCGTCGGCCTGCTCGGTACGGTTATCGGTATCTACCGCGCACTGATCAACATCGGCGTCGCCGGTTCGGCTTCGATCGACAAGGTCGCAGGCCCGGTTGGTGAAGCACTGATCATGACCGCCATCGGTCTGCTCGTCGCCGTTCCGGCCGTGTTCGCCTACAACTGGCTGCAGAGCCGCAACCGTCGCATCACCGACATGATGAGCGGTTTCTCGACGGACCTGCTTGCCAACATCAACTCGAACGGTGCCATCAAGCCGATGACCGCCGCTTCGACCAAGACTGCCGCCAAGGCAGCTGCTGGCGGCCGTACGGTCCCGGGTGCAACTCCCGCAGCCGGCACCACCACGACCGCGCCGAAGCGCTAAGAGATTTGCGCGGGCAGCCTTCGCGTTGCCCGCGCCATCTCATTCGTTTCGCGTGATCACAGGTAAGAATAGGATTTAAGCTATGGCGATTTCGACAGGAGGTGGCGCAGAGACGCCCATGTCGGACATCAACACCACTCCGCTCGTGGACGTGATGCTGGTGCTTCTGATCATCTTCCTCATCGCTGTCCCGGTCGCGATCCAGACGATCGAGAAGCTGGAGATCCCGGTTTTGGTGTCGCAGGAATCGAAGGACAAGGTCGAGAACCTCCTTCTGACCGTCAGCACCACCGACGAGGCAGGCCTTAGTGCAGGTGACACCGGCTTCCAGGGTGCCTCGCGTACCGGCGATTGCCGCGTCTACTTCAACAACATCACCCCGGTCACTTCGGAAGAGCTGTACGACCAGGCGTTCGAACGCCTCGACAATATCGTCCAGCGCGCTGGTGGTCCGGAAGCAATCATGCAGGATCCGGAAAAGATCCCGCAGGTCCACATCCGTGGCGACGTGAATGCACCGTGGTCGTGCGTTGCAGGGGCGATCTACAACGTCCAGGCAGCCGGTTACCCGACCGTCGGCTTCATCTCGAACCCGGTCGAGCCCTAAGGTCGACAGACCTTTCGGCACGGACATATTTTAGGAGTACACCACCATGGCAATGGCAGGCGGCAAGGACGATGGCGCCCCGATGATGGAAATGAACATGACGCCGTTGATCGACGTCCTGCTCGTTCTCCTCATCATGTTCATCATCACCATCCCGGTAGCGACCCACTCGGTCGATATCGATCTTCCGCAACCCAACCCCAACCCGCCGCCGGTCGAGGTTGAGCCCGACAAGAACAAGCTCGTCCTGACGCAGGACGACCGCATGCTCTGGAACGGCGAAGAGATCGGCGAAGGTGACCTCGTGAACCTTCTCCAGCAGTCGCTCTCGATCAATCCCGAGCCCGAACTGCAGTTCGAGCCCGAGGCACTGGCAAGCTATGAACTGTCGGCCCGCGTGCTGCAGATCATCAAGGCCAGCGGCGTGACCAAATTCGGTTTCGTGGGCAACGAGCGCTATCGCACCTTCGGTAGCGCCGGCATGCAGTAAGCACTGCAACCACTTGAAATTGCGAAAGGGGGCGGAGCGATCCGCCCCCTTTTTTCATGTGCGGCAGCCGCACTGCACCAGCCTACTTGCCACCCTCCTCCTTTTGTGATGTTATGTTATGACATAATGAGGAGAGAGATCATGGCATTTACTGCTCGCCGCGTACCGCTGCAGAACCAACCCATGAGCGAGATGAACGTCACGCCTTTCATCGATGTGCTCCTCGTGCTCCTGATCATGTTCATCATGGTCATCCCCATCGCCACCCATGCCTTGCTGATCCCCCTGCCGAACGGGGAAGGACCGGAGGAAATCCTTCCCGAGAATGTCGTGCACATCGACAGCGCCGACCGGCTCTTCTGGAATGGCGCCGAGCTCAGCCGGCAGGAAATGCTCAACCAGCTCGCCTCGACCGCTGCGCTCGACAAGCAGCCGGTGGTCAAGTTCGAACCCGATGCGCTAGCAAGTTACCAGGCTTCCGCCCGCACGATCGCCCTGATCAAGGATTCGGGCGTCAAGAACTTCGCCTTCGTCGGCAATCACAAATACCGGCAGTTCGGTCGCACGGGAGAGTGAGGCAGATGAGGAGGCGCAGGAAGACGCACGCAAAATTCGACCATGGTGAGCCCATCAGACGGCCTAACCTAGCGCCAATTGCCGGCGTACTCCTGATCCCTGCCGTGCTGGCAATGGCGAGCTATCGGACGCCCACACACGCTCTGATGATCGATTTGCCAGCGCCCTTTCCCGAAATGTCGCCAGTCTACGAAGGGGGAGTGCAGCGCATATCCGTGTCGTCGTCAGGCGAACCGATAGTGAATGGCATGGTGGCAGATCCAGTCCAGTTCGCCAGACATCTGGAATGGATAGCGGGTCAATCCGTCACGGATCAGGTCGTGTTCGAGCCAGCCGCCGACGCCCCTTATGGTCCGTCACTGCAAGTACTCGCGGCGCTGGCAGAACGGGGGTTGACGAGGTTTCCCTACTTCTGTTTCGGCGGGATCGAACGGGATTATAGGTTCGGCAAAGGCGATAGTGCCCCGCGAAACGAATTGCCTCGCCCACCGGAGCCAATCAGTTCCGCGCTTGCGTATAGCTGCAGCGAGAGATTTCTGCCTGAATCCTGACCGGACCCTATTCCGGCTGTTCGTCCACGCGCATGGCTGCACCCGCGAGGCTTTCCGCCTCGAGCAGCAATTCGTCATCGACCGAACCCTGCGGGGTCGCCTCGCGGCCGATCATCACCATGACCGGCACGGCGAGCGGACTGACCCGATCGAGTTCGACATGGACCAGTTGCTCCGCCGATCGGTCGAGAAGGTCGGCCAGCCTGCCGACATCGGTCATCCGCTCTCGCGCATCAGCCCATGCGGCCTCGAGCAGCACATGGTCCGGCTCGTACTTGCGCAGCACGTCGTAGATCAGGTCGGTCGAGAAGGTGACCTGCTTGCCGGTCTTCCGCTTTCCGGGATGCTGGCGTTCGACCAGCCCGCCGATCACCGCCACTTCGCGAAAGGCGCGCCGCAGCAGGTGTGAGTTCTGCACCCACTCGATAAACTCGTCCTGCAATATGTCGGGCGACAGGAGAGGCGCAGGATCGGTCACGGGTTTCAGCCCCCAGACCGCCAGCGAATAGTCGTTGGCGACGAAGCCGCCCGGCAGGAGGCCGCGATCCTCCATCCGGCGCGTGATCAGCATGCCGAGGCTCTGGTTCGCGTTCCAGCCTTCGAACGTATAGTAGACCGAGTAATGTCGCTTCGCATGCGGGAAGCTCTCGACCAGCAGCTGGCCCGGACCGGGCATCTGCGAACGCCAGTCCTGCACCTCAAGCCATTCGCGCACATCGTCGGGGAAGCGCGCCCAGCCCGCGCGGTCGACCAGCATGGTGCGCACCCGTTCGGCAAGATGGGTGGTGAGCGGCATGCGTGCACCGCCATAGCTGGGGATCATGGCGTTGGAAGTCGCGGCCTTCACCAGCACCTCCATATCCTGCAGCTTCACGACCTCGAGGCTCATGCCGGCAAAGGCGAAAGTGTCGCCCGGGCTTAGCTGGGCTGCAAACCGCTCCTCGATCTTGCCGAGGCTGCGCCCGCCCCGCCCGCGGCCCGAATTGATCCGGACCTCCAGCATTTCGCTGTCGATGATGATGCCCGCATTGAGCCGGTGCCGCGCGGCCTGTTCGGGATGGGTCAGTCGCCAGATGCCATCCTTGTCGCGCATGATGCGCTTGAACTTGTCATAGGCCTTGAGCGAATAGCCGCCGGTGGCGACGAAGGTGAGGACGCGCTCCCACACCGCTTCGTCGACCCATGCATAGGCAAGGCTCGAGCGGACCTCGCGCAGCAGCGCCTGTTCCTCGAAGGGCGCGGCACAGGCGCAGGCCATGACATGCTGTGCGAGCACATCGAGCCCGCCGGGGCGGAACTCCTCGCCGTCGCGCTTGCCCTCGTCGACGGCTTCCTTCGCAGCTGTCGCCTCAAGGAATTCAAACCGGTTGCCCGGAACCAGCAGCGCGCGACTGGGCTGGTCGAGCCGGTGATTGGCGCGGCCGATCCTCTGGAGCAGGCGCGAGGAACCCTTGGGCGCACCCATCTGCACGACGAGGTCGATGTCGCCCCAGTCGACACCGAGATCGAGGCTCGCCGTCGCCACCAGCGCGCGCAGTTCGCCGCGCGCCATCGCGCCCTCCACCTTGCGCCGCGCCTCTTTCGAAAGCGACCCGTGGTGGATGCCGATGGGCAGGTTGTCCTCGTTCACATCCCACAGGTGCTGGAAGATGTATTCGGCAAGGAAGCGCGTGTTGGTGAAAACCAGCGTCGTGTTGTTGCGCCGGATCTCCTCATAGAGCTGCGGGATCGCCCAAGTCGCGGCATGCCCGCCCCACGGTACCCGCTCTTCGTCGGGCAGGAGGATTTCCACCTCGGCAGGTGCGCCCTCTTCGCCCTGCACCAGAGCAACCTCGTCGATCTCTCCCCACGGCGCGAGCCATTCGCGAAACGCCTCGGGACGAGCGACGGTCGCCGACAGGGCGGTCCGCTGCAGATCGGGCGCGATCGCCTGCAGCCGCGAGAGCGCCAGCGCCAACAGGTCCCCTCGCTTACCCGTGGCGAAGGCATGGACCTCGTCGATGACGATGCGCTTGAGGCCTGCGAACATTTCGAAGCTGTCGGGATAGGACAGCAGCAGCGAAAGGCTTTCGGGCGTAGTCAGCAGGACATTGGGCGGTCGCGTGCGCTGGCGCCTCTTGCGATCCGACGGCGTATCGCCGCTGCGCGTTTCGACCGTGATCGGAAGCCCCATTTCCTCGATCGGGGCGAGGAGGTTGCGCTGCACGTCATGGGCCAGCGCCTTGAGCGGAGACACATAGAGCGTGTGAAGCCCCTCGGGCATGGTCTCGCCCGCGCGCGAAGGACAGAATGCAGCGAGCGTGGGCAGGAACCCGCCCAGCGTCTTGCCCGCGCCGGTATCGGCCACCAGCAGCGCGTGGCGCCCGGCGTCCGACTGCTCGAGCATTTCAGCCTGGTGGCGGCGCACGCGCCAGCCGCGACCGGAAAACCAGTCGGTGATTTCGGGCGGGATCGAGACTGTGCTCACGGAAGGAAAGCGCTGCTGGCGCAGGGGCGTTCCTGATCCGTGGTCACAGGCCGCGCAAGGTTTCGAGCGGGACCCGCGCCGGAGCGGTGAGCATGTAGGAGATCAGCGCCGTCTGGACCCTGCAGCGATCCGAATGCGACGGGTTCTGCATGACCTTTACGAAGTCCTCGCGCGAGAGCCCCACGCTGCCCCTTGCCTGGTCGATCAGCCAGCCGGGCACCGAATAGGAGAACTCCCCCGTCTTCGGCTCGACGTTGAGCAGTTTCGCATCGAGCAGTCGGCGCGCCAGTTCCTGTTCCGCATCGAGCTGTTCCTGCGTCATTCGCGGCCCGCCACTCCTGAAGCTTGCATCGAGCACCGCCGCGCAGCTTTCTCCGCCTTCCTTGCGCGCTGCCTGCAGCCAGTCGAGCTGCTGGGCCTGGATGGCGACAAGCATGTCGAATTCGGCAGACTGCCGGGCGAAGAGGATTTTCTGGCGGACGAACTGCCGGGGATCGCCATAGAGCGCAGCGCCCTGAACCGGCCCGAGGAACCGTTCGAAACTGGCCGCGAATTCGGGATCGCCAGCTTCCACGTCGGCAAAGCTCGTGCCCGCGCCGAATGCGGTTGCCGACGCGGTGTCGAGGCCTTCCTTGCGCAGTTCCTCGATGCTCGCTTCGGACTGGGCGCCAAAGTCCGGACGGCGATCGTCGTCGAAGACGCAGAAGCGCAGCGCCTGCGCGATCACGAACACGATGAAGAGGCGCTGGACGATCCAAGAGACCGTTTCGTTTGCTGGCTTTTCCCAGCTCGCCACACGCTCTTCATCGAGCAGCGCTTCCAGTTCGGGGAATTGGGTCCGCACGGTGAAGAGCAGGCGATCGATATCGCCGCGCTTGATGCGCAGGCGGTCGAGGATGTTCGATTTGCCGGGCTGCGAAAGCTCGACCCACGCCTTGTGCAGCGGGTGGCCCGCGTCCATCACCTCCTCGTGGAAGCGCATCCCCTCAATACGCGCATTCAGGAATTGCAGGGCGTAGCGCTCATCGAGATCGCCTGCGGCCCCCAGCCAGCTGAAGCTCCGGTTGGCGCGCTCTACCAGCGGGGCACTGCGCGGCCAGGCCGAGGCGAGCAATTCGGAAAGGGCGTGATCGATCCGGTCGTGGAAGGCGATGTCGCCGTCCACCGCCGCCGCGATGAGACGGTCCAGCGCGGCTTCCGCCTGCTGGTATTCCTCTAAAGCCATTCCTTCCGGGCTGTACTCGCCATCGGGATAGAGGACGGCGCGCAACTCATCCCAGCCGTCGGGCCGCACGGGCGGTGCCGACGGGGCCGGAAAGCCGAGCTCGCTGCCGGAAACGCCCGGATCGCCCATGTCGCCCACCAGCGCCTCGCGCGACAGTTCGTCGGGCCGGATTTCCCAGCCGAATTCGTCCTCCGGATCGAAGCGGGGCTGCTCGATACCCGCAGGTGCACCGATGTCCCACTCGTCATCGTACCAGTCGTCGTCATCGTCTTCGAAGCTTGTGCTTTGGAAAGGCGGCTGTGCGGCAAGCCTGAGCGCGAGGTCGCGCGCTTCGCGCAGCTGGGCATAATCCTGAACTTGCTCGTCGAGGTTCATCGCCTTCAGCTTGACCGAATAGGCCTTGCGAATAGCCGATTTCTCGCGCGTTTCCTCTATCCCGAGGACACTCCAGGGAAAGCCGCTCATACCGGCGGGTTTGCCTCGATCTCGTCGACCAGCTGCATGAGGCTTTCACGTGCATCGGCGATGATGCGCGGGTCCTGCTTTTCCAGCGCGGCCTTGAAGTTGTCGAGCGAGCGGCCGACGAATTCGCGCACCGGCCCCGTGAAGCCTTCGTAGCACCGCTCGGCACGCTGCATGGCGGCAATGTTCACCTGCTCGTCGCGCGGATGGACCTTGAGCTTTTCCAGCGCAGCGCGGCTCTTCTCGATTTCCTTCTTGCTGCGCTTGTCGTCCTCGTCGACGATCACGACGTTCTTCTGGTAGCCGCTGGCCGGGACCGACACGTCGATTTCGAGCAATCCGTTGGTGTCGTAGGTGAAGCGCACCTCGACCTCGATCTCGCCGCGCGGCTTTGCAGGCACGGGCACGACCAGTTCGCCGAGCTTCACGTTGTTCTTCACCTGCCGCGCTTCACCCTGGTAGATGCCCGAGTGGATCTGGCGCTGGCCGTCCTCGGACGTGGTGTAGCTCTGCATCCGGCTGACCGGCACCGGCGTGTTGCGCTCGATAATCGGCGAGAAGATACCGCCGATGCGGCCGCCATAGGCATCGTCCATCCCGATCTCGATACCCAGCGTGAAGGGCGCGACATCGGTGATGCGGATTTCTTCCAGCCCGTCACCGTTGGAGAGCAGGCCCGCCTGGATCGCGGCCCCCAGCGCCACGGCATGATCGGGGTGGACAGTGGAATTGGGGAAGCGCTTGAACATGCGGGTGAGCGCCTTGCGCACCACCGGCATGCGGGTTGCACCGCCAACCAGCACGACGTCGGACAGGCTTTCGACATCGATGCCGCTGTCGCGCAGCGAGCGGATCACCGGATCGCGGAGGCGCTTTACCAGCGCTTCGGCAGCCTCCTCGAATTCCTGCGTGTCGATGTCGGCAGTGAACTCCTCGTCGCCAACGGTGACGCGGAAGGTGGCGAGGTTCGCGCTCGAAAGGTCGCAGCGGGTCTTCTCCGCTGCCAGCTGCAACAAGGCCTCGCGGCGGTCGGAGGGGATGCGGTCGAGCACGTCGGAGGCACCCAGTTTCGGCTCTGCCAGCTTGACCATGACCTCGTCGAAATCGTCGCCGCCAAGGCGGTTGTCACCGGCGGAGGCGCGTACTTCGACGATGCCTTCGAACATCTCCACGATCGAGACGTCGAACGTACCGCCTCCAAGGTCGAAGACGAGGAAAGGCTCGCGCTCTTCCTTGTCGATCAGCCCGAATGCGAGCGCGGCTGCGGTCGGCTCGTTGATCAGGCGTTCGACCTTGAGGCCAGCAATCTCGCCCGCCCGCCGCGTGGCGCGGCGCTGCCGTTCGTTGAAATAGGCAGGGACGGTGATCACGGCGCCTTCGGGTCGTTCGCCCGTGGCCGCCTCGACATCATCGACGAGGCTGCGCAGCACCATCGCCGAGAGTTCTTCGGGCGTATAGGAGCGCTTGCCGAGCGTCGCCTCGCTTTCCGTCCCCATGCGCCGCTTGAAGCTGGTCACCGTTTCGGACGGATGCGTCGCCATCCGGTCGAGCGCGGCGCGCCCGACCCAGCTCTGCCCGCTCGAATCGATCGAGACGGCCGAAGGCGTCAGGAATTCGCCCAGCGCATTGGGGACGAGCTCGCTCTCCCCGTCGCGCCAGATCGCCACCGCACTGTTGGTGGTGCCAAGGTCGATACCGATGATCATGTCTGTGCTTACATGTCCCCGAGCGGTTTCTTCGAGTCTTCGCGGCGTTTGGCAGCATAGGCGAGGCCATCTTCGAGCGTTTGCGCGTCGAGGCCGGTCAGTGCCTGCAAGCGCGTGCGCTCTGCCGCATCGAGGTCGGACCAGGTGCGCTCGGCAGGGAGATCAGCCATGCGTTTTTCCATCTCGAGCATCATTTCCCGAAGCGAGCCCATCATGACCGGGAGAGCCTTGAACACGGCGCCGACAAGGCGCGGATCCTGCTGCAGCGCCAATGACTTGCGAGCGTAGGACTGGCCACTCTCGGTCTTGAAGAAAGTCGCGACATCAGTGAGCTCGCGCGTCGAAAAGTTGGCGGCGTAAACCTCGATCATCGCTTCGCGCATGATCGGCTCCATCGCCTGCATCATGCCCGTCATCAGTTCGGGCATCATCTCTGTGATGCGGTCATTGCGTTCCTGGCGAACCGGGTCGACGAGCAGCGAAGCCTCCTCGATTTCGGCATCGGTCATCTCGCGCGCAACCATGTCGACACCAAGCTCCCTCGCCAAGGAGGGCGCATCCATCTTTGAAGCCAATTCCAGCATCGGCTTGATCATGTCGTCGAAAGTTCCGCCCATCATTTCCGCCATCGCGCCTTCGGGCATGATCATCGTGATCACCTCGCGCGCGAGCGGCAGATTGGCCTGCTGTTCTGCGGTCAGCGGCTCAGGCTTGAACATCTCCGCCATGGTGGCGAAGACTTCTTCCTGGCTCTGCTCTTCTTCCTGAGCGATGACCGGCTGTGCCGACAACGCCAGCGGCGCGCCAAGCGCGAGAATCCATTTTTTCATGTACGCGTCCCTCCCAATATTGGGCCCTTACTGCCGCAGCACTGAGTAAGGCTCAAGTATTCACGCAGCGTAATTTCGATCGCCCAGACAAGCGCGTGATTTTTACAACGCAGCGAGTGCCGGCAAGGCATCGCCACGGGGGCTTTCGAGAAGGACTTCGAGCAGGGTGATCGTCACGCGGCAGCGTTCCGGATGGCCTGTATCTGCGAGCGCCTGTCCGATTTCCGCGCGCTCGAGTCCGCCGCGCACCCGCGCCTCGCGGATCGCCCAGTCGGGCAAGGCAATGCTCGATCCGCCCGCGGTCGGCAGGATGAAGTTGCGGTTGTCGAGGAACTTGATGGCGAGCTCCTGTTCCTGGAGGATGACCTCAGGGCCGAGCTGCAGGTCCTTGCGCAGGAAGCTTCGCGAATAGACATCGCGGCAGTGCTCTTCACCCTGCTGGCGGGCGGCCTGGAGCCACGCGAGGTATAGGCGGCTCGCCTCGATCAGTTCGAACCTCGTGACCTCCGGTCGCACCCGCAGGATCTGGTGCCTGACATATGAACGCGCCTCGTCCACGTCGTAGCCGTCTGCCGCGACGTTGAATGCGAACATGTCCGCGAATTCGCGGTCGCGGTCGGCGATGGCGGCCATGTCCACGCCGTCCCCGAAGATTGCCATGGCGATCGCATCGAGCCTCGCGATGTCGAAGGCCTCGGTCGAGATCGGAGCCGGCACGACAGTCGTGCTGACCGGCGCAGGCGCGCTGGTCGGCGCAGGGGCGGGATCGGGCCTGCGATCATCATCGTCCGTATCGCTGCACATGGCGACGAGGAAGAACAGCCCGAAGAGCCACCAGATACCGTATTTGTCGAGGCCATAGCGCTCGAAGACGCTCGAATTCTGGAGGCCGTAGTCCTCAACCTCGGCCTGGTAGCGCGAGGGTTGGTAAGGCTCGGGCTCCGTCCAACCCTCGTCATGCGAGGGATCGGTGTAGACGCGCGGCACCGAAACTATCTGCTCCGGCTCCGGCTCCGGCTCCGGCTCCGGCTCCGGCTCCGGCTCCGGTTCGGGTTCGGGTTCGGGTTCGGGTTCGGGTTCGGGTTCGGGTTCGGGTTCGGGTTCGGGTTCGGGTTCGGGGAGCTCTTCCTCCAGCTCCGAGACGTCAACCGGCTGCGCCCGGAGATCTTCCGGGTCGGTATCCTCATAGACGGGAACATCGATACGCGGCGCTTCGGGCGCAGGAGGAAGGTCGGGGATCGGCGGCGGCGCGACCGGTGAAATCGTGTCGTCGACAACCGGTTCGCCCCGCTCTGCAGCGCGCAACTTCTCCGAGGCAATGAACAGGGCCTTTTCGCGTGCCTCGGTCAGGCGGGCGAAGGCCGAAATGCGCATCGAGATGTCGAGTTCGGCCTTGCGCGCGTCATAGGCGGCGCGAATTGCATCCTTATCGGATGTTTCGCCAATCCCGAGTTCGGACCATGGCCATTCGAGCTGCGACCCCGATGACAAGCCTTAGTGCCCCACGCTTTCTCCGCGCTCGAGGCCCGACATTGCCAGCTGTTCGTCGATCTGGCCGACGAGACGTTCGAGGCCTTCCTCGCTATCGCTTTCAGCGCGAGCGACGAGCACGTCCTGCGTGTTCGAGGCGCGCAGCAGCCACCAGCCGTCCGAGGTATTCACGCGCACGCCGTCGGTGCCGTTCACATCCGCATCGGTGCCCGAGAGACGCTCCTTCACCTCTTCGATGGCGGCAAACTTGCGGCTCTCGTCGACCTGGAAGCGCATTTCGGGTGTGTTGATCATCTGCGGCATGTCGCTGCGCAGTTGTGTCACCGACTTGCCCAGCCGCGCCGAGGCGGCAAGCAGGCGTACACCCGCATAAAGCGCATCGTCGAAGCCGTAATATTCGTCGGCGAAGAAGACGTGGCCGCTCATCTCGCCCGCCAGCGGGGAGCCGGTTTCCTTCATCTTCGACTTGATCAGCGAATGGCCGGTCTTCCACATCAGCGGCTCTCCGCCACATGCGGCGACATGATCATACAGCGCGCGGCTTGCCTTCACGTCGGCGATGATCGTTGCGCCCTTGCGGCTCGCCAGCAGGTCCTCGGCATAGATCATCAGCAGCTGGTCGCCCCAGATCACCCTGCCCTCGCCGTCGATCGCGCCGATCCGGTCGCCATCGCCATCGAAAGCCACTCCGAAATCGAGGGACTTTGCGGAGACGAGCTTTCGCAGGTCTGCAAGGTTTTCCTCGACAGTAGGATCGGGATGATGATTGGGAAAATTGCCGTCAACCTCGGTGAAGAGAACATGATGCTCGCCCGGCAGCTTGGCGACGAGCTTTTCGAGCGCGGGACCGGCAGCGCCGTTGCCCGCATCCCAGCCGACCCGCATGCCGTCGAGCGCGGAGGTGTCGACACCGTCCAGCGCCGCGACCATGCGGTCGATGTACTCGTCCATGACATCGCGGTCTTCGACCTCGCCCGCACCGTCAGCCCACTCGCCTGCCGCCGAGAGCCGGCCCAGTTCCTGGATGTCCGCGCCGAAGAACGGACGGCCCTGGAACACCATCTTGAAGCCGTTGTAATTGGGGGGATTGTGGCTGCCGGTTATCTGGATGCCGCCGTCGATTTCATCGTCGCTGGCCTCGGCATAATATAGCATCGGGGTCGCGCCCATGCCGATCCGCACGACATCACAGCCCGCCGCCGTCAGCCCTTCGACCAGCGCATGTTCGAGCATGGGCGAGCTGACCCGCCCGTCATAGCCGACCGCAACGCGGCTGCCGCCTGCATCGCGCAGCATCGAACCGAAGGTCCGCCCGATCGCGCGGGCGTCGTCCGCACCCAGGGTCTGCCCGATAATGCCGCGAATGTCGTATTCGCGCAGGACGGTTGCGTCGAAGGTGTGGCTCATTGCGGGGGCTCCAGCGGTTCGTGGGGTAGGTCGTCCAAGAGAAGGTCGCGCGCAGCGTTGAGTTCCTGCATCTGCGCCTTGCTGCCGCCCTTGTCGGGGTGGGACATTGCAGACATGCGACGATGCGCCTCGCGGATTTCCGCGTGGTTGGCCTTGGCCGAAACGTTGAGCAGCTGACGCGCGCGGAAGATCGCCTGCGACCGGGTGGGCGCGGGGCGGAGATAGTCCCACGGCCACTTCCCCAGCGCCCAGCGGCAGAAGAAGCTCGCCGCGACGAGGAACATGACGATCTTGATCATGCGGTTTCCGTTTCCTTGGTTCGTTCGACCGCTGGCAGGCGGAGGGAGGCGAGCAGCCCGCGCAATTCCTGCCGCGCGACAAGATGGCTGGTGCCGAGATCGCCGAGGTGCCCCTTGTCGAGCAGGGTAAGGCCCGAGGGGAAGAGCTCGCGATAGATGACGCGCTCCGACAGGCCCTTGGCCACGCGGAAGCCCACGCGCTTGGACATCTCGGTCAGCGCCTGCTCGATACGCGCGACATTGCGTGCCTCGGTATGGCCGGTGCGATTGCGCACGACGACCCAGTCCATCGGTGGGCGGTTTTCCTCGATCGCCTTGCGACTGCGCTGGATCCGCGCTTCCCAGATCAGCTCGGCGTAGAAGGACAGTTTCTTGACCTTGAAACTCTCGCCCTCAACCTGCCCGATGAGATCGAAATCGACGAAGCTATCGTTCATCGGCGTGACCAGCGTATCGGCATGCGTCGCGGCGAAGCGCGCCAGCGGATCATCGCGCCCCGGCGTATCGATCAGGATGAAATCGGCATCGCGCCCGTGGCGCTGCACCATCTCGCCGAATTCCTCTGCCGGGATCAGCGGGACCGTGTGGCACTCGACGGAAGGCAGGTCGATGCCGCGCCTTGCAGCGGTGTCCGCGCGATTGTCGAAATAGCGGTTCATGGTGCGCTGGCGGTGGTCGAGATCGAACGCCACGACCTTCGCGCCCCGGTATGCGAGTGCAACTGCCACATGCACCGCAGTGGTCGACTTGCCCGTCCCGCCCTTCTCGTTGGCGAAGGTAATCCAGTGGGGGACAGCGTGCGGCAAGTGGTTTCCAGCAATTGAGAAGTTGATGCCCGCCCTCGCGCGGCGCTAGGGCAGCAGGTGCTATCGTTCTTATCCAAGGGGATGCATGCGTGCAAACAGTCCGCGAACTTGAAGTGTTGAGGAATTCGATCGCTGCCCTGCGTGAAAGCGGGGGGTCGATTGCGCTCGTTCCCACAATGGGCGCGCTGCACGAAGGCCATCTCACGCTGATGAGGCGCGCAAAGGAGGCGGCCGAGCATGTCGTCGCCTCTATCTTTGTGAACCCGCGCCAGTTCGGCGCGGGCGAGGATCTCGACGCCTATCCGCGCCAGCTGCAACGCGACAGCGAACTGCTCGAGGCCGAAGGCGTGGCGCTGCTCTGGGCGCCGATGCCCGACGAGGTCTACCCGCAGGGCTACGCCACGAACATCTCGGTCGCAGGCGTTTCCGAAGGGCTGTGCGGCGGGGACCGGCCCGGCCACTTCGACGGTGTGGCGACGGTGGTGTGCAAGCTGTTCAACCAGGTCACGCCCGACATGGCCTTCTTCGGCGAGAAGGACTGGCAGCAGCTTGCCGTCATCCGCCGCATGACCCGCGACCTCGACCTGACCCGCCCGCATGTCGATGCGGTGCACGGCGTGCCCATCGTGCGCGAGGATGACGGGCTCGCGATGAGCAGCCGCAATGCGTATCTCTCGGCCGAGCAGCGCGCACAGGCTGCTTCTCTGCCCAAGGCAATGCGCGATGCGATTGCCGTCATTGCGGGAGGTGGGTCGGCAGATCGCCCACTCGGCAATTTGCGCGAAGTGCTGCAGGTCTCCGGCTTCGACAGCGTCGATTATGCGGAAGTGCGCGACGCCGACAGCCTCGAACGGCTCGAGGCGGACAATGGGAATGCCCGCCTTTTCGTTGCCGCGAGGATCGGCGGGACGCGGCTGATCGACAATATGCCGATCAACCGCTGAGCCCTATTTCCAGCTACGCTCGCGCACCGCGTCGAAGCTGTGGCGCACGAGCAGTTCGCCATTGCGCCAGACCGGCTTGAGCTGGTCGTCCGCCGGATCGATTTCGTCGAGACGCTTGGCGACGAGCTTGCCACCTTCCTCGACCACAGCCTGGCGGCCCGCTTTGCTGGCCTTGCTCGGATCGGTGGCGGGCTTCTTCGACACATCGTGCCAGCTGCCGTCCTCGACCTGCATCGCATTGGCTTTCATGGCGAAGCGAAGCGTGTCGCGATTGACCAGCTGCAAGAGCCCGCCGCCCATGCCGAAGGCGATGTTGTCGATGGCAAAACCCGCATCGCCGACCGCTTTCACAAGGCGCGCTATGCTGTCGACATTCATGCCGTCGCCCTGGATCACGCGGATATGCGGGTCGAGCACCTTGAAGCCCTTGCCGTTCACCGAACCGCCGAAGAGGTCCCACAGCTTTTCCAGCGTACGCAGCGGCGTTTCGACCGGATCGCCGCTGTCAGGGCGAACCACCAGCGTGCCCTTCCGGCTCAGCACCTTGGCGCGCAAGTTCTCGCCCCAGATTTTCTCGACCGCTTGATCGAGATCGTAGCTGTCCGAGACGACTGCAACGAGCGCGCCCTCGCCTTCGAAGCTGTCGAGCATGTTCTCGTAAGCGGCCTCTTCCCGCTCGCGGCCCCAGCTCGTCATCGTGCTGTGTTCGGCTGCGGGGATCGAAAAGCCCGGCATGTCGGCCCCGTAATAGCGCCGCGCGGCAAGAATACCTTCCAGCGTATCGGTGCCGCTGAAGTTTACGAGGTGCGCCATCCCGCCCAGTGCCGCGCTCTCGCCGCTCGACACGCCCCGCGCGCCGAAATCATGCAGCTTGAAGGGCAGCTGGCCTGCCAGATCGTCGCTCGTGCGCTCGAGGCCGGCGGCGATCACGCTCTTGCACTTGCGGCTAAGCGTGGCGACCGTCGTCGGATACCAGACCGCGCGAAGCAGCGCCGTTTCGACGAAGGTCGTCAGCCACGGCATACGCGGGTCCGTATTGACCACCTGGAAAAGCGGCACCGATGTCGGCACCATGCTGCCTTCATCGAGCGCGCTGATCTCGATCGGCAGGTAGCCTCCGTGGTCCTCGACGATGGCTTCCCAGCCCTCGCGATTGAAGGGCACGCCGTGTGCTGCGCAGAGCTCGGCGGCCTCCTCGATATCCTCGCGACTGACGGGCTTGCCGAGATAGTCGATCAGGAAAGGCTGGAGGCCGAGGAACAGCACTTCGTCCGCAAAGCCATTGATCCGGCTTTCGCCATAGGCGCTGATCGCGCGCGCTTCTGGCGGGTACTGGAGGAAGTGGCTGTGCTTGTAGCTGTCCGTCGAAAGGATGATGTTGTTTGCCATGGTGTGAACTCCTCACGTTTGGCGGGTCGTATGGTTCGGAACTCCTCCGAACCGGTTAAAATCGCTTACAAATTCGCCATCTGCTCGATGATCGACCAGTGGTCCTCGAACATCTGTTCGGGCCGCAGTTCGCCGAGGCGGTACCAGCGGGCGTGCGCGGCATCGTCACCGCCCTTTACTTCTGCCAGTTCACGCCGTTCGGGCATGCGGAACAGGAAGGCGTGCGTGATGATACGGCCGCGCAGGCTGCGGGCAGGCGCATCGAACACGCGCGTTTCGCTGTCCTCGATGAAGCTGGCGAGCATGGCGGGAGGGATCTGGCCCTTGCCGTCCGAGATCGCCGTTTCCTCGCGCAGCTCGCGGATCGCCGCATCGCGAATGCGTTCGCCCTTGCCGACGAAGCCGCCGGGCAATGCGAGCAGGCCCTTGCCGGGCAACTGGCCGCGTTCGACGAGCAGGATATGCCCAGCCTGCACGACCACCGCATCGGCCGTCACGAAAGGTCCTTCCCCCCACTCCTTGGGGTAGGCTTCGAGATATTCGCGTTCTGCAAGCAGGCGCTTGAACTCGTCACCACGGGCGAACTCCTCCAGCTGTTCCGCCACGCCCTTCGACAAGGCTGCCTGCGGGACTTCGGGGATGCGCTGGAAGAAGCGCTGGCGCACGTCGCTCGCCCCGAAGGTCGCGTTCTCGGCCTCGATCTGGATCGAGCCCCATTCGGGGAAGAGCTTCAGGTAATAGCTCGTATTGTCCTTCCCGTATCCGGCGAGCACGACCGAATAGTCGCTGGTGCCATGCAGCCCCAGGCCGTCCGGATTGGCATCGGCGAGGATGATGTCGCGCACGCGGCGCTGCGCTTCGGCGACCCATGCCGTGTCGGAATAGAGATGATCGTCGAGCGGCTCGACGACCAGCCGCCCCTGCGCCATTTCATAGGCGAAGGAACCGCGCAGCATCTGCTCGCGCTCTGCGAAGGTGAAGGGATTGCGCGGATCGCGCGCCACATTTGCCGAACCCACCAGAACGACCAGTTTCGCAACACGGTCGAGCGCGTCGCGGATGATGTGTTCGTGACCAAGGTGGAGCGGCTGGAAGCGTCCGATAAAGACGCCATAATCGGCTTCGTATGCCATTGATCGAGACTCCCTCGATTGCTGTTTATGCAGGCGGACTCCCCGCCTACGCATACGTATGTGATAGAAAGGGCCGGATGGTCAAATGTCGCTTTCGCACAAGGGGTTGCACGCAAGTAAAGTTAACCGGCGGTTGCATGTCCTCCCAATGGGGGACTAGCCTTTATTCGAAAGTGCTTATATGCCCTTCGCCAACGAATGGGCTCCGAGTACAGCCTTTCGGGTTGCAAGGCCGGATGAGCACGCAAAAAAGCGCGCCTCCGGCCTTTTTGCTGCCCGTTGCAGGCGTGCCGTTTTCAATCGCGCTGATCGGTAAGGAATGGAGCGGGTAAGGGGAATCGAACCCCTCTAGCCAGCTTGGAAGGCTGGAGCATTACCACTATGCTATACCCGCATCCCGGCGGCCCTGTGCAGGGCCGCTTGAGCGGAGGCGCAGATGCCACCGCTAACAGGGTTTCGTCAACACATCATTGTGCCGGACTTGCACTCTGCGCGGCATTGGCCGGAGCGGCATCAGCCGCATCGGTTTCGGTAATCGTCTCGATCAGCGATGGGCGCCGCTCGGTCGTGCGGCCGGTTTCGACCGTCACCTCGACACGGCGATTGGTCGCGCGCCCTTCTTCATTGGGCGAACCGTCGGGCAAGGCATTGGGCGCAACGGGATTTTGCTCCCCGAATGCGATCACTTCAATCCGTTCTTCGGCAACGCCGTTTTCGACGAGGAAGTCGCGCACCGCCTCGGCCTTGAGGCGCGAGGCCTCCAGATTGGCTTCGTCGCTGCCTTCCGAATCCGAATGGCCGCGAAGCACGATCGCGCCGCCTGCACCCATTTGCGGCGAATCGACGATCGTCGCCAGCTCGGCGCGCGCTGCTTCGGTCAGTTCGGGCGTACCATCGGCGAAGGAAATCGTGGTCTCCAGCGGACGCAGCGATTCCGGCGCAATACCGTTTCCGGCACCCTCGCCTTCGTCGTCCTGGAAGATCGAACGCGGCCCATCTGTGGGCGTGGCTTCCGGTTCCGGTGCATCCCCGCTCGAGCACGCGCCAAGCATCGCGCAGGCGGCAATGCCCGCGAGCCAGTTCCTGCCTTGTGTCGCTGTGCGGATCATGTCGGTTGCACCCCCTTGTTCTTTGCAGCCTTCTTCGCGGCCTTTTCTTCTGCGCTGCGCGTTTGCGGCGGAGAGAAGCTGAGGATCGTATCCCCTGCTCTCGGCTCCGGCTTGGCGGCATGGGTGAAGAAGCGGATCGTACCGTTGTCACGCATCAGCAGCAGCATGTTCGCCGCATCGGGCAGCTTTTCCTGCATCTTCTCGAAATCGAATTCTTCGGACAGCTTGGTCTTGCGGAACACCCAGCCCTGCCGCTGGCGTTCGCTGACATCCTCCACGCCGAAGCCGCTTTCGAACAGGGCCCTTCCGCGCAGGCCTTCCGGGAGCGAGTGACGATCTTCGCCATCGGCGCTTTCACCCAGCTGGAACACGCTGTCACGACCGATTTCATGGGCGAATTCGTTGCAGACGAGCGCGTTGTAGGCCTCGTTCTCGGTTGCCGCGACGAGGTTCTGGTACGGCGCCAGTTCGAGATTGTGCTCTGTCGCTTCGTTGAGGATTTCGCCGTGGTAGAAATCTATGCCCTTCTGTCGCGCGAGGCCGAGGCGCTGCCAGCTGGCGTCGACCACGATCACGGGCGCCTTGAGGTCGCGCATCTGTTCGGCCAGCGCGATCGTCCAGGGCGTGCTGCCGACGATCAGTATGCCGGGCCGGGTCACCCCCTTCACCTTGAGCAGCTTGGCGACGAAATCGATGGTGAAGCCGTGCGCCACGATCGTGACCACCACCACCGCAAAGCTCAGCCCGATGAGAAGGCCGCCGTCGTTGAAGTTGAGGTCGGCAAGGCGCAGCGCGAACAGGCCCGAGATTGCCACGAGGACGATGCCCCGCGGTGCGATCCAGGCCAACAGCAATCGCTCGTTCCAGGGGATGCTGCTGCCGAGAAGGCTGATCAGGATCGTCGCCGGCCGCACGAGGAAGAGCAGCGCGAGCAGGAAGAGCATCATCTTGAACCCTGCCGTCGTGAGCGGATTCAGGTAGGCCAGCTCGTCCCTGCCGAGCGAGGCCGAGAGCAGGATGAAGATGCCCGACACCAGCAGGATCGCGACATTCTCCTTGAACGGGTGAATGGATCGCAAACTGGAGACATTCATGTTCGCGAGCGCCACGCCCATCACGGTGACGGCAACAAGGCCGGCCTCGTGCTCGATTAGGTTCGAAACCACGAAAACGCCGATGACCGCGGTGAGGAGCACCGGAACCTTGAGATATTCGGGGACCGCGCCGCGGGGAAACGACCACGCAATCGCAAGGGCGGCGGCATAGCCGATGAGGCCAGCAATGATCGCGGCGATGATCAGCGGTGGCACCACTTCGAACAGCGAGGCACCGGGGCTCTCCGCGACCTTGCGGAAATACTCATAAGCGATCACCGCGCACAGAGCGCCGGTGGGATCGTTGACGATGGCTTCCCACTTGAGGATCGAGGCGGGACGCGACTTGATCGAGCTCTGCCGCAAGAGCGGGATAACGACGGTCGGGCCGGTGACGACGAGGATACCGCCGAACAGGATCGCCACTTCGGGCTGCAATCCGGCGATATAGATGCCTGCCAGCGCGCCGAACAGCCAGCCCAGCGCGACGCCGACGGTAGCAAGTCGCGCGACTGCGCCGCCAGTATGCCTGAGTTCGCGGAAGTCGAGGCTCAAGCCGCCTTCGAAGAGGATGAGCGCAACGCCCACCGCCACGATGGGTTCGAGCAGTTCGCCGAAAGCATGTTCGGGATCGAAGACGCCAAGCCCGACAGGGCCGGCAAGGAAGCCTGCTGCAAGCATGAGAACGATGGCCGGCCAGCCTGTCCGCCACGCAAGCCATTGCGCGCCGATGCCGAGTATGCCCACCAAGGCTATTACGAGTGTCTGTTCCATGCCCCTCGCGATCGTTTCGGCCCCCAAAGGGCCGCTCGGTGCTTCAATGCCTTAGTGCGCCGATATTTCCAAACGCGGCGGGATTTTCTCAGTCGCCCTCGAATTCCATCAGGGCGGCGACTTCGACATCGCACTCGCGAAGCTTCGCAGCACCGCCGAGATCGGGCAGGTCGATGACAAAGAAGGCATGGCTGACCACTGCCCCGGCCTGGCGCAGGAGTTGTGCGGTCGCACAGGCCGTGCCGCCCGTCGCTAGGAGGTCGTCCACCATCGCGACCCTCTGGCCCGCGGTTACCGAAGTGGGATCCATCTCCAGCCGGTCGCTGCCATATTCGAGGGCATAGTCGACCCCGATGGTATCGCAGGGCAGCTTGCCCGACTTACGCACCGGCAGGAACGGGAGGGCGGACTGGGCGGCGACAGCGGCCCCGAAGATGAAACCGCGCGCTTCCATGCCCGCGATCGCCTCCGCGCCGCTGTCCTTCACGCGGGCCGCGAGCCAGTCGACCGTCGCTGCAAAACCGGGGCCGTTACCGATCAGCGTCGTGATGTCGCGAAACTGGATACCCTTCACGGGGAAGTCCGGAATGGTGCGGACCAGCGATTTCAGTTCCTGCGGCGTGATGGCTTCTCTCCTGAAACGAAAACGCCCCTCGCATCGCGTGGATGAAAGGGGCGTTTCAAGTCGCTTGTCGGCGCGGATTACTTCTTGGGTTTCACTGCCGCCCAGATCTGGCGCTTCGACATGTATGCGAGAACGGTTGCGAAGAGCAGGAAGATCAGGACCGGCCAGCCGGTCTGCTTGCGCTTCACGAGGGTCGGTTCCGCAGTCCAGGTCAGGAAGGCGGCGACGTCCTTGCTCATCTGCTCGATCGTAGCTTCGGTCCCGTCGTCATAGGTCACCTGGCCAGCCGTGGTAAGCGGTGCCGCCATGGCGAGGTTGAGGTTCGGGAAATACGGGTTGTGGTGCAGACCCGGGCCAGGTGCGGCTTCGGGGTGCTCCGCGAGCAGTTCTTCGCTCGGCGGGCCGTAGCCCATCAGCAGCGATGCGACGTAGTTCGTGCCGTCGCCGCGTGCCTTCGTCATGAGCGAAAGATCGGGCGGGATGGCGTTGTTGTTCGCCGCGGCAGCCGCAACATTGTTCGGATAGGGCGACGGGAAGTAGTCGGTCGGCAGGCCTGCGCGCATGGTGGCTTCGCCGGTGTTCGGGTCGATACCAGGAACCTGCTTGGCGGCGGCATAGGCCTTCACCTGCGCTTCGGAATAACCGAGCTGTTCGAGATCGCGGAAGGCGACGAACTTGAGGCTGTGGCAAGCCGAGCAGACCTCGTCATAGACCTTGAGGCCGCGCTGCAGCTGGGTCTGGTCCCACTTGCCGAAAGGCCCGTCGAAGGACCACGAGAGGTCCATCGGCTTTTCGTAGGGCAGGTGACCGGCCGGCTCTTCGGTCGCGGCGTTATAGGCGCCGATCACAAAGGCATAGAGCGCGACGAGCGCGAAGCCGAGACCCACGAGAATCGCAACGAGGCGGACGCTGAGAAGTTTGAGCATGACCTTGTATCTTTCTCGTATCGCTTAGACAGCCGGCTCGGCGTTTTCGCCCTTCACCATCTTCTTGTCCGAGCCGAGGACGGCTTCGGTGATGGAGTAAGGCAGTTCTTCGGGCTTCTCCACGCTGCTGATGATCGGCAGGATCACCAGGAAGTGGATGAAGTAGTATGCCGTGGCGATCTGGCTGAGCATCACATAGGGTTCTTCAGCCGGCGCGCCGCCGCAGATGAACAGGACGATCATCGCCGGGATCAGGCCGAACCAGAAGAACTTGCGGAACAGCGGACGGTAGTGGCCGCTGCGCACCGGCGACTTGTCGAGCCAGGGCAGGAAGAACCACAGCAGGATCGATGCGAACATCGCGATCACGCCCCACAGCTTCGCCGGCAGGATGAAGTCCACGGTGAAGGCGCGCAGGATCGCGTAGAACGGCCAGAAGTACCATTCGGGAACGATGTGCGCCGGGGTCGAGAGCGGGTTTGCCTCGATGTAGTTGTCCGGATGTCCGAGCGCGTTGGGCAGGAAGAAGACCAGCGCGAAGTAGGCCAGCAGCGCGATGCCGAGGCCGAAGCCGTCCTTCGCCGTGTAATACGGGTGGAAGGGAACGGTATCGCTTTCGCTCTTCACTTCGACACCGGTCGGGTTCGACGAACCCGGGATGTGCAGCGCCCAGATGTGCAGGATCACGACGCCCGCGATCACGAAGGGCAGCAGGAAGTGCAAGCTGAAGAAGCGGTTCAGCGCGGCGTTGTCGGGGGCGAAACCGCCGAGCAGCCAGATCTGGATCGGCTCGCCGACCAGCGGGATTGCGCCGAACAGGCCGGTGATGACCTTGGCACCCCAGAAGCTCATCTGGCCCCAGGGAAGCACGTAACCCATGAAGGCGGTGGCCATCATGAGCAGGAAGATCACGACGCCCAGCAGCCAGATCATTTCGCGCGGAGCCTTGTACGAGGAGTAGAAGAGGCCGCGGAAGATGTGGAGGTAGACGACGATGAAGAAGAAGCTGGCGCCGTTGGCGTGCGCATAGCGCATCAGCCAGCCCCAGTTGACGTCGCGCATGATGTGCTCGGTCGTGGCGAAGGCGACCTGCGCATTCGCTGCATAGTGCATGGCGAGCACCACGCCGGTGACGATCTGAACGACCAGGAAGAAGCCGGCGAGAACGCCGAAGTTCCAGAAGTAGCTCAGGTTGCGCGGAACCGGATAACCGGCGCCGACGGCATTATAGACGAGGCGCGGAAGCGGCAGTTTCTCGTCGAGAAACTTGGTGACCGCATTCTTCGGTTCGTACTGGCGTGCCCAGGGAAAGCTCATGTCTGTCTCTCTCGTCTTCTAACTCAGCCGACCTGGATGACCGTTTCCGAGGTGAACTCGTACTCCGGAACTTCGAGGTTGGTCGGGGCCGGACCTTTGCGGATGCGACCGGCAGTATCGTAATGCGAACCGTGGCAGGGGCAGAAATAGCCACCATACTCACCCTTTACCTCACCTTCGGCAGCGCCCAGCGGCACACAGCCGAGGTGGGTGCAGACGCCCATGGTGACGAGGATGTCGCCGTGGCCTTCCTTGGTGCGTTCGGCCAGGGTCTGCGGATCGCGCAGGCCGGCGTTGTCGTCGCGCTGGGCGGCGGCGATTTCTTCCGGCGTGAGGCGCTTCACGAAGAGCGGCTGCTTGCGGAAGACCGCCTTGATCGCCTGGCCCGGCTCGATGCCCGAGACATCGACCTCGGTCGAGCTGGCAGCCAGGACGTCCTTCGACGGAGCCATCTGGGTGACAAGCGGATATACGACAGCGAGGCCGCCGATACCGGCCGCGCTTACCGCAGCAATGTCGAGAAAGTCGCGGCGCCGTACGCCGTCTTCGGGATTAGCGGTTGCAGTTGTGTCTGCCATCAGCGCCTTGCCTTGCCTGCTTTAGCTGCCGCACCGGGTGGAGCGGCCTTGAAGTTGCGTTCCAAAAGGGCCGGTTGCAGTGAAGCTGTCTGCGCCGAAAAATCTTGCGCGGATGCCCCCGGCAATACCGGTTTGGTCGCGCCTCTAGCCGCTAAGGGGCACCTTGCCAACCGCCATTTTGGCAACTGACGTAAGCTTGCATGCAATCTGCGGGCCGCGTTCAGGGCAGTGCGATTACGCTGGTTTGCCGCCCTTGGGTGGGTTCGGAGCGATGGGTGGCCCGGCGAAACGAATGGAAGCGCGTTTCGTCGGCATAGGTATCGAGCGCGAGATCCGCGATTCGCCCCGCCCCTGCCTGCGTGAGCCGGTGCGCCACATAAGCAGGCAGGTCGAACTGGAAATGCCCCGGGCGCCCGGGAGCGAAGAAGCGCTCGTCCCCGCTGTCGAATTGCTCGCGGAAGCCCTCGTCCACTTCGTAGCTCGCCTGCGCGATGGTCGGGCCGATGACCGCCGCGATATTCGCCCGGTTCGCTCCGAGCTGCTCCATGGCGTCGAGCGTATTTTCGAGGACACCCGAGCGGGCACCGCGCCAGCCGGCATGCGCAGCCCCGACGACACCTGCTTCGCGGTCCGCCATCAGGACCGGCGCGCAATCCGCCGTGACGATGCCGATAAGGAGGCCGCGACGGTCGGTGACGATGCCGTCACCCTTGCGTTTCTCGCCGCCCGCCTCGCGCATTACCAGCACATCGGGGGAATGGACCTGTTCCAGCATGACCAGCGGCGCACCCGGCAGCACGTCGCCGCACTCCAGCCCTTCGCGGGTCGAAAAGCCGTGCGGCACGCCTTCGAGCGCCTCGCTGGTCAGCACCTCAGCCAAGGGATCGCGTGACCTGTTCGAACGTATCGCGCGACAGCTTGGGTGCAGCGGCAATCCGCTCCAGCTGCTCGCGCATCATGGCTGAACGGGCCGGCTCCATCTTGCGCCAGCGCCCAAGCGAAGGGACGAAACGCGCCGCGGTCTGGGCGTTGACCGGATCGAGCTCGAGAATGAGGTCGGCAATCAGCTTGTAACCCTCGCCCGAGGCAGCGTGGAAGCCATGCGGATTGGCCGCGAACGCCATGTAGAGCGATCGCACGCGGTTCGGGTTCTTCATGGTGAAGTCCTCGTGCTGGGCCAGCGCCTTCACATGCTCGATGACATTGGGATGCAGCGACATCGCCTGGAGCGAGAACCACTTGTCGACGACCAGCGCATTGTCCCGATAGCGATTGTAGAAATGGAGCAGGCGGCCTGTGCGCTCGGCGCTGTCGATGCCGGTCAGCACCATCAGCGCGCCCTGCCGGTCGGTCATGTTGTCGGCGCGATCGTACTGGTGAGCAGCGAGTTCGGCAGCCTTCTGCGGGTCGCTGGCCGAAGCGTAGACGAGAACGAGGGTCTTCAATTTGCGCGCGCCCTTGGCCTCCGCGCTCTGCGAATAGGGTACCGCTTCCACCCGCTCGTAAAGGCGGTGCAGCTCGTCCTTCAATTCGGTGCCGATCGTGGCCTTCAGGGCTTCGCGCTCTTCGAAGATCCGGCCCGGATCGGCCGCCTCGATCTGCTCCATGATGTAGGTCTGGCTGGGCATGGAAAGCAGCTCGCCACGCATGAGATCGTCGAGCGCCTCGTCCGCGATGACGCTGCGAAGCGCACTGACGATATCCGTCGTCCCGGCCGCTCGGTCGTCATCGCCAAGCTCGCCCTTGCTGGCCGCGACGAGGTGCCCGACCATGAGGTCCTGCATCGCCTCGTAGCGAGCGAACGGATCGTCATCATGACGCGCCAGGAACACGAGATCGCTGCGCTCGATATTCCTGCTGATCGTGACCGGCGCCGAGAAGGTCCGGTTGATCGACAGGACCGGCAGTTGCGCAAAACCGGGGAAGCGGAACGTGTCGCTCGCCTTGTCGAGCACGACCAGCTGTTCGCCCGAATGCTTGGCACTCTCACGGTCGAACAGCGCGATCTTGAGCGGGATCGGCATGGGCTTCTTGCCGGTCTGCCCAGGAGTGTCGGGCACTACTTGCGAGAGGGTCAGGACCGCATCGTCGCCTTCGTGCGCAAGCTCGACGCTGACCTTGGGTGTCCCTGCCTGCGAATACCAGAGGCGGAACTGGGTCAGGTCCAGCCCTGCGCCATCCTCGATCGACTTAACGAAATCCTCGCAGGTCGCCGCCTCGCCGTCGTGGCGGTCGAAGTAGAGATCGGTGCCTTTGCGGAAAGCCTCTTCCCCCGCCATCGTGCGCATCATGCGGATGACTTCGGCGCCCTTGTTGTAGACCGTGGCGGTGTAGAAGTTGCTGATCTCGCGGTAACTGTCGGGCCGGATCGGATGCGCGAGCGGTCCCGAATCCTCGGGGAATTGCGCCCCGCGCAGCACGCGCACATCCTCGATCCGCTTGACCGGCTCGCTGCCCATGTCCTGGCTGAACAGCTGGTCGCGCAGGACGGTGAACCCTTCCTTGAGGCTGAGCTGGAACCAGTCGCGGCAGGTAATGCGGTTGCCCGACCAGTTATGGAAATATTCGTGGCCGATCACGCCTTCCACGCCGTCGAAATCGCCGTCGGTGGCGGTTTCCGGATCGGCGAGGACGTATTTCGTATTGAAGACGTTGAGGCCCTTGTTCTCCATCGCGCCCATGTTGAAATCGGACACGGCGACGATGTTGTAGAGATCGAGATCGTATTCGCGGCCGAACACCTCCTCGTCCCATTTCATCGAGCGCTTGAGGCTCTCCATGGCGTGCTCTGTCCGGTCGAGGTCGCCGTCGCGCACCCAGACGTTCAGCTCCACCTCGCGCCCGTTCATCGTGGTGAAGCTGTCATTGCGGGCAACCAGATCGCCGGCGACCAGTGCGAAGAGATAGGACGGCTTGGGCCAGGGATCGTGCCATTCGGCCCAGTGGTCGGCGCCATCCTCGCCCTCGGCCACCTTGTTGCCGTTGCACAGCAGGATCGGGAATTGCGCCTTCGGCCCGCTCATCTTCACGGTGTAGGTCGAGAGGACATCGGGGCGGTCGGGGAAGAAGGTGATGCGCCGGAAACCTTCGGATTCGCATTGCGTGCACAGCATGCCGTTCGACGCATAGAGGCCCATGAGCTGCGAATTCGCGCTCGGATCGATTTCAGTCTCGATCCCGATTTCATGCGCATTGTCGTCCAGCGTCAGGATGAGATCGTCGCCATCCATCGCGAAGGCCTGCGTCGGCGTGCCGTCGACCGTCACGCTGGTCGGCACCAGCCCGTCGCCATTGAGGCGGATGGTGGGCGAACGGCTGACCTTATCGTTATGCACCACGGTCAGCTTGCTGCGCACGCGGGTCGATTCCAGGCCGAGTTCGAACTCGAGATGCGTTTCGGGTACGAGCCAGGCGAACGGGGTGTAATCCTCGCGCCGGATCTCGGGCGGATCCTTCGGCTCGACGGCGGCGTCGGCCATTTCGATGTTCCCGTCGGGGGTCGTGGGGGTGCGCGCGATATCCATGTCTGTCCTGCCTCGAATGTCTGTTTGGCAATTGCTCTGTCATCTGGACCAACGCCCGTCGAGTGTTTGCGTTCATTCGGCGGAACGCTGGTGCAGACCGATTGACAGCATGGCCGCGGCAGAGCAGCCAGCTTTTCAAAGGGAGGAAGGGTTATGTTCGATCTGCTCGCGGCCAGCGCGGCAAGCTTCGATGTGGAGGCGGCAACGCGCGCCTATCTGGACACATTGCAGGGTCCGGCGAGGGCGAAGTCCGACGCCTATTTCGAAGGCGGCTACTGGCTGATCCTGTTCGGGACCGTTGTCGGCGTCCTGATCGACTGGCTGATCCTGCGCTTCCGCATGGCCAAGGCGTTCCGCGATCTGGGCGAGCGCTGGTTCAAGCGCCGTTTCGGCGTAACCTGGCTGACCGCACTCCTCTACCTGGTGGTCGGCGCCGTGCTTGCGCTGCCGTGGTCGATCTACACCGGCTACTGGCGCGAGAAGCAGTACGACCTGCTCGACCTCGGCTTCGGCGCATGGCTGGGCGAACAAATGATCGGGTTTGCGATCAGCCTCGTCATTGGACCGATTATCGTGGCGATCATCTATGCCGTGATTGCCCGCGCGCCGCGCAGCTGGTGGGTATGGGGAACGGGCGTAACCGGCGTGTTCCTCTTCGTGCTCGGAATGCTGGCCCCGGTCTTCCTGTCCCCGCTGTTCAACGAATATACCGAGATGGAAGAAGGCCCGCTGCGCGACCGGATCGTGGCGATGGCGCAGGCGCACGATGTGCCTGCCGACAACATCTACGTGTTCGACCAGTCGAAGCAGCACAAGCGCATTTCGGCCAATGTCTCCGGCTTCGGACCCACGATCCGCATCTCGCTCAACGACAATTTGCTCGAACGGACAAGCGAAGAGGAAATCGTTGCCGTCATGGGCCACGAACTCGGGCACTATAAGCTCAATCACGGGCTGACCCGAACGCTCATGATGCTCGCGGTCATCGGCCTCGGCCTGTTCCTCGTGAGCATTCTCGCGCCGAAGCTCATTGCGCGCAAAGGTGCGGACTGGGGCGTGAAGGATGTCGCTGACCCCGCGTCGATCCCGGTGCTGAGCCTGCTGCTGTCGATCTACTTCATGCTGGCGACACCGCTGTTCAACAACATCACGCGCGTGCAGGAGAACGAGGCGGACGCCTTCGGTCTCGAAGCCGCACAGGAGCCGGACGGATTTGCGCGCGCCGCGATGCGCCTGTCCGAATACCGCAAGCTGGAGCCGGGCGATCTGGAGGAGTTCATCTTCTTTACCCACCCCTCGGGCGAAAACCGCGTGCGGCGCTCGATGCAGTGGAAAGCCGACAATGTCGAAAATCCGCAGATCGAGACACCGCCCGAAGGCTATCTCGACGCAAAATGACCCGCCTGCTGATATTCGGTCTCGGCTACACCGCCTCGCGCATTGCGGACGCCATGCGCGATCGCGGGTGGCAGGTCGATGCGACGGGCAGTGCGGGCAATCTCGATTTCGATGATCGGGACATCGTAATGCAGGCCCTCGACCGAGCGACGCATGTGCTTTCCTCGGTCCCTCCGGACCGTGAAAGCGGTCTCGATCCGGTGCTGGACACCTATCGGGAAAGCATGGGCGGCGCCTGGTACGGCTACCTGTCCTCGACCGGCGTCTATGGCGATGCCGCAGGCGCATGGGTGGACGAAAGCTCGCCCACGGGCACCGGCCGGCGAAGCGCGCGCAGCGATGCGGATGCGCTGTGGCTCGAGCTCGGCGCGCGGGTCTTCCGCCTGCCGGGTATCTACGGGCCGGGACGCAGCATTTTCGAGCGGCTGGAACAGGGCAAGGCACACCGGATCGACATGCCGGGGCAGGTCTTCAGCCGCTGCCATGTCGACGATATCGCCGCAGGCGTTGTCGCTGCGCTCACGAGCGATGCGCCGGAAGGGGCCTACAATCTTTCCGACGATCTTCCGGTCAGCCAGAATTGCGTGGTCGAGGAAGCGTGCCGGATCATGGGTGTCGAACCGCCACCGCTACAGACCATCGAGGAAGCCGACCTCTCGCCGATGGCGCGCGGGTTCTATGCCGAGAACCGCAGGGTCGCGAACGGCAAGGCAAAGCGCGTGCTCGGCTGGGAGCCGCGCTATCCGACCTATCGCGAGGGTCTCGCGGCGATCAGGGCTCGGGCGTAGCACGGCGCGGCGGCGGTGCGCTGCGACCGCGTAGCGCCACGACCATGCCGAGCAGCGTGATCGCAGCCCCGGCGGCTGGCAGCGGGCCCCAGACGAAGCCCTCGAACAGGGTCGACAGGATCATCGCGACGATCGGAACGATGACCGAGCTATAAGCGGCCTGCCCCGCCCCGACCTTGCGCACGAGGCCGTAATAGAGCGGGAAGGTAATCACCGATCCGGCTAGGCCGAGGTAGAGGATGCCGAGCGAATAGGCAGGCCGCGTATCGAACTGCGGCGGTCCCTGTGTGGCAAGCGCGAAACCGGCGTTCAGCACCACGCCGACGACCATCGACCACGAAAGCAGGGTCAGCAGCGGCTGGCGCTTGGCGCCCTCCATCGCCTGCACGATATTGGCGGCACTGGCCGACAGGATACCGCCCACGGTCAGTCCTGCGCCGAGCAGCACTTCACCGAGCGTAGCAGGCGATGCACGCCATTCCTGCGCGAACAGCATCGCCACGCCGACAGCTGCAATCGTGGAACCGAGCACGAATTCGCGCCGGATCGGCTGGCCGAGGACGAATTTGCCGAGGATCGCATTGGGCACCACCAACAGGGCGAACATCACTGCCACCAACCCCGACGTGATGAATTTCTCCGCATTGTAGACGAAGCTGAAGTTGAGGCTGAACTGGAACAGGCCGAGCGCAAGCGCCCAGCGCCATCCGGCACGCGGCAATGCCAGCGGCTCTCCGCGCATTTTCGCGAGGACGAACATACCGGCGGCCGCCACGATAAAGCGCCAGGTGATCGACCAGCTGGCGGGCACGCTCGAAATCTGGTCGCGGATGACCAGCCATGTCCCGCCCCAGATCAGGCTGACGAGCAGGAAAGCGACAAGGTTGCGTGGGCTCAGCAGGCTTTCGCCGCCCGGTGATGCGTTCATAGGTCCGCGATCGCTTTCGCAAGGGCGCGGGCATCTTCCTCGCGCGTGTTCCAGGCCGTGACGAACCGGGCCGCATCGGCGCCCCAGTCGTAAAATTCGAAGCCGCGGGTGCGAAGGGCTTCACGCTCTGCCGGGGTGCAGCGCACGAAAAGCTCGTTTGCCTCGACAGCATGCATCAGCCGTTCGCCACAAGCCGTGGCGATCTCGGCCGCAGCCGCATTGGCCGCGCGGCCGTTCGAAAGCCACAAATCGCCATCGAGCATCGCGTGGATTTGGGCTGCAAGAAAGCGCCCCTTGCTCTGCAAATGTCCCGCCCGCTTGCGGCGATAGAGCGCCACGTCGGCCAGCGCCGGATCGAAGAAGACGATCGCTTCGGCGCTCATCCCACCGTTCTTGACGAAGCCGAAGCTGAGCGCGTCGACAGGCCCCGCGACCTCGCCTGCAGGAAGGTCGAGGAAGGCGGCGGCATTGGCGAAGCGCGCGCCGTCCATATGAAGGCCGAGACCGCGCTCGTCGGCCACCGCCCTGAGGCTCGCGACCTCGTCGGGCCGATAGCTGCGTCCGTATTCGCTCGCCTGCGTGATCGAGATCGCATGCGGCTGGACCTGGTGCACATCGTCGCGGATCGGATCGATCACCTCGAGTACGGAAGTGCGGTCGATCTTCGCCCCCTCGCCCTCTGCCAGCAGCAGCTTTGCGCCGTGGAGATAGAAACCGGGCGCGCCGCCCTCGTCCATCTCAATATGCGCCTCACGGTGGCAGACCACGCCCCCGTGCGGCTGCACCATCGTCGCAAGCGCAAGGCAATTGGCCGCAGTGCCGGTTGCCACCCAGAGGCACTTCGATTCACGTCCGAACAGGGAAGACATCTTCTCGTCGAGCGAAGCGCTCAGGTCATCGCCGTCATAGGGCGAATCGGGCGTGTCGGCAGCGCGCATGGCGTCCCAGATCGCGGGGTGAACACTGGCGGCGTTGTCTGACAGGAACTTCATGGGAACGCCTGTAGCGAGCGATGCGTTGGTTGCACAGCAAGGAAAGAAAACAACATGGGTACCGCAGAAATCGAAATAGAGCGTCACGACAGGGTCACACACGGTGATTATGTTGCGCAACTGCCCGATGTGAACGGAACGGCCAAGCTAAGCTGGACAATGCGCGAAGGCGTTCGTCACGCCGAACACACATTCGTCCCGACCGCAGCGCGCGGCCGCAACATCGCCGCCAGGCTGGTCGAAGCGCTGGTGAGCGATGCACGCAGCCAGGGTTTCAAGATCGCTCCCAATTGCTCCTATGTCGAACGCTATTTCGACCGTCACGAAGGGCTGGCCGACCTGCGCGCCTAAGTTGCGGGCGCGCCTTTAGTTTCGAGCAGCTCCGAGAAGTCGGCGCTGGAAATGCTCCGGCTGATCTCGTCGCGCCAGCGCCGCGCTTCGGCAATCGGCATCCCGTGGATGCGCAGTCGACCGCCAGCGAGGCCGAAATGGAGGCTGGCATAACCCCGTAGCCTTGCGAGCGGTCCCTGCCTGATATCGACAGACTGCAGTTTTACGCGCGAGCCGATGGCAAGGCTCGGCGAAAACCAGCCATGCCTCGAATAGACCTGGCGTTCCCCGAGGGCGCGAAAGTCGTGCTTCCAGCGCCACCATTGCTCGGCCAGCGTGAACACGAGACCGGCGGCAGGCAGGAGCCAGAACCACGCACTGCCGATCACGGCGACAACTGCTGTCACGGGGATCAGGACGAGCACCGCCAGCACCGCCTTGTCGATCCGGTATTCGGGCATCGCACGCTGCCAATTGGTTTGCGCCGGCGGAAGCTCGAAACCGGTCACCCCGACCACCGGCTGGATTTCATCCATCTGGCCGAACGGGACCGCATCGTGGTTCGCCCCGCCGCTGTCGCTGGCAAGGCTGATAATCTTCAGCGAATGCCAGCCGAACAGGCGGCGCACGAAGCCGGTGTTGAGGCGCAGCGCCTGAACCCGGTGCAGCGGCATGACGAGGTCGGTGCGCGTCAGCAGGCCGCGACGGCGGCGCAGGCCCTTGGCTGTCCGCTCGAGCCGGAAATCCCATTCGCGCAGGGCCGTCCGCACCAGTCCCGTCGCAACGCCGAGAACCGCCAGCATGGCCACGGCAATTATGATCCCGGCGACTTGGGCGAGCGGCCCGAGGCCAGCCAGCCATTGCCCGGGTCCTGCGAGCCGCTGTTCCCATTCGCCAACGTCCCACAGGTCGAACGGCAGGAGGAATTCCAACTGCTGCGCCAGGCCGCCGATCACCGCCACCACGGCTAGCGAGAATTCGAACAGGCCGAAGGTGAAGACGCGCTTCGGGCCCATCGCAAAGATCGTATCGGCCTGTTCGGGCGCTTTCTCCGTGCCCGGCTCGCTCGCCTCTTCCGCGCCTTCGCGCCGGTTGCGGACCAGTTCGCGCAGGCGCTCGCCCTCGCTTTCGGACAGATAGGTGAGCGACAGGTCGTCCTTGCCGCCGGCGCCGGTTTCGAACTTCACTTCGACCAGCCCGAAAAGGCGCGGCAGGAGCTTCTGCTCGAGGCTCACGTCCTGGATGCGCTCGTACGGGACCGAACGTGCTGCGCGAGAGAGAACGCCGCTCTCGACGCGAATATCGGTCGTGCCGACGGTGTAGGTCAGCTTGGTCCACTGGAGGTAGGCGATCACGGTATTGAAGAGGATCATCGCGGCGATGATGGGCACCGCAAAAGCGAGCTTGCCGCTGAAATCGCCATCGTCGGAAAACGTCACGGCAGCGAGGCCGAGCGGGATTACCAGCTGCGCGAGCATCATGACCGCGCGAACGATGAAGCCCTTGGGATCGGTCCGCCGGTAATCCGGCTCGCGAACGGTCATTGCGTATCGCGCCGGATTGCCGCGCGGATTTCCTCGCGCATCGCGATTGCATCCTCATGCGCGAGGCCGGGCAGCGACACGGAGGCATTGTGCGATCCCGCCGTGTGCACGGTCAGCGTGGCGAGGCCGAAGCCGCGTTCGAGCGGGCCCTGCCCGACATCGATATGCTGTACGCGGCCGAACGGCACGACGGTATCGGAATGAAAGAGCACGCCGCGCACCACCCGCAATCGCTCTTCCACGAGCGAGTATCCGCGCGTGGCGTAGCGGCGCATCGGCAGGTAGAAAACTAGATAGGCAACGACGAGTGCGGCAGGCGCCCATACGATCCCGGTCCATCCGGGGATCGCAAATTCGGCAATGCTTGCGCCGACCAGCAATGCAACGGCGACGATGGCAGCGATTAGCTGCATCATCGTCTTGTAGCGGGGGTCGAGCTGGGTGAGGTCTTCGCTTTCGTCCATACCGCTTTATCTATGCAATACAGCGGGACCGATCAACGCCTTTGATCGAACCTGCGCCCGACGATCGCGGCGGCGATATTGGTCTTCTGCACATCGGTGGTTCCCCCGGCGATGCCCCAGGCAAAGCCGTCGCGCACGCGCTGCTCCATGCCGTATTCCTTGTGATAGCCGTATCCGCCCATCACCTGCATGCCGTTCGCGGTGACGCTGCGCACGATCTCGTTGGCGAAGCATTTCGCGGTCGAGCTCTCGTAAACGCTCGGCAAGCCGTCATCGGCATGCTCGGCATTCGCGGCCGCGCGGTAGATCAGGAGCCGCGCCGCCTCGACCTGCATCGCCATTTCGGCCAGCCGCATCTGAACCGCCTGAAAATCGACGATCGGTTTCCCGAATGCCTTGCGCTCCTGCACATATTCGGTTGCCTGTTCGAGCGCGGCGGCGGCCAGCCCCAGCGACTGGGTGGCATTGCCGCAGCGTTCGAGGCCGAAAGCGCTCATCAGCTTGCCGAAGCCGCCTGCGGGCACGATCAGGTTTTCTTCCGGCACCCTCACCCCGTCGAAGATGATGTCGCGCGTTTCGATCCCGCGAAAGCCCATCAGCTGCTCGCGCTTGCCGAAGGAGACGCCTTCCATTTCCTTTTCGACCAGCAGCGCCCCGATCCCCTTTGCCCCGGGCGCGTCGGAGAGGCGCGTGTAGACGACGTAATAATATGCGTGCCCAGCTCCGGACGTCCAACGCTTGTTTCCGTCGAGGATGTAGTGACCATTCTGGAGAAACGCGTTGGTCGTCAGATCCGTCAGCGCGGTGCCTGCATCAGGCTCGGACATGGAAACCGCAACCGTCGCCGCACCCCTGACTACCCGGGGAATGATCTTCGCTTTCAGCGCATCCGAACCGAATCGCTCGATCGTCCTGACCGGCCCGACGAGCGCCTCGAAAATCGGGAAGGCCACGGCATTCGAGATCATCGCGAACTGTTCGAGCACCAGCAAGGCCTCGAGATGGCCGAGACCCAGCCCGCCATATTCCTCGGGCAGGTTCACGCCGAGAAAGCCCATCTCGCCATAACGGACCATCATTTCGGACGGGACAGAGAAATCCTTCTCCTCCATCTCGCGCGCAAGATCGGGCAATTCCTTGCGCGCGAATGTGCGCGCCGCGTCCTGAAGCTCGCGCTGCTGCTCGGTTAGGCGGAAATCCATCGTGCTCTCCCTCGAGACCACGAGTGCCGCGATGGGTAGCAATACGCAACCCGCTTCTTGGCCACGGCAGTCAGAGGCCGCCCGGCCGACCGCAGGTGCTCGACGCGGCACGCGGCGAAACAGCACCGAGGACGCACCGACGGATGTCGGTGCGGAAAACCAAAATTCATTTTCGAAGAAAATGGTGCTGCTGGGGAGGATTGAACTCCCGGCCTCACCCTTACCAAGGGTGCGCTCTACCACTGAGCTACAGCAGCACATGGTGCCCGCGAGAAAAGCGTCGCGGGGTGGAGGCGCGCGCTATTGGCAGACGCGGCGCATAAGTCAACCTTCGCTTGCCCCCGAAAGCGAATTTCGCAAAAGGTTGCGCCATGAGTGCTGCCGACGACAAGATGACTCGCGAGGAACGCCTCGCCGCGAAACTTCGCGAGAACCTCCGCCGCCGCAAGGCCCAGACGCGGGAAATGCGCGAATCGGGAGATACAGGCCTTCCCAAGGATGGGTCTGACCGCTAACGCGCAGTGCTCCTAGGGGAAAACCGGAGTAATCATGTCGAAGCTGATCCTCGTTCGCCACGGCCAGAGCGAGTGGAACCTCGCCAACCGTTTCACCGGCTGGTGGGATGTCGACCTCACCGAGAAGGGCGAGGCGGAAGCGCGTGAAGCCGGCGAACTGATGAAAGCCAAGGGCGTCCTGCCCACCGTCGCCTTCACCAGCGTGCAGAAACGCGCGATCAAGACGCTCAATATCGCGCTCGAGGCATGCGAACGCCTCTGGATCCCCGTCACCCGCGACTGGCACCTGAACGAGCGCCACTATGGCGGCCTTACGGGCCTCAACAAGCAGGAAACCCGCGACAAGCACGGTGACGAGCAGGTGCACATCTGGCGCCGCAGCTTCGACGTGCCGCCGCCCGAACTCGAAGCGGGCAGCGAATTCGACCTGTCGGACGACCCGCGATACGACGGCATCGACGTCCCGCGCACAGAGAGCCTCAAACTCACCATCGAACGCGTGCTGCCCTATTGGGAAGAGGCGATCCTGCCCCAACTCGCCAAGGGCGAGAACGTGATCATCTCCGCCCACGGCAACTCGCTGCGCGCGCTGGTGAAGCACCTTTCGAACATTTCCGACGACGAGATCACCGGCCTCGAAATCCCGACCGGCCAGCCGATCATCTACGACTTCGACGGAGCTACGCCCGTCGGCGAACGCTATTACCTGAAGGACGCATAAGATGAGCGCAGGGGGAGAAAGCTCGGAGCCAAAAGTCGCAATCGTCATGGGCAGCCAGTCCGACTGGAGCACCATGAAATGCGCCGCCGAGGTGCTGGACGAACTGGGTGTCGCAACCGATGTCCGCATCGTTTCCGCCCACCGCACGCCGGACCGGATGTACGATTTCGCCAAGGCCGCCGAAGCGGACGGCTTCCACGTCATCATCGCAGGCGCAGGCGGCGCGGCCCACCTGCCCGGCATGATTGCTGCGCTCACCCATGTACCCGTGCTCGGCGTACCGGTGCAGTCCAAGGCGCTTTCTGGACAGGACAGCCTGCTTTCGATCGTGCAGATGCCCGCAGGCGTCCCGGTCGGCACTCTGGCGATTGGCGAGGCAGGCGCGACCAATGCAGGCCTCTTCGCCGCCGCTATACTTGCCAATGACGACAAGGAACTGGGCCAGCGCCTCAAAGACTGGCGGCAGGCGCGAAGCGACGCCGTCACCGAAAGGCCCGCCGACTGATGCTGGGGCGCGGCTCGACGATCGGCATCCTCGGCGGAGGCCAGCTCGGCCGGATGATGGCCATGAGCGCCGCCCAGCTCGGCTATCACACCATCGGCTATGCTCCCGAGGGCGACAATGTCAGCGGCCCGGTCAACGACGATTTCATCACCGCTACGTGGGACGATAGCGAGGCCCTCGCCTCCTTCGCCGGGCGCTGCGACGTCGTGACGTGGGAATTCGAGAATGTCCCCGTCAACACCGCGCGCGCCATCCCCGCGGACAAGATATTTCCCGGCCCGCTCGCGCTCGAAACGGCGCAGGACCGGCTGACCGAGAAGCGCTTCATCGAGGGCCTCGGCGGGCGACCGGCTGCCTATACCAAGGTCGATTCGAGCCTCGACCTCGTCGCCGCAGTTGACCGCATGGGTGCCCCCGGCATCCTCAAGACCCGCCGCGACGGCTATGACGGCAAGGGCCAGTGGCGCATGGGGTCGTCGCGCGATGCGGATGCCCTGCGCTTTCCCGACGTGCCCTGCGTCTACGAAGGCTTCGTGGAATTCGAGGCCGAGTTCTCGGTCATTCTCGTACGCGGACAGGACGGCGAGATCCGGTTTTGGGATTCGACGCGCAATGTGCATGAAGGCGGCATCCTTGCCGCGTCGCACTATCCGGCAGGCGACAAGGTAACTGACCAGGTCGCCCCTGCGCGCGAGCTCGCCCGCAAGGTGGCCGACGCGCTCAATTACGTCGGGGTGCTCACGCTCGAATTCTTCGCCACGCACGAAGGCCCGATTTTCAACGAAATGGCGCCGCGGGTGCACAACTCGGGTCACTGGACGATCGAGGGCGCAGCCACGAGCCAGTTCGAGAACCACATTCGTGCCGTTGCCGGCCTGCCCTTGGGCGACACGCGCACTACGGCAAGCTCGGTCGAGATGCGCAACATCATCGGCAGCGAGATCGACGGGGCGCACGCGCTGTTGAAAGACAACGCTGCGCACCTGCACGACTATGGCAAGGCCGAGGCGAGCGAAGGGCGCAAGATGGGCCACGTCACTCGCCTGTTCCTCGACACGCGCGGATGAGCCTCTTCCTAATCTATGCGCGCGCCGCCAATGGCGCGATCGGCAAGAACGGCCAGCTGCCCTGGCACCTGCCTGCCGATCTGAAGCGCTTCAAGGCGCTGACCATGGACAAGCCCATGATTATGGGCCGCAAGACATTCGAGAGCCTCCCCGGCCTGCTGCCCGGTCGCCGCCACATCGTGCTGACGCGCAAGGAGCGCTGGGATTCGACCGGCGCCGAAGTCGTGCGATCGGTCGACGAGGCAATCGCAAAAGCGGGCGAAGGCGAGGTCGCGGTCATCGGCGGCGCGGCGATCTTCGACGTGTTCATGCCCCTCGCCGAACGAATCGAACTTACCGAGATCCACGAGGAGTTCGACGGCGACGTCTTCATGCCACCACTCGGCCCCGAATGGGAAATCGCAGGCCGCGAAGACCGCGATGCGAAGGACGAGCGACCCGCCTATTCCTTCCTGACCTACACGCGCGTCGGCGAGACCGCCGAATGAAGCGCCGGATCGTCATCGGCATCGGGGTCATCCTCGTGACAGCCCTCGCAGCGTTCTTCATCTTCGCGCCAGCCTATATCGAGCGCGACCTCAATCGTATCGACGGCGAGCAGCTGATCGAGGTCAGCCAGGAAGCGCGCGAACTCCACGCCGGCCTGCAGATCGTCGACCTGCACTCGGACACGCTGCTGTGGAAGCGCGATATGCTGGATGAGGCGGATCGCGGCCATGTGGACTTGCCGCGGCTGCGCGAAGGCAATGTTGCGCTGCAGGTTTTCTCCAGCGTGACCAAATCGCCGCGGGGCCAGAACTACGATTCCAACACCGGCGAGACCGACAACATCACTCCGCTGGTGATCGGCCAGCTACAGCCAATTCGCACGTGGAACAGCCTGCTAGAACGCTCGCTCTGGCACGCGACAAAGCTGGACCGCGCCGTCGAGCAAGAGCGCGACACGCTGTTCCAGATCCACGGGCAGGAAGACGTCGAGCGCCTGCTCCGCTCGCGCGATACCGGTCGGGACAGCGTCGGCGCGATGCTTTCTATCGAGGGCCTGCACAATCTCGAAGGCGACCCCGCCAATCTGGAAAAGCTCCACGCGGCAGGCTTTCGCATGGCGGGCCTCACCCACTTCTTCGACAACGATCTCGCCGGCTCGATGCACGGCGTCGACAAGGGCGGTTTGACCGACATGGGCCGTGCGGTTGTGCGACGCATGGAGGAGCTCGGCATGATCGTGGACATCGCGCATTGCAGCCCCGCCTGCGTCGCCGACATCCTTGCCATGGCCCGCCGTCCCGTCGTCTCGAGCCATGGCGGCGTCCGGGCGACCTGCGAGGTGAACCGTAACCTGAGCAACGACCAGATCCGCGGCGTGGCACGCACCGGCGGGATTATCGGCGTGGGCTATTGGCCGGGCGCAGTCTGCGACACCTCACCGCGCTCGGTCGCCAAGGCGATGCGTCATATCCGCGATCTTGTCGGCATTCAGCATGTCGCCCTTGGAAGCGATTTCGATGGCTCGGTAACGACCCGGTTCGACACGAGCGAGCTGACCCAGGTGACGCAGGCGCTGCTGGACGAAGGCTTCACCGACGAGGAAATTCGCGCGGCCATGGGCGGCAACGCCCTGCGCGTCCTTGGCGCCGGGATCGAACCGATGGAGGCCGCATCGTGAGGTTCCTCGACCACCGCGAACCGCTGCCCGAAAGCCTGCGCGGTGCGATCATTGCGCTGGGCAATTTCGACGGCTTCCACCTCGGCCACCAGGCAGTGGCGAAAGAGGCGATCGACTGGGCGCGCGCCGAGGGCCGCCCCTCGATCATCGCCACCTTCGATCCGCATCCGGTGCGCTTCTTCAAGCCCGATGCCGCTCCCTTCCGGCTCACCACGCTCGAACAGCGGCAGGAACTCTACCTTGCCGCAGGGGCCACGGCGATGCTGGTGTTCCATTTCGACGGCGAACTGGCCGGGACCACCGCGGAGGATTTCGTCCGCGTGTTGCTCGCTGAAAAGCTCGGCGTGAAAGGCGTCGTGACCGGAGGCGACTTCACTTTCGGCAAGGCGCGCGGCGGCAATTTCGAGAAGCTGGTCGAGCTCGGCAAGGAAGTCGGCATCGAGGCGCGCGCAGTCGATCCGGTGATGGATGGTGGCGCGCCCGTTTCCTCCAGCCGCGTGCGCGAGGCGCTGCGCGAGGGTGACCCGCAGGAAGCCGCGCGCCTGCTCACCCGCCCCTTCGCGATTCGCGGCGTGGTCCAGCATGGTGACAAGCGCGGGCGCGAGATCGGCTATCCCACCGCCAACCTCTCGATCGAGCATTACCTGCGCCCGAAATACGGCATCTACGCCGTGACGGGGCGCATCCTTTCGACCGGACAGGAACTGAAGGGCGCGGCCAATATCGGCGTGCGCCCGCAGTTCGAACCGCCCAAGGAACTGCTTGAGCCCTACTTCTTCGATTTCTCCGGTGACCTCTACGGCCAGGAGATCGAGGTGGCCTTCCACCACTTCCTGCGCGGCGAGGCGAAATTCGACAACCTCGATGATTTGATCGCGCAGATGGAGAAAGATTGCGAGAAAGCGCGCCATCTTCTAAGCGCGCGCGGCAATGACTGAACAGCGCGATTACAGAGACACGGTCTTCCTTCCCAAGACCGATTTCCCCATGAAGGCCGGCCTCCCCCAGAAGGAGCCGAAGATCCTTGCGCGCTGGCAGGAAGAAAACCTCTACCAGCAGCTGCGCGAGGCGCGTGAAGGCCGCGAGAAGTTCATCCTTCACGACGGCCCTCCCTATGCCAATGGCGACATGCATATCGGCCATGCGCTGAACCGTATCTTGAAAGACATGGTGGTGCGTTCGCAGACGCTGCTCGGCAAGGACGCGCCCTTCGTGCCCGGCTGGGACTGCCACGGCTTGCCGATCGAGTGGAAGGTCGAGGAACAGTTCCGCAAGAAGAAGCGCGACAAGAACGCCATTCCCGCGAGCGAATTCCGCGCCGAATGCCGCGCCTATGCGCAGAATTGGGTCGACGTTCAGCGCGAACAGCTGAAGCGCCTCGGCCTGATGGCGGATTTCGACAATCCGTATCTCACCATGCAGTTCGAAAGCGAGGCGACGATCGTCGCCGAGCTGATGAAGTTTGCCGAAGCCGGAAACCTCTATCGCGGATCGAAGCCGGTGATGTGGTCGCCGGTCGAAGAAACCGCGCTGGCCGAGGCCGAAGTCGAATACGAGGACATCACCTCGACCCAGATCGACGTGGCTTTCGAGATCATGGAATCGCCGATTCCGGAACTGGTCGGCGCGCATGCGGTCATCTGGACCACCACGCCGTGGACGATCCCGGTGAACCAGGCTTTGGCCTATGGGCCGGATGTTGAGTACTTATTGGTTTCTGTCGAGGCAAACGACGGCGTTGAAGAAATGGATCGCTTCTTGGGCGATACCGGAATCGGCGAAACGTCTTTCGACTTTCTTGATCGATATAGAGATTCCAAATTTCTTGTTGCCGAGGCGCTGGCAGAAGAATGGGCCGCTCGAATGCCGGCAGGAATTCACTATGTGGAAGAGACGAGAATTTCAGGCTCCGACCTCGCCGGAACGGTCGCGCGTCACCCGATGCACCATCTCGGCGGGTTCTACGCCAAGCCGCGCCCCCTTCTTGCGGGCGCTTTCGTCACCACCGAAAGCGGTACGGGCCTCGTCCACATGTCACCCGACCATGGCGAGGACGACTTCTTGCTCTGCCGCGAACACGGCATCGAGCCGGTCTTCGCGGTCATGGCCGACGGGCGCTATCGCGACGACTGGGAATGGCTCGGCGCATCGGACGAGCGCCGCCGTGCGGTGATCAACAAGACTTTCAACGCGCCCGAAGGCCCGATCTGCTCGGACCTGCGCGAAGCGGACGCCCTGCTGGCGGCCACGGATAACTATCCGCACTCCTATCCGCATTCGTGGCGGTCGAAGGCCAAGGTCATCTATCGCTGCACGCCGCAGTGGTTCGTGCCGATGGACAAGCCGCTCGACGTGGGTGACTTCGATGTGGCCGTGCCCGAAGGTTTCGGCGCGGCTGTCGCCATGGCCACGAGCAAGGACCACTCGACATTGCGCGAAATCGCCATGCGCGAGATCGAGCGGGTGAAATTCTATCCCGAAAAGGGCCGCCGCCGCATCGGTTCGATGGTCGAAGGCCGTCCCGACTGGGTGCTTTCACGCCAGCGCGCATGGGGCGTGCCGATCACTCTCTTCGTCCGCAGCGACGGCACCTATCTGCAGGACTCGCAGGTGAATGCCCGCGTGGTCGCCGCCGTGCGCGAACAGGGCGTCGATGCGTGGGACGAGAGCCGCAAGGCCGAATATCTCGGCGCCGATCACGACCCGGCAGAATTCGAGATGGTCACCGACATTCTCGACGTCTGGTTCGATTCGGGCTGCACCCACGCCTTCACGCTCGAAGGCGACCGCTGGCCCGACCAGCGCTGGCCCGCAGACCTCTATCTCGAAGGCAGCGACCAGCATCGCGGCTGGTTCCAGTCGAGCTTGCTCGAAAGCTCCGCCACGCGCGGCCGTGCGCCCTATGACGCGGTGCTCACCCACGGCTTCACCATGGCGAGCGACGGCAAGAAGATGTCGAAGAGCCTCGGCAACACCATCGACCCGCTCAAGGTCATGGAACAGTACGGCGCCGACATCATCCGTCTCTGGGCGCTCTCGGTCGACTTCACCGAAGACCATCGCATCGGCGATGAGATCCTGAAAGGTGTGGGCGACCAATACCGCCGCCTGCGCAATACCTTCCGCTACCTGCTCGGCGCGCTCGACGGTTTCGTCGGCGACATGGGCGATGCGGGCGAGATTCCCGAGCTTGAGGTCTATGTCCTCGCGCTGTTGGCGGACCTCGACGGCAAGCTGAGGAAGGCGCTCGAAGAGTACGACTTCAACACCTACACGCGCCTGCTGGTTGATTTCTGCAACGAGGACCTTTCGGCCTTCTACTTCGATATCCGCAAGGACACGCTCTATTGCGACGGTCCGGATTCGACCCGCCGCAATGCCTATCGCACCGTGCTCGACCTGCTGTTCCACGCGCTGGTCCGCTACGCCGCGCCGGTGCTGGTCTACACGGCCGAGGAAGTGTGGAGCACACGCTATCCCGAAGGTGGCAGTGTCCACCTGCTCGACTGGCCGCCGGTCCCCGGTGTCACTGCCGACGGTGCGCGCTGGGACAAGCTGCGTGCGCTGCGTGAAAAGGTCACCGAAGCAATCGAACCGCTGCGCCGCGACAAGACCATCCGCTCTAGCCTCGAGGCCGATGTAGTCGTACCTGCAAGCGAAGTGCCCGAAGGTTTCAGCGACGATGACCTCGCCGAGCTGTTCATCACCGCGTCAGTGACGCGCGGCGATAGCGAAACGGTGAAAGTTTCGCGCACCGATGAAAGCAAATGCGGCCGCTGCTGGCGCCTGCTGCCTTCCGTTGAGGAAGACGGCGCGCTGTGCGATCGCTGCGAACCGGTCGTCGCCCAACTGGACGCTGCAGAATGAACCCGCTCTTGAAAATGCGCCTGTTCGGCGTGCTGATCGCCTTCATCATCTATGGCGTGGATCAGTGGATCAAGGCGCTCATGGTCGGGCCGCTGAACCTGCGCGAAGTCCGCGTGATCGAGCTCCTGCCCTTCTTCGACCTGCGCTGGACGCAGAATTTCGGCGTCTCGATGGGCCTGTTCGAAGCGGACAGCATGGAATCGCGCTGGATCCTCGTCGGAGTGACCGCGCTGATCGCGCTGGTGGTGACGATCTGGATGTTCCGCGAAAAGCTGTTCGGCGACATCCTCGGCCTGTCGTTCATCCTCGGCGGCGCGCTGGGCAATATCAAGGATCGCTACGAACTCGGCTACGTCATCGACTATGCCGATCTTCACATCGGCGAGTTCCGCCCGTTCCTCATTTTCAACGTAGCCGATGCAGCTATCACCATCGGCGTCGTCATAATCCTTGTGCGCGCCTTCCTGATGCGCGACAAGGACGATCAAGAGGTCGATGACCTCATGGAAGGCAAACCGGCAGACGCCGCGGAGAGCAATTGATGAATATGTACGCCCGTATCGCCATTCTCGGCGCAACCGCGAGCATGCTGGCCGCATGTGGTGGCGGCGGTTTCCTGAACCGTGAACGCCCCGACGAATTCGCAGTGCAGCGCCAGGCGCCGCTGGTGGTTCCGCCCGACTTCAACCTCGTGCCCCCGGCGCCGGGTGCTCCGCGTCCGGCAGAAGGCACTGCGGCAGAGCAGGCTCTCGAAGCCCTGTTCGGCGGCCCTGCCCAGCGCAGCGGCGTCGAAACCTCGGTCCTCGACCGCGCAGGCGCTGCCGAAGCAGGCATCCGCTCGATGGTCGGTTCGGAAGAAACCAACACTGTCGCCAAGGGCGCAGTGACCCGCGACATCATCGCCGCCCCAGAAGGCGACGGTGCATCGGCACAGGCCGTAATTCCCAGCTAATCGCTGGGAATTACTGATTCCCTAGATTTGAGAGCCCGCCTCCGCGGGTTCGTCCTCGCTAGGCGTGCGGCAAGCCGCACCCGCTGCGGGCGGGCAGTCGCCGTTGACCCGCCACTGCGGGTCAGATTTGCTTCGCCGGGCCTCAATCAGCCCGGTTTCGCTTTTACTAAATCGCGTAGTCTTCCGGAGCGTCGCTCTTCGTATTGGGAGCGATTTCGCTCACCAGCACCTTGTCGATCCGGCGTTCGTCGAGGTCGATGATCTCGAAGCGCCAGCCCTGTTCTTCGAAGAACTCGCCCTCCAGGGGCAGTTTCTTCATCACGGCGAGGCAGAAACCCGCCACCGTGGCGAATTCGCGGTCGTCGCCGTAATCGAGGCCCAGCCTGTCGGCGAGCGCATCGGCAGAGAGCGATCCGGCAACCAGCAGCGATCCATCGGCACGCTCCACGATCCCCGGCGCATCGCCCGGGTCCTGGTCGCTGGCGAAATCACCGACCAGCGCGGTCAGCAGGTCGACCGGCGTCACGATACCGTCGAGGTGTCCGTATTCGTCATGCACCATGGCCATGGCGATATCGGCTTGCTGCAGCACGCGCAGCGCGTCGACCGCGTCGAGCTGGTCGGGGACCACCTCGGCCTTGGTCATCAGCGTTTCGAGAGCCACGCTCCCGCCTGCCAGCAGGGCGCTCAGCACTTCGCGCACGCGCACAAGGCCCATCACCTTGTCGGGCGAGCCGTCCGCAACGGGCCAGACCGAATGCGGGCTTTCGTCGAGTAGCGCGCGGATCGCTTCCTCATCCGCGTTGACGTCGATCCAGTCGAGCTCGGTGCGCGGCGTCATCACTTCGCGGACAGGTCGTTCAGCGAGGCGGACAACCCCGGCGAGCATCTGGTGCTGTTCGGATTCGATAATGCCTGTGCGTGTCGCTTCGGCGAACAGCATGTGCAGCTCTTCCGCCGTGACAGCGCTCTGACCGGCAGGGCGCACGCCGAGCGCGCGGATCAACAGGCCGGAGGAGGTATCGAGCAACCACACCAGCGGCGCCGCCACCCTTGCCAGCAGCGCCATGGGCCGCGCCATGGTGATCGCGATCGGGACGGCGGCCCGAAGTGCGACCTGCTTGGGCACCAGCTCGCCGACGACGAGGCTGAAATAGGTGGTCAGTGCGATCACGAGCGCGAAACCGGCCTGGTCGGCCCAGTCTGCCGGTACGCCGAGGACCGACAGCCGCTCGCCCACGGGGCCGCCGAGGCTCGCACCCGAATAGGCGCCAGCGATGATGCCCACCAGCGTGATGCCGATCTGCACGGTCGAGAGGAACTTGCCGGGGTCCGATGCCAGCGAAATCGCCGACTTCGCCCCGAGGCTCCCCTGCTGTGCGGCAGAGCGCAATCGCGAGGTCTTGGCGGAAACGATTGCTAGCTCGCTCATGGCGAAAACGCCGTTGAGCAGGATGAGCCCGGCAATGATGAGCAGGTCGGTCCAGGGAAAGGGTGTCACAAGGGCTTCGCTAGCACAAAAGTGCAGCGCTGCCAGCGGTTCTCGGAACAGGCTGTGAATTGATGTGTTTGGAAACTTCTAGAGGCGCTGGTGGGCGCGTCCCACCGCACCCGGCCGTCCAAGAGGCAACAAAGCCCGGACAAGACGGTCAGAATGAAGGGGAATTTAGAATGAAAACATCACGGATTTTTCTCGCAGGACTGTCTTCGATCGCCCTGCTCGGCACCTCGGCTTGTGTCACCGACCCGAACACGGGTGAAAAGAAGGTTTCGCGTACCGTTCTCGGCGGTGTCGGCGGCGCAGTCGCCGGCGGCCTGCTCGGCGGCGTGATCGGCGGCAAGACCGGACGCATCATCGGTGCGGCAGCCGGCGGCGCAGCCGGCGGTTATGTCGGTTACAAGATGGACCAGCAGATCAAGGAACTGGAAGAACAGACCGCAGGCTCGGGCGTCGACGTTACCGAAGTCGATGGCGGCGAAGCCATCCTCGTGAACCTGCCCGACGGCGTGACCTTCGCCACCGGCAGCGCGACGATCAACAACGCGTTCCGCGCCACGCTCGACAATGTCGCTGCCAACCTCGTCCAGTATCCCAACAGCCTGATCGACGTTTACGGCTACACTGACACGACCGGTTCGGACTCGCTCAACCAGCGCCTCTCCGAACAGCGCGCCCAGGCCGTTGCCAACTACCTGATCAGCCGCGGCGTCAGCTCGTCGCGTATCCGCTGGGAAGGCTATGGCGAGCAGTACGAGCACCTCAAGGTCAAGACCGCCGACGGCGTGAACGAACCGCTCAACCGCCGCGTCGAAATCAAGATCATCCCGTTCGACCAGGATGACGTGGATGCTGCACAGGGTAACTGATGCAGATGCGCCCGTAACAGGGCAAGGCTGATCCGAGACCTTCGGAAAGTCGCATAAGGGGAGCCGGCCGACCAGCCGGTTCCCCTTATTACTTGGTTTTGGATTACTTGGTTTTGGATGAAACCGCCGCCGCGCGCTCGGCGAGGTGATCGATGGTCGCGCCGTGGATCGCAGGAGCGCTCGCCACCACGCCGAAAGCGCGCGGGTCGCGCTTGTTGTAATTGAGCTTGCGGCCAAAGCTGTCGGACACGGCTGCCCCGGCTTCGCGGGCGATCAGGCCGGCTGCGGCGATATCCCATTCGAAACCCCAGCGCAGCGTTGCCACGAGGTCCGCCTCGTCGGCGGCGACCATAGCGATTCGCAGGGCAATCGAGTTGGGCTGGTCGACCTTGGTCAGCATCCGGTCCTGCTTCATCAGGTCCGCCGCCGGAACGCGTGCACCTGCGAATTCGCTGCGGGTGGATGCGACGAGCTTCTGTCCGTTGCGCGTCGCGCCCTGGCCGGCGACCGCCTGCCACACCTCGCCGCGCGCAGGGGCGCAGAGCGTACCGATCAATGGCCTGCCGCTGCTGATGAGCGCCACGGAGACCGCCCAGCCTTCACGGCCGCGGATGAAATCGCGCGTGCCGTCGACCGGGTCGACCATCCAGATGAGATCGTGTTCGAGCCGTGCAGGATCGTCGGAGGTTTCCTCGGACAACCACCCTGCCGAGGGCAACAGCGCGCCCAGCTCGCGTTTCAGGAAGGCGTCCACGGCGAGGTCTGCCTCGCACACGGGGCTCCCCGGCTCCTTCTCCCACGAGCGCAGCTCTGCACCCGCGCCGGGCCACAGGCCAAGCGCGATCTTGCCGGCTTCAGCGACAATTGATTCGAGTCGTTTGCTGTCGATCATGGGATTGCGGTCGCCCTGCACCGGAAAACGGCACTTTTCAAGCGGGCCTACGTATGCTTATGCGCACCGCGACTCCCTTCACCCAAACCGCGCATCTGCGCGAAGGACCAGACCCCCGATGAACATTCACGAATATCAGGCCAAGGAACTCCTCGCGAAATACGGCATCGCCGTTCCCGCAGGACACGCAGCAATGACCGTCGAAGAAGCGGTCGCAGGCGCGCGGCAGCTTCCCGGGCCGCTCTATGTCGTGAAGGCGCAGATTCACGCCGGTGGCCGCGGCAAGGGCAAGTTCAAGGAACTCGGCCCCGATGCAAAGGGCGGCGTCCGCCTGTCGAAGAGCATCGAGGAAGTCGAAGCCAACGCGAAGGAAATGCTCGGCAACACGCTGGTGACCATCCAGACCGGCGATGAAGGCAAGCAGGTCAACCGCCTCTACGTCACCGACGGCGTCGACATCGAAAAGGAATATTACCTTTCGATGCTCGTCGACCGCGCTACCGGCCAGGTCGTCATGATCGCTTCGACCGAAGGCGGCATGGACATCGAAGACGTCGCACACGAGACGCCCGAGAAGATCACCACCATCACCATCGACCCGGCGCAGGGCTTCATGCCCCACCACGGCCGTGCGGTTGCCTTCGCGCTCAAGCTGACGGGCGACACCAACAAGCAGGCGCAGAAGCTCGCCAAGCAGCTCTACACCGCCTTCATGGACCTCGACATGGAAATGCTCGAGATCAATCCGCTGGTGGAAGACAAGGAAGGCAGCCTCCTCGTCCTCGACACCAAGATGAGCTTCGACGGCAACGCGCTCTACCGCCACAAGGATGTGGAAGCGATGCGCGACGAGACCGAGGAAGACCCGGCCGAAGTCGAAGCATCGGAGTACGACCTCGCCTACATCAAGCTCGACGGTAACATCGGCTGCATGGTCAACGGCGCAGGCCTTGCCATGGCGACGATGGACATCATCAAGCTCAACGGCGCTTTCCCGGCGAACTTCCTCGACGTGGGCGGCGGCGCGACGACCGAGAAGGTCACCGCGGCATTCAAGATCATCCTCAAGGATCCGGCGGTCGAGGGCATCCTCGTCAACATCTTCGGCGGCATCATGCGCTGCGACACGATTGCCGAAGGCATCGTCGTGGCGGCGAAGGAAGTCGAACTGGACGTGCCGCTGGTGGTCCGCCTCGAAGGCACCAATGTCGAGAAGGGCAAGGAAATCCTCGCCAACTCGGGCCTGCCGATCGTACCGGCAGACGATCTGGGCGACGCGGCCCGCAAGATCGTGGCCGAGGTGAAGAAGGCGGCGTAAGCCTCCTTGCCGATCAAATACGAAGGCCGTGCCAGCGTCATGCTGGCGCGGCCTTTGCTTGTCAGTGGGTCGGCTTTGGCTCGGGCAGGACGGGCGGGGTGCTGTCCATGTAAGTGAGCCAGTTGCGCCAGATGGTCAGCGTCCGGCGGTCAGTCATGGCGATGCGGCAGTCCAGCCCCATCACGCCGCGGATCGTGCCTTCCTTCCAGTCTTCCCAAACTGCGCCGCATTCGGCATCGCGATAGGCGAGGAAGGCCGCATCGCTGGCCTCGATCTCTTTCGCCAGCTCCGGCCGGTCGGCATGCCTTTCGATGGCCTTCGTGAGATAGGCCTCGCGCCGCTCGTCCGCGCGGCCAAGCACATCGGCGTAGCACTGGTTCATGTCGATCGTGGTCATGGCATCGGGGCAGCGCTGCGGATGATCGGGGCCGAGGGCGTCGAAGCGGAAGACCAGCTCCCCGCCCGACTGCATGCGGACAGCCGCGAGGAGTCCCTCGCCCGGGAAATTGGGATTGCGGCACCTCAGCGTGAGCGAGCGGAAATAGGCCGCGCAATCCTCCACCGCGATCAGGCGGAAGGTCAGCATGCCGTCCTTCTCTTCCCATCCGGTGAGGTCGGCGTTGAAATGCTTGAGGCGCAGGACCAGCGTGCCCTCTTCTTCCATCAGGTAGAGATGCTCGGTGAAGCGGATCGTGCCGTCATCGCCTTCCTGCACAAAACTGCCGACCATGGTTCCGCCGCTCGGGGGTAGCCAGCTCTCCATGGCAGGCGCGCCGCCGATGCCGGTTCCCACCCATTGTCCGACCAGCCAGTCCATCTGTTCCAGCGTTGCCGGAGGCGGAGTGTGACCTTCCGGCGCAACGCGCGTTTCCTGTGCCGCGAGAGGTGCTGCCAGCAGCGCCAGAGCCCCTGCAATCATCGTCCAGCCGCGCATCGCAAACCTCCTGTCTGACGCGCGAAACTATTCGCCCTGCCAACCATAGTAAAGGAGACTGCCCGAGCGCGCTTGACCTCAGGATTTCTGCGGGCGAGGGAGCCGGAGAGGCCAACCAGATTCCGCGCCGACCCAACTTGACGTTTACGTAAACGCAAGCTAGGTGGGCGCCACAGTTTCTATCGAGAGGAAGGTAATTCGCATGAAAATCCTCGTCCCCGTCAAGCGGGTGATCGATTACAACGTCAAACCGCGCGTCAAGGCCGATGGCTCGGGCGTGGACCTGGCGAACGTAAAGATGAGCATGAATCCCTTCGACGAAATCGCCGTCGAAGAGGCGATCCGTCTCAAGGAAGCCGGCAAGGCGGAAGAAATCGTCGCCGTATCGATCGGCCCGGCAAAGGCGCAGGAAACGCTGCGTACCGCGCTCGCCATGGGTGCGGACCGCGCGATCCTCGTCGAAACCGACGATGAAGTCGAACCGCTCGCCGTCGCCAAGATCCTCAAGGCCATTGCCGAAGAAGAGACCCCAGGCATCGTGATGCTGGGCAAGCAGGCGATCGACGATGATTCGAACCAGACCGGCCAGATGCTCGCTGCCCTCATGGGCCGTCCGCAGGGCACCTTCGCCAACACGGTCGAAGTCGACGGCGACAGCGTCGTCGTGAAGCGCGAAGTCGATGGCGGTCTCGAAACCGTGAAGCTGACGCTTCCGGCCATCGTCACCACCGACCTTCGCCTCAACGAGCCGCGCTATGCCTCGCTGCCGAACATCATGAAGGCAAAGAAGAAGCCGCTCGATACCAAGAGCCCGTCCGATTACGGCGTCGACACCGCGCCGCGCCTCAAGACCACTAATGTCTCCGAACCGCCGGTTCGCCAGGCAGGCGAGAAGGTCGAGGACGTCGATGCGCTAGTCGCCAAGATCAAAGCGCTCGGCATCGCGTAAGAACCCGGACAGGAAAGGAATAGACTTATGAAAACTCTCGTCTGGGTCGAACACGACAATGCCGAGATGAAGGACGCAACGCTGGCAGCGGTCACTGCCGCCAGCAAGCTGGGCGAAGTCCACCTGCTGGTCGCAGGTTCGGGCTGCCGCGCAGTTGCCGAACAGGCTGCAAAGGTCGCTGGCGTCGGCAAGGTCCACCTCGCCGACGATGCTGCTTACGAGCACGCCCTTCCCGAAAACGTCGCGCCGCTGATCGCCGATCAGATGGGCCACCACGACGCCTTCGTCGCGCCCGCCACCACGACCGGCAAGAACATTGCACCGCGCGTCGCAGCCCTACTAGACGTGATGCAGATTTCGGACATCCTTTCGGTCGAAGGCGACAAGACCTTCACCCGTCCGATCTACGCCGGCAACGCGATTGCGACCGTTGAATCCTCCGACGCAAAGCTCGTCATCACCGTCCGCGGTACTGCCTTCGACAAGGCTGCCACCGAAGGCGGTTCGGGCACGATCGAAGAAATCACGGGTGCGGGCGATGCCGGCCTGTCGAGCTTCGTGAGCGCGGAAATCGCCGAGAGCGACCGCCCTGAACTCACGAGCGCCAAGGTCATCGTTTCGGGTGGACGCGCGCTCAAGGACGCGGAAACCTTCGAGCAGGTCATCACGCCGCTCGCTGACAAGCTCGGCGCAGGCATCGGCGCATCGCGTGCCGCAGTCGACGCGGGCTATGTCCCGAACGATTACCAGGTCGGCCAGACCGGCAAGATCGTGGCACCGGAAGTCTACATCGCCATCGGCATCTCGGGCGCTATCCAGCACCTCGCCGGCATGAAGGACTCCAAGACGATCATCGCGATCAACAAGGACGAAGACGCCCCGATCTTCCAGGTCGCGGACATCGGTCTTGTCGGCGATCTCTACAAGATCGTGCCGGAGCTTACCGAAAAGCTTTGACGAAATTCCCGATATAATTCAGACCCCTTCGAACCAATATTGGTTCGGAGGGGTTTTTTATGCGGTCGCTCGTTAAATCCATATCGCCTTTGCTCGCGATAACTTGTCTGACAGCAGCCAATGCTGCGTCGGCGAAAGACGATCCGGAAATCGTCGTTCTCAAGCCGTCGAGTCCATGGAATCTCGACATGGGCGAGCACAAGTGCCGCATCGCGCGGCTGTTCGGCGAAGGCGAGAACCAGACGATTTTCGTGATCGACCAGTGGGACCCGTCGAAGACGGCGCAGTGGACCGTGGCAGGGCCTGCCCTCGAAAAATACCGCAATGGCCGCGACACGGGATTTGAATTCAGCGAGGGCGGTGACGCCGGCGAATTCGAACTCCTCGGTTCGTTCTTCGGCGAATTCGGCAATGCCATCCAGTATTCGAGCGGCTTCGTTGCAGACGAGGAAGAGGCCAGCGAGGAGGGCGAAGAGCCCGACTACGTCGCCAACCCGCGCAGCTTGCCCGAACTCGATGCCAAGGGCGCCTCGGCTATCGAATGGCTGACCATTTCTCAGCGCGGTCGTACGCCGGTGCGGCTTCACCTCGGCGCGCTCGATGCCCCGCTCTCTGCGATGAACGTGTGCATGGAAAACCTGGTCGAGTTCTGGGGCTTCGACATTGCGGAGCAGCGCACCGTTGCCAGCCCGCCTGAAGTAACGAACATGAAGAACGTCGCACGCGAAGTCGCCGAGCAATATCCCAACGCAGCCTTGAATCGCGGCGCGCAGGCAGACTTTCACATTCGCCTGACCATCGACACGCAAGGCGAAATCGAGAATTGCGTGCTCCTCAACCAGACGGCTGCCGAGGATTTCGAACTTGGCGGCCATCCCTGCACGGCCTTCGAGCGCTATGCGAAGATCGAACCGGCACGCGATGCTGCCGGCCAGCCCGTGAGAACCTATCTCACCAACCGGATCGTGTACCGGATGGGACGCTAAGTTGCGCAAGGTCGCGCTATCGCTGCTCGCCGGGGCCGCATTGGCGAGCAGCGCGGCGGCAGTCGAACCCGGCGCTCCGGAAGCCTTCCAGACCGATGGGCAGTGGCGCCTGTCGACCCTTGAGGACGGGTGCTCGGTCGCGCGCGACTTCGTAAGGGGTGACGAACGCGTCACGCTTTCGATCAAGCGCATCCACCCGCGCTCGGCTGTCCAGTTTGCGGTTGTCGGTGCACCGATCATCGAAGGCAGCGGTTCGCTCGAGGCAGGATTCCTTCCCAGCGACAATCTCCACCGGTTCGACCGCGTGGCTTCCGCCTCGATAGGCGAACGCGAGGGTGTCGTTTTTGCCGGACGCCTCTTTCCCAAGCCCGAAGAGGGCGAAGAGCGGCTCGAGGCAAGCGAGGTGACCGATTTCGTGATCGTCGATCCGCGCGGGACCAAGACGACGCTGCATACCCGCGCGATCGATCAGGCGATTGCGGCACTCGACAGCTGCGTCACCGACAGGCTGAAGGATTTCGGCCTCGACCTCGAGGCGCATTCGAAGCTCGACAAGCACGTTACCCTGCTGGACGTCGGCAAGCTGGCCGAGGCGATCCAGCGCGGATATCCGAAAGAGGCCGTCCGCAAAGGCTGGGACGGCATGGTTCCGCTACGCCTGATCATCGACGGAAACGGGCGTGTCGTGCATTGCCACGTCACCAATTTCCTGACCGCCAAGGTTCTGCGCGATGCAGCCTGCGATGCGATGAAGGAGCATGCCCGCTTCGATCCCGCCAAGGATGCGGAAGGCAATCCGGCGACCGATTTCGCCTTCCAGCAGGTCCGCTATCTCACCGCTGGCGGCCAGCGCCCGTTCTCGGCGGACGCGCACGGCTTCGCCATCCGCCACGATTGATCGCAAGGGCTTAGGCGAAGATCGCCATCAGGCCATGTAGCGTCACGCCGACGAGCCCGCCGACCAGCGTACCGTTGATACGGATGAACTGGAGATCGCGGCCGACAGCGCCCTCTACACGGCCGGTCAGCGTGGTCGCATCCCAGCGGCGGACGGTTTCCGACACCAGCTGCACGATCTGGTCGCCATAGCGCGTGGCAATGCCAACGGCAGTGCGGCGGGCAAAGCGGTTGACCTGCTGCTGCAGGCGCACATCGTCGCGGAGTGCAGAGCCCAGTTCGGCCAGCGTTTCGCCCATGTAGCCGCTGCCCGTACCGCCGCTCTCTCGGATGCTTTTAATCAGGCGCGCACGGATCCTCTCCCACACACCCTGCCACCAGTCGGCAATCGCGGGGTTGTTGAGCAGTTCGACCTTCATGCGCTCGACCCGCTCCTGCATTTCCGGATCTTCGCGTAGGCCCTTGGCGAGTTCTGCAAGACCTTCCTCGATCTTGTCGCGCAGCGGATGTTCGGGATCGACCAGCACTTCGGCGAGCAGCTTGTAGAGGCCGTCGATCACGGAGTTGGCGAGCCGTTCGTCCAGTCCGGTGAAACGCAGCACGGCATTGGCGCGCTTGTGCACCATGTCGCGCACCATGCCCTCATTGTCTTCGAGGACCAGCCCTGCCCAGCGGATGATCTTGTCGATCACCAGCTTGTGGCGCCCGTCGGCAATCATCGCGTCGAGCATTCCGCCAAGCAGCGGCGCGATTTCCAGTTTCTCGATCTGCGCAGCGAGACCGCTGCGGACCTGCGTGCCGAGACGGTCGGGATCGAGCGATTCGAGCACCTCGACCGCCAGCTCGCCTGCGCCGGCGCGCACCCGGCCGTCGTTGCGCGCCTTGGGGTCGGCGAGATAGCTTCCAACAGCTCCAGCAAGGTTCATCGCGCCCATTCGGCGCGCGACGACCTGCGGGGTGAGGAAATTGTCACGCAGGAAGCCCGCCATCGTATCGGCGATGCGGTCCTTGTTTTCAGGAATGATCGCGGTGTGCGGGATCGGCAGGCCGAGCGGTCGCCTGAACAGTGCCGTGACTGCGAACCAGTCGGCCAGACCGCCGACCATGGCCGCTTCCGCAAACGCGTGGACGTAGCCCCAGGCCGGATGCACCTCGAGATAGCGCGCCGAGAAGATGAAGATCGCCGCCATCAGGAACAGCATCCCCGTGGCAGTGCGGCGCATGGCGCGTGCACGATCGGGCGGGAGCGGTGTCCCGCCCGTCATTGTGCTTGGTTCGAGTGGCCGCCCCATAACCTAGGTGACGATTACTCCGCCGGTTCGATCCCGGGCTGGCTGCCCTTGGATTCGGCAAAGTTGTCTTCGTCGCCCGGACGATAGGTGAGGAACCTGTTCCGCAACCACGGTCCGGCGCGCTTCTCGAAGCCGTCGGCAAGGCTGAAGCCCGCCGGGACGATGAGCAGCGTCAGCAGGGTCGACAGGATCAGGCCGCCGATCACCACCGTGCCCATGGGAGCGCGCCATGCGCCGTCGCCCGACAGGCTGAGCGCAGTCGGCACCATGCCGGCGGTCATTGCGACCGTGGTCATGACGATCGGCTGTGCACGCTTGTGACCGGCATCGATGATCGCGTCGATCTTGCGCGTGCCCTTGTCCATCTCCTCGATCGCGAAGTCGATCAGCAGGATCGAGTTCTTCGAGACGATGCCGAGCAGCAGGAGGACACCGATCAGGACGGGGAAGGACAGCGGCTGTCCGACAATCCAGACTAGGAAGATCCCGCCGAGCGGCGCGAGGGCCAGCGAGGTCATATTGACCAACGGGCTCATCAGTCGCTTGTAGAGCAGCACCAGCACCGCGAACACGAGCAGGATGCCTGCGAGCAGCGCGATACCGAAATTGTCGAGCAGTTCCTGCTGGAGCTCGTCCTCGCCCACCTGGTCGCGGATCACGCCCTGCGGCAGGTTGGTGAGCGTCGGCAGGGCATTTACCCGCTCCATCGCATTGCCGCGCAGCACGCCGCTGGCGAGATCGGCACCGATCAGCACACGGCGGTTCTGGTTGTAGCGCTGGATGGTCGTGGGACCTGCACCGAAGGAAATATCCGCAATCCGGCCGAGCGGAACCGAGGTGCCATTGGCAGTCGGTACCGGAAGGTTCTGGATCGTGGTGATATCCTCGCGCGCTTCTTCCGGAAGGCGCACGGTGATCGGGATCTGGCGATCCGAAAGCGAGAATTTGGCGGCGTTCTGTTCGATCTCGCCCATGGTCGCGATACGGATCGCCTGGCCGACAGCGGCGGTCGATACACCGAGATCTGCCATCAGCTCGGGACGCGGACGGATCAGGATTTCCGGACGCGGAACGTCGGCCGTAATGCGCGGCGCGACGATCATGTCGAGACCCTTCATCTCCTCGACAAGCTGGGCGGCCGTGTCGTTCAGAAGCACCGGATCGGAGCCGGCCAGCATGATCGAGAGATCGCGGCCGCTGCCGCCGCCACCAGGACCGTTCATGTTGTTCCAGCGCACGCGCGCATCGGGAATGCTCGACAGGGTCGGGGCAAGATCGCGGGTAAAGACGTAGGACGGACGTTCACGGTCTTCCGACAGCGTGATGTACAAGGTCGCATTGCCTTCCGACACACGCTCGAGAACGCGTTCCACTTCCTGCTGTTCGTACAGCAGGGCGGCAACGCGGTCGGCCACGCGCTCGGTATCTTCCAGCGTGGTGCCCGGCACCATCTCGATACGGACCTGCGTGGTCGAATCGTCGACCTCCGGATTGAACTGGAACGGCGTCTGTCCGAACAGCAGGATCGTCAGCAGGAAGGAGAACCAGCCAACGCCGAGCATCCACACGCGGTGGTCGTAGAAGCGCGCTTCGAGATAGCGCCAGCTCTGCGAAAGGCGCTGGCCGAGGAAGCGCAGCACGAAGCCGAGACCCTTGAGCAATCCGAATGCGATGGCGAAGCCGACAGCGGTCGCCACGGCGAGCTGGACGAGCTGCAGCGGGCGCATGATCAGCGAGTGGAGGAAGGTCTCTTCCTCTGCTGCTGCGTTCGCCAGCGTCTGAGGAATCTGCAAGCCTTCGAGCGCATTGAAGCTCATGAAGACGCCAATAGCCGAGACGACAAGCAGGATGATCGTGGTGAACAGCAGCGAGAGCGCATAGGCCCAGCGGCGCTTGGGCGGCGTCACGCCATCGCGGCGCTTGTGCATCTTGCCGCGTTCGAGCGACCAATGGAGCACGCTCATGTAGCGGTCCATCCACTTGCCTTCGCCATGCGAGGCATGACCCTTGGCCTGCAGGAAATAGGCCGCGAGCATCGGGGTGATCATACGCGCCACCGCAAGGCTCATCAGCACTGCGACGACCACGGTGAGGCCGAAGTTCTTGAAGAACTGGCCGGTGACGCCCGGCATCAGGCCGACCGGCAGGAAGACTGCGACGATACAGAAACTGGTGGCAACCACCGGCAGGCCGATCTCGTCGGCCGCGTCGATCGAGGCCTGGTAGGCGGTCTTGCCCATTCGCATGTGCCTGACGATGTTCTCGATCTCCACGATCGCATCGTCGACCAGCACCCCGGCCACCAGCGCCAGGGCGAGCAGCGACATCTGGTTCAGGTTGAACCCGAGCAGGTCCATGAACCAGAAGGTCGGGATTGCCGACAGCGGGATGGCGACGGCGGAAATGAAGGTCGCGCGCCAGTCACGCAGGAAGAAGAACACGACCACGACGGCGAGGATCGCACCCTCGATCATCGCGGCGATCGAGCTGGAATACTGGTCCTTCGTGTATTTGACCGTATCGAACAGCTGGATGAATTTCACATCGGGGTTCGCCGCTTCGATCTCTGCGATCTTCTTTTGCGCTTCTTCGAAGACGGTGACGTCCGAGGCGCCCTTCGCGCGGCTCATGTAGAAGTTGACGACTTCCTGGTCGCGAACCTTCGAGATCGAGGTGCGTTCGGAATAACCGTCGCGCACGGTCGCCACATCGCCGAGCTTGAGCGTAGTGCCATTGGAGAGGCGGATCTGGCGCTGCGAGAGTTCGAATGCGGTGCCTGTGTTGCCGAGCACGCGGACCGATTGGCGCGTACCGCCGACTTCGGCCATGCCGCCTGCCGCGTCGAGATTGTCGCGGCGCAGGACCGAGTTGATCTCGCTCGCGGTGACGCCGTAGGCCTGCATCTTGGGCAGGTCGAGAATGACTTCGATTTCGCGGTTCACGCCGGCGAAACGGCCCGCTTCGGCCATGCCGTCGATCGAGAGAAGCTGCTTGGCCACCGTATCGTCGATGAACCAGCTCAGCTGCTCGATGGTCATGTCATTGGCTTCGACCGCATAGATGCCGAGGAAGCCGCCGGCGATCTCGACCTTCTCGACACGCGGCTCGAGGATCCCGTCGGGCAGGCTGCCGCGGACGCGGTCGATCGCGTTCTTCACTTCCGCAGTGGCATTGTTCGGATCGGTGCCGATCTCGAATTCGACGAAGGTGTTCGAGCTGCCTTCGCGCGCGGTCGAGGTGATCTTGTTGACCCCGTTGACCGAACGAACCGCCGCTTCCACCTGCTGGGTGATCTGGTTCTCGATTTCGGTCGGCGCGGCGCCGGGCTGCGAAATCGTGACGTTGACCGCCGGGAATTCGATGTCCGGATTGTTCACCACGTCCATGCGGATGAAGCTCAGGATCCCCGCGAGCAGCAGCGCGGTGAAGGCAACCAGCGGGATCACCGGGTTGCGGATCGACCAGGCGGAAATATTGCGGAAATTCATCGCTTGGCGCCCCTTAGTCGTCGGCCGAACGCGGGTTTACGGTTTCGCCTTCGGTCAGGAAGCCGCCGGCGCGAAGAACGATCTTCTCGTTGCCGCTGATGCCGCTTGTGATGACCACGCCTTCGCTGGTGACCATGCCGGTTTCGACCGCCATGCGCTGGACCTTGTTTTCATCATCGACGACGTAAACGAAGCTACCCTCGTTGTCGGACAGGACCGCGCTCTCGGGCAGCAGCGGTGCCGTGGTGGTGCCGCTGAGGATGCGTGCCGTGGCGAAACCACCGGGGCGCAGCGCAGGATCATAGGACAGCGCGATACGCGCCGTGCCCTGACGGTTGCGGGCATCGATCGTCGGTGAAACCTGCCAGACCTGTCCGGTAAAGCTCTTGTCCGACCCCACCGGAGTGACTTCGGCCGAAACTCCTGCGCTCAGGCGCGCGAGCTGCTCTTCGCCGACCTGGGCGAGCATTTCGATCTCGCCGCCGCGGGCAAGGCGGAAGAGTGCGCCCGAACCGGCCGAAACCGTGGCGCCGACTTCGACATTGCGTTCCAGCACGAGGCCGGCCGACGGTGCGACGATGTTCAGGCGCGCATTGCGGGCCTGGAGTTCGCTCAGGCTGGCCTGCGCGACGCGGACACGGGCGACCGCGGCGTCGCGGGTTGCGGTGAGACGGTCGACATCGGCCTTCGAGACGAAGCCGCGCTCCACCAGCTGGAGGGCACGGTCGAGATTGGACTGGGCGAGATTGGCGTCGGCCTGCGCCACTTCGACCTGTGCTGCGGCGGCGCGCGCCTGCTGCGACTGGACCGAGCGGTCGATAACGGCAAGCACCTGGCCCTGGCGGACCCAGTCACCGGCTTCGACGGGGATCGAAACGACCCGGCCGCCTTCGCCGACAACGCCAACGGGTGCCTCGCGCCGTGCGGCGAGCACGCCGGTTGCGACAATCTGGCCCTCGACCGTCGTACGGCCGGGCGAGACGACGGTAATCGCAGGGGCCTGCGCACCGCGATCGGCCACTTCTTCTTCCGCGCCCATCGTCAGGAAGACATAGAGGGCGACAATCGCCGCGAGAACGCCGAGGGCGATCAGGATATAGAGGCGCTTCTTCGAACGGGGCTCGTCGCTCCCGTCGAAAGTCGTTCCATCGAGTGTCACGGCCACAGGCTCCTCACCTTGTGCCTTGATATCGGATTCATACGTCATTTGCCTGCCCCATCCTGGTCGCGGCCATTGCTGGTGAAGTGTGTTAGTTCACTAAATCACAAAGCGCAAGAGCGCGCATTCCCGCCTTACTGCATCCAGACTGGCGGGCAATGCATCACTCGACCGGGGGTATAGCACGCCTGACGAAGGGTAAGAATCGCCAATTTCCGACGACGAAGGGCGGCACGGGTTACCCCGCACCGCCCTTCCGAATTTCAAAAATCGCCTTGAAGCGTTAGCGCACGCGTCCACGCTGGACGAGATTTGCGATACCGAGCAGGACGATTGCGCCGAACACGGCGACCAAGAGGCCGGTAAGCGAGAATTCCTGTACGCTTCCGACGATACCGAACTGGTTTGCGATCAAGTTACCGATGATCGAGCCGACGCAGCCGACCACGATATTCCAGAAAATGCCCATCGAGGCATCACGGTTCATGACGAGACTGGCGAGCCAACCGGCAATGCCGCCTACGATAAGTGCGATAATCCAACCCATTGCAAATCCTCCTGTTTTAGCCGGCCATGAGAACCCCTGCGCCATATGCGCGCAGGTTCACGCCGGTCCCCTCGTTGCATGGGGACAGGTTAGCAGCGGATAAGCAAGCAAATTGTTCCCGCAACAGAAGGCCTTGCAGGTGCGCCCTGGCCGTAGCCGATCAGTATTTGAACTGGCGCTCGTAGAGGTCGCGATAGTGCTGGATGCGCGTCACGCGAAGACCCTGCATGCCCGACCGGTCGACCGCGCGCTGCCAGGAAGCGAATTCCTCCAGCGTGAGACCGTAGCGCTCGAGCACTTCGTCGATCGTCAGCAGGCCGCCGTTTACGGCTGCCACGACTTCGGCCTTGCGGCGAACCACCCAACGCTTGGTCGAGGGCTTCGGCAAGTCTTCCAGGGTCAGCGGCTCGCCAAGCGGGCCGATCACCTGTGCAGGGCGGATGTCCTGATTTTCGATCATCTATTTCTCTCGGTCGCCATGCACCGCACCAGTTGCGGCTCGACCTGTGCCTAACCCACTTGATTTGCCATGCGATAAATCAGTTTGGTTAACAGGCCGGTTACTTTCTTCGTCGCTTTCGCGGCGCGCTTCACCGAAGGCTTCGAAACCGCCGCCCTCGCCCTTGTTCAGTTCTTCCCGCAATTCCCGAGTCGCCGACAGGCGTGCGACGAGGTCGGTCCAGCGAAACTGGCGCAAAACCCCCGACTCGCGCGGTTGCGAGAATGTCTCTTTGTTGATGTGCCCCTCGAACATGAGAGTGGGGATACGCCAGTATGGTAAAGACTCTGTGAAACATCGGATCCGGCGGGAAATCGGGAAATACTGGAGGATGCGCGCGCACACGTGTAAGGGCCGCGCCATGCCCGAATCCCGTCTTCTCGATGCGGCCTCTGCCGCAGACCTGTTCGATCTTCCGCGCCCGGCCAGCGAGTGCCGGATCGTGGTCGCCATGTCGGGCGGCGTTGACAGCTCGGTCGTCGCCGCGCTCGCGGCGAGAAGCGGCGCGGAAGTGATCGGCATCACGCTGCAGCTTTACGATTACGGTGCGGCGACGGGCCGCAAGGGCGCTTGCTGCGCGGGTGACGACATCGCCGATGCGCGTGCCGTCGCCGACCGGCTCGGCATCGCGCATTACGTGTCGGACCACGAAAGCGCCTTTCGCGAAGACGTGGTAGAGACTTTCGCCGACGAATATCTCGCCGGCCGCACGCCCGTGCCCTGCATCCGCTGCAACATGGGTCCGAAATTCACCGATCTCTTCGCCATGGCGCGCGAGCTTGGTGCCGATTGCCTCGCCACGGGACATTACGTCCGACGCGTGATGGGACCTGCGGGTGCCGAAATGCACCGCGCGGTCGATCCGGCGCGCGACCAGTCCTATTTCCTTTACGCCACCACCGAGGACCAGCTCGACTACCTGCGTTTCCCGCTCGGCGGATTGCCCAAGGCGGAAGTGCGCGAACTGGCTGAGGCGGCAGGCCTGCGCAATGCAGCCAAGCCCGACAGCCAGGACATCTGCTTCGTGCCCGACGGCGATTACGCCAAGATCGTCAAGAAAATGCGCCCCGAAGGCGCGCGCGAAGGCGCGATCGTCCATGCCGCTACCGGCGAGAAGCTGGGCGAACACAAGGGCGTGATCCACTATACCGTCGGCCAGCGCCGCGGTCTCGATATCGGCGGCCAGCCGGAACCGCTTTATGTGGTGGGGATCGATGCGGAGCAGGCACAGGTGAAGGTCGGCCCGAAGCGAATGCTCGCGGTGAGCGCCGCGCATCTAATCGAGACGAACCGCATCGGCCCGCTTCCCGACGTGCCGCTGACCGCCAAGGTCCGCAGCCTCGCCAAGCCCGTGCCGATCACGCTCGATGGCCCGCTCGGCGACAATGCCAACACGACGATCCGTTTCGAAACGCCCGAATATGGCGTGGCGCCGGGACAGGCCGCGGTCATCTACGCGGGCGAGAGGGTCGTGGGAGGTGGCTGGATCGACACCACTACCCGGCTTTCTGCCGAGGAGGCGCTTGCCAAATAGGCAGCCCCCGAATTACCGCAGCGCCATAAAAGGAGAAACGGGTTGAGCGCCAAGCGGGCATTGATCACCGGGGTGACCGGTCAGGACGGGTCGTATCTGGCGCGCCTGCTGCTGGAGAAGGGCTACGAGGTCCACGGCCTCAAGCGCCGCTCGTCCTCCTTCAACACCGGCCGGATCGAAGACATTTACGAGGATCCGCACGATCCCGATCCGCAAATGTACCTGCATTTCGGCGATGTGACCGACGCCACCAACCTCATCCGCGTGATGCAGGAAGTGCAGCCGCACGAGGTCTATAACCTTGCAGCACAAAGCCATGTGCAGGTCAGTTTCGAAACGCCCGAATACACCGCCAATGCCGATGCGCTGGGCGCGCTGCGGCTGCTCGAGGCGATCCGCATCCTGAAACTGGAAGGCCACACGCGCTTCTTCCAGGCCTCGACCAGCGAGATGTTCGGCATGGTGCAGGAAACGCCGCAGACCGAGACCACGCCCTTTTATCCGCGCAGTCCCTATGCGGTCGCCAAGCTCTATGCGCACTGGATCACGGTGAACTACCGCGAAGCCTATAACATGCACGCGAGCTGCGGGATCATGTTCAACCACGAAAGCCCGGTTCGCGGTGAGACCTTCGTGACCCGCAAGATCACCCGCGCGGTGGCGGCGATTGCCGCAGGCCGCGAGGACAAGCTCTTCCTCGGCAATCTCGATGCGCGGCGCGACTGGGGCCATGCCCGCGAATATGCGCGCGGGATGTGGATGATGCTGCAGCAGGACCAGCCGGGCGACTACGTGCTGGCGACCGGCGAGGCCGTCAGCGTACGCGATTTCACGCGCTGGGTCTTCGAGGATGCCGGAATCGAACTGGATTTCCGCGGCGAAGGCGAGGACGAGAAGGGTTTCTGCACAAAGACCGGCAAATGCCTCGTCGAGATCGACCCGCGCTATTTCCGCCCGACCGAGGTCGATTTCCTCCTCGGCGACGCATCGAAGGCGAGGGCACAGCTTGGCTGGGAAGCCGAAACGCCCGTGCGCGAACTGGCGCGCGAAATGCTCGAGGCGGACATGGCCGCGCTGAAGGGAAGCGCGGGGTGAGCATCTATCCGCTGGCGGGCAAGCGTATCTATGTCGCGGGGCATCGCGGCATGGTGGGCAGCGCGCTGGTGCGAAGGCTGGCAGAGGAAGATTGCGAAGTTCACACCGCGGATCGCAGCGTCGACCTGCGCGAACAGGCCGATGTACGGCGTTGGTTCGACGATAAGCGGCCCGATGCCGTGATCCTTGCGGCGGCAAAGGTCGGCGGGATCCTCGCCAATAGCGAAAGGCCGGGCGAATTCCTCTATGACAACATCGCCATAGCCACGAATGTGATCGAGGCGGCGCGTCGGGCCGAAACCGAAAAGCTGCTCTTCCTCGGCTCCTCCTGCATCTACCCAAAGTTCGCCCAGCAGCCGATTGCGGAAGAGGCACTGCTGACCGGTGCGCTGGAGCCGACCAACGAAGCCTATGCCGTCGCTAAGATCGCGGGGCTGAAACTCGCCGCCGCCTATCGGGCGCAATATGGCTGCGACTTCATCTCCGCGATGCCGACCAATCTTTATGGCCCGGGCGACAATTACGACCCGCAATCAAGCCATGTGATCCCGGGTATGATCCGCCGCTTCCACGAAGCGAAGCTGGCGGGTGCCGACAGCGTTTCGATCTGGGGCAGCGGCACGCCCTTGCGCGAATTCATGCATGTCGACGACCTTGCCGATGCCTGCATCTTCCTGCTCGGCACCTATTCCGATCCGCTGCACATCAATGTCGGATCGGGCGAGGAAATCGCGATCCGCGATCTTGCCGCGCTGGTCGCCAAGACAGTCGGTTTCGAAGGCCTGATCGAGTGCGACACGTCGAAACCCGACGGGACGCCGCGCAAGCTGATGGACAGCTCGCGGCTACGCGCGATGGGCTGGAAGCCGGCAATTTCTCTCGAAGAAGGGCTCAGGCAAGCCTACGCTGCCTTCGTTGACGAAGAAGCCTGATCAGTTTTCCCAGCTCTTCAGTACGCAGCCGTAGCCTTCGCGGTAGCTCGCCGTGTCGGAAGCGACGAAGGGAATCGAAGCGGTGACGCTGCGGCTGGTTTCGTTCTCGCTCAGCATCACCAGTTCCAGGCCTTCCACCTTGTCCTTCCCGCAATCTTCGAGGCTCCGTCCGGCGACATAGCGGCACGAGCACGCCACCCGCGCCGTATAGGCGGTGCCGGTCTCGCCGGTCTTCCTCAGACCCTCGCCCCAGGCCAGCCAGGCAGCGGCGAGCAGGGCTGCAGCAACGACGAGCAGCCAGAACCACCAGCGGGAGAACAGGGAGCGTTTTTTCGCCATTGCGCGGGTCATTTCCTCATGCGAGTGACAGGATCATGTCGAAGCGGTCGCGCCCCCTTATCGCCCTTGCCCTTGCTGCCACAAGCCTTGCTTCATGCGGTTCGCCCGGTCCTGCCGAGGAACCCCCGCTGAGCGAGGAAGCGCTGGCTGCCGTGACCGCCGATCCGGGCGCGCCGACCAAGGCGCTGGCGCGCGAAGTCGACGATCTTTTCCGCATGGAAGGCTTGGGCGAAACGCGCGCGCTAATCGTGATGAAGGACGGCAAGCTTGCCGCCGAGCGCTATGGCGAAGGCTATGACGCGGACACGCGTTTCGTCAGCTGGTCGATGGCCAAGACGGTCACCGCGCTCCTGATCGGGCAGCTGGTGGGCGACGGGCTCTTGCGCCTCGACGAACCGGCGCCGGTGCCCCGCTGGCAGAGAAGCGGCGATCCGCGCGCCGACATCACTTTGCGCCACCTGCTCCAGATGCGCAGCGGGCTGGAGCATACCGAAGCCGGCGATCCGCCTTGGGAGAGCGGCGAGGTCCGCATGCTCTTCCTCGACGGGCGCGACGATATGGCGGATTATGCGACTGCGCAGCCGCCCGAGGCCGAACCGGGCGAGAAGTTCGAATATTCTTCGAACACGACGGTCATCCTCGCCGACATTGCTGCGCGCTCGCTTGCCGATGCCGATCATGCCGAAGCCCGTCGCCGCGCGGTGAGCGATTATCTCCACGCCCGGCTGTTCGAGCCGCTGGGCATGGACTCGATGGTCCCCGAATTCGACCGTGCGGGAACACTGGTCGGCGGAAGCCTGATGCACGCCACTGCGCGCGACTGGGCGAAGCTGGGCGAACTGATGCGCCGCAAGGGCTCGCACCGGGGCGAACAGCTCGTCCCGCGCAGCTGGATCGAGGCGATGGTGAAGCCCAGCCCCGCCAGCCCGCATTACGGCCTCCAGACCTGGCTCAACCGCCCTAATGGCGAAGCGGAGCATCCGCTGTTTCCGGGCCGCGCGCCGCAATCCATGTATGCGATGATCGGTCACATGGGTCAGTACGTCATCGTCTCGCCCGAGCAGGGGCTTACCATCGTGCGCCTTGGCCATTCGAACCGCGAGGAGCGCATCGCCATGCTCCAGCAACTCGCCGATATCATGGATCTCTACCCCGTTCAGGGCAGGTAGAAGCTTCCTTCGACTACGGTCACGCAAGGGCCCCCGAGCCACGCCCGGTCGCCTTCCAGCCTGCAGGTGGCGAAACCGCCGCGCTGCGAGGCCTGGAATGCGGTGAAGCTGGCCCTTCCAAGCCGGCCTGCCCAGAAATGGGTAAGGCAGGCATGCGCCGAGCCGGTGAAGCTGTCCTCGTCGACGCCACCGCCTGGTACGAAGACGCGGCTGACGACATCGGTATCGCTGCCCGGCGCGGTACAGATGAACTGGTCGTTCCCCAGTGCCCTGAGGCCGCGCAAATCGGGATCGAGCGCGCGCACCTGATGCTCGTTCTCGAACAGGTAGATGCCGTAGCCCTCAGGGTTGAGCCACACTTCCTGCGGCTGCGCGCCAATCAGCGCTACCGCTTCGTCCCAATCGCCGCGTTCGGTCGGGATCGCGGGAAGCCCGAGCTCATAGCCCGCTTCGCTGCGCCGCACCTCGAGCACGCCAGCCTTGCGCGTCCGGAAGGTGACACGATCGCCGCCATCGCGGGTCAGGAGGACATGGCCGCTCGCAAGGGTGGCATGGCCGCACAGGCGCACTTCCTCGGTCGGCGTGAACCAGCGCAGCTCCCAGTCCGCCTCGCCGGTGTCGTCCTTCACGACGAAGGCGGTTTCGGCAAAGTTGTTCTCCTCGCCGATCGCCAGCAGCGTCGCATCGTCGAGCCATGCATCGAGCGGCATCACCGCAGCCTGGTTGCCCGCGAAGGGCCGGTCGGAGAAGGCATCGACATGCCAGTAGGGCAGCTTCGTCATTCGTCGTCCTCCAGCTTGGCGAATTCGTCTTCCTCGACCAGCGGGTTGTCGGGTTCGTCGACATGACCGACCGGATCGATGTGGATCAGCAGGTCCATGGCGGGGAAGCGCTTGCACAGGTCATCTTCGACCCGCTCGATGATGTCATGCGCTTCTTCGACCGTCATTTCGCCCGGCAGGTCGACGTGGAACTGCACGAAATCGCGGTTGCCGCTTGTGCGGGTGCGCAGATCGTGGAGGTTGGAGAGCTCGGGATGCCGCGCCGCCGCCTCCACGAAGGCGAGACGACGCTCTTCGGGCCATTCGCGGTCCATCAGATCGTCGACCGCATCGCGTGCCGCATTGAAGGCGCCCCACCCCAGCCATGCCGCAATGGCGAGGCCGAACAGCGGGTCGGCCATGCCGAAGCCTGCATACTGGTCGAGCACCAGCGCGGCGATGACGGCAAGGTTCAGCAGCAGGTCCGACTTGTAGTGCAGGTGATCGGTCTGGATCGCGAGGCTGCGCGTCCTGTTCATCACATACCGCTGCCAGCCGAGCAGCGCGAAAGTCAGCACGATCGCGATGGTCGAGACCACAATGCCCTCTTCCGCCGCAGCGGTCTGCCCTCCTTGGGCCAGCTGCGTGATCGCGCGCACCGCGATCCCGAAGGCCGACAGGGTGATCAGCATCACCTGGAAGATCGCCGCGAGCGCCTCCGCCTTGCCGTGGCCGAAGCGGTGGTCTTCGTCGGCGGGCATGGATGCGATCCATACGCCGGTCAGCGTGGCGATGCTGGCGATGAGATCGAGCGCGCTGTCGGCAAGGCTGCCGAGCATGGCAGTCGAGCCGGTGAGCCAGCTCGCCCAACTCTTCATGAGGACGAGGATCACCGCCACGGTGATCGAGGCGATGGCGGCCGAGCGGGCCAGCAGGTGCTTCTTCTCGGTCATGGGTAGAGCAGCGTGTTGGACCATGCCTCGCCCGGCTCCTCGCGCGTGAAGCGGCGGCGGTCGTGCAGGCGGAATTCGCGGTCGTTCCAGAACTCGATCGCGCGCGGGGTCAGCAGGAAGCCGGTCCAGTGCGGCGGGCGCGGGATATCGCCCTCGGGATAGCGTTCCTCCAGTGCTGCCACACGGTCGAGATAGACCTGCCGGTCGGGCAGCGGGCGCGACTGGTCGCTGGCCGCCGAGCCGATCTGCGAAGCGCGCGGGCGCGAGTGGAAATAGGCATCGGCCTGCTCCTCGCTCACTTCGGTGAGCGGACCCTCGATACGGACCTGGCGGCGCTGGCTCTTCCAGTGAAACAGCAGACTGGCATGCATATTGGCGCGAATTTCCTCGCCCTTGCGGCTTTCGGCATTGGTGTAGAAGACGAAGCCACCGCCCTCACCCAGCTCGCTGCCGTGGCCTTTGAGCAGCACCATGCGCACCGAGGGGCGACCGTCCGGCGTCGCGGTGGCAAGTGCCATCGCGTTCGGATCGTTGGGCTCGGTTTCCTTCGCTTCGCCGAACCATAGCTCGAACAGTGCAAAGGGATCTGTGACCGGGATGGAGCTTTCGGTCTCGTTCACTGGGCAATCCTACAGCTTGGAACAGATGGAACACGGTCTAGGGCGAAAAATACCGGCGCTGCCAATCGTGCCTGAAACGGCGGAACTTTCGCCGGTTTCGGGGACTTTGGCAGAGACATGACCCGTCCCCTAGCCCCACGGTTGAAAGTAGGAAAGGCTCTCCGCTTGCGGTTGCAGAGCGTAGCAACTAGCTAACACACCATGGCAGACCCGTATTCCACCCTCGGCGTAACGCGCAGCGCGGACGAAAAGGCGATCAAGAGCGCCTATCGCAAGCTCGCCAAGGAGCTGCATCCCGACCGCAACAAGGACAATCCCAAGGCGGCGGAGAAGTTCTCCGACGTGACAAAGGCGTACGACCTCTTGTCGGACAAGGACAAGCGCGCCCAGTTCGACCGCGGCGAGATCGACATGGAAGGCAATCCGACAAATCCCTTCGGCGGGATGGGCGGCGGCTTCGGTGGCGGCCCAGGGGGCCCGGGCGGCCAGCGCGGCTTCCGGGCCGAGGACTTCCAGGGCTTCGGCAACGAGCAGGTCGATCTCGGCGACATTTTCGAAGGCCTGTTCGGCGGCGGTCGCGCACGCAGCGGTGGCCCGGGCGGCGGCTTTGCCGGCAGGCGCCCGCCTCCGCGAAAAGGGGCCGACATCGGCTATACCCTGCGCGTGCCCTTCATCGATGCGGCCACGCTACGCGACCAGCGGATCACGCTGGCCGACGGCAAGACCATCGACCTGAAACTCCCCAAGGGTCTCGAGGACGGCACGCAGATGCGCCTCAAGGGCAAGGGCGAACAGGGCCCGGGCGGTGCCGGCGACGGGATCGTCACGATCAGGGTCGACGGCCACAAGCTCTACAAGCGTTCGGGCGACGATGTGCGTTTCGACCTGCCGATCACGCTCGACGAGGCGGTGAACGGCGGCAAGGTGCGCGTGCCCACGGTCGATGGTCCGGTGATGATGACGATCAAACCCGGCACCGACGGCGGCACGGTCCTGCGCCTCAAGGGCAAGGGCTTCACCCGCAAGAACGGCACACGCGGCGACCAGCTGGTCACGCTGGAAATCCAGCTACCCGATGACCTGGCCGACCTTGCCAAGCGGCTCGAGGGATGGAAGGACGAGAGCGACCCGCGAGCCGACCTTGGGGCCTAGCGTTTGAACAAACACCATCTTCCCGCGCCAGAAGACCGCGAACTCTACTCGCTGTCACCAGAGGCGCGCCGGAAGGAAGCGATCCATTTGCGCGGCCGGATCGAACGGCACGTCGGCCCAGGCACCCGCGCATGGGAAGTGGCCAAGCGCACGCTCGTCGGCACCTATAACGACGGCTTCATCCACGCGGGCAACCTCGCCTATCTCGCCATGCTGGCGATCTTCCCCTTCTTCATCCTCGGTGCGGCGATCTTCTCCGCGATCGGCGAGGAAAGCGAGCGCGCCGCCACCATCAACGCGGTGCTCTATGCCCTGCCGCCGGTGGTGGGGAACGTGATCGAACCGGTTGCGCGCGACGTCATCCAGGCGCGCTCTGGCTGGCTCCTGTGGGCAGGCGCGCTCGTGGCCTTGTGGACCGTAGGCAGCCTGATCGAGACGATCCGCGACATCCTGCGCCGCGCCTATGGCACCGAGGCGACACAGGCCTTCTGGAAGTACCGCCTGTTTTCGACCGGGGTGATCCTCGGCGCAGTGCTGCTGCTGATGCTCAGCCTGATGGCGCAATTCGTCATCGGCACCGCGCAGGAAGTGATCGAGGCCTATTTCCCGCAGCTGCTCGACCGGATTCTCGAACTGCAGCTTTCGCGGATCGTGCCTGCGCTCGGGCTGTTCGGCTCGCTCTATCTCATCTTCTATACGCTCACCCCCTCCAAATACCGGAGGCGGCGCTACCCCAAATGGCCAGGAGTACTCCTGACGACCCTTTGGTGGATCGCGGTGACCACGATAATGCCCGCGGTACTGAGCAATTTCTTCACCTACAATCTCACCTATGGCGGGCTTGCAGGCGTCATGATCGCGTTGTTCTTTTTCTGGCTTGTCGGCCTCGGGGTCGTTATCGGCGCGGAACTGAATGCTGCTCTGGCAGAGACGCCCGAAGAAGAGCTCGCGGACGAAACCGACGAGGAACGGCGGGCATACCTGGAGCAGGAACTGCTGTGCGAAAAGGAAGGATGCGAGCAATGAGCGGTTTGATGGCAGGCAAGCGTGGCCTCATCATGGGTCTCGCCAACGACAAGTCGCTGGCCTGGGGTATTGCCAAGCAGCTGCGCGACCAGGGCGCGGAAATGGCCTTTTCCTATCAGGGCGAAGCGCTGAAGAAGCGCGTTGCGCCGCTCGCCGAACAGCTCGGCAGCGATTTCGTGTTCGAATGCGACGTGTCGGACATGGAGGCACTCGACCGCGCCTTCGACACGCTGAAGGAACGCTGGGATACGATCGACTTCGTGGTCCACGCGATCGGCTTTTCCGACAAGAGCGAGCTGCGCGGCAAGTATGTCGACACCAGCCTCGACAACTTCCTGATGACGATGAACATCTCGGCCTACAGCCTCGTGGCAGTGGCCAAACGCGCTTCTGAAATGATGCCGAACGGCGGAAGCATCGTCACGCTGACCTATTACGGTGCCGAAAAGGTCATCCCGCATTACAACGTGATGGGCGTTGCCAAGGCGGCGCTCGAAACCAGCGTCCAGTACCTTGCCAACGATCTCGGCCCGCAGGGCATTCGCGTCAACGCGATCAGCGCCGGACCGATCAAGACGCTGGCCGCCAGCGGCATCGGCGACTTCCGCTATATCCTGAAGTGGAACGAATATAACTCGCCGCTGCGCCGCAATGTCACGATCGAGGATGTCGGCGGCTCGGGCGTCTATTTCCTGTCGGACCTTTCCTCCGGCGTGACCGGCGAAACGCATCACGTCGATGCGGGCTACCACGTCGTCGGCATGAAGCAGGAAGACGCACCCGACATCGGGCTGGACAAGGGCTGACACTCAAGCGGGGGTTGATTTGGCGAGGGTACTGGTAACCGGAGCGGCAGGCTTCATCGGGGCAGCGGTCTCGCATCGCTTGTGCGCACGCGACGAAGTGCTCGGGATCGACAACCTCAACGACTATTACCAGGTCTCGCTGAAGCATGACCGCGTGGCGCATGTGCGCGAGGCGGCGCCCGACGCTTTTGCCTTCAAGCAGGTCGATTTCTCCGACTGGGAAGCGCTCTCGGCCGCGCTCGATGGTGAGGCGTTCGACAGCATCGTGCACCTCGGCGCGCAGGCGGGCGTTCGCTACAGCCTCGAGAACCCGCGCGCCTATGTCGAGGCGAACCTTATGGGCCATGTGAACATGCTCGAGGTGGCAAGGCACCGCGAGTGCGCGCATATGGTCTATGCGAGCTCGTCCTCGGTCTATGGCGGCAACGACAAGCTGCCCTTCTCGGTAGAGGACCGCGCCGATCACCCGGTCTCGCTCTATGCCGCCACCAAGAAGGCGGACGAGCTAATGAGCGAGACTTACGCCCATCTCTACCGCACGCCGCTGACCGGCCTGAGGTTCTTCACCGTCTACGGCCCCTGGGGTCGGCCCGACATGGCGCTGTGGCTGTTTACCGACGCCATCCTCAACGGCCGCCCGATCAAGGTCTTCAACCAGGGCGAGATGTGGCGCGATTTCACCTTCATCGACGATATCGTGAGCGGCGTGGTCGCATGTCTCGACAAGCCTCCGGCGGATGACGGAGCGGAGAAAGCCGGCGGCAGCGTGAAGCCCCACGCGCTCTACAATATCGGCAATCACCGGAGCGAAAAGCTGACCCGCGTGATCGAACTGATCGAAGACGCTTGCGGCAAGAAGGCCGAGGTCGAGCTCATGCCGATGCAGCCGGGCGACGTCGAAAAGACCTATGCGGATATCGACGCGATCCAGCGCGACATCGGCTACCAGCCGACCACGAGCATCGAACAGGGCATCCCGCAATTTGTGAAGTGGTACCGCGAGTACCACGGGGTCTGAAGCCTCAGCTTGTGGCCAACAGATCGCAGATCCTCGCCGCCGACCTGCCGTCGCCATAGGGATTGTGTGCGCGCGCCATCGTCGCATAGGCCGCTTCGTCATCGAGCAGGCGTTCGGCTTCGCGCACGATGGTGTCCGTTTCGGTCCCCACGAGCCGCGCGGTTCCCGCTGCCACGCCCTCGGGCCGCTCGGTCGTCTTGCGCATGACGAGAACCGGCTTGCCGAGCGCGGGCGCTTCTTCCTGCACCCCTCCGCTGTCGGTAAGGATCACGTGGCTGATAGCGAGCAACCGGGCGAAATGCGGATAATCCAGCGGCTCGATCAGCGCGACATTGTCGAGATCTGAGAGTTCCCTCTCCATCACGCTGCGAACGCTGGGATTGGGGTGAACGGGAAAGATAACCGCAACGTCATCACGATTCGCGAGTTCTCTAACCGATTTGGCGATACTGAGCATGCTATCGCCGAGATTTTCGCGGCGGTGGCTGGTCACGCCGATAATTCGCCTGTCCGCAAAACGCGCTTCGAGACCGGACAGGCCGGCCGCAATAGACGGGTCCTGCCCAATGCGTTCCGTCACCCAATCCAGCGCATCGATCACGGTATTGCCCGTCACATGGATGCTGGCAGGCGAGACATTCTCGCCAAGCAGGGCATCGGCGCTGGCCTGCGTCGGCGCACAGTGGAGGCGGGCGATTGCGCCGACCATCTTGCGGTTTGCCTCTTCGGGCCAGGGATGGTTGAGATCGCCGCTGCGAAGCCCGGCCTCGACATGGCAGACCCGAATCTTGCGGTAATGCGCGGCGAGAGCGCCTGCGAGAACGCTGGTCGTATCGCCCTGCACCACGACCCAATCGGGCCGCTCCTTGTCCAGAACCCGACCGATCCCCGTCAGCGCACGGGCCGTCAGTTCGTCGAGCGACTGGTTGGCGGTCATCAGGTCGAGATCGTGATCCGGCTCTATCCCCGCAATAGCGAGCACCTGGTCGAGCATGTCGCGGTGCTGCGCCGTAACGCAGACGCGGCTTTCGAAGCGGTCATCCGCCTCGAGCGCATGGATTAGCGGGAACAGCTTGATTGCCTCGGGACGCGTGCCGAAGACGGTGACAACCCTGATCTTTCCCCCCATGGAGAAAGACCTAGCTGCAAATTACGGAATTAAAAGGAAAATCTCAGCCTTCAGGCTGTTCAGCGACCACTTCCGCTTCGGGCTCGGGCAGCGCTTCTTCGTCGGGAGTGGTGCCGGCACGTTCCTTCTCGAGCCGTTCCATATATTCGCGCTCGATCATTTCGACTTCGGCCTGGGTGCGCTCTGCGTCCTCGTCGATGGTCGACAAGCGCTCTGCGCGCTGTTCGGCGATGATTTCGCTGAAGCGGACCGACGAGGCGTTTTCCTTGTCGTCATAGGCCTTGGCGATCAGTTCCTGCGTACAACCGGTAAAGCCGCCAGCGCCGGTGGGCGAGCAGGACATGATGCCCGACTTGCCGACCATTTCGAGACGCTCGACGCGCTCTGGCCAGGCTTGCGTCTGCGGGCCATCGGTGAAGCGTAGCGCCTGGGGAATGCGGAAGCGTTCGCTTTCGGCCTGGCGGGCGCAGACGACGATCTCACCCTCTTCGCCCTGCGGGCATTCGTCGTCGCCGTAGACGATGACCATGTTGTAGCTTTCATCGCCCGTGTCGACCGGGGTCTGCGCCTGCGCGGGAACGGCAAGGGCTGCGACGCCGATGGCGGAAAGGGCAAGGAGGGACTTGGTCATGCTGGGCCTCTTGAATCGGGACGGCGCATTGTGGCGCCTTTCCGGGTGAACTGTCTATGAAGCGAGCGACGAAAGGGCGGCGCCTTCCTCAGATACGCTCCGAAATCCGAATAGCCGCCTTGCACCCCAGCCGGATGATACCGGAGAGCAGCGGATAGGCTGGCGCACGCTCGGCACCGGCGGCAAGCGCCGCATCTCGGTGCTCGCGCTCGTCCTCGCGGAACTCCTCGATCATCGCGGCGAGTTCGGGATCCTCGTTGGTCGCTTCGAGCTGGTCGAGCTGGTCCGAATAATGCTTGTCGATCTCGGTCTCGACTGCGGCGGTGCAGGCCATGGCGGCTTCGGGTCCGATCAGCGCAGTCGCCGCGCCGAGCGCGAAGCCCGCCTTGTCCCAGAACGGCTGCAGCGCGGTCGGGCGCACGCCGCGCCGCGCCATCAAAGCGTCGAACTTGGCGCGGTGGCCCGCTTCCTGTTCGGCCATGCCTGCGATTTCCGCGGAATCGGGTGCGCGATCACCCATAACGGCGAGCTGGCCGGCATAAATGCGGGTGGCACCGAATTCACCGGCCTGGTCGACCCGGATCATGCGGGCGATGTGGTCGGGAGTTTTGGTCATGCCTTCTCACCCTTGCGAAGGAGGTTGAATATGGCCAGCGCAGCGCCGGTCGAGATCAGGAAATTGAACCCTGCAAGACTAACGCCCAGGAACGTCCATGGTGCCTCGTCGCAGCGTACGATCGGTGCGTTCATGATCGCGTCGAGCGCGTTCTGCCCCTCGTCCGCTTGCGGGATGGCCGCGCAGGAAGTCACCCCTTCCCACCAGCCGTACTCGACGCCTGCATGGAACAGCCCGATCAGGCCCGAGGTGAGGATCGCCCCGGCCGCGAGCGCAACCCACAGCCGCTTGGGCGCGAGGAAGAATCCCATCAGCGCCAGGACCACGGCGGCGAAATGCGGATATCGCTGCCACCAGCACATTTCGCACGGGAACAGGTCGAAGCCGTATTGCGAGATATAAGCTCCTGCCAGCAGCAGGGCCGGCACGGCGAACGCGATACGCTGCGCAAGGCGCAGGGAGGAAGTCTCTGTCATTGCGCCAGAAGCGCTACCGTCAGTTCGTCCGGCTGGCAACGGCGCTTGGTGTCGTGCGGCGCAGGTTTTCGAGCGCGTAGTGCAGCTGGAAATCCTCGATGCCCTGCGCTTCCAGTTGCTCTGCGGTCAGCTGGAAGCGCGGATCGTCGCGCTTGTCGCGCTCCAGATCCTCGTCCTTGAGCCCGATTTCGTTGACGAGATGGCCGCGCAGGTCGCTCTCGCGCATGCGGAAGCGGCTGCGGGTGGCGAGATCGGGGTCGGACAGCTGCGGGACCGCAATATCCGGACGGATACCGCCTTCCTGCACCGAATGGCCCGAGGGCGTGTAATAGCGCGCCGTCGTGAGCTTCAGCGCGGCGCTGCGACCGAGCGGCAGGAGCGACTGGACGCTGCCCTTGCCGAAGCTGCGGTCGCCCATAATCACCGCGCGGCGGTGGTCCTGCAGTGCACCGGCGACGATTTCGCTGGCCGAGGCCGAGCCTGCGTCGATCAGCACGACCATCGGCAGGCCTTCGGCGATATCGCCGCGGAATACTGTTTCGGCATCGTAGGTGACCGATTCGCCGCGGGCGCGTCCGCGCTGGGAAACGATCCGGCCCTTGGTCAGGAACAGGTCGGAAAGCGCGACCGCTTCGTCGAGCGAACCGCCCGGGTTCGAACGCAGGTCGAGCACGAGGCCGTTGAGGCGGCCGGTCGCCTTGACCTGCAGGTCCTTCCACGCGGCGTAGACGTCGCTGCCGACGTCGCGCGAGAACTCGTTGACCATGATGTGGCCGATGTTGCCGTCCTTGAGCTCCCAAGTAACCGGCTCGAGCTCGATCACGCCGCGCGTCACGTCGACTTCGAACGGCTCGTCACGGCCCGGACGGAAGACGGTCAGGCGGATCGAAGTGCCTTCGCGGCCGCGCATGCGCGAGACCGCTTCGTCGAGTTCGAGGCCGTAAATCAGCTCGCCGTCGAGATGGGTGATGTAGTCGCCTGCCTTGATGCCCGCCTGGTCCGCAGGGCTGCCGCGGAAGGGCGAGATGATCTTCACCGCGCCATCCTCGCTCACGACCGAAAGGCCGAGGCCCGAATAATTGCCGTCGATCATGGTTTCGAGGCGCTGGAGGTCCGACCCGTCGAGGAAGGCCGAATGCGGATCAAGTGCCGCCAGCATGCCGTCGATCGCACCGTTGATCAGGACATCGTCCTCGACCGGCTCGACGTAGCTTGCCTTCACGCGTTCGTAGACCGCGAACAGCTTGCCGAATTCCGGCCCCGCATTGCCATCGACCCGGGCAAGACCGGCGGTGGTCGCGGGGATCAGCGCGACGGCGGTGACGAGAGCGGCCGAACGGGCCAGGTTAGCGATCTTCATTGGACGACTTCCTCAAAGGCACTTGGCGACATTCTATAGCGCTTCAGGCGTGAATGAAAGATGAGCCGATTGGCGCGCCGATGGCCACGCAAATTCGACGAACGTACCGTTTCTGGGCGTCTCAGCGCTGGAAATCGAGCGGATTGACCCGATTCCCGCCGCGGCGCAGCTCGTATTCGATGCGCGGGCGGCTCGGCGGGGCGAGGCCGAGGGGTGAACCCGCAGTGACCTGCTGGCCGACCTCGACGTCGAGACGGCCGAGACCGGTGACGAGACTGGTCCAGTTGCCCTCGTGCTCGACGATCAGGATGTTGCCATAGCCCGCATAGGGTCCGGCAAACGCAATGCGGCCCGGTGCGGGAGCGACGACTTGCGCACCCGGTCGCGGTGCGATTGCGATTCCGGAGGCTCGACCACCACTCGTGTCGGCCTCGCCGAAACCCTCGACCACCCGGCCCGCCACGGGGAGCAGGAAGCGGTCGGGAGAATTCGCGCTCGCAGTGGCTCGCGCAGGTACAGGTGCCGTCACGGTGCCGGGATCGGCGGGGCGAGCGACCGGACCATCGAGCTTTGCAAGACGCGTCCTCAGCGATCCGGCCTGCTCCATCCGGCCGACCAATGCGTCGAGATCGCGGGCTTCTTCGCCCAGTTCGACGGCCAGTTCCGCCTCGCGATTGGCGCCGCCTGCGGCCTGCCGCGCAAGGATGCGTTCTTTCTCCGCCATGGCGACGACGTCGCGGCGGCGGCTTTCCAGCCTCGCTTCCGCCTCGCGCCTTTCGGCAAGCACTGCCTGCCGTTCGCTCTCGAGCGCCCTTGCCCGGTCGAGCTCGCCGCGCAGGGCGGCCGTGCGCTGTCGGACCACCGGAACCGCGCTTTCGAGGACGGCCCTTGTGTGCACGACGTCGCGAAGGCTTCCGGGTTGCAGCGCCGAAAGCACGAGCGGCCGGTTGCCCATGGCCTGCAGCGCCCCGGTCAGGCGGGCGAGCGGTTCCCGCCGCTCTGCCAACCGCCGGTCGAGCGCGCTGCGCCGTTCTTCGACGAGGGAGAGTTCCGCCTCCGCCGCGGCGATCCCGGCCTCCGCCTGCTGGACGCGCGCCGCGAGGGCGGCGGCTTGCTGGAGCGCCTGCTGGGCCGCGAGATTCGACTGCTGCGAGCGTTCCTCGAGCTGTTCGGCGCGAAGGCGAGCATTGCGCTGCTGCTGGCGTGCAATTTCGAGCGCCTCGCGGGCGCTGGCGGTATCCTCCACGCCCGAAATATCGGTAGAGGTTTGAGCCTCAAGACCCTGAAAAGCCAGCGCTAGTGCTCCACTAAGGGCAAGGCAGGCGATAGCGGCGCGGTTCATGACGTCATTCCTGCATCATTATCCGCTGCGATGGTAGGGGTGACCGGCGATGATCGTCGTCGCGCGATACAGCTGTTCGGCCAGCATGGCACGGGCCAGCAGGTGCGGCCAGGTGGCCTTGCCGAAGGCGAGGAGCAGGTCCGCATCGCGCCGTTCTTCCTCGGAATGGCCGTCGGCTGCGCCCAGCACGAAGCGGCACTCGCGCATGCCGTCATCGCGCCAGTGCCCGAGGATTTCGGCGAGCTTCTCGGACGAGAGGTCCTTGCCGCGCTCGTCGAGCAGCACGGTCTTGTAGGGAGTCTGCGGATCGGGAATACGCCCGCCCGTCTCGGGGAGTTCGGTGAACTTCACCGGCCATGTCAGCCGCTTCTCGTACCGCGCAACGAGATCGGCCTCGGGAGAACGGGCGATCTTTCCTCTAGCGATGACATGAAGAAGCAAGAGCAAACCCCTGAAACTCGAAGGTTCCTGGTCACGGCAGTCAGAGGGCGACTGCCCGCCCGCAGGTGCTCGACGCGACCCGCGTCGAAACAGCACCGAGGACGCGCCGACGGAGGTCGGCGCGCAAAGCTATCACGCTGTGCCGGCCACCGGCGGTGCGTCGCCGAACGCCCACATGCGTTCGAGATTGTAGAAACTACGCACTTCGGGGCGGAAGAGGTGAACCACGATGTCGCCGGCATCGAGCAGCACCCAGTCGGCCTGCGGCAAGCCTTCCAGCTTCACCGGGCCATAGCCGTTCTGCTTGAGCTTCTCGGCAAGTTTCTGCGCGATCGAGGCGACCTGGCGGGTCGAACGACCCGAGGCGATCACCATGTAATCGGCAATCGAACTCTTGCCCTCGAGATCGATGGTCACGACCTCCTGGGCCTGGTCGTCGTCGAGCTGGCCGAGCACGAAATCGAGCAGTTCCTGCTTGTCGGGCTTAGCCATGCGTACCACCTTCGCGGTTTCGTTCCCGGATGCAGCCGGGTCTGTATGCGCCTGAGTCATAGGCGATTGCATTACTCCTGAGTTTGTAGGCCCTTAAGATAGGGTGCATCGTGGAAAGGACAACGCTCGTCATGGCGTGGCCGTTTCCTCCTCCGAGGGAATCGGATGGTGTGTCACCTGATCTCGCAGGGAAGAACCGGCGTGGCGCGATGCCCAGTCGGGGTCGGCGCGGCGGATGGCCGTGGCCGAACGCGGGTCGGGATCGAAACGCAATGTCACCAGTGCCGGTGCGCTCCATTCGCCCCTGTGTCGAAAGCTGGAAAGAGGAACCGAAAAGCGCCTCAGCCAGGCCATCGCGGGGCTTGCGACAGCATCCCCGTCATAGCCGGGCCGCGCGATCACCGCAATCGGCATCGCGTTTGCGATCCCCCGCCAATCGCGCCAGCGGTGGAACTGGGCGAGGTTGTCGGAGCCCATCAACCAGAGGAATTCGTGCCGTTTGAAGCGGCGCTTGATCGCCGCGAGCGTGTCGACCGTGTAGCGCGTGTCCAGCTCGCGTTCGATCGCGGTGACCCGGATCGGCGCCCGCCTGGCCTGCGCCATGGCCGAGGACACGCGGGCCGCGAGCGGCGCCATGCCCTTCTTAGGTTTCAGCGGATTCCCGGGAGAAACGAGCCACCAGATCTCGTCGAGACCGAGCGCTTCGCGCGCAAACAGCGAGATTCGCCGGTGGCCGCCGTGCGCCGGGTTGAAGCTGCCTCCGAGCAGGCCGATGCGGCTCATGCGAATCGTGTCGGGCTGTTGCCGGTCATGTTCTCCCGCCTAACAGCGATGCGCCGCCCTGTCAGCGTCGTGGGAACGTTCACGAGTCGCGAGCGGAAATTAACCTCTTGGCAACTTTTGTGGCGCGCCGATGAACGAAAATTCCGTCTCGGCGAAACGCTTCGTCCCGTCGAAGCATCGACTCGTGGATTCCACGGGAACTAGGATTCGATTTCGTTAAGGTTTGCCTCTAGGGCTTATGGCAGGGTCAAAGACCAAGGGACGGGTCGTTTTGGATAAAGATAGCGCCATTGGCGGCTGGGCAAGCCGCATCAACAGCTGGTTTCCGGATCGCGAATTTTTCATGCGATCGGAAGGCCAGGTACGCTTCATCACCATTTCATCGCGCGTGCAGAAGGCTGCTGCAGCCACTGCGCTGTTCGTCATGCTGGTCTGGGCCGTATCGCTCGCAGTCGCAGGCTGGGCGCAGTACAGCGCTTCGGCCGACCGCCAGTCGCTGCTGAACCGCGAAGCCAAGGTCGCAACCTCCGAAGAACGCCTCGCCGCTTACGGCGACAACCTCGAAGCGGTCAGCGAAGATCTCGACCGCCGCATGGAATTCATCGAAGGCGTTGCCGAGCTGCTGCCCGAGAACATGAAGGTCGATACCGCGATCAGCGATTCGACCGGCGAAGCCGCCGCCACGGTCGAAAAAGTCAGCGCCGCATTTCCGCAGGCCGCCGAACTCGCCCGTATCGAAGCGCGCCAGCTCGCCATCGTCGAAGGCCTGACGCGCTACGCCGACTGGCGTTCGGCCCGCGCTGCCGAAGCGCTCAAGAAGCTCCAGCTCAATCCCGACGCAGTCGTCCGCCGCGCCAACAACCAGGCGATGGGTGGTCCGCTCGAAGGCCTTTCGACCAGCGCCGACGGCAGCATCGACCCGCGTTTCGAACGCCTCGGCCTCTCGATGGCCCGCATGACTGCACTGGAAAGCGCGCTTGAAGGGGTTCCCCAGGTCGCTCCGGCTCGCCGCGACATGATTTCCTCGGGCTTCGGCTATCGCCGTGACCCGTTCAACCGCCGCGCCGCCATGCACAAGGGCCTCGACTTCCGCGGCGCCACCGGCACCCCGATCTACGCCGCCGCCAAGGGCCGCGTCACTTTCGTCGGCTGGAAGGGCGGCTACGGCAAGACCGTCGAAATCACCCACGGCAATGGACTCATGACCCGCTATGCGCATATGTCGCGCTTCAACGCGAAAGTCGGCGACCGTGTCGCACCGGGTGAGACGATCGGCGCGATCGGCAGCACCGGGCGTTCGACCGGCCCGCACCTGCACTTCGAGGTCCGTATCAACGGACGGGCCGTAAACCCCCGTACCTTCCTGGAGACAGCCCCCAATGTTCTCGAAGAAATCCGCCGAGCACCAGAGCTCGCCCACGCCGCCCACTAATCCAGGACGCAATTCCTCCATGGCCTCCAAAAGCAATTCCACCTTCTCGGTTCTCGGTTCCGACCTCGCCATCAAGGGCGACATCAAGGCTTCGGCCGACCTGCATGTCGACGGCAGCATCGAAGGCGACATCGCCTGCACCAGCCTCGTCCAGGGCGAAACGAGCAAGGTAACCGGCGCGATCTCGGCCGAAAGCGCGCGTCTTGCTGGTACGGTCGAAGGTTCGATCACCGCACGCGAGCTGGTCATCCTCAAGACCGCCAAGATCACCGGCGACGTGTTCTACGACGCGCTGACCATCGAGCAGGGCGCGCAGGTCGAAGGCCGTTTCGCACACCGCGATCCCAAGAAGAGCGCGCAGCCGGCCGCCAAGCCGCAGGGCGACAGCAAGCCCGAGCTCCAGCTCGCCAACTGAGTTTTCTCCCTAGGAGAGGATTGGGCCGCCCCGCGCTAGACGGGAGCGGCCCTTTCTTTATGCGGGCGGGCTAAATGCCCAGCTCGGCGCGCAGCGCCTTGCGATCGAGCTTGCCAACCAGTGTCTTGGGCAATTCGTCGCGGATCACGACGCCCTCGACCCGCTCATGCTTACCGACGCGGGCGTTCAGCCATTTGGCGAGGTCTGCAGCAGACGCGGTGTTGTCGTTTAGCGTCACATAGGCGCGTGGCCGTTCGCCGAGGTAATCGTCCGGCACGCCGATCACGAGGACCTCTTTCACCGCTTCATTCTCGAGCAGGACGTCCTCGACCTGGCTCGGGAATACCTTGAAGCCGCCGACCGCGATCATGTCCTTGATGCGGTCGACAATCTCGAGAAAGCCGTCCTCGTCCATCACCGCGACATCGCCGGTGCGCAGGTATCGCTTGCCGTCGCGGGTGACGAAGGTGTCGGCATCGGTTTCGGGCCGGTTCCAGTAGCCGCGCATGATCTGCGGACCGTGGACGGCGAGTTCGCCCGGTTCGCCTTCGGCGGCGAGCTTGGTGGGGTCTTCCTTGTCGAGGAAGATCACCTCGGTGCCCATCACGAGTTGCCCGATCGTGCCCTTCTTGCGCACGCCCCTGTAGGGATTGGCCGAGACGACGCCCGAACTCTCGGTCAGGCCGTAACCTTCGACCACGCGCACGCCCGTCACTTCCTCGAACTTGTCATGCAGCGGGGCCGGCATCGGCGCGCCGCCGGAAATGCAGACCTTGATCGAGGAGACGTCGGTCTTGGCCATTTTCGGATGGTCCAGCAGTGCCTGGAACATTGTCGGCACGCCCGGGAAACCGGTCGTCTTGTACTTCTGGATGGTGTCGAGCACCTGCCCCGCCTCGAAACGCGGCACCATCGCGATCGACGCGCCGGTCACCATCGCGTGGTTGAGCAGCGCGGTATTCGCAAAGACATGGAAGAAGGGCAGCGCGCCCATGAAAACTTCCTCGTCCAGTGTGCCGAAAGGGTTGAGGCCGGCAACCTGCTGCGCATTCATCGAGAGTTGCGAATGGCCGAGCATTGCTCCCTTGGGCCGCCCGGTGGTCCCGCCGGTATATTGTAGCAGGGCGATGTCGTCATCGACGTCGATAGTGGGAAAAGTCGCGCCCGTAGGATCGACGAGCAGGTCCGAGAATGCGAGCGTATCGGCTTTCCACGCGACGCTTGCGACCTTGCGGCGGCCAAGCGTCTTGAGCGCGAGCTTCTTGTGCCACGGCAGCATGTCGGCGAGCGAGCCGACCACAAGCGTCTCGAGTTCCGACTGGTCGAGCACGGCAGACGCCGTCGAATAGAGTTCGGGCACGTCTACGGTCACGAGCAGGCGCGTTCCCGAATCCGCGACCTGCCATGCCAGTTCTTCCACCGTGTAGAGCGGCGAGAAATTGACGACGATCGCGCCCGCCAGCATCGCCCCGTAATAGGCGGAGGCATAGATCGGCACGTTGGGCAGGAACAGGCCGACCCGGTCGCCCGGCTCTATCCCGCGCGTGATGAGGCCGGCGGCGAAACGCTTCGCTTCTTCATGGATGGATGCATAATCATAGGTCCGGCCAAGAAAATGCAGGAATGGCGCTCGCGGGTTCTTGGCAGTCGTGTGCGCCAGCATGTCGGGCAGGCTGGCCGGCTCGAACTTCGCATCCCAGGGTGTGGGATGGTGGTACACGTAACTATTTACATCCATGTCAGTAGCATGGAGCAACATCGCTTAAACGCAAGTAAAAAGGGCGGGAAAAGCGCCCAGCCTTTCCCGCCCTTTCAAATGTTTCGCATGACGATCAGGCTTCGTCCGCGCCCTCGCCCGCTTCTTCGGCGGCGCGCTTGGCAGTGAGCCATGCCTCGGCTTCGGCTTCCTGCGCAGCTTCGGCGGCTGCCTTTTCGTTGGCATCGCGTTCGGCGCGCAGTTCCTCGATCAGCTTCTCGCGATCGCTAACGCCGCTAGGAGCTGCAGGGGCTTCTGCGCCTTCTTCGGGAGCCGGAAGGTTCTTCGCGGCCTTGGCGACCACGGCGTCGAGTTCGCGCTGCGAGCACAGGCCGAGCGTCACCGGATCCTTGGGCTGGATGTTCTGGATGTTCCAGTGGCTACGCTCGCGAATCGCGGTGATCGTGTTGCGCGTGGTGCCGATCAGCTTGGAGATCTGCGCATCGGAGATTTCCGGGTGGCTACGCAGCAGCCAGGCGATGCCGTCGGGCTTGTCCTGACGCTTCGACACCGGCGTGTAACGCGGGCCCTTGGTGCGGCTGACCGCGACGGGCGCGCGCTGCATCTTGAGGCTGTATTCGCTGTCGGCCTCGCCCTTGGCGATTTCTTCCTGCGTCAGCTCGCCCGAGTGGAGCGGGTCGCGGCCCGTGTATTTGCTGCCCGCCAGATCGTCGGCCATGGCCTGCACTTCGAGGATATGGAGGCCGCAGAATTCTGCGATCTGCTCGAAGGACAAGCCGGTGTTGTCGACCAGCCAGGTGGCGGTCGCATGCGGCATCAGCGGAGTGGGTTGGTCGGCCATTTAAGCGCCTTTGCTTAAGGGTATAAAATATAAGGGCCGCCCCTTGCGGAGCGGCCGTTGCACCCTGCCATGTAGGCGAGCGCTACGGATTCGGCAAGCACGGCTGCGTAAGCTGCGGTTTTTTAACGATTTGCCGCTATCTCGCAGGCGACCGGAACGTATGCGGGGGACGCAATGAAAAAATCAGCCATTCTTATCGCCAGCCTGGCACTGACCGCCTGTGGGGAGAGCGGTCCAGACTTCGATGTCGGTGTGCGCGGCGACGCGGCGGCCATCAAGCAGGAGCTGGCGCAAATCGCCGGCGGCACTTCGGGCATAGGCGGCGTAGCCCCGATCGCCCTATCGAGCGAAGGCGACAGCCTCGTGTTCACCGTTCCCGCCAAGGACGGGTTCGACCCCGGTCGGATCAAGATGGATTTCTCGCAACGTGAGGAACTCACCACGGTGGCAGTGACCGTCGACATGCCGATGGTACCGATGGGCGAGAACATGGTGCTGAGCGAAGAGAAGGTCGAATTCGAACTTCGCAAGGCGCTCAAGGTCTGGGGCAAGAAATACGGCGATTTCGGTGCCGCGGCCAGCCGCGACACGCTCGATGCCAACATGGCGGCTGTCGCGATCGCGGCGCAGGGTGCGGATACGGGAAGCCTGTTCTACACCGGTGGCACCAGCGACTGGGCTGCAGGCAGCACCAGCGACTGGGACGATGCCAGCTATGACGATGGCGGCGGCTGGGGTGAGGGCAGCGGCACGGACGACTATTACGCCGACGACGGCGGCTGGGGCGCCGGCAGCTAGTCTGCCAGCGCGCCGGGCTCCAGCTCGGCAAGGCCTGCAAGAAACTGGTCGGTCGCCGCTTCCCAGCTGAAGCGTGCGCCGTAATCCGCGCATGCCCTGCGGTCGCAATAGAGCGCCGCGTCGATCGCCCGGTCGAGATCCTCGGACAGCGCGCCGACCTCGTCGACCACGATATCGCGCGGCCCCGCGACGGGGAATGCCGCAACCGGAGTGCCGCAGGCCAATGCCTCGATCATCACGAGGCCGAAGGTATCGGTCCTGCTCGGGAAGACGAACACGTCGGCCCCTGCATAGCATCCCGCCAGCTCGCGGCCCGACTTTCGGCCGAGGAAGAGCGCTTCGGGATAGCGGGCCTTGAGGCGATCCAGCGATGGTCCGTCTCCGACGACGACCTTGCTGCCCGGGTGTCCGGCCTCGAGGAAGGCCTCGATATTCTTCTCCACCGCGACACGCCCGACATAAAGCTGGATCGGCCGCGGCAGGTGGGCGAATTCGCGCGGCGGCGGGGCAAAGGGGTCGAAACAGTCGAGATCGACGCCGCGCGTCCAGTGGTGGAGCTGCGCAAGACCGTGACCGCGCAGTTCCTCGCGAATGCTGTGGGTGGCGACCAGCACACGGCTCGCAGGGCCATGGAACCACTCGATATAGCGCCAGAACCACTGCGCCGGCAGGTGCGTGCGCTTGGCGACATAGTCCGGAAACTGGGTGTGATAGGCGGTGGTGAACGGCGTCGCGCGCCGGTTGCAATAGCGCCGTGCCGCAAGGCCGAGCGGTCCCTCGGTGGCAATATGGATCGCGCCCGGCGCGAATTCGCGCAGCTTGCGGGCGACGGCGCCCGGCCGGCTCAGTGCCAGCCGGATCTCGGGATATGTCGGACAGGGGATCGAGGCGAACTGGTCAGGCGAAACGACCATGACCTCGTGCCCCTGTGCACGCAGGATGTCGCAGGTCGTCGTCAGCGTGCGGACCACACCGTTCATCTGCGGGAGCCACGCATCGGTCACGATCGCGATCCGCTGGCGTGGCGGCAACGGGGTGCCCGAAGGCAGGGGCCGGTCTTCGGGCAACTTCACGCAGCTTCCCGTTTCAGCGCAGGCTCGCGGCGGGCCACTTCCTCGGGCCAGTGCAGCAATTCCATCGTGCCGTCGAAATGCTCGACCAGCGCGTTGCAGCCTTCGACCCAGTCGCCGTCATTATAGTATTCGACCTTGCGTCCCTCATGGGTGAAGTCGCGGATCTCGGCAGTGTGGATGTGGCCGCAGACAACTCCGTCCACACCGCGCTCACCGGCCGCGCGCGCGACGACTTCCTCGTATTTGGAAATGAACTCGACTGCGTTCTTGACCTTGTGCTTGGCCGCCTTGGAAATCGACCAGTACGGCAAGCCCAGCATGCTGCGCACGCGTGCAACCCAGCCGTTGAGCTTCATCATCAGGTGGTAGAGCGCGTCACCCACGAAGGCGAGCCAGCGGTGGGCCAGCATGATCGTGTCGAATTCATCGCCATGTAGCACCATCAGGCGGCGCCCGTCGGCGGTGTCGTGGAAGGCGGCGCGCATGATCTCGACGCCGCCGAAGTTCATTCCCGCAAACGGCCGGACCATCTCGTCGTGATTGCCCGGGATATAAACGATCCGCGTGCCGCGGCGCGCGCGCTTGAGGATACGCCAGACGATGTCGTTGTGTTCGGGCGGCCAGTAGAACTTCTTCTTCAGCCGCCATCCGTCGATAATGTCGCCGACGAGGTACATCGTTTCGCTGTCGGTGTGGTCGAGGAAGTCGATCAGCAGCTCGGCATTGCAGCCCTTGGTGCCGAGATGGACGTCGCTAATCCAGATCGTGCGGTACTTGCGCCGCTCGTCGACGATCCTTTCGGGGACGCTCGGTTCGACTGGCGGAAAGCCCGCCACATTGGTGAAATCGGTAAGGTCATTGGGCAGCCGAGTCATGGTCCATCCCCCATGCTGTTTGAAGGATGCCATGACAGGCGATTGTTACGCGCGAACCTCCATTCCGTTACGGAATGGCGTCTTTGCTACCGTTTCGAGTCAGGATTCTTCGCGTACTTTCAGCACGATCTTGCCGATATGATCGCCGCCTTCCATCCGCGCATGGGCGGCTGAAACCTCCGCCAGCGGGAAGATCTTGTCCATCACCGGGGCAATCGTGCGATCTTCGATCAGCGGCCAGGCGTGATTGTAGATCTCGTCCGCGAGCAGCGCCTTGAACTCGTCCGAGCGCGGGCGGAGGGTCGATCCGGTCATCATCTGGCGCTTGCTCATCAGCTTGGCCATGTTGATTTCCGCCTTCAGCCCGCCGAGCACCGCGATGGTGACATGACGTCCGTCTTCGGCGAGGCAGTCGAGATTGCGCTGGACATAATCGCCCGACACCATGTCGAGAACAACGTCGACACCCTTGCCCTCGGTGAATTTCTTCACCTCCTCGACGAAGTCCTGCGTCTTGTAATTGATCGCAAGGTCGGCGCCCAACTCGCGGGCAGCGTTGCATTTTTCCTCGCTCCCGGCCGTCGTGACGACCGTCATCTCGAACGCCTTGGCGAGCTGGATCGCCATGGTGCCGATACCGCTGGTGCCGCCATGGACCAGCAGGGTCTCGCCATCGGCGGCAAAGCCGCGTTCGAAGACATTGTGCCAGACGGTGAACAGCGTTTCGGGGATCGCCGCGGCGTCCGCCATGTCGAGATGGCGCGGTACGGTGAGGCAATGCGCCGCATGGGCGAGGCAATATTCCGCATAGCCACCTCCGCTCACCAGCGCGCATACACGGCGGTTGAGCATTTCAGGGGCCACGCCTTCACCTACGGCCACCACCTTGCCGGCGACCTCGAGCCCGGGAATGGGCGAGGCGCCCGGCGGCGGCGGATAGAAGCCCTGCCGCTGGATGACGTCGGGACGGTTCACGCCCGCGTGGCTGACCTCGATAAGCACCCGGTTCGGGCCCGGATCGGGCACAGGCAATTCTTCTGGCCGGAAAACTTCCGGACCGCCCGGGTTGTCGTAACCCATTGCAGTCATTGTCTTGGGTAGACCAGTAGCCAAGAAAGCCCCCTCGAATGCGTGACGTCGTGCCAGAGAAACGGTGCATTACCGTGGGCCTCGGTTGACAGCAACCGGCACGAGGAGGATTGTGGACGGGCAATGGAAGACGACGATCGTCCACGCCCCAAAGGCGACGCCGCGAGCAAGCTCGCAGCCGAGGATCTCGGCCCCTACTCGCAGGATGAACTGCAAGAGCGCATTGCCCTGCTCGAACGCGAGATCGCCCGCGTTGAATCGCACCGGCTCAAGGCCGCCGCCCACCGCGATGCAGCCGATGCGCTGTTCGGGCGAAAGGATTGAGCGTGCCGGAGGGGCTGACATTCCGCCGCCCGCTTCCCATATCATTGGCCATATCCTCGGAACATACAGCTTTGGCTAACCTTCATAAGGTAGCCTTTCCCTTGCTCGCACTGCTGCGAGTCCCCTGAAAAGCAGAGACCAGATGCCTAGTTTTGCCGCGAATCTCGAAAAGACCCTCCACGCCGCCCTCACCGACGCGGGCGAGCGGCGTCATGAATACGCCACGCTCGAGCACCTGCTGCTCGCGCTGATCGGCGACGAGGATGCAGCGGCGGTCATGGCCGCCTGCGGGGTCGACACGGGCGAACTGGCTGCGGTCGTGAAGCAGTATCTCGAACAGGAATACCAGTCGCTCAAAAGCGACGACGGCGCCGATCCGCAGCCCACCGCCGGTTTCCAGCGCGTGATCCAGCGCGCCATCCTGCATGTCCAGTCTTCGGGCAAGGACACGGTCACCGGCGCAAACGTGCTGGTCGCCCTGTTCTCCGAACGTGACAGCTATGCCGTCTATTTCCTGCAGCAGCAGGACATGAGCCGCCTCGATGCGGTGAGCTATATCAGCCACGGTATCGGCAAGGGCGGCAAGCAGGTCGAGAACAAAAGCCCGCAGGGCGCCGAAGAAGGTGCAGCTGCCGAACCGGGCGCAGAAGGCGGCAAGCCTGGCGAGAAGAAGGAAACGGCGCTCGACCAGTTCACGGTCAACCTCAACCAGAAGGCAGAGGACGGCCGGATCGACCCGCTGATCGGTCGCGGGCCTGAAGTGGACCGCACGGTCCAGATCCTTTGCCGCCGTTCGAAGAACAATCCGCTCTACGTGGGCGATCCGGGCGTGGGTAAGACCGCGATTGCCGAAGGTCTTGCGCGCAAGATCGTCGAAGGCGACGTGCCCGACGTGCTCGAAGACGCAGTGATCTACTCGCTCGACATGGGCGCGCTGCTTGCCGGCACGCGCTATCGCGGCGACTTCGAGGAACGCCTGAAGCAGGTCGTCAACGAACTCGAGGACATGCCCGAGGCGATCCTCTTCATCGACGAGATCCACACCGTGATCGGTGCCGGCGCGACCAGCGGCGGGGCGATGGACGCTTCGAACCTGTTGAAGCCCGCGCTGTCCAGCGGCAGCATTCGCTGCATCGGGTCAACGACTTACAAGGAATTCCGCAACCACTTCGAGAAAGACCGCGCATTGCTGCGGCGCTTCCAGAAGATCGACGTCAACGAGCCGACGATCGAGGATACGATTGCGATCCTGAAAGGCCTGCGTTCGGCCTTCGAGGAACATCACAAGGTCAAGTACACGCCCGACGCGCTCAAGACCGCCGTCGAGCTGTCGGCGCGTTACATCAACGACCGCAAGCTGCCCGACAAGGCGATCGACGTCATCGACGAAGTCGGCGCGATGCAGATGCTGGTGCCACCCAGCCGCCGCAAGAAGAAGATCACCGCCAAGGAAATCGAAGCGGTCATCGCCACCATGGCGCGGATCCCGCCCAAATCGGTGTCGAGCGACGACAAGAAGGCGCTCCAGAACCTCGACCGCGACCTGAAGCACGTCGTGTTCGGGCAGGATGCTGCCGTCGACAAGCTTTCGACCGCGATGAAGCTTTCGCGTGCAGGCCTGCGCGATCCGGACAAGCCGATCGGCTCGTTCCTGTTCTCCGGCCCGACCGGCGTCGGCAAGACCGAAGTCGCGCGCCAGCTCGCCAGCATCATGGGCATCGAACTGAAGCGCTTCGACATGTCCGAATACATGGAGCGTCACAGCGTTTCGCGTCTGATCGGTGCGCCTCCGGGCTATGTCGGATACGACCAGGGCGGCCTGCTCACCGATGCCATCGATCAGAACCCGCATTGCGTGTTGCTGCTCGACGAAATCGAGAAGGCGCATCCCGACCTCTTCAACATCCTGCTGCAGGTGATGGATAACGGCCGCCTGACCGACCATCACGGCAAGACGGTCGACTTCCGTAATGTGGTGCTCATCATGACCACCAATGCGGGCGCGTCGGACATGGCCAAGCAGGGCATCGGCTTTGGCGACGTGTCGAAGGAAGATGCGAGCGAGGAAGCGGTGAAGCGCATGTTCACCCCCGAATTCCGCAACCGCCTCGATGCGATCGTGCCCTTCGGCTACCTCGGCAAGAGCACCGTTGCCCGCGTCGTCGACAAGTTCATCCTCCAGCTGGAACTGCAGCTGGCCGAACAGAATGTCGACATCCAGTTCGACAAGGAAAGCCGCGCATGGCTCGCCGACAAGGGCTATGACAAGCTCTACGGTGCCCGCCCGATGGGCCGCCTGATCCAGGAAAAGATCAAGCAGCCGCTCGCGGAAGAACTGCTGTTCGGCAAGCTTTCTGATGGCGGCGAGGTTTCGGTGACGATGAAGGACGGCAAGCCCGCATTCGAACTCACTCCTGCCCCGCCAAAGGCCAAGGCTGAGCCCAAGAAGAAAGCCTCAGCGAAGAAGAAGGCCGCGCCCAAGAAGAAGCCCGATGCCGGCGCCAGCGAGAGCAAAGGCGGCGACAAGGACGAAGGCTAATCCTTCCGGCCGATTCGCCAAGCGAAGCGAAATGTGATTGAACCTCCCCCGCTCACTGCAGGGGAGGTTTTTTCATGCGTATCGCCTTGGTTTTCGCGCTGTCACTGGGAATTGCGGCACCGGCCGCCGCGCAGGACGCGCCCCAGCGCAACTTTACCGTCGACGACCTGTTCGGCCTGACCGTTGCCGCCGATCCGCAGATCAGCCCGGACGGCCGGCAGATCGCCTATGTCAGGCGCACCAATGATATCATGACCGATGCTGCGGTGAGTTCGATCTGGCTGGTCGATGCATCGAGCGGTGCGCAGACGCCGCTTGTGACCGGCGAAGGATCGCACACCAGCCCGCGCTGGTCGCCGGACGGCACACGGCTCGCCTATGTTTCGACCGAGAGCGGCGGCGGCCCCGAATTGCACGTTCGCTGGATGGCGAGCGGTGTGAGCGCCAATATCACCGCCCTTCCCGAAGCACCCGGCGCGATCAGCTGGTCGCCCGACGGCACGCGCATCGCCTATTCCGCCCGCGTCCCGGGCGAAGGACTGAAGCTCGGCAAAACCCCCACGAAGCCTGAAGGCGCTGAATGGAAGGCCCCGCTGCAGGTCATCGACAAGGTGACCTATCGCTTCGACGGTGGAGGCTATGCCCGCCCCGGCACGTCGCAGATCTTCGTCGTCGATGCGACCGGCGGCGCACCGCGCCAGCTGACCTTCGGCGAGTACGACAATGGTGGTAGCGTCGAGTGGAGTCCCGACGGCCGCACGCTGCTGTTCTCGGCCAATCGCCGCGAGGACTGGGAGCTGGAACCCTATGGCGGCGAGATCTACGCGCTCGATGTCGCCAGCGGCGGCATTCGCGCGCTGACCAGTCGCAACGGTCCCGACTTCGGTGCGCAATATTCGCCGGACGGCAGAAGCATCGCCTATCTCGGCTTCGACGATCTCGGGAATGCCTTCGACCAGACCAATCTCTACGTGATGGACGCGGACGGCTCGAATTCGCGGCAGGTCGCCGCCTCGCTCGACCGCGGTATCGACGGCATCGAATGGACCGATGCAGGCCTGTTCGCCAGCTTCGAGGAAGACGGCGAGCACCGCGTCGCCAAAATCGGCCTCAATGGCAAGGTCGACCGGCTGCCCGCGCGTATCGGCAGCACCTATTACGCCCTGCCCTATACCGGCGGCGAATGGTCGGTGAGCGATCGCGGCACCGTTGCCTTCACGACCGCCAGCGCCACGCGCCCGACCGATATCGGCGTCACGACCTCGCGTGGGACGCGCCAGCTGACGCAGCTCAACGACCTGAAGCTTTCGGGCAAGGCGCTGGGCGAGACGCGGGAGCTTGCGGTCACCGCACCCGACGGCACGGCCATCCCTGCATGGATCATGCTGCCCCCGGGCTATGTCGAGGGCACGCGTGTCCCCATGGTGCTGGAAATGCATGGCGGACCCTATGCCGCCTACGGCCCCGAATTCTCGGTCGACTACCAGCTCTATGGCGCGGCCGGATATGCAGTCGTCTTCTCGAACCCGGGCGGTTCGACCGGATACGGCGAGGCATTTGCCGACCGGATCGAGGACAATTACCCGATCAGCAATTTCGACGAGCTGATGGCAGTGGTCGATGCCGCCGTTGCACAGGGCATAGCCGATCCCGACAATCTCTTCGTCACCGGCGGATCGGGCGGCGGTGTGCTGACGGCATGGCTTGTCGGCAAGACCGACCGGTTCAAGGCGGCGGCGACGCACAAGCCGGTGATCAACTGGACCAGCCAGGCGCTCATGGCCGACGGCACGCCCTTCTTCGGCCGCTACTGGCTCGGCGCGTTGCCGTGGGAAGACCAGGCGCAGTATTGGGAGCGTTCGCCTCTTAGCCTCGTCGGCAATGTGAAGACGCCCACGCTCGTGCTGGTCGGTGCGGAAGATTACCGCACGCCGCGCAGCGAGGCGGAGCAGTATTACGGCGCCCTGAAGCTCGCCGGTGTCGATACCGCGCTGGTGATCACCCCGGGGTCGAGCCACAACAATCTCAGCCAGAGCCCCAGCCAACAGGCCGCGCGGACCACTGCCGTGATCGACTGGTTCGACAAGTACCGGAAGGGCGAAGACTCCGAGTAGGGATATTTGCGGCGCGCCCGTCGTTGAACCGGCGATGGGCGCGCCCTTTTCTTGGATCAAACCCGAACCGCACGGGATCTATATCGAACCGGCCGATTGCTGGGTCGATCCTTCGCGCGCGGTCGATCATGCGCTGGTGACGCATGGTCATGCAGACCATGCACGCGGCGGACATGGCCGCACGGTGGCGACGCCCGAAACGCTGGCGATCATGGAACTGCGCTATCGCACTGGCGCCGAGGACGATGCCGGCCAGATCCCGCACAGGGCTGTACCGGTCGAATATGGCGAGACGATCCGTCTCAAGGGCGGCGTCGACGCGACCTATGTGCCGGCAGGCCATGTGCTGGGCAGTGCGCAGATCCTGCTCGAGCATGCGGGTGAACGGGTTGTCATCACCGGCGATTACAAGCGCCGCGCCGATCCGACTTGCCCGCCCTTTGAAGTCGTTCCCTGCGACATCTTCATCACCGAGGCGACATTCGGCCTCCCGGTCTTCTGCCATCCGCCGATCGAGGAAGAGATGGCCAAGCTGCTCGACCGGTTGAAGGCCCATCCCGACCGCTGCGTGCTCGTGGGCGCCTATGCCCTGGGCAAGGCGCAGCGGGTGATCGCAGAGCTGCGTGCAGCCGGACACAAGGATCCGATCTACCTTCACGGCGCGATGGAGAAGATGTGCCGCCTCTACGAAGAGCATGGCGTCGACCTCGGCGAATTGCGTCTGGTGGCCGACTATTCGAAGGACGACATGCGCGGCGCGATAGTCGTCTGTCCGCCCAGCGCGCTCAACGACCGCTGGAGCCGGCGCCTGCCCGACCCGATCACTGCCATGGCGAGCGGCTGGATGCGCGTCCGCCAGCGCGCCCGCCAGCGCAATGTCGAATTGCCGCTGGTTATCTCCGACCACGCCGACTGGGGCGAACTCACGCGCACGATTCTGGAAGTCGACGCGCATGAGAACTGGATCACGCACGGGCGCGAGGATGCGCTGCTGCGGTGGTGCCAGCTCCACCAGCGCCGCGCCCGCGCGCTCGCGCTGGTCGGCTATGACGACGAGGACGATTGAGGCGTGGAAGAGTTCGCCGCCCTCATCGACGCGCTGGTCTATACGCGCAGCCGCAACGAGAAATTGCGACTGATCGCAGAGTATCTGCGGGCTACGCCCGATCCGGACCGTGGGTGGGCGCTTGCTGCGTTGTCGGACGGGCTCGACTTCCCAGCGGTGAAAAGCTCGACCATCCGCAATTTGCTCAAGGACCGGGTCGACCCGGTGCTGTGGACGCTTAGCCGTGACTTCGTGGGCGATACCGCCGAGACGGCAAGCCTGCTCTGGCCCGCGCCAGACGAACCTCCCTCCCCGCCTTCGGTCAGCGAGACGGTCGAACTGTTGTCCGCAATGAACCGCAAGAGCGTGACAACTGAGCTGCCCAAGCTCTTGGACAGGCTCGATTCTTCGGGTCGCTATGCCTTGTTGAAACTCGCCACGGGCGGCATGCGCATCGGCGTCTCTTCGCGCCTCGCCAAGACGGCATTTGCGCAAGGCTTCGACGTCGACGTCGACGAGGTCGAGGAGTACTGGCATGGCCTGACGCCGCCCTACGCAGAGCTTTTCGCCTGGGCGGCCGACGGCGCCGATCCGCCCGATATCGAGAACCTGCCCACCTTCCGCCCCTTCATGCTCGCGCATCCGCTCGAGGAGACGGTGGTCGACCTCGAGGACTATGCTGCAGAGTGGAAATGGGACGGTATCCGCGTGCAATTGGTGCGGGCTGGCGGTGAAACACGGCTCTATTCGCGCTCGGGGGACGATATTTCGCCCACCTTTCCCGAGTTGCTCGACGTCCTGCCGATGAATGCGGTGCTCGACGGCGAATTGCTCGTGCGCGGCAGCACGCAGGGCGGCGAGGCAGGCGGCGCAGCCAGTTTCAATGCGCTCCAGCAGCGGCTCGGCCGCAAGACCGTTTCGAAAAAGATGCTCGCCGAATATCCGGCTTTCGTGCGGCTCTACGACGTCCTGCTGCTCGACGGCGAGGACCTGCGCCCCCTCCCCTGGGAAAAGCGACGCGGGCAGCTCGAAGCATTGGCGTCACGCTTGCCGAAGTCGCATTTCGACATCAGCTCCATCGTCGAAGCGACTGATTTCGAGCACTTATCACAGATTCGTGAAGGCAGCCGCGAGGATGCAATCGAAGGGCTGATGCTCAAGCGCAAGGACAGCCCCTACATCGCCGGGCGGCGCGTGGGATACTGGTACAAGTGGAAGCGCGACCCGCTGTTGGTCGACTGCGTGCTGATGTATGCCCAGCGCGGCAGCGGCAAGCGGTCGAGCTTCTTCTCCGACTACACTTTCGGGTGCTGGGACGGCGATCCCGACAAGGGCGCGGACCTGCTGCCCGTCGGCAAGGCCTATTCGGGCTTCACCGACGAGGAACTGAAGAAGATCGATCGCCACGTCCGCCAGAACACCATCAACCGCTTCGGCCCAGTACGCGAGACGGAGAAGAAACTCGTCTTCGAAGTCGCCTTCGACAGCGTGCACGAGAGCAAGCGCCACAAGTCAGGGCTCGCCATGCGCTTCCCCCGCATCCATCGCATCCGCTGGGACAAGCCGCCGCACGAAGCCGACCGGATCGAGGCATTGCGCGCGCTCATCGCCGATTGACGGTATGCTCCCAGCCGCTAGGTCTTGGCGGCACACGGGAGAGTCGAATGACCCACAAGGATTTGATCGTAAACGCGCACCTCAACATGCTGGGGACGCTCGAAGGATTGCTGGCCAAGGCCGCCTCGCACGAAAAGGGCGATGAACTGCTCGGCGCCAAGCTTGCCGACGACATGCTGCCGCTTTCGACCCAGGTACGCTTCCTCTGCAACATGCCGGGCGAGGCCATGGGCCGGCTGATCGGGCTCGACTTCAAATCGTCGGAAGACGATCCCGAAACGATTGCCGATGCGCGCAGCATGATCGAGACACGCAAGGCCGAGGTCGAAAAGTGGTCGCAGCACAATTTCCTCGACGAAGACGAGATGATCGAGCTGGTCATTCCCAACGGCATGACCTTCGACCTGACGGCCGGCGAATATGTGCGCGACTGGGCGGTGCCGCAGTTCTACTTTCATGCGACGACCGCCTACGCGATCCTGCGCAGCGAAGGGCTGGAGATCGGGAAGGCCGATTTCGTCGGCTACATGTTCAAATATTTGCGCCAGCCTGCGGGCTAACGGGTAATCCGGAGCACTTTCTGGCGCGAGGTCTGGCCCCGTAACAGCTCGACCCTGCTCGGCGCGATGCCGAGCGCCTTGGCGACCACGGCGATGACCGCATCATTGGCGGCGCCATCCTGCGGTTTCGCCCGTGTTTTTACCGCGAGTTGGCCTTCGAGAAGGCTCACGTCGTCGGTCCGCGCCCCCGGCGTAACGTGCACCTTCAGCTGGCCGCGGTCGTCGATGAGAGATTTGATTTCGCTCGCCGCCGGAAGGGCTGGCCTTGGCCGAGCCATAGGTTAGCCGAGCGCCGCCGCGACGGCTTTCGAATGGTGCTTGGCGTTCTCTGCGTAATGCGCGGTGCCCATGCGCATGCCGGCAACCGCCATATCGTCGAGATCGCGCATCTTGCGCGCGGGGCGGCCGCCCCACAGCTCGCGCTCACCCATAACCTTGCCTTCGGTAAGCATCGCGCCGGCTGCCAGCATGGCGTCGCTGCCGATCACCGCCTTGTTCATGGCAATCGCGCCGAGCCCTACGAAACCGCGATCCTCGATCCGGCAGCCATGCACCATCGCCATGTGGCCGATCAGCACGTCGTCGCCGATGATCAGCGGGCTGCCATCGGGATCGCCCGGACGTTCGGGGTCGCAGTGGAGCACGCTCCCGTCCTGCACATTGGTCCGCTCGCCGATCACGATGCGGCTGACGTCGGCGCGCAGCACGCAATTGTACCAGATCGAGCTTCCCGCCCCGATGGTGACGTCGCCGATGATCGTGCAGCCGGGCGCGATGAAGGCGCTCTCGTGAATCTGCGGGGTCTTACCGTGGATCGGTACGATATTGACGCCCGGTCTGTCGCTTGGGGGACGCGTGGTCATTTCTGGCTCTCCCATTGTTCTTTCGTGAGCGAATACTGGATCGTCATCCTGTCGTCGGGCGGATAGGCCGGGTCCTCGAAATCGAGGTCCTTGCGGCGCACCATGCCGAGTTTTTCCATCAGCTTCCAGCTTGGCACATTGGCCTCGCTCGTCAGCGCGACGACATGCGGGGCATCGACGCGGCCGAATGCCCAGTCGATCACCGCGCGCACCGCTTCCTCGGCAAGCCCAAGCCGCCAGCGGTCCTCGCGGATGAGCCAGCCGATCTCGTGATCGCCCACATTGCTGGCGAGCGGGTTGTCGACACGCTTGATCCCCGCGTGTCCGACCATTTCGCCGGTGTCCTTCTCGATCAGGAACAGGAAGCTGAAGCCTTCGCGAGCGTAGAGCGCCATCGACTTGGCGTGCTTCGCCTCGATCTCGTGCAATTCCTTCGGACCGCCGAGCCGTGCCATGACCGTGGGTGTGTTGAGGACGCGCATCTGTTCGGCGGCGTCTGTTTCTTCAATCGTGCGCAGGATCAGCCGGTCGGTTTCGGCGATGATGTCAGCCACGCCGGCCTGCCCACTGCTCGCGCGAGATCGAATAGACGATGATAGTATCGTCGCCGAAGTCACTGTTTTCAAAGTCGAGATCGGGCCGGTGCACCATGCCGAGCCGCTTCATCAGCCCCCAGCTTGCCTTATTCGGCTGCACGGTCAGTGCAACCACTTGGTCGGCGCCAAAACGGTCGAAGGCGAGATCGAGTGACGCCATTGCGGCCTCCTTGGCATAGCCCTTGCCCCAGGCATCTTCGCGCAGGCGCCAGCCCACTTCCATCTCGCCGAGGGGGCCGCCTTGCTGGTTGCAGCGTTTCAGGCCGCAAAATCCGAGGATCGCGCCATCCTCCTTGCGCTCGACGACCCAGAAGGTGTGTCCATGATCTCGCTGGTATCCCAGCAACCTGTCCTGCGCGCCCTGCCGCTTGGCGTCATCGCAAACACCACCGAGCCATTCCATGACGGCAGCCGTGTTCGTGCCCTGCCAGAATGGCTCCCAGTCCTCATCGCGCCAATCGCGCAGGACCAGCCTTTCGGTTTCGTGACGGAAGTCAGCCATTGAGGAGGCGCGCGGCAACCGGCGCATGATAGGTCAGCACGCCCGAACAGCCGGCGCGCTTGAAGGCGACGAGTTTCTCCATCAGGAGCGCTTCGCGGTCGGCCACGCCAGCCGCCGCGCCAGCCTCGATAAGCGCGTATTCGCCGCTCACCTGGTAGGCGAAGACCGGTACGCCGAATTGCTGTTTCGCGCGCCAGATGACGTCGAGATAGGCAAGGCCCGGCTTGACCATCACGCTGTCCGCACCTTCGGCGATATCGAGCGCGATTTCGCGCAGCGCCTCGTCGGCGTTGGCAGGATCCATCTGGTAGCTCTTCTTGTCGCCTTTGAGCAGGCCGCCCGAGCCCACGGCGTCACGGAAGGGACCGTAGAAGGCGGATGCGTACTTGGCGGCATAGGCCATTATTTGCGCATTGGGAAAATCGTTCATTTCCAATACCATGCGGATCGCTTTTACGCGGCCGTCCATCATGTCGGACGGGGCGATGATGTCCGCGCCCGCCTCTGCCTGGTTGAGTGCCTGGTCGACGAGCACCGCCACCGTGTCGTCATTGAGGACATAGCCGTCATCGTCGATCAGCCCGTCCTGCCCGTGGCTGGTATAGGGATCGAGCGCGACGTCGGTCAGGATGCCGACGTCATTACCGCATGCATCGCGCACCGCCTTGATCGCCTGGCACATCAGATTGTCGGGGTTGAGCGCCTCGTCACCGCGCTCGCTGCGCTTGTCGGACGGGGTGTTGGGAAACAGCGCGATGCAGGGGATGCCCAGCTCGACTGCTTCCTTCGCACGGCTAGCGATTCCGTCGACCGACCAGCGCGAAACGCCGGGCAGGCTGGCGACGGGCTCTTCCACGCCCTTGCCGCTGGTCACGAAAAGCGGCCAGATCAGGTCGGCTGTCGTGAGCACGGTTTCGCGGTGCATCGCACGGCTCCAGCCATGGGCGCGCGTGCGGCGAAGACGGGTTGCAGGATAGCTGGCTTCGGTCATGGAGCCGAGCCTTGCCGCAAAGCGCGGCGCTTAGCAATCGGAGGCGATCAGGAGACCTTGCGCGGCCGGTCGAGCTTGTCGATTTCGCGCTCGGGCTCTGCAGTCGCGGCTTCTTCGGCTGTCTGTTCGAGATCGGCCAGCGCCGCACCCTCTTCGACCTGCTTGAGCTTCTGCAATGTCTCGCGGAAGCTGCCGAGCTCCTCGCCAGAAAGCTGGCGGCGAGTCACGAAGCTCACCGAGGTCGGGTTCACATGCTTGCCGCCTCGATACATTTCGTAATGCAGGTGCGGTCCGGTCGAGAGACCGGTCGATCCGACATAGCCGATGACCTGGCCGCGCTTCACACTCTGCCCGCGGCGCACGGCGATGCGGCTCATGTGGCAATAGCGCGTGTCGATACCGTTGCCGTGGCGAAGGCGCACTGCATTGCCGCAGCCGCCCATGCGGCCCGCACCGGTCACGCGTCCGTCCGTGACGGCGACGATCGGGGTGCCATGCCGTGCGCGGAAATCGACACCGGCGTGCATGCGTCGGTATCCGAGAACCGGGTGGCGGCGCATGCCGTAGCGCGAGCTCATCCGGCCCGGGACCGGAGCGATCAGCCCGCCCTTTTCCTCGCCCTCGCCATCGGCGCTGTAGAATTCGCCGTCCTTGCCCCAGCGCATCAGGCTCACACCGCTACGTGAGCCACGGTCAAGGCCGGCGTAGAGCAGCTGGCCTGCCTGGCGCTCGCCGGTGGCGGCGCGGCGGTGCGAGATGATCATGTCAAACTGGTCGGTCGAGCGCACATCGCGCTGTAAGTTCACGTCCTGGCCGACGGCCTTGAGATAGGCCTGCACTGCGCTCGCCGGTGCGCCAGCCGCGCGGGCCGAACGGTAAAGGCTGTCACCGACCGTTCCACGAATGCGCAGGGGCGTCTCGTCGACACGGATCAGGCGGCGCGTAAGCGCGAGCGGCCCGTCCTCGTCGAGGCGATCGATCTTGAGTTCGAGATCGAAGCGGGCGCGGAAACTGAGTTGTTCGAGTGGCCGTGTCGCGCCCGGTTCGGGGCGGCGGCCAAGGGTGATGTCGATCTGCGTGCCGGGTTCGAGCTCTTCTAGGTCGACCGCACCGGCGATCAGCGAAGTGACGCTCTCGGCTTCGGCGCTGCCGATGCCTGCGCGGCGCAAGGTCCGCTCCAGGCTGTCACCGCGGCCCAGCGTCGCCAGCATCTGCATCTGCGGACGCTCGGGCGCTTCGGCGAGCGGGCGGACAAGGGCAGTCGGACCCATGCGGCGACCGGTATCGGCACCCAGCGCGAGCGGCGTAATCATGTGGCTGCGGAATTCGCCGACCACTTCGGCATCGTCCGGGAGCGGGGATGCCGCTTCGAGCGGTGCGAAGTCGGGCCAGAAAGCGAGCGCGACGACCGACAGGCCGACGAAGGTACCGAGCCCGCGGAACCAGCGGCGGGAACCGATGTCGGCGCCGAGATCCGGTGCGATGTCGAGATTCTCGATGCTGGAATAGACCCGGTCGCGCATGGAGCTGAAGGATGCCGGGCGTGCAGTTGCTTCGTCAGACGTTTCGCCGAGTCCGGCGACCGTCTGCTTTTCCCCCTGCACCTTTCGCTCTGCGGAAAGTTTCACCCGTATCCTCTGTGTGGCCCCCGAGGCTGGCATGCTGGGCTGCACGCCTTTCGACCTCGTTGCCCTACTCCCTAAAAAAACAAAGTGAAATTCGTCTTAACCAACGACGAGGCGAGTCACCTTGTCGACGAGTTGAGTGCAGCGGGCGGTGAACGGTTGCGCCCTTTGCTTCGCAATGCCACCTGTCAGGAGTGAACGACGCCCCGATCAAGGCGGTCCTCGGGCCCACCAACACCGGCAAGACCCACCTCGCCATCGAACGCCTCTGCGCGCATTCGAGCGGTGCGATGGGGTTTCCGCTGCGCCTGCTGGCGCGCGAGGTCTATGACCGGGTGGTTGCGATCAAGGGCGAGAAGGACGTCGCGCTGATCACCGGCGAGCAACGGATCGAGCCTCCGGGTGCGCGCTATCTGTGCTGCACGGTGGAGGCCATGCCACGCTCGGCGAACGAGCGCGCTTTCGTCGCGCTCGACGAGGCGCAGCTCGCCGCGGATCGCGAGCGCGGCCACGTTTTTACCGACCGGTTGCTCAATGCGCGCGGACGGGATGAAACCATGCTGCTGGGCGCGGCGACGCTCGAACCCATGGTTCGGTCGCTGATACCGCGCGCCGAGATTTCCGAACGCCCGCGCTTCTCCACCCTCACCCACATCGGCCCGCGCAAGCTGTCCCGCCTCCCGCCGCGCAGCGCGATCGTCGCCTTCAGCGCGGAGCAGGTTTACGCCGTGGCCGAGATGCTGCGGCGCTTCCGTGGCGGCGCTGCGGTGGTGATGGGCGCTCTCTCACCGGAAACGCGAAACAAGCAGGTCGAGTTGTACCAGAATGGTGAAGTGGATTACATCGTCGCCACCGACGCCATCGGCATGGGGCTCAATCTCGACGTCAATCATGTCGCATTCGCAGGTCTTACCAAGTTCGACGGCGTTCGCATGAGGCGCTTGCAACCGGCTGAAATGGCGCAGATTGCTGGCCGCGCAGGACGGCACCAGCGTGACGGCACTTTCGGCACGCTGGCAGGAGCCGGCGGCAAGATGGGGCCCTCGCCCGAATTCACCGAGGAAGAGGTCTACGCGATCGAAGAGCATCGCTTCGCCCCGATCACCAAGCTCTTCTGGCGCAATCCCGAACCGCGCTTCGATTCCCTGGGTACGCTTATCGCGGATCTCGAACGGCCTCCCGAGCACGAGGCGCTGCGCCTGGCGCCCGAGGCCATCGACCTCGCGACACTCAAGCGGCTCGCCGAAGAGCCGCTGGCGCAAGACGTTCGCGGCGCCGGAGCGGTGAGGCGATTCTGGGAGGCCTGTTCGCTGCCCGATTTCCGCGCTCGCGGCCCCGATGTCCACGCCCGCTTCGTCGCACGCCTCTGGCAGGACCTGCGGCAGGGGTATATCGGTGCGGACTTCGTCGCCGCGCGCATATCCGAACTCGACAATACCAGTGGCGATATCGATACGCTGCAGGGCCGGATAGCCGCGATTCGCAGCTGGGCCTATATCTGCCAGCGGCCCGACTGGGTCCTTGCGCGCGACGAAATGGCGTCGCGGGCCCGCGGCGTGGAAGCAAAGCTGTCGGATGCGCTCCATGCGCGGCTGACCGAGAGATTCGTGAACCGAAGGACTGCCATACTGATGAAATCGCTGGGACAGGACGCCTCTATGCTCCCGATCACGCTCGGGGAAGACGGCACGCTGCTCGTCGAGGACGAGGCGCTCGGCAGGGTCGAGGGGTTCCGCTTCACAGTCGATCCTTCGGCCAACCACGCCGACCGCAAGATGCTGCTGGCCGCGGCCGAGAAAGCCCTGCCCCGCATCCTGGGCGAGCGTGCGGAGAAACTCGCCGCCACCGACCTTGCCGAACTGGAGCTGGCACGCGGTGCAATCCGCTGGAACGGGCAGGTCGTGGCCAAGCTCACCGAGCGCGAGGGGCAGGTCAAACCTGCCCTTGAACCGTCACGCGAAGTGGCTGCGCTGCCAGACCAGCCGCGCAAGGCCCTGCTCGACGCGATCGATGGCTGGCTCGACAAGCAGCTCGAGCCGCTCGAACCGCTGCGCAAGATGCATATCGCCTCAGCCAATCCCGAGGCCGGAAGCCAGGCGCGCGCGCTGCTCCTCAACCTTATCTCCGGCCACGGCTTCGTCACCCGCGAGAAGGCGGGCATCGAGCACCTGCCCAAGGAAATGCGTCCCTTCCTGCGCAAGATCGGCGTCACCTTCGGCGCGCTCGACATTTTCGCGCCGCTCCTGCTCAAGCCAGCACCGCGACAATTGCTGAGCTCGCTGGGCATCGACCGCAGGCCGCTGCAGGAGGCGATGCTGCCGGTCATTCCCGACCAGAAGAAGCTGCCCGCCGGGTACCGCCATGCCGGCAGCCAGGCGATTCGCCTCGATCTCGCCGAGAAGATCTTCCGCGCCGCGCACGAGGCGCGGAGCAAGGCCGGGAAGAGCCGCAAGTTCCGCCTCGACCTCGCCTTGCCGATCTCGATCGGGCTGGAAGAGCGCAATGTCGAGCGCCTGCTCGGCCAGGCCGGGTTCCGCGTCCAGCGCGCGAGGCCGCTTGCCGAAGGCGCTTTCGGCCCGCCCCGCCCCGACAGCTGGGAGTGGCGCCCGTCGCGGCGCAAGCAACAGCGCGCCAAGCCTGCGAAAACCAGCGCCCCACGTGAAGGCAGCGCCTTTGCCGGGCTCGCAGACCTCATCAAGCAAGGCTGACGCTTGCGGATCGACCGCCTGCTCTGCTTCCTGCGCTTCGTGCGCACCCGCAGCACTGCACGCAAGCTGGTCGATGAGGGGCACATCCGCCTCAACGGGGATCGCGTGCTGCGCCCCAGCCGCGATATCGCGCCCGGCGACGTGCTCACCCTGCCGCTCGGAAATAGCGTCAAGCTGATCGAGGTTCTTGCACTTCCGGAGCGCCGCGGACCTCCGCGCGAGGCGCAAGAATGTTATCGGGAACTTGACCCCGGCGCATGAATAGCCATAGCAGCGCAAAACTACTCTTCGCACAGGGAAACTAGCGAACCATGACCTATGTCGTCACCGACGCCTGCATCAAATGCAAATACACGGACTGCGTCGAGGTCTGTCCGGTCGACTGTTTCTACGAGGGCGAGAACATGCTCGTCATCAACCCCAGCGAATGCATCGACTGCGGCGTGTGCGAACCGGAATGCCCGGCAGAGGCCATCCTTCCCGATACGGAAGACAACCTCGAGAAGTGGCTCGAGCTGAACACCAAGTTCAGCGCCGAATGGCCGAATATCACGAGCCAGAAGGAACCGCCCGCAGACGCCGACGAGCACAAGGGCGAAGAGGGCAAGTTCGACAAGTACTTCTCGCCCGAGCCCGGCGAAGGCGACTGATCGCTTCTTCGCGTGTTCGCCGACCTCAAGGCCGCCTGGTCCGCGGGTAGCGACAACAATATCTCGCTGATCGCAGCCGGTATCGCGCATTACGCGCTGCTCGCGCTCGTGCCTGCACTCGGCGCGCTCGTGCTCGGCTATGGCCTATTCGCCAATCCCGAGACCGTGGCCGGACACATCCGCACGCTTTCGGAGAACCTGCCCGATGCCGCTGCCGGCCTAATCGGCGACCAACTACGAAACGTCAGCGAAGGCGCAGACGAGACCAAAGGGCTCGGGCTGTTGGTTTCGCTGGCGATCGCCCTGGTTGGCGCGCGAAGCGCGGCAATGGCATTGATGACCGGATTGAACATCGCCTTCCACGCCGGTGAGGGGCGCGGTCTCGTCCGAGGCAACCTCGTGGCGCTCGCAATCACGCTCGGGGGAATCGTCGGGCTCGCCGTCATGGGCGGTGCGAGCGCAGCGCTTGCCGTGCTGAGCGGATTTCTTGGATCGATTCTCGGCTACGTCCTGTTGGCCGCCGCTGCTGCAGGCGGCGCCGCAGTGCTCTATCGCTTCGCGCCCAACAAGCCGTCACCCGAATGGAGAGCGATCCTGCCCGGTGCAGTGCTTTTTGCAATTGGATGGATCGTCGCGACCGCGGCTTTTGCGTTTTATGCAGCGAATTTCGGAAGCTACAACGCGACTTACGGGTCGCTAGGTGCGGTCGTAGTCCTCATCACATGGTTCTATGCGACCGCCTTGCTGCTGCTCCTGGGTGCCGAACTGGCGGCAGTGAAAGGTCGCGGTAACGACGTTTCGCCTTCGAAAGCGTCATAGACTCGCAATATTCGGCCTAACGTGCTATATAATGCAACAACTGCACCGGTTAGAGCCGGGCAGATGTGAGAATTGAAAGGGCCGTACTACCAGCAAGGCATCGGAGAAGTTCAAGCCGCGCACCCAAAAGGAGCGCGGGACGGGCATCTTGCAGCTTTGTCTCCCCCCGTAGGGTCCCGACGAAAGGATTTATGCATGGCGAGCAAGGCAGACGCCTTCGACGTTGGCGATTACGTTGTTTACCCCAAGCACGGCGTTGGCCGTGTGATCGAGCTCCAGAGCGAGGAAATCGCCGGTATGCAGCTCGATCTCTACGTTCTCCGGTTCGAAAAAGAGCGCATGACGCTCCGCGTTCCGGTCAACAAGGTCGAATCGATCGGCATGCGCAAGCTTTCCAGCGACAAGACGCTCAAGGAAGCCATGGAAACGCTGAAGGGCAAGCCCAAGGTAAAGCGCACCATGTGGAGCCGCCGCGCGCAGGAATACGAAGCCAAGATCAACTCGGGCGAAATCGTCCTGATCGCCGAAGTCACGCGCGACCTTTTCCGTCCCGACGACCAGCCCGAACAGAGCTATTCGGAGCGCCAGATTTTCGAAGCGGCGTCGAGCCGTCTCGCACGCGAACTGGCGGCGATGGAAAAGACCGACGAGCCGACCGCTCTCGAAAAGATCCTCGACGTGCTGCGCGAACACGCGCCGCAGTATTACAACAACGAGGAAGAAGACGCGTAATCGCCTAACGGCAATCCGCAGTCGACGAAGGGGCCGCTCCGCAAGGGGCGGCCCTTTTGCTTTGGGTTGAACCTTGCTCCATGCTGTATTATATCGCCAACACGCTTAGGATTCATGCAGAGGATTGGACACGATGATTCACAAGGTTCTGAAAGGCCTCGCCCCGGTGGCGGCACTCGCGGCAAGCGCCATGCTTGCAGGCTGCAATGTCGACATGCAGATCGGCGACACCGAGGGTGTTCCGCTCGCCGAGCTCGACATGGACGGCGCCGAGCCGACCGAGATCGTGCTCGCATCGCCGGACAACGTCATCGTCACCACAGGCGATACGTTCAACATCAGCGTATCGGGCAATGAAGAAGCCGCAGAGCTCATGCGCTTCAACCTCGAAGACAATTCGCTGGGTATCATGCGCGAGAAGGACAGCAAGGGCACCAATGGCCCGGCAATCGTCAACGTCACCATGCCCTCGCTCGAGGGTATCGTCCTGGCCGGTTCGGGCACGATCGAGGCCGATCGCATGGACGGCCGCGCCGAAGTGACCATTGCCGGTTCGGGCAGCACCAAGGTCGCCGATATGCGCGCCGACAAGCTCGACCTCACCATTGCCGGTTCGGGCGACTTCGAAACCGCCGGTGAAGTCGGCGATCTCGACATGACCGTCGCGGGTTCGGGTTCTGGCAAGATGGCCGGTCTCAAGGTCGGCAAGGCCGACATCACCGTCGCAGGTTCGGGCGATGCCGAATTCCAGTCGGACGGCGATGTCGATGCAAGCATCGTCGGTTCGGGCGACATCACCGTCAGCGGCAATGCCACCTGCACCGTGAGCTCGCTCGGCTCGGGGAAGCTGCGCTGCAAGGCGGGCACCTCGGCACGTTCAGACAAGCCCTCGGCACCGGAAGCCCCCGAGGCTCCCGAAGCACCTGAGGCCCCCGGCGCCTAAGTTCACCGAATACTCACCAAAGCTGGTATAGGCGGCGCATCGAAAGGAATTATCGATGCGTCGCCTTGCTTTTGTTGCCCTCCCCCTTTCCGCGGTCATGCTCTCCGCCTGCCTCGGAACCGTAGCCGATGTCGTGACGGCTCCGGTGAAAGTTGCATCCAAGGGCGTGGACCTGGCGACGACCAGCCAGTCGGAAGCGGACGAGAAGCGCGGGCGCGAACTGCGCAAGCGCGAGGAACGGCTCGGCAAGCTCGAACGCCAGTATGAAAAGCAGCTCGACGAGTGCGAGGAAGGCGACCGCCGCGCCTGCGACGATGCGCGCGACACCTATGCCGAAATGCAGCAGATCATCCCGACCATCCCGGTCGAGCCGGAAGGCTAATCCGCAGGCGTTGCCGCGCGGCGCAGGCGGTCGTTGATCGCCTTTCCGATGCCCCGTGCGGGGATCGGGGCCACCGCGATGCGGGGCTTCTCCGAGCGCGCGCCTTCGTGGAGGCAAGCGTAGAGGCGCGAAGCAGCCTCTTCGAGATTTCCTGAAGCAGATAGCGAGCAATCGCCCGCAAGCTGCGAAAAACCAATCATGAATTCGTCCGGCTCGGGCTTGGTGACGTCAAGGCGAACCGGCTTTCCGGGCGCATAGTGGCTGGCCAGCTGCCCGGGAGCCTCGATGCGGTCGCCGCCTGTGTCCTTCTCACCGATCGCAAGCGGCCCGGGGCGCAGTTCTTCGATCCTGCCCCCTTCACGCATGGCCACGATGGTCGATTCCACCCCGCTGTCGCACGAGCCCCCGTCGAGCACGGCGTCGATCCTTCCATCGAGCGATGCGAGGACATGGTCGGCACAGGTCGGACTGATGAAACCGCTGCGATTGGCCGAGGGAGCGGCGAGCGGCAGCCCTGTTTCGCGCAGCAGGGCCTGCGTCACCGGATGGTTCGGCATCCGCAGCGCTATTGTGGGAAGACCCGCCGACACCGCCTCTGCCAGTTGCGCATCGGCGCGGCGCGGCAAGACGAGAGTGAGCGGGCCAGGCCAGTGGGCTTTCGCAAGCGCCTCTGCCTCGTCCGAAAAATCCGCCAGCGTGCGTGCCTGGTCGAGGTCCGCGACATGCACGATCAGCGGATTGAAAGAGGGACGGCCCTTCGCCTCGTATATCCGGGCTACGGCTTCGGCCTTGTCCGCCCTCGCCGCAAGGCCGTAGACCGTTTCGGTCGGGACGGCGACGAGCCCCCCTTCGCGCAGGATAGCCGAGGCGCGCGCAATGCCACCCTTCGTCGCTTCAAGCGTTTCCGTAGCGTATTTGCCGCCCATGCCCGCGCGCTATATCTGCTGCTACGGAAAGCCAAGAGGATAAGACGTGACCTACACTCCCGCCACCCAGGACCAGTTGCTCGCAATCCGCGTGAACGCCGGCATCGAGGAGCTTGCACGCTCGGAGAAATTTGCCGCTGCAGAGCCCGACATGGTCGAGGCCATCGTCGAAGGCGTGGGCCAGTTCGCAGCCGGTGAATTCGCACCGCTGAACCGTGTTGGCGACCTCGAGGGCGCAAAGCTCGAGAATGGAGTGGTCCGCCTCCCCGACGGATACGCCGAAGCTTATGCCGAATATGTCGAGCAGGGCTGGAACGCGATCGCCTCTCCGCAAGAGTTCGGCGGACAGGGCCTGCCCTTCACCCTCGCCTGCAACGTGCTCGAGAACCTCGGCACGGCAAACATGGCCTTCAACCTGCTGCCCATGCTCAGCGTCGGCGCAATAGAGGCTTTGGAGCATCATGGCGTCGAAGAGCTCCAGCAGAAATACCTTCCCGATCTCGTGAGCGGAAAATGGTCGGGCACGATGAACCTCACCGAACCGCAGGCCGGTTCGGATGTCGGCGCCTTGCGCGCAACAGCTACACCCATCACCGAGGGCGAGCATGCCGGCAAGTTCCTGATCAAGGGCCAGAAGATCTACATCACCTGGGGTGAGCACGAGCTGGTGGAGAACATCATCCACCTCGTCCTCGCGCGCCTGCCCGATGCGCCCGAGGGAAGCCGCGGTATCTCGCTTTTCGTGGTTCCCAAATTTCATGTGAAGCCGGACGGATCGCTCGGCCCCCGCAATGATGTCCGCTGCGTCAGCATCGAGCACAAGCTGGGCATCAACGCCTCGCCCACCTGCGTGATGAGCTATGGCGACAATGACGAATGTATTGGCGAGCTGGTCGGCGCGGAAAACCGCGGCCTCGCTGCCATGTTCACGATGATGAACAACGCCCGCATCAATGTCGGCAACCAGGGCGTCCAGATTAGCGAACGCGCGACCCAGCAGGCGCTCGATTACGCGAAAGAGCGCGTCCAGTCGGCCCGTGCTGGCTCTGCAGACAAGAGTCCGGTTTCGATCATCGAGCACCCCGACGTGCGCCGCATGCTGCTCCGCATGAAGGCTCTGACCGAGGGTTCGCGCGCCCTCCTCTACTACACCGCAGGACAGGTCGATCGCGGCGTTCTGGGGGACGAGGCCGCCAAGGCACGCGGCGAGGTCCTGACCCCGCTCATCAAGGCCTGGGGCACCGATATCGGAATCGAGGTCGCCAGCCTTGGCATCCAGGTCCATGGCGGCATGGGCTTCGTCGAGGAGACCGGCGCTGCGCAGCACTGGCGCGATTCGCGGATCGCACCGATCTACGAGGGCACCAACGGCATTCAGGCCGCAGATCTCGTGACACGCAAGCTCGGCCTCGACAACGGCGAGGCACTGATCGGCCTGACCGAGGAAATCGCGCGCGATGCTGCCGACGAGCCCGCGCTATTCGCGCTTGCCGGGGATTGCGCCGCTATCGCCAAGTGGATGCGCGAAGACGCAAGCCTCGACGATCGTCTTGCCGGCAGCGTGCCGTTCTGCACCATGCTTTCGGTTGCGACGGCTGGGTGGCAGCTTCTCAGGCAGCTGCGCGCCGTCGAGAACGGCGAAGCGCCCGGCCTTGCCAAGACCAAGACCGCAAGTGTGCGGTTCTTTCTCGACAGGATCGTGCCGGAAGCCTCTGGCCTCAAGGCCGCCGCGACGGCCGGTGCAGAGGCCCTTTACGAGCTCGACACGGCATCGCTGCTGGGCTGATTCGCCGGCCTATTCCGCGGTGACTTCGCGCGCGTAGTCATCCTCGCCGAAAGTGGCGTTCTGGCCGCGTAGTTCGCGCTGCGGCGGGAGGCGGTTTCCGCTGATCTGCTCGATTGCACCCTGCCCCTTGGCCCCCGGTGCAGTGACGCGCCAAATGATTCCGGCGGTGTCGTCGCTGACCAGCAGAGATCCGTCCCCAGCCCATTCGACCCAGGTCGGGCGGCCGCGCGTCGTGCCGTCATCCTTGAGGAAGCCGGTCAGGACGGGCACGGGCTTGCCCTGCGGATTGCCGCGCTCGTCGAAGGCGACATAGACGACGTCGTAGCCGGACGGCGGCTTTCGATTCCACGAGCCGTGACGCGCGATGAAGGCACCGCTGGAGAATGCCTCGCCCATGGTCGCGCCTTCCTTGCTGAAGACGAGGCCAAGCGCGGCGACGTGCGGGCCGAGCGCGTATTCGGGCTTGCGGACATAGCTGATGTAGGCAGGCGGCGGGGCGTCGACGCGGCGGTCGTAGATGTCGCCCCAATAGACCCAGGGCCAGCCGTACTGCGCGCCGACGGGGACATTGGTGAGGTAGTCGGGTACTAGATCGCTGCCCAGCATGTCGCGCTCGTTCACGGTGGTCCAGAGCTCGCCCGACCACGGATTGAAATCGAGGCCGTTGGCGTTGCGTAATCCGCCTGCGAACTGGCGGCGCTGACCCGTTTCAAGGTCCACTTCCCAGATCAGGGCGCGGCCTTCTTCGGCTTCCATGCCCTTGTCGCCGATATTGGTGTCGGAACCGACCGCGATATAGAGCCGGTTGCCGTCGGGATGCAGTTCGAGGTTGCGCATCCAGTGGCCGCCACCGGCTGCAAGGTCGGTGACCTTGCGCGGCTCCCCGGAGGGGCTGTCGGCACCAAGTTCATATGGAAAAGCAAGGACTTCATCGTGGTTCGCGATGTAAAGTGTACCGTTGCCCCATGCGAGGCCGGATGGCGAATCCAGCCCGTCGACGAGGACAAGCCGCGTTTCCGCCGTGCCGTCACCATCGGTATCGCGCAGGAGCACGACCTGATTGGGCGATTCGCCCGTAGCACCTGCCTTCGACATCAGGCGATTGGCGATCCAGCCCATGATGCCGCCACCACCCTTGCTCGGCGAGCGGGTGAGCGAGACCAGGACGTCGCCATTGGGCAATGCGTAAAGCGTACGCGGGTGTTCGAGGCCTTGGGCGAAGCGCTTTACCTCGAGCCCTTCCGCCGCGACGGGCACTTCGCCCTCTTCCCAGCCCACCGGCTCTGCAATGGCGACCGTGGGGAAGGTTTCCGCATCGGGATCCTGGAGCGTCGGATCTGCGCCGGTCACTTCGTCGAAGGGTACGTCGGCCGTATCCCCCCGCGAAATGAAGTAGAATGCGATCGCAAGGACCAGGATCAGGACGAGAAGGGCGATGCCCAGCTTCTTGAGAATGCTCATGGTGATAGTGTTACGACAGCCATGCCCGGCTCGCAACGCCCCTTGCATGGCCGCCATCCTCCACTAGATGCGCTGCATGTTCGATTTTCGCCCCGCACCCGACTGCCCCAAGCCCGAAGCCTATCGCCAGCTGGTCGAGGCGGCCGATGCCCTTACGAGCGGCGAGCCCGATCCGGTTGCGAACATGGCGAATATCGCGGCCCTGCTGTGGGACTTCCTGCCCGACCTCAATTGGGCGGGCTTTTACCGCATGGTCGAAGGCGAGCTGGTTCTCGGGCCCTTCATGGGGCGCCCGGCCTGCATCCGCATCCCGCTCGGCAAGGGTGTCTGTGGTGTCGCCGCAGCCGATGCCGAGACGCAGCTGGTCGAGGACGTCCATGCCTTCCCTGGCCATATCGCATGCGATTCGGTGACCAATTCCGAGCTCGTGGTGCCCGTTATCCGCGATGGAGCAGCGGTGGCGGTTATCGACCTCGACAGCCCGTCAAAAGCGCGCTTCGATGAAGAAGATCGTGAGGGAATTGAACGACTTGCTTCAATTCTCTCAAATCGGATCTGAAATCAGATTTCGCCGCCGGTCAGCCGCTGGCAGATAAGATCGAGCTGGTCGAGCGTGCGATAGCCAATCGTTACCGTACCGGTTCCGGGCGCGCCTTCGGTCTTGATCTTGACGGGCAGGCCGAGGAATTCCTCGAGATGACCCTGGACCGCGGCGATATCCGCGTCGGTCGAGCTGTCAGCGATCGGCTTGGGCGAACCAGATGTGGCCTTCTTCGGGCGATCCCCCCGGGCCAGCTTCTCGACCTCGCGAACCGAGAGGTTTTCCTTCGCTGCGCGTCGGGCAATCTCGCTCGCGTCGTCGTGTCCGACCAGCGCCTTTGCGTGGCCCATGGTCAGCTTGCTGTCGGCAACCAGCGCAAGCACATCGTCGGGAAGCGCGAGAAGGCGCTGGAAGTTCGCGACATGGCTGCGCGATTTGTCGACCAGTTTGGCGATCTCGGCCTGGGTCATACCCTCGTCGTCGGACAGTTTCTGGTAGGCCCGCGCCTCTTCCACCGGGTTGAGGTCTTCGCGCTGCAGGTTTTCGATCAGCGCCAATGCCATGACTTCGCGCTCGTCGAGATCGCGCACGATTGCGGGAATGGCGTGGAGCCGCGCGCGCTGGGCTGCGCGCCAGCGGCGTTCACCGGCGACAAGGCGATAACGGCCCTTGCCCGCAGGCGTAACGATGACGGGTTGGATCACGCCGCGCTGGGCAATCGAGGCAGCGAGCTGGTCGAGCGCTTCCTCGTCGAAATGCGTACGCGGCTGTCCGGGCAGCGGCGAAATATCCGCGACGGGAATGTCCGACAGGCCGTTGGCCGAGGCGACAGTTGCAGTTTCCGCGCCCTGTGCCGGAGCATTTTCCTCGCGCACCAGCGGCTCTTCGCGCTGGATTTCGCCCATCAGAGCACCAAGGCCGCGGCCGAGTTTCTTCTTGCGGTCGATAGCGGTGCTCATGCGGCTTTCCTCTTTTCGGGCAGACGTCCGATCAGCTCGCGTGCAAGGCCGATATAGGCGCGGCTTCCGGGACAATTATGGTCGTAGATCAGCGCGGGCATGCCGTGGCTCGGGGCCTCCGACAGGCGAACATTGCGCGGGATGACATTCTCGAAGACGAGATTGCCGAGGCAATCGCGGACATCGTCGGCAACCTGGTCGGTAAGGCGGTTACGGCGGTCGAACATCGTCAGCGCGATACCGATGATCCCGAGATCGGGATTGAAGCGCTGCTGGATACGCTCGACCGTCTGGAGCAGCTGGCTGAGGCCCTCAAGTGCGAAGAATTCGCACTGGAGCGGCACCATCAGCGTATCGGCCGCACCCAGCGCATTGAGCGTCAGCAGGCCCAGCGAAGGCGGGCAATCGATAAACGCGATGTCGTAACCGGCGAAACCGGGCTGCGGAGCCTCGAGCGCCTTCTGCAGGCGGTGCGTGCGGTCCTCTACCGAAACGAGCTCCACCTCTGCGCCCGACAGGTCCTGGGTCGCGGGAAGGATGTCGAGGCCCGGGATTTCGGTCGCCTGTGCGGCCTGCGCCAAGGTCGCGTCACCCATGAGCAGGTCATAGGTCGTGTACTTTCGTGCGGCAGCCGCGATGCCGAGGCCGGTCGACGCGTTGCCCTGCGGATCCATGTCGATCAGCAGCGTTTTCCAGCCGGATGCGGCCATGGCGGTCGCGATATTGATCGCAGTGGTGGTCTTGCCCACTCCACCCTTCTGGTTTGCAATGGCGATGGTGATCATTTTCCCGTCCCTATCTTGCCCTTGCCGACCACGATTCCGGCCTCTTCGTCGGTCTGTGATTGTTCCACGTGGAACATTTTGCGCGAGTTGCGCGGCAGTTCACTTACTTCTTGCGCTGCCGAGCGCCCCTTGGGCAACACCCAATAGGTGGACGCTGTGGAGAAGCGTGAGGATAAATTGAGGAGTCTCGGCAGCGGTGCGAACGCCCGGGCCGAGATTACCGCGGCTTTCTGCGTTTCAACGAGTTCGAGCCTTTTTCCTTCGACCATGCAATTTTTCAGCGCGAGCTTTTCCACCATGGCCTCGAGCCAGTCGATCCGGCGCTTGCGCGATTCGACCAGGACAGTTGGCTCGTCGGGACGCAAGATGGCGAGGACAAGGCCAGGGAACCCCGCTCCGCTACCCAGGTCGAACCACGCGCCTTTTGTTTCACGTGGAACATGCGGGATGAGCTGGGCCGAGTCTGCAAAGTGGCGAACCCACACCTCCTCGAGCGAGCCACGCGAAACGAGGTTCTGCCGCTCGTTCTCTTCCCGCAGTGCGGCAGCGAGCGCTTCCAGCTTCTCGATGGCGCCCTGCCCGCCCAAACCCTCGATGAATGATCGGGCTTCAGCCTCTGTGGTAATCAAGCGGCGCGCTCCTCAATCCGGCGTGCATGCACGAGAAGTGCCGCCAGAGCGGCGGGCGTAATACCCGGCACACGCCCTGCGGCCGACAAGGTCTCTGGCTGGGCGCGGGACAGACGCTCGACCATCTCGTTCGACAGGCCGGGAACCGATCCGTACGGAAAATCCTGCGGCAACCTGAGGCGCTCGCCCGCCTTCAGGTCGCGCAACTCGGCCTCCTGGCGCGCAAGGTAGGGTTCGTAGATGGCATCCTCGACCATCTCGACGGTCAGCGCATCCTGCGCATCCAGACCGCCAACGATCCGCGAAAGTTCGTCGATCGAGATCTGTCCTCCACGCAGCCAGTCCCTCAGACGCTGCGAACCGCGATCTGCCTTTGCCTTGATGCCGCCATCGATAAGCGCATTGGCGTGGACTTCCTCGTCCAGCTGGTTGTCGATGACCGACCGGCGTGCCTCACGTGAAGCAAACCAGCGGGCGCGTTCCTCGCCGACGAGGCCGGCTTCGATGCCGAGGCCGGTGAGGCGTGTGTCCGCATTGGCTGCACGCAGGCGCAATCTGTATTCTGCGCGGGCAGTAAGCATCCGGTATGGTTCGCTCACCCCCTGCAGGGTGAGATCGTCGACCATCACGGCGATATACGAATTGGAACGGTCGAGACCGACAGGTTCGCGATCCAGGACAGTCGCAGCGGCATTCATTCCTGCCACGAGGCCCTGCGCCGCCGCTTCCTCATACCCCGTAGTCCCGTTGATCTGGCCGGCGCAATAGAGTCCCGGAATGGCCCTCAGCTCGAGACCCGGCTTGAGTGCGCGCGGGTCTACATGGTCGTATTCGACCGCATAGCCGGGCACCGCCATTTCCACGCACTCGAGGCCCTTCATCGCGCGCAGCATGTCGTGCTGCACATCGACCGGGAGCGAGGTGCTGATCCCGTTGGGATAGACGAGGTGCGTGGAGAGGCCTTCTGGTTCGAGGAAGATCTGGTGCCCTTCCCGATCACCGAAGCGATGGATTTTGTCCTCGATGGAGGGACAATAGCGCGGCCCCGCCCCACCGATGGCACCCGAGAATAGGGGCGACCGGTCGAGATTGGCGCGGATGATGTCATGCGCCTCCCGGTTGGTACGCGTAATCGCACAGAACACTTGCGGGTTCACACGCTCATTCGAGAGCGACGACATCGTCCAGCTCTCGCCGTCGGAAGGCTGCTCATCGAGCGACGCCCAGTCGATTGTGCGGCCATCCAAGCGAGGCGGGGTGCCGGTTTTGAGCCGTGCCATTGGCAGGTCTGCCTCGCGCAGCTGCGCAGCGAGAACGCGTGCTGCGTCTTCGCCGATCCGTCCGCCTTCGAAGCGCTCTTCCCCGCGAAAGAGCGTACCGCCCAGAAACGTCCCCGTGCAAAGGATAACTGCCGGGGCATCGAGCCTTTTCTCGTCTGCGAGATGCAGACCGGAAACGCGTCCACCGTCCAAAGCCAGCGATGCGGCTTCACCTTCGATGAGCGTCAGGTTCGCCTGCTCTGCGACAATCCCCTGCACGGCGCGATGGAAGAGCGAACGGTCGGCCTGGATGCGCGGACCCCATACCGCACTGCCCTTCGAGCGATTGAGCATCCGGTAATGGATTGCAGCCACATCGGCCGCCCGCCCGATCACGCCATCCAGCGCATCGACCTCGCGGACGAGGTGGCCCTTGCCCAAGCCGCCGATTGCCGGATTGCAGCTCATCGCACCGATCTTCGACAGGTCGAAGCTCACGAGGGCGGTATTCGCACCCATGCGCGCGGCAGCACAGGCTGCCTCGACGCCGGCATGCCCGCCGCCGACAACGATAATATCGAAACTCTGCATGGAGGGGCCGATAGCCCAATCGGCTTCGCGATCAAAGCCCTCGATGTTCCACGTGGAACATCACTTACCGATGCAGAACCTACCGAACAGTGCGTCGAGCATGTCTTCGGTGGAATGACGCCCCAAGAGCCTGTCGAGCGCAAGCCGCGCGAGCCGCAATTTCTCTCCCGTAAGCAAAGGATCGTCATCTCGTCCGATCGCCTCAATAGCCGCGAGCGCATCGGCCAACGCAGCGCCCTGCCGCTGGTTAAGGGCGGCAAGACCCGGTTTCGGGAGTAACGACCTTCCGGTGGCCACGATATCCTCAAGCAGCTCGCGCAATCCGTCACCGGTTACAGCCGAAACGACATGTCGCGGCTGATTCTTGCCCTGGCCATCCACATCGGAGCGCGATGCGATCTCCCATGCACCAGAAGGCCCTTCGCCTTCTTCGCCCAGCCAAAGGACGATGTCGGCCCGCTCGAGTTCCTGACGAGCCCGCCCGATCCCGATCTGCTCGACTGCACCCGCCCCTTCGTCTCGGAGGCCAGCGGTGTCGATCAAGATGAAGGGCACTCCGGCAAAAGCGACCGGCCGCTCGATCACGTCGCGCGTGGTCCCGGCCTCTTCCGAAACGATCGCGGCGCCCTCATCGAGCAGCGCGTTGAACAGCGACGACTTGCCGGTGTTGGGAGGTCCGGCAAAAACTATGCGGATCCCGTCGCGCAAACGCTCGGCGCGCGGAGCCTCGATCGCCTCTCGCCATTCGCCCACAAGCGCCGAAAGTTCCACGTGAAACATTTCCGGCAGGCTCTCGACATCGTCCTCATCGCCGAAGTCGAGCACCGCCTCGACCAAAGCCGAGAGGTAGAGGACACGATCCCTCCAGCCTTCGACTTTGCGCGACAGTCCGCCACCCGCCGAAGCCTGTGCGGCCTGCCGCTGCAGATCGGTTTCGGCCGCCAGCAGATCGCCGAGCCCCTCGGCCTCGGCCAGATCGATTACGCCATTGGCAAATGCACGCCGGGTGAACTCGCCAGGCTCGGCGCGTCTCAAACCATCAATCGAAGCCAGAGCATTCTCGATCGCGAGCACGACCGCCCTGCCCCCGTGGCAGTGAAACTCGGCAAGGTCTTCACCGGTGGATGTCTTGGGTCCCGGAAACCAGATGACCAGCGCGCTATCGAGTTCGGCGCCGTCACTATCGCGCAGGTTCCTCAGGCTCGCCCGGCGGGGCTTCGGGATGGACCCCGCAAGAGCCGTGACGGCATCACCCGCCTTCGGACCGCTGATCCGCACCACGCCAATCGCAGCGGGAGGCGCCCCGCTCGACAAGGCGAAGATCGTGTCATCCATCGGGCCGAACAGTCCTCAGTCGTCGGAAGTGGTCGGCTTCTTGCCGGTGGTCTTGGCCGCCTGTGCGCCTTCCATGAAGCTCTGGAACAGCTTGAAGCCAGCCTGCCCCATCGGCGCCAGCTGGCGTGCGTAATCCTGGAGCTGGTCGGTGTTCGAAACGCCCTTCATCGCCTTCGACATCATGTCGACGTAAATGTCGTTTGCCTTGCCGACATCGGGAAGGCCCATAAAGGTCCTCGCCTCTTCGGGCGTGCAGTCGATCTCGATATGGACCTTCATCGGGTTTCCTCCGTTAGAACTTGCATGACCCTATTTGGGACTGCATGCCCCGTCATGCAAGCATAAGACACTGACCACCTTTCGAGGGAGAAGAATGCCGTGAGCGAGACCGTGAAGATTTCCACCCTGTCCGGCGATGCGAAGTTCGATGCCTATGTGGCGCGACCGGCCGGCACGCCGCGCGCATCCATCCTTGTCATCCAGGAAATTTTCGGGGTGAATGCCGGTATCCGGCGCAAATGCGACAAGCTCGCCGAAGACGGATATCTCGCCGTCGCCCCCGACCTGTTCTGGCGCCTCGAGCCCGGCGTAGAGCTTGATCCCGACGTCGAACCCGAATTCCAGCGTGCGCTCGACCTGATGGGCAAGTTCGACCAGGACCAGGGCATTCGCGATATCGAGGCGACGATCCACCACATCCGCCGCGAAGAAGGCGTCGAGAAGGTCGGCTGCGTCGGATACTGCCTCGGAGGCCGCCTCGCCTACATGACCGCGGCGCGCACCGATGTGGATGCATCGGTAGGCTATTACGGCGTCGGCATCGACGGCTTGCTGGGTGAAAAGCATGCTATTGCCCATGCCCTCCTCCTCCATATTCCGACCGAAGACGGTTTCGTCGACAAGGATACGCAGAAGGCCATGCACGAGGGGCTGGACGATCACCCCAAGGTGACGCTTTACGATTACGAGGGCCTAGATCACGGCTTTGCAACCGAATTCGGCAAGCGGCGCGATGAAGATGCAGCCAACCTTGCGGACCAGCGCACCGCGGAGTTCTTCCGCGAAAACCTGGGCTGACCCCTCGCGATGATTGAGCGACTGCCCTTCCGCTACCTCATTCCGGTGGCCTTGCTGATACTCGCCACGACTGCATGGGTGGTCGAGCCGTTACGCTGGACCCTGTGGTTATGGGGACCCTTGGCGGGGTTCGCGATATGGGATTTTTTCCAGCCTAATCATACTCTTAGGAGGAATTATCCGCTTATCGGCCGCATCAGGTGGCTGATGGAGGATTTGCGGCCCTTTGCGCAGTCCTACTTCGTGGAGGACGACCTCGAGGGCCGTCCATTCAGCCATCAGGCCCGCTCGCTCGTCTATGCCCGCGCCAAGGGCGATCTCGACAAGCATCCGATGGGTACCGAGCTCGACGTCTATTCGGACGAATACGAGTGGGTCGGGCACTCGATCGCGCCCAGCAAGGACACGCCCGAGGAATGGCGCGTCACCGTCGGTCAAGACACTTGCGACAAGCCCTACTCCTCCTCGTTGCTGAATATCTCGGCGATGAGCTTCGGTTCGCTCTCCGCGCGCGCGATCGAGGCGCTGAATGCCGGGGCGAAGGAAGGCAACTTCGCACACAATACGGGCGAAGGTTCGATCAGCCGCTATCACCGTGCACCCAGCGGTGACCTCATCTGGGAGCTCGGCAGCGGCTATTTCGGGGCGCGGCGCGAGGACGGTCGCTTCGATCCCGACCAGTTCCGCGAGAATGCAGCGAGCGACCAGGTCAAGATGATCGAACTGAAGCTCAGCCAGGGCGCAAAGCCGGGTCACGGCGGTGTGCTCCCGGGCGCAAAGGTCACCAAGGAAATCGCGGAAGCACGCGGCGTGCCTGAAGGTGAGGATGTCCTTTCCCCGGCGGCGCATCCCGAATTCGATACGCCGATCGAATTGCTCGAGTTCGTCACCCGGTTGCGCGAGCTTTCAGGCGGCAAGCCGGTCGGAATCAAGCTGTGCGTCGGACTGCCTCACGAAGTCTTTGCAGTCGGCAAGGCTATGCTCGAGACCGGCATGCATCCCGATTTCATCACCGTCGACGGCGCAGAGGGCGGCACGGGTGCAGCCCCCCTCGAATTGTCGAATTCGGTCGGCATGCCGCTGCGCGAAGGGCAGATCTTCGTGCGCAACATGCTGGTGGGCACGGGAATGCGCGACAAGGTGAAGATCGCCACCAGCGGCAAGATCCATTCGGGCGCGCAGATGGCCAAGAGCTTCGCGCTGGGCGCCGACTGGTGCAATGCTGCGCGTCCCTTCATGTTCGCGCTCGGCTGCATCCAGTCGATGAATTGCCACAAGGGCACCTGCCCCACCGGCGTTGCAACGCAGGAAGAGTGGCGCCAGCGAGGTCTCGTCGTCGAGGACAAGGCACCGCGTGTCGCACGCTTCCAGCGCCAGACGCTTCACTCGCTGCGCGAAATCACGATTGCCATGGGCCTCGACAGTCCTTGGGAGATGAAGCCCATGGATATGCGCGAACGCATCAATGGCGCGCGCTCGGACGCCTTCGACAAGATCTATTATTTCGCCGAGGAGGGAGTGCTGCTCGACAGGCCCTCCTCAACCCCGCTGGCGCGCCACTGGGCCGCGGCAAGGGCAGACAGTTTCAGGAGGGATATGTGAGCGCTGAAAAAGGATTGGCCAGATGGCATGAGGTGATCGAAGCCGGCTCTTCTCCGGCGGACCTTGCGGCCATCATCCGTGAAGATGCCGCGTTCCATTCGCCGGTGGTCCACACGCCGCAACAGGGGCGCGATATTGTCGTCGCCTACCTCTCGGCAGCCGGGCAGACGCTCGGCAATGACAGCTTCACCTACGTTCGCGAGCTGGTGGACGGGGAGAACGCAATGCTCGAATTCACCACCGAGATGGACGGCATCCACGTCAACGGCGTCGATATCATCCGCTTCGACGAAGACGGGATGATTGCGGATTTCAAGGTGATGGTCAGGCCGCTGAAGGCCGTGAACAAGGTGTGGGAGCAGATGGCAGCCATGCTCGAGCGCATGAAGGGCTGACCGGCCTCGACACTCCAAAGGAAAAGGGCCGCTCCCCGGTTTGGGAAGCGGCCCTTTCGCTTACTGGTTCATATTGGCGAAGAAGTCTTCGTTGGTCTTGGAATCCTTCATCTTGTCGAGAAGGAATTCCATCGCATCGACCGTACCCATCTGCATGAGGATACGGCGCAGGACCCACATCTTCGACAGCTGGGCCTGGTCGACCAGCAGCTCTTCCTTGCGGGTGCCGGACTTGCCGACGTCGAGAGCCGGGAAGATGCGCTTGTCGGCGACCTTGCGGTCGAGGACGATTTCGCTGTTACCCGTGCCCTTGAATTCTTCGAAGATGACCTCGTCCATGCGGCTGCCGGTGTCGATCAGCGCGGTCGCGATGATGGAAAGCGAGCCGCCTTCCTCGATGTTACGCGCGGCACCGAAGAAGCGCTTCGGGCGCTGCAGTGCGTTCGCGTCGACACCGCCGGTCAGCACCTTGCCCGAGCTGGGCACCACGGTGTTGTACGCACGGCCGAGACGCGTGATCGAGTCGAGCAGGATGACGACATCCTTCTTGTGCTCGACGAGGCGCTTGGCCTTCTCGATCACCATTTCGGCGACCTGGACGTGGCGGTTGGCAGGCTCGTCGAAGGTCGAGGAAATGACCTCGCCCTTCACGCTGCGCTGCATGTCGGTGACTTCTTCCGGACGCTCGTCGACGAGCAGGACCAGCAGGAAGACTTCCGGGTGGTTGTCGGTAATCGCCTTGGCGATGTTCTGCAGCAGGACGGTTTTACCGGTGCGCGGCGGCGCGACGATCAGTGCGCGCTGGCCCTTGCCCTGCGGCGAAATGATATCGATGACGCGCGCCGACTTGTCCTTGACCGTCGGATCGACATTGTCGAGCGTCAGCTTCTCGTCCGGATAGAGCGGCGTGAGGTTGTCGAAATTGGTGCGCGTGCGCACGTTCGCCGGATCTTCGTAGTTGACCGAGGTCAGGCCGGTCAGCGCGAAATAGCGCTCGCCTTCCTGCGGTGCGCGGATCTGGCCTTCGACGGTATCGCCGGTGCGCAGGCCCCATTTGCGGATCTGGTTGGGCGAGACATAGATATCGTCCGGGCCGGCGAGGTAATTCGCTTCGGGGCTGCGCAGGAAGCCGAAGCCGTCCTGCAGCACCTCGATCGTGCCGATACCCATGATCTCTTCGTCGTATTCTTCATCGTCTGCGAGTTCGCGCAGGATGCAGAACATGAGGTCCTGGCGGCGCATGGTGCCCGCAGCCTCGACACCCAGCTCTTCGGCCATGGCCACGAGCTCTGCGGGTGCTTTTGCTTTCAAGTCTTTGAGATGCATTTTATTTCTCGAATATTCGAATGTGGAAATGGCCGGCAGGTCGAAGGGCTTGGAGAAAGCGGACCTGGTCCCGTCGAATGCGCGGGGCCTCTAGCCGGTCGGTAGGCTTCAGATAAATTCGGTTGGAGCCCGCGTCAATCGGATTGCGCAGGGCGTCACATGTAGCGGAAGACGACCACCGTCACGACGATCAGCGCCAGCAGCACGCCGGGAGCCTCGCCCCACATGCGCAGCTGCTTTTCGCTCAGCGGCCTCTCGCCCGCCGCCATCTTCCTGGACTGGGCGACGATATAGCCGTGGAAGCCGCTCAGGAGGACGACAAGCAACAATTTGACGTGCAGCCATCCCTCACCCCACACCTGCAGCGTTTGGGCCAGCAGCAGGCCTAAAACCCACACCACGATGATGCTGGGCGTCAGGATGATCTTGCGCAGCAGGCCCATGCGTTTCGCCCAGAGTGCGGATTCTTCCGATTCCGGCGCCGCGGGATGGAGATAGATCATCTGGCGCGGCAGCATGAAGAGGCCTGCCATCCAGAAGACCATGAAGATGATATGGCCGGCCTTGAGCCAGAGATAGGTCATCGAAAGCACTTCCTGCATGGCCGCGATGTAGCGAAGGCGGCCGCCAATTTCACCCCCGCCAGCCGCGCACGGTGGCGATCAGGCGCTCGACATGCTCGATCGGCGTGCGCCGGTCGATGCCGTGGCCCAGATTGAAGACATGCGGGCGCCCGGCGAATGCTCCGAGAATCGTCTCGACGCGCTTCTCGAGCTCGGCCGAACCGGCGAGCAGCAGCAGCGGATCGAGATTGCCCTGTACGGGCATGCCATCGGGCAGTTCGCGCGCGACCCATGCCGGATCGAGCGTCTCGTCCACACCGACGGCCTTCACACCGGTCTCGCGGGCATAGGCGGGCAGTTTCTCGCCTGCACCCTTCGGAAAACCGATTACCGGCGTGTCGGGATGCTTCTCTGCAAGAGCGGCAACGATCCGTGCATTGGGCGCGATGACCCATTTCTCGAACTCGTCGGGCGCAAGGCTGCCCGCCCAGCTGTCGAACAGCTGCACGGCTTCCGCACCCGCTTCGATCTGGCCTGAGAGATATTCGATCGTCTCACCCACGATCGCATCCACGATCGCCTGCAGCGCTGCCGGATCGCGATAGGCGAGAGCGCGCGCATCGTGCTGGTCCCGGCTGCCCTCGCCTGCGACCATGTAGGTCGCAACGGTCCAGGGGCTTCCCGCAAAGCCAAGCATGGTCACGCCTTCGGGTAGGCGCTTCCGGCACAGGCGTACGGTTTCGTAAATCGGTTCGTAGCGCGAAGGATCGCGAGTCAGTGCCTCGAGCGAGCTGTCGACGAGCTTGGGCGAGAGCTTCGGCCCTTCGCCGGCAAGGAATTCGAGGTGCTGACCCAGCGCATGGGGGACGATCAGGATATCGGAAAACAGGATGGCCCCGTCGAACCCGAAGCGATCGATGGGCTGCAAGGTAATCTCGCATGCCGCCTCGCTATCGTAGGCCATTGCGAGGAAACCGCCCTTCTGTGCGCGAAGCTCGCGATACTCGGGAAGGTACCGACCAGCCTGGCGCATGAGCCAGAGAGGGACCTGTGCGCTAGGCGCACCGTTTAGCGTGTCGAGAAGGAGACCGGGCATTCAGGAGTCCAATAATACCTAGTTATTATAAGGATTGATGGAGTCTGTTGGCCCTGTGGATATCGGGCACAAGCGGCCCCTGCCCGAATTCTTCGGCGATTGGAAGGCTTCTGGCGGGTTTGCGACTCGTGCTCGCACATGAGTCGAGTCAAACTTGTCCCCACTGTTCCCAGCCTGCGCAAAACTCGTCCCTTGGTGTGCGGGAATCACCCCCGAAGGTGACTCGTAGCGGGGAGGGAATTCATCACCGAACTTGTCGCCAGACCTGTCCCGTGGTTTATCCCGAAGCTATCAACAACCCGCCGGAGAGCCTCCCATTTCCGATCGCATCCACCTCCATCTCTTGTCCGATTCAACCGGTGAGACATTGGAAATGCTCGCAAAAGCGGCGCTGGCGCAGTTCGACGATGCCGATGTCGTACGCCATTTCTGGCCCATGGTCAGGAGCAAGCAACATCTCGACCGCATCGTGCCCGAACTCAAGAGCAACCCGGGACTTGTCCTCTTCACGTTGGTCAATCCCGAAGCCCGCGCGCGGCTGGAAGAAGTCTGCGCGCAGAACGGGCTTCCCGCGGTCCCCATCCTCGATCGCGTGACCGAGGCGCTGGAGAAGGCGCTGGGACAGGAAGCCCATGGCCGTCCCGGCCGCCAGCACCAGATGGACAAGGCCTATTTCGAGCGAGTCGAGGCGATCCAGTTCACCATTGCCCATGACGACGGCATCGGATGGGAGAACTGGGAGGAGGCGGATATCGTGCTTGCAGGCGTGTCACGAAGTTCGAAGACGCCGACCAGCATCTACCTCGCCAATCGTGGCTACAAGGTCGCCAACATCCCGCTGGTGGTCGAAAGCCCCCCTCCGCCGAAGTTGTTCGAACTCAAAAGCCCGATGGTCGTCGGCCTGACCACGGCCCCGGAACGGCTGGTGCAGATCCGCCGCAATCGTCTCCTGACGCTAAACGAGAAGTCGGAGACATCCTACGTCGATAACGAGCGCGTGAAGAGCGAGGTGGCCTTTGCCCGGCGCATGTTCGCCGATAACGGCTGGCCGGTGATCGACGTGACCAGGCGCTCGATCGAGGAAACCGCCGCGGCCGTGATCCGCCTGTTCGGCGAACGCGAGCAGTCGGACGATACCGCATTCGAAGGAGCAAAGCCGATATGACCTCGATTGCCGGTGAAGGCATTGTGCTGGCTTCGAACAGTGCATCGCGCAAGGCCATGCTCGAAGCGGCAGGGGTCGCATTCGAAGCGCGTGCGGCCGATATCGACGAGCGCGGTCTCGAAGCCGAGATGGAGGATGCCGATCCTGCCGAGATCGCGCAGGCCCTTGCCGCTGCGAAAGCGGCTGCGGTGGAAGATGCGCGGATCGTGCTCGGCAGCGACTCCCTCGTCGAAGTCGACGGTCGCCGCTTCGACAAACCCGCCAGCCGCGAACAGGCGGCAGAGCACCTGCGGTTCTTTTCCGGCAAGGTGATGACGCTGCACAGCGCGGCGGCGCTCGCAAAGGACGGGCAGATCGTCTGGGTCGGATCGGATTTTGCGCGCCTCCGCGTGCGCGAATTGTCGGAAGACTTCATCGAAGCCTATCTCGATGCGGAATGGCCGGAAGTATCCTATTGCGTGGGTGTGTTCCGGATCGAAGGTCCCGGCGTGCAATTGTTCGAAAGCATCATGGGCGACCAGTTCACCGTTCTCGGCATGCCGCTGCTGCAGGTGCTTGATGCCCTTCGCGAAGAAGGCGCCCTTCCCTCGTGACCAAATATGCCGAAGTCATCGGCGATCCCATCGCCCAGTCCAAGTCTCCCGCGATCCACGGCTTCTGGATCGACAAGCTCGGGATCGACGCGGCGTATCGCGCGCATCACGTGACGGGTGACGAGCTGGAAAGCTATCTCGCCGCCCGCCGTGCGGACGATGCGTGGCTCGGCTGTAATGTCACCATGCCGCACAAGCAGGCGGTCATGCCGCTGCTCGACCGGATCGAGCCGCTCGCCAGGCGCGTCGGCGCCGTCAACACGATCCACCGCGGCAAGGATGGCGCGCTAGTCGGGCGCAATAGCGATGTCGGGGGTTTCCTCGAACCCTTGCGCGAGCGGCTGGCCCACCAGCATTATTTCCGCATGGCGCGCATCATCGGCACCGGCGGCGCCGCGCGAGCGGTGGTGGCGGGACTGGCGAAGGAAGGTTTCACACTGGTCCTTGCAGGCCGTAATCCGGAAAAGGCGAGTGGCATCCTCGAGGAGCTGGCCGAGGGCGAGCACCACGTGGCGCCGCTCTCGCATTTTGCGCAAGGCACCGATTTCGCTTTCGACGACCGCGAAGGCTGCTGCGACCTCGTGGTCAATGCGAGCCCGCTGGGCATGCGCGGCCAGTCGCCCCTCGCTTTCGACTGGAGCCATGCGCCGCCCGGATCGATCGCATATGATATCGTCACCGACCCGGTCGAAACCGAATTCCTCAAGGCGGCGCGGGATGCCGGGTTCGAGACCATCGACGGGCTGTCGATGCTGATCGGCCAGGCGGCCTCGGCCTTTGCCTATTTCTTCGGCGAAGAGGCGCCCCGCGAGCATGACGAAGAATTGCGCGAAAGGCTCATGGCATGACGAAACCGCTCATCATCGGCCTCACCGGATCGATCGGCATGGGCAAGTCCACTGTTGCTGCGATGTTCGAGGCTGCAGGCATCCCCGTTTTCGATGCCGATGCAGAAGTCTGGAAGCTGCAGGGGCCGCAAGGCGAGCTGGTTCCGGCGATCGAGGCCGAATTCCCCGGTAGTACCGATGAAACCGGCGTCCTGCGCGATGTTCTCGGCAAGGAGGTCTTCGGCGACAAGGAAGCGCTCGCCCGGCTCGAGGCGATCGTCCACCCGGCGCTGGCTCGCAAGCGCGAGGCTTTCCTGATCGAACATTTCGGCGCTCCCTTCGTGGTTTTCGATATCCCGCTCTTGTTCGAAAAGGGCGGACACGAATCGGTCGACAGGATCGTCGTCGTCTCGGCGCCGGGGGACGTGCAACGTGTCCGCGTGCTTGCGCGGCCCGGCATGACTCCGGAAAAATTCGCCCACATCCTGTCGCTCCAGACCCCCGATGCCGAGAAACGTATGCGCGCGGACCACATCATCGATACGGGGCAATCGCTCGCCGAAACCGAGGAAGAGGTCCTCTCGCTGATCGCGCGGCTGCGCGCCGAGGCAGGTAGCCAAGACCCCTTGTAATCTGCGCGAACGAGTCCGATAGGTTACCCAATGCGTGAAATCGTTTTCGACACCGAAACCACCGGACTCGACCCCAAGACGGGCGACCGGATGGTAGAAATCGGCTGCGTCGAGATGGTCAATCTCGTCCCTACCGGGAACACGTATCACGCCTATTACAATCCCGAACGCGACATGCCTGCCGGCGCGGAAGCCGTGCACGGTCTTTCGGCAGCTTTCCTGTCGGACAAGCCGCTGTTCCGCGATATCGCGCATGAACTGCTCGATTTCATCGGCGATGCGCCGCTGATCGCGCATAATGCGGGGTTCGACTTCGGCTTCCTCAATGCAGAGCTGACGCTGATTGATCGCGAGCCGGTCTGCATGAGCCGCATGATCGACACCGTCGCGATCGCCAAGAAGCGCCATCCGGGCGCCAAGCTGTCGCTCGACGCGCTGTGCACCCGCTACGGCATCGATCGCAGCCATCGCGTAAAGCATGGCGCGCTGCTCGACGCCGAACTGCTCGCGCAGGTTTATGTCGAGCTGAAGGGCGGGCGCCAGATCGGGCTCGAACTCGCCGCCGAAGCGACCGTGGTCGAGATCGAGCAGGAAACCGTGGCGGTCCGCCAGGCGCCGGAAGGCCCGCGCCGCGAACCGCGGCCGCATGCGCCTTCGCCTGAAGAACTGGCGCGGCACAGGAAATTCATGTCCGGGATCGAAAACCCTCTCTGGGGGTAGATGAATTCCCGGACTGGTCGACGGACGGGGTCGACGGGATCGTGCAGGGGTACGAAGAAGGAGTACGAAGCTTATGGATATCCGCGTTTCGGGCCACCAGATCGACACCGGCGCAGCCTTGCAAACCCATGTCGAGGACCGATTGCAGGGCATCGTCGAGAAGTATTTCAATCGAGCGATCAGCAGCCATGTGACCTTCGGCAAGGCGTCCGGTGGCGCCTTCTCCTCCGACATCGTTACCCATGTGATGCAGGGCCTGATCCTCAAGGGGCATGCCGAGGCGCATGACGTGCACCAAGCTTTCGACGCTGCGGCAGCGAAGATCGAAAAGCAGCTGCGCCGATACAAGCGCCGCATCAAGGATCGTCACGAACAGGCCGATCACGCGATGCGCGAGCAGGAAGCCGCCTACACCATCTTCGCCGCGCCCGAGGTCGATACCGAGGAGGAAGTTACCAGCGAAAGCCCCCCGGTGATCGCGGAAACCAGCGCGCTTATCCCCGAATGCTCGGTCGCCGACGCAGTGATGCTGCTCGATCTGCAGAACACCAATGCGCTCTTTTTCAAGAACGGGGCTACCGAAGTGCATAACATGGTCTATCGCCGCCCCGACGGTTCGATCGGCTGGGTCGAACCGCGCGGCTGAACTGTAACGGATGAGGATTTGATGAGCGCAGCGGCAACCAGCGGAGCCGAGCGGCACTGGCGCGCGCTCGAAAGCCTCTACGCGTCCGCCCCGGTGAACAACCAGTTCGCCTCCTCGCTGGAAGTAACCGGTGAAGGTGCGGCGCGGATCGAGTTCGAAGTTACCGGCGAATGCTTCCATGCGGCCGGTGCGGCGCATGGCACGATCTATTTCAAGATGCTCGACGATGCGGCCTTTTACGCGGCCAACACGCTGGTGACCGACCGTTTCCTGCTGACCACCTCCTTCAACCTGCATTTCACCAAGCCGGTCCGCGAAGGAAAGGTGGTTGCCGAAGGCCGCTGGGTGAGCGGGCGCAGGCGTGTTTTCGTGGCTGAATCGCGCCTGGTGGATGCGGAAGGCGACGAGATCGGGCGCGGCACCGGGACATTCATGAAATCGCGCATCCCGCTCTCCAGCCTCGAAGGCTATTCGGCCTGATGGAAGATGCCCGCCTCCCGGCCCACCTCGAAGTGGCGGGATTGCTGCGTCTGACACAGCAATTGGGCGGCTTCGGCATGGTCCTGCAGAAGGGTGAATACGATGCCGGAACTATTGCCATATTAACCACACATAGTGGCAAAAATACCCGTTTGTGGGAGCGGATGCCGCAGATGGACGGGTCCAGGAAGTTCACCTGTACCCGCGAACAAGACGATGAAAATACTCGAGAATTCGACGAATATGTGGCCCGCAGGAAGAGCCAGGACCCCGATTGCTGGTTCGTCGAGCTGGACGGTCCCGATGTGGAACGCCTTCTCGAAATTCCCGCCCGTTAACTTGACACGGTTTCAATTGTGACTATTTGGCGCCGCAGCTTCGATGCGCAGGCGGTCGGATTTGGCAATGGGGTCAGACGACAAGCACGCAGACGGGGAGCCAGCGGCAGGCCCGCTAACGGATTCGAGTTTCAAGACGCAAGAGTACGCGCACTGAATCCCAGCCTGTGACAGCTCGCTCACCGCCGAAACAAGCGGAACTATGCGAAAGTCTATTTTTGGCCTTGCGGCAGGCGCCGCAGCCACGATTGCAACGTTTGCCGGTGCGGAAGAAACCGGTGCCCAGGCTGCCCAGGCAGCCGCAGAAGAAACCACTGCAGAAGAAGCGGTCCTCACCGAAGAGGTGGTTCCCGTCTTCGTCAGCGAAGAAGTGGTCCAGGAGCTTCCCGAGGAAGCTGCCACAGAATTTTCCGGAAATGTGCCCGAGGCCAATAGCCTGCGCGAACTCGTCGCGGCCATGCCTGCTGCCGGCGAACTTTCCGACGAGATGCGCTGCCTTGCCGGCGCAGTCTATTTCGAATCGCGGGGCGAACCGCTCCACGGCCAGCTTGCCGTTGCGCAGGTGGTGATCAATCGTGCGGAATCCAGCCGCTTCCCCTCGAGCTATTGCGGCGTCGTTTACCAGCGCGCGCAGTTCAGCTTCGTACGGGGCGGCACCATGCCGCGCATCCAGACGGGCACTGCCGCCTGGACGCGCGCCAAGGCGATCGCCCGTATCGCGCATCAGGGAATGTGGGACAGCGAAGCGGAAGATTCGCTCTATTTCCACGCGACCTACGTGAAACCGAGCTGGGCTTCGAAGAAGACCCGCCGCGCAGCGATCAAGACGCACATCTTCTACCGCTAAGCGGCAGCCAAGAGACAAAGAGGGGCCGTCGCCATGTGCGGCGGCCCTTTTTCGTGGTTTGCGCTCAGTCGGCGAACTCGACCCAGACGGGCGTGTGGTCGGATGCCTTCTCCCGCCCGCGGTACTCCTTGTCGACACCAGCCGCGGTCATCCGGTCGGCCAGCTCGGGCGAGAGCAGCAGGTGGTCGATCCTGAATCCGTGGTCGCGCTGCCAGGCACCGGCCTGGTAATCCCAATAGGTCCACACCCCGCCACGCGGGTTGAGCGTGTCGATCGCATCGGTCCAGCCGTCTGCAAGCATGCGCTTGTAGGCATCGCGGCTTTCGGGCTGCATCAGGGCATCGCTGGCCATGGCCTTGGGCGACCAGACGTCCTTGTCCTCAGGAATGACGTTATAGTCGCCCAGCACGACGGCCGGGACTTCCTCGGCCCAGATTTCCTTCATCCGTGCGCGCAGCTTCTCCATCCACGCCAGCTTGTAGTCGAACTTGGGCCCGGGATGCGGATTGCCGTTGGGCAGGTAGAGGTTGCAGATGCGCACACCGTTCACCTCTGCCTCGAGATAGCGGGCCTGCTCGCCCTCCCCGTCCTTGGGTCCATCGATACCGAGGCCGCGCTTGATTTCGACCGGCTTGGTCCCATCGGCGAGGATCGCCACGCCGTTGAAACTCTTCTGGCCGTACCAGATGGCCTGGTAGCCGATCTTCTCGAATTCCTCGGCAGGAAAGCCCTCGTCCATCGTCTTGATTTCCTGCAGGCAGGCGACGCTGGGCCGGGTTTCCTCGAGCCATTCGATGAGGCGCGGCAGGCGCGCCTTGATACCGTTGATGTTGAAGCTGGCGATACGCATGGAAGAACCCATGCCCGAACCCGCCGCGCGGGTCTAACCTAAATCCCGAAACTCGAGCCGCAGCCGCATCCGGCAGCCGCATTGGGGTTTTCGACGCGGAAGGCCGCCCCGCCCAGCGATTCGACGAAATCGACCACGCTTCCCGCGACAAGGTCGAGACTCACCGGGTCGACGACGAGGCGCACGCCCTCGGTCTCGCTGACCATGTCGTCACCCTCCGCCGCTTCGGCGAGGTCGAACTTGTACTGGAAGCCCGAACAGCCCCCGCCCTCAACCGAAAGGCGCAGGATCGCAGGCTTGGACTGCTTGTCGGCAATGGCCGCCACACGTTTCGCGGCGGCTTGGGTCAGGGTGAGCATTTCGGCCATGAGCGCGATGTAGGAGGCGTTGGGCCTGGTCTCAAGCGGTCTGGATATATTCGCGCATCGCTTCGGCTTCGTGCTGGATCTCGTCCAGTCGGGCCTTCACGAGGTCGCCGATCGAGATGAAGCCGCACATGGCTTCCCCGTCGATCACCGGAAGATGGCGGATGCGACGCTTCGTCATGAGCGAAAGCGCGTCCAGGATCGGCGTTTCGGTCGTCGTCGTGATGGCGGGCGAAGTCATCACTTCGCCGAGCGGGCGATCGAGACAGGCCGAACCTTCTTCGGCGAGGCGATAGATCACGTCGCGTTCGGAGAATATCCCGGCAATCCGTCCGCCGGACATGACAGGCAGGGCACCGATACGTTTGGAAGCAAGCAGTTTTACCGCGTCGCGAACCGCCTGGTCCACCGTGACCGAGATGATGTCGGAGCTGGCCCTGCCCTCGATCAGGCTACTGATGTTCATTCGCGCCTCCTCTTGCTGGAGGAAAGATGCCACTTTCGCGCAGGAAAAGCCAGTATCCGCCCCTAAGGCGTTGAAACGGGGCCCGCATAGGCCCATGGAGGCGCCGATGGTCGACAAATCACCCCTGGACGATCCCGAAGCCGCGGCATTTGCCTGGGCCCGTTATCGCAGGATCATGCGCTTCATGCTGCTGCTGACAATCGGTCTCGTCTCGATCGCGATGGCCCTGCTCTACAAGTTCGGCGGTGAAGTCTCCGTTCACTTCTACATCGCGACTGCGCTGGGCGTGGGTTTCGTCATGCTGCTGGCAGGCGCGTTGATGGGCCTCGTCTTCCTGTCGTCGGGCACCGGCCACGACGAAGCGGTCGACAACAATCTGCCCGACAATTCGATCGACGAGAATTAGTCCTTTTCGGCACCGCGCAGGCGGTACTCCTCGACCGGAACGCCGCCGATCAGGTGGCGCTGGATGATCGCTTCGAGAACTTCCTCGTCGCAGGAATGATACCAGACGTTATCGGGCCAGACGACCGCGATCGGGCCGTGGGCGCAGACCTGAAGACAGTCCGCCTTGGTCCGCTGGACCGTGCCGCCCCGCCCCACAAGGTCGAGCTGCTTGAGGCGTTTCTTGAGATAATTCCAGGCAGCCTTGCCGTCCTCGCGCGAGCAGCATTTCTGCTTCTCGCTGACAGCACACAGGAAGATCTGCCGTTCGGCCGTCTCACCGCCGATCTTTGCCAGCGCCTTCTGCGCCTTTTCAAGCCCGCCCTTCTTACTCATCCGGCTTCAGCCAGCGGTCGAGCCAATCGAAGACGGTGTTGTGCCACTGGAGCGAGTTCTTCGCACCGAGTACCCAGTGGTTCTCGTTCTCGAATACAAGCAGCTGGCTGGGGATCTGGCGCTCCTGCAGCGCGGTGAAGCTGGCGAGGCCTTGCGTATAGGGTACGCGGAAGTCCCTTTCGCCCGCGACGACCAGCATCGGGGTTTTCCAGTTCTCGACATAGTTCACTGGGTTCCAGCGCTCGTAGAGCTCGCTGTTCTCGGCGTAGCTGCCGCCGAAGTCCCACTTGGGAAACCACAGTTCCTCGGTGGTGTAATAGAAGCTGCGCATGTCGAAGAGGCCGTCATGCTGGACGAGGCAGTCGAACCGGTCGGGCCAGTTACCCGCGATCCAGTTCATCATGTAGCCGCCATAGCTCGCGCCCATTGCGCAGGCACGGCTGCCGTCGATCTGCGTGTCGCGCTCGAGCGCTGCGGCGAGGCCGAGCTTGAGGTCTTCGAGCGGCTTGCCGCCCCAGTCCCGGTTGATGCTGTCGGTGAATTCCTGCCCGTATCCGGTGGAGCCGTGGAAATCGACCGAGATCACCGCATAGCCCTGGCTTGCGACGACGCGCGGGTTCCAGCGGCTCGACCAGCCATCGTTGAACGAGCCTTGCGGGCCGCCGTGGACGTAAAGGATCGCGGGCATCTTGCCCTCGCGCCCTTCGAGCTTGGTGATCTGGCCCCACACCGTGTCGCCATTCGCGCCGGCGAAGCTGAAACGCTCGACCACGACGGGCGCGAACTTGCCGATCGTCGGGGTGGCGACCTGCGTGAGCGGTTCGGCCATGCCCCAGTCCTTCGAGAGGAACATTTCCGAAGGCGCACCGATGGAATCGCGGGTGAAGAGCACATCGCCTCCGGCAAGCGGGGTGACATTGCCGATATGCGCTTCGTTGCCGGCCATAAGGTCGATGCGCTCGACTGCGCCGGTGCGCGGATCGATGCGGAACGCCGGCGTATCGAGCACGTCCTGGGCGGTGGCGACGATCCAGCGCGAATCCGGGGTCCATGCCAGCGTGTAGAAGCTGCGGTCGAAATCCTTCGTCAGCGCGGTCGTCACGCCGCTTTCGAGGTCGCGCAGCATGATAACCTGGCGGTCGGCTTCATAAGTCGGGCGCGCCATGGCGACATAGGCAAGGTACTGGCCATTGGGCGAAGGGGTCGGCAGCGCATCGAGCGCTTCGTTCGCGTCCGTCAGGTTGACGGGCGCCTCGCCCGAAAGGTCCGACCACCAGATGTCGAGATTGGTGGAATAGGGCTCGCTTGCCCCGCCCTCGCGGGCGACGAAATAGACGCCCGAGCCATCGGGTGCCCATGCGACGTCCTCGCCACCGCCGAAGGGCTTGGTCGGCGTGTCGCCCTGCGGGCCGCCTGCGCCAATCGCACCATCGACGGGTGTGAAGGCATCGCTCGACATGGCTTCGGCCAGATCGGCGGTGAATACGCGGCTGTAGGTGCCCGGCGTTTCCCACTGGTCCCAGTGGCGATAGAAGCCGCCGCTCCCGTCGAAGAGCCGCCCTTCCCCGGGGCCCGGAGCATAGGGCTTGGCGCTGTCGTCGCAGGAAAGTTGGGTGCAGGTGCGGGCGATGTCGGTCCAGATCGCGACCTTCTCGCCATTGGCCGAAATGCTGTAGCCGCCCACGCCGCGCGCAATATCGGTGACCTGGCTGCCGTTCAGAACCGTGCCGTCCGCAGCGATTTGTGCGCGCCAGACCTGCGTGGCTCCGCCGTGATGGCCTTCTGCAAGATAGTAGAGCCACCCGTCGCCAGCGAAACTTGCCGCTCCGCCTGCGAGATCGAGCGCTATGGGCTGCGCATTCTTGTCGGTGAGCGAGCGCACGAAGAGCTGGCCCGAACGATCGAGCGTTTCTGCATCGGTCGTGGTGACCGAATAGACCGCCATGGTCCCGTCCGGCGAAACCGTCGGACTGCCGAGGCGCGGCATGGTGATGAGGTCTTTCGCCTGCATCGGCTCGGCCGCGTCCTGCGCGGCGAGCGGTGTGGCGATGAGCGCGAAAGCGCTGGCGAGCGGGAATGCGGCCCGGATGCGTGCTGTCATGGTCGCGCGGTTTAGCGCGGCGCCGACCGCTTGGGTAGTGGTTTAGCGGCGCGAGAAATTGAGGCCCATCGTGATGGCTCGTTCTCGGCGGTCTGCGGAACGGTTGTGCGCGATACGGTCATAGACCGACTGCCATTCGCCCTCGCTCAGGCAGACCAGATTCGCACTGGCATCTTCGCTCGAGACATCGAGACACTGGACCGTCACCGGCTCGCCCTCGGCGATCGCCGTTCGGGTTGTTTCGGATACGAAGGTGTCGGGGGACTGCAGGACGGGATCGTCGAGTGAAACCGGGGTCAGAGCGACGGCGGCAGTAACAAGAGCAAGCATTTCATTCTCCCCTTGGTGAAGTCACCAATAGGGAACGCGCCGGGTTAACGGCAGATGAAATGGTTGTTTTCTAGCGCTTCTTGCCCGCGATGCGCGAGATTTCCGCCTTGACCAGCTCTTCGACCATCGAGGGCAGATTGTCGTCGAGCCACTGGGCCAGCATCGGGCGCAACATCTGGCGCACGAGGCCTTCGAGCGAGGTTTCGCCCGAGCGGACGATCTGCGGCTGCTTGCCGGGCTTTGCGAGCATCGAAAGCGCGGCGAAATTCTGCTGCATCGCGCTGCGGGTGGCATCGGCGATCAGGCTCTCGTCGAGATCGTCGTCCTCGCCCGGTTCTTCACCGAAGCGGGCGTCGAGCTCGGCATTGTCCTCGATGATGAGTTCTTCACCGAGCTCGGCGCCCAGTTCGAGCACTTCCTCGGCTTCTTCCGCGTCGGCGGGCTCGGCGCTGCCGGCAATGAGCCCGCGGCGACGACCGAATGCACTGGCTTCGACGTCGCGGCTGTCGCGCGCGATCACCTTCTTGATCGAGTCGAGGATCTCTTCGACCGAAGGTTCGCCGTTATTCTGCATGTACGCCAAGCCCCTGCCTCCATTGCCGTCCCGAATCGGGTACGGACCCAGTGCTAAGGCCTAATGCCCTAGTCTTCAATCTCGGGAATCTCGGCAGTGGGGGCCGGGATGTCGACGGTGCTGCTGGTCTTTGCTTCCGGAGCGGGATCGCGCCCCCAGTCCCAGACGCTGCCGCTGACGCGGTCGTAATTGTCGATCGGGTCGTAGAGCACGCCCTCGTCGCCCAGGCCGAGGTCGCGCGCTTCCGCGCGGCCCATCGCGGCGAGGAGCGAGAAGCCCGCAACATAGGCGTTGCGCCGTGCGGTCACCAACTGGACGCGCGAAGACAGGAGTTCCTGTTCCGCGTTCAGCACGTCGAGGATCGTCCGGTTGCCGATCGAGTTTTCGGCCCGCACACCTTCAAGGCTGAGCGCGGCGGCATCGACGGCCGATTGCGAGCTTTCGATGATCGCGAGGCTCGCCTGCCAGCTCGAATAGGCGGCGCGGGTCTGCGCGATCACATCACGTTCGGCGGCGACAACATTTTCGAAGGCGGCTGTAGCCCGCGCGGTTGCCTGCCGCTGCAAGGCTGCCGGACGGCCACCCTGGAACAGGGGAATCCGCAGCGAAACACCTGCCGATGCGGCTGTCGCGGTCTGGTCACTGGGAACGATCGGGCTGTTGGGATCCGAAGGATCGAGCGGACCGTCTGCGATGCTGCCCAGATAGTTGTCGTAATCGTAGCCTGCGAAGACCGACAGGCGGGGAAGGCGGCTCGAACCGGCGACTTCGATATCGTACCCTGCCGCAGCTGCACGTTCCTTGGCAGCGATCAGGTCGGGATTGTTCTCGAGAGCGACATCGACGGCGGTTTCCACATCGCCGGGGAGGCCGGGAAGCGGCGGCGGTGCCTGCAGGTCGGTCGGAGCCTTGCCGACGAGGGCGATATAGTCCTCGCGCGCGGCGATGAGGTTGGCCTGTGCGCTGCGCAGGTCGCCCTCGGCCAGCGCGAGGCGGGCCTGCGACTGGGCAACATCGGTGCGCGTCAGGTCGCCGATTTCGAAACGGTCGCTGGTCGCCGAAACGTTGACCAAAAGGACGTCGACCTGGTTGGCCGACAGGGCGACGAGCGCCTGACCGCGAAGCACGTCCATATATGCGGCCACTACGCGAGTGAAGATTGCGCTTTCGAAGCCGCGCAGGTCTGCGCGACCGGCCTGCACGCGTTCTTTCGCGGCAGCGACCGAGTTGCGCACGGCGCCGCCCGAATAGATGGGAACGCCGAGATCGACGCCTGCCGTCAGCACGCGGTCGGGAGTGAAGAAGCTGGTTGAACGCTGCTTGATGAATTCGGTGACGGAGGCCGCGCCGTCGACCGAAGGCAGGCCTGCAGAGCGTTCGATCTGCACGCCTTCGTCGGTCGCACGCTGGTTGGCGCGCGCCGCTTCGAGCGTCGGGTTGTTCACATAGGCGTCGGTCAGCGCTTCCTGCAGCGTGTCGGCCTGGGCAGGGTTTGCGGCCAGGGCCAGCGCGATTGCGCTCCCCGAAAGTACCAGTCTGTTCACTACCCCTCCCTTGTGCATCTCTTAAAAGCTCCAGCTCTCCGGCTTGTCGAATGCGCCGAGGCGCGGAACGCCCATTTCTGCAAGCGGAAGCAGCGCGAGCGCCTTGCCCGACTTGCGGCCCGTGGCGAGGCGGGTCACGCCGCGTTCGACCAGGCCGGTGACGATACGGCCGCCTTCGGCGACCTGCTTGGCAAGACTTGCCGGAACATGTTCGATCGCACCGTCGACGAGGACGAGCGAGTAATTGCCCTTCTTGGCCTTGAGCGCGTCAGCAGGCGAGATCGCCTTGACCGAGGCCACCAGCGGTTCGACCAGCGCAGGCAGGTAGCCGCTGCCGCCGTCGATCACGAGGACGGTGTCATCCGCCTTGGGGCTGGCTTCGGCGAGCATCGCGCCGTGGAACAGCGGTGCGGGCAGGAAGCCGCCCTCGCCCAGCCGGATCGCGCGATCCATGTAAGCGGTGCCCTTGGCGTTCTCGGGAACGAAATCCTCGCGGGCAAGCGTGCCCATGCGTTCGAGCACGAAGGGCTCGTTCACGCCGCTGGTGCGCAGCTGGCTGTCGATCATCGCCTTCCTTGCGGCGGCGTAGTCGGGGCGGGTCTTGGTCGTGGTGCTCATAAATATCCGAGTGCTGTATTACAGTAATAACACGGTTGCGCAAGTGCTGCGTTGCCTTAGGCGCAAGACCCTTTGCTTCCAAGCGCTTTGACCGATGCCGTCAAACGCGCCTATCGGGGAGCGCAAATCTGCAACATGGGAATAGGCAGCGATGAACGGCATGGTGGTTATCAAGGAAGAGGACCTTATCGAGAGCGTGAAAGACGCGCTCCAGTACATCTCTTACTATCATCCGATGGATTATATCCGCGCGCTGGGCAAAGCCTATGAGGCGGAAGCCGGACCGGCGGCGAAGGATGCCATCGCGCAGATCCTCACCAACAGCCGCATGTGCGCCGAGGGGCACCGCCCGATCTGCCAGGACACGGGTATCGTCAACGTCTTCGTCAAATGGGGCATGAACTGCCGCCTCGACACGACGCGCAGCTTGCAGGAAGTGGTCGATGAGGGTGTGCGCCAGGCTTACAACCATCCCGACAACAAGCTGCGCGCCTCGATTCTCGCCGATCCTGCATTCACCCGCCGCAACACGCGTGACAACACGCCCAGCGTCCTCTCGGTCGAGATGGTGCCGGGCGACACGATCGACATCGACGTCGCAGCCAAGGGTGGCGGCAGCGAGAACAAGTCGAAGTTCAAGATGATGAACCCGAGCGACAATATCGTCGACTGGGTGGTCGAGCAGCTGCCGTCGATGGGCGCTGGCTGGTGCCCCCCCGGCATGCTCGGTATCGGCATCGGCGGCACGGCGGAGCATTGCATGAAGCTCGCCAAGCTTTCGCTGATGGACCCGATCGACATGGGCCAATTGAAACAGCGCGGCGCGCAGACCGATCTCGAGCAGCTGCGGATCGACATTTTCGATGCCGTCAACGCGCAGGGTATCGGCGCGCAGGGCCTCGGCGGCCTTTCGACCGTGCTCGACGTGAAAATCCTCGACGCGCCCTGCCATGCGGCGGGCAAGCCGGTGGCGATGATCCCGAACTGCGCTGCCACGCGCCATGCGCACTTCATGCTCGACGGATCGGGTCCCGCCTATCTCGATCCGCCGAACATCGACGAATATCCCGATGTGACCTGGAAGCCGGATACGGCGGCCAAGCGCGTCGACCTGAACAATCTCACTCCCGAAGAAGTGGCGAGCTGGGAGCATGGCGACCGCCTGCTGCTTTCGGGCAAGATGCTCACCGGGCGCGATGCCGCGCACAAGCGCATTCACGACATGCTCGAAAAGGGCGAGGAGCTGCCGGTAGAGTTCAAGGGCCGCGCGATCTACTATGTCGGCCCGGTCGATCCGGTGATGGGCGAGGTCGTCGGTCCGGCTGGCCCGACCACGGCCACCCGCATGGACAAGTTCACCGAGATGATGCTCGATCTCGGCCTCCTCGCCATGATCGGCAAGGCCGAGCGCGGGCATGATGCGGTCGAAGTGATCAGCCGTTTCAAGGTCGCCTATCTCATGGCCACGGGCGGCGCTGCCTATCTCGTCAGCCGTGCGATCAAGGGTGCGGAAGTCGTCGCTTTCGAGGATCTCGGCATGGAAGCGATCTACGAATTCGAGGTGCAGGACATGCCGGTGACCGTCGCCGTCGATGCGCAGGGCAACAACGTCCACACGCTTGCACCGGCGCGCTGGCGCGAGAAAATCGCGAAAGGCGAGATCGAGCCCGCCGAATAACGTCGATCCTCGACAAACGGCAATGCGAGTTCGACGGCGGCGCTGGCCTTTGCGCCGCCGAAACGCCACATATTGCTTGTTTTGAACGCTGAACCCCAGATGAATCGCGATATGCGCGCACCGGTCAAGGTGGTGGTCCTGTCCATCGTCGGCCTGTGGGTGGCCTATTTCCTGCTGATCACCGCGCGCGGCGCCGTGGTCGGCCTCGAACTGCAGGACGAATTGCTCTGGAGGCGCGCGATAGTGTGCGTTGCCGGCGGCGGTATCACCGTCCTTCTGTGGATGTTGCTGCGCCTGTTCGATGCGCGCAGCCTTGCGATGAAGGTCGGCATCGCCATCATCGCTGCCGTTCCTGCATCGCTCGCGATCGCGCAGATCAACACGATGGTCTTTGCCCCGATCGAGGACCAGGTCCGTGCCAAGATCGGCGAGCAGCGCGGTCTGACGATCCGCCGAGACGAATCGGGTAACCTCCTGCTCGACATTCCCGGCCAGACGGCCCCCGAAGGTGCGGAGCAGAGTGGGGACGGCAGCCCCGAAGCACCGCCCGCCTCGATCGTGATCGAGCCTGCGCCGACCGCGGCCGATTACTGGCGGCGGCTGACCGACCTCGCGCTTTCGCGCTACTTCCTGCTGCTGGCATGGGCGGCGCTTTATATCGCCATCGTCGCAGGCGCCCGCGCGCGGGCCGCCGAAAGGCGCGGTGAACGCTTCCGCAGCGCTGCCAAGGCGGCCGAACTGCGTAGCTTGCGCTACCAGGTGAACCCGCATTTCCTGTTCAACACGCTGAACTCGCTCTCATCGCTCGTGATGACCGGCAAGGGTGATCGCGCCGAGGAAATGATCCAGTCGCTGTCGCGCTTCTACCGCCATTCGCTCGCGGACGATTCAACCGGTGATGTGAGCCTCGAGGACGAGATCGACCTGCAGGAGCACTATCTCGAGATCGAATCGGTGCGTTTCCCCGACCGGCTCAAGGTGCATGTCGACCTTCCGAACGAACTCGCCCAGCTCAAGGTGCCGGGCATGATCCTGCAGCCGCTGGTGGAAAACTCGGTGAAGTACGGTGTCTCCGCATCGGCCAAGCCGGTCACGATCAGCATCGTCGCCCGCGAGGAATATGGACGCCTCGTCATCCGAGTCAGTGATAACGGCCCCGGAATGCCGACCAGCCACACCGGCGGGTTCGGCATCGGCCTTGCCAATGTCCGCGACCGCCTCGAGGCACGCTTCGGTCAGGAAGCGACGATCACGTCGGGCCAGTCGCTCGATGGCTATGAAACCGAACTCAGGCTACCGATGGTGAAGCATGGCTGAGGAAACAGACACGAAACTGCGCACGCTGATCGTCGATGACGAACCGCTTGCGGTTGAACGCATGCAGGTCATCTGCAGCAAGATGGACGATCTCAACGTCGTCGGCACGGCCAGCGATGGTGCCCAGGCACTGCGGCTGGTCGAGGCGCTTTCGCCCGACCTGATCCTGCTCGACATGACCATGCCCGAAGTCGACGGGCTTTCGGTCGCCAAGACGCTTGCCAAGCAGGAAGAGCGTCCGGCGGTCGTCTTCGTCACTGCGCATGACAATTACGCGGTCGAGGCCTTCGATCTCGACGCGGTGGACTATGTCCTCAAGCCGGTGAAGCCCGACCGTCTCGAACGCGCGATCCAGCGCGCCCTTGCCCGCCGCGGCGAAGGCGAGCGCGAGGAAAGCAAGTGGCTCGAGGAATTGTGGATCCCGCATCGCAGCGAGCTGATCCGCATCGACACCGAGGAGGTCTCTCGCATCGATGCCGAGCGTGACTATGTCCGCCTGCATGTCGAGGATCGCAGCTACCTGCTGCTGCAGACGATCGCGGGTCTTGAGAAGCGTCTCGATCCTGCCAAGTTCATCCGCATCCATCGCTCGACCATCCTGAGGAAGGATCGCATCAAGGGCCTTCGCCACGATGGCCTAGGCGTCTGGTCGGTCGAGATGGAAGACGGCGAAGCGCTGCGCATCGGCCGTACCTACCTGCCCAAAGTCAAAGCGATGGCCGGAAGGTAGGTTTTTCGTTTTGCGCACCCGCCTCCGCGGGTGCGTCCTCGCTAGACGTGCGGCAAGCCGCACCCGCTGCGGGCGGGCAGTCGCCCTTGCGGTCCGCTGGTCGCGGACCGGATCAACGCCAGATAGAACGTCTTCCTCTTGGTCGCGGTAGCCAAAGGCCGACGGGCCGCCGCCACTTATGCGGCGAAGCCAAGCGACGCGGAGGCGTCGCGCCCGGCGTTTGAGGGCGCACAAACAATCAGGACAAAAAAACACCCCGGCCGGGGGACTGCAGTCCGGCCGGGGTGCAGGTAAGCGGGCTGGGGGTTGATCAGCCGCCGTTCGCGCGCTGCTCTACGACAGCTGCGAATTTCTTGGTCGCGGAAGCCTTGGCTTCGTCGAAGCAGCGCTTCGTGTCGGCATCGCGAAGGCGCGATCCGGTGGTGTGACGCGAATAATTGCAGGCCTTGCGAGCGGCATTGTCGATGCGCTGCTCAAGCGTTTTCTGGCCGTGGGCCGATGCAAGGTCGAGGTCGCGATATTCGACATCGAACGAGACGGTCTGGGCGCTCGCGGGGAGAGCGAAGGCTGCCAGGGTGAGTGCTACGAGGGTCTTTTTCATTGGTATTCCTCCGAGTCTGCGGCGGGTCCGGCTTTTCTGAGGGACTGTCGTTTCGGACCCGCCGCACAACCTGTATTGCTCAGCTACAACTGTAATTGCACGCGGCTATCGACGGGCGGGGAGCGCTTCTGGACCGAAAGGGGAGAACGGGCGACGAATGACGATTGGCAATCGGCGAACAGCATTCCTATTTCTGGGAGGTGTTCCTGATTGCGATCATGTTCCTGCTCGGAGTGGGCAATTTCTTCGTCCACAAGGCGGTTCTGGAAAGCCGCCACCCCATGCTCGAGCAGTTTCGGGGCTTCCAGGGGGCGGGCCGCAGGGTCTCGCTTGCCTTCGAATTCGTCGTGCTCGTCGCCTGCATGCTGCTGGCGGCGCAGGGCTGGACGGGTGCCGTCATCGCCTATGCGATCTACAGCTCGTTCAATTTCGGAACCGCCTGGCTGATCCTGTCCGGGCGCATCTGACCCGCGGGAACCTGCAAGGCCGCTGCGCGCTTCTCTCGCATGGTCTCGCGCAACCCCATGTGGCTTCTCACGAATTTTCGTTCGGGCAGCAATTCCGAACAGGCGGTCGAGCTGCTCCAGAGCCAATGCGACGAGTACGGCTGTCCGATCGTCAGGACGATCTGCTTTCCCGACCATGATTTCCCGACACCGCAGGAACTTGACGATGCAAACGTCGAACGGCTTGCAGTGTTTACCGGTGACGGAACGCTCAATGCCGCAATAACCGGCCTTTACGGCTGGCAGGGCGAGATACTGGTCCTGCCGGGCGGCACCATGAACCTGCTGTCCAAGCGCCTTCATGGCCCGGACGCAGAGCTGGCCGAGATCATCCAGCGGGTCTCCTCCGGCGCGGCGACTTCGGTTCGTCCGCTGGTGGCGCGATGCGAGGCGGGTGATGCGCTGGCTGGCTTGCTGGCAGGGCCCGGCACGGCATGGGCGGGCGTAAGGGAAGCTATGCGCGATCTCGACCTGCCTGCAATTGCCGAAGGAACCAGCGATGCCCTTGCCGAGACGACTGGCGGCGCCATGGTGCGCTGCCATTCCCCGCAGCTCGGTGACCCGGAAGGCTATCCGTTGATCGAGTTCACCCCGAGCCATCGCGGGATCCAGCTCGATGGCTTCCATGCGGAGAATCCGGGCGAATTCCTCCAGCAATCGATCGCCCTGCTGAAAAGGAACTTTCGCGAGGGGCCGCACACGCGCCTCGGCATCGTGCCCGAGATTACCCTCGAAACGGTGGATGGTGGCCCGCTCGACATACTTGTCGACGGTGAACCGGCCCAGCTTGGTCGCCGCGCAAAATTCACCGTGGCCCCCTGTGAGGTCGATCTGCTAGCGACGCATCATGGCTTCTGACGCACGGCGTATCTTTCACCTTTCCGATGTCCATTTCGGCCTCGAGAACAACCGGGCCCTCGATTGGGTCAAACAGGAAATCTCCGAGAAGCGCCCCGATGCGGTGGCGATTACCGGAGACCTGACCATGCGCGCGCGGCATCGGGAATTCGATGCGGCAACCCGCTGGATCAATTCGCTGGAAGCGCCGGTGACCGTCGAAGTCGGCAATCACGACATGCCCTATTTCAACCCGATCGAACGCTTCTTTTCGCCGTACAAGCGGTTTCGCGGCATGGCGGAGAAGGTCGAAAGGGAAATCGATCTCGGCTGCCTTGCCGTCGTGCCGCTCAAGACGGCGGTTCGCGCGCAACCGAGGCTGAACTGGTCGAAGGGCTGGGTGACCGATGCGGCGCTGGAAAAATGCCTCGCCGCGATCGATGCACTGCCCGAAGGCGTTCGCGCGCTCGTCGCCGTTCATCATCCGCTGCGCGAGGTGGGCACCCAGGGGACTGCGCTCACCAAGAACGGCGACAAGGCCCTGCGCGCCCTCGCCAAACGCCCGGTCGAGGCCGTCCTGTCAGGGCATGTGCACGACGCCTTCGACATCATGGAGGATACGACCAACGGCCCGGTCCGGATGATCGGTGCCGGTACGCTTTCGAAGCGCACCCGATCGACGCCGTGCAGTTTCAACGAGATCGAATGGGATGGTGAGAAACTGTCGGTCACCGTGCGCAACCTCGAGCATGTCGAGACCCCCGACATGCAGATCGACGACGTGCCCGAAAATGCCCTGCCGCCGCGTGCGCCCGGCGAACCCGTCGCGCCCGTCAGGCAGGTCCCGCGCGTAGATCCTCCGGTGCATTAACCAGAGCCGTCAGCCGAATCTCAACCTCGATGGGCGACCTTGCGCGCGAGCCATAGGAGGATGACGGGTGATCGAACTCTTCAAGGCTGTGCCACTGGGCGGGATCCTCAGCTACGTGGTGGCCCTGGTCGTTGGTAGCCAGGGGACCAGCGGGGGGCACCTGCACATCACGCGCACCGAAGTCTACCAGTACGAAATGTGGTGGAGCTGGCCGCTGTTCCTCGCCGGGACCGCGGTGGCATGGGGCATCATGGCAATGCAACGCTGAGCTTTTCGCGGTCGCACACGAAAACGGGCACGGCAAAAGAAAAGGGCGGCTCCTTGCGGGGCCGCCCTTCCTCGGTGATCGGTAAGATCGGTATCGAAACTTAGCGCTTCGAGAACTGGAAGCTACGACGTGCCTTGGCGCGGCCGTACTTCTTACGCTCGACCACGCGGCTGTCGCGGGTGAGGAAGCCGGCGGCCTTGACCGTCGAACGCAGGGCCGGTTCGTACTTGGCGAGAGCCTGGGCGATGCCGTGCTTGACCGCACCGGCCTGGCCCGAGAGACCGCCGCCGCGAACGGTGGCGACCACGTCGTACTGTTCTTGACGCTCGGTAATGGCGAACGGCTGGTCGATCACGAGGCGCAGGGTCGGACGTGCGAAGTAGACTTCCTGGTCCTTGCCGTTGACGGTGATCTTGCCGCTGCCCGGAACGAGCCAGACGCGAGCGGTGGCGTCCTTACGACGACCGGTTGCGTAGGCACGGCCCTGTGCGTCGAGTTCCTGCTCGCGCAGGGGAACGTCGGCCTTGGCTGCAATGTCTGCAGCATCGCCCTGGGGCGCGTCTGCAGCGATGTCCTTCAGATCTGCGAGATCCGAGACGGTTTCGTTCTTGGTTTCGTCAGCCATTATGCAACAGCCTTGTTCTTGCGGTTCATCGAAGCGACGTCGAGCGTCTTGGGCTTCTGGCCCTCATGCGGATGCTCGGTGCCGTTGTAGAGGTGGAGCGCCTTCATCTGCGCACGGCCAAGCGGGCCGCGCGGGATCATGCGCTGCACAGCCTTTTCAAGGACGCGCTCGGGGAAACGACCGCCCAGCACCTTGGCAGGGGTGGTTTCCTTGATGCCGCCCGGGTGGCCGGTGTGCTTGTAATAGATCTTGTCGTCCATCTTCTTGCCGGTGAACTTCACCTTGTCGGCATTGATGATGATGACGTGATCGCCGCAATCGACATGCGGGGTGTAGCTCGGCTTGTGCTTGCCGCGCAGGATGTTGGCGACGATTGCCGCGAGACGGCCGACGACGAGGTTTTCCGCGTCGATGATGTGCCAGTCCTTTTCGACCTCTGCCGGCTTTGCCGACTGGGTCACTTTCGTGAGAGCCTTCATGGCTTGATGTCCGTTTGCTCGAGTTATCGCGCCGTGCTTGTGGCGCTAAACGATTGCGCGGCCCCGCATGCGGAGCCGCTAAGCGGGCGCCAAATGGCGCTGTATGTGCGATTCGTCAAGCAATTCTGCGGGTCCTGCGTGGGGTAAAATAATACTCACCACCCCAATCAGGCCACGCTCCATGTCTCGCGCGACACGCGTGTGCTGTCCGCAATCCGCGTGACGATGCGCCGCTCGCTCTGTGCTAGCAGCCCGTCGCTGGTGCGGGCTGATGCGCTGATCGTCACCTCGTAAGTGCCGGTTCCGCCGCCGGGCAATGCCAGCTTGCGGCTTTCGCTGCGCTTGCCGGGTGCAGGGAAGAAGAGATCGCGCGGAACCTGGCTGACGAGCGATGCCGCCGTCTTTCCGAGCTCGGCGAGGTAGCGCCTCACGTCTGCCTGGGCTGACTGCTCCATGGCCTTGCGGTCTATTTCCCACGAAGCCTGCGCGACGGCCTGCGCAATGTTGGCGTTCTGGTCCGACCAGCCGACAATGGCCCCCGACCGGTCAAGCTCCATCGGGAAGAGGCCCGAAACCTCTCTCTTGCGTTCGATATCCGCCAGGGCGGCCAGCGCCTTCGGGGTGTCCACCGAGACTGCGACCTGCTGTCCGTCGATCCTGGCGCCGGTCGATAGCCTGACGAAGCGGCAGTCCCATTCGCGCGTGACGATCACGGCCTTGCCGTCGCCCAGACCGCGTTCGAGCGTCCGGCGCAGGCGGATGCGGTCTGTCGGGAAGCTTACCGCTCCCGCTTTTGCCGAAAGGCTTGCCGGCAAGGCGAGGGCGGGCAAAGCCAATCCCCAACCGATGGTATTCAGAACATGTCTGCGACTACGACCCGTCACTCTTTCCCCCATCGTTGAGCCCTGCCAGCCACTCTTGCGTTCCGGCGCTCGCGTGACAGGGCCAACCCAATATCGCTGGGGTATCATAAGGATGCAGGCAATCAAGCCGGTCTATGGCAGCATCGAGCAGTCCGGCATCGGTCTTGAGCAGCGCGGCGACTTCCTCGCCCTCGCCCCGCTCTCCGTTCCAAGCAAAGATCGCCGAGATCGGTCCGCCGACATTAATGCAGCCGACCAGCTTTTCCTCGACCAGCTGCCCGCCGACCGCGAGCGCAGTCTCCCGGTCGGGGAAGGGACAGTAGATCAGCGCGCTCAAGCGGCCCTGCCGATCGCGTGCGCGCCCCATGCATAGGCTGCGACAAGCAGGGCGCCGACGAACTGGTGCAGCACGGCGAGGTGGAATTCGACGCCGGTCATGACGGTCGCGATGCCCAGCAGGATCTGGATGCCGAAAGCGGAATGGATCGCGATAGAGGCGGGACGGCTCACCGGTTTCACCTTGCGCGCCATCAGGATCAGTGCGCCGACAGCAACCCAGGCCCACCAGCGGTGCATCCAGTGTATCAGGAAGGGATCATGAGTCGCCGCCCAGAAGAAGCCTTTCGACATGTCGACTTCCGGCACCAGCCGCCCCTGCATGAGCGGCCAGCTGTCCGACGCGAGCCCTGCATTGAGCCCTGCGACCCATGCGCCGAGGAGGAGCTGCACGAAGAGGATCACGCCGGTCCAGCCAGCAATGGCGGTCATCCGGGCAGGGCGCTCGTGCCCCTTGGCCAGCGCACGCAGGTCCAGCGCGGTCCAGATCAGGCCACCCAGCAGGATCAGGGCCGTGCACAGGTGAATCGCGAGGCGGAAATGGCTGACATCGGTGCGCGTCTCTAGGCCCGAGGCGACCATCCACCAGCCGAAGCTGCCCTGCAGGCCGACCAGTGCCACCAGCGCGAAGAGCCGCCAGAAATAGCCTTGCGGGATCATCTTGCGGATCGCGAAAATCGCCAGCGGCACAGCGAGGGCGAGGCCGATCAGCCGGCCGAGCTGGCGGTGGATCCATTCCCACCAGTAGATCGTCTTGAATGCCTCGAGATCCATGCCCGCAGGCCCGTTGATCTCGATATATTCGGGAATCTGCTTGTAGAGCTCGAATTCGGCTTGCCAGTCGGCTTGCGACAAGGGGGGCAGGGCGCCGAGGACCGGCTTCCATTCGGTGATCGAAAGGCCGCTTTCGGTCAGCCGGGTAATCCCGCCGACGGTGACGATCACGATCACCATGAATGCGACGATGAAGAGCCAGTTGGCCAGCAAGGCCGGGCGGGCGCGGACAGCAGTCTCGGTCATAGCGGTGCCTATGTGCCGCCCCTCCGCAATTTCGCAAGTGCAAATGGCTCAATCGGCATAACGGCCACAGCAAGCGACGAAATGCGTCTGTTATTGCAACTGTCTCTTGTAACAGGTGATACTATCACATATCTACGATGACATGTTGCAACGCGCCATCAATCCGATTCGACAGCGGCTGGACCGCATCGGCATCGGCCTTTCCGGCCTATGCGCGCTGCATTGCCTCGCCAGCATCGTGCTGGTTTCCGGCCTCGGCATCGGCGGCGAATTTTTCCTCGCGCCGGAAATCCACCGCTGGGGTCTCGCCGCTGCAACCCTTGTCGCTGCCGTGGCGATCGGCTGGGGCGCGCTGCGTCACCGCATGGCTGCACCCTTCGTGATCGCCATGACCGGCCTCACCTTCATGGGCGCCGCGCTGGCGGTCCCGCATGGCTACAAGGAAGCGGTCCTGACGATCATCGGCGTCGCGCTGGTATCGCTCGGCCACATCCTCAATCTGCGTCATTGCCACTCCGCCGCTTGCAAGGAGCGCTGCGGAGACTAAGTGGCGGGGGCTATGATTGCCCTGACCGTCAATGGCGAAAGCCGCCGCACCGCCGCATCCACCATCGCCGACCTCGTGCGCGAGCTCGATCTCGACCCCGCAAAGGTCGCGGTCGAACACAATGGCACGATCGCCCCGCGCAGCGAGCTCGCGAGCCACAAGCTGTCGGATGGCGACGCGTTGGAAATCGTGCATTTCGTAGGTGGCGGGCAGGGCGAAACCGCGAGCGGTGACACTTGGACGGTGGCGGGCCGCACCTTCACCTCGCGCCTGATTGTCGGGACGGGGAAGTACAAGGACTTCGAACAGAACGCCGCCGCGCTTGAAGCGAGCGGTGCAGAGATCGTGACCGTTGCCGTCCGCCGCGTGAATGTCAGCGATCCCAAGGCGCCGATGCTCACCGACTTCATCGATCCCAAGAAGACCACCTACCTGCCGAACACTGCGGGATGTTTCACGGCCGACGATGCCATCCGCACGCTGCGCCTTGCGCGCGAGGCCGGCGGCTGGGACCTCGTGAAGCTCGAGGTGCTGGGCGAGGCGAAGACGCTCTACCCCGATATGCGCGAAACGCTGAAGGCGACCGAGGTGCTGGCCAAGGAAGGCTTCCACCCCATGGTCTACTGCGTGGACGATCCGATTGCCGCCAAGCAGCTCGAGGAAGCGGGCGCGGTTGCGATCATGCCGCTCGGCGCTCCGATCGGTTCGGGCCTTGGTATCCAGAACCAGGTCACCATCCGCCTGATCGTCGAGGGCGCCAATGTGCCTGTGCTGGTCGATGCGGGTGTCGGCACGGCCTCCGATGCTGCCGTGGCCATGGAACTCGGCTGTGACGGCGTGCTGATGAACACCGCAATTGCAGAGGCAAAGGACCCGATCCGCATGGCCCGCGCGATGAAGCTGGCTGTCGAGGCTGGCCGCGAAGCCTATCTCGCCGGACGCATGGGGCGGCGCAAATACGCCGATCCGTCGAGCCCGCTCGCCGGACTGATTTAAACGGGCCGCAGGCCCGCAAGGCCGGAAGCGTAGTCGAAGACGCAGCTGGCCAGAGGCCACCTGCATGGCCGCCGCGGCTTATGCCGCGAAACCAAGCGGTGCGGATGCGCCGCGCCCGGCGTTTGAGGGCGCTAACAAGAATCACCATCACGGAAAATTAACCATCGTGTCGCAGAGTCTCCCTTGAAACAGGGAGTGCCGACTCATGGCCGTTACCAATGCCGCTTCGATGATGATCGCCGAAATGCGCGAGTTCGCCAGCTTCACCGCTGCCGAGCAACGCTACATTCGCCGCAGTCTCGATATCGGGCTAAGCCGCTGTGATGCCTTCCGTATCTGGGGCCGCACCCAAGGCGAGACCGCCGCGATCCGCAGCCAGTACGTCGCCTACCAGGAGCTGAAGGCCCTGCGCGGCGCGATCCCTGCCGAATCGGGCTTCGACGCAATCGAGGATTTCATCGGCAAGATCACCCGCGTTGCCGCCTTCGACCTCGCGCAAGAGCGCATCGAGTGCTTCTCCGCTTTCCGCTTCCTTTACGAACGCCTCCTCGGTGCCGAAGCGCGCCCGTGGCTGCCCAGCGCCTTCTGCGCCGCCGCCGCGCTCCCGCAAATCCGCCCCGAACGCCGCAAGATGCTGCTGCAGTCGCTGAGCGAAGCCGCCGCGACCGCCCCCGGCTGGTCCGACCGCGCGCCGGGTTTCTATCCCGAGTTCATCGAGGAAGTGGCTGCTTAAGCCCAATCAGGGTAAAATAGTGAGTGCGCCAGCGAAGCCTTGCAACAACAGTTGCGGCTCTTCCCGCCATGTGCCGGATTCTGTCCGATCGAAAGGCATTGGTTGCCAACGCTACAACGAATGGTTGGAGCGACAAGCTCAGAACTGCCGGAATCGCGACACAAAAGGACTCCGTCAGCCCATCGATCAGTATCGCGAAGCGATCCACAGAGCGGTCCTCAAGAGCAACGGCTTGGATTGTTACACCGGCGAAGAACTGGAGTGGAACCGGCTAAATCACGACAAGCCGGTCGGTGGTGGGCAGCGCAATCACCGAATTATGGGACGCTATCCTTCCGTTGATCATTACTATGGCACCGACCGGTTGGAGTACCGAATCTGCGCTGGGTCGGTAAATCACGCGAAAGGCGCGCTAGACCATCAGCAGTTTGTCGAGTTGTGTCGCAAGGTGGTCCAGCACCACGAACAATGGGGAAAGTGCTGACTTCGTTTGCCCGCTAAAGCTCTTCGACAATGAGATATGTCACCGTGGTCTCGCCCACATTGACCACTTCGTGCCACTCCGTGCCCTCGCTCGAATAGTCCGAGCCCGTCTCCAGCGTCGCCGTACGCGTGCCGCTGGCGCTGGTTAGCTGCATCGTACCGCCGCTCAGTGCGTAGCCGTAGTGCGCGGAGTGGTAATGCCGCTCATGGCCGACGCCGGGCGGGAAGGTGCAGCGCAGGACGCGGTGCGTGTCGGTCTGGTGCTGGAGAGTGCACACGCGCTCTCCGTTCTAGCCGGCCTCAAGCGCGGAGGGCAGGGCCTCTTCCTTGGCCTGTGCTGCAACGCAGGCGGCAAAAACGGTCCCCGCCAGCAACGGCAGGGTCACCTTCGGATATTTGCGCATGGTCAGCTCCGATACAGCCCGTCGAGACGGTCGCCGTAGCGTTCCTTGATCTTGTGGCGGCGGATTTTCATCGAGGGAGTCATTTCCTCGTTCTCGATGGTGAAGCCCTCGTCCGCGAAAGCGAACTGGCGGACCTTCTCGATCACCGAGAGGTCCTTGTTCACCCGGTCGACCGCCTTGCGCACCGCGCTGCGGAATTCCGGATCGTCCTGCAATGCCTTCAGATCGAACTTCTTGCCGTTGGCGCGAGCCCAGTCGACCGCCCATTCGGCATCGGGCACGATTAGGCCGACGATGTAGGGGCGCTTGTCGCCCGCCACCATCGCCTGGCCGATCTCGGGCTGCAGCGTCAGCATGCCCTCGACCTTCTGCGGGGCGATATTGTCGCCCTTGTCGTTGACGATCATGTCCTTCTTGCGGTCGGTGATGACGATCCGGTCCTTCTCGTCGAGATGGCCGATATCGCCGGTGTGCAGCCAGCCGTCCTTGATGGTGCGATCGGTTTCGGCCTGGTTCTGCCAGTAACCGTGCATGACCAGCTCGCCGCGGCAGAGGATTTCGCCGTCCTCGGCGATCTTCACTTCGACCCCGCGCATGGCCGGGCCGACCGAATGCATCGCGATTCCCGCTGCGGGGCGGTTGCAGGCAACGACCGGACCGGCCTCGGTCTGGCCGTAACCCTGCAGCATGGTGAGACCCATGCTTTCGAAGAAGATGCCGACTTCGGGATTGAGCGGTGCGCCGCCCGAAACCATGGCCTTGATACGGCCACCGAAACGCTGGCGGATCTTCGGCTTGAGCAGCCGGCCGACGACTGCGTCCTTCAGCCCGTCACCGAACTTCTTTTTGCCCTCGGCCCGGCGCTCGCCGACTTCGAGGGCGGTGTTCATCAGCTTCTCGGCAACGCCGCCCTGCTTGCTCACCTGCTTCATGATGCGCGTACGCAGCACTTCGAAGAGGCGCGGCACCACGACCATGATGGTCGGGCGCGTTTCCTCGATATTGCTCGCGAGCTTTTCGAGCCCTTCGGAATAATAGATCTGCGCGCCCACGCTGATTGGCAGGAATTGCCCGCCGGTGTGCTCGTAGGCGTGGCTTGCCGGGAGGAAGGAGAGGAAGCGCTCTTCATCCTCGATGCCGAAATCCTCGATCAGGATTTCTGCAGCGCCCGCGATATTGCACAGGATTGCGCCGTGGTGCTGCATGACGCCGCGCGGCGCGCCGCCGGTGCCCGAGGTGTAGATGATGCAGGCAGTGTCACCGCGTCCGATGCCCGCGATACGCTCGTCGACGGCCTTGCGCGCCGCCGCCGCATCGCCTTGGACGAGGTTCTCCCACTGGTGGAAGCCGAAGCTGCCCGACTGCTGGCGGTGGAGATCCTCGATCCCGATCACGTGGTCGGCAATGCCCGTGGCCTGCAGCGCGCCATGGAGCGGGCCGAGCAGCTTCTCGGTCGAGACGATGACCGCCTTCGCGCCCGAATTGTCGAGGATGTGGATGTGATCGCGCTCGGTATTGGTCACATAGGCCGGCACGGTGATGCAGCCTGCTGCCATGATCGCGAGATCGGCGATGCACCATTCAGGGCGGTTTTCGGAAACGAGGCAGACCCTGTCGCCAGGCTTGAGGCCGAGCTTGCGCAGGCTTTCGGCGAGCAGGCAGACCTGGTCCGCCGCTTCGCCCCAGCTGATCGTCTGCCATTCCCCGTCGCGCTTGGCGCCGAGAAAGGCGCGATCCGGCCTCTCGTCGGCGCGCTTCAGGAAAAGTTCGACAAGGTTGTTGGCGGAATCGATATCCGACAGCACAGGCAGGCTCCTCGAAAAACGTATGTTCTGTTCTGTTATGCAATCAATGAAGGCAGGGGCTTAGGCCCCTGTCGCTGATACGGCAAGAGAGGCGCAATTACGCCTCAGGGCATGTCGACATAGCCTTCGAGGCGCGGATCGCGGGCGCTTTGCCAGCCATCGACACGGAAGACGAGCGCGCCCGCCTTGATCGGCGCCTGCCGCACGATCAGCTCTTCATGGCCGAGGGCGCGGAATGCGTCGGCCTGGGCTTCGAGCCACGTGCCTTCCTCGATCAGCACTCTCTGGCCGAATGCCATCAGGAAAGGCAGGCGCAGCGAGTCTTCGGCAGACAATCCGAAATCGATCGCCCCGATGATCGCGCGTGCGGTCGTCACGGGGATGGTGCTCCCCCCTGCCGCGCCGACCGCCATGAAGGGACGCCCGTACGGATCGTAGACCACTGTCGGCGACATGGAGGAACGCGGACGCTTCCCTCCTTCGACGCGATTGGCGACCTGACGTCCGTCGATTACCGGCGAGCGGCTGAAATCGGTCAGCTCGTTGTTGAGATAGAAGCCGTCCACCATCAGGCCCGAGCCGAACGCGCCCTCGATGGTCGAGGTGTAGCTCACCATCGTATTCGCACTGTCGACTACGGCGAAATGCGAGGTGCCGTTTTCTTCGGGCTCATCACCATCGGCCAGCATCGCGGTCGCGCCGGGAGGGGTGCCGGGTCGTGCCTCGGCCATTGATCCCTCCGCGGAGATCAGCGCGCTGCGCTCGGCGAGGTAGTCGCGATCGAGAAGGCCCGCGACGGGCACTTGCACGAAGTCGCTATCGGCAAGGTAGATCTCGCGGTCGGCATAGGCGAGCCGCTGCGATTCGAGGAACAGGTGCCAGGTGACCGGATTCTCCGCACCCAGCGCTGCGAGGTCGAAACGCTCGAGCTGGAGGAGCATCTGCTGGACTGCAACGCCGCCCGATGTCGGCGGACCCATCGAGCAGATGCGATATTTGCGATAACTGCTGCACACGGCCTCGCGCTCTTTCGCCTCGTAGCCGGTGATATCCGCATAGGTCATCGCGCCAGGCTTGGGCGTATCGGCCGCAACGGTGGTGGCGAGCGCCAGCGCGCGCGTGCCCGAATAGAAAGCCTCGCGGCCGCCTGATGCGAGCGATTCGAAAGTCCGCGCCAGCGCTTCGTTGCGCACCACGGTGCCCACCGGCAGGGTCTCTCCCGCGGCATCGTAGAAGAGAGCGCGCGCTTCGGCGCTGAACGCGGCGCGATCCTTCGAGCGGGTGAGCGCATCGTGCATGCGCGGATTGATCTGGAAACCTTCGCGGGCAAGCGCGATGGCCGGCTCGAAGAGCTCCGCCCAGTCGAGCCTGCCATGCGCGGCATGCGCCTTGGCGGCGAGCGCGATATTGCCCGGCACGCCTACACTCAGCCCACTGCGGACCGATTGCATGAAGGGAGGGGTTTCGCCGTTCTCATCGAGGAACCACTCGGGCGTCGCACCGCCCGGTGCCGTCTCGCGCCCATCGAAACTCGTGACATCGCCATCGGCCTCGCCGCGCACGAGGAAGCCGCCACCGCCGATGCCCGAGCTTTGCGGCTCGACCACGGTCAGCGCCAGCATCACGGCGATCGCCGCATCGGTAGCACTGCCGCCCTTGCGCAGGATGGCCTCGCCCGCAGCCTGCGCGCGCGGATCCGCTGCGGTCACCGCGCCTTCGAAAGGAGGGGCAATTCCCGGTGTCTGGGAGATGTTTTCGCTGGAGGTGTAGGAGCACGAGGCAAGGGCCAGCGCGCCGAGCGAGATGAGAATCCGGCAGTCCATGACAGGAAGCCTATTCGCTTCCCACCGCCTCCGCAATCGAGGAAAAGCCGTCGCGCTTCATCAATCGTTCGAGGCCGCGCGTGATGCGCGAGGGCAGTCCCGGCCCTTCGTAGACCATCGCGCTGTAGAGCTGCACGAGGCTCGCGCCGGCCCTGATGCGTGCCCAGGCGTCTTCTGCGCTCGCAATACCGCCGACGCCGACCAGCGGGATCGCGCCGCCCGTCGCCTTCCGGAAATCGCGCAGGCGCTCGAGCGCGAGATCGCGCAGCGGCGCTCCGGAGAGCCCCCCGGTCTCGCCTGCATGGCGCGACCTGAGGTCCGGACGGGTGATAGTCGTGTTCGATACGATCAGCGCGGCAAGCCCGGTATCGGCGGCGATGCGCGCGATGGCATCGACATCCGCCGGTTCGAGATCGGGTGCGACCTTGAGGAAAACCGGCGGACCTTCATTCCCCCGCGCCTCGAACACGGCCTCGAGCAATCCTGTGAGAGCGCTTTCATCCTGCAAGGCGCGCAGGCCGGGCGTGTTGGGGCTGGAGATATTGACCGCCAGATAGCTTGCCAGCGGAGCCATGATGCGCGTCATCAGCGCATAGTCGGCGATCCGGTCGTCGCTGTCCTTGTTCGCGCCGATATTGATGCCGACCACTCCGGGACGGCCCGCGCGGCGCTCCAGCCGCTGGCGTGCGACCTCGGCCCCGCCATTGTTGAAGCCCATCCGGTTGATGACCGCGCGATCTTCGACCAGCCGGAATAGGCGCGGGCGAGGATTGCCTGCCTGCGGGCGCGGCGTGATCGAGCCGACTTCGGCAAATCCGAAGCCCAGCCCAAGCAGTTCGTCGGGCACCTCTGCGTCTTTGTCGAAACCTGCCGCCATGCCCAACGGATTGGGAAAAGCTATCCCGGCGACCTCGGTGGCCAGTGCTCCGGAAGGCGCCGGGCCGCGCTTGGGCGAAAGGGACAGCGCCTTGAGAGTGAGCTTGTGCGCACGCTCGGGATCGAGGGAAAACAGGGCGGGGCGGGCGATTTCGAACAGCATTGCACGGCGCCTATGACGAAAGCGCACGATCGTGTCGAGAAGCGCTTTGGTGAGGAAGTTCTGCTTTGGGGCAGCTTTGTATAATTCCGCCAAAATGCATTCCGCCCTCGGGCTGTGTCGCATGCATACAATCAAGCGAATCGGTTTTGCAGTAGCTAACTCATGCGACCCGAAGGGCTCGGAGCAGCAATGCAACGAGTTCTCACCTATAGAGGGCGGCTCTTCAACGGGCCGCCCTTTTTTTCGCAGGCATCCCTTTGGGCCGATGCCGGATTTATCCTATTTACTGTGACGCTCTCACATGCTCTGACGCTGCCGACATTTGGTTAGTGGAGAGTTTTCATGCGTATCGCTGCGCGATCGATCGGCCTTGCAGTATCTGTCCTGGCGCTGGCGGCCTGTTCCGCGACGCCCGGTGGCGAGGAGGTCGCGACTGCTCCGGCCGTCGAAGCTCCCTCGCAAAGCGCCGAACTCGCGGCGCTGTTTGCCGATTACGATTCGCAGAGCCTCGCGCTCTCGCCGATGGGCAAGTCCTATCGCGGCATTCGCGACGAGGACTACGCCAAGGTCGACGACATGTCGGACGCTGCCGCGATCGAAGCCGAGCAGCTGCTGCAGTCGACCGCCGCCCGCATGCGGAGCGAATTCGACCTTGCCACCCTCTCGCCCGAAGATGCGCTCAGCTATCGCCTGTTCGATGCGATGGCCAAGCGCAGCGCGCGCGGACACACCTTCCGCCACAACGGATTCATCTTCAACCAGATGTTTGGCGCGCAGAGCCAGTTCCCTGCATTCATGATCAACATCCACCGCGTCAGTAGCCTGTCCGATGCCGAGGCCTATGTCAGCCGCATCGGCGCCGCAGCCGAAGCGCTCGATACGCTCACCGAGGAATCGCGCCGCCGCGCAGGTAATGGCGTGATGCCGCCCGACTGGGTCTATCCCTATGTGATCGACGACATCGAAAACCTGCTCAATGCAGGCGACGACAATGCCGTGCTCGAGGATTTCGCCGGCAAGGTCGACGGGCTCGACATTGCCGATGCCGAGAAGGCGCGGCTCAAGGCGGAGGCTCTCGCAGCCTGGACCGGTTCGGCCCGCCCGGCCTATGAACGGCTGCTCGCCGAAATGAAGCGCCAGCAGGCAATCGCGCCGACCGACGACGGCATCTGGCGTTTCGACAATGGCGCCGAATATTACCAGTCGCTGCTCGCCAACTACACGACCACCGATCTTACGGCCGACGAGATCCACGCAATCGGCCTGCGCGAAGTGGCTCGTATCCATGGCGAGATGCGCGCGATCATGGACCAGGTCGGCTTCGAGGGCTCGCTGCAGGAATTCTTCCAGTACACCCGCACCGACGACCGCTTCTTCTACGACAACCGCGAAGACTACCTCGCCGAAGCCGAGGCCTATCTCGACGCGATGGAAGCGAAGCTGCCCGAATATTTCGGCGTGCTGCCAACCGATCCGCTGGTGATCAAGCCGGTCGAGGCATTCCGCGAGAAGAGCGCCGGCAAGGCATTCTACCAGCGCCCCGCACCCGACGGTTCGCGCCCCGGCACCTATTACGTGAACCTCTATAATTTGCGCGACATGAGCAAGAACGAGCTCGAGGCGCTTGCTTATCACGAGGGCCTTCCGGGCCATCACCTGCAGCTCTCGATCCAGACGCAGCTCGGCGACGTGCCGCCCTTCCGCCGCTTCGGCGGCGTCACCGCCTATAGCGAGGGCTGGGGCCTCTATTCCGAAGAGCTCGGCAAGGACATGGGCTTCTATACCGATCCCTATTCCGATTTCGGCCGCCTTGGCATGGAACTGTGGCGCGCGTGCCGCCTCGTGGTCGACACCGGTATCCATCACAAGCGCTGGAGCCGCGAGGAAGCGATCCAGTATCTCACCGAGAACACGCCCAACCCCGATGGCGACATCCGCAAGGCGATCGAACGCTATGCGGTCATGCCCGGCCAGGCGACGGCCTACATGATCGGCAAGCTTAAGATCATGGAACTTCGGGAGAAAGCGCGCAGCGAACTGGGCGAAGATTTCGACATTCGCGGATTCCACGATACTATCCTGACCAGCGGCCCCGTTCCGCTTTCGATCATGGAAGAGAACGTGGACGCCTGGATTGCCGCAAACCGGTAGGGTGTGGGGCTGGCAGGTAGCCGCAAGAACATGAGGGGCGCAGGGCATGAGTGACCAGCAGGAAGACTATCTCTTCGAGTGGGTGGAAGCGCCCTCGTCGCTCGCGCGATACCTGAACTCGCTCTACGTGCTCAGGACAGGGCCGAAGGGTGTCGATGACATGATGCCGGCCTATTCTGGCCAGCTGCTCATCACGCTGAGCGGCGGCGGCACGATGCATTTCGGCAAAGAGGGCGACGGCCAGACCCTGCCCGAGTTCGTCCAGTGCCCGCTGACGGAAGCGCGCAAGTTCGAGATGGAGGGCGACACCGTCATCCTCGGCGCCTCGCTCAACTTTCGCGGCTGGGCTGCGCTCACCGGGCTTCCGGTCAACGAAAACCACGATGACTATCGCAAGCTCGAGGATGTTCTCGACGAATCGATAGCGAGCCGCATCCGCACCATCGGGCCGCGAGTCCAATCGGGCGAGCTCACCGAGCGACAGGGGCTGGACGAGCTGGCCGCTATCCTCGGCGATGCTTTCCAGGAGCTGCCCGAGCGCCACATGCAGGTCATCGACACCACGCTCGACTGGCTGTCCTCATCCTTCAAACCGGAAATCGAGACCCTGCTCGACAAGCTTCCTTATTCGGAGCGGCAGGTGCAGCGGCTGGTGACGCAGTTCTTCGGCGCGCCGCCGGTCCGGCTCATCCGCCGCTACCGCGCGATGCGGGCTGCGACGCTACTCGCCATGCCCCAGCTCGATCCGGGGCTTGAAGCGGAAATCCGCGAGGCGTTTTACGACCAGGCGCATATGATCAAGGAGATCCGTCACTTCACCGGCCGCACACCGCGCCGCCTTATGCCGAAAGAGCATTCGGTGGTGAAGGATACTCTTGCGCCTGCCGGATACAGCTCGGTCGACCTGTTCGGGGGCAACCAGGACGAGGCGCTCGGCAAGAAGGGCAGCTGAGCGCTACTTGCTAACGACTCGCAATTGGCGGTTTTCCGTTGAATTCGGGGCTTTCCGCTCATAGCTGGCTAATCGGAACGATATTGTCCGATTATACGCCATGCGCCTTTCGAACCTAGCAGACTACGCCGTCGTCACGATGAGCCAGGCAGCCCGCCATTGCGGCGGGGGCAGGGTGAGTGCGTCCGAGCTTGCTGCGGAGACGGGCCTTCCGGCGCCGACGGTTCAGAAGCTGGTGAGCAAGCTCACGGCAGCAGGCCTGCTGCGTTCGGTGCGCGGTGCCGGCGGCGGCTTGCAGCTCGCCCGCCCGGCTGCGGCGATTACGCTGGCCGATATCGTCGAGGCGGTCGAAGGGCCCATCGCACTCACCGCCTGTATCGAAGGCAGCGAGTGCACGGTCGACCACGACTGCCGGGTCCGGCCCCACTGGCCGATGGTGAATGAAGCTCTGCGCGGCGCGCTGGCGAATATCTCGCTGGTCCAGCTGTCGCAGGAAAAGGAAATCGCGTGAACGAGCAGGTAGAAATCCAGGACGCAGAAGCTCGCGAAGCTGCCGAAAAGGCGGCCGAGTACGAGCACGGCTGGTCTTCTGACATCGAAACCGAATTTGCCGAGAAGGGGCTGACCGAGGACACGGTCCGCTTCATCTCGGCCAAGAAGAACGAGCCCGAATGGATGCTCGAATGGCGCCTCAAGGCGTTCCGCATGTGGCAGGAGATGGAAGAGCCGAACTGGGCCAAGCTCGGCTATCCGGAGATCGACTACCAGGACGCCTATTACTACGCCGCGCCGAAGAAGAAGCCCGAGCTGGAATCGCTCGACGAACTCGATCCGGCGATCCGCGAGACCTATGAAAAGCTCGGCATCCCGATTGCAGAGCAGGAAGTGCTCGCAGGGGTGAAGGGCGCGCGCAAGGTCGCGGTGGATGCGGTGTTCGACAGCGTCAGCGTCGCAACCACCTTCCGCGAGGAGCTGAAGAAGGCGGGCGTCATCTTCCTTTCGATCAGCGAGGCGATCCGCGAATATCCCGAGCTGGTGAAGAAGTGGCTCGGCAAGGTCGTGCCGCAGAAGGACAATTTCTTCGCGACCCTGAACTGCGCGGTCTTCTCGGACGGCACTTTCGTCTACGTGCCCGAAGGCGTGCGCTGCCCGATGGAGCTTTCCACCTATTTCCGCATCAATGCCGAGAATACCGGCCAGTTCGAACGCACGCTGATCGTTGCCGAGAAGGGCAGCTACGTCAGCTATCTCGAAGGCTGCACCGCGCCGATGCGCGACGAGAACCAGCTCCACGCCGCCGTGGTCGAACTGGTCGCGCTCGAAGATGCCGAGATCAAGTACTCGACCGTCCAGAACTGGTATCCGGGCGATGCGAACGGTAAGGGCGGGATCTACAATTTCGTCACCAAGCGTGCGCTCTGCCAGGGCGCGCGCAGCAAGGTCAGCTGGACGCAGGTCGAAACCGGCAGTGCGGTGACGTGGAAATACCCGTCCTGCGTGCTCAACGGCGAAGACAGCGTGGGCGAGTTCTACTCGGTCGCGGTCACCAACAATTACCAGCAGGCCGACACCGGTACCAAGATGATCCACAACGGCAAGGGTAGCCGCTCGACGATCATCTCCAAGGGTATCTCGGCAGGCAAGTCGAACAACACCTATCGCGGCCTCGTCCGCGTGGCAGCCAATGCCGATGGCGTGCGCAACCGCACCGAATGCGACAGCCTGCTGATCGGCGACCAGTGCGGCGCGCACACCGTGCCCTATATCGAGGTGAAGAACCCCGGCGCGCAGATCGAGCACGAGGCGACCACCAGCAAGGTAAGCGACGACCAGCTCTTCTACGCCATGCAGCGCGGCCTCGACGAGGAAGAGGCGATGGCGTTGATCGTCAACGGCTTCGCCAAGGAAGTGCTCAAGGAGCTGCCGATGGAGTTTGCCGTCGAAGCGCAGAAGCTGCTGGCGATTTCGCTTGAAGGGAGCGTGGGCTGATGACCGACCGTAAGACATTGCAGCTCCGAGATCCGGCGGAAACCGGTGACGAGGCACCCGCGATCAAGAAGAAAGGTCGCGGCTGGGAAATTTCGGAGAAGCGGCTCGATGCGCTGCACGAGCAGGCGCGTGAGATGCGGCGGCATTCGTCCGACGCCCACAAGGCACTCGCCGAGAAATTCGCCAAGGCCAATATGGGCCCCTTCACCTTCAAGCGTCATGCCGTGGTCGGCAGCGCGATCGTCGATTTCAACTGCCACAAGCTCGGCATGGCCATCGCCATCGACGAGGAAGGCCAGAACGACACGCTCGCCAAGCGGCGTGACAAGAGCCTCGAAGCGGTCGGCATCCGTGTGATGCGCATCGCCGCGAAGGATATCCTTGAGGACATGGATGCCGTGCTCGAGCGGATCACCCTCGGCATGCGCAGCCGTATTGCCGACAAGCGCGTAAGACGCGCAGCCCATAATGAAGGTCGTAACTGATGATCGCTACTGCATCTGCCGCCCTCACCCTGATCTTCGCTCAGGCTGCGGCCGACCGCGTCCAGGCCCAGTATCCCGACCAGCAATGGGAACTCGAATATCCGGCGCTGATCGGCGGCTTCGTCGACGATTACTACCGCTGCCTTAAGGGCGGCAGCTATGTCATCGGTGATGGCAGCGGCTTCGAAGACCAGTACCGCGGCGACATCCAGCGCTGCAGCAAGCAGGCGCGCGAAATGGAGGCCGGGGCGAACGATCTCCTCGCCAAGCGTGACCGGGCGGGCGAAACGCCGCCCGAGAAGGTCGCAACGATTTTCGAAACCGTCCGCCGTATCCATGTCGAGCGGGGCGCCAGCCTCGACCGCGCCACCAGCAGCCGCATCGTCGCCAGCAATGCCTATGCCGAGGCGCGCGAAGCTCAAGAGGCTGCACCGCCTCCTTGTGTCGCCTACGTCAACGACCTGCGCGCACAGCGCCAGCGGCACATGGAAACGCAGGGCGAAGGCGTGAAGGCCGTCTACGACAAGCCCGAATATAGCGAGGACGACCAGCGCCTGATCGCGACCTACAATGCCGAGCTCATGCGCCTCACCGGCGCGATCACGCTCGAGCTGCGCGCATGCCCGCAGGCGCAATATCGCATTTACGAAGAAGGCGCAGAGGGCGTCCCTGCGGAAGAAGCCGATGGCTGATTGCCGCGCCACCTTGCGCAAGGTCGCGCTGACGGCCGCGCTGGCAGCGAGCGCCATGGCAGCGCCCGCGCAGGCGAAGGTATTCGTGGTTTCGCCCGCGATCCTTCCGCTGACCTATCGCTATGCCGCCTGTGCCTTCGCGCAGGACGAGGCGACTATCGAAGCGCAGATCGCTTCGTGTCGCCCCTTGCGCGACGAGCTCGAAGCCTCGCTCGACACGATCCTGTCGGACTACCATCGCCGCAACGGGTTGTTCGTCCGGCGCCAGACCATGCGCGGCTTCCGCCAGATCGATGCCGAGGCCGCCGAGGCGTGGGAAGAGGGCAAGACCGTGCCCAAGGTGATCCTCACCTATCTCGACTGTCTCGGCACGCGCCAGATGGAGAGCGATACCTATTCCTCGGGCAACTCGCTCGACTGGATCACGATCGAACCGGAATGCCGCAAGGTGCCAGTAGAAGGCGAGGTCTTCATGACCCGCGCCGCGATCGACCGCGCCAAGATGCTTTTCCAGCGCTTCCGCGTCCGTGGCCGGGCCGTGAAGGTCAGCGGCAGCGAATGGCAGAACATGGAATTCAGATACGGGTTTCTCGGCCTCGACCGCCTGCCGGCGGATGGCGATCCCGAATATGACAAATCAACGGAATCATGATGCTGAAAATCGAAAATCTATCCGCCGGAATTGACGGCAAGACCATCCTCGACGGCCTGAGCCTCGAAGTGCCTGCCGGTGAGGTCCATGCGATCATGGGCCCGAACGGCGCAGGCAAGTCGACGCTGTCCTACGTGCTGGGCGGGCGTCCGGGCTATGAAGTGACCGGCGGATCGGTCGACTTCATGGGGCAGGACCTGCTCGACATGGAGCCGCACGAGCGCGCCGCAGCCGGCCTGTTCCTCGGCTTCCAGTACCCGGTCGAAATTCCCGGCGTGTCCAACGTCCAGTTCCTGCGCGAGGCATTGAACGCACAGCGCAAGGCGCGCGGCGAGGAACCGCTCACCGGCGGCGAATTCCTCAAGCTCGCCAAGGAAAAGGCCGCGCTGCTCGGCCTCGACATGGAAATGCTCAAGCGCAACGTGAACGTCGGTTTCTCCGGCGGTGAAAAGAAGCGTGCCGAGATGGTCCAGATGGGCATTCTCGATCCGAAGTTCGCCGTGCTCGACGAGACCGACAGCGGCCTCGACATCGACGCCCTGCGGGTGGTGGGCGAAGGCATCAATGCGATCATGCGCCAGCCCGGCAAGGGCGTGCTGCTGATCACGCATTACCAGCGCCTGCTCGAAGTGGTGAAGCCCGATCGCGTCTCGATCCTTGCCAAGGGCCGCATCGTCAAGACCGGTGGTCCCGAACTTGCCGAGCGTCTCGAGAACGAGGGCTATGACGCCGTCATGGGCGAAATGGCATGATCGGACTGTTTGCCCTTGTGATGGCGCAGGCCGCTGCGCCCGAAGCGAAGGCTGAACCGCCTTCAGAAGAAGACGTGGCGCGCGAAATCGTCGCCATCAACCGCACGCTCGACAAGTGGAAGGGCGGCATCTTCAAGCAGGATGGCAAGGTCACCTGTCGCATGCAGGTCAGCTCGGGCGACGAGGCCGTCGACATCTTGCGCTGCGGCGCGATGGTCGGTTGCTATACCCCGCATGTCGACCGGCTCGATGCGATCGCTGCTTCCGACGCGACCCGCGAAGAAAAGCAGGCCGAAATGCAGGCGGTGACCGACGAGGTCCAGCCCTGTGTCGAACAGGCCCATCGCCAAGGCGTCCGCCGCCTCGCAATCGTGAGGGCATCTCTGTGACCGCAACGACCGAACTCCCCACCCGCAAGGACGAAGCTTGGCGCTATTCTGCAGTCGAGAAGCTGCGCGCCGGCGATCTCGACGCCGTGCGGCAGATTGACGTCGCCGCTGGTGACAGCGCACGCGAGATTATTCTCGTAAGTGACGAGAATTCCGGCGAAACCGAAATTCATCGCCTGAAGGTCAATGTCGGCGAGAATGCGCGTTTCGAAATTTTCGGCGTCATTGCTTCTGCTGACTACGCACGCCTCGAGGTCGAGGTCACGCTCGCCAAGGGCGCGCATTTCGAACTCGGCGGCATTACCGTCGGGGGCCGCGACACCGTGCGCGAATTCGTCACCCGCGTCGTTCATGCAGAGCCCGAGGGCACCAGTAACCAGACCGTGCGCAGCGTCCACTGGGGGCAGGGCACGGGCAGCTTCCTCGGTTCGATCGACGTCGTGCGCCACGCGCAGAAAACCGATGCGGCACAGGACTTCAAGGGCCTGCTCCTCGAAAAGGGCGCGACCGTGAATGCAGTACCGCAGCTCGAGATTTTCGCCGATGACGTGAAGTGCGCCCATGGCGCCACTGTCGGCCAGCTCGACGAAAGCGCGCGCTTCTACATGGCGGCACGCGGTCTTCCGCCCGAGCTTTCGCGCCGCCTTTTGGTGCAGGCCTTCATCGGCGATGCTCTGGTATCGCTCGACGACGAGGGCGAGCAGGAACGCCTGCTGCGCGCCGCGCTCGACAAGCTGGACAGGCACCTGTGAGCGAAACGGACATCCTCTCGCGCAAGATGGACTTCCCCGGCCTGCTGACGCCGGAAGGGGAGGAGTGGCATTATCTCGATACCGCCGCTTCGGCGCAGAAACCGCAAGCGGTGATCGACGCCATGAGCCGCGCGCTGGGCAAGGATTACGCGACCGTACACCGCGGCGTGTACAGCCGCTCGGCACAGATGACGCTGGGCTATGAAGCGGCGCGCAGGCGTGTCGCAGACTTCATCGGTGCGAAATCCGAAAACGAGATTGTGTTCGTGCGTGGTGCGACCGAAGCGATCAACCTGGTCGCGGCGACCTGGGGCATGACGCGAATCGGCGAAGGCGACCGGATCGTCCTCTCTACGCTCGAACATCACTCGAATATCGTGCCATGGCAGATGCTTGCAGAGCGAACCGGAGCCCAGATCGACGTCTGCCCGCTGACCGAAGACGGGCAGATCGACCTCGGCGCACTTGAGGCACTTCTTACGCCGCGAACCAAATTGGTTTCATTGGCGCATGTATCGAACGTTCTCGGTTCGGTCCTCGACGCGCGCAAGGCGGCCGACCTTGCGCATTCGGTCGGCGCGAAGATCCTGCTCGACGGATGCCAGGCGGCACCACGCATGACGCTCGACATGGCGGCGCTCGATTGCGATTTCTACGCTTTCTCCGGCCACAAGATCTACGGCCCGACCGGTATCGGCGTGCTGTGGGCCCGCGAGGAATTGCTCGACCAGATGCCGCCCTACCAGGGTGGCGGTGCGATGATCGAGAAGGTCGCCTTCGAAGGCACGACCTATGCCCCGCCGCCGCAGCGCTTCGAGGCCGGTACGCCGATGATCACCGAAGCGATCGCGCTCCATGCGGCGATCGATTACGTCGATGCGATCGGCGTCGGCCGCCTCTTCGAGCATGAAAGCGCCCTTGCGGCCCAGCTGCGCGAGGAGTTGCGCAAGCTGAACGCCGTGACGCTCTATGGGCCGGAAGAAAGCGCCGGAATCGTCTCCTTCGCCCTCGAAGGGGTTCACCCGCACGATCTGGGCACCATATTGGATGAAGAGAACGTGGCGATACGCGCCGGCCACCATTGCGCGCAGCCGCTGATGGCGCATCTCGGCGTGCCCGCCACCGCCCGCGCCAGCTTTGGCCTCTATAGCGACGAAACCGATATTGCCGCCCTGATGCGCGGAATTGAAAGGACCCGGAGGATCTTCGGATGAACAAGCCGTCTGACGACAAGGATTTCATTGCAGCGCCCTCACCGGCCGACACGGTCGTGGGCAAGCCTCCCGAAAAGCCGAAACGGGCGCGGGTCTCGGACGCTGTCGATCCCGATGAAACGGCGGGCGAAAAGCTCGAGCGCAAGCGCGACTATCTGGAAGGCTTTCTCCAGAAACAGCCCGAAGCCGACAGCGCCAGCGGTGCAGGCGGCAAGCTTCAGCAGGCGGTCGTCGACGCGCTGAAGGAAATCTACGATCCGGAAATCCCGGTGAACATATACGATCTCGGCCTGATCTACGGTGTCGAGGTCGATGACGAGTGCGATGTCACGGTCACCATGACGCTGACCACGCCGCATTGCCCGGTTGCCGAGACCATGCCCGGCGAAGTCGAGCTGCGCGCTGCCAGCGTGCCCGGTGTGCGCGATGCCGAGGTCAATCTCGTGTGGGACCCACCCTGGGGCCCCGACAAGATGACCGACGAGGCGCGTCTCGAACTGGGGATGCTGTGATGGCCGACACGAGCACGCGCCCCGCCCCCAAGGCAGCCGTCATCCTGACGCCGCGCGCCGAAGAGCGTATTGCCGAACTGATGTCGAAGGCGCCCGACGACGCGATCGGCGTGAAGCTCTCCACCCCGCGTCGTGGTTGTTCGGGCCTCGCCTATTCGGTCGACTACGTCACCGAGGAAGCCAAGTTCGACGAGAAGATCGAAACCCCCGGCGGCATCTTCTACATCGACGGCGCGTCTGTGCTCTACCTAGTCGGCAGCACGATGGACTGGGTGGAAGACGATTTCTCCGCCGGGTTCGTGTTCGAGAATCCGAACGCCAAGGGCGCGTGTGGTTGCGGCGAGAGCTTCATGGTATGATGGCTGCATGGAAGGCCAAGAACTCGACAGGATGATTGCCGCACTCAGCGGCCCTGAGTGGCGGCTGATGATACGCATCGCAAGCCGGTTTCGCCGCAAGCCTCCAGAATCCGGCATTGCCGTTCCCGCGGTCCCGCCGCGCGGACCGATTCCGAAGCAGGGCGGAGCCGAAGCCCCGCTCGTTTTCGACTAACGACGCAGCGCCCGCACGCAGGCGGCGCGGTCGACATCCTCACCATCGCTGGCCCTGCGCGCCTCGACATGCGTCGCGCTCGGGCGTGCCCCGGGGCTGAGCGGATAGAGATAGATATCGAGCACGCAGGCGTTGCCGGTGAACTGCAGCTTCATCGCGTCGCCTTCCTTCACCTCCAGCCGCGGCGGCCCGAAGATATTTGCAAGCGCCGTCGCGTCGCGTCCGATCACTCCCTCCAGACCCGGCATGTTCATAACCGTGGGCGCCCGGAACGTCGCCGTGGACGGTGCCGAGACGACGGGCGCCTGCTGCGGCGGAGGCGTCCGTGCAGCCGGTGCGGCATCGGGAAACTGGTAGGTCTTGGGCGAACTCATGCAGCCAGAAAGGCTGGCGGCAGCGCCCAGCAACAGAATGAATTTACGCAACGACGGCTCTCCCGCGATGCACGAGGTGGGTTGCACTTGCCGCGCCCAGAACCGGAGCGAGCAGGTTTATTAAAGGCAGCATCAGCAGGCCGGCCACGGCCCCGCCGAGCAGGAAGCGATTGCTGCCAGCCAGGGGGGCGGTCTCTGCAACATCCTTGCGATGCCGCAGCCACACCATGTCCTGCAGCTCGCGTCCGAGAAGGAAGGCGTTGACGCCCCAGAACAGCAGCGCCGTACCGATGCCGGTAAAGAGCAGGAAGATGGCGAAGGGCAGGGCCGCGAGGTTCAATGCCAACGCGCGCAGAACGGCCTGCAAACCGTTCACGAGCTCCTCGCGAAAGCCAAGCTCCCGCGCAGCACTTGCTTCGTTCGGATAATACTTCGCCTCTACGGCGCGCACTACGTCGGAAGCGAAGAATTGCAGCACGAACAGGGCGACGAAACGGAACAGCAACCAGCCCGCGAGCAGGATAATGATCACTGTCAGCACCGCGGTCGCACCGCTGACCGGCGACCATTCGAGCCATTCCACCAGCGCATCGAGACCCAGATAGGCGAGCAGGCCGAGTCCGGCGAAGATCAGGAACGTCCACCCGAGGCTCTTGCCGAGAATGCGCAGGATGGCCGGATCGCCCAGTTGCGAGAACGCGAGTCCGAAGGCCTGTGGGAGCGACATCATTACACCTGCCCGAATCGCTCCCCTCTTCGAACAAGTCAACGCTGCCCTTGGCCTATTCGCGATGAACCGCTAACCGCGCCCGACAAGATTCTTCCCTTTGGAGTAAACATGACCGAACCCCGTTACGACGTCGTCGCGATCGGCAATGCCATCGTCGACGTGATGGCCCCCTGCGAAGACGAGCTCATCGAAGAGCTCGGCCTCGCCAAGGGCGGGATGACGCTGGTCGATACCGAGCGCGCCAAGGAGCTATACGATGCCATGGGCCGCGCCACGGAGATTTCCGGCGGTTCGGCAGCCAATACGCTGGCGGGCATGGCGGCGCTGGGCGCGCAATGCGCTTTCGTCGGCCAGGTCGCGCAGGACCAGCTCGGCGACATCTTTGCGCATGACATCCGCGCCGTCGGTATCGACTTCGACACCAAGCCGCGCGACGAGGAGCCGCCGACCGCGCGCTGCCTCATTTTTGTGACCCCCGATGGCGAGCGTACGATGAACACCTTCCTCGGTGCATCGCAGTTCCTTCCGCCCGCAGCGCTCGACGAAGAGCTGATCGCCAGCGCGGGCGTGCTCTATCTCGAAGGCTATCTGTGGGACCCCGAAGAACCGCGCAGCGCCATGCGCCGTGCAATCGAAGTGGCCCGCAATGCTGGCCGCAAGGTCGCCTTCACCGCCAGCGAAAGCTTCGTGATCGACCGCCACGGCGACGATTTCCGCGCGCTGATCGAAGAGGGCAAGATCGACATTCTCTTCGTCAACGAACACGAACTGGCGACGCTTACCGGTGAGGAAGATTTCGAAGCCGGTCTCGACGCGGTCAAGGACAAGGTCCCGACGCTGGTGGCAACCCGCAGTGCCAAGGGCGCGGTGGCGATTGCCAATGGCACGCGGGCCGAAGTGGCCGCCGAACCGATCGCAAAGGTGGTCGACACCACCGGCGCGGGCGATCTCTTCGCCGCCGGTTTCCTGACCGGCCACACCCGCGGCGAGGACCTCGAAACCTGCCTCAGGATGGGCGCGATATGTGCCGGCGAGATCATCAGCCACATCGGTGCGCGCAGCGAGAAGGACCTGAAGGCTCTGGTTGCCGAGAAGCTGGGCTGAAATCGACGCCTGCTGATTCGTATCCGAGGGCGTACACCTCCGAAACACGAAAGCCCCGCTCGCAAGGCGGGGCTTTTTTCGTTTCGGGTTCAACCGCGATTCCAACGGGCGGGTCCGGCGATACCGTAGCGGCACGGCTGTAGGAACGCCCTTCCAGGCGCCGTTTTCGGCGCTTCGCGGAGGAAGAATTTCACTTTGCAACCTTGCGTCCACGCCCCGCTTCGTGAAGAAAATCCGCCAGCAAGCCCGGAATACCGGGCGCGAGAGGATGACAAGCGGAGCGTGACCCCATGAATCTCGATTTCACCCCCGAAGAACAGGCTTTCCGCGACGAGGTTCGCGCCTTCATCGCCGAGAACTATCCCAAGCACCTTGGCGACGTCGGCCTGCGCGAAGACCTATCGCGCGAAGACTTCCTCGCCTGGCACAAGATCCTCGGCGAAAAGGGCTGGTCGGTTCCCGCATGGCCGGTCGAATATGGCGGCACCGGCTGGACGCCCACCCAACGCTACATCTGGTCGGAAGAGAACGCCCGGGTGAACGCGGTCATGCCGTTGCCCTTCGGCGTCTCGATGGTCGGCCCCGTCATCTACACCTTCGGCAATGAAGAGCAGAAGGCCAAGCACCTCCCCGGCATCCGCAGCGGCGACGTGTGGTGGTGCCAAGGTTACTCCGAACCGGGCGCAGGCTCGGACCTCGCCTCGCTCAAGACCACTGCGGTCCGCGATGGCGATCACTATGTCATCAACGGCCAGAAGACCTGGACCACGCTTGCGCAATATGCCGACTGGGGCTTCTTCCTGTGCCGCACCGACACCGATGCCGCCAAGCCGCAGGAAGGCATCAGCTTCATCCTCGTCGATATGAAAACGCCCGGCGTCGAAGTGAAGCCGATCAAGCTTCTCGACGGTGGTTACGAGGTCAACGAGACCTGGCTGACAGACGTGCGAGTACCGGTCGAGAACCTCGTCGGCGAAGAGAACAAGGGCTGGACCTACGCCAAGTTCCTGCTCGCCCACGAACGCAGCGGCATTGCCGGTGTAGCCCGCTCCAAGCGCGGCGTCGAAAAGCTGCGCGAGATCGCCGCGAACGAGACCCTCGACGGCGAGCCGCTGATCGAGGACTTCGAATTCGCCCGCAAGGTGAGCCAGCTGGAAATCGACCTTGCCGCGCTCGAAATCACCGAGCTGCGCACGCTCGCCGGTGAACAGGCGGGCAAGGGTCCGGGCCCCGAAAGCTCGATCCTCAAGATCAAGGGCACCGAGATCCAGCAGCGCCTGACCGAACTCACGCTGGAAGCCGTCGGCAGCTATGCCGCGCCCTATTATCACAGCGTCGCGAACGACGACGGCAGCAACGAATATCCGGTCGGACCCGATTATTCGGCGCATGCGGCGGAAACCTATTTCAACATGCGCAAGACCTCGATCTACGGCGGATCGAACGAGATCCAGCGCAACATCATCACGAAAATGATCCTCGGCCTCTAAGGCCAGAGCACGAGCGGAGAGAGACCCGTGGATTTCAATTTCACCGAAGAACAGGACATGGTGCGCGACGGACTTTCGCGCCTTGTCAGGGAACAATACGACTGGGAATCGCGCCGCGCGGCCATCGCCAGTGATGCCGGATGGCGGCCCGAAATCTGGGCGCAGCTGGCCGAGCTCGGCATCCTCGGCATGCCGTTCAGCGAGGAAGTCGGCGGTTTCGGCGGCGGCGCTGTCGATGCGATGATCGTGATGGAGGAATTCGGCAAAGGCCTCGTGGTCGAGCCCTTCGTCCCCACGGTGGTCTGCGCAGGCGGCTTCCTCAAGCACGCCGGCAGCGAAGCACAGCGCGAGGAACACCTCTCGGCCATCATCGACGGTAGCCGCGTCTTCGCCTTCGCTTATGCCGAACCGCGCGGGCGCTACAATTACGCCGATCTCGAAACCACGGCAAAGAAGGACGGCGACAGCTATGTCCTCAATGGCCACAAGGCCGTCGTCATCGGCGCTCCCTGGGCCAGCCACCTCGTCGTCACCGCGCGCACCGGCGGCGGGCGCCGCGATGCCGAGGGCGTGAGCGTCTTCATCGTCGACAAGAGCGCCGACGGCATCACCACGCGTGATTACGAGACCGTCGACGGCCGCCGCGCTTCGGAAGTCTATTTCGAGAATGTCTCGGTCCCCGCCGACGCGCTGATCGGCGAAGAAGGCGCTGCCCTGCCGCTGATCGAGCAGGTCACCGACGAAGCCATTGCCGCCCAGTGCGCGGAAGCATGCGGTGCGATGAAGGTCGCCCACGCGATGACGCTCGAATATTCGAAGCAGCGCAAGCAGTTCGGCGTGCCGATCGGCAAGTTCCAGGTGCTCCAGCACCGCATGGTCGACATGTACACCGCGTACGAGACTGCGGTTTCGCTGACCTATCTCGCCACGATCAAGCTCGATGCAGGCGAAAAGGAGCGCAAGCGCGCCGCCTCGTCAGCCAAGGTCGGCGTCGGCCAGTCGGCCCGCTTCGTCGGACAGGAAGCGGTCCAGATCCACGGCGGCAACGGCGTGACTGATGAATATGCCATCGGCCACTACTTCAAGCGCCTGACGATCTTCGAAAGCGAGTTCGGCAGCGTGGATCACCACCTGAAGCGACACGTTTCGCTGGCTTGATTTATAGGTTGCGAGGGTCCGTAGGAGCTGCTTTTCGGACCCTCCCAGCCGATTACGGTCATTCCGCTAACGACCCGATTGCGGTCATCCGAGGGCCGGGGGTGACTGCGGGCTACCTGCCTGTTAGGTGAGACCGCT
>NZ_JAIGNM010000004.1 GCF_019711495.1 Qipengyuania xiamenensis
TCACCGATCATCTCTTGTCTAAACGTTTGATGACGCTGAAAATTGCAGGAATGGGTGGTTTCCGCAATCGGGTCGTTAGCGACTGGTCCGCTTCTGGTACATCACTGGCTCGGTTAAAGCGACTTCAGGTGGGTGGAGAGTGGACGGTCCGCTTCCGGTTCAGCCTCGCGTAAGTAGAGCAAATTACAGCTTGCGAACTGCAATGTATCGCATTTGCTCCTCCGCCTCATGCTGGGTGTAGAAGTACTCTCTCTCACCATCCGGAAGTCGGTAAATGCCTAATCCGTGAAAATCATAGTCCTGTTGAAACGCATCTAGGCTAGATTCAGCGGTGAATTGATGGATGCGAACGGCGTTTGGACTGACTGCCCGCCTGTGTTCATCAGTCGATGAGCATACTGCTCCCATTTCAAAAGACGAATTGGTGGGGTCATGCCAAATTTCAAAAATCAGCTTGGGCATTCTGCATTCTGACTTCAAATACCGCTGTCCGCAATCGGGTCGTTAGCGGCTGGTCCGCTTTTGGCACAGCGGCAACTCGGTGAAAGCGTCGAATGATGGGTGGAAAGCGGTCATTCCGCTTTAGCTCTCAAACGCCAGAATACGCCATGAGGAGCGCGAACGAAAGAAGCCCCGCTGGTATGAGAGCACCAAGCACTGCGATCACTCCGGGAATGCCGGAAGCCGGGGCCGTCCCGCGGAAGTCCGCAACTGCTTTCCGAACGCAGTAGATAGCGGTCCACAAAAGCAGAGCTATAGATAAGGCGGTCAGGGCGATCATAGTCGCAAAATGTCAGTCTGACGTGATGTCCGCAAGGGGGCGTTAGCTGAATGGCCGCTTTCGCGCGGAGAACTGGAATAGCTGGCGTTCCTCAACGAGCGAAGCAACAATCAGGCGGCACACTCGGCAGCCAGGTCAGAAAATAGCTGAGGAGTATACCGAACGGATTTGCCCATTCGGGAGAAGAAAGGCTTCACTGCTCTGGGAGCTCAAGCCCACACTCCTGCGACCACCATTTCCTGTTCTCGGCATTGTCGATCGCTAGATTTCCCGCACGACCTAGCGGAGGATCCGATATCATCGAAACCGTGCGGGGAATTTTGGAGAGCCTAGCGAGCAACACCTGAAGGTCTTCCCAAGAGATAGAATGCTCGTTGCCGTTGAGTGACCAACTGAGCGTGCCGGGGTTCTCATCATCTGCTGCCGAGATGCCAATCAGCCCATGACAAATCCCGTTACGAATCTCGATGGGCTTCTGGAGTTGGACGCGGAGAGCCCTTGCGAGCTTAGGGTATAGAGAGGCGGCTGGTTGCGTAGCAGCCACCATCTCTTCCCAAGCGTTCAAGACAGCGGCAACGCCATGCAAATTTCGGGGGTTCGAGCCGGAAACGCGCATGACCTCGTCGCGCGCACGTCGTTCGATTCTAGACCAAACCAGCAGGAGTGATCCAATCGACCCACTCATTTTGTCGAAGGTAACACTCAAGTCTGATTGATCCCTGCAATTCGGATGATGTCTAAAAGCGGCCTATCGTGAAGTCTGCAAGGTCCGGGAATTGATTGCGCAGTGTTTTATGTGAAAGGCTGCGGAATCGTTGTTACCGCTTAGTCAGCTCTAGGCATAGCTGGCGTACCGCTCGAAGGTCTCGAACTGGGTGGGAAACAGACGCGCGCTACTCAGAGAGTTGCTGAGAAGTTTTGCCTCTCGCTCGGGCCATAGACCGCAAGGTTTTTAACCCGACGAAGAAAATGGCCAAGATGGGCAAGGCGAGCGAACCAATCAGGAATATCTGCCATTCCTCAATCGCATGAGGAAGATAGGCGACAACACCCATTGCGTAGATAAGAGAGACGAGAGGTATGCACGAATAAAGAACCCGAGCCCGCCATTCTAAAGAAGGTGGGGCGTACAGGTAGGCATACCTGCATTGCATCGCAAAAACTGCCAATATGATGACAGATTCGATCATTTAAGCATTCCTTGGGCCTTCATCATCACGTTCTCTAAGAAATTGGATGGCAGGCTTGGACATAGTCCGCAATCGGGTCGTTAGCTGCCCGTCCAGTCGTGGCACATCGTTAGCTCGGTGAAAGCGTCGTCAGATGGGTGGTTGACGGACACTAGAAAGCAGGGAGAAAATACCGGTTCAGTCCAGCCCATATCGTTGCTGTAACAAGGCCGTAGAATGCTCCGATTCCAAACACTGCTGCCGAGGAAGGAGACAGTAACCAAAGCACGCCGCCCCCCGTCAGCGCGCCGCAGGTGATTGCGAAACCATATGAGCGAGGTAACGACCAACGAGGCCGCACCGCTCGGAATATCGCTGCAACCCAAAGGGAGCCAGGCAGCGTAAATATGAGGATGCCTAGCGCGAACCGGAATGGGAAAATGCGGAGCGTCGGATCAGTCAGAGCGTCCGGCGTTATCAACAAGGTGGCGTAGCTCGCAATCAGTCCGCCGCAGTAAGCAGCTAGAACGATATTAGCTAAACGTTTGAGCCACATGGCATTGAGAATAGCCGCAATCTCAATGTCCGCAATCGGGTCGTTAGCCGCCCGTCAGCTCCTGGCACATTCCTAGCTCGGTGAAAGCGTCACCAGGTGGGTGGAAACCGGACCTTTCAGATTGACCTCACTGCGGACCGACGCTTTGCATTTATCCGATGATTCAATCTGATCGAAGCACGAGATCGAAGCTCATCTTCGCATCGGCATCGCTGGCACTCGTTGCCGGCTCTTGGGCCGGAATTGTGCCAAGTATCGTCGTAGTGCTTGCGATAGGGATACTAGGAGCACTGTATTGGCTCTGGTGAAGAAAAATAAGAATGGGCGAAAGACCGCAAACATGGCCGCTTTCAACGGCATTGTTTGGCGCCATTACAAGCTCGGCGAGAGCGTCGCCAGATGGGTGGAAGGCGGACCGGCCGCTAACATGCGTTCTCCAATGCGACCGGATTGCGAGAGTGGCGGCTAATTCGCCAAATGTGCCTTTAGTCGGGCACGTCTGCGACGGACAGTCGCCGCGTAACTCAGACTCAAAATGACTACAGTGAGAAATGCCGACGCTATTTGTGCCCAGAAGAATGCTTGCTCGTTCACTCCATCGGCTAAAACGACAATCGCCATCAGTATCCAAGTAAAGGCTCCCCAGGCGGCAAATGGAGCCAACAGAATGCTTCGAAGGCGTGGACGAAGTGTGGAGGAGGCTCGCTTGGCTTCACCTTCGAGAAGATAAGCGAGTGCCAACGGCCCACCCAAAAATCCAATCAAGAAAAAGCCGTCAAACATCTCAGAATGTTAGGGCGAAGATTGAACGTCCGCAATCGGGTCGTTAGCGGCTGGTCCGGTCTTGGAACATCAATAGCTCGGCAAATCCGTCACGAACTGGGTGGGAAGCGGACTAAAGTTTCTCTGGTCAAAGAGTGATCAGGAGCAACTCTCTGCCAGCTTGCGGGACGCCCACAAAAGCGTCGGGCACCTCGACCACCTCGTAGATATCATACGATTTGTCGGCCAAGGAGACCGTCTCGAAGTATACGAGGGTCATATCATAGCTGACGCCAATCTGAGAAGAGACTGCACTGGCGTATTCGTTTGGAAAAGTCGGCTTAGGCGAAGCAACGACCTTAGGCGCCTCCGCATAGAGCGATGAGCGCATCGAAATCTGCTGAAACTCGGCGGTCAGACCGGGAGCCTCTTGCTCAGAACACGAGGCAGTAAAGACCGCCGAGGTGAACAGAGCTGCCGCAAATGCTCGACCCATTCTCATGCAAATCCCTTTGATCCGAGTAATTCTGATTAGCTTATGGGCTTTGATCTCTAGGTCCACAATGTCCGCAATCGGGTCGTTAGCTGCCCGTCCGCTCCTGCCACATCCTTAGCTCGGTGAAAGCGTCATTAGATGGGTGGTTAGCTGCCGTCACCGGGCTCATCATAGTATCTCTTCTCATGACTTGTTCTCGCCTTCAAAATCGGGCGCATCTCATGAACTTCGGTCACAAAGAAGCGTGTCTCGCCCGAAGCATCTGAAAACTTCCAGATGGACAACGAGGCATCGACTACGCGGAAAAATCCCTCGTGATGACTGAGGGTATTTGAAGGCGTTTCTTCAATGACCCGCTCTGCTGTCTCCCTTGAGAAGAACGCGTTGAGCGGAAAATCACAGCCATTGTGCTGAACGCTGATTCCCCCATCGGAAATTTCGGCTCCCGACATGTAGCTCATCGGAACTTGGAGGGTTGCTTCAAGATTACCGGCGCCGGTCGCCTTCCCAATCGCTTCGACTGTGCATTGTTCACCGCCGTCCACATCCTCGCCCACACAACTCGCTGTAAATGGCATAAGTAGGAGACAAAGGGTCGCGCGCATATTCATGCTGGGGTTTTGGACCGATGAGCCTGCGACCGCAATCGGGTCGTTAGCTGACAGTCCGCTCCTGACACATTCCTAGCTCGGTGAAACCGTCGCCAGAGGGGTGGTAAGCGGACCTTTGACTACCTAGGCTGGTAGGATGAATGGTCATAAGGAAACTGAGCGCACGGATGCGCTTCTTGCTCGCCTCCGACGGCTCGCGCCGGACTTGCGCGCGGAAGAGACACGTGGAGCATTTGGAGCCGTGGCCTCCTACGTCTCAGACGATGGCCGCCGCATTTTCAGCTTTTGTACCGATGGCCTACTGGTCGACCCAGACTGTGAAGCCCGGTTCGTTCCTTACTCAGAAATCGACAGCACAAGCTATTATGGGACCGAAGAGCTAAGGCAGGAAAAGTTCGGTCACATGTCGAAAGGCATGGTTCTGAAACTTCGAGATGGAACGTCGCTCGCAATACCACTGAAAACGCGTTCCGACCGTTTCTCTGAGCGCCTCAGGATTGCCCGCTTAATCGAAATACGGGTTCGACTGGCAAAAGCTGACCAAAAATAAGTGACGAATGTCCGAAATCGGGTCGTTAGCTGCCCGTCAGGTCCTGGCGCATCGTTAGCTCGGTGAAAGCGTCGTCAGATGGGTGGAAAGCGGACATTGTGTCCTCTCACTGAAATCAGTAGCTCCAACCAATGCAAAGTCATTTTCTTAGCGTGGCGACATTTGCCGGCTTGCTTGCTGCATGCAGCGCTAGCGAAGCACGAACACCGTCCCAGCACGACGCGTGTGAAATCGTTACGGACTATGTGGAGCGGTTTGTGGGAGAAGCAGAGCGCTTCAGGACGCAAAATGCTGATGCTCCGCAATATATCGCAGTACGAACGGCACCGTACCAATTGCGCGCTATGATCACTAAAGACGGTCCGGTCGAGGCCAAATCGCCGGACGCAATCACTGACACCGCCGATTGGCGCAATATCACGAAGCTTCCCGAGCAAAGTGTTCTTGAGGCATGTGTCGACCTTGGGTCTTCGCTATCCCAACAAGCCGTCATTTCCGA
>NZ_JAIGNM010000005.1 GCF_019711495.1 Qipengyuania xiamenensis
TGGTTGCTCTCCGGCGAAGGAAACTTACGCCGCAAGCTGCTCTAAGCCGCTCGATCACTGGCGGACCGAACGAGACGGCCTTGTTCATTTGGCCCCGGTCCTCGCGTTCTCCGTGGATCAAGATGGAGTCTTGAGGGAACGAGTAGGTTCGTCGGAGCGCATAATCTCAGATTTAGATCTAGCTGAGATTGCGAGTGAGGCGTCCTCCATTGCCCCACTTCCTCAACTCATACTCGAGGTTGAGCCAAATGCACCATGCGATCGAGTGGAGGCAGTACGCACGATCATGAACAGGTCAGACATTTGCCGAGATGAGACTTCCCTTTGCAGTGAGGGAAACGACTGGGAAAACTGGTCAGAAGTCAACGCACGTTAGTGTCTGCAACCGGGGCGTTAGCTGCCCGTCCACTCCTGGCACATCGCTAGCTCGGTAAATCAGTCGCGAACTGGGTGGAAGGCGGACATTCCTACCGAGAGCGATAAGATTTCACGGCCTCAGCGACCAAGGCTTGCTCGGTCTCTTCCATGTTCGTGCCGATGTAGGCTTCCATGCGCCACGATCCGGCCAAATAATGCCTGCCGACAGGAGTCTCAAAGAAGGCGACCATTTGGCGCAGCTCGTCTTCGGTGAACTCCCAATTTAAGTGCTGCTCGTACTCGCTCTGATAGATTGAGCGATACTTCTCATATTCGGCCTTGAGAGCCTCCACCGGCCCGGTAAGAGCCTCCGAAATTTCGACCTCGCCTTCATGCCATCCAAGCTCGGCTATAAATGCATATTGTTCCAAGAAGCTGCCGCTGTCCAACCGGCTTTGGATGCCAACGACCGTCATGAACCGCTTAATGAGTTCTAGCTTCTCCCCTGACGGAGGGGTTTCATTCTGCGCTGAAGGCGCGAGTGATGTTCTATGATCGGGAGATTCAGCCATCGTGGGCGTCAGTGGAGCAGCAACAAGCGAGGCTGCCAATATGATCTTATGCATTGGGATTGCCTAGCGCATTGACGAATGTCTGCAATCGGGTCGTTACCTGCCCGTCTGCTCCTGGCACACCGATAGCTCGGTAAAAGCGGCGCCAGATGGGTGGGAAGCGGCCTTCGCCTGCATGACCCTGCCGTCCTTTTCTATTTCAAGTCTTCAGATTGGTTAGTCCTGCTGTACCGCTCATAGAAATATCGCCTAGTTCCACCATCCGCTTCGACAAGCCAAGGCGACACCCTTTCCAGCTGATCAGGAACGAGAACGATGTGGCCATCTTCCAGCTGCAATCGACCCGACACCTTGTGCGTGGCTACCGCTGCATTGGGGCTCGAAATTTCGACAGCGATCCCTGAGGCGAGTTGATTAGGTGATAGACGTTCGTTTGCGACATTTTGGATTTCGACTACAACATCGCAACTCATATCGAAGAAGCCGTGTCTGACACGACCTGAGCTGTCCTCAGTTTCGACGATTTCTCCAACCCAATGCACTTCGACCCCTTGCCATAGAACTTCGTTGTTCGGCATCTTGCAAATTGTACTTGGGACCTCAGTGCAACTGCTCAAGAAACTAGCAAGCGCAAGGGTTAGGATTGGGATGTGATCTCGTACCATTTTCGCGGGATGAAGCATGTTTAGAGAATGTCCGCAATCGGGTCGTTAGCTGCCCGTGCGCTCTTGGCACATCGCTAGCTCGGTGAAAGCGACTTCAGATGGGTGGAAAGCGGTCACCGCGAAGCGGTTCTTGAAGTTAGGAAGGCTCGTGGTCGAGCGATGGAGAGCTACGCATCCACTGGCGTGCTGCCGGGGTAAACAATAGGCTAAATGCGAAGATCTGGCCCAGCGTTTGGGCCAGCATTATCCAGCCACTGCCTATCAATTGACCACTTTCTGCGAGGGCAGCAACGGTGGGCAGACCAAGCAGAAGCATCGCTATCGACACCCACATGGCTATCTTACTCCGGCGACGAGAAATCAGGAGTGTTAGGCCTCCCATAAATATGAACGTAAAGATTGCTACGCCCACAACGAACGCGCCAGGGTTTGAGATCGTTTGAGGGACGGTTGCCACCGCATCATCCCAACCAAGATAGTTTTGGATCAGGCCCAGAAAAAGGGTTCCGAACATAATCCTCTCAAACCAAACGATCGGAGCCGGTCGCATTCTCTTTTCTCCCGCAGTAGGTTTGCGCTCTGACGATACTTTGGAATGTCCGCAACCGGGTCGTTAGCTGTCGGTCCGCTCTTGGCGTATCCCTAGCTCGGTAAATCAGTCACGAACTGGGTGGGAAGCGGACATTCAATTTAGGGGCTTTTCGACGTACGATACCTTCTAACGCTATATCATTAGCGACTTTTATGTATGAATAGATTCGTGAGGGGGAGTATTCGGACGCATGAAGGTCTTTGTTTCATTGTCTCTTGCGGCAATTGGTCTGACAGTGCCCGCCACTTATGGGTATCTATCGTCAGATGCCGATAAAGAAGCGCGCGATTTGCGCGAATTGGTTGAGAAATCGCACTCCGAGAATCCGACGGGAGGACTTGGTTACGATTGGTTCGATTGCCTCGAACGATTTCAAACCGAAGCCGACAAAGCAGCAAATAAGGTCGTCTGCCATACTTGGACCGCCCAAGGCGTAACATCGACGCTTTTCGCCCTGAAGTTCGGGAATGATCGCGTTCCAGTGGTCGAGAGTCATCTCGAAGGTTCGAGTGACAACCAGCGCGTCATCATTGATGTTCAAGGAGGGCCTGGCGGCCTCCCGTTTTACAGCAATCCGGTGATGACCGATGAATATGTTGAGAGGATCCGGCGAAACGGCATGCTCGAGCTTGTTGGTGGATCCATGGAGGAGCTACCGCAATACCAGATCATGAAGCGTGGTTTTACGATTGCTTCGATTGGCTACTGGGGAATGAATATTCGCACCCTCTATGAGCCGAATGAAATCGAACTCGCCATCCGCGATGTCAAGCTGGCAACAGACTATTATCGCGCCCAGGAGGGTGGCGACCCTCCGATGATAACCACCAGCCTAGGAAATCATCTTGCTCTCGGAGCACTGGGGCAAGAGCGATTGCAGAAATTAAATTTCCTTTCACTCGTCCCGGTGATGGATGGTCTTCAGGATCACATTTCTCGTAAGAAGGACGAGAAGTCGGCAGCTGACGCAAAAGGAGAACGTTTTGGTAGTTGGTACGCCTTCAATGTTTACAAGCGCTCGGGTGATGATGTCGTCTTCGAATATTCGCGAGGGCTGCCTTTTCTTGATTTTGTAACTCAATTCATCGGCGATCACGATTTGCCGTGGGGTGTAGTGACTCCCAAGAGCGTATGTTCCAAGATCGTGTTGGGCAGCAAAGATCCGCGGACAACTGAGTACTTGGCGGCGAATGAGGACTTGCCAAGGTACTTGTCGGTCTGGGACTCCGATCATGAACTTTTTAAAGATGCGCTGCCTCAATCGCAGACTCTATTCGCCGACTACGCAGACTGTTTGATAGAAGACGGAGGCTAGGCCGCTTGACCGCAATCGGGTCGATAGCTGCCCGTCCGCTTCTGGCACCTCACTTGCTCGGTGAAACAGGCGCAAATTGGGTGGAAAGCGGACATTGCGCGTCGTCACCGTAGATGACAGAACTTCAGCGATGAAATTGATCTCGCTAGCGCTACTTATTCCATTTTTGGCTGGTTGCTCTCCGGCGAAGGAAACTTACGCCGCAAGCTGCTCTAAGCCGCTCGATCACTGGCGGACCGAACGAGACG